>NZ_CP104264.1:0-2400000 GCF_025244845.1 Arthrobacter sp. zg-Y1171 | reverse complement strand
TTTTCAACGGCTGGAGGCCCTCCCTGCTGCAGTTGGCGGCCGCCGGTGCGGGGTTCATCATCGTGGGAATGCTCGCCACCGGACTGGGGCTGCTCTTCGGTGCGGTGAACGTCTACTTCCGCGACGCGGAGAACCTGGTGGACATGTTGCTCATGATCGCAACATGGGCCTCGCCGGTGCTGTATTCGTGGAACATGGTCCAGAGAGAGCTGGGGGAGACGTTCTTCAATGTCTACCAGCTGAACCCGATCACCGTGGCCGTGGAAACCTTCCACTTCGCCTTCTGGCTTCCCACCACCGACGGTGCGGAGGCGATTCCGCCGCACCTGTTGTCCGTGTGGATACCTATCGCCCTGGTTGTATCGGCAGCTCTACTGCTGATCGGCCAGCTCGTCTTCCGTCGCCTTGAAGGCCGTTTCGCGCAGGAGCTGTGACCGTGGCAAACGCCATCGAAGTACATAACGTAAGCAAGCAGTTTGTTTTGCGGCACACCCGCTCCATGAAGGAAGCCTTCGTCTGGCTGGTCAAGGGCCGCAAAGGCGACCTTTCCGAAAAGTTCCATGCGCTCAAGGGTGTTTCCCTCGACATCGAGCAGGGCGAGACGGTGGCATTGCTGGGCCTGAACGGCTCCGGCAAGTCCACCCTGCTGAAGCACATATCGGGTGTTATGCGCCCGGACAGCGGAACCGTGGGAACCCGCGGCCGCGTGGCCGGCCTGATCGAGGTGGGGGCAGGCTTCCACCACGACCTCAGCGGCAGGGACAACGTCTACCTGAACGGCGCGATTCTCGGGATGACCGAGGACGAGATCAATTCGAAGTTCGATTCCATCGTGGAGTTCTCGGAAATCGGCCAGTTCATCGATACCGAGGTGAAGTTCTATTCCTCCGGCATGTATCTCAGGCTGGCGTTTTCCGTCGCGGTCCACACGGATCCCGAGGTGTTCCTCGTGGACGAGATCCTCGCCGTGGGCGACGAACCGTTCCAGCGGAAATGCATCGACAAGATCAAGCAGCTGGCGGGGGAGGGCAAGACCCTCGTAGTGGTCAGCCATGACCTCGACCTGGTGTCCCGGATCTGTGAGCGCGGCGTGCTGCTTGAACACGGCGAAGTGATCATGGACGGGCCGGTACGCGACGTCGTCGACCGCCTGCGCGGTATTGACGGGTGAGGTTCGCGGCGGGCCGCCGCAGCCGGCGGCAGGCCCTGTACTACGCTGGTCTAGTCTTTTAGCAAACTGAAGGTAGGTAAGAGTGTCCTGGTGGTCCGAAGTCCCACTGTTTTTGGCGACCGCGGGATTGTTCCTCATTCCTGGGCTGCTGGTTGCGTGGCTGAGCGGCGTCCGCGGCTTTCCCCTCTTCGCGTTTGCGCCGGCGCTGACCGTCACGCTGGTCTCGGTGGGGGCGGTGCTGGCACCCCTGGCCGGACTCAACTGGATAGTGGGCGTTGGTCTCTTGACGGTGGTCACCGCAGGGATTGCGTTTGCCGTTCAACGGTGGCGTGGAGACGCTGTCGGCCGCCCGGCCCGGGACTGGGCCAATACAGCTGCCCTGGTCTTTGCCGTAGCCGTGGCATTCTTCCTGATCGGCCGCAGGCTGCTTTTCGTCTACGGGGAGCCGGACGCTTTCTCCCAGACCTTCGATAATGTCTTCCACCTCAACGCGATCCGCTACATCATGGAAACCGGCGCGGCGTCGACCTTCGATGTCGGACGGATGGCCGGGAACTCCTATTACCCAGCCGCATGGCACGACATGGTGGCGCTTTTGGTTGAGTTCACCTCTGCCGGGATCCCCGTAGCGGTCAATGCCGTCAATTTCTTCTCTGCCGCCGTTGTATGGCCGCTGGGATGCATCTATCTAGTCCGGCAGCTCTTCGGCCGCAGCATCGTACTGACGCTGCTTACCGGCGTATTGTCCGCAGCCTTCGGCAATTTCCCGCTGCTGATGCTTGACCACGGCGTCCTGAACCCCAACGTCCTGGCAATTGCGTTGCTCCCGGTGGTCTTCGGCGCAGCGATCAACGCGCTGGGCCTGTCCAGCGAAGTGCACTACAGCCCGACGATCCGGTGGCTGCTGCTGCTGGCCATGATCCCTGGCATGACCCTCTCCCATCCAAGTACCACAATGGCCTTGCTGGCGATGCTGGTCCCTGCTGCTTTTGCTTTGGCCTTCCGGCGGACGGTGACGGTACCTGCCGATGTACCTGCCGAAGGGCAGGGCAGCCGGACGCGGGCCGCCAAGCTCTGGCCCTGGGTCGGGGTGGCAGCCTACATCGGTGCCGTCGCTTACCTCTGGACCGTGGCGCGTCCACTGGAAGCCGCGTCGACCTGGGTTCCCATCCAGTCCACCGGCCAGGCCATAGGCGAGGCAGTCTCGGGCACGGCCCTGGGCCGGCCGGTTACCTGGACCGTGTTTATCCTTACCGCGGCCGGACTGGCATTCCTGTTTGCGCAGCGGGGAACCCGCTGGATTGGCGCCGTGTACGTCGTCATTGCCGGCTTTTACGTTGTGGTCTCATCCTTCCCGCAGGAGGACCTGCGGATGTACCTGACCGGTGTCTGGTACAACGATTCTCCCCGCCTCGCAGCGCTGATCCCGGTGGTGGCGGTTCCCGTGGCCGCCTACGGCGGCTGGAAGCTGCTGGCGTGGCTGGCCGGACTTCCCCTCGTTGCTGCCGGCGTGGACCGGATCCGGCATGCGACGTTCGGCAAGCCCGCTTACGGGGCCGTGGCCGTTGTTGCTGCAGTTGCCCTTGTCGGGGCCAGCACCTACCTCACGCAGAAGGACAACATCCGCGACGCAGCGGAGTCGGCTCAGCGCAGCTACCTCCTAACCCCGGAGTCCGGCCTCATTACAACGGACGAACTCGAACTCCTCAATCGGTTGGATGAAGAGGTGCCGGAAGATGCAGTCCTGACCGGCAATCCCTGGACCGGAACTTCGCTGGCTTACGCCCTTGCGGACCGCAGGACCCTCCAGCTGCACCTCCTCGCGACATATGGAGACGACGTCGACATCATCTACAACCACCTGCGCGATGCCTCGACGGATCCGGAGGTATGCCCGGCAATCGAATCCACGAGTGTGGACTACGTCCTGGACTTCGGCAGGCAGGAAGTCCACGGCTACGACCACGGCTTCGTCGGGCTCCAGAACCTGGAAGAGACCGGCACAGTTCGGCTGGTCGACCAGGCCGGAGACGCGAAGCTGTATGAAATAACGGCCTGCAAATAGAGTCCCGGGACACAGGTCCCCGCGTATACAAAACCGGAAAAGGTAACAGCATGAGTTTCGTAATCACGGGCGGCAACGGCTTTCTCGGCTGGCACACCCGCGTCTTGGCCCACAGCCTGGGCGAGTCCTGCGTCAGCATCGGCCTGGGCGACAGGTTCAATCGGGAAGAGGCCGTTTCCGCTCTTGCCGGGGCGGACACCCTGGTTCACATCGCCGGTGTAAACCGGGGTACGGACGAAGAAGTAGCCGAGGGAAATCTCCTGTTTGCTACTCAGCTCGAGGACGTCCTCGCGGCCGCCGGCCCGTCGCTGAAAACGGTTGTGTATGCCAACTCGGTGCAGCAGGGAAACGGCACTGTCTACGGGCAGGCCAAGGCCGACGCCGGCCGGACCCTCGCCGCAGCGGCGGCCCGGGCGGGGGCCGAGTTCAAGGACATCGTGCTGCCCAATCTGTTCGGCGAGCACGGGGTGCCCTTCTACAACTCAGTCGTGGCGACCTTCTGCCACCTGACCGCAGCAGGTGAAACGCCCACTGTGCAGGATGACAAAGTGCTGACGCTCCTGCACGCACAGGACGCTGCGGAGCTTCTCCTGGGCGTACGGCCGCAGGCGGAGCAGCAGCAGGTGGAAGTGCAGTGTTCCGTGAGCGGCTTGCTGGAACGTATCCAGGCCATGGCTGCGGCATACGAGACAGGGACCATCCCCCGGCTGGACTCGGATTTCGAGCGCAACCTCTTTAATACCTACCGTTCCTTCCTTACCGGCGACGGCCTGCCGCGCGTGCTGGAACTCAAGACGGACCCGCGCGGGTCCTTTGTCGAACTGATCCGCTCGGAAGGCGGAGAAGGACAGAGTTCCTTCTCCACCACCAAACCGGGGATTACCCGCGGGCAGCACTACCACCGGCACAAGATTGAGCGGTTTGTGGTCATGTCGGGCACCGGCGAGATCGCCATGCGCCGAATGTTCTCGGATGAGGTCGTTCGATATTCTGTAAACGGAGAACAGCCTGTTGCCATAGACATGCCGACAATGTGGTCGCACAACATTACGAACGTCGGACCCAACGAGCTCTACACAGCATTCTGGGTCAACGAAATCTTTGATCCCGCATCACCCGATACCTTCCCGGAGGAAGTATGAATACCCCGTCACGCAAGCTCAAGGTCCTCACCGTAGTTGGAACGCGGCCTGAGATCATCCGTCTCGCCGCAACCATCCGGCGTCTTGACCGGTCTACGGAACACGTGCTTGTGCACACCGGGCAGAACTACGACTACGAACTCAACGAGGTCTTCTTCGAGGACCTGGGCCTTCGCCGCCCGGACCACTTCCTTGCCGCTGACACGAGCTCACTCGGAGCGGTCCTCGGCAGCATCCTTGCCAAGCTTGAGACAGTGCTGCTGCAGGAAAAGCCGGACGCCATGGTGGTGCTGGGCGACACCAACAGCTGCATCTCAGCGCTTATCGCGCGCCGCCTGAAGGTTCCCGTGTACCACATGGAAGCAGGCAACCGCTGCTTCGATGAGAACGTCCCGGAGGAAGTCAACCGCCGGCTGGTGGACCACGTTGCGGACTACAACCTCGTCTACACCGAACACGCCCGCCGTAACCTGCTGGCCGAGGGTATCCACCCGTCCCGCATCCTGCTCACCGGGTCGCCGATGCGCGAGGTGCTGGAAGCCAATGCCAAGCAGATCGCCGAGAGCAATATCCTCGCAGACCAGGGACTGACTGCCGGGGAGTACTTTCTGGTCAGCCTGCACCGTGAAGAAAACGTGGACAACCCCAAGCGCCTCAAGGAGGTGCTGGGTGCCCTGCAGCATCTCGCGCAGAACTATGGACTGCCGGTGCTGGTTTCCACCCACCCGCGCACGCGTAAGCGGCTTGAGGACCAGCCGGAGGAGCTGAAGCAGGGTCTGCGGTTCCACGCACCCTTCGGCTTCAACGACTACGTCCAGCTGCAGATGTCCGCAAAGCTGGTGCTCTCCGACAGCGGAACGATCAGCGAAGAGTCCTCCATCCTCGGCTTCCCGGCCGTGACCCTGCGTGACTGGATCGAGCGTCCCGAGTCGCTGGACTCCGGCGTCATCATCACCACGGGCGTCGAGACGGACTCGATCGTTGACGCGATCGAAATCGTTCTGGACCAGGCCGGTACCGACGGGCTGGCCGATGCGCCTGCGGAGTACCAGATCACGGATACCTCGCGCCGTACGGTCAACTTCATCCGGTCCACGGCACACAGCCACCACCGCCGGGCCGGCCTGAACATGGACAAGGCCTAGGCTCCCCACTAAAAAGCTCCCCCCGCTGCCTGGCAGCGGGGGGAGCTTTTTTGCGTTGGACGCGGCGGGCCTAGTGGCCAGGCGCTTGCTGCACCCCGCCCTGCGGGGACGTATCGCTGCGCAGCAGCTGTCCGGCGTCGGAAGGGGTGCCGGAGGCCTGCTCCTCCAGGGCCAGGACCGAGGACCGGAGGATAGCGACTTCCTCTGCCAGAACGCGGATTTCCTCTTCGCTGACGGACTGTTCCCAGGACAGGTGCAGGCAGACACCGATCAGGAGCAGGAAGGACATGCCGAACAGGAAGTTTGAACCTACCTGTACCCCGATTGCGGAACTGACGATGTTCAGCAGGTTGGGCCAGCCGGCCAGGACCAGCGACGCAACGCCGACCACCAGCCAGAGGGCAGCGTATTTCTCCTTGAAGTGCTTGCGCCGGACCAGCTCAAGCACGAGCGCGACGACAACGAATGCGAATATAAACGCGGCAATATTGATCATTTTGAGGCAACCTCCGCCTGGTGCGGCTTGCTCCCGCTGCGGCTCAACGCAAAGAGGAGGGCGAATACGGAACGCAGCAGGTAGATCGCTGCCTTGGCCGGGTTGTGGCTGGGCTGTCCGCCCTGCCGGGCACGCATGGCGACCGGGACCTGAGTCACTGTGCAGCCGGACTTGATAGCCACCACCAGGGAATCGATGGTATCCCCGAGGTACTCGGCTGGATAATGCGCAATGTACTGGTTTATTGCCTTGACATTTCCCGCCCTGAAACCGGAAGTGACATCAGTCAGCTTGGTCTTGGCAAGCCGGGAAATAACGGCTGCGAGAAATACCATGGCCCATTTCCGGGGGCCGGAAACCGTATAGTTTCCCTTCTCCGCGAAACGTGCGCCAATGGAAATATCCGCATGCTGCAGTCCGGCCAGGACGGTTTCAATTTCAGCGGGATCATGCTGCCCGTCGGCGTCGACCTGGATTACCGTCTCGTAGCCAAGCCGCTGGGCGTATTTGAAACCGGCGCGCATCGCGCCGCCGACGCCCATGTTGAAGGGGAGTTTCAGGACGGTGGCCCCGGCGGCTTCGGCAACGACGCCGGTACCGTCGGTGGAACCGTCATCCACAACCAAGACGTCGTAGCCGCGGTCGGTGTCCTGGATCTCCTGAACGGTCCGGCCTACCGTTTCGGACTCATTCCAGGCAGGCATGATGACCAGCACACGAGGGGAAGTTTCAGATGACATGCCTAGAGTTTACTCGGCGAATGCGGCCAGCCATTAATCGACGGGCGCCCGGCGGGGCATTCCAGTCTTGTGGCGCGCGTCCCGTCAGGCGGATCCAAGGCATAACCGCTGATATCATCTAGGGGGTTCCGGGGTCCGGCATTGGATCAACCCGCGACATTTTCTATCCCTGAGGAGACCAGTTGTTCAGGAACAAGACTCTGCTAATCACCGGAGGTACCGGCTCGTTCGGCAATGCTGTGCTGAAGCACTTCCTCCACACAGATATCGCTGAAATCCGGATCTTCTCCCGTGATGAGAAGAAGCAGGACGACATGCGCCGGGAATTCAACAGCCCCAAGCTCAAGTTCTACATCGGGGACGTGCGGGACATCAACAGCGTGCGGGAAGCCGTACGCGGCGTGGACTACATCTTCCACGCAGCTGCACTGAAGCAGGTACCCTCGTGCGAGTTCTTCCCCATGGAAGCAGTGCGTACCAACGTCATCGGGACCGACAATGTCCTGACGGCAGCCATTGACGCCGGCGTGAAGAAGGTTGTCTGCCTGTCCACGGACAAGGCTGCCTACCCGATCAACGCCATGGGCACCTCCAAGGCGATGATGGAAAAGGTTGTCATCGCCAAGTCCCGGAACGTGGATCCCAAGGACACCCTGATTTCCTGCACCCGCTACGGAAACGTGATGGCTTCGCGCGGTTCGGTAATTCCGCTCTTTGTCGAGCAGATCAAGGCCGGCAAGGACCTGACGGTGACCGACCCGGATATGACCCGTTTCCTCATGAACCTCGACGAGGCAGTGGACCTGGTCCTCTTCGCTTTCGAACACGCGAACCAGGGCGACCTGTTCGTGCAGAAGGCTCCGGCGTCCACGGTGGGGGACCTCGCCGCAGCCATGAAGCAGATCATGCGCGCCGACGTCGAAATCCGCACCATCGGCACCCGGCACGGCGAGAAGGCGCACGAGACCCTGCTGACCCGCGAAGAGCGGGCCAAGTCCGAGGACCTCGGCGGCTACTTCCGCGTTCCGGCCGACACCCGGGACCTGAACTACGGAAAGTTCTTCGACGACGGCCAGGACATGGCGCAGGTTCCTGAGGAATACACATCGGAAAACACGGAGCGCCTCACGATTGACGAGGTCGTCTCCAAGGTGATGACCACTCAGTACATGCGTGACCTGCTTGCCGGGGAACCTGCGGTCAGCTAAGTCCGGTTGCCCGCCGGCAACGGCGTCCAGCAGTAAACATCAGGTGAGGAGCCTTGAACGTGCCCAACGAGAGAATCCTGGTTGTCTGCCAGCACTTTTGGCCTGAAGGATTCAGGCTCAACGATATTGCGGCGTATTTCGTGGAGAACGGCCTCGAGGTCGAGGTGCTGTGCGGGCTGCCGAACTACCCCAAGGGCGAACTGTTCCCGGGGTACACGTTCAAGGGTCCTTACCGGGAGAACCACAACGGGATCGACGTCCACCGGACGCTTGAGATTCCCCGGCGCGGCAACACCAGCGCCAGGATCTTCCTGAACTACGTTTCGTTCCCCTTCTTCAGCCTGTTCCACATCCCCAGGATGCTGTTCGGGAAGTATGACCGGATCTTCCTGTACCAGCTTTCCCCGGTCATGATGTCGCTGGCAGGCATCATCGTGGGCAAGATCCGCAGGATTGAAACCACGATGTACGTCCTGGACCTTTGGCCGGAGAACCTTTACTCGGTCATCAACGTGAAGAACAGGTTCCTCCGCGGGATGCTCGAGAAGGTTTCCCACTGGCACTACCGCAACGTGGATAAAATCGTGGTTCTTTCGGACCTGATGAAGGAACGGCTGTCGGGAGTGTCCGGCCTTCCCGCCGAGAAGATCACGGTCATCCCGCAGGCCTGCGAGAAACTCTACGAAGAGCAGATTGTCGACGAGGATCTTGCCCGCCGGTTCGAGGGCGGCTTCAAGGTGGTTTTCGCCGGCAACATCAGCCCTGCCCAGTCCTTCGACACCATGATCGAGGCTGCCCGGCTGATCCGTGACGAAGGCATCGACGACGTCCAATGGGTGATTGTCGGTGACGGAATGAGCAGGGCCGAGGTGGAAGCCACGGTGCAGGAGAAGGGCCTCTCCGACAGCTTCCACTTCGAAGGCCAGCGGCCGGTCGGGGACATTCCCCGCTACACGGGCATCGCTGACGCGCTGGTGGGATGCCTGGTGACCAGCGACCTTCTCGAAGCGACCATCCCCGCGAAGGTGCTTTCCTATATCGCCTCCGGCAAGCCGCTGGTCCTGGCGATGGACGGCGAGGTCCGCCGCCTCGTGATGGACGAAGCCGGCTGCGGTCTCGTGGGACCCACGGAAGACGCCCGTGCGCTGGCGGACAACGTGGTCAAGCTCTACCGGATGAGCAATGCCGAACGTGAATCCCTGGGGGAGTCAGGCCGGGCCTACCACTTCGAGAACCTGGAACGGAACATCGTGCTGGGTAAGCTGAAGGACTTCATCCTCGAGGCGTAAAGCCGCCCTGTCACTGCCTGCTTCGGCGGCGCTGCCTATGAGGCGGCGCCGCCTTTTACGTGGCGGCGCTACTTAGCGGTGCTGCCGGAGGGCAGCCGGAGCAGGGCAATGACGTGGACGGCTATCCCGGCCAGCGGTCCAACCGTCAGGCTCAGGACGCACCGCAGGTCCAGCGGGACCGGAAGCAGCAGCAGCAGGACGGACACGACGGTACCGAGAATCCACCCGATCGAGTAGACCCGGTGATGGCCCAGGGCGATGGCCGCCGTACCGGTCAGGGTGATCAGGGCGATCAGGCTCGCGGCGAATGTCAGCCCGGCCAGGACCCAGCCGGAAATACGGTAGTCAGGCCCGAAAATGCCCATCAGGGACGGTCCGACCAGGGCGGCCAACCCGGCGCCCACCAGTCCGACAAGCAGGATGGCCCCTACCGGCTTCACGAAGGCGGAGAGGCTCCCGCGTGCCTGCATAATCAGGTTCATCGCCACGCCCTGGAAGGCCTGCAGCGGAATCATGATCGGCGCGCGGGTCATGGAGACGGCCAGCAGCAGCGGCGCTGAAAGCGCGTACTCCTCCGGCGTTGCGGTCATCTTGACCAGGATGGGGAAACCGACCACCAGGGTGGCCGAGGACGCCGCTGACAGCAAGGCGTAGCCGGTTTGGCGCAGCGTGCCGCCCAGGCCTACGTCCGAGCGTGCCCACGCCGCCGAACGCGCTGCGGGGGAGAAAATGATCAGCGAAAGCCATGCCGCCAGGGAGGCGATGCAGGCCAGCTCGACGCCGATCAGCGGAGCGGCCAGGAGCGCCGCCGCGCCGATGGCGGCAAACCGGATCAACGATTCCAGGGTCACCAGGTTCGCGAAGGTTCCCCAGCGGTCGGTTCCCTGAAGGCTGCCGGCGAGGGCTGCGTGCCCGGAATACAGGACGGCGAAGACGGCAAGCGCCGTCATCACCAGTCCGGTGTTTCCGGGGAAGAGATGCCGGCCGAGCGGCCAGAGGGCCAGTATCACGGCGGCCGCACCCACTCCGATGAGCGCCCCGGAAAGGATCGGGCGGGAGAACCATCCGCCGTGTGCAGGGGCACCCAGAACCACCGCATGCGTGGATCGTGTGGACTCTGCCTGAATGCCGCCCAGCGTTCCCTGGACGAAAAACAGGGCCGCCCAGAACGCCAGGAAGTCCGCGTTCTCCTCAATGGAAAGCGTCCTGCTGGTCACGAGGAGGATGAGGACGCCGGCGAGGGCGGAGATGATGGACGAAATCCCTACCCTGGAGGCGCTTTTCCCGGTGAAGCCACCGCCGCCCGGTCCTGAGACTGCCTTGGTGGGGTTGGTTTCACGTCGCGTCAAAATCAGTGCCTCTTGTCCTGTCGGTGCCCCAGCCAGTCTACTTTACCCGCAGTGCCCTAGGCCCGGCGCGGGGTTACCCGGACACCGCCTGACTGTGTCCACGTAACGGTTGTCCGCTCGAAGTTCTGCGTGCAGGAGGTGCTGCCGGAGCAGGTCTGGTTTCCCGTCGACATTCCCCAGGTGCCGTGGATTCCGCCGGAGGCGGTCCACGCGGTGCCGATCTGGCCGGGCAGGTAGATGCTGCTCACTCCGTTGGCCTGGGTCCAGTACGCGGTGGTCCGTTCAAAGTCCTGCGTGCAGTAGGTCGGGTAGCACACCTGGTTTTCCGTCGGCATGCCCCACGTTCCGTGGATCCTGCCGGACGCGGTCCAGGCCTTGCCGATCGGATCCGCAAGGACAACAGTCTTGACGCCCTTGGCCGCAGTCCAGTACGCGACGGTCCGTTCAAAGACCTGCGTGCAGTAGGTGGGCTCACAGGTCTCGGGAGACTGGGGCAGGCCCCAGGAGGAGGAACCGAAGATGGTTCCCGAGGCGGTCCAGGCCTTGCCGATGGGGCCGGTGGTCTGGACCGTGGTTACGGCTCCGTTTTTCGGCCAGTAGGCCGTGTGGCGTTCGAATACCTGCGTGCAGTAGGTCGGGTAGCACGCCTGGTTGGTCAGGGGGATGCCCCAGGACGCGGCGCCGCCGAGCCCGCCGGAGGCTTTCCAGGCCTTGCCGACGCTCTCATTCAGTGCCACGGAGGTGACGCCGGTGGCCTGCATCGAATAGACGGAACGGCTCTCGAACTCCTGCGTGCAGTAGGTCGGGTAGCAGGCCTCGTTGCCGGTGGGCCTGCCCCAGCCGGAGGTTTTGCCAGCACCGGTCCAGGCGCCGCCGATGAGGGAGGACGTCCTGACGGTGTGGACTCCCGAAGCCTGGGTCCAGAACGCGGTGTCCCGTTCGAAGGTCTGGGTGCAGACGTTGCCGGTGCAGGTTTCCCCGCTGGTGGGCATACCCCAGGAAGCGGCGCCGTAGATGGTTCCGGCAGCCCGCCAGGCGCTGCCGATGGCGCCGGGCAGGTAAATGGTGCGCACGGCGCCGTCGTTGCCGCGGTAAGCGGCGGTACGTTCAAAGGACTGTGTGCAGTACGTGGGCTCACAGATGTGGTTGCTGCTGGGGATGCCCCAGGACGCAGAACCGTAGATTGTGCCTGCAGCGGTCCATGCCCGGCCGATCTCCGTGTTGAGGAGGACCGTGCTGACGCCCGAGGACGGCCGGAAGTAGGCCACCGCCCGTTCGTAGCTCTGCGTGCAGTAAACGCTGCCGTAACAGACTTCTGCGCCCGTGGGCAGGCCCCAGGACGAGGCGCCGTAAATGGTGCCGGCGGCCTTCCAGGCATTGCCGATGGCTCCGGCGGTGTAAACGGTCCTGACTTCTCCTGTGGAGGTAATCAAATAGGCCGTCGTCCGGTCGAAAGCCTGGGTGCAGTAGGTCGGATAGCAGCTTTCGTTGCCTGTCGGCAGCCCCCAGGAGCCGTCAACGCCGTTGGCTGCCTGCCAGGCCGCACCGATCGGCCTGCGGGTATCCACGTTGTAGCTGTCGGCGCGGCGGCTGAATTCGTGGAGCTCGGTGGAGCTGCCGTTGAAGACGTTGGAGTCCCCGGCGAACGGTCCGCTGCTGCTGTACTGCCAGACGTTGTAGCTTGACCAGCCGGCGGGCAGGGCGCCTGCACCTACCTGGTTGTAGTTGGCGATGTGCAGCGGGTGGTCGGCAAACGCCGTGCTGCTGCCCGTGCACCGGTTCCACCAGTCCGTCGTGGAATAGATCATGGGCAGCCGGCCGGTCCGTGCCTTCACCGTATTGGAGAAGTCCCGGATCCAGGACACCATCTGCGCCGCGGAAAGGTTGTAGCAGGTGTTGCCCAGCTCGGCGTAGGGGTTGTACTCGATGTCCAGCAGCGGGGGCAGCGTGCGGCCGTCGGCGGACCACCCGCCGCCGTTGTTGACGAAGTAGTTTGCCTGATCCGCGCCCGAAGAGACACCGGGAATGGCAAAGTGGTAGGCCCCGCGGTACATGCCTACGTCCACCGAGCCGTTGTACTGCTGGTTGTAGTAAGGGTTTTTGTACGACGTCGCTTCGGTCGCCTTCACGTACGCGAACCGGGAACCCTGGTTCCAGGCGTAGCGCCAGTCGACGTCGAGCTGGTGGCTGCTGACATCCATGCCCTGGATGCCCGGCGGACGCCAGTCCGCTGCGAGCTGGATGTTGGCTGCCAGCGAGATGGAGGCGGCCGGGGCAGCCTGCGGTGTTTTCGTTGCCGGAGCGTCCGGCAGCACGCCGTCCCCTGCCAGCCGCTCGACCTTTGCTTCCAGCGCTGTTTCCTCAGCGGTGGGCACCTGGGCATTTCCCGTTTCTTCCAGCCGTTCCAGGCCCTGCCCCATTTTCGCTCCGAGCGGTCCGATGAGTTCGGCCAGCCAGTCTTCCTCGACGGCGCCGCTTTCGGGCTCCACCGGCGGGGTCGCCTCGGGCGTGCCCTCAGCGGGCGCGGACGGTGTGGCGGGCACCGGAGCCGCTGTCGGCCGGGGTGCCGGCGCGGCGCTCTCGGCGGGCTCCGCGGGTTCAGCCGTGGGTGCCGGGCTGGTTGCGGGTGTTTCGACCGGTGCCGGCTGCTGGACGGCGCCAGGTTGTTCCGCGGCTACGGCGGGAAGTGTGCCGGAGGTCAAGGCAACGGCGAGGGCGACCCCGGAAAGCCATTTAAGGGAAAGGGTGCGTGTCATGGGAGCTCCGGTGGGGCAAATGTTAAAGAAGGGGCGGGTGAGAAGAGAATACCGGAAGAACCGGGACGTTTCGGGATATCGGCAATAAGCCGGAGAAGCGCCTGTCGGAGAACGAATTGACCGCGTAACACTCGTTTTTAAAGCAGTGATCTTCTAGTGTCGGGCTTCAAGTCATCACAGGAAGTAAGGACCAATACCCCGTGCGGCTCACCTTGATCCACCCTGAACAATGACCGGTTTTCCGGTAATCGCCGGTGCGGTCGTAGTGCTGGCGGCGATTACTGTCCTGCTTCGCCGGCGGAAGCTGCGGGAGAAATACACGTTTCTCTGGTTGATCGTCGGGACGGTGACCCTGGTACTCGCCCTGTTCCCCGGAATCCTGCGGTGGGCGAGTGAACTTCTGGGCGTTCAGGTGCCCTCCAATCTGCTTTTCGCCGTGGCAATTGTTTTTCTGGCCGGGGTGTGCCTCCACCTTTCACTCGAGGTGACAGCAGTGGAAGATGAAAGCCGCATATTGGCAGAGGAACTTTCGATTCTGCGCGCACAGTTCGAGCAGGCACGGCAGCGCGGCGAACCGGGCAAGCGCGGCGAACCGGGCAGGGGACTGCCGGGCGACGGCGGGCAGGAATCCGGAGGCAGGGCCGGCGGGAACGGGGAAGACCCGCCGGGCTAGGTCAGTGCGTGGCGGCCCAGGACCTGGATCCCGGTGGACGTGGGCCGCGGCAGGGAACGCATCAGCAGCGACACGGCGTGCAGCCGGGATGTCCAGTGCAGCCGGGCGGCGCGGGCCGCCCGGTTCCAGCCGAGCCCGGTGAAGCGCAGCGCCTGGTCCTGGAAGAACCGGCGTTCCTCATCAAAGCGGCGGCCGTCCATCGCCCGGACCGAGGAATCCGAGGCGTCGTGGCGGCGGTAGTGGAAAACGACGTCGCCCGTGGACACCACAATGGAGCCGCCCGAGGCGGCAATGTCCATCAGCAGCGCAAGGTCCTGCACGACGTCGTACTCCGGCCGGAAACCGAATCCCTGGATCACCTCCCGGCGCCAGGCCAGCGAGGGAAAGTAATGCCAGCCGGCGTGCAGGAGGCTGGCTGCCATTTCTTCTCCCGCGAGGGACACCGTTCCCCCGGAACCCGGCGTCAGCACGGATTTGATCCGGTCCACCAGGGTCGAGACGGCCAGCCCGTCACCGTCGATGACGCTGACCCCCGGCTGTACGACGGCGGCCCCGGGGTAGGCGTCCAGCAAACCCAGGACGGCGTCCAGGTAACCGGGGAGCATCACGTCGTCGGCGCCCATCATGACCACTACCGGAGCCTCGGCAAGGCCGAGTGCCTTCTGGAAATTCCTGTTGGCACCGAGGTTCTCTTCGTTGCGTTCGTAGTGGATCCGCGGATCCTGCAGCGAGGTGAACCACCCGCGCGGATCGCCGCCGGGATACGCATCATCCAGCACCAGCAGCCGCCAGTCCGGACTGTCCTGGTCCTGGACGCTGCGGACGGACTGCCGCATCAGGTCTTCGTCGCCGTAATAGGGGAGCAGAATGTCGACCGCAGCCATGGCGCCGCCCTTGAATCGCGCCTTTGGCGCCGGGAAAGCAGAGAAACCCGGCTGCCTTGAATACGGCCAGTTTAGGATCCGGGTACCTAGCCAACAATAGAAAATCACCTAGGTGGTACCTGCTTCCGGTGATTCTCCTGCGGAGTTTCGCGGGCCGCATCCACCGGGGCGGTCTTTATCCACAGCTGCCGGGCACTACCCTCGCCTTCGCCCGGCGCAGCCTTTATCGTGTGGCCCGTTGGCCGGAGCGGACCAACGCCAGTCTCGTGCCGGTGCCTTCGGGCAGCGGCCATGCCGGGGGTAGCGATGGATGCAGCGCGGATAGTCGAAGACGAGGTACGCGAGCTCATCCGCGTGCGCGGGCTGGATCCGCAGGAACAGTCCGCGGAGGTTCGCCGGCTCGTGGATGCTGCCGTCTCCGATTACGACGACCGCTCCCTGCTGGGGACCCTGCCGCCGCTGGGGCGGCCGGAATCCGTTCGCCGGCAGGTCTTCGACGCCGTGGCGGGCTTCGGTGCGCTCCAGCCGCTGCTGGATGATCCCACGGTCGAAGAAGTGTGGATCAACTCGCCCTCCGAGGTTTATGTCGCACGGGACGGCCGGTCCGAGCTGACTTCCCTGACGCTGACGGCCGAGCAGGTCCGGCTGCTGGTGGAACGGATGCTGAAGTCCTCCGGCCGGCGGCTTGATCTTTCCTCCCCGTTCGTAGACGCGGCGCTACCGGACGGGTCCCGCCTGCACGTGGCCATCCCGGACGTGACCAGGCGGCACTGGGCCGTGAATATCCGCAAGTTCGTCGCCCGGGCCCGCCGCCTCGACCACCTTGTGGAACTGGGCACGCTGACCCCTGATGCTGCCCGCTTCCTCGGAGCCGCCGTGGCTGCCGGGTTGAACATCCTCGTCTCCGGCGCCACGCAGGCGGGGAAAACCACCATGCTCAACTGTCTTGCTGCGGCCATCGGACCAAGGGAACGGGTGGTTACGGTCGAGGAGATCTTTGAACTGCAGCTCCCCCTTCGGGACGTGGTGGGGCTGCAGTGCCGTCAGCCGAACCTGGAGGGACAGGGTGAAATCCCGCTCCGCAGGCTCGTGAAGGAAGCATTGCGCATGCGCCCGGACCGGCTGATCGTGGGGGAGGTCCGTGAAGCCGAGAGCCTCGACATGCTGATTGCGCTGAACGCGGGTTTGCCCGGCATGTGCACCATCCACGCGAACAGCGCCCGGGACGCGGTAACCAAGCTGTGCACACTGCCCCTGCTGGCGGGGAACAATATTTCCAGTGCCTTCGTGGTTCCGACCGTGGCGTCCTGCATCGACCTGGTGGTCCACTGCTCCAGAACCGGCACGGGACGACGCGAGGTCACCGAAATCCTGGCCTTGGGACGGCGGGTGGAAGGCGGAATCATCGAGTCGTCCCCGGTATTCGGCCCGGTGGACGGCAAGCTGGCCGTGACGGCTTCCTCCATGCCGTCGGCTGACAAATTCGCTCTGGCCGGCGTGAACGTCGCTGCCCTGCTCGGGGCGGCAGCATGAGCGCTGCAGCGGGGTTGACCCTGGGCATGGGATTGCTGCTGCTGTGGCAGTCCTGCTGGAGCACGACAGCCCGTACCCCTTCCCGGCGGCGTCGAACCGGATACCTGGACGATCTGCTGCGGCAGGCCGGCATCGAACGGGTCAGGGCCGCCGGACTCCTCGCCGCGTGCGCCGTCACGGGTGTTTTCGTCCTTCTCCTGTTCTTCATCCTGACGCTGTCATTACCCATCGCGGCCTGCTTCGCGCTTTTCGGGGCGGGACTGCCTTACGCGTTAGTGCGTATGCAGGCCCGACGCAGGAGGGCCTCGCTGGCGGAACTGTGGCCCGACGTCGTCGACCACCTGCGCTCTGCAATCCGGGCAGGCCTGTCGCTTCCGGAGGCCCTCATCCAATTGGCCGGGAACGGCCCGGAGGAGCTGCGGGGATACTTCCGGGCCTTTGCCGCCGACTACCGGTCCGGAGGCAACTTCGAGGATTCGCTGACCCGGCTCAAGGACAACCTCGCGGACCCGGTGGCGGACCGCATCATCGAAGCCCTGCGGATCACCCGCCAGGTAGGCGGCACCGATCTGGGCAGGCTCCTCGGCACACTGGCCGGTTTTCTCCGTGAAAACGCGCGGACCCGGAGCGAGCTGCTGGCACGGCAGTCCTGGACCGTCAACGCAGCGAGGCTGGCCGTGGCGGCGCCCTGGGCGGTGCTGCTGCTGCTGGCGGCGCGCCCGGAAACCGCCGCAGCCTACAACTCCGCTGCGGGCGCGACGGTCCTGGTCGCCGGAATCGGCATCTCCGTCCTTTGCTACCGCCTGATGCTCCGGATAGGCGCGTTGCCCGAAGACGTGCGGGTGCTGCGGTGACGCCCGGGATGGCGGCAGCGGTGCTGGCTGGAGCCCTGATGGGCACCGGGCTGTTGCTGGTCCTCCACCGGCTGCCGCCGCTGCGGCAGAGGACCTTCACTGCGCGCGTGGAACCGCAGCTGCGTTCCGTGCGGCCCGCGTCGGGGCTCCTGCTGTCCGCCTCCGACATCACGCCTTTCGGCCCGCTGGAGCGGATCCTGCGTCCGTTGCTCCACGACGCCGTCCGCCGGCTGGCCCGCTGGTCTCCGGCCAACCGGACCCTCGCGCAGCGGCTGCAGCAGGCAGGCGGGAACAAATCCGTGTCGGACTACCGTGCAGAGCAGGTCTTATGTGCCGGTTCGGGGTTCCTGGCCGGGGGAGCCGCAGGCGCGCTTCTCGCCGGGAGCGGTCGCATAGGACTTGTATCGGTGGCCTTTGGTATATGTGCCTGCGCCGTTGCCGGATTCCTGCTGCGGGACTACCTGCTGACCCGGCAGATCGAACGGCGCAACAGCCGCATCCTCGCCGAATTCCCCAGCCTTGCCGAAATGATGGCGCTCGCCGTCAGCGCAGGGGAAAGCGCCGTCGGTGCGCTGGAACGCGTTTCCGTCGCTGCGCAGGGGGAACTGGCAGACGAGTTCAGTCGTGTCCTTGCCCAGACCCGCTCAGGACACCCGCTCACCAAAGCCCTGCAGGACTTCTCCGACCGGATCCGTCTGGCGCCGTTAACCCGTTTCGTCGACGGAGTCACCGTTGCCGTCGACCGCGGAACACCATTGGCAGATGTTATGCGTGCACAGGCCCAGGACGTCAGGGACAGCGCCAAGCGTGAACTGATGGAGACCGCAGGCAAGAAGGAAATAGCCATGATGGTGCCCGTGGTTTTCGGAATCCTGCCGTTGACCGTGCTGTTTGCGGTGTTTCCGGGCCTGGCGCTGCTGAGGCTGGGGCTATGAGGCGGCAGGTGAAGGCAAGGCCAAGCATGTCGAGGGATGGAGACAGGATGAGCAGCAATAATGCGAGCAGGCACCGGAACAGCGCACATGCGCCAGGTGAAGGATGGAGAGCGGCCGTCGCACTGGCAGCGGGATGGTGGTACCGGCTGGTGCGGCAGTGCCAGGCAGCTCTGCACCCGAAGGACCCGGAGCGCGGAGATGTGCCCGGGTGGGTGATGATCACCCTCATGTCCGCCATCCTCGTGGCTGGACTGCTGCTCCTGGTGCAGCCGGCCCTTGAGCGGTTGTTCGAATCCGCAATAGAACAGGTGCAGCCATAAAGCGCTGGCAGGGTCGCCGGGCGGACCGGTTTGCCGGCTGCGGTCCGGAGCGGGAACGGGGATCCGCCGTCGTCGACTTCGTTATGGTGGGCGCGCTGGTGAGCCTGGTGTTTATGGCTGTGGTGCAGTTGGCGCTGGTGCTGCACGTTCGCAACACCCTGATCGACGCCGCAGCCACGGGCGCGCGCTACGGCACGCTGGCGGACCGCACCCCGGCGGACGGCGCGGCGCGTACGGCCGCCCTGATCGGCAGCTCACTCGGCGAGGAGTATGCCGGGGACGTTAGCTACGCAGAGCAGACCGTGGACGGCGCACGCCTGCTGGAGATCACGGTGCGGGCACCGCTGCCGGTCATCGGTTTCATCGGACCCGGTGACGGAATCGAGGTGAAGGGGCATGCGGCCAGACGGTGAGGGAGAGACGGGACAGGCACCAAACGACGCCGGCAGTGCCGTCGTCGAGTTCATTTTCCTGGGCCTGATCCTCCTGGTGCCCGTGGTGTATCTCGTGATCACCGTCGGCCGGATCCAGGCGGCGTCCTTCGCAGTGGTCGGTGCGGCCGACGCTGCGGCCAAGGTCTATGCGGCAGCACCCGACGCTGTGGTTGGCGAACAGCAGGCGGCAGATGCGGCCGAGCTCGCGCTGAGCGACTTCGGGCTGCAGGCGGACGGCATGCTGATGGACATCAGCTGCTCCGAAACCTGTCTGGCACCCGGCTCGACCGTCACTGTCAGCGTCCGGTATGAGGTGCCGCTTCCCGGGCTTCCGCGGGCTGACGGGTCGCCGGTAGCGGTGGATTCCGAGTCCACGCAGGTTGTGGAGCGCAACGGATGAGCCGGGGGTTTGGGAAACGGCCGCCGGCCGGGCAGCGGGAGGACGGGGAGCGCGGGCAGGTCGGGGTGCTGATCATCGGGTACACCGTGCTGGCACTGCTGACCGTCACAGTGGTGATGGCGGCGTCGTCCGTCTATCTCGGGCAGAAAAAGCTGCTTTCGGCTGCCGACGGTGCGGCCGTGGCTGCGGCGGACACGTTCTCGCTGGGGGAGGCCGCCGCAGGAACGGGGCCGGCGGCCGTGCTGGAGGCCGACGCCGTCCGCAGCGCCGCCCGCCGCTATCTCGCCGAAACGGGTGCGGAGGAACGGTTCACGGAGCTTGCGGTAACCGAAGAGACCGGCACGGCGGACGGCCGGACCGCGCGCGTGGTTCTGGCGGCGCGGGTCCATCCGCCCATCGTCAATTTCCTGGTGCCGGACGGAATCTCCATCACCGCGGTCAGTGAAGCCCGGGCCCGGCTGCTGCAGTGAAAAGTTACGAAGCCTTCCGCTGTGCCTGCGCCTGCGCCTGTGCCTCGCGCACCGGGCCGTGGCCCCAGCCGCCGTGGTCCACGTCCAGGATCCGGCCGTCCTCGCCGTAGCAAATGGTCACCGGCTCACCGAACTGTTCGCAGTCGCTGTCAGGGCACTTGTCCTTCATATTGCCCACATACTCGTTGGAAAAGTGTTGCTCCCACTCGTCCACTTTGCCCATGGCCCAGGGATCGCCCTGCTCGGCAAGGTCGTTGAGTTCGTCCAGGGTGTACATGCGTCCGCGCTCGGGATGGGTCAAGAGAGGCTCCTTCGAAAGGGCGTACATTCCATATCCGTCCCCATTAATCTAACGCCGCCCACGGACACCGCCGCGCGCATCGGCCCCGGCGCGTCCCGGTGTCGGCATTGCCCGGCACGACGACGGCGGGCAGCGGCGCAGGGACATGGCGTAGTCTGTAAGCACCATGGCAGAAATAGATTTTCCCGCAGAAATCCGCGCCCTCCGCTCCACTTTCGCCTCCATTGAAGAGGTCTCGGACGTGGCAAAGATCAAAGAGGACATCGAAGAGCTGAGCGAGATGGCCGGCGTCCCCGATCTTTGGGACGACCCCTCCGAGGCGCAGAAGATCACTTCCAAGCTCTCGCACCGCCAGTCGGAGCTGGAGCGCCTGCAGACCATCGAATCCCGCATCGACGACCTTGAGGTCCTGGTGGAACTGGCCCAGGACGAGGCCGACGCGGATTCCAAGGCCGAGGCCGTGACGGAACTGGAGTCCCTGCGCCGGTCCCTGTCCCAGCTGGAAGTCGTCACCCTGCTTTCCGGTGAATACGACGAACGCGAAGCCGTGGTGACCATCCGTTCCGGTGCCGGGGGAGTGGACGCCGCAGACTTCGCCGAGATGCTGCTGCGCATGTACCTGCGCTGGGCCGAACGGCACGGATACCCCACCACCGTCCTGGATACCTCCTACGCCGAAGAGGCCGGCCTCAAGTCCGCCACCTTCGAGGTCAAGGCTCCCTACGCCTACGGCACCCTGGTGGTGGAGGCCGGCACGCACCGCCTGGTCCGCATCAGCCCGTTCGACAACCAGGGCCGCCGGCAGACGTCCTTTGCCGCCGTCGAGGTCATTCCGCTGATCGCACCCACGGACCACATCGACATCCCGGACAACGAAATCCGCGTCGACGTCTTCCGCTCCTCCGGTCCGGGCGGCCAGTCCGTGAACACCACCGACTCCGCCGTCCGGCTCACCCACCTTCCCACCGGCACGGTGGTCTCCATGCAGAACGAAAAGTCTCAGCTGCAAAACCGTGCCGCCGCCATGCGCGTGCTCCAGTCCCGCCTGCTGCTGTTGAAGAAGGAGCAGGAGGACGCCGAGAAGAAGGCCTTTGCCGGCGACGTCAAGGCTTCCTGGGGCGACCAGATGCGCTCCTACGTGCTCAACCCGTACCAGATGGTCAAGGACCTCCGCACCGAACACGAGGTGGGCAACACCTCCGCAGTGTTCGACGGCGAGATTGACGACTTCATCGATGCCGGCATCCGCTGGCGTGCGCACGGCAGCGTCTCCGCCCGCAAATAGGCCGCGGCGGCTGCGGTCGGGGACTGGACCCCGTCCGCGGGCAGGTTCCCGGCCCCCTGGTGCCGGTGTGCAGTCCGACACGCGCTATCGGGTTGTGGCTCACTGCGTCGGAAGCTGGCTATAGTCGAGAGGCCGGTGCCCATACCCCGAACCAAGGCCCGTGTCTCCGGCCGCTTCATGGGCACTAAGTAGTGATGATCACTTTCGACAATGTCACCAAGCTCTATGACCGGAACTCCCGGCCTGCGCTCAACTCGGTCAGCCTTGACGTGGACCGCGGCGAGTTCGTGTTTCTCGTAGGCGCTTCCGGCTCCGGTAAATCGACGTTTATCCGGCTGATCATGAAAGAGGAGCACGCCACCAAGGGCACCGTCTACGTAGCCGGCGCCAACGTGGCGAAGATTCCGAGCTGGCGGGTGCCGCGGCTCCGCCGGGGGATCGGCGTCGTATTCCAGGACTTCCGCCTGCTTCCCAACAAGACGGTTTTTGCGAACGTTGCCTTCGCCATGCAGGTGATCGGCCGCAGCCGTGCCGTTATCCGCGACTCGGTGCCCGAAGTCCTCAAGACGGTCGGGCTCGAGGGGAAGGGTAACCGCATGCCGCACGAACTTTCCGGCGGTGAACAGCAGCGCGTGGCAATCGCAAGGGCGATTGTGAATAAGCCCGGCATCCTGCTCGCCGATGAGCCGACCGGAAACCTGGACCCCACCACGTCTTTGGGCATCATGAAGGTGCTGGACCGGGTGAACCAGAACGGCACCACGGTGGTGATGGCTACGCACGACGACGATATCGTCAACGCCATGCGCAAGCGCGTGGTGGAACTGCGCAACGGCAAGATCATCCGTGACGAGCATGAGGGCATCTACCTGGGCGAACCGGAGCCGGAGCGGGACGGATCAGACGTGCCGGATGGGTCCAGCCGTACGGAGAGCGGGGTAGCCGAATGAGGCTCGCATTTGTCCTGGGCGAGATCGGTTCCGGGCTCCGCCGGAACCTGTCCATGGTTGTCTCCGTAATCCTCGTGACCTTCGTGTCGCTGACGTTTGTGGGGGCGGCAGGGCTGCTGCAGCTGCAGATCGGCCAGATGAAGGGCTATTGGTATGACCGCGTGCAGGTTGCGGTCTACCTGTGCACAGAGAACGACACCTCCGCGTCCTGCGCTTCCGGTGCCGTCACCGACGAGCAGCGCTCTGCCATCGAGGCGGACCTGCAGGCGGACCGTTACGTGGAAACCGTTGAGTATGAAGACCAGGAAACCGCGCTGACCCACTTCCGCGAGCAGTTCGCGAACTCTCCGATCGTGGACAGCATCACCGCCGACATGCTGCCGGAGTCCTTCCGGGTGTCCCTGGTGGACCCCGAAAAGTATGAGGTCATCAACGAGGCGTTCTCCTCCAAGCCTGGCGTCGAGTCCGTCAGCGACCAGCGTGAACTCTTCGAAAAGATGTTTACGTACCTGAACCTTGCCTCCGTTGCCGCGCTGTCCATCGCCGGCGTTATGCTGGTCTGCGCCATCCTGCTGATTGCCACCACCATCCGGCTTTCGGCGTTCAGCCGACGGCGGGAAACGGGCATCATGCGCCTGGTGGGCGCCTCCAAGGCCGTCATCCAGCTGCCGTTCGTGCTGGAAGGTGTGATCGCCGCCGTCATCGGTGCAGTGCTGGCCTCAGCGGCACTATGGAGCACCGCGCACTTCTTTATCGGAAACCTGGCGCGGCAATACCCCACCACGGCCTTTATCTCGTCGGAACAGGTCCTGTACCTGACACCCGTTCTACTTGTTCTCGGAGCGCTGTTGGCGGGAGTATCCTCGCTCTTGACACTCCGCCGGTACCTGAAGGTCTAGAGTCATGAGCACTGGGAATGGAATCTGCAAGATCATGGAGAGTCTCATCAATGGATAATGCTGTGCCTAAACGAATCGGACGTGCGCCGGCGTCCCGGGCCCTGGCGGCGGTTGTCGCCCTCCTGACGCTGACGCTCTCCGTTGCGTTCAGCAGCGCGGCAAGTGCAGACGACCTCGAGGACCGCAAGGCTGCCATCGAAGCCGAGAAGCAGAAGGTCCAGGAAGACTACGAGTACCTCGGCGAAGATATTGCCGAGACGGTAGCCAAGCTCAACATCTACAAGGGCCAGCTCCCGGCCGCACAGCAGCAGCTCGCCGATGCCGAGGGACGTGTCGACAGTGCCGCCGGCAAGGTGAGCGCCTTGAATGAACGCGTTGCCCTCGCCCAGAACACCCACGAAACCATTACGGCGCAGATCGAGAAGGACCGTGAGAACATTGCGGCCACCGAAAAGGCGATCGGACAGATTGCCTCCCAGGCCTATAAAAACGGCGGTGTTCCCTCCACCCTCTCGCTGATGTTCGGCGCCAAGGGTGCGGACAGCCTCACCGATTCGCTCGGCATGGCGGAACAAGCGCTTAAGGGCCAGAACGCCGCCGTGGAAAAGCTGTCCCAGCAGAACGCCAATAACGTGAATTCCGAGGCGCGGCTGTCAGCTGTGGCCGACGAGATCAGCAAGCTCAAGGCCCAGGCGGAAGAAGCACTCAAGGCCGAACAGTCCGCGCGTGACGCGGCAGCCGCGGAGAAGCAGAAGGTGGACGACCTGGTTGCCCAGACCACGGCGATGAACCAGGAGCTGGAGGCGCAGAAGCCGAAGCTCCAGTCCCAGATGGCCAGCTTGGAAAAGGAAAGTGCCCAGGTCACTGCGGATATCGCGGAGCGGCAGCGGGTCCTGCTCGAGGAACACCGCAAACGCGAACAGGCCCGCATTGACGAAGCCAACCGCGCAGCGGCCGAAGAAGCAGCGCGGAACAACCGTCCCGCACCGCCGGCCCAGAACATTCCGCAGCCGGGCAGTCCGTCCTCCTTCGGGCTTCGCCCTCCGGTAGTCGGCGCTCCTATTTCCTCCGGCTTCGGCTGGCGCGCAACCCCGGCCGGATCCATCGACTTCTTCGGCAACGGCGGTTACCTGCACTCCGGCATCGACTATGCGCCGTCCTGCAACACGCCGGTCTATGCGCCTGCCGCAGGCGAGGTCTGGCGGGCCGACCAGGGCGGCGGGGAAATGATCGGAACGGGCAACCGGATTGTCCTCAATCACGGTGTGGTGAAGGGCAACGTCCTGGCCACCAACTATTACCACCTCAACGGCTTCGCGGTGGGCGCCGGACAGTGGGTGGAGCAGGGCCAGCTGATCGGATATGTGGGGAGCACCGGAAATTCCACCGGCTGCCACCTGCATTTCGAGACAGTGCTCAATGGTGCCCTGGTGGACCCGAGGACGTTGCTCTAGGCCTACAATAGAGCTTTCGCTAGAACCTACTAAGGAGTTGCCCCGTGCCTAAGGAAAGTGGCCGTAAGGTAGTGGCCACCAATCGCAAGGCCCGGCACGACTACGAAATCCTCGATACCTACGAGGCCGGGATGGTTTTGATGGGGACCGAGGTGAAGTCGCTGCGTGAGGGCCGCGCCTCATTGGTGGACGGGTTCGCCACGTTCTACAACAACGAGCTCTGGCTCGAAGCCGCCTACATTCCCGAGTACCTCAACGGCAGCTGGACCAACCACTCCGCCCGCCGCCGCCGCAAGCTGCTGCTGCACCGCGAGCAGCTGGAAAAGATCATGCGCAAAACCAGCGAATCGGGTTTTACCATCGTGCCGCTGCAGCTGTATTTCCTGGACGGACGGGCCAAGGTGGAGATCGCCGTCGCCCGCGGTAAGCGGGAGTACGACAAGCGCAATACCCTGCGGGAGAAGCAGGACAACCGTGAAGCACTTCGCGCGATGCGCGAGAAGAACCGCGGCGCATGAGTGGAACGTTCTGGGAGCCGCAGGCAGAAGTGGACGAGGAAGCCGCCGCCCGCAAGCCGGCCTGGACGTGGATCGTTACGGCCGTCGACCTCCTGATAGTCCTCGCAGTGTTGCCGGTGGTCATCCTGGTAGTGGTTCCGTTCTTTGCCGCGTACTACCTGTTCCTTGCACACGTGCTGGTATGGCTCGCGCCGGTGCTGGTCCTGGCGAACATCGCCTTGTTCGCCTGGGCCTTCCGCAGCAAGGCGCCGGGCATGACCGCGCTGAGCATCCTCTCGGTCCTCTTCGTGCTCGTCTCGTGGATTCTGCTGGTGGTTTGGGGCTCACCCGTAGTGGTCTTCGGCATCCGGCTCTGAAGCGCTCTGTGAATCATGCGGTACAATGAGTGTTCCGGCTTCGGCCGGATTGGTAACTCAATAAGGGGATGACCGGTTTCGACGATGTTTTGTTGAGACAGGGGAAGCGGGCCGAGGATACAGGGTTATCTCGTTAACGATCTCTGTAAACCAATAAGTGCCGAATCAAAGCGCACTGACTTCGCTCTTGCTGCCTAAGCAGTAAGGCATAGTCCGTCAGCCCGGGGATGCTCTCGCCCCGGTGCCTGGCGTCATTTAGAGGGCCACTGCTGAACACCTTCGCCGTTGGGGTGTTCGGGACTTTTAGACGGCTGGGTCCGGATCAGCCACTTGTCTGCGTGATGGCTGGGACCGAGAAAATCCGCTGCAGACTGCGCCCGGAGAAGCCCTGACAAAGCGACATCGGACGGGGGTTCGATTCCCCCCATCTCCACTGAGAAATCTCCAGCCAAAGCGGGAAGCGCCTTAGGGCGTTCCCCGCTTTGCTGGTTTAAGCCGGGTTGCACGGGAGAGTTGTTTCTCACACCCGTGCGGTTTACCCCGTTGCGGGGCCTCTTCCCGTCCGGCAGGGCAAGGTGCGTTGGTAAACTTTGTCGTAGGCAGTACCCGCGCCGGCAGGACCCGGAGCGGGCGATATAACCGGTCGGAAGACCTTGTAGGAGACGCACCACTTTATGC
Source organism: Arthrobacter sp. zg-Y1171 (assembly GCF_025244845.1). Lineage (NCBI taxonomy): Bacteria > Bacillati > Actinomycetota > Actinomycetes > Micrococcales > Micrococcaceae > Arthrobacter > Arthrobacter sp. zg-Y1171. The sequence continues at coordinate 2,373,695 of NZ_CP104264.1, read as the reverse complement.
AAAGCCCGGCACTCGAATCCCAGCATGACGACCTTTGGAACCGACGCTATGAGCCCAATGTCGCTGAGGTGAACCAGCTTTGCGACTCCCTGGCTGAAATGAAGCCGGGAAGCCAGGTGCCCTACGTCGATCCCATGCACGATATCGGGGAATGCCGGATCGTGAGCCTGTTTTCCAACATCGGCACCGCCCACGAGTCCGGGTTCATCACGGCAGGTGACAATGAGGCCGTGGCACGGCTGCTCGGCGTGCACTGGCAGGCAGGACTGCGGCCGGAGTTCGTTATGCCGTGGAACGCCTACCCGTGGCATGTGCCGGGTGAGCCCAATGGCAAGCTGAGCAAGGAACAGGTCCAGGAGGGGCTGCGGCCGCTGCTGCGCTTCCTGGCCCTGGTGCCCCGCGCTTCCGTCATCGTGGCCCACGGCACCGAGGCGCAGCGCCTCGCCGCGCTGTTCCTCAAGACCGAGAACCGGATGATCTACCGTCGCAGCATCAAGGTCTACAAGGCCCGCTCGCTTTCCGGGCGGTCCTTCGGCGCCACCGCGGAACGTCAGCAGGAGGCGCTGGACGATATGCGCGCTGCCTATACCGACGCTATGGCCCGCACCGGGCTGACTGCCGCACGCTAGGCATGTGACCGGCCGGCGCCGGTCAGGTTCCGGCCCGGCCGTTCCGGCCCGCACCGGGCTGACTGCCGCACGCTAGGCATGTGACCGGCCGGCGCCGGTCAGGTTCCGGCCCGGCCGTTCCGGCCCGCACCGGGCTGACTGCCGCACGCTAGGCATGTGACCGGCCGGCGCCGGTCAGGTTCCGGCCCGGCCGTTCCGGCCCGGACAGGCCCCGGCCGGAACGGTCCGGCGGGGCAGCGAGCGGGTCAGGCCTCGGCCGGCTCAGCCGGGGCGTCCACTACCCCGATGAAGCGGGAGCCCACTCCCGGGTACTCGGTGCGGACTGATCCGGCGGCCAGCTCGGGAAGTTCCCGTACCCGGTGGTCTTCGCACGCTATGAAGGTGAACTCGGGCCACCACTTCTTGGGTCGGGCAGCCTCCGTGTAGCCGCAGACTGTGCAGGAAAGCTGTACCCACACGGGACGTTTTCCGGTGCGGTTGGCCCTGGACTGGACCAGCCATCCGGGCGGGTCGGCCTGCATCCGTGCCAGCTCGGCGTCATCCACGTGCGCGGGAATACCGTGGCGGATGGCCATTTCAAGCGGAATATCAAGGATCAGGGCGGCCTGGCGTCGAGTAGTCATCAGTTAAACGATACGCGTTGAAGCATCGCCGCACGCACCGCGGGGCGGCGGCCGCCCGGCCGCCGCCCCGCCGTCGTGCAGGGGAAATATCCGCCCTAGGCCGGCGTTGACTCGAAGAAGGCATCCCGCAGGTTGGCTTCCTCATCCTTGGAGAGGTTCGTGTAGATCAGCTTTACCCCCGAGAAGTCCTTGAAGGCCTCGGCTACCCGGTCCTCCACCGCATCGGAGGACAGGACGAACAACGCCGAGGTGCCGGGAGTGACCTCCTGGCGTACCCGCGAGATGAAATCGTCGTTGATCCCCACGTCCACCATGGAGCCGGACATCGCGCCGATGGCGGCGCCCACCGCCGCACCGATGAGCGGAACAAAGAAGATGAGCCCAAAAAGAAGTCCCCAGAAGCCGCCGCCCAAGGCACCGGCCCCCACCATGTTGTGTTCCTGGATGGTCTTGGGCTTCTTGCGCCCTTCAGGCCAGGTCACGATGGCTTCGTCCTGGACAGCGATGAGGCCCTGGGACTGGAGGCTGGCGAGGGTCTGCGTGGCGCGTTCCGCAGCGTCCGCATCCGAAAATTTCCAAACGGTCAGTGTTGCCATGTCAGTTACTCCAAACGCTAGAGTTCGGGGCAGGTCCGCATACGGAACCTGTCGGCAGCGCCAACGTTAGTGCCGCGCCCGGGCACGTACAAGGAAAACTGCCGTCCCGGGCAGAGCCTGCACTGTAACTCCCGGCAGCCCTGTGCGGGCTGACGGCTCGGACGTATTATGCACAGGACACGCTGAAAGGACGGCCGTCCATGGTGCCTCCCAACGATCCCGCCTGGTGGACGAACGCCGTCGTCTACCAGATCTATCCCCGCAGCTTTGCAGACTCGACCGGTGACGGCATCGGCGACCTCGGCGGCATCATCGAACACCTGGACTACTTGGCCGAACTGGGGGTGGACGTGGTGTGGCTGTCGCCGATCCAGCAGTCGCCCCAGTTCGATAATGGCTATGACATCAGCGATTACCGCCGGATCGACGAAATGTTCGGCACGGAGGAACAGTTCGACCTCCTGTTGGAAGGCCTGCACGAACGCGGCATCCGCCTGATCATGGACCTGGTGGTCAACCACACCTCCATCGAATACCCGGGCTTCCAGTCCTCCAGGAACAAGACGTCGCCGAAGCGGGACCGCTATTGGTGGCGGGACGCCCGCCCGGGCTTCGAACCAGGGGAACCGGGGGCGGAGCCGAACAACTGGCGCTCGTTTTTCGGCGGTTCGGCGTGGACCTTCGATCCACTCACCAGCCAGTACTACCTGCACCTGTTCACCCCGCAGCAGCCGGACCTGAACTGGGAGAACCCCCGGGTCCGGGCAAAGGTGTACGCGATGATGAACTGGTGGCTGGACCGGGGCGTGGACGGATTCCGGATGGACGTCATCAACTTCATTTCGAAGGACCCGGCATTGCCGGACGGAGTGGTGGAAACCGGCGGGATCTGGGGCGACGGATCGCCGTACTTCGTATCGGGGCCGCGTATCCATGAATTCCTGCAGGAAATGCACCGGGAGGTCTTCGACGGCCGCAGCGGCCAGTACCTGACGGTGGGGGAGACGCCCGGAGTCACGGTCGAACAGGCGCTGCTGTTCACCGATGCGCAGCGGCGGGAGCTGGACATGGTGTTCCAGTTCGAACACGTCAGCCTGGACCAGGGCACCGGCAAGTTCGACCACCGGCCGCTGTCCCTGCCGGAGCTGAAAACGAGCTGGAACCGCTGGCAGCGCGGGCTCGCCGACAGGGGATGGAACAGCCTGTACTTGAACAACCATGACCAGCCGCGCGTCGTCTCCCGCTTCGGGGATGACCAGCGGTACCGGTACGAATCAGCCACCATGTGGGCCACCCTGCTGCACCTGCAGCGGGGCACCCCCTACATCTACCAGGGCGAGGAGATCGGCATGACGAACGCCGGGTTCACCTCGATAGACCAATACCGGGACGTGGAATCACTGAACTACTATGCGGAGGCGCTCGAACAGGGGATGGACCGGGAACGGGTCCTGGAAGCGCTGCGCCGGATGAGCAGGGACAACGCACGCACCCCCATGCAGTGGACCGCGGGCGAGAATGCCGGTTTTTCCGAAGTGGAACCCTGGATTCCGGTGGCTGCGAACTACCCCTCGGTCAACGTGGAAACGGACCGGGCCGCCGAGCAGTCCGTCTTCGGCTACTACCGGGAGCTGGTTCGGCTCCGGCACGAATCGGACCTGGTGTCGCTCGGGGACTTCCACCTGCTGGACCCGGGGCATCCGACACTGTTTGCCTATAAGCGCACCCGCGGGGATCGGGCGCTGCTGGTCCTGGGCAACGTGTCCGGCGAGGAGCTGGGGGTGCCGTCCAACCTGGAGGCCGGAAGCCTCGTCCTGGGCAACTACCCCGACCCCGGCGACCATCACCTGCTGCGCCCCTGGGAAGCCCGGATCCTGGACATTTCCACCTATGCGGGGGGCTAAGGCGGGGGCCAAGCCGGCTATTCGGCGCTGAGGCTGCGGGTGTAAAGGTCCGCGAGACCCGCGTAACCGCCGGACCGGAAGGCGGTGCGCTGCCGTTCCGCGCCGGTACCGCCGGCAAGGACGCGGGCGACGCCGGCAACCGCGTATTCCCGGTCGCCGGCTTCCTCCAGCGCCGGTGCAACATACTCCAACAGCGCAGAGAGGTGATCGGCCGCGGGCAGGCTGCCGCCGGGATGCGAAACCAGGTTACCGCTCATGCCGAAGCGGGCAGCCTGCCACAGGCCGACGTCGAGCAGTTCCGGATCCGGGACGGCTGCCGGAACCGCGGGGACGGCAGACGCCAGGGTGGCCACCAGCGCCCGCACGAGGGTTGCCAGCAGCAGGGAGTCCCGGGCCTGGAGCTGGGCATCCGCAATGCGGACCTCGACCGTGGGAAAGGTATCGGAGAGCCGTGCCGCCCAGCCCACATGGCCGGCGTCGAGCACCACGTCGGTGGCGAGCAGGCTTTCCAGCCGTCGGGTGTAGTCCTGCGCATCGGCGAACAGGGGAGGGCAGCCCTGTACTGACCAGCGCCGGTAGTGTACCATGCGCCAGCTGGCGAAACTGCTGTCCTGTCCCCGCCAATAGGGGGAATTCGCGGCAACGGCACCGAGCAGCGCGAGCCAGGGGCGGAGCCCGTTCAGTACGCGTACCCCTGTGTCGCGGGAGGGGATGCCGACGTGGATGTGGGTGCCGTTGACGTACTGTTCGTGCGCGACGGCTCCCGTCAGGATTCCCATCCGCTGGTACCGGTCGGAGGAATTGAGCACCGGCGGTCCCTCCTGGATCCGCGGTGCCGCTCCGGTGGGGGCAACCCGTACGCCCGCCGACGCTGCCGCTTCGGCCAGCCGGGAGCGGAACCCCAACAGGGCGTCCAGGGCCTCCTCCCGGGTGGTGCAGACCCGGGTGGAGCTCTCCACCTGTGCGTCCAATAGCTCGGCGGAACTGGAGAAGACGCCGTGCTCCGGGGAGATCAGGGCGCGTGTCAGTTCCTGGGCTCCGGTGGGGAACCCGGTGGAGGCATCCATGAGGAGGAACTCTTCTTCGATGCCGAAGGTGAAGACCATACGCATTTCTCCTAAACACCCGCCATGCCGGACTTGGACAATTGTAGGTAGGCGGGGAAGGCGGCGCACCAGGGGTCAGACGGACAACCCCGCCCGTACTGCCCGCCACGTCAGCGTGAGGTAGGGCAGGTCCAGGACGTCCCCCGGTGCGTGTCCGAGGTGCTCGTAAAGGTACCAGGACAGGTTCGAGTGCAGTTTTTCCCGCGCGGCAGCGCCGGCCGACAGATAGAACGCACGTGACCGGGCCAGCTCAAACAGGTCTTCCGGGGTCATCGGCTGCGTCCAGGCTACGGTGGAGGACTCTTCCAGCGTGAACTCCGGTCCGAGCTCGGGCCGGAAGCCAGGGCGCAGGACATCTCCGGCATGGATGATGCGCGAATAGCGGTGGACCCAGGGGATGCTCACGTCGAGCTGGTTCCAGACCAGGCCGAGGATCCCGTGCGGCCGCAGGATGCGGGCGAACTCCCGGCTCGCCGCGGCAGGATCGCACCAGTGCCAGGCCTGGGCCACGGTCACGGCGTCCAGCGAAGCGGCGGGCAGGCCCGTCTGCTCCGCCTTGCCGACCCGCACCGGAACGTCGGGCAGCAGCCGGGAGAGCTGGTCGAGCATGTCGCGGGACGGGTCGACGGCGCAGACATCCAGTCCGGCGGCGTGCAGCTCCCGGGTGTACTTGCCGGTGCCGGCGCCGACGTCGGCCACGTCCCGGACCGCGGGGCCGTCGGGGATGCCGGGACGGGCGAACAACCACTTCACGGCCTCGGCCGGATAGCCGGGGCGGATGCGGTCGTAGTGTTCCCCGCCCGCCTGGTAGCTGTCCGCCAGCTGCCGGCGGCGCAGCGCCTCGAGCCGTGGTCCGGAGGTGCCCACAGTTACAGGAGGTCGTCCAGATCGGGATTCAGGCGCTGCAGCACTTCGCTGTGCAGCGTCCCGTTGGTCGCCAGCGCGTTTCCGCCGAAGGGGCCGTCCTCGCCGTCGAGTGAGGAAAAGCGGCCGCCGGCCTCGGTCACGATCGGAACGAGGGCCGCCATGTCATAAAGGTTCAGTTCGGGTTCGCAGGCAATGTCCACGGCACCCTCGGCCACCATGCAGTAGGACCAGAAATCGCCGTAGGCGCGGGTACGCCAAACGGACTCGGTCAGGTCCAGGAATTCTTCGAGGTTGCCGCGGTCCTTCCAGCCGCCGAGGCTGGAGTAGGACATCGAGGCGTCGGACAGCCGGGAAACGTTGGAGACGTGCAGGCGGGTGGCCGCAGCCAGGGACCGGCCCATGTAGGCCCCCGTGCCGGTGGCTGCCCACCAGCGCTTGCCCAGCGCGGGCGCGCTGACCAGGCCGACCACCGGGACGCCGTCGTCCACCAGTGCAATCAGGGTGGCCCACACGGGGACGCCGCGGATGAAGTTCTTGGTGCCGTCGATCGGATCGATGATCCAGCGCCGCGGGCCGGAGCCGCTGGAACCGAATTCCTCGCCCAGTACGGCATCGCGGGGCCGGGCGCGCGAGAGCTGCCCGCGGATGGCATCTTCAGCGGCCTTGTCGGCGTCGGTTACCGGTGTGAAGTCCGGCTTGGTCTCGATCTTCAGATCCAGGGCCCGGAAGCGCGACATGGTCTGGTCATCCACGGAATCAGCCATCACATGGGCCAAGCGCAGGTCATCGTTGTAGTTCTGAACGAAGGGCATACTCTTCAACTTATCCTTATTCGGCGGGCACAGCCCCGCATTAGGCCCGTTAGCGGGCGGTGTCCTCATGATTCCCGGGTGGATTCTTCGGCGGCGGGAACTCCGCCGTCCGTGGGGCTATTGCTCGCCGAGCTCCTTCGCGGACGACTTGTTCTCCGTGCGGGTTCCGGTGCCCAGCAGCCGCCGCAGCGACGCGAGCCGCGCGGGGCCCGCCGGGCCCGCATGGCCGCCTTCCACCCACGGGTCCAGCCCGCAGCCGACGGCGACGGAATCGTGCCGGCAGCCGCGCTCACAGTCGGCCGTTCCCGGCTCAAGGTCGGGGAAGGCCTGCAGGATCCGGTCCGGGTCCACGTGGGCCAGGCCGAAGGAACGGATGCCCGGGGTGTCGATGATCCAGCTGCCTGCGGGGGAGTCGCTCAGCCGCAGGGCCAGTGCCGAGGAGGACGTGTGCCGGCCGCGGCCGGTGACGGCATTGACGCCGCCGGTGGCCCGGGCCGAACCCGTCAGGGCGTTGACCAGGGTGGATTTGCCGACTCCGGAGGGCCCCACCAGGACGCTGACGTTGCCCTTCAGCACCTCGTGGAGGGCCTCGACGGCGGTGCCCTGGAGGCGTGCGGAAAGGCCGTCGTCGGAGCGCGCATCGATGCCCGAGGCATCAGCTGCCGCGGTGCGGCTGATAATGACGTCCATGTCCAGGTGTTCGTAGTTGGCCAGCAGGTCGGCGGGGTCCTTGATGTCCGCCTTGGTGATGCAGAGGACGGGGGAGATCCCGGCGTCGTACGCAGCGACGAGGGCGCGGTCGATGAAGCCGGTTCGGGGTTCGGGGTTGGCGGCAGCAACCACGATCACCAGCTGGTCGGCGTTGGCCACCACCACGCGTTCCACGGGATCTGTGTCGTCGGCGCTGCGCCGCAGCAGGGTGCGGCGTTCCTCGACACGGACAAGCCGGGCGAGGGTGTCCGGAGCGCCGCTTACGTCACCGACCAGCGCCACCAGGTCCCCGGCGACTACCGGCGTGCGCCGCAGCTCCCTGGCGCGGGCGGCAATGACGGTGCGCTCGTTGGCGGTGTCTTCATCAACCACGGCGGTATACCGGCCGCGGTCCACGGTGATGATCCGCCCGATGACGGCGTCGTCGTGGGCGGGGCGGTCCTTGGTGCGGGGCCGGGAGCCTTTTTTGTTCGGACGGACCCGGACATCGGACTCGTCCCAGCCGCTGGTACTGCGTGTCATGCTTCCGCCGATCGGGTCAGCTGCTGCCAGAGTTCGGGGAACTGCGGCAGGGTCTTGGCTGTTGTGGAGATGTCGCGTATGACGACGCCGGGCACGGCCAGGCCGATCAGGGCGCCGGCAGTGGCCATCCGGTGGTCCGCGTAGGTTTCCCAGGTGCCGCCGTGCATTGTCGACGGCCGGATGACCAGGCCGTCGGATGTTTCTTCCGCGTCGCCGCCGAGCCGGTTAATTTCGGTGACGAGTGCGGCCAGCCGGTCCGTCTCGTGGCCGCGGAGGTGCGCTATCCCGGTGAGGCGGGACGGCGTATCTGCAAGGGCGCAGAGTGCGGCAACTGTCGGGGCCAGCTCGCTGGTGTCTGCCAGGTCGGCGCCGCGGATGCGGCCGGTGCCGGTGACGGTGAGGGTGCCGTCGGCCAGGTCCACGGACGCGCCCAGGGCCGGGAGGATGCTCTGCCACTTATCGCCCACTTGGGTGGTTGAGGCGGGCCAGCCGGTCACGCGCACGGTCCCGCCGGCCACCAGCGCCGCGGCGAGGAAAGGCCCGGCATTGGACAGGTCCGGTTCAATCACGGTGTCGAAGGCGGCAATGGGGCCGGGGGTCACCCGCCATTCGTTGGGAACGGAATCATCAACGTCTACGCCGACGCCGCGCAGTACGGAGACCGTCATGGCAATGTGGTCCGGGCTGGGCAGCGTACTGCCGCGGTGGACCAGGTGCAGGCCGTTGTCGAAACGGGGTGCTGCCAGCAGCAGGGCCGAGACGAACTGGGAGGAGGCGCCGGCATCGATTTCCAGGCGGCCGCCTGCAACGCTGCCGGAGCCGGTGACGGTGAAGGGCAGGGAACCGGCGCCGCCGTCGTCCACCTGCACCCCGAGCGAGCGCAGGGCGTCGATGATGGCGGACATGGGCCGGGTGCGGGCGTGGGGATCGCCGTCGAACCCGGTGGTTCCGGTGACGAGTCCTGCCAGGGGCGGGACAAAGCGCATGACCGTCCCGGCCAGGCCGCAGTCAATCTGCCGGGTGCCCGGGGCTGCTGCCGGGACCGGATCTATGACCAGGTCCGGGCCGAAGCTGCCGTCGCCGGGGATTTCCGTAACGGTGGCTCCGAGGGAGCGCAGGGCGGAGACCATAAGCTCCGAATCCCGCGAATGCAGGGGTGCCCGCAGCCGGGACCTGCCGTCTGCAAGGGCGGCGAGGACCAGGTATCGGTTGGTCAGCGACTTCGAACCCGGCACCGCGACTGTTGCGTCGACGGGCGAGGTGGCGAAGGGTGCCGGCCAGGTAGCCGGCACCCCGGCATTCGGAGCACTCATTGCTGCTAGGAACCGACGATGTCCGAAGCGGCGTTGGACACTGCCTTGAGCTGCTTGCGCGTGCTCTTCGAAACCGACTTGGAGACGGCGCGGGTCTTGCGGCTGGTGCCCGAGGCAAGGTGCCCGGCGCGCCAGGCAAGTCCCGGACGGCCGTTGGTGTCAACGGCAGCGAGCAGGACGCCGCCGATCAGGGAGAGGTTCTTGAGCAGCTGGTTGCGGCGTTCCTTGCGCTCGGCCGCGGTGGAAGCCTCGGCATTGCGGTATTCCACCACGGAGTTCAGTGCGGCGGTGCCGGCGAGCAGGAGGGACGCCAGGCGGGCGAACTTGCCCGTGCCGAGCATCGAGGCTGCGCCGACCTGCGTGTAGCCGACAACCTTGGCTACGAGTGCCGGATTGGACGTGAATGCTGCGGCGGCCGGAACGGTGCTGCCGATCTTCTTCAGCGTGGGGGCGAGCTGTTCGGCGGTCTGGTCAGCGTTGCGAAGGCGCTCCACGCCTACAGCCACGAAGCCGGTTGCGAGCAAAGGTCGGGCAATCAAACGGACTATCGACATAGTGCCTCCTGGGAAATCCCTCAGTTACGCGAAAAAAACAACATTTGGTGCTGCTTCCACCTTAGTCTGGCATTTTGCGGCCTGCGGCACACGTTTCGTCCCGCGGCCCCTCGGCTGGCCGTTCCCGCCGCCTGCCGGGGAGGGAACGGGAATAGCGGGCCCGGCGTCGTCGTTGGCACCAGTATCAGGATGTGCTTTGTCGACAGTCAGGAGAAAAGCATCGTGCCAGCCGCCACGCTGAACTCAGCGCCGACTGCCCGCGGGCCGAAGCTACGCGTACGGGTTCCCGCCCGCACCGTAGACTGGGAGGTGATGAGAACTGACGCGCCGGAAGGCAGCCCCCACGTGGAAAACTTCGAACTCGACGTTGCCACCGAATCGGATGAGGCACGCAAGCTTCGTTTTGAGCAGGACGCCATGCAGTATGTGGACCAGCTCTATTCCGCCGCCATGCGCATGGCTCGCAATCCCTCGGACGCGGAGGACCTCGTGCAGGAGGCCTACACCAAGGCTTTCTCCGCTTTCCACCAGTACCGGCCGGGGACCAACCTCAAGGCCTGGCTGTACCGCATCCTGACCAACACGTACATCAACCTTTATCGGAAGCGGCAGCGGGAACCCCTGCAGGCCAACTCCGACGGCGTTGAGGACTGGCAGCTGGCCCGTGCGGCTGAGCACAGCTCAACCGGGCTTCGGTCCGCTGAAGCAGTTGCTTTGGACCACCTGCCGGATTCCGATGTCAAGGATGCCCTGCAGTCCATTCCGGAGGAGTTCCGGCTTGCCGTGTATTTCTCCGATGTGGAGGGCTTCGCGTACAAGGAAATTTCAGAAATCATGAATACGCCGATCGGCACTGTGATGTCCCGGCTGCACCGTGGACGCAAGATGCTCCGCGAGCTTTTGGCGGAGTACGCACACGAGCGCGGTATCAAGGGCAAAGTGCCCGCAGCCGAAGCCGCCGGCGCATCAACCAAGAAACAGGGGAATGAGCTATGAGCGATTGCCAGAGCCTGGGCGATTGCGACGACGCCCGCATCGAACGGCTGTACGAGTACCTGGACGGCGCCCTGTCCCACGAGGACCTGGTGGAAATCAAGGAACACCTCGACGGCTGTCCCGAATGCGCCCAGGAACATGACCTTGAGTGCGTCATCCGTTCGGTCGTCAAACGGTCCTGCACTGAGGCAGCACCCGAGACGCTGAAGGCCAGCATCCTTAGCCGCATCAGCCAGATCCAGACGGCGGACCACTAGTCCCGTCGTCGGGCCTCACCACAGGCACAAAGAACCCCCGGTACCAAAAGGTTCCGGGGGTTCTTTGTGCCTGGCCGTCCGGCCACGCGGCTACCTAAGCTCTGCTTAGGCGTTGGGACGCTTACCGTGGTTAGCGCCGCCGCGCTTACGGTCACGACGCTTGCGTGCACGCTTGCTCATAGCTGCCTCCTTTGATTCGAAAAGTTCTGCCCTCCAGTGTCCCACATGCCTTACGCGCACGCCTAACGCGGATCCGGCTGCCTAGACGAAGGCCGATTTCCCGGTCACGGCCCGCGCCACGATCAGGGAATTGATCTCGTAGCTGCCCTCGTAGGTGTAGAGGATTTCGGCATCGCCGAAAAGCTTGCCCATCTCATAGTCCGTGCTGATCCCGTTGCCGCCCAGCAGGGACCGCCCCATGGCCACCGAGGCCCGGGCCAGCCGGGTAGTGGTGGACTTGGCCATCGCCGCCTGCACCATTTCGAGCTTGCCGTCCTGCTGGATGCGGGCGAGCTGTGCCATCAGTGCGAGCGAGACGGAGGCGTTGCCCAGGATTTCGGCCAGCTGCTGCTGGATCAGCTGGAACCGGGCGAGCTCTTTGCCGAACTGCTTCCGGCTCAAGGCGTAGGAACGTGCGACGTCGAACGCGGCCAGTTGTATGCCCGCGGCCTGCCAGCCCACCCAGGCACGCGAATCGCGCAGCAGCTCATTGGCTTTGGAAAAATCGGTGGCACCCGGCAGGAGGTTCGCCGCCGGGATGCGGACGTCGTCGAGGACGATGTCCGCGTTCTGCATAATGCGCAGGCCGATCTTGTTTGCGATCTTTGCGGCGGTGTAGCCGGGACGGTCCGTTTCGACGAGGAAGCACTTTATCTGCTGGTCGGCGGCGTCCCGCGCCCAGACCAGGGCAAAGTCGGCGATGGTGCCGGCGCCGATCCACCGCTTGGCGCCGTTGATCACCCACTCGTCCCCCTCGCGGCGCGCGGTGGTGGCCAGCCCGCCGGCTATGTCCGAGCCGTGATCGGGTTCGGTCAGGGCGAAGGCGCCGATCTGCGTGAGGGCGGTGAGGCCCGGCAGCCAGCGCGCCTTCTGCTCCTCCGAGCCGAGCTGGTGAACCATGCCGACGATCAGCTCGTTGTGGATCCCCACCAGGGCGGAGAGGGAAACATCGGCCCGCGCCACTTCCGCGTACATAAGTCCCTTGAACAGCTTCGAGGTGCCGTCTGTCTGCAGGGCGCCGAGGCCGTACTTGCCCAGCTCCGCGACCAGCTCGAAGGGGAATTCCTCCCTGTTCCAGTAATCGATCGAAGCGCCCCGGATCCGGGACTGGAGGAAGCTGCGGACCTCGAGATAGCGGGACTGTTCCTCCGGCGGAAGCAGGTCAACGACGTACATGAGGTCAACGTCCGGGAAAGGCGGGACGAACGCGTTGTCCGCCTCCGTGCGGTTCTGTCCGGTGGCACGTCTCTGTGTCTGCACGGGGGAGCATCCCTTCGTAGTGATCCGGTATGAAATGAACCGGCTCCGCCTAACCCTTGGACGTCCTACTATATTGCAGCGTGATGTAGATCACCATCCCGCCGGTGGCCGGGCAGGGCCCGGAACGCGGAGCTCGTCGGCAGGCCCCGAGCCGCCGAAGCCGACTTTCCGACGCTGAAAAGCTAGGCTGGGCCTATGAAATCCATAACGGGAAGCCGGGGGTGCCGTGGCAACGCCGCTGCCGCGTGATCCCATTGCGGATGCCAGGGGAAATTGGGAACGGCACGGTTGGTCCGACGTCGCCGCACCGATGGCTGCCATCACTGCCATCATGCGGACCCAGCAGATTCTGCTGGCCCGGATTGAGGGGGTCCTGAAGCCGTTCGGGCTGACGTTTGCCCGCTATGAACTCCTCACCCTGCTCAGCTTTGCCCGCAGCGGCGCGCTGCCCATGAACAAGGCCAGTGCGCTTCTCCAGGTGCACCCCACTTCGGTGACGAACGCCGTCGACCGTCTGCAGGACGCGGAACTGGTGATCCGCTCACCGCATCCCACAGACGGGCGTACCACCCTGATTGAGCTCACTCCGGAGGGGCGGACGCTGGCCAAGCAGGCCACCCTGGCCCTGAACTCCGCGGTGTTCGCACAGTCCGGATTCGGCGAGCAGGATGTGGACCAGCTGATCCAGATCCTCGGCAGCTTCCGCAGGAACGCCGGCGACTTCAGCGACTGACCGGCACGGCCGGACGCGCCGCCTCAGCGGTGGGTGAAGTCCGGCTTGCGCTTCTCGACGAAGGCGGCCATGCCTTCCTTCTGGTCCTCGGTGGCGAACAGCGAGTGGAAGACACGCCGTTCGAAGAGCACTCCCTGGGCCAGCCCTGTCTCGAACGCTGCGTTGACGGCTTCCTTGGCAACCATGGCTACCGGCTTGGACTTGGAGGCAATGGCCTCGGCGGCTTCCATCGCTTCCTCGACCACGTCAGCCGCCGGGACTACCCGGGAAACGAGGCCGGCGCGTTCGGCTTCCTCGGCGCCCATGAAGCGCCCGGTCAGGATCATGTCCATCGCCTTGGACTTTCCCACGGCGCGGGTGAGCCGCTGGGAGCCGCCCATCCCGGGGAGCACTCCGAGATTGATTTCGGGCTGGCCGAATTTGGCATTGTCACCGGCAATAATGAAATCGCACATCATCGCGAGCTCGCAGCCGCCGCCGAGGGCGAATCCGGACACTGCAGCTATCACCGGGATGCGCAGGCGGGTGAAGTCTTCCCAGCCGCGGAACCAGTCCGCGGCATACATGTCCATGTAGCCCTTGGACTGCATTTCCTTGATATCCGCCCCGGCCGCGAAGGCCTTGCCGGACCCGGTCACCACGACCGCCCCGATTGCGGGATCGGCATCCATGGCGGACACGGCCCTCACGAGTTCGTCCATGGTTGCCTTGTTCAGCGCGTTCAGCGCCTCGGGCCGGTTGAGCGTTACGAGCCCCACCCGCCCGCGCTGTTCTACGAGAATGCTGGTGTACTGCTCCGTCATGTCTGGCCCTTCAGCTGCTGTTTCAAATCGTGTCGTTTGTCCGGTGCGCAAAAAGCTAGGGCGCGGACTTGTCCCGGATATCGGTGATGATCCCGGAGAAATCCCGGCCCGCGCCGCCTTCCGCAGCAAAGTCATCGTAAATTGCAGAAGCGAGCGGTCCTAACTGCGCGGCGACACCCGTGCTTTCGAGTGCGTTGAGGGCGAGCTTCAGGTCCTTCGCCATCAGGGCTCCGGCGAAACCCGGCTGGTAGTCGCGGTTGGCGGGGCTGGCGGGCACCGGACCCGGCACGGGACAGTTGGTGGTCAGCGCCCAGCACTGGCCGGAGGCTGCCGAGGCAACATCGAAGAGGGCCTGGTGGGTCAGGCCCAGCTTTTCGCCCAGCACGAAGGCTTCGCTGACCGCGATCATCGAGATTCCGAGGATCATGTTGTTGCAGATCTTGGCGGCTTGGCCTGCGCCGTGATCTCCGCAGTGCACTACGCGCCGGCCCATCACTTCGAGCATCGGGCTGACTGCCTTGAAGTCCGCCGGCAACGCGCCCACCATAAACGTCAAAGTGCCTGCCTCGGCACCCACGACGCCGCCGGAGACCGGTGCGTCTACGGCACGGTGGCCGGCGGCAACCGCGAGCTCTGCCGCTTCCCGGGCTTCCTCCACGTTGATGGTGGAGCAATCCAGGAAAAGGGTATTCGGTGCGGCAGCGGCGAGCAGGCCCGGCTGGCCTCCGGTGCCCCGATACGCATCCAGCAGATGTTTGCCGCTGGGCAGCATGGTGAGGACGACGCCGGCGCCGGCCACCGCCGCGGCGGCGCTGCCGGCCGTGGCGATGCCGTTTGCCTCAGCCGTTTCGAGGGCGGCGGGCACCACATCGAAGCCGGTTACGGAGTATCCGGCGTTCACGAGTCGAACGGCCATCGGCCCGCCCATGTGGCCCAGCCCGAGGAAGGCGACCGGAGCGGCCTGCTCCTCGGCGTTCAGTGCCGAAGCGAATGGTTCAGACATTGTTGTGCTCCTTGGAAAGTATCAGTTCACGGTTCCCCAGCGGCGCGAAATAGGATTCGACGTCCTCGCCGCTGACCTCGGCCAGCGTGGCAGGCCGCCAGTGCGGGGAATAGTCCTTATCCACCACCTGGGCACGGATGCCCTCCCGGAAATCGGGCCCGGCGAGGAACCTCAGGCCCACCCGGTACTCCTGTTCCAGGGCTTCCTCCAGGCCCAGCCCCTTCACCCGGCGCAGCGATTCCAGCGCCACTTTCACCGCGGTGGGTGACTTCGCTGCTATTGCCTCGGCAGCCTTGGCCGCTTCCTCCCGGGCCTGCCCGTCGAAAGCCCGCAGCCGCCGCAGAATCTCCTCGGCATCGTTCCCCGCATAGCAGGTGTCTATCCAGTCCTGCCCTGCGAGTCCGGACGGCGGGGCCTCCTCTGCGAAGCGTGCGACGGCGGAGTCCACGGGTTCGCTTTCGAGCGACTGGGCGAGGTCCGCCAGCTTCGCCGACGGAACGAAGCGGTCCGCGAACCCCAGGTACACCGCATCGGCGGCGTTCAGATGGGCGCCGGTCAGTGCTGCATGGGTGCCGGCCTCCCCGGGCGCGCGGGAGAGCAGCAGGGTTCCGCCGACGTCGGGCACGAAGCCGATGGTGGTTTCCGGCATGCCCAGCCGGGTCCGCTCCGTGACGATCCGGATGGAGCCGTGGGCGGAAATACCCACTCCGCCCCCGAGCACCAGCCCGTCCATAAAGGCCACATAAGGCTTGGGGTAGTTCGAAATAAGCGAGTTGAGCGTGTATTCCTCCGCCCAGAAGGCGGCCGTGGCAGTGCCGCCGTCGAGCATGTCGCGGTAGATGGCCACTATGTCGCCGCCCGCGCACAACCCCCGTTCGCCGGAGCCCCGTACCAGCACGGCCGCGACGGCGTCGTCGCCGGCCCAAAGCCTGAGCTGCTCCAGCATGGCCGATGCCATGCCGGCCGTCAGCGCATTGACCGCTCGGGGGCGGTTAAGCGTGATCACGCCCAGCCGGCCGCGGCATTCGAACAGCACCTCGTCCGTGACAGGCGTCCCGGGGCCCATCAGCTGCCTTCCGGCATAACGAAGCTGGCACCGGTGCGGATCCCCGACGGCCAGCGCGTGGTGACCGTCTTGGTCTTGGTATAGAAGCGGAAGGCGTCCGCGCCGTGCTGGTTGAGGTCGCCGAATCCGGAAGCCTTCCAGCCGCCGAAGGTGTAGTAGGCGATGGGGACCGGGATGGGGACGTTGATGCCCACCATGCCGACCTGGACGCGGCTTGCGAAATCACGGGCGGAGTCGCCGTCCCTGGTGAAGATGGCCACTCCGTTGCCGAACTCGTGCTCGCTGCACAGGCGGAGGGCCTCGTCGTAGTCCTCTGCCCGGAGCACGCTGAGCACGGGACCGAAGATCTCTTCCTTGTAGATGGTCATGTCCTTGGTGACGTGGTCGAAGAGGGTGGGCCCCACCCAGAAGCCGCCCTCGTAGCCCTCTACCGCGAGGCCGCGCCCGTCGGCCAGCAGGGTGGCGCCCTCATCCACGCCGGCCTGGATGTACCCTTCGATCCGTTCCTTCGCGGAAGCCGCGACCACCGGGCCGAAATCCGAATCATCTGCGAGGCTGTGGCCAACCTTCAGACCTGCGATCCGCTCCTCAAGCTTCGCAACGAGCGCGTCGCCGGTGGCCTTGCCGACCGGCACGGCCACGGAGATCGCCATGCAGCGTTCACCGGCGGAACCGAAGCCGGCCCCGATCAGGGCATCTGCTGCCATATCCAGGTCGGCATCCGGCATGATCACCATGTGGTTTTTCGCGCCGCCGAAGCACTGGGCGCGCTTTCCGTGTGCAGCGGCAGTGGCATAGATGTACTGCGCAATGGGGGTGGAGCCGACAAAGCCGATGGCAGAGACCCTCGGATCCTCCAGCAGGGCATCAACCGCTTCCTTGTCACCGTTGACCACATTGAAGACACCGGCCGGAAGGCCTGCCTCCGTAAAGAGCTCGGCGAGGCGCAGCGGCACCGAAGGGTCCCGCTCGGAGGGCTTGAGGATGAAGGAATTGCCTGCAGCCAGTGCCGGTCCGGATTTCCACAGCGGAATCATGGCCGGAAAGTTGAACGGTGTGATTCCGGCTACGACGCCGAGCGGCTGGCGCAGCGAGTGGACATCGATGCCGGCCCCCGCGTTGTCCGAGAATTCACCCTTGAGCAGGTGCGGGGCGCCGGCAGCGAATTCCACCACCTCGATGCCCCGTTGGATGTCGCCCTTCGCATCGAGGAGGGTCTTGCCGTGCTCCGAGGACAGCAGGGTGGCCAGTTCATCTATGTTCCGGTTCACCAGGTCAACGAACCGAAGCAGGATCCGTCCGCGCCGCTGCGGATTCATGGCCACCCATTCCAGCTGGCCCTTCTCCGCGTTGGAAACAACGTTGCGGACTTCCTCGGTGCTGGCCAGGGGCACCCTTGCCTGGACCTCGCCGGTGCAGGGATCGTAGACATCGCTGAAGCGCCCGGAAGTGCCTCCGACATGCTGTCCGTCAACGTAATGCGATAGCTCGCGAACCATCATGGAATGCTCCTTTGCACCGTGAATTGCGAAGCTGCACCGCGGCCGAGTGTGAGTCGCGACACTGTCTTCCCACCCCAACATAGTCCAACTTAGTTCCAGACCGGCAACGGAACCCTGACAACGACGACGGCGGCGCCGTGGGGAAGATGGTCTTCCGCCACTGACGCCGCCGCCGCGGTTTCGTTCTGCTGTGTTTACCTGTTCGGCAACGTGCCCTATTCGGTGTTGCCGGCCGCGAGGAGCGCGTGGCGCTGCTCGCGGCGGTAGGCCTGTTCGGCCGGGTCCGGCACCGGTGCCGCTGCCAGCAGGCGCCGCGTGTACGGATCCTGCGGGTACTTCAGGACCTGCTCGGTGGAACCCTGCTCCACCATCCTGCCCTTGTTCAGCACGGCGATATGGCTGGCCAGGATTTCGACCACCGCCAGGTCATGGCTGACGAACAGGCAGGCGAAGCCGTACTCCTTCTGCAGGTCCTGCAGCAGCGCCAGCACCCGTGCCTGCACTGACACATCCAGCGCCGACGTCGGCTCGTCCGCCACGAGCAGGGACGGCCGCAGCGAGAGCGCCCGGGCAATCCCCACCCGCTGGCGCTGGCCGCCGGAGAGTTCGTGCGGGTACCGGTTACGGAAGCTCTTGGGCAGCTGGACGTCATCGAGCAGGTTCGCCACCCGGTTATCCAGTTCGGCCTTGGACAGCTTCTCATGCAGGAACAGCGGCTCGCCGATGCTCTCGCCGATGGACATCCGCGGATTCAGCGATGCTGCCGGGTCCTGGAAGACGATGGCGAACTTCCGCCGGAGCGGCCGCATTTTTTTCGGTGACAGCCCCGCGATGTCTGTTCCGTTGATCCGGACGCTACCGTCGGCCACCGGCAGCAGGCCGGTGACAGCGCGCCCGATGGTGGACTTTCCCGAGCCGGATTCGCCCACGAGGCCCATGACTTCGCCGGGCATGATCGTGAAGGAAACGTCGGAAACGGCGCGGAAGGCCGGGGTGCGGAACCGCCCGGGATACTCGATGGCCACGTTCTCGAGCTGCAGGGCGGGCGTCTGCGACGACGTCGGTTCGGCCACTTCCTCGGAGGCCTTCATGACCGACAGGGGTGCGTCGGTGATCTGAAGGGATCCGTCATCCTCCACCTCGACGGCTGCCAGTACGCCGCCCACCTTGGAACCGAGGTGCGGCACGGCGTCGAGCAGGGCCTTGGTGTAGTCCTGCTGCGGTGCAGCGAAGAGATCCACCACGGCGGAGGCTTCCACGATCCGCCCGTTTTGCATCACCACCACGTTGTCCGCAAGGTCGGCCACTACGCCCATGTCATGGGTGATGAGCAGGATGGCGCTGTTCAGGCGTTTGTTGAGCTTGCGCAGCAGTTCCAGTACTTCCGCCTGGACCGTGACGTCCAGGGCGGTCGTGGGTTCATCGGCGATCAGCAGGATCGGATCATTGGCAATGGCAATGGCAATCATGGCCCGCTGGCGCTGCCCGCCGGAGAACTGGTGCGGGTAGCTGTCGTAACGGGTCTCCGGATCCGGAATCTCCACCATGCGCAGCAGCTCAATGGCGCGTGCCTTGGCATCGGCGGGGGACGCATCGGTGTGCTGCTCGATGATCTCCTTCACCTGTTCACCCACCGTGAGGACCGGGTTCAAGGCCGTCATGGGCTCCTGGAAAATCATGGCAATGTCATTGCCGCGGATCTTCCGCAGCGCCGACTGCGGGGCGCCGATGAGTTCCTTGCCGTGCAGTTTCGCACTGCCTGTGGACCGCCCGTTGCCGGGCAGCAGGCCGAGCAGTGCCATGGAGGACATGCTCTTTCCCGAGCCGGATTCGCCGACGATGGCCAGGATCTCCCCGGGATAAACCTTGTAGTTCACGTCTTCGGCGGCCATGACCCATTCGTTGTCAACGTTGAAATCGACGCCGAGTCCGGTGACCTCAAGGATGGGGGAACCGGTTCCCGTTGCCGGGGTGTCGCTGTATACCGGTGTGGAGGTCATTGCTTGTTCCTTGTCTGTCGGGGATCAAACGCATCCCGGAGCCCGTCGCCGATGAAGTTGACGGCGAGGGCAATGGCCACGATAAACACGCCGGGCCAAAGGAAGACCCACGGGCGCACGGTCATGGCTGACCGGTTTTCATTGATCAGCTTGCCCAGCGAGGTGTCCGGCTCCTGCACGCCCAGGCCCAGGAAGCCGAGCGCGGTTTCCAGCAGGATGGCGCCGGAGATGGCGAGCGTGGCCGAGACGATGATGACGCCCACGGTGTTGGGCAGGATGTGCTTGAAGATGATCCGGGCCGAGCTGGCGCCTACGGACTTCGCCGCCTCCACGAACTCCTTTTCCCGGAGGGAAAGGAACTCGCCGCGCACAATCCGGGCGAGGTTGGTCCAAGTGAGCATGCCCAGGAAGACCGCGAAGACGACGATTCCGAAGTCGGCCACGATGGTGGCCAGCACTGCGGCGACCACCAGGAGCGGGATGGTGATGATGACGTCGGTGAAGCGCATCAGGACGGCTTCGACCCGGCCGCGGTAATAGCCGGCCAGCGCACCGACGACGGTGCCGATGACGGTGCCGACAATACCCACGATGAAGGCAATGATCAGGGAGATCTGTGCCCCGCGCATGGTCATCGCGAAGTAGTCCCGGCCCAGGGCGTCCTGGCCGAACGGGTGGTCGCCCAGCCCGGTCCAGGACAGGGTGGGCTTCCCGCCGTCGGCGGTTTCCTGCACCTCGTAGAAGGTGTGCTGCCACCAGCCCGGAATATGCAGCGGGCCGACGTTGAAGCCGATTGAGGAGAATGCCAGCAGCACGATAAAGAGCAGGCCGATCATTCCGCCCATGGCGCCCTTATGCCGCAGGAAGCGTTCGCGGACCAGCTTGGACTGGCTTTTGGCCTCGGTGATTCTAGGTTCAGCTACGACACCCCTGGTTGCGGGGGAGTCCGCCGTGACGGTCCGCTGGCTCTCCAGCGTCATGGCCGTCAGCTCCGGGCTGCTTTCCTTTGGCCCGTCCGCGGGAATCTTGTTATCAGTCATTGCTCTACCAATCAGTTCAGGCTGATGCGCGGATCGAGGAACGCGTACGCGATGTCAGCCAGCATGTTGAAGGTCACCGCGGCCACGCCCGTGACGAGGAAGAACGCCATGATGACATTGGGGTCCACGTTGGTGAGTCCGTCGGTGAACATCTTGCCCATGCCGTTCCAGCCGAACACCGATTCCGTGACCACGGCGCCGCCGAGCACGCCGGCGAAGTCGAAGGCCATCAGGGTCGTGATCGGGATCATCGCGTTGCGGAACGCATGCTTGACCACGACGGTCCGCTCGCTGAGGCCCTTGGCCCGAGCGGTGCGGATGTAGTCCTGGGTCATGACGTCCAGCTGGCTGGCGCGGGTGTAGCGGGTGTACATGGCAAACGAAATCAGCATGATCGCGATGGTCGGCAGCACCAGGTACAGCGCATAATCCAGGTTCACTTCCCAGAAGGTTCCCTCGAGGTTGGGCGTGGAGGAACCGGTAGTGGGAATGGGCCGGCCGCCGGTCTTGCGGGACAGCGTCGGGTAGGCGTGCAGGAGCGAATCCAGGAACACGATGAAACCGATCAGCAGGCCGACGACGGCGGTAATCTGCCGGGTCTGCTTGGCGTACGGTCCGCCCACGAAATGCCCGATGGCAGCGGAAACCGCAACGGTCACCAGTGCCAGGCCGGCAATGGTCAGCCAGTCCGGGTCTTTCATGATGCCCATCGTGACCAGATAGCCGACAAAACCGGCTGCGGCCGTAGCAAGGGCTGCGTAGACAATCCGGTGACGCCGGAACCCGGCGAACAATGCCGTGACTCCGAGGGCGATGGCGAAGGCGCTCACCAGGATGCCGACGGGACCGAAGCCGGGGGTTTTGAACCAACCGGACATCAGCAGCACGAGCATGGTCCCCGAAGTTGCCACGGCCGATACTGCGAATACCTGGATGCGGCGTCGGCGGTCGCCGCCGACGACAACCATCCAGATCACCCCGGCCACCAACCCCAGCAGCACTATGCCCAGATAGGACATGGTTGGATTCTCCAGCCAGGTGTTGAGACCGATGGCGAGGTACTGCTTGAGGAGTGTGGAAAGCCAGAAGAGCGGCATGGAGAACAGGAGGAAGGCAACGAACGTGATCGAGTAGTCGAACACGCTGTACTGCCGCAGGGCGGTAACAACACCGATAAGCACGCCCAGGATGATCGCGAGCACCGTTGCTACGACCACCAGACGGAAGGTTGAACCGGCGGCGGATTGCAGCTGCTCGATGACGGGGTTGCCCACGCGGTCCAGGCCCAGCGTGCACTGTGCGCCGCCGGGCATGATGCAGCGGCCGATTTCCTGCAGCCAGAGCAGATAGCGGATGTGGATCGGCTGATCCAGGTGCATGGCTTCGGTACGGGCGGCTATGCGGGATTCCCGGTCGTCGTTGCGCAGTTCGGCGAGGTCATGGAGGGGATCGCCGGAGTTGACGGCCAGGACAAACATCAGTGCCGTGGCGGCCAGGAGGATAAAGAACGAAGTGACCGCTCTTTTAAGAATGAAGTAGAACACCGTGGGGCTCCTTGGGGTGGGACTAAAGAACGCCGCGGACATAAGCAGGGGGATGGGCAGACTTTGAGTCTGCCCATCCCCGCTTATGCTGCGGCTAGCGTGGTGCTGCGGCTAGACCTGCTTTGTCCACTTGTAGGCGTTCCAGGTGATGCCGTTCTGGCTCGGGTTCAGTTCCACGTTCTCCAGCTTGGAGGAGTGTGCAACCACACCGGAGTTCGCGTACAGGACCACGTTGTAGACCTCGGCGGCGAGGATTTCCTCTGCCTTGGTCTTCAGTTCCTTGACCTCTTCTTCGTCAGTGGAGGTAGCGATCTGGTCCCAGAGCTTGTCGAGTTCAGCGTTGGCGAACTTGCCGTAGTTCTGCTCGCCGTCGGAGACGTAGATCGACTGTGCGCTGGCGGCCAGGCCGGAACCGGCCCAGGCGAACAGGATGGCGTCCCAGGCTCCGGGCTCGGCGAGCTTGGCGCTCCACTTGGGGTCCGGGGTGGGAACAATGTTGAAGCCGGCCTGGTCGCAGGAGGTCTTGATCAGGGTGACGATGTCAGCGCGCAGCTGGCTCGTGGAGGAGAACATCAGGCGGACCGACACGGGTTCGGTCTTGCCGGCATCGGCGAGCAGCTTCTTGGCGCCCTCGAGGTCGACTTCGTCGTACTCGCTGGCGGACGGAGCGCCTTCGAGGACCTCTTCGTAGTCTTCCTGGCCCGGCTGGTATTCGCGCAGGTTGTCCACCGTGGCGTTTTCATCGATGGGCTTGGCGAACTTCTCGACAATGTCCTCGCGCGGTACGCACTTGGAGAAGGCCTGGCGTACGGCCAGGTCCTTGAACACGCCGTTCTCCGACTGGTCCAGGTCAATGTGGCTGAAGGTCAGTTCCGGGCCGGTGAGCATGGTGACCGTTTCGCCGATGTTCTCGATGGCGGTCTTGGTGTCAACGGTGGGTCCGGACGGCTCGATGATATCGACCTCGCCGTTCTCCAGGGCCTGGACTGCTTCGGTGTCTGCGATGGTCTTGAAGACGATGGTCTCCGTCTTGCCCTTGCGCTCTTCGCCCCAGTAGTTCTCGTTGCGCTTGAGGGTCAGGGTGCCGTCGGTGGCGTTGTCCAGCATGTACGGGCCGGAGGACGGGATCATTTCGGCGTCCGGAAGCTTGGTGAGGTCGGCTTCGTAGTTCCAGCCGGTGTTCCAGAATTCGGCCAGCGGGGTCAGCGCCGCGATGTCCTTGTCCTGGATGGCCTTGATCAGCGCTTCGCCGTTATTGTCGGTGGCGAGGCCGCCCTTTTCCGCTGCGATATGTGCGGGCATGATGGGGCCGATCATCAGGGCTTCCCAGTCCGCGTACGGGGTCTCGAAGACCATGTCGAACTCTTTGTCGCCGGCCTCGCCCTCGATCATCTTGGTCTGGGAGAAACCGTTGGTGGAGGACGGCTGGAAGATGTTCTCGCCCTCGGCGGGACCGACCTGTCCGGAGAAGGCCGCCCAGTTCAGCAGTACGTCATCGAAGTCAATGGGGGTGCCGTCGGACCACTTGGCGTCCTCATTGATCTTGTAGTGCACCGTCAGCGGATCGTCGCTGGTCTTTTCGAAGGTGCCGAACTCTTCATCGTGGATGACGCCGTTGGGGCTGTATTCGACAAAGTTGCTGTGCACCAGGTTGTCGACGTAGCTGTTGTACGTGCTGTTGGTGTTGGCGGTGCTCGAGTTGTAGGCGTCAGGTGCCTGGCTGATGGCGATATTGATGGTGGAAGCGATGTTCTCGGTTGTTGCCTCCGAGCTGCTTTCACTTTCGGTTCCGCCCCCGGCGGAGCCGCAGGCGCCCAGGAACAGGGCCCCCACGGAGAGTGCGGCAAGAGCTGCCGTGCGCTTAGTACGCATAAGTAGTCCTAACTGGTGATGAGGAGTCAGGAACCACCGATGATGGCCCCCCAAAGCGGCCGTGAAGACCGCTGCATGTGGAGCAACACTAGCCACATATTGTTTCCACTGTGAGACAAGTTACACGTTGTTAACTGATCGTTACGCCGGACACGGTGGTTTTTCTACCCGAAACAGCCCCCGCATGCGCAAAAAACCCTTCCGGCTATTGCCGGAAGGGTTTTTTGACGTCTTTATGACGGAGGTTTCAGTTCATGTCGGGGAGGTCGAGCCACTGGTACCAACCTCGGTGAAGCACCAGCCACGCCATGAGGCCGTAGCCGGCCTGGCCCGGCGTTCCGCCGTTGGCGGCCAGGTCCGTGCGCCACTGCTCATGGTTCAGCAGCGGGTTGAGGGTGTCCACGTACACGTGCTTCCGCCGTGTGGTCACGTCGCCGAACGCTGCGGAGAGATCCGCGAGCTTCCGGTTCCGTTCCGGGTCGAGGCCCGGAGGAGGGCCCACCACGAACACCTTGATGCTCATCTGTGCGGCGCCGTCGAGGATGTTCGCCAGGTTCAGGCGGCTTCGCGCCGTCGTCAGCTGAAGGTCCAGGTCCCGGTCCGACAATCCGATCACGAGGCGGTTCTCGCACCCGTCCTCGAACCGCCTGCCGGCTTCCGCGAGCCATCTGTTGGCCAGCGCCTCGGTGCCCTCGTTGGGTGCAGCCAGGCTGTATGCCTGGAGGTTGACGTTCTCGGGCGATGTTCGGGCCAGGACACGTCCCAGCCAGCCGAGTGCGCGCGGATCCCCGTGTCCGGCCAGCAGCTCATCACCTACAGCAGCAAGCCGAATTCTGCGTTGTTCCACTAGTCACCTTCTCGAATCAAAAAAACAGGGTGGGACGCCGAAGCGCCCCACCCTAAATCTAGCCTACTGACGTTCGAAGGCCTTTTTCACCAGGATGTCCTGCTCCACTGCGTGGCGCTTGGCAGAGCCCGTAGCTGTGGAGGCCGACGCCGGGCGTGAGACCAGGCGCAGGCGGCTGTCCAGGTGCTGGGGCAGGTTGAGGCCGATGAAGGGCCACGGACCCTGGTTCGCCGGTTCGTCCTGCGCCCAGACGATGTCCGCGTTGGGGTACTTGCCCACAGCGGCCCGGATCTCGTCGACGGGGAGCGGGTAGAGCTGCTCCACGCGGACGATCGCCGTCTTGTCATCGCCGGTCTTCTGGCGGTTTGCCAGCAGATCGTAGTACAGGCGGCCGGACACCAGCAGCACGCGGTCAACGGCGTTGGCATCCAGTTCGGCATGCTCGGCGATGACCGGCTGGAACTCGCCGTGCGTGAACTCCTCCACCGACGTTGCGGCCGCCTTCAAGCGCAGCAGCTGCTTCGGGGTGAAGACCACCAGCGGCTTGCGCGGCCGGCTGTACGCCTGCCGGCGCAGCAGGTGGAAGTGCGAGGCACCCGTGGTCGGGTTGGCAACAATCATGTTGTCCTCGGCACACATCTGCAGGAAACGCTCGATCCGTGCGGACGAGTGGTCCGGTCCCTGTCCCTCGTAGCCGTGCGGAAGCATCAGCACCAGCGAGGACCGCTGGCCCCACTTCTGCTCAGCCGACGAGATGAACTCGTCAATGATGGTCTGGGCGCCGTTGACGAAGTCACCGAACTGGGCTTCCCAGAGCACGAGGGCATCCGGACGCTCCACCGAGTAGCCGTACTCGAAGCCCATGGCGGCGAATTCGGAAAGCAGGGAGTCGTAGATCCACAGCTTGGCCTGGTTCGGGTCAAGCTCAGCCAGCGGCATCCACTCTGCACCCGTGGCGCGGTCGTGGAAGACGGCGTGGCGCTGCGTGAAGGTTCCACGGCGTGAATCCTGCCCGGCGAGGCGTACGGGGACGCCTTCCATCAGCAGCGAACCGAAGGCCGCGATTTCGGCGAAGCCCCAGTCGATGTTGCCCTCACGGGACATCTGGTCACGCTTTTCCAGCAGGGACTTCAGCTTCGGGTGGACCGTGAAGCCCTCGGGGACGGCCACGTGGGCCTTGCCGATGTGCGCCAGGACCTCGGCGGAGACCGCAGTGCTTGCCGGCTTGATGATCGTGGTGCCTTCCTGCTGGGCAGCAGGACGTTCCAGATCGGAAACCGCTTCGGAATCCTTGGTGATCACCGGGATGGGCGAGGTCTGGGCAGCGTGCGTTTCCGCGAAGACGCGCTCGAGGCGGCCCTGGTAGTCACGCAGCGCCTGCTCGGCCTCGTCCTGGCTGATATCGCCTCGTCCGATCAGGGACTCGGTGTACAGCTTGCGCACGGAGCGCTTGGCCTCGATCAGGCTGTACATCATCGGCTGGGTCATCGAAGGGTCATCGCCTTCGTTGTGGCCGCGGCGGCGGTAGCAGACCATGTCGATGACGACGTCCTTGTGGAAGCGCTGACGGTACTCGTAGGCCAGCTGGCCAACCCGTACAACTGCTTCGGGATCATCTCCGTTGACATGGAAGATCGGTGCCTGAACCATCTTCGCGACGTCGGTGGAATAGACCGAGGAGCGCGAGGATGTGGGCGACGTCGTGAAGCCCACCTGGTTGTTGACCACCACGTGGATGGTGCCGCCGGTGCGGTAGCCGCGCAGCTGGGAGAGGTTGAGCGTTTCCGCCACCACGCCCTGGCCCGCGAAGGCGGCATCGCCGTGCACGAGGATCGGCAGCACGGGGAACTCGTCACCCTTGTCCAGCCGGTCCTGCTTGGCGCGGACAATGCCCTCCAGCACGGAATCGCCGGCTTCGAGGTGGGACGGGTTGGCCGCCAGGTAGACCTTGGTCTGCTTCCCGTTGTCCGAAGTGAAGGTGCCCTCGGTGCCGAGGTGGTACTTCACGTCGCCGGAACCCTGCACGCTGCGCGGGTCCTGGGTGCCTTCGAATTCGCGGAAGACCTGTGCGTAGGTCTTGCCTGCGATGTTGGTCAGGACGTTGAGGCGGCCGCGGTGGGCCATGCCGATGCCGACTTCCTCGAGGCCGTCGTCGGCGGCACCTGAAATCACGGCGTCCAGCAGCGGAATCAGGGATTCGCCGCCCTCAAGGGAGAAGCGCTTCTGTCCAACGAACTTCGTCTGGAGGAACGTTTCGAAAGCCTCGGCAGCGTTGAGCTTGCTGAGGATGCGCAGCTGCTCTTCGCGGGTCGGCTTCGTGTACTTGGTCTCCAGGCGGTCCTGGAACCAGAGGCGCTCCTCGGGATCCTGGATGTGCATGTATTCGATACCTGCCGTGCGGCAGTACGCGTCCCGCAGCACACCGAGGATCTTGCGGAGCTTGAGCATCGGCTTGCCGCCGAAGCCGCCCGTGGGCCACTCCCGGTCCAGGTCCCAGAGGGTCAGGCCGTGGTTCAGGATGTCCAGGTCGGCGTGCCGGCGCTGGACGTATTCCAGCGGGTTCGTGTCCGCCATGAGGTGGCCGCGGACCCGGTAGGCGTGGATCAGCTGCTGGATGCGGGCAACCTTGTTGATCTGCTCGTCCGGGTTGACCTGGATGTCCGGGCTCCAGCGGACCGGCTCGTACGGGATCCGCAGGGATTCGAAGATCTCGTCGTAGAAGTTCTGCTCACCCAGCAGCAGCTGGTGGATGATGCGCAGGAACTCGCCGCTGCCGGCACCCTGGATGACGCGGTGGTCATAGGTGGAGGTCAGGGTGATGATCTTGCTGATGGCGTTGCGGGCCAGGATCTTCTCGTTGGCACCCTGGAATTCAGCCGGGTACTCAAGGGCGCCGGCGCCGATGATGGCGGCCTGTCCCTTGGAGAGGCGGGGCACCGAGTGCACGGTGCCGATGCCGCCCGGGTTGGTCAGGGAGATGGTGGTGCCGCGGTAGTCGTCCGCGCCGAGCTTGCCGTTGCGGGCACGCTTGACCAGCTCTTCATAGGCGTGCCAGAACTCCGAGAAGTTCAGCGTTTCTGCCTTCTTGATGTTCGGCACCACCAGCAGGCGGGTTCCGTCCGGCTTGGGCATGTCGATGGCCAGCCCGAAGTTGACGTGTGCGGGCTGGACGGCAACGGGCTTGCCGTCCACTTCGTCGTAGTGCACGTTCATCGACGGGAACTGGGCGGCAGCGCGGATGATGGCGTAGCCCAGCAGGTGGGTGAAGGAGATCTTGCCGCCGCGGGCACGTTCCAGGTGGCTGTTGATGACAATGCGGTTATCAATCAGCAGCTTGGCCGGAATGGCCCGCACGGTGGTTGCCGTGGGGACGCTCAGGCTGAGGTCCATGTTCGTGGCGATGGCCTTGGCCGGACCGCGCAGCACGGTGACCTTGTCCTCTTCCGCAGCGGCATCGCTGGGCTGGGTCTTGGGCAGCTGCGCAGGAATCGGCGCCGCCTTGGGTTCGGCCTTCGGCTCGCTCTTCGCAGCGGGTTCGGCCTTCGCCTGTTCCTTGGCTACCGGCGGCTTGCCCGACTGCTGCGTTGCAGCGGGCGATTCGCCTGATGCCTTCGGTGCGTTGGGTGCCGTACTTTCGGCTTTCACTACCGGAAGCTGGCGGGTGGCGGGCCGGGAACCGTCCGGGGATCCGGCGCCGTTTCCGTTGGATCCGTTGCCGGACTGGGAGTCTTCAGCCTTGAAGGATTCGAAGATGCTCCACCACTTTTTGTCAACGGAGTCCTTGTTCGACAAATACTGCTCGTACAGTTCATCGACAAGCCACTCGTTGCCGCCGAATTCCTCCGGCAGGCGGTGGTTGGATTGGTCTGGCACTAGATATACGCCTCTTCCATGAGTTGCCGTTTGCCCTGATGGCACCATGTTCTGACGCTTCCGCCTCAAGTACTGGTGCGGCCCGGTGCGCAGTGACCGAGACTTCATGCCAGTCTAGTGACATAGTCGAACATGTGGCCAATCCCGCACCAGTTGATGAAGGCGCCTGCTGCCGCAGACCGGCGGGAATCACCCAGGGAAGCCGCTGTGGCGGGCCCGGAACAAACCTGTAAACTGGGGATTCTATGGACAGTTTCTCTAGGCGCCGGCCTGCGTCACGGACTGCGGTTGCCGCAGTCGGTGCGCCACGAGCCGGCAACGCCCGCACACCCACGGCCCAGCATTCACCTGCCTCGTCATCGGAGCCTTCCAGTCCGGCCGCAGCCGACCACCCTCCGTCTGAACATTTCCGTGCAGTAAATCATCCCTTTCTTTTAAGCCGGTCTGCCCCGACGGCGGGGGAGTGCTGACATGGAGTGGCTATACCTCCTCTTCGGCCTCCTGCTCATTCTCGGCACCGGATTCTTCGTCGCCGTGGAATTCGCCCTCGTGGCACTGGACCAGCCTGCCGTCCGCCGCGCAGTGGACGAGGGCGACAAAGCGGCTGAACCGCTGCTGCGCTGCCTGACCACCCTCTCCACCCAGCTCTCCAGCTGCCAGCTGGGCATCACCATGACCACCCTGCTGACCGGGTTTGTTATGGAACCCTCCGTTGGGCGCCTGCTGGAGGGTCCGTTGGCCTCCTTTGGCCTGCCGCCCGTGGCCGTGGACTCGGTGTCCGTCACCGTTGCGATGATCCTGGCGACCTTCCTTTCGATGCTGCTGGGCGAACTGATCCCCAAGAACATGTCCATCGCCATGCCGTTCCGTGTCGGTAAGGCACTGGCACGGCCGCAGCTGGCTTTCACCGTGGTCTTCAAGCCCGCGGTGCTCCTGCTGAACGGTTTCGCCAACAAGATCCTCCATCTCTTTGGCCTCGAGGCCAAGGAAGAGGTCAGCGGAGCGCGGACGCCGGCCGAGCTGTCCTCCATGGCGCGGCGCTCCGCGGAGATGGGCACCCTGGACAAGGGCACTGCCGACTTCCTCTCCCGGACCTTCTCCTTTGCGGGACGAACCGCTGCCGATGTCATGACTCCGCGCATCCGGCTAGAAACGATCGACGCCGAGCAGCCCGTGGCCGATGTCATCGAGGCGGCGCGGCGCACCGGGTACTCCCGCTTCCCTGTCCTCGGGGATTCACCGGACGACATCCGCGGCGTTGTCCACGTCAAGAAGGCCGTGGCCGTGCCGCGCAGCAGGCGGGCCACCCTGCCGGCGGCCGCGATCATGAGCGAGATCCTCCGGGTGCCGGAAACGGTCCACCTGGACTCACTGCTTTCCGAACTCCGCAACGCCAACCTGCAGCTCGCCGTCGTCCTCGACGAATACGGCGGAACCGCCGGCGTCGCCACCCTGGAGGACCTGGTGGAAGAGATCGTCGGCGAAGTATCCGACGAGCACGACAAGGCCAAGCCCGGCGTGCTGCAAAGCGCGTCCGGTGCCTGGTACTTCCCGGGCATCATGCGGCCAGACGAAGTCACCGCCCTGGTTCCGCTGCTGCGGATGCCGGACGAAGCCGGATACGAAACCGTGGGCGGCTACATCATGGCCGAACTCGGCCGCATCGCCGAGGCAGGGGACCGCGTAGAGGTGCCTGGCGGCGTGCTCGAGGTGGAACGGATGGACGGTCGGCGCATTGACCGCGTCAGCTTCATCCCCGCCGCCGAGGGGGCCGAATCCGGCCAGGCCGAACACATTGAAGACGAAGACAACACCGGCCGAAGCGCGGAGCGCCCGGCACGCAGGGAAGGCATCCGATGAGCGGCGATCTGGCGGGAATCTTCTGGCTGGTGGTCCTGCTCCTGGGCAACGCCTTTTTCGTCGGCAGCGAATTCGCGGTGATGTCCGCGCGGCGCAGCCAGATCGAGCCGCATGCCGAAGCCGGATCGAAGCGGGCCAAGACCACCTTGTGGGCCATGGAGCACGTGTCCCTGATGCTCGCGTGTGCGCAGCTGGGTATCACCGTCTGCTCCCTGCTGATTCTCTCGGTGGCCGAACCTGCTATCCACCACCTGCTTTCGGTGCCGCTGAAAGCCGTGGGCCTGCCGATCGAAATAGCTGACGGTGCCGGGTTCCTGGTGGCGCTGCTGCTCGTGACCTTCCTGCACGTCACCATCGGCGAGATGGTTCCGAAGAACATCTCGGTGTCCGTTGCCGACCGCGCAGTGCTGCTGCTCGCCCCGCCGCTGGTCTTCATTTCCCGCCTGGTGCGCCCGATCATCGGCACGCTCAACTGGATGGCCAACCACGCGCTGCGCCTCATGGGGATCACCCCGAGGGACGAAGTCGCCTCGGCCTTCACTCTGGAGGAGATGCAGTCCATCGTGGAGGAATCCACGAAACACGGGACCGTCGCCGACGATTCCGGCCTGATCTCGGGTGCACTCGAGTTCTCCGGACAGACCGCGGGGACGGTGATGGTGCCGCTGGACGAACTCGTGAGCCTGGGCACGGACTCCACCCCGGCGGAATTCGAGCGTGCCGTGGGCCGGACCGGCTTCTCCCGCTTCGTCCTCGTGGACGACGCCGGGAACCTCACCGGGTACATGCACCTGAAGGACGTGATGTCCATCCCGCTGGAGGCCTATGAACGGCCGATCACGGAGAACAAGGTCCGTACCCTGGCCAACCTGCGCCTGGACGACGAAATCGAGGATGCCCTGGCCGTGATGCAGCGGACCGGCTCCCATCTGGCCCGCGTGCTGGGCCCGGATGGAACCACGCGCGGCGTCCTGTTCCTGGAAGACATCATTGAACAGCTGGTCGGCGAGATCAGGGACGCGACCCAGGCGCAGGGCATCCGCCGGACCGGAGAAAGCCTCTAGCGCCTAGATGCGAATGATTCGCGTTTAGGTTATGCTGAAAAAGCTTCGGCGGTGCCGGGGCCCGTCTTCGCCGCCATGAACCGCCTACCCAGGGATACCAAACCTTATGCGCCGCTTTCCCGTCCGCCTGGCCGGAACCGTCCTTGCAGCAGCCGCACTCGCCCTGACCGGCTGCAGCGGCGGCAGCGGGGACGACGGTGGTGA
The DNA here is from genome assembly GCF_025244845.1 of Arthrobacter sp. zg-Y1171. Taxonomy (NCBI): domain Bacteria; kingdom Bacillati; phylum Actinomycetota; class Actinomycetes; order Micrococcales; family Micrococcaceae; genus Arthrobacter; species Arthrobacter sp. zg-Y1171. The sequence goes on along the minus strand of NZ_CP104264.1, from coordinate 2,341,915 downwards.
AGCCGAGGGCAGTGACGGCGTCGTTCGCGTGGTGGCGTCCACCGATGTCTACGGCAGCATCCTCGCCGGGATCGGCGGGGACAACGTCGAAGTGACCTCCCTGATTGACCGGCCCAGCCAGGATCCGCACTCCTACGAAGCCTCGGCGCGGGACCGGCTCGCCGTATCCAAGGCGGACCTGGTGGTGCTCAACGGCGGCGGGTACGACACCTTCCTGGAGAAGCTCGCGGCAGACGAAGGCATCCCCGCCGAGAACATCCTCAACGCCGTGGAGATCTCCGGCCTCGAGGACTCCGACTCAGCGGAAGCCGAAGAGAGCCACGACGCGGGCGAAGACCACCACGGCCATAACCACGGCTCCTTCAACGAACACGTCTGGTACAGCCCCGAGGCCATGGGGCGGCTTGCCGACGCCGCCGCCGAACGCCTCGGCGAACTGGATGCCGATGCCGCCGGCACGTTCCGCAGCAACGCGGCGGACTTCACTGCGGGCATTGCGGACATCGACGCTTCCCTTGCCGCGCTTCGGGAAACGGCGGGCGGACGCGACGTCGCCCTGACCGAACCGGTGCCGGACTACCTCGTGGAAGCCGCGGGGCTGCACAACGCCACCCCGTCGGACTTCACGGAGGCCGTCGAGGAAGGCTCGGATGTTCCGCCGCATGTACTGAAGGAGATGCAGGACCTGGTGACGGGCGGCTCCATTGCCTTCCTGGGCTACAACGAACAGACCTCTACCTCGCAGACGGAGGCGGTGCGCAAGGCCGCGCTGGACGCCGGTGTGCCCGTGATCGACTTCTCCGAAACCCTTCCCGAGGGCCAGGACTACCTGCAGTGGATGGCCGATAACACCGCCAACATGGAAAGCGTGCTGCAGTGAATGCTTCCGGTCAGCCCGCCCCGGTGGTGCGACTGCGGGACGCCGGCCTGTCCTACGGTGACCGCACCCTGTGGAAGAACCTTGACCTGGACATCAATGCCGGTGAATTCCTCGCCGTCCTCGGCCCCAACGGATCAGGCAAAACGAGTTTCCTGAAGGTCCTGCTGGGACTGCAGCCGCTCACCGGAGGCACTGTCACCGTCAACGGCCGCAACGTGCAGCGGGGCAGCAAGGACATCGGCTACATCCCGCAGCAGAAGTCCTTCAGCCCCGGCACCCCGCTGCGTGGCCGGGACCTGGTGGGGCTCGGCGTCGACGGCGACCGCTGGGGCCTGCGGCTCCGCGGAAAGCCGGTGCGCCGCCGCGTGGACCGGCTGCTCGAGCAGGTGGGGGCCACGTCCTACGCGGATGAACCCGTGGGACGGCTCTCCGGCGGCGAGCTGCAGCGCCTGCGCGCGGCCCAGGCGCTGGCCACCAACCCGGATCTGCTGCTCTGCGACGAGCCGCTGCTCTCGCTGGACCTGCACCACCAGCAGGCCATCAGCTCCCTGATCGAACGGCGCTGCCATGACGACGGCGCCGCCGTCGTCTTCGTGACCCACGAAATCAATCCCGTCATCGAGTACGTGGACCGCGTGCTGTACCTGGCCGGCGGACAGTTCCGCACCGGCACCCCCGCCGAAGTCCTGCGCAGCGACGTGCTTTCGGAAATGTACGGCAGCCGCGTCGAAGTCCTGCGCAGCCACGGCCGGATTGTGGTCCTGGGCATCCCGGACGCCACCACCCACCACCACGGAGAAAGCGAGGGCGACCTTGGACCTGCGTAGTTTCTTCGATGCGGTTTTTGATTTCAGCGATTACGGCGAGCTGCTTCCGCTGGTGAGCAATTCCATCTGGGCCGCCGCGATCCTCGGCCTGGTCGGCGGGCTGATCGGCACCTTCGTCCTGATGCGTGACCTGGCCTTCGCCGTGCACGGCATTGCCGAGCTCTCTTTCGCCGGGGCGTCCTTTGCCCTGCTGATCGGCGTGAACGTGGTGGTCGGTTCGCTGGTCGGATCTGTGGCGGCGGCCGTCCTGCTGGCCGTCATGGGCCTGCGGGCCCGGGACCGGAACTCGATCATCGGTGTCATCATGCCCTTCGGGCTGGGCCTGGGCATCCTGTTCCTTGGCCTCTACGAGGGCCGTTCCGCCAATAAGTTCGGGCTGCTGACCGGCCAGATCGTCTCGGTGGATACCGTGCAGCTGAACCTGTTGGCAGGGGTTGCCGCCGTCGTGGTGGCTGCCCTGCTCTTCATCTGGCGCCCCCTGACCTTCGCCAGTGCGGACCCGGACCTCGCAGAGGCCCGCGGCGTGCCCGTGCGGGTGCTGTCGATTGTCTTTATGTTCCTGCTGGGCCTGGCCGTGGCCCTGTCCATCCAGGTGGTGGGGGCCCTGCTGGTGCTCTCCCTGCTGATTACTCCGGCGGCGGCAGCCCTGCTCGTGACGTCCTCGCCGCGCCTGGTGGTGTTCCTGAGCGTGCTCTTCGCGCTGGCTTCCTCGGTCGGCGGCATCCTGCTGGCGCTGGGCGGCCGGATTCCGATCAGCCCCTACGTGACCACGGTGTCCTTCGCGATCTACCTGGCCTGCCGGATCATCCGGCGCATGCGCGGCGGGCACCGGCGCCGGGAGCTCAGCGCAAACACGGCTACAGCCGCAGCCTAGCCCTTACGCGCGCTGCACTCCGGGCACAGGCCGAAGACCTCGACGGTGTGCGCCACTTCGGTGAAGCCGTACTTGGCGCCCAGGCCCGCGGCCCAGCTCTCCACCGCAGGCGCTTCCACCTCCACGGCCTTGCCGCAGTTCCGGCAGACCAGGTGATGGTGGTGGTGTTCGACGGCGCACCGCCGGTACAGCGCCTCGCCGTCGCCGCCCCGCAGCACGTCCACGAGGTTCTCGTCCGCCATGGACTGCAGGACCCGGTAGGTAGTAGCCAGGGAAACCCGTTCGCCGCGCTCCTGCAGCAGCCGGAAGAGGTCCTGGGTGCTGACGAAGTCGTCGAGTTCGTCCAGGGTGCGGCCCACGGCCAGCCGCTGGCGGGTTACACGCTGCTCCGGTGCGCGTTTGGATGTCCGGGATGTCTCGGGTGACACGGAGGTTCCTCCAGCGGGTGGGACGGCAGGCGGGCGGCACCGTGGCCGCAGGGATGTAGACCCCTAAGATTATCAGCAGTACCGCAGCGCCCGTCCTGCGCGGCCGATCACCTCCGGAGTAGGGTGGCGCTATGAAAATGACGAAGTTCACGCATTCCTGTGTCCGGTTCGAGCAGGGCGGACACGTCCTGGTGCTGGATCCCGGCACCTTTTCCGAAGTTGAAACGGCGCTGAAGGAGGCAGATGCCATCCTGGTGACGCACGAGCACGCGGACCACTTGGACCGCCCGCGGGTGCTTGCCGCAATGCAGGAGCAACCGTCGCTGGAGCTCCATGCCCCGGCGGGTCTTGCTGCACTCCTTCGCAGCGAAGCCCCGGAGGAGGTGGGCGGCCGCATCCACGATGTTGAGCCCAACACCAGCTTCACCGTTGCCGGTTTCGGCATCCAGTCCTTCGGCGGCCAGCATGCCCTGATCCATCCGTTGATTCCCGTCGTGGCCAACATCGGCTACCTGGTGGAAGGCCGGGTCTACCACCCGGGGGATTCGTTCGTGGTTCCCAACGGCCTGCGGCCGCGGACCGTGCTGGTGCCGATGCATGCACCCTGGTCCAAGGCGGGGGAGGTCATCGACTTCGTCATCGCCACCGGTGCGGAGCGGGCCTATCCCATCCACGACGCGCTTTTGAACGAGCGGGGGCTGGGGATGGTCGAGGGGCATGTGACCCGGTTCGGCAAGGTTTACGGCACCGAGTTCCGGCATCTGGACGCCGGGGAAACCGTGGACCTGTAATGGATGTCCTGATCTCCCCGCACCAGCTGCACGAACGCCTCGGCACGGCGCGCCGGCCCGTGCTGCTGGATGTGAGGTGGGTCCTTGGCGCCGCCGACGGCGAGGAAAAGTACCTGCACGAACATCTGCCCGGTGCGGTGTACGTGGACATGGACACCGAGCTTTCGGCCCCTGCCGTTCCCGCGGAGGGGCGGCATCCCCTGCCGGATCCCGCTGCCTTCGCCGCGGCCGCCCGCAGCTGGGGCCTGAATGACGGGGACACAGTGGTGGTGTATGACGACGCCGGGGGCACGGCCGCCGCACGCGCCTGGTGGCTGCTGCGGCACGCCGGCTGCCAGGACGTGTTCCTGCTCGACGGCGGCCTCGCGGCCTGGCGCAGGGCAGGACTGCCGCTGGAAAGCGGTCCGGTGGAGCCGTTGCCCGGGACGGCGCACCTGTCCTGGGGGCACATGCCCGTGGCATCCCTCCGGGACGTCAGCCGGGTGGCGGCCGAGGGGATACTCATCGACGCCCGTGCGCCGGAACGATACCGCGGAGAAACCGAACCGGTGGATCCACGGGCCGGGCATATCCCGGGCGCGGTCAACCGGCCCTCCACCGACAACCTCGCCCCGGACGGCAGCTTCCGGTCACCGGGGGAACTGGGCCGCGCCTTCGAGGACCTCGGCGTGCGGCCGGACCGGCCCGTTGCGGCGTACTGCGGTTCGGGGATCTTCGCCTCCCACGAGGTGGCCGCACTGGCGCAGGCAGGCATCACCGCGGCGCTTTACCCGGGCTCCTGGTCGCAGTGGTCCAACACGCCCGGTACCCCGGCGGCCGTTGGCCCGGATCCGGGCAAGGCCGAAAACCCGCCGCAAAAGGGGTAGCGTCGAATCATGTTTACCGGCCGACCAGTTCCTCCGCCGCTGCGGGCACCCCTGTCCGCCGCCGCGTCAAAGGGACAACCTGAAGGAGCACCCATGCCTACACTCTTTACCCGGATCATCAACGGCGAAATCCCCGGACATTTCGTCTGGAAGGACGACGACGTCGCAGCGTTCCTCAGCATCGGTCCGCTCAGCGACGGTCACACCCTGGTGGTGCCGCGCGCGGAGATCAACAAGTGGACGGATGCGCCCGCGGACCTCCTGCAGAAGCTCACCACGGTGGCCCAGGCCATCGGCCAGGCGCAGGTGTCCGTCTTCGGCTCGGAGCGGGCCGGCCTCAGCATTGCCGGCTTCGAGGTGGACCACCTGCACCTGCACGTCTGGCCGGCCAATTCGCTGCAGGACTTCGACTTCAGCCGGGCCGAGTCCAACCCGGACCCCGAGCGGATGGCGGCCAATGCGGAAAAGCTGCGCCAGGGCCTGCGCGATGCCGGGCACGGGGAATCCGTTCCCGCAGCCTAGGCCGGAGCCAGCGCCGAGTTCAGGGCGGTCCGGATCCGTTTCTCCGAAACGGTCCGGGCCGTTCCCAGTTCCTGCGCAAAGAAGCTGATCCGCAGCTCCTCGATCATCCAGCGGACCTCCGCGAGTTCCGGGGGAGTGCCGCGGCCGGGCGCCAGCGCCGCCACGGCGTCGTCGTACTCGTCCTCGAGGCGGTGGATCACGGCCATGGACAGGCCGTCCCGCTGTACGTTGCCCGGAAGTTTTTCCAGCCGCCGTTCAATACCGGCCAGGTAGCGGGGCAGGTGCATCAGCTGCGCATAGCCGGTGCGGGCCACGAAACCGGGGTACACCAGGGCATCCAGCTGCGCCCTGATGTCATTCAGGGCGCTGATCAGCGCCAGCGAGGTGGTGCCCTTGAGCGCCTTCGTGATCCGCCGGGTGCTGGCCAGGATCTTCTCCACGATGGCCGTGACGGTGAAGACGGTGTCGATCAGTTCGGCACGCACTGTCTCATACAGGGCGTCGAACTCGGCCCGCGTCCACGGGAGCTTCTCCGGCGTGAGCTTGTCCACCGCGGCCAGGGTGCAGTCTTCGATGAGCGCGGCCACACTCCCGTGCGGGTTCTGGCTGAAGGTCAGCTTTTCGGTGTTGCTCAGGTGCTCCAGTACGTACTTGGCCGGGCTGGGAACGCGGAGCACCAGCAGCCGGATGACGCCGGCACGCATGGCGGCCTGCTGCTCGCCGGCACTCTGGAAGATCCGGACCCCGGCGGTGCTGCCCTCGTCCACGAGCGCCGGGTAGCCGGTCACGGTGTGGCCGGCCACGAGCCGCTGGACCTGCTTCTCCAAGGTGCCGATGCTCCACTCGGTCAGGCCGGTCTGCTCCGCCACGGAGGAACCGGTGCCGGAACCGATGCCCGTGCCGTTGGCTGAGCCGATGCCTGCGCCGTTTCCGGTGCCGGCCTTGCCCTTGCCGTTGGGTCCCTTGGGGCCGCGCGGCTGGACGGTGGACGGCGTGGCGCCGAGGGATTCGGCAATGGCGCGGCGGGTGGCCGGGGCCAGGGACTCCTGCAGTGCGGCCAGGTCCTTGCCCTCGTCCAGCACCCGTCCGGCGGAATCCACTACGGTGAACGTCATCCGCAGGTGGTCCGGCACGGCGTCCCAGTTCCAGGACCCCGGCGGAATGATGGATCCCTTCAACCGGCGCAGCACCAGTTCCAGGGACGGTTCCAGCTCGTCCGAAGCGGGGTCGAAATCCGCAGCCAAGGCAGCGGCAGCCGAGCGGGCGACGTCGGGCGCCGGGACGAAATTCTTCCGCACCGCCTTGGGCAGGGACTTGATCAGCGCCGTAATGAGCTCGGCGCGAAGTCCCGGGATCTGCCAGGCAAACGGCCCCGGGGTGAGCTGGTTCAGGAACAATACGGGCACCTCGACGGTCACGCCGTCGTTGGCCGAGGGCACGCCGGGGGTGAATTCGTAGGTGAGCGGGAGTTCGAAGGACCCGTAGAAGAAGGACTTCGGGAAGTCGTTCTCGTCCAGGCCCTCGGCATCGTCCGTGCGTAGGGCGTCCGGGTCGAAGTCCAGCAGGGACGGGTTTTCGTGCCGGGCGTGCTTCCACCACTTGTCGAAGTGCCGCTCGGAGACGACGTCGGCACCCACCCGCTCGTCGTAGAACTCGAAGAGGGTTTCATCGTCCACGCGCAGCCCGCGGCGCCGGACCCGGTTCTCCAGCTCCTCCACCTCGGCCAGCAGCGCCTGGTTGCGGTGGAAGAACTTGTGGTGCGTGCGCCAGTCGCCCTCGACCAGGGCATGGCGGATGAACATCTCCCGGGAGAGCACCGGGTCGATGCGGCCGTAGTTGATGCTCCGCTGCGGAACCACCGGTACGCCGTAGAGGGTGACCTTTTCGTAGGCCATCACGGCTCCGCGGCTCTTGGACCAGTGCGGTTCGCTGTAGCTGCGTTTGACCAGGTGCGGGGCCACTTCCTCGGCCCACAGCGGATCGAACTTCGCCGCCACCCGCGCCCACAGTCGCGAGGTCTCCACGAGTTCGGCGGCCATCACCCAGTCCGGGGACTTCTTGAACAACGCAGAGCCCGGGAAGACCGCGAACCGGGTGCCGCGTGCACCGGCGTATTCGCGCTTGCGCTGGTCGTAGAGGCCGATGTGGCTGAGCAGGCCGGCCAGCAGGGACATGTGGATCTCCCGGTACTTGCCGACCGGGTCCACCGGCTCCGGGGCGAGCGTGATACCCAGCGGCTTGGCCAGCTGGCGCAGCTGGGCAAAGAGATCCTGCCATTCGCGGATGCGCAGGAAGTTCAGGAACTCGTTCTTGCACAGGCGGCGGAAGGCCGAGGAGGAGAGCTCCTTCTGCTTTTCCTCCACATAGCGCCACAGGTTCAGGAAGCCGGTGAAGTCGGAGTTCTCGTCCACGAAGCGCTTGTGCATTTCGGCGGCCTTCTGGGCCCGGGCGGGGTCATCCTTGGATGGACGCTCACGGGGATCCTGGATGGTCAGGGCGGCAGTGAGCACCATGACCTCCTTGGTGCAGCCGCGGTTGCCCGCTTCGACAATCATCCGGCCCAGCCGGGGGTCCACCGGAAGCTGGGACAGCTTGCGGCCCACCTCGGTGATGCCGCCCTGGGGGTGCAGCGCTCCGAGTTCGCGCAGCAGCACCGCGCCGTCGTTGATTGCCTTGGAATCCGGGGGCTGGACGAACGGGAAGTCGGCAACATCCTTGGGTCCCTTGGCCACGCCCATGGCGGCCATCTGCAGGATCACGGCGGCGAGGTTGGTGCGCAGGATTTCGGGATCGGTGAATTCGGGCCGGGACTCGAAGTCCTCCTGCGAGTACAGCCGGATGGCGATGCCGTCGGAAACGCGGCCGCAGCGGCCTGACCGCTGGTTGGCGGAGGCCTGGGAGATCCGCTCGATCGGAAGCCGCTGGACCTTGGTGCGGTGCGAATAGCGCGAGATGCGCGCCGTGCCGGTGTCGATCACGTATTTGATGCCCGGGACCGTCAGCGAGGTCTCGGCGACGTTGGTGGCCAGGACAATCCGGCGGTTCCGGCCCGGGGAAAAGACCTTGTGCTGCTCGGCAAGGGAAAGCCGGGCGAAGAGCGGCAGGATTTCGGTATTGGCCAGCCGGGGATTGCGGGCAACGGAGGAACGCAGGGCGTCTGCGGCATCACGGATTTCCCGCTCGCCCGAGAAGAACACCAGGACGTCGCCGGGTGCCTCGCGGGAGAGCTCGTCGACGGCGTCGCAGACGGCGTCCACCGGGTCCCGGTCCTCTTCCAGCTCGTCTTCGATGCCGTCTTCGTCGCTGCCCCCGTCCGCCGGCTGGTTCAGCGGGCGGTAGCGGATCTCCACCGGGAAGGTACGGCCGGACACCTCGATGATGGGTGCAGGGGTGCCGTTGAGGGCGAAGTGTTCTGCGAACCGCTGCGGATCGATGGTGGCCGAGGTAATGATGACCTTCAGGTCCGGGCGCGCCGGCAGCAGCCGGCGCAGGTACCCGAGAATGAAGTCGATGTTCAGGCTGCGCTCGTGGGCCTCATCGATGATGATGGTGCTGTACTTCTTCAGCTTCGGATCATGCCGGATCTCCGCCAGCAGGATGCCGTCGGTCATCAGCTTGACCTTGGTTTTCCGGCCGGTCTCACCGGTGAAGCGGACCTGGAAGCCCACTTCTTCGCCGAGCTCGACGTCGAGCTCGGAAGCGATCCGCTCGGCGACGGTGCGCGCGGCAAGGCGCCGGGGCTGGGTGTGCCCGATCAGGCCGTTCTCGGCCAGGCCCAGTTCCAGGCACATCTTCGGAATCTGCGTGGTTTTTCCGGACCCGGTTTCGCCCGCGATGACGGTGACCTGGTTGGCGGCAATCGCTGCCATGATGTCTTCGCGGCGTTCGGAAACGGGCAGCTGTTCGGGATAGGAAATTGTCAGTGCCATGATTGCCACCAGTCTAGTGGCTTGGCCGGACGGTCTTTCCGGATTCCGCCGTGGGCGGGATTTCGATGGCGCGCTGCAGCAGGGAGACCACGCTGCGGGCCCGCTCGCGCATCTCCGGCGGGTCGAGGATTTCGAAGGGCACGCCCCAGGCTGTCAGGTTGATCAGGGGCAGGTCCAGGGAGTCCCAGCCGCCGCGCACGATGGTGTGCCCGGGGCCGTCCGCTTCAATGCTGGCCACGTCCGGGGGCACCCGCTCGGCAACCGCCGCCAGCGGTGCAGCCAACCGCACCACCACGGAATAGCGGTAGGGGTTGCGGGTAATCGATTCCTGGACATAGGCGGCGAGGTCCCGGGCCGGCAGGGGCCGGGGCGTGAACCGCCCGCGCGGGGCGGGGGTGCTGGTGCAGCGGTCAACCCGGAAGGTCCGCCAGTCGGAGCGGTCCAGGTCCCAGGCGACGGCGTACCAGCGCCTGCCCGTGCCGACCAGCCGATAGGGTTCCACGACCCGGCGTCCGGAGCCGCCGTCGGCCGCGGTGTAACGGAAGCTCAGGACCCGGTGCTCGGTGATGCCGGCGGAAAAGGCGGTGAGGATTCCCGGGTCGACGCCGCCCGGCGGCCCGGCGAGTGTGGAGACGGATTGGCGCAGGGCGGAGAACTTGGGGCGGAGCCGCCCGGGCAGGACTTGTTCGAGCTTCGCCAGTGCCCGGACAGAGGCTTCACCGATTCCGGTCACCGGTCCCGTGGCCACCGCGGCAAGGCCGAGTGCGACGGCGAGGGCTTCGTCGTCGTCGAGCAGCAGCGGCGGCAGCTGCGCGCCGGCGCCTAGCTGGTAACCGCCGGCAATGCCCGGGGACGCTGAGATGGGATACCCGAGGGTGCGCAGCTTGCCGATGTCGCGGCGTACCGTGCGTTCGGTGATGGACAACCGTTCCGCGAGCGCTGCCCCGGTCCACTCGCGCCGCAGCTGCAGCAGCGAAAGCAGCTGCAGGAGCCGGGCGGATGTCTCCAACATGGAATCAAAACTACGCGTCAATGCGGTCGAAAGCTGACCTGTTCCGGAACTAATTCCGGCCGTGACCGTCGCTGGACAACGCAGGAACTGCTGGAAGACACGGACCTCAGCATCGAGGAGGTGGCGCGGGCTGCTGGATTCGGCCAGCCCGAACTGCTGCGCCACCACTTCCACCGGGACGTCGGGGCCGGGCCCGGCGGCCTCCCGTTGCGCCCGTACCGTCCGGTCGGTACCCTCGCAAAAGAGACGCAGCACACACCCGGTGGGCTGCCGCCACCGGCAGGAGAGACATGACTGAGGCACCAGCACAATTGGACCAGCGCACCGCCGTCGTCACCGGAGCAGGACGCGGGATCGGCGCAGCGGTTGCGATGCGGCTCGCAGCGGACGGACACCGCGTCGCCGTCCTTGACCTGCGGGAGGAGGACACGGCCGCCACGGTGGAGGCCATCAACAACTCCGGTGGCAAGGCCGTGGGCGTAGGCGCCGACGTCGCCGATGCCGCCGCCGTCGAGCAGGCAGTGGGCCGCATCGCCGAGGAGCTGGGGGCGCCCACCATCCTGGTCAATAACGCGGGCATCCTGCGGGACAACCTGCTGTTCAAGATGACGGACACGGACTGGGATGCCGTCATGGGCGTTCACCTGCGCGGAGCGTTCCTCATGAGCCGGGCGGTGCAGGCGCACCAGGTGCAGCAGAAATGGGGGCGCATCATCAACCTCTCCAGCACCTCCGCCCTCGGCAACCGCGGCCAGGCGAACTACGCCGCCGCCAAGGCCGGCATCCAGGGCTTCACCAAGACACTGGCCATCGAACTGGGCCGCTACAACGTCACGGTCAACGCGATTGCCCCCGGCTTCATCCAGACGGACATGACACGGGCGACGGCGGAACGCGTGGGAGTGCCGTTCGAAGACTTCGTGGCGCATGCGGCGAAGGAGATTCCCGTGGGACGGGCCGGGAACCCGGCGGACATCGCTGCGGCGGCGTCCTTCTTTGCCCGCGAGGAGGCCTCGTTCGTTTCCGGACAGGTGCTCTACGTCGCCGGCGGACCGAAGGCCTAGCGGTGGCGCATTTCGGTTCCGTGCAGGAACTCCAGGAAGCAGTGGGGAGCCAGGAAACCAGCGAGTGGGTCCTCATTGACCAGGAACGCGTGAACCTGTTCGCCGAGGCCACTGATGACCACCAGTGGATCCATGTGGATCCCGAACGGGCCGCCAAGGGCCCCTTCGGCGGCACCATTGCGCACGGCTATCTGAGCCTGGCCCTGCTGCCGGCGCTCGCCTCCGGCCGGTTCCGGGTGGACGGCATGGTGATGGGGGTGAACTACGGCCTGGACCGGGTGCGTTTCCCGCACCCGGTGCCGGTGGGCAGCCGGGTGCGTGCCCGGTCGGAGATCGCCTCGGTGGAGACCGTGGCGCAGGGGGTGCGGGTCAAACTCCTGGTCACCATCGAGATCGAGGGTGTGGACAAGCCGGCCTGCGTCGCGGAGTCGATTTCGCTGTACGTGCTGGGGTAGCTGGCCCTGCACCGCTGCAACAAACACTGAGGGCCCGTCCAATCGGACGGGCCCTCAGTGTTTGTTGGGCTGCTGGTTTGATGGGCTGCCTTGCGTGCCGGTTGGCCGGCGCTGCCCCTACTCGGGCAGGCCGTCTGCCGGCATGGCAGGCCGTTCTTCGGTGTACTCCTCCACCTCGTCACCTGTTACCACGAACGGGGTGCCGAAGTAGGACTGCACGCCGTTGTCCACCCGGGTCAGCATTGCTCCGGTGTATCCCTGGTGGCTGTCTTCGCCGAAGCCCAGCGGCGCGTGGCCGTTGCCGGTGACGTTGCCGGATTCGAGTGCTTCGAGCAGGGATTCCCGGGTCGGGTTCTCCCCGGCTTCCTTGAGCGCCTCAACGAAGAGGTAGCCGATGGACATTCCGAAAATGGTGTTGCCGTCAAACGGAGCCCCGGCGTTGTATTCCTCGTTGATCTCGGAGAACTTTGCCGTCCATTCGTCCTCGGTGTCCGAGTAGGAAGGAAGGTAGTTGGCACTGACGAAGCCCTGCAGCAGCTTGTTCGTGTTCTCGCCGAGGTATCCGGACAGGGTGTTCAAATCGCCGCCCGCCGAGGACGCCATCCATTGCGGGAAGTAGCCGAGTTTCGCGGCCGTCCCCACGGCCTGGGCGCTGAAGCCGTTGATGGTGGCCAGGAAGTTCACCTCGCAGCCGGCTTCCTTCATCGCACTGATCTGCGCCGCGATATCGGTATTGGCCGTGGAATAGACCTGGGTGTCGGCCAGTCCGTCCTCTCCGAGCACCGCTTCAAGCCCCGCCTGGAATTCCTCGCCGAAGTCATCATCCTGGCCGAAGAAGCAGTAGGTCTTGTCCGGGAACTCCTCCTGCGCGTAAGTGGCCAGGATCCGTGATTCGGTGGGGTAGTCCACCATGAAGCCGTAGGTGTACGGGTAGTCGTCGGGCTGGTTCCAGGTGGGGCTGCCGGAAGCCACGAAGAGATCCGGCACTTCGTTATCGTTCACGAAGTCCAGGACGGCGCTGTGCGGCGGCGTGCCGAGACCGCCCACCAGGGCGAAGACCTCGTCCTGGAGCACCATCTCGCGTACCGCGGTCTGGGTGTTGGCCGGGTTGTAGCCGTCATCCTTCACGATGTACTCAATGGTGCGGCCGTTGACTCCGCCGTTGTCGTTCACGTAATCGAAGTACGCCTTCGTGGCCGGTGAAATCGTGGAGTAGCCGGCCGCTGCCGGTCCGGTGAGCGGCTGGTGCGTACCGACGGTGACGGTGGTGTCGGTGATTCCGGGAACGTCTTCGGCAGCTGGCTCGCCTCCTTCGTCCGGTGAAGCACATGAGGCCAGGCCGAGGGCAGCGGCTGCAAGGACGGCGGTACCCAGTCGGAGCTTGGAACGGATCATCATTGACCTTTCGGGGTTGCCGGTAGCTGCTCGGGCTCGTGCCGGGCGGATAACCGGGTTGGTGTACTGGATGCTGGTGATGGTGCGGTTTTGGGGGACTGCGGCGGAACGGAAGCGGAACGGGCCTGACCCAGCCGGCGGCCGGCCCGGACCAGCAGGCCCTGGATGCCCTGCGGGGCCAGCAGCACCACGAGGACCAGGACCAGTCCGAAGATGGCCACCGCAAGGTTGCCGTCCAGCCGCTGGGCCAGGTCCGTGGACAGTTCGAGCCGGGAAGTGGCCGTACTGATCAGATGCGGCAGGGCAACCAGGAGCACGGCGCCCCAGACTGCTCCGGTCAGGGAACCAATGCCGCCGACCACGGCGGCCATGAGCAGGAAGAGGGAGAACACCAGTGAATAGGCCCCTGGACTGGCACTCTGCGTGGTGTACGCCAGCAGGCCGCCGCCCATGCCGGCCGCGGCCGAGCTGATGACGAAGGCGGTGACTTTGGTGCGGGCGGGGTTGATGCCGGCGAGCGCCGCCGCCACCGGGTTATCCCGCACGGCCCTCAGGTGCCGGCCGAAGCGTCCGTGCAGCAGGTTCGCCAGCAGGGTCAGGACCAGGACGGAACAGACGACGGCGAGCCACGCCTGCCACGCTTCGTTGGACACCAAGCCGCGCAGCGAGGACGGGCGTTTCTCCACAGAGATCCACAACCCCTGGTCGCCGCCGAGCACTGAGGAAAAGGTGCTGGTGACCGCGGGAAGGGCCACCACCAGCGCCATGGTGAAGCCGGCCAGATAGGGGCCGTGAAGCCGCCCGGCAGCGAGTCCGATCACCAGGCCGAGGACGGCTGCACCGAAGACAGCTGCAACCAGCGGCACCAGGAGCAGCAGCGGGCCCTCCGTGCCGGCGTCGGCCATCGTGTTGGCGGTCAACGCGTAGCTGTACGCTCCGGCGGCCATGAGGGCCGCCTGCCCAAGGGACAGCTGGCCGCCGGCGCCCGTCAGCAGGGTGAGCCCGGCGATGCCGCACAGATAGGCGCAGGCAGTGGCGAGCTGATACGAGGAGAACGACGGAATGACGAACGTGAGGCCAATCAGCAGGACCATCGCTGCCCCGGCAAAGCCGTACCGCTTGCTGACGCTCATACCGTGCGCTCCTTGGTCATTGAGAAGATTCCGCCGGGGCGGACCAGCAGCACGGCCAGCAGCAGGACCAGGATGGCGATGGGAGCCAGGGTGGCGCCCCCGTAGCCGCTGACCCAGCTCAGCAGCACGCCCACGGCCAATCCGCCCAGGACGGCACCGGCGGGGGAATCCAGTCCGCCGATGACGGCAACGGTGAACGCATAGACGAAGACCGTGTCCGCGGCATGCGGATTGAGCCCCAGTTCGGTGGGGATGACCAGCAGGGCGGCGAGTGCGCCCAAGGCGGAGGACATGGCCCAGCCAAGGGTGAGCATCCGCGAGGTCCGCACGCCGAGGAGCCGGGCAAGATCGGGGGCGAAGGCGGAGGCCCGCAGCCGCAGTCCCAGGGGCGTCTTCGTGAACAGCAGGACCAGGCCGCCGACCAAAAGGGCTATGCAGGCAAACACGAAGAGGTCATAGGAGGAGAAGACGGTGATGCCGAAGATCTCCACCGGGTTTGAGCTGAACGGCGTCACCATGGTCCGGTAGCTGTTCCCGAACACCATGCCCAGGATGGCCTGGATCAGCATCAGCAGGCCCAGCCCGGCAATGACCGGGTTCAAGGCGGAACCGTTGCCCACGAAGCGCATAACGCCGCGTTCCACCAGGGCTCCGATCAGGAAACCCGCCAGGAGCGCTGCGGCAAGTCCCGCCCAGTAGCTCCCGGTGAGGGCGGTGACCGTGAAGGCGATGTAGGTTGCCGCCACCGCCATGGCGCCCTGCGCAAAGTTCACGATCCGCGCAGCACGCCAGATCAGCACCAGGGAGAGCGCGAAGGCAGCGAGTACTGCGCCGCGGGCGAGGCCGTCAAAGGTGAGGAAGAGAAATCTGTCCATTAGAACCCCAGGTAGGTGTGGCGGAGGTCGGTGTCTTCGGCCAGCTCGGCCGCCGGCCGCGAGGCGACAATCCGGCCCAGGTTGAGTACGACGCCGTGGTCCGCGACCGCGAGCGCGCTCCGGACGTTCTGCTCG
Organism: Arthrobacter sp. zg-Y1171; assembly: GCF_025244845.1. Lineage (NCBI taxonomy): Bacteria > Bacillati > Actinomycetota > Actinomycetes > Micrococcales > Micrococcaceae > Arthrobacter > Arthrobacter sp. zg-Y1171. The sequence continues at coordinate 2,326,729 of NZ_CP104264.1, read as the reverse complement.
ATCAGCAGTACGGTCAGGCCGGTGTCGTCGCGGAGGCGGCGCAGCATGCCCAGGATCTGTGCGGTCACCTTGGGGGCCAGCCCCAGGGACGGCTCGTCCAGCAGGAGGAGCGACGGTGCGGCCATCAGGGCCCGCCCCAGCGCAAGCATCTGGCGCTCGCCGCCGGAGAGCTGGTGTCCGGCAGCCTTCCGGCGCCGTGCAAGGGGCTCGAACAGTTCGTACATCGCGGTGAGCACCTCATCCGCTGCCTTACGGTCCTTCCGCCACAGCCCGCCCAGGCGCAGGTTTTCATCCACCGTCAGTTCGGTGATGACGCCGCGGCCTTCGGGAACCAGTGCGACGCCGTGGCGCACCATGTCCTCGACCGGCACCCGGGTCAGGTCCTTGCCGTCCTTGATGCGGATACTGCCGGCCGAGGGCCGCAGCTGGCCGGTGATGGTCCGCAGGAGGGTGGTCTTTCCGGCGCCGTTGGCTCCGACGACGGTGGTGATGGAGCCTTCCGGAACGGAAAGATCGATCCCGTGCAGTACACGGACGGCGCCGTAGCCTGCGCTGACGCCTTCCAATACCAGCGCGCCGGTCATGCCACCTCAACTCCCAGGTAGGCATCTGCGACGGCGGGATCGGCGCCGATTTCGGCCGGTGTGCCTTCGGCGATCAGACGGCCGAAGTCCAGCACGGCGATGCGGTCGCAGACCTCCATGACCAGGTCCACGTGGTGTTCCACGAGCACCACCGAACACCCGTCGCCGGGCACGGTGCGGATGATGGAAGCCAGTTCCTCAATGTCGTCATGGCTGAGTCCGCCGGCAGGTTCATCCAGCAGCAGCAACCTCGGTTCGCTGACCAGTGCCCGGGCCAGGGCCACCTTCTTGCGGATTCCGTAGGGGAGGGTGTCGGGCAGGGAAGCCGCGCACCCGGCGATGCCGAGGGCTTCCAGTGCTTGCATCGACCGCTCTGCGAGCCGGGCTTCGCGCCGGACGGAGCCTGGCAGGGCCAGGAGGTCGAGTCCTCCGCGTGAGCCGGCTGCCAAGCCCGTCGTGACGTTCTGCAGCACGGTCAGCCCGGGGAACAGGCCGAGCCCCTGCAGGGTGCGTGCTACTCCGGAGCGGGTCAGGCGGTGCGGACGAGGGACAAACCCCTGTCCATCCAGCTCCAGGCTGCCTGCCGTGGGTGGGAACACCCCGCAGATCACGTTGAACAGGGTGGTCTTTCCGGCTCCGTTGGGGCCCATAACCCCCACGATCCTGCCGGCGGGGATGTCCAGGGACACCGAATCCAGCGCGGTGAGTCCGCCGAACCGGACGGTGATCCCGTCCAAGCGGAGACGCGGCGGTTCCGACCGGTCGGTATGTTGCTCCTGCATGAGTACTCCATCGTCTCTGCTCTTACCTTGCATGGTGCTGTCTTGAAGGTGGTGCGGGAGGTGCGGTGGCGCGGTATTGATGCGGTGCGGTGGTGCGGTAAATCGGTTACTTTGCCTGCAGTCCGGCCAGGTAAAGATCGGTCAGTTGCGCGGCTGCCTGCTCGCGGCTGATGGACCCGCCGGGGGAGTACCAGTACGAGAGGTAGTGCGGGTCGGAGAAGAAGTTGGCAGCCAGCACAGGTATCGGAATATCGGTGCGGAAGACGCCGTCGGACTGGCCGCGGACCAGGATGGCGGTGAACGCCTCGTTGTATTCGCGTCGCCTCCGCTTCACTTCCTCCTGGCGGTCCTCGCTGAGCATGTGCTGGGAGCGGAAGAACACGGATCCTTCACGGATCCAGTCGATGGACGTCATGATCACGTCCTCGCAGACCAGTCTCATGGTTTCAGCCGCCGGCAGGCCCCGCCCGATGATCTCGGTCAGGTGCTCGCGCTGGAGCGTCAGGATGCGGTCGTAGATGTCAAAGAGCAGGTCGTCCTTGGAATTGAAGTAGTGATAGAGAGCGCCTTTCGTCACCCCGGCCGCGTCAACGATCTGCTGCACGCTCGTCTTTGCGTAGCCGTGCCGCGCGAAAAGCTCCACGGAGGTCCGTGCGAGCTCTTCCTTGATGTTCAGGGTTTTCATGCGGGGTGGTGTCCGGGTTTCTCGTGAAGCGGACCGGCGGTAGGAACCGACCGGTTGGTATGTGCGAACACCATAACCCCGAAGGGGGCGGGCTGCGCAAGGGTTTGGCCGAAAGAATTCCGGCGGGCGGTCCATGCCGCGTTGGCGATTCCCCTAAAGTCATGCGCATGACTCCTTCCACGCACCCGCCTATTCCGTTCGAGCCTGCCGCCCGGGACTTCCCCGGCTGGACCATGCCCCCGTCCGTGCCGGAGGGCATGCGGATGGAGTTGAGCCGGGCACGGCTGCTGGATTCCCGCGAGTCTTCATTCGATGACTGGATGACAATGCTCCACGAGCGCTACGACGAATGCCTGGCCACGCTGGGCCGGGAACTCATGGCACTGGAAGCCACGTTCCTGAACCAGGAAGCGGACGGGTCCTGGTGGATGTACCACTTCCAGCTGATGGGAAATGCCAGCCCCGGGTTAGTACCCGACAATCCCTTGGACCAGGCACACCTGGAGTACGGGAAAAAGACCAAGCATCCGGGGTGGGAGGAGCTCCAGCCGCGGTTCTTCCTGTGCCCGCCGGCGGTGCGTGCCGCCGTCGAGGGTGCCGGGGGTGCCGGGGGCTAGACGCAGCGTAAAACAAGAAGAACCCCGCAGCCGGGGCTGCGGGGTTCTTCTCTTATGTCTCAATGTGCCCTCGATAGGATTCGAACCTACGGCCTGTTGCTCCGGAGGCAACCGCTCTATCCCCTGAGCTACGAGGGCAAGGACTGCAGGTAAACCGGCAGGTCCTGTGGGACTCAAGAAGCTTAGCAGGTTTCAGGCGGGCGGGGAAAACCTGCCGCTACCGCGGATGGGCTGGGTGCCGGACTCGTTTCCTGTGCCGTTTCCGAGCGCTTTAACCTGCGTCGCCTGAAACCGGTGGTTCAGGTTCGTTTGTGCGGGTAGGTAGTGGTTTCAAAAAGACGCGTATTTTCGGTTTCCGGGAGCCCCCTTTTGGGCCTGTTTTCGGCCTGAAAATGTCAGTGCCGGATGAAATCCTGAGGTATGGATCAGCCCGGGAATACGAAACCGACAACTGAAGAGCAGAGCGGTGAGAACCAGCAGGCGGAAGAGCAGGCCGGCGACACAGAGCCGCCTTGTCCTTCCGTCACCCTGTCGGTCTATCGGGCTGAACTGGCTGTCGAGCCTGTCGAGCCTGTCGAGCCTGTCGAGCCTGTCGGGCCTGAGGGGACGGTTGGCGCGAGTGCAGACACTTCCAGTGCCACTCCGGAGAACGACGCCGAGCATGGCACCCGGTCAGCTGACAATCTCGTTCCTGATGCCGGCCCTCTTCATGCCGGCCACTCCTCTGCCGAGCCGGCCGATTCCGGAGCTTCCGCCACCAGCCTCAATCCTGACGGCGAGACCACTGATGCCGGCGCCTCCGGAGCCGATAGTTTTGCCGACGCTTACCCGGATGGTTTCACCGGCACACTGGCCCTGCAGAACCTCGAAGCCTTTGACGAACAGACGGTCGGTGAAGCCCTGTCCCGGATGGAGCATTTGATGTCCTGGGTGCAGGCGCTGCAGGCCCGCCTGTTGAACCGCATGGAGGAACTGTTCCGGGAAGACCTTCATGCCGCTTCGGGGCGGCTCGAGCCCGGGCTGGCGTTCAGCCTCGCGGCTGCCGAATGCGCCTCCATCCTGAATGTTCCGCAGGTCACCGCCCAGCAGATGATGTTCGAAGCGGGCAAGCTGTGCAGCACGCATACCGCCACTCTGTCCGGTCTGGAAGAGGGGCGGCTCTCGTACCAGCATGCCCAGGTGGTCCTGGACCAGTGCCGGAACGTTCCCGCCGCGGCCCTTCCGGAATTTGAAGCTGACCTACTGGCAGCAGCTCCGGGTCAGACGCGGGCGCAGTTTTCGGCCAAGGCCCGGCGGCTGCGCGAAAAGTCGTTCCCGGAGACGGTCAGCAAAAGGCACCTGACCGCTTTCGAACAGCGCAAGGTCACCCTGGACCGCGAAGAAGACGGCATGTCCTGCCTGTCGGCCTATCTGCGTGCGGCGGAAGCGCAGCAGATCTATACCGCTCTCAGTACCGCGGCGCGGGGTGAGCAGGCGGGAGGAGATTCCCGGACCACCGACCAGCTGCGTGCCGATATCCTGGCGCAGCTGTTGATGGGCGGCAGCCGGAGACATTTGCCCGGCACCCCGGACGAGGCCGCAACCCGACACGCGTCCGGAACCCGACCCGGCACCGGCCACACCAGCAATGACACTGGCGCAGCCACCCGGGACGAGGACGGAACCGGCTTTGGCAACGGCCCGGAGGGCGCACCCGATCGCCCAACAGGACCGGACGATGGAATCGTCCCTCGGGCGGAAATCATGGTCCTGATCAACGCAGAGACCCTCTTCGGAGCCGACGACCAGCCGGCAGAGCTGCATGGCTACGGGCCCATCAGCGCTGAAGAAGCCCGCCGACTGGCCCGCAACGCCGTCGGATGGACCGGGCTGGCCCAAAACCCGCACACCGGAGAGATCCTGGGGGTGGGCCGGCGCAGGAAAGTCCCGGCCGGGCTTCGCCGCTGGCTCCGGGCACGGGACGGAACCTGCCGGTTTCCCGGCTGCCGGGTCAGCACCGCAAATGCGGACATCGACCACACCATCGATTGGGCTCGGGGCGGACCCACAGACCACGGGAACCTTGAACACCTCTGCCGCCGGCACCACCGATTCAAGACCTTGGGTTTCTGGAAGGCCTGCCAGCCAACACCCGGGGTGATCGAGTGGACCTCGCCGACCGGCCGGGTTTATCGGACCGAGCCGTTTCTGGAACTCGGACCCCCGGACACGGCATCTGATCCGCGGAAAGACCCGCGACAGGAACATGGACAGGCCGATCACAGGCAGACGGAGCATATGCAGAAGGATCACGCGCGAACGAACCCCGAGCAGAAGGAACCGGAACAGGTGCCTCCGTTCTGAGCGGCCCGCTCAGGAGAATCGCGGAACCCCGGGCAGCAGGGGTGCAAGCCCGGACTCGCGTCTGGAGGAGGCTGCTTCCAGCGGGCCTGCCGTCTTCCCGGATCCGCTTTAGGGAGTCTCAGAGCTTTAGGGAGTCCCAGAACTGGAACGACTTATTGCTCTGCGGGCTCTGCGGCCGGGTAACGCTTGGAGATCGTCAGACGTACAGGCTGTGTGGGCGGGCAACATTTCCAGCCGCCGAGCGAAGCACCCGGAATCTAGGTGGATGGGCGCGGCCGAAGCCGGAACGGTGTGCGCTGAGCAGCCCGGGAACGGGTCCTGAGCAGCCCAGGAACGGATCCTTAGTAGCCGAGGAACGGGTCGGTATGGATCCGCCTGCCGCCGGCACCGCGGACGGCCTTGCGGGCAGCAGCCACCGCCTGCGGCGAACCCGAAACATAGATCATCCGAGCAGCCAGGTCGGGAACCTCCCCACGCAGGACCGCAGCATCGGGAAGCCTCGGACCCAACCAGGTCCAGCCCGGGATCGCCGGATCAGACGGCGTGCAGACCAGCACCCGAACCCCCAGTTCCTGCAGCTCCCCGGCATAGGCAAGCTCGTCAACAGAGGATGCCGCGTAGACCAGCACAATGTCCCGGTCCTCGCCGCGGACCTGCCGCAGCTGGCTGATGAAAGGAGTGATGCCGATACCCGAAGCGATCATCAGCACCGGTGTCCGTGCGTCCCGCGGCAAGAGGAAGTCACCGGCAACGGTTGTGGCGGTCAGCTCCGCTCCGGGGCGCATCTTCAACAGAGCGGTCTTAAAAGTGCTGCCCGGTTCGGCCACGCGCAGCCCCACCGCCACCGTGCCGGGTTCCGACGGGGCAGTAGTGATGCTGAAAATACGCCGTGACCCTCGCGAGTCCGGCTCAAAATGCGGCACGGCAAGCTCCACGTACTGGCCGGCACGGAAGCGGACAGGACGTGCCGGCTCGAACACCAGCTCACGGGACGTAGGGGTCAGCTCCCGGGTTTCACGCAGCCGCAGCCGGACAGCTCCGCGCTGGCCCATCACGAACGCAAGGACGTTCCCGACCAGGAGCGCCAGCTCCGGGGACATCATCACCGGACCAAAGGACAGCGGCACGGCGAAGAGAACCCCAACGACGACGGCCTCCGCCAGGCGCTGGGCGCGCAGCGGCGGCAGGGTCAGCGGTTCGGTGAGCATAAAGCCGGCCAGGAACACCAGCGGATAGCTTCCGACGATGGTGGCCAGGGCGTAGGGGACGGACTCACCGCCGGCGAGGAAGCGGGCCAGGACAACAACCCCGGCAGTAAGGGCGAAAACCCCGGCCATTGGCAGCAGACGGTTCCGGTACAGGACCAGGACGGCGGCCGGAAGGACAGCGATCAGCATGCCCGGAGTCGCCACCCACCAGACAGCACCGCCCAGCCCGGTCACCGCCACCGCAAACGCCCCCGCCGCAGCCGGGTTGAAGATGTGCCGCCGCCGGAACACCAGGAGATATTTGGAAGCCGTCGCCACTGCTCCGGCAAGGGCCACGCAACCCAGCTGCGCGCCGTCGGTGCTGGGCCAGAAGAGGAAAAACAGGAGCAGGCCGGTGATCAGCGAGGAGTCGGTCTGCGGACGGGTGCGAAGCAGCAGCCCGGCCACACGGCTGGTGACCAGGGTGGAGGCCACCGCCGTCACCGCCGTCGCCCCCAGTTCTGCCGGCGTGTAGAACAGCACCCCGGCGAAGGAAAGGACAAAGGACCAGGCAGCAATTGCCAGCAGCACCCAGACGGTGAACCGGTACATGGTCCAGCGCCCGAGGAAGGTGTTCAGGGTGCGGGGAGCGGCGGGGGCGGAAACGCTCATGGGAATAGGACTCCAGCCATTGCAGGGGAATAGTCGGCCCGGCCGTCGGTGAACATCCGGACATAGTCAAAGGTGAACGCACCGGCCAGCTCCTGCGGCTCGGCGAAGAACAGGGCGGTGGCCAGGCCGTCCGCCGTCATGGCATCCGCGGCCAGCACCCAGGTGGCCGCCACGGTATCCACCGGGAAACCGGTACGGGCGTCGAGCACGTGGTGCAGACCGTCTCCCCACTGCCGGCGGTTGACGGCCGAGGCGCACAATGCACGGTCCGAGAGGGTCAGCACCCCGATGGCCCGCTTCGCGTCATACGGATGCTCCAACGCAATCCGCAGGGGAGCGGCGCCGGCATGGCGAAGGTCCGAACCGGCGTCCACCACGTATTCCCGGTGACCTGCGGTTTCCAGGACCCCGCTGACCAGGTCCACCAGCTGGCCCTTTCCGGCGGCACCGATATCGAAGGTCACCGGCACGGCAGTGGTCATCAGGGTTCCCCGGCCGTCGGTGGTCCAGGACACGGTCTCCGTCCAAGCCGCTGCGGGAGCGGGTGGGCCGGAAGGCAGGAAGCTGTATCCGGCGTCGTACCCCAACACCTCCAGCGAGCGCCCCACCAGCGGGTTAACCGCGCCACGGGTGATCTGCTGCAGCGAATCGAAGAGCCGCAGCAGCGGCGCAGCCGAAGCGGGCAGGGCAAAGCTGCCCGCAGCCTCGGCCATCCGCGCAACCGTGGAATCGGAGCGGAAGCGCGAATAGGTGCGGTCATAACTGTCGACCACGTCCGCGACAGCAGCCCGGGTGGCGGAATCCAAAGGCGCGGCAGTGGAGAGGGACCACTGCGTGCCGATCGCCTCGAACCCCAGGGTATGCACGGGTGCTGTCCTAGGAGGCAGCTTCGGACCGGATGGCGTCCAGGGCGCGGTTGAAGCCCTCGCTGGTCAGCGAGGATCCGGCCACCTTGTCCACGTCCAGCTCGTCGAGGTTCCTGCCGACTACCTGCTCCTTCACATTGGACGTGAATTCACGCTGGTACTGCTTGGACGTCGGGTTCTTCTGCGAGGTCTCCACCTCCAGCTCCGTCACCACGCTGCCCTCGAGCCGCAGCGTCACGTCCACGTCCTCGGAAGTGCCCGACGGCGGGATGTAGCTTCCGGTGCCGGAGTACTCGCCGTCGGCGTAGCTGCCCGAACCGGCTGCAGCGTCGGGGGAGGCTGCTGCGGAAGACTCGGGGGACGAAGCAGGGGAAGATGCGGGGGACTTCGCCGGGGCCTCGCCGGCGTCGACGGTTTCCTCGCCCGCGGCACAGCCGGCGGCAGACAGCAGGGACAGGCCGGCGGCGGCACACAGCAGGGACTTGCTCGCTCGGTTCACGGTTCTCCTTGGAGTGGGGCGCTTTGATCCCGGACGGCACACACGACAGGCACGCGTGGAAACCGGCCCGGGGCTCAACGGTTCCCTTTCATTACATCGCATCATTGGTGCCGGTGCCGGATCCGCACAGCGTAAGGCCTGTCATACAAAACGGGACCCGTGCTGCACCCGGCTATGCTTAACCGGTGACTCCTGAAGAACTTTCCTCCGCCGTAACTGCCTGCCTCCAAGACGCCATCGATGCCGGTGACTTCAGCGTCGAGCTGCCGGGGGAGGTGCGCGTGGAGCGTCCGAAGAACCGGGACCACGGTGACTGGGCCACCAACATCGCCCTGCAGCTCTCCAAGCAGGCCGGTATGAACCCCCGCCAGTTCGCCGAGATCCTCAAGGGCCGGCTGGAAAAGATTGCCGGTGTTGCGAAGGTCGACATTGCCGGTCCAGGCTTCCTGAATATCACCCTCGACGCCGGTGCCGCCGGAGAACTCGTCAAGACAATCGTTGACGCCGGACCCGCCTACGGCACCTCGGAAATCCTCAAGGGCACCCGGATCAACCTGGAGTTCGTCTCCGCCAACCCCACCGGCCCCATCCACCTGGGCGGCACCCGCTGGGCCGCCGTCGGCGATGCACTGGCCCGGGTCTTCCAGTCCCAGGGCGCGGAGGTCACCCGCGAGTACTACTTCAATGACCACGGCGCGCAGATTGACCGCTTCGCCCGCTCCCTGCTCGCCTCCGCCAAGGGCGAACCCGCGCCGGAGGACGGTTACGCCGGCGAATACATCGTGGACATTGCCAACCGCGTGCTGGCCGCAGAGCCGAACATCACCGAGCTGCCCGACGCCGAGGCGCAGGAACGTTTCCGTGCCGTGGGCGTGGACTTCATGTTCGGCGACATCAAGGAATCCCTGCACAACTTCGGCGTGGACTTCGATGTGTTCTTCCACGAGGATTCGCTGCACGAAAACGGCCAGGTTGCCAAGCTGCTGGAGCAGCTCAAGGGCTCCGAGAACCTGTACGAGAAGGACGGCGCCTGGTGGCTGAACTCCACCGCGTTCGGCGACGACAAGGACCGCGTGGTCATCAAGTCGGACGGCAACGCCGCCTACATTGCCGGTGACATTGCCTACATCCACAACAAGCGCGAGCGCGGCTTCGACCTGAACGTCTACATGCTGGGTGCGGACCACCACGGCTACGTAGCGCGCCTGAAGGCTGCCGCAGCCGCCCTGGGCCACGACCCGGAGTGCGTCGAGGTACTCATCGGCCAGATGGTGAACCTGGTCAAGGACGGCAAGCCCGTGCGCATGTCCAAGCGCGCCGGCACCGTGGTCACCCTTGAGGACCTGGTCGACGCCGTAGGCGTGGACGCCGCCCGCTACACGCTGGCCCGCTTCTCCGCCGATTCCAACATCGACGTTGACCTGGACCTGCTGACCAAGCGCAGCAACGAGAACCCCGTGTTCTACGTCCAGTACGCCCACGCCCGCACCCATGCCCTGGCACGCAACGCCGAGGCTGCCGGCGTCGACGATTCCGCATTTGACGCGTCGCTGCTGACCCACCCCACCGAGAGCGCACTGCTGGCCGCGCTGGGGCAGTACCCCGGCGTCGTCGCGCAGGCCAGTGCCTTCCGCGAACCGCACCGCGTGGCCCGCCACCTCGAGGTCATCGCCGGCACCTACCACCGCTGGTATGACGCCTGCCGCATCGCACCGCAGGGCGACGAGGAAATCACCGACACCAACCGCACCCGCCTGTGGCTGAACCTTGCCGCACGCCAGGTCCTGGCCAACGGCCTGGGCCTGTTGGGAGTCTCCGCACCCGAACGGATGTAATTCATGACTGCTTCACCCCTGGCTCCCGCATGGCTGAGCCACCCGGAAGACAACAACGCCCTCCGCCCGCAGATGTGGGCGCAGGACGTGGTGCGCGGCGACAGCGGTGAGCTGGAGATCTCCGGCATCCCCGTCTCCCGGATCGCCGAGGAATTCGGCACCCCCGTGTTCGTGATGTCGGAAGCGGATTTCCGTGCCCGTGCCCGGGACTTCAAGGACTCCTTCGACGCTGCGTTCGCGGCGCTCTGCGGGGGAGTGGATGTCTACTACGCCGGCAAATCCTTCCTCTGCACCGAGGTGGCCCGCTGGGTCTCCTCCGAGGGGCTGCGCCTGGACACCTGCTCCGGCGGTGAGCTGGCCGTGGCCCGGTGTGCGGGGCTCCACGGCAGCCAGCTCGGACTGCACGGCAACAACAAGTCCGGAGCCGAGCTGACCCGTGCCCTGGACATGGAGCTGGGCCGGATTGTGGTGGACAGCCTGGGCGAGCTGGAAATGCTCGGGAACCTGGCCGCCTCCCGCGGTGAACGCGCCAACGTCATGCTGCGCCTGACCCCCGGCGTGCATGCCTCCACGCACGAGTTCATTGCCACCGCCCACGAGGACCAGAAGTTCGGCCTGTCCATGGTGGCGGACCCGGAGCTGGACGGGATGTCCCCGGCCATGGCCGGCGTGGAAACCGCGCTCAAGCACGACGGCGTGAACCTGGTGGGCGTGCACTGCCACATTGGTTCGCAGATCTTTGAATCCGCCGGGTTTGAACTCGCCGCCCGCCGGCTGCTCGGTTTCCTCGCCGAGGTGAAGCAGGGCTACGGCGTCGAACTGGCCGAACTGGATCTGGGCGGCGGCTACGGCATCGCCTACACGGAGGCAGACGCCCCGCGTCCGCCGGCCGAGATCGCCAACGCGATGGCCGCCGTCGTCGGCAGCACCTGCACCGAGCTGGGACTGGCGGTTCCCCGGATCTCCATCGAGCCCGGACGCGCCATCGTGGGCCCGACCACCTTCACGCTCTACCGGGCCGGCACCACCAAGACGGTCCGGGTGGACACGCCCGACGGCGGCACCTCGCCGCGGCGGTACGTTTCCGTGGACGGCGGGATGAGCGACAACGCCCGGCCCGTGCTCTACGGGGCGGACTACTCCGCCGTGCTGGCTTCGCGGACCTCCGAAGATGACGCGGTTATTTCGCGCGTGGTTGGCAAACACTGCGAAAGCGGCGACATAGTGGTCAGGGACGCCTACCTGCCCGGCGACGTTACTGCGTCGGACCTGCTTGCCGTTCCGGGCACCGGCGCCTACTGCTGGGTCCTGTCCAGCAACTACAACTACCTGACCCGGCCGCCCGTGGTGGCCGTGCGGGACGGCGCCGCGCGGCTGATAGTCCGCGGCGAAACCGAAGACGACCTGCTGGCCCGGGACGTTTCCTAATTCTTAGAGGAGTTGGCACAACATATGAAGACCCTGAAAGTAGCCCTGCTGGGGTGCGGAAACGTGGGTTCGCAGGTTGCCCGGATCCTCATTGACGACGCCGCGGACCTCACCTCACGCCTCGGCGCGCGGCTGGAGCTCTCCGGCATTGCAGTGCGCAACGTCGATGCTCCCCGCGACGTGGACCTGCCCGCGGAACTGTTCACCACTGATGCCGGGACCCTGGTCCGCGGCGCGGACATTGTCATTGAGCTGATGGGCGGCATCGAGCCGGCCCGCACCCTGATCCTGCAGGCGCTGGAGTCCGGCGCCGCCGTCGTGACCGGCAACAAGGCCCTGCTCGCCGCAGACGGCGCCGCCCTCTACGAGAAGGCCGACGCCGCCGGTGTCCAGCTCTCCTATGAGGCCGCCGTAGCCGGGGCCATCCCGATCCTCCGCCCCATCCGGGACAGCCTCTCCGGGGACCGGATCACCAAGGTCATGGGCATCGTCAACGGCACCACCAACTACATCCTCGATGCCATGGATTCCACCGGAGCCCAGTTCGCAGATGCCTTGGGCGAGGCCCAGCGGCTTGGCTACGCCGAGGCGGATCCCACCGCAGATGTGGAGGGGCACGACGCCGCCGCGAAGGGCGCCATCCTCGCCTCGCTGGCCTTCCACACCGGTTTCGACCTCTCCGCCGTTTCCTGCGAAGGCATCAGCTCGGTGACGGCTGAGGACATCAGCGCCGCCAAGGAAGCCGGGTTTGTCATCAAGCTGCTCGCCATCGCCGAGAAGTTTACGGACACGGACGGCACCGAAGGCGTCAGCGTACGCGTGCACCCCACTCTGCTGCCCCGCCTGCATCCGCTGGCCGCCGTGCACGGCGCGTTCAACGCCGTGTTCGTCGAAGCGGAAAACGCCGGTGAACTGATGTTCTACGGCCAGGGCGCCGGCGGCGCGCCCACCGCGTCCGCCGTGATGGGCGACGTCGTCACTGCCGCCCGCAGGCTCGTCCTGGGCGGTCCCGTTCCCGCCGGCCGTCCGAGCGGCTCGCTGCCGGCGCTGCCGCTGGAAAAGGTCACCACCAGCTACTCGATCGGCTTGGAAGTGGCCGATCAGCCCGGTGTCCTGGCCGCCGTCGCCCGGGTGTTCTCCGAGCACGGTGTCTCCATCGAAACCATGCGCCAGACCATCCACGGTGAAGGGGCCAGCGCCGAGCTGCGCTTCGTCACGCACCGTGCTTCCGAGGCCGCCCTCGCGGCCACCGTCGAGGCCATCAAGGGCCTGGACGTCATCAAGAACGTCAAATCCGTCCTGCGGGTAGAAGGAGTCTGAGCCGTGGCTCACCAATGGCGCGGCGTTATCCGCGAATACGCCGACCGTCTTCCGGTCACCGAGAGCACCGAGGTCATTACCCTCGGTGAGGGCGGTACGCCGCTGGTCCGCGCGAAGGCGCTGTCCGAACTGACCGGCTCGGAGGTGTACCTCAAGGTCGAAGGCATGAACCCCACCGGGTCCTTCAAGGACCGCGGAATGACCATGGCCATGACCGCAGCCGTGGAATCCGGCGCCAAGGCAGTGGTGTGCGCGTCCACCGGCAACACCAGCGCCTCGGCCGCCGCCTATGCGACGCAGGCAGGCATCACCTGCGCCGTACTGGTACCGGACGGCAAGATCTCCATGGGCAAGCTCAGCCAGGCCATTGCGCACGGCGCCCAGCTGCTCCAGGTCCGCGGCAATTTCGACAACTGCCTGGAGGTGGCCCGCAAGCTTGCCGAGGCCTACCCGGTGTTCCTGGTGAACTCCGTGAATCCGGCGCGCATCGAGGGCCAGAAGACGGCGTCCTTCGAAGTGGTGGACTACCTCGGCGATGCCCCCGACTACCACCTGCTGCCCGTCGGCAATGCCGGAAACATCACCGCCTACTGGAAGGGCTACTCCGAATACGCGAAGCCCTGGACCAACGTGGCCGGCGAGGAGCTGGCGCCGGTGGCCACCAAGACGCCGCACATGTGGGGCTTCCAGGCCGAAGGCGCCTCGCCGCTGGTGAAGGGACATCCGGTGACCGATCCGGACACCATTGCCACCGCCATCCGGATCGGCAACCCGGCCTCCTGGGACCAGGCGATTGCCGCCCGCGACGAATCCGGCGGCCTGATCGAAGCCGTCACGGACACCGAAATCCTCGATGCGCACCGCTGGCTGTCCTCCCGCGAAGGCGTGTTCGTGGAACCGGCCTCCGCCGCCGGTGTGGCCGGGCTGCTCAAGAAGCATGCCGCCGGGGAAGTCCCCGCCGGCAAGACCATCGTCATTACGGTCACCGGACACGGCTTGAAGGACCCGCAGTGGGCACTGCGCACCGCCGACGGATCCGACGTCGAACCCACCAAGGTGGACTTCGACGTTGTGAGCGTGGCGGCAGCGCTGGGCCTGGAAGCGGCGAAGCCCGCCGGATCCGGCAAGTAGGGCTGAACCATGCAGGTGGATCTGCCCGGCGGGCCGCGCTCCGGTTCCCGCTCCGTTTCCCGCACCGGTTCCCGAACCCTGGCGCCGGGGCAGGACGTGACCGTGACCGTGCCCGCAACGAGCGCCAACCTGGGCCCGGGGTTCGACTCCCTGGGGCTGGCGCTCACGCTGTATGACACGGTGCGGGTGCGCACCTCCGCGGAGGAAGGCGTTTTCGTCGAGGTTGCGGGGGAGGGTGCCGGAAACGTTCCCCTGGACTCCTCCCACCTGGTGGTCCGCGCCCTGCTGTCCACCCTGGCTGCCGCCGGATACAGCGCCCGGGGGCTTCACCTGAGCGCAGAGAACGCTATTCCGCACGGCCGCGGACTGGGCTCTTCGGCGTCGGCTATTGTGTCCGGCGTCCTGGCCGCGAATTCCCTGCTGCCGGCCGAATCGCGGCTCGATGCCGCAGGCCTGCTGCACAGTTGCTCGGCACTGGAGGGCCACCCGGACAATGTTGCTCCCGCACTCGTCGGCGACCTCGCGATTTCCTGGGAGGACGACGGCGTTTTCCGCTCCGTTCGGGCCTCGGTCCATCCCGATGTGGTTCCCGTAGTCGCCGTACCGGCCGTGGAACTCTCCACCGAGAGTGCCCGCGGCCTGCTGCCGGCGACCGTGGCCCACCGGACCGCAGCGGCCAACGCGGGCCGTGCCGCGCTGTTGATCCACGCCCTGACCGTGGATCCGTCGCTGCTGCTCGAGGGAACGCAGGACGCGCTGCACCAGGAGTTCCGGGCACCCGCGATGCTGCCCAGTGCCCGGCTGCTGCAGTCACTGCGCTCAGCGGGATTCGCCGCCGTGATTTCCGGTGCCGGTCCCACGGTGATGTGCCTTGCCGACGGCGAGGAGGCCGCCTTGGAAGCGGAGCAGGCAATGACCAAACATTTGCAGGCAGCGGAATACGGCGAAAATTGGCGTGTTCTGCGGCTTGGTGTCGAGCGAGATGGTGCTAGAGTGGAAGGGCACCAGCGGTAATTTTTCCGTCCTGTGCTCCCGCAGGTAGCCGTCCATTTCGGGCCGCCCCGGGCTTTAGTTGAAAACACTTTGCCGCCGTCAGGTGTGATTGCACCCGTCCTGCGGTGATTTCCGTTGATTCAAATGCCCACCCGCGGAGGCACAGTCTCCGGTGCAGCCTTCAAAGGAACCGCCAAGAAGCGGCGTGTCCCGCTTGAATGCCGCGTGTTCGGCAGCGAAGCTGACCAGACTCTGCGTGGATTCTTCTTTACATAAGGCACCCAGCAGATTCGCCTTTCTCCGGCCATCGGGCCGGTAGTAGGCGAACCCTGACCCAATGTCTGATTTTGGGACCAGGGCCAATCACCGCGGCCGGCATTGCGCCGGACCGCCCGACGAGGGGGAAGGATCCTTCGTGACAGATACCACTAGCCTGACTGCAGGCGTGGATTCAGCATCCGCCGGTTCAACCGGCGAGAACGCATCAAAGAGCGCCGGCCTTGCAGGCCTTAAGCTCGCGCAGCTCCAGGCGCTTGCCGGCCAGCTCGGCATCACCGGGGGTTCCCGCATGCGTAAGGGAGATCTGGTTACGGCCATCTCCAACCACCAGCGCGGCGGCGCAGTAGCCGACCGGCCGGTCCGCGGTTCCCGCGGCGAGGCCGGCGACGACGCAGCCAAGGGTGCTTCGGCGCCCGAGAAGGCGGCAGCAGCACCCGCGGAGCAGTCCGCAGAGGCCGAGACGACCCGCCCGACGCGTACCCGCAACCGCAACCGGCGTGCAGCCAGTGACGGCGTCGTCACTTCCGCCCCCGCGGAAACTGCAGCGGCCGAGGCACCGGCACCAGCCGCCTCGCCGGAAGCAGAAGCGGCTCCGGCCCGGAACCGCGAGGCACGCGAAGACAACGGACGCGAAGAGGGCCAGCGCGAGCGCGGCAACCGCCGCAGCCGCAACCGCCGCAGCGATTCCAACGAGTCCAACGGAACGGTCAGCAACGCTTCCGCCGAGGCACCTGCAGAGGACGCTTCCAGCAACGGCGCTGCCAACAAGGACGCTGCCAACAGCAACGGCGCTGCCAACAACGGCGCTGAGGCCCGGACCCAGGGCGACGACGAGCGCGGCGAACGCCGTGAGCGCCGTGACCGCAACCGTTCGGACCGCGACAACAACCGTGACAACGGTGGCAACCGCGAGGGCAACCGCGACCGCGAGAACAACCGTGACCGCGACAACAACCGTGACAACGGTGGCAACCGCGAGAACAACCGCGACCGCGACAACAACCGCGACAACGGTGGCAACCGCGAGAACAACCGCGACCGCGACAACAACCGCGACGACAGTGACGAGAACGGGCGCGGGCGTAACCGCCGCAACCGGAACCGCAACGAGCGCAATGACCGCAATGACCGCGGCGACCGGAACGATCGTTTCCGCGACCGCAACGAGCGCCGCCGCAACCGCAACCAGAACCCCGAGGTCGACGACGTCGAGGTCACTGAAGACGACGTCCTGCTGCCCGTGGCCGGCATCCTCGACGTCCTGGAGAACTACGCCTTCGTACGGACCTCCGGTTACCTGCCGGGCCCGAACGATGTCTACGTTTCCCTCGCCCAGGTGAAGAAGTACAACCTGCGCAAGGGCGACGCCGTCGTCGGCGCCATCCGCGCCCCGCGTGAAGGCGAAAACCAGGGCGGAAACCAGCGCCAGAAGTTCAACGCACTGGTCCGCCTCACGTCCGTCAACGGCAAGCAGGCCGAGGACAACAAGGACCGCGTGGAGTTCTCCAAGCTGGTCCCGCTGTACCCCTCCGAGCGTCTGCGCCTGGAAACCAATGCCAAGGTGATCGGCCCGCGTGTCATCGACCTCGTGGCTCCGATCGGCAAGGGCCAGCGCGGCCTCATCGTTTCCCCGCCGAAGGCCGGAAAGACGCTGATCCTGCAGGCAATTGCCAACGCAATCACGATCAACAATCCTGAGGTCCACCTCATGATGGTCCTCGTGGACGAGCGTCCCGAAGAAGTCACGGACATGCAGCGCACGGTCAAGGGCGAGGTCATTGCCTCCACCTTCGACCGCCCCGCCGATGACCACACCACAGTTGCCGAACTCGCCATCGAGCGCGCCAAGCGCCTGGTGGAAATGGGCAACGACGTCGTGGTGCTGCTTGACTCCATGACCCGACTGGGACGTGCCTACAACCTGGCCGCTCCGGCGTCGGGCCGTATCCTCTCCGGCGGTGTGGATTCGTCCGCACTGTACCCGCCCAAGCGTTTCTTCGGTGCTGCCCGCAACATCGAAAACGGCGGCTCGCTGACCATCCTGGCCACGGCCCTGGTGGAGACCGGGTCCAAGATGGACGAGGTCATCTTCGAGGAATTCAAGGGCACCGGCAACATGGAGCTGCGCCTGTCCCGCAACCTTGCGGACAAGCGCATCTTCCCGGCCGTGGATGTCAACGCGTCGGGTACCCGCCGCGAAGAGAACCTGCTCTCCCCGGATGAAGTCAAGATCATGTGGAAGCTGCGCCGGGTCCTGTCCGGACTGGACACCCAGCAGGCGCTGGAACTGCTCACCGGCAAGATCCGGGAGACGCAGTCCAACGTCGAGTTCCTGATGCAGGTCCAGCAGACCACCCTGGGCACCAAGGACAACTAGCTGCCTTACGAGCCGCTCATGCCCCCTCCCGCTGCACGCGGGCAGGGGGCCTGGGCGGCTCGTTCGTTAACGCCCGGGGACCGACGGGCGCACGAACCGATAAACTTCCATGTGGGAAACCCAGCTGAAAGAGGAATCTAGAACATGTTTGAGTCCATACAGGGCCTGTTGGATGAGCACGCTGAACTCCAGCTGCGCCTGTCCGACCCGGCAGTGCACGCGGACCAGGGCCTGGCCCGCCGGCTGGGACGGCGCTACGCCGAACTCAGCCGGATTGTGGATGCCTACAACCGTTGGCACGGACTTGAGGATGACCTGGCCGCCGCCGCCGAAATGGCGGATGAGGACCCGGAATTCGCCGCCGAGGTACCCGTGCTTAAGGAGCAGCTGGAGGACGCGCAGGAGAAGCTGCGCCGCCTGCTGATTCCGAGGGACCCCAATGACGGTCGCGACGTCATCATCGAGGTCAAGGGCGGCGAAGGCGGCGACGAAGCGGCCCTGTTCGCCGGCGACCTGCTGCGCATGTACACCCGCTACGCCGAGCACCGCGGCTGGCGTACGGAAATCATCTCGGCCACCGAGTCGGACCTGGGCGGCTACAAGGACGTTGCCATGGCCATCAAGGGCAACTCCAACGATCCGGCAGAAGGCGTTTACGCACGCCTGAAGTATGAAGGCGGTGTGCACCGCGTGCAGCGCGTTCCCGTCACGGAGTCCCAGGGCCGGATCCACACTTCGGCTGCCGGCGTCCTGGTGCTGCCCGAAGTGGACGAGCCGGAAGAAGTCGCGATCAGCCAGAACGACCTGAAGATCGACGTCTACCGCTCCTCCGGTCCCGGCGGACAGTCGGTGAACACCACCGACTCGGCCGTGCGCATCACCCACCTGCCCACCGGCATTGTGGTGGCCATGCAGAACGAAAAGTCGCAGCTGCAGAACCGCGAAGCAGCCATGCGCGTGCTGCGCTCACGTATCCTCGCGCACGAGCAGGAAAAGATCGACGCCGCGAACTCGGACATCCGGAAGTCGCAGATCCGGACCATGGACCGTTCGGAGCGGATCCGGACGTACAACTACCCGGAAAACCGGATCGTGGACCACCGCACCGGCTACAAGGCCTACAACCTGGACACCGTGCTGAACGGCGAGCTTGAGGCAGTGGTGCAGGCAGCCATTGAAATGGACGAGCAGGCACGGCTGGACGCCATCGGTGACGAAAGCTAATAGCCTCACCGGTTCCGCGACCGGTGCCGGCGGCACCCTGGCCGACGCGCTGCGCCGTGCGACGGCGGAACTCGCCGCCGCCGGGGTACCGTCACCGCGGGTGGACGCCGAGCTGCTCGCCGCGCACCTGCTGGGCGAAAGCCCCGGCCGGATCCGGGCGCTGGCCTTCACCGACGTGCCGGCACCCCAGGGATACGCTGCACTGGTACACGAACGCGCCGCGCGGGTGCCGTTGCAGCACCTGACGGGAAAGGCCCATTTCCGGTACCTGGAACTGGCCGTCGGGCCCGGAGTCTTTGTGCCGCGGCCGGAAACCGAAACGGTGGCGCAGCTGGCGATCGATGCTGCGCGCCGGGCCGGCTCGGCCAAGGTCGTGGACCTCGGCACCGGCTCCGGCGCCATCGCGGCTGCGGTGGCCTCGGAAGTTCCCGCAGCTGAAGTGCATGCCGTGGAGCTGAGCCCCCTCGCCTTCGCCTGGGCGGAACGGAACCTGGCTCCGCTGGGCGTCCACTTGGTCCTGGAAGACCTGCGGACCGCCCTGGCCGGCCACGAAGCCAGCTTCGACGTGGTGGTGTCCAACCCTCCGTACATCCCTGCCGAAGCCGTCCCGAACGAGCCGGAAGCCGCCGAGCATGATCCGGCCATGGCGCTGTACGGCGGGGGAGCGGACGGTCTGGAACTGCCGATGGCCGCAGCACGGACCGCGGCGCGGTTGCTTGCCGGAGGCGGCTACTTCGTGATGGAACATGCCGAAGTGCAGGCGCCGGCCATCGCGCGGCTGCTGGCCGGCGATCCGGCCTGGACCGATGTCCAATCCCACCGGGACCTCAATGACCGCCCGCGGGCGACGTCGGCTGTCCGACGCTCCGCATCGGCGGCATCCACTAGTGAAAGAATATTGCCGTGAGCACCAGTTATGACTGCAGTAACCCCGAAGAACTCAGTGAGGGCCTGGCGGCAGCCCAGCGCGCCATAGCCGCCAAATCCTGCGTGGTGCTTCCCACCGACACCGTGTACGGAATCGGTGCCGACGCTTTCTCCCCGCAGGGAGTGGCTACGCTGCTCGCGGCCAAGGGACGCGGCCGGAGCATGCCCCCGCCCGTGCTGATCCCGCGCCTGGAGACCATGGACGGCCTGGCCACGGACATTTCCGAAGACGCCCGCAGCCTGGCACGTACGTTCTGGCCGGGCGGGTTGACACTGATCTTCCACGCCCAGCCGTCCCTGAGCTGGGACCTGGGCGACACCATGGGAACCGTGGCACTGCGGATGCCCGACGACAGCGTGGCCTTGGACCTGCTGGCCGCCACCGGGCCGCTGGCTGTGTCCTCGGCCAACCGCACGGGATCCCCGGCCGGACAGACCGCGGCGCAGGCACGCGAACAACTGGGCGAATCCGTGGAGGTCTATCTGGAAGCCGGACACCGTCCGGTGGCCGGCAGCGACGGAGTGCCGTCCACCATTGTGGACGCCACCAGCGAGCCGATGCGGGTGGTGCGCAGCGGTGCGATCAGCACCGCCGCCCTGCGCGAAGTGGTTCCGGGAATCCTGGATCCGGGTGAAGAACCCGCAGCGGGCGGCACTGCGCCCTCCCTGGCCAAAGACCAGAAACGGGTTTAGTTCCGGGAGGCTGCCAGGACCTCGCGGACGCGGGGTTCCGGGACGTTGCCCGTGGCCTCGGCCCAGCCGGGCTCCTGGCGCTGCCCGAACCACATCATCTCCACGCGGCGCAGTGCTCCGTGCAGCCGCTCCCCGGCCAGCGAGGAGACCGCATAGCCGGACCGCAGCGCGAGACGGCAGGCCCAGACCGGCAGATGCGCCGGCCGCCGGCCGCCTGCTGCTTCAAGCACGGAGGACACCGATGCCTGTTCCCAGGGCTGCAGCACCACTGCAGGAACCGGGCCCGTGTGGGAGCCTACCCGCAGGACGAAGTCGACCAGGGAATCTACTGAACTTACCGGGCTGGGTGCGGTTCCGGGCCCGGCAACGGATGCCAGCGGCGAGGCCGCGAGCCGGCTTAGCTTAGCTGTGGTCGCCCGGCCCGGTCCCTGGACCGAGGTGGCGCGGACCGTGGCAACGCTGCAGGACCCGCCGTGCCGGGCGGAAAGGACCTGTTCGCCGAGTGCCTTGGAACGGGAGTATGCCGAAAACGGTTCCACATGCGGGCTTTCGTCCAGGAACGGACGGTGCCCCTGCACCGCGGCGCTGCTCAGGTGTACGAACCGGCGGACACCGGCGGCGTCAGCGGCATCGGCGACCAACGCAGGCAGCAGCGAGTTCGCACCCCGGAGCTCGGGGGAGTCCGCGGCTCCCGGCGTCGCCAGTCCGGCAGCATTCACCACGACGTCGGCGCCCGCGAAGGCGTCGGCCAGCCGGCGGCGTTCCGTGTCCAGCGCTGCGGCCGCCGCAAGCAAACCGGCTACGTCCGAGGCATCGGTACGCAGCCGGGGAGCGGAAACAGCCCGGACCTCGACCCCGCGTGCAGCCAGTGCGGAGCGGACGGCCGAACCGATGAAGCCGGTGCCGCCGAGGACCGCCCACACCGAGGGTGTGCCGGAGGAAGGGACGGGTTCGGGAGAAGGAGTGCTCAAACCTGCTGCTTTCGTGTTTCCGGTGATGGCTGCCCAGGCGCGGACAGCGGGGCCATCGGGGACCAGGACCGGTCCCGGAGGATGCGTCGGGCACCGCGCCAGCCGGCCCAGAGGCGCCCGGCGCCCCGCAGCGAATGCTCCACGGCAACCAGCCTGAGCAGTTCCTTCCCTGCGGTCAGGAAGGTCCCCAGGGCGAATCCGAACCGGTGATACCGGCCGTGGACCTGCAGGTACCGGGCGGTATGGCCGCGGTTGCGCATGGCAGTGAAGCGGCCAAGGTCGCTGGAATCGTTGAGGTGGCGGATGCCGAGGTCGATCTGTCTCTGCACCCGGACCTTGCGGAGCACGAAATCGTTGACGTAGGCCACCGGCCGGTCCAGGGAGGCGAGCCAGCCGTAAACCACATCGTCGCCGTTGATGAAGTAGCGGGCATCCGGCAGGCCTATCCGGCGCACCTGGCCGGCACTGATCAGCATTCCCTCGAAGCAGCCCACATTGGTGTCGAAGACGGGGGAGTCGCGGAAAACGTTGCCCGGCACCGGCAGGTGCACGCCCAGGAACGGGACGAAGCGGTGCTGCCAGAAGAACGGTTCCCCGCCGGCGTCGAACCGCCGGCCGTGGATGCAGTCGTAGGTCCCGGTCCACTTGCTCAGCGCAGCCACGGCACCCGGGAGGACCTCGACGTCGTCGTCCATCAGCCACAGCCACTGCGCGCCGGAGTCCAGGGCGGCCTCGACACCGGCTGCGAACCCGCCGGCCCCGCCGGTGTTGGCCTCCAGCCGCAGGACGGACAGCGGGACGGGGAAGCCGGCACGGGCTGCTTCCAGGACCCGGGGCGTCTCATCGGTGCTGGCATTGTCCACCACGACAACCGCCGCAGGTGCGGGGTCGAGCCTTTTGATGCTCTCCAGCAGGCCGGTGAGGTAGCCGGAGCGGTTGAACGTCGTGATGACGATCGTCAGCGGGGCCGGTTCCTGGACGACGTCCACGTTAGAACCCGAAGTCCGACGGCGGCCCGAAGCGGCGCCCGGCCATGCCGGCCGCGTAGGCGCGCAGCCAGTTGGCGAAACCGCGGGGATCCCGGGTCCTGGCGAAGTGGATGGGGTAGCCCACGGCATCGGCCACGAAGGACTTCACCCTTGTGTAGCGGCGGGTGAGGTAGCCCCGGTTGCGGTAGAAGTAGAACTGCTTGAACGGCGTCTCGGGGACCAGGACGTGCATCCGGTCGCCCAGGACGGGCTGCACTTCGGCCCAGGCCGCCGGGTGCGTCAGGGCCACCGTGGTGACCGTGCCGAAGTCGATGCCCGCCCGGCGCAGCCGGATCATGAAGTCCGTCTCGTCGCCGCGGATAAACAGGCGAAGGTCCGGCAGTCCCACCCGGTAGAAGACGTCGGCGCGGATCAGGGCGCCGTTGAAGAAGTGCCCCACATTGGGCAGGAACCCGCGGGCGGCAACTTCGGCCCGGTCATGGGTCAGTTTCCCGTCGAGGCGGAAATGGAAGGACAGCGTGTCCGGCGCCCCCGGGGCAACCACTAGCGGCAGGACGACGTCGAGGCCGCGTTCCTTCGCTGCAGCCAACAGGGTGGCGACGCATTCGGGATCTTCGGGATGGGCGTCGTCGTCCATGATCCAGATCCATTCGGCGCCGGAGGCCATGGCTGAAAGGATGGCGAGCGAAAAACCGCCGGCTCCGCCCAGATTGGTGTTTGACCGGATGTAGTTAACCGGCGCCGCTGAAGCTTCGGCGATCTCCGAAACCGGGGTCTTGCCGGAGTCCACGAGTGCCACGGACGTGATGTTGCCGCTCTGCGCGGCCAGTGCCTCCAGGAGGATCTTCACATCGTCCGGACGGTCGAAGGTCACTGCTGCTACGGCCACGGAGTCCGGCAAGATGGTCCTTTCAGGCAACCCGGGGGATCGGCCAAGACCGAAACCGGAGAGGGTGTGCAGTTAGTATGCTGAATAGATTCCAGTCTATTACACCGGATTCTTCCGCCAGCTCTTCGCATCACCGAGAAGAAAGCCGGGTACCTACCCGTTGAGGACCATGAGGCAAAAACCTACGGACAACAGTCACCTTCCCAGGGAGGAAAAGCCCGTCCTGTGGCTCTGGTCGCAGTATGTGCTCGACTCCCTGGCCTGGATCGTGTCCATCGGCCTCGCGCTGGTGCTCCGCTACGAACTCACTGTCGAGCAGATCAACCCGGGCGGCCTGGCCGTCTTCTGCGGCGTCGCCGTCCTGACCCAGCTGATAGTCGGCTATTCGTTTGCCCTCTACCGCGGCCGCTACAGCTTCGGCAGTTTCCACGAGATGCGGCTGCTGGCGGTGGTGACGCTTATTGTCTCCGCCATCCTGGTCCTCGCAAGCGCCTTGTTCGGCCTAGTGATCGATATCCCGCGCAGCACCGGAATGATCGCCTTCCCCTTCGCCTGCCTGTTCATGGCGGCAATCAGGTACGTCAAGCGGATGTACGTGGAGAGCAAGGCCCGGCCGGGGGAAGAAGCCCAGCGTGCCCTTGTGTACGGCGCGGGATTCCTGGGCGGTTCCCTGGTCTCACGGATGATGAAGGACCCGGAGTCGCCGTACTACCCGGTTGGCCTGGTCGACGACGACCCGTCCAAGAAGCACCTGAGGCTGGCCACTGTTCCGGTGCTCGGCAAACTCGTAGACCTTCCCGAACTGGTGCAGCGGACCCGCGCCACGGTGCTGGTGGTGGCCATCGCCGATGTGGAAGCCAAGCAGGTCCGTGAGATTTCCGATCTCGCCGAAGGCCTGGACCTGCGCGTCCTGGTGCTTCCGCCGCTCAAGGACATGCTCTCGAAGGGCGACGGCGCCGGCCTGGGCGACTTCCGCGACGTGGCGGTCGAAGACCTCATCGGGCGCCGGCCGGTCGACATCCATGTGGACGAAGTTGCCGGCTACCTGTCCGGGAAGAAGGTCCTCGTCACGGGAGCCGGCGGTTCCATCGGCTCCGAACTCTGCCGCCAGATCACCGCCTTCAATCCCGGCGAACTGATCATGGTGGACCGGGACGAGACCGGCCTGCAGCTGACCCAGCTCTCCATCACCGGCCGCGGCCTGCTGGACGGCCCGGATACGGTCCTGGCGGACATCCGCGACCCCGAAGCGCTGGAGCGCATCTTCCGCGAACGCCGCCCCGACGTCGTTTTCCACGCCGCCGCCCTGAAGCACGTCTCCCTCCTGGAGCAGTACCCGCAGGAAGCCTGGAAGACCAATATCATCGGCACTGCCAACGTGCTGGCTGCGGCCCGCAAAGCGAACGTGCGCCATTTCGTGAACATCTCCACCGACAAGGCGGCGAACCCCACCACGGTCCTCGGCCATTCCAAGCGCGTAGCCGAAAAGCTGACGGCCTGGATGGCTCGCGCCACCGGGGAGCGGTACGTCTCCGTGCGGTTCGGCAACGTGATCGGCAGCCGGGGCTCCATGTTGCCGCTGTTCAGCGAACAGATCCGGCAGGGCGGACCGGTCACCGTGACCGACCCGGAGGTGACCCGCTTCTTCATGACGATCCCCGAGGCCTGCCAGCTGGTGATCCAGGCCGGCGCGATCGGCCGCGGGGGAGAGGTGATGATCCTGGACATGGGCGAGCCCGTGAAGATCCTCGACGTCGCCCGCCGCATGATCGCGATGTCCGGCAAGGACATCGAAATTGTCTTCACCGGACTGCGCCAGGGCGAAAAGCTGCACGAGATCCTCGTCGGCACCGGGGAAGAGGACTCCCGTCCCCTGCATCCGAAGATCTCCCACGCTGCGGTTGCCGTGCTGGATCCCGATGAGCTGGACCTGGCTGACTGGCTGCGGCGCTGCGGGATCGAACCCGGGAGCGTGCCGACGGACGGGGCAGCAACCGATGCCGGCGAGATAGTGCGCATTCCGGGTGCCCGCCATCCCGGTGCCCCGGGTGACGCCGCAAATGAGCCCGGAGAACCCTACAGCGAACGGCGGACCGGCTGATGCTGCTGGTGCTGTGCGCCGCTGCGGCTTTCCTGGCGAGCCTGCTGCTGCCCTTCCTTTTTATCCCCCTGCTGCGCCGGCTGGGTGTCCTCGACGTCCCCAATGAGCGGTCCTCGCACACCAAGGCAGTCATCCGCGGGGTGGGTGCAACCACTGCCGCCGGCGTCCTGGCCGGCCTCCTGCTGGCGCTGCTGACAGGGCTGGTGGCCGTTGACCGTTCGGTGCTTGCCATTCTGATCGCCGTGATCGGCGCGGCATCGCTGCTGGGCTGGATCGAGGACTGGCGCGGCGTCTCCGTCCGGACCCGGGCAGCCACCCAGCTCGCCATCGGCCTGCTTGGAACGGCCGGACTGGCATGGACCATGGAGCAAAGCTGGTGGTGGGTTCCCGTGGGCGGCCTCGCAATAGCGGCCTACATCAACGTCGCCAACTTCATGGACGGCATCAACGGAATCTCCGGGCTGCATGGACTGGTGGTGGGTACCCTGTACTCCATCAGCGGCGTGCTGTCCGACCACGTCTGGCTGACTGTTACGGGAGCAGTGGTGGCCGCGGCTTTTGCCGCCTTCCTGCCCTGGAACCTCGGCAGGGGGCAGGTTTTCCTGGGCGACGTCGGCAGTTACCTGCTCGGGTCATCCATCGCCGGTGTTGCAGTAGCTGCCTTCCTCGCAGGCGTGTATGTGGAATACCTGCTGTTTCCGATCCTCGTCTATTTGGCCGACACCTTCTCCACGCTGCTGCGCCGCATGGGCCGGGGGGAGCGGTGGTACACGGCCCACCGCCAGCACGCCTACCAGCGGCTGACCGATGCAGGTCTGAGCCACGTACAGGTGTCGCTGATCGTCACCGGCTGTACCGTAGCCGTCGGCGTCACCGGGCTGCTCACTGCGGGTGCGGGTGCCGGCGCGACGGCCGCCGGGGTCCTCTTCGCCGTCGCAGTGCTGGCTTTCTACCTGGCCTCGCCGCGCCTGTTCGCCCGGCGCACGGTGGCCTGATCCGCGGCTGTGCGGGCCCTGCCAGAGGCGTCTTCTATGTACTGTAGAATTCAAGGGTCGCGGTAGCCCGGCACCCACGAAGCGTCCGGCTCCAAAAAACCAGCAAGGAAGACTGCCTCCACCATGAGATCCGCAGATGGTTCCCGCCCCGGCGGGTTCCTGACCCCCTCGGGGCCAACGAAGGCCCCCTGGTTGGCGATTCTCGGGAAGGCCCTTGCCGTGACCGGCGCCGCCGCCCTCCTGGCCGCAGTCGTGGCTGCTCTCACGGCGGATCTGTCTGCAGCGGCGAGCTCCCTTCTGGGGTGGTTCGTTATTGCCGCATTCTTCGGAATCAGCCTCCTGGTCGGCCACGTCGTCGGACGCAGCAATCCCTCCGGAGCCATCGGAATGTTTGTCGTTACCTATGCCATAAAGGTTGTCGGTTTCGCCGTCATTCTTTTCGGACTGGGAACTCCTGATTGGCTGCACCGTGAATGGTTTGCCCTGACCGCAGTCGGCGCAGTGGTCCTCTGGCAGGCGGCGGAAATCCGCGCCTTTTCGACGACCCGTCACCTGATTTACAACGATGCTGACGATTCCAGTCCCCAAGGAGGCGCAAATGCCTAAAAAACAGCCCTCCACCGGCCCGGGTGCTTTCGAGCCGCCTGCCGCCGGCCGCCGCGCAACCGTGCAGTATCTGCTTGCGGGAATCATCGCCCTGGGTTTGATAGGGTGGAGCCTGGATAGTCTCCTGGGAACTCGCTGGATTTTACCGGCCGGTATCGTCCTGGGTGCGGTCTGCGGCTACTATGTCGCCTTCGCACACAGGCGCACCTTGGGTGCGGACCGACCCGTCACGGGCGGAAAACAGCCGGATACGGATAAATCGAATTGATTTCACAAAACCGAACTAATGGGCGCACATCATGCGTGCCCACCAATGATATGCCCAACGATGGACACAGCAGAGAGGAAACGCGTTGATCGCGCTTGCGCTTCCCGCCTCCAATGACGAGGGATTCGTCGCACCTACCCTCGAAGACATGCACCTCCCTGAGATCCTTCCCTGGGGCGCCGAAAGCGGTGAAGGATTCGGAAAGCAGATGCTGCTTATCCTCCTTTCCGTCATCCTTATCGGGTGGTTCTTCGTAGCCGCAGCCCGCAAGGGCCAGATGGTCCCGGGCCGGCTGCAGTTCCTGGGCGAATGGAGCTACAACTTCGTCCGCAACTCGATCGGCCGGGACATCATCGGTGAAAAGGACTTCCGGTCCTTCACTCCGCTGCTGTTCGCGCTGTTCTTCTTCATCCTGATCAACAACCTGTGGGGCACCATCCCGCTGGCCCAGCTGCCGACCACGTCCCACGTGGGCACGGCCTATGCACTGGCCGCGATTGTCTACTTCACGTGGATCATTGTCGGCATCCGGAAGCACGGCCTGGGTTACTTCAAGTTCGCCACCGTCCCGTCCGGCGTGCCGATGGCCATCCTGCCCCTCGTGGTGCTGATCGAAATCATCTCCACCTTCCTGGTCCGTCCGATCACGCACAGCCTGCGACTCTTCGCAACCATGCTGTCGGGCCACCTCATCATCATGCTTGCCGGCAGTGGAACCGCGTTCCTGCTGCTCGAGGCTGAAGGACTGTTGAAGCCGCTGGGTGCGCTCACCCTGGTAGGCGGCGTCGCCATGTTCCTGTTCGAAGTTTTGATCCAGGTCCTGCAGGCCTACGTCTTTACCCTGCTGACCGCGATCTACATCCAAGGCTCCCTGGCCGAGGAACACTAAACCTCCCCTCACCGGGGAACCCCCCTGAACCATGCAACCTGCCCAACGGGCATCTTGAAAGGAACAAAACCAAATGACTGGTGTTTTGGATATCGAAGGCAACATCAACCTCGTCGGCTACGGCCTGTCCGCTATCGGCGGCGCCATCGGCGTGGGCCTGGTCTTCGCGGCCTACATCAACGGCGTTGCCCGCCAGCCGGAAGCCCAGCGCGTCCTGCAGCCCATCGCCTTCCTGGGCCTGGCTCTGACCGAAGCACTGGCTATCCTTGGTCTGGTTTTCGCGTTCGTTCTCTAACGTCAGCGCGTATTTCCAACCAAGTAGATAGGACGGATTGAAATGAACGAGGCACTAATCCTCGCCGCCGAAGAAGGCGCGAATCCTCTGATCCCAAACATCTGGGAGATCCTCGTAACACTGCTTGGCTTCGCCGTGCTGATGTACATCGTCGTCAAGTTCGTCGTCCCGATGTTCGAGAAGACGTATGCAGAGCGTACCGAGGCCATCGAAGGCGGACTCAAGAAGGCCGAAGCCGCACAGGCTGAAGCCAGCGCGGCCCTGGATGAATACAAGCAGCAGCTCATCGACGCCCGTACCGAGGCCAACCGGATCCGCGAAGAAGCACGCGCCGAAGGCGCCCAGATCCTCGCTGACCTGAAGGCCAAGGCAGGCGCCGAATCCGCCCGCATCATGGAACAGTCCCACGTCGCCATCGAAGCGGAACGCCAGGCAGCTGTCGTTTCCCTCCGCAGCGAAGTGGGCACGCTCGCCACCGAGCTGGCCGGCAAGATTGTCGGCGAGTCCCTCGCAGACGATGCGCGTGCCGCCCGTGTGGTTGACCGCTTCCTTGACGACCTGGAAACCCAGAACGCAGGTGCGGTTAAGTAATGGCAGGTATATCGAGCGAGTCACTGGCCGCGGCGCAGGAGAAGCTGGAAGCCAAGCTTCCCGGCGCAACCCTGTCCCTGGCCGAGGAACTCTTTGGAATTCTGGGCCTGCTGGACAGCGATGCTGGCCTGCTGCGTGCCCTGACGGATCCGGCTCGTGAAGCCTCGGCCAAGGCAGCCCTGGTCTCCAAGCTGGTCGGCGGCAAGGTTTCGGCCGACGCCGAGCAGCTGGCTGCTTCTCTGGTGGAGTCCCGGTGGCGCACAGCGCGTGACCTGGGCGATGCCCTGGAAACCCTGGGTGCAACCGTTGTTTCAGCTGTAGCGGAAAACAAGGGTCCCGGCCTGGCCGGCCTTGAAGCCCTGGAAAACGATTTGTTCCGCTTCAACCAGGCCGTTGCAGCCAACCACGAGGTGCAGCGTGCGCTGCAGGAACCGCAGGCATCAGCCTCGGCCAAGGCCACGCTGGCACAGAAGCTCGTGCCGGGCATGGGAGCCGAAGCCAAGGTGCTGGTCACGCAGGCAGTAACCGCCCCGCGCGGACTGCGTCCGGCAGCACTGGTAGCGCGCTTCGCGGAACTGGTAGCCGGCCGCCAGCAGCGGTGGATTGCAGAAGTGCAGTCCAGCCGTCCGCTGACGCAGGAACAGCAAAAGCGTCTGCAGTCCTCTCTCAACGGACTGTATGGCCGCGAGCTGAAGATCAACGTCAATGTGGACCCGGCGATTCTCGGCGGCATTCGTGTCACAGTGGGGGATGAAGTAGTTGATTCCACCGTTACGACGCGCCTGACTGAACTTCGCCGAAAGCTCGCTGTCTAGTCACCTTGACGGCCCTAAACGGCCTTCAGAACATTTGAGAACCAATCACGGTCATCGGCTGTTAAGCGATGATCACAACATAGGAGAGCAGGGACTGCAGATGGCCGAATTGACCATCAACGCCGACGACGTCCGTAATGCGTTGAATGAATTCGCGGCGTCCTACGAACCCGGAAACGCAGAGCGCGTTGAAGTTGGCCGCGTAACAACCGCCAGCGACGGCATTGCCCGTGTGGAGGGCCTGCCCTCCGTTATGGCGAATGAGCTGCTTCGGTTTGAGGACGGCACGCTGGGCCTCGCCCAGAACCTTGACACCCGTGAAATCGGTGTCGTTGTACTTGGCGATTTCGCCGGTATCGAAGAAGGCCAGGAAGTCCACCGCACCGGTGAAGTCCTGTCCGTACCCGTAGGCGACGCCTTCCTGGGCCGCGTTGTCGACCCGCTGGGCGAGCCGATGGATGACATGGGCCCGATCGCCGCTGAGGCACGCCGTGCACTGGAACTCCAGGCGCCGGGCGTTACCCAGCGCAAGTCGGTCCACGAGCCGCTTCAGACCGGCCTCAAGGCAATCGACGCCATGATCCCGATCGGCCGCGGCCAGCGCCAGCTGATCATCGGTGACCGCAAGACGGGTAAGACCGCCATTGCCGTTGACACCATCCTGAACCAGAAGGCCAACTGGGATTCCGGTGACGTCCAGAAGCAGGTTCGCTGCATCTACGTAGCCATCGGCCAGAAGGCTTCCACGATCGCTGAAATCAAGCGGACGCTGGAAGACAAGGGCGCCATGGAGTACACCACGATCGTGGCCTCCCCGGCATCCGACCCCGCCGGCTTCAAGTACCTGGCACCGTACGCCGGCTCGGCCATCGGCCAGCACTGGATGTACGGCGGCAAGCACGTCCTGATCATCTTTGATGATCTGTCGAAGCAGGCTGAAGCCTACCGCGCCGTGTCGCTGCTGCTGCGCCGCCCGCCGGGACGCGAAGCCTACCCCGGCGACGTCTTCTACTTGCACTCCCGCCTGCTGGAGCGTTGCGCCAAGCTCTCCGACGAGCTCGGTGCCGGCTCGATGACCGGCCTGCCGATCATCGAAACCAAGGCAAATGACGTCTCGGCCTACATCCCGACCAACGTTATTTCCATCACCGACGGACAGATCTTCCTCCAGTCGGACCTCTTCAACGCCAACCAGCGCCCCGCCGTCGACGTCGGTATCTCCGTCTCGCGCGTCGGTGGTGCTGCACAGCAGAAGGCCATGAAGAAGGTCTCCGGTACGTTGAAGCTGGAACTGGCCCAGTACCGCGACATGCAGGCATTCGCCATGTTTGCCTCGGACCTGGATGCGGCTTCCCGCCAGCAGCTGACCCGCGGTGCACGCCTGATGGAACTGCTCAAGCAGGGCCAGTACGCCCCGTACCCGGTGGAAGACCAGGTTGTCTCCATCTGGATGGGCACCAACGGCTACCTGGATGACGTCCCCGTTGAGGACGTCCGCCGCTTCGAGTCCGAGTTCCTGGAACACGTACGCCACTCCTCGTCCGTCATGACCGTCCTGGCCGAGACGAACAAGCTCGAGGATTCCACGGTTGATGAGATGAAGAGCCTCATCACCAAGTTCAAGCAGGGTTTCTTCGGCGAAGGTGACGACCGCATGGTCGCCGCCGGCAACGAAGCTACCTCGGCCTTGGACGAGGATGCCGTAGACCAGGAAAAGATCGTCAAGCAGAAGCGCTAGCGGTTTTGGAGTTCCGCTGCCGGGCCGTGTGCCCGGCAGCGGAACCCATGGCCATTGCCTTAGCCCCTGGCTTCAACGCCAGGAACTGAAAGGAAGAGTATGGGAGCCCAAATTCGGGTCTACCGCCAGAAGATCGCGTCGACAACGTCGATGCAGAAGATCTTCAAGGCGATGGAGCTGATTGCTGCCTCTCGCATTGGAAAGGCGCGCACCCGTGTGGCTGCGTCACTGCCTTACTCCAATGCGATCACCCGTGCCGTTTCTGCTGTGGCATCCCAGTCGGAGATCGATCATCCGCTGACCACCGAACCGGAGCAGATCCGGCGCGCAGCCGTGGTCATCATGACCTCCGACCGCGGTCTTGCCGGATCGTACTCCGCCGGTGTCCTCAAGCAGGGCGAAGCACTCAATGAATTGCTCCGTGACGAGGGCAAGGAAGTTAAGACCTACCTTGTTGGACGCAAGGCGCAGGCGTACTACGAATTCCGGAACCGTTCAGTGGAACGTGTCTGGACCGGCGGTACCGACGCACCCGAGTTCGAAACAGCCCGAGAAATCGGCAAGGCACTCCTCGATGACTTCAACACGGCCTACGAAGACGGCGGCGTGGACGAAATCCACATCGTCTACACGCGCTTCAAGTCCATGGTTATTCAGGAACCTGCGGTCATCCGACTGCTGCCGCTGGAGGTAGTGGAGGAAGAAGCCCAGTCTGACGCTGAGTTCCTGCCTCTCTACGAATACGAGCCCGAGCCGGAAAAGGTCCTGGACGCACTGCTGCCGCGCTACATCGAGTCGCGCATCTTCGCAGCCATGCTCCAGGCCGCCGCTTCCGAGCTTGCTGCCCGCCAGCGCGCCATGAAGGCCGCAGGGGACAACGCCACGGACCTGATCAAGAAGTACACGCGACTTCGCAACAACGCCCGTCAGGCCGAAATCACCCAGGAACTTTCCGAGATCGTAGCCGGTGCGGACGCGCTCAGCGCCTCTTAGCCTGCCCCGCTCGAAGATAAGTTCCAACGCATAAAAAACTTAGTCCACACGCCATCTAACTGAGTGAAGTGAGAGAGATGACTGCCCAAACTGTCGAGCACGGATCTGATTCCGTAGCCTCGGGTGCCACCGGCCGTATCGCCCGTGTCATCGGCCCGGTTGTCGACGTCGAATTCCCGGCTGACGCAATCCCCACCATCTACAACGCACTGACCACCGAGCTGACGCTCGACGGCCAGACCCGCACCATCACGTTCGAGACCTCCCAGCACCTGGGTGACAACCTCGTCCGTGCCATCTCCCTGCAGGCCACCGACGGCCTGGTCCGCGGCGCTGCCGTTTACGACACGGGTGCTCCCATCTCCGTGCCGGTAGGCGACGGCGTCAAGGGCCACATCTTCAACGTCCTGGGCGAGCCCCTCGACGTCACCGAAGACCAGCTGGAGATCACCGAGCGCTGGCCGATCCACCGTTCGGCTCCGAACTTCGCTGACCTTGAGGGCTCCACCGAGATGCTGGAAACCGGCATCAAGGTGATCGACCTTCTCACCCCGTACATCAAGGGCGGCAAGATCGGCCTGTTCGGCGGTGCCGGTGTCGGCAAGACCGTGCTGATCCAGGAAATGATCACCCGTGTTGCCCGCAACTTCGGCGGTACCTCGGTATTCGCCGGCGTCGGCGAGCGTACCCGTGAAGGCAACGACCTCTGGGTTGAAATGGAAGAGGCGAACGTCCTGAAGGACACCGCCCTTGTATTCGGCCAGATGGATGAGCCGCCGGGAACGCGCCTCCGCGTGGCACTGTCGGCTCTGACCATGGCGGAATACTTCCGCGATGTGCAGAACCAGGACGTGCTGCTCTTCATCGACAACATCTTCCGCTTCACGCAGGCAGGCTCCGAGGTTTCCACCCTTCTCGGCCGCATGCCTTCCGCTGTGGGCTACCAGCCGAACCTGGCTGACGAGATGGGTCTGCTGCAGGAGCGCATCACGTCCACCAAGGGCCACTCGATCACGTCCATGCAGGCCATTTACGTGCCTGCAGATGACTACACCGACCCGGCCCCGGCAACCACGTTCGCCCACCTGGACGCGACCACGGAACTTTCCCGTGAAATCGCTTCCCGTGGCCTGTACCCGGCCGTGGATCCGCTGACCTCGACGTCGCGTATCCTCGACCCGCAGTACGTGGGACAGGAGCACTACGACACGGCCATCCGCGTCAAGCAGATCCTCCAGAAGAACAAGGAACTGCAGGACATCATCGCCATCCTCGGCATCGACGAGCTCGGCGAAGAGGACAAGATTGTCGTGTCGCGTGCACGCCGCATCCAGCAGTTCCTCTCCCAGAACACCTACACCGCCAAGCAGTTCACCGGCGTTGAGGGTTCGACGGTTTCCATCAAGGACACCATCGAAGGCTTCCGGGCCATCTGCGACGGCGACGTTGACCACATTGCCGAGCAGGCGTTCTTCAACGTCGGCGGCATGGATGACGTTGAGCGTCAGTGGGCGAAGATCCAAGAGCAGACCGGGAAGTGAGCCCCATGGCGGACGCTGCTGAACTCGAAGTTGAGATTGTTGCTGCCGACCACTTCGTGTGGTCGGGAGCGGCAAAGATGGTCAAGGCCCGCACCAGCGACGGCGAGATCGGGATCCTTCCCGGGCACTCACCGGTGCTGGCCATCCTGGCAGAGGGCGGACTGGCCATCGAACCGGTGTCCGGTTCCCGCATTGAGGTAAGCGTTGACGGAGGATTCTTCTCCGTGGACAACAACCGGGTGGTCATCGTGGCCGACAATGCCAAGGTGACCAACGAAGCAACCGCCGGGACCCGCTGACTCCTTCCGATGGACAGCTCCTATGTGTTCATTGCGTTGGCCGCCCTTTTTGGGCTGCTTGTCCTTGCAGTAGTGCTCTTCGGGGTGCGCCGCAGCCAGCTGCGGCGCGCCCTGGGGACCTTCGATGCCTCCATCTGCCTCCCCCCTGCGGGGTGGCGGATGGGGGTTTGCCGTTATACGGACACCCATCTGGAATGGCTGCGCCTGGTCTCGCTGAGTCCGCGTCCGCCGTACCGTTTCCTGCGCAGTTCACTGGAAATGGCCGGCTGGCGGGAGCCCACTGAAGCCGAGCGTGCCCGTATCCAGCCCGGCGCCGTCGTCGTCAGCTTGAACTACCAGGGCAGTACCATCCTGGTGGCCATGAAGTACGAGGCCTATACGGGCCTGTCTTCATGGGTGGAAGCCGGCCCCGTGGTCGGCATCGGTACCTGGCGCTAGGCGCCGGGCCGGACAGTAAACAAGCTCTGCTTAGAAGGCACAGGGAATTCCCCCTGTGCCTTTTTTGCTGCCCTTTGGAGCCTGCCCCGGCCCCTACTATGGAGTAATGGAAGACGTCATTGTTGTTACCGGCCCGTCCACCCTTCGCGGAGCCGTTACTGTCCCGGGTGCCAAGAACAGCGTCCTGAAGCTGATGGCGGCAACGCTGCTTGCGCAGGGCCGGTCCGTCATCGCGAATGTCCCCAACATCCAGGATGTCTGGATCATGGCGGAGCTGCTGCGCCGGCTGGGATGTTCGGTGGATTACGACGTCGACGCCGCCTCCGTGGCCGTGGACGTCCCGCAGGAGCTGGGCCACCAGGCGGACTATGACCTCGTCCGCGCCATGCGGGCCTCCATCTCCGTGCTGGGACCGCTGGTGGCCCGTTGCCGGCGGGCAGAGGTGGCGCTGCCGGGCGGAGACGCCATCGGCTCCCGCGGACTGGACATGCACCGCGCCGGACTGGAACTTATGGGCGCCGAGATCGGCATCGATCACGGGTACCTGGTTGCCTCCGTCCCGGAAGGCCTGCACGGAGCGGACCATATCCTGGACTTTCCCTCCGTGGGCGCCACCGAAAACCTCATGATGGCCGCCACCCTGGCCCGCGGACGCACGGTGATCGATAACGCCGCCCGGGAGCCGGAAATCACCGACATTGCCCGCATGCTCAACAGCATGGGGGCCCAGATCAGCGGCGTGGGCACCAACACGCTCATCATCGACGGGGTCCGGGAACTGCACCCGGTGGAACACCGTGTGGTGCCGGACCGGATTGTCGCCGGCACCTGGGCCTTCGCGGCAGCGATCACCGGCGGCGAGATCGAGGTGCGCTCGGCGGATGCATCAGCCCTGGCAGTGGTCCTGGACAAACTCACCCAGGCGGGCTGCGAAGTCAGCACGGGGGAGGACGGCTTCACGGTGAAGGGACCGGCCCGCCCGGAGCCCATCAACGTGTCCACCCTGCCGTATCCCGGATTCCCCACCGATCTGCAGCCCTTCGTGGTGGCCCTCAACGCCGTCGCGAACGGTTCGGGCATGGTCACCGAGAATGTTTTCGAGGCCCGCTGGGGCTTCACGTCCGAACTGGCGCGGCTCGGAGCCGTGGTCCGGCTCGACGGACACCACGCCCTGATCCAGGGTGTCGAGCTGCTGTCCGGCGCACCGGTGGTGGCCAATGACATCCGGGCCGGCGCTGCCCTTGTCATAGCAGGCCTGGCTGCCGACGGAACCACGGAAGTGCGGGGCGTGGACCATATTGACCGCGGGTATGAAAGATTCATGGAGAATCTGCGGAGCCTTGGTGCGAACGTAGTCCGCCGCCGCGGGTAAGTAAGCGGTGGGTAAATAAACCAATGGAAAACAAGGAAAGCCCCCGGCATGTGCCGGGGGCTTTCCTTGTTTCCCTGCGGAAAAGTGTTAAACCCTAGAGGGCGGTAACGCCGGTGGCCTGGGGGCCCTTGGCGCCCTGGCCGATCTCGAAGGAAACACGCTGGTTTTCGTCGAGGGTCTTGAATCCGTTGGTCTGGATTTCGGAGTAGTGGACGAAGACATCGCCGTCTGAGTCGTCCGGAGTGATGAAGCCGAAGCCCTTTTCGGCGTTAAACCATTTGACGGTACCCTGAGCCATTTGTTTCTCCTCATAATGTGGAACTTACCTGCACGGTCCGTGCCGGATATGTTACTGAAGCAAGAAAGCCCAAGTTCTTGCCGTTCAGCAGTTCCTTGAGGAGCTTCTCACTCGCAACGGTCTTGCGAGCATGAAAAAACACCTACACAAAGACTTGGTAACAGCGTGGCATAACCGAAATGCCTGGTCAATGCTCAAAACGAAATATTTAGAACTTTTTTCGGGTGCTTTTTTACCGCGGCAGCCACGTTCCGCAGCGCAGGACCGCGTGCAGCTCCAGGTCCGCTGAAACCACCAGGGCATCGGCCCGCAGGCCGCGGCGCAGGGCACCGACTTCATCGGCGAGCCGAAGCACGTCCGCGGGCACCGCAGTGGCCGCGCCCACCGCGTCCGCGAGCGGCACACCGGCAGCGACAGCCGTGCGTACGCACTGGAGCAGGGTGGCCGTGCCGCCGGCCAGCGTGCCGCCGGGCAGGCGGGCCGTCCCGTTCTCCACCACGACGTCGGCAGGCCCCAACCGGTAGGTACCGTCGCCCAGGCCGGTGGCCGCCATGGAGTCACTGACGAGGGCCACGTTGGCGCCTCCTGCGAGCTCGAAGACGGTGCGTACCAGCGCGGGGTCCAGATGCGCCCCGTCGGCGATCAGCTCCACCACGGCCGCTCCGCTGCGTGCGGCCCGCAGGCTCGCGGCAACGGCGCCGGGGGAGCGGTGGTGCAGCGGGTCCATGCCGTTGAACAGGTGCGTCACTGTGGGCCGGGGAGCATAACCTCCGAAGCCGGCCTCTTCCATTTCGTCCCGGGCGGACTCCAGCGACTCGGCAGCAACTGGGTCCGCAGCGGCGGTATGCCCCAGCGACGGCGTCACGCCGTGCAGGACCAGGCGGTCCACCAGGTCATCCGCTCCGGGCAGTTCAGGCGCATAGGTCATGGTGACCAGTTCGCTGTCCGCGGCTGCAAGCAGCTCATCCACGAAGCCGGGGTCCGGCGGGACCAGGAACTTCGGGTCCTGCGCACCGCAGCGCTCCCCTGCCAGGAACGGCCCTTCGGCATGGATTCCGGCAATGAGCCCTTCCCGCGCGAGGGCGGCTAGGCGGGCGGCGGCAGCGAGCATGTCCTGACGGGACGCGGAAACCGTGCTGGCGAGCAGCGTGGTGGTTCCCGCCGAATGCAGGAAGGCGGCTGCCCGCCGGATTCCCTCGGCGTCGGAGGTGGTGAAATCGCTTCCCGCAGCGCCGTGGCAGTGCAGGTCCACGAGTCCGGGGAGGATGAGCGAACCGGCCGGCAGGTGCGCGGGCTCCGGCCACCCGGCGTCGTCAAAACCGCCGGCCGGGCCGGCGTAGGTGATCCGGTCCCCGACAAACGCGAGTGCGCCGTCGGGAACCAGCTCCTCCGGAGTCAGCAGGCTGCCTCGGAGGTAGCCGCGGTCCCGGCTGCGCGCTGTGGGGTTCATGCACCGATTCTAGGCATGTTGGCCGGCGGCCGGGAGCGGGGCGGGGGACTCAGAAGAGGCGGGAATCCCTGTCATCCACGCCGCGCATCGCGTCGTAGTCGAGCGTCAGGCAGGTGATCCCGCGGTCCTCGGCCAGCACGCGGGCCTGGGGCTTGATCTGCTGCGCGGCGAAAATGCCGCGGACCGGAGCCAGCAGCGGGTCCCGGTTGAGCAGTTCCAGGTAGCGGGTCAGCTGCTCCACGCCGTCGATGTCTCCGCGGCGCTTCAGCTCCACGGCCACGGTGGCGCCCGTGGCGTCGCGCGCCAGGATGTCCACGGGGCCGATGGCCGTCATGTATTCGCGGCGGATCAGCGTGTGGCCTTCGCCCAACCGGTTGATCTGTTCGGCCAGCAGGCGCTGCAGGTCCGCTTCCACGCCGTCCTTGATGAGGCCCGGGTCGGTCCCGAGGTCATGGGAGACATCGGAGAACCGCTCGTGGATGCTGATGATCAGGCGGTCGTCGGTCTTCGCGCTTTGGACGTTCCAGACTTCGGTGACGCCGGCTTCGGCGTCCGTCTCGTCCGGTTCCACGCTGCGCATGGTGGCCGGAGGGCTCATCCAGTTCAGCGGTTTGTAGGATCCGCCGTCGGAATGGATCAGGACGGAACCGTCGGCCTTCACCATGAGCAGCCTTACGGCCAGGGGCAGATGGGCACGGAGGCGGCCGACGTAGTCAACGGAGCAGCGGGCTATTACTAAACGCACAGTTGCACTTTACCGGCTCATCTGCGGCAAAATGACTTCTATGCCCCGTTCGAACCATCCCCGCCGCACGCCTGCCGCCGGCAGCGCAGCCGGCCGGAACGCCCGCCGCAAGTGGGCGTCCACCCCGCCGGAGGGGGATTTGGAACGCACGCGTGCCGGTATTCCACGCCGTGAAAGCGGTCCCGACGGCGAATGGTCGGTGCGGCAGATCACGGCCGGCAACGCCGCAAAGGACTACCGGTGCCCCGGCTGCGGGCAGGTCATTCCGCCCGGAACCGCGCACCTGGTGGTGTGGCAGGAAGACTCGCTGCTGGGCCGCCAGACCGCCGTCGAGGGCCGCCGGCACTGGCACAACCACTGCTGGCGGATCCGCCGCAGGTACTGACGGGCTACTGCCGGTCCTGCCGGGCGATGAAGACTTCCTTGAGCAGCAGCAGGGTGGCGGCCGCCGTCGGGATGGCTATCAGTGCCCCCAGCACGCCGAGCAGGCTGCCGCCGGCAATCACGGCGATGACGGCGACGGCGCCGGGCACTGCCACGGCCCGCTGCATCACGCGCGGGGAGACAAAATACGCCTCGAACTGCAGGTAGGCCATGTAGAGGATGGCGAAGACCACAGCCGTCTGCCAGCCCTCGGTCAGGGCCACCAGCGAGACCAGCACCAGCGCTATGGGCGGGCCCACCAGCGGGATGAAGGCCAGCAGCGCCACCAGGAAGGCCAGCAGCACCGAGAACGGCACGCCGGTGATGGTCATCACGATGAAGGCGTAGGTGGCGTCCAGCAATGCGACCAGGCCCTGGCCGATCACGTAGTTGCCGACGCTGCCGGTGATTTCCTCTGAGAGGGCCTCCACCCGGCGGCGGCGGCTGCGCGGGGCAAGCCGGTAGGCCCACTTCTTCATCGACGGCAGCGAAGCCAGGAAGTAGAGGGTCAGGACCAGGATGATCAGGGCGCCGAACAGGCCGTTGGCAATCACCGTGCCCACGCTGAGGACCCCGCCGAAAATGCCGCCCACGGCGGAGCTGTTGGAGAAGAAGCTGCCGACTTCCTGCTCGATGCGGTCACGGATCTGGAACTGCTTGTCGATGTTGACGAAGAAATCCGAGGCAAGGAAGTTGTTGATGTAGCCCGGAGCCTTGGCGATGATTTCCGTCGACTGGCTGACGATGGTGGGGATCAGCGTCGCAAAGAAGGCCGTGACGACGCCGGCGAGCACCAGCACGGTGAGGGCGATGCCTGCGGGGCGGGGGATACGCCGCGCGGCCAGCCAGCGGACCACCGGATCCAGTCCCAGGGCAATGAACAGGGCAGCGCCGATCCAGACCAGCAGCTCGCCGACATTGGTGATGACGAAGAACAGCAGCAGGGCCAGGCCAACGCCGACCGTGAGCATAAAACCAAAGTAGATGGGGTGGGCGCGCAGGCTCCCGCCCTCCGGGTCATGCCCCTGCCCGCCGCCGCTGACGCTGAGCCGTTCATCGGGAAGCCGCACGTCGTCGTCGACCGTAATCTCCGGACCGGCTGCGTCCTCGGGCGGGAATTCGAAGCGCGGCCGCGGCCGGGCACCGGGAACGCCGTGGCGCAGGCTGTAGCGCACTCGGTCCGCAGCCGTGGAAAGGAATCCGGGCAGAGGGGTGCGGGGCGTATTTCCGCCGGAGGCATTCCCGCCCGCCGGTTTTTTGTCCGCAGGGCCGGGGAGCGGCGCGTGGACGGGCACGTCCTCGTTTTCGCTCATTTCGCGCGTTTCTCCTCTGCCTGGTCGGGCTGCTGATACGAACCGAAACCTTACCAGCCGACGCGCCGCCGAAACCGCTTTTCCCCTTAGGCACATGCGGCGGTTACCGCTCCGGGCCATCGCCCGAATGGGTGCTCTGATGGGATTTCGTTACCATTGGGTTATCAAGTGCCAGGACATCAATGACCAGCTGCGAATTAGCCGCCGCATTCCGGAGCCCGCGTTCGGGCCTGCCGGCCCGGAAAATCCGCCGCCCTGCCATGTCATTTGCCCAGACTGAAGATAGGTAAGTTGTGCGAAACAAATTTGCAGTTCCGCTGATCGTCCTTGGGGTGCTGCTGATGCTGATAGGCATTGGCCAGCGCACGTTCTGGGCGCCCCCCGAGACCCAGTCGGTTTCCATGGACGCCGAGGGCGCCGAGGATGCCGTGGTCACCGTGCTGGAGCCGGAACTGCTGGCCGAATACTCCGACGGCGTGGACATCACCGTCCGTTCGGATGCTCCCTTCACGCTGGCGGTCGGCCGGGCCAACGATGTCCAGGCATGGGTGGCAGACGCCGCCGCCGCCCGGCTCAGCCCGGGAGAGGACAGCTCGTCCCTGGCCGTCGGCA
Source organism: Arthrobacter sp. zg-Y1171 (assembly GCF_025244845.1). Classification (NCBI taxonomy): domain Bacteria; kingdom Bacillati; phylum Actinomycetota; class Actinomycetes; order Micrococcales; family Micrococcaceae; genus Arthrobacter; species Arthrobacter sp. zg-Y1171. The sequence continues at coordinate 2,285,656 of NZ_CP104264.1, read as the reverse complement.
CCGACAAGACCGGGAAGACCGCCCCGAATCCTGCCGGTTCCGATCTCTGGGTCATTGAAGAGTCCGGCGAAGGCGAACTGTCCCACGACTGGAAAGCGCCGGGCGAAGGCGACTGGCGGATCCTGATCGCCACGGACGGCACCGCTCCCGCACCCACCGACGTGACCCTGACCTGGGAGAACGACGCCACCCGCCCGTTCGCCGTGCCGTTGATCGTCATCGGTGCCCTGCTGGCCGTCCTGGGCCTGGCCCTTGCCTTCCTGCGCAGCGGCTCCGACGGTCCGCGGCGCAGCGGCCGCCGCAGCGCCGGTCCGGACAGCGCCGGTCGGGACAGCGGGGCAGCTGACAAGCAGCCCAGCGTCTCGGGTACGACGTCGGCCTTCACCGCCGCCGCCCCCCGCCCCCGCCGCCGTCGTCCGGCCTACCTGGCCGCTGCTGCCGCCGCCGTACTGGCAGCGGGCTCTGCCCCCGCAGCGGCACTGGCCGGCGAGTCCGCCGCCGGAAGCCAGCCGGTAATCGTGGACTCCCAGCTGACCCGCATCCTGGATTCCGTGGCCGGCACGGTTGAGGCGGGCGACGCGGCCAAGGATGCATCGATGCTGACGCCGCGCGTCGGCGGGGCTGCCTACGCCATGCGTGCAGCGAACTACGCCGTGGCTGCGAAGTCCGCCGACCATGAAGCCCCGGTGCCGGTGGCCGCCGAAACGCTGCGGACCCAGTCAATCGGCACCGCGGCAGACTGGCCGCGCACCGTCGTCGCCGTGACCCAGGGCGAGGGGAACCCGGTGCCCCAGGCGCTGCTCCTGGTCCAGGACTCGGCCAGGGACAATTACAAGCTGGTTTCCGCTGTCCAGATGCTGCCCGCCAGCACCTTCCCGCAGCCGCCCGCCGCCACCGACGGCTCGGCCCAGATTCCCGCTGACTCGGACAACGGGCTGGCCATGTCGCCGCAGGGCGCCGTCGCTGCGCTGGCCGACTCCCTGACTAATCCGGAGGGCGAGAAGAAGGACACCTTCGGCGCCAACCGCTTCAGCGAGGACGTGGTCAAGTTCCAGCAGCAGGTGCAGAGCGACCCGAAGAATGAGTTCGCCACCAACACGTTCCTGCATGCCGCGGATCCGAAGGAAACCTACGCACTGCGGACCGCCGACGGCGGGGCCATCGTGTTCGGCTACCTGTCCAACACGTTCTCCAGCACGCCCAAGGAAGCCGGCGACTCGGTCAACCTTGAAGGTACCGTCTACCAGGCACTGACCGGCGAGACGAACACCGACAAGGGCATCGACGTCACCCACGGCGAAGCCGTAATGCTCTACGTTCCGGCTTCGGGCGGCACCGGCCAGGCCCTGGTAGTGGGTGCAGCGCAGGAACTGCTGTCCGCCAACCTCAAGTAGGCGGAAGCGCGGGGCTTGCCGGTGGACGGGCACGGCGTAATAAGGTGAAGAAATGAGCACACCGAACCATCGCCCGTCCCCGGCTGCCCCCTCCTCCATGAACCTGCGGGGTGCAGTTGACCTCTCCGCACTCAAGGCACGTTCCACGGCCCCGGCGGCACCCGCGGCCCCGGCAGCCCCGGGTGGAGCCGCTCCGGGTGGCGCCGCCCCCGGAACCGCTCCGGCGCCGTCACCGTTCGTGGTGCAGGTCTCGGAACAGACCTTCCCCCAGATTGTCCAGCTTTCCGCCGAAGTTCCGGTGGTCATTGACCTGTATTCGGATGCGAGCCCCGACTCGCAGCAGGTGTCCGCAATCCTGGCGTCCATCGCCGTGGAACAGAACGGGCGGATGCTGCTGGCCCGGGTGGACGCTGCAGCGTACCCGCAGATTGCGCAGGCCTTCTCCGCCGTCGCCGTTCCCACCGTGGCCGCGGTGATCAAGGGCCAGCCGGTGCCGCTCCTGGACCGGCTGATGCCGGAGGAGCAGATCCGCGCCCTGGTCGGCGAGCTGATGCAGGTGGCCGCCGCCAACGGCGTCAACGGGACCCTCGAAGGCGGTACCCAGGAAGAGGCGCCGGAAGCGCCGCTGTCTCCGCTCCACCAGGAAGCCTTTGACGCCATCAATGCCGAGGACTACGACGCCGCGGCTGCCGCCTACCGCCGTGCCCTTGCCGAGCAGCCGGCCGACGCGGATGCGAAAGCGGGCCTTGCCCAGGTGGAACTCATGGCCCGGCTGCGTGATGCCGATGCGGAGGCCGTCCGCCGGGCAGGCGCCGAAGAGCCCGACAACGTCCAGGCGCAGCTGGCCGTCGCGGACCTGGACATTGCCGGCGGGCACGTCGAGGACGCCTTCCGCCGGATTACCGGCCTGATCGGCAGGGTGCGCGGCGAAGACCGCGAAACCGCCAGGCTGCGGCTGCTGGACCTGTTCGAAGTGGTCGGCATCGCCGATCCCCGGGTCACCAAGGCCCGTTCTGCCCTCGCCCGGGCACTGTTCTAGGCGGCGCGGCTTTTCCATGGAGACGTCATCCCTATTTGACCCCGTCACCCTGCGCGGATTGGAGCTGGCCCACCGCGGTTGGGTAGCAGCAATGTGCCAGTACTCCGCGGACTCCGTAGATCCCGCGGATCCCGCCAACGCGCCCGGCGTACCCAATGACTGGCACCTGATGCATCTGGGGTCCTTCGCCGCCGGCGGCGCGGCCCTGATCATCACCGAGGCCGCGGCAGTCCAGCCGGAAGGACGGATCAGCCCACAGGACGCCGGGATCTGGAACGAGGAGCAGGCCGCCGGCTGGCAGCGCATCACGGATTTTGTCCACCGGCACGGCGCCGTCCAGGCGCGTATCGGCATCCAGCTGGCCCATGCCGGACGCAAGGCCTCCACCTATGCTCCGTTCGCCCCCGGGACCGGCAGTGTGCCGCTGTCCGACGGCGGCTGGCAGACCGTCGGCCCGACGGCGGACCCGTTCGGCAGCTACGCAGCTCCTGCCGCGCTGGATGAAGCGGGTATCCGGCAGGTCATCCGGGACTTCGCCGACGCGGCTGTCCGCTCGGTTGACGCGGGCTTCGACACCATCGAGATCCACGGCGCACACGGCTACCTGCTGCACCAGTTCCTCAGCCCGCTGGTCAATACCCGCACCGATGCGTGGGGCGGGGACGAGGCGGGGCGGAACCGGCTGACCCTTGAGGTCATCGATGCGGTACGCGCTGTCATCCCCGATTCCATGCCGCTCCTGCTGCGGATCTCCGCCACGGACTGGATGCCCGGGGGAGTGGACGCCCGGTCCTCGGTGGTCCTGGCACGAGCTGCGCGGGAACGCGGAGTGGACCTGGTGGACGTTTCCACCGGCGGAGCCGTTCCCGGGGCCGTGATCCCCGTGGCACCGAATTACCAGGTGGAGTACGCCGAAGCGGTCCGGCACGGCGCAGGCGTGCCTACCGCCGCCGTCGGGCTCATCGATTCCGGTGCGCAGGCGGAGGAAATCCTGCAGGCCGGTGCCGCGGACGCGGTCCTCATAGCCCGTGCCGCCCTGCGGGATCCGCACTGGTGGATGCGCGCAGCGGCCGAACTGGACGCCAAGCTGCCCTGGGTGCCGCAGTACGAGCGCGCCGCACGCCGCGGGATGTTTTAGCGAAGGGCTAGTCCCCGCGACGGATGCCCCGGCCCCAAGGGTCGCTGAATTGGTCCTTTGGGCCGAGGACGTCCCGGCGCCGGGTGGATAGGCTGGGCCCATGACATCACTACCGGATTCCGTCCCGGCGCTGTCCATGCGGGGACTCGCCAAGCGCTTCGGTTCCAAGACGGCCGTCAACGGCATCACCTTGGATGTGCCGCAGGGCTCGTTCTACGGGCTGGTGGGGCCCAACGGGGCCGGCAAGACCACCCTGCTGTCCCTGGCTACCGGGCTGCTGCGTCCGGACGCGGGCTCCGCCTGGGTGCACGGCACCGATGTGTGGGCCCGCCCCCTCGAGGCCAAGCGGCTGATGGGGATCCTGCCGGACGGCGTCCGCCTTTTCGACCGGCTGACCGGTGAGCAGCTGGTGACGTACGCGGGACTGCTGCGCGGTATGGACCGGGAGACGGTCCGGGTGCGCACCAAGGACCTCCTGGCCGCCATGGACCTCAGTGCTGACGCAGGCAAGCTCGTGGTGGATTACTCCGCGGGTATGACGAAGAAAGTAGCCCTGGCGTCCGCCTTGATCCATGCCCCGCGCCTGCTGGTCCTGGACGAACCGTTCGAGGCGGTGGACCCGGTCTCTGCGGCCAATATCCGCGACATTCTCGCCGGGTATGTTTCCTCCGGGGGAACCGTGATTGTCTCCAGCCATGTGATGGACCTCGTCCAGCGGATGTGTGACCACGTCGCAGTGGTTGCCGGCGGCAACCTGCTGGCCGCAGGAACGGTGGACGAGGTCCGCGGCGGCGCGACGCTGGAGGACCGCTTTGTGTCGCTGGTCGGCGGCCGGACCCACTCGGAGGGGCTGGAATGGTTGCGCACCTTCTGAGGCTGAAGCTGCTGCTGCTGCGCAACTCTTTGAAGCGCAGTCCCTGGCAGCTGGTCGGGATCATACTCGGTGCGCTCTATGCGCTGGGTTTCCTGGCCGTGCTGATCGCGGCTCTGTTTATCGTGGGGGATGATCCGGCGGCGGCCCGAACAGCGGTCATCCTCGCCGGAGCCGCAGCGGTTGCGGGCTGGGCCCTGATCCCGGTGGTGTTTTCCGGCCTGGACCTGACCCTGGATCCGGCCCGGTTCACCACCTACGCCGTTCCCACCCCGCAGCTGCTGACCGGCCTGGCCGCGGGCGGGCTGATCGGTATTCCCGGGGCCACCATGCTGCTGGCCGTACTCGCGCAGGCGGCGAGCTGGTACCGCTTTCCGGGGGCGTTGGCCGCAGCACTGGTGCTTTCCATGGTGGCGGTCTTCACCTGCCTGATCGCCGCGCGCGTTACCGTGGCCGCAGCAGTCTCCCTGACCGGATCCCGCAGGTTCCGCGACTTTACGGGGCTGCTGCTGGTCATCCCGTTGGTGCTGCTGGGGCCCATCATTGCCGGTGCAGCCGAAGGGATCCGGGCCGGCGCAGAGTTCCTTCCGGGCCTTGCCGACGTGCTCGCGTGGACGCCGTTGGGCGCCGTCTGGGCAGTACCCGGCGACATTGCCCTCGGCCATTACGGTGCGGCGGGTGCCAAGGCCCTTATCGCTGTGGCTTTCCTGGCGGTATTGGTACTGGCCTGGAAAGCCCTGCTGCTGCGGGCGCTGGTCAGCCCGCCGCAGTCTGCAGCCGGCCGGAAGAGCGCCGGGCTCGGGCTCTTCTCGCGTTTCCCGGCCACTCCCACCGGAGCGGTGGCCGCGCGGGCATTGATCTACTGGCTTCGCGACCCCCGCTACAGCGCTTCACTGCTGATTGTCCCGCTGCTCGTTGTGGTCCTGCTGTTCGCGGGAAACAACGCCGGCGCGGAGGCGGGGCTGATGGTGCCGCTGACGCTGGGGCCGCTGGTGGCTTTTATGCTGGGCTTCTCCATCAGCGCGGACGTCTCCTATGACAACACGGCGTTCGCCCTGCATCTGGCCACCGGTGTGTCCGGGCGGGCGGACCGCGCCGGCCGGGCACTGGCCTGCGCAGTGGTAAGCGTGCCGGCCGTGCTCGCCGCAGCCGTCCTGCCGGCGGCCCTGACCGGGCACGCAGACCTCATAGCCCCCGTACTGGGGGTTTCCATGGCGGCGCTGATGATCGGGCTGGGAGTCTCCAGCGCGGTGTCCGCGCGCTACACCTACAACGTACCGCTGCCCGGGGAAAACGCATTCAAGACCCCGCCCGGTTCCACCGGCCGGGCCCTGCTGGTCCAGGGTGCCTTCAGCCTCGTGACCTTCGCGCTGCTGGTGCCCGTGCTCGTCCCGGGAGTGCTCGCCGTCGTGCTCGAAAGCACTCTCTGGGGCGTTGTGACCCTGCTCGCGGGACTGCTGCTGGGTGCGGCGGTCCTGATCCTCGGGATCCGGCTGGGCGGACGGTGGCTGGACGCGCGCGGGCCGGAACTGCTGCAGCAGGTCTCCGTCAACAAATAGTCGGCGGGTACTAAGATGGAACGCATGAGCCTGCCTCCCGATCCTTTCGAAAACGATCCCCGCCGCCTGGATGACAACGGTACGTCCACGGCCACCATCGAGCGCGAAGAACTGCGCGAAGAGCTGGAACCCGGCGACAGTGAGCGCTTTGCCCACTATGTGCGCAAGGAAAAGATCATGGAATCGGCGCTTTCGGGCGAGCCGGTGATTGCTCTCTGCGGCAAGGTGTGGACGCCCGGCCGGGATCCCCAGAAGTTCCCCGTCTGCCCCACCTGCAAGGAAATCTACGAGGGCCTGCGTCCCGAAGGTGACAACCCCAAGGGCAAGAAGTAGTTCGTCCTCTCCGGCCGGTTTTCTGCTCGCTCCGTTTCCCAGCCTTCCTCCGCGAAGGCAGTTAGTCCTGATGTCTGCATGACCTATGTGTTTACGCCTGCGCCCGCGCGCAGTCGCTCAGCGCTGCGCCCGTCCGGTGCCCGCACGGCAACAACCAATCGAGCAATGAGAAAGGTTGCGTTTCCCGCGTGAGTTCCGAAACCCTGTTCGGCGCCGGTGCGTCCCTGCCACCCGCCTACCCCGGGCGCGCCGCCTGGGGCACCGCCCCGAAGCTGCGTCAGTGGCAGGCAGAGGCCCTCGAGAAGTACTTCGCATCCAATGCCAGCGATTTCCTGGCCGTAGCCACCCCGGGCGCCGGTAAAACCACCTTCGCCCTGCGTGTGGCCAACGAACTGGTGGAGCGTGGGATCGTCAACCGCATCACCGTCGTCGCCCCGACAGACCACCTGAAACGGCAGTGGGCCGACGCCGCCGCGAAGGTGGGCCTGGCCATCGACCCGAACTTCAAGAACGCCGACGGGCGGCACGGGCACGGGTTCATCGGCGTGGCCGTCACCTACGCGCAGGTGGCATCCAAGCCGATGCTGCACCGTGCCAAGACCGAGGCCGCCCGCACCCTGGTGATCCTGGACGAGATCCACCACGGCGGTGACGCCCTCTCCTGGGGCGACGGCATCCGCGAAGCGTTTGAGCCGGCAGTTAAGCGGCTTTCCCTGACGGGTACGCCGTTCCGCTCGGATACCGCAGCCATCCCGTTCGTGGAGTACGTCGAAGACCGGGACGGCATCCGCCGGTCCAAGGCCGACTACACCTACGGCTACGGACAGGCGCTGAAGGACCATGTGGTCCGCCCGGTGATGTTCATGGCCTATTCGGGGCAGATGCGCTGGCGGACCAGTGCCGGCGACGAGATGGCGGCGTCGCTTGGCGAAGCCGCGGTGACCAAGGACATCACGGCGCAGGCCTGGCGCACCGCCCTGAATCCCACCGGCGAGTGGATTCCCGCGGTGCTGGCGGCAGCGGACCGCCGCCTCACGGAGGTCCGAAGGTCAGTGCCCGACGCCGGCGGGCTGGTGATCGCCACGGACCACGACGACGCCCGTGCGTACGCCGGCTGGCTGAAGAAGATCATGGGCGAATCACCTACGGTCATCCTGTCCGACGATGCCAAGGCATCGGAGAAGATCGAGGAATTCTCCGCCGGCACCCAGCGCTGGATGGTAGCCGTGCGGATGGTGTCTGAAGGCGTGGACGTGCCGCGCCTCGCCGTCGGCGTCTACGCTACCTCCACCGCAACCCCGCTGTTCTTCGCGCAGGCCGTGGGACGTTTCGTGCGTGCCCGCAAGCGCGGCGAGACGGCGTCGGTGTTCCTGCCCTCCGTGCCGAACCTGATGGCACTGGCCAACCAGATGGAAGTCGAACGCGACCACGCGCTGGACCGTCCGGACAACCATCTGGAGGAGGAGGGCTTCGGCCTCGAGGACAGCCTGATGGAGGCGGCAAACCGCGAGGAAAAGGCCTCCGGCGAGCTGACCAAGCAGAAGTTCGAGGCCCTCGAATCGCAGGCGTCCTTTGACCGGGTCCTGTTCGACGGCGGCGAGTTCGGAACCGGCGGTGCGCTGGGCAGCGAGGAGGAACAGGATTTCCTCGGCATTCCCGGCCTCCTGGACGCGGACCAGATGAGCACGTTGCTGCGCCAGCGCCAGCACGAGCAGCTTTCCCGCAGGGGCCGCCGTTCCGGTGCCGCAGCAGAGGAAGTGCCGGCGGAAGCCCCCGAAGTGGTGGATCACCGCCGGCTGACCGAACTGCGGGGCGAGCTGGCGAAGAACGTTTCTGCCTGGTCCGCCCGCTCCGGCATGCCCCACGGCGTGGTGCACAGCGAGCTGCGCCGGATCTGCGGCGGACCGCCCGTGGCCCAGGCCAACGAGGAACAGCTCAACAAGCGGCTGAAGAAGCTGCAGGACTGGTTCATCGGCCGCAAGTAGCGGCCCCAGGGAAATGACCCCGGGGAACGGCAGAGGGCCGGTCGCAGCAGCGGCCGGCCCTCTGTCCTGCGCCCTTGCTAGAGGTCGATGATCTCCACGCCGGCGTCTTCGAGTTCGGCCCAGGCCGCGAGGGTGGTCTCGCGCTTGATGCCGCGGCACAGTTCCGGGATCACCGCGGTGGTGTAGCCGGCAGCGATGGCGTCCAGGGCAGTGGCGCGTACGCAGTAGTCAGCGGCAAGGCCCAGCACCACCACCTCGTCCACGTCGTTGTCCCGCAGCCAGTCGTCGAGGCTCAGCGTCTCGGCGGCTGTCTCCGGCTCGGCTTCCGGCTCCCCGAGGGGAACCTCGACGTCCGGCGCCAGGACGCCCTCAAAACCGGAATACGCCGCTTCGTACTGGCCCTTGCGGAAGAAGGCATCCACCAGTTCGGTGTCCAGGTCCGGGTGCGGCTGGGCGCCGGGGGTGCCGGCGACGCAGTGCGGAGGCCAGGAGTCCACGAAGTCCGGGGTATCCGAGAAATGCGCACCGGGATCGATGTGCCAGTCCTGGGTGGCGGCGACCAGATCGTACCGGCCGGCGGAGGTTTCCACGTAGTCGGTGATTTCCCCCGCGAGGTCGGCCCCGCCGGCCACAGCCAGCGAGCCGCCTTCACAGAAGTCGTTCTGCACGTCGACGATTATCAGGGCGCGGGCCATTTGCTTACTCCTCGTATTCGGTGGGGATAACCGGCTCGCCGCGCTGCAGGCGGTTCACCGAGGTTGGCAGTTCGGCAAGGGACGCAGCGTGCTGCTTGGCAGCACGCGTCACCGCCTCCGGTCCGGTCCAGCCGGGCTGGACAACGCCGTCGGCCACGAACTGGTGCAGCAGCGTACGGTCGTTGCCGTCGTCCGCCGGTGCATGGCCGATGCCGATCACCTCGGCGGTTGCCGTGCCGTGTTCGTCCAGCCGGCGCAGTGCGTACTTGCGCCCGCCGAGCGAGACCTTGTTTTTCGCGGCCTTGGCAACGGAGACGAACTCGTGGTCGTCTCCCTCGCGGCTGACCAGTTTGTAGACCATGCCGGCGGTGGGAGCCCCGGAGCCGGTGACCAGGGAGGTACCGACGCCGTAGGCGTCCACGGGAGCCGAGGCCAGGGCTGCAATCGCAAACTCGTCCAGGTCGGATGTGACCATGATGCGCGTCTTCGCGTTGCCCAGCTCGTTGAGCAGGTCCCGGACCCAGCGCGCCTGCGCCACGAGGTCGCCTGAATCCAGCCGCACGCCGCCCAGCGACGGTCCGGCGACTTCCACCGCGGTGCGGACTCCCCGCTCGACGTCGTACGTGTCCACCAGGAGGGAGGTGCCCATACCCAGCGATGCTGTCTGCGCGGTGAAGGCTTCCTTTTCGGAATCGTGCAGCAGGGTGAAGGAATGCGCGGCGGTGCCCACGGTTTTCAGGCCGTAGCGCAGGCCGGCCTCGAGGTTGGAAGTGCTGTCGAAGCCGGCGATCACTGCCGCGCGGGCCGCGGCAACGGCCGCTTCCTCATGGGTGCGGCGCGAACCCATTTCGATGCACGGGCGTCCGTCGGCAGCGGAGGTCATGCGGGAAGCCGCGGAGGCAATGGCACTGTCGTGGTTGAGCATGGACAGGATCATCGTTTCGAGGATGCAGGCTTCGCCGAAGGTGGATTCAACGATCAGCAGGGGGGACTGCGGGAAGTACGCCTCGCCCTCGGCGTAGCCGTAGATGTTGCCGGAGAACCGGAAGTCCGCGAGCCACGCCAGCGTGCGTTCGTCCACCACGTTGGTCCTGGCCAGGAAGTCCAGCTGCGGTTGGTCGAAGCGGAAGTTTTCCAGGGCTTCGAGAATGCGGCCCGTTCCCGCCGCGATGCCGTAGCGGCGGCCTTCCGGCAGCCGCCGGGCAAAGACTTCGAACACGGACCGGCGGGAAGCCGTACCCGAGTGGAGGGCGGCCTGGAGCATGGTGAGCTCGTAGTGGTCCGTATAGAGGGCTGAATTCGGGGTGTGCCGGACGGCGGGACTGTTCACAGGCAAAACTCTAACCCGCGGATCCCCATTGAGCAGAAGGCTGCACTGCGGAGGTTCGCAGCCGATTCCTCACTACAATTGGACCTATGGCTACCAGCACCGCGACCGGAACGGACACCCTGACACGTGAAGAGACGGATACCCTCACGTCTTCGGATGTTCCCTGGGTCGTGATTGTCTGGAACGACCCGGTTAACCTGATGAGTTATGTCAGTTACGTCTTCCAGAGCTATTTCGGCTATTCGGAGGCCAAGTCCCACCGCCTCATGCTGGAGGTCCACCAGGCCGGGAAGTCCGTAGTGGCCACCGGATCCCGGGAATCCGCAGAACGCGATACCCTCGCCATGCATTCCTACGGGCTGTGGGCCACCTTCCAGAAGGCGGACGCGGCTTAGCACCGCCTGGCACCGCCTACACCGCAGAACCCAGTACGCAGAACAGAAACGGATATTCGTGGCCACCGGCTTCAAGCTCACCCGCAAGGGCATTACCGCAAACCTGGAACCGGGGGAGCGGGACCTGCTGCGCAAGCTCTTCTCCGATGTGCAGGCCTTGCTGGAACCTGACACTGCCGCGGACGCCGATCCGCTCGCGGCCATGGTCGGCATCGACCCATCGGCGGCCGTTCCGGATGACTCGGCCCTGCTGCGGCTCCTCCCCGCCGGCACCACGGGGAACGACGACGACGCCCTCGAGTTCCGGCGGTTTACGGAACGGTCGCTGCGCGAATCAAAACAAAGCGCCCTGCGCGCCGCCGCGCTGCAGCTGGAGGCGGCTCCGCTGCGCCTGGACACCGAGCAGGCGCAGCTCTTTGCGCGCGCCTTGAACGATGTCCGGCTGGTGCTTGCCGACCGCCTGGGCCTGGAAGATGGCGAAGATGCCGAGCGGCTGCATGACATCACCGATCCGTCCAAGGCCGAGGATCTGGACGGCTACCTTGCGCTGGTGTACAACTTCGTCACATGGCTGCAGGAGACACTCATGCAGGCGCTGCTCGACTCCCTGCGCTGACACGGAATCGGCTGTGTCCGCAGCCGGTTTTGTGAGCAACGGCACGGTCCGGTGAATGTGCCCGTGCGCGGGGGAGGACTATGGTCGTTACATTATGAGTTCGAACCCGGCCAGCTCCTCCACCCATCCACTGGGCACGTCCGTGCACGAAGCAATCCGGGTCAAGGACCCGGACGCCCCGATCGGCATCTTTGACTCCGGTGTCGGCGGCCTGACAGTGGCGCGCGCCGTCCTGGACCAGCTGCCCAACGAAGCCGTTATGTACGTGGGGGATACCGCCAACGGACCCTACGGACCCCTGCCGATCGCCGAAGTCCGGGCCAAAGCGCTGGGCGTAATGGACGAACTGGTGGATTCCGGCGTCAAGCTCCTGGTGATTGCCTGCAACTCCGCCTCCGCCGCCGTCCTGCGTGACGCCCGCGAGCGTTACACGCACCGGTACGGCATCCCCGTCATCGAGGTCATCCAGCCGGCGGTCCGCCGCGCAGTGGCTGCTACCCGGACCGGACGGATCGGCGTCATCGGCACGGCTGCCACTGTTGGTTCGCGGGCCTACGACGACACCTTTGCCGCGGCCCCGCACCTGCAGGTGTCTTCGGTGGCCTGCCCGGCGTTCGTGGAGTTCGTCGAAGCCGGCATCACGTCCGGCCCCGATGTGCTGGCCACGGCGGAGGAATACCTGGCTCCGCTGAAGGCCCGGGACGTGGACACCCTGGTCCTTGGCTGTACCCACTACCCACTGCTCACCGGCGTGATTTCCTATGTGATGGGCGACGGCGTCACGCTCGTTTCCAGTGCCGAGGAGACCGCGAAGGATGTCTACCGCGCCCTGATCTCGCACGGGATCGAACGGCGCTCGCAGACCCCGCCGCAGCACACCTTCGTTGCCACCGGAGACTCTGCCTCCTTCGAGCTGCTTGCCCGGCGTTTCCTCGGCCCCGAGGTGCTCAGCGTGCAGCAGGTGGAACATGTGGCCGCGCATTACCCAACCGGCAGCATGGCGCGGGTCACCCCGCAGATGATTGCCGCAGCCCGGGCTGACGCCCCTGAACGCACGGAGGCGCACAGCGGCGGCTCCAGGAACGGCACGGTATGAAACTGACCATTGTGGGCTGCAGCGGATCCTTCCCCGGCCCGGCCTCGCCGGCGTCGTGCTACCTCGTGACCGCCAACGACGGCGTCCGCGACTGGCGGATCCTGCTGGACCTCGGCAACGGATCGCTGGGTGCGCTGCAGCGCTACATGGACCTGCGGGACATTGACGCCGTCCTGTTGACCCACCTGCATCCGGACCACTGCATGGATCTGTGCGGCCTCCACGTCGCCGTGCACTGGGACCCCTCCGGCTGGAACCGGGACCGGATCAAGGTCTGGGGGCCGGCGGCAACGGCGGACCGGATGGCCACGGCCTACGGGCTGGAGCTGGACCCGGGCATGCACGAGGATTTCGAGTTCTCCAACTGGACCGCCGGCAGCGCAGTGCAGATCGGGCCGTTCACCGTGACCCCGTACCCGGTGCGGCACCCGGCCGAAGAGGCCTACGCCCTGCGCGTGGAAGCCCGCACCCTGGACGCCGACGGCGAGCCCGCGCTCCGGACCCTGGCGTATTCCGGGGATACCGATTCCTGCCCCGGGCTGGAAGATGCCGCCCGGGACACCGATGTCTTCCTCTGTGAAGCTGCGTTCCACGAGGGCCGGGATGACGCCATCGAAGGGGTGCACCTGACCGGGCGCCGCGCCGGAGCAGCGGCCACCGCAGCGCAGGCCCGGCGCCTGCTCCTCACGCACCTGCCGGTCTGGAACGACGCCAGCGTCAGCGTCTCGGAAGCACGCGAAACCTACAGCGGGGACCTCGCCGTCGCCGTGGCCGGTGTCTCCTACGTCGTCGGCAGCCCGTTCAGTGCACCCCTCGCTGTGCAGGGCGGGGTCCATCCGGCGGGGTAGGCCCGCCGTCAGCGGCCCCTTCCGTGCCCGTGCCCGTGTCCATGCCCGTGCCCGTGTCCGTGACCGGAGCCCGGGTCCTGCGGGTAGTCCCGGTCGTTGACGAATTCTTCGGGACGGTACCTGATGAAGTCCGCTTCCCCCAGTCCCAGTGATTCGGCTGCCCGGTCAAGCTGCCGGGGCTCGGCCAGGTTCCCCCAGCGGCCGGTGTCAAGGCGCTCGTCCATCGCCAGCACCGCGCCGACCCGCTCCGCGTCGGTGAAGGTGCAGTGCCCGGTCCGTTCGACGTAGGACTGGCGCAGCAGCGCACCGGTGCCGGCTTCCCGAACCGTCTGGGCGTACTCCTCCATGTACTCCACCGGCGCCAGGATGTCGGCCAGGGTATGCATGGTCAGCACCGGCATGAGGAGGTCCCCGTGCGGGGTCGAGGTGCGGTCCATCCACTCCAGGGCTTCCGGATCCGGTGCGGTGTCCGCGGTGGAGGTGAGGGTATGCAGGTCCCGGCGCAGATCCAGGCCGGCACTGCGGTACAGCGCCTTGACCTGCTGCCGCTGCGCCGAGTCACGCAGCAGGGAGCCGTAATCCACTCCTTGGTTCCAGCCGCTGTCACCGTCCGCGGCGTTGACTATCGAGGCACGCGAGCCGACCACAAACGGGATTGTCTGCAGCAGCCAGTTGTACTGCGCTTCCTGCTGTGCGGCGTAATCCTTCCGGTCCGGTTCCGTGTCCCCGCTGAACCAGGTTGGTGTGTTCATCAGGGCCGCCGCCAATGCCAGCCGGGCCCGGCCCTCCGGCGTCGCCTGTGCCTGCTGCAGCGCGCCCATCAGGGCATTGATGGTGACATCGGCTTCCTGTGCGGTGCGGAATCCGGTCAACTGCAGGTCTGCTCCGGGCAGGAGCAGCTCGGCGAGTGCGTGGAGGCCGTCCAACTGGTAATTGTTCAGGTTGATTCCGCCGCCGAGCAGTCCGCAGGTGCTCACCGCTCCGTCCACGCCGCTGTCCGGGGTTTCGGCGATGAGGCTGCTGACCAGGCCGCCCATCGAGGTGCCGAAGGCGATGGTCCGGACAGGTTCGCCAGCCGCAGCGGAGAAGGCGGCCAGGGTGCCCAGCTGGTCCTCGACCGCTGTTCCAAGGGCCCAGCCGGTGGCTGCATAGGACGAGGAAGCGACCGCGAATCCCCGGGCGGTCAGTGCCTGGGCGGTGGATTCGAAACCCGGGTCCCGGGCCGGGTTGTCGGGTCCGGGGCGGAAGCCGTGACTGTAGAGCACCAGCTTGCCGTTCCAGTCCTGCGGCAGCTGTGCCGCCCACGTTGCTCCGCCGGGAAGCGTCCCCCCGAGCTCCGTGACGGCGGGTTCTGCCGCGGTTGCCGTTGCCGGGGCGGTTGCCAGGGCCAGCGAAACGGCAACCCCCAAAGATGAAAGTCTGCGCATGTGCGTGCCGATCCTTTCTGCGTCATTGCAGGGGGTCGTTCCCCCAGACCCTCCCGGTGTGCGGGACGGGCGGGAAGGGGTCCGACGGTACGGCGCCACCCTAGGAGCGGGGCAGCGGGAGAGAAAGGGTAGGGACGCATACTGCCCGGCCCGTCCGCCCGGCCCGTCCGCCCGGCACGCGACGGCCCGGCCGATAGACTGGGCCTATGACAACCGCCGCAAACAGCCCTGTTTCCACCTCTTCCTCCACCGTCGTCCGCTCCGATGGCCGCACTCCCGACCAGCTGCGGAGCATCACCATTACGCGCGGCTGGTCGAAGCAGGCCGAAGGTTCGGCGCTGATCGAGTTCGGCAATACCCGGGTGCTGTGCACGGCGTCGCTGACCCCCGGCGTTCCGCGCTGGCTCAAGGGCGAGGGTAAGGGCTGGGTCACCGCCGAATACGCGATGCTCCCGCGGGCCACCAACACCCGCAACGACCGCGAATCGGTCAAGGGGAAGCTGGGCGGGCGCACGCACGAGATCTCCCGGCTGATCGGCCGCTCGCTGCGGTCCATCATCGACACCAAGGCCCTGGGCGAGAACACGATTGTCCTGGACTGCGACGTCCTGCAGGCCGACGGCGGCACCCGCACCGCCGCCATCACGGGCGCCTATGTGGCCCTAGCCGACGCCGTGGCCTGGGCCAAGGAAAACAAGCTCATTGCCCGCAACGCTTCACCGCTGCTGGACACCGTGGCGGCCATCAGCGTGGGCATCATCGACGGGGTCCCGATGCTGGACCTGCCGTACGTCGAAGATGTCCGGGCCGAAACCGACATGAACGTGGTGGTCACCGGCTCGGGCAAGTTCGTCGAGGTGCAGGGCACCGCTGAAGGTGCTCCGTTCGACCGCGCCGAGCTTGACGCCCTCCTCGACCTGGCCCTGGCAGGTACCGCAGAACTGGCCGTCATCCAGCGGCAGACCCTGGGCCTGGCCTAAATGCCGCAGCCAACAGCGCGCCTGGTCCTGGCCACCCGAAACCCGGGCAAGCTGCGCGAGCTGCGGGAACTGCTCCGCGGGCAGGTGCCCGGCCTCGACGTCGACACTCAGGTGATCGATGCCGCCGCGGCCGGAGTGCCCGATGTCGCCGAAACCGGTGTGACCTTTGAACAGAACGCGCTGCTCAAGGCCCATGCGGTAGCGGCAGCCACCGGCCTGCCGGCCGTCGCGGACGATTCCGGGCTGGCCGTAGACGTCCTGGGCGGGGCGCCCGGGATTTTTTCGGCGCGCTGGTCCGGCCGGCACGGCGACGACGCGGCGAACCTCGAACTGCTCCTGGCCCAGCTGGGTGATATTTCCGCCGAGCACCGCGGGGCGGCGTTCGTCTGCGCTGCTGCCCTGGCACTGCCCGACGGCGGCGGGACCGTGGAACGCGGCGAACTGCGCGGAACACTGCAGGACTCGCCGCGGGGAGCGGGCGGGTTCGGCTACGACCCGATCCTGCAGCCGGCCGGACTGGACCGCACCTGCGCCGAACTGAGCAGTGCGGAAAAGAACGCCATCAGCCACCGCGGCCAGGCCTTCCGCGCCCTGCTGCCGGCCCTGGTAGCCGCCTTGGACGACGGGTCCCCGGGGATTTCCTGATCTGCTTCCCGGGTGTGCGATGTGTCCCAAACACGCCCGGGAATGCGACCCGGATTCTTCCCTGTCAGGGAGCCTAGGGCAGAATTGAGCCCGAGATGACTATTACACAAGCCGTTACCCCAGCCACCTCCGTCCCCGCCGAAGCCTCCGGCGACCCCTCCGCCCTCGGGGGTGTGGCGGACTGGGCGGTCGGCATGATGGAAACCATCGGCGCTCCCGGCGCCGGGCTGGCCATCGCCCTGGAAAACCTCTTCCCCCCGCTGCCGAGCGAAATCATCCTGCCGCTGGCCGGCTTCACCGCCAGCCAGGGCAACTTCTCCATCGCCGCCGCACTGTTCTGGACCACGCTGGGGTCCGTCGTCGGCGCCCTGGCACTCTACGGCCTCGGCGCGTGGCTGGGCCGGAACCGGATGCGCAGGCTGGTCGCGAAGGTGCCGCTGGTGGACCTGGAGGACGTGGACAAAGTCGAGGCCTGGTTCGGGCGGCACGGGAACAAGGCCGTGTTCTTCGGCCGGATGATCCCGCTGTTCCGCAGCCTCATCTCGATCCCTGCCGGCATCGAACGGATGCACCTGCTGACCTTCACGGCCCTGACCACTGCAGGCAGCCTGATCTGGAACGCAATCTTCATCGCGGCCGGTTACTACTTGGGTGAAAGCTGGCACATCGTCGAAGAGTACGCCGGCGTTTTCCAGAAGATCGTCATCGTGGCGGTAATTGCCGCGGCGGTTTGGTTCGTGGTTTCCAAGGTGCGTAGCTCCCGGCGGAAGCAGGCGGCCCGCGGCAATGCCTGAGGCAGGGCTCAGTTTTACCGCAATAGATTTTGAAACAGCCAACGGCTTCCGCGGCTCGCCATGTTCCGTGGGCCTGGTCCGGGTCCGCGGGGGACAGGTTGTCGAGGAAGCGTCCTGGCTGATGCGGCCTCCGGAGGGGCACGACTACTTTGATCCGCGCAACGTGCGGATCCACGGCATTGAACCCGGGATGGTGGCAGGAGCTCCCCGGTTCGGTGAACTCTTTCCGGAGATCGGCGCCTTCATCGGCGATGACCTGCTGGTGGCGCACAATGCCGCCTTTGACCTGGGCGTGATCCGTTCCGCACTGGAGGTCTCCGAGCTGGCGGGGCCGGCGTATGACTACACCTGCACAGTGGTCCATTCGCGGCGCACCTACCAGCTGCCGTCGCATTCGCTGCCCTTTGCCGCGGAAGCTGCCGGAGTGCCCCTGCTGAACCACCACGACGCCACCGAGGACGCACGCGCCTGCGCCGGGATCATGGTGGATATTGCCCGCCGCAGCGGCGCCCGGTCGATGCCGGAGTTTTTCCTGCGCGACGGCCGGCCTGCGTCCCATCTGCCGGCCTACGTGCCGGGGCAGCACCCGCTCTCCAAGGCCACGAGGGATGCCCTGGCCCGGGGCACCGGCACTCCGGCTGCGGCAGCCGGCGGGTGGCAGGGCTGGCCGTCGGAGGGTGACAATCCGCCGCCTAATCCGCTGGCGGACCCGGCGCATCCCCTGTTCGGCCAGACTGTTGTGTTCACCGGCAACCTGGGCATGGCCCGGCAGACCGCGAAGGACCGGGCCGCAGAGGTCGGCGCCCGTACGGCCAGCAACGTCACCCGCGCCACCAGTGTGCTGGTGGTCGGGGACGGTTTTGAGCCCGGGGACCTGCGCAGCGGGCGCCTGACCGGCAAGGCACGGCGGGTGCTGGACCTGCACGAGCGGGGCCAGCGCATCGAAGTCCTGTCGGAAGCCGAATTCCTGCAGACCCTCGGCGGCATTTGGCCGCGGGCATCGCAGTAGCGGGACCAGCGGCCGGCAGATTCTCCTAGGGTGCGACCGTGGCCGCGATGAACCCCGAGGCCAGTTTCTCAATAACCCCGCGTTCCTTCAGCGCCTCCAAGCCGGTTTCCGGAAGGGTGCCGTACCGGGTCCCCAGCAGGCTTCCCGTCACGACGGCGGCCGGCGCGCCGCCTGCTGTTGCCGCGTCCCGGATGGCAGCTGCTGTTGCCGCACTGAGGTCCCCGTCTTCCACGGCAGCGTCCGCTGCGTCTTCCACGGCCTGCGCGGCGTGCAGGCCGATCGCCAGGGCTTCTTCCGCCGTGGGCGTCCCGCCCGGGGCGCCGGTGCCTGCTGCACCCGCACCGCCGTCGTCGGCCGGTACCGCCTGCAGCCGGTCCGCGAGCTCCGGAACTCCGTTGGCCCGGGCTTGGGCCAGCGACTCCGTTGCCGCGCTGCGGAGCGTTGCCCCCGGCGCCAGCAGACCGTGCACCATCGACGCGAAGACTGCTGCGCTGTGCCGGGCCGAAGGATGTCCGTGCGTCAGCGAGGCAGCGTCAAGGGCCAGCTTGTAGACCGTTTCGGTCCCGACGTAGGGGAGCAGCCCGAACGGGGCAGAGCGCACCAGCGCGGCAGGAGTGTCGACGCCGGTGTTGAGCGGGCGCTGCCGGGTACCCATTTCCCCGGTGGAGAGCGCCTGCAGGACGTCGGGGTCCAGGTCTGCGGCCTGCTCGGTTCCGGCCGGCTGCAGCAGCGGCTCCGCGTCGATGGGGCGGGGCAGCGGCGACGGACCGTTCTCGGGAAGCGGGAGCCCCCGGCCGCGCATCCAGCGGAGATAGGCCAGCCAGATGCACGCCGTCTCGTCCGCTCCCACTCCCTGATTTGCCCATTCAATGGCCTCCAGCAGCCCATCGAGGGAATACAGGGCCAGCTGTGTGTCCGCCGTGATCGAGGTGCCGGAGGAATCCCCGGCGGCATGGCCGGCGGCATCGCCCAGTGCGCCGCCGAGCAGGCAGCCCCGGATCTTCGGCGACAGGGCAGCGGAGGAAAGGAAGGCAGGAGCGGAAGCGGGTTCGGGGATCACTCCTCCAGCATAATGCCGGGTTCGGCGGGGATCCGGGCCCGGGCCGGGCCGCACAGCATCCCACCTGTGGGGCGGGAGCGCCCTGGTGTGACCTCACCGGCAACACCGGCAACACCGGCACCATCGGGTGGGACCCTGTGGCGCCGGGAGTGCAGGGCCCGGTGCCGCCGGAACCACGCCCGGTTGGCGTACAGGGCAAATTCAGGAAGTTAACAGGCTGCGCTGACACGGTGGGGTAGTTTGTAGTGAGTCCGCGCATGTCCCCGCCGTACCGTTCGGTGCAGGCCATGCCGAGTACCGCTTCTGTTTTGTACCGGCAGCCGTGAATCCGGTGCCGCCACCCACACGTTAGGAATCCTTCTTCCATGTCATCTGAGTCCTTACCACTCAGCGGAGCCCGGGCCGCAGCGCCCGCCCGCACTGCGGCGCCTGCAAACGGTGGCTACAACTACGGGTTTGTCGGACGGACGGTAGCCGAGGCCATCGGTTCGTTCCTGCTTCTCTTCGTCGGCATCGGGATTGCCATCTTCGGCAACACCGCCGGCGGCGGCATTGGCTCGCCGCTGGCCTTCGGCCTGGCCCTTGCCGGTGCAATGGTGGCTTTCGGCTACATTTCCGGCGGCCACTTCAACCCCGCAATCACGCTCGGCAGCGCAGTGGCCGGCCGCACGGCCTGGAAGTTCGTCCTGCCGTACATCGTGGCCCAGCTGGTCGGCGCCATACTCGGTGTTGCGATCCTGTGGGTGGTCATCACCGGCCACGACCAGATCGGTGAGCAGGCCCGTCAGTTCCTGACCGGCACGGCCAACGGTTACGACGGGCACTCTACGAACCTCTTCCCGCTTCCCAGCGCGCTGCTGATGGAGGTTGTTGCCGGCGCCCTGCTGACCGCCGTCTTCCTCGGCGCAGCGTCCCGCAAGGCAGGCACGGGCTCCCGCAAGTCCCTCGCCGTGTCAGGCGCCTTCGCCGTCGGCGTGACCTATGCCGTCCTGCTGACCGTCCTTGTTCCCGTCACCAACGGCGGCATCAACCCGGCCCGTTCCACCGCCGTCGCAATCTTCTCCGAAGGCTGGGCACTGGAGCAGGTGTGGCTCTTCTGGGCTGCACCCTTGCTCGGCGCAGTGATTGCCGGCCTGATTTTCCGCAGCGTGGACATGACCATCGACGCCCACCGCAGCCCGGCGGACTCCTTCCTGGAGGAGGACACGCTTGCTGGGGATGACACCGAAACCGTCAAGCCGGCCACGCTGGCCAAGCCGGCAGCAGCCAAGCCGGCAGCCGGCAGCACGAAGCCGGTTGTTGACGAGGAAGCCCGCGGCTTCTTCGACAAGCCGGCCGACGGCACCTCCCGTCCGGAGGACGGCACGCCGGGCAACCGCGCCTAGGACCTAAGGCACTAAAAAGCAGGACCCCCCGGGGGCAGCGGCACACGCCGCTGCCCCCGATCCGTTAACTGTCGGAGCCGGGCTGTAGTTTTTAAGACATGCGTTTACTGCACACTTCAGACTGGCACCTGGGCCGATCCTTCCACGGCGTGGGAATGCTCGATGCCCAGGCGGACTTCATCGACCGCCTCGTGGACACTGTCCGGGAACAGCGGGTGGATGCCGTGCTGATCGCGGGAGACGTATATGACCGCGCGCTTCCGGCGGTGGACACCGTGCGCCTGCTGGATTCGGCGCTGGAGCGCATCACGGGTGCCGGCGCGGTGGTGGTGCTGTCCAGCGGCAACCATGATTCCGCCGCCCGGCTGGGTTTTGGCAGCGCACTCTTCGAGCGGGCCGGCGTGCACCTGCGCACGCGGTATGAAGACATTGCCCGCCCCGTGCTGCTGCCCGCCGAGGGCAGGCCGGTGGCCGTCTACGGCATCCCGTACCTGGAGCCCCGCCTCGCCGCCGGGGAGCTGGGCGTTGAGGTCCCGAACCACTTCTCCGTCACCGAGGCGGCCGTACGGCGCATCCGCGCGGACATCCTTGCCCGCGAACAGGCCGGGGCGCCCGTCGCATCCGTGGTGATGGCCCATACGTTCGCCAGCGGCGGCATCAGCAGCGACAGCGAACGCGACCTGGCGGTGGGCGGGCTTGGTGCCGTCCCACTGGACCTGTTCGACGAGTTCTCCTACACAGCCCTGGGACACCTGCACGGCCGGCAGCAGCTGCGCCCCGCGGTCCGTTACAGCGGCTCCCCGCTCCCGTATTCCTTCTCCGAGGCACGGCAGGCCAAGGGTGGATGGCTGCTGGAGTTCGACGGCGGCGGCCTCGCTTCCGTAGAGGCCGTCACCTGGCCGGCCCGGCGCCGGCTGGCGGTGCTGCGCGGCAAGCTCGACGATCTCCTGGCGGATCCGGATCTTGCCGAGGCCCAGGATGCCTACTGCCAGGTCACCCTGACAGACAGCCAGCGGCCCGCCAGGGCCATGGAACTGCTCCGCACCCGCTTCCCGGACACCCTCGTCCTGGCTTTCGATCCGGAGGGCGGCGCCCGGGGACCGGACCAGACGTACAGCCAGCGGCTGGCGAAGGCGACTGACGATCTCGACATCTGCTGCGGCTTCCTTGAGCACGTCCGCTCGCGCAGCGCAGCCGATGAGGAAAAGGACCTCTTCATCGAAATCCTGGGCAAGGTCCGCGAAGCAGAGGCAGCACAGTGAGAATCCACCGCTTGGAAATGCAGGCCTTCGGCCCGTTCGCAGACCGGCAGGTTATCGACTTCGACGAGCTGGGCGCCCACGGGCTCTTCCTGTTGAACGGACCTACGGGTGCGGGGAAAACCAGCGTGCTCGACGCCATCTGCTTCGCCCTCTACGGCACCGTCCCCGGTGCCCGCCAGCAGGGACGCCGGCTGCGCAGCGACCACGCTGCCCAGGACACGGCCCCCGAAGTGGTCTGCGAGTTCAGTGCCGGTGTCCGCCGCTTCGAAGTTGTCCGGAGCCCGCAGTGGGAGCGTCCCGCCAAGCGGGCGGGCGGGAAAAGCACCGTCACCGAGCAGGCCAAGACACTGCTGAGCGAATTCGTTGACGGTGCGTGGGTCCAGAAGTCGTCCCGCAACGACGAAGCTTCAGCGGAAATCACCGAGCTGCTCGGGATGAACCGGGAGCAGTTCACCCGCGTGGTAATGCTGCCCCAGGGGGATTTTGCGGCCTTCCTGCGCGCCGATGCAGCCTCGCGCGAGCAGCTGCTGCAGCAGCTCTTCGGCACCTCCCGGTTTGAAGACATAGAACGCAGGCTCAAGGCCGAGCTTGTCGAAGCCACCGACCGCTTTGACAAGGCGCAGGAGCAGTCCGAACACGTGCTGCGTCGTGCACGTGACGAAATCCGGCGCTACCGCGGCGAACTCGCAGAAGGCAGCGGAGCGGATGACGACGGTGTCGAGGCCGAGGGCGGGGAAACGGAGCTCGAACAGTTCCAGGCGGAGCTCGACTCCCGAAGCGCCGCGGCCCGCAAGGAACTCGCGGAGCTGATGACGGCACGGGAAAGCGCCGAGAAGCACCTGCAGGAATTCGAGCACCGCCGTGCCCGCGGCATTGCCCTGCAGCAGCTGATCCGGGACGAAGCGGAACATGCCCGGTCCGAAGCGGAGATTGAGCCGCAGCGGGCCGCGCTTGCGACCCACGCGGCCGCCTCCCTGCTGGCAGGCAGCGTACGGGCCGCGGAAGCCGCTACCCGGCGTGCAGAAAACCGCCGCACCGAAGCGGCCGGCGCCCTGCAGGCGCTGGCCGAGCATGTGCTGGCCCCTGTCTACGGTGTGTCGGCGGCCGCCGGGACCACGCTGCCGGACGGTGTGGAGGCACGCGTCGGTGCGGACCTCGCAGCCGTACGCGCGGCGTTGGAAGACGAAGAACGCAACGTGGCCCTGCTCGCCCGTGCCGGAGCGGAGCAGGACGCTGCAGAAGCCCACCGGGCGCAGGCCGTCGATGCCGACGCCTCGCTGGACTCCCTGCGGGCGGAAGAGACGGAACTGGCCGCTGAAGCCGCGGCGCTGGGACGGCTGGCGGAAGGGGAACCGCGGGCAGAAACCGCCCTGGCCGCCGCCGAAGAACTGGTCGCGACCATCAGCGGCTATGCCGCCGCCAACGAGCGCGCAGCAGCGACCGCGACGGCGGCTGCCGACGCCCGGCAGGAGTATCAGGATCTGCGGCAGCAGTGGCAGGATCTGCTGCAGGCACGCCTGGACCAGGCAGCGGCGGAGCTGGCACAGGAACTCACAGACGGCGCGCCGTGCCCGGTATGCGGGGGACTCGAGCACCCGCGCCCGGCGGCGCTGCCCGACGGCGAGGCTCCGGTCACCCGCGAAGCCGAGCA
This sequence comes from Arthrobacter sp. zg-Y1171, assembly GCF_025244845.1. Lineage (NCBI taxonomy): Bacteria > Bacillati > Actinomycetota > Actinomycetes > Micrococcales > Micrococcaceae > Arthrobacter > Arthrobacter sp. zg-Y1171. The sequence goes on along the minus strand of NZ_CP104264.1, from coordinate 2,262,144 downwards.
GGCAGCCAAGGCACGCGCGGGCAAGGCCGAAGCGGCCTACGAAGAAGCCCGGCGCTTGGCCGGTACAGCTGCCGAGGAAACCGCAGCCCTTCGCGCCCGCGGCGGTGCGGGGGATGCCGCCGCCGCACAGGAACAGCTCGATGCGGCCCGCGCAGAGTTGGAGAAAGCCCGCGGCGCCGTCCGGTTGCTGGCCGAAGCAGACCGGCGCCTGACGGCAATCGCTGCGGAACTGGCGACCGCCGAGGCTGCCCGTTCCGAGGCCCTTATTGCTGCTGCACAGGCGGATTCGCGTGCCGCCGCAGCCCGTGAACAGGCAGCGGAACTGTCCGCGCGCATCCGCGAGGCCCGCCAGGGCTTCCCGAGCATCAGCGAACGCGTCCAGTCCCTGACGCTGTTCGCGGAGCTTGCCGCCGCCGCCCGCGAGGCGGCAGGCGCGGCGGCCGCGGCCGAAGACGAGTCGGGCCGGGTCAGCGCTGAACTGGATGCAGCCCTGGCCGGAACAGCCTTTGCCTCGGCGGCCGAGGTTGAGGCTGCCTTGCTCGATGCCGCCACCGCAGACGCCTATGCCTTGGCAGTTTCGAACTGGGAAGAGCAGGGCCGCAGGCTGCTGCTGCGGCGGGAATCCCAGGCAGCGGCCGGACCGGACGATGCCGCGGGGGAGCCGCTGGCCGTACCGGACGAGGAAGACGTGGCAGAGGCGGCAGAGGCGGCCGCGGCTGCACGGAAGGAACAGGAAGAGGCCGCCCTGCTGGTCCGCCTGCTGGAAGGCTCCGCCGGGCGGCTCGCTGAATACTCCAGCGAGCTGGAGGCGTCGCTTAAACGCAGCGCGCCCCTTCGCGCCCGGCGGGACCTGCTGCAGTCGGTGGCGGATACTGCCCGGGGCGGCGGCGAAAACCAGTACAAGATGACCCTGAGTACCTACGTCCTGGCCGCCCGGCTGGAGCAGGTGGCAGCGGCCGCCACGGAACGGCTGGCTGCCATGACCGGAGGTCGGTACGCGCTGGTACACAGCGATTCCAAGTCCGGCAACCGCAAGGCCGGCCTCGGCCTGCACGTCACCGACGAGTGGACCGGCCAGCACCGGGATACTTCCACCCTTTCCGGTGGCGAAAGCTTCATGGCCTCCCTGGCCCTTGCCCTGGGGCTGGCCGACGTGGTCCAGCAGGAAGCAGGGGGCGTGAACATTGAAACCCTGTTCGTGGATGAAGGGTTCGGCAGCCTCGACGAGCAGTCCCTGGAGCAGGTCATGGACGCGCTGGAAGGGCTGCGCGACGGCGGCCGGGTGGTCGGGCTTGTCAGCCACGTGGCGGAAATGAAACAACGGATCCCGGCGCAGCTCCAGATCCTCAAGGGTCGCAACGGATCCTCGGTCCGTTACAGCGCCGGCGAGGCCCTGATCCACTGACGTTCCCGTCGATTTGGGGGTCTTTGGTTAGGTCCACCGGCTCGGCATGGGTAAAATTGGACCCGTTACACGGGTTGTGCGCACCGGGAGGGGGGACGGGGCGCGGTTCGACGTATCTGGATACCGCACCATGACCCAAGACACCTCCACCCCCACTCAGGCACCAAGCCCTGACTCCAACCCTGCCGACCCGGTGAAAACCCCGTCCGCAGGCGGCCGCTACCAAGTCATCTTCGCCCTGGCGGGCAAGTCGTTCTTCCCCATCGCCTTCCTCGCACGGCTTCCCCTGGCCATGCTCACCGTCGGCGCACTCACCCTGATCACAGAGGTTTCCGGCTCCTACGCACTCGGCGGCCTCGCCGCTGGCGGCGTCGGCGTCGGGTCCGCAGTGGGTGCTCCGCTGCTGGGGTATCTGGCGGACCGGATCGGACAGCGGCCGGTCCTCCTCGGCACAGCCGTCCTGAACCCCGTGGCCATCGGCTTGTTCCTGCTGTCCGCTGCGCTCCTGGATCCGGCCGACGCGCCGTTCTGGATGCTTGCGGCCGCATTGTTCATGGGTGCTTCCTGCCCGCAGGTCGGGCCCATGGCACGCGTCCGCTGGATGGCCATGACCGCCCGCCGTCCGCAGGGCCGCGAGATGGACACCGCCCTTGCCTACGAAGGAACCGCGGATGAACTGACATTCGTGCTCGGCCCGGCCCTCGTCGGCCTGCTCGCCGCCGCCGTCGCCCCTTGGCTGCCGCTTGTGCTGGCAGCAGTGCTGACGGCCACGATGGTGACCGCCTTTGCCGTGCACCACACGGTGGAGCACGTTGTCCCCACCTCGCGCCGCCCGAAGATTTCCCGCAAGGGAGCGACGCCGGCAGGAAGCGGCCCGGATCCGGAAACACCGGCCCCGCGGGAACGTCCGCAGTGGCTGCTCATCATGGTTCCGGTGCTCGGCATGGTCGCCATGGGCTCGTTCTTCGGTTCCACCCAGACCAGCCTCACGGCGTTTGCCGGCAGCTTCGACATGGCCACTTCCGCCGGCCTCATCTACGCGGCCATGGCTTTGAGTTCCGCCGTTGCCGCCCTGTCCGTGGCCTTCTGGCCCGAGCGCTTCGGCACCGCGGGGCGCTGGGTCCTGTGCGCCGCGGCGATGCTGGCTTTTACCCTGCTGCTGTTCCTGCCCTCGAGCATAGGCATGATGCTGGTTGTGCTGCTGATTCTGGGTCTTCCCGTGGGACCGACCATGGTCAGCATTTTCGGCATCGGCGCCATCGTGGCCCCGCGCGAACTGATGGGTACCGTAATGACCCTGCTGGCCAGCGGCGTCGTCACCGGCCAGGCGCTGGGTTCATCCGTGGCCGGAGGGCTGGCGGATTCCTTCGGTTACAGCCACGCCTTCATTGTTCCGACCGCTTCGGCCGCAGCGCTCCTGCTGCTGAGCCTGGTCGCTGTCCGCGCAGCCAGCAAACGCTCGGCCGCCTGACCAGGGCAGCCGCCCGATCCGTCCGCAGGTGTTGGCCGGGCCACAGTTGGCCTAGTATCGAATAAGTAGGCCAGCGAGCACCACAAAGGAGAAACACCATGGGAAATACCGAAAAGGAAGCCGGCCAGGGGGATCAGTCGAAGACGGGTTCGCAGGGCGGACCCGAAGGCACCATCCCCCAGAGCGAGGACGGTATTTCGGCTGCGAGCACCGAGGAAGCCTCGAACTTCGAGCCCGAAGAGGATGAAGCGGCCGGCGACGGCAAGTAGCCTCTTCCGCCCCTCGACGAAAAACGGATCGGTCCAGCAGGACCGATCCGTTTTTTATGTCTTCTCCGGCCCGTCCGGCCTAGCCCAGACTGGGGGCGTGCTGCGGCGGCGCCGGAATATAGATGTTGCCCGTGGTGACGCCGCCCGTTGCGGATTCACCGGTGTCCGGATCGCTGAGCGCGGAGTCCGGCGAAGGAACGGTCGACGGTCCATCCAGCACCATGGCTTCAGAGGCCAGGGAACGAAGCGCCACTGCCACTTCGTGGGCCTCGGGGCGTGCGTCCACCAGGCGGGACGTCATGGCCCGCAGGATGCCCGTCCAATCCGGCCCCACCCACTCGGGGATCTCGGGGTCACGGAGCAGGCGTGCCACGGCTGCTTCCACAATCGGTCCGGGGAAGGCCTTTTCCCCGGTCAGGCACTCCAGGAGCACCAGGCCCAGCGAGTAGACATCTGTCCGCGGGTCCACGGCAGCCCCCTGCGCCTGTTCCGGGCTCAGGTAGTTCGCAGTTCCGATGGTTGCGCCGTTGGCGGTGGCAACGGTGGCTTCGACCATCCGGGCAATGCCGAAGTCAGTGAGCCTCGGGTAGAGGCGGGTGTCCATGTCTTCCTGGGGGAAAAGCAGGATGTTCGCAGGCTTTACGTCGCGGTGGATCACTCCGTTGCTGTGCACGTAGTTCAGCGCATCGGCCAGATCGGCACCCAGCGCCGCCGTTGCGGAGGAGGAGAGGGGACCTTCCTTGAGCAGGCCCCGCAGGTCCGGTCCGTCCACCAGCTCCATCACGAGGAAGCTGGAGCTGCGGCCCTCGTCGTCAACGTTGACGCCGGCGTCCAGCAGGGTGACCAAGCCGGGGTGGTTCAGGGTTGCCAGCAGCTGCATTTCGATCTGCTGGCGGCGGGTTTCGTCATCCTCGCGGAACCCGGCGTTGAAAAGCTTGACGGCCACTTCCCGGCCAAGGTTTTCGTCGACCCCGCGGTAGACAGCGGCAGCGCCGCCGGACCCGATGAGTTCGGTGGTGCGGTAACGGTGCCCCAGGAGTACATCCACGGGTGTCCTCCCTTGAGGGTCAAAGATGAAAGCAGGGAATCTCGCCTGGCATTAATCAGTAGGCTGATCAATGTCAGGCGAGTCCACTAGCCTTTTCATCTTAGCGTGCACCCGGAAATGTTGGCGGATAACGAGCCGTCGTGACCAAGCTGTTATTAGCCCGCCAGGAATTCCACCGCAGCATTCTTGAATGCCCGCGAAGTCACGGCGTTGGTGTGGGTGCGGGCGGGAAGCGAGAGCATCCCGGCCTGCCCGCTCAGGGCGGCCAGTTCGGGCGCCGTCGCCGCGAGGTCATCGCGTTCCCCGGCGACAAGGAGCAGCGGCATGGACGGAACCGCCGCTGCGGGGGAGAAGGGTTCCTCCTTGATGGCCTCGATCATCCGGAACAGCGCGGCCAGGCGGTTCTGCGGAACCAGCTGGGCCATGCGCAGCAGTTCGGCGGTGCGGGGATCCGCCACGGGCGCCCCGCCCGCCGCTGCTTCGCGGGCGGCATCGAGGTCGAAGTCCGCCAGCGGGTCACCGCTTCCCGGCCCTCCGAGCACCATGCGGTGCACGAGTTCGGGCTGGGTGGCTCCGAATTCCCAGGCGAGGCGGGAACCGAGGGAGTACCCCACCACGTCCAGGCCGCTGGCCGGGTCGCCGTCGGCCAGCGGGGAAACGCCTGCGTCCTGGAGTACCTGCAGCAGGTCCGCGCGGATGCGGCTGGGGCGGTAGGAATCCAGGTCCTCCGGTGCGGCGCTGCCGCCGTGGCCGGGCAGGTCCACGGTAATGATCCGGCGTCCCGCGGCGGTCAGCGCGGTGATCCATCCGGAGTCATGCCAGTTCAGCTGCGCGCTGGAGGCAAAGCCGTGCAGCAGGAGTACGGGACGCAGCGCCGTCGTGCCCCCGGCATCTTCGGCAGGGTCGATACTCTCCACCGAAAGGCGGGGGTCGGTGCCTTCCACCAGGGAGCCGTAATCCGCCACTGCCTAGTCCTCGTCCAGCGCGGCGGTCAGTCGGACCCGGCGGCGCGCCGGAGCTTCCTGCGGCACCGTACCCACAATGCCGGCGGCGTTGTCCGGAACCTCGAAGACAATAAGCGGTTCGCCGACGTTGATCGTTTCACCCGGCTCGCCGTAGGTGCGCGCAACGCGTCCGGCCTGCGGGGAGGGCAGCTCCACCGCCGATTTGGTGGTTTCCACCTCGACCAGCGGCTGGTTGCGTTCCACCTGGTCGCCCACGGACACCAGCCACTCCAGCACGGTGGCCTCGATCAGGCCTTCGCCGAGGTCGGGAAGAGGGAAGGGGATTTCAGCCACGCCGGTACTCCAATACTCGCTGGATCCCGAACAGGATGCGGTCGATGTTCGGGATGTATTCGTCTTCAAGGTCGCCTGAGGGATACGGTACGTCGAATCCCGTGACCCGCCCAACCGGAGCGCGCAGGGTATCGAAGCAGCGCTCGGTGATCAGGGCGGCCACTTCGGCGCCGAGGCCCGAGGTCAGCGGCGCTTCATGGACGACGACGGCGCGCCGGGTCCGGGCGACGGAGGCGGCCAGCCCCTCGGCGTCGATCGGCTTCAGCCACCGCAGGTCCAGGACCTCCACCTCGATGCCGTCCTCGGCTGCCAGCTCGGCCACGGAGAGGCAGCGGGCCACCATGGCGCCCCACGCCACCAGCGTGACGTGCTTGCCCGGACGGACCACCTTGGCGCCCTCCAGGGGGCCGGCGTCGTCCAGGAATACGTCGCCCTTCTGCCAGTAGCGGGACTTCGGTTCCATGAAGATCACCGGGTCCGGTACGGCTACGGCGTGCTTCAGCAGGTGGTAGGCCTCGTGCGGGCTGGAAGGGGAAACCACCTTCAATCCCGGAACGTGGGCGAAGAGCGCCTCCAGCGACTCGCCGTGGTGTTCGGGGGCGCGGATGCCGCCGAAACTGGGGACCCGCAGGGTCACCGGCATGGGCATCGTGCCCCGGCTGCGGTAGTTCATCCGGGCCAGCTGGGTGACGATCTGGTTTACCGCCGGATACGCGAAGCCGTCGAACTGCACCTCGGGGATCGGGTGGAACCCGGCCATGGCCAGCCCCACGGACATGCCCAGGATGCCCGATTCCGCCAGCGGAGTATCGAAAACGCGGTCCTGACCGAAGCGCTTCTGCAGGCCGTCGGTGATGCGGAAGACTCCGCCGAGCCGTCCCACGTCCTCGCCCAGGACCACGGCTTTGGGATCCTCGGCCAGGGTTTCGGCCAGGGCCCGGTTCAGGGCCGCCTGCATCGAGAGGTTTTCCACCCGGCCGTCGCCGTCCTCCGGGGACGGGGCCAGGGGAGACTGCTCCTGCGCGGCGGTCTGCTCCGTGTTCCGGGCAGCGGCTTCCAGGTCGGAGGACGCCACGGCGTCGCTGAGCTGCTCAGACATGTTCGGATTCCTCCCGCCAGGCGCGGGCCTGGGCTTTGAGTGCTTCGGTGGGCTCGGCAAAAACGAAGTCGAACATTTCCCGTCCGGGACGGGGGCCGAGCGCCATGACTCCCTCGCGGACGGTGTCCGCATGGGTCTTGGCGTCCTGCAGCGCGGCGTCCAGGAAGTCGGCGTCCGCCAGGCCTTCCGCCAGGAGCCGGTCCGCCAGCAGCTGGACCGGATCCACGCCTTCGTCGCGCCGTTCCTCGGCCAGGCTCCGGTACCTGCCGGGATCGTCGCTGGTGGAGTGCGGGCCGCGGCGGTAGGTCATGGCCTCGATCAGTACCGGACCGTGCCCGGCCCTGGCGTGAGCGGCGGCCTCCCGCGTGGCGAGGACGACGGCGGCGGCGTCGTTGCCGTCCACGGTGATGGCCTTCATTCCGTATCCGGCGGCACGGGCGGCGACGGTTCCGCCGGCCACCTGGGCCTCGGTGGGCAGCGAAATGGCCCAGCCGTTGTTCTGGACGAAGAAAATGACCGGAGCCTTCAGGACGCCGGCGAAGTTCATTGCTTCATGGACGTCGCCCTGGGAGCTGGCGCCGTCGCCGAAGTAGGTCAGGGCCACGCCGGGGTCGCCGGCGAGGGTCTGGCCGTGCGCCCAGCCCACGGCGTGCAGCACGGATCCGCCGACCACTGCCTGGATCGGCGCAAGCCGGGTCTGCACCGGGTTGTAGAGGCCGCCGTGCCAGCTGGCCTTGTGGGTGGACATATAGGCGGTCATATCCACGCCCATGGTGAGCGCCACGCCCATTTCCCGGTACGTGGGGAAAACGAAGTCATGCTTGGGATCCATGGCGAAGGCGCTGCCCACCTGGGCGGCTTCCTGGCCCAGTTCCGGGGCGTATCCGGGGATGATGCCCTGGCGCTGCCAGGCGATCGCGGCGAGGTCCAGCTGCCGGACGGCGGTGACCAGGCGGTACAGCTCCCGGAGTTCCTCCGCCGGCAGGGCCGCAGGTTGCAGATTATTGTCCATGGTCCGCAATTTAGTGCTTCACGCCACAGTGAGCAAACAGCGCCCCGAACATGACGCAGTCTGTACAAATGTAGCGTTCAGCCGCCGGATGTGCTTGGCAGTTTGCCTATCAGGCCTGGTCGGCTCGGTCCCCGGGTGCGGTGCGGGCCTTGGCAGCGCTGCGCCGTTCGAAGGACCAGGCCAGCAGGACCAGCACGGTGCTGAGGGCCGCCGTCGCCAGCAGCTGGATCCGCACATCGGGGTCGAAGAAGCCAAGGACCACGATTCCCGCGAGCAGTGCCAGCGCAAAGTAGGAGAGCCAGGGGAAGGCCCACATCTTGAACGTGAGTTCGACGCCGGCCGCTTCCGCCCGACGCCGCAGGATGATCTGGGAAACGATGGAGATGCCCCAGACCACCAGGCAGGTGGAACCGACGGTGTTGAGCAGGATCATCAGCACGGTGTCGGGGTAGAGGTAGTTCAGCACCACGGCAACGAAGCCGAAGACCACGGACGCCAGCACCGCCCGGCGGGGCACTCCGCCGGAGCCGAGGCGGCCCAGGGCGGCCGGAGCCCGGCCGCGCTCGCCCAGGGAGTAGATCATCCGGGACGCGCCGTACAGGTTCGCATTCATGGCGGACAGCAGCGCGATGACGATGACGACCGCCATGACCGTGTCCGCACCGGGGACCTTCGCTGCATGCAGGACGGCCACGAACGGGCCGGTGCTCAGCGCTTCACTGTCCCAGGGCAGTACGGTGACCATCACCAGCACCGAACCGATGTAGAAGACCAGGATCCGCCAGATCACCGAGTTGATCGCTCCGGCAATATTCTTGGACGGTTCCTCTGTGTCCGCTGCGGCGATGGTGATGATCTCGGTGCCGCCGAAAGCGAAGACCACCAGCAGCAGTCCCGAGGCCACCCCGGTCAGGCCGTTGGGCATGAAGCCGCCGTTGTCGAAGAGGTTGGAGGTGCCCGGCGACGGGACGCCGGGAAGCAGTCCGGCCACGAAGGCGACGCCGACCGCCAGGAAGATGATGATTGCGGCAACCTTCAGGATGGCAAACCAGTACTCGAATTCGCCCAGGCTGGCAGCCCCGGCCAGGTTGACGGCGGTAAACACGATGATGAAGGCCAGGGCCAGCATCCACTGCTCGACGCCGGGGACCAGGGAGGCGACGATGGCCGCAGCGGCCGTAGCCTCCGCGGCTATGACGATCACGATCTGGAACCACCACATCCACCCGACCGTGGTGCCCGCCGTGCGCCCCAGGGCTTTCTCGGCATATACGGAAAACGCACCGCTGCTGGGGTCGGCCGCCGCCATCTCGCCCATCATGCGCATGATCAGAATCACCATGGTTCCGGCGATTAGGAAGGAGATCAGCACTGCCGGACCGGCCGCTGCGATGCCTTCGCCGGACCCTACGAAAAGGCCGGTGCCGATGGCACTGCCGAGGCTCATCAGGACAAGGTGCCTCGGCTGCATCTTCCGCGCGGAGGACGGTTCCCCGGCCGGAAGCGCAGTGTCAGTGCTGGACGGGCGGGCGGAACTGGGCATAACGGGAGAGGCCTTAGAACGAACGGATTGGCTGCCGGTGCGTGCCGTCCGCGGGCAGGGATGCCGCTGCAGGACTGTACACCGGATTCCATCTTAAGGCCGGTTTGTGTGCCGTCGGTTCCGGCAGTCGGCCGTGCTGCCTTTACAATTTGTACACTGCCTGTGCTAAGTCCCGGAAAGGACCCCATGCCCACCGACGCGCTGGATGCCCGTATCGTCACCCTGTTTACCGACAACCCGCGGATGTCGGTGCTGGAGGCCTCGCGCCGGCTCGCCGTTGCCCGGGCCACGGTCCAGGCCCGCCTGGACCGGATGCAGGAGACCGGTGTGATCGCCGGCTGGGGTCCGCGGATCGACGCCGAGGCCCTGGGGTACGACGTCGTCGCCTACTGCTCGCTCACCATCCGCCAGGACACCGGCCATGACGCAGTGGTTGCGGCACTGTCCCGGATTCCGGAAATCCAGGAGGTGCATACCGTCTCGGGGGAGAGCGACCTGCTGGCCCGGGTGGCGGCGCGGTCCAATTCTGATCTGCAGCGGGTGATCGACGCGATCGTCGCCACCAACACGGTCCTGCGGACTTCCTCGGTGATTGTGCTGAACACGCATTTCGAAGGGCGGATGCTGCCCCTGCTGCATGCCGCAGCAACCCCGGAGGCCTGAGCCTCACCGCCTGGTTACCGCTTGGTAACTTAATCTTCCGTGCAGTGGACTGTGATGCATGCCACAGCCGCTACACTCGCTCCCATGCCCAGCTCTCCCACGGCGCTATCCGCCGCTGCACTAGGCCGCGCGGCCGCTCCGAAGCTCGCCCGGCTCCTCACCTACCGCACCGTTTCCTCCCGGGTGCCCGAGGAAATGGAGCCGGACCAGTTCGAGGCCTTTATCGCAGCACTGCCGGAACTCTTTCCCCTTGTTTCCGCCGGCCTGCAGCTGGAACGGGTCAACGGGTTCGGGCTCCTGTACCGCTGGCCCGGGACGGCCTCGCCCGACGCCGCGGCCGGAGACGGCGCGGCGGTCGATGGCGCGGACGGCAGGGGTCCCGCGGTGCTGATGGCCCACTATGACGTGGTCCCGGTGGAGGACCCGTCGCGGTGGGACTACCCGCCGTTTGCCGGCACGGTCACGGAAACCTCCATCGAAGGCCGCGGGGCCCTCGATGACAAGGGGGCGCTGGCAGCCGTGCTGGAAGCGGCTGAACAGCTGCTCGCCGAGGGGTTCGCGCCCGCAGGGGACATCTACTTCTCCTTCGGCAACAACGAGGAAACCGCCGGCGATACGGCTGCTGCTGCCGCTGCCCTGCTCGCGGAACGCGGCATCCGTCCCTGGCTGGTGCTGGATGAAGGGGGAGCGGTGGCCTCGGGTGCGTTCCCGTTCGTGTCTGCGCCGCTCGCCGTCGTCGGCGTCTCCGAAAAGGGCATCCTCGACGTCGAACTGGCGGTGGAGGACGCCGGCGGGCATGCGTCCACGCCGAACCGGAGGGGTGCAACGGCGCGCCTGGCCCGCGCCGTCGTCCGCCTGGACCGCCGTCCTTTCCCGGCCTCCCTTCCGGATGTCAGCGTGGAAATGGTCCAGCGGCTCTCCGGCTCGGCGCCGCTGCCGCTCCGTCCGGTGCTGGGCAATGCCAGGCACCTGCGCGGTGCGCTGACCCGGGTGTTCGGGCTGCTCGGCGGGGAGCCCAACGCCATGACCCGCACCACCGTGGCCGTGACCCAGCTGCGGGGAAGCAAGGGATCCAATGTCCTGGCCACGCGCGCCACGGCCAATGCCAATGTCCGGGTGGCCGTGGGCGAGACGGTGGCGTCCACTGTGTCGCGGCTGCGGTCGATCATCCGGGACCCCAAGGTGAGCCTGCGCGTGGTGGAGGGCAATGAGCCCTCGCCGGTCTCCGCGACGGACAACGCCCAGTTCGCCCTGCTGGAGGAAACCATCCGGACCTGCTTCCCGGACGCCGTTCCGGTGCCGTACATCATGCTTGGCGGGACCGATTCGCGGCGTTTCACCTCCATCTGCGATGCGGTGTACCGCTTTGCCCCGTTCCGGATGAGCGCCGCGGACCGGGCCAGCATCCACGCCGACAACGAACGGCTGGGCATCGAGACGTTCGGCGAGGGCATCACGTTCTACAAGGCCCTGATGGGTGCGCTCTGATGTCCGCGCCGTCCCTGCCCGGGCTGCGCATGATCGGCCCCCTCGTCGGGTTCCTGGTGCTGGTGGAAATCACCAGCGGCATCCTGCAGGGCTACTACACGCCGCTGCTCACCGACATTGCCCGCCACCTGGGGATCGACGACGGCGACGTCAACTGGTTTGAATCCGCCCAGCTGATGCTTAGTGCCCTGGCCGTGCCGATCCTGGCCAAACTGGGGGACATCTACGGGCACAAACGCATCCTGCTGGTCTCCACGGTCCTGACGGCGGCGGCCTCCTGGGGAGTCGCCGTGGCCCCGGATTTCTGGACGTTCCTGGCCGCGTGGTCGCTCCAGGGCTTCTACGTGGTCTGGCTGCCGATGGAGATCGCCCTGATTTTCAGCCGGGTGCGCCACACTCCCAACCGGGCCGTGCTTACCCGCAAGGCGGCAGGCCTGCTGGTCGGCGCACTGGAGCTGGGGGTGATCGGCGGAGCCCTGCTGGGCGGGGTGCTGGTGGAGCACCTCCCGCTCTGGCTCACGCTGTGCGCGCCCGCCGCCGCGGTGACGCTGTGTATCTTTGCCGTGCATTTCGGGGTGCCGGAATCCAGCTCCCTGGACGGCGGCACGGTGGACCGCACGGGCTTCGTACTGCTGGCGGTCGGGCTGCTCCTGCTTACCTCCGGGCTGACCTTCCTGCGGATCAACGGTCCGGAGACCTGGTGGGTGTGGGCCGTCCTGGCTGCCGGTGTCGCCGCGTTCATTCCTTTTGTCCGGTACGAGCTCGGGCAGAAGGATCCGCTGGTGGATTTCCGGATGCTGCGCAGCCCGTCCATGTGGCCGGTCCAGCTGACCGCGGGGTTGTTCGGCATTTCGGTGCTCGGCGCCCAGGCGCCCATGTCCACGTTCGCCCGCACCGATCCCGCGCTGTACGGCTACGGCCTGGGGCTGGCGGCCTCGCAGGTGTCCATCATCATCGGGACCTACGTCTTCGCCCTGCTCGCCGGCGCGCTGCTCTTCCCCTTGGCCGCCCGGCGGACCACGCCGAGGAACACCTTGGTGGGTGCCTCGCTCCTGGTCGGTGTCGGGTACGGGCTCTTCCTGCCTTTCCATGACACCCTGCCGCAGGCCCTGATGAACATGGTGGTCGCCGGGCTGGGCTCCGGGGCGTTGGTGGCCGCGCTTCCCTCGGCTGCTGCCGCGGCGGCACCGCTGAACCGAACCGGCATGGCAACCGGGCTGACCAACACCACCAAGACCATCGGCGGGTCCTTCGCCTCGGCGGTCTTCGGAATTGCACTGGCCGGCGCAGCCGCGGACGCCCTTTCGAGCGGAGCGGCCGACGCCGGGACGGTGGCACCGCTGCAGGGCTACCTGACGGTCTGGGCGGTGTGTTCGGTGACTGCGTTTATCGCGGCAGCACTCCTGCTGCTGGTGCCCCGGCTGGCGTTCGCCGATCCGCCGCTGACTGAGGCGGCCGCCTAGTCCTCCAGGCTCGCCAGGACCTTGTCCGTCAGTTCCTTCAGGCGTGCCAATTCAGTGTTGTCCAGGGCCGGCGTCAGGAGTTCATGGATTCCACGTACATGGATGCGGCCCAGGCGCCGTTGGACTGCCCGCCCCTCCTCGGTCAGCGAGAGCTCGACGCCGCGCTGGTCCTGTTCTGCCGGCCGGCGCTGCACCAGGCCCCTGGCTTCAAGCCGGTCCACCATCCGGCTCAGGCTGGGCTGGCTGATGAGCAGGTGCTCGTTGAGCTCGTTGAGCCGTATCCAGCCGCCGGGGCAACGCGTCAGGTTGAACAGGACGTCATACTCCCGCATGGTGAGCTCCCGGAATTCCGGATCCCGCTGCAGGCGCCGCATAACGCCGACCTGGACACGGAACAATGATTCCCACGCTTCGGCTGCCTGTTTCGCCGTGACGTCGTTTGTTGAATGCATTGTCCCAGCCTACTGAACCGCAGGGGACGTCGATGCAGATGACGGGGCGGGCTCCGCGTCCGCCTTCCGGGCGGCAACCCGTGCGGCGTGGGTGGGTCCTTCGGGGACGTCGTCCGGGCGGCGGGAATCGAACTCCCTTCGCAGTTCCGGCAGCACGTATTCGCCGAAGAGGTCCAGCTGCTCCAGCACCGTCTTAAGCGGCAGTCCTGCATGGTCGATCAGGAACAGCTGGCGCTGGTAATCGCCGAAGTACTCCTGGAAGCTCAACGTCTTCTCCAGCACCTCCTGCGGGCTGCCCACCGTCAGCGGGGTCTGGGCGGTGAAGTCCTCCATGGACGGCCCGTGGCCGTAGACCGGGGCATTGTCAAAGTACGGGCGGAACTCGTTGACGGCGTCCTGGGAGTTCTTCCGCATGAAGAACTGTCCGCCCAGTCCCACAATGGCCTGGTCGGCGCGGCCGTGGCCGTAGTGTTCGTAGCGCTCGCGGTACAGGCCGATCAGCTGCATGTAGTGCTCCTTCGGCCAGAAGATGTTGTTGGCGAAGAAACCGTCTCCGAAGTACGCGGCAATTTCGGCGACCTGCGGCGTGCGGATGGAGCCGTGCCAGACGAAGGGGGCGGCGCCGTCGAGCGGGCGGGGCGTGGCTGTGAAGTTGTGCAGCGGAGTACGGAACTTGCCCTGCCAGTTCACGGTGTCGTTATCCCACAGCTGGCGCAGCAGGTTGTAGTTCTCCACGGTCAGTTCCACCGAGTCCTGGGGATCCTTGCCGAACCACGGATAGACAGGCGCGGTGTTGCCGCGGCCAAGGACCAGGTCCACCCGGCCGTCGGCGAGGTGCTGGAGCATGGAGAAGTCTTCCGCGATCTTCACCGGGTCATTGGTGGTGATCAGCGTGGTGGTGGTGGAGAGGATGATCCGCTCGGTCTGTGCGGCAATGTAGCCCAGCAGAGTGGTGGGGGAGCTGGCATAGAACGGCGGATTGTGGTGCTCGCCGGTGGCGTAGACATCCATGCCGATCTCTTCGACCTTGCGGGCAATGGCCACGGCGGCCTTGATCCGCTCCGCTTCGGTCGGGATGCGCCCGGTGACGGGGTCCCGGGTGATGTCGCTGACGCTGAAGACGCCGATCTGCATGGTTGCCTCCGGAAGTTCGAGTGTTCCTAAAAGTATATGCATATGCATACATCTCCCCTAACCGTTACCTGCTCCGGTTCATTCCCGGGTTCGGTTTCGGTGGGTGCTGAGGTGGGGTGGGGTGCCGCGGGGACGTTACGGGCGAACGATGCCGGCGTCGTGTGGAGGTTCGATTGGTGCCGTGGGGACTCGACAATCGTGCTTGGCCACCTCCTCGGCGGACCCGGATTTCGGGTAGGTAGTCGAGGCGAAAAGACGGGTAATCCAGTTTCCTGAAGGGGCTGTTTCAGGCCTGTTTTCGACCCTGGAATGTCAGTGCCGGATGAAATCCTGAGGTATGGATCAGCTCGGAAACACCGAACCGACAACTGAAGAACCAGGCATGGACCAGCCGCCGACAAGGCCGGCTGGTGACGCGGAGGCGTCCTGCTCTCCCGTCACCCTGGCTGTGTTTCGCGCGGCGCTGGCAGTAACTGTCGGCGACGGCGGAGGTGGTGCCACTCCTGTCGAAAGTCCTGCTGATGCTTACCCGGACGGTTTCACCGGGACGCTGGCGCTGCAGAATCTTGAAGCCTTTGACGAACCCATGGTTGGTGAGGCTTTGGTCCGGGTGGAGCATCTGGTTTCCTGGGGGCTGGCGCAGCGGTCCCGCCTGTTGAACCGGATGGAGCAGGTCTTTCGGCACAAGTTCTTCGATCCGTCGGAGCGGGATAAACCCGGGATCGCTTTCAGCCTCGCGGCTGCCGAATGTGCCGCCATCCTGAATGTTCCGCAGGTGACGGGTCAGCGGCTGTTGAGTGAGGCCGGGCAGCTGTGCGGCACCCATACGGCGACCCTGACCGGGCTGGAAGAGGGGCGGTTCTCGTACCAGCATGCGCAGGTGGTCCTGGAGCAGTGCCGGAACGTTCCTGCGGAGAAACTCCCAGGGTTCGAGGCCGACCTGCTGAAGGCTGCGGAGGGTCAGACGCGGGCGCAGTTCTCGGCCAAGGCCCGGCGGCTGCGCGAAAAGACGTTCCCGGAGACCATAAGCAAAAGGCACCTAACTGCTTTCGAGCAGCGCATGGTCACCCTGGACCGCGAAGAGGACGGCATGTCCTGCCTCTCGGCTCATCTGCGTGCTGCGGAAGCGCAGCAGATCTATACCGCTCTCAGTACCGCGGCGCGGGGTGAGCAGGCGGGAGGAGATTCCCGGACCACGGACCAGCTGCGTGCCGACATCCTGGCGCAGCTGCTGATGGGCGGCAGCCGGAGACATTTGCCCGGCACCCCGGAAGAGGCCGCAACCCGAGACGCGTCCGGAACCCGACCCGGCACCGGCCACACCAGCAATGACACTGGCACAGCCACCCGGGACGAGGACGGAACCGGCTTTGGCAACGGCCCGGAGGGCGCACCCGATCGCACAACAGGACCGGACGATGGAATCGTACCTCGGGCGGAAATCATGGTCCTGATCAGCGCAGAGACCCTCTTCGGAGCCGACGACCAGCCGGCAGAACTGCACGGCTACGGCCCCATCAGCGCCGAAGAAGCCCGCCGACTGGCCCGCAACGCCGTCGGATGGACCGGACTGGCCCAAAATCCGCACACCGGAGAGATCCTGGGCGTAGGACAACGCAGAAAGGTCCCTGCCGGGCTTCGCCGCTGGCTCCGCGCAAGGGACGGAACCTGCAGGTTCCCCGGCTGTCGGGTCAGTACTTCGAACTCGGACATCGACCACACCATCGACTGGGCGCGCGGCGGACCCACCGACCACGGAAACCTTGAACACCTCTGCCGACGCCACCACCGGTTCAAGACCCTCGGTTACTGGAAAGCCTGTCAGCCCTCGCACGGGGTGATCGAGTGGACCTCGCCGACCGGACGCGTCTACCGAACCGAGCCCTTCCTGGAACTCGGATCCCCGCATCCGGCCACAAATCGGGCTGCGGGTCCAGTGCTGGAATCGGATCCTGTGCAGGAATCGGGTACAGCGCCGCCGTTCTGAACCTGCCGCCGTTCTGAACCTGCGCCCGTTCTGGCCTTGCCACGCACTGAACCGGCCGGCCCGCTGCTGCTCTGAACTTGCCGCGCGCCCGAGCCCGCCCCGCGCGGCTGCGCATGCATCGGATGGGGGGCCAAACCAGACCCACAACACAGACCCCCGACCAGTACCACCGGACAGCCGACGCGCCTGCTCGCCTAGGCGCGAGCCCCGGCCTCGCTCACCGGCTTCTGTTCCTTCCGCTCCTGCCGCTTCTCCCGGGATCCTTCCACCAGACGGTAGAGCACAGGCACCAGGATCAGGGTCAGTGCAGTTGAGGAAATCAGTCCGCCGATCACCACAATGGCCAGCGGGCGGGAGATGAAGCCGCCCTCACCCGTAACACCCAGGGCCATCGGCGTCAGCGCAAAGACGGTGGCCAGAGCGGTCATGAGGATCGGGCGCAGGCGCTGGCGGGCGCCGCGGAAGATGGCATCCTCCACGTTCATGCCCGGTTCATTGCCCCGAGGCTGCCGGTACTGGTTAATCAGGTCCATCAGCACAATCGCGTTGGTAACCACAATGCCCACCAGCATCAACATGCCCACCAAAGACGGAAGTCCCAGCGGAACCCCGGTCAGGAGCAGCAGCAGAACGGCACCGGTGGCCGCGAACGGAATGGAGACCAGCAGGATCAGCGGCTGCAGCAGGGATTTGAAGGTCGCCACCATGATCACGTAGACGATGGCAATGGCTGCAAGCAGGGCAAGGCCCAGCTGCGTAAAGGATTCGTTCTGCTGGGTGGCAGCACCGCTGAGCTCGGCCGTGACGCTGGTCGGAAGGTCGACTTCCGCCAGCCGTGACTGGACTTCGGTGATGGTGGCACCAAGGTTGTCGCCGTCGGGAGAGACGGAGACGACGGCGGTGCGTTCGCCGCCGGAGGAGGAGACCGACGTCGGCACCTCCACCTCTTCGACCGTGGCCAGCGCGCTCAACGGCACGGAGCCGGAACCGGCCGGCACGGAAATGCCGTTCAACTGCTCCAAGGACGTGATGGGGGTGCCTTCACCGATGAGCACCGGCAGGTCATCGGTGCCCAGACGGACCGTCCCGGCCGGCAGCGGGCTGATCGTGGAGGCGACCAGCCCGGCGATCTGCTGCTCGTTCAGGCCGGCAGCAACAGCCTTGCCCCGGTCGATGCTGACCTGCACCACCGGCTGGGACGATGAGAGGTTGCTGCTCGCCTCGGCGACGCCGGGCAGGTCGGACATCGCCTCAACGATGGCGTCGCTGGCCGGCTGCAGCTCCGACGGGTCACCGGCGGACAGGGAAATATCCACTGTGTTGGACGTGCCGAAACCGCCGCCGGTACTGCCCAGGGTGACCTCTCCGGCGTCGTCGGCGTCCTCAAGGGCGGACCGCACGGTATCCCGCAGGGCCACCTGGTCCACCCCTTCCTCGGTGATGACGGTGAAGTTCGCAACCGAGGAGCCCCCGCCGGTAAACGCCGCCAGCCCGGAGGTGGAAGTGCCCATGGTGACCTGGACGTCCTTGACGCCCTCGATGTCACCCAGGATCTGTTCTACCTCCCCGGCAGCCTCGGAAGTGCGTTCCAAGGAGGTGCCCGCTGGCAGCTCCTGCCGCACGCTGAAGGTGTTCTGCCCCGTATCGCCCAGGAGGTTGGTGGGCAGCAGCGGGGTCAAAGCCGCCGTCGCCACCAGGATGATCAGCCCGGCGGTAACCGTGTAGACCGGATGACGCTGGGTGGTGCGCAGGATCGGCAGATAACCGCGCTGCAGGAAGGTCCGGGACTCCCGTTCTTCCGCTTCGGCACGGTACGCGGCCGGATCGGCCACCGGAGGGGTGGACTTGAGGAACCAGTACGCGAGCACCGGCACAATCGTCAGGGAGACCAGCAGTGAAGCCAGCAGCGCCAGGGACGTCGTGACAGCGAAGGGGCGGAACAGTTCGCCGGCGAGCCCGCCGACAAAGGCGATGGGCGCAAATACCGCCACGGTGGTGAGGGTCGACGCCGTGACGGCACCGGCAACCTCGCGGACGGCAGTGAGGATGGCAGAACGTTTATCCTCGCCGTAGCCCAGATGGCGCTTGATGTTTTCGATCACCACGATGGAGTCATCCACCACCCGGCCGATCGCGATGGTCAGCGCACCGAGGGTGAGGATGTTCAGGGAGTAGCCGAAGGCCAGCAGCCCGATGAAGGTCACCAGCAGGGAGAGCGGAATGGAAACCGCGGTGACCAGCGTGGAGCGGATGGAAAGCAGGAAGACCAGGATCACCAGCACGGCAAAGCCAAGGCCGAGCAGGCCCTCGGTGGTGAGATCGGAGATGGATGTTTCGATGAACGGTGCCTGGTCGAAGATCACCGTAAAGACGGCGCCGTTGCCCAGTTCATCCTGAAGGGAAGGCAGCAGGTCCATGACCTCGTGGGAGATGCCCACGGTGTCACCGGCCGGCGTCTTGGTGATGGATACGGCCAGCGTGGCCTCGCCGTTGGTGCGCGTGATCGAGCTGGCCTCGTCCTCGGTGACGTCCACCGAGGCCACGGCGCCGATGGTGACCGGAGTGCTGCCGGGCGACGATTCCGTGGACTCGACCGGCAATGCGGAAATCTTCTCGAGGCTGTCCAGCGGGGCGCCGACCTGGATGGACAGGGTCCGGCCGTCTTCCTGGACCGTTCCGGCCGGCAGGAGGGCACCGCTGTTTTCCAGTGCCTCCACGATGGCTGCCGGGGTGACCCCGGAGGCGGCAAGCGCGGCGTTGTCAGGCAGGATGGCTACGTGGCGGGTGGCACCGCCGGTGACCTCCGCGGTACGCACGCCCTCGATCTTCTGCAGGCGGGGAACGGTCAGGCGCTGCAGGTCGGCGTTGAGCTCCGCGAGCGGCTCGTCGGAGGACACAGCAAGGTAGACAATCGGGAAGTCGCTGATGCTTCCGGCCAGCGACTGCGGATTCACGTCTTCGGGAAGCAGCTGCCGGGAGTTCGAAATGGCCCGGTCCACCTGGCCGCGTGCGCGGTCCAGATCGGTGCCGTAGGCAAAGGTAAGGCTGATGGTGGAGATGCCGGAGCGGGAAGTGGCCGTGGACGACTCGAGCCCTTCCACTGCAGTGAGCGCACCTTCCAGCGGCTCGCTGACCTGGGCATCAACCACATCGGGGGAGGCCCCCGGCAAAGCGGTGATCACGCTGATCTGCGGGAACTCCAGTGACGGGATCAGTTCCTGTTTCAGGGAGGTCATGGAAATGACTCCGAAAACAGCCACGAAAACCGTTATCAGGGCAATAAGCGCCCGGTTGGAGAGGGACAGCTTGGCCAAACGGTCCATGATCCTGCCTTAGGAAGGGCGAACTGGAGTTGGGCGACGCGGCTGTGCCGGCGTCGTAAATCGCTGTGCGGCGCAGGTCCTCCCGGAAGGGGAACCTGCGCCGCGGATAAAACTGGTGCTAGGAAAGTCCCAGGACCTTGTTGGTGTCGGCTTCAATCTCTGCCGCCAACTGCTCGTTCTCATTGAGCTTTACGCCGTAGCCCGGGATCATTTCCTTGATCTTCGGCTCCCAGCCGTCGAACTGGCGGGGGAAGGCGCGCTTGAGCAGGTTGATCATGATGGGCGGTGCCGTGGAAGCGCCGGGTGAAGCACCCAGCAGGGCTCCGATGGAGCCGTCGGCAGCAGTGATGAGTTCGGTGCCGAACTGCAGCACACCGCCCTTCTTCGGATCCTTCTTGATCACCTGCACGCGCTGGCCTGCCGTGATGAGGTCCCAGCCCTCGGTCTTCGCCGAAGGCATGAATTCCTGGAGTGCCTGCGTCTTGCCTTCGCGGGTCTTCATCACCTCGGTGACGAGGTACTTGACCAGGCTCATGTTGTCCTTGGCTACACCCAGCATGGGCACCAGGTTGGACGGCCGGACCGAAAGGGGCAGGTCCAGGTAGGAACCGGTCTTCAGGAACTTGGGGGAGAAGCCGCCGTACGGGCCGAACAGCAGCGAACGCTTCCCGTTCACGAAGCGGGTGTCCAGGTGGGGCACGGACATGGGCGGGGCGCCGACCGAGGCCTGGCCGTACACCTTGGCGTTGTGCCGGGAAATGATCGAATCGTCCGTGGAGCGCAGGAACTGGCCGGAGACCGGGAAGCCGCCGAAGCCCTTGCCCTCGGGGATGCCGGATGCCTGGAGCAGGTGCAGGGCTCCGCCGCCGCCGCCGATGAAGACGAAGCGGGCGGAGACGGTGCGGGTGGTGCCGCTGGCACGGTCCTTGACCTTCACATCCCAGCCGCCGGTGGAAGAGCGGGACACGTTGCCGACCTCGTGGCCGAAGTGCAGGTTCACGCCGTTGGCGCCGAGGTAGTTGGTCAGTTCGCGGGTCAGCGCACCGAAGTCGACGTCGGTGCCTCCGGCGACGCGCGAGGCAGCGACGCGCTGTGACGGGTCGCGGCCTTCCATGATCAGGGGTGCCCATTCAGCCAGTTTGGCCGGGTCCTCGGAGAACTCCATGGTCTTGAACAGGGGCTGTGCGCTCAGCGACTCGTAGCGGCGGCGCAGGTACTCGGAATGCGCGTCACCCCAGACGAAGCTCATGTGCGGCAGCGGGTTGATGAAGTTGTTGGAGATGTGGCCTGCAGACACCAGATGCGACCAGAACTGCCGGGAAACCTGGAACTGCTCGTTGATGCCCACCGCCTTCGCCGGGTCAACGGAGCCGTCGGCCGCGGCCGGGCTGTAGTTCAGTTCGCAGAGCGCGGCGTGGCCGGTTCCCGCGTTGTTCCAGGGATCGGAGCTTTCCAGCCCCGCCCGGTCAAGGCGCTCGTAGAGGGAAATGTCCCAATCGGGCTGGAGTTGCTTCAGGAACGCACCAAGGGTGGCGCTCATGATGCCGCCGCCGATCAGCAGTACATCAGTTTTCGTTGCGGAATTATCCGCCGGGCTATTAGCAGTCAACTTGTTCTCCAGTCGCGTGGGCGCTAGCCCTAGAAGCGTATCCCCGACCACATGTCTTCCTAAAATTATCGCTGCACGTAGCCCTTCCGCGGGAGGGGCCGGACTCAGCGATCGGCCAGCGTTATCCGGTTGAACACTTCGTGGAGGACGGGGCTGGTGGGATAGCCGGCCACGCGGGGAGACAGCGCGAGGGCGGAAATCGGGAAGGCGAGGGGAACCGCCGGCACGCGTTCGGCAATCCGGTCGGTAATGGCCCGGTAGGCGTCGGTCTGTTCCTGGCCTTCCACGAGGCTCCGCGCTTTTGCGATGCCGCTGAAAACCTCGGGATCGTTATAGGAAAATTCGTCGGTATACCGGCCAAACAGGGTTCCGACAAAGTTGTCCCCGGCCTCGTAGGTCCCGGCAAGCCCCAGCAGGTGGAAGGCCCGGTCCTCCTTGCCCTGGACCTTCTCGAGGTAGCCCTCGGACCAGTCCACGGGGACCGGACGGATATTGAAGCCGGCTGCGGTGAGCTGGCTGCTGAGCCTGGCATAGACGCGTTCCGGGGCGGGCAGGTAGCTGCGGGTGACGCGGCGGGGGTAGTAGAAGGGCAGCTCGCGCCCGTCGTAGCCGGCTTCCGTGAGCAGCTCACGGGCCTTGTCGACGTCGTACCCATAGCCGGCAACGGTGTCGGAGGTCAGGCCCAGCTTCTGCGGAAGGAACTGGTTGGCGGTCTTGGTGCCGTTGAGGAACAGGCCGTCCAACACTGCGGGCTTGTCGATGGCATGGGCGACCGCCCGGCGGATCAGTACGTTGTCCATCCCGGGGAAATTGGAGTTGATACCCAGATAGAGGATGGAATACGGATCCCGCTGCTGGATCTGCAGGCCGTTGCGGGCCAGGTCGCCGACGTCGTTGACGGTTACCAGGTCATAGCCGTCCACCTCGCCCTTTTTCAGCGCCCGCAGCCGGCCCTCGGGGCTGGAAAGAGTCTTGAAGACAACCGTGCCGATCTGTCCGGCTTCGCCCCAGTAATCCGGGTACGCTGCCAGCTCCACGGTGTCCTCGTTCCAGCTGACGAACTGGAACGGCCCGGTGCCCACCGGATGTGCGCCGTAGGCCGAGATGTTCCGGCCATTGCGTTCCTGGGTGAGGGCATCGGCCGTGGCGTCAGCTAGGGCCTTCGGGGAAGACATGGCGAACGCCGGAGCGGCCAGGGCGGGAATGAAGCTGTCGAGCGGCTCGGTAAGCTCCACCCGCACCGTGAACTCGTCCTCCACTACGCATTCGCGGTAGACCGCGGTCTTCGGGGAGTCCGAGAACCCCCGGAAGACGGATCTGTACATGAGGGAGTCGTTGCGCACGGATTCCGGCAGCGTGTACCAGCGTTCGAAGTTCCTGCGCACGGCTTCTGCGTTGAAGGGCTCGCCGTCGTGGAACGTGACGTCGCGCCGCAGGTCAAACGTGTACGTCCTGCGGTCCTCGGACTTGGTCCAGCTCTTTGCCAGCAGGGGAATCGGTGCCGAGGTCAGGGCGTCAACTCCTACCAGGCCTTCCAAGACCTGCCGGGTCACCCGGTAGGACTCGGTATCCGCAGCAAGCGCGGGATCCAACGTGACCGGGCGGGCCGCCGTCGCAAAGGTGAACCGCTCATTGGGGCCCGCCGGACCGGTTGCCGTGGGTGTGGGAGTGGGGGAGGGAGAATCAGCTTCGGCAGTGCAGCCGGCGAGCATAAACGCCGCAGCCACCGCGCCGGCACGGATGACGGAGCGTCGGGAAAGGGCGGGAGCGCCGGATCCGGTGCCTGGATCTTTGGCAGGGCCGGATTTAGCGGTGCCGGATTTGGTCACGGTAATACTCCTCCGGGACGCTCCATCCCTCATTTTTCAGTGATTCTTCATTCTAAATGATTAAAAACCGGTAAACCGCTGTGAGACACGCGTCACAAGGGGCGCGAGTGGGGCAGGATGGGGAAATGACTGATTTGAGCACTGATTCGCCCCTGCTCGAGGTGAGCAACCTCGCGGTTAATTTCCGGACCATGGACGGAGAAGTTCCCGCTGTGCGCAACGCCGGTTTCTCCCTCCCGGCAGGCAAGACGCTGGCCATCGTGGGGGAGTCCGGGTCCGGGAAATCCACTACCGCAATGGCCGTCATCGGGCTGCTGCCCGGTAACGGCACCGTGGCTTCGGGCAGCATCCGCTTCGACGGCCAGGAACTGGTGGGCCTCCCGGAATCCAAGATGCGGGCAATCCGCGGGCGTTCCATCGGCCTGGTGCCGCAGGACCCGATGTCCAACCTCAATCCGGTCACCAAGATCGGCACCCAGGTTGCCGAAACCCTGCTGGTGCACGGGATGGCCACGTCCAAGGACGTGGACCGGAAGGTAGTGGAGGTCCTGACCGCGGCCGGGCTGCCCAACGCCGCGGAGCGCGCTAAGCAGTACCCCCATGAATTCTCGGGAGGCATGCGCCAGCGTGCCCTGATTGCCATTGGCCTGGCCTGCCGTCCCCGGCTGCTGATTGCCGACGAACCCACCAGCGCCCTGGACGTCACCGTCCAGCGGACCATCCTGGACCAGATCGATCGGATGACGGAGGAACTGGGTTCGTCCGTCCTGCTGATTACCCATGACCTGGGACTGGCAGCCGAGCGTGCCTCCGAACTGGTGGTTATGCACCGCGGCGAGGTCGTGGAAACGGGTCCCGCCCGCCAGCTCCTGGAGGACCCGCAGCACCCGTACACCCAGGCCCTGGTCCGTGCAGCTCCCAGTGTGGCAGCCGTGCGGCTGAGCCCGGGTGCCTTTGCCGGACATATCGGTTCCAAGAGCGGGGCCGCTGCCGCGACGTCGGCGGCCGGTGAACTGGCTGCGGAACCCGCGGGCGCCGGCACCGCACCGGACAACATTGTGGAATTCCGTGACCTGACCAAGGTGTTCAAGATCCGCGGCCGCTCCGATGATTTCTATGCCGCCAAGAACGTCACCCTGGACATTCCCCGCGGCCGCACCGTAGCCATTGTGGGGGAGTCCGGTTCGGGCAAAACCACCACGGCGCGGATGCTCTTGAAACTGATTGAACCCACCAGCGGAACCATGACCTTCGACGGCATGGACGTTGCCACCCTGGACAAGGTCCAGCTGCGTGAATTCCGGCAGCGCGTGCAGCCGATCTTCCAGGACCCGTACTCCTCCCTGGACCCGATGTACACCATTGAGCGGATCCTGGAAGAGCCGCTGAAAACCTACCGGCGCGGCGACAAGGCAGAGCGTCAGCGCCGCGTGCGGGAACTGATGGAGCAGGTGGCGCTGCCTCTTGAGATGCTGCACCGCTACCCTGCCGAGCTCTCGGGCGGGCAGCGGCAGCGCGTGGCCATTGCGCGTGCGCTGGCACTCAAGCCCGAACTGATTGTCTGCGACGAGCCGGTCTCGGCACTGGACGTCCTGGTACAGGCGCAGATCCTCCAGCTGCTGGGGGACCTGCAGCGCGAGTTCGGCCTCAGCTACCTCTTCATTTCCCACGACCTGGCGGTTGTCCGGTTGATCTCCGACTATGTGTGCGTGATGAAGGACGGGGAGCTGGTGGAGGCCGCCACCTCCGAGGAGGTCTTCTCCAATCCCCGCCACCCCTACACGCGAAAACTCCTGGCCTCGATTCCCGGCAATGAGCTCAACATCGACGGCGAGCTGGCTTCCTGACCATGGCTGAAACGCCGGCGGGTTCCGCAGCGGACCTGGAAGCAGAGCTGCGGCAGCTGTTCGCAGCCCGGAACCGGGAGGACATGGCCCCCACCATCGCGGCGCTGCTGGATGTCCGGGACCGCTATCCGGACAATGCCCGCGTCCGCTATGAAGTGGGCGGCGCCTATGACACGGCAGGGGAAGAGGCAACGGCTGCCGGATACTACGAACAGGCGCTGGCACTGGGCCTGGAAGGCGACGTGCTGCGGCGCTGCTATCTGCAGTACGGCAGCACCCTGCGGCTGCTCGGGCGCTCGGAGGAATCGCTGGCGGTCTTCGCCCGCGCCCGGCAGAGCTTTCCCGGATCAGTGTCGCTGGGGGTCTTCGAGGCCCTGACCCTGCATGCCGCGGGCAAGGCGAACGCGGCGCTCGCCGGTCTCCTGGTCCTGCTCGCGGAGAATGTTTCCTCGGAAGACCTGGAACGGTATCTCCCGGCGCTGCACGGCAACGCGGCTTACCTCGCTTCGCTCGACGGCGGGGCCGGCCACCCCGCCTAAACCCGTACCCGGCTAACCAAGCCGGCCTACGACGCCGGGCCAACGAAGCCGGTCAACGAAGAAGGGCCCTCCAAACGGAGGGCCCTTCTTCGTTGACGGAGGCATTGCCGTCCGCGCTGGTTACTTTCGCCGTGTCTTGGGGTCCAAGGCCTCACGGAGGGACTCGCCCAGCAGGGTGAAGCCAAGCGCGGTGATGGCAATGCAGATGCCGGGGAGGAAGGCCAGCTGCGGTGCCACGGCCAGTTCGGCCTGTGCGTAGGTAAGCATCCGGCCCCACTCGGCGGTCTGCGGCAGGCCGCCGCCGAGGCCCAGGAAGGCCAGCGCGGCGGCGTCGATGACCGCTGTCGCCAGGGTGAGGGTGGCCTGCACGATCAGCGGACCCATGCTGTTGGGCAGCAGGTGGCTCATGGTGATGGTCCGCCGGCTTAGCCCCAGGGTCTGCGCAGACAGGATGTAGTCGGCGCTGCGCTGGGAGATCATTGACGACCGCAGGAGCCGGGCGAAGATAGGTACCTGTGAGACACCGATGGCAATCATGATTGCCAGGGAACTTTGGCCCAGGAGGGCGGCAATGCTGACGGCGAGCAGCAGGTTCGGTACGGAGAGCAGGATGTCGACGAAGCGCATGATCACGCTGTCCACCCAGCCGCCCAGGCCGCCGGCGATGACCCCGAGCAGCACTCCGCCGGCCAGGCCCAGCGCCGTGGACACTACGCCGATGATCAGCGACGCGCGGGCACCCCAGATCAGCTTGGAGAGGACATCGCCGCCGAAACGGTCCAGGCCCAGGGGATAACCGTCAATGTCTCCCGGTCCGGGGATGTTCGTGGGGGTGATCTCCGTACGGCCGGGGAGGTCGTCGCCGCCAAAGGGGGCAAGCAGCGGGGCGAGGATGGCCACCAATATGAACAGCCCCACGATGACGGCGCCGGCGACGGCGGCAGGGTTGCGGCGCAGGCGGCGGAAAGCGTCTTTCCACATCCCGCTTCCGGTGGCGGGCTTGGCGGTGGGAGCACCGTCGGGAAGGATGGACCCGCCGGCTGCGGGGGGCAGAGTAGTACTCACTGGACACGCACCCTTGGATCGATGAAGCCGTAGGACACGTCAACCAGCAGGTTGATCAGTGAATACGCCACGGCAATGAAGACAATGAATCCCTGCAGGACGGGATAGTCGAGGGCGAAGATCGCGTCCCTCAGGAACCTGCCGATACCGCTGAACGCGAAGACGGTCTCGGTCAGCACTGCGCCGGAGATCAGCAGGCCGGTCTGCAGGCCGATGGTGGTGGTTACCGGCAGCATGGCGTTGCGCAGCACAAAACGGCCGCGGATGGTCTTCTCCATCAATCCTTTGGCGCGGGCCGTGCGGACATAGTCGGCGCCCTGGACCTCCAGGACCGATGCCCTGGTAATGCGCACGATGATCGCCAGCGGAATGGTCCCGAGGGCGATGGCGGGAAGCACCAGATGCATGACGGCGTCCCAGGACGCGTCCCATTCCCGGGTGAGCAGACCGTCCAAAACGTAGAAGTCGGTAACATGCGTGGCATCGATGCGCGGATCCTGGCGCCCGTCGGTGGGGAACCAGCCCAGCTGGATGGCCAGCACCCATTTGAGGATGAAGGCGAGGAAGAACACCGGGACGGTGATGCCGATCAGGGACAGGACCACCGAGGAGTGGTCCCAGAAACGTCCGTAGTGGCGGGCGGCCAGATAACCCAGCGGGATGCCGATGCCGATCGCGAAGATAAGCGCCACGACCGCCAGCTCCACGGTGGCGGGAAAGCGGGTGGCGAATTCCTCCAGCACCGGGCGCCCGGTGACGATTGAGGTACCGAAGTCGCCCTTAAGCAGCTTTCCGACATAGGTGAAGTACTGCTCGATCAGCGGGCGGTCAAAGCCGTAGGCCTTGTTGATGTTGGCGATGGCTTCGGGGGAGGCCTTGTCACCGAGCAGGGCGGTGGCCGGACCGCCGGGCAGGTTGCGGACCCACAGGAACAGCAGGATCGAAAGGCCGATCAGGGTGGGGATCAGCATAAGAAGGCGTTTGCCGATGACTCGTAGCACGAGTGTCCTTTCCCAGCCGTGGGGCTGGAGGATCTGGGGAGGAAAAGTCGAGGCGCGTAGGAGGCCGGGGACCCCGCGGGGTCCCCGGCCTCCGCTTAGGTGTTACTTGGAGAGCTTGATTTCGCTGAAGACTTCGTCGTTCACCGGGCTGGCCGGGTAGGACTCGACCCGCTCGGAGAAGGCGAGCGACGGCGCCGGGTGTGCCAGCGGGATGGCCGGCACGAACTGGGCGATGTCCTCATTGATCTGCTCGTAGAGCGGAGTCTGCTCCTCGAGGGTGGAAACCTGGCGTGCCTCTTCCAGCGCGCTGAAGATCTCCGGGTTGTTGAAGCCGAACTCGGGCTTCTCCTGGCCGAAGAACACGCCTACGAAGTTGTCCGTGTCGTTGTAGTCTCCGGTCCAGCCCAGCAGGTGCAGGCCGTGATCGGAGCCTGCCTGCACGCGGTCGAGGTAGTCCGGGGACCACTTGTCCGACTGGGGGGTGACCGTGATGCCGACTTCGGCCAGCTGCGCGCTCAGGTTGGTGAAGACCTGCTCAGGCGTCGGCATGTACGGCCGGGAGACGCCGGTGGGGTAGTTGAACTGCACGGTGAAACCGTCCGGGTAGCCGGCTTCGGCCAGCAGGGACTTGGCCTTTGCCGGGTCGTATTCGTACGTGGTGACGTCTTCGTTGTAGCCGTTGACGACGTCGGGGATGAACTGGGTGGCCACCTTGGTGCCCTCGGGCAGGGTCTGGCTGACCAGTGCTTCCTTGTCGATGGCGTGCGCAATGGCCTGGCGGACCTTGGGGTCGGCCAGCTCGGGCACCTGCTGGTTGATGCCCAGGTACAGGATGGTGAACGGATCGCGCGGGATCACCTTGAAGCCGGCGTCGGCCAGTGCCTCGGTGTCGGCGGGGGCCACGAGGTCGTAGCCGTCAATGTCGCCGGACTCCAGCGACTGGCGGCGGGCCTGCGGATCGTCGATGACGCGGAAGATGATGTCGGTGACCTGGGCGTCGTCGCCGCCCCAGTAATCCTCGTTCAGGGACAGTGTGAGCTGGTTGCCCACGTCCCAGCCGTCGAACTTGTAGGGACCGGTGCCGGTGGGGTGTTCCTTGGCGTATTCGGTCAGCTCGGGGGCTTCGGCCGTGCCCGAGGAGTTGTTGGCGCCGAATTCCTCCAGGGCGGCCGGGCTCTGCATGCTGAAGGCAGGCAGCGAGAGCGCGGCAACAAAGCCGGCGAAGGGCTTGTTCAGCGTAATCACGGCTTCGGCATCCGAGGTCGCTTCGCAGGACTTGTAGGTTGCCTCTTCGGGTGTGTCCGAGAAGCCCTTGAACAGCATGCCGTAGTAGTAGGCCTGGCTTTCGGCCTGCTGGATGCCGGTGAAGTTGTACCAGCGGTCAAAGTTGGCGCAGACTGCTTCGGCATTGAAATCGGTGCCGTCGTGGAACTTGACGCCCTCTTCGAGGTCGAACGTGTAGGTCATGCCGTCTTCCGAAGCCTCCCACGACTTCGCCAGCAGCGGGGCCGGGTCCGCGGTGCCGGGTTCGACGCCGACAAGGCCTTCGAAGATCTGGCGGCTGACGCGGAAGGACTCGCCGTCGGACGCGAAGGCGGGGTCCAGGGATTTGGGATCGGATGAAGCGGCGAAAACGAAGGTGCCGTCGACGTCACTGGAGCCGCCGTCGGCCCCTTCCTCGCGGTTGCTTTGGGCGCAGCCCGAAAGCACAAGCGCGCTCAGGGCGAGGCCGGCGGTAAGGGCGGACGCGCGCTTCTTCGCGGACCGGCCTTTCCGGACACTGTCTGCTGAAAACATGTTTTGGGTACTCCTCAAGGGCGGATGAACGCTATGCGAGTGCTGCCTGCGGCCGGAAAGCCGGCCCGGATGCGTCTGTTGGACGCACACGTATGGACAGAGCCTAATGCGGAAGTGTTTCTGTTACGTGACATTCGTCACCGTCGGCGTGGTCACGATTCGGCAACGCCGGGGCCGCGGGCGATGAGCCCGGGCATGAAAAAAGCCCCGGTCCGAAGACCGGGGCTTTGATATCCGGTGCGCGAGGAGGGACTTGAACCCACACGTCCGAAGACACTGGAACCTAAATCCAGCGCGTCTACCAATTCCGCCACTCGCGCCGATTTCCCCTGCCTGCTGTATTGCGCAGCCGGGAAACCGGTCTTAGTCTACCCGAGGTTAGTCGAGCCCCAGGTCACGCCGGAGCTTGGCAACATGCCCGGTCGCCTTCACGTTGTACTGGGCGAGGGCAACCTTGCCTTCAGGGTTCACCACCACGGTGGACCTGATCAGCCCTTCGTAGGTGCGGCCGTAGTTCTTCTTCTCGCCCCATGCTCCGTAGGCTTCGGCCACGGCGTGGTCGGCGTCGGAGAGCAGCGGAAAGTTCAGGTTTTCGGATGCCGCGAACTTCTCCAGCTTCTCCACCGGATCGGGGGAGACGCCCAGGACGGTGTAGCCGGCGCCCTTGAGGCTGTTCAGGTTGTCCCGGAAGTCGCAGGCCTCCTTCGTGCAGCCGGGCGTGGCCGCGGCCGGATAGAAGTAGACGATGGTGCTGCTGCCGTGCAGGTCCGCCAATGACACGGTTGTCCCATCGGCGGCGGGAAGCGCGAATTCCGGTGCGGTTTCATCCGGGCTCAGACGGGGCATTAGGTCTCTCCTTGGTGTCGATTTCGCCGTTGGTGCGTCATAACGCGACATTTCCAACGTGCGGTGGCTATCCTAGACTGTGGATCGGGGCGTAATCAGCAAACTGACTGTTTGCGGACGGATCCGTCGCCGAGAGGAAGAGTTTTATTTTATGCCGGATATGGAGCGCTGGCCCACCGGGCGCCTGCTATCTACAGCTGCACGCCTAGTAGAGCATGCCTGGAACGAGCGGTTGGTCAGCATCGGCCTGACCCACGCAGGCGTTATCGCGTTGGGTGTTCTTGACTCCCAGGGGCCAATGACGCAGGCACGCCTGGCACAGCTTGTGCGGGTTCAGGCCCAGACGATGGGCAAGACCCTCGCCCGCCTGGAGACCCACGGACACGTTAGCCGTGTGCGCAATGACCTCGACAAGCGCAGCCACATGGTGACGATCACCGAGCAGGGCAAGGAAGCACTCCACGAAGCGCAGAACATCGAGCGCACGCTCCTCGACGGCGGAGAGCTGCTGTCAGAGGCACTGCGCACCCAGCTGCGGAAGGTCATCAGCGAGTTGGGAAGCCCGCGGTGGCAGGTCGCCGTCGACGTCCCCGGACTTCCGGTCCCGCCCGAAAGCGGTTTGGTGATCCTGCCGGAAAGTGCGGACGCCACGGAGGCTGCGGAAGCCCCGGCGGACCGCCGCTGACCGCCGGAGCGGCACCGAAAACGTACGAAGAGGCACATCCGCTGGATGTGCCTCTTCTTTCGTTTGGCCGTTAGCCTCAGTGGTAAGCACGCTGACGAAAGGGCTGCCCGTGGAGCATAAGGTCAACGCGAAGTACATCAACTTCGCGAGCGTCATTGATGACGTCACCCTGGAGCAAAACACCAGGACGGCCCGGATGCCGTTCATCTATCCGCACCTGGCCTCCATGCCGGACGCGCACCTGGGGAAGGGTGCAGCTGTCGGATCCGTGATCCCCACCCTGGGGGCAATCATCCCTGCGGCGGTGGGCGTCGATATCGGCTGCGGGATGATCGCCGTCCGCACCCGGCTCTTTGCCGCGGACATTGCGGGCCTGAACCGCCGGGTTCTCCGCGAAGCGATAGAACATGCCATTCCGCTCTCAGCCGGCAACAACAACCGCAGCCTCACCGATTCGGCGCGTCTCCGGGTCGAGGAACTTGCCGACGACGCCGCTGCCGCCGGCTTTGACCCCGCGTCCTACCTCAGCGGCTGGCGGCTCCAGCTGGGCACCCTGGGCTCGGGGAACCACTTCATCGAAGTGTCCCTGGATGAAGAGGACGCGGTCTGGCTGTTCCTGCATTCGGGCTCGCGCGGTGTCGGGAACAAGATCGCGCAGCAGCACATCTGGTCGGCACAGAACTACTGCGGCAAGCGCTCCATCGACCTGCCGGACCGGGACCTGGCGTACCTGGAGGAGGGGACCGGGGAGTTCGACCGGTACATTGCGGAACTGATGTGGGCCCAGAAGTTCGCCCTGCTGAACCGTGAGGAAATGATGGACCGGGTCGTGGGATGCTTCAGTGCCTGGACGGGGGAGGCCGTGCAGGAACGGGAGCGGATCAACTGCCACCACAACTACACCGAGGTTGGGCACCACTACGGCAGGGACGTCTGGCTCTCGCGGAAGGGCGCCATCGACGCTTCGCCGGGACGTCCGGGGCTGATCCCGGGATCCATGGGCACGGCGTCGTACGTGGTGGAAGGCAAGGGCTACGCGCCGTCGCTGAACTCCGCACCGCACGGCGCAGGCAGGGAGTATTCCCGGACGAAAGCGCGCAGGACCTTCAGCCAGGAGCAGCTGCGGAAGGCAATGAAGGGGATCGAATTCCGCGATACCCCCGCTTTCATTGACGAGATCCCGGCGGCGTACAAGGACATCGACGCCGTGATGGCGGACGCGAAGGATCTGGTCACGGTGAAGCACGTGCTGCGGCAGATCGTGAACGTCAAGGGAAACTAAGTCCCGAATCCAGTGCAACGGGCCCGCAACGGTAGGGTATGGACCCATGACCAGACCCGCAGAGCTCCTTGCCGCCTATGACCGCCAGTTGCGCACCGATGCGGAAACTCCCGGCGCAGTCGCCGTGGAACGGCTGGGACCCCTGCGCCTGGTGACGTTCGACGGCGGCCGGGGTTTCATCACCTACGCCGACCTGGACGGGGCGGATGCCGAGACCATTTCCGGCTGGGTGGCCGGTGCCCTCGCGTATTACCGGAGCGATCCGCAGATCCGGAAGGTGGAGTGGAAGACCCGGAGCCATGACCGGGCACCCGGACTCCACGAATCACTGCTGCGCAACGGGTTCGAACCGGACGAACCCGAATCCATCATGATCGGGCGCGCGGCGGACCTGGCGGTGGATGTCCCGGTTCCCGATGGGGTTGCCCTCCGCCGCGTCACGGAAGAGCAGGATATCCGCGCCATGAGTGCCATGGCGGACGGTGTATTCGGTGATCCGGTCTCCATTGCAACGGCGGACTCCCTCCTGCGCCGGTTGTCCCGCGGCGACGGGATGGAACTCTGGGTGGCGGAAAGCGGCGGCACGATCGTCAGCGCCGGCCGCCTGGAACCGGTTGCCGGCACGGAGTTCGCAGGCATCTGGGGCGGTGCAACGCTGGCGCCCTGGCGCGGCCGGGGTATCTACCGCGCACTTACCGCAGCCCGTGCACGCTCCGCACTGGCAGCGGGCAAGGCCCTGATCCACAGCGATTCCACGGAGTACTCCCGCCCGATCCTGGAGCGCTCCGGCTTCCTGAAGGTGTCCGCCACAACGCCGTATCTCTGGAGTGCGGAGGCGTAGCTGCAGGAGCCGGAGCGCTGGCCGCCGGTGCCGGCGGCCACGGAGCTGTTCACGGACGAGTTCACCGGCGGCAAAACGAAAAAACCCCGTCCGACAGGCGCAATGCCTGGTCAGACGGGGTTTTCACTGGTGCACCCCCCGGGACTTGAACCCGGAACCCATTGATTAAGAGTCAATTGCTCTGCCAATTGAGCTAGAGGTGCGCACTTTGTTGGAAGGAAGACCTTCGCCGTGAGGCGCGGTTCGTTCTCCGCAACGACATGAAACATTACCACGTGTCGGCAGGGTCCACGAAATCCGGCCTGCATGTCCGGAGCCGCTGCCCGCCCGGGCAACAAAAAACCCCGCCCGGCCAGGCGAAGAGCCTGATCGGACGGGGTAATTGGTGCACCCCCCGGGACTTGAACCCGGAACCCATTGATTAAGAGTCAATTGCTCTGCCAATTGAGCTAGAGGTGCGTATTCGAGGTGATGGAAACCAGCAGATTTTCTCCGTGGTCGGCATCAGCAACGACATGAAACACTACCAGCAGTTCCGCTGGAGAACGAAATTCCGGCAGCTTTTGTGTCCCGTCTCACGTTGCATTCCGTTCCGGTGTACCGCCTGGATGGGGGAGGACCACCAATTCGCCCGGATTACCGTCCCAGTCGCCGCTGCTGTCCACCACCCAGGTCCGTGCGGGGAGGTTCGACGCCGGGTCCCCGGTGGTCACTGTCGTAACGGCGTCGCCGGGGACCGGGGTAACCGGAAGGTCAGGGTCCGGCACACCGGAAGTGTCGATCCCCGCAGCGGTCCGCACGGCACCGTGGGCCAGCATCCGCTCAGCTGTCCGGGCTGCCCAGACAGCCGCAACGGACCCAACCCCCAGGGCTGTGAAGAGAAAGGATTTCCGGGCCACGGCGGCCTCCTTCGATCGGCGGAAGGCACGTTTTTCACGTTACGGCCGGCGCCTGCCGCTGTCCATAGTCGAGGACCCGGTTACGCTGGCTGGCATGGCCGACACTGAATCCCGCAATGTTCCGGTGCGCACCCTGACCGTGCCCACGCCCGAACTTCTGGAAGCCCTGCAGCCCCTGCCCGACGGCATGAAGGCAGCCGTCTGGGACCTGGCCGGTGAGCCCGAGGGGGTGGCGTATCCGGACATCGATGCAGTGGTGCTTCCCTACGCCAACGGATCAGACTACGGAGATGCGCTGGACCGGGTGCCGAACCTGCTGCTCCTGCAGGCGCAGTCGACGGGCTATGACGGGCTGCCCGAGCTGGTCGGTGAGGGGACGGCCATTGCCAGCGCCGCCGGCGTCCATGCCGCCGCGACGGCCGAGATGGCCCTTGCCCTGATCCTGTCTGCGCAGCGGGGAATCGACACTGCGCTGAGCGCCCAGCATGAGGGCCGGTGGGAATCGATCCGGTATCCGGGGCTGGCGGACCGCCGCGTGCTCCTCGTGGGGGTCGGCGGAATCGGCCGGGAGATTGCCGCGCGGCTGCACCCGTTCGACGTCGAGCTGATCCGGGTGGGCAGCACGGCGCGGACGGATGACGACGGCGCGGTGCACGGTACGGACGAACTCACCGATCTGGCGGCCCGGGCCGAGATCCTGGTGGTCATCACACCCTTGAACGCGCAGACCCGCCACCTCATCGACGCCAACGTACTCGCCGCCCTGCCGGACGGGGCGCTGGTGGTCAACGTTGCCCGCGGCGCCGTGGTGGACAGCGAAGCCCTCACCAAGGAAGTGGTGTCCGGACGGCTGCGCGCGGCTCTGGACGTCTTCGATCCGGAGCCCCTGCCGGCAGAGCATCCGCTGCGGCAGGCATCCGGGGCGATTATTACCCCGCACTGGGGCGGAAACACCGCAGCCTTCGAACCCCGGATCAAGGCCCTGCTGCGCGAACAGGTGCAGCGGCTGGCAGCAGGAAAAGAACCGCTGAACCTCGTCCGCCCCGGCCCGTGGGGGTAGGCGAACCGCCTGCGCCCTAGGCCAGTTCCAGGTAGGAGTCCACGAACGAACGGAAATCTTCCCAGTCGGCGGACTGCTCCAGCAGCCGCTCGCCCGCTGAAGCCGTGGCCGGCAGGGTGGCCTGCGCTTCCACGGCAAACTGGAAGACGCGGCCGGTGCTTGTGCCCACCTCGTACGCGTCCGTGTCCAGCTCGTCGGTGTGGCTCAGATTGGTGGTGTTCACCGAAGTGGGTACTTCCAGCCCGGCGAGGGTATCGACGTCGAACGGAGCAAACACAACCTCGGCCGGACGCCACCGGTAGCCCAGCACGTAAAAACCGGTTTCACCGTCGAGGCCCGGCGTGGCCAGCACCAGGTTGTAGTCACCGTAATTGGGAATCTGGGATTCGAAGACGCGGCGCAGCACCCGCTTCAGCTGGTTGCTGGCGGGGTTTCCCAGGTCTGCAGTGTCCGTCTCCGCAGTATGTACGCCCGGATCCGTGGATCCTGTATCCGATGTCATACCCCCAGTCTATGAACACCGTCCCCCTATTCGGGAAGCCCGTGCCGTCCCTGCCTCTGATCTTCATCTGCTGTTCACAGGCCGTAACAACAGACGCGAATGTCCGTCACAGAGACCACCCCGGCAGGCTTAAGTCCTACGATCTACCCATGAGCGTGGACAACACACCGGACATCAAACCCCGCAGCCGAGTCGTTACGGACGGCATACACGCCGCCCCTGCCCGCGGCATGTTCCGTGCCGTGGGCATGGGCGACGACGACTTCGCCAAGCCGCAGATCGGCGTCGCCAGTTCCTGGAACGAGATCACTCCCTGCAACCTATCCCTGAACCGCCTCGCCACCGGTGCCAAAGAAGGCATCCACGCAGGCGGCGGCTTCCCCATGCAGTTCGGCACAATTTCCGTCTCGGACGGCATTTCCATGGGCCACGAGGGCATGCACTTTTCCCTGGTTTCCCGCGAAGTCATAGCGGACTCGGTGGAAACGGTGATGATGGCCGAGCGCCTGGACGGCTCCGTGCTGCTTGCCGGGTGCGACAAGTCCCTGCCCGGCATGCTGATGGCGGCAGCGCGCCTGGACCTCTCCAGCGTCTTCCTCTATGCCGGTTCGATCATGCCCGGCTTCGCCAAGATGGAGGACGGCAGCGAGCGGGAAGTCACCCTGATCGACGCCTTCGAAGCCGTGGGTGCCTGCGCCGCGGGCAAGATGAGCCTGAAGGACCTCGACTCGATTGAACGGGCCATCTGCCCGGGTGAAGGTGCCTGCGGCGGGATGTACACCGCCAACACGATGGCCTGCATCGGCGAGGCCCTGGGCATGTCCCTGCCCGGTTCGGCAGCGCCGCCCTCCGCGGACCGGCGCCGCGACGAGTTTGCCCGCAAATCCGGCGAGGCAGTGGTCAACCTGCTGCGCAAGGGCATCACCGCCCGCGACATCATGACCAAGAAGGCCTTCGAAAACGCCATCGCCGTCACCATGGCCTTCGGCGGCTCCACCAACGCCGTGCTGCACCTGCTGGCCATCGCCCGCGAGGCCGAAGTGGACCTCACCCTCGAGGATTTCAACCGCATCGGCGACACCATCCCGCACCTCGGCGACCTGAAGCCGTTCGGCCGGTACGTGATGTTCGACGTCGACAAGATCGGCGGCGTGCCCGTGATCATGAAGGCACTGCTCGACGCCGGCCTGATCCACGGCGACTGCCTCACGGTCACCGGCAAGACCGTGGCGGAGAACCTCGCGGCCATCAACCCGCCGGATCCGGACGGGAAGGTCCTGCGTGCCATGGACAACCCCATCCACAAGACCGGCGGCATCACCGTCCTGAAGGGGTCCATGGCTCCGGAAGGCGCTGTGGTGAAGAGCGCAGGGTTCGACGCCGACGTATTTGAAGGCACCGCACGGGTCTTCGAGCGTGAACAGGGCGCCCTGGACGCCCTGGACGCCGGCGAGATCTCTGCCGGCGACGTTGTGGTCATCCGCTACGAGGGCCCCAAGGGCGGACCGGGCATGCGCGAAATGCTCGCCATTACCGGCGCCATCAAGGGTGCGGGCCTGGGCAAGGATGTCCTGCTGCTGACCGACGGCCGCTTCTCCGGCGGCACCACGGGCCTGTGTATCGGCCACGTTGCACCTGAAGCGGTCGACGGCGGTCCCATTGCTTTCGTGAAGGACGGCGACCGGATCCGGGTGGACATTGCCGCCCGCAGTTTTGACCTGCTGGTGGACCCGGACGAGCTCGAAGCCCGCAAGGTCGGCTGGCAGCCGCTGCCGCACAAGTTCACCAAGGGTGTGCTGGCCAAGTACGCCAAGATGGTGAACTCTGCGTCCACCGGGGCTTACTGCGGTTGATGCCCCTCCCTGGGGCGCGGGCGCCGGAGCGCCCGCGCCCCAGGGCCCCTACGGGGCATCACCCTTATTAAGCCCCGCAGCCTTCCGTGGGCAGGCCCAAAAGCCGGGACACAAGTCCAGATAGTGAGACGGACGTCTCATAAGATTGACACCCCCGTAGGGGAACGCAAGACTGAACGGTATGCAGATCGTACCCGTCGTCCTTATCAAGCGCGTGGCGTAACAGCCCGACTTGTCTAAGACGTCACGCGCGAACCCCTACGGAGCCAACAGGCACGAGGGGTTTTTTTATTGGCATCGTCAGTTTTGGCTTCGCTGAACACAGAAGCCGTACCGGGCACAACCCGGGCCGGCCGTCGCATGACCGCATTGACCATGGATTAGCATCCGCAAAGGAAGTTCCGATGAGTAAGGGATCGCCAATCAGCCCTTCGCTGATGGCCTCGAAGGCAAATGCCGCTGCACGCGCGGCAGCAGCCAAGACCAAAGACGTAGCCAGTTCCGTGTCTGCGCATCCGGAAGCCGCGGATGAGCGCATCCAGGGGCCCAACAACACCGTTCCGCCCACCGAGATGACCGGCTCGCAGGCCATCGTCCGTTCGCTTGAGGAACTCGGCGTCGACGAAGTCTTCGGACTGCCCGGCGGCGCCATCCTGCCCACTTATGACCCGCTCATGGATTCCACCAAGATCCGGCACATCCTGGTCCGGCACGAGCAGGGCGCAGGCCATGCAGCCGAAGGCTACGCCATGGTGACCGGACGGGCCGGCGTCTGCATTGTGACCTCCGGACCCGGGGCCACCAACCTCGTCACCGCCATTGCCGACGCCCACATGGACTCCGTGCCGATGGTCGCCATCACCGGACAGGTCTCCAGCGCGTTCATCGGCTCCGATGCCTTCCAGGAAGCCGACATCGTGGGCATCACGATGCCCATCACCAAGCACTCCTATCTGGTGACCGATGCCGCCGACATCCCCCGGGTGCTGGCCGAGGCCTTCCATATTGCGACGTCGGGCCGTCCCGGTCCGGTCCTCGTCGACATTGCCAAGGATGCGCAGCAGGCGAAGACCACCTTCTCCTGGCCGCCGAAGATCGATCTGCAGGGCTACCGCACCGTGGTCCGCGGACATTCCAAGCAGGTGCGCGAGGCTGCCCGCCTGATTGCCGCCTCGCAGCGGCCCGTGTTCTACGTGGGCGGCGGCGTGCTCAAGGCCAACGCCTCGGCGGAGCTGCTCGAACTGGCCGAACTGGTGGGCGCCCCGGTGGTCACCACGCTGATGGCCCGCGGCGTTTTCCCCGACTCGCACGAACTGCATGTCGGCATGCCCGGGATGCACGGTGCGGTTTCCGCCGTGACCGCCCTGCAGCAGTCGGACCTGCTGATCACCCTCGGCGCCCGTTTCGATGACCGGGTAACCGGGGTGCTGAGCTCCTTCGCACCCGGCGCCAAAGTCATCCACGCGGACATCGACCCGGCGGAGATCTCCAAGAACCGTCCGGCGGATGTACCGATTGTCGGCTCGGTGAAGGAAATCATCCCCGAACTGGCCGACGCCGTGCGCGGACAATTCGAAACCGCGAAACCCGACATCTCGGCCTGGTGGGCCGTGCTGAACCGGCTGCGCGAAACCTACCCGATCGGTTACGCCACTCCCGAAGACGGACTGATTGCCCCGCAGAAGGTCATCGAACGCATCGGTGCGATGACCGGCCCCGAAGGCGTCTACGTGGCCGGCGTGGGCCAGCACCAGATGTGGTCCGCACAGTTCATCAAGTACGAGCGACCCCGGGCCTGGCTGAACTCCGGCGGCCTGGGCACCATGGGCTATTCGGTGCCCGCGGCCATGGGCGCGAAGGTGGGCGCACCGGACCGGGTGGTCTGGGCCATCGACGGCGACGGCTGCTTCCAGATGACCAACCAGGAACTGGCCACCTGCCTGATCAACAACATTCCGATCAAGGTCGCCATCATCAACAACTCCTCGCTGGGCATGGTCCGGCAGTGGCAGACGCTCTTCTACGAGTCCCGCTACTCCAACACGGACCTCAACACCGGGCATGACACCGTGCGGATCCCGGACTTCGTCAAGCTGGCCGAGGCGTACGGCTGCGTAGGCCTGCGCTGCGAACGCGACGAGGATATCGACGCGACCATCGCGCAGGCGCTGGAGATCAATGACCGCCCCGTAGTGATCGACTTCGTGGTCAGCCGCGACTCCATGGTGTGGCCGATGGTTCCCACCGGTGTCAGCAACGACCTGATCCAGATTGCCCGCAACATGACTCCCACCTGGGAAGAGGAGGACTAGGAAATGGCCCGCCACACCCTTTCCGTGCTGGTAGAAGACGTTCCCGGCGTGCTGACCCGGGTCGCCTCGCTGTTTGCCCGCCGGGCATTCAACATCAATTCCCTGGCTGTGGGCCCCTCGGAGGTGCCGGGCATGTCCCGCATCACCGTAGTGGTCGACGCCGAGGGTGACCTGCTCGAGCAGGTCACTAAACAGCTGAACAAGCTCATCAACGTCATCAAGATTGTCGAGCTGGTTCCGGATTCTTCCGTGCAGCGGGACCACATCCTGGTCAAGGTCCGCGCGGATGCCGCAACCCGGCTGCAGGTAACCCAGGCAGCCGAGCTGTTCCGCGCCTCGATAGTGGATGTCTCCACCGACTCGCTCATCGTCGAGGCAACAGGCACCGCCGACAAGCTCAACGCACTGCTCTCGGTGCTTGAGCCCTTCGGCATCCGCGAAATAGTCCAATCCGGAACCCTGGCCGTTGCCCGCGGCTCAAAATCCATGAGCGACCGCGCGCTGCGCAGCGCCTGAGTTCCCCCACAGACCCTTGTCCTTAGAAACCAGTAGGAGATAACCAAAGTGACTGACATGTATTACGACGACGACGCAGACCTGTCGATCATCCAGGGCCGTACCGTCGCCGTCATCGGCTACGGAAGCCAGGGCCACGCCCATGCCCTCAGCCTGCGCGACTC
Organism: Arthrobacter sp. zg-Y1171; assembly: GCF_025244845.1. Lineage (NCBI taxonomy): Bacteria > Bacillati > Actinomycetota > Actinomycetes > Micrococcales > Micrococcaceae > Arthrobacter > Arthrobacter sp. zg-Y1171. The sequence continues at coordinate 2,221,842 of NZ_CP104264.1, read as the reverse complement.
CGGCGTGGACGTCCGCGTGGGCCTCAAGGAAGGCTCCGCCTCGCGTGCCAAGGCAGAGGCCGAGGGCCTGCGCGTGCTGAACGTGGCGGACGCCGTCGCCGAAGCGGACCTGATCATGGTGCTTACCCCTGACCAGGTGCAGCGTTTCGTCTACGCCGAGGACATCGCCCCGAACCTGCAGGCCGGCGACGCCCTGTTCTTCGGCCACGGCTTCAACATCCGCTACGGTTACATCCAGCCGCCGGCCGACGTCGACGTCGCGCTCGTGGCTCCCAAGGGCCCGGGCCACATTGTGCGGCGCGAATTCGAAGCCGGCCGCGGCGTCCCGGACCTGATCGCCGTCGAGCAGAACCCCTCCGGTACCGCCAAGGAACTGGCCCTGTCCTACGCCAAGGCCATCGGCGGCACCCGCGCCGGCGTCATCGAAACCACCTTCACCGAAGAAACCGAAACCGATCTGTTCGGCGAGCAGGCGGTACTCTGCGGCGGCGCCTCGCAGCTGATCCAGTACGGCTTCGAAACCCTGACGGAGGCCGGCTACCAGCCGGAGGTCGCGTACTTCGAGGTGCTGCACGAGCTGAAGCTGATCGTGGACCTGATGGTCGAAGGCGGCATCGCCAAGCAGCGCTGGAGCGTCTCGGACACCGCCGAATACGGCGACTATGTCTCCGGACCGCGCGTCATTGACGAGAGCGTGAAGGAAAACATGAAGGCCGTCCTCGCGGACATCCAGAACGGTGCCTTCGCCAAGCGCTTCATCGATGACCAGGATGCCGGTGCCCCGGAGTTCAAGGAGCTGCGCAGGAAGGGCGAGGAGCACTCCATCGAAGCCACCGGCCGCGACCTGCGCAAGCTCTTCTCCTGGATCAAGAATGAAGACGATTACACCGAGGGTTCGGTAGCCCGCTAGCCGGACCGTAATCTCCGGCGCCGATTCGCCCTGCGCCCGCACCTGCGCGATAAGCTCGAAAAGCAAGCCGAATCGGCAAGGAGGCCGGACCCCTCGGGTCCGGCCTCCTGCACGAAATGCCCCAACACAATCTTCCAGTGCAAAGAAATCTTCCAAGTGTAAAGAGGTCATCGGTGTCTGCCACCAAACCAGTCGTACTCCTTGCGGAGGAACTCTCGCCCGCCACCGTCGAGGCCCTGGGCCCCGACTTCGACATCCGCACCACCGACGGCGCCGACCGCTCCCAGCTCCTGGCCGCGATTGCCGACGTCGACGCCATCCTCGTGCGGTCCGCCACGCAGGTGGATGCCGAAGCGATCGCCGCCGCCAGGAACCTCAAGGTTATTGCCCGGGCCGGCGTGGGCCTGGACAACGTGGATATCAAGGCCGCCACGCAGGCCGGCGTGATGGTGGTCAACGCGCCGACGTCGAACATCATCTCCGCGGCGGAACTGACGGTGGGGCACATCGTGTCCCTGGCCCGGAACATCCCGCAGGCCAGCGCCGCCCTGAAGAACGGCGAATGGAAGCGCTCCAAGTACAGCGGCACCGAACTGTTCGAAAAGAAGATCGGCATCATCGGCCTGGGCCGCATCGGCGCCCTGGTGGCCGCACGCATGCAGGGCTTCGGCACCGAGATCCTCGCCTATGACCCGTATGTCACCTCCGCCCGCGCCGCCCAGCTGAATGTCCGGCTGGTGTCCCTCGACGAGCTGCTCGCCGAGTCCGACTTCGTCACCATCCACATGCCCAAGACCCCGGAAACGGTGGGCATGCTCGGCACCGAGGCGTTCGAGAAGATGAAGGACACCGCCTACGTAGTGAACGTGGCCCGCGGCGGACTCGTGGACGAAGCAGCCCTGTACGAGGCGCTGCAGGCCGGAAAGATCGCCGGCGCAGGCGTCGACGTGTTCGTCAAGGAACCCAGCACCGACCTGCCCTTCTTCGCCCTGGACAACGTGGTGGTCACCCCGCACCTGGGCGCCTCCACCGCCGAAGCCCAGGAAAAGGCCGGCATCTCGGTGGCGAAGTCCGTCCGCCTGGCGTTGGCCGGGGAACTGGTGCCCGACGCCGTGAACGTGGCCGGCGGCGTTATTGCCGAGGACGTCCGGCCGGGCATCCCGCTGATCGAAAAGCTGGGCCGGATCTTCACCGCCCTGGCCTCGGATTCCGTGACCGCCATCGACATTGAAGTAGCCGGAGAAATTGCCGCCCTCGATGTGAAGGCACTGGAACTGGCGGCGTTGAAGGGGATCTTCACGGACATCGTGTCCGAGCAGGTCTCCTATGTGAATGCTCCGGTCCTCGCCGAGCAGCGCGGCATCGAGGTCCGGCTGCTGACCACCCCGGACGTGGATGACTACCGCAACCTGCTGACCATCCGCGGCGCCCTGTCCGACGGGACGCGGCTTGAGGTCTCCGGCACCCTTACGGGTCCGAAGCAGATCCAGAAGCTCGTGGGCGTGAACGGGTACGACCTGGAAATCCCCATCAGCGAGCACCTCATTGTGCTGATCTACCAGGACCGTCCCGGCGTCATCGGCGCCCTGGGCCGGGTCCTGGGCGAAAAGGAAATCAATATTGCCGGCATGCAGGTGGCCCGCAACTCCGAGGGCGGCCAGGCACTGTCCCTGCTCACCGTGGATTCCTCCGTGCCGCAGGACGTGCTGGAGGCGCTGAAGCTCGAAATCGGTGCCACCGTGGCCCGCGAGGTGGACCTGCAGGACTAGCAGCACGCCCGCTGTCCGGAGGGCAGCGCCAGTATCGCCGGAAGGCCGGTCCCGAACAGGGCCGGCCTTCTCGCTATGCTGGGGCCATGTCACAGCCCCCGGCGGAGCAGGCCATGCCGGCGCACGAACGGCCCTGGACGGCGGGCGCCCTGCTGCTGGTGGGCATCGGCTCCTATGCCGCCGTCTTCCTTAACACGCAGGTCCTTTGGGGCTGGGACGATCAAGGTGCGGTTGTCCTGGTCAACCGGATGGTTTTCGCCCTGGCAGTGGTCCTGACCGGGCTGACGGTTTTTGCGCCGGCCCGGCCGCCCGCCGTCGGAATCCGGCTGGCGGTTTATCTGGCTCCGCTGAGCCTGCTGCTGTGGCTGGTCCCGGCGCAGTCCAGCTCTATGGAATTGCTGGTCGCGCTGCTGCCGCCCTGGGCTTTGTTGACCGCGCTCTACGGGGTCCGGGGTGGACTTCCGACGGGATGGAGATTCGTCCTGGCCTATCTTGGAACAGGTGCGGCCGGCTGTTTGCTGATCGCCACGGTGTGGGTCAACGAATTGGTGTGGATTATGCCCGTACTGCCCCTGATGCTGCTGCTTCGGCCCAGCTACCGGCAACGCAGGCTCAGGGTGGCGGTGGAGATTTTCCTGGCGGTGCTGCTGGCGGCGTGTATCGGGGCCGAGTTCGTCCTCCTGCCGCAGGGGGACTCCTGGTTGCCTTACCGCAGCATCGTGGGAACGGCGTGCACCATCAGCCTTTTTTACACCGTCGTCCTGCTGGGCATCGCCCGCCGTACCGGCACCGAAGCGACAAGTCCCGCTAAAACAGGGTAATTTTCTTATGTGACTTCTTCCGATTCCAAGACCCCGTTCTACATCACCACGGCCATCTCCTACCCGAACGGCGAGCCCCACATCGGGCACGCCTACGAACACATCGCCACGGACGCCATGGCCCGCTTCAAGCGCCTCGACGGCTACGACGTGTTCTTTATGACGGGCACGGACGAGCACGGCCTGAAGATGCAGCAGTCCGCGGATAAGGAAGGCGTTACCGCCAAGGAACTCGCGGACCGCAACTCCGCCGCCTTCAAACAGATGGAAGCGGACATGGGCACCTCCTATGACCGTTTCATCCGCACCACCGACGCCGACCACTACGCCGCAGCGCAGGCCATCTGGAAGCGGATGGAGGAGAACGGCGACATCTACCTCTCCAAGTACGCCGGCTGGTACTCCGTCCGGGACGAGGCCTACTACACCGAGGACGAGACCGAAGTCCGCGAGGACGGCGTGCGCTACTCCAAGGAGACCGACACCGAGGTGACCTGGACGGAAGAAGAAAGCTACTTCTTCCGCCTCTCCGCCTACCAGGACCGGTTGCTGGCCCTGTACGAATCCCAGCCGGACTTCGCAGCCCCGCGCTCGCGGTTCAACGAAGTCATCAGCTTCGTCAAGGGCGGCCTGGAGGATCTTTCCATCTCCCGCACCACGTTCAACTGGGGCGTGCCCGTGCCCGGCAACCCGGACCACGTGATGTACGTGTGGGTGGACGCGTTGACCAACTACCTCACCGGCGTCGGCTTCCCGGATACGGAAAGCGAAGCGTTCAAGAAGTACTGGCCGGCCGATGTGCACGTGATCGGCAAGGACATCTCCCGCTTCCACGCCATCTTCTGGCCGGCGTTCCTGATGTCCGCCAAGCTGGAGCTGCCTCGGCGGATCATGATCCACGGCTTCCTGCACAATAAGGGTGTCAAAATGTCCAAGTCGCTGGGCAACGTGGTGGCTCCGAAGGCCTGGGCCGAGCAGTACGGCTTGGACTCCGTGCGGTTCTTCCTGCTGCGCGAGGTGCCCTTCGGTGCCGACGGCTCCTACAACCACGACGCCGTCGTGGGCCGGATGAATTCCGACCTCGCCAACAACCTGGGCAACCTCGCCCAGCGCTCACTGTCCATGGTGGCCAAGAACTGCGGCGCAGCGGTGCCGCAGCCCGGAGCGTTCACCCCCGAGGACACAGCGCTGCTGGAAGCGGCCGGGAACCTGCTGCAGATCTCCCGCGAGGCCTACGAGGTCCAGGATTTCCACGGCGCACTGGAAGCCACCTGGAAGGTCCTCGGCGACACCAACGCCTACTTCGCCGACCAGGCACCGTGGGTGCTGCGGAAGACCGACGTCGAGCGCATGAACACCGTGCTCTACGTGACGCTGGAAGTGCTGCGCATTGTGGCCATCCTGATCCAGCCGGTGATGCCGGAAAGTGCGTCGAAGCTGCTCACGGTCCTGGGCCAGGACGACGACGCCGCCCGGCAGTTCAGTGCGATCGCCGCGCCGCTGGTGCCGGGTACCCAACTGCCGGCTCCGACCCCCATCTTCCCGAAGTACGAGGAACCGGCCGAACAGGCCTAAGACATAAAAACACCCCCGGCAGGTTGCCGGGGGTGTTTTTGGATCCTGGGCAGGTCAGATGGATTCGGCGGAGCCGAGGAACCGCTGCGCGGCCGTGCGTTCCATCACGCCGGCCACGTCTTCCTGCTGACGTCGGGCGGTCTCGGTGAGTTCCTGCAGCCGCGCCGTGTTGAACCGGTGATCCGTGGCGGAAAGCACCAGCAGGGTCCGCCACAGGGATTCCTTCATCCGCACCAGGGACTGCAGGGATTCCAGTTCCAGCTGCCCTGTGGCGCCGCCGCCGGTGCTGAGCGGATTCAGCGGACCCAGCTTGCCCGCTGCAGCCCCCACCATGGCCGCAGCCGCCTTCACCTTGCTGCGCGAATAGCCCAGCGCATGGATCAGGGATTCCAGCTCGTCGCGTTCATCGGCGATCTCTTCCGCGAGCCGGGCGAAGGTTTCCTCATAGGGGGATCCTTCCCAGGTGCGCTGCGCGGCTGTGAAAAGGCGGACGCCCGTTTCCGCCCCGACCAGATGGTCGTCCAGGTAGGCGGCCAGCGATTCGTGTTCCGTCTGTGACTGCTGCATGTGCTCTCCTCACGTCGTCCGGATGCATCTCGTCGTGCCGGCTGAAATCAGCCTGCTTAGTAATTCATCCTGTTCAGTATCCTTGCAGATCCGCGGCCGGACCGCGAGGAGCTAGTCCGCGGCCAGCCCGGCCACGGGGGAGAGCCGGGCCGCACGCCGGGCGGGGAGCACCGACGCAGCCAACCCCGCCAGGAGCGCCACGGCCAGGACGGCGAGCAGCTGCAGCCAGGGCAGCGACAGTGCCACAGTGGTGAAGGAACCCAGCGCGGATTCCGCTCCCAACCAGCCGTACAGTGAGCCCAGGATGCTGCCCATCAGGGCGGCCACACCGGCAATCAGCACGGCCTCCAGGGCAAGCATGCCGCGCAGCTGTCCGCGGGTCAGGCCCAATGCGCGCAGCAGCGAGGACTCACGGGTGCGTTCCAGGACGGACAGGGAGAGGGTGTTGGCCACACCCACCAGGGCAATCACCACTGCCACTCCCAGCAGCCCGGTGACCACCATCAGCAGGACGTTGATGATCTGTTCAAAAGCCCCCCGCTCAATGGCCGAGCCCGAGACGGCGTAGTCCTCCACGTCCACCGCCGCGGCAAGGTCGGTGCGCAGGTCCATCAGCTCGTTGGTGTTCAGGCCGTCCGCCACGGTCAGCCACAGCTGCGGCTGCACAGGATAGGTATCCGCTTCCGCCGCCGGCAGACCGCCGAGGGTTTCGGCAGTCTCGCTGCTGATCAGCGGCTGCAGCTGGCTGCTGTCCGAGACCACCACCTTCAGTTCGACGCTCTTGGCCGCTCCTTGAACCGTAAGGGTTTTCTCCGTGGTTCCCTGCGGCATCAGGATGACGCCTGGCTCCAGTACCAGGGTGGAATCCTGCAGCACCTTCGCCGCGTCGGCAGGGTCCAGGGCATAGACACCGTACGGTCCGTACTCCGTCTCGGTCATGCCGGCCGGAGGCACCAGTACCGATTCCTGCACACCCTTCACGGCACGGGCCGCGTCCTCGTCGGTGGAGGTGAACGGCGAGTCGTCGATGGGACCGCTGATGCTGACATCAACCGGGTATTCCGCCGCCAGCACACCGTCCAGGGAAGTCCGGACGGTCGCAGCGCCGGTCATCATCATGGTCACCAGGGTGACGCCGATCAGCAGGGCGGAGGAAGTGGCGGAGGTGCGCTGGGGGTTGCGGACGGCATTGAGGGCCGCCAGCTTGCCCGGCACACCCAACGGCGCCGCGATCCTGCCGACGGTGCGCACCAGGGACGGAACAAACAACGTGGCGCACATCAGCACGCCCACGAAGCTGAGCATCCCGCCGGGCAAGGCAATGAGCAGGTTCCCTTTTACCGCGCCGACGGCCAGCAGTGCGGCGCCGACCGCCAGCAGTACCAACCCGATGCCCAGGCGGACGCGTCCACGTCGAGTTCCTGCACGGACGTCGTCCGCCGGACGCAGGGCTGCCAGAGGTGCAACGGTCGTGGCGGCGCGTGCCGGAACCAGCGAGGCCAGGACTGTCAGCGCGATGCCGACACCCAGCCCGGCGACAACGGCCAGGGGGGAGACCGACAGTGTTGCGAAGCCGCTCTCCGGGATGTTCTTCAGGTAGGTGATAATGCCGCCAACGAGTGCAATGGCTGCGAGGACTCCGGCAACTGACGCCACGATGCCAACGATCAGTGCTTCCACGATGACGGAGCGGCGGATCTGCGAGCGGGCGGCGCCAATGCACCGGAGGAGGGCGAGTTCCCGCGTGCGCTGGGCCACCAGCACCGAGAAGGTATTGGAGACCACCAGGGCACAGACCAGCAGGGCCACGGCAGCGAAGGCCAGCAGGATGGTGGTGAGGATGTCCTCCCCTCCGGTGAAGGAGGCAACCACAGCGTCCGTCTGTTCCTGCGCGGTGCGGACGTACACACCCTCCAGGCCGCTGATGTCCTGCTGCAGTGCTGCACGGACGTCCTCCACTGAGGCGCCGTCGGCCAGTGCCACCTGGATGCTGGTGAAACCGGACCCGGGCTCACCGAACTCAGCCGCCGTGGCAGAGGTTGAATACAGCTGCGGGGTTCCCATGAGCTGCGGGTCCTTGGACGCGGACACCAGGGCAGTGACCGTGAGCTCGGCCGTTTGTTGCTCACCGGCGGGGTCATCGATAAAGGCGGTGAGGGGTAGCACCGACCCCTCGGTCAGCTCCTGGCGCTCGGCGGTGTCCTTGTCCACGGCTACTTCGTTGTCGGCGACCGGGAGCGTTCCCTGGAGTACGTCCACGGGGAAGAGGTCCGTGTGCTCCGAGGTGTTGCCCAGCTGGGCGACGTTCAGGTCCTTGCCGAAGGCGACGTAGGTCTGCCGGGCCGCGTAGATACCCTCCACTCCGGGGGTGTCCCGGACCAGGGCGGCGGTGTCTTCATCCAATACGGCCGCGTCCGCACTGTACATATCGCGGGTGACGAGCAGATCGGCGTTCCGGTACGCCTCGCCGACGCTCTGCGTCAGCGAGGCCTTGGACGAGGAATTGATGATGAGGGTGGCGGTGAGGAAGCCGACGGCAATCAGCACCGCCAGGGAAACGGCGATGAACCGCCGGGCATTCAGGCGCACCTGCGCCAGGGCTACCTGCAGCATGCTTATGCCCCCAGCTGGGTGAGGGCGGCGAGCACGGACTCGGGGGTCGGCTGCGCCAGTTCCCCGACCAGCTCGCCGTCGTTCATCAGGACCACGCGGTCAGCGTAGGAAGCGGCCACGGGGTCGTGCGTCACCATGATGATGCTCTGGCCGAACTCCTTGGTGGAGCGGCGAAGGAGCGAGAGTACTTCGGCACCGGACTTGGAATCCAGGTTGCCGGTGGGTTCGTCGCCGAAGAGGACATGCGGGCGGGTCAGGAGGGCCCGGGCCACGGCCACGCGCTGCTGCTGCCCGCCGGAAAGCTCGTGGGGGCGGTGCCGAAGCCGGTCCCGCAGGCCGAGGGTTTCGGTGATGAAGTCCAGCCATTCACGGTCCACGGTGCCGTTGGCCAGGGAGACCGGCAACGTGATGTTCTGCTCCGCGGTCAGCGTGGGCACCAGGTTGAAGGACTGGAACACGAATCCCACGCTGTCGCGGCGCAGGCGGGTGAGATCGGCGTCCTTCAGCCCGGTGATTTCGGTGCCGCCTACCCAGATACGGCCCGAGTCTGAAGTGTCCAGGCCCGCGAGGCAGTGCATCAGTGTGGATTTGCCGGAGCCGGAGGGGCCCATGATGGCGGTGAACGTACCGGTTTCGAAACTTACGTCCACGTCCTTCAGGGCGTGGACGCGGGTGTCGCCGGTTCCGTAGGTCTTGTTCAGGAGCTGTGCGGCGGCGGCCAGACGCGGTTTTCCGGCGCCGGCCGCAGGGGAATGCTGTGCAAGTGATGTCATACCGCCACAGTATTGCCGAGGCGGATGCGGTTACATCGGAGGGCAGGAGGTCATTTTTCTCAGCGTCTCATACCGTGGGTGGAAGGGGGCCGGCCAGCCGGTAGGACTCGCGGAGCAGCTCGGACAGTTCATCCGGAGGCAGATGCTCCAGCCGGGCCAGGAGGAGCAAGGGGGACCGGTTGTGGTGCGGCGTCCAATAGAACAGGTCCGGCTGCAGCGCCGCCAGCGCCTCGCGTTCGGCGCTCTTCACGGTCAGGACATCGTCCTCCCACATCCGGGCCATCAGGGTACGGGCGAACCAGGCCGGCTGCTTCCAGCTAAGGCGCTCCGTCACGCCCGGGAGGGAGAGACAGATGGAGCGAACGTCGTCGAGCGTGACCATCTCCCTAGGGTGCGACAATCCCCGTCTCGTAGGCAATGACCACGGCCTGTACCCGGTCCCGGGCCTCCAGCTTGGCCAGGATATGCCCCACGTGGGTTTTCACGGTCGCTTCGGACAGGTACAGCTTCGCGGCGATTTCCGGATTGGACAGGCCCTGCGCAATCAGGGTGAACACCTCGTGTTCGCGCGGGGTCAGGGAAGCGACGGCGTCGGCATGCCGGCTGCCCGGCGCACCGGCCGTGCGCAGCAGGGGAGCGACGTGGTTCAGGAGGCGGCGCGTGGTGGACGGCGCAATGACGGCGTCCCCGCGGTACACGGTCCGGATGGCCTCCAGGAGTTCCTCAGGCGGTGCGTCCTTCAGGAGGAATCCGCTGGCACCGGCCTGGATAGCGGTGAGCGCGTATTCATCCAGGTCGAAGGTGGTCAGGACTACGACCTTGGGTCCGCCGCCGGTGTCGCCGTCCAGAATCCGGGAGGTGGCTTCGATGCCGTCCATCCCGGGCATACGGACGTCCATCAGTACGACGTCGGCGGACACGGCTGCCAGCGCGGCCAGCGCCTCCCGCCCGTTACCGGCTTCGGCAACAACCTTGAGGTCGGGCTGGGAATTGATCAGCATCCGGAACCCGCCGCGCACCAGCTGCTGGTCATCAACGAGGAGTACCCGGATGGGGGCTGCGGGCTCGGTGGACGGGTCGGACGCTGCAGTCCAGGGGGAATCCGGCACTGTGGCTAGGCCTCCGTGTAGGGAATGAATGCTTCAATGCGGAATCCTCCGCCGGCCGCAGGGGAGGCCTTCAACGTTCCATCGTAGAGGGACAGCCGCTCTGCCATGCCCTTGATGCCCTGCCCGGCGCCGTCGTCGTGCAGGGCCGACGCCGCGCCCAGCCCGTCGTCGTGGACATCCAGTTCCAGTCCGGCAGGGGTCCACCGCAGGGCCACGTCGGCACGCGCCCGCGGGCCGGCGTGCTTGAGCACGTTGGTGAGCGACTCCTGGATCACCCGATAAGCGGTAAGCTCCGCCCCCGGCGGCAAGGCGCGCCGCGGCGTACCGGTAACGCTGAAGGCGGCTTCCAGCCCGCCCCGTTGAACGGACTCAAGCAGTTCGTCGATGTCGGCGAGGGAAGGGAGGGGACGGGTAGAGGCGGCTTCGTCGCCGCGCAGTACGCCAAGCAGTCGGCGCATCTCCCGCAGGGAACTTCGGCCGGTCTCTGCAATGACGCCCAGCGTCTTCGGCGCGATGTCCGGGTCCTCGGCGCTCGCATACCGGGCGCCGTCGGCCTGGGTGATGATCACGGACAGCGAGTGCGCCACGATGTCGTGCATTTCGCGGGCGATGTGGCTGCGTTCATCGGCGGCGGCGAGTTCACGTTCCTGTTGGCGTTCAACTTCGAGCCGATGCGCGCGGTCTTGGAGGGCCTGCACGGCCAGCCGCCGGGTGCGGGTCAGGTCGCCGAACGTCCATGCCACCAGGACCACCGCTTCGACGGCGACGAGGTCGATGACGGCGATGACGGAAATGCCCTCCCCGGCGATGTCGGGGAAGATATACCGGATCAGGAAGAGTGCCCCGCCGATGCCGGCCAGGGCCAGCCCGGCAATGCTCGCCCAGCGCGGGGCGAAGGCAGCCAGGGAATACACAGTGACCAGAACGAAGATGTCTGCCGGCAGACCGGTGACCGGGACCAGGAAAAGCTGGAGGACACAGGCGGCGGCTTGGACGGCGGCTGCCGCCACCGGGCGGCTGCGGCGCCAGGCCAGGCTCATGCAGATGGCCGCGGACAGGAAGAACTCGACGTTTTGTCCTCCTCCCGTCAGCAGGAAGGGGACGGCGAAGATGAGCGTGGCAGCGATTGCCTGCCAGAAGTTCACTTTCCCGGAGTTCGCCTGCAGCCAGGCATAGAGTCGTCGGTGCACGAGCATGGAAACCAACTTTAGGGGTGTTCGGGCGTCCGCGCGTCATACTGCGGGTTGAACTCCCGGGGGTGACGTCCCGGAGGTCCGTCCCGGGTGTCCACGATGCGGGACGGGTTGCCCGGTATCTGGACCGGTTTCCTAGGATGGGCAGCATGAGCGAAGACACACCCCGAACCATTTCCCTGGCCGTCATCCCCGGCGACGGGATTGGCCCCGAAGTCACCGCCGAAGCAGTGAAGGTGCTGCTGGCGGTTACCGGCGGCGGCCCCGTCCGGTTTGAGCTGACGGAATACCCGCTGGGAGCGGAGCACTGGCTGGAAACCGGCGAGACGCTTCCGGAGCACACACTGGAAGCGCTCAAGGGGCACGATGCCATCCTGTTCGGTGCCGTGGGTGCCGCACCGGGGGACACGCTCGTCCCGTCGGGCCTGATAGAACGCGAACTGCTGCTGAAGCTGCGGTTCAGCCTGGACCACTACGTCAACCTGCGGCCGTCCCGCCTGTACCCGGGTGTGCACAGCCCGCTTTCTGCTCCGGGCAACGTGGACTTCGTTGTGGTGCGCGAAGGTACCGAGGGACCGTACGCCGGCAACGGGGGAGTGCTGCGGGAGGGCACCCCGCAGGAAATCGCCACCGAGGTATCCCTGAACACCGCGTACGGCGTGGAACGGGTAGTGCGCGACGCCTTCCGCCGGGCCGCTGCCCGGCCGCGCCGCCACCTGACCCTGGTCCACAAGCACAACGTGCTGGTGAATGCGGGCAGGCTCTGGAAGCGCACCGTGGAGAAGGTGGCCGCCGAGTTCCCGGAGGTGACGCATGACTACCTGCACGTGGATGCCGCAACGATCTTTATGGTGAGCGATCCGTCACGCTTCGACGTGATTGTCACCGACAACCTGTTCGGCGACATCATCACGGACCTCGCAGCGGCGATCACCGGCGGGATCGGCCTGGCGGCCTCCGGAAACATCAACATGGACCGGACCTTCCCCTCCATGTTCGAGCCGGTCCACGGCTCCGCTCCCGATATTGCCGGGCAGCAGAAGGCCGACCCGACCGCAGCCATTCTTTCTGCCGCGCTCCTGCTGCAGCATCTGGGCTTCCACGAAGAAGCGGCCAGAGTGGAACGGGCAGTGGAGAAAGACCTCGCCGGCAGGGACGGAACGCGGCGTTCCACCGCTGAGGTCGGCGATGCCATTGCCACCGCGGTGTCATAAGCTCGTGCATAGCCAATAAGCAGTCGTAGAACGGGCTTTTGCCGTTCACAGTGGAGGAATCATGACCGTCAGCGCACTGGAGTTTTCCCAGGAGCTTTCCAGCAATCCCAAGCTCGCCGCCGAGCGTGCAGCCATCCTGGCAAACCCCGGGTTCGGCGACTACTTCACGGATCACACCGCCGTCATTGACTGGAAGGCGGGGGAGTCCGGCGAGCAGGAGTGGCAGAACGCTCGGATTGAGCCCTACGGTCCCATCTCCATTGATCCTGCCGCCGGCGTGCTGCACTACGGCCAGGAGATTTTCGAGGGCCTGAAAGTCTACCGCCATGCCGACGGTTCAGTGGTGAGCTTCCGTCCGGAGGCCAACGCAGCCCGCCTGAACCTTTCCGCCCGCCGGCTTGCCCTGCCCGAACTGCCCGAGGAACTTTTCCTGGAGTCCATCCGCCAGCTGGTGGCGCTGGACCAGGACTGGATCCCCGACGGCGACGGCGCCGCACTGTACCTGCGTCCCTTCATGATCGCCACGGAGGCCTTCCTTGGCGTTCGCCCGGCCCGTGAAGTCTCCTACCGGGTCATCGCCTCCCCGGCCGGAAACTACTTCGGCGGGGAATTGAAGCCTGTATCCATCTGGCTCTCCTCCAAGTACGCCCGCGCAGGCCGCGGCGGCACCGGGGAAGCCAAGTGCGGCGGCAACTACGCGGCGTCGCTCATTGCCCAGATGGAAGGCGAAGCGAACGGCTGCAAGCAGGTGCTGTTCCTGGACGAATTCAATGACAACGCCGTTGAAGAACTGGGCGGCATGAACGTCTTCTTCGTCTTCAAGGACGGCCGTCTGGTCACGCCGGCCCTGTCCGGCACCATCCTGCACGGCATTACCCGCTCGTCCGTGCTGCAGCTGGGCCGCGACCGCGGCATGGACGTCCAGGAACGCAAGATCACCCTGGACGAATGGCGCGAGGGCATTGCCTCCGGTGAGATCACCGAGGTGTTCGCCTGCGGTACGGCTGCCGTCATTACCCCGATCGGCCAGCTGAAGTCCGAGGACGAGGTCATTGGCTCCGCCGACTCGAAGCCCGGCGAGGTCACCATGTCCATCCGCGAGCAGCTGCTCGGCATCCAGACCGGCACCGTGGAGGATACCCACGGCTGGCTGACCCGCCTGGCCTAGGACAAACATGCCAATGCTTCCGGAATCCGGAGTGGTCCGCAGCAGTGACCTGACCCGCGTAAGGCTGGCGCCGAACCCGGGTCCCATGTCGCTGGACGGCACCAACAGCTACATTGTGGCTGCCCCCGGATCCGGAAGCACGGTGGTAGTGGACCCGGGCCCCCGGGACGAGCAGCACCTGCAGGCCCTGGCGGATGCCGGAACCGTGGAGCTGGTGCTCATCACCCACCGGCATTCCGACCACACGGAGGCCAGCCGGCGGTTCGCCGAACTGACCGGCGCTCCGGTGCGGGCCTTCGATCCCGCTTTCTGTGTGTCGGGCAAACCACTGGCGGCTGATGAAGAGATCTCCGCTGCAGGTGTGGACATCCGGGTCCTTGCGGCTCCGGGCCACACGTCCGATTCGGTGTGCTTCTGGCTTCCCGATGACGGCGCCAACGGTTCCGTCCTGACGGGGGACACCATCCTGGGGCGGGGGACTACCGTGCTGGACTATCCGGACGGAAACCTCGGCGATTACCTGGACACACTGGATATGCTCTCCAACCTTGGACCGGCCATGGTCCTTCCCGGACACGGACCGGTCCAGGCGGACCTCAGTTCCCTGGTCCTGACCTACCGCGACCACCGAGAAGAGCGGTTGGAACAGATCCGGGCAGCCCTGGCACAAGCCGGGCCGGACGCCGGCGCGGGGGAGATCGCTGACTTGGTCTACTCCGATGTGCCGGCGAACGTCCGCCAGGCGGCGGAACGTTCGGTGGCCGCGCAGCTCGCCTATCTGCGGAACGGCAGCTGACGAAGGAAATTCCCGCCCGGAGCTGTCCGCGCGGGTGTGACGAGGAAAACCGGCTGCGGGCTTGCATGGGGGCAGCGGGACAGTCCTAAAATGGAAACATCGGTTGCAGGGCAGGGGACGGAAAACTGTTCCCGGGCCCAGTGCGGCAGGTCACTTCGATCCGGTTTGCAAGGACCGGAAGCGATGTGTAGAGTTACATGAGTCGCCGCGGCCGGGACGCTGGAAAAGCGCCCGAGCATGGCGGCCAAACCCCAACAAAAAACAGAGTCCAACCAGTGCGCGCCCTTCGCGGGGCCGGTGGAAAAGACTCCGGTTATTGCTGGGTCCGGAACGGCGGAAAACGCCTTTCACGGGCTCCCGACAAGGGAAACCGCGAATTGCAAATAACGCCGGAATGGAATAAGATATAAAACATTGCAGCGAAGAAGAAAAGGAAAACAATTGTTTTCCCGAGTATTTTCGGATTGCGTCTGTTGTTTGAGAACTCAATAGTGTGCCAAGTTTATTGATACCAATTTATTTTGATTGGTTGAACAGGCCGTTTCCGCCCACCCCGTGGGTATGGGACGGTTTTTTTAGCCGGTTTCGAATTTAGTGCAGTGCCTGCAGCCAATTTTCCTTGGCTCGGGTGCTGTGTCTGTAACACATTTACGGAGAGTTTGATCCTGGCTCAGGATGAACGCTGGCGGCGTGCTTAACACATGCAAGTCGAACGATGACTTCTGTGCTTGCACAGAATGATTAGTGGCGAACGGGTGAGTAACACGTGAGTAACCTGCCCCTGACTTCGGGATAAGCCTGGGAAACCGGGTCTAATACCGGATACAACGGACCACCGCATGGCGGTCCGTGGAAAGCTTTATGCGGTTTTGGATGGACTCGCGGCCTATCAGCTTGTTGGTTGGGGTAATGGCCCACCAAGGCGACGACGGGTAGCCGGCCTGAGAGGGTGACCGGCCACACTGGGACTGAGACACGGCCCAGACTCCTACGGGAGGCAGCAGTGGGGAATATTGCACAATGGGCGGAAGCCTGATGCAGCGACGCCGCGTGAGGGACGAATGCCTTCGGGTTGTAAACCTCTTTCAGCAGGGAAGAAGCGAAAGTGACGGTACCTGCAGAAGAAGCGCCGGCTAACTACGTGCCAGCAGCCGCGGTAATACGTAGGGCGCAAGCGTTATCCGGAATTATTGGGCGTAAAGAGCTCGTAGGCGGTTTGTCGCGTCTGCTGTGAAAGCCCGGGGCTCAACCCCGGGTCTGCAGTGGGTACGGGCAGACTAGAGTGATGTAGGGGAGACTGGAATTCCTGGTGTAGCGGTGAAATGCGCAGATATCAGGAGGAACACCGATGGCGAAGGCAGGTCTCTGGGCATTAACTGACGCTGAGGAGCGAAAGCATGGGGAGCGAACAGGATTAGATACCCTGGTAGTCCATGCCGTAAACGTTGGGCACTAGGTGTGGGGGACATTCCACGTTTTCCGCGCCGTAGCTAACGCATTAAGTGCCCCGCCTGGGGAGTACGGCCGCAAGGCTAAAACTCAAAGGAATTGACGGGGGCCCGCACAAGCGGCGGAGCATGCGGATTAATTCGATGCAACGCGAAGAACCTTACCAAGGCTTGACATGAACCGGAAAGGCCTGGAAACAGGTCCCCCACTTGTGGCCGGTTTACAGGTGGTGCATGGTTGTCGTCAGCTCGTGTCGTGAGATGTTGGGTTAAGTCCCGCAACGAGCGCAACCCTCGTTCTATGTTGCCAGCGCGTTATGGCGGGGACTCATAGGACACTGCCGGGGTCAACTCGGAGGAAGGTGGGGACGACGTCAAATCATCATGCCCCTTATGTCTTGGGCTTCACGCATGCTACAATGGCCGGTACAAAGGGTTGCGATACTGTGAGGTGGAGCTAATCCCAAAAAGCCGGTCTCAGTTCGGATTGAGGTCTGCAACTCGACCTCATGAAGTTGGAGTCGCTAGTAATCGCAGATCAGCAACGCTGCGGTGAATACGTTCCCGGGCCTTGTACACACCGCCCGTCAAGTCACGAAAGTTGGTAACACCCGAAGCCGGTGGCCTAACCCCTTGTGGGAGGGAGCCGTCGAAGGTGGGACCGGCGATTGGGACTAAGTCGTAACAAGGTAGCCGTACCGGAAGGTGCGGCTGGATCACCTCCTTTCTAAGGAGCACCTCGAAGACCATGTCCTTCCACAGTGTTGGATGTGTGCTTTGCAGGAGATGCCCATATCGGAGACATATGTTCTCCGGTGGGTGCTCAAGGGTGGAATATCAATGGATAGGCGCCGGCATGCCGGCCGCTATGGATCAGTACGTTCCTTCCCCTGGGGAGGTTCCTGGAACATCCGCTGCGGCCCTGGTAAGTCCGGTTAGTCGTTTGGCACACTGTTGGGTCCTGAAGCAACAGGCACCCGTGTTCTTCTCCCTTTCGGGGGGTGGTTCTGCGGGTTGACTGGTTTGTTTCTGTTTGTTCCTGCGCAGGCCGGAACCGTGTCGCTGACAGCCCTTTGCGGGGTGGTCGGGTGCGGGGATGGGTGTGACGGGGTTGTTGTTTGAGAACTACATAGTGGACGCGAGCATCTTAAAATATTAAGTGCAATTTCAGAAAAACCTGGTAGATCCGGGTGCCTGTCAAAGGGTGCCTGGTGAGACCGTGGTTTTCTCGATAGCGATAATAAATTGATCTTTGTGGTCAAGTTTTTAAGGGCACACGGTGGATGCCTTGGCATCAGGAGCCGAAGAAGGACGTAGGAATCTGCGATAAGCCTGGGGGAGTTGATAACCGAACTTTGATCCCAGGATGTCCGAATGGGGAAACCCCGCCCGGCGCGCGAGTGACCGGGTGACCCGCATCTGAACACATAGGGTGCGTGGAGGGAACGTGGGGAAGTGAAACATCTCAGTACCCACAGGAAGAGAAAACAACAGTGATTCCGTTAGTAGTGGCGAGCGAACGCGGAAGAGGCTAAACCAGTGGTGTGTGATAGCCGGCGGGCGTTGCATCACTGGGGTTGCGGGACTTTCCGTACCGATTCTGCCGGATCGGTGAAGTGAGTGCAGATGTATAGGTGAACCGGTTTGAAAGCCGGGCCGTAGAGGGTGTTAGCCCCGTAACCGGAATGCATGCTGCCGCTTGGAGAGGATCCCAAGTAGCACGGGGCCCGAGAAATCCCGTGCGAATCTGCCAGGACCACCTGGTAAGCCTAAATACTCCCTGATGACCGATAGCGGACAAGTACCGTGAGGGAAAGGTGAAAAGTACCCCGGGAGGGGAGTGAAATAGTACCTGAAACCGTGTGCCTACAAACCGTTGGAGCAGCTCTGATTGCTGTGACAGCGTGCCTTTTGAAGAATGAGCCTGCGAGTTAGTGTTACGTCGCGAGGTTAACCCGTGAGGGGAAGCCGTAGCGAAAGCGAGTCTGAATAGGGCGATGCAGTGGCGTGATCTAGACCCGAAGCGGAGTGATCTACCCATGGCCAGGTTGAAGCGACGGTAAGACGTCGTGGAGGACCGAACCCACTTCAGTTGAAAATGGAGGGGATGAGCTGTGGGTAGGGGTGAAAGGCCAATCAAACTCCGTGATAGCTGGTTCTCCCCGAAATGCATTTAGGTGCAGCGTTGCGTGTTTCTTACCGGAGGTAGAGCTACTGGATGGCTAATGGGCCCTACAAGGTTACTGACGTCAGCCAAACTCCGAATGCCGGTAAGTGAGAGCGCAGCAGTGAGACTGTGGGGGATAAGCTTCATAGTCGAGAGGGAAACAGCCCAGACCACCAACTAAGGCCCCTAAGCGTGTGCTAAGTGGGAAAGGATGTGGAGTTGCCCAGACAACCAGGAGGTTGGCTTAGAAGCAGCCACCCTTGAAAGAGTGCGTAATAGCTCACTGGTCAAGTGATTCCGCGCCGACAATGTAGCGGGGCTCAAGTACACCGCCGAAGTTGTGGATTTCAGATATAGATAAGCCTTCGTGGTTCAGTCGTCTGGAGTGGTAGGGGAGCGTCGTGTGGGCAGTGAAGCTGCGGTGTAAACCAGTGGTGGAGCCTACACGAGTGAGAATGCAGGCATGAGTAGCGAAAGACGGGTGAGAAACCCGTCCGCCGAATGATCAAGGGTTCCAGGGTCAAGCTAATCTGCCCTGGGTAAGTCGGGACCTAAGGCGAGGCCGACAGGCGTAGTCGATGGACAACGGGTTGATATTCCCGTACCGGCGAAGAACCGCCCATACCAAGCAGGGGACACTAACCGTCCGGAGCCTGCCCGATCACCCTTGTGGTGTGAGGGTTTTGGCCGAGCACGGGACCTGATCCTGGGAGGTAAGCGTATTAACAGGTGTGACGCAGGAAGGTAGCCGGGCCAGGCGATGGTAGACCTGGTCTAAGGACGTAGGGTCCGTGATAGGTAAATCCGTCACGGTGTCTTTGATGACGAACCTGAGATCCGACGGGACCCCCTCACGGGGGGATCCGGTGATCCTATGCTGCCTAGAAAAGCATCGGCGCGAGGTTCCAGCCGCCCGTACCCCAAACCGACACAGGTGATCAGGTAGAGAATACTAAGGCGATCGAGAGAATTATGGTTAAGGAACTCGGCAAAATGCCCCCGTAACTTCGGGAGAAGGGGGGCCCCAACCTTGATGGACACTTGCTGTCCGGAGGGGATCGGGGCCGCAGAGACCAGGGGGAAGCGACTGTTTACTAAAAACACAGGTCCGTGCGAAGTCGCAAGACGATGTATACGGACTGACTCCTGCCCGGTGCTGGAAGGTTAAGAGGACCGGTTAGCCCTTACGGGCGAAGCTGGGAATTTAAGCCCCAGTAAACGGCGGTGGTAACTATAACCATCCTAAGGTAGCGAAATTCCTTGTCGGGTAAGTTCCGACCTGCACGAATGGAGTAACGACTTCCCCGCTGTCTCAACCATAAACTCGGCGAAATTGCAGTACGAGTAAAGATGCTCGTTACGCGCAGCAGGACGGAAAGACCCCGAGACCTTTACTATAGTTTGGTATTGGTGTTCGGTGTGGCTTGTGTAGGATAGGTGGGAGACTGTGAGACCCGGACGCCAGTTCGGGTGGAGTCATCGTTGAAATACCACTCTGGTCATACTGGATATCTAACTTCGGCCCGTAATCCGGGTCAGGGACAGTGCCTGATGGGTAGTTTAACTGGGGCGGTTGCCTCCTAAAGAGTAACGGAGGCGCCCAAAGGTTCCCTCAGCCTGGTTGGCAATCAGGTGTCGAGTGTAAGTGCACAAGGGAGCTTGACTGTGAGAGAGACATCTCGAGCAGGGACGAAAGTCGGGACTAGTGATCCGGCGGTACATTGTGGAATGGCCGTCGCTCAACGGATAAAAGGTACCTCGGGGATAACAGGCTGATCTTGCCCAAGAGTCCATATCGACGGCATGGTTTGGCACCTCGATGTCGGCTCGTCGCATCCTGGGGCTGGAGTAGGTCCCAAGGGTTGGGCTGTTCGCCCATTAAAGCGGTACGCGAGCTGGGTTTAGAACGTCGTGAGACAGTTCGGTCCCTATCCGCTGCGCGCGCAGGAAATTTGAGAAGGGCTGTCCTTAGTACGAGAGGACCGGGACGGACGAACCTCTGGTGTGTCAGTTGTACTGCCAAGTGCACCGCTGATTAGCTACGTTCGGATGGGATAACCGCTGAAAGCATCTAAGCGGGAAGCCCGCTTCGAGATGAGATTTCCATACACCTTGTGTGTGAGAGGCCCCCAGCCAGACCACTGGGTTGATAGGCCGGATGTGGAAGCGGGGACTAAAGACCCGTGAAGCTGACCGGTACTAATAGGCCGATAACTTACACCACACCAGCACCTGGACGGACACGACTTCAAACGGTCCGTCAAAGTATAAAGGGTGTTGTAGATCATGCTGCTTGCGTCCACTATGTGGTTCCCGGACAACAACCGTTGGTTGTTGCACCAGGAACGAACACCGAATCACGCCTCCTTGTCCGGGGGGCGGGTTCACCAATATTTACCGCACTGCCGGCACCCCTCCTTGCGAGGTGGTTTCGGGACGTGTTGTAACCATTGTTTTCCCCCTGCATGCCCTGTTGGTTTTGGGTGTGTGGTGCGGGTGGAAGGGTTACGGCGGTCATAGCGTGGGGGAAACGCCCGGTCCCATTCCGAACCCGGAAGCTAAGACCCACAGCGCCGATGGTACTGCATCCGGGAGGATGTGGGAGAGTAGGTCACCGCCGGACAATATTTGAATACAGGTTGAGCCCGTACCAGTGCTGGTACGGGCTCTTCCTCTTTAACCCGCCAATCCGGATAGATTGAATACATGGATTCCAAGGTCGAGACAAAAATCACCAGCGGGCGCGGTATCTTCTGGCTGATCCATTTCGCTGCAGTGCTTGTTTCGCTGTCTTGTTTTGCCTACGGAACCACGATTTACGATTCCCTGCCGGAGACAATTCCAACCCATTGGGGCGCCGGCGGCAGCCCGGACGAGTGGGAAGCGAAGTCTTTCGGCACCGTTTTCTTCCCCTTGATGATGGGCGGCGGCCTCAGCGTCCTCCTGGCCCTGATTGCCGCCGTCGTGCCTGCCATGGTTCCCCCGGAGACGGATTCATCGGACTGGGAGCTGTATCGCCGGGAGGGGACGATCCGCGGCACAGTTGCGGCCCTGGGCTGGACTTCGTTCCTGATAGCGGTGCTGATCGGTACGCTCACTGTTGCCGGCTGGCGAACCCCGGACCATGTCCCCGCCGGGCCGGCCCTCGTGATGGTTGCGCTGATTCTTGGCTGCCTGGTCCTTTGCTATGCGGCTGGCGCGCGCTGGGCGAGGCGGACGGCTGAGCGGGACGGTGTCCGCCCGACAGCAGAGGAACAGGAAGAGGAGAAACGATGGGTGGGCGGTATCCTCTACAACGACCCGAATGACCCCCACGTCCTGGTACCCAAGCGCAGCGGGTCCGGCACTGGCTTGACGGTGAATGTCGGCAACCGCGCCGGACGCACCGCCGTCGTTGTGTTCCTGGTCGTTTTTGTTGTCCTTCCTGCCGGTTTCGGAGTCTTCCAGGCCCTGTAAGTACCGCCTGCCGGCTTGGCCAGTTTCTCCACTAGGCTTATACCCATGCGTATTGCTCGATTTGTACAGGACAGCGACCCCGCCTTCGGCGTGGTCGGCGGAGAAGAAGGCAGCGAAGAAATCGCCGTCATTAAGGGTGACCCGTTCTTTTCGGGCGTCCAGCTGACGGGGGAGCGGCACAAGCTGGAAGACGTGCGCCTGCTGGCCCCGATCATCCCGCGAAGCAAAGTGGTCGGCATCGGCCGTAACTACGCGGACCACGCCAGCGAAATGGGCAATGATGTGCCGCCGGCGCCGTTGATGTTCCTCAAGCCGAACACCTCGGTGATCGGCCCCAACGATCCCGTGGTGCTGCCCTCCTTCTCGGACGAGGTTTCCTACGAAGCCGAACTCGCCGTCGTCATCGGGCGCATCTGCAAGGATGTCCCGATTGAACGCGTGGACGAAGTCATCTTCGGCTACACCTGCGCCAACGACCTCACGGCCCGCGATGCCCAGCGCACCGACGACCAGTGGGCCCGCGCCAAGGGCTTTGACACCTCCTGCCCGCTGGGCCCGTGGATCGAAACCGAACTGGATCCCGAGAACACCGCGGTCCGCGGCTACCTCAACGGCGAACTGGTCCAGGACGGCAACACCAACTCGATGATCTGGGGGGTCAAGGAACTGGTTTCCTACGTCTCGCAGGCCTTCACACTGCTGCCGGGCGACGTCATCCTCACAGGCACTCCCGCCGGCGTCGGCATCATCAGCGACGGCGAACGCTTCGAGGTCGATATCGAAGGCATCGGCCGGCTGGTCAACACCGTCCGCAGCTGATGCCCCGCGGAGCGGACCGGGAGTCCGGCCGGAACACAGCCGCGTCTGCGCTGATCTGGTCCTTCATCCTCCTGGCCGCTCCGTTTCTCGGCTTTCCACCCGGTGCCGCCCTGCCGTGGGGAGCAGGTGCAGCGTTGCTGATGGGCGTTTTCCCGGCCGTCCTGGTCACCTACCTGCAGCGGCACAACGACCTCCGCAGCCTGCCGCCGTCGTCCCTGCCGCCCACCGTGCTTGGCGCGGCGGCACTGGCGTTTATGTTCCAGCGGCTCATCCTCTGGCTGGACGGCCCGCTGCCGCTTTCTGCGGCGGCCTTCGCCCTGCTGGCCGCAGTCCTCGTGCTGCTGGTCGCCAACGCGTTCACGTCCTGGTCCTGGCTGGACCTCACGCTGGGGGTGGGCATTGTGATCCTCGGTTCGACGGCGGCCCTGCTGTTCCAGGGACTGCCGGGGACAGTGTCAGGTGTCGTCATTGCCTGCGCGCTGGCGCTTTTCCTCGCCGCCCGGCTGCAGCAGGGACGCCCGGCAGGCCATCTCCTCGCAGCCGCCGCCGGAGCGGCAGCCGGCGGGGGAGTCTTCCTCTGGCTGCTGTCCTACGCACAATAAGGCGGCTACCGGACAGAAGAGTCTAAACTGGGAAGTATCATGACTAACGCTCCCACTCCCTTAGCTGACCTGCCCACCGTTACCGATGACACGCCCGTACGCGTGCGCTTCTGCCCGTCTCCCACGGGCACCCCGCACGTCGGCCTCATCCGGACCGCCCTTTTCAACTGGGCCTATGCCAAGCACACCAAGGGCACCATGGTGTTCCGCATCGAAGATACCGACACTGCGCGTGACAGCGAGGAAAGCTACCTCCAGCTCCTCGACGCGCTGAAGTGGCTGGGCATCACGTGGGATGAAGGCGTGGAAGTGGGCGGCCCGCACGAACCGTACCGGCAGTCCCAGCGCGGCGAGATCTACCAGGACGTCATCGCGAAGCTGCGCGAGGCCGGCTACGTTTACGAGTCCTACTCCACCCCGGAGGAAATCGAAGCACGCCACCGCGCCGCCGGACGCGACATCAAGCTTGGCTATGACAACTATGACCGCGACCTGACCCCGGAGCAGATCGAAGCCTTCCGGGCTGAAGGCCGTTCACCCGTGCTGCGCGTGCGGATGCCGGATGAAGACATCACCTTCACGGACCTGGTCCGCGGCGAGATCACCTTCAAGGCCGGAACCGTTCCCGACTTCGTAGTGGTCCGGGCCAACGGCGCACCGCTGTACACCCTGGTCAACCCGGTGGACGACGCGCTCATGGGCATCACCCACATCCTCCGCGGCGAGGACCTGCTGTCCTCCACCCCCCGCCAGGTCGCGCTCTACCGCGCGCTGATCGACGTCGGCGTGGCCAAGTACATGCCCTTGTTCGGGCACCTCCCGTACGTCATGGGTGCCGGCAACAAGAAGCTCTCCAAGCGCGATCCGGAGTCCAGCCTCTTCCTGCACCGGGAACGCGGCTTCATCCCCGAAGGCCTGCTGAACTACCTGTCCCTGCTGGGCTGGTCCCTGTCCGCAGATGAGGACATTTTCACGGTCGACCAGCTGGTGGAGAACTTCGACATCCACAACGTGCTGGCCAACCCCGCCCGCTTCGACCTGAAGAAGGCCGAGGCCATCAACGGCACCCACGTACGCATGCTCGAAGCCGAAGACTTCCGCAACCGGCTGGTTCCCTACCTGCAGCAGGCCGGCTTGGTAGGGGAGACCCTCACCCCGCGTGAAGAGGAAATCCTGACCGAAGCCGCCCCGCTGGTACAGGAACGCATCACCCTGCTGGGCGAGGCCCCGGACATGCTCGGCTTCCTCTTCAAGGCCGACGACGCCGTCGACGTTGCCGATGACGCCCGCAAGGGCCTGCCGGCGAACCTGGGCGAGGTCCTCGACGCCGCCCTGGCGGCGCTCGAGTCCGTGTCCGACTGGACCGCGGAGAACATCCAGGCAGCGCTGCGCCAGGCACTGGTGGAAGACATGGGCATCAAGCCCCGCCTGGCCTTCGGTCCGGTGCGCACTGCCGTCTCCGGACGACGGATCTCACCGCCCCTGTTCGAGTCCATGGTCATCCTTGGCCGGGAATCCTCGCTCGCACGGATCCGCGCGTTCCGCGCCGCAGCCTAGGGAACACCGAAATGGGCAGGTTCATCGATGCGGTGCTGTTCGACATCGACGAGACCCTCATCGATCTGCAGGCGGCCATGGGCACTACCCTGCAGGCGGTCAGCGCCGATGACCTGACCCACTTCACAGCGGCGGACTGGGAGGCCTACACCTCCCTGTTCGCCGCCGACCCCCAGGGGCACTATGACGCCTTCCTGGCCGGACGGCTGGGCTTTGCCGACCAGCGGGTGCTGCGCCTGCAGCATGCCCGCGAACAGGCGGGGCTGGCACCCCTGGACAGTGACGCGGCACGGGCATGGAACCAGGCCTATGAACAAGCCCTGCCGCAGTACTTCCGCGCCTTTGACGACGTCGCTCCGCTGCTCGATGCCTTGGAAGCCCGCGGCATCGCGTACGGGGCAGTCAGCAACAACGTGCACGACTACCAGCGGGCCAAGCTGGACGCCGCCGGGCTGCAGCGCATCAAGGTCCTGGTCGGCATCGACACCGTCGGTGCCGCCAAACCGGAACCGGCCATCTTCCATGAAGGAGTACGCCTGCTCGGCAGCCGGCTGGAACGGACCGCCTACGTCGGGGACAACCTGCAGGTGGACGCCGTGGGAGCGGCAGGCGCCGGCCTGCTGGGCGTTTGGCTCGACCGCACGGGCAATCCTTCTCCGGTGCGCGACGACGGAGCAGCAGCGCCTTCGGAAGTGCACACCATCGGGTCCCTCGGGGAGCTGCTGGAGCTGGTCTGAAGCGGGCACCGGGCCCGTTTTGTACTTGGTCCGGAAGCCGTGTATAGTTATATCTCGTGCTGAGGGGCTGCGGCCGGGGATAACTCCTCGAGAAGCAGCCGGAAAAGTGCATTGGGATATGGTGTAATTGGCAACACATCGGTTTCTGGTACCGACATTCTAGGTTCGAGTCCTGGTATCCCAGCGGTAATCAATTGGTGGTTTAGCCCCGATTGGTCTCCTCTGAAAGAGTATGAAATACTCTACAGGCCGGTTCTCCGAAACCGGCAAGGAAGTGCCTGGGTTGAAAGACTTGGAGCACTGTACACGGCCCCATCGTATAGCGGCCTAGTACGCTGCCCTCTCACGGCGGTAACGCGGGTTCGAATCCCGCTGGGGTCACAGATTACCGGCTCCGGACAATATGTCCGGGGCCGGTTTTGTTTTGCCCCGATAATATTGGCCCGCGGCGCAGGATTGCCGCCGTGCTAATTTCGAAAAGTCAGCCGCAAAACCATAACCAGAGGAACAGCCCGTGCCGTCCGAAGCCCTGACCGTGGACCAGCTCGATGAAAAGTCACTCCTGGCCCGGATCTTCCCTAGGCTCGGACCGGATACTGCGCTGCTGGGGCCGGGTGACGACGCCGCCGTCATCGCTGCTCCGGACGGCCGAACGGTGATCTCCATCGACACCCTCGTCCAGGACGCAGATTTCCGCCTGCTTTGGCCCTCCGGCTACCGCACCTCTGGGGCCGACGTCGGCTGGAAATGCGTGGCCCAGAATGTCTCCGATATCCGTGCCATGGGCGCGGTGCCCACCTCGCTGGTGGTCAGTCTCACCCTCCCGGGCAGTACGGAAGTCGCATGGGTGGAGGAACTCGCTGCAGGGCTTGCCGCCGGCATTGAATCCCTGGCATTCGAGCGGTGCTCCGTGGTGGGCGGCGACCTTGGCCGGGGCAGCCAGATTGTCGTCACGGCAGCTGTGACAGGTGATTTGGAGGGGCGGGACCCGGTTCTGCGTTCCGGGGCCCGGCCGGGGGACGTTCTGGCCCACATTGGATCGCTGGGACTCGCGGCCGGCGGGCTGGCCGTACTCGAGAGTAACGTTCACATGGCAGACCCCGGGAGTTCCAAGGACCACTTGCTTGCTGTGCTGGCCATGGCGCAGTGCAGGCCGCGTCCGCCGCGGACCGGCGCCGGACCCGAGGCAGCAATTGCGGGCGCTACGGCCATGCTGGACGTCTCCGACGGTCTGGTGCGCGACGCCGGACGCATCGCCCGTGCCTCGGGCGTGGCCATTGACCTCGACGCCGGCTATCTCACCGACCGGGCGCAGCTGCTGGCACCGGCAGCTGCGCGCCTCGGTGCGGATCCGCTGGCCTGGGTGCTCGGCGGGGGAGAAGATCACGGGCTGCTGGCCACCTTCCCGCCGGACGCGGTCCTGCCGGAAGGGTTTGTCCGAATTGGAGAGGTAACGGACGGCGCGGGAGTTACCTTCGGCGGAGAGGTGCCGCCGGCCGTCGGCTGGGACCACTTCGCCGGCTAGCTCAGGGGTCCGGCATGATGCGCCGGTTGCGGATTCGTTCGGCCAGCTCCAGCAGCTGCTCCCGGGACAGGTCCGGCAGGTGCTCCAGCTCCTTGACGAAGTCATCCAGTGCGTTGGTGGCCCGGGCCTTGAGGAGTTCGGTGTAGAAGCCGACGATGATGCCGGTCATGAGGGCCACCACGAGGATCCCGTACAGGGTCACGACCACCGTGATAATCCGGCCGGCCGGTCCGGTAGCCACATAATCGCCGAAGCCGACGGTTGTGAAGGAAACGAACAGATACCAGAGGCCGTCGCCGAAATCGGAGAATTGCGGTTCGAGCCGCGGCAGCAGGAAGCCGGCGACCCCAAGGACAATCAGGAAGCCGAAGAAAATGTAGTCGGCGCCGGAGATCCGGACAATGTGCCACAGCACCCGCATCCGCTTCATGGGAACTCCCTTGGGTTTCGATCCCCAACGGTTCTAGGTTCCCAATATAGGGTTACTCGCCGCTGTTGCGCAGTGCCTCGGTAAGCTGGGCTCCGGCCTTGGCCACCACTTCGGCGTGAACGCGGCCCGGCTGGCGGGTGAGGCGTTCTATCGGCCCTGAAATGGACACGGCGGCAATCACCCGTCCGGACGGCCCGCGCACCGGAGCGGAAACGGAGGCAACGCCGGGTTCACGTTCGCCCAGGCTCTGGGCCCAGCCGCGGCGTCGGACACCGGCGAGGACGGTCGGAGTGAAGCGGGCATTCTGCAGGCCCTCGAGCAGACGGTCATGGTCCTCCCAGGCCAGCAGGCACTGGGCGGCGGAACCGGCTTTCATGGACAGCTGGGTGCCCACCGGGATGGTGTCCCGCAGGCCGATGGGCCGCTCGGCGGAGGCGACGCAGACCCGCCACTCGCCCTGCCGCCGGAAGACCTGGGAGCTTTCGCCCGTCGCGTCACGCAGCGACAGCAGCACCGGCCCGGCGGAGGCTATCAAACGGTCTTCACCGGCCGCGGAGGCCAGTTCCACCAGGCGTCCGCCCAGGACAAAGCGGCCCTGGATATCGCGGCCGACCAGCCGGTGGTGCACCAGTGCCAGCGCCAGCCGGTGCACAGTGGGGCGGGCCAGTCCCGTCGCGGAAACCAGCTGCGCCAGCGTGGTGGGGCCGGCTTCCAGTGCATCAAGCACCATGGCCGCTTTGTCGATAACGCCTACCCCGCTGACTGTGTCCATAAGCTGATACTGCCGTCTCACTATCTGAGATGCAAATCGGAAAGCTGGACCGCCGGCTCTGCCTGCTGGTTCTCTTGAGGGACTAGGGATTGAACCAAATGAGGGGTACCGGTATGGGTGAGCATGTGGCAGGCAGGACGCTTGCGCAGAAAGTCTGGGACGAGCACGTGGTCCGCAAGGGGGAGGACGGTGCACCCGACCTGCTCTACATCGATCTCCACCTCGTCCACGAGGTCACCTCCCCGCAGGCCTTCGAGGGCCTGCGGCTGTCAGGCCGCGGACTGCGCCGCCCGGACCTGACCATTGCCACCGAGGACCACAACACTCCCACCCTGGCCATCGACAAGCCCATTGCCGACCCGGTGAGCCGCACCCAGATCGAAACGCTGCGGGCCAACTGCGCCGAGTTCGGCGTGCGGCTGCATCCGCTGGGGGATGCCGAGCAGGGCATCGTCCATGTGGTGGGTCCTCAGCTTGGCCTGACCCAGCCCGGACTCACTGTGGTCTGCGGAGACTCCCACACCTCGACACACGGCGCGTTCGGCGCGCTGGCCATGGGTATCGGCACCT
This sequence comes from Arthrobacter sp. zg-Y1171, assembly GCF_025244845.1. Taxonomy (NCBI): domain Bacteria; kingdom Bacillati; phylum Actinomycetota; class Actinomycetes; order Micrococcales; family Micrococcaceae; genus Arthrobacter; species Arthrobacter sp. zg-Y1171. The sequence continues at coordinate 2,193,251 of NZ_CP104264.1, read as the reverse complement.
CCGAGGTCGAACACGTCATGGCCACCCAGACACTGTCCCTCAAGCCGTTTCGAACCATGGCGATCAACGTCGAGGGAACCCTGCGGCCCGGTGTGACGTCCAAGGACATCATCCTAGCGGTGATCGCCAAGATCGGCACCGGCGGCGGGCAGGGCTACGTGCTGGAATACCGCGGCTCCGCCATTCGCGCACTGTCGATGGAGGCGCGGATGACCATCTGCAACATGTCCATCGAGGCCGGCGCCCGTGCAGGGATGGTCGCCCCGGACGAAACGACCTTCGCCTACCTCAAACACCGCCCGCACGCACCACAGGGCCGGGACTGGGACGCCGCCGTCGAGCACTGGAAATCCCTTGCCACGGACGCCGACGCCGAGTTCGACGCCGAGGTTTCCCTGGACGCCGACACCCTGGAACCGTTCGTCACCTGGGGAACCAACCCCGGGCAGGGAGTTTCGCTCTCCGAAGCAGTTCCCGCCCCCGAAGATTTCAGCGATGAAAACGCGCGCGCCGCCGCCGAACGTGCGCTGGCCTACATGGACCTGGCCGCCGGCACTCCCATGAAGGACATCCGCGTGGACACCGTCTTCCTGGGCTCCTGTACCAACAGCCGCATCGAGGACCTGCGGATAGCCGCGGATATCATCCGCGGCCGGCAGAAGGACCCCGCAGTCCGGATGATGGTGGTGCCCGGCTCCGCGCGGGTGCGGCTGGAGGCCGAAGCCGAAGGACTGGACCGGGTATTCAAGGACTTCGGCGCCGAATGGCGGTTCGCCGGCTGTTCCATGTGCCTGGGCATGAATCCTGACCAGCTCGAGCCGGGGGAGCGCTGCGCCTCCACCTCCAACCGAAACTTCGAGGGCCGGCAGGGCAAGGGTGGACGGACCCACCTGGTCTCCCCGGTGGTGGCAGCAGCCACTGCCGTCCGGGGAACCCTCAGCTCACCCTCGGACCTTGACCCGCTGCCGGGCGCCGTCGTCGGCGCCGCAGCCTAGGAGAACCGTCATGGACAAGATCACCACCCACACCGGAATCGGCGTCCCGCTGCGCCAAAGCGACGTGGACACCGACCAGATCATTCCGGCCGTCTACCTCAAGCGGATCACCCGCACCGGATTCGAGGATGCGCTCTTCGCCGGCTGGCGGAAGAACGAGGACTTCATCCTGAACCGGGAACCCTACCGCCAGGGCTCCGTGCTGGTGGCCGGGCCGGACTTCGGTACCGGATCCTCCCGTGAACATGCCGTCTGGGCCCTGAACGACTACGGCTTCCGCGCCGTGCTCTCCTCCCGCTTCGCTGACATTTTCCGCGGGAACGCCGGCAAACAGGGCCTGGTCGCGGCCCAGCTTGCGCAGGATGACATCGAGCTGATCTGGAAGGTCCTGGAAAACTCGCCGGGAACAACGGTCACCGTTGATCTGCAGGCCCGGACCGCGGTCTGCGGCAGCGTCACGGCTCCATTCGAGATTGACGAGTACACCCGCTGGCGCCTGCTGGAGGGATTGGACGACATTGCCCTGACCCTGCGCCATGAGTCGGACATCACATCGTTCGAGGCCGAGCGCCCCGCAGACAAGCCCACCACGCTCCCTGCCCTGCACTAGCACAGTCCAGGCAGGGGCAGGCCGGCACTGCAATTATCAGCAGGCTTCCGGTTTGCACTCCGGCGGTTTTTCTGCCTCTCCCAGCGCCCCGATATCATTGATAGGCCCCGCTTCGGCGGGGCCTATCCGCTTTCCACTGCGGGCATGACCGGAATCACACCGGTTCCGGCCTGCCGGAGGGCGGCGTTATTTCAGTAAGCAGAGCCTTGCTCATATGCTTGAGTGCAGTCTCTTATTGCTTCCGGGGCCAATCTATTTTAAGAAATCAGGTGTTCATGGGTAGCGTCCTCACCATCCGAGGCGGTGTTCCTCTCTCAGGGAAGGTACCGGTCCGCGGGGCGAAAAATCTGGTCCCCAAGGCGATGGTTGCGGCCCTGCTTGGCACCGGCCCGTCCACCCTGCGCAACGTTCCTGAAATCAAGGACGTCGAGGTAGTTACGTCGCTGCTGCAGCTGCACGGCGTCGAGGTCACCAAGGACCCTGTCACGGGTGATCTCACCATGGATCCGAAGAACGCCAAGACGGCGGCGTCCAAGGACATCGACGCCCACGCCGGCGATTCCCGCATCCCGATCCTGCTCTGCGGGCCCCTCATGCACAGCCTGGGCGAAGCCTTCATTCCTGACCTCGGCGGCTGCAAAATCGGCGACCGGCCCATCGACTACCACCTGCAGATGCTGCGCAACTTCGGTGCCGTAGTGGAAAAGCGCCCCGGGGGCATTTCCATTTCCGCGCCCAAGGGCCTCAGCGGCGCAAAGCTCGAACTGCCGTACCCGAGCGTCGGAGCCACCGAACAGGTGCTCCTGACGGCGGTCAAGGCCGTGGGCATCACCGAGCTTCGCGGCGCGGCCGTGGAACCGGAAATCATGGACCTGATCGCCATCCTGCAGAAGATGGGCGCCATCATCTCCGTGCAGACGGACCGAGTGATCCGCATCGAGGGCGTTTCCGAACTCACCGGGTACAACCACCGGGCGCTTCCGGACCGCAACGAGGCTGCTTCCTGGGCCTCCGCCGCACTCGTCACCAAGGGAGACATCTACGTTGAGGGCGCGGAGCAGAAGGACCTCACCGCCTTCCTGAATACCTACCGCAAGATCGGCGGCGCGTTCGACGTCGACGACGGCGGCATCCGGTTCTACCACCCGGGCGGCGCACTGAACCCGCTGGTGCTGGAAACGGATGTACACCCCGGCTTTATGACCGACTGGCAGCAGCCCCTGGTTGTCGCCCTGACGCAGGCCGAGGGCGTGTCCATCGTGCACGAAACCGTGTACGAGAACCGTTTCGGGTTCACGGATGCGCTGATCCGCATGGGTGCCAACATCCAGGTGCACCGTGAGTGCCTGGGCAGCGTTCCATGCCGTTTCGGCCAGCGCAACTTCCTGCACTCGGCGGTTATTGCCGGATCCGTGCAGCTGCGCGGTGCAGAGATCGACATCCCGGACCTGCGCGGCGGCTTCAGCCACCTCATTGCGGCGCTGGCTGCCGAGGGAACCTCGCGGGTGACCGGCATCGAGCTGATCAACCGCGGGTACGAGCACTTCCAGGGCAAGCTCGAGGGCCTCGGCGCGGACTTTGACGTCGCTTCCGGCGTATCTGCCGGACTCCGGTAGCCTGACGGAATGACGGAATCGAATAAGTCACGGGTTGTTTTTGCTCTGCTCGCCGGATCTCTCCGGCCGGTATTCAATATCTTCCTGAAAAAGCAGTGGCAGGGGGCAGAGAACCTGCCGAAGGACCCGGGCTTCATTGTCTGCCCGAACCACGTGACTGAAATCGATCCGGTGGTCGTGGGGCACTTCCTGTACAACCAGGGACGCCCGCCGCACTTCCTCGCGAAGGCATCCCTCTTCAAGGTGCCCGTGCTGGGACCGGCGCTGTCCGCCACGAACCAGGTCCCGGTGGAGCGGATCACCACCGGGGCCGCCGGTTCGCTCGACGCCGCCCGTGAAGCCCTGGCAGCAGGGCGCACGCTGGTCATCTACCCCGAAGGCACCCTTACCCGGGACCCCGACCTCTGGCCGATGAAAGGCCGGACCGGGGCTGCGCGGCTGGCCCTGCAGACCGGGGTGCCCGTCATCCCGATCGCCCACTGGGGTGCGCAGGAAGCCTTCCCGCGCTACGCGAAGTTCCCCAAGCTGTTCCCGCGCAAGCGGGTGCGGCTGGTGGTCGGCAAGCCCGTGGACCTGTCCGAATTCTCCGGACTGCCGATCAGCAAGGCAGTGCTGGACGCAGCCACGGAACGGATCATGTCCGACCTTACGGACATGGTCTCCAAGCTCCGCGGCACCCAGCCGCCCACCGAGCGGTGGAACCCCGTGGCCCGGGGCCAGCGGCAGGTGGGACGTTCCTTCGAAAACGGAGCCGGCGCATCCGCCACATCAACCAAACCAATCCAACCGGAGGCCGGACAGTGACCCCCCGCAGTGAACACCCCGCCGTCGTCGCCGTACTGGGCGCCGGCAGCTGGGGTACCGCCTTTGCCAAGATTGCCGCCGACTCGGGAGCCGGGCGCGGCACCGACGTCCGGCTCTGGGCCCGCCGCCCCGAGGTGGCCGCAGACATCAACGGCAGGCACCGCAACACCCAGTACCTCAAGGACACCGTCCTGCCCGCGAACCTGCGCGCCTTCACGGACCTCGGCGAGGTGCTCGCCGGAGCCGACATGGTGGTCCTCGCCGTCCCTGCACAGTCCCTGCGCGCACAGCTCCGGGACGTTGCCGGCCGGATTCCCGCCGACGCCGTCGTTGTGTCGCTGATGAAGGGCCTGGAGCGGGGCACCGACGCCCGGATGAGCCAGGTGATCGCCGAGGAACTGGGACTGCCCGCCGAGCGTATCGCCGTGGTTTCGGGACCGAACCTTGCCATGGAAATTGCCCGGCAGGAGCCCACCGCGTCCGTAGTGGCCTGCACCGACCTGGATACCGCCGCGTGGATCGCCGAGGCCTGCACGGCACCGTATTTCCGCCCCTACACCAACGAGGACGTGGTGGGCACCGAGATCGGCGGCATCGTCAAGAACGTTATTGCCCTCGCGGTGGGGATCTGCGACGGCAAGGGCATGGGCGACAACACCAAGGCGTCCGTGATGACCCGCGGACTTGCCGAAACCACCCGCCTGGCCCTGGCGCTGGGCGGCAATGCGGAAACCATGGCCGGCCTGGCCGGCATGGGCGACCTGATTGCCACCTGTTCCTCGCCGCTGTCGCGCAACCACACGGCAGGTACGCTGCTGGCCCAGGGGCTGAGCCTTGCCGAGGTCAACGCGTCCATGACCCAGACCGCCGAGGGCATCAAGTCCGCGCAGGCCGTGCTGGACCGCGCCACCCAGCTTGGCGTCTACATGCCCATCACCGAAAACGTTGTCGCCGTACTGCAGGGCGTAATTACTGTTGACGAACTGGGCCCGCGGTTGCTGGCCCGAGAACTGAAATCCGAAGGTGTGTCCGCCCCGTGACTGTTGAACCCCTGCCCGCCGGTACCGTAGCTGACCGTCCCGGAACTGAGCGCCCCCGGGTTGCCGTCCTGTTCGGCGGACGCTCCAGCGAACACGCCGTCAGCTGCGTGACCGCGGCCGGCGTGCTGCAGGCCATTGATACGTCCAAGTACGACGTCGTTCCCATCGGCATCGCGAAGAACGGCCAGTGGAGCCTGGTGTCTGCTGACCCGGCCGAGTGGTCCCTGCGCGCCGCGACCCTGCCCGAGGTTCCGGCGTCGGAGGAATCCGTGGTGCTCTCCTCGCAGAACGGCAGCCGGGAACTGGTGGCACACGCCGCCGGCAGCCTGCCCCGCAGCCTCGGCACCATCGACGTGGTGATGCCGCTGCTGCACGGCCCCTTCGGCGAGGACGGAACCCTCCAGGGCATGCTGGAAATGGCTGACATGAGGTATGTGGGAGCAGGTGTCCTGGCGTCTGCCGTCGGCATGGACAAGCACTACATGAAGGTGGTCTTCGAATCCGCAGGCCTGATGGTAGGCCCCTATGAGGTCATCACCGACCGGCAGTGGCTGCGCGACCCGCAGTCCTGCCTCGACCGTGCCGGTGCCCTGGAATTCCCGCTGTTCGTCAAGCCGGCCCGCGCCGGTTCCTCCATGGGCATCACCCGCGTCACGGACGCAGCGGAACTGCCGGAAGCCATCGAAGCGGCACGCCTCCACGACCCGAAGGTGGTCGTGGAAGCCGGGATCGTCGGCCGGGAAATCGAAGTGGCCGTCCTGCAGGGACGCGGCACCGAGGATCCGCGCACCAGCCAGCCCGGCGAGGTTGCCGTGCGCGACGGCGGCCACGAGTGGTACGACTTCGAAGCCAAGTACGTGGACGGGGCGGCGGCAGACCTGAGCTGCCCGGCCGACCTTCCGGCGGATATCACCGCCCGGGTCCGCAGGCTCGCCGGGACCGCCTTCGACGCAGTGGGCGGTGAAGGCCTGTCCCGGGTGGACTTCTTCTACACGCCGGACGGCGAACTGATCATCAACGAGATCAACACCATGCCCGGCTTCACACCCATCAGCATGTATCCGCAGATGTGGGCCAAGTCCGGGTTGCCGTACACCGAGCTGATCGATGAACTGATTTCCCTGGCGCTGGCCCGGAAGACGGGGCTGCGCTAGCCCTGCCCGGCTTCCAGGTCCAGCGTGTCCGCGGGGCTCAGGCACTGGCTGGTGGGCTCGATTTTGGACACTGCGTTCTGCAGCTGGACCAAAAGGGTGGACGAGGCCACCTCGTTCGGATTGAAGATCACTTCCACCGCCGGTTCCCGGCCGTAGGTGGTGGCGGTCCAGGTGTCTTCGCCCTCACGCAGGATCCAGTCGACGCCGTTCACTGAGGCGCACGGATCGGTGGTCGGGCCCGGCACGGGGACACCGCACTTCAGGATCGCCCGGGACGGGTTGCCCCACGCCGCCGTCGACTGGCTGTCCGTGTCCCGCAGCGCGTAACCGGCCATCTCGTCCGGCAAAGCCACCATGACGGCGGCGCAGTCCGGATTGGCAGCGTCCGGGGCCGATTCGATGCTGGCTACCGGACTGCAGCCGGTGGCCGCCGCTGCAGCGAGAATGAGGACTGCTGGTAACGCATAGAACTTCATGATTCCAGCGTATCCGCCGCGGTGCCCCGGACCGGAATCGGAATGTATAGACTCATACCGCCCCCGACCTGAGGAAAAACACTTGAGCGAGTACCCCTTTTCCCCTGAAACTGACGTTCCCGCAGACACCACGCGCAGGAAGTCACACCGTGTGCGAAATGTGCTGCTGGTTTTTGTTGCCCTCGTGTTGGTTGCCGCGCTGGCGGCCGGTGGCTACCTGTGGCATCTGGCGCGGACCTTCGACAGTTCCACGGACACCATTGCCAATGCGCTTCCAGAGACACGTCCGGAGAAGGGCGCTGCCGCAGGAGACTCACAGAACATCCTGCTGATGGGAAGCGATACCCGCGATCCCGCTTCCGGCGACGCACGGTCGGACACGATGATGCTGGTCCATATCCCCGGGGATCGAAGCGGCGTCTACGTTATGTCGATCATGCGGGACACCTGGGTGGAGATCCCCGGGCACGGGGAACACAAGATCAACGCTGCCATGGCTCTCGGCGGAGTGTCCCTGACGGTTGACACCGTTCAGACCCTGTTCGACGTCCCCATCGACCACGTGGCGATTATCGATTTTGAAGGTTTCCAGGGTCTGACGGACGCCCTGGGCGGGGTTACCCTCAACAACGACATCGCCTTCCAGTCCGAGGGCGGCCACGGCGAGTACTTTGCCGCCGGGCCGATCACCGTTGAGGGTGAGTCCGCGCTCAAGTACGTCCGCGAGCGGTACGCCTTTGCCGACGGGGACTACCAGCGGGTCAAGAACCAGCAGGCTTTCCTGAGCGGTGTGATCTCCGGTGTCCTCAACACGGAAACCCTGACCGACCCGGTAAAGGTCAGCAACATCGTGGGCGAAATTTCACCGTACCTGAGCGTTGATGAAGACCTGGACGCAGCGGCGGCAGGGGCGTTGGCGGTCAGCCTCCGCAACGTCCGGTCCGGGGATGTCCATATGTTCACCCTGCCGAACGCCGGGGTAGGCACGTCCTCCGACGGACAGTCGATTGTGGTGCCGGACGAGGCAGCCATCGCCGAAATCGGTGCTGCACTGGACGCTGACGACCTCGCCGGCTACCTCCGGTCCGCCGTTCCGCAGGGTTGACCGGCCCAACCGGCGGCAAATCGTTATCGGCCACTGTCAGTGCCCTGCGGTAGGCTTCCTAATGACATAGACGGTTAGCGGCAATGACGGCGAAGACCGGATGGGACGGGCCCCGATGAGCGGCACCAGCAGGACCAGAGACAGCTCTACAAGCAGGAAACGGGATTACCTTGCAGACTAAAATCACCGCCAACGCGCAAGCGCTGAAGCGATGGTTGAGCAACGCAGAGGTCTCCTTGGGTAACCACAGCGACCGCCTCAATGCCATCAATATCTTTCCCGTGGCCGACGGCGATACCGGCACCAACCTCTACCTGACGCTCCGCTCCGCCTCGAGGGCTATTGCGGAAGAGGACACCGCCGACATCGGCGAGCTGCTGGGAATAGCCGGCCGTGCAGCGATGGAAGAAGCCCGCGGCAACTCCGGAACCCTGTTTTCAGTCTTCCTCACCTCCATGGCGGAACCCCTGGCCGGCGCAACCCGGCTCTCCGCACCGTTGCTCGCATCCGCCCTGCAGCGCGCGCAGCTGCGCTCCTGGTCGGTGCTTAGCGACCCGGTGCCAGGCACCATGCTCTCCGTCCTCGAGGCGGCAGCCCACGCCGCCTCCGACAGCGAAGCAGCAGTCACCGGAGATGACAGCAACGTGGGACTAGCGGTCACGCTGCGCGCCGTGATGGACGCCGCCCTGACGGCCGTCATCCACACCGAAAGCCAGCTGGATGCGCTTGCCGCTGCCCATGTGGTGGACGCCGGCGGCGTCGGTTTCCTGCTGGTACTGGACGCCCTGCGAGCCGCAGCCCTGGGCGAGGAACTGCAGGAAGAACTGCTGGACGGACTGCACGGCTACGACGTCCAGGACCCGCACATCCACGCCCACATGCCCCGCATGGAAGGCGTGGAGGTCATGTGCACCATCACCCTCAGCCCGTTGGATGCAGCCACGCTGCGGCTCCAGCTGGACGAGCTGGGGGACTCCGTCATCATGAGCGCCGTCAGCCCGGTGGGAGACGGCTACCGCTGGCGGATCCACGTCCACACGCCCGACGCAGGTGCCGCCATCGATCTGCTGCGCACCCTGGGCGATCCCGAGAACCTGACCATCACCGAGCTGTCCGCAGACGGACACGAAACCAAAGAAGTCCCCGAGGCACATGGACTCTAGGCTCCCCGGAGAACTCGACTTTCCGCTGGACCGCCGGATCGGCAAGACCACGGCCAACGCCATGGAGAAGCAGCTCGGCCTGAAGACCGTCGGCGATCTGCTCCACCATTTCCCGCGCCGGTACCTCGAGCGGGGCGAACTCACACCCATCGCCGAAATACCGTTCGACGAAGACGTCACCCTGATAGCCCGGGTGCAAAGCAACAACCGCCGGCAGATGCGGGCCCGCAAGGGATCAATCGTTGAAGTGGTGGTCACCGACGACACCGACGGCAGCCTCGGCCAGCTGCACCTGACGTTCTTCAACGGGTTCAACGCCCACAAGGAGCTCACCGTCGGCACCCGGGCCATGTTCTCCGGCAAGGTCGGTGCCTACCGCGGCCAGCTGCAGCTGACCAATCCCAGTTACGCGCTGCTGGATGATGACGCCGTGGATGAGGAGGAGGCCAAACGGCCTATCCCCGTCTACCCGGCCTCCGCCAAACTAGCCAGTCCCACCATTGAAAAGTCCGTGTCGATGCTGCTGGACGTGCTTCAGGCAGCCCGGCTGCGTGATCCGATCCCGGAGCCGATCCGCCGTCGGGAACACTTACCCGACATCACGGAGGCCTACCAGCGGATCCACCGGCCGGCCACCATGGAGGAGGCCTACGCCGCCCGGCACCGGTTCCGGTACCAGGAAGCCCTGGTCCTGCAGACCGCACTGGCCCGGCGTCGTGCCCTGACCGCCGAAGAGGAAGCCACCGCGCGTCCAGCAGTGCCCGGCGGCCTCCTGGACCGCTTTGACGCGTCCCTACCCTTCACCCTGACTCGCGGCCAGGCCGAAATCGGGCGCGACCTTTCCGCCGAACTGGGCGGGGACCATCCCATGAACCGCCTCCTGCAGGGCGAGGTGGGCTCGGGCAAGACCCTGGTGGCGCTGCGCGCCATGCTGCAGGTGATCGACGCCGGGGGACAGGCCGCGCTGCTGGCACCCACCGAAGTTCTGGCATCGCAGCACTACGAATCCATCAGCGCCATGCTGGGACCGCTGGGCCGCGGCGGCCAGCTCGACGGCGATCCGGAGGGCACCCGCGTGGCGCTGCTCACCGGGTCGATGAGCACCGCCGGGCGGCGGGCGGCCATGCTGGATGCTGCCGGCGGCGCCGCCGGAATCATCATCGGCACGCACGCACTGCTGTCCGAGAACGTCTCCTTTGCCGACCTCGGCCTGGTGGTGGTGGATGAACAGCACCGGTTCGGCGTCGAGCAGCGCGATGTCCTGCGCACCAAGGGGCACAGCACCCCGCACCTGCTGGTCATGACGGCCACCCCGATTCCCCGTACCGTGGCGATGACCGTCTTCGGTGACCTCGAGGTCTCCACCCTCACCGAGCTGCCGGCCGGGCGGGCCCCCATCTCCACCTACGTCTCACCGCTGGCCGAAAAGCCGCAGTGGGAGCAGCGGATCTGGGCCCGCGCCCGGGAAGAGATCGACGCCGGCCGTCAGGTGTACGTGGTCTGCCCCAAAATCGGAGCGAAAGAAGAGGAACCCGGTACGGAGCTGGACCTGTTCGACGAGAAGGAAGCAGCTGCCGGACGGGAGCGTGCCCAGCGGCAGGAGCTGACCTCCGTCACCGAGTTGACCGAATACCTCACCACCGTGCCGGCGCTCGCAGGGAAGGTCATTGCGCCGCTGCACGGACGGCTGGACCCGAACGACAAGCACGAGACCATGGCTGCCTTCAACCGCGGCGGCATTGACGTGCTGGTCTCCACCACCGTCATCGAAGTGGGGGTGGATGTGCCCAATGCCTCGCTGATGGTGATCATGGACGCGGACCGGTTCGGCATCTCCCAGCTGCACCAGCTGCGCGGCCGGGTGGGCCGCGGCGGGCTGCCCGGCACCTGCCTGCTCGTGACGCAGCTGGAACCGGGACATCCGAGCCGTGAGCGGCTGGAGGCCGTGGCGGCCACCACCGACGGTTTCGAACTGTCCCGCAAGGACCTGGAACTGCGCCGCGAAGGCGACATCCTCGGCGCCAGCCAGTCCGGCGGCCGCTCCACCCTGAAACTGCTGCGCGCCGTCCAGGACGAAAAGCTCATTGAAAAGGCACGTGCCGACGCCGTGGCCCTGGTGGCCGAGGATCCGGACCTGCGCGACTACCCGGCCCTGGATGAAGCCATCGAGGCCTACCTGAACCCCGAAGCCGAGGCGTTCCTGGAGCGCGGCTAACGCCCGCCTTCCGTCCTCTCGGCTTCCGGCAGCGGATAAAGTGAAGGCATGAGCCGCATTATTGCCGGGGCTGCCGGCGGATCCTCCTTGTACAGCGTTCCGGGTGACGGAACGCGTCCCACCACGGACCGGGTGAAGGAAGCCCTCTTTTCCCGCCTCGAGTCCTACGGCATCCTGCAGGAAGCCCGCGTGCTGGATCTGTTTGCCGGGTCCGGTGCCCTGGGGGTGGAGAGCGCAAGCCGCGGCGCGGCCGCCGTCGACCTGGTGGAACTGGCCGACAAGCCCGCGGCCACCTGCCGGCAGAACGCGGAACTGGTCAACAAGATCCTGGGCCGGACCTGCGTCAACGTGCACCGGGCCAAGGCCGAAACCTTCCTGCTGCGGGTCCCGGCGGACGTGCGCTGGGACGTGGTGTTCATCGATCCGCCTTACGCGTTCACCGAAGCGGAGCTGGCTACGGTCCTTACCCCGCTGGCCGGGCACCTCGCAGTCGGAGCGGTTGTGGTGCTCGAGCGCTCCACGCGTTCCCCCGAGCCGGTCTGGCCCGAGGGCCTGGAGCGTTTCAGCGAGCGTAAATACGGTGAAACCACGCTGTGGTTCGCCGAACCCGCCGACGATGACGCAGAGTCCGACGACGCCGAGGCCGCGCAGGCCTAACCCGCGAAGCGGTCCAGGTCCTCGCCCGTAAGCACCGCTGCCGGGTGCGGACCGGCAGCCAGGAGCTGCTGCGTCCACTCGGCGGGCCAGGGGAACCGGGTTGCCGCGAGCACGATGTTGCCGGGGTAGCGCCCCGTGAACATGTCCCGCTGCGCCAGCGCCGCCACGTCGCCGTCCGTGCGCTCAGAGTCCGTTTCCGTGCCGTCCGTGACCAGTGCGGCCTGCATCTCGCGGACCTGCCGGCGGGCGAAGGCCAGCGGCGGATCGTCCCCGACGTTGACCAGCAGCACCCCGGCGGGGGAGAGCAACGCAAGCAGCTCGGCGTAGAAGTCCGACGTCGCCAGGTGCGCGGGTGCATCGGGGCCGGCGAAGATGTCCAGGACAATGGCATCGAAACGCCGGCCGGCAAAGCGGTCCAGTGATTCCCGTGCGTCCCCGATAACGGTCTCCAGCTTGGTGCCCTCCGGCAGCGGAAGGTGCGCCAGCACGAAGTCCAGCAGTTCGCGTTCCAGCTCCACCGCCGCCTGCTCGGACCCGGGGCGGGTGGCCTGGAGGTAACGGGTGAGGGTCAGCGCTCCGGCACCCAGATGCAGTGCACGCAGCGGCTCCCCGTCCGGTGCGGCCAGGTCCAGGACGTTGCCTATCCGGCGCAGGTACTCGTAGAAGATTTCCTGCGGGCGGGCCAGGTCCACGTGGGACTGCTCCGCGCCGCCGATGCTCAGGATGAAGGCACCGGGGGTGAAGCCGTCTTCGGTGATGGTGGCGTGGGCGCCGATGCCCCGCAGCAGCCGGGACGCGTTCACAGCAGCCCGCCCAGCCGGGCGAGGCGCTCGGAGGCCTGGTCCAGGACGTCCGTTTTCTTGCAGAAGGCGAACCTCAGCAGGGACCGGGTGCGCTGCGCTCCTTCCGCATGGCAGAACACGGCCACCGGAATGGCCGCCACACCGATCAGTTCCGGCAGCCGCCGGGCCAGTTCCGTGGCGTCGGTAATCCCCAGGGGCGACGTGTCGGCGGTAACGAAGTACGTTCCGGCGGACGGCAGGACTTCCATCCCGGCCGCCCGCAGTCCGGAACCGAGCAGGTCCCGCTTCGCCTGCAGTGCCGCGGCGGCTCCGGTGAAGTAGGAATCCTCCAGTCCCAGGCCGACGGCGACCGCGGACTGGAAGGGGGTGCCGGAGGTGTAGCTCAGGAAGGTTTTGACGGTGCGGACCGCTGCCACCAGCGGCGCCGGGCCCGTAAGCCAGCCGATTTTCCAGCCGGTCACGGAAAACGTTTTGCCCGCCGAGGAAATGGTCAGGGTCCGTTCCGCGGCACCGGGCAGCGTGGCAACGGGAATGTGCACCGGCCCGAAGGTCAGGTGTTCGTACACCTCGTCGGTGACGATCACGGCGTCGTGCTTCGCTGCCAGGTCCACGATCTGTTGCAGGACCTCGCGGGGAAGGACAGCGCCCGTGGGGTTGTGCGGGTTATTGACCAGCACCACCCGAGTGCGGTCGGTGAACGCCGCTTCGAGGGCGCCGTCGGCGGGGAGGAAATGCGGTGCCTCGAGGGCGACGGTGGTGTGCGTGGCGCCGCTGAGCCCGATGACCGCGCCGTAGGAATCGTAGAACGGTTCGAAGGTCAGCACCTCGTCTCCGGGACCCGTCAGGGCCAGCAGGGACGACGCAATGGCTTCCGTGGCGCCGGTGCTGACGATCACCTCGGTGTCCGGGTCCACGTGCAGCCCGTAGAACCGCTCCTGGTGCGCTGCGACGGCGTTGCGCAGGACGGGCAGGCCCTGTCCCGGGGCGTACTGGTTGGCGCCGGAGGCAATGGCTTCCCGTGCGGCGGCGAGCATTACGGCCGGGCCGTCTTCATCGGGAAAGCCCTGGCCGAGGTTGATGGCTCCGTGCTGTCCGGCAAGGGCAGTGATTTCCTCGAAAATGGTCACCCCGAGGTTGCCGTCGGCCGCGAGCAGGTTGGCCCCCGCGGCGGTCCGCTGCCAGGGTTGGGCGGCGGCCGTACCGGTGCCGGACCGGGCGCGGAGCAGGGACGCGGCTGTGCTGATACTCATTCCTCAAGTATTACCCGCCCGCACCCGGTAGATTCGACCTATGCGACGCGCTGTATGCCCCGGTTCCTTTGATCCCATCCACAACGGCCACGTGGAGGTGATTGCCCGTGCGGCGACCCTCTTCGACGAAGTCATCGTGGCGGTGTCCACCAACTATGCGAAGAAGTACCGCTTCAGTGCCGAGGAACGCCTGGAACTCGCAGCGGAAACCTTTGAGGCTCTGAGCGGAGTCTCCGTGGTCCCCATGGGGGACGGGCTCCTGGCCGACTTCTGCCGGGAACACGGAGCCTCCGCGATCGTGAAGGGGCTGCGGTCCGTCCAGGACTACCAGTACGAACTGCCCATGGCCGTCATGAACAGGCAGCTCACCGGCGTCGAAACCGTCTTCCTGGCCGCGGAAAGCAGCTACACCCACCTGTCCTCGTCCCTGATCAAGGAAGTGGCGGCCCTGGGCGGCGACGTCGCCGGCTATGTTCCCCCAACGGTGTTCAAGCGCCTGACGGCAAGCTAGGCGGGGTCGGATCCGTCCCCGGACGCACCGGAGGGGAAGTACCGGGGACGCCGATTAGCCGGATGCCCCGTGGCGGGTAAACTGGGTAATGGAGCACGTGCCCGCACGTGTTCCTTGGCTGCGGTGCAGCCGCAGTTTGAGAGATTCCGGCAAGTCAGGCTAAGATGATATGTCGGTCTATGTTCTACAGGAGTTCTCATTAGCGAATTTTCGCGGTCCAATCCGGAAACTCCCCTGGCTATCAACGTCAGGGACCTCGGGCGCAGCCCGGGAACGATGCGGACCTTGCATGAACATGTACCGGCACCGAAAGACTTCGGTGTTGCGCTTATCGGCGTTCCGGAAGGATCCGGCCTCGAGCTCGATCTGAGGTTGGAGGCCGTGCACGAAGGGATTCTGGTATCCGGCGTAGTAATCGCCCCCGTAAAGGGCGAATGCGGCCGCTGCCTGAAGCCACTCGCGTACGACCAAGAAGTCGATGTGCAGGAACTCTTCTACTACGAGGACGCTGAGTCCTTCGAAGAAGAAGATGAAGAAGAGCAACACCGGATCGAGCGAGATGTCATCGATCTTGAGCCGGTATTGCGGGACGCAGTGGTTCTTACCATGCCGTTCCAGCCGGTGTGCCGGGAAGACTGCGAAGGCCTTTGCTCCGAATGCGGAGCGCGCCTTGAGGAGGATCCGGGTCACCACCATGAAGCAGTGGATCCTCGCTGGGCAGCCCTCGCCGGGCTGACCGGCACGGCCGCAGAAGATACTGCGGCACCAAGTACAGAGTCAGACGAGAGAGAAGAGAGTTAGCCGTGGCTGTTCCGAAGCGGAAAATGTCCCGCGCGAATACACGTGCACGCCGGTCCCAGTGGAAGGCGACCGCGCCCAACCTGGTGAAGACCGTGGAGAACGGCCGCGTCACCTATAGCCTGCCGCACCAGGCCAAGGTCGTAACCGACTCCGCCGGTACCGCGCTGTTCCTTGAATACAAGGGCCGCAAGGTCGCGGACGTCTAAGACCAGTGTTCGGCCCGGTGTTGCGCATCATTAGTGTTGTTGCGGTCGGGCACGTGAATACTGCTTTTCGGGTTGTATCCAAAAAGTGAAGAATACTGAAGAGCTTATGAAGCGTCTCGGTGTCGATATCGACGCCGGGACGCTTCGTCTTGCACTCACGCACCGTTCCTACGCTTACGAGCAGGGCGGCATCCCCACGAACGAGCGCCTGGAATTCCTGGGTGACTCCATTCTGGGGTTCTCGGTAACCGATGCGCTCTACCGGGATAATCCTGATCTTTCCGAGGGCGAGCTGGCCAAGCGCCGCTCCGCCGTCGTGAGTACCCGTGCCCTCGCCGGCATTGCCCGCGGCCTGGGGCTGGGGGAGTACATCCTGCTGGGCCAGGGCGAAAAGCTGACCAACGGGCGCGACAAATCCTCCATCCTTGCGGACACCACCGAGGCAATCATCGGTGCCGTGTACCTGGATCACGGAATCGAAACCGCGCGGCAGATGGTGATGCGCCTTGTCGGGCCGCTGCTGTCCAATGCCGAGGCACTCGGTGCCGGCACGGACTGGAAGACCAGCATCCAGGAGATCGCTGCCGGCCGGAAAATGGGCGACATCGAATACCGGGTCTCCGGATCCGGTCCCGACCATTCCCGCAGCTTCGTTGCTGTCCTGCATATCGGTGACAAGGCCTACGGCACCGGTGTCGGCCACTCCAAGAAGGAAGCCGAGCAGGAAGCCGCCGCTGCCTCCTGGAAGATGATCAACGCCAAGGAAGCCGATTCCGCGGCTGCCGGTTCCTAGGCACTCCCGGCAATGCCTGAGCTTCCCGAAGTCGAGGTGGTCCGCCGCGGACTGGCGTCATGGGTCCGCGGCCGTACCATCACCGGCGTCGAAGTCGTGGATCCCCGGTCCGTGCGGCGCCATGCGCCCGGCCCGGCCGACCTCGTCGCCAACCTTGAAGGCGCGGTGGTGGCCGACGTCGTGCGCCGCGGCAAGTTCCTTTGGCTGCCGCTGCTCGAGTCGGCTCCTTCACCGAACGGTGCGGACGACGACGTCGTGCCCCCCTTTGCGCTGATGGCCCACCTCGGCATGAGCGGGCAGCTGCTGATGGAGGACTCGGCGCTTCCGGACGAGAAGCACCTGAAGGTCCGGTTCACGCTCAGTCCCGCCGTTGATGCCTCCGGTGCTGCGATGCCGGACGAGCTGCGTTTTGTGGACCAGCGGATCTTCGGCGGTGTGTTCCTCACCGATCTGGTGCCGACTCCCGACGGCGCTCCCGGCGGCCTGTCCGAAACCGGACTTCCGCTCGTGGCGCAGGAAGCCGCGCACATTGCGCGGGACCCCCTCGATCCGGCGTTTTCCTTTGACGAGTTCTACCGTCGGCTGCGGGGCAGGAAGACCGGGATCAAACGCGCCCTGCTGGACCAGGGACTGATTTCCGGGGTCGGAAACATTTATGCCGACGAGTCCCTGTGGGCGGCACGGATGCACTTTGCCCGCCCCACGGACACCATGCGACGGGCTGACGCGCTGCGGCTGGTCGAGGCCGCCCGGGACGTGATGACCCGTGCCCTGGCTGCGGGCGGCACCAGCTTCGACTCGCTGTACGTGAATGTGAACGGTGCCTCGGGGTATTTCTCCCGGTTCCTCAACGCCTATGGCCGCGAAGGGTTGCCCTGCCCGCGCTGCGAGGAACTGGGGTTGCATACCCTGATCCGGCGGGATTCGTTCATGAACCGGTCGTCGTACAGCTGTCCCGTGTGCCAGCCGCGGCCCCGGAACGGCCGCTGGTAGTTTTCCGTTCCGCGAACTGGATCGGATGTCCGTCGAAGTCCTCGACGAATGCAACCCGCAGTTTTCCGTCCAGGAACGGGTGCGGTCCTTGAAGGTCTTTTGCTCCGGCGTCGAGCGCAGCTGTGTAGGCGGCTGCGGCGTCATCCGTCCAGAGCGTGAGGCACACACGGTGTCCGGCCGTGACCGGGGTGAGCCCGTGGGCTTCGGCCGCCGGTCCAGGCAGAGCGAGCCCGAGTTCGAAGCCTTCCAATGACATTTCGATTTTGACGGGTGCTGTCCCTGCTCCCGTTGCGCGGAACTCTTCAGTGAAGCCGAGGGCCGCGTAGAAGCGTGCCGCCCGCGCGACGTCGGCGACGAACAAGATGACCTGCGGATTGTAGATTTTCACGGCTGTCCTCATCTCGGGCGTTGGAGTGCGCCCGTTCACGGCACCTTTGCGTACGGTAACAAATCCGGGTGGTATCCGTCGCCCAGCAGCCGGCGTCACACCGGGCGCGCTCCGGGCGGGCATCCAGGGCCGGTCCCGCCACCAGCGTCAGGAACAGAAAAATTACGAAACTCTTGCAATCTTTTCGGAATTACGTAATTCTCTATTCATGACTGCAGGAGACGACGCCCGGCTGGAGGCGCTGGAAGCACGCGTGGCAGCCCTGGAGCAACGCGCGGAAGCCGCGGAGCCGACGTCGGCCGCGGACGGGACGTCGGCCTCGGACGGGGCAGACGTGTTCTGGGCCCTCGAAGGGGTGCGGAAGCGCTATCCGGAGCCGGGAGCCGTGCTGTTCACCGGCACCGCCACTACCGCCGCCGGTGCCCACTACGAGTACCAGTACGGGTTGGAGACCGGGCATCTGCTCGACGTCGACTGGACGCAGTTCGCCGAAACCCTTGCCTCCCTCGGCCATCCCATCCGGCTTGCCGTGCTCCGCGCCGTGCTCGGCGGAACCGAGACCGTGGCAGAACTGGTGGAGGAACTGGGTTCCGGAACCTCCGGACAGATTTACCACCACGTTCACCAGCTGGCCGCCTCGGGATGGCTCGCACCGCACGCCCGGTCCCGCTACCAAATCCCGCCGGCCCGGGTCATCCCGCTGCTGGCGATTCTGACCGCTGCCTCCGGAGGTAACTGACATGTCCAAACACAGACGCATGGCCGTGGCCGTCCTGGCTGCTGCAGCGGTACTGGCCGCCGGGCTCCTTGCTGCCCCGTGGACGCCGCGCCTGTCGACGCAGGTTTCCGGGGATGCAGCCCTCACCGATGCTGTCCGGCCCCTGCTGCAGAAACCTGCCGATGCGGTCAGTGTGGCATACCTCGAAAACGGCGATGTCCGGTTTGCCGGATTCGGTGCCGACGAGCGGACCGAGTTCGAAATCGGTTCGGTGTCCAAGACATTCACTGCAGCGCTGCTCGCGGACGCCGTCGAGCGCGGCGAGGTGACGTTGGAGACCACCGTTGCCGAGATCCTGGGTCCGGAGCTGCGGGATCCGGAAGCCGAAATCGGCGCCGTCACCCTGGCCGAGCTGGCCAGCCACCGTTCGGGGCTTCCCCGGCTTGCCACCGATCCGGGAGCGATGGTCTCCCTGCTTGCCGGCACCGTGCTCCACCGCGACCCCTACACCGCCTCGCCTGCCGAGGTGCTGGAGCAGGCACAGTCTGCGTCGGTGGGCGGAAGGGGAGCGGTGGCCTACTCCAACCTCGGGTATGCCTTCCTCGGGCAGCTGCTCGCCAGGGCAGCCGGGATGGAATACACCGACCTGCTGGAGCAGCGGATTTTCGAGCCACTGGGAATGAAGGATACGTACGTGCCAATGACGGCCGACAACCTACGTCCCGATGCTCCGACCGGCCGGAATGCAAGCGGACTGCCAGAGGGTGCCTGGACCGGCAACGGCGGGGCGCCGATGGGTGGGATCCGGTCTACCGCAGCGGATATGTCGCTCTACCTCCAGGCACTGCTGGCGGAGACTGCTCCGGGTTCCCGTGCCCTGGAACCGCAGTGGGATACCGGTGAGGACGGAGAGCAGGTGGGCCTGGCATGGTTCACCCAGGCCTCTCCCTCGAGTGGGCGGGCTGCGACCTGGCACAACGGCATGACCGGAGGTTTCTCGGCAATGGCGGCAATGGACCGCGAGGCGGGCACGGCGGTGCTGATCCTCTCCAACGTGGCTGCCGGGCAGGAAGAAGCTGCCTTGGCTTTGTTGAAGGAAGGTCTCTGATGACATTCAGCCTGATGTCCTGGATCCTCGGCGCCTGGCTGGTGGTGACCTGTCTGTCGATGGCGGTTCCCGTCTGGAAACGGGCGGGAATGCCTTCCGGCCCCAGCCGGAGGTCACTGCTGGCCGGTTTGATGGAAGCGGCTTCGCTCGCGGGCCTTTTGCGGCTGGTCGTGCCGTGGACTTCCGGGTCGGTGGTCCTTTGGGTGGTGGCCGTTGTCGCGCTCGCGGCGGCTGTTGCCGGTGCCGTTCTTCGCTGGCCGGAGCTGCCGGGTCGGGTTGAGTCTGAGGGTCCGTTACGGGAGAAGGTATCCGAGGCTACGACGGGACCGGAGCCGGCCGGTTCGGAGCTGGTTCCGAACCCAGACATCCCTGCGGAGGCGTCGGATCAGTCCCGGCTGCCGCAGACCGCGGCGTCACAAGCCGCATCGGTGGAGCGGTCACGGCTACCGTTCTTTCCTGTGCGGGAAAGGGCGGCCGCACCCGGCACCGGGAATTCCGACACCGCCAGCCCCGACCACGGAAGCCCAGACCGGAAGGCGAAGGCCGGGAAGAAGAAGCCGAAGAAGGAGCCCGGAAACCTCGCGCTGGCGGGGAACGCTGCACTGCTGCTCGGCGTCGTCGTGGTTTCTTTTCTCGCTGGGTAAGGCCGGTTTCGGCCGCAAGAGCGTCGCTTGGAAGGCTATAAAAGACAACTGAAAAAACAGGTGGTTGAACGGGTATTTTACGCCTAGATCAGAGCTCCAGACCCCGATAGACTCGAACACATGTTCGAATATTCTCACCCTGCAAACCACCCTGCAAACCACCCGCGGACCGGCGGATCGACCGCCGGTACCGCGTTGGTGAACGCGTGGGTTGAGGTACTGGGGGATCAAGCTGAGGGCCTGTCCAGCGGGGCGCCGGATGACCGCGAGCTCATTGACCGGATCCGGGCGCTCGAGGAACTGAAAGCCGCAGCCTCGGCGGCACAGGCCCGGGCCGCTGTAGAATTCGATGCCTCGCAGCGCCGGAAGCAGGCCGAGGCCGGAGTGCCGCGCGCGGACCTCGGCCGCGGAGTCGCGTCCCAGATTGCCTTGGCCCGCAGGGAGTCACCGAGCCGCGGGGGACGGCTGCTGGGGTTTGCCAAGGTGCTGACAAAAGAGATGCCGTGCACGCTGGACGCGCTGACCCGCGGGAAAATCAGTGAATGGCGGGCAACGCTGCTGGTCCGCGAGACAGCTTGCCTGAGTCTGGAGGACCGGCGGCGGGTGGATGAAGAACTGGCCGGAGATCCGGACGTGCTTGAGACCCTGGGGGACCGGCAGATCATTTCCCGTACCAGAGGTGCCGCTTACCGGCTCGACCCGCAGGCAGCGGTCAAGCGCGCAGCCAAAGCCGAATCCGAACGCTTTGTTTCCTGCCGTCCGGCACCGGACACCATGACTTACCTAACCGGACTATTGCCCGTCGCCCAGGGAGTGGGAGTTTTTGCCGCACTGTCCCGTGAAGCAGACCGGCTGCGGGCAACCGGAGATACCCGGGGGCGGGGCCAGATCATGGCGGACACTCTCGTGGAACGCGTGACCGGCCAGGCGGAGACAGGGCAGCTGAAGGTGGAAGTTCAGCTGGTGATGTCGGACCGGACACTGTTCGGCGGAGACTCAGAGCCTGCTCTGGTCCCCGGGTACGGCCCGGTGCCGGCGCAATGGGCAAGGGACCTGGTCCGGGGAAGGCGTCCGGGGCAAGAACCCGGGCAGGACTCCGAACATGACGGGCAACGGGCTGCAGGCCGGACAACGAAGCAGGACAAGCAGGAAGAACGCTGGATCCGCCGGCTCTACACCGAACCGATTGCCGGTCAATTAGTCGCTATGGATTCCCGGGCGCGCTTGTTCCCGGCTTCGCTGGGACGGTTTATCGCGGCTCGCGACCAGACCTGCCGAATGCAGTGGTGCGGGGCACCGATTCGGCATCTCGACCATATTCGCCCGCACCGTGACGGCGGGGAGACCAGCACTGCGAACGGTCAGGGACTCTGCGAGGCATGCAACCAGGCTAAGGAAGCACCCGATTGGAAGGCGCAAACGCTCGATCCGCCGCCGGGATCAACTACACCGCAAACCGTCGAGACCACCACCCCAACAGGGCACACCTACCGGTCCACGGCGCCTCCGCTCCCCGGAAGCAGGGCCGAGGACAGCGCTGGCGATCGGACGGGAGGCAAGCCGCCCCCGAAGGGTTTCCTGGAAGCCTGCATCGTGGACCTGGTTTGGGCCGCGTAGCAGGCAGAACGCTACCGGTCCGCCAGCTCCGCAAGGACCCCGTCGGTAAAGGGAGGCCACACCTCGGCAGCCCAAGGACCGAAATCGCGGTCGGTAAGGCAGACAGCAGCAGCACGAGCCGCAGGATCCACCCAGAGGAAAGTGCCCGACTGGCCGAAGTGCCCGAAAGCGGCCGGCGAGCTGTTGGCACCGGTCCAGTGCGGAGACTTCTGGGCACGGATCTCGAAACCGAGACCCCAGTCGTTCTCGTTCTGCCGGCCGAAACCGGGAAGCACTCCCGCCAGGCCGGGAAAGACCACCTGCGTGGCTTCCGTCAACCGGCCCGGATCCGTGAGCGTGGGAGCCTGCAGCTCGGCAGCAAACCTGCTGAGGTCCGCAGCCGTGGAGACGGCACCGGCAGCGGGGGAGCCCTCCAGTGTTGTGGAAGACATGCCCAGCGGAACCAGCACGCCTTCCCGCAGGTATTCCCCGAAGGCCATGCCCGTAGCCTGCTCCAGTGTCTCTCCGAGTACCTCAAAACCCGCGTTGGAATACAGGCGCCGGGTACCGGGGGTGTAGCGGACGGTGCGCTCGCCGAAGTCGTAGCCGCCGGAATGGGCCAGCAGATGCCGGACGGTGGATCCCTCGGGGCCCGCAGGCTGATCGAGTTCCAAGGCTCCCTCATCGAGGGACACCAGAACGGCGTATGCGCTCAGCAGCTTGGTGACTGACGCCAGCCGAAAACGGAGGTCCTGGTCGCCGGCGGTTCCCAGCACCTCGCCGTCAACGCCTACGACGGCGGCAGCGGCGTGGTCGACGGGCCAGGACTCGATCGTCTGCAGGCTTTTCACGGGATCATCCTAGGAGTAGTGCCGGGCAAGCCGGATCATGCCGTCTTCAATCGAAACTTCGGGCGTCCAGTCCAGCACTTCGCGGGTTTCGCGCTGGTCAAACCAGTGCGACGTCGAGAGCTGCTCGGCAAGGAAGCGGGTCATGGGCGGCTCGTCATGGACCAGACCCCGCCGGCCGGCCACCAGCCATGCCTTCTCGATCAGGCTTCCGGCGCCGCGGGCAACCTTGCCGGGAACGCTCCAGCCCGGTGCAGCCACTCCAGCGGCGGCACAGATCCCGGCAATCAGTTCCCCTACCGGCCTCGGCTGTCCGTTAGTCACCACGAGGGCACGGCCGGCCGCGGCATCCATCCGCTCGAGCCCGCGGACAATGGCTGCCGCCGCGTTGTCGATATACGTGGTGTCGATCAGCGCAGCACCGGCATCCAGCAGCGGCAGCCGGCCGGACCGGGCACGGTCGATCACGCGTTCCACCAGCTGCGTATCGCCGGGCCCCCAGACGATATGCGGGCGGATGGCAGTGACCCGGAAATCGGAGGAGTTCTGCGCCAGCGCAATGAGCTCGGCCTGGGCCTTGGACGCGGCGTAGAAGCCGCGGGCACGGGACGGATCTGCAGTACCCGCACCGGCACCGGCAATCGGTTCGCCGAAGTGCGCCACGGACGGAGAGGACACGAAGACGACGTCGCGGACCCCGGCCGCCTGCGCAGCCTGCAGCAGGACCTGCGTACCAACGATGTTGGTTTCCTCGAACTCATGCCACTCGCCGGTAAAGGAAACCTTCGCGGCGAGATGGATTACTGCGTCCATCCCGTCCACGGCGCGGGCAGCAGCAGCGGGATCCGCAACGGACCCGGCCACGGAGTCCCGGCCCGGGACTCCCGGCCGGCGCTGGAACGTGCGGACCTTGTGGCCCTTGGCTTCCAGCAGGTCCGCCACGGCGCCGCCCAGCAGGCCGCTGGCACCGGTGACGAGGACATTCCGGGGAGGCAGGACGGCGGAGCTCATCGCCGTCCCTTGCCCAGGCTCGGCACCGGACCGCCGGCGAGCAGCCGGGAGGCCCAGTCCGCCAACGCGGTGCGGTCGATCTTGGAATTGTGCCGGATATCGGTGGGCATCTGCGGCAGCACCAGTACCGCCGCCAGATCGAGCCCCACCAGCTCGGCCACGCGGGACCGCACAGCTGCGGTCAGCGCCGGAGTCGCGGTTCCGGCCCGGCGGGCGGGCGGTTCCGTTTCGAGCACGGCCACGGGCACCTGGGCACCCGCGGGTCCGACGCCGACCAGCGCCACCCTGCCTACGCCGTCGACCGTCTCGGCCGCCTGCTCGGCTGCCACCGGAGTCCGGACACCGTCCGCAGTGGTGAGGATGTGCCCCAGGCGGCCCTCGACCCACAGCCGGCCCTCATCGTCGAAGTGGCCGACGTCGCCGGTGCGGTGCCAGCCGTCAATGGAGGAACTGTGGCGTTCCGTGATCCAGAGCCGGTCGTAGCGGTCCTTGACGTGCGGGGCGCTGACCAGGATTTCACCGGTGCGGTTCGCGACGGTCAGCGGTTTGTTGCCGACCGAGCCGTCCGGCAAGACTTCGGCGATGGCCACGTCGGCCCGGGACACCGGGATGCCCACGCAGACGCCGTTGCCGGCACCCGCGGCACGGATGCCCTCGAGGCTGATGTCGGTGACCGGCAGCGCTTCGGTCATGCCGTACGGGGTGTGCAGGGACGCCTTCGGCACCAGATCCTGCACCTGGGCCAGAAGCGGCTCGGCTATCGGGGCGCCGGCGGAAAGCAGCAGTTCCACCTGTGCCAGTGCGGCCCGCTGTGCAGCGTCCAGTTGGCCGGACGTGGCCAGCACGTTGGTCAGCGCCGCAGGGGAAGCAAAGATGGTGGTGGCATCCACGGCGACGGCGGCATCAGCCAGGGCTGCCGCGGTCAGGGTGCGCGGGGAGGTGACGTCCATGTCCGGAGTCACTGACGTTGCCCCCAGCGCCGGCCCCAGCAGGGCGAACGGCGCGAAGCCTGCCACCAGCGAGGTCCCGGCACGGAGGTTATAGGTGTCCTTGATGGCGTCGCGCATCGCGGCCAGCTGCCGGTGCGTGTACACCACGCCCTTGGCCGGGCCCGTCGAGCCGGAGGTGAACAGGACGGCGGCGTCGGCGTCGGGGTCCGCGGGATACCACGGCGCTTCGGAGCCGGAACCGTCGGCAATGAGACCCTCGACGGAATGCCGCACACCCAGCAGCCGTTTGCGGGCCGGAGACAGCTCGGACACGCTGATCCGGGTTCCCGGCCAGCCCAGCGCCCGGGCACCGATCAGCGCCCGGTCGATGCCGATCAGGAACGCCGGACCGGCGCCCTTGATGGCGCGGCCGAGTCCCTTGGTGCCGAGGCCGGCGTCGGCCACCACGATGACGGCGTTCAGGCGCAGGCACGCGTAAATCAGCGAGGTCAGTTCAATGCCGGGCGGAACCAGCAGGTTCACCCGGGTTCCGGGACGCACGCCGGCCGCGGCGAGACCCGCAGCGAGGGCATTCACGCGTTCCGCAAGCCCCGCCCAGGACAAGGTGCGCGGGGCCGTGCCTTCGCCTCCGCCCAGCGGTGCCATGTCGACGACGGCGGGGCTCGTATCGCGCGCCCGCTCATCCAGCTCGGCAAGCATGGGGCGGAACGGCTCAGTGCGCCGGAGGGCGGAATCCGCAGGCTCTTCGACGGCCGTCCGCAGCCAGGCGAAGACGGGGGAGGCGATGTCGACGTCTTCGGGAAGCAGGTGCCCCGCACCCTCGAACCGGTGCACGGAGGATTCCGGCAGCCGCTCCAGCAGGTCGCGCAGGTAGCGGTCGGAAAAGACCGGATCCCGAGGACCCCAGAGAACCAGCGAGGGAACGTTGAGCCGGCGGATGCCCTCGGCTACGGTGTTCAGCGCGCGCCAGCTCGGGTGGGAATCGACGGCGGGAATGTCGGCAACGAAGTTCGCGACGCCCTGCCGGCGGGCCGCACCGCGGTACGGCAGCGCGAAGGCCTCCCGCACGGGAGCCGGGTGTGCGGGCTGCGCGAGGGAATGCGTGACCCGGATAAAGGCATCGGTGCTGCGCGTGCCCCAGGGGTGGACGGCCGGATGCAGGGCCAGCTTCAGGGCCGGCGGCAGCGAGTAGCCGGCCGGATGCACAGCGGTGTTGGTCAGGACGACGCCGGCCAGCTGGCGGCGGTGCCGCAGCGCCCAGCCCAGGGAAATCACGCCGCCCCAGTCATGGCCGACAGTGACCACGGGACCCGTGATCCCCAGCGTGTCCGTGAGGTTGCCGAGGTCGGTGATCCGGTCCTCCAGCCGCCGGAAGGCACCGGTGCGCTCGGAGAAGCCCATATCCAGCTGGTCAACGGCCACTACGCGCCACGGCTTGTCGGCGGAAGCGCCGGCAGCCAGCAGGGTGCGCCAGAGATAGGACCAGGTGGGGTTGCCGTGCACGCAGAGCAGGGTTCCGGCCGGTTCAACCCCGGCGGCGGCCAGGTCAGGGCCGTTGTCGAGGATGTGCCACTTGCGCACGGAGCCGGCGACGTCGACGGCGGCGGTGGAGGGAACGTGGACAAACGTGGACCAGGCGGCGGAAACGCCGGGCCAAAGCTCCTCTACCACGCAATCTCCATCATGGTCGTGTTCAGTCCGGAGCCCACGCCCATGCACAGCACACGGTCGCCGGGGTTCAGGGAACGGGATTCCTGGGCCAGGGTCATCGGCAGCGACGCCGGACCGACATTGCCCCAGTTCGGGAACGTGATCGGCACCTTTTTCCGGTCCAGGTCCACGGCCTTGATGATGGCGTTGGTGTAGGAGTTGGACACCTGGTGGGTCACGTAGCGGTCCATGCCGGACCAGTCCCAGCCGTTGCCGTGGGCTTCGTGCCACGCATCCACCACGAGTTCCAGGCCGCCGTCCAGCAGGCCCTTGGTGTCGGTGTACATGCCGTCGATGCCGCCCACGCACAGCTCGTGGTGCTGGGTGCCGGCACGCGAAACGCCGCCGAGGATGCGGTGCGAGCCGGGGTGGCGGTCCGCGCGGCCGATGACGGCGGCAGCCGCACCGGAGCCGAGGGTGAGGGTGGCGAATTCCCGCAGGTAGTCGTCGCGGGTGGAATCGGGGGCGTTCAGGCGCTCGAAAGTGGCTTCCTGCACGCCCTGGGAATCTTCGCCGGCCACGATCAAGGCATAGTTGATCTGCCCTGAGTCGATCATGTTGGACGCCAGGGTGATGCCGTTGACGAAGCCCAGGCAGGCGTTGGCCAGGTCGAAGTTCATGGCGGAGGAGGGCAGTCCCAGGCCGTTGTGGATCTTCACGGCTACGGAAGGCTCAAGGTTCCGGCGCGTCACCGAGGTGTTGATGAGCAGTCCGATTTCGGATGCTTCGACGCCGGCTTCGGCCAGGGCCTTGGCACCGGCTTCGGTGGCGCCGTCGTCGAACGCGGTGCCGGGGGCCCACCAGCGGCGTTCACTCACGCCTGCCACCCGCTCGAGCAGGCGTTTGGAGAGCCGCAGCCGCTTGAGCGACGGCTCGAGGCGCTCGTCGAATTCACTGGAACTCATGACCACCGGAGCTTCAACGCTGTTCACGCTGAGGATGGCGGAGTTGGAGTGCTGGAAGTTGAAGTTCCCGGTCAAAATGCCTGCCTTGTCTGCTGCTGAACCTATCGCGCTGGCGGCCGCCGTGAAGCCTGCATCCACGCCCTAAAATCATATGACTCTTCTAGAAGCCTACTGACCGGCCCCGCGATTCCGCAGGCAAAAGCCGGATTACGCTCTCCGAGTAGAGCGGAATTTTGACGCTAACCGCGTAGATTTAAGGAATCAACCCCGGCAGGAGAGATTAACCCCCGTGCATCTGAAGACCCTGACCATGCGAGGATTCAAGTCCTTTGCATCGGCCACCACCTTTGAGTTCGAACCCGGTGTGACGGCGGTGGTTGGCCCCAATGGGTCCGGGAAGTCCAATGTGGTGGATGCCCTGGCATGGGTGATGGGCGAACAGGGCGCCAAAACCCTGCGCGGCGGAAAGATGGAAGACGTGATCTTCGCGGGCACGTCCGGCGCTTCCGGCCGTGCACCGCTGGGCAGGGCCCAGGTATCGCTGACCATCGACAACGCCGACGGCGCCCTGCCGATTGAATACTCCGAAGTCACCATTTCGCGCACGCTCTTCCGCACCGGCGGATCCGAGTACGCCATCAACGGCAGCCCCTGCCGCCTGCTCGACATCCAGGAACTGCTCTCGGACTCCGGCCTGGGCCGTGAGATGCATGTCATAGTCGGGCAGGGCCAGCTGGACAAGGTGCTGCACGCTTCAGCGGAGGAACGCCGGGGCTTTATCGAGGAAGCCGCCGGCATCCTCAAGCACCGGCGGCGCAAGGAAAAAACCCTGCGCAAGCTGGACGCCATGGCCGCGAACCTCGCCCGCGTCACCGACCTCACTGCCGAACTGCGGCGCCAGCTCGGACCGCTGGGCAAGCAGGCCGCCGTCGCCCGCCGGGCCAAGACGGTGCAGCAGGATGTCCGGGACGCCCGTTCACGGCTGCTGGCCGATGACCTGGCCACCCTGAAGGCTGCCTACGAGAAGGACGCCGCGGATGAATCGGCCCTGAAGGCACGCCGCACGGTAGTGGAGGCTGCGGTGGAAGAGGGCAGGAAGCGGCAGGCCGAACTCGAGGCCCTGGCTGCGCAGGCCGCACCGAAGCTCAACGCCGCACGGGACACCTGGTACGAACTGTCCTCCCTGCAGGAACGGTTCCGTTCCCTTGCCGCGCTCGCGGCCGAGCGTGCCCGGCTGCTGGGGGCAGCGGAACCGGCGGCCGGCAGCGGCCGGGACCCGGAACAGCTGCAGGCCTCCGCGGACCGGGTCCGCGCTGAAGCCGCGGCCCTGGACACCGAAATCGAGGACCGGCGGGCACGGCTGGAGGACGCCGTGGAGATCCGCGAGGCGGCCGAAGAGGAAGCGGCTGCGGAGGAAAAGCGGTATGCCGGGCTCCTCCGGGCCGCCGCGGACCGGCGCGAGGGCATGGCCCGGCTGACCGGCTCGGTGGAAGCCGCCCGTTCGAGGGTGGCCTCGGCACAGTCCGAAGCGGGCAGGCTGCGGGCCTCGATCGCCGCTGCCGAGGAACGCCGTACCCGCGCCCGCGAAGAGTTCGAGCAGCTGGAAGGGTCCGCTGCCGGAGCCGAGGCAGGCGAAGCGGACCTGGACGCCGAGTATGAAGAAGCGCAGGCAGCCCTCGAAGCGGCCGAGCAGGAACTCCGGCAGCTGCAGCAGGCCGAGCGGGAAGCAGTCCGCGAAACCGAGAACCTCGCCGCCCGCCGTGAGGCCCTCGCCGTCGGCCTGGACCGGCGCGACGGCAGCGCCTCCCTGCGCGGGGCCGGGGTGGACGGCGTGCTGGAACCGCTGGCGGAATTGGTCAGCGTCAAGCCGGGCTGTGAACGGACAGTGGCGGCAGCATTGGGATCCGCAGCGGACGCCCTGGCCGCCGCGGACCTCGACGCCGCAGCCCGGGCCCTGCAGCACCTGAAGGACACGGGGGAGGGGCAGGTGGAACTGCTGCTGGGCGGGGCACCGGCCCGGGCCGCTGAGCTGCCCGCGGACCTTCCGGCCGGCGCGGTGCCCGTGCTGTCCCTGCTGAGCGCCGATGCCAAGGTGCAGGAAGCCCTGTACGCACTGCTGGGCAACGCCGTGGCAGTCCCCGACCTGGCCTCGGCCGTGAGCCTGGTGGCCGCCTCGCCCGGCGCCGTCGCGGTGACGCCCGACGGGGATGTGCTGAGCGCCTTCAGCGCCCGGGGCGGGTCCGCCTCGGCCCCGGGGCTGCTGGAAATCTCCGCCGCGGTGGAGGAAACGGATGCCCGCCTCGCAGCGGCACGCGCCCGGGCGGAGGAAGCAGGTGCCGGCATCGGCGCAGCGGCCGCGCGGGTCGAGGCGTGCCGGCTGCGGGCGGACACGGCACTCGCGGCCCTGCACGAGTCCGATGCTCGGCTGGCTGCGGTAGCTGAACGGCTCGGCACTCTGGGTTCCGCCCTGCGCGCCGCCTCGGGGGAGGCCGAGCGGCTCTCGTCCCTGGTGGCGGCGGCAGAAGCCAACGTGGTGGCGGAAGAAGCGAAACTGGCGGCCGTGTCCGAGCGCCTCGCCGCAGCCGGCGAGGAACACCTGCCCGACGAGGAACCGTCTGCGGACCAGCGGGATGCTTTGGCGCTCGCCGCGGCGTCCGCACGGCAGGCGGAAATGGATGCCCGGCTGGGCCTGCGCTCGGCCGAAGAACAGCTCAAGGCCGTAGCCGGCCGCGCGGAGTCACTGGAACGCGCTGCCCTGGCCGAACGCCGGGCCCGGGCTGCCGCGGCGGAACGGGCCCGACGCCGTGCCGGACAGCATGCCCGCGCGGTTGCCGTGGGCGCGGCGGCAGAAGCCGTGCTGGCACACCTGCAGGTTTCCCTGGCACTGGCAGCCGAGGAACGCAGCCGTGCGGAGGAAGCCCGGACCGCACAGGAAGCCGAACTGTCCGCCGTCCGCAGCGCCAACAACGACGCCGCTGCGGAACTGGCACGGCTCACGGACTCCGTCCACCGCGACGAGCTGGTCCGTGCACAGCAGCGGCTGCGCATCGAGACCCTCGAAGCCCGCGCCCTCGAGGAGCTGGGCATGACCGCCGAGCATCTGGTGGCGAACTTCGGGCCGGACCAGCCGGTCCCGGTGCCCGCCGAGCCGGTCAGCGGCGACAAGTGGGCGGCACTGCGCACGCCCGTGGACGAGGACGGCAATCCGCTCCTGGACGGCATCCCGTATGTCCGGGCGGAGCAGGAGAAGCGGCTGAAGCGCGCCGAGCGGGACCTGGCGGCGCTCGGAAAGGTCAACCCCCTGGCGCTGGAGGAATTTGCCGCCCTGGAGGAACGCCACCAGTTCCTGTCCACGCAGCTGGAAGACCTCAAAGCCACCCGGAAGGACCTGCTGGACATCATTGCCGACGTCGACCGCCGCGTGGAAGAGGTCTTCACCGCCGCGTACCGGGACACTGCCGAGCAGTTCAAGCATGTCTTCGGCACGCTGTTCCCGGGCGGGGAGGGACGGCTGGTGCTGACCGATCCGGACAACATGCTGACCACCGGAATCGAGGTCCATGCCCGGCCGGCCGGCAAGAAGATCAAGCGGCTTTCCCTGCTCTCCGGCGGGGAACGCTCACTGACGGCCGTGGCGCTGCTGGTGGCCATCTTCAAGGCCCGGCCCTCGCCGTTCTACGTGATGGACGAGGTGGAGGCCGCGCTGGATGACACGAACCTCGGCCGGCTGCTCACCATCTTCGAGGAACTGCGGGAGTCCAGCCAGCTGATCGTCATCACCCACCAGAAGCGCACCATGGAAGTGGCGGACGCGCTCTACGGCGTGACCATGCGCGGCGACGGGGTTTCCACCGTCATCAGCCAGCGGATCGAGCGCGGGACGGAGCCCGGAGCCGTCCGGCGCTAGGACGCGTAACGGCTCACGAAGTTGCGCAGCACCCGCGGCGGCACGTGCACGGCCGATCCGCGGACGGCGTCCATCACCGTCTCCGCCTCATCCGGCTCAAAGTAGCCGGCATGCCGGTACACGGAGATCCGCGTCAGCAGCCCGGCCACGTCCAGCTCCGGATGGAACTGCGTGGCGTACAGGTTGGACTTCACCCGGAACATCTGCACCGGGCAGGTCGCCGAACCGGCAAGGCTCACCGCATGGGCCGGCAGCTCGGCGATGGCCTCCTTATGCCCCACGTACGCGGCGAAGGTATCCGGTACGCCTTCCAGCAGCGGGTCGCGTCGGCCTTCGGGCGTCAGCCGGACCTCGACCGGGCCCACCGGCTCGCCGTACCGGCGGTCCACGGTTGCGCCCTGGTGCCGGCCCAGCGTGCCCACTCCGTAGCAGGCACCGAAGAACGGAAAGTCGCGGGCTACGACGTCGTCCAGCAGCTCGGCCATCTCCGACTCCACCCGCAGCTGGACCGGGGACTTGGACTCCTCGGGATCGCTCGAGTTGAACGGGCCGCCGCCCACAATCACGCCGCTGTAGGAATCCAGGTCCACCGGCGGCAGCGGGCCGGCTTCGAGGCGGACCCGGTGCAGCTGCCCCTCGTCGAGCCCGCCGAAGCGCAGGAAAGAGGCGTACTCCTCGTCGGCGGCGTCATCTTCGGCGCGGGTGGCCAGGAGCAGGAAAGGCTTCATTCCTCGATGGTAGTGGGGGCCGGGGCCGCTTTCCGGGCAGGCAGGGTCTCCCGCGCCGTCAGCCAGGCGATGAAGCCCATGGCGGCAATGGCACCGGTAACGCCGAACGCCCAGGAGTAGCCCAGCGAGTCGGCGAGCATGCCGGCGAGGATGGGACCGGCAATGGCGCCGGTGTCGCTGGCCATCTGGAAGGTGGCCAGGACCTTTCCGCCGCTGCGCCCGTTGCCGATGATGTCGCCCACGGCGGCCTGCTGTGCGGGATTGAGCAGGCCGGTGCCCATGCCGGCGATGACGGAGATGATCAGGAACTCCGGCACGCTGGAGCTGAAGCCCATCAACGCGGTGGCTGCGGCGTTGACGGCCAGTCCGATAAGGGCCAGGGGCTTGCGGCCCCAGCTGTCGGCCAGCCGGCCGGAGAACGTCAGGACGACGGCGGTACCCACTGCGAAGGCGGTCAGGGAAATGCCCGCCACCTCCGGTCCGGCGGACAGCGCCGCGGCAGCGAACAGCGGAACCAGGGCATTCCGCACACCGAACGAGGACCAGCCGTTGGCGAAGGAGGAAACCAGCGCCGCACGGTACGTCGGATCCCGCAGCGCCTCCGCGACGGTCAGTACGGGCAGTGCGGCGGGCTTGGTGTCGTCGGGCCCGGCGACCGGCCGGGAGTCCTTCAGCCGGAGGAAGACGACGCCGGCGGCCAGCACCAGCGCGGCGGCATAGACAAGGAACGGAACGCGCAGTCCGAATCCGGCCAGCAGGCCGCCGAGCAGCGGTCCGCCGATATTGCCCAGCAGGAACGAGGAGGCATAGGCGCTGGAAACCCTGCCGCGGATCTCCGGAGGTGCAAGCCGGATGATGAGCGCCATGGCCGAGATCGTGAACATGGTCGAACCAATGCCGCCCAGGCCGCGGAAGACCAGGAGCTGCCAGTAGCTCTGGGCAAAGGCGCATGCGGCGGTGGACAGGGCCACGATCAGCAGGCCGGCAATGTAGACCGGGCGCTCGCCGAGCTTTTCCAGCAGCATGCCGCCGGCCGGGGCGAACACCAGCCGGGTGAACGCGAACGCGCTGACAATGACGGCGGAAGCGGTCACGCCGACGTCGAAACTCTGCGCGAACTGCGGCAACACCGGCGCCACCAGGCCAAAGCCAAGGGCGATGACGAAGGCGGCCGCGATGAGGACCTGGATTTCCTGCGGGATTCGGATTCTGGAAGAGCGCACCATGATAAGGCGATTCTCTCAGATCCCAGGGGAGGGGATGAGCAGCATGTGAGAAGCTTGGGAGCGTGAATGAGACCCTTTCGATAGTGATCTATGTCCTTGTTGCGATCGCCGTTGTCGGCTTCTCCGCGACACTGCTGGTACGGACCCGGCGTACACCCAAGAGCATGTACCCCACCCGCCGGGACGCCAACGATCCGGTCACGGGAACCGGCGGCGGCACCGACACCCTGGAGGCACCGCCGGGGGAGACCGACGTCGTCGTCCCGGATGACCTGCGCGACCTGGAGGAAGCCCCTGCCCCGCAGGCGCCGACCATCGAAACGCCCGAACCGGTGCAGGGCCGCCTGGCCCGGCTGCGGGCACGGCTGGCGAAATCCAACAACGCGCTGGGCAAGGCGCTGCTGGCACTGCTGTCCCGGGACACGATCGACGAAGACGTCTGGGACGAGATCGAGGAAACCCTCCTCCTTGCCGACCTGGGCACCGAACCCACCATGGAACTCGTGGATGCGCTGCGTCAGCGGGTCAAGGTCTCCGGCAGCCAGGATCCGCAGGAAGTCCATGCGATGCTGCGCGAGGAACTGATCAAGCTGGTGGATCCGTCCATGGACCGTTCCCTGGCAGTGACCCGCCACGCCGAGACCCCCGCCGTCGTCATGGTCGTGGGCGTCAACGGCGTCGGCAAGACCACCACCGTGGGCAAGCTGGCCCGCGTACTCGTCGCCGAAGACAAGGACGTGCTGCTGGGCGCTGCCGACACCTTCCGTGCCGCCGCCGCCGAACAGCTGGCCACCTGGGGACAGCGCGTAGGCGTGCCCACCGTGCGCTCCGAGATCGACGGCGCTGACCCCGCCTCCGTGGCGTTCGAAGCGGTCAAGGCCGGCATCGAGGGCGAAGTCGACGTGGTCCTGATTGACACCGCCGGACGGCTGCAGAACAAGGTCGGCCTGATGGACGAGCTCGGCAAGGTCAAGCGCGTCATCGAAAAGCAGGCCGCCGTGGACGAGGTCCTGCTGGTCCTGGATGCCACCACCGGCCAGAACGGACTGACCCAGGCGAAGGTTTTCGCCGAGGTCGTCAACATCTCCGGCATCGTCCTGACCAAGCTGGACGGCACCGCCAAGGGCGGCATCGTCGTCGCCATCCAGCGGACCCTGGGCGTGCCCGTGAAGCTCGTGGGACTGGGCGAAGGTGCCGACGACCTGGCACCGTTCGAAGCGGAGAGCTTCGTGGACGCACTGCTGAGCTAGGCGGCCTCCCGAACCCAAAGCCCCGTTTCCCGCAAGGGAGGCGGGGCTTTTGCGTGTCCGGAAACGTTTCCGAAATGTCGTTGTCACGATCCTTTTACCTCAGCGCCCGGTTTGTAACCTCCCGGCAACACCTCCGGGTCCGGACGGAAATCTGGCCCCGGCAGAGTTCGTTGTGCGGGAGATGCCCGCCATATGTGAAGGGACGTGAAGATGGATCTGTCAGCAGGTCACGTCTGGGTAATGGTTTCGGCGGCGCTTGTGCTGCTTATGACGCCGGGTGTGGCATTTTTCTACGGCGGCATGACCCGCGCCAAGGCCGCGTTGAACATGATGATGATGAGCTTCGTCTCGATCGGACTCATCGGCGTGGTCTGGATCCTCTGGGGCTTCTCCATGACCGGCGGGGACGGTATCGCCGGACTGTTCGGCAACCCCTTCACCTCCTTCGGGCTGAAAGACATCCTCGGCTCCGAGGACCTCATCAGCGCCGGCTACGGGGCCACGTTCGCCATTATCACCGTTGCCCTGCTCAGCGGCGCGGTGGCCGACCGGACCAAGTTCGGCGCCTGGGCGGTGTTCGTACCGGTCTGGGTGACCCTGGTCTACTGCCCGCTGGCGTTCATGGTCTGGGGCGGCGGACTCCTCGGTGCCGAAGGGGCCGTGGGTTCGGTGGTCGGTGAAGCCATCGACTTCGCCGGCGGCACCGTGGTCCATATCAACGCAGGCGTGGCCGGACTGGTCCTGGCCCTGATCCTCGGCAAGCGGAAGGGCTTCGGGAAGGACCCCAACCAGCGTCCGCACAACATCCCGTTCGTGATGCTCGGCGCCACGCTGCTCTGGTTCGGGTGGTTCGGCTTCAACGGCGGCGCCGCGGGCACTGCCGAGGAAGCGGGACTGATCTGGATCAACACCCTCGCCGCTCCGGCGGCAGCGATGCTCGGCTGGCTGCTGACCGAACGGCTGCGCGACGGCCGCGCGACGTCGCTCGGAGCCGCCTCCGGCGTCGTGGCAGGACTCGTGGCCATCACCCCGGCCTGCGCCAACGTCAGCCCGCTCGCCGCGGTGGGGCTCGGCCTGGTCTCCGGTGCCCTGTCCGCCCTCGCCGTCGGACTCAAATACCGGTTCGGCTATGACGACTCACTCGACGTCGTCGGCGTGCACCTCGTCGCCGGCCTTGCGGGCACCCTGGCCCTGGGCTTCATCGCCCTGCCGGTCGACGGCGCGGGCGGGGGCCTGTTCTACGGCGGAGGTTTGGGCCAGCTCGGCGCCCAGGCAGCAGCCGCGGCAGTGGCCATTGTCTTCTCCGGCGTCCTGACGCTGATTATCGGGCTGGCGATCCACAAGACCATGGGCTTCCGGATCTCGGAGGAGGACGAAATCAACGGCGTGGACCTGAGCGAACATGCCGAAACCGCCTACGAATTCGGCGGACTCGGCACCGGCGGCTCCTTCAGCCCCTTCCAGGACACGGCACGTGCCACCACAACCAAGGAGACGGTCAACTCATGAAACTCGTAACCGCTATTGTCCGGCCGGAAAAGCTTGACGCCGTCCGGGGAAGCCTGGAGAGCTACGGGGTCCAGGGCCTGACCGTAAGCTCCGCCAACGGGTACGGCCGCCAGCGCGGCCACACCGAGGTCTACCGCGGCGCCGAATACACCGTGGATCTGCTGCCCAAGGTCCGGGTGGAGATCCTGGTGGCCAATGACTGGGTCAACGACATTGTGGATGTCCTGGTTTCCACGGCCAACACGGGCCAGGCCGGCGACGGCAAGGTCTGGGTGGTGAACGTGGAGGAAGCCCTGCGGGTCCGGACGGGGGAGCGGGGGGACTCGGCGCTCTAACGCCCCGGCGCGAAAGGAACCTACCGCCCGGCTGGTGCTCCAGCCGGGCGGTCCGGCGATCCGGCGAAGCCATCCGCCAGGGCAGGAGGGGCGAATAGCGGGAGCGGCTTGGTACCCTTAACAGCTGGGCCTGCCAAACATGGCGAAGAACTGACGAAAGAAGTGCGCGGCACGTGTTCAATTCACTGTCTGACCGGTTGACTTCAACCTTCAAGAATCTCCGCGGCAAGGGCCGGCTCACCGAGGCCGACGTCGATGCCACCGTTCGCGAGATCCGCCGCGCCCTGCTGGACGCCGACGTCGCCGTTCCGGTGGTGCGCGCCTTCACCGCTTCCGTCAAGGAACGTGCCCTCGGCCTGGAGGTTTCGCAGGCGCTGAACCCGGGCCAGCAGGTCGTCAAGATCGTCAACGAGGAGCTCAAGGGCATCCTCGGCGGCGAGACCCGCCGGCTGCGCCTGGCGAAGAACCCGCCCACGGTCATCATGCTCGCGGGCCTGCAGGGTGCCGGTAAGACCACCCTGGCCGGCAAGCTCTCCAAGCACCTGAAGTCCCAGGGCCACAGCCCGCTGCTGGTCGCAGCGGACCTGCAGCGCCCCAACGCCGTCCGCCAGCTGCAGGTCAACGGCGAACGCGCCGGCGTCCCCGTCTACGCACCGCACCCCGGCGTTTCCTCCGAGTTCGAGGCAGCCACCGGTGATCCGGTCGCCGTCGCGCGCCAGGGCATCGAGGAAGCACGCACCAAGCTTTACGACGTCGTCATTGTCGACACCGCCGGCCGCCTGGGCGTGGATGCCGAACTGATGCAGCAGGCCGCGGACATCCGCGCCGCGATCAACCCGGACGAAGTCCTGTTCGTCATTGACGCCATGATCGGCCAGGACGCCGTGAACACGGCGCAGGCCTTCAACGAGGGCGTCAACTTCACCGGCGTGGTCCTCACCAAGCTCGACGGCGATGCCCGCGGCGGTGCCGCACTGTCCGTGGCGTCGGTGACCGGCAAGCCCATCATGTTCGCCTCCACCGGCGAGGGCCTGACCGACTTCGAGGTCTTCCACCCGGACCGCATGGCCAGCCGCATCCTGGACCTCGGCGACGTCCTGACCCTGATCGAGCAGGCCGAGCAGAGCTGGGACAAGGACGAAGCCAACCGGATGGCGAAGAAGTTCGCCGACCAGGAAGACTTCACCCTCGACGACTTCCTCGCCCAGATGCAGCAGATCCGCAAGATGGGCTCCATGAAGAAGATGCTCATGATGATGCCCGGCGCCGCCGGCATGCGTGAGCAGCTGGAGAACTTCGACGAACGCGAAATCGACCGGGTGGAAGCGATTGTCCGCTCCATGACCCCGCACGAGCGGGTAGCACCCAAGATCATCAACGGATCCCGGCGCGCCCGCATCGCCCGCGGTTCCGGCGTCCACGTCTCAGAGGTCAACGGCCTGCTCGAGCGTTTCGTGCAGGCGCAGAAGATGATGAAGAAGATGGCTGCCGGCGGCGGCATTCCGGGTATGCCCGGCATGGCAGGACCCGGCGGGTTCGGCGGTGCGCGCAAGAAGCAGCAGGCAGCCAAGGGCAAGAAGAAGGCCAAGTCGGGCAACCCGGCCAAGGCCGCCCAGGAACGGGCAGAGGCGGAGGCCCGGCGTGCCGGAGCCCGGCAGGCCCTGCCCACCGGCAGTGCGTTCGGCGGCCAGGAGGCGGACTTCGACCCGTCCTCGCTGAACCTGCCCAAGGGCTTCGACAAGTTCCTCGGTAAGTAGGGTCTGCACCGCACCCCCGCACAACGCCGGACTCGGAGTCCGGCGTTGTGTGTTTAATGGCGGATGCGCGCCTTCACGGCGCAGCGCCGAAGTTCGGCAGCAGAGGAAGGGACCAGCATGGCGGCACAGGGGCTGAGCGGCTTTTACGGGTCGGTCTTCCGACGCAGCATCACCGTACGGGTCCTGATCCGCACCAGCGACGGCCGCGTGCTGATGCTGCGTAACGGCAACGCCTGGGAGCTGCCGGGAGGAGTGGTGAAGGGCGGGGAGGATCCACGCTCCGCCGCCCGCCGCATTGCCCGTGCAACCCTGGATCCCGAGTTCAATGTCGGCCGCGTGCTGGTGCTGGACTACGTGCAGGGCACCCAGGGACAGGCGGACTCGATCGATTTCCTGTTCGACGGCGGCACGTTGTCCACGTCCGTGACGTCCTTTACCGGAGCAGGCGGGGAGTGGGAGGCCGGCTTCATTCCCCTGGCGGATTGCGGTTCGGGACTGGACGAGGGGCATGGCGGGGAGTGGGGAGCCGCGCTGGAAGCTCTGGAACTGGGCACCATGGTGGAACTCGTGAACGGTGAACCTGTTTCCGCGGGGCCGGTCGCCGCGCCGGCGCTCCGCCGGATGATGCCGCCGCTGGAGGGCTTTTCCGGAATTCTTGGACATTAGGAGTGGGTTTGCCTCGGGAACGAGTGGTGTTTGTGCACGGCGCCGGCAGTTTCGGCGCGGCCGCCTGGCCCCGGCAGCACGGGCTCGCCCTCGACTATGACTGCCTGTTCCTTCGGCGCCACGGCTATGACGCCGTCGCCGATCCGCTGCCTCCGGACCTGGAAGCGGACATCGCCCTGATCCGGGAGGAACTGGCCGACGGAGGGCACCTGGTGGCGCATGCGGCCGGTGCGGTTCCGGCCATGCTGGCGGCACTCCGCGATCCGGCTCGGGTCTTTTCCCTGGTCCTGTGTGAGCCTGCGGTCTTCTCCCTGACCCGCGACCTGCCGGCCACGACCGCTCACCGCAACCTGCTGCAGCCCCTCTTTGACGACGCTCCGTTGGACATTGTCCCGGGTGTCCCCACGCTGGTCCTTACCGGCGGATGGGAACCGCTGTATGAAGAGGTGGCGGATTTCCTGGCCTCGACGGGAGCCGAGCACCAGCAGGTCGGCGGGAACCACCGTCCGCAGGACACGGATGCCGGGCGGCAGGCGATCCGGGAGTTCCTGGCCTCTGTCAGCCGGATGCCGGCCAGTTGATGGGTGGACCGTCCATCCGGAGCGCCGGCCCCGAAGATCTTCCCGTCCTCCCCGCGTTGGAGCAAGCATCCGACACGCTGCTGGACGGGATGCTGCCCGCAGGCTCCGGGAAGCTGCCGCCGCCGGCCACCGTTCCGGAGCTCGCAGCTTCCCTCCACATTCTGGTTGCGGGCAATCCGCCCGTGGGATTCGCCCGCCTGAAGGAGGTTGACGGACAGGCCCACCTGGAGCAGCTTTCGGTACACCCCGGTGCCGCCGGGGCGGGAGTGGGACGGGCGCTGGTGGAGGCTGCCCTCGGCTGGGCGCGGCAGCGGGGCTACACCTCGATGACGCTGTGCACCTTTGCCGAGGTGCCGTTCAACGCCCCGTTCTACGCCAGCTGCGGCTTCGAGATCGTGACCCATCCCGTCGGCGGGCTTGCCGCACTCCGGACCCACGAAAGGCAGCTCGGCCTGGATGCCCTGGGGGAGCGGGTCGCCATGCGCCGGGACCTGTTCAAGCGGCAGGGCCAGGCGTCCCGGCCGCCGTCGTCGTCCGGGACACCCTAGGCGAAGGATTCGGCCAGCCCCAGGGGCAGCT
The DNA here is from genome assembly GCF_025244845.1 of Arthrobacter sp. zg-Y1171. Taxonomy (NCBI): domain Bacteria; kingdom Bacillati; phylum Actinomycetota; class Actinomycetes; order Micrococcales; family Micrococcaceae; genus Arthrobacter; species Arthrobacter sp. zg-Y1171. Next base: position 2,153,643 of record NZ_CP104264.1, on the reverse strand, counting down.
TTGCCCGCCAGTACTGCCGTGCCAGCAGCACCCCGAGGACCATGGGCACGGCGCCGATGGCCAGGAGGATCACCAGGGCAGCGGGATTGACGTAGGGCAGGAAGGCAAACGAGACGCCGATGAACGCTCCTCCGAATGCTCCGAGCCACAGGTCGAAGCGCCAGCGGAAGGTGAGCCAGCGCCAGATTCCCCGCTGGGGCTCATCCAGCCGGAGGTTATCGGCGGCGGACAGCGCCAGATAGTGCTGTTTCTTGAGGTGGGAGACGAAAAGGACGCCTGCGATTGCCGCCGCAAGGCCGCCGTAAAGCACCAGGTTGACCCAGATCTGGCCTCTCGCCGCGTCGCTGACGGTCTGCGGCCAGCCGCCCCCGAGGGAGAGCAGAACGGGAACGGGAATGAGGACGATCCAGAAGGCCAGCGCCACACCCAGCCAGGCCAGGTGGGCCCGCGGGGAGAGATAGGTGTTTGAGGAGACGACCGTGCCGCCTTCCAATCCTTTGGGGGTCGTTGTGCTCACGTGGCCGCGCAGGACCCGTCCGGTGAAGATAAAGCACATCGCAACCAGGAACAGACCCCCGGGGAGGGCGAAGAGCCCGCCCGGAACCGTGACGTCATCCTCCCACGAGGACAGGTCGTAGGCATGGGACAAGAAGAACAGGTTCACGGCCACCAGGGCCACGCCGAGCAGCGCCAGGACGACGCCGATGCCGGTGACGGTCCCGAGCGCCCGCTTCTTTTTCCTTCCGCCGGACGGTTTCCGCTTTCTTTGGGCCGTTGACTGGCTCATGCCCGCTCCAACTCAACGGGATGCCGGTCTTCCGTCAGCCCAATGGCGTAGTCGGCGAGTATCCGGTTGTGTCGCTTTGCACCGAGCATGCAGTTCCCCCACTCGTATTGTGGCCCGCAGGGTTGCCGGCCGAGCCGACCGTAACAGGACTTAGGCTGCCGGACAATGGCCTTATACGGTGCTTCCACCCCGTCCCTGGGCAGGAGACTTTGGGATTAGATGAAGCTTCAAGTAAACTCATTGCATGAACCTTCAAGTAAATGACCTGCTGCCCGCCGATCTCGCCATGGGCACGGTCATGCTCAAGGTGGGCGACCTCGCAAAGGTCTCCGCCTACTACCGCGGTGCCCTCGGCCTGGAGGTAGTGGCGGAGGCTGACGGCGGCCAGTATCTGGGGCGGGGAAGCGTCCCGGTGGTGCACCTGGCGCCGGCGCCCGGATTGCAGGTGGCCTCCCGCGGCGAGGCAGGACTGTTCCACACCGCCGTCCTCTTCGAAACCCAGGCCGACCTTGCTGCCACCGTTGCCTCCGCGGCCCGGTATGACCCGTCGGCCTTTGCCGGTTCCGCGGACCACCTCGTCAGCGAGGCGTTCTACTTCACCGATCCTGAAGGCAACGGCATCGAGCTCTACTATGACAAGCCGCGGGATACCTGGGGTTGGAACGAGACCGCGGCCGGCAGGGAAGTGCGGATGGCGTCATTGCCGCTGTCTCCTCAGGCCTACTTCCGCGACCACCTCACCGAAGCGGCGCTGGATGGACTCCAGGCTGCTGATGCCGCCGTCGGGCACGTTCACCTGCAGGTGGGGGACACGGAAACCGCTGCCGCGTTCTACATCGATACACTCGGCTTTGAGCGGACGGCCGGTTTCCACGGGCAGGCACTCTTTGTCTCCGCCGGCGGCTACCACCACCACATGGCGATGAACGTCTGGAACAGCCGCGGCGCCGGTCCGCGCCGCGACACGCTGGGCCTGGGCGAGGTGCTGATTACCGTTCCAACCGCCGACGACGTCGCCGGGCTTGCGGACCGCCTTCGGGTTGCCGGAATTTCCAGCCACTCCACCGGGGCCGAGCTGCGTTTCGAGGACCCGTGGCGGAACCGGCTGCGTGTTGCCGCCGGCTGAAAATCCGCCGATATCCGCTGCGGCCGCGCGAGTCGCAAAAGATGAAGTCATCTGGCACAATGGTCTGGTACTCGATCTGCGCGGGCCCTCTCTCCGTGCATGCATCTTGTCCTTTTGAACCCCAACGTTATGGCCCGCCCCACGGGAGCAGAAGTACGGGTTCGCCCCATTTCAGATCAGGAGTGACCACAAAAGTGGCCGTAAAGATTCGCCTTAAGCGCCTTGGCAAGAAGTTCTCAGCACACTACCGCGTTGTTGTCATGGATTCCCGTGCCAAGCGCGATGGCCGTGCCATCGAAGAAATCGGACTTTACCGTCCGACCGAAGAGCCGTCGTACATCGACATCAAGTCGGACCGTGCGCAGTACTGGCTCGGCGTCGGCGCCCAGCCCACCGAGCAGGTCGCAGCACTGCTGAAGATCACCGGTGACTGGCAGAAGTTCAAGAACATCGACGGCCAGGAAGGTACCCTGCGTACCAAGGCCCCGAAGGAGCCCTTCGTGGTTCCCGAAAAGAAGTCCGTGATTGTCCCCGAGGCCATCACCCCGAAGGCCAAGAAGGAAGAGGCCCCCGAGGCCTCCACCGAGGCTGAGGCAGAGTAACTTGCTCGCTGAAGCGCTGGAGCACCTCGTGCGCGGAATCGTTGACAGTCCTGAGGACGTCAAGGTTTCCGCCAAGAGCAACCGCCGTGGGGAAACCCTCGAGGTTCGGGTTCACCAGGACGACCTCGGCCGGGTCATCGGCAGGCAGGGACGGACCGCACGCGCACTGCGCACGGTCATCGCAGCCCTTGCCGACGGTGAGCAGGTCCGAGTGGACGTAGTGGACACGGACCGGCGCCGCTGATCTGAAAATGATCACCGACGGCGCAGCGGAAGCGAACAGTTCTTCACTGCAGTACCGGAAGTAAAGCAGTACACAGGATCCGGCCCCGACACCAGATAATGGTGAAGGGGCCGGATTTTTTTCAGGCGCCGGCCAATCCAGGCGACGAAAACCCCATAGAGGAGAATCCATGCAGTTACAGGTGGCACGCATCGGCAAGCCGCACGGCATCCGCGGTGAAGTGACCGTCCAGGTGCTGACCGACGCACCCGAGGACCGCTTTGTCCCGGGCACCGAGCTCACCGTAGAGCCGGCCGCCAAGGGCCCGCTGACGGTGATCAGTGCGCGTTGGAACAAGGACATCCTGCTGCTGGGCTTCGAAGAAATCACGGACCGCAACGGCGCAGAGGAACTGCGCGGCGTGAAGCTGTTCATCGACACCGAAACGGTGGACGAGGACGACGACGACGAGGGCTGGTACGAGCACGAACTGGTGGGCCTGAAGGCACGGGTAGGTGACGACGTCGTCGGCACCGTCAGCGGCCTGCGCACCCTCACCGTCCAGGACCTGCTGGTGGTCGAGGACGGCCGCGGCGAGGAAATCCTCGTACCGTTCGTCGAGGCCATTGTCCCCGAAGTGAATATCGAAGACGGCTATGTCCTGCTCACTCCGCCGGAGGGGCTCTTCGAGCTGAATAAGCCCGAAGACAAAAAGGACGCAGCCCCGGCCGACACGAAGGAAGCCGGACAGTAAGTGCGCATCGACGTCGTCAGTATTTTCCCGGAGTACCTGGCAGCCCTTGAGCTGTCCCTGATCGGCAAGGCCCGGCAGGAAGGCCTGCTGGACCTGGCCGTGCATGACCTGCGGGAGTTCACCTCAGACCGGCACCGTACCGTCGATGACACCCCCTACGGCGGGGGAGCGGGCATGGTTATGAAGCCCGAGCCCTGGGCCGCCGCACTGGACGCGGTTGCGGGCGACGGCGACGAGCGGCCGGTCCTGATCGTCCCCTCGCCGGCCGGTGCAGTCTTCACGCAGGCCATGGCCTACGAGCTGGCCGAGGAGAAGCACCTCGTCTTCGCCTGCGGCCGCTACGAAGGAATCGACGAGCGGGTGCTGGAATGGGCCGGGGAACGCTTTGACGTCCGTCCCGTCAGCCTCGGAGACTACGTGCTCAACGGCGGGGAGGTCGCGGTGCTGGCCATGGTCGAGGCCGTAGGCAGGCTGGTGCCCGGCGTCGTCGGGAATCCCGAGTCCCTTGTCGAGGAATCCCACTCGGACGGGCTGCTGGAATACCCGGTCTACACCAAGCCCTCGGCCTGGCGCGATCGTGCCGTCCCGGAGGTCCTGCTCAGCGGCAACCACGGCAAGATCGCCCGGTTCCGGCGGGACGAACAGCTGCGGCGCACCGCGGCACGCCGGCCCGATCTGATCGAAAAGCTCGACGCCGCCGCGCTGGACAAGGCCGACCGGGCCACTTTGGCGGCGCTGGGCTACGAAATCCGTGACGGCAGGGTCTGCCCGCCCGCCTGACGGCAGCGCCGGATTGGTGCCGTTCGGATGCGTATGGCAAAATGGGGAGTTGTGTCATCTGGGTCCGTACCTGCCACAGGGGGAACGCGGCCAACAGATATGTACACACCGGCATTCCATCCTCGGTCCTGCCGGTCTACTAACTTCGACAGCATCCGTGCAGCCCGCATTTAGGGGCGCATTCTTGCTGCCGTTACCAAAGTGAATGACCTGTGGCGTTCACCAGGAGTGATAAACAATGCACATCCTAGATTCTGTTGACGCAGCTTCCCTGCGTACGGACATCCCCGAGTTCCGCGCCGGTGACACGGTCAAGGTTCACGTAAACATCATCGAAGGCAAGAACACCCGTGTTCAGGTCTTCCAGGGCTTCGTGCTCAAGCGCCAGGGCGACGGCCTCCGCGCGACCTTCACGGTCCGCAAGGTCAGCTTCGGCGTCGGCGTGGAGCGTACCTTCCCGGTACACTCCCCGGTCATCGACAAGCTCGAGGTTGTCTCCAAGGGCGACGTCCGCCGCGCGAAGCTGTACTACATGCGCGATCTGCGCGGCAAGGCAGCCAAGATCAAGGAAAAGCGCGACTTCCGTCCCGCCAAGTAACTTACTTGACTGCAGCATCCGCCTCCGGGGGTCCCTCCGCGAAGCACACGAAACGCCGGCCCCGGTTTGTGGGCTGGCGTTTTGTGCTATGTGCTCTCGCCGCGGCCGTGATCCTGGCCGCCCTCGTGCGGGCGTTCCTGTTCGACGTTTTCTACATCCCCTCGGATTCCATGCAGCCGTTGCTGGAACCCGGTGACCGGATCCTGGTCTCCCGCACCGCCTATGATTCGGCTGGCATCCGGCGCGGCGATGTGGTGGTGTTCGACGGCCGGGGCTCGCTGGCGCCGCTGCACAGCGGGCGTCCGGCAGTGGCCGACGCCGCGGTCACCGTGGGTCGCTGGGTGGGGCTGGCCGGCAGCGACGCCGTTTACGTGAAACGGGTCATCGGTGTGGCGGGGGACAGGGTGAGCTGCTGCACGGACGGGGATCCGCGGATAACCATCAACGGAACTCCCGTGGACGAGCCGTACGTTTACTCTGGAGACGCTCCCAGCGACCACGCGTTCGACGTCGTCGTTCCCGAAGGCAGGCTGTGGCTGATGGGGGACCACCGGTCCGTTTCGGCGGATTCCCGGTCCCTGCTGGGAGCTCCCGGCGGCGGTCTGATCTCCACGGAACGGGTGATCGGACAGGCCCAGCGAATTCTTTGGCCGCTCGAGCGCGGCACCAATATTGACCGGCTATCCTTAGGAGCCGAGTGGAACACGGAGAAATAAGAGGAAACGCAATGTCGCAGCAACCGGACCAGTCCCCTGACGGGACGCCCGGCTCCGGGGAGCAGCGGGACCACGCAGCGCACTCGGCCGCACCGAAGGAAAAGAAACGCGGTTTCGGCGCCTGGCTGCGTGAAGTCCTCACGATCGTGGTGATAGCCCTGGTGCTGTCCTTCCTGATCAAGACCTTCCTTTTCCGGGCGTTTTACATCCCCTCGGGGTCCATGGAAGAGACGCTGGAAATCAATGACCGGATTTTCGTCAACCTTCTGGTCCCTGAACCGATGGACCTGAACCGCGGCGACGTCGTGGTCTTCAAGGACACCAAGGGCTGGCTGCCGCAGACCGCGGAGAAGGCAACGAATCCGATCCGCGAGGGCCTGACCTTTGTTGGCCTGCTCCCTGACGAGTCCCAGCAGCACCTGGTCAAGCGTGTCATCGGCACCGAAGGCGACCATGTGGTCTGCTGCGATGCCAACGGCAGGATCACCGTCAACGGCGAACCCTTGGACGAGCCCTACCTGTACCCCGGCGCCGCACCCTCCGACATCCCCTTTGACGTGGTTGTCCCCGAGGGCAAGGTCTGGGTGATGGGGGACCACCGCAATGCCTCTGCCGATTCCCGCGAACACCAATACGGTGAGGGCGGCGGTTTCGTAGACGTGGAGGACATTGAGGGCAAGGCCGTAGTGACGGCCTGGCCGCTGAACCGCGTCGGCGGGGTTGACGACTATTCGGAAGTCTTCGAGGATGTCCCGGAACCGAGCGGCAGCAAGTGAGTTCCACGGCGAAGCCACCGACCCTTCGGTATGAGCGCACGTTCGCTGCCTCCGGGCACCGGATCTTGGCCGGCTGCGACGAAGTAGGCCGCGGCGCCCTGGCCGGACCGGTGTCCGTAGGGATGGTGGCCGTGGACCTGGCTACCGTGCGCTCCCTCAAGGGAGTGCGGGACAGCAAGCTCCTTTCCGTGGCGGACCGGAACGCGCTGGTTCCGCAGATCAGGAAATGGGCCCTGGCCTGGGGTGTGGGCCATGCCAGTGCGGCGGAGATCGACCTGCACGGGCTGACCGTCGCCCTTCGCCTGGCCGGAACGCGCGCCTGGGACCAGGTGTGCTCAACCCTGCGTCCCGACGTCGTACTCCTGGACGGCAACTACAACTGGCTCTCGCCCGAGCGGCAGGGCAGCCTGTTCGACGATCCGGATGAACCGGCGCCGGGATGCACCGTGCCCGTACACACCCGGATCAAGGCGGACATGCAGTGCCTGAGCGTGGCCGCCGCCAGCGTGCTGGCGAAGGTGGAACGCGACGCCATGATGGTAGAGTTTGCCGCTTCGAACCCGCACTATTCGTGGGAGATCAACAAGGGTTATGCCACCGAGTCGCACCGCGCGGCCATCGACGTCCATGGACCAACGAGGCTGCACCGCATGTCCTGGCGGCTGGGCTCCAAGCCCCGCCCGGGGGAACCGTTGCTGGAACCGGAAGACGACTTGAGCACAGTTGGGGGATGATAGGAACATGAGCGCCGAAGACCTTGAGAACTATGAAACGGACATGGAGCTCCAGCTGTACCGGGAGTACCGCGACGTCGTAGGCCTCTTCAGCTACGTGGTGGAAACCGAGCGGCGCTTTTACCTGGCCAACCACGTGGACCTGCAGGCCCGGTCCGCCGACGGCGAGATCTACTTCGACCTCACGCTGCAGGACGCGTGGGTCTGGGATGTCTACCGGTCCGCTCGGTTCGTCAAAAGCGTGCGGGTGATCACCTTCAAGGACGTCAACGTGGAGGAATTGACCCGCAACGACGACCTCACACTGCCGAAGGCCGACGAACTGTAGCTTCCGCCCCTGCCTTCGCCCAGCTGACGGATGGGCTCCTTGGGTCATTCCGGGCGAGGCTGGAAATCCATCCCTCAACCATTGTTCCGCGGTGGTTCAGCAGATATGGCACCGCGATCGGCGGCGGGAAACCGCAGCGCCAGACGGTCTTATAGCTGCCGGTGTTTCCCGCATTCGCCTTCCATGTGACCACATCCCAGTCCAGGTCCTCGAAGGCGTGCCCCACTGCCAGCCGGACCGCGCGGGACATCAGGCCGCGGCCCCGGTATTCCGGCGACGTGACGAAGCCCAGCGAACCGGAGGCTGCACCTTCGAAGCGCAGGTAGATGGTGCCTGCATATTTGCCGCCGACGTCGAGCGCCCAGGACACGGCGTTTTCCTGCGGCACCGAGATGGCGGCCAGGTACTGCTGCGCCATCTCCGGCGTGTAGCCCAGCGGAATGGTGGTCCACTGGACCGACACAGGGTCGATGCAGCGTGCATACACGGCATCGAGGTCGGCGGCGGCGTGCGGACGGAGCAGGAGGATGTCGTCGCTGAGCAGCGGGATCGCGAAAGCCACCCGGACAGCCTAGCGGGTGTAATCCGGGCCTAGACTTAGCGGCATGCCCGAGTCCCGGCGCGGCTTCGACGCCAACCTCCGCCTGTACGCACAAATGCAGCCCGACGGTCCGTCACTGGCACACCTGCTGTCCCTGCAGCAGTCGCTGCCGGCCGGCACGCGGCTGGTGCCGCGGCAGCAGCTGCACCTGACGCTGATCCACTTCGGGAAGGTGCTGGACGTGCACCGGGCCGTCAATGCCCAGACCGGTATTTCACGTTCTGCCTACGAGCAGCTGCTCGCCGGGTACGTTGCCCGGACCGAGGCGCTGCTGCCCGCGGTTTCCTTCCGGCTGGAGCCGGCGGGGTTTGCCGGGTTCGGTATGCGCGGCTCGACCTTGGTAGTGGAATACCTGCCGACGCCGGAACTCGCCTTGCTGCATCGGGACCTGTACGGCGAGCTGGTTGGTTTTCTCGGCGCCGCCGGGATCCGGGACGCGGCGGCCTTCATGGCCGGTGATCCGAACTTCATGTTTGCCGGGACCCTGCGCCCGCACATCTCCCTGGCGCGGGGGTTTGCGGGCGCCCTGCCTTCGCTTCCGCTGGAATCCGTGACGCTGCAGCCGATGCCGGTGGTGTACCCCGGGCACTGACGGCATCCGGGGTACACCTTTGGGCTTAGGCTTTCCTGCGGCGGGCAATGACCACCAGTACCGCTCCGACAGCCAGGATAGCTGCGCCGGCCGCGGCAAGCCACGTTCCGCCGGCACCCGTGTGGGCGAGCCCGGCATCGGGAACGCGGGGGCTGGGGTTGCCGGCAACCTGGATCCCGGGGTTCGTGGTGCCCGGGGCCGCCGGGGTGCTGCCCGGGGCAGGAGTGGTGCTGTTCGAACCGGGCGGGGTTACCGAGCCTGCCGGGGTTTCCGATGGGGTGGCTGCCGGGGTGGCTGCCGGTGTCGGCGTGACCGCACCTGCCGGGGGCCTGGACGGGGTGTCCGTGGGGGTGGGCGTCGGCGTCGGCTTCTGGGACGGGGTGTCCGTGGGGGTGGGCGTCGGCGTCGACGTGGGAGGGGGATTAGCAGGCTCCGGCGTCGGCGTCGGCGTCGGCGTGGAAGCGCAATCGGGAACCGTCATCACCTCCTCGAGCTCCTGATGCTGGGAGGCCTTTAGCTTCGGGTTCCCGGGGAAGGGCTCGGGATAAAGGAGGTTCTTCGGCCACTCATAAGTGCCTTCGAACTCGAGTACGTCTTGCTGGACGGCCCAGCCGGGACCGCATACCTCGAATGGAACCAAGGGGACCAGGGACGTTACATCGGTGAACCACTGGTGTCCGGGCTGCTTGGCCAGGAAGGTTTGTTTCCCCGAGTTTTCCCAGGCGGCCGGCTTCTGCGCGTCTACCTTCCGGTACAAGTAGATTCCGGTTTCCGTCACGGAAACCTCCGCCGAGGGAGACCCACTCGGCGACGTGGTTGGGACAGTGTCCCCGGTCGCCGGCGCGGCGGTGGCCAAAGCCGGTGCACCGGTGACAATCGACAGCCCCGCTAAGGCTGCAAATCCTGCCACGACAGCGGTTGTATTTCGCTTGCGGTTTTGCATGATGTCCTTTTTGTGAGTCGAACATGGGCGTTAGCGTCGCTATCCTGTCCGGGCCGTCTCAGCGTTCCCCTACGGAATGACGCAGTTTCCCGACAAGACCCGCTCAAATTCCGGTCGGGCGTCTTATCTGCCCTTGGCGGCATGGCATCGGTGGTGTATCCCGGAAGTTGAAAACGCCGAGGTCCTGCCCACGACCAGCGAGGAGAGCGTTATGGCTACTGCGGGACGGGTTGCCCTGGTGACCGGAGGATCCGGCGGGATCGGAGCGGCCGTGGTCCGACGGCTCGCGTTGAACGGCTATTCGGTGGGTGTGCACTACGCGCGGAACCTGGCGACAGCGGACGGGGTTGTTGCCGACATTGCCGCCGAGGGCGGACTTGCCTTGGCCGTGGGCGGAGACGTGGGGGACGAGACCGCGATGGCCGCCGCATTCGACGCCGTCGAGAAAGCGTTCGGCGGCCTGGACGTGGTCGTCAACACCGCAGGCATCATGCTCCTTGGCCCGATCGCCGAGCTGGATCTGGCGGACCTGGACCGGATGCACCACACGAATATCCGGGGAACGTTCGTGGTCTCGCAGCAGGCGGCCCGCCGGGTCCGTCCGGGTGGAGCGATCATCAACTTTTCGACCACCGTCCGGCGCACCCAATACCCCGGCTACGGCGCCTATGTGGCCAGCAAAGCTGCAGTGGAAGGGATGACGCTGATCCTGGCGCGGGAACTGCGGGGACGGGACATCACGGTCAACGCGGTGGCGCCCGGGCCGACAGCGACGGCGTTGTTCCTGGACGGAAAGGACGAGGCCACCGTCGAGCGGCTGGCCGAGGCGGCGCCGCCAGGGCGCCTGGGCCAGCCCGAAGACATCGCCGAAACCGTTGCCTTCCTTGCCGGGCCGGGTCGCTGGGTCAACGGCCAGGTGGTCTACGCCAACGGGGGACTGGCCTGAACTTCTGCTCCTCCACACTCAGGTTCCGGTGCGCGGCGGCGGAATCCTTCTCCACACGGCTGTGTCGTGCTGTGCCCGGTCCGTCCGGTTTGAGCCAACGTGGTGGACATGAAAGCCAAAGACATCCTGGGAAGCCGCGGAGAAGAACTGGCGGCGCGGTACCTGACCGACGCCGGGCTTCGCATCATCGACCGGAACTGGCGGTGTCCCGAGGGCGAGATCGACCTGGTCGCCGTGGACGGGGCCACCCTGGTGGTGGTCGAAGTGAAAACGCGCTCCTCGCTGGACTTCGGACACCCCTTCGAAGCGATCGGGCAGGATAAGGTCGCCCGCCTCTACCAGCTGGCAGGGGCCTGGGCCCGGGCCAACAGCCGCTACTTCACCCACCGCCGGATCGACGCAGTCTCGATTCTCGACGACGGCGCTAATCCGCCCGTCGTGGAGCACCTGCGGGGAATCTCCTGATGGGGCTCGGACGGACCTACGGGGTAGGGCTGGTCGGCCTGCAGGGCAGGATCGTTGAGATTGAAGCCGACATCGGCCAGTCCCTTCCGTCCTTTATCCTGCTGGGGCTGCCGGACGCCTCCCTTAACGAGGCGCGCGACCGGGTGAAGTCGGCGGCAAAAAACGCCGGGCTGCCGCTGAGCCGGCGCCGCATCACGGTCAACCTGATGCCTGCGGATGTACCGAAGCACGGCTCCGGCTTCGACCTGGCCATAGCCGTGGCTGCACTCTGCGCCGGCGGTGTCCTGCGCAGCCCGGGCCGCTGCATCTTCCTGGCGGAACTCGGGCTGGATAGCCGGCTTCGGCCGATCCGGGGCATACTTCCGGCTGTTGTGGCCGCGGTTGCGGCCGGCTACACGGACTTTGCCGTGGCGGCGGAGAACGCAGAGGAGGCTGCACTGGTGCCTGCTGCCCGCGTCCGGGGATACTCCTGCCTGGCCGAGGTGGCCGCCGACCTCGGCGCCGACGCCGAGCAGCTTAGTTTTCCACTGCCGGTGGCCCGTACCGGCGAAGATCCCGACCACGAAGAGGGCCAGGCTGAATCCCGGATTCCCGACCTTGCGGACGTGGCGGGGCAGGCAGAGGCCCGCTTCGCCGTCGAAGTGGCTGCAGCAGGAGCACACCATCTGTTGATGACCGGGCCGCCGGGCGCCGGAAAGACCATGCTGGCTGAGCGGTTGCCCGGCATCCTGCCGGACCTTTCCGATGACCAGGCAATGGAAGTCACCGCCATTCACTCCCTCGCCTGGCAGGGACGCCCCTGCCGCCAGCTGCTCCGTCGACCACCGTTCGAAAGTCCGCACCACACCGCGTCCACGGCAGCGGTGATCGGCGGCGGTTCAGGCATCCCGCGCCCCGGCGCTGCCTCCCGCGCCCACCGCGGCGTGTTGTTCCTCGATGAGGCGCCCGAGTATGAGAGACGGGTCCTGGACGGCTTGCGCCAACCGCTTGAGAGCGGCGAGCTAGTCCTGCACCGGGCAGCGGGTACAGCCGTGTATCCGGCACGCTTCCAGCTCGTCCTTGCCGCCAATCCCTGTCCCTGCGGACTCGCAACCGGCAAGGGGATCGAGTGCACCTGCACCTCCACACAGCGGCGCCGGTACTTCAGCCGGCTCTCCGGTCCGCTGCTGGATCGGGTGGACCTGCAGCTCTCCGTGCAGAGGGTCTCCCTGGTCGACTACTTCGCCGCAGAGCCTGCGGAGGCCAGCTCCACGGTGGCGGCACGCGTGCTGGAGGCGCGGCGGCTCCAACGGGAGCGGCTTCAGCCGCTGGGATGCGAAACCAATGCCGAGGTTCCCGGCACCTTGCTGCGGGACAGCCTGCGGCCGCCGAGCAAAGCAACGTCGGCCCTGGACCGGGCCATGGACCGCCAGCTCCTGACGGCCCGGGGCTACGACCGGGTATTGCGGGTGGCCTGGACCGTCGCCGATCTTGCCGGGCACGGAAGCCCGGACGCCGACGACGTCGGGCAGGCCCTCGCTTTCCGCCGGCAGGGAGCGGCGGCATGAGTAATGACGAGGTGCTGGTCGCACGGGCGGCGTTGTCCAGGCTGTTCGAACCTTCAGATACCGTGGGCCTGGCACTCGTGGCGGCCGCCGGTCCGGTCCAGGCGCTGCAGATCGCCACCGGAGCGGCGGGCACGCCTCCGGATCTCGCCGCCGAAACGTCACGCTTTCTATCCCCGGGCAGCGGCCAGGGAAGCGCCCTGGCCGAGGGACTGAAAAGGTGGGCCCCGCGGGTAGCGGACCTTGCGCCGGACCGGGACCTGGACGCGATCCGCCGTCTGGGTGGGGAACTCCTTGTGCCGGAGGATCCCCGTTGGCCCGAGTCATTGCGCCACCTGCAGCAGGAAATGCCGTTGTGTCTCTGGGTACGGGGAGACCTGAAGCGGGGCCTGCCGGAACTGGACCGGACCGTGGCAGTAGTGGGTTCCCGGGACGCGACCGGATACGGGCTGTCCATAGCGGGGGACCTCGCAGCGGGGCTGGCCAACCGCGGGTACACCGTTGTCTCCGGAGGCGCCTACGGAATCGATGCCCAGGCACATCGTGCCGCGCTCGCAGCTGCATCCGCTGATGCCCCGGCCACGCTAGCGGTCATGGCGTGCGGTGCGGACCGGTTCTACCCGGCCGGCAACGAGGACCTGCTTCGCGCCGTCGCGGAGCGCGGACTGCTGCTGTCCGAAGTGCCGCCGGGATCTGCCCCCACCCGCTGGAGATTCCTGCAACGGAACCGGATCATCGCTGCGCTGAGCGCCGTCACCGTGGTGGTGGAGGCCCGCTGGAGATCCGGAGCACTGAACACTGCCCACCATGCCGCCGGGTTAGGGCGGGAAGTCGGTGCGGTGCCGGGCTCCGTGTACTCAGCCAACTCTGCCGGATGCCACCGGCTGCTGCGCGACGGAAGCGCAGTCTGCGTGACCGATGCCCGGGAAGTGGTGGAGCTGGCCGGGCCGCTCCGTGATGTCCCGCCGGGAGAGCCGGGCGATCCGGCCAGCCGGGCAGGGGACAGCCGGGAGGGAGGCCGCCGGGCAGATCACGACGGGCTGCCCGTGGAGGACCTGCTGCTGCTGGATGCGCTGCCGGTGCGCAGCGGAACGACCACCGAGAAACTGGCTACCGTCGCCGGGCTTTCCCTGCAAGGGGTGCGCGCCGGGCTGGCGCGGCTGGAATTGGAAGGACTGGCCGTACGGTCCGAAGGAGACCAGTGGCGCCGCGGCCGGCGTTAGCAGCATCGACATTTCGACTATCCGCACATCCAGAAAGGACGTCATCATGATCACTCACAAGATAGTCACCTCGCCGGTAGGGGTACTCACCCTCGTCGCTATGGACGGACTCCTGTCCATGGTCCGGCTGGGGCCGCCCGCTGCGCCGGCAGGGTCAGGGACACCGTACGGCATTGCGGCCGAAGACGGCTTCGAGGATGTCGAACGTCAACTGACGGAGTACTTCGAGGGCCGGCGCTGCTGCTTCAGCGTGGATACCAATCCCCAGGGGACCGAGTTCCAGCGCAGGGTATGGGAGCAGGTCTCGGGCATCGCCTACGGCAGGACGGCAAGCTACAAGCAGCTGGCGGTCCTGCTGGGCGACGCGGCCAAGGCCCGAAGCGTGGGAGCAGCATTGGCCCATAACCCGTTGAACCTGGTTGTGCCCACCCACCGCGTGGTGGGGTCCCGCGGCGCGCTGACGGGATACTCGGGCGGCGTCGATGCGAAACGGTACCTGCTGGAACTCGAGCAGGCCCCGCAGACAGAACACCTGCGGCGCAACTGCCTGCGTGCCGACAGCGTGCCTGCTTGAACGTCGGCGGCAAAGAGAGAACAGTAAAGAGGTGACATCAAAGGGAGCAGCAGGGCGAACTGCGTGGCCGGCGGAATTCCGTTCCGCACTGGAGGGCTTCTGCCGGTACCTTACGGCGGAGCGTGGCCGCTCCGAGCACACGGTCCGTGCCTATGAGTCGGATGTGTCGAAGCTGCTCGACTATGCCCTCGGCGCCGGAGCAGGCTCGCTCCAGGAACTGGACCTGGGCATCCTGCGCGGCTGGCTGGGCGAACTCAGTGCCGGCGGGCAGGCCCGTTCCACGCTGGCCCGCCGCGCCGCCACGGCACGCAGCTTCACCAACTGGGCCCTGCGCGAGGAACTTATCAGCGAAAACCCGGCCCTGCGGCTGAAAGCACCGAAGAAGGAAAAGACCCTTCCCGGCGTGCTGCGCAGCAGCCAGCTCGATGACCTGTTCGAAACCCTGCAGGCGGCTGCCGCCGAGGGCGAACCAGTGGCTCTGCGGGACCGCGCGATGGTCGAACTGCTCTACGCAACGGGCATCCGGGTGGGGGAGCTGGCCGGACTGGACGTCGACGACCTCGATCCGGACCGCAGGACGCTCACCGTGCTGGGCAAGGGCAACAAGGAACGCACGGTGCCTTACGGCCTGCCGGCTGCGCTCGCGGTGGATGACTGGCTGCGCCGCGGCCGTCCGTCGATGGCGACCGGGGACAGCGGTCCGGCATTGTTCCTGGGCAAGCGGGGCGGACGGGTGGACCAGCGGCAGGTCCGCAGCGTGGTGGCAGGGCTTTTGGAAGCCGTGCCGGACACGTCCGCCTCCGGGCCGCACGCCCTGCGCCACTCCGCGGCCACCCACCTGCTCGACGGCGGTGCCGATCTGCGTGCCGTGCAGGAAATCCTGGGCCATTCGTCGCTGGCCACCACGCAGCTCTACACACACGTGTCAGTGGACAGGCTGCGCCAGAGCTACAGCCAGGCGCATCCGCGAGCCTAAGGGAGGGCCGCCCAGGGACCGCCGCCCGACTCCGGCAGCACCGCCGAGCCTGCGGTGCTGCGGAGGCTCAAAAGGATACATTGGCGCATCGACGTAACTTACGGCACAATGATGGACAGCGGTCACATCCGGCTCGATATCCGTCCATGCAGCAGCAGGTCGTTGGGGAAGACGTACCTACAGCTATGGAGGATGGAATGTCTGTTGTGATGGCGCGCGGCGTACTGTTTGTGCACTCTGCCCCTTCCGCGTTGTGCCCCCATATTGAGTGGGCCATCGGATCCGTCGTGGAAAAGCGAACGGATCTACAGTGGACCCCTCAGCCGGCTGCGCCCGGAATGGTACGGGCCGAAATCGCCTGGACCGGACCGCAGGGCACCGGTTCCCTGCTCGCGTCCGCGCTGCGCGGCTGGGCGCACCTCCGGTACGAGGTGACGGAGGAACAGAGCCCCGGAGCCGACGGCAGCCGCTGGGCACACACGCCTGAGCTGGGCATCTTCCACGCCGCCACCGACGTGCACGGCAACATCATGATTTCCGAGAACCGCATCCGTTACGCCTATGAAAACGGTGCCGGCGATCCGTCGGCGGTCTACCACGAACTCTCACTCGCCCTGGGCGAGGCCTGGGACGAAGAGCTGGAGCCGTTCCGGCACGCGGCCGACGGCGCTCCGGTGCGCTGGCTGCACCAGGTCGGCTAGTCTCCTCAAAAACTCCGTAGCAAACACAACAGGCGTCCGTTCCCCGCGGGGAACGGACGCCTGTTGTCGTAAGCGAACGGGTTAGCGGCTGCGCAGCACGGCGACGGCGTTGTGCCCGCCGAAGCCGAAGGAATTGCTCAGCGCCACGATGTCTCCGCCGCGCAGCTGGCGGCTGGAGGTCACCACGTCGAGCGGAATCTCCGGATCCTGGTTTTCCAGGTTGATCGTGGCCGGCGCCTGGCGCTCGTAGACCGCCAAAGCCGTCAGGACGGCTTCGACTGCACCGGAGGCACCCAGCAGGTGGCCCATCTGCGACTTGGTCGCTGACACGGCAACTCCGTCGAGGGCACTGCCCAGGGCAGCCTTCAGCGCGGTGTATTCCGGCTTGTCGCCCACCGGGGTGGAGGTGGCGTGCGCGTTCACGTGGACTACGTCCTCGGCCTGCGCCCGGGCATCAAAGAGAGCGGACTTCAGGGCCCTGGTGGCGCCGAGGCCCTCGGGGTCCGGGGCGGTGATGTGGTACGCGTCGGCGGTGACGGCCGTGCCTGCAAGTTCGGCGTAAATCCGTGCTCCGCGGGCCAGGGCGTGCTCTTCGCTTTCGAGCACCAGCGCACCGGCGCCCTCACCCATCACGAAGCCGTCGCGGTCCTTGTCATAGGGGCGGGAGGCACGCTGGGGATCATCGTTGCGCTTGGACAGGGCCTGCATGGAGGCGAAGGATGCCAAGGGCATCGGGTGAATGCAGGCTTCCGCGCCGCCGGCGACGACGATGTCGGCTTTGCCGGAGCGGATCATGTCCAGGCCCTGGTGGAGGGCCTCGGTTCCGGAGGCGCAGGCTGAGACGGGTGTGTGGGCGCCGGCGCGGGCACCCAGGTCGAGGCTGACCGCGGCGGACGGGCCGTTGGGCATCAGCATCGGAACGGTCATGGGCAGTACCCGCCGCGGTCCCTTTTCGCGCAGGGTGTCCCAGGCGTCGAGCAGGGTCCAGATGCCGCCGATACCGGTGGCGAAGGAGACGGCAAGCCGGTCGTGGTCAATGTCTGCGAGGCCGGAATCGGCCCAGGCTTCGCGCGCCGCGACGACGGCGAACTGCGTGGAGGGGTCCATCCGCTTGGCTTCGACGCGGGAAAGGACTTCCGAAGCGGGAGTGGTGGCCCGCGCTGCAAAGGTCACGGGCAGCGAGTACTTCTCCACCCATTCGTCTTCCAGGGTACGGGCGCCGGAGACACCCTGCAGTGCGTTCTTCCACATGGTTGGAACGTCCCCGCCGATGGGCGTGGTCGCTCCGAGGCCTGTGATGACTACTTTGCGGGCCATGATTCACTCTCTTGAAGCAGTTGCAGGTGCTGGTTCCGGCAGTACCGGGCGGCCGCCGCCAGGCAGCGGCCGCCGGAAGGTTATGCCTGGGCGTTGGAGATGAAGTCCACGGCGTCGCCGACGGTCTTCAGGTTCTTGACCTCTTCGTCCGGGATGCGCACGCCGAACTTTTCTTCGGCGTTGACGACGATGGTCATCATGGAAATGGAGTCGATGTCCAGGTCATCGGTGAAGGACTTGTCCAGCTCAACGGCCTCGGGGGCCAGACCCGTCTCTTCATTGACGATCTCGGCGAGGCCGGCCAGGATTTCTTCTTTGCTAGCCATGTTGGCTCCTTTTCTTGTAGTGCCGGTACGGGACCGGTCCGGTTTTCCAACCGCCGAAGCGGTGTGGTTCTGTGGGCTGCACCGGCGTGGCCGGCACTGCGGAATTGGGGCTAGGGAAGGACAACTACCTGCGCGCCGAACACAAGGCCGGCACCGAAGCCGATCTGCAGCGACAGCTTGCCGCTCAGTTCGGGGTGCTCCTGCAGCAGGCGGTAGGTGGCCAGCGGAATGGACGCGGCCGAGGTGTTTCCCGCATCGGCGATGTCGCGGGCAATGATGACTGACTCGGGCAGCTTCAACTGCTTCGCCATTTCGTCAATGATGCGCATATTGGCCTGGTGCGGCACGAAGGCGGAGAGATCCTCGGCAGTGATCCCGGCGGCGTCGAGCGCCTGCTGGGCAGCCTTGGCCATCTCCCATACGGCCCAGCGGAAGACCGTCTGGCCGTCCTGGCGCAGGGTGGGCCAGAGCTTGGTGTCCCGGTCGGAGAGGTCCGCGGGGCTCATGCCGCCGTCGGCCTCGGCGGCGAGGGAAAGTTCCCGGACATCCAGCATGGAGTGGGTCATGCCGATGGCACCGGACTTGCTGCCGTCGGATCCCCAGACGGAGGGCGCGATTCCGGGGGTGTCGGAGGGGCCGACGACGACGGCGCCGGCACCGTCGCCGAGCAGGAAGGAGATGGTGCGTTCGGTGTTGTCGATGAAGTCCGAAAGCTTTTCCACGCCGATGACCAGCACGTAGGTGGCGGCGCCGGAGCGGACCAGCGCGTCTGCCTGGGCAATGCCGTAGCAGTACCCGGCGCACGCGGCGGAAACATCGTAGGCCGGTGCCGGCGTCGCGCCCAGCCGCTCGGTGATCTGGGTGGCCGCGGAAGGCGTCGCGTAGGGGTGGGTCACGGTGGAGACGATGACGGCGCCGAGCTGGGATCCCTCGATGCCGGCGTTCTTCAACGCCTCGCGTCCGGCAGCCTCTGCCATGTCCACCACGGACGTGCCCTTGTCCGCACGGTGCCGGGTCACGATGCCGGTGCGCTGGCGGATCCACTCATCGGAGGAATCGATCCACTGGCAGACGTCGTCGTTGCTGACAATGACGTCGGGGCGGAAGGCGCCGATGCCGTGGATTCGGCTGAATTCGTTGACGGGGGACTGCTTCAGGGTGGGCGTGCTCACGCGTTACCTTCTCCGGTTGTTGCTGCCGTTCCGGAATGCTCACGGATGAACTCCCGGGCAGCGGTTAGATCTTCTGGGGATTTCAGGGCGAGTGTCGGTATGCCCTTCATGCCGCGGCGTGCCAGTCCGGTGAGGGTTCCTGCCGGCGGCAGTTCCAGCAGGCCGGTCACGCCCATGCCGAGCATGTTCTCCATGCAGAGGTCCCACCGTACCGGGCGGGATACCTGGGCGATGAGGCTGTCAAGGTTGGCGTCACCGGACACCACTGCGGCGCCGTCGCGGTTGGAGAGCAGGGTGGCCAGCGGCGCCTGCGGGGTGAGGGAGGGACGCAGTGCTTCCAGGACAGTCACGGCGGGGGCCATGTGGGAGGTGTGGAACGCCCCGGCGACCTTCAACGGAATAACCCGTGCCTTGGCCGGCGGTGCTGCGGTGAGTACCTCGAGCTGGTTGTGCGTCCCGGCCGCCACGGTCTGCCCGCCGCCGTTGGCGTTCGCCGCCGTGAGCCCTGCGGCTTCCAGCACGGCGGCCACGTCGTCGGGATCCCCGCCCAGAATGGCGCTCATGCCCGTGGGCTCAACCGCTGCGGCGCGTGCCATGGCGTTGGCCCGTTCCCGGACAAACACCAGGGCGTCGTTTTCCGGCAGCGCACCGGCGATGGCGGAGGCGGTGATCTCGCCGACCGAGTGGCCGGCCAGGACGGTGGAGGATGTCAGTGCCGAGGGCTCCAGCAGCAGCCGGGCGGCCATCAGGCCCGCGGCAACGATCAGGGGCTGGGCGACGGCGGTGTCCTTGATGGTTTCCTCGTCGGAGACCGTGCCGTGGGCAATGAGGTCCAGGCCGGCGACGTCGCTCAGCGCGGAAAGGTGATCCCGTACGCCGGGCAGTTCCAGCCACGGTGAGAGGAATCCTGGCGTTTGGGACCCCTGGCCGGGGCAGACGATTGCAAGCACGTATACAGCTTTCCAAAGATAGGGGACGGGACCGGGTGTTTGCGTAGACCAAGCTCCCCGGACGCCTTTGTAGGAAGTCTACAAGCCAACGACGGCGCCTGGGCAGGGTTCAGAGGCGGACGGCGGGCTTCTCGGGGGCGGCTTTTCCGGCCGGTGCCAGGCGTCCGACCACCAGCGCGGTCTGCAGTACGAACGCTTCGCGGGGCAGCATCGGGTCCCATCCGGTCACATCGCAGACCCTCCGCAGGCGGTAGCGGACCGTATTGGCATGGACGAAGAGTTCACGTGCCGTGGCCTCCAGGGAATGGCCCAGCGAGAGGTACGCGCTAAGGGTCTCTGCCAGCCCGTTGGAGGCACCCAGCAGGGGTGTGTAGATGCTTTCCACCAGGGCCTTGCGTGCGGTGTCATCCCCGGACATCACCCGCTCGGGCCACAGGTCGTCAGCTGCCACCGGGCGTGGTGCAGCCGGCCAGGCGCGGGCGGCGGTGAGTCCGGCGAACGCGGCCTGCGCGGACGGGCCGGCCTCGACAAGGGAGAGTGCGGGCGGGCCGTACACCACCGGTCCCGGACCGAAGAGTTCGGACAGGCGGGTGTAGGAGAAGGCCTTGTCCTCCAGTCCGCCCAGGACCAGGATCAGCCGCTCGCCCTGGATCCCCACGAGGGTGTCCTCGGCCAGCCGGCCCGTGGCCCGGCGGAGTTCATTCACGAATGTGGCATTGGCTTCGGCAGGAGAGCCGCCCACCATGACGGTGACCGGTGCCGCGGAGCTCCAGCCGACGGCGGCAATCCGGGAGCGCAGCGCGTCCGAACTCTCGCCGCGCAGGATGGCGTCGACCACAAGGGCCTCCAGCCGGGTGTCCCAGGCACCCCGGGTTTCGGCCGCACGGGCATAGACATCGGCGGCGGCGAAGGCCACTTCACGCGAATAGCGCAGCACCGCTTCGCGCAGTTTGGACTGGACCTCGCTGCCAGCCAGCTCCGGCACCCGGTCCTCGACCACCTGGACCACCACCCGGATCAGCTGGAGGGCCTTCTGCAGGCTGATCGAGCGGGTGAGCTCGGTAGGGGCGGTGCCGAAGACGTCGCTGAGCACCCAGGCGGGCGAGGCAGGACGCTGGTACCAGTTCACGAAGGACGCGATGCCCTTCTGTGCAACCATTCCCAGTGCCGAGCGCTCGTCCGGGCGCAGCCCCCGGTACCACGGCAGGGAAATGTCCAGCTGCTGCAGGGTGGCAGTCGAAAGCCTGCCGATATTCGCTTTCAGGCGCTCGACGGTGGGCTGGTCTGCTTCCGGCGGCGCTGAGGCAGCGGACGTATTGGGACGCACTGGCATACCTGCGAGCTTACGGCCTGCACGAGTGAACCGCTATTTTGTGTGAAGGCTACAAGTTGGCTAGGCGGGCAGCTTGGGTTTCACATCGTTCCCGGCTGCCGCCCGGTTACTGCCCATGCCGGCCCGGGGGCAGTGACAGCGGTACTACAGCGCCGATCCCAGCCGCCGGAATCGCTCCGTGCGCCGTGCCAGCCGCTCGTCCGGCGGAACGGCGCGAAGCGAGGCCAGCTCGTATTCCACGGCCCGGGCCATCCGCCGGCAGAATTCGGGTGCCTCCTCGGCGGCATCTGGCAGTTCCGCCACCGTGTGGTCCACAATCCCGTGGGCGGCCAGCGGCGTGCCTCCCGGAGCGAAGCCGGTCCCAGAGCAGCCTGTCCTGTTCCGCGTTCCCGGTCCTGCCCCAGCACTATGCAGGATGTCCGGCCGAAGCGGGCCAGGGCCAGTAACAGGCCCGGGTCCTTTTCGCCCTGCCCGCTGCCGTTCAGGGGCAGCACGTCGCTCGCGCCGAAATGCAGCAGCTGGCGGACGCCCGGACGGCGGGGATTGCGCGAAATCCGTATGGATTCCCAGTCAGGTCAACACGGGGCCGCCAAATGAAAAGGAACCGCCGCAGATGCGGCGGTTCCTTTTCATGTTCCCCGAGTTCGAGGACCGGCGGATTACCTAGGCGTCGCCGCCGGCGTTTCCGCTGGTGCCGGCGTTGACGTCCAGCAGGTGGTACTTCTCGATTGCCTCCTTGGGGGCATTGGCGTCGACTTCACCGCGGCGGGCGAGCATCTCCAATGCCCGCACCACCATCGAGTGGCTGTCGATCTTGAAGTACCGGCGAGCAGCTGCACGCGTGTCCGCAAAACCGAAGTCGTCGGCACCGAGGGTGGCGAATTCGTTCGGCAGGAACTGGCGGATCTGGTCCGGTACGGCCTTCATGTAGTCCGTGGAGGCAACAATCGGGCCGGTGGCACCGGCCAGCTGCTGGGTGACGAAGGGTACCCGCGGCTCAGAGCCGGGGTTCAGGAAGGCTTCCTCCTCGGCGGCGAGGCCGTCGCGGCGAAGTTCGTTCCAGGAGGTCACGGACCAGACATCGGCCGAAACACCCCAGTCCTCGGCAAGGAGCTTCTGGGCTTCCAAGGCCCACGGCACGGCAACACCGGAGGCCAGCAGCTGGGTGCGGGGTCCGTCGATCTTTGCCGGTGCGAGCAGGTAGATACCCTTGATGATGCCTTCCACGTCCAGGTCCTCGGGGGCCTTGGGCTGCTGGATCGGCTCGTTGTAGACCATGAGGTTGTAGATGACGTTCGGATCCTTGGAATCCGGGCCGTACATCTCCTCGAGGCCGTGGCGGACAATGTGTCCGATCTCGTAGCCGTAGGCCGGATCGTAGGTCTTCACCGCGGGGTTGGTGGAGGCCAGGATCGGCGAGTGGCCGTCGGCGTGCTGCAGGCCTTCACCGGTGAGGGTGGTGCGGCCGGCGGTAGCCGAGATCAGGAACCCGCGTGCCATCTGGTCGGTAGCCGCCCAGATGTAGTCGGCGGTGCGCTGGAAGCCGAACATCGAGTAGAACACGTAGACCGGGATCAGCGGCTCGCCGTGCGTGGCGTAGGACGTGCCCGCCGCGGTGAACGCCGCAATCGAGCCGGCCTCGTTGATGCCGACGTGCACAATCTGGCCCTGCGGGGATTCCTTGTAGGCCAGGACGAGGTCCCGGTCCACGGACAGGTAGTTCTGCCCCTTGGGGTTGTAGATCTTTGCCGTCGGGAAGAACGAGTCCATGCCGAAGGTACGGGCCTCATCGGGGATGATCGGCACAATGCGCTTGCCGAACTCCTTGTCCCGCATCAGGTCCTTGAGCAGGCGGACGAAGGCCATGGTCGTGGCGGCCAGCTGCTTGCCGGAACCCCGGTTGGCTACTTCGTAGGCTTTCTCGTCCGGAAGGTGGACGGGTTCGTGCTTTACCCGGCGTTCCGGGACGTTGCCGCCCAGTTCGCGCCGGCGTTCCAGCATGTACTTGATCTCGGGGGCATCCGCTCCCGGGTTGTAGTACGGCGGCTGGTACGGGTCGGCTTCGAGCTGCTCGTCGCTGATCGGGATCCGCAGGTGGTCGCGGAAGGCCTTCAGGTCATCGAGCGTGAGCTTCTTCATCTGGTGGGTCGCGTTGCGGCCCTCGAAGTGCGTGCCCAGGCCGTAGCCCTTGACCGTGTGGGCCAGGATGACCGTCGGCGCGCCCTTGAATTCCGTGGCGGCCTTGTACGCGGCGTAAACCTTGCGGTAGTCGTGGCCGCCGCGCTTGAGGTTCCAGATTTCCTCGTCGGTCAGGTTGGCAACGAGTTCCTTGGTCTCCGGGGTCTTGCCGAAGAAGTGGTCGCGCACAAATCCGCCGGACTCGGCCTTGTAGGTCTGGTAGTCGCCGTCGGGGGTGGCATTCATGATGTCCACCAGCGAGCCGTCCTTGTCGCGCTGGAGCAGGTCATCCCACTCGCGGCCCCAGACAACCTTGATGACATTCCAGCCTGCGCCTCGGAAGAAGGCTTCCAGTTCCTGCATGATCTTGCCGTTGCCGCGGACCGGGCCGTCGAGGCGCTGCAGGTTGCAGTTGATCACGAAGGTCAGGTTGTCGAGCTTGTCATTGGCGGCGAGCTGGAGCAGGCCGCGCGATTCGGGCTCGTCCATTTCTCCGTCGCCAAGGAACGCCCAAACATGCTGCTCGGAAGTGTCCTTGATGCCGCGGTTCTGCAGGTAGCGGTTGGACTGTGCCTGGTAGATGGCGTTCATGGGACCAATGCCCATGGAAACCGTCGGGAATTCCCAGAAGTCCGGCATGCTGCGCGGATGCGGGTAGGAGGACAGTGCATGCCCCTCGCGGGACTTCTCCTGGCGGAAGCCGTCCATGTCCTCTTCGGACAGGCGGCCTTCGAGGAAGGCGCGGGCATACATGCCGGGGGAGGCGTGACCCTGGAAGTAAATCTGGTCTCCGCCGCCCGGGTGGTCCTTGCCCCGGAAGAAGTGGTTCATGCCCACTTCGTACAGGGTCGCTGCTCCGGCGTACGTTGAAATATGGCCGCCGACGCCGATGCCCGGGCGCTGGGCCCGGTGCACCATGATGGCGGCGTTCCAACGCAGCCACGCGCGGTATCGCCGTTCGATTTCCTCGTCACCGGGGAATTCGGGTTCCTGATCAACCGGGATGGTGTTGACGTAGTCGGTGGTGGTTACCATCGGCACGCCCACGCTCTGGGAACCGGCGCGCTGGAGCAGTGAACGCATTATGTACTGCGCGCGTTCAGTGCCCTGCGAACGGATCAGCTCGTCGAGCGATTCGATCCATTCTGCGGTTTCCTCGGGATCACGGTCCGGCAGCTGGTTGGTTAACCCGCTCAGGATGTCCGTTGTGTCTTCTGCGGCCACGGCCAACCTCTCTCATGTACAGATTGTGTCTGCGACATTCTTTCTGTGGTATCCGGCCGGTGTCCGCCGGATCTTCGCTTGCGCGTATGCGCGCCTCGGCGCCCCTTTTTATCCACTCTAGTCCCGAGCGGCCGTAGTTGCGTAGCCTGCCCGGCACTCATCGCTGACGGCGTAGACCCCCAAACCCTTGAAGCCTGCGGGTTTTAGGTGTTTCGTTGAGTCGGAGACAGCGCAGATCAGGCAAATGTGTGATTCCCTTGTATTTATGCAGTCAACTAGGAGGAGTGAAGTGAGCGAGGCCGAAGCCGTCACTGAAGAAAACGTGGCGAGCAGATTGGGTTTCAAGGACGGGGACCTGGTTCAGGAGTACGGCTACGACGAGGATGTGGACTTCGACTTCCGTGAGGACCTAGAGGACCTCATCGGCGGCGAGTTGCTCACTGAAGACGACCACGATGTTGTGGACGGCGTCATCCTCTGGTGGCGCGCCGACGACGGCGACCTCGTGGACGCGCTGGTCGATTCCCTGACCACGCTCGACGACGGCGGCGTGGTCTGGGTTCTGACTCCGAAGTCCGGGCGCGAGGGCTACGTTCCTCCGGCCGACATCGAGGAAGCAGCACCCACAGCGGGACTGCACGTCACCACTTCCCCGGGCGTCACCGATGACTGGGCTGCCACACGCCTGGTGAGCCGACGCAAGAAGTGACTGCGCACCTGCTCACGGCAGGTGCTGCGGTACCGGACTTCTGCCTTCCCAACCAGTTCGGCGAAGAGGTCCGGCTGGACGGTCTCCGGGGATCCGGCGTCGTGCTGGTCTTTTTCCCGTTCGCGTTCTCCCAGGTGTGCCGGGGCGAGCTCGCGGAGCTGCAGTCCGAACGTGCCCTTTTCGACGACGCCGGCGTGCGCCTGCTGGCAGCTTCCTGTGACTCGAAGTACACCCTGCGTGCCTGGGCCGAGCAGGAAGGCTTCGGCTTCGACCTGCTTTCCGATTTCTGGCCGCACGGCGAGACGGCGCGGGCTTTTGGGGCTTTTGACGCACGCAGGGGGCTGGCGGAACGCGCCAGCTTTGTGATGGACGGGGAAGGCGCCCTCCGCGCATGCATCCGTTCCGACCCGGGCGCAGCGCGTCCGCTCGAGCAGTACCGTACTGCTTTGGAGGCACTGTGAGCGAACAGCAGCCGAACGACTCCCGCCCGGGCCTCGGCCTCACGGGTTTCGCCAGCGGCCATGCCCTCGAATCCGTTCCGCCGCCCACCGAGGCTGAGCTGCGGCTCCTCGAGCGCGCCGTCGGCTATCTGGGCGGGCAGCGGCTGGCGCTGCTGACCGGTGCCGGGCTGAGCACGGATTCCGGCATCCCGGACTACCGCGGGCCCGACGCGCCCCCGCGGAATCCGCTGACCTACCAGCAGTTTGTCGGTGATCCTGACCTCCGCCGCCGGTATTGGGCCCGCAACCACATTGGCTGGCACCATCTGCGCCATGCGGTGCCCAACCCCGGCCATGGGGCCGCGGTGGTCCTGGAACGGCGGGGACTGCTCTCGGGCCTGATCACCCAGAACGTGGACCGGCTCCACACGGACGCCGGCAGCATCAACGTCATCGACCTGCACGGGCGTTACGACCGTGTGGTCTGCCTGAACTGCCGTTCGGGCTTTTCCCGTTCCGAAGTTGCCGGTCTGCTGCAGGAGCTGAACCCCGGTTATCTGGAGCAGGTGCGGCTCGACGGCGGGATCGCCCCGGATGCCGACGCGGATATCGCCGATACCGAGAACTTCGTCGTTGCGGACTGTCCCGTCTGCGGCGGAATGCTGAAGCCGGACTTCGTGTACTTCGGCGAGAACGTTCCCAAGGACCGAGTGGCCCGGGCCTTCTCTGTGGTGGACGACGCCGGTGCCCTGCTGGTGGCGGGTTCCTCACTGACCGTGATGAGCGGGCTGCGCTTTGTCCGGTACGCGGCCAAGGCCGGCAAGCCGGTGGTCATCATCAACCGTGGGTCCACGCGGGGGGATCCGCTGGCCACCCTGAAGATCGATATGGGAGTCAGCACGGCCTTGACCTGGCTGGCCGAAAACCTCCCGGACCTGCCGGCCGGAGCGCAGAACGGCACCGATTAGGCATCCGGCGCGGTCTTACGGTAATGTAGTTCCTCGTGATGCAGGGCCTGCGGAGAAGTTTCTGACGGCCGGGCAACATGTCTTGGGTCTTTAGCTCAGCTGGTAGAGCGCCACGTTTACACCGTGGATGTCATCGGTTCGATCCCGGTAGGACCCACCAGAGAAGCCGCCGTTACTTTCCGCAGATGTGGAAGGCAACGGCGGCTTTTGGTTTAACCGCACAGACGTACGAAACGAGTGGGGTTGATGGCAAAGGAATTCCAGGCGCGGAAGCGCGTTGGCGCAGCGCTTGCCGTAATGATCCTGCTGGGCGGCTGCTCGGCGCCGGGCGACGCTCCGCTGGTACCACCAACCGCAGAGCAAGGCACTGCCAGCACCGCGGACACAGGGGCACCGGAAGCGATTGCAGCCGCCCTGGACATGATGGCCGGGGACAGGCGGGAAGATTTCTCCGTGGCCCTCCAGGACAACCGCACCGGGAAGTCCTGGATCGAAAACCCGGACGGACGGTACCTCGAGGCAAGCCTGGTGAAGGTTCCCATCCTCCTGACCCTGGTCCGCCAGGCCACCGAAGAGCAGCGCAGCTTCACGGCGGAGGAAGAATACCTGGCAACCCTGATGATCGAATACAGCGACAATGAAGCCACCACCGAGCTGTACGGCCGGCTTGGGGGCCGGGAGGAACTGAACCGCACCTATGAGCTCATCGGGGTGGAGGATACGGAAGCCGGTGAAGTCTGGGGAGCCGGCGAAACCACTGCAGGGGACCAGTTGCGCATTGCCCGGACGGTGGCCTGCGGTGCCGACTGGCTGGACCCGGACCTGTTGGCGTTCGCCGTCGGACTCATGGAAAACGTCTGCCCGGAGCAGAACTGGGGGATCAATGCGGGGGTGCAGGCGCCCGATGCCGAGGTGGCGTTGAAGAACGGCTGGCTGCAGGACGACGACGCCGTGTGGAACGTGGGCAGCGCCGGGTTCGTCCGGGCCGGGGGGAGCGACTACAGCATTGTTGTGCTCAGTTCCCGGAACTCCACGCTCGAGGAAGGGATCGGGATTGTCGAAGGCGTTGCCTCGGTGATCAACGGCTACGAAGCCGGGGCCTGATCCCGCGGCCGGGGGCCCCTGTGGCGGCGGGACGCCGAAGAAGCATAGGCTGGAGCGTGAACACGGCGCAATGATCATGTGCCGTCCCCGTGCCCGCCGGGCACCCGAACCATCCTTGGAGAGAACTTGAGTGCACAAATTGGTGTAACCGGCCTTGCCGTCATGGGTGCAAACCTCGCCCGCAATCTCGCCCGCAACGGTTACACGGTGGCCCTGCACAACCGTTCCATCGAGAAAACGGATGCCCTGCTTTCCGCCCACGGCGATGAGGGGGAGTTCATCCGCACCGAGACGCTGCAGGAACTGGTTGACTCACTGGAGAAACCGCGCCGCGTTCTGATCATGGTCAAGGCCGGAGCGCCGGTGGATTCGGTGATCGGCCAGCTGGTTCCGCTGCTGGAGCCGGGCGACATCGTGATCGACGGCGGCAACTCGCATTTCGAGGACACCCGCCGCCGCGAGGCCGCCCTGGCTGAGAAGGACCTGCACTTTGTCGGCGTCGGCGTCTCCGGCGGTGAAGAGGGAGCCCTCCTGGGCCCCTCCATCATGCCCGGCGGTTCCCGCGAGTCCTACGATTCCCTGGGCCCGATGCTGGAGAAGATCGCCGCGAAGTACGACGGCGAGCCCTGCTGCACCTGGATCGGCACCGACGGGGCCGGCCACTTTGTGAAGATGGTGCACAACGGCATCGAATATGCGGACATGCAGGTGATCGGCGAGGCCTACGACCTGCTGCGCTCCGCTGCCGGCATTGAACCGGCCGAGCAGGCCAGGATCTTCAACGAGTGGAACACCGGTCAGCTCAGCTCCTTCCTGATCGAAATCACCGCGGAGGTCCTGGGCCACGTGGACGCCCGGACCGGGAAGCCGTTCGTGGACGTAGTGGTGGACTCCGCCGGGCAGAAAGGCACCGGACGCTGGACGGTCGTCTCCGGCCTGGACCTGGGTTCCCCGGTTTCCGCCATCGCCGAGTCGGTCTTCGCCCGCGCACTGTCCTCCCAGCGCGGACAGCGCGAAGTTGCACAGCACACTCTCCAGGGCGAGGAAGCCGCCGTCGAGCTTCCGGATACGTTCGTCGACGACGTGCGGCAGGCCCTCTACGCCTCCAAGCTGGTCAGCTACGCGCAGGGCATCGACATGCTCAACGCTGCAGCCAGGGAATACGGCTGGGAACTGAAGCTGGACGAGATCGCCTCGCTCTGGCGTGCCGGCTGCATCATCCGCGCGGAACTGCTGGATGACATCATGAAGGCCTACGCCGGCAGCGAAGCTCCCGCGAACCTGCTGTTCGCCCCGGCGTTCGCGGAGTCGATCGCCGCCGCCGTTCCGGCCTGGCGCCGCGTGGTCTCCGTCGCCGTGCAGCTGGGCATTCCCGTGCCGGTGTTCTCCTCCTCGCTGGCCTACTACGACGGCCTGCGCCGCAAGCGGCTTCCGGCGGCACTGACGCAGGGCCTGCGGGACCTGTTCGGTGCACACACCTACCACCGGGTCGACGCCGAAGGAACCTTCCACACCATGTGGGGCGAAGACCGCGCCGAGGTCGAGGCAGTGGACACCCACTAAGGAACCCAAAGGGTACTAAAAAGGTCCGCAGCGGAAGCTGCGGACCTTTTTAGTGTGCTGTTCCGGCTAGATGTAAATGGCCGGATCGATGTACTCGGCCGGGTCCACCGCGGGCTGGGTCATCTTGGTGTCCCGATGCCGCCACTTGGCCGGGATGCCGGTGATGATCGAATCCGCCGGGGCATCCTTGACCACCACGGCGTTGGCTCCCACCGCGCTGTTCGCACCAATGGTCACCGGCCCCAGGATCTTCGCTCCCGCACCTACGGTGACCCCGTCGCAGATGGTCGGGTGGCGCTTGACCTTGGCCAGCGAACGGCCGCCCAGGGTCACCCCGTGGTAAAGCATGACGTCATTGCCGATCTCCGCTGTCTCGCCGATGACCACCCCCATGCCGTGGTCGATAAAGAACCGGCGGCCGATGGTCGCTCCGGGGTGGATCTCGATGCCGGTGGCAAAACGGGTCACCTGCGAGAGCACGCGCGCCGGGAACCGCAGCGGGGGCCGGGCCCACATGCGGTGCGTCAGCCGGTGCATCCAGATGGCATGCAGGCCGGAGTAGACAACGAGGTTTTCGAGCGAGCCTCTGGCCGCCGGATCGTGTGATGCGGCGGCGTCGAGGTCTTCGCGCAGTCGGGCTAACAGACTCACAGAGAACTTTCTGCTCGGATGATCCGCCCCGCAGGGACGGAACGCGGACTAACCGCGGATGTCGTCGTACAGGACCGTAGAGATGTAACGTTCTCCGAAGTCGCAGACGGTGGCAACAATCAGCTTACCGGCGTTCTCTTCGCGCTTGGCGAGTTCCAGTGCAGCCCAGACGATGGCACCGGAGGAGATACCGCCGAGGATGCCCTCCTGGGTGCCCAGTGCGCGGGCCGTGGCTACGGAATCCTCGATGGAGGCGTCAAAGACCTCGTCATAGACGGTGGTGTCCAGGATCTCGGGGACGAAGTTGGCACCGATGCCCTGGATCTTGTGGGGGCCGGGGGATCCGCCGTTGAGGATGGCGGAGTCCTTGGGCTCTACCGCCACAATCTTCACGTCCGGCTTGCGTTCCTTCAGGACCTGCCCGACGCCGGTGATGGTGCCGCCGGTGCCGATGCCGGCCACGAAGATGTCCACCTTTCCATCGGTGTCGGCCCAGATTTCCTCGGCGGTGGTGGCGCGGTGTACGGCCGGGTTCGCTTCATTGGCGAACTGCTGCGCCCAGATGGCGTTTTCGGTGGTGGCCACGATTTCCTTGGCCTTGTCCACTGCTCCGCGCATGCCCTCGGCGCCGGGGGTGAGGACAATCTCCGCACCGTAGGCACGGAGCATCACCCGGCGCTCCGTGGACATGGTTTCGGGCATGGTGAGGATCACCTTGTAGCCGCGGGCAGCGCCCACCATGGCCAGGGCGATACCGGTATTGCCGGAGGTGCCCTCCACGATGGTGCCGCCGGGCTGAAGCGCGCCCGCCTTCTCGGCGGCGTCGACGATGGCCACGCCGATCCGGTCCTTGACGCTGTTGGCCGGGTTGTAGAACTCCAGCTTCACCGCCACCTGGGCGGGAAGCCCCTCGGCGAGCCGGTTCAGGCGGACCAGCGGGGTACCGCCTACGAGCTGGGTTACATCGTCATAAATACGAGCCATGGTTTCCTCTATTCCTTCAACGTTCCTTCAAAAAGCCGGACTCAACAAAGCCGGACTCAGTTATGCCCGTTCCAGCCTATCGGCGCGGCCGGACAGCCTTAGTCCTGAAGCCATTCGGAGTAATACTTGCGGGCCTTGGCCAGCTTCGGATTAATGATCACCTGACAGTAACCCTGGCCGGGGTGCTTGGCGTAGAAGTCCTGGTGGAAATCCTCCGCCGGGTAAAACCGGGGAAGGGGCACGATCTCGGTGACGATCGGGTCCTTCCAGTTCTCCCGGGCACGCTCAAGCGCAGCTTCGAATTCCTTGCGCTGATCCTCGTCCCGGTAGAACATCGAGGACCGGTACTGGGTGCCGACGTCGTAGCCCTGTCGGTTCAGGGTGGTGGGGTCATGCTGCGAAAAGAACATGTCCAGGATGACTTCCGGAGGGATCATGTCCTCGTCAAAGGTCACGGCCACTACTTCTGCGTGTCCGGTGATCCCGGCGCTCACGCTGTCATAGTCCGGGTTGTCCACCGCACCCCCTGTGTAGCCGGAAACTACGTCGGTTACGCCGCGGACCTTGCGGTAAAGAGCATCGAGGCACCAAAAGCAGCCTCCGCCTAATACATACGTCTTCATGCCCTTAACAAGGCATCAGGTCCCGCTTTGATTCCCGATGTCCGGTAACCGGGTGCGGCGGTGTTCGTTCCGTCACGGCAGGCGCGGCGGAATTGAGCACGGCAACGGCAGCGGGTAGAACTAAAGTCATGGAAGCGGATCACCCCCACGAGCGCGCCGGCGCGGACACTGAACCTGACCAGGCCACCGGCGGCAGCGACACACCCACCCTTGGCGACGTACTCCTGGCAGCCGAAGAGCTCTGGCCCGAATCACTGGCCGAGGACTGGGACGCGCCCGGCCTGGTTGCAGGCCGCGGCGACCGGGAGGTCCGGCGGATCCTGTTCGCGGTTGATCCCACCCGTGAGGTCATCGACGAGGCCCTTGAATGGGGAGCGGATCTGCTCGTCACCCATCACCCCCTGCTGCTGAAACCGGTGAACTCCGTAGCTGCCAATTCGTTCAAGGGCGACGCCGTGCACCGGCTGATCGAGGGCGGCTGCGCACTGTTGACGGTGCATACCAACGGCGACAGCGCCGTCGGCGGCGTGTCCGACGTGCTCGCAGATGCCTTCGGGCTCCGGAACGTCAGCCCGCTGGTTCCCGCCGCGGAAGGCCTGCCCGAAGAGGGAATCGGCCGGGTCGGGGATCTTCCCGAGATGCTGTCGCTTGCGGACTTCGCCGAGCGCGTCTTCAGCCTCCTGCCCGCCGTCGCCGGCGGCGTCCGCGTGGCGGGCGACCCGCAGGGCATGGTCCGCCGGGTAGCCGTCTGCGGCGGAGCCGGCGACAGCCTGTTCGACGCCGTCCGTGCCCAGCGTGCCGACGTCTACGTCACCGCGGACCTGCGCCACCATCCGGCGTCGGAACTGCGGGAGCGTGCCTCTGCCGGAAACGGCCGTCCGTACCTCATGGACGTCTCCCACTTCGGCAGCGAATGGCTGTGGCTGACGCCGGCCGCGAACGCCCTCGAAAACGTCCTGACGGACCAGGGCTTCGCCGCTGACGTGCGCGTCAGCGGCGTGAACACGGATCCGTGGGACTTCGTGCTGACGCCGTAGGCTGAAGTGATCCCCGGCGGTGGCATAGGCTTAGGAGAGCCGGGCCAGGCAGGTCCGGATATACACGGAGGTAACCGGTGGCAAAAGCATCGCCCGCGGAGCAGCTGAGGCTGCTGGATCTGCAGGCCCTGGACAGCAGGATCAAGTCCCTGCGCAATCAGGCCCGCAACGTTAGCAACAATCCCGAGATCGCGTCCCTGGCCGGTGCCGTCGCCGCAGCTGAAAGCGCACGCGTGGCAGCCGGCACGGAAGTGGCCGACATCGAACGTGAGCTCACCCGCGCCGAAGCGGACGTAGCATCCGTTGTCGCACGGATGGCCCGTGACCAGCAGCACCTGGACAGCGGCAAGGGCGGCTCCAAGGAGCTCACGGCGCTGCAGGCGGAAATCGTATCCCTCGAACGCCGCCGGTCCGACCTTGAAGACGTCGAACTCGACGTGATGGAACGGCTCGAGGCTGCCCGCACCCGCGAAGCCGAAGCCGGTGAAGCACTGACATCCCTGCACGGGAAGCGCCGGGAACTGGAGGAGAAGCGCGACGCCGAACTCGCCGTCATTGCTGCGGACAGCTCCGACGCCGAAGCCCGCCGTGCAGAGCTGGCCGACAGCTTCGATACTGCGCTGCTTGCCATCTACGAAAAGACCTTGTCAAAGCACGGCATCGGCGCCGCGCGGCTCTTCCACGGCACCTCCGAGGGCTCGGGCATGCAGCTGAGCCCCGGTGACCTTGCTGACATCCGCAAGGCTGCCGAAGACGAGATTGTGTTCTGCCCGGATTCGGGCTGCATCCTGGTCCGCTCTGCCGAGTGGGGCAGCTAAGCGGTGACATTGTTTGACCCGGAGCCTGACTCCGGCGAGGAACCCCGCCGCGCCTCCGCCGGCAGCTCCCGGCGGACCCTGATCGTGGAAGCCGACGGGGGGTCGCGGGGCAATCCGGGTATTGCCGGTTACGGTGCGCTGGTCCGCGATCCTGACACCGGCCGCATCCTGGCTGAAAAAGCCGAATACGTGGGCCGGGTGTCCAATAACGTTGCCGAGTATTCAGGCCTTATCGCGGCCCTGGAGCTGGCGCACAGCATCGACCCGGACTGCTGGATCCTGGCGAAGATGGATTCCAAGCTCGTGGTCGAGCAGATGAGCGGCCGCTGGAAGATCAAGCATGCCGACATGCAGAAGCTTGCGGCGAAGGCACGTTCCATCGTCAATCCGCAGCGGGTGAAATACCAGTGGATTCCGCGGGAACTGAACAAGGACGCGGACCGGTTGTCCAATGAGGCAATGGACGCAGGCACGGCCGGCATTCCGTGGAAGCCGCGCGCCGGTGCGGATACCAAGGCAGCCGCCGCCGCGGCGGTACTCGAAGCGGCGTCGTCTCCTGCTCCTGCGGCCGCCCCCACGGGACGGCTGCATCACACGGAGATCTGGGTCAACGACTTCGCTGCGGCGGAAAAGTCGCTGGGCTGGCTGCTGGAACGGGTGGGCTACGTCCGGAAGGACACCTGGACCACCGGTGCGAGCTGGCAGGGCGCCGAGGGCTACATCGTGCTCGAGGAAGGCCCCGACGTCGAACGCGGTCCCTATTCCCGGAAGCGGCCCGGACTGAACCACCTCGCGTTCTGCGCCGGTTCGGAGGCCGACGTCGAACTCCTGGCACGGCGTGCGGCCAGCCACGGCTGGACCCTGATGTTCGCGGACCGGCATCCCCACGCCGGGGGAGCGGAGCACTACGCCGCCTACCTGGAAAACGAAGAGGGTTTCGAAGTGGAACTGGTGGCCGGGTAGGGCGCTATCCGGCCAGGATGAGGTTGAGCTGGTACGGCTTCCGGCCTGCCGGGGCCACCAGCTCGGCCTCCCACTTTTCCTGTGCAGCAGCCAGCAGGTCCTGCGGCGTCGCCGGCTCCGTGCCGGTGCGCAGGAGCAGATGGCGGGCCAGCTCGCCGCGGGTGTGCTTGGCGAAGTGCGAAACCACTTTGCGTTGGCCGTCGCGGACGGTAAATACGTTAACCGCCGCCGTGCGCTGCGGATCCGGCGCCCAAGCTGCGGCATAGGTGCTGGAGCGGCAGTCCACCACCAGTGAATCCCCGGCGTACTCGTCCAGCGGACCGGTCAGGTGCTGCTTCCAGAAGGCGGCAAGGCGCCCGGTCTCGGGAAGCCGCACTGACATCGAGAGCCGGTAGGCCGGAATCGGATCCGCAAAGCCGAGGGCACCCCACAGGGCGGACATCACCAGCACGGCATCGTCTGCACGCCGCTGCACCGCCGGCGGGAGCGAGGCGTAGCCCAGCGCGTCGTACAACACACCCGTGTAGACCCGGTGCGCGGGTGCGCAGGGCTCGGTGTCCAAGGCGGTATTGCGCCGTACTTCCGGGGCCAGGGTTGCCCCCACCCCCAAGACAGCCAGGGCATTTTCGGAGCCGCTGGCTTCGGCCAGGGCCTTGAGTACCAGCGAGCGGGGTTCGGAAAGCAAGGGGAAATGCAGCCGGGACGGGTCCAGGGGCGGCCCGGACGCTGCAGGGGTTTTTCCTTCGGAGGGCGGGAGCAGAATCAGCACCGGTTAATCCTACGCGAGCCGGCCGGCGCAGGTCCGGACCGGGCAGCGCCTCCGGGACGGTAGAGTTGACTGTGGACGGGTTGGCCAGGCAATCGCGTCGGCGCGGACTCCTTCGAGGAAACCGCAGCCGCCGAGGAAAGTCCGGGCTCCGCAGGGCAGGGTGGTGGGTAACGCCCACTCGGGGAAACCCGCAGGCCAGTGCCACAGAAAAGAAACCGCCGGCTAAAGCTGCTTTGCAGCCTGAGCAGGTAAGGGTGAAAAGGCGGTGTAAGAGACCACCAGCGTCCCGGGTGACCGGGACGGCTAGGTAAACCCCACCCGGAGCAAGGCCATACAGGACACGTTTGAGGGCTGCCCGCCCGATGTGTCCGGGTAGGCCGCTTGAGGCAGCCGGCAACGGCGGCCCTAGATGGATGATTGCCGCTCCCGGTCCGGTAACGGTCCGGGCGTACAAAACCCGGCTTATCGGCCAACCCGTCCACATACTTCCGCACAAAACCCGCGGCCGTGCGGAGCAGCCAAAGATTTCCGCACTCTTGGCAAAGCTTTCGTGCAATATTCCTTTTCCGGCACGTTGACTCGTTTTATTCAACCGGTGCTGGGCTAGTCTGTGGCAATGTCCCACACGGAGGCGGCAAGGAAGCCCCTGGTTCTGCGAAATGCGAATTTCCGACGGCTGTGGATCTCTTCAACCGCCGGAATATTCGGCACTGCCGTAACCAGCGTGGCCCTGCCGGTGATAGCGGTGACGGAACTGGATGCCTCGAACTCCACGGTTGCCGTCCTTTCCGGTATGACCTTTCTTCCCTGGCTCCTGTTCGCGCTGCCTATCGGCGTGCTGGTGGACAGGCACCGGCGCCGCCCGCTGATAGTGGTTTCGCTTGCCGTACGGACACTGCTGCTGGCCAGCCTGCCGGTGGCCTGGTGGCTGGGGGCGCTCACGGTTACCCAGTTATTCGCGGTGTCTTTCGGTGCAGGACTCGCAGCAGTGTTCTTTACCCTTGCCGAGCAGGCACTCGTGCCTGCCGCGGTGGACCGCGAGGAACTGGTGGAGGGCAACGGGCTCATGACGGGTTCCGGTGCCCTTGGCGACGCCGGCGGCCGGGCCGTGGGCGGCTGGGTCACGGATGCCTGGGGGGCATCCAATGCTTTGCTGCTGCAGGTCGCCGCGTCCTTTGCCTCCCTGTCGGCGATTCTCCGGCTTGACGTTGCCGAGGCCCGTCCCGACCGCCCGAAGGACCGGAGGGTTTTCCGGGACATGGGGGAGGGACTGCGCTACACCTTCAGTACCGTGCCCCTGCGCGTGCTGCTCATCACCGGCGCGCTCTGGAACCTCGGCGGCAACATCGTGGTGTCGCTGCTGGTCCTGCTGGTGATCCGTTCCCTCGGAGAGTCTCCGGGCATGCTGGGCCTCCTGACGGCAGCTACGGCGGTTGGGGGAACCATCGGCGGCTTGTCCACCAAGTGGATCACCGGCCGTCTCGGTTCCGGGCGGGTGTGGCGGTATTCGATGTTCCCGGTAGTAGGCGGATACGCGACCCTGCTGTTCATCTCTCCGGGCTGGGGAATGACTGCCGGCTTTGTCGGACTTTTCATCGCGGGCTTTTCCATTGCCTTGAACATTGTCGTCTCCACGACCTTCCGCCAGCGGGTCTGCCCGCCGCAGATGCTCGGCCGCCTCGGGTCCGCCCAGCGGATGGTGACCTGGGGCATGCTCGCCGTCGCGGCATTTGCCGCCGGGCTGCTGGTCGAGGTGATGGATATCCGGGGAGCGATCCTGACCGGGATCCTGGTGGCCGCGCTTGCCCCGTTGGCCGCTGTCTTCGGCCCGCTGCGCCGGGTAAGGGATCTTGCGGACCTGGAACCCCCGCGAGCGGAAGGTCCGGCAGGCGACCGTGCCGAAAGCGGCCTGCAGGCCTCCTGAATGTGACTGATCTCTCAGCCGTGGGTCCGGCGGGGTTGATGTGTCCTAATACACTGGTAGGGATTACCGCCCAACCGGCACAACGCAGTGCCGGCTGAGAAAAGGATGTGAAGTTCTGTGAGCTCCAATTCGGATACGTGCCTTGATGCCTGGATGGATCGGGAGGCCCTCGCCGAGGCCATGATTCCGCTGATCGGGCGGCTCTACCGGGAAAACAGCGTGGTGACCTCGGTCTATGGGCGTCCACTCGTCAACAAGTCGGTTATCGACATCCTGAAGGCGCACCGGTTCGCCCGCCAGATCGACGAAACCGAACTCCCGGTCGCAGAGACCTACCCGTTGCTCCGGGCCCTGACCGAGCTGGAACTGGGTGCCGCGTCCGTGGACCTGGCCAGGCTGAGCAACAAGTACAAGGAGCAGGGCGGGGATCTCAACGACTTCCTGCGGGCCGAACTGGCCGACGTCGCCGGCAAGAGCGGAGCCGACGAGCGGACGAGCACCGACGTCGTCCTCTACGGCTTTGGCCGCATCGGACGGCTCCTGGCCCGGATCCTCGTGGAGAAAGCAGGCGGCGGGCAGGGCCTGCGGCTGCGCGCGATCGTAGTGCGGAAGGGCTCCGAAAACGATCTCGTGAAGCGCGCCAGCCTGCTGCGCCGGGACTCGGTCCACGGGGCCTTCAACGGCACCATCACGGTGGACGAGGAAAAAAACACCATCCTCGCCAACGGAACCCTGATCCAGGTCATTTACTCGAACGATCCGGCGACCGTGGATTACACGGCGTACGGCATCAACGATGCGGTGGTGGTGGACAACACCGGCCGCTGGCGCGATGAGGAAGGCCTGTCCCAGCACCTGGCCGCGAAGGGTGTGTCCCGGGTGCTGCTGACCGCACCGGGCAAGGGGAACCTGAAGAACATCGTGCACGGGATCAACCACGGGTCCATCACGGACGAGGACCGGATCATTACGGCTGCCTCCTGCACCACCAACGCCATCACCCCGGTGCTCAAGGTCCTCAACGACAAGTACGGCATTGTGAACGGGCACGTGGAAACGGTGCATTCCTTCACCAATGACCAGAACCTGATCGACAACTTCCACAACGGCGACCGGCGCGGGCGCTCCGCGGCGCTGAACATGGTCATCACGGAAACCGGTGCCGCGAAGGCGGTTGCCAAGGCACTGCCGGAGCTGGAAGGCAAGCTCAGCGGCAACGCGATCCGCGTACCCACCCCGGACGTGTCGATGGCCATCCTCAACCTGAACCTGGAGAGCGCCGCCACCAGGGACGAAGTGAACGCCTTCCTGCGCGAAACCTCGTTGAACTCTCCGCTGCACAAGCAGATCGACTACATCGCCTCGCCCGAGGTGGTGTCCAGCGACTTCGTGGGTTCCAAGCGCGCCGGGATCGTGGACGGTCTCGCGACCATTTCCAACGGCAAGAACCTCGTGCTGTACGTCTGGTACGACAACGAATTCGGGTACAGCTGCCAGGTGGTCCGGGTCCTGGAGGAGATGGCGCACGTCAACCCGCCGGCTTTCCCCAAGGCACAGTCGCTGGCAGCCATCGCCGGCTAAGGGCCGGCAACGCGCAGCGAGCTTAAATCACGAAGGGCCCGCAGGAGATTTCCTGCGGGCCCTTCGTGCGTTACGGGCGGTGTCGGTACAGAAGGACTCAGTGGCCGAAGGGGTCCGGGTCCACACCCGGCATCCAGGTATGGCCCGGGGCGGTCCAGCCCTGCGCCTTCATCACCTTCCGCGCCTTGCGGCTCCAGCGGTCGGTAAGCCGGTCCACGTAGAGCTTGCCGTCGAGGTGGTCGTACTCGTGCTGCAGGACGCGGGCAAACCAGTCGGTCGCCTCGAACTGCACGGGCGCGCCGAACTCGTCGAAGCCGCTGATCTTCGCCCATTCTGCCCGGTTCACCGGGAAATTCTCGCCGGGTACGGAGAGGCAGCCTTCGGAGGTTTCGTCCGGATCGGGGGCGGAGCCCGGGATCTTGGACGTGATCAGGACCGGGTTGATGACGACGCCGCGGTTCGGAGCGTCGTCGTCGTTCTCATAGTCGAAGGTGAACAGGCGCAGGCCGACGCCGATCTGCGGGGCTGCGAGGCCGACGCCGTTGGCGACGTCCATCGTTTCGAACATATCGGCAACCAAGGTGCGCAGCTCGTCATTGAACTCTTCCACCTCGGCCGCCCTGCGGTGCAGTACGGGTTCTCCGTGGATGACGATGGGACGAACGGTCATTACTGTCTTTCTCTCGTGGTGTTGGTGCCGGGAACCGGGCTCAGCGGACGATGCCGCGTCCGATGACTTCCCGCATGATTTCGCTGGTGCCGCCGAAGATGGTCAGCAGGCGGGCGGCCAGGAAGGCCTGGGCCACCGGGTATTCCAGGATGTAGCCGTAGCCGCCGTGCAGCTGCAGGCAGCGGTCCGTGATGGACTTGGCCCGTTCGCTGGCCCAGAGCTTGGCCTTGGCGGCCGAGACGGCGTCGAGCTTTCCTTCATTGAACGCAAGGATGGCCGAATCGACGTAGGCTTCGGTGACTTCAACCTCGGTGAGGATGTCCGCCAGTGCAAACCGGCTGTTCTGGAAGTCGGCGATCCGGTCCCCGAAGGCGTTGCGGTTTTTGGTGTATTCCACGGTGGCTTCGTAGATCTGGCGGGCGACGGCGGACGAGGCGACGGCGATGGCCAGCCGGCCCTGGGGAAGCTGCCCCTCGGCGTACTCCAGCCCGCGGCCGACGTCGCCCACAAGGTTGGCGGCCGGGACGTGAACATCGTCGAAGAACAGTTCAGCGGTGTCGGAGGCCTTCAGGCCCATCTTGTCGAGCTGGCGGCCGGTGCTGTAGCCCTCGGTTTTCTCCACCATGAACATGCTGAACGAATCGCGCTGTCCACGGCCGGTGCCGCCGTCCGTCCGGGCAAGGACCAGGGACGCATCGCCGCTGATGCCGTTGCCGATGAAGGTCTTCTGGCCGCTGAGGCGCCAGTCGCCGTCGTCGGTGCGGACCGCCTTGGTGCGGATGCCCCGGAGGTCGCTGCCCGCGCCGGGCTCGGTCCAGGCTACCGAGGTGACCAGATCTCCGGACACCATGCCGGGCAGCCAGTGTTCCTTCAGCTCGTCGGAGCCGTAGGCCAGCAGGTGGGGGAGGACCATGTCGTCATGCAGATGGAAGGCGAGGCCGACGGCGAGGTGGTTGGAGCGGGCAAATTCCTCGTCCATCACGGCGCGGAAGCGGTAATCCGGCATCCCGGCGCCGCCGAACTCCTCGGGAACGGCCAGGCCGAGCAGGCCCTGTTCGCCGGCTGCTTTCCAGAGCCGGCGGGGCATCATGTGCGCCGCATCCCATTCCGGGTATCCGGCGGCGACTTCGCGGGCATCGAATTCCCGGACGACTTCCCGGAACAGCTCATGGTCCTCTTCGAACAGTCTGCGCTCCAAGGCGGCGCCTCCTCATTGATAAGCCACGCATAGGCGTATGGGGTTCAGTGCGGGCCATTGCCCACGGGCGCCGTGCATTAGGCACTGCACCGCTAACAGTGAAACACAAACATAAAAGGCCGCCCCGGACTAATCCGAGGCGGCCTTTCGAAGCTGGAACCGCCAGCCTCATTGGGGTGAGTAACGGGGGTTGAACCCGCGACCTCCTGGACCACAACCAGGCGCTCTGCCAACTGAGCTATACCCACCATGTGCCTCAAACGTTCATCCGCGAAGTCCAGGCGAGTGGTCTTGCGGACTCATTTATCTGAGGCAGCGGAATCAAGCTTACACGGTTTTTGGAGTGCTTTTGACACGTCCGGCACCGAGCAGCACTTTTGTGATGGAGCTAACTCGAAATTCCTGCGGCAATCTTCTTCGCAGTGGCGGAATCCGGCCCCGGCGCGGGGACGAAAACAGCCTCGCGGTAGTAGCGCAGCTCATTGATGGAATCGCGGATATCACCGAGGGCACGGTGGCCTCCGTTCTTCGCCGGCGCCTGGAAGTAGGCCCTCGGATACCAGCGGCGGGCCAGCTCCTTGATGGTGGATACATCGATGATCCGGTAGTGCAGGTAATCGATCACTTCGGGCATGTCGCGGGCCAGGAACATCTTGTCCGTCCCCACGGAGTTGCCGGCGAGCTGCGCTTTCTTGGGCTCGGGCACCCACTTGGTGATGTATTCGACGACGGCGGCCTCGGCCTCGGCCATGGTGATGCCGTTGGGCAGTTCGTCGAGGAGCTTGGAGGTGGTGTGCATCTGGCGCACAAAGTCACCCATCTGCGCCAGCGAGGCGTCATCTGGCTTGATGACCACGTCCACGCCGTCGCCGAGGATGTTCAGCTCGGAGTCCGTGACGAGGACGGCCACTTCGATCAGGGCGTCGTTCTTGATGTCCAGACCGGTCATTTCGCAGTCGATCCAGACCATACGTTCATTTGTTATTGGCACTCCTCCAATGTACCGCTTTCGACCACCTGGTCCCTGGAAAGGGTCCGGAGGCTAAAGGCTGGAGTGGCTGCGCTGGCGCCGGTCCGGAAGGGCGTTGTCAGCGGTGGCGTAGCTTGCCGGCACGCCGGACAGGTAGGGCTGCAGGGGAATCTGGCCGGTGTCGGGCGGTCCGAAGGTGCGGGTCCAGCGGCTCGGTTCGGCGGGCATCAACACCGGGGCGGCGGCAGCACGCCGTCCGTGCGGCGCGTTTCGGGCCCGGTCTGCGGAGCGGGGACGGGCATGCGCAGTGGCGGCTCCAGCGGATGGGGGAGATGCAACTGCAGCCGTGGGCGGGGCGGGCGCGGGAACGGTTGCCGGAGCCGCCGGAGCACGCACCGCCGGAGCCGGCAGGGCCTGAGCAGGGACTGCGGAGGCCGCCGCCGCCGTCGTACGCGGCGGAGCGAAGAGCCAGCTGAGCCCGAAAGCGAGGAACAGCAGCGCCGACGCGGCGGTCACGGTGCCCCAAGGCACCTCGACCCACAGCATGGCGACGACGGCAACGGCGGTGAGGAAGACACCCCACGCCAGCAGTTCCGGACTGCGTCCCTGCGGTAGTGCGGGCCGCGCTGCCGCAACCCGGATCCTTACGGGTTTGTTTATCTTTGTTGCCCGGTGGCGCCCCACAGCCAATACCGCCTTGCCTCGTTTGTCACAACAGAAACACCAGTGTAAGCGACAGTGGTCCGGCTCACAGGATTGACGGCGGCCGCGTCGGCTACGACCCGGGCAAGCGCAGGGCCCGGTGCTAATATCAGCCTGTTACGGTACCCGGGCATTTTCATGCCCGCATTCGAAGCAGGTACCGGACCCTGACTGCCGACAGGCCCGCAGGACACAGTGTCACCCAGAGATTGGAACCACGTAGATGACCGCCCAGGTCCCCGCGACCGAGCCTTCGTCTCCTGGCACGGAGATAGCGAAAGCCGACCGCCCCAACATCGCGATCCTGCAGGGGTTCATCGGTTCCCTTTTGATCCTCTTCGGATCATTCGGCGTGGGCTGGCTGTCGCTCGATTCCGCCGCTCTCCGGAGCAATCCGCTGATTATCTGGATGCGCTTCGATCAGCCCATCGGCGCCGTGGCCGCTGTGCTGATGCTGGCAACGGGCGGGATGCTCCTGGTGCGGTCCTGGCTGCGGCTTGGCCAGCGGATGAAGGGGTGCTGGGGCCCGGAATCGCGGCCGGTGGTACTGCGCGCCGTGATCGCATGGTCGGCACCCATGTGCGTTGCCCTGCCGCTGTTCAGCCGCGATGTCTTCGCCTACATCGCCCAGGGGCTGGTGATGGTCAGCGGGTTGAACCCGTACAAGGACGGCTACTCCCAGATCTCCAACTACCTGCAGCTCGGCGCAGATGATCTCTGGGCCCAAAGCCCCACCCCTTACGGACCGGTCTTCCTCTGGATCGAAGAACTCGTGGTCCGGATTACCGGCGGCCAGCCTGAGTTCTCGATCCTGCTGTTCCGGCTGATAGCGCTGATCGGCGTCGCGCTCTGCGTCTACTACGTGCCGAAGCTGGCCGAGCTGCACGGCATCAACCCGAACCGTGCCCTCTGGCTGACCGCAGCCAACCCGCTGTTCCTGGTGAATTTCATCGCCGCAGTCCATAACGATGCCCTGATGATCGGCCTGGCACTGGCCGGACTGTATCTGGCCGCGACCAACCGGGCCCTCGCCGGCATCCTGCTGGTGACCCTGTCCATCGGCATCAAGCCGATCACCATCATTTTCCTTCCGTTTATCGGCCTGCTGTGGGCCGGAAAGAACGCGTCATGGCGGCGGAAGTTTGTCTACTGGTTCATGACTGCGGGCATTTCCCTGGGCCTGCTGTGGATCATGGGCCTGATCAACGGCTTCGGCTTCGGCTGGGTGGGCGCCCTGAGCACGCCCGGAAGTGTCTGGATCTGGTACGCCCCGGTGGGCTTCGCCGGCATGCTGGTGGCAACGCTGGGCAACGCCCTGGGACTGCCGGGCTGGACCCTGGCCGACATTGTCCACACGATCGGACGCGTGGCCTCCGTGGGGATTGTGCTGTGGCAGATGTTCGTGGGGCAGTACAGCCGCCTGATCAGGCGGCTGGCGCTGGCCTTCGCCGCCATCGTGATGCTGGCACCGATGATCCAGTCCTGGTACGTCGTGTGGCTCATCCCGCTGTTCGCCGTGACGGGCCTGCGGGATGACTGGCAGGTGAAGACGCTGTACCTGTTTGTTTCGTTCTTTATGGTCTACGCCATCAGCGACCAGCTCGATATCTGGCCCTACTTCGAGTTCAGCCTCAGCGCGGCCCGCCAGATCGCCGCCGTGATCGCGCTGGGCTTCGCCCTCTACCTGATCTTCCTGGATCCCAAGACCAAGGTCCTGTTCCGCAAAAAGCTTACGGAGCCTGCTCCGGGCGAACTGCGGACGCACTGAGGCTGTCGCCGCCGGCCCGGGTAAGGCGGATGACCCGGGCCACCGACCAGCCGAAGAGCACCAGCAGCAGGATGTTGCGGGCGGTCAGGAGCAGGGCCACGGCAATGTTCAGGTCGTTGTACAGGGCAGAGTAGAACATCGGATAGACCAGCGTGGTCAGCGCGGCAATCGCCGGCATAAGTACCCCGGGCACCTTCCACGCCTTGCCTTCCCAGGCCAGTCCGACGGCGACCACGGCGCCCAGCCACAGCATGAACTGCGGCGACCCCACCTTGTTGAACACAATGAACGCGCTCACCAGTGCCAGCGAGCCGGAGATCAGCAGGGCACGCGAATCGGCCCCGCGGCGCAGCGCCCAGATGAGAAGTCCGACGACGGCG
Organism: Arthrobacter sp. zg-Y1171; assembly: GCF_025244845.1. Lineage (NCBI taxonomy): Bacteria > Bacillati > Actinomycetota > Actinomycetes > Micrococcales > Micrococcaceae > Arthrobacter > Arthrobacter sp. zg-Y1171. The sequence continues at coordinate 2,109,332 of NZ_CP104264.1, read as the reverse complement.
AGGGCAGCCAGCGCCAGCAGCGGCGTCATCAGCGCGGCCACGGGCTCGCCGAGGGCGCCGCGGACTTCGCGGGTGTTGATGACCTTGTCTTCGAAAATGTACGCGTCGGAGGATCCGAGGATCGCCTGCCAGAGCCCCGGCGTGGTGAACGGCGCTTCCATCTGCATGCCGCGGGCGCCCTGTTCACCGATGAAGCTCAGCAGGTGGGAAAGACCGCCGGACAGCGCCACGGCGACGGCAATGACCGCCGACACGGCGGCACCGGTGGCCAGCAGGGTGAGGCGTTTCTTCCACGCCACGAGCACCGCGAGGATCACGGCGGCGGGCCAGACCTTGATCCAGGTAGCCAGCGACAGCAGGGCCGATGCAAGGACGGGACGGGTGGCAAGGAAGAGCAGGCCCATGATCACCAGCGGTGCGGTAAGTCCGTCCACGCGCCCCACGGCAACCGGGCCGAGCAGTGCCGTGACGGCCAGCCACCAGTAGGCGGACGCGATGCCCTGGGTCCCGGCGCGCCGGGCAAGGACCGCGACGCCGGCCGCGTTCAGGGCGGTGAAGAGCAGGAACCAGGTGAACTGGTAGGCATCGTAGCCAAAGGCCGCTGACAGGACCATCGGTATGAGCGCCGCTATGGGATAGACCCAGCCGCCGTCAATCCCGACCCAGTAGCCGTTTTGGATTCCCGAGAACGCCCACAGCCGGTAGAAGCCCACATCACTGAGGACGTCCCCGCCCAGGATGCGGGTCGCGAGGGCGGCAAGGAAGCCCAGGTGGACTACGGCAAATACCGTCCAGAGGGTGGCGGGGCGGAGTAACCGATGATGCTGGAATGCCGATTTCCGGGTCATGCGAGGGTGGTGCTCCTTAGGTAAATCCGTTGCCGTGCCGCGTCCGTGCACAGCGATAAGGCTACCCAAGCGCGGCACCCGGCATGCAATCCGCCGTCGGACACGGGATACTGGAGTAATGACCGACCTAACTGAAGAAGTGATTGTGGCGGATTTCGACGTTTCGGAGTGGGAACCCACGCCGTACCAGGTGGAAGGAACCAACAGCGAACTCTCCACGGTTCGGGCGGTGAAGATCTACGAGGGTGACATCACCGGGACGTCCGTCGCGGACCTGATTATGGCCGGCAACTCGGTGGGGGCCGGCTATGTGGGCTCCGAGGTCTTTGCCGGAACCATAGCGGGCCGCTCCGGAACCATGGTCATCCAGCACTGGGGGCTGGCCGAGGGGACTGCGACGGCGAGTTCCGGGCACATCATTCCGGGCTCCGGCACCGACGACCTCGCCGGCATCTCCGGCAAGGCCATCTACACGCAGGAAGAAGACGGCCAGCACCGGCTCGAGCTGCGGGTGACCTTCCCCGCTCCCCAGGCCTAGGCCCGCGGCCGGTCTAGGCGCCCAGTGCGGCGAACACCGCCGTCGCGAGCGAAGCGGCAATGACCAGGGCGAATCCCGCCAGCCACAGAACAGCAGGAACCCCGGTACGCCGGAAGAGGATGTAGGCGTCGGAGCTTTCCAGGTTCCGGCGCCGGCGTGTGTGGACGCTCAGCACACTGAGCCAGTCGCGGACAGCGCCCACCAGGAGCGCGATACCTGTACACATGGCCACATAGCCCGCCACCGGCGGGGCAGCGAACCAGACCAGCAGCACCGAGACGGACGCGCAGCCGAAAGCAATCACGAACCCCTGGCCGTTTCGGATGAACAGCAGGGCGGCAACCAGGACCAGGGCGCTGAGCGACAGTGCCGCACCCGACCAGCCGCCGAGCGCTGCCAGCACCAGGACGGCACCGACCACGGCCGGAACGGGGTAGCCCCAGAAGCCGGCCCATGCCGCGGGGAAACCGCCCCTCCCCAGGGAACGCATGTCTCCTGAGTGGTCAAAGCGGAGGCGGATGCCCTTCACTACCTGCCCGGTCATCAGCGCCGCGAAGGCATGGCCGAGTTCGTGGACAAATGTCACGAATAGCCCGAACCACCGCCACGTTGCCCGGGGAACGCTCAGCAGTGCGGCAGCGGCGGCAATCATCAGCAGCACCCCCGGCTCGGGCTCCACAGCCGGAACGCGGTCGAAGCCGGCCATTACCCGCGACCACCACTCGGCGGCGACGCCCAGGGACTCATCCACGGACGGCCGCCGGTGCGGGCTTAGAGCTCGAGGACTCCGCGCAGGATGGAATCGCCGGAATGCGTGGGATTGCCGTCAAAGGGCTCGTCCGAGATATCAACAATTGGGTACTCATCGAGGTCAAGATTAGCCGGAATGGTGAACCGGCCTTCCGTGCCCTCCATCGTCCCGAGACTCACCATGCGCTGCACGTCAGGGGCGATCAGCCAGACTTCGCGGAACCCCTGGGCATCGGATCCGCTTGCCGTGACTACCAGCTCGCGTCCGCCGTCGGAACGCTGGTCCACCTCGGCCCGGCCCGTTTCCGAATAGGCAGGCAAGGGGGCCAGCTCCACCGCGGCAATAACTTCGCTGCGGTCTGCCAGGATACGGGAGACGCCCCAGGTGCCCGCAGCTGCCAGCACCACGGCCGCAGCCGCGGCACCGAGGACCTGCGGAAGCCGACGTCGTTCGCGGCGCTTCCGGGCGGCTTCCAGCGGAACCGGCGTCGACCCTGTCGGGGGTGACTGCAGCGTTGCCGGAGACGGCGCCGATCCGGTCTCGGCGTTCTTGTCAGGCGAAGACGATGCCTGCGCAGCCTCATTGGACGGAGCCTGGGCAAGGGGATCGGCGTCAAAGGGATCGGCGCGCACGGCATCCCCGAGTCCCAACCGGGCATGGATGGAGTCCCAGACCGACGACGGCGGCCGGGGGAGCCCCTCGGGAACTGACGTGGTCCTTCCGGCGGTCACAACGCGCTGCAGCGCGGTGACCTCGGCGGTGCACTCGGCGCAGTTGTCGAGGTGCGCCGTGTCCTGTGGACCGGCCTCGCCGAGGGCGCACAGGGCCAGCGCTTCAGGTGGCAGATGCTGCATCGCTGACCTCCAATCGCTGCCGGAGTTGGACAAGGCTTCTTCGAATATGGCTCTTTACGGTACCCAACGGGAGTTTCAGTGTTTCCGATATCTGCTGATGTGTCAGGTCTTCATGAAAGGCCAGGCGGAGGATGGAACCCTGGGGTTCCCCGAGCCTGGCCAGTTCTGCATCAAGCACCACGCGGTCCGCCACGCCGTCGGGATCAGGACCGGCGGGCGGAACCGGATTCCTGCCGGACTCCGGAACTTCCATCAGGGTTTCCGAAGAACGGCCCCGGGCAGTGGCCATGCCGACTGCCACGTTCCGTCCGATCCCTACCAGCCAGGCGGCGAGCGTGGAGCGGTCCGGTGCGTAGCTGTCCCGGTATTTCCAGGCCCGGATGAACACTTCCTGCACGGCGTCGTCGGCTGCGCCCTGATCGAGCAGCTTGCGCATCGCCAGCGCGCGGATCAGGGGCGAGAACCGACGGTAGGCCTCTGCCAGCGCCGCTTCGTCCCCTGCCGCAAAGGCACGGTCCATCGCGGCGTCGCGATCTGAGGCGCCCGTGGGCATCAGTGCCGTTCTCCTGCCGTGCGGGGCTGCGTCCGGTATGCGGCAGCTCTCTGAGGTAGCCACTATGGTACGGGTACGGCGGTGAGCACAACGTTGTCTTCATAGTCACCTACCGAGTCCAGCCATCTACCGCCGCACGTTACCAGTTCCAGCCGCGGCGCACCGTCACGGTCGAAGAGATTAAATTCGTCGAGTGATGCCTTGGGAATGTTCTGCACCTTTTCGGTGGTGTATTCCACGACGGTTCCGTCGCTGCGGGTCACGGTCACGGGGGTGCCGGCAGGGACATCGTCCAAGCCCGCGATGGGAAGTTCCTCGGTGCGTGAGTCCACATGGGCGGCCAGCACCGCTGCTCCGCGGGAGGATCCGGGCGCGGGTCCGTAGCGGTACCAGCCGGCCTGGTAATGGTTGTCCGGCAGCGTCATGGCACCGTTTGCTTCCTGCCCCACCGGGATCACCTCCAGCTCGATGCCGGTTCCTTCCACGCTGACCCGCACGGGCTCGGGAACGGCTTCCGCCGGGGTAGGTACGGCGGGCCGCACGGGTATGTCAGTGGCGGGGACGGTTGGTGCCGCCGTCGACGTCGGCGCGGGCGCCGTCGTCGACGCTGGTGCGGGTGCCGTCGAAACCGAATCCGCCGGGGAAGCGGTCTCGGGGGCGCCGCTGCAGGCCGCCGTACCGGCCAGGACGCTGGCGGAGAGGCAAGCCGCTGCGGCGAAACGTCGCAGGGGAACAACGGGCATGGATGGACCTCCGGAAAAAGGGTGGCCCCGGTGCTGCGGCGCGGAAAGGGGGTGCGCCGCAGCACCGGGGGATCGGGCGGGTGCTGCTTAGCTGTCGCTGACCGTTGAACGGCGGCGCAGCAGGGCGGCACCCAAGGTGAGCAGCGCGACGCCGCCGACAGCGGCAGCCGCCGTCATGGTCTGGTCATCCCCGGACCGGGCAACCTGCTCCAGTGCACCCGGAACCGCGTGCGGCGCGGAGTGCAGCCCCTCGATGGTCTGGGTGGCGAGGGCCAGGTTTCCTGCTTCGAGCGAACCCCACGCATAGACAATCGTGTTCGTGCCTTCGGCCAGGGCGAGATCTGCCGGACCGATCACCGGAGTGGTGGTGCCGGCTGCAGCGACCGAAGCGGAAACCGTTCCGGCATCCACGGTCAGCGCTTTCTCATTGGGGTTGGTGAGGCCCTCGATCACCGGTGTGCCGCCGGCCAGGACATCGACGGCCGGTGCGGCGGCCACGTGGCGGACGGTCAGGCGTGACTTGCCCGCGTCGACGGCGGATGTGTCATTGGTGAACAGGTTTGCCGTCGGGTTGCCCGAGGCATCCAGGTTGGCGGTGGCGGTGTAGTTGCCTCCCGCTGCCAGGTCAGCCGAGACCGGGCCGATGATCGGGGCGGAGGCGTCGGCGGCGTCGGCGGCAGTGATGGCCAGCTGGTAGTTGCCGCCCGGCAGCTCCAGCGGCCCGGCAAGATCACCGGGCATGAAGTCATCCAGGGTAAGCGTGCCGTTGACGTAGACGTCCACGGGAGTGTCCGGGACGCCGTGCAGTACCGACAGTTTTGCCGTGTCGGAATCAGCAGCGGATGCCGGTACAGCCGAGAAGGCTGCGGCGGCACCCAGTCCGAGGGTCGCGAGAGCGGTAGCGGTCTTGCGCATGGTCTGAGCTCCTTGATCTGCCGCACCTTTCGGGTACGGGTTCCGTGACTTACACCCCTACTACTTCCGGTGGGATCGTCTTGGATGCAGAACCGGAGATAATTTGCGCAGAAGTTTTTCGAGGAGCCGGGCCGGGGACTTCGAGGAGCCAAGTCCGGGACGGTGGCGGCGGGCATTAGCCCGGGACGGGCGGCCCGCAGCAGCGGGGTGCGGGAACGGACTCGGACGGGAGCCTGCGGCGTCCGTAGTATCATCGTGTGGTTGCCCCCGTAGCTCAATGGATAGAGCAACGGCCTTCTAATCCGTAGGTTGCGCGTTCGAGTCGCGCCGGGGGCACTCAGCAGGATCTGTTGCAGCGCCCCGGCGGCGGCCTGGGGCTTCGCGTTTTGGCTGCCCAGCGACGCCAAGCCCGCGTAAACGCCCCGCCGGCCGTCCCGTCGGTCCGCGGCCACCCCACCTTCTTGGCATGACCTTCACCGAGGCAGGGCACATGGTCCGGGGACTGACAGCTCTGCCTCCACAGGACCGGCAGCGCCCCTTGCCGCCTTACGCGGTCCACATTTCGGCCCTTCCCGAGGGCACGCGCACACGCATCGGTGAAGACTCGCACGCACCGGCGGACCAGCCGGAACGCATGCGGGCGACACTGCGCATCGTCAAAGCACAGGCGCCGCGGTACCGAACCGAAGGCAGGAAAACATGAGTGACACCATTACGCTCCGGGGCTACGTTGCCACCGACCTCCGTCAGAACACCACTGACAACGGACTCGCGGTGGCGAGCTTTCGAATGTGCACCACGGAGCGCCGGTATGACCGTGACACCGGGGGATGGCAGGACGGACAGACAAACTGGTACGCCGTCAGCCTGTTCCGCCAGTTGGCCACCAACGCCGCGTTCAGCATCCACAAGGGGGACCGGGTAGTAGTGACCGGCCGGCTCCGCCTGCGGCAGTGGGTCACGGAGGATGGTCGCAGCGGCACCAGCGCCGAGATTGATGCCGACACGGTGGGCCATGACCTGATGTGGGGGACCGCCAGCTTCCGCCGCACCACGTCCGCCGGCAGCGACGCATCCGGTGTCGACGGCGGGATGGCCGGCGGTATCGACGGCGGGATGGCCGGCGGAGCAGGAACGGATGACGCCGCCGGGCCCGGGTCTCACGAGGATCTTGAGTCCGCGGAGTCCCTGGGCCGGATTGATGCGCTGACCGGTGAACTTCTTGATGCCGTCGCCGGGGACAGCCTGGCCGCGGAGGACAAACAGGCGGAAACCACGAAGGCTGCCCGTGAAGGAGCTGCCGCGCCGTATTGAGAGCGCACCCCTATATATCCCGGGACCCCTTTTGTCCGCGCAGCGTAATACGTGGCACAATCGCCGGATGAACCCCCGCCGCAGAGCCCGACCGACCCCTCCCGCCGCTGGCATGGCGGCCGGGTTCCTGGCGCTCGCGGTCGGGCTTTCCGGCTGCGGATGGCAAGGGGGAAACACCGAGGAACCTGCGCCGGCGGGATCGGCCGCGCCGGGATCGACCTCGGCGGAGACACCCTCGCCCCATGCCGCGATCACCGAAGTACTGGAATCCGAGTTGGGAAAGCTGGCTGATTCGGATTCGCTGCCGGACGGGGAAGCGGTGGCTGCGGCGTTTGCCGCGGCCGGCTTCCCGGCGGGATCGGTGGAAGTATCGGCTGACAGCACCCCGACCGGCCTGGAGGTTGACTCGATCCAGGCTGCAGCTGTGCAGGACGGGGAATGCATTTTCGGTGAGGTCCGGGATGGGGCGGCCTACGTCACAGTGTTGCCGGTGTTGTCCGGCGGCGGATGCTTCGTCGGGAACTGACCGGGAACTGACCGGGAACTGACACCGGAATCAACCCCCATGTAGGCACCGGCGCGGAGTCGGATCAGCTGTCCGGACCGCCAGGCCGACTCGGCCGGGGAAAGCCCCTTCGGTTTGTCGTGATCCCTGCGGTCTGTGACAATTCCTGCGCCGCGCGGAGCAGGAATCCGGACATACTGCGGGGATCCGGACAACTTGCGGGGACAACCTGCGGGGATCCGGACAACTTGCGGGGACAACCTGCGGGGATCCGGACATACTGCGGGGATCCGGACGCTTTGCGGGGACAACCTGCAGGGATCCGGACACTCTGGAGCCCCGGTCTCCCCGGTCGCAGCGCAGGAGCGACAGCCCGCGCCCGAAGCAGGGAAATGGTACATATCGGCGCTGACACATTAGCCTTGTAGATATGGCGGAATTTATCTACACGATGACCAAGGCCCGCAAGGCCGTTGGCGACAAAGTTATCCTCGACGACGTAAGCATGTCCTTCTACCCCGGTGCCAAGATCGGCGTGGTGGGTCCCAACGGTGCGGGTAAGTCCACCATCCTCAAGATCATGGCTGGACTGGACACCCCCTCCAACGGTGAGGCCCGGCTCAGCGCCGGCTACACGGTGGGCATCCTGCTCCAGGAGCCGCCGCTGAATGAGGAAAAGACCGTACTCGGCAACGTCCAGGAGGGCGTCGGCGAGATCTACGGCAAGATCCAGCGGTTCAACGAAATCTCCGAAGAGATGTCGCAGCCGGATGCGGACTTCGACAGCCTGCTTGAGGAAATGGGCAAGCTGCAGGAAGCCATTGACGCCGCCGATGCCTGGGACATTGATTCCCAGCTCGAACAGGCCATGGACGCCCTGCGCTGCCCGCCGCCCGAAGCCGATGTCACCCTCCTCTCCGGCGGTGAGCGCCGCCGCGTGGCGCTCTGCAAGCTGCTGCTGCAGAAGCCGGACCTGCTGCTCCTCGATGAGCCCACCAACCACCTGGACGCCGAGAGCGTGCTCTGGCTTGAGCAGCACCTCTCCGCCTACCACGGCGCCGTCCTGGCCGTGACCCACGACCGGTACTTCCTGGACCACGTGGCCCAGTGGATCGCCGAAGTGGACCGCGGACATCTGTACCCGTACGAGGGCAACTACTCCACGTACCTGGAAAAGAAGCGCGCACGCCTGGAAGTCCAGGGCAAGAAGGACCAGAAGCTGGCCAAGCGCCTCACCGATGAGCTGGACTGGGTCCGGTCCAACGCGAAGGGCCGCCAGACGAAGTCCAAGGCCCGTCTGGCCCGCTACGAGGAAATGGCAGCCGAAGCGGACCGCACCCGCAAGCTGGACTTCGAAGAAATCCAGATCCCGCCGGGCCCCCGCCTGGGCTCCCTCGTGCTGGAAGCCAAGGGCCTGCAGAAGGGCTTCGGCGACCGGCAGCTGATCGACGGACTGTCCTTCTCGCTTCCGCGCAACGGCATCGTCGGCGTCATCGGCCCGAATGGCGTGGGTAAGTCCACCCTGTTCAAGACCATCGTCGGTCTGGAAGAGCTCGACGGCGGTGAGCTGAAGATCGGCGACTCCGTGAAGATCTCCTACGTGGACCAGTCCCGCGGCGGCATCGACCCGGAGAAGAGCCTGTGGGAGGTCGTTTCCGAGGGGCACGACTGGATCCAGGTGGGACAGGTGGAAATGCCGTCCCGCGCCTATGTCTCCGCTTTCGGGTTCAAGGGCCCGGACCAGCAGAAGAAGGCCGGCGTGCTTTCCGGTGGTGAGCGCAACCGGCTGAACCTGGCCATGACCCTGAAGCAGGGGGGAAACCTGCTCCTGCTCGATGAGCCCACTAACGACCTGGACGTCGAAACCCTGTCCAGCCTCGAAAACGCGCTGCTGGAATTCCCCGGCTGCGCCGTCGTGGTCTCGCACGACCGGTGGTTCCTGGACCGTGTGGCCACCCACATCCTCGCCTTCGAGGGCACCGAGGAAAACCCGGCGAACTGGTACTGGTTCGAGGGTAACTTCGAGTCCTATGAGCAGAACAAGATCGAACGCCTCGGCCCGGATGCAGCCAAGCCGCACCGTGTGACGCACCGCCGCCTGACCCGCGACTAAGTCCGGCGCAGCCCGAGAAAAAAGAGCTCCGCTTCCCTTCGGGGAAGCGGAGCTCTTTTCGTTCAGGGTCAGCAGTGCTTACTGCGGGACGCGGACCATGCCTTCCTGGGCAACGGTGGCCACCAGTTCACCGCTTCGGTTGAAGATCCGGCCGGTGGACAGCCCCCGCGCGGCGGAAGCGCTGGGGGATTCCTGGACGTAGAGCAGCCAGTCGTCCACCCGCACCGGCCGGTGCCACCACATGGCGTGGTCCAGGCTGGCAATGCTCATGCCCGGGGTGGTCCAGGCAAGCCCGTGCCCGCGCAGCACCGGTTCCAGCAGGGTGTAGTCGCTGGCGTAGGCCAGGGCCGCGCGGTGCAGGTTCTCGCCGTCGGGCATGGGCTTGAAGGTCTTCATCCAGACGGCGTTGTGCGGGGTCTTTTCCCGTCCGGCGCGGACGTAGACCGGGTCCATTACGTGGCGGATGTCCATGGGGCGCCGGTGGGACCAGGCCTCGGCCACCGGGTGGTCGAAGTCCTTCAGCAGCTCGGCAGTGGTCGGCAGGTCCTCCGGCTCGGGGATGCCGGCGGGCATCTCCTCCTGGTGGTCCACCCCCGAATCGGGAACCTGGAAGGAAGCGATCATGGACAGGATCGGCTTGCCGTTCTGGTAGGCGTGGCTGCGCCTGGCGGAGAAGGAGCGGCCGTCCCGCAGCCGTTCCACACCGAAGGTAATGGGTACCTCGGTGTCGCCGGGGCGGAGGAAGTACCCGTGCATGGAGTGCATGATCCGGTCTTCGGGAACGGTGCGGGCCGCAGCAACAAGGGACTGGCCCAGCACCTGTCCGCCGAAGACCCGCTTGCGCGGTTCTGCCTGGGAACCCCCGACAAAAATGTCCTCGTCGGTCTTCGCGCCGTCGGCCCAGCTAAGGTTCAGGAGCTCGAGCAGGGACGCGGTCGGATCGAAGGATTCATCAATGGACATGAGGGACTATCTCCTAGCAGGAAAGGCGGTGCTGCCTGAGGCAGGAACCGTGGAACACTTCTAGCTTAAACGTACCGGCCAGTAACCAGTGCGGCCGCCGGTGCCCTGCGTTTTAGGGCTAACCTCACTCTCTGGAAAGATGGGGGCATGTCTGTGCATCGTTTCCCCGTCCAGCTTCGGTTCGGCGACCAAGATCCCAACGGCCACATCAACAACGTTCGGTTCGTCCAGTTCCTCGAGGAAGCGCGGGTCCAGCTGGGCCTGCTGCCGCTTCCGGCCGGTGCGGGCGGACCGGGTAGCTTCCGGGACCTGGCCGGGGACCGGACGGCAACCTACGTGGTCCGGCAGGAAATCGAGTACGTGTCGCCGTTGCTTCACCGGAAGGAACCTGTCTGGGTGGACGTCTGGGTGACCCGGATCGGCTCCAGCAGCCTTGCCTACGGTTTCCGCGTCGCGGATGAAGAGCCGGAGACGGTGTACGCCTACGCCGAAGCAGCCATGGTGCAGGTGGAGGCTGCCACCGGCAGGCCCACCCCGCTCACGGACGAGCAGCGGGAAGTGCTCCAGGCGTGGATGGGTGAGCCCGTGCCGTTCCGTGCAGCCGTTCCTGCCGGACAGGGGAACTAGATGGACAGCGAACTCCGGCTGGCGGATCCGCAGGTCACGGCCGATCTGCGCAACTTCGTGGCCCGTGCCCGAACGGCCGACGACGGCGCGGTCCGCCTGCAGGCCGTGGGCAGTGTCCTGGCCGCCTATGTCTGCGTCCTGCGCCCCCGCATCCTCGGGGAAGACACACCGACCGTGCTGGGCCTGCGGACCATGCCGCTGGCTGCTCCGGCGGAGGTGGACGCCACGGTCCAGCTGTCGGCTGTGGGGGACCGGCTCGCCCGGATGGGAACCGCAGACACCGTGCTTCCCGTGCCGCCGATGACCGTGCGGGAAACGTGGGCGGGCATCCTGGCACCGCGTTCGGGCTGGCAGCCTGCCGGCCGGGTTCCGGTACAGCTGCTCGAGCAGACGGCACACCGCGGAATCCGCGAGGTCGCGGCGATGCTGCCCCAGAGTCCGGGAGCCGCCGTCGTGCACAGTGCCCGGACACGGGTCTGGGCGCAGCCCATGGGCGGAACCGAAACGCCGGTGCCCGCAGGGGCTGCCTTTGCGGCGCTGTCCCTCGGCTTCCTGCCCGCCGACGGACCCGAGACCGACGCCGCCCTGTTCAGCAACGGGCGCTGGCTGCGGCTGAGCACCACCCTCGGGCACGTCCTGACCCGGTTGCCGGCGGTCCTGTAGGCCTGCCTCGGCGGCGGATCAGGCCGAATTGACCATGGAGTGGGCAGCCCGCTCCAGGTAATCCCAGAGGGTCCCCTCGTGCAGGGGTGAGAGCTCGAGGGAGTCGACGGCGGCACGCATGTGCCGCAGCCAGGCGTCCCGCGCCGCGGGGGTGACGATGAAGGGCATGTGCCGCATCCGCAGGCGGGGGTGCCCGCGCTGCTCGCCGTAGGTCTTCGGGCCGCCCCAGTACTGCTCGAGGAACAGGAGCAGGCGTTCCTTGGCCGGCCCGAGGTCTTCCTCGGGATACATCGGCCGCATCAGGGGGTCCTCCGCCACTCCGGCATAGAACACGTCCACGAGTTTCACGAACGTGGGATGCCCGCCCACGGCCTCATAGAAGTTGTCCGTGTACTGCGGCTGCTGGAAAGCCTGCGGCTGCAGCGTGGGCTGCTGCGCCGGCTGCAGCGGCAGGGATGCCGCGCTCGGGGGCGCCTGGGGTGCCGTTTCAGGCAACGGTTCAGTCATTGGCGGCCATGCCGTCCTTGAGTGCGCCGGCCTTCGCCGGTTCCTCCGGTTCTGCCGGTGTTTCGCCCAGGTACGTGCCCTGGGAGCGGTTGCCGATCTTGGCGATCTCGCCGTTGCGGATGTACCAGATGACGCCGCGGTCATCGATGATCCGCGTGATCCGGATGCCAACGGACTGCACCGTTCCGGCGGTGTCGCCGACTTCGATGACGTCGCCGATTCCGTACTGGTCCTCAATGGTGATGAAGAACCCGGCCAAGGCGTCGCGGATGAGTTCCCGCGCGCCGAAACCGAGGGCGATGCCGACAATGCCGACACTGGCCAGCAGCGGGGCGATGTTGATGCCGACGGCATCCAGGACCATGATGATCGCGACGGTCCAGATGGAAACGTTGACGGCGCTGCGCAGCAGGGCACCGATGGTGTCTGCGCGCTGGGCGCGGCGTTTCTTGTCCAGGTTGCGCATCACCGGCTGCGCCCACTTGATCTTGGAGGAGTGCAGCAGCGAATAGCCCTTCTGGGCGCGCGCCACCAGCCGGTTGATCAGGAAACGGGCGACAAACCACACGCCCGTGGCGGCCAGGACAATAAAGGCAGCCTCGATCAGGCCGGAAAAGTCGAAATCATTGACGGTCACTGAAGAGAGGTCAATTTCGGAAGCGGAAAGCACGGGTAGCCGTTCACCTTTGTGTAGCCGGACAGTGGTCTGCGGTTAAGGCTACCCGTGCCGGCCGTGCCCGGAGGGCAGCACGGGCACGGTCAGCGTCCGGGGCCGGTGCTCCACCGGGAAATTGACGCTCCGCGCAATGAAGCACAGCCGGTTCGCCTCGGCGTGCATCGGCCCGGCTGCCAGTTCGACGGCGGCCGGCCCCGCGCCGCCGTCGATAGTCACCTTGGGACGAAGCACGGCTGTGGTGAACTCACCGCTGCCGTCCCGGTTGAGCCGCAGCAGCCCCTCCGGGGAGTCCTCATAGGCGAGCACCCTGATGCCGTTTCGGACCGCCACGTGCAGGTAGGAAAGCATGTGGCACTGGGCCAGTGCGGCCAGCAGAAGCTGCTCGGGGTTCCAGCGGTCCCGGTCGCCGTGGAAGGTGGGATCCGCCGTTCCGGGCAGGTCAGGCAGTCCGGGGGCGCGGATGATGTGGTCGCGGCCGTAGCCGCGGTAGGAAGCGGTCCCGTCGCCGCGGTTTCCCGTCCATTCCAGGTCGAGCGTGTAACGGTGTTCGGAGAGATTCACGTTCTCCAAGCTACCGTCTGAGCCGTTGGATGGAAGGGAACCGCGGCGGCAAGGTGTTACCGGTCGGCCTGCTGCGCCTTCAGGGCGCGGACCACGCCGTCGCGGCTTTCCAGGATCAGCCGTCGCAGCGAGGGCGAGTCCCCGCCCAGATCGGCGAGGAAGGCATCGGTGGTGTCCACCGTGTCCTGGCGCGTCAGCCGGGACGGATAGAGGCCGACGGCGATCTGCTGGGCGATCTCATGGGTGCGGCTGGCCCACACGTCGCGGATCGAGGCAAAGTACTTCTGTGCGTACGGTTCCAGCAGGCCGGTGTCGTGGACCCGCATGAATCCGGCGATGGCCGAACGCTGCGCGGCGTTGGGCATGTCGGAGCGCTCCACGATCGCTTCCCAGGCCGCTGCCTTGGCTTCTGCCGTGGGGATGGCCGCACGGGCCATGGCCGCTGCAAGGGCACCCGTGGCGGTGGCATCGCGCTCGAGTTCCGCGTCGATGTCCGCTGTGCCCAGCCGGCCTCCGGCCACGAGACCGGTGAGCAGCTCCCAGCGCAGGTCCGCGTCGACAGCCAGCCCCTCAAGGGACTGCTCGCCGGTGAACAGACCTGCCAGCGCGTCCAGCTGCTCGTCCGACGAGGCGTGGGCGGCGAAGGCCTTGACGAACTGCAGCTGTGAATCGGAGCCCGGCTCCGCTGCCGAAGCCAACTCCCAGAGACTCTCCGCAGCGGCAACGGTCATGGGCCCGCGGTCCTGGGGGCTGACGTAGAAGGCCAGGGTGGTGGCCAGCTGGCGCAGCAGCACCTGGACAACAGTCGAGTCGGACTCGGAGGCGATGTTCTGCAGGACCAGTTCCACGTAGTTGCGGGCGGGGATCTCGGCGTCCCGCGCCGCGTCCCAGGCGGAGGCCCACACGAGCGTCCGGGGGAGGGAATCCGCAATGTTGCGCAGGCTGCGGGTGGCGGTGTGCTGCGAGGCGGCGTCCAGGCGGATCTTTGCGTAGGCAAGGTCGTCGTCGTTGAGCAGCAGCAGGGCCGGGCGCGGCTGGCCGATGAGTTCGGAAACTTCGGTGCGTTCGCCGTCGACGTCGAGCTCCACGCGGTGCGTGCGCTGTAGCCGGCCGTCCGCGTCCGGGTTGTAGAAGCCGATCGCCAGGCGGTGCGGGCGAAGGGTGGGGTATTCCTCGATAGCGCTCTGCAGTACGGCGAAGGACGTGATGGTGCCGTCCTCATCGGTCTCGAACTCCGGACGCAGGGTGTTTACGCCGGCAGTCTCCAGCCACTTCGCGGACCAGTCGGACAGGTCCCGGCCGCTGGCTGTTTCCAGCTCCGACAGCAGATCCGACAGCTCGGTGTTCTGCCAGGAGTGCTTGCCGAAGTACTCGCGCACGCCGGCCATGAACTTATCCTGTCCGACCCAGGCCACCAGCTGCTTGAGCACGGAAGCGCCCTTGGCGTAGGTGATGCCGTCGAAGTTGACCTGGACGTCTTCCAGGTCCCGGATTTCGGCGACGATCGGGTGCGTGGTGGGCAGCTGGTCCTGGCGGTAGGCCCAGGCCTTTTCCAACGAGGCGAACGTGGTCCAGGACTGCTTGAACTCGGTGGCCTCGGCAGCGGCGAGGGTGGACATGAACTCTGCGAAGGATTCATTCAGCCACAGGTCGTTCCACCAGCGCATCGTGACCAGGTCGCCGAACCACATGTGCGCCAGTTCGTGCAGGATCGTCACGGCGCGGCGTTCCACGGTGGCTTCGGTAACCCGGGAACGGAAGACATAGCTCTCGAGGAAGGTCACGGCACCGGCGTTTTCCATGGCCCCGGCGTTGAACTCGGGCACGAAGAGCTGGTCATACTTTTCGAACGGGTACGGCGTACCGAACTGCTCCTCGTAGAAGGCGAAGCCCTGGCGGGTGAGTTCGAAGATGTTCTCCGCGTCCATGAACTGCATCAGGGACCGGCGGGCAAAGACACCAAGGGGGATGGTGCGTCCGTCGGAACTGGTCAGCTCGCTGCGGACGGACTGGTACGGACCTGCGATCAGCGCGGTGATGTAGGAGGAGATCCGCGGCGTGGGTTCGAAGGACCAGGTGGAGCGCGGACTGGCGTCCGTCAGGTCGCCGGCGGCAACGGGTTCCGGGGTGGGGGAGTTGGAAATGACGTCCCAGTGCGACGGCGCGGTGACCGTGAAGCGGAAGGTGGCCTTCAAATCCGGCTGTTCGAAGACCGCGAACATCCGGCGGGAGTCCGGAACCTCGAACTGCGAATAAAGGTAGACCTCGTTGTCCACGGGGTCCACGAAACGGTGCAGGCCCTCACCGGTGTTCATGTAGCGGGCGTCCGCGTCCACCACGAGTTCGTTGGACTCGGCGAGGTTCGGCAGGGAGATCCGCACGCCGTCGGACACCTCCGCCGGGTCCAGGGACACGCCGTTGAGCGTGATCCGGTGAACCGTGTCGGTGACCGCGTCGATGAAGGTCGAGGTCCCGGGGCGGGCGGAGAACCGGACGACGGTCGTGCTGCCGAACACCGTCTCTCCCCGGGTCAGGTCGAGGTTGACGTCGTAGGACTCGACGTCGAGGAGTTCTGCACGTTCACGGGCTTCGGAGCGCGTGAGATTCATACCTGGCAAGGTTGGGCCTTTCTCAAGGACAAGGAGTGCGGCGCTTTCATGGTGTTTGCAAGAATCTTCCACACTAGTGATCTTGTGCAACAGTCTCTCATCGCCAAGCACCCTTCCAAAGCACGGAACGGCGGATTGCAAAGAGCAATCCGCCGTTCCGGTGTCCTGCCGTCAGCCGCTAGTTGTAGCTGACCTGTACCTTGCCGTCGGCATCCCGGGTGATCTTTCCGCCCTTGAAGCTCTGGACCGTTGCACCGCCTGCGGCCGCGGTCGGACCGGAGGTCGGGTATCCGAGACGTCCCGTCTCCGCGCCCTGCGCACGGTAGGCGTCCCGGACGGGCCCGTTTGCGAGGATATGCGTTCCCGTGCCGGCAGAGGAGAGGATGGTGCCGCCCTCGTATTCCTGTGTGGTTCCGCCGTTGGAGGATTTTTCTCCGCTGGTCGGCAGGCCGAGGTAGCCCGAGTTGAAACCGGTGGAGCCCCAGGCTGAACGAATTGCCCCGTTCTTCGAGATCTGCGCCCCGGTCTTCTGGGACCAGATGATCGCGCCGCCCTCATAGTCCTGGTACTTGCCCTGCGCTCCCATGCTCCGTTCCCCTCCGGTGGGAAGCCCCAGATAGCCGGAGTTGAAGCCCGTGGAACCCCAGGCGGAGCGGATCGGTCCGTTCACGGAGACCTGGGCTCCGGTCTTTGCGGACCAGATAATGGCTCCGCCTTCGTAGTCCTGGTAGCTGCCCTGGGTGCCCATGGCCCGTTCCTCCCCGGTCGGCAGGCCCAGCGGACCGGCGTTGAAGCCTGTGGCGCCCCAGGCCGAGCGGATGGGACCGTTCCGGGAGATCCTGGCCCCGGTCTTCTCCGACCAGATGATCGCGCCGCCCTGGTAGTCCTGGTATTTCCCCTGAGTGCCCATGCTTGTCTCCGGGCCGGTGGGAAGCCCAAGGTAGCTGGCGTTGAAGCCCGTGGCGCCCCAGGCCGAGCGGATGGGGCCGCTCTTGGAGATCTGTGCTCCGGTCGCAGCGGACCAGATCATGGCACCGCCCTGATAGTCCTGGTAGGTGCCCTGGGTCCCCATCAGGACTTCATTGCCCACGGGATATTTGAGGTCCGACTTTTCCGCTCCGGCGGCACGCCAGACATTCCGGACGGCACCCGTGACGATCCAGGCCCCGGACGCAGGGGAGTGGATGATGGTTCCGCGCTGGTACTCCTGGGAGGTGCCGCCGTCTGCGAGCGTCACCTGGTTTGTCGTCGGGTAGCCGATGGGGCTGTTCTCGAAGCCGGAACGGCGCCAGGCTTCACGGATGGGTCCGTTCCGGGAAACGCGCGCACCCGTGGCCGGAGACCAGATGATGGCTCCGTTCTGGAAGTCCTGGTAGGTTCCGCCGTTGGGCAGTCCGCCTATTTCGTTGCTCGTGGGATAGCCCAGGTAGCTGCGTTCAAAACCGGTGTAGCCCCACTCGGTGCGGATCGGGCCGTTCTTGGAGACCCGCGCCCCGGTGGCGGGCGACCAGATAATGGCGCCGCCCTGGTAATCCTGGTAGGCGCCGCCGTTGGGCAGGCCGTAGACCTCGTCACTGGTGGGAAGGCCGAGGTAGCCGGCGTCGAAACCGGTGGACGCCCAGGCGGAGCGGATCGCTCCGGTGGAAACGCGTGCACCTGTGTTGGGGGACCAGATGATGGCTCCGTTTTGGAAGTCCTGGTACGCCCCGCCGTCCTTCAACCCGCCGCGGATATCGCCGATCGCGTTGCCCAGCTCCGGGTGCGCCCTGCGGGCTTCGTCGATCGGGGCTCCGGCACGAGCGGCGACGCCGCCGGTCACCGTGACGGACGCGGCTTCGCCGCTGATCCAGTTGACGTGCACCGTTGTGCCGGAATGCGAGGTGAAGGTCTGGCCGGCCTGCCAGGTGCTGTTGGCATTGGTATAACCGCTGAAATCCCGGGTGTTGGGTGCAATAACCAGGGAATTCACGGCCCAGTCGTTCGCCAGGTCCGGCTTGACGATCTTCACGCCGCGGTTGCCGCCGACAGCCGTGGACTCGTCATATCCCACCGGAAGCCGAAGCTCGAGGTAATAGGTCTCGCCGGAAGAATCCCTGAATTTCACCGCACGCTGCGCGGAAGAGCCGGCCCAGGGCCTCAGGGTGTATGTGATCGAGGATCCGGGTGTACCGGCGTTGTAGATCTCGTCGCCGCGGCCGAAACCGCCGGCGTCCCAGAAATACGAATTAATGGCCGGCGAAGGATACTGTGCGTAACCCATGAGATCGGAAGTGTCTCCGTACTCACGCGAGGTGCAGGAACCGTCGGCCCAGGCGCCGTTGGAGCCGACACCGATATCGGATCGGCCGTTGTTGCATTTGAGGCTGTTGGCGTGCAGCAGGCCCAGTACGTGGCCGAATTCGTGCGTCACCACGTTGTTGGTGAAGCCCGAAGGCTGCGGCATCAACACCGAACCGCTGGTGGGACCGGAAGTCCAGCCGCCGCCGAGGATGCCGCCGTACCCCCCGCTCTTGAGATCGCCGGCAGGCACAAAGACCAGCAGGGCATTGTTGGCGCTGTCCCGCCATCCGAGGTCACGCTTGATGGTATTCATCATGTCGGCGTAGTCCTGCCGGGAATTGGCGGAGCTGTTGATGGCGCGGGTGCTGGTATGGAGCACGCCCAGCCGGCCGTTGGACATGGCACGCCAGTACTGGTTGGCCGCGGTCATCGAGTTAAGTGCTCCGGCTTCATTCACCGCGCCCCGGTTATCGGTAAGCGTGGCGTACACGAGCGTGATGTTGATCGTCCCGCTGCGGGCGGCGGCACCCATCGTGCTTGCACCGCCGGCCGCGCTGCTGAAGGCAGAGGCGCCGTGGTCATGCGCTGCGGAGATGTCCGTCTCCACGGCGGAACGCACGGTCCCGTCCGGGTCCGTGACCATCGGAGTGTTGGGACCGGGGACCGGGAAGCCCCCGCCGACCACGGGGTCGTACCCGAGCTCATCCCCGGATTCGGCCGTGTCCGTGTGGCTTTCTTCGCCGTCGGCGGGATGTTCCTCAGCCGGGGCGGCGGTCAGCGGGGCGGATGGCGTCGGTTCAGCCTCCGGCACGGCTTCCGCGACGGCGCTGCCGGCGTCGGGCGCAGGAGAGGGAGGCAGGGTGGCGGCGCCGGGATCGGCGGGGACCTGTGTGGCCGCGGGTTCGCCGGGGACGGCGTACTCCTGTGCCGGAAGCCCTCCTGCTGTCAGCGAAACGGCGAGGAGGGCCAGAACGGCGAGTTTTGCACTTTTCAAATGACTAATCCTTGTAGGGCGATTCCTGGTGGGCGCAACGGTGCTGTATCCGCGACGCCAGCGTCGGACGCGGGTAGACCGCTCCAATCCGGAGGGATCGGAGTATAGTCCTACCTGCTCTATCGGCACGCAGCAACGCCATGTAAGGGCGGTTTCCGGTCGGGCCGGGGGAATTTGGAGACGCGGCTGCAGCGGAAGCTAGGCTGGAAGCGTCTTTTCCCCATCCTCAAGAAACGGACTTACCCCAAATGCGCGTCCATATTGCAACCGACCACGCAGGCATGGAACTGAGCTCCCACCTCATTGCCCATCTGACGGGCAAGGGGTACGACGTCGTCGACCACGGCCCCCGGGAATACGATGCCGAGGACGATTACCCCGCGTTCTGCATCGACGCGGCCGAGGCCGTTGTCCGGGATCAGGAAGCGGGCACGGATGCCCTGGGAATCGTGCTGGGCGGCTCAGGCAACGGCGAACAGATCGCCGCCAACAAGGTTCGGGGAATCCGGGCCGCACTGGCCTGGAACCTGGAGACCGCAAAGCTCGCACGCCAGCACAATGATGCCAATATCGTCGCCGTGGGCGGGCGCCAGCACAGCGTAGAGGAGGCCACCGGAATCATCGAAGCCTTCCTCGCCGAGCCCTTCAGCGACGCCGAACGCCATGTCCGCCGGATCGGACAGATTGCACGGTACGAAACCACCGGCTCCACGCTCTAATGCCCGAAGGGCATTCCATCCACCGCCTGGCCCGGCAGTTCTCCTCGGTGTTCGGTGGCGAAAGGCTCACCGTAAGCAGCCCGCAGGGCCGGTTTGCTGCCGGTGCCGCCCGGCTGGACGGACATGTGCTCGAGGCGGCGGAAGCCCACGGCAAGCAGCTGTTCCTGCGTTTCGACCATGATCTCTACCTGCGCATCCACCTTGGCCTCTACGGCGCCTTCGATTTCGGCGGGGACGAAACGTTCATCGGATCCTCCAGTATCGGAGCGCCCCGGCGGCTGGGGGAGCAGGAGGTGGCAGGCGACGACGGCGCGGGCTACTCCGGGCCGCCCGAACCCAAGGGGGCGGTGCGGGTCCGGCTGGTTTCCAAGCACGGCTGGGCGGACCTGCGCGGCCCCACCGCCTGTGAGGTGGTGACCGAAGCCGAACGCCGAAAGGTGCTGGCCAGGCTGGGGCCGGACCCGCTGGCGGGCGGGGACGGCGGCGCCGGGGATGACGGCGCCGCAGGTGCCGGGCGTGCTGCGGAATTCACGCGCCGGCTGCGCAGCAAGGGCTCGCCTGTCGGCCTCCTGCTGATGAACCAGGAGGTGCTGGCGGGGGTGGGCAACGTCTACCGCGCCGAAGTGCTGTTCCGGGCCCGGATTTCACCCTGGCGGCTGGGCCGCAGCGTGGGCGAGGGCGAGGCGGGGGCCGTGTGGGACGACGTCGTGCGCCTGATGAACGACGGAGTGCGGCAGGGCCGGATCATCACTACGGAGCGGCAGGACCGGGACGACACCGGCGAGCCGGTCCCCGTGTCCGAGGCCCACTATGTCTATAAGCGGACCGGACTGCCGTGCCGGCGCTGCGGAACCCCGGTGGCGGGAACCGAGATGGGCGCCCGCAAACTGTACTGGTGCCCGTCCTGCCAGGCCGACTGATCCTGCCAGGCCGACTGGGCGCGGGCGCGGGCAGCGGCCTGGCCGCCTGGCCTGCACGGGCCTAAAAGCAAGAAGGGCCTTCCGCGCGGCGGAAGGCCCTTCTAAGGTGGAGGGGATGACGGGAATCGAACCCGCGTAATCAGTTTGGAAGACTGAGGCTCTACCATTGAGCTACATCCCCGGCGCCGTAAGGCAGGTTTTACCTTAGCACGCGAAAACCGGCCGTGAGTAATCGGCCGGTATCCGGCTCCCAACCGGGTGCGGAATCGATCGTGGTGCCGGGAAAATTCGTCATACCAGCTTCAGGGCAGGTAGGCTGTCAGGTGCACTGACGGGGTGTAGCTCAGCTTGGAAGAGCGCCTGCTTTGGGAGCAGGAAGTCGCAGGTTCAAATCCTGTCACCCCGACTCTGTATAACCATGGTGCAGACCAATCCCAGAACCCTCAGGAGAACTTACGCTGTGAAGAGCGCCGTAGAAAACCTCACACCCACGCGGGTAAAGCTCAACGTCGAAGTTCCGTTCGAGGAACTGAAGCCGAGCATCGAAGAGGCCTACAAGACCATCGCCACTCAGGTGCAGGTCCCGGGCTTCCGCAAGGGCAAGGTTCCCAACCGCCTCATCGATCAGCGCGTTGGCCGCGGCTACGTCCTCGAGACGGCGATCAACGACGGACTCAATGGCTTCTACGCCGAAGCCGTCCAGGAAACCGGAATCAGCCCCCTGAGCCGGCCCGAAGTTGAGATCACCGAAGTGCCGGACCCGACCACCGACGAAGGCCAGCTGGTCTTCACCGTCGAGCTGGACATCCGCCCCGAAATCGAGCTCCCGGACTACGCCGGCCTCGAGGTCACCGTCGAGCCCGCCGAGGCTTCCGACGCCGACGTCGACAAGGCCCTGGACGAGCTGCGCAGCCGCTTCGGCACGCTGAAGTCCGTGGACCGCCCCGCCGCCGCCGATGACTTCCTGACCATGGACCTGGTCGCCAAGGTAGACGGTGAAGAGGTGGATTCCGCTGCTGACCTGTCCTACCAGGTAGGCGCCGGCACCATGCTTGAAGGTATGGACGAGGCCGTTACCGGCCTGAGCAGCGGCGAATCCGCCACCTTCAACACCAAGCTGGCCGGCGGTGAGCACGCCGGTTCCGACGCCGTGGTCACCGTTACCGTCAAGGCAGTCAAGGAGCGCGAGCTCCCCGAGGCCAACGACGACTTCGCCCAGCTGGCAAGCGAGTTCGACACCATCGCCGAGCTCCGCGAAGACCTCACCAAGCGTGCCGCCGAGTCCAAGCTGATGGAGCAGGGCGTCGAAGCCCGCGACAAGGTCCTGGAGAAGCTGCTCGAGCTCGTTGAGGTTCCGGTTCCGGAATCCGTCATCGAAGAGCAGATCGAACAGCACTTCAACTCCGAGAGCGCCCAGACCTCCGGTCCGGACCACGACACCGAAGAGCACCGCGCCGAGGTTCGGTCCAACACCGAGCAGGCGTTCAAGAACGAGATCATCCTTGACGCCGTAGCCGAGAAGGAAGAAGTAGGGGTCAACCAGAACGAGCTGATCGACTACATCGTTTCCTCCGCTTCGCAGTACGGCATGGATCCGAACCAGTTCGCCCAGCTGATCGACCAGAGCGGCCAGGTTCCGATGATGGTCGGCGAAGTCCGCCGCCGCAAGGCACTGGCCAAGGTCCTCGAGCTGGCCAAGGTCACCGACACCACCGGTGCCGAGATCGACCTCACCGAATTCGTCCGGCCCGCCGGCGAAGAGGTCGAGGCAGCAGAAGCAGAAGCAGAAGAGCAGCAGAACGAAGACAAGGCCTAGCCTGTCCCGGTTTCCTTAACCGCCTGTTGTGCCGCCGGTCCGAAAGGGCCGGCGGCACAGTGGTTTAAGCGTTCCTTTGGCGGGCGGCCCGCGCCACAGACCGATGTGACGCGCATCGTGCGCCGTCAGCGAACAGCCGGCCAAACAGAAGCAGATCGCCGCCGCGACAGGCTAGTGTCCTAGAAGAGACAAACGGCAGGAGCCGCTGGCACGGCCAGCACCCGTTCCTGCCAGAGCGAGAGGTCACTCAGTATGGCAACTGCACCGAACACACCCACCATGGCTACGGTGGACCCGGCCGGCCGGGACGACTACATCTACAACCGCCTGCTCAAGGAGCGGATCATCTGGTTGGGCTCGGAAGTCCGGGACGAGAATGCCAACGCGATCTGCTCCCAGCTTCTGCTGCTTTCCGCGGAAGATCCCGAAAAGGACATCTACCTTTACATCAACTCTCCCGGCGGCTCCGTGACCGCAGGCATGGCGATCTACGACACCATGCAGTTCATCCCGAACGACGTCGTCACCGTCGCCACCGGCCTGGCCGCCTCCATGGGCCAGTTCCTGCTCTCCTCCGGCACCAAGGGCAAGCGCTACGCAACGCCGCACGCCCGCATCCTGATGCACCAGCCCTCCGGCGGAATCGGCGGCACGGCTTCGGACATCAAGATCCAGGCCGAGCTGATCCTGAACATGAAGCGTGTGATGGCTGAGCTGACTGCCGAGCAGACCGGCCAGACCGTCGAAACCATCCTCAAGGACAATGACCGCGACAAGTGGTTCACCGCGCAGGAAGCCCTCGAATACGGCTTCTTCGACAAGATCTCCGCGCACGCAGGCGGAGTGACCGGCGGCGGCGGAACCAACCAGGACCAGGCAGAGGGCAAGGACGAGGACTAGGGTCCCCGGCCAGCCACCCCTCCATTTGCAGACTTCAGGAGTAATTCATGAACCATAATTTCGGCACCGCCGGCTCCGCCGTCGCCCCGCAGATGCCCACCAGCCGCTACGTCCTGCCGCAGTTCGAAGAGCGCACGCCCTACGGCTTCAAGCGCCAGGATCCGTACACCAAGCTGTTCGAAGACCGCATCATCTTCCTGGGCGTCCAGGTTGATGACGCCTCCGCCGACGACGTCATGGCCCAGCTGCTGGTGCTTGAGTCCACGGATCCGGACCGCGACATCACCCTGTACATCAACTCCCCGGGCGGCTCGTTCACGGCCATGACGGCCATTTACGACACCATGCAGTACATCCGTCCGGAGATCCAGACGGTCTGCCTCGGTCAGGCTGCCAGCGCCGCCGCCGTGCTGCTGGCCGCAGGGACCCCGGGCAAGCGCCTGGCACTGCCGAACGCCCGCGTGCTCATCCACCAGCCGTCGCTGTCCGGCGGCCAGGGCGGCCAGGCCTCCGACCTGGAAATCCAGGCCGCCGAGGTCATGCGGATGCGTACCTGGCTGGAGGACACCTTGGCGCTGCACTCCAACCGCACCTCCGAGCAGGTCAATACGGACATCGAGCGTGACAAGATCCTGACGGCCGACTCGGCCCTGGAATACGGGCTGATCGACCAGGTGCTTGATTCCCGCAAGCTCAAGACGCCGGCCATTAACAAGATGTAACCTGCTTCGCCGAAATAACGGCATGTCCAGCCGGCCCGTGGCGCGTAATATCGCACCACGGGCCGTTTGGTTGCTGAATAGCTCCTCCAAGTGTCCTAGAGTGGATCATGGTTGGCTCAGCCCATGCTGCGGAACCGTTTTTGATGGACCATCTAAGGGGACTGAACTATGGCTCGCATTGGTGAGAGCACGGATCTGCTCAAGTGCTCTTTCTGCGGAAAGAGCCAGAAGCAGGTACGCAAACTCATTGCCGGCCCCGGCGTGTATATCTGCGATGAGTGCATCGACCTCTGCAACGAGATCATCGAGGAAGAACTCTCCGAGGTTGCTGACCTGGGTACCTTTGAGCTGCCCAAGCCGCGGGAAATCTTCGACTCGCTGCAGGAATACGTCATTGGCCAGGAACCTGCCAAGCGGTCGCTGGCCGTTGCGGTCTACAACCATTACAAGCGGATCCAGGCCGGCCATGCTCCGCGCAACGCCGGCAACCTTGCGGACGCGGTAGCGGCCGACGACGTCGAAATCGGCAAGTCCAATATCCTCCTGATCGGTCCCACCGGCTGCGGCAAGACCTATCTGGCGCAGACCCTGGCCCGCCGGCTCAACGTCCCCTTCGCCGTCGCCGACGCCACCGCGCTCACCGAAGCCGGGTATGTCGGCGAAGACGTGGAAAACATCCTGCTCAAGCTCATCCAGGCGGCGGACTACGACGTCAAGAAGGCCGAGCAGGGCATCATCTACATCGACGAGATCGACAAGATTTCGCGCAAGAGCGAGAACCCCTCGATCACCCGGGACGTCTCCGGCGAAGGCGTACAGCAGGCGCTGCTGAAGATCCTCGAAGGTACGGTCGCCTCCGTGCCGCCGCAGGGCGGACGCAAGCATCCGCACCAGGAATTCATCCAGATCGACACCACCAACGTCCTCTTCATCGTGGCCGGCGCCTTTGCCGGACTGGAAGAAATCATCGGTTCGCGCTCCGGCCGCAAGGGCATCGGCTTCGGCGCGCCGCTGATCGAAACCACCAAGGGCACGGACTCGTACGCCGAGGTCATGCCCGAGGACCTGCTCAAATTCGGCCTGATTCCCGAATTCATCGGCCGGTTGCCCGTCATTACCACCGTGTCCAATCTGGACCGCACGGCCCTGATCCGTATCCTGACCGAGCCGAAGAACGCCCTGGTGAAGCAGTACCAGAAGATGTTCCAGCTCGACGGCGTCGAACTCACCTTCGAGCAGGGCGCCCTGGACGCGATCGCGGACCAGGCGCTGGACCGCGGCACCGGAGCCCGCGGCCTGCGTGCCATCCTCGAAGAAGTGCTGCTGCCGGTAATGTTCGACCTGCCCAGCCAGGAGGACGTCGCCACGGTAGTCATTACCGCGGATACCGTGGAGAAGAAGGCCGAACCGACCCTCATCTCCCACGCAGTCGCCACCAAGCGCCGGAACAAATCCGCGTAGTACGGGGTTGGGGGGAGTAGTACGTTCGGCGCTGAATGCGCCATCGACCGCTTCGAAGGAGTTTCCATGACCGTAAATGGTTCTGCGTCGCCTGCCAGTTCCGCATCGACTGCCGATTTCTGGTTTGACCCGATGTGCCCGTTCGCCTGGGTCACCTCCCGCTGGATGGATGAGGTGGAAAAGGTCCGCGACGTCCGCACCAACTGGCACGTCATGAGCCTGTCCGTGCTGAACGAGGGCCGCGACCACCTTCCGGAGGACTACCGGAAGCGGATGGATGCGGCCTGGGGTCCTGTGCGCGTGATCATCGCAGCGCAGGAACTGCACGGCAGCGAGTACATCAAGAAGCTGTACGACGCCATGGGAACCCGAATCCATATCGGCGGCAACTCCGACTTCCCCACGGTGATCCGTGAGGCCCTGGCCGAGGTCGGCCTGCCCGCCGAGCTCGCGCAGTACGCCGAAACCGACGAGTATGACTCCCAGCTGCGCGCCTCACACAAGGAAGGCATCGCAAAGGTGGGCGACGACGTCGGCACCCCCATCGTGGCCTTCAACGGCACCGCCTTCTTCGGCCCGGTCCTGACCCGCATTCCGCGGGGCGAAGAGGCCGGCGCGATGTTCGACGGCGCCGTCATGCTTGCCTCCAACCCGGCGTTCTTCGAACTCAAGCGCAGCCGCACCGAGAGCCCGCAGTTCGACTGATTGCTTTGCTTCCACAAAGCAGAACGCCCGGCCGGGTAACCCGGCCGGGCGTTCTGCTGTCCTGCTGCGGTTACTCTGCCGGCGGTGCCAGCTCGACGTCGGAAACGCTCAGCTCGCCCTCGCCGACGGCCAGGTTGAGTTCGCGGACGTTACCGGCGGCCTTCAGATCCGCCTGCCCGGCACGGAGGCGGGCGACGGCACCCTCAGGCGCGGTGACCGTGGCCTTGAGGACCTCGGTCCGCTGCTTCACCTTGGCCTCGGACTTCGCCTTGCGGATACCGCCCAGGGCGGCGGCAACCGTACCGAGGATGCCGGCGTCGGCATCCACCACTGCGGCGGCGAGACCGTCCACGTTCGGCCACGGCGCGCGGTGCACCGATCCGGCGCGCCACCAGCCCCAGACCTCTTCCGTTGCGAACGGCAGGAACGGTGCGAACAGGCGCAGCAGCGCATCCAGCGTGGTCGCCAGCGTAGCGAGCACCGAAGCCTGCTCCGCGTCCCCGGCAGCCCCGTAGGCACGGTCCTTGATCAGCTCCACATAGTCATCCGTGAAGGACCAGAAGAAGGACTCGGTCAGCTGCAGTGCCTTGGCGTAGTCGTAGCGTTCGAAAGCACTCGTGGCGGCGTTGACGACGTCGGTCAGCTGGGCCAGCAGTGCCAGGTCCAGCGCGTTGGTGATCACCGAGGTGTCCGCCAGGGCCACGTTCTTCTCCGTAGCGCCCAGGTTCAGGACGAACTTTGACGCATTGAGCAGCTTGATGGCCAGCCGGCGGCCGATCTTCATCTGCGCAATTTCGTAGGCCGTATCCGCACCGAGCTTCGCCGAAGCGGCCCAGTAGCGCACGGCGTCGGAACCAAACTCGTTCAGCACATCGGTGGGGACCACCACGTTGCCCTTGGACTTGGACATCTTCTTCCGGTCCGGATCCAGGATCCAGCCCGAAATCGCGGCGTGCTTCCACGGCGCAGCGGCGTTCAACGCATCGGCACGGACCACTGACGAGAACAGCCAGGTCCGGATGATGTCGTGGCCCTGCGGCCGCAGGTCGAACGGGAAGACCTTCGCGAAGAGGTCCTCGTCCACGCTCCAGCCGCCCACAATCTGCGGGGTCAGCGAGGAGGTGGCCCAGGTGTCGAGCACATCCGCGTCGCCGATGAAGCCGTTCGGCTGGTTGCGGGCAGACTCTTCGTAGCCCGGAGCCGGTTCGGCGGCCGGGTCCACGGGGAGGGATGCGGAATCGGGCAGCACCGGGTGGTCGTAATCCGGGTTGCCGGCGGCATCCAGGGGGTACCAGACCGGAACGGGCACGCCGAAGAAGCGCTGGCGGGAGACCAGCCAGTCACCGTTGAGGCCCTCAATCCAGTTCTCGTAGCGGGAGCGCATAAACGCCGGGTGGAAGTCGATTTCCTTGCCCCGGGCAATCAGGCGTTCGCGGCGTTCCTCGTCGCGGCCGCCGTTGCGGATGTACCACTGGCGGCTGGTGACCACTTCGAGGGGCTTGTCGCCCTTTTCGAAGAAGTTGACCGGGTGGGTGATCTTCTTCGGTTCGCCGTCGAGGTCGCCGCTTTCGCGGAGCATTTCCACCACGGTCTCTTTGGCGCTGAAGACGGTCTTCGTGGCGATGGCCGCGTAGTTTTCCTTGGCCGTCTCGGTGGCAATCCACTCCGGGGTGTCGGCGAGGATGCGCCCGTCGCGGCCGATCACGGCACGGGTGGGCAGGTTCAGCTCGCGCCACCAGGTCACGTCGGTCAGGTCGCCGAAGGTGCAGATCATGGCGATGCCGGAGCCCTTGTCGGGCTTGGCCAGCGGATGCGCCTTCACTTCCACCTCGACGTCGAACAGCGGCGACTTCACCGTGGTGCCGAAGAGGCGCTGGTACCGCTCGTCGTCGGGATGCGCAACGAGGGCAACGCAGGCCGGCAGCAGTTCCGGACGGGTGGTCTCGATGTAGATCTTCTCGCCGTCGGGGGCGTGGAAGCTCACCCGGTGGTAGGCGCCGGGCTGCTCGCGGTCCTCAAGCTCTGCCTGGGCCACGGCGGTGCGGAAGGTGACGTCCCAGAGCGTGGGGGCTTCGGCCATGTAGGCGTCGCCGGCCCGCAGGTTGTCCAGGAAGGCGCGCTGGCTGACGGCACGTGAGTGGTCGTCGATGGTGCGGTAGGTGCGGTTCCAGTCCACGGACAGGCCCAGGGTGGAGAAGAGGTCCTCGAAGACCTTCTCGTCCTCCACCGCCAGCTCCTCGCACAGCTCGATGAAATTGCGGCGGGAGACGACGTCGAAATCACGCTGGTTCTTCGCAGCCTTGGCCGGCGGACGGTAGTCGGCGTCGTACGGCTTGGTGGGATCGCACCGCACACCGTAGTAGTTCTGCACGCGGCGCTCAGTGGGCAGGCCGTTGTCGTCCCAGCCCATCGGGTAGAAGACATTCTTGCCGGTCATCCGCTTGTAGCGGGCCATCACATCGGTCTGCGTGTAGGAGAACATGTGCCCCACGTGCAGCGAGCCGGAGGCCGTGGGCGGGGGAGTGTCGATGGAGTAGACCTCGTCGCGGACCGTGTCCGGCTCGAACGCGTACGTTCCCTCCTCGCGCCAGCGGGCGCTCAGCTTGGACTCAAGCCCCTCAAGGGCGGGCTTGTCGGGGACGGAAACGGTCTGGGGTTCGTTGTCGGGCGTGTCTGTGCCCGGGATATGTTCAGCCATGGTTTCCATTCTTCCATGCAGGCCTATGGTCTGAGGCACTGCCGGGTTTACCGGACTGTCCCGGGTGTTGCCGCCTGTTTCCCGTCCTGCGGTGACTTGCCGAAGTAATGGGCCAGGAAGAAGGTCATGGCGACTGCTCCGGTGAGCAGCGAGATGCGTTCACGTGGACCGGACGGGGCCCGGCCCAGAAGGGCGACGCCGCCCGCTGCGTTCAGGGCGCTCCAGACGGCGTTGGCCACGGGGCCCGAGAGTCCGACGCCGGGCGGATTGGCAAAAGGGGTGGGGAACCTTCGGCCCTGGACGGCGCTGACCCCGTGCGGGACTGCGTTGGCGAGGAGTACTCCGGCGAGGAATCTGGCGACATGAGGCATGGATAGGTCCTGTTCGGTTCGCGGAGGGTGGGGGCAGCTAGCGGGGACGGCGTACCGAGAGCCTACAGCTTGGCCCCCGCCTGTGCGGGCAGGGGGTCTGCTGCGAGCACAGCGTCCCACCGGGTGGTGCTGTTGGTGCCGGTGGGGCCTCAATGGATGCCAGGAGCCCCAAACCGTGGGACCCCGTGCGGGCAGGCACGGCCTCCATCCCTCCACACAGGACCGAACCGCATCGGGTGACCTGATGCACGCCACCCCGCAGCACGGAAGAGCAACAACCGGCCGGAGACCCACCACTGTGAGGGGATGCAGCAACTGGAGGCATTCCTGCTCACACGTTACGGAGTAGCCAGCTACGGGACGCTGACCGCCAACGGGTTCCCTCGGCGCACGATCGACCAGGCCTTGCGCACCGGGATCGTCCGGCGCGTGGCCCGCGGAACGTTGGCGCTGCCTCAGGCAGACGCCCGGTTGGTCCATGCCGCACGCAGCCAGACCTCGCTGACATGCACCTCGGCGGCCGACATTCTTGGCTGGTGGTTGCTGACCCCACCCGAAACCGTACACGTCCGGTGCGACGCGGCCCGGTCAATACCCGGCACGGTTGTCCACCGGGGACAGCGGTCGGCACACCGGCTGATAGCACCGCCCCGGCAGATCCTGAAGGACGCCTTCCGCTGCCTTCCCCCGCTGGACGCACTGGTGATGGCGGAATCCGCAGTCGTAACCAAAGCCGTAGGACTGCAGAGCCTGCACAAGGAATTCTCCGGTCAGCAGGACTGGCAGGTCCGGGCCCTGCTGGGGACCGTTCGGCGCACCACGGCATCACCGCTGGAGGAGGGAGCACTACCGCGCGGACCGGCGACGCTGGAACGCGTCGGCAGCGGGCGGGTGGATCACGCTGCGAATCACCGCGGAACTTGTCCTGCACCGGCCGGAAGAGTTTGTGGACCTGGTGAAAAAGACGCGGGACATGTGGAGCATTCGCGAACATGCCCAGCGACCGCCGCCGTCGTCACAGAGGGAAGGAAAGCGCCGCAAAACCAGGACGGAACCAAACGCTGGCTAAAGTGGTGCCATGACTGAGATCACGCCGAGGCGGGCCGTTGTTACCGGAGCAAGTTCAGGGATCGGGGCTGCCGCAGTGCGCGCACTGCGCGCCTCGGGCTGGGACGTCGTCGCCGTGGCCCGCCGCAGGGAGAAGCTGGAGGCGCTCGCAGGGGAAACCGGCGCTGAAGCCATCGCTGCGGATGTCACCGATGACGCTTCGGTGGCACGGCTCGCCGAGCAGGTCCTGGCGGGCGGGGGAGTGGACGCCTTGATCAACAACGCCGGCGGTGCCTTCGGACTCGACCCGGTCGCGAGCGGAAGCATCAGCGACTGGCAGCGCATGTACGACGTCAATGTGCTGGGGGCACTGCGGACAACGCAGGCATTCCTGCCCGCACTGCGGGCGAACGGCCGGGGATCGGTCCTGCTGCTCACGTCGACGGCGGCCTTTACCGCCTACGAGGGCGGTGCCGGCTACAGTGCAGCGAAGTCCGGGGAAGAGATGCTGGCCCGGACGCTGCGCCTGGAGGAAGCCGAACACAATGTCCGTGTCATCGAGATTGCCCCGGGCATGGTCAAGACAGAGGAGTTCTCCCTGAACCGGGTGGGGGACAAGGAGGCTGCGGACAAGGTGTACGCCGGCGTCGAAAAGCCGCTGACGGCGGAAGACGTCGCCGAGGTCATCGCGTTCGCGTTGAACGTGCCGCACCACGTCAACCTGGACCAGGTGGTCCTGCGCCCGCTGGCGCAGGCTGCCCAGCACAAGGTCATACGCACCGGATTGTAGGCGGGCAGGTACTCCCGGAGCGCCCCGCCGGGGACGGTGCTTCGACAACCGGCGCGGGCGTGGCCTAAACTTGACCGGAACAGCACTGACCCGGCCATCACCGGTGAGCTTCCGGAAGAACAGCTACCCCTTAAATAGGGGCAGCCCAGTAGAACCGGACGGGTAAGCCCGTCACAGCAGTCAATGAGCGGCAGCCGCGCGACCCCAGCACCAGCGGGAACGCACGGCGGCAAGCGAGGTGGTACCGCGGTTACCGCCGGCCTTTCGGGGCCGGTAGAGGCCGCCCTCGCATCCTGTTCCACAGCCAGATTCACTTGCCGCTATCAGGATGACGAATATGCCCTCTGTATACCCCAAAGCCAGCACCGGCGACGCAGCTTCTGCTGCCGTTCCCTCCTCTCCCCGGTTTCCGGAACTCGAAGAACGCGTTCTGAAGTACTGGGAAAATGACGGCACCTTCCAGGCTTCCATCGACGCCCGGCCGGCCGGAAACGACGGCGAGAACGAGTTCGTCTTCTACGACGGTCCGCCCTTCGCCAACGGCCTGCCGCACTACGGCCACCTGCTCACCGGCTACGTGAAGGACCTGGTGGCCCGCTACCAGACCCAGCGCGGCCGCCGCGTGGAACGCCGCTTCGGGTGGGACACCCACGGCCTTCCCGCCGAACTCGAGGCCATGAAGCAGCTCGGGATGAGCGACAAGGTCCAGATTGAGAAGATGGGCATCGACAAGTTCAACGATGCCTGCCGCGCCTCGGTCATGAAGTACGCCGGCGACTGGCAGGACTATGTCACCCGCCAGGCCCGCTGGGTCGATTTCGAGAACGATTACAAGACGCTCAACGTCGAGTACATGGAATCGGTCATCTGGGCGTTCAAGACCCTGCACGAAAAGGGCCTGACCTACAGCGGTTTCCGGGTGCTTCCGTACTGCTGGAAGGACGAGACACCGCTGTCCAACCATGAGCTGCGCATGGACGACGACGTCTACAAGATGCGCCAGGACCAGACGGTCACGGTCACCTTCCCCATCACGGCCGGCGACAACGCGCTTTCCGCCGAGCTCGAAGGCGTGCAGGCCATCGCCTGGACCACCACCCCCTGGACCCTGCCCACTAACATGGCCCTCGCCGTCGGACCCGAGGTCCGCTACGCCGTCGTGCCCGCGGGTCCGAAGGGCACCCAGGCCGGCGAGGGACGTTTCCTCCTGGCCGAGGACCTTGTGGGCTCCTACGCGAAGGACCTGGGGTACGACGACGCCGAGGCGGCCCGCGCGGCCGTCACGGCCGTCCACCTCGGCAAGGACCTCGCCGGGCTGCGCTACGCACCGCTGTGGAACTACTACACCGACACGGAAAAGTGGGGCACTGCCAACGCCTGGCAGGTCGTCACCGCGGATTACGTCACCACCACCGACGGCACCGGCATCGTCCACCAGGCACCCGCCTACGGTGAAGACGACCAGAAGGTCTGCGAGGAATACGGCATCCCCGTGATCCTCTCCGTGGACGAGGGCGGCAAGTTCCTGCCCATGTTCGCCGTCGGGGAGCTCGCCGACATCGCCGGACTGCAGGTCTTCGACGCCAACAAGCCGATCACCCGCGTCCTGAAGGCGGAGGGGCGGCTGCTGCGCCAGGCCAGCTACGAGCACAGCTACCCGCACTGCTGGCGCTGCCGGAATCCGCTGATCTACAAGGCGGTCTCCTCCTGGTTCGTTGAGGTCACCAAGATCAAGGACCGCATGGTCGAGCTGAACCAGCAGATCAACTGGATCCCGGAGAACGTCAAGGACGGCCAGTTCGGCAAGTGGCTGGAAAACGCCCGTGACTGGTCCATCAGCCGCAACCGCTACTGGGGCAGCCCCATCCCGGTCTGGGTTTCGGACGATCCCAACTACCCCCGTACCGACGTGTACGGTTCGCTGGCTGAAATGGAAGCCGACTTCGGCCGGCTGCCGCTGAACAAGGAAGGCCAGCCGGACCTGCACCGCCCGTTCATCGACGAGCTGACGCGACCCAACCCGGACGACCCCACCGGGCAGTCCACCATGCGCCGCGTGGAGGATGTCCTGGACGTGTGGTTCGACTCCGGGTCCATGCCGTACGCCCAGGTGCACTACCCGCACGAGAACGCCGACTGGTTCGAGAACCACAACCCCGGCGACTTCATCGTCGAGTACATCGGCCAGACCCGCGGCTGGTTCTACACCCTGCATGTCCTGGCCACGGCACTGTTTGACCGGCCGGCCTTCCGCAACGTCATCAGCCACGGCATTGTCCTGGGCTCCGACGGGCAGAAAATGTCCAAGTCGCTGCAGAACTATCCGAATGTCTCGGAGGTGCTGGACCGTGACGGTTCCGACGCGATGCGCTGGTTCCTGATGGCCTCCCCGATCCTGCGCGGCGGCAACCTGATCGTCACCGAGCAGGGTATCCGCGACGGCGTCCGCCAGGCCATCCTGCCGCTGTGGAATGTGTGGCACTTCTTCAGCCTCTACACCAACGCCGCCAACAACGGCAACGGCTACGAGGCCAAGGCCTGCTACGACTCCACCGAGCCGCTGGACCGCTACCTGCTCGCCGCCACCGGCGACCTCGTGCGGGACATGGGCACGGCACTGGACACCTATGACGTGTCCGTGGCCTGCGAGATCCTCCGCGCCTACATGGACACGCTGACCAACTGGTACATCCGCCGCAGCCGTACACGCTTCTTCGAAGAAGATACGCAGGCCTTCGACGTGCTCTACACCTGCCTGGAGACCGTGTGCCGGGTGGCAGCTCCGCTGCTGCCGCTGATCGGTGAGGAAATCTGGCGCGGCCTGACCGGCGGGCGCTCCGTGCACCTGACCGACTGGCCGGACGCGGACCTCTTCCCGAGCGACCCGGCCCTGGTGGAACGCATGGAGGCGACCCGCCGGATTGCCTCCGTCGGTTCCTCGCTCCGCAAGGGTGCCAACCTGCGCGTGCGCCTGCCGCTGTCCGAAATGACCGTCGTCGCTCCGGAGGCGCAGTCCCTGACCGGCCAGTTCGCAGCGATCATCGCGGATGAGCTGAACCTGAAGAACGTCCGCCTGGTGGAGGCCGCCGACGCCGACCCGGCAGAATTCGGCATCAGCCAGAAGCTCGTGGTCAATGCGCGCGCCGCCGGACCCCGCCTGGGCAAGAACGTCCAGACGGCCATCAAGGCTGCCAAGTCCGGCGACTGGTCCGTGGACGACGCCGGCACGGTCACCGCCGGCGGCCTCGCCCTGGAGCCGCAGGAGTACACCCTGGAAACCGTCGTCGAATCGGATGAAGGGGAATCCGCCAAGGCGGTTGCCGTTCTGCCCGGCGGCGGCTTCCTGGTGCTCAACACCGAGGTCACCCCGGAACTGGCCGCCGAAGGCACCGCCCGCGACGCCATCCGGGCGGTCCAGCAGGCCCGCCGCGACGCGAACCTGCATATCAGCGACCGCATCCGCACCCGCATCAGCACGGGGGAGGAAGAGGCAGCCGCCCTCCAGGCCAACGTGGCCCTGGTGAAGGCCGAAACGCTCACCGATGACCTCGTCATCACCGGGGACCTGGTCACCGACGGCGCCGATACCGACGCCGAGAAATACACCGTCACAGTGGAGAAGATCTAATGAGTTCAGCAGACCGCCCGTCCGGTTCCATTGACGGGTTCTCCGTGGAGAGCGTCTACGCCGAGCTGCTTAGCCGCGCGCCGGAGAACAAGATGGAGCCGCGCATGGCTCCGCTGTTCCGGGCAATGGAGGTACTGGGGGAGCCGAACAAGGCGTTCCCGATCATCCACATCACCGGTACCAACGGCAAGACGTCCACCGCCCGCATGATCGAAGCCGGGCTGCGGGCTTACGGGCTGCGGACCGGCCGGTACACCAGCCCGCACCTGACCAGCGTCACCGAGCGGATCAGCATTGACGGCGAGCCTGTCAGCGATGAAACGTTTGTCCGGATCTGGGACGAGATCCATCCCTACCTGGACATTGTCGACGCCGAGCTGGAGGCCGCGGGCGAGCCCCGGCTGACGTACTTCGAAGCCGTGACCATCCTGGCCTTCGCGGTGTTCGCGGACGAACCGGTGGACGTGGCGGTCATCGAGGTGGGCCTCGGCGGCATCACCGATGCCACCAACGTCGGCGACGGCACCGTTTCCGTAGTCACACCCATTTCCCTGGACCATACCGAGCTGCTCGGCGACGACGTCGCCGACATTGCCCGGGAAAAGGCCGGCATCATCAAGGAGGACGGGTTCCTCATCAGCGCCGCCCAGCCCATGGAGGCAGCGCAGGTGCTGCTGGAAAAGGCCCACGAGGCAGGCGTCCCGTTCCGGTTCGAAGGCGTCGAGTTCGGCGTCGAATCCCGGGTGATGGCAGTGGGCGGACAGATGGTCACCATCAACGGCCTCGCCGGCCGCTATGAGGACCTGCAGGTTCCCCTGCACGGCGCCCACCAGGCCGAAAATGCCGCAGTAGCCGTGGCGGCGCTGGAAGCCTTCATCGGCGGCGGGACCAAGGAGCTCGACGTCGAACTGCTGCGTACCGGGTTCCTGACCGTCACCTCGCCGGGCCGCCTTGAGGTGGTGCGGACCGCACCCACCATCGTTGTCGACGCCGCGCACAACCCGGCGGGCGCGAAGGCAACCGCTGAGGCGCTGCGCGAGGCGTTCAACTTCACCACGCTTGTCCTGGTGGTCGGCATCCTGGCGGAGAAGGACGCCGTCGGCATCCTGAGCGAACTCCGGGAACAGTTCGGCGACCTGGTCAGCGGCGTTGTCCTGACCCAGTCCGGCTCGCCGCGGGCCATTCCCGCCGAGGAACTGGTCCAGGATGCCGTGGACGCCGGGTTCGCCGACGAAGACATCCAGGTCGAGCCCGGCCTGGACAACGCCATCGAATGGGCCGTAGCCAAGGCTGAGGAGAACAACGATCTCTCCGGCGGCGTGCTCGTGGTCGGTTCCATCACCTTGGTCGCCGAAGCGCGCACCCTCCTCGGAAAGTAGGCTTCGCAGCCATGGCTAAACTGACCAAAGCGCAGCGCGAATGGCGTCCGGGAATGCCCAAGAAGCGCCGCTCCGTCAAGGTAATGTTCGCGTCGACGGTGCTGACACTGGAAGCATTCGTGGTGCTGTTCGGGACGCTGGCGGTCTTCGGGCTGCACCGGGACAGCATCTCCCCGCCGCTGCTGCTCAGCGGCGGACTGCTGCTGGCAGTGGCGCTGATCGGAACCTGTGCGCTGCTCTCCAAGCCGGCGGGTCCGCTGATCGGGTGGATCCTGCAGCTGGTGATCATTGCCAGCGGATTCCTGGAACCCATGATGTTCCTCGTCGGCGTGCTCTTCGCCATGACCTGGTGGTACGGACTCAAAGCCGGAATGCGCCTGGACCGGGAAAACCGCGAACGGGACCGGATGCAGGCCGAATGGGAGAAAGCCCATCCCGAGGAAGGCAACGCGGCAGCCGGCCCCGAAACCGCCGCCGGCACCGACTAGGCTTAGATCCGATATCCGATCGTTCCAAGGAGATACACCGTGAGCACCGAGCGCACACTTGTCCTGATCAAGCCCGACGGCGTCGAGCGCCGGCTCACCGGAGCCATCCTGGCCCGGATCGAAGCCAAGGGTTACACCGTGGCCGAGCTGAAGAAGACCGAAGCCACTCGCGGCATCCTCGAAGAGCACTACGCCGAGCACCAGGGCAAGCCGTTCTACGAGCCGCTGGTCGAGTTCATGCTCAGCGGGCCGATTGTTGCGGTGGTCCTTGAAGGACAGCGCGTGATTGAAGGCTTCCGGTCCCTGGCCGGCACCACCGACCCCACCACGGCGGCACCGGGCACCATCCGCGGCGACTTCGGCCGCGACTGGGGTTCCGCCGTCCAGCAGAACCTGGTCCACGGGTCCGATTCGCCTGAATCGGCGGCCCGCGAAATCGGCATCTGGTTCAACTGACAGCACAGTCCATCCGGACGCAGGAAGGGCCGGCACCATCACTGGTGCCGGCCCTTCCTGTGTAATCCGCCTGCTTCCCGCCCGTTAGGGAATCAGGTTTTCGGCCCGAAGCCGCGCAAAGAGCGCCTTGAAGGCATCCTCCGTGCGGCGGTAGCCCGTGAAACCGGCGACCCGGCTCTTGCTCATATCCGTGAGTACCTCGACCTTCCGGCCAAGGTCGGCATCGGTGTGCCACCAGGAAGCCAGGCGTCCGAGGTCAGGCTCGGCCAGGCCGTGCTCGGCGGCAATCTTCGCCCAGGCTTCGGACATGCCGGCCATTTGCTCCTCCAGCGGACGCGGCTCCGACTCAAAACCGACGGGTTCCACCCCGAACTCGGCGGCCAGGCGCGGCCACAGGGAACGCCAGCGGAAAACGTCGCCGTTGACCACGTTGAAGGCTTCATTGGCGGTGTGCCCATCCGTAGCGGCCCAAAGCATGTGCTCGGCAAGCAGGCCGGCGTCGGTCATGTCGGTGACCGAATTCCACTGGGTTTCGGAACCCGGGAAAATAAACGGCATCCCCAGCTCGCGGCAGAGTGTCGCCTGCACGGCAAGGGTCTGTCCCATGTTCATGGCGTTGCCGACGGCGAAGCCGATCACGGTGTGGGCACGGTGGACCGACCAGGCGAAGCCCTGCCGCTCGGCCGCTGCCATCAGTTCGTCTTCCTGCGCATAGTAGAAGTTCTCCACCGGCAGGCGCGGCTCGTCTTCGGAGAAGGGAGTGTCCGGCATGGGACCCTCCCCGTACGCCTCGAACGGCCCCATGTAGTGCTTGAGCCCGGTCATCAGGGCCACATGCTCCAGGGGAGCGTCCGCCAGAGCGGTGAGCAGGTTCCGGACCATGGCCGAATTGACGGCAATGTTCTCCGCCTCCGTCTCCTGCCGGGACCAGGACGTAAAGAAGACATGCGTGGGGCGGGCGCCTTCCAGCGCCTTTGCCAGGCTGTCGGGGGAACCGAGGTCCGCTGCAACCGGAACGACGCCGGGACGCGCCGGGTCGGGGTTTCCGGCCTTCCGGGACAA
This sequence comes from Arthrobacter sp. zg-Y1171, assembly GCF_025244845.1. Taxonomy (NCBI): domain Bacteria; kingdom Bacillati; phylum Actinomycetota; class Actinomycetes; order Micrococcales; family Micrococcaceae; genus Arthrobacter; species Arthrobacter sp. zg-Y1171. The sequence continues at coordinate 2,071,156 of NZ_CP104264.1, read as the reverse complement.
GGCCAGGACGGTCCAGCCCTCGTTCGCGAGCAGGTCCACCAGGGCCGCTCCGGCGATTCCGGTGGCGCCGGCAACGAGTGCGGTGCGGGGAGTTTCCGGGCGGGCGGGCGTGGTTCTGAGCATGGTTCTCCTCATGGATCGAAATGCGGCGCTGCGGGGCAATCTTCCGCACGCCTTCCTCTGGGCCAACGGGGAACCGGCGGGGGAAATTCCTCACGGGTTCCGGAGAAAGTCGCCTAGGCTGTGGCCATGGCACTTATATACGACGCCGAGCTGCGTCCGGGCAAAATGGAATTGATCTCCGGCTGGTTGCCGGGCACCTGGTGGTTTCCCTCAACGGAACCGGTGACGGCTCGGAAGGTGGCTTCCTTCCGGTTCGATGACCCCGAGGGCGAGGTGGGAATCGAAACCCATATCGTGGAAGCCGGTTCACTGCTGCTGCAGGTGCCCCTGACCTACCGCGGCGCACCGCTGGCCGGCGCGGAGGAATTCCTGATCAACGAAATGGAGCACTCGGTGCTCGGGCGGCGCTGGGTCTACGACGCGCTCGGCGACCCGGTCTACGCCCGGGCCCTGGAAGCGGCACTCCTTTCCCGGCAGCCGCAGGCCGCCCAGTACCTTGAAAGCGACGGCGGACGCGAGCTGTTGTCCGAAACCGTGCAGGTCAGCAGCACGGGGATGCCCGACGGCGCCGGGCTGGTTGATGCGCCTGCTTCCGATCCGGAGGGCTGGGCAACCTCCGTCCTGACCGAGGGCGGCTGGGAGTTCTCCGTAGTGCGCTTGCTGGACCTGGACGGACGCACGGCACCGGACCCCTCGCTGACGGCCACATGGGAGGGCCAGGACATACCGGTGGTGCTCGCCTGGGGGCTTCCGCTGGAACGGTAGCTTCAACCCAAGGCCGCTGAGACTCCGGGGGAGGTCTAGCTGCCCAGGAAGGAGTTCAGGAACCGGAAGAAGATGGACGCCGCCGTCGCGACCCAGAGGAGAACGACGATCGGCCACGCCCAGTCCGTGAGGAAGCGGACCAGGCCGGCCGGCGCCGGGATGGTGCCGGCCGTCAGGTTGCGGATGGTCGTGAAGACGAACAGCGGAATCATGGCCGCCCACACCACGATGCAGTAGATGCACAGCACGTAAATGTCGAACAGTGCCTGGCTCCACAGCCAGACCACGAACACCATGCCGAGGGTGACGCCGATCTGCAGTCCGATCCAGTACCAGCGGGCGAACCGGGCACCCGCCAGCAGCCCCATGGCAGTGGTGATGACGACGGCGAAGGCCACGATGCCGATCAGCGGGTTGGGGAAGCCGAAGATGGCCGCCTGCCAGGTCTGGAACACCGTTCCGCAGGAGACCCACGGGCTGATGTCGCAGCTGGTGATGTAGTCGGCGTCCGCGTACACGTGGAGGCGTTCAATCACGAGGATGCCGGACGCGACCCAACCGACTACCGAGGTGACCAGGAGCGTCCAGGCAAAGGACCGGCGTTCCGGACGGACGGCAGCGGCTGCCTGGTCCCGGGGATCGGCGGCTTCGTCCGGGGTGGCGCCGGATGATGGACGGGCTGCGCTGGAGGGCACGGAAGCTCCTTACGGAGTAGCTGTCGGAAGTAACTATCTGCGTCGAGTCTATGCGCAGGGACGGGCCAAAAAGGCGGCCGTATGCGATAATGAAGCTTGGCTGACAACGGAACCACATTCCGTCGCCGGTCCAGCGACAGGCTTCCGGTTCTGCCGGTGACGCTTCCCGTGTAGTTGGCCCATCAATCCGGATGGGAACCAGGGAATCCGCCGGCCAGACCTACCCAGAACAGCCGTAACGAAAATTATCCGTTCCGCAGGGGTAGCAGGAAAAGCGCCGCTGGTCTTCGAGTGATACCGCGCCCCACAGCTGGCACGACCTCGAATGACATCCAGACGACTTCCGGCTGGCGGGCAGGCTGCGATGCCACCGCACAGCCGACACATTGCCTTGGGGCATTGGAATGTGGCCAGTGCCGCAGGGCCGGAGCATAGGCCTACATGACTAATCAGAATAATGGAACCAATGAACTGCCTGTGGAAACCGCAGCGGCAGGGGATCTTCCCGTGCAGCAGGGCGAGCAGCCGGCACCCGTAAAAAAGGCCACCCGCAGCCGCCGTAAGTCTGTCCCCGCTGCGTCCCCCGCAGGGCAGTCCGCAGCGGAGGCGCCGCAAGCCGAAACGGCAGCGGCGGACATCCAGCCGGAAACCCCCGCGCCCGCCGCTGAGAAGCCCAAGCGCACACGCACCCCCCGTAAGAAGGCAGCACCGGCCGCCGAAGCAGTCATGCCGCCCGAAGAGACCCCCGAGGCCGTTGCCGAGACCGCTTCCGCCGCTGCGGACTCGGTTTCCGCTGACGCAGCTGCCGAAACCGCCTCCGCTGAAGCAGCTCCCGCCAAGACAGTGCGCCGGCGCCGCAGCCCGGCCAAGAAGCCTGCCGTGGATGCCGTTGCCGTTGAGAACGCTGCTGCCGACGAAGTGACGCTGGCTGCCGGTCCGGAGTCCACCAACACTGCCGAACCCGCTGCCGAAGCGGCCGCTGCACCGAAAACCCGGACGCGCCGCCGCGCCAGCACGCCGACCGGCCCGGCACGCTCGGCTGAGTCGGCCGCGTCCGCTGCTGCGGAACCCGCCGAAACCCCGGCCGAGCCTGTGCTGCCCGCCGCGGCTGAAGCACCCGCCAAGGAAGAGTCCCCCGCCAAGGACCAGGAGCCGGCAAAGGCTGAAGCCGCAGGCCCCACCTCGGCGCTGGATCCGTTCTCGGTACCGGAATCGCCCACGTCGGTGCTGTTCCACGCCCCGGACCTCACCGCTGTGCGTTCCGTGCCGGTGGCCAAGCCCGCCGAAGCCGAAGAAACAGACGAGCCGGAGGGCAGCGACGATTCCGGCCGGTCCCGCCGCCGGTCCCGCCGCGGCCGCAGCCGCCAGGGCTCGGAATCAGGAAACGGGCAGGAAGCCGGTGCAGAAGAAGCAGCGACCGGCCCCGAGGACTCCGAGTCCGACGGTGTAACCTCCCGCCGTCGTCGTCGGCGCCGCCGCGGGGACGCCGATCTGGAACTGACCGGGGGAGCGGACGATGATCCGCCCAACACCGTCACCCGGGTGCGTGCACCGCGCGCCCACGCCGAGGCTCCGGTCTCGGACCGCGTGACCAGCGTCAAGGGGTCGACCCGGCTGGAAGCCAAGAAGCAGCGCCGCCGCGAGTCCCGCGAGTCGGGCCGGCGCCGCCACGTAATCACCGAGGCTGAGTTCCTGGCCCGCCGTGAGTCCGTGGACCGCCAGATGATTGTGCGCCAGCGTGACGAGCGGATCCAGATAGGCGTGCTGGAAGACGGCGTCCTCGCCGAGCACTTTGTCTCCAACACCCAGCAGGACTCCCTGATCGGCAACGTCTACGTCGGCAAGGTCCAGAACGTGCTGCCCAGCATGGAGGCCGCCTTCGTGGACATCGGCCGCGGACGCAACGCCGTGCTGTACGCCGGCGAGGTCAACTGGGATGCCGCCGGCCTGGACGGCCAGCCGCGCCGTATTGAACTGGCGCTGAAGTCCGGCGATTCGGTCCTGGTGCAGGTCACCAAGGATCCGGTGGGCCATAAGGGTGCACGCCTGACCAGCCAGATTTCCCTGCCGGGCCGCTACCTCGTGTACGTCCCGGGTGGTTCGATGACCGGCATCTCACGCAAGCTGCCCGACGTCGAACGCAACCGGCTCAAGAAGATCCTCAAGGACCACCTGCCGGAAAACGCCGGGGTCATTGTGCGCACTGCCGCTGAAGGTGCCAGCGAGGAAGAGTTGATGAATGACATCAACCGCCTCCGCGCCCAGTGGGAGAACATCGAAGCCAAGTCCACGTCCACCAAGACGCTGCCGCCGGAACTCCTGTACGGCGAACCGGACCTGACCATCAAGGTGGTCCGCGACGTCTTCAACGAGGACTTCTCCAAGCTTGTGGTCTCCGGTGAAGAGGCCTGGGACACCATCGAGGCCTATGTCACGTACGTGGCTCCGGACCTGGTGGGACGCCTCGAGAAGTGGACCAAGGACGAGGACATCTTCTCGGCGCACCGCATCGACGAGCAGATTGCTAAGGCGCTGGACCGCAAGGTGTTCCTGCCTTCGGGCGGCTCCCTGGTGATTGACCGCACCGAAGCCATGACAGTGGTGGACGTCAACACGGGCAAGTTCACCGGCAGCGGCGGCAACCTGGAAGAAACCGTCACCAAGAACAACCTCGAAGCGGCCGAAGAAGTGGTCCGCCAGCTGCGTCTGCGCGACATCGGCGGCATCATCGTCATCGACTTCATCGACATGGTCCTTGAAGCCAACCGCGACCTGGTGCTGCGCCGTCTCGTGGAGTGCCTGGGCCGGGACCGTACCAAGCACCAGGTCGCCGAGGTTACCTCGCTGGGCCTGGTACAGATGACCCGCAAGCGCATGGGCACCGGCCTGCTCGAGGTCTTCGGTGAGACCTGCGAGCACTGCGACGGCCGCGGCGTCGTCACGCAGGACGTACCCGTGGAGCACCGCCGCAGCACCAGCCACACGCCGGCCGGCAACGGCCACGCGGTTGCCGATGATAACCACCAGCAGCACCTCAAGCAGGAAAAGCAGTCCCGCGGGGACCGTAAGCGCAACCGCAGCCGCGGACAGAACGGCAACGTCCAGGCAGCGGAAGAGCAGCCGCAGGCTGAGGAACCGGTACAGGAAGACGCCGAGCGGCAGGCGAAGGCCGAAGCCGCCCGCGCGGCCTTGGCCAGCATTGCCGCTGCGACCGCCGCCGCACACGAGGTGGTTGACGCTGCCGCCAACGGCGACGCGGGATCGTCGGTACCGGCCGCGAATGAGGCAGCCGATGATGAGTCCGACACCGAGCCGGGGGCCGTGCTGAACATCCAGGGGGAAACCGTAGTGGTTCCCCGCCGCCAGAGGCGCCGCCAGGTGAAGGAAGAACCCGTCCTGACCCTCGAAAGCCTGACCGAAGCCTTCAACGAGGTCGCCTCGGCCGTGTCCCAGCCCGTGCAGCCGGCCGCCGATCCGGAGCCCGCTGCCCAGGCGCAGGAGCCGAAGTCCACCCGGCAGGCTGCAGTGCAGGCATCCGCACCGGAGGCACCGGCCCGCCCGGCACGCCGCCGCAGGGCAGCCAGCAGCCCGCAGGGTGCCGCCGAGGTCCTGGCACCGGCAGCAGGGGAAGCAGTTTCCTCCACGCCGGCACGGCATACGGTTACGGCGGCCGGCAAGCCGCCGGTTGCCCGTGAGGAAAAGACCGGTGCTGCGGCTCCGGTGATCCTTGGCGTAGGCGTACCCGCCTCCGAGCTGTAGGCCCGCGTACCACTGCCTGCGGGCGGCCTGTCCCTTAGGGGCCGGGCCGCCCGCAGGCTTTTAAGCCCGTGCCATGGACCCGCCGTGGCGCCGATGCCCGGAACACCGGCATCATGGGATAAAGTAGAGATCGAGCAGTGGCACCGGTTCGGTGGCGCCCTTGGTCCGAGTGCATATGTACGGCTGCATATACCGTGTGCAGGCACCGCATTTGCGGGTTATAGGACCATTAGCGTAGCCTTGAACTTCGGTGCGAACGCCTTCCAACCGTTTATCGGCTTAGGCGGAACTGCATGGCGCAAGGCAGGCCCAATCTGGTCCCAGCTAAATGCGCATCCAAGTATTAAACGTCGAGAGAAGTGAGTTCCCAAGTGGTGTACGCGATTGTCCGCGCTGGCGGCCGCCAAGAAAAGGTTTCCGTCGGAGACCTCGTAACCCTGGACCGCGTCCCCGGTGGAGCCGGTAGCACCTTTGAGCTGCCTGCCCTGCTTTTGGTTGATGGCGACAAGGTCACCTCTGCTGCACAGGACCTGGCCAAGGTTACCGTGACTGCAGAAATCGTCGAGAACTTCCGGGGTCCGAAGATTGTTATCCAGAAGTTCAAGAACAAGACCGGCTACAAGAAGCGTCAGGGCTACCGCTCCTCGCTGACCAAGGTCAAGGTTACGTCCATCAACTCCTGATTCTCCTGCCGGCCCCAGGGCCGGGAACGCGGGTGTGATCCCGCCTGAGGGTTTCAATATCAGTTAGCAAAGGCAGGCAAAGAAATGGCACATAAGAAAGGTGCGAGTTCCACTCGCAACGGTCGCGACTCCAACGCCCAGTACCTCGGCGTAAAGCGTTTCGGCGGCCAGGTTGTCAAGGCAGGCGAAATCATCGTTCGCCAGCGCGGCACCCACTTCCACCCGGGTGAGGGCGTTGGCCGCGGAGGCGACGACACCCTGTTCGCCCTGGAAGCAGGCGCAGTTGAATTCGGCAGCCGTCGTGGCCGCCGCGTCGTGAACATCGTGGCTGCTGCAGCCGCCGAGTAATCACCGGCATTTAGCTTTTCCGACGGGGCGGGCCTTGATGGCCCGCCCCGTCGTTTTTTAAGCCAAGTAGAATTGGCATGATCAAGAAGTTCCTTTGAAGGAGAACCATGGCCAGCTTTGTAGACCGCGTAGTGCTGCATGTTTCGGGCGGTACAGGCGGCCATGGTTGCGTGTCCGTCAAGCGTGAAAAGTTCAAGCCCCTGGGTGGGCCCGACGGCGGCAACGGCGGCGACGGCGGCGACGTCATCCTGCGCGTTGACTCGAATACCACCACCCTGCTGGACTACCACCACGCCCCGCACCGGCATGCCACCAACGGCGGCAACGGGATGGGCGACTGGCGCGCGGGCAAGACCGGCGAGACGCTGATCCTCCCCGTGCCGGACGGCACCGTCGTCAAGAACAAGGCCGGCGAGGTCCTGGCGGACCTGGTTGGGGAGGGCTCCGAGTACATCGCCGCCGCCGGCGGCCAGGGCGGCCTGGGCAACTCCTCGCTTTCCTCACAGAAGCGCAAGGCTCCCGGATTCGCGCTGCTGGGCGTGCCCGGCGAAGAGTCCGACATTGTCCTGGAGCTCAAGTCCATCGCCGACATTGCACTGGTCGGCTTCCCGTCGGCCGGCAAGTCCTCGCTGATTGCGGCCATCTCCGCGGCCCGGCCGAAGATCGCCGACTACCCCTTCACCACGCTGATCCCGAACCTGGGCGTTGTCCAGTCCGGTGACGTGCGCTTTACCGTCGCCGACGTTCCCGGCCTGATTGAAGGCGCCTCGGAAGGCAAGGGCCTGGGCCACAACTTCCTGCGCCACGTGGAACGCTGCGCCGCCCTGGTGCACGTGCTGGATTGTGCCGCACTGGAAACGGATCGGGACCCCATTGGGGACCTGGAAGTCATTGAGCGCGAGCTCGAGAAGTACGAAGTGGACATGAGCTACGCGGGCACCGACGGCGACGTCGTGCCGCTGAACCGCCGTCCCCGCCTTGTCGCACTGAACAAGGTCGACGTTCCTGACGGCCGCGACATGGCCGAGTTCGTCCGGCCGGAACTGGAGAAGCGCGGCTACCGCGTGTTCGAGGTTTCCGCGTCCAGCCATGAAGGCCTGCGTGAGCTCGGGTTCGCCATGGCTGCCATCGTCAAGGAAGCACGGGACGCCGTGGAGAAGGCTCCGCCGCGCATCCAGCCGCCGGTCCTGAAGCCGCGCGGCGTCAACTACAAGGGCGGCTTCCTGATCCGCCGCGAGGAGCGCAACCTTGAGCCGCTCTTCCGCGTCCTGGGCGAGAAGCCGGTTCGCTGGGTCCAGCAGACCGACTTCACCAATGACGAAGCCGTGGGCTACCTGGCGGACCGCCTGGCCAAGCTGGGCGTGGAGGAGAAACTGTTCAAGGAAGGCGCCAAGCCCGGTGACGCCGTGGTCATCGGCGAGGGCGACGGCGTCGTCTTCGACTGGGAGCCCACGATGATCGGCGGTGCGGAACTGCTTGCCGCCTCCCCGCGTGGCAGCGACATCCGTGTCGAAGACTTCTCCCGCCCCACCCGCGAGGAAAAGCGCGGCGACCACCAGAAGCGCAAGGAAGCCCGGGCTGCCGCCCGGGACGAGCTCGAAGCCGAGCGCAAGGCAGGCATCTGGACCGAGTCCGTGAACTACAAGCACTCGTCCCGTCCTGCGGACGTCGAGGGTAACGAAGCGGAGTAACGCCTTCATCTTCCCGGTAGGGACGGGGCGCAGCGCATAGGCTGGGCAGGTTATGAGTGAACACATCGAATTCGCCTCTCCTGCCCGCCGTGCGTTGACTTCCCGCTCCGGGCTTGCCCGGGCCCGCCGGGTGGTGGTCAAGGTAGGTTCCTCGTCCCTGACCTCCGTGGCGGGCGGGATCTCCGACTCTGCCCTGCGGTCCCTGGCCGACGTGCTTTCCGCCCGGCATGCGCAGGGAACCGAGATCATCCTGGTCTCCTCCGGCGCTATCAGCGCCGGGCTGGCGCCGCTGGGCCTCACCAAGCGTCCGGCGCAGCTTTCCTCCCAGCAGGCTGCCGCCAGCGTGGGCCAGGGCCTGCTGATGGCGCGTTACACGCAGGCGTTCAGTGTGCACGGTGTCACCGTCAGCCAGGTGCTGCTCACCATTGAGGACCTGATGCGCCGCGCCCATCACGCCAATGCGCACCGGGCCATGGAACGGCTGCTGAACTTCGGTGTCCTGCCGATCGTGAATGAGAACGACGCCGTCGCCAGCCACGAAATCCGCTTCGGCGACAATGACCGCCTGGCCGCCCTGGTGGCGCACCTCGTGAAGGCCGACGCGCTCATCCTGCTATCCGACGTCGACGCCCTCTACGACGGTCCGCCGTCCGAGGGTGCCCGCCGCATCCCCGAAGTCACCGGTCCCAAGGACCTGGCGGACGTGCGGATCGGCAAGGTGGGCAGGGCCGGCGTCGGTACGGGCGGGATGGCAACCAAGGTCGAAGCAGCCACCATTGCCGCGGAATCGGGCATCCCGGCACTGGTCACGTCCACGGCCAACGCGGCCGCCGCGCTGGCCGGAGAAGACGTGGGCACCTGGTTCACCACCCGCGGCCGGCGCCGGTCCATCCGCCTGCTGTGGCTCGCCCACCTCGCCCGTATCCAAGGCACCCTGGTGCTCGACGACGGCGCCGCAAAGGCAGTGGGGGACCGGCACCGTTCGCTGCTGCCGGCAGGAATCACTGCGGTCAAGGGGCAGTTCGAACCCGGTGACGCCGTTGCCCTGGCCGATACCGCGGGCCGCGTGATTGCCCATGGCCTGACCAACTACGGTTCGGACGAGCTGCCCTCCATGCTCGGCCGCTCCACCCGGGAACTGTCCCGCGAGCTGGGGCGCGGCTATGAACGCGCGGTGGTCCACGTTAACGACCTCGTTCTCCTGCACCCCAACGAAGCACCGGCACCCGCGCCGGATGCCGGCACCGGGCCTACACTGGGGTCATGACTTCCGTGAACACAACAGAGGCTGACCTGGAACCTGCCGGCACGGACAACGGCGTGGAAGCCCAGGTCCATGCCCTTGCCGACCGTTCCCGCGCGGCTGCCCGGCGCCTGGCGCGGGCCAACCGTGCCTGGAAGGACCGCGCCCTGCGGCAGATTGCGCAGAACGTCAATGCGAAACAGGCCGCCATCCTTGCGGCCAACGCCCGCGATGTGGCGGCAGGCCGGGACAACGGGACCTCCGCGGCCATGCTGGACCGGCTGTCGCTGACGCCGGCACGCATCACCGCGCTGGCCGCAGCGCTGGAGAACCTGGCCGGGCTGCCGGATCCGGTGGGATCCGTAGCCCGCGGCCAGACGCTGCCCAACGGCCTGCGGCTGCGCCAGGTGCATGTTCCGATGGGCGTGGTGGCCGCGATCTACGAGGCCCGCCCCAACGTCACCCTCGATATTGCCGGACTGGCGCTGAAAAGCGGCAATGCCGTTCTCCTGCGCGGCGGCAGCGCCGCGGAGAACACCAACGCCGTCCTCGTGGAGATCATCCGTGACTCCCTCGAGGAAGCGGGCCTGCCCGCCGATGCCGTGCAGAGCGTTGACCAGTACGGCCGTGAGGGCGCCACCGTCCTGATGAAGGCCCGGGGCCGGGTGGACGTGCTGATTCCGCGCGGCGGCCGCTCCCTGATCCAGTCCGTCGTCACCAACGCCACCGTGCCCGTCATCGAGACGGGGGAGGGCAACGTCCACATCTACCTGGACCGGACGGCGCCGGTGGAGATGGCAGTGGATATCCTGCTCAACGCCAAGACGCAGCGCCCCAGCGTCTGCAATACCGTCGAGACCCTGCTCATCCACGAGGGTGCTCCGGCTGCCCGCGACGTCCTGGCGGCGCTGGCTGCCGCCGGCGTCCGCCTGCACGCCGACCCCCGCGCCATGGAACTGCTGCCCGCCGGAGTCAGCGCGGAAAAAGCCGACGACGGCGACTGGGGTCGTGAGTACATGGACCTGGACCTGGCCGTGGCGGTAGTGGACACGCTCGATGACGCGCTGGAGCACATTCGGCGCTGGACCACCGGACACACTGAAGCGATCATCACCAATGACCTTGCCAATGCGGAGCGGTTCATTGCGGAGATCGATTCCGCGGCGGTGATTGTCAATGCCTCCACCAGGTTCACGGACGGGGGCGAACTCGGGCTCGGCGCCGAGGTGGGCATTTCCACGCAGAAAATGCATGCGCGCGGCCCCATGGGGCTCAGGGAACTGACCACCACGAAATGGATCATCCAGGGCGACGGGCAGATCCGCGACTAGTTCCGTCCAGCGCCCGGCGACGGGTCCGGCTGCGATGTGCACTCCGTTACGCGTACCATTGACTAAGAACCCGTTCCGCCGGCTGCCCGGCGGAACCTATCGATCTCTAGGGGAGATACATGCTGATCCAGCTTACGGGCGCCGTGTTTACTGCTGCCGAAGAACACCACGTTGAACTGCCGGCGTCTCCGTACGTCTACGGCGGAGTGATCTTTGCGGCGCTGCTGCTGCTGATGCTGATCACGGTGTCCTTCTCCAATGTGGGCAACCGCCACACGGCCGAGCCGGAGCACGTTGACCCCCAGCGCCAGTTCCCCGACAAGCATGACCACGGCCAGGCCATCCGGGACTGACCCCGTACGTGGAGTCAGCGGAGGCGTTCTTCCCCATGGGTGAACCGCAGCGGACACAAAGCAACGGAAAGCGCAGATTCCGCCTCGGAGTCATGGGTGGAACGTTCGACCCCATTCATAACGGCCACCTGGTTGCCGCGAGTGAGGTTGCGTCCACGTTCGATCTGGACGAAGTGGTTTTCGTCCCCACCGGCGACCCGTGGCATAAGCCGGCCGCCCAGCAGGTGAGTCCGGCCGAGCACCGGTACCTGATGACGGTCATTGCTACGGCATCGAACCCGCGGTTCACGGTGAGCCGCGTCGACATCGACCGGCCGGGCCCTACGTACACCATTGATACTCTGCGTGACTTGAAGACGGCAAGGCCCGAGGCTGACCTGTTCTTCATTACCGGCGCCGATGCCATGGCGCAGATCCTGTCCTGGAAAGACATCCAGGAGCTGTGGTCACTGGCGCGGTTCGTGGGGGTGACGCGGCCGGGGCACGTTCTGGAGAACGTCGGCCGGGATGACGTCTTCCTGTTGGACGTGCCGGCCATGGCGATTTCGTCGACCGATTGCCGGCGCCGCGTGGCCGAAGGCAACCCCGTGTGGTACCTCGTCCCGGACGGGGTAGTGCAGTACATCGCGAAGCACCGTTTGTACGCCGCCGACAGGCAGGCTCCGAACTCCGCGGAAACCGAAACAGAACCAGTAGCGTAAATACACATACCGGATGGGTAGGAAATGACTAACGGTCCAGAGTCCGCGCCGCGGCGCAGCCGCCGGGCGGCCGACGTACCCGTGGATTCCCCGGCCGGGCCGCGGGAACGTGAGTCCCAGCAGCGTGCCCGGGACCGGGAAGCGCTGCGTGCGTACAAGGCCCTGGCAGAGACGCCGGAGCGCCGTGACCCTGAGACTGCGCCGCCCACCCGCCGCCAGCTGAGGCTGCAGCAGCAACAGCGTGCTGCAGCTGCGGGTACCGGGGCCGGCTCGGCTGAGTTGCCCGCGGATGTCCCGGCCTCGCCGGAGGCAACCGGACCGGTCTCTTCCGAACCGTCTCCACCGGCACCTGCCGGTCCGTCGCTGCGTCGGGAACGACGCCGGCAATCGTCCTTGGCGGGTACGGACGCGGAACCGGAGTCCCAGGTCCCGGAGCCCAAGGCTCCGCAACTTAAGGCTTCGGAACGGCAGGTTGCGGAAACGCAGGACGAGCAGGAATTGAGCTCTCGGGCATCCCGAAAGCAGAGCCGCCGCGCGGCACCGGCTTTGGCAACTCCCGCCGTTACGGAAGGTCCGGCCGCCGGTCCCGCTGCCGGCACCGACCCGAACGCCGACGTCGAGGGTATGAGCGTGGAACAGGCCCTGGCTGCCCGCCAGGCACTGGAGGGACAGGCCCGCAACCATGTTGCGGCCATGGAGGCACTGCAGGTTGATGATCCGCAGGCCGTGGACCTGGAACTGCTGGCCCAGCAGAAGGCCCTGGCCGAACGTGCCAAGGTACTGAACCGCCGCACCCGCGCCATCGAGAAACTGTCGCAGGAAAACGAGCAGCGCAAACCGTCGCCGAGCGACCCGAGTACTGCCCACAACCTGGCGATGGTGACGCCGCTCGAGTTCGTGAAGGTCCCGGGGATGGAACATCCCGTGATGAAGGCGCCGCAGACCTCGCACATTCCCATTGTCACCTCGTCGACGCCGGTGGTGGATCCGGAGGCTGCTGCCGCGCGGCCCCTGCCGGCGGTTCCTGCCCAGCGTCCGGCGTCCGTGCCGCGCCGGGTACCCGTCGGCGCCACGGACGTGCGCCATTCACGGATCCTCGCCCGCGCTGATGCGCTGGTCAATAAACCGGTTGAATCCGAGGAAGCTGCGGCCCCCATCGGTGCCCGCAGTGCCTTCGGGCTTGACCCCCTAGATGTCATGACGGCCGGACTCGGCCGTACCCGGAGGCTGCGTTTTGCGGCCGCCGGAGTTGCAGGTCTGGGCACACTTGCCCTGATCGTCGGAGTACTAATGATCGTCGGCGGCCTTGGCGGCTGACCGATTACCCCAAGGAGACACACTTTGAGCGCCACCGAATCTTCCATCGACATTGCACGGGCGGCGGCCAAAGCGGCCTCGGCCAAGATTGCGGACGATATCGTCGCAATCGACGTGAGCGAACGGCTTGCCATCACCGACGTCTTCCTCATTGCCTCGGCCTCGAATGAGCGCCAGGTCAACGCCATTGTTGACGGCATCGAAGAGGAACTGTCCAAGATGGACCTCAAGCCCGTGCGCCGTGAAGGACGCAGCGAAGGCCGTTGGGTCCTGCTGGACTACGCCAACGTCGTTGTGCACGTCCAGCACGAGGAGGACCGCGTGTTCTACGCCTTGGAGCGTCTGTGGAAGGACTGCCCCGAGGTTGACCTCCAGCTTGAAGACGCTCCTGCCGGCGCCGAGTCCGAATAGCCTGTGACCATGAGCGCCCCTGCCCCTTGGGATCCGGATTCCGCGTCGCGCCGGGTGGTTTTCTGGCGCCATGGACGTACGGAATGGAACCGGGCGGGGCGCTTCCAAGGGCAGCAGGATATTGCCCTTGACGACACCGGCCTGCGGCAGGCTGCCGAGGCGGCGGCAGTGCTGCGGTTCCTCGAACCCGACGCGATAGTTTCCTCGGACCTGAGCCGTGCCCTGGGCACAGGCAGGGTCCTGGCCGCCGAGACCGGTCTTGACGTGGCGGAGGACAAACGCCTGCGGGAAACATTTGCCGGCACGTGGGAAGGGCGTACCTTCACACAGATCGCGGAGCAGGACGCACCGCTGCTCAGCGCCTGGTCGGCGGGAGTAGGCAGCGCCCGGGCGGGCGGCGGGGAAACGCGCGTCGACGTCGGCCGGCGGGTCGCCGAGGCAGTGGGGGAGGCCGTCCAGGAACTGCCTGCCGGCGGCACGCTTGTGGCCGTAAGCCACGGGGGAGCGATCCGCGCCGGAATCTGCGCGCTGCTCGGCCTGCCTACGGAGTCCTGGGCGGTCATCTCGGGGGTATCCAATTGCCACTGGTCGGTCCTTCAGGAAATCCCGGACCGGCACGGGAATTCCGCCTGGCACCTGGCCCAGCACAACGTGGGGCTGGACTCGCTTCCCAGCGGCCCGGTGGAGGGCTGAAAGACCCTCTTTCCTGCCCGTCAGGGGAGCGCTGAGTGGATTTTGCGCTCCTGTTGATTTGTACTAAGGTAGAGGAGTTGCTTCGCCCCGGTGAACGGGAAAGTGAAGTAAACAACCTTTAGTTTTGGGGCTGTGGCGCAGCTGGTAGCGCACCTGCATGGCATGCAGGGGGTCAGGGGTTCGAGTCCCCTCAGCTCCACCAAAACCTTCGGGAGACCGAAGGGTTTGCGGTGGAAAATCACTGAAAGTTCGGGGCTGTGGCGCAGCTGGTAGCGCACCTGCATGGCATGCAGGGGGTCAGGGGTTCGAGTCCCCTCAGCTCCACCAACAAGACCGCTGGAACACGGGAAATCCTGTGTCCAGCGGTTTTTTAGTGCCCGGAATGCTCCGGTTTGTTGTGACGTAGCTCTCAATACTGGTCCACGGCAGGTCTTCCGTTCTCTCACCATCGGCCTTAGGCTACTCATTGTCACACTGACAATAAATCAGGAGAGCGTCATGAATGCAGTACTGGACTGGATGAACTCGCCGGCAGCATCCCTGCTTGGAGCACCCGTCAGCTGGATCGAAGTCATCGGGTTCGTCACCGGTGCTGCCTGCGTCTACGGCGTCGCCCGGCAGAAGGCCTGGAACTGGCCCGTGGGCATCATCAACAACATCGCGTTTATGGTTCTCTTCTTCGGGGCCGGGCTCTACGGCGAGACCCTCCTGCAGGCCGTGTTCGCCGGCGTCGCCGTTTACGGGTGGTACAACTGGGTCCGCGGCGCCAAGGATACGGAGCAGAAAAGCGACCTGCCGATCCGCGACGCAAGCCGGAACGAGATTATTGCCGGTATCGCCGCCGTCGTCCTGGCCACCGTGGGGATCGCCATGATCCTCACGCACGGAACCGACTCCGAGGTTCCCTGGCCCGATGCCTTCGTCCTGGCCGCGTCGCTCCTGGCCACCTACGGACAGGCGAAGAAGATCTTCCAGCACTGGTACGTCTGGATTGCCATCGACCTCGTCAGTGTTCCGCTGTACTTCTCCCGCGGACTCAACCTCACCGCCATCCTCTACATCGGTTTCACCGCCCTCTGCGTCTACGGTCTTATCGACTGGAAGCGCACCCGCACCGCGGCCGTCCGCCCGGCTGCCGAGGCCGGAAAGATACCGGCATGAGCCTGTTTGGCCAGGGTGTCGTGATCGGCAAGTTCTATCCGCCGCACGTCGGCCACGGGCACCTCATTGCCCGGGCGTCGGAGCAGTGCACGAGGCTCGCCGTCGTCATCCTTGGCAGCCGGTTCGAAAGTATCGCCCTTGAAGACCGGGTGAAGTGGCTTGCCGCGGAGTTCGCGGAGACGAACGTAACGGTCATCGGGATGCCGAACGACTGCCCGGTGGACTACAACTCCCGGACCATCTGGAAGGCGCACAACGAGGCCTTGCGCATCGCCCTCAAGCTGAAGGGCATCACGGCCGTCGACGCCGTCTTCAGCTCCGAGGACTACGGCAGCGAACTCGCGCAGGACTTCGGTGCGGCCCACGTCATGGTGGACAGGCTCCGCACCGCCTATCCCGTCAGCGGCACCCTCTGCCGGGACGACATCGGCGCAGCCTGGCGGAACATCATCAAAGGTGCCCGGCAGGACATGGCCGTGCGCATCATCGTGGTCGGAGCCGAGTCCGCCGGCACCACCACCCTCGCCCGGGCACTGACCGAGCACTACCGGGCGAGCTTCCCCGAGCTCGTCGACGTTCCCGAATTCGGCCGCCAGTACACCTATGACAAGTTCGCCGCTCTGCAGGAAACCAAGCCCGACGCCGTCCTGTCCGACATGGTCTGGACCGCGGAGGATTTCGCCGTCATCGGTGAACGGCAGAACGAGATGGAAAACGAAGCAGCGGCGCGGTGCCCGCTGGTCATTGCCGATACGGATGTGATCGCCACTGCGCTCTTTGAACG
Organism: Arthrobacter sp. zg-Y1171; assembly: GCF_025244845.1. NCBI lineage: Bacteria > Bacillati > Actinomycetota > Actinomycetes > Micrococcales > Micrococcaceae > Arthrobacter > Arthrobacter sp. zg-Y1171. The sequence continues at coordinate 2,055,098 of NZ_CP104264.1, read as the reverse complement.
GATCTACATCGGTGAGCAAAGCTACGGTTCCTACCATGCCGTCGAGCGGTTGCCCCGCCGCGACCTCTACCTCGTCACCGACCACGACGGCGTGCCCTTCGAGGACGACGGATGGCGCGATCCGGAGCACCCCCGGGCCGAAATGACCGAGTGGTTCAAGGAGGAGCTCACGGCAGCCGGGCATTCCTGGATCCTTGTTTCCGGCACTCCGGAGGAGCGGATATCCACGGCAACTGAGATAATCGACCTCATCATCGCCCAGCGGAACCGCTTCACCTCACCGCCCTGGGCAAAGCGGACGGTACTGACAGGAGCCTGATGGCCACCGAAGAAGAGCAGTTCCTTCAGGACTACGCGCCCAGGGAGTATCCCTCCGTTGCGCTGACCGTGGATCTGGTCGTCTTCGCCGTCAAAGGAAGCACCCTCCATGCAGCCCTCGTCCGCCGCGGAGGGCATCCCTTCAAGGGTGCCCTGGCGCTGCCCGGCGGCTTCGTGGGGCCGGATGAGGATGCCCTCACGGCTGCGTGGCGTGAGCTGCAGGAGGAAACCGGACTGGACCTGGGTGCGCACCGCGCCTACGTCGAGCAGCTCGCCACCTACAGCTCACCTGTTCGCGACCCGCGGATGCGCGTTGTGTCCGTCGCCCATCTGGCGCTGCTCGCAACCGACGGCAGCGCCCTGCCCGCGCTGAACCCGGGCACCGACACTGCAGCCGCGCAGTGGATGCCGGTATATGACGTCCTCGCCAATGAGGCGCTGGCCTTCGACCACCGCGAGATCCTCACCGCGGCCCTGGACCGCCTTGCCGGCAAGATCGAATACACCCTCACCGCAGCCAGGCTTCTGCCTGAGGAATTTGCCCTCTACCAGCTGCGCCGCGTGTACCAGGCCGTGTGGAACACCGACAAGCTCGACGCCGGGAACTTCACCCGGAAGATGACCGGCGCCCTGCGGGACACCGGACGCAAGGTCCTCCGCGGGAAGGGTGCCCCCGCAGCGGTATTCACCGTCAAGGACGAGTACCTCAGCCCGCCGATGATGCGGCCCGCGGAGGGCTGAGGCGTTTCCACCGGGGGCTGGACCCTCAGCGTCCGTCCCGCCAGGTCCGAAGCACCCCGGCAACAATAAGGGCCTGCCCCGCACAGTAGGTCAGCATGACAAGGGGATTGGTCCAGTCAGGCATCTGCTCGGGCAGGAAGATCCGGCCGGCCAGGATCGTGTCCGAGGCCAGGAACAGCAGGCCGCCGGCGGCCACCATCGGCCGGCAGCGCGCCGCCGTCGCCGCAGTGCCGGCGAGGACAATGCCGTACGCGGCCACGGCCAGGGCCAGACCGCCCAGTGCAGGCCACAGCACCACAAGCATCAGTACCCACCACAGCGGGAAGACCAGTGCCCACCGCGGGATTCGTCCGGCAGCGGCGTACCCCGCCAGGAGCCAGATATAACAGACGTGGGCCAGGCCGAAGGAGCCGAGCATTACCGGCAGTTCCGGTGCCGACGGGAAGAACGCGGCGGCGCCGTCACCGATCCAGGAGAAGAACAGGGCCGCAAGCAGCAGTGCCGCCGGCAGCATCCGGCCGGCAGGCCCGCGGACGACGCCGCGCGCGCCCCAGAGGGCGGCGACGGCAAGCAGCGGCATCAGGGTGAGTTTGGTGGGTTCGGCGATGTCGGTGGCTTCGACTGCCCGCGCCCCGACATGAACGGCAGAGGCTGCTGCGAAAGGCAGGAATCCCCACCACCACGAGCGGGGCAGGACGGTGGTCTGGCTTTGGGCGGGCGCGGCGGTCACGGCACTCCTTCGGGTCGGCTGCAGACCATCGTACGGTGCCTCCGGCGCGATGGCCGTTAGGCGCCCAGCACCCGGTCCAGATAGGCGTTCGCGAAGACCCGGCCCGGATCCAGCTGCTCCCGTACCGCCAGGAAGTCCCTGAAACGCGGGTACCGCTCCGCCAGTGCCGCCGCCTGGAGCGAATGCAGCTTGCCCCAATGCGGCCGCCCGCCGTGGGCGAGCATAAGTTCCTCGACGGCGTCGAAGTACTCGGCGAAGTCCTCCCGGTAATAGCGGTGCACGGCTATATAGGCGGTCTCCCGGCCGTAGGCGGTGGACAGCCAGCGGTCATCGGCCGCCGCCCAGCGGACCTCCACGGGAAAAGAGATCCGCCAGCGGCGCTCCTCGATCAGCTCCCGGAGGGCGGAGAAGGCCGGGCCCAGGCGGTCCGCCGGGACGGCGTACTCCATCTCCCGGAACCTCACGTTGCGCCGGGTGGTGAAGACCCGCGCCGAAGCGTCCGAATAGTCCCGGCCGCCGAGCAGCCGTGCCGCGGCGGCGTTCACGGCAGGGACAACCGCCGGTACCGCACTGCCTACGGCACAGGTACCCCGGAACACGGTGTTTGCCAGCAGGGAGTCGTTAATCCAGCGCGCAGCGGGACCGGGCGGACGGCAGCGGGCAGCACCGGGCAGGCGGGTGTTCGCCTTGGTGGCAGCGCGGTCGGTGTGCGGAAACCAGTAGAACTCAAAATGGTCGGTTGCTTTCACCCGGTCGTCCAGTCCCTCGAGCACATCCGCCAGGGGCTCGGACCGTTCTTCGGCCTGGAGCACGAATGCGGGTACGCACTGGAGGGTGACGTCGGCGATGACACCCAGGGCACCCAGTCCGAGGGCGGCGGCCGGGAGCAGGGGATCCCCGCTGCCCACGCTGAGCAGGCCGCCGTCGGGCTGGACCAGGGTCACGCCCGCCACTTGGGTGGCCATTCCGCCGAACCCGGCACCCGTTCCGTGCGTCCCGGTGGAAACTGCACCGGCGATGGACTGCCGGTCAATGTCGCCGAGGTTCGGCATTGCCAGTCCGTACGGTTCCAGCAGTGCCGGAATCCGATGCAGCCGGGTGCCGGCCCGGAGCCGCACCCGGCACCTTTCGGTGTCCACTGCGACTACTCCCTGCAGGGCACTGAGGTCCAGCTGGACGCCGTCGGTGGCGGCAATGTCGGTGAAGCTGTGGCCCGCCCCTACGGCCTTGACCCGCTGCCCGGCGCCGGCCGCGCCGGCCACGCAACGCTGCAGGCCGGCGGTATCGATCGGGCGCTCCACGCGAAGCGGTTCCGCAGTAACGTTCCGTCCCCAGTTTTCCCACCCGGCGCCCGCCGTCCTCACAGGAACGCCTTCCCCTCGCCGCGGTAGGTGGGCAACGTGTCCACGATCTTCCCGCCGTCCACGACCTGGTACTCGTTGAGGTGTTCGGCCGGCTCGCCGCTCTTGGCATGCCGGAACCAGGCGCGGTCACCGGGACGCAGCGTCCCGGCAGCCGCTCCGTGCAGGGGAGTCTGTACCTCTCCCGCCCCTTCCCGCGGGAGGAAACGCAGGCCCGCCGGCCAGACCGGACGCGGAAGGCGGCTGGCTCCCGGCGGCCCCGAGGCGATCCATCCGCCGCCCAGCACGGTGGCGGTGTCCGACGTCGGACGGCGGACGACGTCGAACGCGTAGGCGGCGGCAGGGGCCGGCGTAAACGCACGGTAGTTGTCGAACAGGTGTCCGCCGAAGAGTCCGGAACCGGCCGTAATCTCGGTGACCGCCGGGTCCGCGCGCGTGGCTTCGATGGAGCCGGTGCCGCCGCCGTTCACGAATTCGAGCGGGGCCAGATCGCGCAGCCGCCCGGCAATGAGCTGCCTGCGGCCGAGGAGCTCGGCCATGGACCGCGGCTGCAGGTGCCGCATGAGGACATTCCGCGGGCCTGCCCCGGGAACCGCGTCGCCCACGCCGGCCACCTGGGCTTCGTACATCATCAAACCCACCAGCCGGAAGCCGGGGCGGGCGGCAATCCGACGGCCCAGTCGGACGGCTTCGTCCGGGGTGTGCAGGGGAGACCGCCGGGTGCCGATGAAGCCCAGCGCCGGCGCCTGCCAGGAGGCGTCCGCATCCAGGCAGATACGCACCTCCGGGCGCTTGCCCGCCGGTGCCAGGGCATCTATCAGGTCCAGCTGGGACTCGTCGTCGACCATCAGGGTCACCCGGGCGGCCAGCCGTTCGTCGCCCAGCAGCCGGGTGAGGGCCGGCCGGTCCGTGCTGGGATATCCCACTAAAACATCCGTGCACCGCTCCGCCAGCCACAGGGCTTCGGGGAGTGTGTAACCGAAAACGCCCCGAAAACCGGGGAGCTGAAGCAGCGCCTCTATGACGCCGCGGACGCGGAGGGACTTGCTGGCAATCCGCAGGGGCATGCCGCCGGCGCGCCGGAGCAGGTCCGCAGCGTTGGACCGAAGAGCCTCCAGCCCCAGCACCGCCACCGGTGCCGGCAGTGCCGCCGTGGCCTCCGACAATGCGGGCCAATAGGTTTCGGGGGTCAGCCAGGGAGGGGACACGGGAACACCGGACGGCTCCGGTGTTCCAGGCAAGCCGGGCGGGAACAGTTGCAGAGGGGGAGCCGGAGTCCCGGCGTCGTTGCGGTTACCCATGGTGACCTCCGTTGTCTGCACCCACCCTAAACGCGGAATGCCGCACCCTCCAGCACGCAACGCTCGGCAGCCGCAGCGCAATGTCACAGACAAACACCAGCCTTCCGGGTTAGGGTGGTCACATCCGCAGAGCGAAACCGCTCGCCACGCCGACTGGGAAGTCGTACACCACCAGAAGGCCGCATGAGTTTAACCGCATCCTCCACTGCACCCGTTGAAGAAGTCCCGAGCGAAAAGAAGCCGCGCCGGAATAACGTCACCAGCACCTACTCCGGACTGCTTAAAGCCGTCCGCGACGAAGGCCTGCTGAAGCGCCGGAGCTCTTTCTACATCACCACTTTCGTGTTCCTGTGCATCGGCCTGGTTGCCGCCGCCACAGGGTCTTTCTTTATCGGGGAGAGCTGGTTCCAGCTGCTCATCGCCGCGGCGCTGGGCATACTCCTGACGCAGCTAGCGTTTATTGCGCACGAGGCCTCGCACCGCCAGGTGTTCGAATCGGGGCCGGCTAATGACCGGGCCGGTAAGTTCGTGGCAAACGCCGTCGTCGGCATCAGTTACCAGTGGTGGATGAACAAGCACAGCCGGCACCATGCCAACCCCAACACGGTGGGCAAGGACCCGGACATCGACATGGACACCATCTCCTTCCTTCCGGAGCAGGCGGCACGGCAGAAGGGCTTCATGGCCTGGTTTGCACGCCGCCAGGGATGGCTGTTCTTCCCGCTGCTGATGCTGGAGGGCATCAACCTGCATGCGACGTCCATCAAGCACCTGTTCGCGAACAAGCAGGTCAAGGGACGCATCTCCGAACTGGTCATGGTCTTCACCCGTCTGGGCCTGTACCTGGCTGCCGTGTTCTTCTTCCTGCCGGTGGGAATGGCCTTCGCCTTCATCGGCGTGCAGCTTGCAGTTTTCGGTGTCTACATGGGTGCTTCGTTCGCCCCGAACCACAAGGGCATGCCGATTCTCCCCAGGGACTCCAAGGTCGATTTCCTTAGCCGCCAGGTTCTGACTTCGCGGAACATCGTGGGCCGCGGCATGAACACCCTGATGGGTGGACTGAACTACCAGGTGGAGCACCACCTGTTCCCGAGCATGCCCCGGCCGTCGCTGGCCCGGGCCAGCGAACTGGTGAAGGAACACTGCTCCAAGCACTCCATCCCCTACACCGAGACCACGCTCGTGCAGTCCTACGCCATTGTGGTCCGGTACCTCAACGAGGTGGGGCTCTCCGCCCGGGATCCGTTCGACTGCCCGGTCCGGTCAAAGTACCGCATCTAGCGTGCTGATCCGCCGGAGCAACGGCAAATACCTGCGATCGAAGCATCTGACAGACTAGGAATATGACAAAAAACCCCGCAGACCGTCCGGCGGACAAAACTCCGGTGGCCCACCTCGGCATGCGCATGGAGGATTCCCTGCATGCATGGCGCGATGAACGTGCCCGGAAGCGGGGGGACGTGCAGATAGTCCTTCCCTTCACCGGATACGGCTCCACGGAATGGGTGCGCGTACTTGGCCGGGTCATCCTGGCCAAGCCCGGTTATTTTGACGGCGCTGAAAAGTCGATGGCGTCCAAGGCGATCGCCGACGGCATCCGCGGCTGGCGGAACTTCATGAGCCCGCCGGTCAACAAAGCCACGGTCACCGTGGTTGTGGGCGACCAGAAGCATGTGGTCACCGCGGACCGGGGAGGAGTGGTTGACGCCGTCCTTCCTGCGGATCTTGCTCCGGGCTGGACTACCGTCCTGCTTCGTTCCGAAGACGGCGAGGAAACCACCGCGCCGATCTACGTGGTGGATCCGGCCGCCGAGGTAGGCGTGGTGTCGGACATTGACGACACCATCATGGTCACCGCACTTCCACGGCCGATGCTGGCAGCCTGGAACACCTTTGTCCTCGATGAGCACGCCCGTACGCCCACACCGGGAATGGCGGTGATGATGGACCGCCTGGCACGGGAAAACCCCGTGGGCCCGGTGCTCTACCTCTCGACCGGCGCCTGGAACGTCGCCGCTACGCTGACCAGGTTCATTACCCGCAACCTGTATCCGGCCGGTCCGCTGCTGCTGACCGACTGGGGTCCCACCACGGACCGCTGGTTCCGCAGCGGCCAGGCGCACAAGCGCAGCCAGCTGGAACGGCTGGCCCAGGAATTCCCGGACATCAAGTGGCTGCTGATCGGCGATAACGGCCAGCATGACGAAGAGATTTACGCCGACTTCGCCCAGCGCCACCCGGAAAACGTCCGGGCCATTGCCATCCGCCAGCTGTCGGCCGGCGAAGCGGTGCTGGCCGGCGGACGGACGGGCAAGCCGGGGGAGACCCCCGTGGACGTCCCCTGGATCTACGCGCCCGACGGCGCCGGGATGGCCCGTCAGCTCGCGGAGCTCGGGCTGCTGACCGACGAGGGGTAGTTTTCCCGCTTTCGAGAACCGGCTCGTGCCCTGGGAGGTCCCAGGGCACGAGCCGGTTTGCGGTTTAGGGCAGTTCCGCCTCAGTGATCGTTACTCCCCAAGGAACGCCTTCGGTGCCGTGTACGTCCACATCGAGCACCCCTGCGGCGGGCCTGATGTCCACGGTAAGCGAATGGTTGTTCGCATCCGGCCCGCATGAGAGCTCCATTGGTCCTACCCTGGCCAGCTCGATGGTCATGGTGCCGGTCTGGGCGCAGGCTGCCTGCAGAGTGACGGCCTCGGCCTCGGTCTTGAGACCGCGGACGGCGCGGACGCCGCCGTTCCGGCTATTGGTCTGGACGACCAGGACGGCTGCGCCCGGATCCGGCGCTGCGACCGGGAGCGCGGACTCGGACGGGTCGGCTCCCGGGCTCTGGCTTGCCGGGGTCTCCGAGACAGCGGAGCCTTCCGCCGTATCTGCTGTTGAACAACCCGACAAGGATATAGCGGCAAGTGAGAATACGGCTAATGCCGGCAGTGCAATTCTGCGTTTTTTCATTAACATTGGTTCCCCTTTTTAGTGGGGAGGCCCTCCATGTTGTCTAACCCGATTTCCGGGCGGCTGACCCCTACGGATGGTGCTTTATGAATCGCAGTTCAATCTGTGTTTACATTTCGAAGTCTTGCTTTTCCGCCGGGCAGTGTCAATAAGAAGACGCGTTCCCGGAGGGCCCGCCAGCCCTTGGATGCCCTTTATTTCAGGCTTTTTGGGGAATGCAATTAATTTCCTGAAACCGGCTTCCAGGGGGTAATTTCCCGTGTACTAGCTCTGCGGATTCAGGGCCGGGCGAAGGACATCGTAAGCCCACGCCGCCAGGGCGGTGGGGGTGGAGGTCACCAGGCTGCGGGGGTCTTCCGGGGTGAAGTCCAGCTGGCCGCGCGACATCCCCAGGATCCCCTCGATCCTGGCCTCCGTTAGTCCGGCCCCGCGCAGCATGCCGGCATACTCCGTCTCGGATATCTGCAGTGCGGCCAGCGGGCGGCCGACGGCGGCACCCACAACCGCGGCAACCTCACGGAACGAGAGGTCCTGCGGGCCGAGAACCCCGAGGGTGCGCCTGCCGTGCCAGTCCGTGGCCAGCAGCCGCCCGGCCGCAACGTCCCCGATGTCCCGCGGATCGACCCACGGCATCCGGTGCTCGACGGGCAGGATGGTGGTCAGCACGCCGGCGCGCACGGAGTCCAGATCAGCGAGCAGGTTCGTGAAGAAATAGCCGCAGCGCAGGTGCGTCACGTGCGCGCCCGTACCGTTCAGCAGTACTTCCGTGCGGGCCAGGCCGTCCACTTCACCGAACCCGCTGCGGACCTCGGCCCCCACACTGCTCTGGAACACCACGCGCGGAACGGCATTGGCGGTCACCGCTGCGGCGGCCGTCTCCCCGAACCGCTCATAGCCGTCCAGCGGGTCGTCGTCATCACTGGGCGGATCCACCCAGTACAGGGCATCGGCGCCGAAGGTGGCACGCAGGACGGCGTCCTCATCGTCCTGGTTGCCCTCCACCACATCGCAGAACCCCCGGAGCCCGGGCTCCAGCCGGGAGGCGTCGCGCAGCAGGGCCGTCGGCCGGACGCCTGCCTGGATGAGCAGCCTTAAGACCCGGGAACCAACGTGCCCCGTGGGCGTGGTAACGACAATTTTCACGGCGCTGTCCCTTGTCCGGCGTCATCCTTCGTGCGGCGCGGCCTGGTTGCGGTCCCTGCTGCGGGGGAGTCTAACCGTCCGCCCGCGCTGCAGGAAAGGGCGGCGCGGACCTAGGCGTCGCCGTCGGACTCCGTGTTGATGATCCGCAGGATGCGGCGCAGGTCCATGGCCAGGGCGGCCGTCGCATCCACGGGGCTGTCGGCCGAGCCCGAGGTGTTGACCAGGCGCACCAGCTCCACGAGCGCCTGGGTTGCCGTGGAGTGCTCCTCGCTTTCGGGATCCCAGGCCTCCACCGCTTCGGCACAGCCGTTTACTGCCTTGGCCAGGGGTACGGTCAGGGCGGCCGGGACAGCGACGTTCTGCGGATTCCGCCAGATGGCGTCGGTGAGGACTTCGGTCATGTCCTTCACATGCCGGGTGGCGCGTTCCATGGCCCGCAGCGCCCGGTAGTCGGCAGTGAAATCACGGCTGTACTTGCGGCTGCGGATGTTTCCGTGCCGGCTGGTGTCCGCCAGCTCCACGGCTTCCCGGACCTCCTTGGTCAGGGTATCCAGTTCGCTCTCGCGCTGGGACCAGTCCTCGTGTTTGGGCGGCCAGGTTTCCTCCAGCGCCGTTCCCATGTCCCGCAGTTGCCGTGCCAGCGATTTCCGCAGTGTGACCAGCCCGTTGACGGCGCCGTTCAGGTGCAGGGGCGGGAAGACGAGGGCGTTGACGCCCAGCCCGACAACGACACCAACCAGCATCTGCACGCCGTAGCCGAACGAATAGCCGTCCGGATCATCACCGCCCAGGAGCAGCACGAACAGCGCAGCCATCGGCACGTATTCCCGGCCGGACGCCCCCAGGAAGTTCAACCCGCCGAGCAGCACGCCAATGCCGACGATCACGGAAATGGTCCAGACATTCGGGGTGCCGATCAGCAGGGCCCCCAGCGCCAAAAGCATGCCGGTCACCAGGCCCGCCAGGGTTTCCATGCCGGTGCGGAAGGAACCGGAGACGGTGGGGTACATGCTGACAATGGCACCCAGCGGAGCGTAATACGGGTACTGCGAAGCCACCCCCGGCACGTGCGGGGCAAGTGTCCAGGCGATGCCGACAGCGAGGGTGGCCTTGAAGGCGAGCTGGAAGCGGGTGACGCGCAGGACTCCGGTCACCCGGTTGGTAACGGCACTCAATGACCGTTTGGAGATGGTTTTTTCGCCAGTGGTCATGTTTCGAGTATGGCCCGGGCCTAACTCAGGAAACGACTTTTCAGCCCTGCCGGGCACCGGATGTGGGGAGCGGCACTATGCTCCGGCGGCCCAGCACATCGGCCAGCCGGTCCAGGAACAGCCGGACCTGCACGTTTTGTTCATGGATCAGCAGGGCGAAGATGCTACGGGCCAGCCGGATTTCGGGGACATCCAGCACCACGGTGCCGGCCGGCCGGTTCAGCATCGCCAGTTCGGGCACCAGCGCCGCGCCAAGGCCGGCGGAAGCCATGGCCAGGCTGGCGTTGAAGTCATCGCAGTACGCGGCCACCTGCGGGTGGAGGCTGCAGCTGGCGAAGAGCCGCTCGATCACCAGGGCATCGGGGGTGCCTGGATGATGCATGATCCAGGGCATCCCCGCCAGCTGCTCGGCGGACATCTCGGCGCCGCTGCGGATGCCCCAGGACTCGGGCAGCACCACACGGAAATTATCGTCGCCCAGCCAGCGGCGGCTGATGGAGGACGGCCAGGCCAGTCCGCCCTGGCCCACCTGGTACACCAGTGCGACGTCGAGGTTCCCTCCCGTGCGAAGCCCCTGGATGGTCTGTGCCGGTTCGGCGACGGAAAGCAGCAGGTCAATTCCCAGATCCCGCCACTGGGGCGACGCCAGCAGTTCCGGCAGGGCGAAGGTGGCCAGGCTGGGGAAGATGCCCAGGCGCAGCACCTCTGAGCTGCCCGGTCCGGGACGGGCCGCGGCCGCCAGGAGGGCATCCATGTCGGTGAGCACCTTGACGGCGTGCCGGGCCATGACGACGGCGGCTTCCGTGGGCGAGGCGGTGCGGGCGGAACGCTCGAACAGGCGCGCACCGGTGTCCTTCTCCAGGGCGGACATCTGCTGGGACACGGCCGAGGCCGTGTAGCCCAGCCGCAGGGCGGCTCCGGCAAACGACCCGGTGCGGAGAACCTCCAGCAGCGTCTTCAGGTGCACGGGGTTGACCATTCCGGCACCCTCCTTCCTCGCCCCTGCGGGGCCGACCACAATATCTAGTGTTGGCGGGTACTAGACCCGACACGCCCACGGTACGCGACACGCTTGAATCTTGCCTGCCTCGTCACATGTGCATCGCGTTCTGCACAGGCTGTGGAGAACCCTTGCCGGCCCGCTGGAATCCCGCCTATTTACGCGGCATGCCCTGTGCACAAACTGTGGACGGCGGCCCCCTGTAATGACATACTTGTAATACATCATGTAGGGGTTCCACCTTGAGGGGCGCACTAGATGTAGTGTCTGGGCATGGAACTGGATGTAGTATCTAGGAACAGACTTCGAGAGCTTCACCAAGCTCCACAAGCAACTTTTTGAACACAACGAACGACCAGTATCGCCAGCTTCATCAGGCACCATCCAGCAGCACAGAACAGACTTCACGCTTCACTAGGGGAGACCACGCCATGACCGTTACGGTTTACACCAAGCCCGCCTGCGTACAGTGCAACGCCACTTACCGCGCCCTCGACAAGAAGGGCATTGTGTACCAGAGCGTGGACATGTCGCAGGACCCCGAGGCCCTCGAGCGCGTCCGTGCCATGGGCTACATGCAGGCCCCCGTTGTCGTCACCGAGCAGGACTCCTGGTCCGGCTTCCGGCCCGACAAGATCGAAGAGCTGGCCCAGGCGCAGGTTTCCTCCGTAGCCTAGGGAGCCGCCGGGCCCCGTCCGGCTTTCCCGCCGCAGCACCTCGCATCACGCACCACCCGCGCAATACCCGTCAGGAGCGCAGCAACCATGGCACTGGGGATGGCAGACCAAGCCGGCTTTGCGCCGGCATCGGCATCCGCAGGGGATGGACAACCGGAAACGGACGCCTCCCTGATCTACTTCTCCTCAGCCTCCGGGTATACCCGCCGTTTTGTGGAAAAGCTCGGGATTTTCGCGGCGGCTCTTCCGCTCCACACCTCCCAGCCCACACTGCTGGCCACCCGGCCCTACGTACTGCTGCTTCCCACCTACGGTGGAACGGCTGCATCACCGGGGGCCGCAGCCCGGGGCGCCGTTCCCAAGCAGGTCATCAAGTTCCTGAACAACGAGCGCAACCGCTCCTTGATCCGGGGTGTGATCGGGGCGGGCAACACAAACTTCGGGGACTCCTATTGCCTCGCGGCGGACATCATCGCCGTGAAGTGCCAGGTCCCCGTGCTGTATCGATTTGAACTCATGGGCACGTCCGAGGACGTCGCCAAGGTTAACGAAGGATTGGAAAAGTTTTGGACACATCAGTCGCAGAAGCCGGCATGACGGACTCCAAGGAGCTCCCGGAGGCTTACAAGGACCTGGGCTACCACGAGCTCAACGCCATGCTGAACCTGTACGGCAAGAACGGAGAGATCCAGTTCGACGCCGACCGCGCTGCTGCGCGCCAGTACTTCCTCCAGCACGTTAACAACAACACGGTCTTCTTCCATGACCTGGAAGAGAAGCTGGAATACCTGGTCAAGAACGAGTACTACGAGCCGGAAACGCTCGACCAGTACTCCATGACCTTCATCAAGGAGCTGTACACCCGCGCCTACAAGAAGAAGTTCCGCTTCGAAACCTTCCTCGGCGCGTTCAAGTTCTACACCTCGTACACGCTGAAGACCTTCGACGGTAAGCGTTACCTGGAGCGCTACGAAGACCGTGTCTGCATGGTTGCCCTGCACCTGGCCCGCGGCGACGAGCAGCTCGCCACGCAGATGGTGGACGAAATCATCGAGGGCCGCTTCCAGCCGGCCACCCCCACGTTCCTCAACGCCGGCAAGGCCCAGCGCGGCGAGCTCGTCTCCTGCTTCCTGCTGCGCATCGAAGACAACATGGAGTCCATCGGCCGCTCCATCAACTCCGCGCTGCAGCTCTCCAAGCGCGGCGGCGGCGTCGCCTTTGCACTGACCAACATCCGCGAGGTCGGCGCGCCGATCAAGCAGATCGAGAACCAGTCCTCCGGCGTCATCCCCGTGATGAAGCTCCTTGAGGACAGCTTCTCCTACGCGAACCAGCTCGGTGCCCGCCAGGGTGCCGGTGCCGTGTACCTGCACGCCCACCACCCGGACATCAACCGGTTCCTCGACACCAAGCGCGAGAACGCCGACGAGAAGATCCGCATCAAGACCCTTTCCCTCGGCGTCGTCGTCCCGGACATCACCTTCGACCTGGCCAAGCGCGACGAGGACATGTACCTGTTCTCGCCGTACGACGTCGAGAAGGTCTACGGCATGCCGTTCTCCGACATCTCGGTCACCGAGAAGTACTACGAGATGGTGGACGATTCCCGGATCAAGAAGACCAAGATCCGTGCCCGCGAGTTCTTCCAGACCCTTGCCGAGATCCAGTTCGAGTCCGGCTACCCGTACATCATGTTCGAGGACACGGTGAACCGGGAGAACCCGATCGACGGCAAGATCATCATGTCCAACCTGTGCTCGGAAATCCTCCAGGTTTCCCAGCCCACCACGTACAACGATGACCTGTCCTACGACGAGACCGGCAAGGACATCTCCTGCAACCTCGGCTCGCTGAACATTGCCAAGACCATGGACTCGCCGGACTTCGGCCGGACCATCGAGACGGCTATCCGTGCGCTGACCGCCGTTTCGGACATGAGCCACATCGGCTCCGTTCCGTCCATTGCCAAGGGCAATGACATGTCGCATGCCATCGGCCTGGGCCAGATGAACCTGCACGGCTACCTGGCACGCGAGCGGGTCTATTACGGTTCCGAAGAAGGCATCGACTTCACGAACATGTACTTCTACACGGTGGTCTACCACGCCGTGCGGGCGTCGAACCTGCTGGCCATCGAGACCGGCCGCAAGTTCGCCGGCTTCGAGCGCTCCAAGTACGCCACGGGGGAGTACTTCGACAAGTACACCAACCAGGAATGGGCACCGCAGACGCAGCGTGTCCGCGAACTGTTCGACGGCGTGCACATCCCCACCCAGGCTGACTGGGAGGCGCTGAAGGCTTCGGTCATGGAACACGGCATCTACAACCAGAACCTGCAGGCCGTGCCGCCCACCGGCTCGATCTCCTACATCAACAACTCCACCTCCTCCATCCACCCGGTGGCGTCGAAGATCGAGATCCGCAAGGAAGGCAAGCTGGGACGCGTCTACTACCCGGCTCCGTACCTGACCAACGACAACCTGGAGTACTACCAGGATGCGTACGAGATCGGCTACGAGAAGATCATCGACACCTACGCCGCTGCGACGCAGCACGTGGACCAGGGCCTGTCCCTGACGTTGTTCTTCAAGGACACCGCAACCACCCGCGACATCAACAAGGCGCAGATCTACGCCTGGCGCAAGGGCATCAAGACCATCTACTACATCCGCCTGCGCCAGCTCGCGCTGGAAGGCACCGAGGTTGAGGGCTGCGTTTCCTGCATGCTGTAAGGCTGCCGCTTTCCGCACCCCCTTCCCCGAACTTTTGAAGACAAGGAATTATTCATGACCGAGAAGCTGAAGCTGATCGACGGCGTCCAGGCGATCAACTGGAACCGGATCCAGGATGAGAAGGACGTTGAGGTCTGGAACCGTCTGGTCAACAACTTCTGGCTGCCGGAGAAGGTGCCGCTGTCCAACGACGTCCAGTCCTGGGCCACGCTGACTCCGGATGAGCAGCAGCTCACCATGCGTGTGTTCACGGGCCTGACCCTGCTGGACACCATGCAGGCCACCGTCGGTGCCGTCTCGCTGATCCCCGATGCGCTCACCCCGCACGAGGAAGCGGTCTACACGAACATTGCGTTCATGGAGTCCGTGCACGCCAAGAGCTACTCCTCGATCTTCTCCACCCTGGCTTCCACCAAGGAGATTGACGAGGCCTTCCGCTGGTCCACGGAGAACCCGAACCTGCAGAAGAAGGCGCAGATCATCACCGATTACTACCGCGGCGATGATCCCCTGAAGCGCAAGGTGGCTTCCACCCTGCTGGAGTCCTTCCTCTTCTACTCGGGCTTCTACCTGCCGATGTACTGGTCCTCGCGGGCCAAGCTCACAAACACGGCCGACCTGATCCGCCTCATCATCCGTGACGAGGCAGTGCACGGCTACTACATCGGCTACAAGTTCCAGCGCGGCCTGGAGACGGTTCCCGAGGAGCGCCGCCAGGAGCTGAAGGACTACACGTACGAGCTGCTCTTCGAGCTGTACGAAAACGAAGTCCAGTACACGCATGACCTGTACGACGGCGTCGGCCTGGCCGAGGACGTCAAGAAGTTCCTGCACTACAACGCCAACAAGGCGCTGATGAACCTGGGCTACGAGGCCATGTTCCCGTCCACCCTGACGGACGTGAACCCGGCGATCCTCTCGGCCCTGTCACCGAATGCCGACGAGAACCATGACTTCTTCTCCGGCTCCGGATCTTCCTACGTGATCGGCAAGGCCGTGAACACGGAAGACGACGACTGGGACTTCTAGTTCCTTAGCTGTACCGCATCATTGCCGCCGCGGCGGGCCTTTCGGGTCCGTCGCGGCGGCAGCGCTGTTTAAGGCGCGGAATGTTCTTCTTTCAGCCCATCACTCCGTACCTGTGAGATCTGGCCCTAGTTGGCGGAAACTCCGCCTACTAGACGACGCTTTCACGGATCCGTCTCCGAGGATGACCATCATGAACGCTCACCTGTAGTCGGGGACATCAGGTTGAGCCGAGAGGGAAGTGTGGGTGTGGCGGCATTACTCCCAGATTGGGCTGGGAGGGACGTCGACCGTTGGGCTGGGGCTCTAGCGCGAGTTCGTCTCTCGAGAGTGGCGGGCTGGGTGAAATTCTAGCTGCGGGTCCAGATGGAACTTTGGAGTCAAAAGCCGGAGAATGCCGAGGCTCGTCGTCGAACCGACCCGGGCTGTTCGTTCGTCACCGCGAAGTGACTGCTTGTACCCGACCGCAGCCGCTCTATGGCATTAAACAGAGCACTGGGTGGCGGACGGCCGAGTGGATTTTGGAGTACCGCCCCGAGATCAAAATTCACCAGTGAAACTCGCGTCGCAACGGGGAATTCGGTACTGGCGTCGTAGGCTCATTTCAAAGGCCGCTCTAAGGCGCAGGCGATAGGCAATTAGACACCTTCCGCTCTTTTCGCAAGGCAAAGCGTTCTTGAAGTGCCAATGGCTGACGGCACGCAATCGTTTGCGGTTGATGGCAGGTATGCAAGAAGGGGGAGGCATGGGGTTTTGGCACACCGGCTACATGGAGTTCCATGAACCGACTGGGGAAGGCACGGCCTTAGCGCCACGGCCTGTGACATTTCCATGCGGGAAATGCGGGGTGGAATTATCCACCGAACGCGATCTTCGCGTGCACAACTTCGAGGGACATTCAACTCAACGGCCAATCATGGTACTTAGGGGACGAGAGTGCGGCAATAGCCGACTCACCATCACTGGCGCGACATCTGTTGAGGATTGGGTGATCCACTCCGCTGACGCGGTGGCGCTAAACGGGAGCCCCGCGTCTGCCGACGATGTGGCGAAGAGCTTAGCAACCAAACGAAGCGGCATTGCTGAGGTGTCTCTGAGGAACAGCGATGTGGTTCAAACCTTCCACTTTGAGTTCTCTCTAGCCGAGGAAGACGACCTCGACGGAGTGGATGATGCCCTGAATCACTTCATCAAGAGTGGTGAGCTGAGTCTCCGTGCCATCGACGACTTCATCATGCGCTCCAAGCGTTACTCGACAGCATCTCGGTACCTGTCTGGTGTTGCCAACTATCTGTATGGCGTCCTCGCGCGTGAGGACAGCGCTGATTCAGCCGTCTGCGACGAGGCGCGTGACCGGGGCAGCTACCAGGGAAAGTACGACAAAGCAGTTGCAATCTTGAGAGGCTTTGACCGGCCACCTGCCGAGGCAGTGTGCGGCATCGTCGCTTTCCACTACAACCAATTCGGTCATGCGATGACGAAGACCAAGAGCCAGCGTGTCGCTGAAGTATCGCTGCGGTTTCAGGCTCTCCTGAAGGGGGAAGCGTGGTCCCGCGACGATTTGTCGCGGTCACCGCACTCGAGCTTGGATTTCGCGCTCAGTGACTCGGTCATCGAACAGGTGCTTCGGTGGAGTGCCTTACCGCTCAATGGCAGCGCCTTGGCAGAAGTAGAGGAATTGACGGCCAGTATCGACTCCCAACGACCATACGACGTTCTAAAGCTGCATCTGATCGCTGCCGAACACGCGCTCTCAGCAGGGGATCTCATCTCGGCGACTCGGCACGCTGAACGTCTTCGTGACAGCAGCGTGGCGGAAATCTGGTATGCGGCCTTCCGGAACCGTGCCCACAATCAAGGAGTTTCGTGAAATTTACTACCGACGATGGATTGCACGAAGTTATCGCGGAGCAAGTTCCTGCGATTGTCTCAATCAAGAATCCGCCAGCCGACGGACCGCGGGCGCTCAAAGTGGATAGCAAGAGGAAGAGCCGGCCACGATCAATTCTCGAGTTGATCGAATTCTCCTACGGTGAAGCGGGGCGCAAGCTCAACCTTGCTCGCAAGGACTTGGACAGTCTTTCTGTGAACAAAGACGTAATGCCGGAAGAGATCGCCGCCGTCCGGCGCCTAGCACCTGCAGATCCAATGCTTGCAGTGCCGCTTAGTCTGCTGGCAGCCCTGGCAGAGCTCGGGGCGAAGCATTCTGTCCTTCTCCGCCTTCTCCAGTTGGTCGAAGTGGCTTTCGCCAGCCACCCTCTTTTCGAAGGACGGATCGAACAGCTGCACGATCCCCGTGCCCTTCCGGGTCTCACAGCTGAGGAAGTGAATGAAGCGGTCACGAAGCTCAATCTCAAAGGACTGTGTCAGCAGACGTCGGTGGAGGCTTCGGAAACCGATCTGAAGCGCCTCCGGGTGAACGCGGTTACCGGATTGGGTCTGTTCCGCGTACTTCGTGATGGCTGGACGTCGAAGCAGTTCATTGCAGATATGGCTGCCTTCGTGTGGGACTCGCCGCCCCAGGAAAGCACGTCCAAGACTGCCGCTCTACTCGCAACTTCCAAAAGCACAGAAGCGCTGGCACAGCTGTCACGGCATTTTGAGGGCGCGATTCGTGATGCTCAACGAGCGACAGCCACCGCTCGCGCCCACGCCGCACATCAGGAACACCGCGCCGCGGCAGCGGAGGCCCACTGCCAAGGGCTTTCCGCCGAGCTGGAGATCGAGAAGCAGCGCTCTAATAAGCTTCTCGTTCAGGTGGATGACCTCACTCGGCTGCTTACGGCAGAGCAGAGCAGCCGAGTCGTCGACAAGAGCCATTTGGTGGATGACTACGAGGCATTGCGGACTCAAGTTATCCGGCGGCTCACGGACCAGGTCGGGCTCCTCAGCGACGGGCTTCACGCAATACGAAATGGAAGCACCGGTGTAGCGGAAGAGTTCGTCGACAGGGCTCTGACCGCAATAGATGGTGAGGTCACGCACCTCAAGGACCTTGATGGAGGGGTGCAATGATCGTCGGGTTTGACTTCGGGACTACTAACAGTTTGATTTCGGCCGTGGTAGGCGACCGCGTTATCGACGTGGTGGATGAGGAGGGGCGGCCGCACCCCTCAGTTGTTCGCTACGAGGGTGAAAGCGTTATCGTCGGTCGTGAGGCGCGGCGCGCGCTGGAGGAGGTCGGGATCGGGGTTTACGGCAACACCGTGCGCTCACCGAAGTTCCTCCTTGGGCAGGAAGTGGTCAGCGTGGGCGGGGTCGAGCGCAGCCCCATCGACATCGTGGCGGACGTGATCCGATATGTCCGCTCCGAGACGCGCCGCAGCCGACAGCGGCAGGTGCTGGGCGAGCTGGACCGCGCCGTCGTCACTATACCGGTCAATATGAACGGCCCACGCCGTGCTGCGCTTCGTGAGGCCTTTGCTCAGGCCGGAATCTCAGTGGCTCAGTTCGTGCATGAGCCTCTGGCCGCCTTATACGGCCACTTGCGCGGAGCGTCTGATCCTGTGAGTGAAATTCGCCGGCTCATGCGACGAAACGTGCTTGTTGTGGATTGGGGTGGAGGAACGCTCGACCTCACTCTGTGTCGGATCGAACCTGGCCGGATCGTCCAGCTTCGTAATGGCGGCACCGATCAAGTTGGTGGTGACAAATTCGATGAGGTCATCCGCGACGAAGTGGTCGCAAGGTTCTCGACCAAGCACGGAATTTCCGAATCGGATCACCCGATCCGGGAAGCGCGCCTCCGCTTGCTGCAGGACGCCGAACGTAACAAGATCGAGCTCTCCGATCGCCCGAGCGTCACCTTCTATCGACCTAACTACTTCCCTGAGTCCGACACCACGCTTGAGTATGCTCTGAGCCGCCAGGAATTGGACGGTATCACCCGTCCTTTGGTGACCAGCGGCATCCGAGAGATAGAGGCGCTTCTCGATAGCGTGGGCATGGCGCCTGCGCAGGTCTCTCTTTGCCTGGTGGCGGGCGGCATGGCGGCGATGCCAAGCATCCGCAGCCGATTGCACGAACTATTTGGACCGGAGCGGGTGCTCGTCCCAGCGAACAGCGCGACCCTTGTGTCCCAAGGAGCTGCGCGGATTGCGCACGATGCGCAGCGGCTGGTACTTGCGAAGCAGATCGAGTTGGAGATGGCCCGGGGGTCGCGGCTTCCACTACTACGGGCTGGAACGGAGATGCCCGCTGACGGTGAAGTCCGCCAGGATCGGTTTCACCTGTATTGCACTGACCCGACCGAAGGTGTTGCGAAGTTCTCCATTGTTGCCCCATCTGAGGTGGTTGAGCAGCCACAAGCGAGCGATCCGCGGACGTCGCTCGGTATTGTGACTGTATCGGTGGACACGACGGCGCCGCCGCTTGTTGAGCGGTTGGAACTCGGCGTGCAGGTCGATGACGACCTGATCTTGACGATCGACGCGGCATCCAGTCAGCGCGGTGACCGGTCGCGCGCGTCGTACTTCGACCTCGAGTTCGGCATCGGACTCACAGGGAGCGCCAATCTCGGACCAGTTGATATCGCAGATACGGACGCCTGGGTACAAAACGATGGTCTCATCGCCCGTGCCAACGTTGCGAATAAGCCGGACTCACAGCTGATCCCTGGGGATGTGTTGCATAAGCACAATCCGCTCGCGTTTGCCCGGATCCCCGGTCCCGATGAGGCAACGAGCGAGCAACGCACTGAATACCTCTACTACAAGCCGTGCGCCGTTTGTAGGCGCAAGTGGGGCGACCCCGCTTGTAGGTGCGCCACGGTGGCCTAAAGGTGGCAGCACAACAACTCGATGTACGCGTCACAGACGGCACTTCCGTCGTTGAATCTGTCCGCCGCGCGGTTCGGTTAACCCCGGAGGGGTACGCCGGCATCGTGTATGCAGGAGCTGTCTACCCGGTGTTCGTCGACGACGTTGTTGACATAGGCGGGGCGTCGCAGGAGATCGAGGACTGCAATAGGTTCCTCTTCGCGGGTGCCGCTGTCCCGTATGCCCCTAGAGCGGATGCCGCAGAGGCGCCGCAGCGGTTTGAAGGGTTCCACGGCGAGTGGAGCATCGAGACAGGTTCCTTTGGGCACTACGTCGTCTTCAACGCTTCCGAGCGGCTCGCAACGATCGTCGTCGACGCTTTGGAAGCTGGTGGTCTCGCTGTACAGCGGTGGGATGTCAGCCACCGTCTGGCCAGCGACGGCCAATTTTACGACTGGTTCGCCCGACTCCGCTTCAAAGGAAGTCACGACGAGGCCGTGTCGCGGGTCTCGGCTGTGCTCTTCCCTGTATCGGTCGATCCGTCTGTTGAATACCCTGATGCCCCGGCAGACACTCGTCTTGAGGATCTCGCGGCCAGGGTCGAAGAGCTGCTTGACCTGACGGGAGAGCTCAGAGAGAGACTCAACGCGTCCGAAGTTGAAGTTGCGTTCCTAACCCGGCGGCTCGCATCAGTTACGGACAGCGAGTTCAAGTTGTACGGGGAACTGGATACGGCGCTTGCTCATCAGAAGTCGCTCCACGATCAAATTAGCGAGTTGAGCCGCTCTCCGGAGCAAACCGCCGATACCAGGGCCCTTCTCGAAATGCAGTCGGAAACCGAAGAACTGCTCGAGCTGGCACTGACCGAGAACTCCGACCTTACTAGCAGCATCGGTGCACTCCGTAACCAAGTTGATCACGGAGACGCGCAAATTCTCACCTTAGAAGCAGCCGTTGTCGGTTTGAAGGCGAGGCTCGAAGAACTTGCGGAGCAGGAGGCGGAGCGTCGCCGAGCCGACTCTGTTCATCGTGCACCTCGCCGCGGTCTTCTCGGATTTTTGGATACGGCATTTGCCCGGCTCAACTTTGTTCTGGACGGTGACGAAGTTCTGGCCAATGTCGACGCGCCCGCCTCGCTGTTGCGGTCACTCGTGCAAATCGATATGGGACAGATGGTCGGAAAAGATCTTGAAGGCCTGGGCGGATGGCGTGAAGTTTCCAAACTGGGTACCGGCATGGCCGGCAGCGAAAGCATGGGCCGGATCTACTACAAACCTGATGGTGAGCGGGTGCTGGTAAGTGTCCACGTCAAGCAGGACGACAAGGAGCAACGCCGCCACATTGAGCGCCTTCGCTCACTTAACGGAGGCAACAAGCGCAGCCGCTAAGGTGTTCTTTACGGTGGAGGAGGTCCCGCACCTTCGGGACTGCCGACACTTGGAAGTGACACCAATCAACTCGCGGTAAAGGCGGTTCATGAGCTGAGAGCGGGTTCCAGGCAATCGGCAAAGCGCCTAATGTATCTCGCTGCATGCAACTGGCTTTGCCCGTACTCCTCCACAGCTTCCTGCGCTGCGACCTGAATATCGTTGAGTTTGAAGACTGCTAGATTGTGGGGCTCCTGAGCGTCTGCGGCAGTCGATCCTCCTAAGGGTTGTCCATGACGCCCTTATCACCTGCAGCGATGCCTCCGGCAGTCACTATGAGCAGTGGGACAACTAGAGGGGCAACCGTGTATTCACCCGGTGGTAGGTAAGAGAGCATGGTGCCACTGGGTGATGCCAATCCTAGGTTTTCGACTGACGTGGCATGACCGAAACGGCCTTCTCGCGAGTTGCTGTCTGTACCGCCCCGCCCAGCAAAGTCATGAGGTGAATACGGCCAGCGTGCTCACCACCCAATGATGATCCCCGGCCAGCGCCTGCCGGCACCTGATTAGCTATGTGCCAGCGGCGCACCGTTTGCTCTCCCCAATTTCTTCGGACGCCGAGGATACCCAACGGCAGTTCAGAACACTGCGCGATACCCACGGTTCGAGACTTCGCCCACTAGGTCCGTTGACTTTTGATGATGGGCCGGGGAAATTCCGCGGAGATATGCAAGGACTATCAGGTAGGTGCCGCCAGCCAGCCCAGAACCCCGTATCTGAAGGCAAAGGCGACGGGGATGAGGGCGAGGAAGACCACTAGCCCGAACAGTATCGCCGGACCGCCGATATTCTCGATGAACCCGGCATGGGCGAAAACCCCTGCAAAAAGCACTGCCATAACACCCAGTGAAACTGCCATGATGTTGGCCCATCCCGTCGACCGACGTGTCACGGACCTGTCTGCTGCTGCAGCTGAGACCAGTTGCCAGGCTGCCAGCAACGCCAGCTCGAAGGCTGCCACCGCGACCCCGATGACCGTGATGTACGAGGACGCCAGATCAGCAACCTCCGGATAGGCAGCCGCGGACCGAGCCGCCATCCGCGGAACAACGACGAGTTGGGTCAGCAGGGCGGCCACGGCAAACGCCACGACCGCGCAGCGGAGGGGGAGGGCTTCCTGCCGAGTCATGACGTGATCCTCGCCCGGGCCGGGACAGCTGTCAACCATGCATCAGCGGCCGCCGTTCCAGTAAGCAGGGCCGAGAAGCGCGTTGGAGCGAAGCACGTATGGACGCGGCTGCGCCGTCCGCTTACTCTTCGGCGCTATGACTGGAATCCCGGACAAAATCGAACCTCCGCTTGCCGGAACGGAAACCGAAACCCTGCTGGGTTCCCTGGACCGGCAACGCGCCACCTTTGCCTGGAAAACCGGCGGGCTTGGTGCCGAAGCCCTCACCGCCACCATCGGCTCCTCCGCGATTACCCTCGGCGGTCTGCTCAAGCACCTGGCGGGTGTGGAGGACATGTACTTCGCCTGGCGGCTGAAAGGCCAGGACCCGGGAGCTCCGTGGAATGCCGTTGACTGGCAAAACGACCCGGACTGGGATTGGCGTACCGCTGCAGACAACACCCCGGAGGACCTCTACGCGCTGTGGAGCTACGCCGTCGGACGTTCACGGCAACGCCTTGCCGCAGCGCTGGCCGAGGGCGGACTCGACCAACTGCTGCCCGCCATTAATGGCCAAGCCGGGAGCCTGCGCCGCATGCTGATCGACCTGATTGAGGAATATGCCCGGCATACCGGACATGCCGACCTGCTCCGTGAATCCGTGGACGGGCTGGTGGGGGAGGATCCTCCGGGGGACGTGTCCTGGCCCGCTCCGGCGTCCGGTGCCGCCGCCTATCCGGCCCCCGCGGCAGGCGCGTAGCCTGACCGCATGGAACCTGGCTCTGGCTCAGCCGTTGTCCGCACCCGCGGGCTGCACAAGAACTTCGGACGCGTTGCAGCGCTGAAAGGCATCGACTTGGATGTCCCGGCGGGAAGCGTCTTCGGGGTCATCGGTCCCAACGGTGCCGGCAAGACCACGCTGATGCGCCTGCTGCTGGACCTGCTGCGTCCCAGCTCCGGGGAGATAGCCGTCCTCGGCGTTAATCCCCGCAGCGGAGGGCCGGCCCTGCGTCGTCGTATCGGCTTCCTGCCGGGGGATCCGGCATTAGCGGACAGAGTCAGCGGACGGGAACTTCTCCGCTTTTTCTCACATATCAGTGGAGCCGTAGACCCGGGGACCGTTCCGGCGCTGGCGGAGCGGCTCGATCTGGACCTCGGCCGCCCGGTGCGTGCCCTGTCCAAGGGAAACCGGCAGAAACTGGGACTCATCCAGGCGTTTATGCATCAACCGCCGCTGTTGATCCTTGACGAACCAACCAGCGGATTGGACCCGTTGGTTCAACAGGAGTTTCTGGCGCTGGTGAGGGAGGCGAGCAGCAACGGCCAGACGGTACTGCTCAGCTCGCACGTTCTCAGTGAGATTGAGGAAGCCGCTGACACTGTGGCCATCCTTCGGAAGGGGGCAGTGGTATCCGCCGCCAGCACCGCGGATATCCGTGCGTCGGCCGGCCGCCGTGTGCGGATTGGTATCCCTGCAGCAGAGGCACCTGCCTTGGTTGAACGCCTTCGGCGGGTGCCCGGTTTCGAGCTGCTGCAGGTGCCCACGGACCCGGACCCCCTGGGCCCAGCCTCAATCCATGGCCGGTTCAAGGGTGACATGCCGGACCTGATCACGGCCCTGGCGGGACATCACCTCCTCGACCTGGTGGTGCAGGAGCCCGACCTCGAGGAGGCCGTGCTGCGGTTTTACGGGCCGGAGAACGCTGCCGGGCCGGCCGACGGCGGTGCCGCCGAATGAGTCGCCTCCCCTTGTTCACCCGTTCACTCGCCGCGTCATGGCGTCCGCTTCTGGGATGGGCGGCAGGCATCCTCGCTGTCCTGAGCCTGTACCTGCCCCTCTATCCGTCCCTGGCCGGCCAGGATTTCCAGGATCTCCTGCAGAGCCTGCCGCCCGAACTCATTTCCGCGCTGGGCTATGACGAGCTGACCACCGGCGCCGGCTACACCCAGGCGACGTTCTTCGGCCTCATCGGGTTCGCCCTCTTCACCATCGCCGCCATCTCCTGGGGAACCCGGGCGATTGCCGGCGACGAGGAGAGCGGGACACTGGAACTCGTGCTGGCCCACGCGGTCGGCCGGGTCCAGCTCGTGCTGGAGCGCAGCGCCGCCATTGTTGCGCGTCTGCTGCTGCTCGGCCTTTTCGCGGGTCTGGCCGTGCTGGTTTTCAACCGCCCCGCACAACTCGGACTCGTCCCTTCCCACGTTTGGGCCGGGTGTGCGGCGCTCGTCGGGCTGGCACTGCTGACGGCGTCCGTCGCCCTGGCTGCGGGGGCCTTCACCGGCCGCCGCGTCTGGGCGCTCACTGCGGCCGTTGCGGTCGCCGTCGGCGGGTACGCCCTCAACGCGGTGGCCAACCAGAACCAGGACCTGGACTACCTCCACGACTGGACGCCCTATCACTGGGCCTTCGGCTCCGGGCCGCTCAGCAACGGGGCGGATTGGGCCGGGCTCGGTGCGCTGTATGGCACAAGCGCGCTGCTGGTCCTGCTCGCTGCCGTCGCCCTTACCCGGAGGGACATCGGCACGTGACCGCCAGCCCTGTGCAATGATGTCCCCACCAAACACGACGGGTGGGCGCCGATGCGCAAGGTAAAGGGACTCGCAGCCGCGGCAGCGGCGGTGCTGCTGCTTTCCGCCTGCACGGACGCCGGATCGTCGACCGCGGAAGAGCAGTCCACTCCGCCGGTACCGAATGACGGCGCCTCAATCACGGCCTGCCAAAATGCCGTGGTCCTTGGCGAGGACCGGGTGCTGGACTTGAGCGATGCCCGCGACTTCCAGGCCTGGGGCTTAGTGGCGCCAGCCGGCGCTTCGGTTCCGTTCTCCACCGGATCGCCGGTGGAAATTGCCTGGCGGGTTACCGGGACCGGTACGTTCGATACATGGCTTGCCGATCCGCAGGGAAACCGGGTTGAGGCGTTGAAGAAACCGGGCACTTCCACTGGAGGGGAGCTGGACAAGCCGGGGGAGGGCTGGGACGCCGTCTACGAGTTTGACGAGCCCGGGTGCTGGTCGCTGCGGGTGGAGCGGCAGATGCCGGACCGCACGACGGCGATATCGGTCGACCTTCGGGTTGAGGAGGGGGCCCCTTCCTTCGCCTCAGTCAACGAAGTGTACGACGCCGTCGCGGGCGTCCTGGACTGCGACCCCGGCACCACAGCGGAACCGGTCACGATACAGATCGACGGATATCTTCCCGAGTACCGGATGTGCACCGACGCGGTCGAAATAGTCCGCTACGAGAACGAGGCGGACCGGGCCAAGGCGTCTGAATTGCTGCAGGCCGCCGAAAACCCGTTCCCGTACTTCGCCGAAGGCAGCAACTGGCACGTGCTGGTCCTGCCGGACCGTGAGGGACGGATGCCGGGCCCCGACCAAATCGCTGCCCTCGCCGCGGAACTGGGCGGCAGTTATGTCAGCGCAGCGGGCGAATAGCCCGCACGCCAGGCGTCATTATTCGTAACACTACGTTTATTGGACCAATAAACTTCCAATGACGAAAAAGCTGTGTAGGCTGGCAGCATGTTCACCGCATACGCCACAGTCCCGCAGGGATACACCGTCCACTCGGCAGCGACGCCGATGTCCTTCCCGGCCGGGGAGGCCCACCTCAAGGTCGAAGGCAGCCCGGCGGAAACCCCGCTGTACTTCTACCTCACCGGCGCCGATGCCAACGAGTACATAACCGCGGCCATGTGGATCGACTACGCCCACCAGGGCGGACACAAGGTCCAGGCCCTCATTCCGTACCTGCCCGGAGCCCGCCAGGACCGCGGCAATCCCTTCGGCGCCAAGGTCTACGCCAACCTCATCAACGCCATGAACGCCGACGAAGTGGTCTGCTTCGACCCGCACTCTCCCGTCATGCCGGCTCTGGTCCGCAACCTGCGCGCTGTGGATTCCTCGACCGTCATCGCCCAGGTCCTGCGGAACAAAGCAGGGGAGTATGCCGGCGTCATCTGCCCGGACGCCGGGGCGAAGGAACGCACCGCCCGAACCGCTGCAGCCCTCGGACTTCCGCTCTACTCCGCCGAGAAGCACCGGGACTTTGCCACCGGCAAGCTGTCCGGGTTCACCTGCGCGGAACTGCCCGACGAAGGACGCTTCCTGGTCGTGGACGACATCTGCGACGGCGGCGGAACCTTCATGGGCCTGGCCGCAGCCACCGGGCTGGGACCGGACCGCCTGGACCTGTGGGTGAGCCACGGAGTGTTCTCCGGCAAAGCAGCCCAGCTGCGGCAGGCCTACGGCTCCATCTACACCACGGATTCACACCCCGGCGCCGCCAACCCGGACGTCGCCGCTTCCATCACGCCCCTGATCTCCCACCTCATCTAAGGAACCGGCCATGACCACGACATCAGCACCGACCGCCCTGACCACCGCCAGCATCACCGCAGCCCTGTTCCAGACAGACGCGTACAAGCTCGGCCACGTCCACATGTACCCCCGGGGCACCACAAAGGTTCTCTCCAACTTCACCAACCGCGGCTCCCGGATCGAGGGTGTGGACCATGTGGTGCACTTCGGGCTCCAGGCCTTCCTGCAGAGGTTCTGCATTGAAGCCTTCGCGCCGTTCTTCGCCGCCGATGAAGACGACGCCGTGGCCGAGTACCAGGCCGGCCTCAACGACATCCTCGGCCCCAACACCGTCGGCACCGACCACATCCGGTCCCTGCACCGCCGCGGTTACCTGCCGCTGATCTTCCGTGCCGTGCCCGAGGGAACCCGGGTGCCCCTGCGGGTCCCCTCCGTCACCGTCGAATCCACCGAGCCGGAGTTCTTCTGGCTGGTCAACTACATCGAGACGGCGCTCAGCGCCTCCATCTGGCAGCCCTCCACCGCAGCGACCATTGCCGACAAGTACCGCGGCATCCTCGACACCGCCGCGGCGAAGACCGGTACGGACGCCGCCTATGTGGACTGGCAGCTCCACGACTTCTCTTTCCGGGGCATGCCCGGTGTCGAAGCTGCCGCAGCCTCCGGCGCCGGCCACCTGCTCTCCTTCAAGGGCTCGGACTCCCTCGGTTCGGCCGACTTCATCCGCCGCTACTACAACTCCTCCTTCGGCACGGACAACGGCCAGATCCTCGGTTCCATCCCCGCCAGCGAGCACGCCGTGATGTGCGCCGGCGGCCAGGACGGAGAAGCGGAAACCTTCCGCCACATCCTGGAGGTCAACCCCACCGGTAATATCTCCCTGGTCTCCGACGGGTACGACCTGTGGCACGTGCTGCAGGGCATCCTGCCCGGGCTCAAGGACATCATCACCTCACGCGACGGCAACGTCGTCATCCGTCCCGACTCCGGAGACCCGGCCGACATCGTCTGCGGAACCTCCACCCGCCCCGGCGCCGTCGCCCCGGACACGGCACCATCGATGGCAGAGGACCCGGCCTACTTCGGCGTCGTCGCCCTCCTGGACGCCGAGTTCGGCTCCACCCGCAACGACGCCGGCTACAAGGTGCTGAACAACGTGCGCGTTATGTACGGCGACTCCATCACCCCCGAGCGTGCCGCGGACATCACCGCACGCCTGGAGAAAGCGGGCTACGCCTCGGAGAACGTCGTGCTCGGCGCCGGTTCGTTCACCTACCAGTACGTCACCCGGGACACGTTCTCCTCGGCCATCAAGGTCACCTACATCGAGGTCAACGGCCAGCCCCGCAACGTGTTCAAGGATCCGATCACCGCCCAGGGTTTCGGGTCCAAGCGTTCCGCCACCGGCCGCCTGGCCGTCACCCGGAACGACGACGGCGAACTGGTCCTCATCGAGAAGGCCACCCCCGAGCAGGAAGCGGCATCCCTGCTGCAGCCCGTGTGGGCCAACGGCGAGTTCCTCCGCCGCCAGTCCTTCGCGGACGTCCGTGCCGTGCTCGGTAACATTGCCTCATGAATTCCGAAAGACAGCAGCCCCTCGTCTCGATCGATACCGTGCCCTTCATCGTGAGGGACGGGGGGCTGTGCCTGGTGACGGCGGAGCGGGCCAACGAGCCCTTCGCCGGCGTGCAGGCGCTCCCCGGCGTCCTCCTGCTTCCCTCCGAACGGCTGGCCGAGGCCGCACTGCGGGCGCTGACGGTCAAGACCGGAGTAGGGGAGGACCGAGTGGAACACCTCGACACGGCGGGTGTCTACGACAACCCGGACCGGGATCCACGCGGGCCGACCATTTCGATTGTCCATACCGCTGTCCTGCACCCGGACGCCCGGCTGAACGAAGCCGCCGTAAGGGTCACGCCGGTGGAGCGAGTATCCGGGCTGCCGTTCGACCACGACACCATCATCCGCCGTACCGCCGGCACCGTGCTGGACGCGCTTTGGGTGGACGCGCCACTGACCAAGGCGCTGCTGGGGAAGCACTTCACCACGGCCCAGGCCGCACGGATCAGCCGGAGCCTCGCGGCGGCCGCCGGACGCACCGAACCGGACTCCTCCAACCTGGGCCGGATGCTCGCCCGTAACCCTGGCCTGTCCAAATCCAGTGAGACAGTCGCCGCGGGCCGCGGGCGGCCGGCTGCAGGGTGGTCCTGGACATAGCCGGAAACATCGAAATTAATGGCGGCTTTCGAAAGGAGCAATCGGTTACAGTTATTGTCGCCAGGATTTGATCCGTTCAGCTGTGACACAGACTGACCTTACGAAAGTCGAACTCCATGTCTTTTGAGTATGTTTCAGCGGTAATGGCCCAAGGGGCGGGTGAAAGCGACGGCTCAGGAAAAACCTGGATCTTCGTCGCGGTAATAGTCCTGCTCACCTTGGTATTGCCGAATGCTTCGAAATCCACCAAATCCAAGGGGGAATCCGTCACATACGGAACCGGAACTCTCACAGCTGAAGAGGTTGTCGCGAAGCGCTTCCAGCCCACCAAATTCAAGGAGGGCTATGACCAGGACGAGGTGGATGACTTCTTGGAACGCACTGTCCAGGAGCTTCGGCGACTCGAAAAGGAACGTCTTGAACTGCAAAAGACGGACATTTTTAGGCAGGACGTTACCGCTTCAATTCTCAGCCCTGAAGAGGTAATAAATCAGAGGTTCCAGCCGACAAAGTTCCGCGAGGGGTATGCGCAGAATGAGGTGGATGACTTCCTGGACCGGATTGCCACGGGTCTTCGGGACCGGGTTTCCGAAAATGAGCAGCTTCGGCGCCGGCTAGGCCCGTCCCAGTACGGAACTCCGACGACGCCGAGCTGACCCGGATACGGCACTTCGACGGACAGCAGCCCTCAAATTGATGCCAATCACTGGTGGAATTAATCAGTCGGCGGCCGTTGCCGTTGCCGCTTCGTGGCACCCCGTTGTTTCTTTGCATCGAGGCGGCGGTAGTTCGAGCCGCGGGTAGGTTTGGTGGTCCGGCGCGGAGCAGGTCCGGGCGCCAGTCCGTCTGCCACGAGTGCGGCGAGCTTGGCCAGGGCTGTTTCCCGGTTGCGAAGCTGGGAACGTTGCTCGGAGGCCGTCACGGTCAGCACTCCGGCCACGAGACTGCGTTTCAGCCGCTGCAGCAGCAGCAGGCGTTGCTGTTCCGACAGCACCGCAGAACCGGCTACGTTCCAGGAGAGTGCGACGCGGCTGTCCGAGGTGTTGACGTGCTGGCCCCCGGGGCCGGACGAACGGGAGAACCGCCACTCGAGTTCAGCCGCGGGAATCGTGAGCGCGGGCGACACCACCAAATCCATCCCTCCAGCGTCGCACGAACGAATCCGGTACGGCTAACGCGACTGCAGCCGGTCGGTGGGCAGCAGCAACTCGATTGCAGCGGTCATATCGGCGGCCTTGGCAATCGCGCCCTCCGCTGTGGGGGCCACCACCACCCGGTCCCGGTGGACTTCCTGGATCAGCACCGGAATCTGCCGGCCGTCGTCGTCGAGCCACCACTGCTCGATGAACATCCGAAGGCCGAGCTCGTCGAGCAGGGCTTCGGCGGCATCGAGGTCACCGGCCTCAGCGCAGCGGCGGTGCAGCAGGTCATACGGGACAAACCCGCCGTCGTCGGTCATATGGATATACCCGACGTGCTCGCCGTCGAGGCTCCGCAGATGGTCAAAGGTGTTGTCGGGCGGCAGGGGTTCGGACATGGCAGGACCCTAGCACCCTGGGATCACTCGGGCAGCAGGTCCCACAGTTTCCGGGTGGTGTTCCAGCTGCGGATGGTCATCGATTTGTACAGCGGCGAGGCCGCGATGGCACTCAGCCGGCTCTTGGTCAGCTCGGCGCTGAGCCGCTGCGAATAGATGACGCCTTCGCCGGCCCAGATCTCGTCAACGCCTTCCCTCGGCCGGAAAGCTTCCAGGGCGGTGTCGGCATCGATGTCCATGAGGAAGATCGCGTCCGAGTGGTAGAGGTCCGGCCGCTCACCAAAGTGCTGCGGCCGATGCTCGACGACGGCCTGCAGCTGCGCGCGGCCCAGCACCAGGACCTTGATGAGTTCGTCGTCGAGGTCGAAGCGGTCCGTGAGCGCGGCTTCGATCTGCCGTCCGACCGAGCCGGCGTCGTCATTCGATGCCAGGAAGACATTCCCGCTCGCAATGTAGGTGGACACCTGCTGGAACCCGAGGTTTTCCAGATGCCCCCGTAATGCCTTCATGGGGACCTTGTTCCGCCCGCCGACGTTGATGCCGCGCAGGAGGGCCAGATAAGGGAACGTGTCCGCGGCCGGGCTGTCGGTCACTGCACCGGGATGCGGCGGCGGATTTCGCGAACCGTGCCCGCCGGATCGGGGGAGTGGTCGTGGGACTCGGGCACGGTGACCAGCACGGCCTGCGGCATCCGCCGCGCCAGCTTCTCGGTGGCGGCCATGATCACCGGGTAGGTGGTGGTTCCCCGCAGGATGGTGACGGGGACCGAAACCTGTGCCATCGCCGCCGTCGGGGTGGACACGGCCTGCGACAGCAGCGCGTCATAGACGGCGGACTGCGCCAGCGGAACCAGGGAATCGAACATGGGGCTGGCCTGGATCTGTTCAATAAACGGTTCGGGCAGACCGATTCCTTCCCGCTGGAAGGTGGTCACGGCATCCGCCGGGTTCCCTGAATCAACAAGGGCCTGAAGCCGCTGCGGAAGGTCCATCGAGGGTTCCCCCTCGCCGAAGAGGAACGGCGGCTCGGACAGGAACAGATGGCTGATCGGTGCTCCCTCGGCCGCCGCCAGCAGGGCGAGCATGGCGCCGGAGGAATGTCCGAGGACCACCGCGTCGCCGCCGACGGCGTTGAGGACCGCTGTGAGGTCCTCCACCTCCCGCCGCGGAGAGTAGGGGGAAGAGTCCGTGCTTTCCCCGCGGGCACGGCGGTCCATCGTCACCGCCTGGAAACCGGCGGCTTTCAGCGCGTCGGCCAACGGGGCGCCGGCGTCGGCTGTCGAAAACGCACCGCCGACAATGACCACCGGCGGACCATGGCCCGTCTGCTCGAAAGCGATCCGGGTGCCGTCTGCTGAGTCTGCGTACAACATGCCCCAGATTCGATCATGCCGACGAGGCCCCGGCAATCAGTGGCTCCGCATCCGCGGCTCCGGCGGCCAACTTTCTTCCGCGCCTCCGGCACCCCGCCGCCGCGCGCGGGCCGTGGACCTAGCCGGCGACCTGGCTGCGCTGGCCGGTATCGACGGCGGCCACCGCACCGCCGTCGAGCAGGAGGTCCGCGCCGGTCA
Organism: Arthrobacter sp. zg-Y1171; assembly: GCF_025244845.1. Classification (NCBI taxonomy): domain Bacteria; kingdom Bacillati; phylum Actinomycetota; class Actinomycetes; order Micrococcales; family Micrococcaceae; genus Arthrobacter; species Arthrobacter sp. zg-Y1171. The sequence goes on along the minus strand of NZ_CP104264.1, from coordinate 2,022,965 downwards.
TGAAGCTGGCATCCTGGCTGAGCAGGAAGGCCGTGGCATTGGCGATGTCGAAGGCGGTGCCGAGGCGCTTGGTGCCGGACGCCTCGATCATGGCACGCATTTGCGCGCCCGATTCGCCGGCGAGTTCCTGCTGTCCCATCGGGGTGGAAATGACGCCGGGGCTGATGCTGTTCACGCGTGCCCCGCGGGCACCCCAGCGCAGGCTGGCGGTCTGGACGCGGACCTGATTGGCGCGCTTGGCCACACTGTAGGCGTGTCCGGGGTGGTCGATGCCGGCAACAAACGGGATCAGCAGCAGATCGTCCGCAGGGACGGTGGCCAGGCTCGCCAGCACGTCGGCGGGCATCTGGCCGCCGGCCATGTAAGCGGACATGCTGGAAATGACGACGCCGGCACCGCCCGGGGCGATGACCTTCTCGAACTCCTCCAGCACCACGGCCACGCCGAACAGGTCGACCTTCCAGATCGCCTCCACCGGTGCCTGGACGGGGGAGAGCCCGGCGGTGTGGACGACGCCGGTTACCGCTCCCAGCTCACGGGCAGTTGCGGCCAGGGCGGCCACGGACTGACGTGAGGAGACGTCCACCTGCTGGGAGACGACGTCGTAGCCCTCACCGAGCGCGGTGGCCACTGTGCTCTCCAGCAGTTCTTCATTGAAGTCCGCCACCAGGATCTTCCGTCCTGCGCCGGACCGGCGCATAACCGCCTGCCCCATGCCGCCCATGCCGATAACTACCAGTACTTCCGAGGCCATGATGCTCCGATGCTTAGAGTGCCGGCGGGAAACCGCCGGATGTATGCCTCTGAGACTAGCGGGTCTCGGTTTCCCCGCGGCACGGCGCGGCGGTGGGCATCGAAGTTAGCCGGCAGGGTCATAGGCGACGGCGACGTCGAGTACCCAGACGACGCCGAAGCGGTCCTGCACCATTCCGTAGGCGGGGGAGAAGGCCGAGGGCGCCAGGTCCTGCAGCACGGTGGAGCCCTCGGCAAGCCGGTCCCAGAGAGCTGTGATCTCCTCGGCCGATTCGCCGCGGACCGAGACAAAGGAGGATTTGTCCCCCTGGTCGTAGGACACGCTGGCGGGAACGTCGTAGGCCATGATCGAGAAGCCGTTCCCGCCGATGACCTGCCCGAACTTGACCTGGCCGGCCTCCTCCGGGAGTTCGACGCTGTAGGCATCCTCATTGGTGACGACGATAAGCTGCCCGCCGAAAACCGAGTGGTAGAACTCCAGCGCATCCCGGGCATCGCCGCGGAAGTTCAGGTGGGGCGTGGTGGTGACAGACATGGGTTGCTCCTTCTGGGGTAGCCCGGGTGTTTCCCGGTAACACCCACTCTTCTCCCAGTAGAGGTCAGTTTCTGGCCGCTATATCGTTTATCTTTCTCGTATGCCCACCACGACGTCGCGGCTCCTGCTGCTCCTCTCACTTCTGCAGACCCCGCGGGACTGGCCGGGGCAGGTGCTCGCGGACCGGCTGGAGATCAGCCCCCGGACCGTGCGCCGCGACGTCGACCGCCTGCGGGAAATGGGCTATTCAATCCGGGCGTTGAAGGGGCCGGATGGGGGCTACCGCCTGGACGCCGGTGCCGAGCTGCCGCCGCTGCTTTTCGATGAGAACCAGGTGCTGGCGCTCGCCGTCGCACTGCAGTCCGCACCCCTTACGGGTGCGGCGATCGAGGAGGCCGCGGCACGGGCGCTGGCCACGGTCCGGCAGGTGATGCCCTCGCGGCTGCGCCACCGTCTTGACGCGCTGCAGTTCACCGCGCTGTCCGTGGGTCCCGGTGACGCCGGATCGGTTTCGCCGGAACTGCTGCTGACCCTCGCCGCTGCCGTCCGATCACGTCAGGTGCTGCGCTTTGACTATGCAGGTGCCCAGTCGGGAGACGGCGACGTCGGCTTCTCACCGCCGCGCCGGGCGGAGCCGCATCATCTGGTGGCCTCCCGCGGACGCTGGTACCTGGTGGCCTGGGACCTGGACCGGAACGACTGGCGGATCTTCCGTGCCGACCGGATCGCGCCGCGGACGCCGGTGGGTGCCCGGTTCCGGGAGCGGGAACTGCCCGGCGGCAGCGTGCACGCCTTCGTCTCCGCCCGGTTCCGGGGAACGGAGCCGGGAAAGAATCCCGGTAAGGGGTCCGACTGGCCCTGCCGGGGTGCCGTAATCCTGCATCTGCCGGCGGCCGCCGTCGTTCCGTTCGCCGGTGACGGCACGGTCGAAGCAGTTGGATCCGACCGGTGCCGGCTGGAGGCGGGCTCCTGGTCCTGGGCGGCACTGGCAGCCTCCTTTGGCCGGTTCGACGCCGGACTCGAGGTGGTCGGCCCGCCTGAACTGGCCGCCGCCTTCGGGAAGCTGGCTACCCGCTTCACCGCGGCGGCAGCACGGTAGGCGCGTGATATCTCCGCTTCTCGGTCGAGCGGGCCCGCGGGAACCGGGATCGGACTGCATAATGCCGTTATGGCTGCCCATCACCGGAACACGAATCCACTTCCCGCACTCTGGCAGGACCTGGCCCCGCTGCTGCCGACGGACACGGACACGGCGCCGTGGTCGGGGCCGCGCTGGTGGTGGGCGGGCGCACTGGACGTGGAAGGACTGGCCCTCGGATCCCTGCAGGCGCTGGCTACGGCGCTCGCCGCCGGGACCGGCGCCGCGGGCAGGAGCCGGGACATCGGACTGACCTCCCGGGGTGCCGCGGCGTCCTTTGCCTCCTATACCCACCTGCGGGTCAACGGCCAGGCCGTGGGCGGGTTCGCCCCGCTGTCGGGTTTCCGCCGCACCATCGACGGATGGGTCCGGCTGCACGCCAACTATCCGCACCACGAACGCGCCCTGCTTACGGCGCTGGGCGTTGCCTCACCGGACGCCGTAGATGCCGCACTACTGCGGTTGACCGCCATGGAGGTGGAGGACCGGGTGACGGCATACGGGGGAGTGGCAGCCGCGGTTCGGCCGCCAGCGGAGTGGATGAACTCCCCGGCAGGCAGGGCCCTGCAGGGGGAACCCTGGATCCGGCTGAACACAGCCCCGGCACCAGCGCCCTCCCGTACAGTGCCGGCTGCCCTGCGCGGCGGGTCCGGCGGGATTCTGGACGGCCTGCATGTTCTGGACCTGACGCGGGTGATCGCCGGTCCGTCGGGCAGCCGGATCCTGGGCGCCCTGGGGGCCGACGTGCTGCGGATCGACCCGCCCGCCACACCGGAGCTGGTGGAGCAGCACATTGACACCGGCTTCTCGAAGCGCAGTGCGGTGGCCGACCTAACCGACCCGGCCGCTTACCGGCGGTTCCGCGAGCTCCTCGAGGAGGCCGACGTCGTGCTGCTGGGGTACCGGGGCGGCTCCCTGGCCCGCTTCGGACTGGATCCGGAAGCGCTGCGGGCGGATTTCCCGGGACTGGGCGTGGTCAGCTTCGACGCCTGGGGGAATGCCGGGCCATGGGCGGCCCGGCGGGGTTTCGACAGCATTGTGCAGGCCGCGAGCGGCATTGCCACCATCTACGGCGGCGGGGAGGGAGACTCGTGGCGGCCCGGAGCGCTGCCGGTCCAGGCGCTGGACTATGCCACCGGCCTCGGGGCAGCCGCGGCTGCGGCGGCGCTCATGGGTGCCCGGAATCGAGGGATCAGCGGATCGGCCCATCTGTCGCTGGTGCGCACCGCGCTGGAGCTGATGCGGCTGCCTGCTCCGCCCTCGGGTACGGAACGGAACGAACTGGAACCGGAGCTCCGCACCTCGCCAAGCGCCTACGGCGAACTGACGTTTGTGCCGCCGCCCCTGCTGGTGGACGGAAAGCATCTTGAGTACAGCCGGCCGCCGCAGCGTTACGGCAGTTCTGTGCCGGTGTGGGACTGACCCCGCCTCCGGTCCGTCCGTTAGGGAAGGCGGCCCGGCCTCAGCAATGAGGGGACGGCAGCCCGCGCCGGATCCAGCGGCACGGGGCTGATAAGCACCGCCGGTCCGCGGTGAAGCGTCCCGCTGCTCAACGGCCGGCAGCGCAGCCCGCCCCGGCCCCGCATCGCCTTGTGCGCGCCGGGCGCCAGGACCTGATCCATCCAGGCGCACGGGTGGGCCTGCCTGCCGCCGTGGAACTCAACCAGGCCACCTGCCGATTCGAGAACAAAGTCCTGCCCCAACAGCGGGACCAGCTCGGCACCGCGGAGCACCACGTTCCGGCGGGCCAGCAGCGGGTCGAAAGGATCGGCACCAAGCTCCGCGGCGATGGCCTCCAACGACTCGACGGCGAACAAGGTCACGGCCGCATCCATGTGGGCCGCCTTGCCGAAGAACCGGTCCCCGACAATCCCCTTGCCGGCCACCACCTCAGCCTGGTCCGCATCAGTGGTGACGACGTCGGCCGCGCCGTCCTTGGCACGCCCGAAGTAGGCGTGTGCGGGCGACACGAGCAGGTGCAGGATCTCGACGTCGTACGCGTAACTCATGCCTCCACGCTAACCCTTCCGGTGCGGACGGTCCGCAGCCGCTCATCCCGTCCCCGGCACGGGCGCGCCGGTGCCGCGCGCGTTGGGCCGCACGTGCGAGGATGGCGCGAAATGACGAGGGTGCCATGCCGGATAAGGGGTGGGTAACGGGACAATGCGGTACGTCTACCTGCGGACCTGCGCGTCAATGGCCGGCCTGCTGTGTTTATGCCTGGTCGTCTCCCTTGCCGTGTTCCTGAACCTTTCCAATGAGCCGGCCGGCGCGGCGGCTGCCCCTGAAGCCCAGGCACCGGACAGCGTCACGCTCGTGGTCAACAAGCACCGTCCCCTGGCGGCGGACTATGTGCCGCCGGACCTGGTCGACGCGGGCGGGCTGCTGCTCCGCGCCGAAGCGGCTGAAGCCTATGCCCGCATGGTTGGGGACGCCGCCGCGGAGGGTGTCGCCATTTCTCCCGTCAGCGGCTATCGGTCGAGCGAAGAACAGTCCCGGCTGCACTCCTCCTACACCGAGAGGTACGGGCAGGAGGGAGCCGATTCGCTCTCCGCCCGGCCCGGCTACAGCGAGCATGAGACCGGGCTGGCCGTGGATGTCGGCAACCCGGATGGCCTGTGTGCGCTGGAAACCTGTTTCGAGGGAACGGCGGCCGGTGCCTGGACGGCGGCGAACGCGCACCGGTACGGCTTCCTGATCCGCTATCCGGCGGGGGCGGAACACATCACCGGGTATGCCTACGAGCCCTGGCACCTGCGCTACGTGGGGCCGGAGGTTGCGGCGGCCGTCTACGACGCCGGGGTGACCCTGGAGGAGTTCCTCGGCTTTCCGGCCGCCCCGGATTACTGATCGGGTGTAGCTAAACCGCCTTTACCACCGGCAGTTCGCTCCACTCGGTGGTGTACCGCGGCGAGGAATACTTACGCGACATGGTCCACTCCGGCGTCGCCGTCGACATCCCCGCCAACCCGAGCCCGATGCTCGCCGCCCCGTATTTGTCCGTGACTTTCCCCAGCAGTTCGCCCAGGTTCCGCCGTTCCTGTGCGGAGACGAACTCCTCGAACAGGGGCTGCGCTCCGGCGGATTCCAGCCCGCTGAGCATCACCCCGGCCTTGGTGTAGGGCACCCCCTCGACCACCTGGGACTCCAGGGCACCGACGGCGGCCCGGCTGAGGACCACGGGATCCGACGTCGGGCTGGGCAGGCGCACCGTGGCCGAGGGGAACGACGCCGCCCGCTCGCTGAAGTGCGACGTGCCGGCATAAGCGGTGAGAATGCTGGCCTGCTGTCCTTCGCGCTCCAGCCGGGCGGCAGCCTGCTGGGCGTAGATGCTCATGACCTGGCGCATTTCCGCGCCGGTGGTGACCGGGGTTGAGAAGCTCCGGGAGAAGATCAGCTGCTTGCGGTCCGCCCGCTCGTCCTCGTGCGGAATGCAGGCGGTGCCGTTGAGCTCCAGCACGGTGCGCTGCAGGATGACCGAGAATTTCCGGCGGATCAGCGCGGGATCAGCGGCGCGCAGGTCCGCGACGGTGGAGATTCCCATGGCTTCGAGCTTCGTGCCCAGCCGGGACCCCACGCCCCACAGGCCGGTGACCGGCACCCGGGACATGATGGTTTCCACGGCGGCCGGGTCCATGGTCTCGAGGTTGCAGACGCCCTGCAGATGCCGGTTCTGTTTGGCGATCCGATTGGCGAACTTCGCCAGGGTCTTGGTGGTGCCGATGCCCACGCAGACCGGCAGGCCGGTGTGGCGGGCGACGGCGGTGCGGATGGTTGCGCCCTGCGCCTCCAGGTCGCGCGGCGTCCCGGCGAGTCCGAGGAAGGACTCATCGATCGAGTACACCTCCTGCCACAGCGCGTAGCGCCCCAGCAGTTCCATCACGCGGGAACTGAGGTCTCCGTAGAGCTCATAGTTGCTCGAGCGCTGGATCAGGCCCACGCGCGGCGCGGATTCGGCGAGCTTGAACCACGGCGTGCCGGTCTTGATGCCCAGCGCCTTCGCCTCGTCCGAGCGCGCCACCACGCAGCCGTCGTTATTGGACAGCACCACCACCGGCACCCCGGCCAGTTTCGGGTCGAAGGCGCGCTCGCAGGAAACGTAGAAGCTGTTGACGTCCACCAGGGCGATCCGCTGGGCGGCGTTCGGCGACACGGACTGCTCAGACATGGTGCAGGCAGCGGGTCACAACACCCCAGACGGACAGTTCCGACGGCTCCGCCACGAGGATGTCCGGATACCCGGGGCTTTCGGCCCGCAGCACGATCCGCTGCCCGCCCAGCAGCAGCCGGCGGACCGTGAGCTCGCCGTCCACCACGGCGACGACGACGGCGCCGTCGCGCGGAGTGAGTGAACGGTCCACAATTAGTTCATCCCCGTTGCAGATGCCGGTGCCCGCCATGGAATCGCCTTCCACCCGCACCACGTAGGTGGAGGTGGGATCGCGGATCAGGTGCCGGTTGAGGTCGATCCGGCCGTCGAAGTAGTCCCGGGCCGGACTGGGAAAGCCCGCTGCGGTGGCTGCGTCGGACTCCGTCGGCGGCGCGGGGCGGCGCGACCGGTCCGCTGAGAACACCGCCATGCCGAGGCCTCCTGAGGGGAAAATTCTAGAACATACTTTCGAACCCTCAGCCTAGCACCGGACCGCTGTACGTTACTTGAGCGGAACCCCGTGCGCATCGGTGCGGAAGGACTTGGCGTTGCAGAGAATCATCAGGCCTTCGACGAATCCCCAGACAGCTCCCATGCCCGTGAAACAGGTGAGGACAACTTGCGCGATGCCCACGCTGTTGTTGCCCAGGTAGAAGCGGTGGACGCCGAAGCCGCCGAGGAAAATCCCGAGGAGCCCGGCGGCGACGCGGGATTTCTGGGGCCGGTAACCGGACCCCTGCGGCGCATGGCCGAACTGGGCATGACCGTAGCCCTGGGCCTGCTGGTGGCCGGCAGCCGGATAACCCTGGCCGGGATACCCCGGGGCGGGCTGGTTCGGGTAGCCAGGGTTCGGGTAGCCCTGGACGGGATACCCCTGGGCCTGGTTCGGATATCCGGGTGAGGGATAGTGAGGTGCCTGCTGCTGCGGCTGCTGAGCCTGGGCCGCCGGCGGCGGGGTGGGCTCGGGTTTCTTGGGGGAGGCGTATTGCTCGTCCCACTCGTCGGACCACCGGTTTCCGTGGTTGTTTCCCTGGCCGGGACCGTTACCTGACATGGTTTCCTCCAACGTTTATTCGAAGCCATCCGGACCGGGTGTCGAGACTGCGCTTCCACTCCGGCGGCGAGCGCCGCAACCGTCCGGATATACCTGCTGCCTGCACTCTAACAGCCGCCGGAAACAGAAGCTTCGGACCCGCCGCCCCGGAGGGAGTTGCCCCTAGGCGCCCGCCCGTGCCCAGCCCGCGAGCCGGTCGCTGACTTCCATCCATCCGGTTTCCAGTACCTGTTCGCGGGGATGGGCGTCGTACCACTGGACGATTTCGCGGGCACCCTCGGAAAACGGAATGACTGCACGGTAATCCGGCACCAGGGATTTGATCTTGCTGTTGTCGAAGATGACCGAATGGCTCTTGTCGCCCAGCAGGCCCGGGCCCCGCCCCGGATCCAGCGCTGCAATGGTCTCGGAGGCCACGTGGACCAGGAGCGGCTCGGGGACGCCGGCGGCAGCGGCCAGGGAACGGTAGACGGCATCCCAGGGCAGGAACTCATCGGAGGTGATGGTGTAGCTTTCGCCGACGGCGGCGGGCCGGCCCAGAAGGCCCACGAAGGCCTTCGCGAAATCCCGGCTGTGCGTCAGCGTCCACAAGGACGTGCCGTCACCGTGCACCACCACCGGTAGCCCGGAGCGCATCCGGTGGATATCCGTCCAGTGTCCGGACAGCGGGACCATGGTGGCGTCATAGGTATGCGACGGGCGCACCACCGTCCCCGGAAAGCCCTCGCTCCGGTAGGCCTGCACCAGGATGTCCTCCCCGGCGATCTTGTCCCGGGAGTACTGCCAGAACGGGTTGCGCAGCGGCGTCGACTCCCGCACCGGCAGCCGCGCGGGCGGTTTCTGGTAGGCGGAGGCCGAGCTGATGAACACGTACTGCCCGGTCCGGCCGCGGTACAGCTCCACCGCCGCTGCCACATGCTCGGCGGTGAAGGACAGGAAGTCCGCCACGGCGTCGAACGTCCGGCGGCCCAGGGCGTCCCGCACGGCACCTGCATCCCGGACATCCGCGGCCAGGACCTCGACGCCGGCCGGCACCGGACGCAGCGCAGACACGCCCCGGTTCAGCACGGTCACCCGATGCCCGAGGCTGGAAGCGTGCGCGACGGCCGCGGCGCTGATTACGCCGGTGCCGCCGATGAAAAGCAGATCAAGAGCCGCGGGATGCGTCATTGCGGGTTTCCTTACGGGTTTCCTTGACTGGGGGCAGGAGCCGGGCTTAGGTGGAGGTGCCCGGCTCCGAACTGCACCAAGCCTAGATGAACGCACGGCAGGAAGGCACCGCCATGACAGAGAGTCCCCGCACCGTTGTCCCGGAACTGACGCTCGGCAACTCCGTACGGATTCCGCAACTGGGGTTCGGCGTCTTCCAGGTTCCGGCGGACCGGACGCAGGAAGTGGTGGAGGACGCCCTGGCTGCCGGATACCGGCATATCGACACCGCTGCAGCGTACGGCAACGAGGCCGGAGTGGGAGCGGCCATCGCAGCGTCCGGCATTCCGCGGTCCGAGATCTTCGTGACCACCAAGCTGCGCAACGGAGACCAGGGGAGGGCGAGGGCAGCGTTCCTGGACAGCCGGCGAGCGCTGAACCTCGACGTCGTCGACCTCTACCTGATCCATTGGCCGGTGCCCTCGCAGGGGACGTTCGTGCAGGCCTGGAAGGAACTCGAGGCCCTGTACCGGGACGGCTATATGCGCGCCATCGGGGTCTCCAACTTCCTCGCGGACCACCTGGATGCCCTGTATGAGCAGAGCCAGGTCCTGCCGGCCGTAAACCAGATAGAGCTGCATCCCGGATATCAGCAGGCGGCGCTCGCGGCCGACACCATTTCCCGCGGCATCGCGGTCGAGGCCTACAGCCCGCTGGGGCAGGGCCGGGAACTGGCCGGAGCGGAGGTGGCCGCGCTCGCAGAGAAATACGCAGCCACGGCAGCTCAGGTGGTGCTGGCCTGGCACCTGGGGTCGGGACGGATCGTCATTCCCAAATCCTCCGACTCGGCACGGATGCGGGAGAACCTGGCTGCCGCCGGGCTCGAACTGACGCAGGAGGAACTGGACCTCCTGGACACGCTGGAGGGAGGTCGCCGGATCGGTGCCGATCCGGCGACGGCGGACTTCAGCCAGTTCTGACCCGCCGGACAGTCTGGGGAGGATGGATGCGGCCGTCTCAGGAAGCACTGGATCTCCTGCACGCCATCGCCGACGTACTGCAGGACGGTCCGCTGACCGTGGGCACCATGTTCCGCAGCCCGGGGCTGCGTACCGGATCTAAGATCGTGGCCTTCCTCGGTTCCGGCGATTACCTGATCGTGAAGCTGCCGAAAGCCCGCGCCCGGGAGCTCATTGCTGCAGGCGCGGCAGGGCCGGTCACCATGGGTAAGCGCACCATGCGGGAATGGGTCGAGGTGCCGTCCGCCGCGGACCCGGAGTCCACGGCACGTCAATGGACGGCACTCACCCGGGAGGCGCTGGCATATGTCCGCAGCCTTCCGGGTTAGCTGACCTCATCTGGTATCCCGGGCGGTGCGGTCACCCAGGGTTTCCTTGCGTGAGTTGTTCGTGCGGCGGGTGACGGCCGAGGCCCAGACCCAGGTGGCCCGGCGCAGTCCGGCATCCTCCCAGAGCACCTGCACCGCCCGGGAGGACCAGCTGCAGGCTTCGCCCTTAACCCGCTCGGCAGCGCCGGGGAACCGGATCCAGGCCCAGACGGGCACGCCGGGCACCGACGTGGTGACCGGATTGTGCTCGAAGTCCAGCTCTTCCGGGGTAAGGCTGATCGGCTCGGCCCGCCGCGCATAGCGGGCCGCCAACCGCTCGGCGGCGTCCTGGTTCATACAAATAGAATATATGTTCGAATGCGGGTAACCGGCCCGGGTCCCTTCCCTGCTCCTGCGGGCGGCCGGTCCATGGTGCACAATAGGTGCCATGTGCGGACGGTACGTAATGGCAAGGGCGACGTCGGATCTGGTCTCGGCGTTCGCCGTCGAGCAAACGGTGGGACCGGATGTGCTGCCGTCCTGGAACGTCGCCCCCACGGACGACGTGCGGATCGTCACCGAGCGGTTCGCCAACGAAGCACCGGTGCGGCGGCTGGCGACGGCTAAATGGGGGCTGGTGCCGGTCTGGGCCAAGGACCCCAAGATCGGCTCCCGGATGATCAACGCCCGGCGGGAGACCATCCTGGAGAAACCGGCGTTCCGCAAGGCGGCCGTAAAGCGCCGTGCCCTGGTGCCGGCGGACGGCTACTACGAGTGGGAAAAGTCCGCGGACGGCAAGATCCCCACCTACCTCTACTCCGGGAAACAGGACCCGCTGGCCTTCGCCGGCCTGTACGAATTCTGGCCGGACCCGGCGCTGCCGGAGGACCACGAACACAAATGGCTGCTGAGCGTCACCATCATCACCACGAAAGCCACCGACGCCCTGGGCCACATCCACGACCGCACCCCGCTGATCATCCCGCCGGACCTGTACGCGGACTGGCTGGACCCGAAGCTGACCGACGGTGCCGACGTCGCCCAACTGCTGGACGCCGTGCCCGAACCCACGCTGACCCCGCGGGTGGTGTCGCGCGAGGTCAACTCGGTGCGCAACAACGGGCCGGAACTGATCGAGCCTGCGAGCGCCTGAACCCCGGTGAACCCCGGTGGATCACCAGGCGTAGTCCTCCGGCGCCGGGGAGTGCCCGGGAAAGATCTCATCCAGGCGGGCCAGCGTCCGTGTATCCAGGGGAACGTCCAGGGCCAGCAGCGCCTCGTCCAGCTGCTCCTGGGTCCGCGGGCCCACCAAAGGCGCCGTCACCGCGGGCTGGTGCAGCAGCCAGGCCAGTGCCAGGACGCCGGGCAGGATGTCCAGTTCCGCGGCCAGGTCCTCGTACTGCCGGATCTGGTCCCCGTGTTTCTCGAGCAGGTCCCGCACCCTGCCCTCGGCGCGCCGCCCGCCGCCGTCGGCCTCCTTCGCCAGAATCCCGCCGAGCAGCCCGCCCTGCAGCGGTGACCACGGGAGGATGCCGAGCCCATACTGCTGCGCGGCGGGGAGGACTTCCAGCTCCACGGACCGGTTGATCAGGTTGTAGATGCTCTGCTCGCTCACCAGCCCCGCGAAGTTCCGCCGGTTGGCGTTCTCCTGTGCCCGGGCAATGTGCCAGCCGGCGAAGTTGCTGCTGCCGCTGTAAATGATCTTGCCCTGCGCCACCGCCACCTCCATGGCCTGCCAGATCTCCTCCCACGGCGTGTTCCGGTCCACGTGGTGGAACTGGTACAGGTCGATGTAATCCGTCTGCAGCCGCTTCAGGCTGGCGTCGAGGGCGCGGCGGATGTTCAGCGCGGAGAGGTACGTGTCATTGGGGCGCTCGCTCATGGAGCCGTAGAGCTTGGTGGCCAGGACGGTGTCCTCGCGCCGCCCGCCGCCTTTGGCGAACCAGCGTCCGATGATCTGCTCGGTCCAGCCCTTACGCTCGCCCCAGCCGTACACATTGGCGGTGTCGAAGAAATTGATGCCGGTTTCCCGGGCGGAGTCCATGATGGCGTGGGCGTCCGCCTCGTCGGTTTTGGGTCCGAAGTTCATGGTGCCCAGGCACAGGCGGGACACGGACAGGCCGGAGCGGCCAAGATGCGTATATTCCATCGGGCCAGTGTGCTCCCCGTTACGTTGCGGGGCCAGCCGTCGGGCGGCGCTGGGGTAGCCTGAAAGCCAATTCCGGAACGGCAGGGAGAAGCAAGCACGTGGCTGAATCGTATTACCGCTCGCTGGGCAACGACGCCTATGAGGCAACCATCCATACCCAGGGCGCCTGGAATCCGCAGGAGCAGCACATGGCCCCCATTTCCGGCCTGCTGGCCCACTGCCTGGAGCAGTTCCGTCCACGCCCCGAGCTGCGCATGGCCCGGATCAGCTACGACATTTTCGGGTTGATCCCGCGCACCGCCTTCGAGGTGAAAACCTCCGTCCTGCGCCCCGGACGGACCATTGAACTGGTGCAGGCCGAGATGGTGGTTGACGGGCGCACCGCCGTCCGCGCCACCGCCTGGCGCCTGGCCCGCGGCTCGACGGCCGAGGTGGCTGCCGTGGAAGACGATGCCATGCCCGGTCCGGCAGAGGCGGGCACCCATGAGGGCATGACCGAGTGGCCCGGGGCGTTTATCGAATCCCTGGAGAAGCGGGCGCTGCCGGGGCTGCGCCCGGGCCGCGGCCGGGCGTGGCTGCGCACCCCGCACGAAATGGTGGAGGGTACGCCGACGTCGGACCTGGTCCGCCTCGTGGGCATGGCAGACACCGCCAACGGTATTTCCACCCGCGTGCCTCCGGGCGGGGACAGCTACATGTTCCCGAACGTTGACCTGCAGCTGCACCTGCACCGCGAACCCCGCGGGGAATGGCTGGGCCTGGACACCCGGGTGACGTTCGGTGCCGACGGCATCGGCCTGACTTCGACGGTCCTGCATGACCTGCAGGGCCCGTTTGGACGCAGCGAGCAGATCCTGACCGTCCGGCCGCTCGGCGGAGCGTAGGCGGTGCCCGCCGCCTTGGAAGTATTCCGGCAGGAGGAATCCCTGGGCGCCGCCGCCGACCTCGACTTCGCGCTCGCCATGCTCGACGCCGTCCGCAGCGGTGGGCTCGGCCCGGCCCTGCGGATTTACCGTCCCCGCCCCACGGTGGCCCTGGGGCAGCGCGACGCCAAGCTGCCCGGCTTCGCCGCGGCGCAGGAGGCCTGCCGCCGGCACGGATTCGAGCCCCTGGTCCGCAAGGCCGGCGGCCGGGCAGCCGCCTACCATGACGGCTGCCTGGTCCTGGACCATGTAGAGCCGGACGCGGATGCCCTCGCCGGCTCGAGACGCCGGTTCGCGGACTTCGGCGAGCTGCTGGCCGGCGCGTTCCGCAAGGTCGGGCTGACCGCAGGTGTAGGCGAAATCCCGGGGGAGTACTGTCCCGGGGAATTCACCGTCTCCGGCCAGGCATCCGGCGGGGAGCGGATCAAACTGGTGGGCACGGCCCAACGGGTGATTGCCGGCGGCTGGCTGTTTTCCTCGGTGCTGGTGGTGGACAACGCCGGCCCGCTGCGCCGGGTGTTGACCGACTGTTATGCCGAGCTCGGGCTGGGCTGGGACCCGCGCACCGCCGGAGCCGCCCGGGACCTGGCACCGGGACTGGACATGGCCCAGGTCCTGGATGCCGTGCTGGCCGCCTACGCCGGCTACGCACCCGTCGTCGACGAGGACTTCGCCGCACTGCAGGGGAGAGTTGCGCAACACTAGGGCCGCGTCGCTTCGTCCCGGCGGTTCCCGGCGATAGTGTTGATGCCGGTGAGCCGGCATAACCGGAGCGGCCATCAACATCTCGTAACAAAGGAATTCCATTGGGCTCAGACACCGTTGAAAATACTGCGCTGCGGCTGCAGGCGGTCCTTGAGATCCTCGCAGCAGAGGACCCGTCAGCTACCGGCAAGGTCAGCAGGGCAAAGGTACTCGGTGCCGCCCTGGACCGTGTGCCGCTCGCAGGACGCGAAGCGGAGGCCCTGGCCAGCGGCACCTCCCGCGGTGAGCGTGCCCTGGTGAATGCCACCACCAAGCTCGTCAAGGCGGGCTGGATCCTCAAGGAAGCCCGCTCGGGCTGGAGCATCACCAACGAGGGCCGCCGGGCCCTGAAGGACTTCCCGGAACCGGCGCACCTGTCGGCCGCCCTCAGCGGAAAGCCGGTGGCTGCGGCCGAAGCCGCTTCCCCGGCAGAGGAAGTAGTGGAAGAGGTCCTGCGCGACGCCGTCGCCGTCCCCTCCGCTCCGGCCGAGCAGCACGGCTCGCACCCGGAGACCGATATCCCGGAGCCGTCCTTCCCGCAGCCGGAGTCCGTGGCCCTCGCCGGCGATTTCGGTGCAGCGCTCGGCACCGAGGACTGGAATCCGGCCGGGGCACAGTTCGCCTTCGACCGCCATGACGAACTGTGGAAGCTCACGGTGGACCTGCCCGAAGGCACGTACACCTACAAGGTGGCCTTGAACGGTTCGTGGGAAGAGAACTACGGGTTCGACGCACACCGCGACGGCGGCAACATCGAGCTGTGGCATGCCGGCGGTCCGCTGACGTTCCTGTATGACCACGCCACGCACAACGTGGTCACCAAGGCAACCGCCTAGGACCGACGCGGCGTCGTGCCCGGACCCTCAACGGGGTCCACCAGGAATCCGCGGGGTTCCCGCACCCACCAGACCCGTTCGCGGCGCAGCTCCGCGGGCGTGGAAAAGCGGTAGCGGTAGACACGGGCACGGATCCAGCGGGGCGGCTCGCCGTCGAACGGGTCCCTGCGCAGCAGGCGCAGGGTCCGCCGGTCGGCGGTGAGCAGCTTCCGCAGCAGCACCGGGAACCAGGCACCCGAGGCGCCCAGGCCCAGGAACCACATCAGCCAGTCCAGCCGCAGATGATAGGGCGCAAACTGGCGCGGCATCCGGTGCGGGTCCCCGGGCTTGCCCTTGAACTCGTACTCCAGCCAGCGGGCGTCCGGCCCCGGCGGATCGTTGGTGCCCTCGATGACCACCTCGTTCCGGTGCCGCGTGATGCTGCCGAACGCCCCGTAGGCATTGGAGAGGTGCCAGCGGTTGAAGCTGGCATTCATCAGCTGGTCGCGGCGGACCAGATTCTTCAGCGGTGCCCACGCCCAGTACAGCACCGCCAGGGTCACGGCGCCGACGACGACGGCGAACGCCGCCGGGGTTGCCGCCGGATCCGGTGCGGCGAACTGTGCCTCCGGGAGCACCGCCTGCACCGCCGAATCGCTGATCGCCGTGCACGCGAGCAGGATGGTCAGCACGTTCAGCCAGGCGAAGTTCCCCGAAAGGACCAGCCAGAACTGGGTCACAATCACCACCGCCGCGGCAATCGACGCCACCGGCTGCGGGAAGAACAGGAAGAACGGCACCACCAGCTGGGCGAAGTGGTTGCCCAGCACCTCCATCCGGTGCAGCGGCTTTGGCAGGTGGTGGAAGAACCAGCTGGCCGGGTTCGGCATCGGCTGGGTTTCGTGGTGGTAGTACAGGGCGGTGAGGTCCCGCCACACCTTGTCGCCGCGCATCTTGATCAGGCCGGCACCGAATTCGAGCCGGAACACCAGCCAGCGGAAGGCCCACAGCACCGCGACCGGAACCGCGACGTCGTCCGAGCCGAGGAACGCGGCCAGGAACCCCGCCTCCAGCAGCAGCGATTCCCAGCCGAACCCGTAGAACGTCTGCCCGATGTTCACCACGGACAGGTACAGCCCCCAGATAAACAGGAAAGCTGCCATCGGCAGCCACCACGGCCCGGACTGCGGCACTCCGGCCACCAACAGGGCGGCGACGACGGCGCCGGCCCAGACCACTGCGAGCAGGAACCGGTCCGAATAGTGCCAGTGGAAGAGGGTGGGGATTCCCCTGCCCTTGATCCGGGCCAGGAACTGCGGGGCCGGGAGCAGGCCGTTTTCGCCGAGCAGCGCCGGAAACTGGGCGGCCGCGGAGAGGAACGCGATCAGGTAGACGGCGCCGATGCCGCGCTGCAGCACCTGTCGGGCGAACTCGTATCCTTCGGCGCTGAACCACTCCATGGCATGTCAGCCTAGCTCCAGCGGCGGGCCGGCGCCGCCCGTCCGGGGGCCCGGCTTAAATGTACTTATTGATGTACACCCAGCGTCCCCCGAGGTCTGCACGGAGGGCTTCGAGCAGGGTCGTGACGAGTTCGGGTGAATACCCGCCGGTGCCGGTATCAATAATG
Organism: Arthrobacter sp. zg-Y1171; assembly: GCF_025244845.1. NCBI lineage: Bacteria > Bacillati > Actinomycetota > Actinomycetes > Micrococcales > Micrococcaceae > Arthrobacter > Arthrobacter sp. zg-Y1171. Next base: position 2,006,601 of record NZ_CP104264.1, on the reverse strand, counting down.
ACCGCGAAGGACGCCATTGCCATGCAACTCCCCAGGTCCCAGTCACCGAATAGTCCCGTCCATGAGCAGTCGGGACAGGCAAGCCGAGGCTCGGGGCCGCCGTCGTACCATTCACTGACCAGCGGAACAATCAGCTCGAGCGGAAACTGGAAGGGGCAGCGCCGGCAAACGGGACCCTCGGTACCCTCACCGGCAAAGTAGTACTCCCGTTCGGCGACAAAACTGTAGCTTCCGTTGGCGTCTGCGGATGCCGCCAAGGTGCGCGGTCCGAAGGCGTCGGCGGGGTGCTTGTCGTAGTAGGGGTCGTAGACCGTAGGGTCGGCCATGCTCCAGCCGGTGCTGCGGAACCAGCTCCGTACCTGGCTGAATCGTGCCTCGCTTCCTTGCGCGTCTACGGAAAGGTCCAGCAGTTGTTCCCGGTTATCGCTCATGCCACACGGTAACGAATGCCGCCGGAAAATACCCGGAAGAGCAACAGGTTCCTCTTGCCTGCCCCTCGTCCTACGCTGGAACGGTGGCAGAACCCTCTGCCGCGGGAGGTGCCGGAAAATGACCGGATCGCATGTCCTTGCCCTCGTTGTCGCCCATCCCGACGACGATGCCTACGGGCTGGCGGGAACAGTGGCACTGCACGAAGATGATCCGCAGTTCCGCTTCGTCCTGGTCCACGCGACCGACGGCGGCGCCGGGCAGATCGATCCGTCCTATCCGCCGGTCAACGAGCCGCTCGGGCGGATCCGCCGGCGGGAAACGGACGCGGCCTGGACGGCTCACGGCCGGCCGCCGGACCGCCACGAGTGGCTGGACTACGACGACGGCGCGGTGGCCGAGGTTCCCTTCGCGGAACTCGAGGAACGGATCGGCGGCATCCTGGCGCAGGAGCGGCCCGACGTCGTCGCCACCTTTGGTCCCGACGGGCTCACCGGGCATCCGGACCACATCGCGGTCGGTGCGGCTACGGACGCGGCCTTCGGGCATCTGAAGGCCGACGGCGGACCGGGACTGCAGCGCCTGCTGCACGGCGGAGTGTGCCGCTCCACCTGGGACCGGTGGAACCGCAGCCGGATCCGGCACGGACTCCAGCCGTGGATCGAGGGGAGGGTGTATGACGTGCATCCGATCCCGGATGAGCTGATCGGGATCGAGGTTGATGTCGGCAGCGTGGTTCACCGGGTGGTGGCGGGCCTGATGGAGCACCGGACCCAGCGCCATGTGGTCTCCCCGGGGGTGCCGCCGGACGTGGAGGAAGACGTCCGCTGGGGACGCACCGTCAGCTCCGAGATGCTGGCCATCGCGTGGCCCCCGTGGCAGCCAGGGGGTGCGGTGCTGGGCGATGTCTTCGAGGGGCTGGACTAGACGGGCGTCGTATCCGTCTTCGGTTCCTTGCGGTGCCCGGCGGAGGGTCCCTTAGCGGGCGTGTATTGGTTCCGCCCGCCCGTGAGATGGCTTGGTCAGATTGTTTGCACGCAGTAGCGTTCTTCGGGTGAATGAGGAAGCTGAAGAACTTGAAGGCGGAAACGCCTCAGAGAGTGTCGTTCGTATTGGCGATACTGTCCGCAAACCGTGGCAGGAAAACTCTGCCACGGTTCAGAAATACCTGAAAGCTCTCCAAGCGGCTGGCGTTGACGTGCCCGAACCCCTGGGCAAGGATCACGATGAGCGGCATGTCATCGAGTACGTCGATGGTAAATCTGCGATGGACCAGTTGCCCCTAGGGCAGAATGACCTCCTGCGGATCGGTCGTTTGATTCGCCAAATTCACGATGCCAGCGAAGGATTTGGCCTCCCGGATACGACCGGATGGAACCTTCTGCTTCCTGCCGACAACGCGAACCTAATGTGCCACAACGACCTGGCGCCATGGAACCTCATCATGGGTGAACGGTGGGTATTCATCGATTGGGACGCCGCGGGCCCGAGTACGCGCCTCTGGGACCTTGCATATGCAGTGCAGTCCTTTGGAATGCTCTTTGAAGGCCAACCCGTTCCAGAGGCAGCCGCGAGGCTGCGTGCTGTTATCGACGGATATGAAGCTGACGAGGTCTTACGGGAAGCGTTGCCCGAAGCCCTAGGAAAGAGGACGGCGGCCATGCATGAGCTGTTGAAGTCCTCACATGAAACCGGATTCCAGCCTTGGGCAGAAATGTATGTCAGCGGACACGGCGATCACTGGCGCGGGGCGGCTGACTATGTCCTACGCAATAAAGATGCCTGGAAACGGGCCCTGGCTTAGATTGCTGTTGGCCTACAGAGACCCGATGCAGGATCCTTCAGCGGGCACGTCCCTTGCCAGGCGGGGGAATAACGACAGTTGAGGTAGCTAAAGGCTGGTGTGAGCATGGCGAGTACACCCAGGCCGATCTCGCTGGACTATTCCCAGTCTCTCGAACGACGATCTACCGAGAAGTGCAGCGACGAGCAATCGCGGCCATGCCACAGCCCCGTCAATAGAATTGGTTTGACTGCGGTGCGTTAACCGGCTGACACCACCGTCGTTTTTGTTCGGGGAAGACTCGTCAGTACCAACGCGCCGACGATCGCCGCAATTCCACCTACGGTCAGGGCGTAGGTCGCACCGGCGCCGTCGACGAGGAGTCCGCCCAAGCCGGCTCCGACGGCGATCGCGATATTGCAGACCGTCACGATGAGCCCGCCGATTTGTTCAAGCCGTGTCGGTGCAGTCCTGGCGCCCCAGCTGAGCACTGCGGTCGGGAGTCCGCCGAAACCAAACCCCCAGAGTGCGGCGGCGATGAAGAGGCCGGTGATTGATCCGCCGGCGAGGAGCATAACGAGCATTCCGAGCCCCAATACCGCAGGGAAGAGGAACACGGCGGCCCGAAGCGCACGGTCGGCCAGGGGGCCGCTGAGAACGGTGCCCAGGACGCTGGCGGCTCCGAACACGAGCAGCAGCACGGCCAGGCCGCCGGCATCGATTCCGGACACGGTTTCTGCCGCCGGGCGGATATACGTGAATCCGCCGAAGTGGCCGCCGAAGACCAGCAGGACCGCAACCAATCCCACCACGACCACTCCGGAGCGAAGGGTCGATCCGAGGGCGCGAAGCCCGCTCACCCCTGTAGGTCTGATGGCCGGCAGTGTGGCCGCCTGCACGAGCAGGGCCAGAGCCGCGACGACTGCGGCGATGGAAAAGACGGCCCGCCATCCCCAGATTTCCCCGAGCCAGGCACCGAGAGGTACGGCAACGATGGTTGCAACCGCTACACCGGCGTTGATGACGGTCAGCGCGCGGCCGAGATGGTCGGCGGGTACCAGGTGCGCGGCCATGGCGGTGGCCATTGCCCAGAAGCCGCCAAGGGCAACGCCGAGCAGGAGCCGCGCCGACAGAAGAATGAAAAGGCCGGGTGCCAGGGCAACGAGGATGTTGGAGAGGATGGCCAAGGCGGTAAGACCGATCATGACCCGCCGGCGATCGGTGCGGGGGAGGACCACGGCGATAAAGAGGGCCGAGAAAACAGCAGCGACGGCGGTCATTGTCACGCTTTGTCCTGCAGCACCGACCGATACGTCCAGGGTTCCGGCGATACGCGGAAGGAGGCTCGCGGGCAGGAACTCAGACATAACGATCGCGAAGATTCCAAGGCCGAGCGAGACAACACCGCCCCAGGAGGCTGTCTGGCCTGCTTTGGTGAGGTGTAAGGGGGTGGCGGTCATTGTGGTGATCCTTCTCCTAGAAGTGCAGCTCGCCGTTTTCGTCCCGGAGGGTTCCGGTTGGGCCCTCCGAGCCGTGGGTGGCGAGGCGCACAACGACTCGTGCGCTTTCTTCCGGTGGCCTCCCGATTCCGAAGCGGGCCGTCATTTCCGTGGCAGTGGTGCCGGGTTCGAGTGCGTTGAACTTGATGCCGGGGTGGGACTTGGCGTACTGCACGGTGAGCATGGTCGCCGCCGTCTTGGACGCCGAGTAGAGGGCGAGCGGCAGGTCGAACTCCGGTCGATCGGGGTTGGTGACCGCCCAGAAGGATCCGGCGCTGCTCGAGATGGTGACCACATGGGCGTTGGCGGACCTGCGCAGCAGGGGGAGTGCGGCCTGCGTGACGCGGACAATACCTACCGCATTGGTATCGAAGGCCCGGAGGGCGGAGGGGCCGTCCATCTCTGTCTCGAGGACGCCCGCGTTGTGCACCAGGACGTCGAGCCGGCCCTCGGCGGCATCAATGCTCGCGAGTGCGCTGCTGACTGAGGGGTCGTCCGTTACGTCGAGCTGCACGAATCGAGCGCCCAGCTCTGCTGCGGCTTTCTCACCCCGCTCGGCATCACGGGCACCTATGTAAACGACATGCCCCAACTCCAGCAGTTGCCTGGCTGTTTCGAATCCGATGCCCTTGTTCGCCCCGGTGATTAATGTGATGGTCAATTTTCTGTCCTCTCGGTAGGCTCAGCTCCAGCTGAGCCACTGCAACGCTACGAATGCCTGCTTTCACCGGCCAGAGCCCTGTCCAGCCGGGGGAGTGACAGGACCCCCTCTGCCGCTGTCCCAACCGCCCTGCCAGGTCCTAGGCTGGCTCCCATGAGTAAGACATCGAACGCCCTTGGCGACTATCTGCGGGCCAGGCGCGAGCTGGTAACACCGAAGCAGGCCGGCATCCCGGACATAGGTGTGCGTCGCGTGCCCGGACTGCGGCGCGAGGAAGTGGCCATGCTCGCCGGCATCAGCGCCGATTACTACCTGCGGTTGGAGCGTGGACGGGACCGGCACCCCTCCGTGCAGGTCCTCGAGTCCATCGCCCGCGTGCTCCAACTTGACGACGAGCACCTCGCGTACCTGCTCACGCTGGTCGCGGACGTTCCCCGGCAGCGCGTTCGCCGGCCGTCCAAGGAAACCGTTCCCGCTGGTGCACTCAAGCTGCTGGATTCGCTCGCCCAGCCCGCCTTCATCGAGGGCCGGTACTTTGACATCCTGGCCGCAAACAGCCTGGCGAAAGCGCTCTCACCGCGTCTTGATCTCGGGGGGAACCAGCTGAGGGACATGTTCCTCGACCCGGCCGAGCAGGCCCTTTATCCGGAGTGGGAAGTGGTGACGGAGTGCTTCATTGCGAACCTTCGGCAGTCCGTGGGCAAGGATGTCGACAATCCCCGTTTCATCGAACTCGTCGGAGAGCTTTCGCTGGCGAGCCCCTACTTCCGCCGAATGTGGGCACGGCATGAAGTGCGGGCCCAGAGAGGCACACCGATGCGCCTCAACCACCCGCAGGTCGGGGAAATGACCCTCAACCGGGAGCGCCTGGGCATCAACGGAGCGGACGGACTGATGCTCGTCATTTACCACCCCGACGCCGGCTCCGACAATGCTGAGAAACTTGCGCTCCTTGCCTCCGCGGCCTTCTCAACGAACACGAGCCAGGAACATCCGCAAACCGGCGCCGGGTTAACCAGGGAGTGAAACCGTGACTACTGTCGGCATCCTCGGCGCGGGCCAGGCCGGAGCAACGCTTGCCCGCGTGGCAACCGCGGCGGGCTACGACGTCGTTATCGCGAATTCGCGGGGACCTGAAACCTTACAGCGGCTGGTCAAGGACTTGGGACCGCGGGCACGCGCAGCCTACGCGGCAGAGGCTGCGGCTGCAGCTGACTTCGCCGTCACCGCGTTCCCGTACGCGCCCGGTGACCGGCTGCCGGTGCGGGAACTCGCAGGAAAGGTCGTGATCGATAACAACAATTACATGGTCTGGCGCGACGGGAACTTCCCCGACGTCGACTCCGGGCTCAAGACAGTCCATGAGTTACGTCAGGAACAGCTGCCCGCTTCGAAGGTCGTCAAGGCGTTCACTCACGTCCAGTTCCATGAGCGCTTCCACCTCCGTGTCCCCAGCGACGCGCTGCCGGCCATCATGCGGCTGGCGCGACCGGCCGGAGCACCTGACCGTAAGGCGCTGGTCGTCTCCAGCGACTATCCGGAGGCCGTCGAACTGGTGACCCGGTTCTATGACGATCTCGGATTCGACGCAGTTGATAACAGTCCCCTGAGCGAATCCTGGCGCAGCAGCCCCGGTACGCCGATGTGGCACCACCACGTCGATGGACAAAGCCGCGAGGAACTCATCCGCAATCTGCAGCGCGCTCAACGGTCCGTCATCTCAACCCCGGCAGCGGCTCAGGCGAAGGGGCCCACGCCTGCGTAAAAAGCTTCGGGAGGCAGGCTCAGCTGGTCCTTGACGGCTTGCGTGTCTGCATCCAAAAACTCGTGCGACCCCTTCACCAGGGCATCGAGCACATCCGAGATGATCACGCGGGGGTCGTTCTTGGGAATGTCCCAGCCCTTCATCATGTCGGTATCGGTGGAAGAGAGGTGCACGCCCATCACGTGTGTGCCCTGGCCGGCAAGCTCCAGGCGCGTGCTGTTGGTGAGCTGCCACTCGGCGGCCTTCGCGGCAGCGTAGGCACCCGCTCAACCAGCTGGATCACGAATTCCCGTCCCAGCCCCCTGTTCGCTCCGGTTACCAGCGCAACCGTCTCAGTCATGTTCATGGCGCTGACATGACTCCCTGAACGATGAGGCCGACGCCGGCGGCCAGCACGCCGACGCCCAGCACAGCCGCTCCAATCCAGAGAAGCATAATGGCTCCGTTGGGCCGTGCGGGATCCTGGCCGAGGACGGTGAGGAGAACGACGCCGGCGATGACCTGGTGAGTGCTGTCGAGCATGATGTCCTCTCCTGGTACTGGTCAGCCGTTTCGCCGCATCCGAGCCACTTCGGCTTCAATACGGCGATCCGATATGGCGGGACGGCCTGCGTAGACGGGGATCCCCGCAATGACTGCGGCGACAAGAGTTCCCAGGATCGGCCAGACCGGCCAGAAGTAGCCGTCCGGCGTCGTGAAGTACCAGATAGCGACCTGAAGGACCGCGAGCAGCAGCCAGAGACCGACCACCCCCTTGTAGATGGTCTTCGCGATGACGCGGCGGCGGGCGAGTTCGTACGATTCATTGGGCGTTGACATGGTGTGGTCTTCCGTTCTGATGTCGGCGTTGGGGCATCAACGCTACAAATCCCGCTTATCAGCGGCCAGTGCCCTGCACAGCCGGGGGTTTGACAGGACCACCTCTCCCGCATTTGCCTGGCGCACCGGATACTGGCCGTGTGCCGACGGAACTCCCGGATAGCCGGCACGTGAAAACCCGAACAGATAGGGAGCAACCATGAGGATTGTGGTGACCAGTATTTTTGTGGACGACCAAGATAAGGCACTGGATTTTTACACGCGGGTGCTGGGATTCGAACAGCGGCAGGATGTGCGGGCGGGCGGGGCGCGCTGGCTGACCGTGAGGGTGCCGGGGGAGGACGCCGGGGTGGAACTGCTGCTCGAGCCGACCGGGCATCCCGCCGTTGCGCCGTTCACGGAGGCGCTGGTAGCGGACGGGATCCCGTTCACTTCCTTCGCTGTGGACAGCGTCGAGGACGAATATCACCGGCTATTGGACCTGGGCGTGGCTTTCACTCAGCCGCCTACCCGGATGGGACCGATAACGACGGCGGTTTTCTCCGACACCGTGGGCAACCTCATCCAGATCGCGGATACGGCGGACTGAAGCAGCCTTAGAAGCGGAACAGGGAATTGATCTCCTGCTTGGCGTCGTCCACGTAGACCTCGGTGCGCTCGTCGAAGAACGAGACCCGGTCCTTGAGCTGCGCCGAATCCGGAAGCACCCGTTCAAACGACCAGGCCAGGTCCGTTCCCGCCGGATGCCCGGTCACCGACCAGTAGTTCGCCGTCCCCTTGTACGGGCAGACGGACCGGAAGCTCGATGCGTTGAGGACATCCCAGTCCACGTCCCTGCGCGGAAAGTAGGTCCGCGGCGGAAGCATGGTTTCGTACACGAGCAGCGGCTGCCGGGTCTCGGCCAGCAGTTGTCCGCCCAGATGCACCCGCACGGCTCTCGAGGAGTCCACGGCGTCGACCCGGTGGAAAGGATCCCGGGGGTGTCCCTCGACCACCTGGTCTTCCTCCAGCCACCGGTCGAACGCATTGAAGTCGAGCAGCACATACCCGCCAAGATCTGCATCATCCGGACGGAACCCGGCACCGGGCAGCTCATGCGCTCCTGCACGCAGGTCCAGTGGCTGGCCGGGGGCAGTGTGCGCGGAGAACGGGTAGCGCGGGTCCATCAGGGCGCCGGGCGGCACATCGGCCAGCGGATCGCCGTCGGGTTCCGAAGCAGCCGTCACCTCCGCTGAGATATCCCCGGCGGGTACGGCGTAGATAGGGGTGACCCGCCTCGGCTCGTAGGCCAGCACCGTATTGGTGGAATCCACCACGGTGTTGCCGCCGAGCTGCGCACGGATACGCCGAGGCGTGGGTTCATAGCGCAGCTCCGGCAGGAGCTTCCAGAAAGCGGGACTGATTTGCAGGGCCATAAGTTCAGTTTCCGGCGGGATAACACCCGATACAAGGGCCTGCGGATACGGTTGGCAAAGTCTTAACCCTTGAAGTGCATAAGCACCCAGCGCCCGCCGAGATCCGCCTGCAGCTGCTCCGTAAGATGCCGGGACAGTTCCTGCGGATCCGGGGTCTGGGAGTCCTGATGGATGATGACGGCCAACGCGGAAAGCACCAGGGACCAGCTCAGGTCCCAGTTCCCCCAGGGCGCCTTCCATGAACAGCTCGGACAGGTAAGCTCCGGTTCGCGGTGCGAGTCCAGCCACTCCTGAATCATCCCGGCAGCTTCGTCGAAGTCCCGGTATTCGCCGCATTCCCGGCACTGGGGCCCGCCCACAGACCCTGCGTAATAGAAATCACGGCCGGGAATGAAAGTGAAGACAAAGTGCGGCGAGCGGGAATCCAGCTGCTCCCTCAAACGGGGACCCGGCCCGTCGGAAATATGCTCGATGTGGCGCGGATCGTAGTTATCGGGTGCGGGTGCACTCCAGCCATTGGCACGGAACCAGTTCCGCACCTCGCACATCCGCGCTTCGGCAGAACTCTCGTCCACGGACAAATCCAGCAGCATCTCGCGGTGATCCCCCATGCGCATACCCTAACCCGGGCGGTCAAGGCATGCGCATGGAAGATCGCGGCGAGTCCTAGTGTCCCCGGTCGATCCATTCCTGCAGATGCGGACCTTCGGCGGCGATCGACGTCGAATCCCCGTGCCCGGTGAGCACCTTCGTCTCCGCCGGCAGCGTCAGCAGCCGTTCCCGGATGGACTCGATGATGGTCGGGAAATCGCTGTAGGAACGGCCGGTGGCGCCGGGGCCGCCGCTAAACAGTGTGTCGCCGCTGAAGACCACCGGCTCCGGAACGTCCTCGCCGGCGGCCAGCGAGAAGCAGACCGATCCGGGGGAGTGGCCCGGCGTGTGCAGGGCGCGCAGGGTATGGCCGGCAATCTCGAACGTGTCGCCGTCCTCGATCACATCGTCCGGTCCCTCGTCGGGGAACACGGCGTCCCACAGCATCCGGTCCGCGGCGTGCAGGAACACCGGGGCGCTGAAGCGGTCCCGGGCTTCGCCGACGGCGCGGATGTGGTCGTCGTGCCCGTGGGTGAGCAGGATGGCCATGACCTCCCGGTCACCCACGGCTTCGGCTACCGCGTTGATGTTGTGGGCGGGGTCGATGACGATCACCTGGGCGTCGTCGCCGACAATCCAGACGTTGTTGTCCACGCCCCAGGTGCCGCCGTCCAGGGAGAAGGTTCCCGAGGTGACCACGTTGTCGATGCGGAACATTACAGTTCCACCACCGAACGCAGGACCTTGCCGTCATGCATCTTGGTGAAGGCTTCCTCGATGTCGCCCAGGCCGATGCGCTCGGTGACGAAGGCATCCAGGTCCAGCCGGCCGAGCTTGTACTGCTCCACCAGCATGGGGAAGTCCCGGGAGGGCAGGCAGTCGCCGTACCAGGAGGACTTCAGGGAGCCGCCGCGGCCGAACACATCCGCCAGCGGCAGTTCGATCTTCATCTCCGGGTTCGGCACACCCACCAGCACCACGCGGCCGGCGAGGTCGCGGGCGTAGAAGGCCTGCTTATACGTTTCCGGGCGTCCCACCGCGTCAATCACGACGTCGGCGCCGAAGCCGCCGGTGAGGGCGCGGATGGCTTCCACCGGATCTTCGTCCTTGGAGTTGATGCCGTGCGTAGCGCCCTGGGCCATGGCCAGTTCGACCTTGGCCGGGTCGATGTCCACGGCGATGATGGTGGTGGCTCCGGCCAGCTTCGCGCCGGCGACGGCGGCAATGCCTACGCCGCCGCAGCCGATGACGGCCACGGATTCTCCGCGCTGTACGGCGCCGGTGTTAATGGCGGCGCCGATGCCGGCCATCACGCCGCAGCCGAGCAGGCCCACCGCGGCGGCGTCGACGTCGTCGTCCACCTTGGTGCACTGGCCGGCGGCCACGAGGGTCTTCTCGGCGAAGGCACCGATGCCCAGCGCGGGCGTCAGCTCGGTGCCGTCCTCCAAGGTCATCTTCTGCGTGGCGTTGGCGGTGTTGAAGCAGTACTGCGGCTCACCCTTGCGGCAGGCACGGCATTCGCCGCAGACAGCGCGCCAGTTCAGCACCACGCGGTCGCCGGGGGCTACCTCGGTCACGTCGGGGCCGACGGCGGACACGACGCCGGTGGCTTCGTGCCCGAGCAGGAACGGATAGTCATCATTGATGGCGCCCTGCTTGTAGTGCAGGTCGGTATGGCAGACGCCGCAGGTGAGGATGTCCACCAGCGCTTCGCCGGGCCCGGGATCCGGAACCAGGATGGTCTCCAGGGAGACGGGGGCGTTCTTTTCCTTGACGACTACGGCCTGAACCTTATGAACCATGAGTGTGCTGCCTCTTTCGATGTCCGGGCGGGACGCCTGAGTCCAGCATCCCGCTTCCCATCCTATGGACCCGGGGCGCTGGGAGCGAAGCGGGAATTACCCTTCCGCTCCCGGCTCAACCGTCAGGGCCTGCCGCCGGACCGGGTACCGTCCTAGCATGGAAGGCAGGAACGGGTCCGGAGTCTGCCGGCCGCCAACACCAGGAAGTGCCCCCATGCTAGGAACCCTGTTGTACGGAGAGCGGGATGTCCGGGTGGAGGATGTCCCCCGGCCGGCACTCCAGGAACCCACTGACGCCATCCTGCGAGTGGTGGCGGCCTGCGTCTGCGGATCGGACCTGTGGCCGTACCGGGGCATCGACCCGGTGCGCCGCCCGCGCCCGATGGGGCATGAATACGTGGGCATAGTCGAAGAAACCGGGGCAGCGGTTTCGCTGATCCGGCCGGGCCAGTTTGTGGTGGGCTCGTTTTTCGCCTCCGACAACACCTGCGAGATCTGCGCCGCGGGGTATCAGAGCCGGTGTGTCCACGCCGCCGGCGTCGGCGGAGCGCAGGCCGAGTATCTGCGTGTTCCCCTCGCGGACGGCACACTCGTGGCGACGGCGGACCCGCCGGATGCAGACGTGATCCCCTCACTGCTCGCCGCTTCGGACGTGCTCGGGACGGGCTGGTTCGGTGCGGCGGCGGCCGAAGCCGGGCCCGGCAAGACAGTTGCGGTTGTGGGCGACGGCGCGGTGGGTCTCCTGGCCGTGCTGGCCGCCCGGCAGATGGGCGCCGAACGGATCATCGCCATGAGCGGCCACGCGGACCGTCAGGAACTGGCGCGGGAGTTCGGAGCCACGGACATCGTCCAGGAACGCGGCGACGACGGCGTAGCAGCGGTGCGCGAACTGACCGGCGGGCTGGGCGCCCACAGCGTCGTGGAGGCAGTGGGGACCCAGGCCTCGATGCTGCAGGGTATCGGCTGCACCCGCCCCGGCGGCCATATGGGCTACGTGGGGGTGCCGCACGGCGTGCAGCTGCCCGGGGAACAGCTCTTTTTCGCGGAGATTCACCTGCTGGGCGGCCCGGCACCGGTGCGCCGGTTCCTGCCCGAGCTCATGGGGTTGATCCTGCAGCGCAAGATCAACCCGGGGAAGGTCTTTACCCTGGAGCTGCCGCTGGGCGAGGCCGCGGAAGGCTACCGGGCCATGGATGAACGGCGCACCATAAAGGCCCTGCTGCGTCCCTGACTCACCGCCCGGCAGGTTCCCACCCGCGGCGCTAGAAGTCTACGTAGGTTCCGGTTGGAACGGTTCCGCTGAAGTCCGTTGCGGGACCGAAGCGTCCGTCGAGTCCACATTCCTGCTGTGAACCGGAAAACGACATCAGGTTGAACCCGTATGTCACATCGTGTGACTGGCCCGCCGGCAAGGTTAGTTGGAATACCGACTGTCCGGCACGCCAGCTGGCGGTTTCGAACGCCAGCGGGGTGACCTCGGTCCGCACTGCGGGGAGGATCGCGCTGAGCGGTATCGTCCCCTTGGAAGACGCCTGGCTGGTCACGGAACGTTCACTGGTGAGCGCGACAGGTGCAGTGACCGTGGAACTGTTCGTGAGCGTTGCCGTGCCGACTGTTTCCCGGCTTGTGGTGGACCCGGTGAAGGTGGTTGATGTGGACCCGGGTTCACATTCGGTGACAGCCGCTGAGGCCGGTGCCGCAAAAACCGCGGAACCGGCGATCAGTCCGGCTGTCGACAAAAGGACGGCGGTCCGCGTCGTCGTGGTCTTCATCTCGCTCCTTCGTGTCCCGGTAGTACCGTTCCCTCTGGAAGAGCCCCCACACTACTACTCAGTAACCGTGAGTCAAGCACGCGGTTCCGCCGTCCGCCGGGCCCGAGGGGCCTACCGCCTAGAGGCCGAGGCGGGACTTCACCTCGGAAGCGGAAGGGTTGGTGGCCGCGGAACCGTCCGGGAAAATCACGGTCGGGACGGTCTGGTTGCCGCCGTTGAGCGAGGCCACCAGCTCCGCAGTACCTTCCACGTCCTCGATGTTGACCTCGGTGTAGCCGATGCCCTGGGCATCCAGCTGGGACTTCAGGCGCCGGCAGTATCCGCACCATGAGGTGGAGAACATGGTGATGGTTCCGGTTGCGGGGGTGAAAGCTTCAGCAGTGGCAGCCACGATGGTTGCTCCTCTTCGTCGAAATGGATTGTTGCCCGATCCAACAATATTCCGGCCGGCGGCATTCCCGGTGGCAGACTGGAGGCATGTGCGGAAGATACGTCATGGCCCGCTCCGTGGGGGACCTCGTGGCCGACGCTGAAGCGGAGGCTGACGCCCGGCTGGAACTGCGCGCGTCCTGGAACGTGGCCCCGACGTCGGACGTCCCTGTTGTCCTCGAACGGTTCGTGGAGGTGCCGGGCCGGGGGCGGATGCAGGTGCGCCAGATCCACGTTGCCCGCTGGGGCCTGGTTCCGGGGTGGGCAGCCGACGGGTCCGCAGGCGTACGTGCGTTCAATGCCCGCAGCGAGACCGTCCTGGAAAAGCCCACGTTCCGCGACGCAGTTCTCTCGCGCCGCTGTGCGGTGCCGGTGGACGGTTACTACGAATGGAAGGCCGGCCCCGGCAAGGCACGCCGCCCGTTCCACGTGTCCCGGGCCGACGGCGCCCCGATCTACTTTGCCGGCCTGTATGAGTGGTGGCGGGATCCGGCCAAGGCCGAAGGCGACCCGGAGATGTGGCTGCTCTCGACGTCGATCCTCACCGTCGCCTCGCCCCCGGAGGACAGCGCCGAACCCGTGCTGCGGGAACTGGCCGGCCTGCATGACCGGCTGCCGCTGCCGCTGTCCCCGGACGCAATGGCTGCCTGGCTTGACCCGGCACGGCGCGATGCGGGCACGCTGGTAGCCCTGGCCGCGGCGCAGGCCTACACGACGGCGGCGGACTGGGTGTTGTCCGAAGCCCATCCGGCCGTAGGCAACGTGCGCAACGACGGCGAATACCTGCTGCATCCGGACCCGGCGGAGACGGTGCCGACGGAGAACGTGCTGTTCTAGCGGGAACTTATTCGGAAATCACTGCCAGGGTGACCCGGCCGGCGTCGTCCACCCTGAGGCCGGGGTTGAAGCAGACTTCCCAGCGCAGCCCGTCGGGATCCGTGAAGTAGCCGGAATAGCCGCCCCAGCTCATCTGGGTTCCGGGGGCGGTGATGACCCCGCCGGCACCGGCGGCGTTGGCCAGCACGGCGTCTACCTCTGCTGCCGAGTCCACGTTGTGCCCGAGGGTGACCGGGGCGTTGTGGAGCTCGCCGACCGCGCCGGCTTCAGCCGCCAGATGGTCTGCCCGGAAAAAGGCCAGGAGCAGCCCGTGGTTGATCTGGAAGAAGATCACCTCGTCGGGGACGTATTGGACGGTTTCCCAGCCGAGCCGCGAAACGTAGAACGCGTGAGTTACTTCGAGGTCCCGTACGCCTACGGTGACCACGGAAACGTGGGGGTTCACGCCTATGATCCTGCCATGAAGACGCCCAACGGCCGTTACCCGGGTAGCGGAGGCCCGGTGCGGTGCCTGCTGCCCGGGAATGGTTACTCTTAAGGCATGGAACCAGCTGAGCAGAAATCCGTTTCGGGACAGCTCGATAATGTCCGGACAGCAATTGACGAAATCGATGAGGAAATTGTCGCGCTGATCTGGCGGCGGCAGCGGCTGGTCCGGCTCGCCGGGGGACTTAAAGACAACGACGACGCCGTCCGCTCGCCCAAGCGCATGGAGGAAGTCATTGCCCATGTCCGCCATGCGGCCCAGGAGCAGGACGGCGACTGCAATGTGGTGGAACGCACGTACACGGCCATGATCGAGGCCTTCATCGACTACGAGCTGAAGGTCCGCCACGAGATGGAGACCCAGCGCAAGCTGGACGCCTTCAGCCGCAGCTAGGGGGAGCCCGGTTCCGGGCATGCCGAGCCGAGCCACACGCCGTCGGCGCCTCAACCGCGGGGTTGCCCGCATCGGGTAGGTTGTGCCGCATGACACAAACAGTCGGTGGCCTCTTCCCTATCCCCGATGGCGAACGGGTCCACGCCTGGCTGTCCCTGGAGTGGGGATCACGCAAGGAGACCCCGGTGCGGGTTGCCGAGCGCATCCTGCTGACGCTCCCCCTGATTCGGAAGAGATTCCCCGATCCGGACGCCCAATGGCAGATGTCGGCGCAGATCCTCCTGGTGTCCGGGCAGAAGTGGATCGACATCCCGAAGGACCCCGAGTCTCTGGGAGCGCTGATTCAAAGTCCACGCCAGCGCGATGTTCCCTATTCCAAGGTGGATACCGGAACCCTCAAGGCAAAGTTCTCACTGACCGGCACCGGCGATCCGGAAAACGGACTGTTTTCGTTCGAAATTTCTGCCGGCCGCAGCGGTGTCTGGGGGAACCCGGCCAATGAGATCACCCTGCTGCCGCCCGCGGAGTTCGTCATCGGTTCCCCTGAGGATGCCCGCCGCTGGTTCGGTGAGCTGGTCCATATCTGGCAGCCCGAGACTGCGTGCCTGACGACTCCGGAAACCATGACCCGCTGCACAGAGAGGGGAACGCAGCTGGGTGTTGGACAGCGCTCCATATATGCCCCGTCCGTCGGCTATCTGAACTGGTTTTCGCGCACCGGGTACGGCAGGCTTCCCTTCCCCCTGGACGCGGCAACCCGGGAATGCCCGGACGGGACGCTGATCGCCGTAAGGGAATGGAACGCCGCTGCGGTGGCTGACCTGTACGCCGAGCTTGAGACCATGGGGATGCTGCATAAGATCCCTGATGTACAGCTTCTCGATGAGCCGGTCGGTGGATACGGGACCTGCAGGTCATCGGAATGAAGGAGAGCCATGGGGGAAACTAGTTCGACGCCGGAGGCGAACCGCTGGCGTCCCGTGGCGGCGGCGCTCGCAGACCGCCGGCGCCTGCACCTGTACGCCCGCGCCGTGCTGGCGGCCGACGACGGCGCATGCCTGGACCCGGAGGATCTCACCTCCGCCGAGGCCAAGTCGCTGGCCGTGCTGCAGAACGCCGGCCTGGTCCGCGTCGGCGAGCGCGGGGTGGAACCCGTGGCGACCGTCTTCGCCGATCTGCTGGCCGCCGGGGTGCGGCCACCCGACACGTCGGCCCGCCGCTTCCTGGTCAACGGCAGGCTCGAGTCCTACCCGCGCAAACGCTCCGACCGGCTGGAGCTGCTGCACTTCCTGGCCGGGGAGGTCTTTGAACATGCCCGGCCGCCGGAGCCGGGGCTGCGGCCGGTGCTGTCGGAGAAGGAACTCACCACCCGGCTGGCGGCCTTCACCGCAGACCCCGCTGCCATCCGCCGCTATCTGGTGGATGAAGGCATCGTGGCCCGGGATGCGGCAGGCACCCAGTACTGGCTCACCCGTCCCCGCCCGGCTGAAGGAATGGAATTTGCCTAGTTCCCCGGATACGGCCAACCTCACTGCAGTCGACGCGCGGGTTCTTCGCCCCGTGGAGGGGCTGGTGAACTTCCGTGACCTGGGCGGACGACGACGGCGCGACGGCACGCTTACGCCGCACGGGGTCTTCTTCCGCTCCGAAACGGTGGACCTGGTCCGGCCCGGCGGCTGGGACGCCCTGCATGCGCTGGGAGTGCGTACCGTCGTCGACCTCCGCCAGCCGCCCGAACGTGCGCGGGACACCGCCGCCCGCCCGGACTGGCTCACCACGGTTCCCGTGGACCTGGACGGCCTGGCCGAGAACCCGGAGTTCTGGGAAGGGTACTGGAACAACGGGCTGATGGGTACGCCGCTGTACTACCTGCCGCACCTCACGCGGCTGCCGGACCGGATGGGTGCCGTCCTGCAGGCGCTTGCCGATGCTCCGCCCGGCGGGGTGCTCTTCCACTGCATGGCCGGACGCGACCGCACCGGAATGACCGCAATGGTCCTGCTCGCGGCAGTGGACGCGGAGCCGGAGGAGATCCGGGAGGACTACTTCGAAACCGTCCGCAACGCGGACGCCTTCGCAGCAGCAACGGGACGGCCCAATCCGGAGGCAGAGAGCGAAATACTGTGCGCCGGGCACGGAACCAGCATGGACGGTGCCTTCCGTGCGGCGGTGGACGGCTTTTCGCTGCAGGGGCTCTTTGACGACGCCGGGCTGCCGGAAGCAGTCCGCACCGGCATCCGCACCTGGCGGGGAGCAGTTACCGCCCGGCCTTAACGCTGCTCTGCTACTCCGACGTTCCCGCTTCGAGGATCGACACGATTGAGAAGAGCGTAAAGCAGACAGCTCCGAGCCCAACCAGCACGTGCGCGGGGACAAAGAACGCCGGGTCTGTGCCTGCGGCTTCAAAGAGGAACGCTGCGAAGAACAGACAGGTGAGCGCTGTTCCGATGGGCATCAGCGGGATGCGGTTGGCCAGGGCAAACGTGCGACGCCAGACGAGGGCGAGCAACAGCACCTTCGACAGGATGCTGAAGCAGATCAGCCCGAGGCCGATCAGCACACATCCCGGGGCCAGCCGATAGGGTTCGTGTGAGATGAACAGCACGAATAGTCCGAGCAGCACATTGATCGTGCCGGCGGCAGCGACAAGCCAGGGCCAGGCGGAACGTTCGCCGTCGCTGAATTCGTTGCGCACCTGGCGCACGATGCTCGCGACCAGGGCGATCAGCGCCGTGCAGATTGCCGACAGTCCGATCAGGACGTGGCCGGCAACGAATCCGGGAGTATCTCCGCGCACCAACAGGCCGATCGCAAGGGAGAAACCGACGACGGCGGACACCACCGGAACTGCGAGCAGCACGGCGCCGACGGCGCGTGAGTGAGCACCTTCCGGCGGGCCGCCCTGGGGCTCGAGTAACTGTGCTGACTGGATGAGCGTGAATTTTGTGGACGCGGCCGCGACGGTGCTGACGCACGCGGCGACGAAGCCGATGCCGATCACAACGAAGCCCGCCGTGAGGTTCTCCGCGGTGTTGTCCCGGTTGGCCAGAACGATGCCCCAGAGGATGGCGGCGGCAGCAGCCACGTAGCCGGAGAGCGGCAGGATGATCGCCCAAACACGCCCATAGCGGTTGATGAGCTGCCTGATGATGGTGGCCGCCGTAGTGAACAGTGCATAACAGATTGCGGTCAGCCCGACGTTGACGTGTCCGGCGACAAACCGATTGGCATCGTCAGGCCCGGCCAGGATGTAGAGGCCAAAGGACAGACAGACAGCGCCCATGATTAGCGGTATGACGCGGAAAATGACACTTATCGTACGGTTCATGGCGTACCCCGAAGGTGAGCCCGTGCGGCTTCGACATCTTGGCCGGTCCGCGTTTAGTGCCAGTTTGCGCCTGTCCTGACCGCGGAACAACGCCGGGGCAGGGAGTCGCTCCCGGACTATGGAAGTTAGCGCCCTCCACAGCCACGACGCCGGCTGGCACCGGCGGCAGGGATGGCCGCCGCCGACCGTTGACTTGGCAGGACGGCGGGCGTCGAATGGAAGTTCCAACCGGACTGCCATCATCCGGCCGAAATTTCCAAGGAGGAGTGCATGGCCGACCGGTTTACGCCCCACGGAACCGCAGCCACCCATCCGATAGCAGGTATGGCCGGAGCCATGGGAGCGCCGGTCAACGCCGTCCCCCTGGTGGCCCATTCCCCGCAGGCGCGGTCAACGCCTCCGCCGGGCGGTGCCGGAGCGCAGGGCAGCGCCGAGGCGGGAGGCGGGCACTCGCGGCGCCGGATCGCCTTCGTATTCGCCGGGCTGATGCTGGCGGTGCTCGTTGCGGCCCTGGACCAGACCATCGTCGCCACCGCGCTGCCCACCATCGTGGGGGACCTGCAGGGCATGGACCACCTGTCCTGGGTGATCACCGCCTACCTGCTGACCTCCACGATCGGGCTGCCGATATACGGGAAACTCGGGGACCTGCTGGGGCGCAAGAACATCTTCATTTTCGCCATCGTGGTGTTCCTGGGCGGGTCCGCCCTGTCCGGGCAGGCGCACAGCATGGCCGAACTCATCACCTACCGGGCCATCCAGGGCGTAGGCGGCGGCGGGCTGATCATCGGTGCGCAGGCCATCATCGGCGACATTGTGCCCGCCCGCGAGCGCGGCAAGTACATGGGAATGATCGGGGCGGCGTTCGGCATCGCTTCCGTCAGCGGACCGCTGCTGGGCGGCTACCTTACCGATTACTGGTCCTGGCGGTGGGTGTTCTACATCAACCTGCCCATCGGTGCGGTGGCGCTCGCGGTCATCATCACCGCCCTGCACCTGCCGCGGTCCGAACGCAAGGGGATCCGGCTGGACTATGCCGGTGCCGCACTGCTTGCGGTCGGCAGCGCGGCCCTGGTGCTGCTGACCAGCTGGGGCGGCAACAACTACGCCTGGACCTCGCCCACGATCCTTACGCTGGGAGCGGTGGCCGCCGTCGCCGTTGCCATCTTCATTCCGGTGGAACTGCGCGCGTCCGAACCGATACTTCCGCTGCGCCTGTTCGGGATCCGCAACTTCCTGATCTGCACACTGGTGGGGCTGGCGGTGGGGCTGGCCATGTTCGGGTCCATTGCCTACCTGCCGACCTTCCTGCAGATCGTCAACGGAGCCAGTCCCACTATGTCCGGGCTGATGATGCTCCCGATGACCGCGGGGCTGCTCACCACCTCGATCGGGACGGGGCAGCTGATCTCCCGCACGGGCAAGTACAAGATCTATCCGATACTCGGGTCCCTCACCATGGTCGGCGGCCTGCTGCTGCTCTCACGCATCTCCAGCACGACGCCGTATTCCCTCACCGCGCTGGGCATGTTCGTGCTGGGACTGGGGATCGGGGCGCTGATGCAGAACGTGGTGCTGATTGTGCAGAACAGCGTCCCGGCCAAGGACATGGGTACCGGGGTTTCCACCGCCAACTACTTCCGGCAGATGGGCGGTTCCCTGGGGATTGCCCTTTTCGGTTCCCTGTTCATCCGCCGGCTGAACGACCAGCTGGCCTCGGCACCGCCCGGAGCCGGCGATGCGGCGTCGGGCGGTGCCAATTCGATCAGCCCGGACAAGATCCGGGCGCTGCCCGCACCGGCGCAGGACTTCATCAAATCCGCGTTCGGCGAGGCGCTGCCGCCGATCTTCCTGCTCGGGGTGCCGATCCTGGGGGCGGCCTTTGTCCTGACGCTGTTCCTGGTGCAGCAGCCGTTGTCCAGGACGGCGCGGGTGGACGTGGACGCAACGTAGGCCGCCAACCGAGAAGAGAAGAAACCCGCCATGTCCCACAGAGCAATAACGCCGCGCACCGCGGCGCCCGCGGCCCGCTCCGGGACCGGCCTGCCGAAGCACCGGGTGGCGGCTGCCCCGGGCGAGGAACCGAAGCGGAACCTCGTGCCGGTTTTCACGGGTCTGGTGCTCTCGGTGCTGCTGGCAGCCCTGGACCAAACCATCGTCGCTACGGCCCTGCCCACCATCGTGGGGGACCTGAACGGGTTGGAGCATCTGTCCTGGGTGGTCACCGCGTATATCCTGGCGGCAACCATCGGCCTGCCGATCTACGGCAAGCTCGGCGATCTGTTCGGCCGCAAGAGCATTTTCATTTTCGCTATCGTAGTGTTCCTCGCCGGCTCGGTCCTGTCCGGACTGGCGCAGAACATGGGCCAGCTGATCGGGTTCCGTGCGCTGCAGGGGGTAGGCGGCGGCGGGCTGATGATCGGGGCGCAGGCCATCCTCGGAGACCTGGTTTCCCCGCGGGAGCGCGGGAAGTACATGGGCCTGATCGGGGCGGCCTTCGGGCTGGCGTCCGTGGGCGGTCCGCTGCTGGGCGGCTGGATCACTGATGCCTGGTCCTGGCGGTGGGTGTTCTACATCAACCTGCCCATCGGCGCGGTGGCGCTCGCCGTCGTCGTCTCTTCGCTGCATCTGCCCAAACCCCGCGGCAGGCGCCCGAAACTGGATTACGCAGGCGCCGGACTGCTTGCGCTCGCGAGCGCCGCCCTGGTGATGCTCACCACCTGGGCCGGCACCACCTACGCCTGGTCAAGTCCGCAGATTCTTGCCCTGGCCGTGGTGACGCTGGCGGCCGGCACGTCATTTGTCCTGGTGGAGAGGCGGGCAGCGGAACCCATCCTTCCGCTGGACCTGTTCCGCAGCCGGAATTTCCTGCTGCCGGTGCTGGTGGGCATCGCCGTGGGCATCGCGATGTTCTCCACCATCTCCTACCTGCCCACCTTCCTGCAGATGGTCAACCGGGCCACCGCCACGCAGTCGGGCCTGATGATGCTGCCCATGATGGGCGGGCTGCTGCTGACCTCCATCGGCACCGGGCAGCTGATTTCGCGCACCGGCCGGTACAAGATCTACCCGGTGCTGGGCTGTGCGGTGATCATCGCCGGGTTGGTGCTGCTCTCCCGGATCTCAGACACCACCGCATACAGTTTCACCGCTCTTGGCATGCTGGTGATGGGACTCGGGCTGGGAATGCTGATGCAGAACCTGGTGCTGATTGTGCAGAACAGCGTGCCGGGCAGGGATATGGGCGCGGCCATCTCCGCAGCGAATTATTTCCGCCAGATCGGCGCCTCGTTCGGGATCGCGCTGTTCGGGTCGATCTTCATCCACCGGTTGGGCAATGAGATTGCAGCGGCGCCGCCGGGGGCCGGGACTGCCCTCGGCGGGGACATCAATTCGCTGAGCCCGGCCATGCTCCGCGGACTCCCCGCACCGGCGCAGGACTTCATCGCTGCGGCCTTCGGGCAGGCCCTGCCTCCCATTTTCCTTCTCAGTGTGCCCATCGTGGCCGTTGCCCTGGTGCTGTGCCTGTTCATCCGGGAAACGCCGTTGTCCACCACGGCGCGGGTAAGCGGAGAAGCGGACCGCTAAGCGGGCTGTGTCAGCCGTCATAACTGAGAAAGGCGATCACCAGCAGGAGAAGTGCAGCCAGGATGCCTCCCTGCCAAATCAGGGAGGGGATGATGTAGAGGCGGGCTGCAAGCTTCTTGTTCCCCTTGGCGAGCGCCACGCTGAATCCCACCACTCCTCCGAGCAGTATGGCCAACCCGGAATAGATGAACAGGTCAAACACTGAGTCCCCCAAATCGGGGAAGTTCCAGGTAGCGAAGTTGACAAGAGGGCGGATGAGGATCGCCCAAACGATCGTCACGAGGACCATTCCAATGATTGCCGCTGCGCTGAACCGTGTCGGCTTGGGGCCGGCTGCGGGAGGAAACGGGCCCTGATCCGCAGGCAGGACGTCCTGCGCATATGGATTAAAGTGCGGCGGTTCAGGCTCCTGCCCGAACGGATTCCACGGTTCCGGCTGCTGCCGTCCATTAGGTGGTGTGTTGCTGTCTGCCGTCATGTTAGGCCCCCATTCGATAAAACTGCCCGGACCCCGGCTTCTGCGCCGAATCCAGTTGTCTGGGAACAGTGTGCCCCATGTGGGCACCGACGCCGGCAGCGGCGCACCTGGCTCCCGCAGTGCCAGAGCGGATCTCCCTTTCCGTCCATCCCCGAGTGGTGCCGTTTGTCCCCGGCTGGTCGTACACTGGTGGCGGAGCTGTTCGAACATATGTTCGAATTAGTTGCCAACTGATAACCAAGTGAACCAATGGATAAACCAGTGGGTTGGTGCGTGTGCGGCGTGCATGCATCCATGGGCGGAGAGGAAGCTGAATGGGTACCTTCAGCGAAGCAATCGAGGTGGTGTGCTCGCCCGCGGGCCAGCCTCTCCGGCTTATCTGGGGCGGGCGCACCTACAAGGTGGGAGCGGACCCGGTGCGCTGGTATGAACGCCGCAACTGGTGGGAAGAGGAAACCCGCGCCGAACGCGGGCACGGTGCCGGGCTGGTGGATACCGAAATCTGGCGGGTCCAGGCCCGGATCAATGACCGCTCCGACCTGCGCACCCTCGACATCTCGCACCATGTCCGCAGCAACCGCTGGCGCCTGATCCGCATCCACGATGCCCTGAGGGACAGTGCCTAATGGAAGACAGTGCCTAAGCAATGAGCTTTACCCACCTGCACGCAGCCACTGCGTTCAGCGCCCACTACGGGGTGTCCTGGCCGGAGGAGATGGCGCAGGCCGCAGCGGCCGACGGTGCGGATGCGCTCGCCTGCACCGACCGGGACGGGCTCTATGGAACGGTCAAGCATCTGCGTGCGTGCATGGAGGCGGGCATCGATCCCATCGTGGGCGTGGACCTGGCCGTGCTGGATGGCAGCAACGCCGTCACGGGACGGGTGGTCATTCTCGCCCACGGGCATACCGGGGGAGCGGGCTACCGTGCCCTGTGCCGGCTGATCTCCGCCGCGCACGCCGCCACCTCCGCCTCCCGGGCACGCGCCGGCAAACCGGTAGGCGTCACCATGGAGCAGCTCGCAGGGTACGTCCGTGGCGTAGGAGCAGGGGAAGGTGTCTCCGATGTGGAGGCCGCACCGGTCCTGACCGTCCTCGTCGGCCCGCAGTCCGACGTCGGCCAGGCCATGCGCAGCCGCAGCTACGCCGTTGCCCGCACCCTGTTCGGCCGCTGGCGCTCGCTGATCCCTGCCCGGGCGCTCGCCGTCGAGGTGGTTACCCATCTGTCCGCCCCGGGGGAGAACCTCAGCCTTGCCCACGCCGTACGCATGTTCCGGCTGGCCGATGAGATGCGCGTGCCAGGCATCCTCACCAACGCCGTGCGCTACGTGGACGAGGATGGAGCCGCCACCGCTGACGTGCTCGACGCCGCGCGCTCGCTGACTTCCCTCTCCCATCTTCCGGACCGGCAGCCCAACGGGCAGGGCTGGCTCAAGGGGGCACGGGAGATGACGGCGCTGGCCCGCGAGATCAGCTCCGAGGCAGGCTACGGTTCCTCGGGAGCGGCACGGATGCTGGCCGACACTGCGGCGCTCGCGGATAGCTGCCGGATAGACCCCGTGGCGGATATGGGCTGGAAGCAGCCCGTGGTACCCGAAGCCTCGGTGATCGGCATCGAGGCCGAACCCATGATCGAACTGCGCCAGCGCTGCGAGGCGGGGATTACCCGCAGGCTGCGCGCCCGGGACTCGATTGCCGAGGTGGAACTGCGCAACCGGCTCGAACACGAGCTGGGCATCATCGAGCGGCTGGGCTTCGCCTCGTACTTCCTCACCGTTGCGGAAGTCTCCGCCATGATCACCGGAATGGGGGTACGCGCCGCGGCCCGGGGGTCGGGGGCCTCCTCGCTGGTGAACTACCTGCTGGGCGTCAGCCACGTGAACCCGCTGGACCACGACCTGATCTTTGAACGCTTCCTCTCCCGGGACCGCTCCACGCTGCCGGACATCGACATAGACGTGGAAAGCGCCGAGCGGCACAACGTTTATCACCGCATCTTCGAACGCTTCGGCTCCGAACGGGTCACGCTGATGAGCATGCAGAACGGCTACCGGGCGCGCGGAGCGGTGCGCGACGCCGGACTGGCGCTGGGCATGCCCGAGGAGGAAATCGGCGCTGTGGCTAAACAGCTATGGCGTTTCTCGGCCCGCAACTTCCGCGAGGCGCTCGCCGAAAAGCCCGAACTGCGCGAATTCTCCGGCCAGGTGGAAAAGAACCAGCAGCTGGACCTGCTGGTGGACCTCACCGAACGCCTGGACCGGCTGCCCCGGCACATTTCCATGCATCCGTGCGGAGTGATCCTGGGGGACACCTCCCTGCTGGACCGCACCCCCGTGCAGCCCAGCGGCCTGGGCCTGCCCATGTCCCAGTTCGACAAGCACGACATGGACCCCATGGGCATGCTCAAACTCGACGTGCTGGGTGTGCGGATGCAGAGCGCCATGGCCTTTGCCGTCCGCGAAGTAGTGCGTGTGCACTCCTCCCGTGAAGAGGTCATTGCCGCCGGGAAGCATCGGGACGGGCCGGAGAAGCCGGACCCGGAGTTCGTTGAACCCGACGGACGGATCAACCTCGACGCCGTGCCGTTCGACGACGAACCCACCTACGAACTCATCCGCAGCACGCACACCCTGGGTTGCTTCCAGATCGAATCCCCGGGACAGCGCGAGCTGGTGGGCAAGCTGGCGCCGCGCGAGTTCAATGACCTGATCATCGACATTTCCCTGTTCCGGCCCGGGCCGATGAAATCCGACATGGTCCGGCCGTTCCTGGAACACCGGCACGGTTTCTCCCCGGAGGTCTATCCGCACGAGGCACTGCGCCCGGTGCTGGCCGAAACCCACGGCGTCACGGTTTTCCACGAGCAGGTGCTGCGGACGCTGAACGTCTTTACCGGCTGCGGGCTGGCGAAGGCGGACGAACTGCGCCGCCTGCTGGGCAACGAATCCGCTGAGCCCGGAGTAGAGGAATACTTCCGCAGCAAGTCCGCCGCCCGCGGCTACACGCAGGAGACCATCGACAAGGTCTGGGACACGCTCAAGGCCTTCGGCAGCTTCGGCTTCTGCAAGGCCCACGGCGCGGCCTTCGCTGTGCCCACCTACCAGTCGGCATGGCTGAAGGCACACCACCCGGCGGCGTTCCTCGCGGGCATCTTCGAACACGATCCCGGAATGTACCCGCGCCGGCTGCTCGTCGCCGAGGCCCGGCGGATGGGCATCCCCATCCTGCCCCTGGACATCAACCGCAGCGGCGAAACCTACCGGGTGGAACGGCTCGACGACGGCCGGCTGGGGATCCGGCTGTCCCTGGCCGGGATCTACGGGCTGTCCGCCGTCGAGCTAAAGCGCATTGCCGCCGGGCAGCCCTATGACTCCCTGGCGGACCTGAGGGCACGCGCGAAGGTCTCCCGGCCCACCCTGCGCCGGCTGGCGCAGCTCGGTGCCTTCGATTCGCTCAGCAAGCAGACCGGCTCCGAGGGCAGCCGTGCGGACCTGATCCAGTACCTCGACGCCGCGCCGGCAAAGTCCGCGTCCCGGAAGCACGATCCTATTCCCGGGCAGCTGGCCCTGCCGCTGGGGGATACCGAGCTGGCGAACCTGCACCACCACCTGCCGGAACCGGGGCTGCGGGAAAAGGTCCGCACCGAACTGGACCTATTGTCCGTGGACGTGAGTGCGCACCTGATGGAAAGCTACGGTCCATTGCTGCGCGGGCTGGGCGTCACGCCCGCGGAAGCACTGATGGACCTGCGCAACGGGACCGAGGTGCTGGTTGCCGGGATCCGGGTGGCCACGCAGACGCCTCCCATGCGCGGGGGACGCCGGGTGGTGTTCATCAGCCTCGACGACGGCACGGGCTGCATCGACTGCACGTTCTTCCACGAGGCGCAGGAGAAATCCGGTCCGCTGCTTTTCGGCACGGAACTGCTGCTGGTCCGCGGGCTGACCCGCCGCACCGGCCCGCGGGGCATCAGCCTCCAGGCGCTCGAAGCATGGAATCTGGCGGACACGGACTCGCTTCCGAAACCCGGCAGCCCGCGCGGCATGTTGGTGGGGTCCAAGCGCAGCGGATAACATCGGTACGGGCGGAAGTGCGGCCGTGTCCAGGCCGTGCAGCAGACGCCGTACAACGAAATCTAGGAGACAACCGTGTCAGTGCCAGAGAAGTTCACCCTCATCGTCGACGGCGAAGAGACCACGGTGGATACTGGCACCACTGGTGCTCAGCTCTTCTTCGAACGCCGCGACGTCGTCGTGATGCGCGTGCACTCCGTCCTCAAGGACCTGGATACGCCGCTGGAGCAGGGCGACATCGTGGAATCCGTCACCATTGAGTCCGAAGACGGACTGAATGTCCTGCGCCACTCCACCGCGCACGTCATGGCCCAGGCCGTGCAGCAGCTGCGTCCGGATGCCAAGCTGGGCATCGGCCCGTACATCAAGGACGGTTTCTACTTCGACTTCGACGTTGCCGAGCCGTTCACGCCGGAGGACCTGAAGACCCTCGAGAAGATGATGCAGAAGATCATCAACTCGAACCAGAAATTTGCCCGCCGCGTGGTCAGCGAAGACGAAGCCCGCGAAGCCATGAAGAACGAGCCGTACAAGCTTGAACTGCTGGGCAAGAAGGACGGCGCCGAGGAAGCCGGCGAAGGTGCGAGCATCGAGGTCGGCGCCGGCGAGATCACCATTTACGACAACGTGGACCGCAAGTCCGGCGACGTCGTCTGGTGCGATCTGTGCCGCGGCCCGCACCTGCCCAACACCAAACTGATCTCCAACGCCTTCGCCCTGACCCGCTCCGCCGCCGCCTACTGGCTGGGCAACCAGAAGAACCAGCAGCTGCAGCGCATCTACGGCACCGCCTGGCCCACCAAGGACGCACTGAAGGCCTACCAGGAGCGCCTGGCCGAAGCCGAGCGCCGCGACCACCGCAAGCTGGGCACCGAACTGGATCTGTTCTCCTTCCCGGATGAGCTGGGTTCGGGCCTGCCGGTGTTCCACCCCAAGGGCGGCATCATCCGCAAGGCCATGGAGGACTACTCCCGGCAGCGCCACACCGAGGCCGGTTACGAGTTCGTTTACACCCCGCACATCACCAAGGGCCACCTGTACGAGGTTTCCGGCCACCTGGACTGGTACCGCGACGGGATGTTCCCTCCCATGCACGTGGATGAGGTTACCGATCCGGAGACCGGCGAGGTCACCAAGCCCGGCCAGGACTACTACCTGAAGCCGATGAACTGCCCCATGCACAACCTGATCTTCCGCTCCCGCGGACGGTCCTACCGCGAGCTGCCGCTGCGGCTGTTCGAATTCGGTTCCGTGTACCGCTACGAAAAGTCCGGCGTGATCCACGGCCTGACGCGCGTGCGGGGCATGACCCAGGACGACGCCCACATCTACTGCACCCGTGAGCAGATGAAGGACGAGCTGACCACCACGCTGAAGTTCGTGCTGGACCTGCTCAAGGATTACGGCCTGGATGACTTCTACCTGGAGCTGTCCACCAAGGACCCGGAGAAGTACGTCGGCTCCGACGATGTGTGGGAGGAAGCCACCCGCACCCTCGCCGAGGTTGCCGAAGCCTCCGGCCTGGACCTGGTCCCGGATCCGGGCGGAGCAGCCTTCTACGGCCCGAAGATCTCCGTCCAGGCCCGCGACGCCATCGGCCGCACCTGGCAGATGTCCACCATCCAGCTGGACTTCAACCTGCCCGAGCGCTTCGAGCTCGAGTACCAGGCCGCCGACGGCACCCGCCAGCGCCCCGTCATGATCCACCGCGCCCTGTTCGGTTCCGTGGAACGCTTCATGGCCGTGCTCACCGAGCATTACGCCGGCGCGTTCCCGGCCTGGCTGGCACCGGTGCAGGTGGTCGGCATCCCCGTGGCCGAAGCGTTCAACGACTACATGTTCGACGTCGTCGACAAGCTCAAGGCGCACGGCATCCGCGCCCAGGTGGACACCGGTACCGACCGCTTCCCGAAGAAGATCCGCACCGCGTCCAAGGACAAGATCCCGTTTGTCCTGATCGCCGGCGGCGACGACGCCGAGGCCGGCGCCGTCTCCTTCCGCTTCCGGGATGGCAGCCAGGACAACGGCGTACCCGTTGAAGAGGCCGTCAAGCGGATTGTCGAAGCCGTCCGTAACCGGGACAAGTAGGGCGGCGGGGACGCAATGGGAGAACAGCCTGACGACGCCGCGGTGACGGACACGTTCGAACTCGCCGGTGTCCCCGACGCATTCCAGCGGCTCTGGACCCCGCACCGGCTTGCCTACATCAAGGGCGGGCAGAAGCAGGTCTCCTCGAAGGAGACCTGCCCGTTCTGCGCCGCTCCGGAGCGGTCGGACGAGGAATCGTTGATTGTCCACCGCGGCCGGCACGCCTTCGTGATCCTGAACCTCTTCCCGTACAACGCCGGCCACCTGCTGGTCTGCCCGTACCGGCATGTGCCGGACTACACGGACATCGACCCGGAGGAGACGGCGGAGATCGCGGCGCTTACCCAGACCGCCATGCGCGTGCTGCGGAAGGTGTCCAGCCCCACCGGTTTCAACCTGGGCATGAACCAGGGGGAAACCGGCGGGGCCGGGATCGCCGCCCACCTGCACCAGCACATCGTTCCGCGGTGGGGCGGTGATGGAAACTTCCTGCCGATCATCGCGCAGACCAAGGCCATCACCCAGACCCTGGGCGACGTGCGCCGGCAAGTGGCCGATGCCTGGCCCGTAGAGGGCTCCGGCCCGGACAGTGAGGACTGACGCGTGCTCAACAAATACGCACGGGGATTCTTCACTGCCGTTTTCACCCCGCTGGCCACCTGGCTGCTCCGCCGCGGCGTAACCCCGGACATGGTCACCATTGCCGGCACGCTCGGTGTGATGATCGGCGGACTGGTCTTTTATCCGCTGGGTGAGCTGTTCTGGGGCACCATCTTCATCACCGTTTTCATCTTCTCCGACGTGGTGGACGGGATCATGGCCCGGCAGCAGCAGCGCAAGGGCAGCTGGGGCGGGTTCCTGGATTCCACCCTCGACCGCTTCGCCGACGGCGCCCTGTTTGCCGGCGTCGCCATCTGGTTCTTCACCGGCGGCGGCAACGACGCGATCGGCATCGCGGCCATCCTCTGCCTGGTAGTCGGCATGCTGGTTTCCTACATCCGGGCCAAGGCCGAGTCGCTGGGCTTCTCCGCCAACGTCGGCATTGCCGAGCGGGCCGAGCGGCTGGTCTCCCTGCTGGTCGCTACCGGGCTGGTGGGCCTGGGCGTCCCCGAGGTCCTGCTGCTGGTGGTCCTGATCCTGCTGACCCTGGCCAGCTGCGTGACCATCGGGCAGCGGATGCACACCGTGCGGAAGCAGGCGCGGATGGCCAACCCTGCCTAGGCAGGCTTATTAGGCGCAGCAGAAGGCGGGAACCGGTTATATCCGGTTCCCGCCTTCTGTTTATGGTCCCTGCGGCTGCGGCTGCGGCTGGGGGAGCGGAGCCTAGGCCAGACCGCGCCGGTCCAGCAGCGGCTGGATCTGCGCATCGCGTCCCCGGAAGTTCCGGAACGCCTGCAGCGGGTCGATGCTGTTGCCGCGGGACAGCAGTTCCGTCCGGAAACGGCCCCCGTTCTCCCGGGTCAGGCCGCCGTTTTCCCGGAACCACTCGACCGTGTCGGCGTCGAGCACTTCACTCCAGATATACGCGTAGTACGAGGCCGCGTAGCCGCCGGCAAAGATGTGCTTGAAGTATCCCGTGCGGTAACGCGGGGGAACCAGGTCCAGGTCGACGCCGGCCGCCGCCAGGGCCGCGGACTCGAAGGCTTCCGGATCCTGCACCGTTTCGCCCGGTGCGAGTTCGTGCCAGGCCAGATCCAGCAGGGCGGCACCCAGGTACTCGGTGGTGGAGAACCCCTCGCCCCAGACGGCCGCCGCATTCACCTTGTCGATTTCCTCCTGAGGCAGCGGCTCCCCGGTGACGTGGTGCTTGGCGAAGTTGCTGACCACCTCCGGCCACAGCATCCACATCTCGTTGACCTGTGACGGATATTCAACGAAGTCGCGCGGTACCGAAGTGCCGGAGAACTGGGGATAGGTGACATCCGAGAACAATCCGTGCAGCGCATGGCCGAACTCATGGAATGCCGTAACCACTTCGCCGAAGGTGAGCAACGTCGGCTCACCGGCCGCGGGCTTGGAAATG
Organism: Arthrobacter sp. zg-Y1171; assembly: GCF_025244845.1. Taxonomy (NCBI): domain Bacteria; kingdom Bacillati; phylum Actinomycetota; class Actinomycetes; order Micrococcales; family Micrococcaceae; genus Arthrobacter; species Arthrobacter sp. zg-Y1171. Next base: position 1,976,342 of record NZ_CP104264.1, on the reverse strand, counting down.
TTCAGGTTGTTAATGACCACGGGCGGGGCGTCCAACAGCCGGGACTGGTGGACCAGGGAATTCATCCAGGCGCCGCCGTTCTTGGTGTCCCGGGTGTAATAGTCGCCCAGGAACAGGCCCAGCCCGGTGCCGTCGTCGTCCTTGACCTCCCAGACCCGGACGTCCGGGTGATAGCCCGCTAGGTCTGCCCGTTCGGTGAAGGACAGTCCGTAGAGCCGGTTCGCGGCGTAGAACACGCCGTCAGTGAGGACGCGTTCCAGTTCGAAGTACGGGCGCAGGGCGGAGGAGTCGACGTCGAACTTCTCCCGGCGGACCTGCTCCGAGTAGTACGCCCAGTCCCAGGCGGCCAGTTCGTGTCCGTCCCGCCGGGCCGCTGCGCGCAGCTCTTCGGCCTCGGCCTTGGCATTGCGGACGGCTGCAGGGGCGAGCTTGTCCAGCATGGCGTGGATCGCCGCCAGGGACGGTGCGGTCTGGTCATCGGTGCCGTACTCGGCGTGGTTCGCGAAACCGAGCAGGGCTGCCTTTTCCGCCCGCAGTGCGGCCATTTCCGCCGCGATTGCAAGCGTGTTCCCGTCATTGTTCCGGAAACCGCGGTTTCGGGCTGCCTCATGCAGCCGACGGCGGCTCTCACGGTTGGTCAGCGACGCCAGGGCCGGCTGCGGGGTGGGCAGCACGAGGGGCAGCAGGAACTTTCCGTCGTGTCCCGCTTCCGCCGCAGCGGTCGCTGCTGCGGCGATGTCGTCGTCGGGCAGGCCGTCCAGTTCGGCGGCGTCGTCCACCACCAGGGCCGAATCGTTGGTGTCCCTCAGCAGGCGCTGGGAAAAGTCCGTGCCCAGTTCCGAAAGCCGGGCGTTCAGCTCCCGCATGCGGGCCTGCCCGGCGTCATCGAGCTGCGCTCCGGCGCGGATAAAGCGGCGGCGGTACTCGGACACGAGGCGTGCCTGTTCATCGTCCAAGCCGGCGAGGTTCTCCGCGACGGCTTCGACCCGGGCAAAGAGCTGCCGGTTGAGGTAAATCGTGTCCTCGTGCGCGGCGAGCCGCGGGCCGATCTGCTGCTGGATCCGCTGCACGCCTTCCGTGGCGTGAGCGGCACAGAGGGTGAAGAAGACGACGGCGGTGCGCCCCAGCTCCTGGCCCGATAATTCCAGGGCTTCGATCGTGTTTTCGAAGTCCGGTGCCTGCGGGTTCGCGGCAATACGGTCAATCTCGGCGGCATGCCCGGAAATTCCGGAGTCAAAGGCGGGCAGGAAAACGTCTTCGTTGATCTGCTCGAACGGGGGCAGCTGGTACGGCAGGCTACTCGGGTAAAGGAAAGGGTTGTCCATAAAGCCCAAGACTGGCACAGCGGGGCATCCCGCTCCAACCTGGCACTGCAGTATGACCGGTCCGACTCCCCGCTGCCGCAGCCCGCGGGCCTGGGGAGATGCATGGGGAAGTTCATGAAACGCAACCTGGGTGTTCGTCCTGCGGCGGTGCTGGTGACGCAGGACGGCGGGGGAGGGTAGGCGTGTGGCGTGCGGACGGGTTAAACCGCTTCGGTGAGAAAGATCCACTCCGGTGAATCCCGTCGCACCGGGCTTCGGTCCCAGTGGCCCCAGCACTGGTCGACCGTAAGTCCTGCGGCTTCCAAACCGGCGGTAACCGTGTCCCAGGAAGGGAAGCGGAGGGTCTCGATCGTCGTCCGCGTTCCGGAACCGTCGGTCCAGGTATCGGTGTGCGTGACCAGATCGTCTTGCCGCCGGACGGTCTGCGTGACCGTTCCCCGGCTGGTGCTGTGCGTGCCCTCCCACCGGCGCCAGGCCTCAACATCCGGGTTGCGTACTTCGAACGCGAGCCTGCCTCCGGGCCTGAGCGCTCGTCCGGCATGGGTGAGCACCCGCACCCATGCGGTGTCATCAAGGAAGTACTGCGCGACATGTCCGGTCATCAGCACCAGATCTGCCCAGGCTTCCGGCAGGTTTTCCGCGGTTCCTCGAATCCAGGTGACGGCGTCGGCATGCGGCTGGGCGGCTGCGAGCGAAAGCATGGTTTGTTCAGGCTCGACTCCCGTGACCTCATACCCCTGCCCGGCCAGCAGGCTGCACAGCAGGCCCGTTCCCGCTCCGAGATCTGCAACGCGCCGGGCTCCCGTCTCGGCGGCCAGTGCCAGGTAGAACTGCAGGTCCTGCCGGGCTTTGCTGTCCGCATCATATGCGGCCGCAAGTTCAGGGACGGCATAGTAGTTAGCGGGCTTCGCTGTGCTCATGCGGTTCGTTTCAGTCGGGGCTTTTCACTAGGGGAGCAGGGGAGCTTCGGTCTGGGTACGCGCCTGAACGGTAGCACGCGTCCCGGACCCGGGGCTGGCAGAGGCGGCGACCGGCGGGCCCGGGACTCGCCGGCGGCGGGCCGCCCGGCCGGCCGACTGCGGCCGGGTCCAGACCAGCCTCCGGGCCGACGATGGCACGCCTCCAACGAGCACCCAATACCGGCAGCCCGCGGCAGGATTCTGACCAACCCTTTCAAGTGTTACCCCAAGTCAGGGCGGGGGTACCCAAGGGTGTGGGTAGTTTTCCACAAGGACGAAAACTCCTATTGCAGCGGTGGTTGGAAGTCCATAGCATCGAACACATGTTCGAATCAAATCGGGACTATCCGCCACCTGTTCATGGCGTTGAGCCCTGCTTCGGTACACTCGCTGGGCAGCACTGTGGCAGTAACGGTCCGGCGTCCGCGACACCACTGTCCAGCCGTGAGCGCCCTGGTCCGGCAACCCTCAGCGAGGCGTATTGCGGCAATGAACCGTCATCCCCGCAGGTCGCCACGTGGATCACCGAGCTGTCTTCCGGGCGGGTCCTGGAGGAGATCGCCTCCGATACAGATGCCTGTCTGATAAGCCGGCTGCGCGTACTGGAAGAACTCAAGGCGGCTGCTGCAGCAGCCCAGGTCCGGGTCGCCGCCGCTTTCGATGCTTCCGTCCGTGCGGCACATGCCCGCTCCGGGGTTCCCCTGGAGCAGCAGGGGAGAGGAGTAGCTGCTCAAATTGCCCTCGCCCGACGCGAATCGCCTGCCCGCGGCGGGCGGATTCTTGGCTTCTCCAAAGCGCTTGCGCATGAAATGCCGTGCACGCTCCGGGCGCTGTCCGAGGGCAGACTCAACGAATGGCGGGCCACGCTGCTGGTCCGCGAGACGGCGTGCCTTTCAGTATCCGACCGTCGTTTGGTGGACCGTGAGGTAGCTGGAGACCCCGCAGGGCTGGAGGGTTTGGGCGGCGGACGCTTGATCGGCCGGATCCGGAAACTGACCTACCGGATCGATCAGGAAGCGCTGGTCCGCCGGGCAGCCAAGGCGCAGACGGACCGCCATGTTTCCTGCCGGCCCGCACCGGACACCATGACCTACCTGACCGGCCTGCTGCCGGTGGCACAGGGAGTCGCAGTCTTTGCAGCCCTCAGCCGTGAAGCAGATTACCTTCGGGCACGGGGCGATTCACGCGGGCGCGGCCAGATCATGGCGGACACGATGGTGGAAAGAATCACTGGGCTTGCCCAAGCGGACCGGGTGCCGTTGGAGGTCCAGCTTGTTATGACCGACCGTACGCTGCTGGCGGGTTCGAACGAACCGGCCTATCTCAGCGGATACGGCGCGGTGCCAGCCATGTGGGCGCGGGACGCGGTGCGGAAAGCTGCAACTGGAAGGGCTGGTGGTGGACTGGCCGCAAGCGGCAGCGCCGGCGGTGAAAGGAGCGGCAGCGCCTCGACACCCAAAGCCGGACGTAAGGACCCCGCGAGCCGACACGAAGAATCAGCGTCACCGGATCTCTGGCTCCGCCGCCTCTATACGGCGCCGACCTCCGGAGAGCTGATCGCCATGGATTCCAAGGCGCGGTACGTCCCCGATTCCCTGGCCAGGTTCATCTCCGCGAGGGATCAAACCTGCCGGACACCGTGGTGCAACGCCCCAATACGGCACCGCGACCATATCCGTCCGCACCGCATCGGCGGGAGTACAAACGCCGAAAACCTGCAGGGCCTGTGCGAAGCCTGCAACCAGGCCAAGGAAGCACCAGGCTGGCGGGCAAGGAGTGTTGGAAGTCCGGGCCGGCACACGGTCGAAATCACCACGCCGACTGGATACTCCTATCAATCCACGGCGCCGCCGCTGCCGGGCGATTGATCATTTGAGCCGCACGCTAAACGGCAGGTGCGCGCAGCGCTTTGATTGCACCGTCGATTATGGATGTCCCGTAGCCGATCCCTGACCGGGACGCCGAGCTGGCGGGTGGTTCCGATCCGGGCCCAGTATTGAGCACCTATCGCTGTCGGTATCGCGCTGCGAGGGCATCTTCCGTGAGGGCACGGAACATCTCGGTCATATGGACAGCGACACCCGCATATTGCGCGATTCGGTCGGCACCGGCGCCGAGTGCGGCTCGAACTGGCTCCAGCGCAGGCATGGTGGGGTCAGCGGCGGCAGCACGCAACAGCTCCAGACGCTGCGGGGCGGAGGTATAGCCGAGTTCAAATAGCGTCCAGTGGAACAGGTGCATCAGGGCGGTATCGCGGTCAAAGCCGTCATGCGTGAGCATGGATGCTTCTTCCTCCGCAGTGAGGTCGAAGTCGCGGTGGAGCGCCAGGCCGAAGTCGGTGAAGAGCAGTCTGCCGTCCCGGATGAGGATGTTCCCGGGGTGCACGTCAAAGTGCTGGAATCCCTGGCTGTTCATCCACGCTGTGGCTTTCAGGAGCTGGTCGACAACTTCAGGAAAGACGGTCGCCCCAGTGCCCTCGACCAGGCTTCTGCGCACCCAGGCGCCCAGAGTCTCGGGCACGTACTCAAGGAAGAACACCATGCTTTTGGACGCGTTCTTCATCGCGGTGAGCTTGCTCTGGACCGAAGGCCAATGTGGCCCCCACTGGCGGGGAGACGCATCGCCGTCGAACTCGCTAAGGTCTGCCTCGCATTTCAGATCAATGACTCGCCAGCCGAGCAGGAGCGGGAAGAAGTCCGCCACTCCCGTTTGAACCCACTCGGACGTCGCCTGATGTGCTGCCAGCTCCCGCCCGACCGCGTGGGTAGGGCTTCCTATGCCGTAGTGGGAAACGAAGGGAAGCCGGAGCAGACTTGCAGTGGCGGTGGGATCCAGTTCTTCGATGCTTGTCAGCGGGAGCTGTTTCACGAAGACAGTGGATTCACCGATGCGCACTGTCTTGGTTGTTCCCCCGATACCGATGCCTACTTGATCAGCATCATGGATAAGCATCCGCACGCCGGCATCGTCCAGCCCGTCGAGTATAGAAGAGATCGCTTGGGCTTCATCTATACGGACCGTCATCAGTACACCCTAAGGCCCGGTGCCGGCTCCGCGCGGCGGATCAAATGCTCTTGCCGGACCATCAGCGGGGGGAAGCCGCCCCTCTTCCGGCAAGAGAGGCTAGCGCGGCCGCTGCCCGGCGTGCTGGCGTGCCATTTCCGAAAGCTTCGACAGATCAGCCAGGTCCTGTTCCGAACGGGGAGCAGGGGAGAAGCTGCCGAACTTCCGCGTGGCTGCCTTTTCGATCAGGAAGTCGGCAATTGCCGGGTTCTTGGGAAGGAGGGAACCGTGCAGGTAGCTGGCCACGACGTTCTTGTACCGCGCGCCCTCGGTGCTGTCCTTGGTGTTGTTGCCCTCACCCTTGCGGATCTCCGCCAGCGGCTTCACACCCGGACCGAGGAACGTCTGGCCGCTGTGGTTCTCATAGCCGTGGATCTCGCCGAACTCTTCGCTGACGGAAAGCACGTTGCCGATCAACCGCACGTCACCTCCGTGGGTCTCCAGATCCAGGATGCCGATTCCCGGAATGAGCGCACCCTCATGCGTCTTGAAGAACCGTCCGAACAACTGGTACAGGCCGCAGATCACCAGCATCGGCAGGCCGTCCTCGGCAAGCCCCTGCAGGGTGGGAGCCAACTGCTGGAGATCCTGCTGGATTACCACCTGTCCGCTGTCCTGGCCGCCGCCGCCGACAATGATGTCGACGTCGGCAGGGAACTCGTCCCCCGCGTTGTACTCCTCGACGACTGGCTGGTAGCCGTACCACTTCAGGCGCTGCTTGAGCACCAGCACGTTGCCCCAGTCGCCGTAAATATTCATTTCCCGCGGGTACAGCTGCAGGATCTTGATTGTGCGGTCCTCGGTCATGAGACCACCTCTACCTTCGTGATCTTGGAGAGTTCCCGGCGTACGGCCAGCATGGCCGTGTACGTGCAGAAGATCCGCATGGGAACCCCGGGGGAGTCCTTGATGAAACGCTTCAGTCCGTCCGTGATGTCCGGTTCGATGGTGCGCACCGGCACGTCGTCGTACTTCAGGCGCAACGCCATGTCGTAGGCGCGCACGCCGCTGACGACGTCGACGCCGCCCTCGGCCAGGGACTCGAAGTCGACATCCCACAGCCAGGACATGTCCCGGCCGTCGGCGTAATTGTCATTGATGGCGATCATCGTCGAATAGCCGTGGGCGGCAAAGGACTTCAGGCCCAGGCGGAAGCCGCTGGGATTCTTCACCAGCACCAGCTCCAGCGGCTGGCCGTTGACGGTCAGGGACTCGCCGCGCCCGAAGGCAGGCTCCACATTGGCAAGCGCCTCGAACAGCGCGTCGGAGTCGAGGTCCTTGCCCTTGATGGTGCGCGCGAAGGCGAGGGCAGCGGCGGCATTGAAGATGTTGTAGACGCCGCGCAGCTTCAGCCCCGAGGTGCGGACCTGTCCGTCGACCAGGAAGTCCGCGTCCGTCTCACTCACGCGTTCAAGGACGACGTCGGCCTCCTGCGTTGCGGCCAGCGCTTCGGCAAGGCTGCCGCGCATCTCGTCGTCGTTGGGGAAGGTGCTGCGCAGCGAGGCATCGAGCCCGAAGTACACGGCACGCTGGCCGTTCAGGGAATCGGCGATGCCCGCCACGCGGGGATCCTCGCGGTTCAGGACCACCGTCTCGGTGGTCGCGCGGGCAATGGATTCCAGCAGGCGGGTGGTCTTGTCGATCTCGCCGAACCGGTCCAGCTGGTCACGCAGGACATTCAGCAGCAGGCTGTAGCGCGGCTGGATCAGTTTCACGAAGTGCACGGCGTGCGCCTCGTCCAGCTCCAGGACGGCGATGTCCGCATCCAGGTGTCCGCGCAGGTTCACCTCGCCCAGCAGTGCTGCCGCAACGCCGCGGGTGAAGTTGCTGCCCGTGCGGTTCGTGAAAACCTTCAGCCCCTGGCTCTCGAGCAGCTCCACCACCATCTTGGTAGTGGTGGTCTTACCGTTGGTTCCGGAGACGACGGCGACGCCGAGCGGCAGGTCTGCGAGGGTGCGGCGAATGAAATCGGGATCGATTTTCTCCACTACCAGGCCGGGCAGGGCGGAACCGCCGCCACGCAGTTTGGAGGCACTGCGGACCAGTTTTCCGACCAGGATGGAGAAAGAACTCATGGTTACTGAATATAGCGCACACCCTTGATACGGCACCGTTCCGCAAGGCGTGAGGCTGCACGCATCGTGACAGGTCAGAGGTGTTTTATCCGTCCTTATCCGACGCCGGCCGGGAGCGCGGAAGCGTTTCCGGCCCCGGAAACGGATTCGGTCGCTAGAATTGTGGCAGTGCGTTCGGGAAGCTTAGCTGGTCTCCCTGTTCGGGCCGGGTTCCCCGGAGTCCTGGACGGGTGGCAAGCAGCCGGACTTTTTTATCGATCAGAGGAGAAGCGTAGAGCATGTCGGGCCACTCTAAATGGGCAACCACCAAGCACAAGAAGGCCGTAATTGATGCCAAGCGCGCCAAGTCCTTCGCCAAGCTGATCAAGAACATCGAAGTTGCAGCACGCGCCGGCGGAGCCGACATGGCAGGCAACCCGGCCCTTGAACTGGCCGTTTCCAAGGCCAAGAAGACGTCGGTGCCGATCGACAACATCAACCGTGCGGTCAAGCGCGGCGCCGGCCTGCTCGGCGAGGCCGTCGATTACCAGACGATCATGTACGAGGGCTACGGACCGCAGGGCTCCGCCCTCCTGATCGAGTGCCTCACGGACAACAAGAACCGTGCAGCCTCCGAGGTCCGCCTTGCCGTGACCCGTAACGGCGGCAACATGGGTGATCCCGGTTCCGTCGCCTACATGTTCACCCGCAAGGGCGTAGTGAACCTGCCCAAGAACGGCCTCACCGAAGACGATCTGCTGATGGCCGTCCTTGACGCCGGTGCGGATGAAGTAAAGGAATCGGGCGAGAACTTCGAGATCATCTCCGAGCCGCAGGACCTCCGCGCCGTCGTCGGTGCGCTGGAAGAGGCGAGCATCGAGTACGAAACCGATGAAGCCGAATTCGTTCCGTCCATGCATGTGGAACTGGATGCGGATGCTGCCCGCAAGTTCCTCAAGCTCGTGGATGCGCTGGAAGACCTCGACGACGTCCAGAACGTTTACTCCAACGCTGATATCCCGGCCGCCGTAATGGCCGAGCTTGAAGAAGACGACTAAGACGTACCTGTGTCTTTACGCGTCCTGGGGGTGGACCCCGGCCTGACCCGCTGCGGCCTTGGAGTAGTTGAGGTCGAGGGAAACCGCCGGGCCACCCTTGTGGCCGTCGGAGTTGTCGGCACAGTCGCCGGAACGGCGCTTGACGCCCGGCTGCTGGTCATTTCCGAAGCCATCGATCTGTGGCTGGACACCCACCGGCCCGATGTCCTGGCCGTGGAACGGGTCTTCAGCCAGCTCAATGTCAGCACGGTGATGGGTACCGCCCAGGCGTCCGGCGTCGTTATTGCCGCCGCTGCCCGGCGCGGCATCCCGGTCGCCCTGCACACGCCTACTGAGGTCAAGGCGGCGGTCACCGGCTCCGGCTCGGCCAACAAGGACGCCGTGGGCAAGATGGTGACCAAGATCCTGCGGCTGGACGAGATGCCCAAGCCCGCCGACGCCGCCGACGCCCTTGCCCTGGCGATCACCCACGCCTGGCGCCGCGGCGTCGCCGGTCCCGGACCCACCGCCGGCTCCGCCTCGCGGGGCACGGCACCCGCGACCGGGTTAACTCCGGCCCAGCGGCTGTGGGCCGAAGCGGAAGCGCGGGCAAAACGCGGAAGCTACTGAACAGCAGGGGAATGCGGGCGCCAGCAAGTAGGGTATTCGTAGATATGTTCTATACAGCCTCTGGAGTTCCTTCATGATCAGTTCCCTCCGCGGGGTCGTTTCGCACGTGGGCCTTACCTCTGCCGTCATTGATGTCCACGGATTCGGGATGCTCGTCCAGGCCACCCCGCAGACCCTGGCTTCGCTGCGCACGGGAAGTGAAGCCAGCGTCCATACCGCCATGATCGTGCGCGAAGACTCCATGACCCTGTACGGGTTCAGCGACGCGGACCAGCGCGAGGTCTTTGAAATCCTCCTCGGCGTCAGCGGCGTGGGTCCGCGGATCGCCCTCGCTGTCCTGGCGGTCCACACTCCTGAAGCCATCCGGGTGGCCGCCTCCACCGGGGACGACAAGGCCTTCAGCAAGGTCTCCGGCATTGGCCCCAAGGGTGCCCGCCGCATTGTCCTCGAGCTGGCCGACAAGCTGGTGCCGCACGGCACCGTGGAAAACCCGGCGGCACCGCGCTGGCAGGAACAGGTCCTGGCCGCAATGACCGGCCTCGGCTGGTCCGAAAAGGACGCCACCGCCGCCATGGACGACACCGCCGCCGAGCATCCCGACGTCGCTGCCGCCGGCAACGTCGGGGAAATCCTGAAACTGACGCTGCGCCGCCTCGGGACCGACGGCGCCCGGGTGTCCTCGCGCCGAAAGGCCGGCTGAGGTGTCCACCGCAGACTCCCTCGTCGCACCCGGTCCCGATCCGGACGACAAAGCCATCGAAGCCGCCCTGCGGCCCAAGAACCTGGACGACTTCGTAGGTCAGAAGCGCGTCCGCGAACAGCTGTCGCTGGTACTCGAAGCGTCCCGGCTGCGCGGCCGCAGCGCCGACCACGTACTGCTGTCCGGCCCGCCCGGACTGGGCAAGACCACCCTGTCCATGATCATTGCAGCGGAAATGAACGCACCGCTGCGGATCAGTTCCGGGCCGGCCATCCAGCACGCCGGTGACCTCGCAGCCATCCTGTCTTCCCTGACCGAGGGCGAGGTGCTGTTCCTGGACGAAATCCACCGCATGTCCCGGCCGGCCGAGGAAATGCTCTACATGGCCATGGAGGATTTCCGCGTCGACATCATCGTCGGCAAGGGCGCCGGTGCCACCGCCATTCCGCTGGACCTGCCGCCGTTCACCCTGGTGGGAGCCACCACCCGCGCCGGCCTGCTGCCCGGCCCGCTGCGGGACCGTTTCGGGTTCACCGGCCACCTGGAGTTCTACTCGACGGACGAGCTGGAACTGGTGCTGCGCCGTTCGGCCATGCTGATGGACATGAAGGTCAACTCCGCGGGCTTTGCCGAGGTTGCCGGACGCTCGCGCGGCACCCCGCGAATTGCGAACCGGCTGCTGCGCCGCGTCCGGGACTGGGCGCTGGTGCACGGCATCGAGCAGATCGACGCCCGCTCGGCGGGAGCCGCGCTGGATATGTACGAAGTGGACGTCCTCGGCCTCGACCGGTTGGACCGCGCCGTGCTGACCGCGCTGATCACCAAGTTCAACGGGGGACCGGTGGGACTGTCCACACTGGCAATCGCCGTCGGCGAGGAACCGGAGACCGTGGAGACGGTGGCCGAACCGTACCTCGTCCGTGAAGGCCTGCTCGGCAGGACCCCGCGGGGCCGCATTGCGACCCGGGCCGCGTGGGAGCATCTGGGCCTCCAGATGCCCGAGAACGTTGCCGCAGCCATGCCGCAGAACATGTTTTCCGGCCCCGGCACAAACACCTCATCCGCTCCCGCCGAGGAGGCCGGGCCGGAAACTTAACAGTCCGCTCCCACGTTTTCCGTTTAGACTGGCCCTTGGGCACGGTCCCGGCAGTATGCCAGGACGCCCGGCACTTCCCCAACAGAAACGGAACTCTCCACGTGAATATTGCTGATCTCTTTCTCCCTCTGCTGCTGGCGGTCTTCGTCATCATGATGTTCCGCAAGCAGAAGAAGTCGCAGCAGACGGTTACCCAGCAGCGGGCCCAAATGCTTCCCGGCACCGAGGTCATGACCCAGTTCGGGCTTTTCGGCCGGATTGTTTCCGTGGACCAGGAAGAAAACAAGGCCGTGCTGGAGCTTTCCCCCGGCAACACCGCCACGGTGCACCTCCAGGCACTGACCAAGGTCGTCACTGTTCCCGCCGAAGAAGCACCGGCCGATGACGCCGCTGCGGTCCCCGATGACGCCTCTTCCCTCACGCTCGGCAAGGACTCCTCCGAGCGCCGGGACGCCGTGCAGGACGAGACACCTGAAGAAACACTCAAGCGCCTGAACCGCGACGACAAAAAAGAGAACTAGACTCTCCACGAGCCAAGCGGGGCATCGGTGCCCCGCTTGCCGCCCGGAGACCATGACGGTCCCGGTGATCTTCGCCCTTAAGGAAAATTCCCTATGCCCCGTACCGGCCCCGGCTCGGCCGCGAAAAAGACGCTCCTCTGGTTGGGCGTCATTTTTGCTGCCCTGGCCCTTTTGCTTGGCGGTGGTTCCATGTGGAGCAACGCCAGCTGGACCCCCAAACTCGCCCTCGACCTTGAGGGCGGAACCCAGATGATCCTTGCTCCCGAGGTGCAGGGCGGTGACTCCGAAATCACGACCGAACAGCTCGACCAGGCCGTGGAGATCATCCGCCAGCGCGTGGACGGCAGCGGCGTCTCCGAAGCGGAGATCAGCACGCAGTCCAACCGCAACGTCGTGGTGTCGCTGCCCGGTGTCCCCGATTCCGAGACCCGCGAACTGATCCAGGCTTCCGCGAACATGGAGTTCCGTCCGGTCCTCACCGGCGGCGGGGGACAGGGTGCAGCAGTCACGGATCCCACTCCCGCGGAACAGCTGCCCACACCGTCGGCGGAACCCACGGATGCTTCGGACACCAACTGGATTTCACCCGAGCTCCAGACACAGTTCGAAACCACTGACTGCCTGAACCCGGACACCATCGCCAACGCGGAGCAGGCGCCGGCCGACGAGCCGATGGTCGCCTGCGAGCCCGGCACCGCCGGCAAATACATCCTGGGTCCGGTCGAAGTTCCCGGCGTGGACATTTCCACCGCCAGCTTCGGCATGGCACAGGGCAACAACGGTGTTTCCACCAACCAGTGGGCCGTGAACATCGAGTTCAACCGCGAGGGCACCGACAAGTTCCGCGACGTGACCGAGCGTCTCTTCGCCTTCCCGCAGGGCGACCCGCGGAACCAGTTCGCCATCGTCCTCGACGGGCAGATCATCTCGGCGCCGACCGTCAACGCCGTCATCACCGACGGCAAGCCCCAGATCACGGGCAACTTCACCCAGGAAAGCTCCGAAGCGCTCTCCGAGCAGCTGAAATACGGTGCCCTGCCGATCAGCTTCGAGATCCAGAGCGAACAGCAGGTCTCGGCGACCCTCGGCGCGGACCAGCTGCGGATGGGCATCATCGCCGGCCTGATCGGCCTGGCCCTTGTTGCCGTCTACTCGCTCTTCCAGTACCGCGCGCTGGGCTTCGTCACCATCATCTCGCTCGTCGTCGCCGGCCTGCTGACCTACCTGGCCATCGCCATCCTGGGCTGGAGCCACAACTACCGGCTCTCACTCGCCGGTGTGGCCGGCCTGATCGTCGCCATCGGGCAGACCGCGGACTCGTTCATCGTGTACTTCGAACGCATCCGTGACGAGCTTCGCGACGGCCGCGGGCTGGTTTCCGCGGTGGACAACGGCTGGAAGCGCGCCAAGCGCACCGTCCTGGCCTCCAAGGCCGTGAACATCCTCGCCGCCGTCGTCCTGTACTTCGTGGCAGTGGGCAACGTGCGGGGCTTTGCCTTCACCCTGGGCCTTACCGCCATTGCGGACCTCATCGTGGTCTTTATGTTCACCCACCCCACCATGGTGCTTCTGGCCCGCACCAAGTTCTTCGGCGACGGCCACCGGTTCTCCGGCCTCGATGCGAGCAAGCTGGGCGCGGTACCGCTGTACCGCGGCGCCGGACGGCTGCGTGATCCCTCCGAAGCGCCGGCTGCGCGCACCAAGAACAAGGGAGCGGCCAAGGAAGCCGAACGAAGGATGACCATCGCCGAACGGCGGCTTGCCGAAAAGCAGGATTCAATGGCCGGTACCGGCCGCAGCTCCGAGAAGGACGGCGAGTAATGAGTAAGCTCCCCAGTTTCGCCGCATTCGGCAACGACCTTTACACCGGAAAGCGGTCCTACAACTTCGTTGGCAAGGCAAAGCTGTGGTTCTTCATCGCAGCGGCAGCCGTGCTGCTTTCGATCCTCATCCCGGTGGCCAAGGGCGGATTCAACCTCGGCATCGAATTCCGCGGCGGCTCCGAGTTCACCGTCTCCAACGTCAGCAATACCGACGTCAGCGGCGGTGAGAAGGCCGTGGCCGAGGTTGCCGGCACCGCCGACCCGAAGGTCACCAACATCGCCCCGGGCACCATGCGGATCCAGACGGAGAAGCTGAGCGATGACCAGACCATCGAGGTCAAGGAATCGCTGGCGGACACCTACGGCGTAAGCCAGGACGAGGTCACCTCCACCTTCATCGGTCCCACCTGGGGAAGCGACGTCAGCCGGCAGGCACTGGTGGGCCTCGTCGTCTTCGTCGCACTGGCAGCAGTGCTGATGGCCTTGTACTTCCGGACCTGGAAGATGTCGGTAGCTGCCGTCGTCGGGCTTCTGGTGGTTATGGTCGTCACGGCCGGCGTCTATGCGCTGAGCGGTTTCGAAGTGACGCCGTCGGCCATCATCGGTTTCCTTACCGTGCTCAGCTACTCGCTGTATGACACCGTGGTGGTGTTCGACAAGGTCCGCGAAAACACGAAGGACCTGGACAAGCGCACCAAGCGGACCTTCGCGGAAGAAGTGAACCTGGCCGTGAACCAGACCCTGGTGCGGTCCATCAACACGTCCGTGGTCGCAGTCCTTCCGGTGGCCTCCATCCTGTTCATCGGTGCGCTGCTGCTGGGCGCCGGCACCCTGAAGGACCTGTCCCTGGCATTGTTCGTGGGCATCATCCTGGGCACCATCGCGACCATCTACATTGCAGCGCCCCTGTACGCCTGGCTGCGCCGGAATGAACCGGACATCCGCAAGCAGGCCAAGCGGGTGGCTGAACGCCGGGCCAACGAAGCAAAGGGCTCCGCGGCTGTCAGCGCCTAAGGGGTAAATCCCGCTCCGACCATCCGGTTCCGTACTCCACGCCAAAGGAGTACGGAACCGGCGGTTTAAGTGCGGTGCGGGCAGGCTTAGACTGGTTGACAGGTGCCGCGTAAGCGCGGCCGCCGAAAACGTTTTGACCACCTGCTTTTGAACGTACGAAGAAAGGTCGTCAGTGGCCAACAGTGCAACACCTGCCGATGAGGCAGGAAACAGCGGCACCGCGGGGATCGACCCGGGGCATGAGGACACCGCAGCGCGCGAAGCTGCGGCATTGGATGCTGCCGCCGGCAACACTGACGCCCTGCTTCCCGTCCCCGGCCCGGCGAAGGCCCCCGTACCGGTGAAACCCGGCAGCGGCGCAGGCCGTACGCCCTCGACCGGCCGCCGGGCCTCGACCCGTGCCCGGCTCGCCCGCCTGGCCGGCCGGGGCAACCCCGGCTACTCGCCGATGCTGGAACCGCTGCTCCGCACGGTCCGGGTCAACAACCCCAAGGAAGACCTGGACCTGATCCAGCGCGCCTATGTGGTTGCCGAGCGGAGCCACGAGGGACAGAAGCGCAAGAGCGGGGATCCGTACATCACGCACCCGGTGGCGGTGGCGACCATCCTGGCGGAGCTGGGCATGACCGGCACCACCCTGGCCGCGGCGTTGCTGCATGACACGGTGGAGGACACCAGCTACACCCTGGACGAGCTGAGGCGCGAGTTCGGTCCGGAGGTGGCGATGCTCGTGGACGGTGTCACCAAGCTGGACAAGGTCACCTTCGGGGACGCCGCGCAGTCCGAAACCGTACGCAAGATGGTCGTCGCCATGGCCAAGGACATCCGCGTTCTGGTCATCAAGCTCGCGGACCGGCTGCACAACGCCCGCACCTGGCGTTTCGTGTCGCCGGAATCGTCCGCCAAGAAGGCACGCGAAACCCTGGAAATCTTCGCCCCGCTGGCGCACCGGCTGGGCATGAACACCATCAAGTGGGAGTTGGAGGATCTTTCCTTCGCCGCACTGCACCCCAAGGTGTATGACGAGATTGTCCGGATGGTGGGCGACCGGACTCCGGAACGGGAAAAGTACCTGGGTACCGTGCGGTCGCAGATCGCCGATGACCTGCACGCGGTCAAGATCAAGGCCACCATCACCGGCCGGCCCAAGCACTATTACTCGATCTACCAAAAGATGATCGTGCGGGGCAAGGACTTCGACGACATCCATGACCTGATGGGCGTGCGCGTCCTGGTGGACTCCGTCCGCGACTGCTACGCCACCCTCGGTGCCCTGCATTCGCGGTGGAACCCCCTTCCCGGGCGGTTCAAGGACTACATCGCGATGCCGAAGTTCAACATGTACCAGTCGCTGCACACCACGGTAATCGGCCCCGGCGGCAAGCCCGTGGAAATCCAGATCCGCACGCATGACATGCACCGCCGCGCCGAATACGGCGTCGCCGCGCACTGGAAGTACAAGGACGGCAACAAGGGCCCCGAAGCCCCTGACGACATGGGCTGGCTGCGCAGCCTGGTGGACTGGCAGCAGGAAACCTCGGATCCCGACGAGTTCCTGGATTCGCTGCGCTTCGAGATTAATGCGCGCGAAGTCTTCGTCTTTACGCCCAAGGGCGAGGTCATGGCGCTTCCGGCCGGATCGACGCCGGTGGACTTCGCCTACGCAGTGCACACCGAGGTGGGCCACCGGACCATCGGGGCACGCGTCAACGGGAAACTGGTGCCGCTCAACAGCGAACTGCAGCACGGCGACTGGGTGGAGATCTTCACCTCCAAGGCCGAGGGCGCCGGCCCAAGCCAGGACTGGCAGGGCTTCGTCAAGAGCCCGCGCGCCCGGAACAAGATCCGGCAGTGGTTCACCAAGGAACGCCGCGAAGAGGCAATCGAAAAGGGCAAGGACCTGCTCACCCGCGGCATGCGCAAGCAGAACCTGCCGCTGCAGCGCCTGATGACGCATGATGCGCTGGTGGCGGTGGCCGAGGAACTGCACCACCAGGACATTTCCGCGCTGTACGCCGCGGTGGGCGACGGCCATACCTCTGCGCAGAACGTCATTGAGCACCTGGTCAACCTCATGGGCGGGCACCAGGGCGCCGAGGAGGACCTGGCCGAAACGCCGGTGGCCACCGCAGCCCGCCGCCCCAAGTTCTCCGATTCCGGCGTCACCGTACGCGGTACCGGCGATGTGTGGGTCAAGCTGGCCCGCTGCTGCACCCCGGTCCCGCCGGATCCGATCATCGGGTTCGTTACCCGCGGTTCGGGTGTCTCGGTACACCGCAGCGACTGCCGCAACGTACAGGAACTGCGCGCCACGCCGGACCGCATTGTCCCCGTGGAGTGGGCGCCCACCCAGTCCAGCGTCTTCCTGGTCGAGATCCAGGTGGAGGCACTGGACCGCAAGAGCCTGCTGTCGGACGTGACACGGGTCCTGTCGGAAAACCATGTGAACATCCTCTCCGCCAGCGTCAACACCTCCAGCGACCGCGTGGCGATGTCGAAGTTCGTGTTCGAGATGGGGGATCCGAAATATCTGAACCACATCCTCAGTGCGGTCCGCAAGATCGACGGCGTGTTCGACGTCTACCGCACCACGGGGTCGCAGCGGCGGGTCTAGGTTCCGGGTTCCACTAACCGGTCGGCTCGGCGGCGGCAGCTGCAACGCGTTCCAGCGCCGCCGCCTTGCCCGGTACCCGGTGTCCGGCTTCCAGCGCCCGCTGCACGAGGTCCAGCCGGCAGCCCAGGGCCGGGAGCGCCGCCAGGCGCCGCAGGGTGGAAACCGCTTCCGCGGTGCCCGCATAGAGGGCGACGTCGACGGCGGTCCGCAGCGGAGAGGTGACGGACACTGTTCCTACGTCCACGCGGTCTGCGGGGCCCAGCAGGACCTCGTGGAGGACGGCGGTGCTGAAGGGCTGCAGGGCACCGGTGCGGCTGCGGCGGTCCGCCAGCACATCGAGCCGCGGCGGCCGCCGAGCGCAGCCGTAGATCCAGGCAGCGGTCAATCTCCCCATGGTCAGCCTGCGGCGCAGCTGCACGGGCAGCTCGGCAGACGCCGCAAGGGCACGGACCACCGGGTCCGGCCGGACATCCCAGCGGACAAAGGTTCCCGCGTACACGTGCCGGAGCAGCCCGTCCATTGCCATGGCCTGGAGTTCCTCGTGCCGGAACACCTCACCTGCGGTGAACAGCGCTCCGCCCGTGGAGGTGATCTCCGGGAGGGCACCGGGGTAGGGAAAGAGCTGCGCAGGCATGCACACCAGCATGTGCAGCCGGCGGGCAAAGCGAAAGCCCCGCCCCGCCCGTTGTGGATAACGGGAGGGACGGGGCTTTCCCCGTGGAGCCGGTACGCAGCCTAGGCGAAGTCCTGCGCGGACTTCTGCAGCATTGCCAGCCACTGCTGGCGGGCTTCCAGGGCCTCGCGGGCGTCCGCGATCTTTTTCGCGTTGCCCGCCTTCTCGGCGTCGGCCAGGTCCTGTTCGAGGGACGCGATGGTCGCCTCCAGCTGGGACAGGGCCGAGTTGGTGCGTGCCTTGGTCTCGGGGTTGCTCCGCTGCCAGTGCTCGTCTTCGGCAGCCTTCACGGCTTCCTCAACCTTGCGGATGCCGGCCTCCATGCGGCCCATATCGGCCCGGGGCACCTTGCCGGCGTCTTCCCAGCGTTCCCGGATCGACTGGAGGGCCTTGCGGGCCGAGTTCAGGTCCGTGATCGGCAGGAGGGCCTGTGCTTCCTTCAGCAGCTCTTCCTTGACCACGAGGTTCGCGGCGAATTCCTCGTCGATAACCTCGTTGGCTGCCTGGCGGGCGGCGAAGAACTGATCCTGCGCTGCACGGAAGCGGGCCCACAGGGCATCGTCATCCTTGCGGCTGGCGCGCTTGGAGGCCTTCCACTCGTCCATGAGCTGCCGGTATTCGGCGGCGGTGTTGCCCCAGTCCGTGGACGTCGCCAGTTCCTCGGCGCGGGCAATGAGTGCCTCCTTCGCAGCCTTGGCGGACGAGTTTTCACTGTCCAGCTGGGAGAAGTAGGCACGGCGGTGGCGGTCGAAGACCGTGCGGGCGGAACGGAACCGCTTCCACAGGGTGTCCTCGGTGCTGCGGCCCAGGCGCGGGCCGTTCTTCTGCGCGGTCTTCCACGCATCGAACAGCTCGTTCATCCGGTTGCTGCTGGTCTTCCACTGAATCGTGGCCGGGTCCTTGGCAGCGATTTCCTCCGCCTCGGCAACAATGGCCTCACGGGCGGCAAGCTCACGCGCCTTGGCGGCCTCAGCCTCGGCGCGCTCGGCGGCCTCGGCCTCCTTGAGCGAGGCTTCGAGTGCTTCGATGCGGGCATCGAGAGCCTTGATATCGCCCACCATCTTGCGCTCGGCCACCTGCTGGGCCAGGTGCTTCAGGGTCTTGTGGATGTCCGCGGCCGGAGCCTTGACCTGCACCCGCTGCTCCAGGAGCAGCAGCTGGCTGGCGACGTCGTCGTACTTGCGCACGAAGTAGGCCAGTGCTTCTTCCTTGGAGGCGTCGGGGAACTGGCCGACGGCCGATTCCTCGCCGTCCACGATCAGGAAGACGTGGCCGTCCTCCTCGACCCGCGCGAAGCGGGCGGCTTCCTCCAGCGGGGTGGAGTGGGCGGCCGGAGCTGCCACCACCGGCTGGGCTGCCGCGCCGGGCCGGGGGCCTACGGCTGCGGGGGAGGGCCGTCGCGCCGCAAGTGCTGCGGGGCTCGGAGTGGCAGGCCGGGACGTCTCCGTAGTGGAAGGGCCTGCTGTTTCGTCGGATTTCTGACTGTCTGTCACCGCTAAAAGTCTTTCACTCGATGGATGGCAGTTTGCGAAGCCCGCGCCGCCACTTAGTTCAGGGTGAACGAGTTAATCGTCACCGGGTCTTTCGGGAAACCATCGGTCTCCCCGGAGGCTGTGCCCGAGGAAGCGATGGCCTCCAGTACGTCAAGACCTGACGTTACCTTACCCATTATCGTGTAGCCGCCGGTTTCCTGCGTTAGCGTCGAATCCTTGTAAACAATGAAGAACTGTGTGCCGTGGCTCATTTGGTCTTCACCGCGGGCGACGGCGATGGTGCCGGCGGGGTAAAAGCCGTCTGCCGGCGAGTTCTCCACCGGCCCCCACAGGAAGTCCTGGTCGGCCTTCCCGTTCCCGTACGGGGAACCGCACTGGAGCACGGACGTGGATTCGGTGGCGGTCAGCCGGTGGCAGTCCTTGCCGCTGAAGTAGCCCGCATCGGCAAGCGTCTTGAAGGAGGCAACCGCCTGGGGTGCCGCCGTGCCGTCCAGTTCCACGCCGATTTCGCCCTGTCCCAGCGCCAGGGACCCGGTGAAGGTCCTGCCCTCGGCGACAGACGGATCCGGAACGTCGGGCAGTTCGACGACGTCGGCCTGTTCCCGCAGCAGCTCCAGGTCCGCCGCCGTGGGATCGGAACTGAACCACGCCATCTGCAGCGCAACGGCGAGGGCCAGGACAACGACGGCGGCCGCTGCGGCGAAGAGGTTGTCACGCTTGCGCCGCTTGGCACGGGCGGCGGCGAAGGCCCTCCGCGCTTCCATCCGGGCCAGCCGGCGCCTGTCTTCACGGCTGGTGCGGTTTGCTGCCACCGTTGCCTCCTGTACTGGATCGGATCGGGATCGGGTCTGGGAGCGGCGCGCCGGTCTGAAACGGGGGCTGCGTCCCAAGCGGCTAAAATGAGTGCCGCACATAGTTTATGCACGCTCATGCGTGCACCGTGGCCGGGCGGGGTTCCGCCTGCGCCGTTTCGCCCACCTAAGGAGTTGCCACCATGGCACGCAAGGCCTCACTGTCCGGTTTCCCCGAATGGCTACCGCAGGAGCGCCTTGTTGAACTCCATGTCCTGGACGTACTGCGCCGGACCTTCGAGCTGCACGGCTTCTCCAACATCGAAACCCGGGCCGTGGAAACGGTGGGCCAGCTGCTGCGCAAGGGCGACATTGACAAGGAAGTCTACGCGCTGAGCCGGCTGCAGGCCGAAGAGGGCGAGGCCGCCGGCAAGGAAGATCCCAACCAGCTGGCCCTGCACTTCGACCTGACCGTGCCGTTTGCCCGCTACGTGGTGGAGAACGCCGGCCACCTCTCCTTCCCGTTCCGCCGCTACCAGATCCAGAAGGTCTGGCGCGGCGAGCGTCCGCAGGAGGGGCGGGCCCGCGAGTTCACGCAGGCGGACATTGATGTGGTGGGTGACGGAGAGCTGCCGTTCCGGTACGACGTTGAGCTGGCGCTGGTCATCGCCGAAGCCCTCGGCGCGCTGCCCATCCCCGAGTTCAAGATCAGGGTCAACAACCGCAAGCTGGCCGAAGGCTTCTACCGCGGCATCGGCCTGGAAGACACCGCCGGCGTGCTGCGCAGCATCGACAAGCTGGAGAAGATCGGGGCGCAGCGCGTAGCCGAGCTCCTGCAGGAGGAACTCGGCGCCACCCCCGAACAGGCCGAGGCAGCCCTGAAGCTGGCCTCCATCCGCACGGAGGACACCTCGTTCGTGGAGCAGGTCCGGGCACTGGGTGTGTCCAATGAACTGCTGGACGAAGGCCTCGATGAACTGTTCCAGGTCATCAGCGAAGCCTCCCGCCGCGCTCCGGGCCGGGTCCTCGCGGACCTCAGCATCGCCCGCGGCCTGGACTACTACACCGGCACCGTTTACGAAACGGTCCTGGTGGGACATGAAGCGCTCGGCTCGATCTGCTCCGGCGGCCGCTACGATTCCCTGGCCAGCAAGGGGAACCGCACCTTCCCCGGCGTCGGCCTCTCCATCGGCGTCACGCGGCTGGTCATGCGCATCCTCAGCCAGGAATTCGCGCAGGCTTCGCGCAGCGTTCCCACTACAGTGCTGCTGACCCTGGCCACCGACGAGTCCTGGTCCGAAGCCCAGGACACCGCCGCCCAGCTGCGCAGCCGCGGCATTTCGGTGGAAGTGGCCCCGAAGGCGGAAAAGTTCGGCAAGCAGATCAAGTTCGCCGACCGCCGGGGCATCCCGTTTGTCTGGTTCACCGCCGAAGACGGCAGCCACGAGGTCAAGGACATCCGCACCGGTGAGCAGGTGCCGGCCGATCCCGCGCTGTGGACTCCGCCGGCCGAGGACCTCACCGTGCAGGTAACCCCCGTGCAGGTGCCGTCGGCCTAGCGGCCCGGGCCGCCGCCGCGTTCCCGGAACGCGATGGCGGCCTGCACCCGGGAGGAGACTCCCAGCTTGGCCAGGACACGGGAGACATGGGTTTTGACGGTGGTCTCGGCGATCCCCAGCCGGCGGGAAATCTGCTGGTTGGACAATCCCTCGCCGATGCAGGCCAGGACCGCTTCCTCCCGTGCGGTCAGGGACTCCGCCGGCAGAGTCCCGGTAGCGGCTGCCGCTGCCGCTGCCGGTGCCGCAGCCGCAGCCGGTGACTGCACGAACGCGGAGATCAGCCTGCCGGTGACCTCCGGGGAGAGGACACTGTCGCCGTCGGCCACGCTTTGCACCGCGCGCACCAATTCGGCAGGTTCCACCGATTTCAGCAGGAATCCGGCAGCGCCGGCCCGCAGCGCGGCGAAAACGTACTCGTCAATGTCGAAGGTGGTCAGCACCAGCACCGCGGACAGTCCCTCTCCGGTGATCTCCGCGGTGGCGGCAATTCCGTCCATCCCGGGCATGCGAAGGTCCATCAGGACGACGTCGGGCCGCAGGGCGCGTGCCATGCGTACGGCTCCTGCACCGTCCGCAGCCTCGCCGACGACGGTGAAGCCGCCGATGGACTCCAGGATTATGCGCAGGCCGCCGCGGATGGCCGAGTGGTCATCCGCCAGCAGCACGGTGGCGGCGGTCAAAGCGTCTCCTGGTGCTGGCGGGGGAGCGCGCGGGGGAGCGCAGATGCTGCTCCGTCGGCGTCTTCTGCAGGCAGGACGGCTTCGACGAGCCAGGCTGGCCGCAGGTCCTGCCCCGCGGCAGGGCCGGCGACCCGTCCGGCAGAGAAACTGCCGCCGAGCTGCGCCGCCCGCAGTTTCATATTCCGCAGGCCCGAACCGTTTCCGGCGGCCGCGGAACTGCCGCCGTCGGAGGCGGGGAGAGCGTTGCGGATCCGCAGCTCCAGCTGTTTGTCCTGCCGCCGGACCGAGATACTCACGGGGCAGCCCGGCGCGTGCCGGACCGCGTTGGCCAGCGATTCCTGCACGATCCGATACACGCTGCTGCCCACCAGCACCGGCACCTCAACGTCACCGGACAGACGCAGTTCCACCGGGCTTCCGGCCAGCCGGGCGGAAGCGGCCAGGGACTCCAGATGGCCCAGGCCCCCTGCGGCCGCAGCGGCTTCCGCCTGCTCCCGGCTGTCCAACGGGCCGTCGGACTGGAGCAGGTCGATCATGGACCGCATTTCCCGCAGGGCGGCGACGCTTTCCGTCCGGACCTGGGCCAGCACCCGGCGGTCCAGGGCAGCATCGGCTGCCGCCAGTGCAGCACCGGACTGCAGCGCTATGGCGGACAGATGCCCGGCAATCGCGTCGTGCAGTTCGCGCGCCATCGCTCCGCGCTCCGACGCCACGGCAACCTGCAGGTTGAGCTCGGCCAGCTGGGCGGTGCGTTCGGCCTTGAGGCGTTCCGTTTCCGCCCGCTGCCGTTCGCGTTCGGCCCTCTCGGTCTGGCGGCGCAGGGAGCCGGCCCACCAGAGCGGAACCAGGCAGACAAAAACCGCCTGGAACAAACCGAAGAGCAGGTACGGCCATCCCCGGTAGACCAGTCCTACGGAAACGGGAAGGACAACCATGCCGGTCACCGCCGCCCGCTGCACGCCGCGGCTTACGCGCGGGGAGCCAAAGAGGATTCCGGAGTACAGCACCTCGAACAGGAGCAGGTAGGTGATGATCCCGCCGCCGAGCAGTGCGCCGGCACCGGTTGCCGTTCCGGTGACGGCCAGCATCAGCGGAACATTCCGGCGGCGGAACAGCAGGCCCGTACATCCCAGCACCAGGACCGGTACCCAGGCCCAGTCCGGTGCACCCGGAATCGGCGGGAACAGACCTGCGGCGTTCACCCCGAGGAGTTTCAGCACGGTACCGCCCACCAGATAGCCGGCGGCCGCGGCGGCGCCGGAAGGCCAGATTCCGTTCCCGGTGCCCTGGTCTGGGGTTCTTTGCATGGGTTCAGCCTAAATGAGCGGCGCTCCCCGGGGGTCCGGGCGGCGGGCTATGTCCTCCGAAGGGATGACGGAAGGCACCCTCGCGGTGGCACCTTTCGCCGACGACACCGGGTTTCCCGCGCGGAAGGCTGGGGTCATGGACATCCTCGTGTATTTGATCATCGGCTCAGAGATTGGTTTCTGGGTCCTGCTGGCGGCCGGCCTGGGCGCCCGCTATCTGCTTCACCGCAGACGGCTGGGCATGGTGCTGCTCGCCTGTGTTCCGCTGCTCGACGTCGTGCTTTTGGCGGCATCCGCCGCCGATTTGGCACAGGGCGGACGGCCCGGGTCCATCCACGGACTTGCGGCGTTCTACCTGGGCTTCAGTGTCGCCTTCGGCCACAGCCTAATCCGGTGGGCGGATGTGCGGGTTGCCCACCGGTTCGCCGGGGGACCGGCACCGGTGAAGCCGGTGAAGGGGACGCCGGAGTACCGGCGGTCACTGTGGGTGGAATACGGCCGCGTCCTGCTGGCCACTGGAATTGCCGTCGCCGTCCTGCTGGGCATGATCGGAATCGTGGCCGCACCCGGGGAAGCGGAGGTGCTGTGGGACTGGGTGAAGCGGGCCGGCCTGGTCGCAGGGATCTGGCTGCTGGCCGGTCCGGTATACGGAATGTTTGAAACCGCTCCCCGCGAACGCGCCGGCCTCCGCTGACCTCGTGGATGGCGGTCCAAGGCACAGGCCCCCTAGGCTTTAACCATGGCTGTTGACCCGCTTCCCACCCCGCCGTGCGCCGAACTCCACCTCCACATTGAGGGAACGCTGGAACCGGAGCTGATCTTCGAACTGGCCGCCCGCAACGGCCTGGACCTGCCCTACGACAGTCTCGAGGACCTTCGTGCGCGGTACCGGTTCACGGATCTGCAGTCCTTCCTGGACCTCTACTACTCCAATATGGATGTGCTGCGGACCGAGGCGGATTTCACCGACATGACCCGTGCCTACCTGCGCCGGGCTGCGGCGGCCGGGGTGCGGCATGTGGAAATGATGATGGATCCGCAGGCGCACCTAGTCCGCGGCGTCCCGTTGAGCGTCTCGGTGGGCGGAGTCTGGGCGGCTTTGGCCCGCAGCGAGGAAGAATTCGGGATCTCCACGGAGCTGATTGCCGCGTTCCTGCGCGACCATCCGGTGGCCGAAGCGCTGGAGGTGCTGGAGGAACTGCTGGCCATGGATGCGCCGATCATCGGGATCGGCCTGGACTCCGCGGAAGTGGGGAACCCGCCGTCGTCGTTCATCGAGCTGTACCGTCGTGCCCGGGAGGCAGGGCTGCGGTCCGTAGCCCACGCAGGTGAGGAGGGTCCGTCCTCGTACATCGAGGAGGCGCTGGACCTGCTTCACGCGGACCGCATCGACCACGGGATCCGCTGCCTGGATGACCCGGACCTGGTGGACCGGCTGGTCCGCGATCAGGTGCCGCTGACCGTCTGCCCGCTGTCCAACGTGCGGCTGCAGGCGGTGTCGGCCCTGGCTGAGCATCCCTTGCCGCGGATGCTCGAGCACGGCCTGAACATTTCCGTGAACTCGGATGACCCGGCCTACTTTGACGGCTACGTGGATGACAATTTCCGGGCGGTGCAGGAAACCTTCGGGCTCAGCAGGGCGCAGCTTGCCCGGCTCGCCGCAAACTCGATCGAAGCCTCGTTCGCGCCTGCCGGGCGCCGCGCCGAGCTGCTGGGCGAAGTCCGTGCGTGGGAGGCTGCCGGCGCCTAGGTGAGCGCCGGCCCCCGGATGAGGCTAGAACGGCGGCGTCCTGGGGGTCCGCGGGCGACGGAAACTCAACCGGACCACGAGCCCCGCCACCAGGATGATCAGGGCCAGGCTGATGGACACGGGCGGCAGGGCGAGGGCCAGCAGCAGTGCGCCCACCGCACCGGCCAGGTTCAGGACCCGGGGTGCGTAGCGCGTGCGGTCCTTCAGGGTGAAAGCACACACGGTGGTGATGGCCGCGTAGAACAGCAGGGCGAAGGACGCCATCCCCAGCAGTGCGTCCAGTTCCCCGAACAGCACAAGCAGCAGGACGACGGCGGCCGCCGTGGCTTCGGCGGCCCACGGGGTCTGTCCGCGGCCGAAGCGGGATTCCCTCGACGCGCCGAAGAAGGACGGAAGGTCGCGGTCCGCGGCCATGTCGGAGGCTGCCCGGCCTGCCGATTCCGTCAGCGACCACAGGCCGCCCAGGGCGGCGGCGGCAACAGCAAGGATAACGGCACCCGTACCGACGCCCGCGCCCACGCTCTCCAGGGGTTCAAGCAGGGGAGCGGTCTCGGCGGACAAGGCAGCCGCTCCGTAGTAGGCCAGCATCGAAGAACCCATGAACCAGTACAGTCCGAAGGCCACGGCAATGGCAGCGGGGATCGCGATGGGCAGGTTGCGTGAGGGATTGCGCACACCGGACCCCATCGTGGCCAGCCGCGTGTACCCGGAGAAAATGAAGAACAGCAGCCCGGCGGCCTGCAGCACGCCCGAGGTGGAAGCCTCAATCTCCGCACCCACCCGCACCGGCTGGTGAGGCGCCTCGTTGAAGAGCACGACCACTGTGAAGGCCAGGACGCTGAAGACAAAGGCCACTATGAAGCGGGTGACCCAGGAACCCCGGTTCACCCCCAGCAGGTTCACGGCGGCCATGACAATCACGGCTCCCGCTGCGCCGGCCCGAGGATGCTCAGGGACGACATACGCCCCGAATGCGAGGGCCAGGACAGCCGAGGAAAGCAGTAATGCCCAGATCAGGGTCCAGCCGGAAAGGAAACCGCTGTACGGCCCCAGCAGGATCCGCGCGGCTGTCCGCGCCGTGGCGTCTCCGCCCCGGTCCTCGGGGAGCCGGCGCGAGACGGCCCTGCTGAGCTGGAAGGTGGAGAGCCCGCAGAGGAAGGCCACAACCGCGGCTATGCCGAGGCCCGCGCCCAGCGCCGGTCCTGCAGCGGCCGCAGCCGGAGCGAAGGCGACGAACGCACCCGCACCGACGATGGAGCCTAGGCCGGCAGTGGTGGCATCAAAGCCGCCCAGGGGAACACGCGGCTGGGTAGTGCCGGACAACAGGCTTATCCAATCGGTAGGTACATGGCGGAGCGGGGGTCGGTTCACCGGTAAACTCTGAAGGAGACCGTGTATTTACAATGGGCGGAAACAGTGGTTTCCGCAAGTTTTTCGAAAGGACAGCTGTGCTGCGCACTCATGCCCTTGGTTCCCTGAGGGCCGAGCATATTGGACAGACCGTTACTCTCGCAGGATGGGTCGCCCGACGGCGCGACCACGGCGGCGTTGCCTTCCTCGACCTCCGCGATGCCTCGGGTGTGGCGCAGGTTGTGGTGCGTGAAGAGGATGTCTTCCACGGGCTGCGCAACGAGTACGTCCTGCAGATCACCGGCACCGTGCAGAAGCGGCCCGAGGGTAACGAGAACCCGGCCCTGGCTACGGGCGAAGTCGAGGTGATCGCGGACGACGTCGTCATCCTGAACACCTCTGACCCGCTGCCGTTCCAGATCGACGAGCATGTGGAGGTCGGCGAGGAAGCCCGCCTGCGCCACCGTTACCTGGACCTCCGCCGCCCGGCACCGGCCGCTGCCATGCGCCTGCGCTCGGAAGCCAACCGCGTGGCCCGTGAACTGCTGCACGATGAAGGCTTCGTGGAGATCGAAACCCCCACGCTGACCCGGTCCACCCCCGAAGGTGCCCGCGACTTCGTGGTTCCCGCACGCCTGGCCCCGGGTTCCTGGTACGCCCTGCCGCAGTCCCCGCAGCTGTTCAAGCAGCTGCTGCAGGTTGGCGGCTTCGAAAAGTACTACCAGATTGCCCGCTGCTACCGCGATGAGGACTTCCGTGCGGACCGCCAGCCGGAGTTCACGCAGCTGGACATTGAAGCCAGCTTCGTCGAGGAAGACGACATCATCGCCCTGGGCGAGCAGATCGTGAAGTCGCTGTGGAAGCTGATCGGCGTCGAGATCAGCACCCCCATCCCGCGCATGACCTACGCCGATGCCATGGCCCGCTACGGTTCGGACAAGCCGGACCTGCGGTTCGGCCTGGAACTCACCGAGCTGACCGAATTCTTCAAGGACACCACCTTCCGCGTCTTCCAGGCTCCCTACGTGGGTGCCGTGGTGATGCCGGGCGGTGCTTCCCAGGCACGCCGCACCCTTGATGCCTGGCAGGAATGGGCCAAGCAGCGCGGCGCGAAGGGCCTGGCCTACGTGCTGATCCAGGAAGACGGCACGCTGACCGGACCGGTCGCCAAGAACCTGACCGACTTCGAGCGGGAGAACCTCGCCGAAAAGGTGGGCGCCAAGCCCGGTGACTGCATCTTCTTCGGTGCCGGCGAAAAGAGCGAGGCACGTGCCCTGCTCGGCGCCGCGCGCGTGGAAATCGGCCACCGCACCGGCCTGATCGATCCCAAGGACTGGGCGTTCGTCTGGGTGGTTGACGCACCCATGTTCGAGCCGGCGTCGGCCGCAGTTGCCGCCGGCGACGTGGCTGTGGGCGGCGGGGCCTGGACGGCCGTGCACCATGCCTTCACCTCGCCCAAGCCCGAATTCATGGATACCTTCGACACGGATCCCGAGTCGGCAGTGGCCTACGCCTACGACATTGTCTGCAACGGCAACGAAATCGGCGGCGGTTCCATCCGTATCCACCAGCGCGACGTGCAGGAACGCGTCTTCAAGGTCATGGGCCTTTCGCAGGAAGATGCACAGGAAAAGTTCGGATTCCTGCTCGAAGGCTTCAAGTACGGCGCACCGCCCCACGGCGGCATCGCCTTCGGCTGGGACCGCGTAGTGGCCCTGCTGGCCGGCACCGAGTCCATCCGCGACGTCATCGCCTTCCCGAAGTCCGGCGGCGGCTATGACCCGCTGACGCAGGCTCCGGCGCCGATCACGCCGCAGCAGCGCAAGGAAGCCGGCGTGGACTTCAAGCCGGAAGCCAAGAAGGACAAGGAAGCAGCCGCGAAGGAAGCGTAGCTTCCCGCCGCAGGTACGGTACCCGGTCGCAGCATGCGGCCGGGTACCGTGTTTTAACCGTGTTTTGACATGCCCGCCTGCGCTGGACAGTCCGGCACCGGCACCCGATAGTGTTTGGGCATGAGAGATCGCTGGTTCAAGCAGGTGGACGTATTCGGCACGAAGCCCTATCTGGGCAACCCGGTGGCCGTGGTGTTGGATGCCGACGGTGTTTCCGACGCCGCCATGGCCTCCTTTGCCCGGTGGACGAACCTGTCCGAGACGACGTTCGTGCTGCCGCCCACGCAGGACGGCGCCGACTACCGGGTCCGGATCTTCACGCCCGGGGGAGAGATCCCCTTCGCAGGACACCCCACGCTGGGCACCTGCCACGCCTGGCTCGAAGCCGGCAACATCCCGCATTACCCCGGCGTCGTGATCTCCGAATGCGAAGTGGGACTGGTGACCCTGCACGCCTCGGCCGGGATGGCCGCGTTCGGCGCACCGCCGCTGATCCGCTCGGGCGAGCTGGAGGAAGCCGTGCTGAAGCAGGCGGTGGACGCCCTCGGGATTACCCGCGACCAGGTTGCCGCCTCGAACTGGATCGACAACGGTCCCGGCTGGCTGGGCCTGCTCCTGAAGGATGCCGAAACCGTGCTGTCCCTGACACCCGATCCGGCGGCTATGGGCTCCCTGGCCGTGGGCGTCATCGGCCCGCAGCCCGACGGCGGCGAAACGGACTTCGAAGTCCGCGCCTTTGCACCCGGGCACGGGGTGCGGGAGGATCCCGTCACCGGCAGCCTCAACGCGGGGCTGGCACAGTGGCTGATCGGAGCCGGCCTCGCGCCGGAGCGTTACACCGTCACGCAGGGCACTGTGCTGGAGCGTTCCGGACTGGTGCGGATCTTTACCCGGGACCGGAAGATCTGGGTGGGCGGGGAAACCGCCACCTGCATTGACGGCACCGTAAAGCTGTAGCTGCGGACATGTTTACGCTGGCGTCCCTTCCGCACGCCGTCGTCGGCGCTCCCATGGCCGGCGGGCCGTCCACTCCGGCGCTGGCGGCGGCCGTCAGCAACGCCGGGGGTCTGGGCTTCCTCGCTGCGGGCTATAAAAGCGCCGAAGCGCTGGCCGGGGAAATCACGGCGACCCGCGGGCTGACCGGCCGGCCGTTCGGGGTGAACCTCTTCGTGCCGGACTCCGCGAACACGGGCGGTTCCGGAACATCCCGGCAGGTCGCTGCCGCCCTGGCCTACCGGGAGCAGCTGGCCCGGAACTATCCGCCGGAGCTGCTGCCGCTGCCGGACCCGGAGGACGACGACGGGTGGGATGCCAAGCTCGAACTGGTCCTCCGCCTGCAGGTACCCGTGGCGTCCTTTACCTTCGGCCTGCCCGGCGCAGACGTTATTACTGCGCTCCGGGACGCAGGCACCGCCGTCGCCGTCACCGTGACCACTGCACGGGAAGCCGAGCTGGCCGTTGCGGCAGGTGCACGGATGCTGTGCCTGCAGGGAGCGGCGGCCGGCGGTCACCGCGGAACCTTCGACGCCGCGGCGGAACCGTCCGCGCAGCCGTTGGATGAACTGGTGCGTGCGGCCCGGGACGCCGTCAGTGACGATGTCGAGCTCATTGCCGCCGGAGGAATCAGCACCGCTGCACAGGTCCGGTCCCTGCGGGCCGCCGGGGCGGATGCCGTACAGGTCGGCACCGCGCTGCTGTTGAGCCCGGAGGCCGGGACCGCAGCCGTGCACCGGGCTGCCCTGCAGGACCCGCAGTTTACGCAGACCGCACTGACCCGGGCCTTTTCCGGCCGTACCGCCCGGGGACTGGCCAACCGGTTCATGGCCGAACATCCGGATGCCCCGGCCGCCTATCCGCTGGTCAACCAGGTCACCAAGGGGCTCCGTGCGCGGGCGGCAGCCGCCGGAGATCCGCACGGCACCAGCCTCTGGGCCGGAACCGGCTTCCGATCGGCGGTACCCGGACCTGCCGCAGCCGTGGTCGCACGGCTGGGGACGCGGTAACCGTTCCTAGGGCAGGCTGATCCGGACAAACACCGAAGCCGCATTCCGGGCCGCCTGTGCCAGCACGGCCGCTTTCGGGTCTGCGACGTCCAGCGGGCGCAGCCGGGGCAGGGCGGCCCAGCGGGCGAACACCCGCCGGTCGGCCACCTGCTCGGCCAGCATCCGGTCGCCGCCGAAGACCAGGTACTCCGGAGCGGCGCTGCTGAATACGGCCGCTGCCTGCTCCGCGACGGTCGCCACGAGGGCATCGGCTGCATTGGCCCGGCGGCTGTTCGGCGAACCCGTCTTCGAGCCCAGCAGGCGGCCTTCCCGGGCAACGCCCACGGCATAGCCGCCGCGCCGCACCAGCACCAGGCCCAGGGTCCGGGCCTGCCCGGCCAGCGAAGCCAGGCGTTCGACGTCGTTGGTTCCCCGTCCGGGGCGGCCGTCGGCGGGCCACGGTTCGAACAGTTCGGCCTCGGCGCCGGACGCGGCACGGACCCGCACACCCTCATTCCAGGGGACAAACTCCAGTGCGCCCTGGCCAGCTTCGAACCGTTCCAGCCAGCCGGCCAGCCGTTCTGCCGAAACATAGGTGGTGCGCGAGGCAGGCATGGACGGGTCTGCTTTCAACGAAAGAGGGGTGGACCTGCTCAGGTTACGGCACGAGTAGCCTTGAAGCGTGAATGGTTTGCCGGGGAATGATTTGTTCAGCGTAGACGGAGACGACGACGCGGAGTTCGACGACGCCGGGGCAGTCCCGGGCGCGAGAGTGCGGCCGCGCAGCCCCCTGGCTGTCCGGATGCGCCCGCGGACGGTGGACGAGGTGGTGGGACAGCAGCACCTGCTCGGCCCCGGTTCGCCGCTGCGCACGCTGGCTTCCTCCGCCGATGAACGCAACCCCGCCGGGCCCTCCTCGGTCATGCTGTGGGGGCCGCCCGGCACGGGCAAGACCACGCTGGCACACGTCGTCGCCCGGGGCGCCGGGCGCAAGTTCGTGGAGCTCTCCGCCATCACCGCCGGCGTCAAGGATGTCCGCCGGGTCATGGAGCAGGCCCTGACAGACCGGGACCTGCACGGCGTCACCACCATCCTCTTCCTGGACGAGATCCACCGCTTCAACAAGGCGCAGCAGGATGCCCTGCTGCCCGGGGTGGAAAACCGGTGGGTGGTCCTGATGGCCGCCACCACGGAGAACCCGTCCTTCTCCGTGGTCTCCCCGCTGCTGTCCCGGTCGCTGCTGCTGACACTGAAACCGCTGACCGAGGAGGACATCGCCGCCCTGCTGCAACGCGCCGTCGAGGATGAACGGGGACTGGCCGGACGGGTGACGCTCAGCGCGGAGGCGCTGGAGCACCTGGTCCGGCTGGCGGCAGGGGACGCCCGCCGCGGCCTGACCGCGCTCGAGGCCGCCGCCGGCGTCGCCTACTCCGAAAAAGCGGACGGCGACGACATCCCTGAAGTCACCCTGAAACACGCGGAAGAGGCACTGGACGTTGCGGCGCTGCGCTATGACCGCGCGGGTGACCAGCACTATGACATCACCAGCGCGTTCATCAAGTCCCTCCGGGGATCCGACGTCGACGCCGCCCTGCACTACCTTGCCCGCATGCTGGAATCGGGGGAGGACCCCCGGTTCATCTCCCGGCGGCTGATCATCTCGGCATCGGAGGACGTGGGAATGGCGGACCCGACGGCGCTGCAGACCGCCGTCGCGGCCGCCCAGGCCGTCCAGCTGATCGGCATGCCCGAAGGACGGATCATCCTGGCCGAGGCGGTGGTGCATATTGCCACCGCACCCAAGTCCAACGCCGCCTACAACGGCATCAACGCCGCCATCGCCGATGTGCGGGCCGGGCGCGGGCAGGGCGTTCCATCCCATCTGCGCGATGCCCACTACCCGGGTGCGAAGCAGCTGGGGCACGGCAAGGGGTATATCTATTCGCATGACTCACCGCACGGCGTCGCACGCCAGCAGTACGCGCCGGATGACCTGGTCGGAACGAACTACTACGAACCCACCGGCAACGGAGTGGAGCGTGACATCTCCGCCAGGCTGGACCGGCTGCGGGGAATCATCCGGGGCGAGAAGTCCTGACCGGGAGCGCCTGTTCCTGACCGGCGGGTCCTGCGGTGCGTGTTAGCATTGATGGTTGACTGGCAAGCCGGTTGTCGATTTCGACACCCTCGGCTGTAGCAGACGGCAGCGGTTGGCCGGAGCTCTCCCTAATGGAGGCCAGCATATTTCGCAGCAGTCACGGCACGTACTACCGCCGTGGCCAAACCGCCAAACAGTGAAAGGTGAACGTGGCTAACAACACACGTGCACGCCGGCAGGCACGCGCATCGCGCGCCCTCGGCATTGCTTTGACCCCCAAGGCAGCAAAGTACTTCGAGCGTCGGCCTTACCCCCCGGGTGAGCACGGCCGCGCACGTCGCAAGCAGGACAGCGACTACGCCGTACGTCTGCGCGAAAAGCAGCGTCTGCGTGCCCAGTACGGCATCCGCGAAGCACAGATGACCCGTGTCTTCGAAGAAGCCCGCCGTACCGCCGGCCTGACCGGTGAAAACCTGATCGAACTGCTCGAAATGCGTCTCGACGCACTCGTGCTGCGTGCCGGCTTTGCCCGCACGATCGCCCAGGCCCGCCAGCTGGTTGTGCACCGTCACATCATGGTTGACGGCGCCCGCGTGGACCGCCCGTCCTTCCGCGTTTCCGAAGGCCAGCTCATCCACGTGCACCAGCGCAGCGAGACCATGACGCCGTTCCAGGTTGCCGCAGCCGGCGCCCACCGCGACGTCCTGCCCGCCGTTCCGGGTTACCTCGATGTTTCCCTGGACAAGCTGCAGGCACGCCTCGTGCGTCGCCCGAAGCGCTCGGAAGTCCCCGTGACCTGCGAAGAGCAGCTCGTGGTGGAATACTACGCACGCTAATAACGGAAACATTTCCGTTTACTGTTCAGCCCGCGGCCTTGTGCCGCGGGCTGTTCCGTTATCCGGGGCCGTATTCCTCCTTTCGTGGCGTACACGGCAAAAGTAAGTGCCGCGGCGTTGCAGTAGGTAAGGTACATACCGGAGTCTTTCGCCGTATCCAGGCGGGGACTTCCGGGCAGAGCCGTTAACGGCGATGCGAACCACGAATTTTCTGCGCAAGAAGGAGTCCCATGTCGGGTGGAGATATAGCCGGTCTGATCGCGGCCGGTGTGTTTGCCGTATTGGTCGCGTTGCTGGCCGTTCCCGTCTGGAAACTGGGGAAGGTCTTCGACGAGATGCGCGGCGCCATCCGTACGCTCAGCGAGGAGACCACTCCGCTGATCGACGAGGTCACCACCACGGTGTCCACCACCAACCTGCAGCTGCAGAAGGTGGACGGCATCTCCTCGAACGTTTCGGACGCATCGGCCAACTTGTCCGCTCTGTCCTCCCTGGTGGCCGCCACCGTGGGTTCCCCGCTGATCAAGGTCTCGGCGTTCAGCTACGGCGTACGTTCCGCCCTCGCCTCCCGCAGGACCGCCGGCCGTGGCCGGCGCAGCCGCTAAGCACACCAACAATTACAGGAGCCAGCCATGATCAAGCGCGTATTTTGGATGTCCATTGGCGTTGCCATCGGCGTAATCGCCGTCCGCCGGGTTTCCGAGGCCAAGACCAGCCTGAGCCAGGCGGGGATCAACCGTGCGGTGGATTCCGCAGCCGGTGCCGTGCAGAGCTTCGCCGAAGCCCTGCGTGAAGGCATGGGCCAGCGGGAGGGCGAGCTGCGCGCTGCCCTGGGCCTGGACAACTCCGACAACGTTGCCGAGACCCTGAGGTCCACGCGCCGCTAAGCGCCGCACTTCTTCGTCACTGGCAGCACAGCATTACGCACGCAGTCCCACCTGCCTGCTGAAACACCATTACCGGAAGGGTATAGAAGCACCATGAAGTCCCACGAGATTGCACGCCGCTGGCTGGATTACTTCAGCAATAAGGGACATACGGTGGTGCCCTCGGCGTCGCTCGTCTCCAACGATCCCTCGCTGCTGTTCACCGTGGCCGGCATGGTGCCGTTCATCCCTTACCTCACCGCCCGCGAAAAGGCTCCGTACAGCCGGGCAACCAGCGTGCAGAAGTGCATCCGCACCGCGGACATCGAAGAAGTGGGCAAGACCGCCCGCCACGGCACCTTCTTCCAGATGGCAGGCAACTTCTCCTTCGGTGACTACTTCAAGGAAGAAGCAATCACCTACGCCTGGGAACTGCTGACCTCCGACGTCGAGAAGGGCGGTTACGGGCTGGACCCGCAGCGGCTCTGGGTCACCGTTTACGAGGACGGCGACGAGCGCGACGACGAAGCCCGCGCCATCTGGCGGGACAAGATCGGCATCCCGAATGACCGCATCATCGGGACCGGCAAGGCGGACAACTACTGGAACACCGGACAGGCAGGCCCGGGCGGCCCCTGCTCCGAGATCTACTACGACCGCGGCCCGGCCTACGGCCAGGAGGGCGGCCCGGCAGTAGACGAGACGCGCTACATCGAGATCTGGAACCTGGTCTTTATGCAGTACCAGCTCTCCGCCGTGCGCTCCAAGACGGACTTCGACGTGGCCGGCGAACTGCCGCAGAAGAACATCGACACGGGCCTCGGCCTCGAGCGTCTGGCGATGATCCTGCAGGGCGTGGAGAACATGTACGAGACGGACCAGGTCCGTCCCGTGCTGGATAAGGCCGCCGAGCTCTCCGGCAAGACCTACACCAGCTCCGAAAACCCCTCGGACCCGCACCACACGGACGACGTCCGGATGCGCGTGGTTGCCGACCATATCCGCTCCGCCCTGATGTTGATTTCCGACGGCGTGAGCCCGTCCAATGAAGGCCGCGGCTACGTGCTGCGCCGCCTCATCCGCCGGGCCGTGCGCGCCATGCGCCTGCTGGGCGTGGACACCGCCGTGCTGCCCGAACTGCTGCCCGTCTCCCGCGACGCCATGAAGGGCACGTACCCCGAGGTTGAAGCCGACTTCGCCCGGATCAGCCGGATCGCCTATGCCGAGGAGAAGGCGTTCCTGCGCACCATCGCCTCCGGCACCGAGCGCCTGGAAGAGGCCGTCAAGGTTTCCAAGGCCGCCGGAGCTCCGTTGAGCGGCGAAGAAGCGTTTGCCCTGCACGACACCTACGGTTTCCCCATCGACCTCACGCTGGAAATGGCCGAGGAAGCGGGCCTGAAGGTCGACGAGGCCGGATTCCGCTCGCTCATGTCCGAGCAGCGCAAGCGCGCCCAGGCAGATGCCCGCGGGAAGAAGCACGGGCACGCCGATATGTCGGTGTTCAACGAACTGCTGGCCGCCGGTTCCACGGTATTCACGGGCTACGACGAGCTGAAGACCGAATCGAAGGTCCGCGGCATCATTTCCGGGAACTCCCGCGTGGAATACGCCGGACAGGGTTCCGAAATCTCCCTGGTGCTGGACTCCACGCCGTTCTACGCCGAAGCGGGCGGGCAGGCCGCCGATACCGGCCTCATCACCGGTGACGGCTTCGTCCTCGAGGTGCAGGACGTCCAGCGTCCGGTCAAGGGGCTGAGCGTGCACAAGGCGATTGTCCGCGAAGGCGAGATCGCTGCCGGCGCCAATGTGCTGGCCGCCGTCGACGCCCAGCGCCGCCACGAGGCCGAGCAGGCGCACTCCGGCACGCACATCGTGCACGCGGCCCTGCACCAGATCCTCGGCCCGGAAGCGCTGCAGCGCGGCTCCTTCAACAAGGCCGGCTACCTGCGCTTCGACTTCTCCTGGGGCGAAGGCCTCTCCGACGCCGCGAAATCCGAAATCGAAGAGGTCTCCAACCTCGCGATCCGCAGCAACTACCAGGTAGAGACCAAGATCATGTCCCTGGCGGACGCCAAGGCACTGGGCGCCACCGCACTGTTCGGCGAAGCCTACGGTGACACCGTGCGGGTCGTGGAGATGAACGGCGACTGGTCCCGCGAACTCTGCGGCGGCACCCACGTGGCCTCGACTTCCCGCATCGGCAGCCTGACCCTGCTGGGCGAACAGTCCGTCGGATCCGGCAACCGCCGGGTCGAAGCCTTCGTGGGTATGGACGCCTTCCGCCACCTCGCCGCCGAGCGGGCACTGGTGAATGAGCTCTCCGAGATGCTCAAGGTCCCTTCGGTGCAGCTGCCGGACCGCCTCGCTGCCACCCTGGCCAAGCTGAAGTCCACCGAGAAGGAACTCGAAAAGCTGCGCCGCGAGCAGCTGGCCGCTTCCGCCGCTGCCCTCGTAGGCACCGCAGTGGACGTAGACGGCGTCCGGCTCCTGGCCCACAACGCCGGCGAGGTCGGGGGAGCGGATGACCTGCGCACCTTGGCCCTCGACCTGCGTTCCCGCCTGGGCAGCGAACCCGCAGCGGTGGCTGTCGCCGGTGTCTCCAACAACCGTCCCGTGGTGATTGTTGCCACCAACGAAGGTGCCCGCGGTGCCGGCGTCAAGGCCGGTGCCCTCGTCAAGGTTGCTGCCGGCGTGCTCGGCGGCGGCGGCGGCGGCAAGGACGACGTCGCCCAGGGCGGCGGCTCCGATGCAGGCAGGATCGGAGATGCCCTCACGGCGATCCGCGAAGCCGTGGCCGGGCGGAGCTGACTTGAGTGGTCTGCGCGGGGTGAAGCTGGGTGTCGACGTCGGCCTGGTTCGGGTCGGCCTCGCAGCCAGCGACCCCGACGGCGTCCTGGCCATGCCGGTCAGGACGCTGAAGCGGGACGCGAAGAAAAACAGCGACATCCGCGTGGTGGTCCGGGAAGCTGCGGAGCGGGGTGCCGTCGAAGTGTTTGTCGGCCTGCCCCGCAGCCTGGGCGGCGGCGAAACCGCCTCCACCCAGATGGCCCGGGACTACGCGCAGGCGCTGGTCCGGGCCCTGGCCGACGCCGGCCAGGAACAGCAGGTGCGGCTGGTGGACGAACGCCTGACCACGGTCTCCGCGCACCGTAACCTGCGCGAAGCTGGAATGAACAGCCGGAATCACCGTACAGTGGTTGATCAAGCGGCTGCAGTGGCTATTCTGCAGCAGGCTATTGACACACAACGATCCCAGAACCGGGACGTAGGGGAGCTGGTTACACTGCGCCGGCCGCGCCGCGAAAGCGGCGGGATGCCGGCCCCGACCGAGGAGTTCGAAATTTCGCAGGACATCGAGCGCGAAAGCGGTAATACGCCGTGAGCCACAGATATCCCGAGTACCCGGCCATGGCGGAGCCTGACCGCAGGCCCCGGGAGGGCGGCAGTCCTCTCCCCGTGGGCGTGTTCTTCGAGGAGCCCTCGGAGCTTCCCAGCCGCAGGAGCCAACGGCCGAGCCGCGAAAAGCAGCGCCGCCGCCGTCGCCGCACCATCATCATGATCACCGTGCTGGCCGTGTTTGCAGGCGTGATTTTCGGCCTCATCATGTTCCTCCGGGACCTGCTGGGCATGAACGAGATCCAGGACTACGAGGGTGCAGGCAACGGCACCGTGGCGTTCACCGTGGCAGAAGGTGACGGCCCGCTGCTGATCGGCGGAAAGCTCGAAGCCGAAGACATCGTCGCCACGTCCAAGGAATTCGTCAACGCCTTCACCGCCCAGTCTGACGGACGGGAAATCCAGCCCGGCACGTACGAAATGAAATACCAGATGTCCTCCTCCGCCGCCGTGGATGCCCTGCTCGGGGACGGCGGCAGCCAGGTGCATTACGCGGCAGTGGCACGCGACCTGCGCCAGGGCGAGGTCTTCGAAGTCCTGAACACCTCCACCCGGATCCCGCTTTCGGAGTTCCAGGCCTTGGCCGCGGACCCGCAGCAGTTCGGTCTGCCGGAGGAAGCCGTAAGCCTTGAGGGCTACCTGCATCCGGGCGAATACCGGTTCGACGTCGAAAAGGACGCCACCGAGATCATCACCGAAATGGTGGATAACACGTTCGCTGAACTCGAAGCGGCCGGTATTACCGATCCCGCCGAGCAGTACCGGATCCTGACCAAGGCCAGCATCATCCAGGCCGAGGCCGGGGAGGCTGACTACGGCGCCGTCGCCGGCTCCATCGAGAACCGGCTGGGCCCGGACAACAAGGAAACCAACGGGCTGATCCAGTCCGATGCCACGGTGACCTACGGCCTGAACCGCAAGAGCTATGAACTCACCGCGGAGGAAAAGGCGGACAAATCCAACCCGTACAACACCTACGCCAACCCCGGACTGCCCGTCGGTCCCATCGGTTCCCCGAGCCGGGAGGCCATTGAGGCAGCGGCCAACCCGGATGACGTCCCGTACTACTACTGGGTCACCGTCAACCTGGACAGCGGCGAAACCAAGTTCTCCTCCACCCTCGCCGAGCACGCCAAGTACGTCGAGGAATACCAGAACTGGTGCAGTACCCAAAAAGCCGGGCGGTGTGGTTAGCGGTGGGTAGCGCCCCGCGGCGCGCAGCCGTGCTGGGGCATCCGATCAGCCATTCCCGGTCACCCCGGCTGCACCGGGCTGCGTACAACCATCTGGGGTTCGACTGCAGCTACGAGGCAATAGACCTCCGTGTTGAGGAGGCCGCGGGATTCGCGGCCTCCCTCCGCGGGCAGGCGGGCTGGACCGGTCTGTCCGTCACTATGCCGCTGAAGGCGGTCATGGCGGCGCAGATGGACGAGGTCGAGCCGCTGGTGAAGGCCCTCGGGGTGCTGAACACCGTGACCTTCTCCCGGACAGGCTCCCGCACGGTCCTGACCGGCCACAACACCGATGTGGCCGGCATTGTCGGCGCGCTGCGGTACGCCGGAATCGGTTCCGGAGCGCGCGCCGTGGTGCTTGGCGCAGGCGGAACCGCGTGCGCCGCTGTTGCGGCACTGGCCCGGCTGGACCCGGCCGAAACTGTGGTCTGCGCCCGCCGCTTCCCGGTACCCGCCCCCGGGCAGGCAGGGGTGCTGGAGGCAGGCCGCGCAACCGGCGTTGCCGTACACCCGCGCCCGTGGGAGGAGGCAGCCGCCGCCTGCGCGGCAGCCGACGTCGTCATCTGCACCCTCCCGCCGCACGGTGCCGACGGCCTCGCGGACGCAATCTCCGAAGTCCGGCAGGACGCCATCCTCCTGGATGCCGCGTACGACCCCTGGCCAAGCCGGATCGCGTCCGTCTGGTCCGGGTTCGGCGGAACGGTGGTGCCGGGCATCGAGATGCTGCTCTACCAGGCCGTGGAGCAGGTAAAGCTGTTTACTGCGGACGCGTTCTTCGATGAACCCGGCGTCATAAACGCCATGTGTGACGCCGTGCGAATACCGCGGCGCTGAACGCCCCCGCCGGGCATGGCAGTATTGAAAGCATGTTGCGTTGGTTGACCGCCGGTGAGTCCCATGGCCCTGCATTGGTTGGAATTGTTGAAGGTGTCCCTGCCGGAGTGGAGGTGGACAGCACCCTCATCTCCGCGGCTCTGGCCCGCCGCCGCCTCGGTTACGGCCGCGGCGCGCGGATGAAATTTGAACAGGATGCCGTGCGCATCCTGGGCGGCGTCCGCCACGGCAAGACCCAGGGCGGCCCCGTCGCCATCGAGATCGGCAACACCGAGTGGCCCAAGTGGGAACAGGTGATGGCTGCCGATCCGGTGGACCCGGCAGTCCTGGCCGACTCTGCACGCAACGCGCCCCTCACCCGTCCCCGTCCGGGGCATGCTGATTTCACCGGCATGCAGAAGTACGGTTTTGACGAAGCCCGTCCTGTCCTGGAACGCGCCAGCGCAAGGGAAACCGCCACCCGCGTGGCGCTTGGTGCCGTGGCCTCCGCGTTCCTGAAGCAGCTGGGCATTGAGCTGGTCAGCCACACCGTGGGTATTGCCGGCGTGATGGCGCCCGGCGACTCGGCGTTGCCGCTCCCTGCCGACGTCGACGCGCTCGACGCCGATCCGATGCGCTGCTTCGATGCAGGCGTCTCGGCCGCCATGGTGGCTGAGGTCGATGCCGCCCATAAGGAGGGCGAGACGCTCGGGGGAGTGGTGGAGGTGCTGGCCTACGGACTGCCGCCGGGACTGGGCAGCTACGTTCATTGGGACCGCCGGCTGGACGCCCGGATCGCCGGTGCCCTGATGGGCATCCAGGCCATCAAGGGCGTGGAAGTAGGGGACGGTTTCCTGACTGCCACCCGCCGCGGCTCCGCCGCCCACGACGAAATCCTGCAGGATGCCGAGGGCCGGGTGGTCCGCTCCGGCAACCGCGCCGGAGGCATTGAAGGCGGCATGAGCATCGGCGAACTGCTGCGGGTACGCGCCGCAATGAAACCCATTGCCACCGTGCCGCGGGCACTGCGCACCGTTGACGTGAGTACCTCCGCACCGGCCCGGGCCCACCACCAGCGCTCGGATGTCTGCGCGGTCCCCGCTGCCGGTGTGGTTGCCGAAGCCATGGTGGCGCTGGTCCTGGCCGAAGCCGTGATCGAGAAGTTCGGCGGCGATTCCGTGCCCGAAACCGCACGGAACCTGCACGCCTACCTGGCCGCCATCCCGC
Organism: Arthrobacter sp. zg-Y1171; assembly: GCF_025244845.1. NCBI lineage: Bacteria > Bacillati > Actinomycetota > Actinomycetes > Micrococcales > Micrococcaceae > Arthrobacter > Arthrobacter sp. zg-Y1171. The sequence continues at coordinate 1,935,561 of NZ_CP104264.1, read as the reverse complement.
AGCCGCTGGAATCCGCCGGTACCGATGTCTCCTAGGAGCGGCAGGTCCAGCGGGCTCGATCGGCACCTGGTCCTGATGGGCTTTATGGCCGCCGGGAAGTCCGTCGTCGGACGCGGGTTCGCCGCCCGCCACGGGATGCCCTTCCTGGACACGGACGAGGCCGTCGTGGCACGGTACGGCCCCATTGCCGGCATTTTCAGCGCCTACGGCGAGCACTATTTCCGCGAGGTTGAAGCGCGGGCCGTTGCCGCGGCCCTTGAGGCCCGGGTGCCCACGGTGATTTCACTGGGCGGGGGCGCGGTGCTGGACTCGGGGACCCAGCAACTGCTCGGCCGCGCCACTGTAGTGTTTCTGGATACGGACCTTGCCACCGTGCTTCCACGGATCACCCGTGCAGGCCACCGTCCACTGCTCGCACCGGACCCCGTCCGGCGCTGGCAGGAGCTGGCGGACATCCGCCGCCCCATATACGAATCCCTGGCCGACATCACCATTGACACCAGGGGACTTACTGTTCCGGCCATTATTGACCGGCTGACTTCCGTCCTCATCAAAGGAGAAGACTAGATGCCCTCCGACCCCACGATCATTCCGGTGACCGGCACCAACCCCGCAGAGAACTACGACGTCGTCGTAGGCAACGGCCTGCTGGGCCGGCTGCCGGACATGCTCGGTGAGCGCGTGCGCCGCGTCCTGGTGATCCACCCGCGCGCCCTGCGCACCACCGGCGATACCGTACGCGATGAACTCGCCGCCACGGGCCTGACCGCCGTCACCGCGGAAATCCCGGACGCCGAAGAGGGCAAGCACATCCAGGTGGCGTCCTTCTGCTGGCAGGTCCTGGGCCAGAACGATTTCACCCGGTCCGATGCCATTGTCGCCGTCGGCGGCGGGGCGGTCACCGACGTGGCCGGCTTCGTGGCCGCCACCTGGCTGCGAGGCATCAAAGTGGTGCACATCCCCACGTCCCTGCTGGGCATGGTGGACGCGGCCGTGGGCGGCAAGACCGCCATCAACACGGCTGAAGGCAAGAACCTCGTGGGCGCTTTCCATCCGCCCGCCGGGGTCCTGGCCGACCTGGACGCCCTGGCCACCCTGCCCAAGAACGAGCTGCTCAGCGGCATGGCCGAGGTCATCAAATGCGGGTTCATCGCCGACCCCGCCATCCTGGACCTGGTCGAAGCGAACCCGGAGGCAGTGGCCGACGGCGCTTCCGACGTCGTCCGCGAACTGGTGGAACGCTCCATCGGGGTCAAGGCCGAGATTGTCTCCTCGGACCTGCGCGAATCCGGCCGGCGGGAATTCCTGAACTACGGGCACACCCTGGGCCACTCCATCGAGCTGGCGGAACGCTACCAGTGGCGGCACGGCGCGGCAGTGTCCGTCGGCCTGGTCTTCGCTGCGGAACTGGGACGGACGGTGGGCCGGCTGGATGACGCCACCGCGGACCGGCACAAGGAGATCCTCTCCTCGCTGGGGCTGCCCGTGACCTACCGCAAGGACCGCTGGTCCGCCCTGCTGGACGGCATGCGCCGGGACAAGAAGTCCCGCGGGGACCTGCTGCGCTTCGTGGTGCTGGACGGACTGGCCAAACCGTCCATGCTGGAGGTGCCGGATACCTCGCTGCTGTTCGCGGCCTACCAGGAGATTGCCTCCGAGCCGCAGGGCGGAATCCGCCTCAGCCTGTAGGTTCCGCGCGAGCGGGTAGAATAGTCGACGGACTTGAATAAAACGCACTTTGACTAATGACTGACGAACAATATCTAGACGGACAACGGAAGAGAAACTGTGGCGACGACCAACGACATCAAGAACGGCACCGTGCTGAAGCTTGAAGGCAACCTCTGGAGCATCATCGAGTTCCAGCACGTGAAGCCGGGCAAGGGTGGTGCGTTCGTCCGTACCAAGATGCGCAACGTGACTTCGGGCAAGGTAGTGGACAAGACGTTCAACGCCGGCATCAAGGTCGAGACCGCCACGGTGGACCGCCGCGACTACCAGTACCTGTACCAGGACGGCGAAGACTACGTCTTCATGGACACCTCCGACTTCGACCAGCTCACGGTCCCCGGCAAGATTGTCGGTGACAACGCGAACTTCATGATGGAGTCCATGATGGTCACCATCGCGATCCACGAGGGTTCGCCGCTGTACATCGAACTGCCGCCGTCGGTCACCATGGAGATCACGTACACCGAGCCGGGCCTGCAGGGCGACCGCTCCACCGGCGGCACCAAGCCCGCCACCATCGAGACCGGCTACGAGATCCAGGTGCCCCTGTTCCTGGAGCAGGGCACCAAGGTCAAGGTCGACACCCGCACCGGCGACTACCTGGGACGCGTTAACGAGTGAGTGCACGCAGTAAAGCACGGACCCGGGCACTGGAGGTCCTTTTCGAAGCCGAACAGCGTTCGGTTTCTGCCTTCGATGCCATTCGGGCCCGCCGCGAAAAGACCGACCAGACCATCAACCCCTACACCATGGACCTGGTGGAAGGCGTGGTTGCGATGCAGGAGCAGATCGATGAGTTCCTGAGCACGTATTCGCAGGGCTGGACGCTTGATCGCATGCCTTCGGTGGACCGCATCATCCTCCGCCTGGGCACTTGGGAACTTCTCTACAACGACGACGTTCCCGACAAAGTGGCCATCAGCGAAGCCGTGGAATTGGCGAAAGCGCTCTCCACGGACGAATCCCCGGCCTTCATCAACGGCCTGCTCGGACGGCTGCAGGAACTGAAGCCCTCCCTGCTGGCCTAGGCAGGATCCAAGCCAGAAAAGACCGGCCCCGCGGGGCCGGTCTTTTCTGCGTTTCCAGCCGTTTCACCTGGCCTGCAGCGCCTGCCCGGCCAGCATAGTGGTCCGGATGCCGGTGAGTTCTCCCAGCAAGGTCCGCTCGTACTCCATATTGGCGCTGACATCCCGGCCGGAGGCTATCTGCTGCCGGGTCAAGGCCAGGCGGGTGGCACGCCGGATGAACTCCTTCATGTGCGGTGCCGCCCCGGTGGCCCGTGCCCAGCCCATTGCCTGGCGGCGGCCGGCGCCGGTGGCCAGCATCCGCACTTCTGCGGGGGTGAACCAGCCCGCCGCTGCGTATTCGGAAAGCCGTTGCAGGGTCAGGCGCTGCTCCGCGCGGCGCAGCAGCCATACCCCGGTGACCGCCGCGCCGAAGAACGGAACCTGGAGCAGGAAGTAGAAGAGGAAGAAGTCCCCGAAAAACAACGCGGGACCGCCGTTCCACAGCATGTGCCCCAGAATGGCGGGAATCAATCCGATGGCGAAGGCCGGCAGGATCCACGCGTTGCCCGCACGCCGCGCCGCCAGGCCCAGGGCGAGCCCGGTGCAGGCGGTGAACAGGACATGCGCAAAGGGGGAGAGCAGCCCGCGGAGGATGAAAATAAACCCGAGCTCGTACACCGTCTCGGGCCCGGCTGTCCGCAGCGCTGCCCCGAAATAGAGGATGTTTTCCGTGAAGGCGAACCCCGCTGCCACGGCAGCCGCAAACACGATGCCGTCCACCGGCCCGTCAAAGATCCGCCGGCGGACCAGCAGCAGCAGGAGGATGCCCAGGCCCTTGGCGATTTCCTCCACTACGGGAGCCTGGACCACCGCGCCCAGCAGGTCCGCCGAGCCGTAGGGGACCAGCTCCAGCAGGGCAAACGTGAAGTACGGGCCAACCACCAGGGCGATGGCCACCGAAACCCCGGCACCCCACAGGAACGAGAAAACCAGGCTGCTTCGCGGTTCCGGCTCCCACCGGTCCACCCACCAGATACCCAGCACGCAGATGCCCAGGGGAACCAGCGCCAGGAGCCCGCAGAAAATGAAGGCCGGCGGGCCGAGGCCGTCGAGAAGGTACATGCCCACCCAGGCCAGGGCCACGGAGGAGAGCGCAATCAGCACCACGGTGGCTGCCAGGCCCTTGTCCCGGCGTGGTGCCGGAGGGGACCAGAACGGCTGGACAGGTGCGGCGCCGTCGGCAGCGCCGTAGCCCGGAGGGGCGGGATGCTGCTGGTCAGGGTAGATACCGGGTGCGCTCATGCGCTGGGCCTGCTCATAGCAGACAGGATAGTTCCACCGCGGCATATCCCGTCACACACAGCGGGCGGCGGCGTGGCCTGTGATAGCTTGGTGCCGCATTCAACCTTTAAATTCCGTCCTGTGAGGCGGGGAAGGAGGAAGCGAATATGACGGCCAAAGATGCTCTTTCCAGCCGTACTGTTTTGTCTTCAGCTGACATCGACCGCGCCCTGACGCGTATTGCCTACGAGATCCTCGAGGCCAACAAAGGTCCCGAAGACCTGGTCCTGATGGGGATCCCGCGCCGCGGTTATCCGCTGGCCCAGCGCCTGGCCGCCAAGATCGCGGCGGCGGCTCCCGGCGTCGATCCCGCTGCCATCACCGGCCAGCTCGACGTCACCATGTTCCGTGACGACCTCGCCCGCAGGCCCACCCGGCCGCCCTACGCCACCCGCGTCCCGGTCACCGGGATTGACGACAAAGTGGTGGTGCTGGTGGACGACGTCCTGTATTCCGGCCGCACCATCCGTTCCGCGCTCGATGCCCTCGTGGACCTGGGCCGGCCGCGCATCGTCCGGCTGGCAGTGCTCGTGGACCGCGGCCACCGCGAACTGCCCATCCGGGCAGACCATGTGGGCAAGAACCTGCCCACCGCATCCATCGAACAGGTCCGGGTCCGGCTGGCCGAAAGCGACAGCGCGGCCACGGGTGAAGCGGCCACAGACGAAGTGGTCATCGAGGGCACTGCATGAGGCACCTCCTGTCCACGCTGGACCTCAGCCGGTCCGACGCCCTGGCCATCCTGGATACGGCAGAGCAGATGGCCGCAGTAGGGGAACGGGAAGTAAAGAAGCTTCCGGCCCTGCGCGGGCGCACCGTGGTGAACCTCTTCTTCGAGGACTCCACCCGCACGCGCATCTCCTTTGAGGCGGCCGCGAAACGGCTGTCCGCCGACGTCATCAATTTCTCCGCCAAGGGATCGTCGGTCTCCAAGGGCGAATCACTGAAGGACACTGCACAGACGCTGGCTGCCATGGGTGCCGACGCCGTAGTGATTCGGCACGGTTCCTCCGGCGCGCCGGCGCGGCTGGCGTCCTCGGGCTGGATAGATGCCGCAGTTCTCAACGCCGGGGACGGCACGCACGAACACCCCACCCAGGCGCTGCTGGATGCCTTCACCATGCGACGGCACTGGGCGCGGCTGCACGGTACGGAATCCACCGGCACCGACCTGGCCGGAATGAAGGTGGTGATTGCCGGGGACGTGCTGCATTCGCGGGTCGCCCGCTCGGATCTGTGGCTGCTTCGGACACTGGGCGCGGAAGTCACCCTGGTTGCACCGCCCACGCTGCTGCCGTTCGGCGTCGAATCCTGGCCCTGCACCGTCAGTTACGACCTGGACGAGGCACTGGCGACCCGGCCGGATGCCGTCATGATGCTGCGGGTGCAGGGGGAACGGATGCAATCTGCCTTCTTCCCCTCCGTCCGCGAGTATTCCCGCCGCTGGGGCCTGGACGACGTCCGCCTCGACCGGCTGGACACCCTGGGCCTGACGGACACCATCATCATGCACCCCGGTCCGATGAACCGCGGGCTGGAAATTTCCGCCCGTGCCGCTGATTCGCCCCGCTCGACCGTCCTGGACCAGGTCCGCAACGGCGTTTCGGTGCGGATGGCCGCCCTTTACCTGCTGCTCTCCGGAGAGAACAGCACCCCCCGTACCCAGCAGGAGCAGCCCCGATGAGCACTACCGGCACCTATCTGATCCGCGGAGCGTCACTGCTCGGCACCGAACGTGCGGATATCCGCATCGAAGACGGCACCATCACCGCCGTCGCCCCTGAACTGCCGGTGCCTCCCGGCGCCGCCGTGGTCGAGGCGGAGGGCCTGATCGCCCTGCCCGGCATGGTGGACCTGCACACGCACCTGCGCGAACCCGGCCGGGAAGACGCCGAAACCGTAGAGACCGGCACCCGTGCCGCGGCACTCGGCGGCTTCACCGCCGTACACGCCATGGCCAACAGCATGCCGGTTGCAGACACCGCCGGCGTGGTGGAACAGGTCCTCAGCCTGGGGGAGCGGGCCGGCTGGGTGGACGTGCGTCCCGTCGGGGCGGTCACGGTAGGCCTGGAAGGCCGGCAGCTGGCGGAACTCGGCGCGATGGCCGACTCCCGGGCCCGGGTGCGGGTGTTTTCCGACGACGGCAAGTGCGTTTCGGACCCGGTGCTGATGCGCCGTGCGCTGGAATATGTGAAGGCGTTCGACGGCGTCGTTGCCCAGCACGCGCAGGAGCCCCGCCTCACCGAGGGGGCACAGATGAACGAAGGCGAAGTCAGCGCCGTCCTCGGACTGGCCGGCTGGCCCGCCGTCGCCGAGGAATCCATCATCGCCCGCGACGTCCTGCTGGCACGGCACACGGGCTCCCGCCTGCATGTCTGCCACCTGTCCACCGCCGGGTCGGTGGAAATCATCCGGTGGGCCAAGGAACGCGGCATCCGGGTTACCGCCGAGGTTACCCCCCACCATCTGCTGCTCACCGACGAACTGGTCCGCACCTACGATCCGGTCTACAAGGTGAACCCGCCCCTGCGCACCGAAGCGGATGTGCAGGCGGTCCGCCGCGGCCTCGCCGACGGCACCATCGATATTGTCGGCACCGACCACGCCCCGCATCCCAGCGAACACAAGGAAGGCGAGTGGGCGACGGCGGCCATGGGCATGACCGGCCTGGAGACCGCGCTGTCCGTGGTGCAGCACGCCATGATCGACACGGGGCTGATGGACTGGGCAGGTTTCGCCCGGGTCACCTCTTCCACCCCTGCGCTGATCGGCCGGGTGGCGGGCCAAGGCAGGCCCCTTGCCGCCGGCGAACCGGCCAACGTCATATTGGTGGACCCGTCTGCGCGAAGGAGGGTCGACCCTTCTAAGATGGCTAGCAAGGGACGCAACAGTCCGTTTGCCGGACTGGAACTGCCCGGTGGAGTCGAAGCGGTTTTCTACGCCGGCCACCCCACCGTCCTGAACGGCAGACTGAACACGCCCCACCCCGCTGCCGCAAAGGAATCCTGATGGAACTGGTCTTTTTCTTCCTGGGCCTGGCCGCCCTTATCGTCGTGGTCCTGGGCCTGTTCGCCCTGGGCTGGCGCGGCCGACGACGCCGCCAGCAGGACACGCCCCGCCCCCTGCCCCTGCCGGACGAACTCTCTGATCCGGGCTTCCAGGCACTCGGCCAATACGTCGCCACCACCACCGCCGGTGACTGGCTGGACCGCGTGGCACTCTACGGCCTGGGCGTAAAGTCCAACGCCACCGCGGCGGTTTTCCCCGAAGGCGTGCTGTTTGCCCGTTCCGGTGCCGACGACCTCTGGATTCCGCGGCAGGACCTGCACGGCGTCCGCCTGGAGCGCGGCATAGCCGGAAAATTCGTCGAAAAGGACGGATTGGTGATTGTGACCTGGCAGCTGGGCCCCAAGCGCGTGGATACCGGCTTCCGTACCCGCTCCTCGGATGAGAAGACTCCCCTTGTCCGCGCCATTACCGAACTTCTGCCGGAATCGGCCACCCCTAGCGAGGAACAACTGTGACAGTTCACGAAACCATCAACCCCACGCCCGCCGTCCTCATGCTGGAAGACGGCCGCACCTTCCGCGGGCGTGCCTACGGTGCGCAGGGAACGGCCCTGGGCGAAGCGGTGTTTGCCACCGGCATGACCGGCTACCAGGAGACCATCACCGACCCCTCCTATGCCCGGCAGCTCGTGGTCCAGACGGCCCCGCATATCGGCAACACCGGAGTCAACGGCGACGACGCCGAGTCCCGGCGGATCTGGGTGGCCGGGTACATCGTGCGCGACGCCGCCCGCCGCCCCTCGAGCTGGCGTTCCGAATCCACCCTGGACGAGCAGCTGGCGGATCAGGGCGTCGTCGGCATCTCCGGCGTCGACACCCGCGCCGTGACCCGGCACCTGCGCGAACGCGGGGCCATGAAGGCCGGGATTTTCTCCGGGCCCGACGCCGAACGCCCCGACAGCGAACTGCTCGCCGAGGTCCGTGCCCAGCAGGGTATGGAGGGCGCACGGCTGGCCGAAGAGGTCAGCGTGGACGAAACCTACCTCATTGACCCGGCAGACCACGGCTGGGCCGGCGACCCGCTGTTCACCGTTGCCGCCATCGACCTGGGCATCAAGTCCATGACCCCGGTGCGCCTGGCCGAGCGCGGCATCCGCACGTATGTGCTGCCCGCCGCCTCCACCTTCGAGGACATCAAAGCCCTGGGCGCCGACGGCGTGTTTATGTCCAACGGCCCCGGCGACCCGGCCACCGCCGATGTCCAGGTGGACCTGCTGCGCGAAGTGCTGGATGCCCGCATTCCGTTCTTCGGGATCTGCTTCGGCAACCAGATCCTCGGGCGTGCCCTGGGCTTCGGCACCTACAAGCTGCGCTACGGGCACCGCGGGATCAACCAGCCCGTCCTGGACCGGCGGACCGGCAAGGTGGAAATCACCAGCCAGAACCACGGATTCGCCGTCGACGCCCCGCTGGACGGCCCCGTCACTGCACCGGAAGCCCGCTACGGCCGGGTGGAGGTCAGCCACGTCAGCCTGAACGACGACGTCGTCGAGGGCCTCGCCTGCCTCGACCTCCCCGCCTTCTCGGTCCAGTACCACCCCGAGGCTGCCGCCGGACCGCACGACTCCGCCTACCTCTTTGACCGCTTCGTCGAGCTTATGGCAGCCAGCAAGAGCAAGGAAAGCATCTAATGCCCCGCAGAACCGACCTCAAGTCCGTCCTGGTCATCGGCTCCGGCCCGATCGTCATCGGCCAGGCCGCGGAATTCGACTACTCCGGCACGCAGGCCCTGCGGGTGCTCAAGGAGGAGGGCCTGCGGGTCATCCTCGTGAACTCCAACCCGGCCACCATCATGACCGACCCGGAGTTCGCCGACGCCACGTACGTGGAACCGATCACCCCGGAGATGGTCGAGAAGATCATCGCCAAGGAACGGCCCGACGCAATCCTGCCCACCCTCGGCGGGCAGACGGCCCTGAACACCGCCATCGCCCTGGACAAGAGCGGCGCGCTGGAGAAGTACAACGTGGAACTGATCGGCGCGAACATCGCCGCGATCGAACTCGGCGAGGACCGCGAGAAGTTCAAGGGCGTCGTCGAGCGCTGCGGTGCCGAATCTGCGAAGTCGATCATCGTGCACAGCATGGATGAGGCCTTCGCCGCGGCCGACAAACTGGGCTACCCGATGGTGGTCCGGCCTTCCTTCACCATGGGCGGGCTCGGCTCCGGCCTGGCTTACAACGCCGAGGACCTGCGCCGCATTGCCGGGGCCGGCATCCAGTACAGCCCCACCTCCGAGGTTCTGCTTGAAGAGAGCATCCTGGGCTGGAAGGAATACGAACTGGAGATGATGCGGGATAAGAACGACAACGTGGTTGTCGTCTGTTCCATCGAGAATTTCGATCCGGTGGGCGTGCACACCGGAGACTCCATCACCGTGGCCCCCGCCATGACCCTGACCGACCGCGAGTACCAGAAGCTGCGCAACATCGCGATCGCCGTCATCCGCGAGGTAGGCGTGGACACCGGCGGCTGCAACATCCAGTTCGCCATCGAGCCGGACACCGGCCGCGTGGTGGTCATTGAAATGAACCCGCGCGTCTCCCGCTCCTCGGCGCTGGCGTCCAAGGCCACCGGCTTCGCCATCGCCAAGATCGCCACGAAGCTTTCCCTCGGCTACACCCTGGACGAGATTCCGAACGACATCACCAAGAAGACGCCGGCGTCGTTCGAGCCCACCCTCGACTACGTCGTGGTGAAGGTCCCGCGGTTCGCTTTCGAGAAGTTCCCGGCCGCGGATCCCACGCTGACCACCACCATGAAGTCGGTAGGCGAGGCCATGGCGATCGGCCGCAACTTCACCGAAGCCCTGCAGAAGGCACTGCGTTCCCTGGAGCAGAAGGGCGCCTCGCTGTCCTTCGACCCGGTGGACGCAGCCGACGTGCCCGGACTCATTGAGGCGTCGCGGCGGCCCACCACCGCCCGGCTGCAGCAGGTGCAGCAGGCGCTGCTGGGCGGTGCCTCCATCGAGGAGCTCTTCGAAGCCACCGGTATCGACCCCTGGTACCTGGACCAGTTGGTGCTCATCAACGAAACCGCCGAGCAGATCCGTGCCACGCCGTCGGTCAACGAGGACATCCTGCGCCTGGCCAAGCGGCACGGCTTCTCCGACGAGCAGATCGGCGCGCTGACCAACACCCCCGAAGCAGTGGTGCGCGGCGTCCGGCACGCCCTGAACGTACGCCCGGTCTTCAAGACCGTGGACACCTGCGCCGCCGAATTCGCCGCGTACACGCCGTACCACTACTCCTCCTATGACGAGGAGGACGAGGTGGCCGAGCATGCCAAGCCGTCCATCATCATCCTTGGCTCCGGGCCGAACCGGATCGGGCAGGGCATCGAGTTCGACTACTCCTGCGTCCACGCGACCATGGCACTGCGCGAAGCCGGCCACGAGACCGTGATGATCAACTGCAACCCGGAAACCGTGTCCACCGACTACGACATCTCCGACCGGCTCTACTTCGAGCCGCTGACCCTGGAGGATGTCCTGGAGGTCATCGCCGCGGAGCAGCGCACCGGCGGCGTCCTGGGTGTTTTCGTCCAGCTCGGCGGGCAGACGCCGCTGAAGCTGGCACAGGCCCTGGCCGACGCCGGCGTGCCCATCCTGGGCACCTCGCCCGCCGCAATCGACCTGGCCGAACACCGCGGTGCGTTCCAGCAGGTGCTGGACGAGGGCGGGCTCACCGCCCCCAAGAACGGCACGGCCGTGTCCTTCGAGGACGCCAAGCGGGTGGCGGACGAGATCGGCTACCCCGTCCTGGTCCGCCCGTCCTATGTCCTGGGCGGCCGCGGCATGGAGATCGTCTATGACGAAGCGAATCTCTCCCGCTACATCACCAACGCCACCGAGATCACCCCGGACCACCCCGTCCTGGTGGACCGGTTCCTGGAAGACGCCATCGAGATCGACGTCGATGCGCTCTTCGACGGCACCGACCTCTACGTGGGCGGAATCATGGAGCACATCGAGGAGGCCGGCATCCATTCGGGCGACTCCGCCTGCGTGCTGCCGCCCATCACCTTCGGCACCGACGTGATCGACCGGGTCCGCGAGGCCACCCGGGTGATCTCCGCCGGCGTCGGCGTCCGCGGGCTGATCAACATCCAGTTCGCCCTGGCCTCGGACATCCTCTACGTCATCGAAGCCAACCCGCGTGCCTCCCGCACCGTGCCGTTCGTGTCCAAGGCCACCGGCGTCCAGCTGGCCAAGGCCGCGGCTCTCATCGGCACCGGCGCCAGCATCGCAGAGCTGCGGGCCGCCGGGAAGCTGACCGCCGTCGGCGACGGCTCCACCCTGCCGCTGGACGCCCCGGTGGCCGTGAAGGAAGCGGTGCTGCCGTTCAGCCGGTTCAGGACCCCCGAGGGCACCGTGGTGGACTCTCTCCTGGGCCCGGAAATGCGGTCCACCGGTGAGGTCATGGGCATCGACAAGTACTTCGACACCGCCTTCGCCAAGTCACAGGCCGCCGCGAACAGTGCCCTGCCCACCGCCGGCAAGGTCTTCGTATCGGTGGCGAACCGGGACAAGCGCTCGATCATCATGCCGGTGAAGCGGATGAGCGACCTCGGCTTCGAGATCCTCTCCACCGGCGGCACGGCTGAGGTGCTGCGCCGCAACGGCATTGCCGCCACGGTGGTGCGCAAGGTCGCCGAGGGTGCCGGACCGGACGGCGAAGGGACCGTCGTGGACCTGATCACCGCCGGCGAGATCAACCTGGTGGTCAACACGCCTTCCGGCGGCCAGGCCCGCGGCGACGGATACGAAATCCGGGCCGCGGCAACGTCCATCGGCTGCCCGGTGGTCACCACCGTCTCCGAGTTCGGTGCCGCCGTGCAGGCGATCGACGCGATGCGCTCCTACGAATGGGACGTGACTTCCCTGCAGGAACACGCCGCCCGGTTGAAGGCAGCCGGTGCCTGAGGAACGTCCCGCTTTCGGTGCGCGGCTGCGCGCGGCCATGGACCGCCGCGGGCAGCTGTGCGTCGGCATCGATCCGCACCCCGAACTGCTGGCCCAGTGGGGCCTGAACGACGACGTCGCCGGGCTCGAACGTTTTTCCCTCACCGTCCTCGCGGCGGTGGGGGAGCAGGTTGCGGCCGTGAAGCCACAGGTGGCGCTGTACGAACGCCACGGATCCGCCGGGCTGGCGGTCCTGGAACGCCTGCTGCAGGAGTGTTCGGACGCCGGCGTGCTCAGTATCGCCGACGCCAAGCGCGGGGACATCGGCTCCACGATGGCAGCCTATGCGGACGCGTGGCTGCGGGACGGTTCGCCGCTGGCGGCCGACGCCGTGACGCTCAGTCCGTATCTCGGGTTCGGGTCCCTGCGGCCCGCCCTGGACCTTGCGGCTGCCACCGGACGCGGTGTATTTGTCCTGGCACTCACGTCAAACCCGGAAGGGGCGTCCGTTCAGCACGTCGGCGCCGGGGGAGCGGAACGGTCCGTGGCTGCCCGGATCGTGGACGCGGCAGCGGCGGAAAATGCCGGCCCGGGAGGTGGTTCCGGGACGGAACTGGGCTCCGTGGGACTTGTGGTCGGCGCGACCGTCGGCACGGCACTGGCAGATCTGGAGATCGACCTTGCCGCCTCGCGGGCACCGCTGCTCGCTCCGGGCCTGGGCGCCCAGGGGGCAACCGCCGCCGACCTGCGCGGAACCTTCGCTGCGGCGTACCCCAATGTCCTGGCCACCTCCAGCCGCGGCATCCTGCGGGCCGGCCCCGACCCCCGGGGCCTCCTCGACGCAGCACTGCGGACCGGATCGGAGCTGGCATCCGTACGCTAGGGGAGCGGCGTCTGCGAATCGGGTTCCATTGCAATTGGGCTTCGATTGCGGATAGGTTCGGAGCTACCAGCAGAGCCGCTGACAGCGGTGTGTCTTCGTCCGGGAGCGTCTCTTGAACCTCAAGCCACTGACAGAAGCCGAGCGTACGCTCGCCCGCGAAAAGGCCACCGCGGCCCGGGCAGTCCGTGCGGAGGTCAAGTCACGTATCAAGTCCGGTGATCTCAGCATCGAGGAAGTCATCCTGTCCCGTTCCGGCGAGGAAGCGGTTGGCCGGCTGAAGGTCATGGACCTGCTGCGCGCCCTGCCTGGTGTCGGGGAGCGCCGCGCAGCTGGAATAATGGCTACGGTAGGTATTGCGCCCACCCGCCGGGTCCGGGGGTTGGGCGTGCATCAGCGCAAGGCGCTGATAGACCTGCTGGCGAGCCATTAGGCTCAGGAGGCCCGCAATAACAACGAGTGAATGAGGTTTACGTGTCGCAACCGCGGCTGACAGTTCTGGCAGGTCCAACCGCAGTTGGCAAGGGCACTGTATCCACCTATATCCGGGACAACTATCCCGAGGTCTGGCTTTCCGTCTCGGCCACCACCCGTGCCCCCCGTCCGGGTGAAGAAGACGGCGTACATTACTTCTTCGTCAGCGCCGAAGAGTTCGACGCCATGATTGAGCAGGACCAGATGCTCGAGTGGGCAGTGGTCCACGGACGCAACCGCTATGGAACCCTGCGCCGCACCGTGGAAGCAGCCATGGCCGAGGGCCGCAGCGTATTGCTGGAGATCGATCTCCAGGGTGCGCGGCAGGTCAAGAAGTCCATGCCGGAGGCGAATTTCGTGTTCCTGGCCCCGCCTACCTGGGACGAAATGGTGCGGCGATTGGTCGGGCGCGGAACCGAAACGCCCGAAGAGCAGCAGCAACGGCTGGAAACCGCTAAACTGGAACTTGCTGCCGAGTCCGAGTTCGATCACACCGTCATTAATGATGACGTCCAGCGGGCTGCAGCTGAGCTTGTATCACTCATGGGAATCAGTCCGCGCACGCGCTGACAAACCGCGAATCCCGTTCAAGAATTTTGGAGAACCCTGTGTCTGAAGGCATCATCAACCCGCCGATCGACGACCTGCTCGAAGCCGCCGATTCCAAGTACGCGCTGGTCATCTACGGTGCCAAGCGCGCCCGCCAGATCAACGCCTACTACTCCCAGCTGCACGAGGGCCTGTTCGAGTACGTCGGCCCGCTGGTGGAAACCAAGCTGAACGAAAAGCCGCTGTCCATCGCCCTGCGCGAGATCAACGACGGCATGCTCGTGGTGCGCCCGAACGAGAACGCCGAGTAAAGCTCAGCGACCACAAGGGGGAAGGCAGCAGCGTGCGCATAGTCCTGGGCGTCGGCGGCGGAATCGCCGCGTACAAGGCCGCGTCGCTGCTGCGGCTTTTCACCGAGGCCGGGCACAACGTCACCGTTGTCCCCACCGAATCCTCCAAGCAGTTCGTCGGTGTTGCAACGTGGAAGGCGCTCTCCGGCAACCCCGTCTCCTCCTCCGTCTTCGACGAAGTGGAGAAGGTCAACCATGTGCGGCTCGGACACGAAGCGGATCTGATCGTGGTGGCCCCGGCCACTGCGGACCTGCTGGCCCGGGCTGCCGCCGGCCAGGCAAACGACCTGCTCACCAATACCCTGCTGATGGCCCGCGGGCCGGTGGTTTTCGCCCCGGCCATGCATACCGAAATGTGGATGCATCCCGCGACCACCGCCAACGTCGCCACCCTGCGCAGCCGGGGTGCCGTGGTGCTGGAACCGGGCATCGGGCGGCTGACGGGCAAGGACACCGGTCCCGGCCGCCTGCCGGAACCGGAAGCCATCTTCACCGCCGCACTGGCCGCCGTGGAAGCTGACAGCGTCGAAGCTGACAGCAGCGAGGCCGCAAACACCGCAGCCGCTCCCGGCGATCTGGCCGGCACCACCGTCACCATCACCGCCGGAGGCACCCGCGAACCGCTGGACCCGGTACGGTTCCTCGGCAACCGCTCCTCAGGAAAGCAGGGGACCGCGCTGGCCGAAGCGGCGCTGGCGGCCGGCGCCCGGGTGCGGCTCATCGCGGCGCACATGGATGTTCCGGCGCCGAGCGGCGTCGAGCTTGTCCGCGTCGAAACAGCCCTCGAACTCCGTACCGCCGTGCACGCGGCCGCCGCGGATTCCGACGTCGTGATCATGGCCGCCGCGGTCGCGGATTTCCGCCCGTCACAGGTGGTGGACACCAAAATCAAGAAGCGCGACGACGAAGCGGATCCCGTGATCACCCTCGTCCGCAATCCCGACATCCTGCAGGAACTGGTCCAGGCGCGCGAAGCAGCCGGAGCGGGCACCCCGAAACTCATTGTCGGTTTCGCCGCCGAAACCGGAGATGCCAGCTCCGATGTGCTCGAATACGGGCGCAAGAAGCTTGCCCGGAAGGGCTGCGACCTGCTGGTCCTCAACCGGGTCGGCAAATCCCTGGTCTTCGGCCAGGACGACACCGAGGTGAGGATTCTCTCACCGGCAGACGCCGCAGAGGATGCAGGCGAAAGCGCAGCCGGCACCAAAGCCGACGTGTCGGCACGCATCATCGCGCGGATTTCCGCCGAGCTCGCCGCACGCGCCGCCTGAGGCCGCGCACCCTGCACGTGCTTCGATGGTCGGTGCGGCCCGGTAGAGTAAATCCCGTGACTTTTTCCGATACATCATCCCCCTCCAAGCCGCAGTCCAACCTGCGCCTTTTCACCTCGGAATCCGTCACTGAGGGCCACCCGGACAAAATCTGTGACCAGATCAGTGACGCAATCCTCGACGGCCTGCTCAAGGTCGATCCCGAGTCCCGGGTAGCCGTTGAAACCCTGGTGACCACAGGCCTGGTGCACGTCGCAGGAGAAGTGACCACCGAGGGTTACGTTGAGATCCCGCAGCTGGTCCGCGACACCATCCTGGACATCGGCTACGATTCCTCGGCAAACGGCTTCGACGGCGCCCGCTGCGGCGTGTCCGTATCCATCGGCCAGCAGTCCCCGGAAATCGCTTCAGGTGTGTTCAACTCCCTGGAGAACCGGACCGGCAAGGTTGTTGACCCCTATGACGCCCAGGGCGCGGGGGACCAGGGCATCATGTTCGGCTACGCCAGCGACGAGACCTCGGTGCTGATGCCCACGCCCATCTGGCTGGCCCACCGCCTCTCCGAACGCCTCACCACCGTCCGCAAGGACGGCACCCTCCCGTACCTTCGTCCGGACGGCAAGACCCAGGTCACCGTGGGGTACGACGGCGACCGGCCGGTTTCCGTGGACTCCGTGGTTGTCTCCACCCAGCACGCCGCGGAGCTGGACCTGGAACAGCTGCGGGCCGACATGGTCGAGTACGTGGTGAACCCCGTCCTGGCCGGCACCGACCTGGACATTTCCGACGTCAAGCACATCATCAACCCCGGCGGACCCTTCGTCATTGGCGGTCCCGTCGGCGATGCCGGCCTCACCGGCCGCAAGATCATCGTTGACACCTACGGTGGATTCGCCCGCCACGGCGGCGGTGCGTTCAGCGGCAAGGACCCGAGCAAGGTGGACCGTTCCGCGGCCTACGCCATGCGCTGGGTAGCCAAGAACGTGGTTGCCGCCGGCCTGGCCCGGCGTGCGGAAATCCAGATTGCCTACGCCATCGGGATGGCCCGCCCCGTAGGCATCTACGTGGAAACCTTCGGTACCGAGACGGTGGACCCGGCCCGGATTGCCGACGCCGTGCAGGAAGTCTTCGACCTGCGTCCGCTGGGCATCATCAACGGCCTGGACCTCAAGCGTCCCATCTACCAGCGGACTGCCGCCCACGGCCACTTCGGCCGTGAGGACGAAGGTTTCACCTGGGAGCGCAAGGACAAGGTCGAGGACCTCCGCAGCTACTTCAACGTGTAGCCGGCCATGGCCGCCGACGACACTACCGAGGCCGTGCAGCTTTCCCTGCTGCACGGCTTCACGCCGTCGGCAAAACCGGTAGGCAAGTCCCAGCCGGCTTCCGCCCTGCCGATTGCCCGTGTCCTGCTGGATTCCCCGCTGCCGCACCTGGACCGGCCCTTTGACTACCTGGTCCCCGCAGACCTCGACGCCGACGCTGTGCCCGGCGCCCGGGTCAAGGTGCGGTTCGGCGGCCAGGAACTCCCTGGATTTATCACTGAACGGGCGGCCGAAGCGGACACCACCGCCCGGTTGATGCCGCTGGGGAAGGTAATCTCCCCGCAGCCCGTGCTTTCGCCGCAGATCCTGCGCCTGGCCGAGGCCGTTGCAGCACGCTACGCCGGAACCGTCCATGACGTGCTGCGGGTGGCGATTCCGCCGCGTGCGGCGAGGGTGGAGAAGGAATTCACTCCGGAAGCGCGGGCGGCATCAGCTGGGGCTGGCGCCGGGATTGACGCCGGTGCCGGTGCCGGTGCCGGCGCCGATTCGGCAGCGGCAGACACCGTACCCGGACCGGAAGGGGCCGGAGCCAACCCGCTGGCACGCTATCCGCACGGACCGCGGTTCCTGACCCATCTGGCCGCGGGCCACCGCCCCCGCGCCGTGCTCTCCTCGCTCGGCGGTTACGGCGCGAAGGACTGGCCTGCCGAAATTGCCGAAGCTGTGCGCTCCACGCTGCTCTCCGGGCGGGGCGCCGTCGTCGTCGTTCCCGACAATAAGGACCTCTCGCGGGTGCAGTCGGCGCTTACTGCCCGGATCGGTGCAGACTCCTTTGTGCGGTTGACGGCCGACGACGGACCCACTCCGCGCTACCGCAGTTTCCTCCAGTTGCTGCACGGCGATGTCCGTGTGGCCATCGGGACCCGTTCGGCCGCTTATGCGCCGGTGCGGGATCTTGGGCTGGCCGTGATCTGGGACGACGCCGATGATCTGCACGCCGAACAGCGGGCCCCCTACCAGCACGCCCGCGACGTCCTTCTGCTGCGTGCCGAACTGGAAGACGCAGCCCTGCTCCTGGCGTCGCATTCGCGGAGCACTGAGGCGCAGCGGCTGGTTGCCAGCGGCTGGGCAGCCGGTATAGCGGCCGACCGTTCAACCGTCCGGGCGCATGCCCCGCGGGTGGTCAGCACTACCGATTCCTTCACGATGGAACGCGACCCCTTGGCTGCCCGTGCCCGGATACCGCACGCCGCGTGGAAGGCGGCGCAGGACGGACTGACGCGCGGACCGGTGCTGGTCCAGGTGGCCCGGACCGGTTTCTCGCCGGCGTTGTCCTGCCAGGAATGCCGGGAACCCGCCCGGTGCCGCAACTGCTCCGGCCCCTTGGGCCTTGCCAGCAGGAACGGTATTCCGGCATGCCGCTGGTGCGGGCGGCCGGAGCCTATGTGGCATTGCGGCAACTGCGGAGGAACCCAGCTGCGGGGCTCCACCGCCGGTGCCGGGCGCACCGCCGAGGAGCTGGGCCGTGCGTTCCCCTCCACCACAGTGATTTCTTCCGCCGGCGACCACATCCGGACCGAGATTCCGGACACTCCGGCACTGGTCGTCGCCACCCCCGGCGCCGAGCCCGTAGCTCCGGGTGGCTACGCCGCAGCCATTCTGCTGGACGGCAATGCGATGCTGTCCCGCGAATCACTGCGCGCAGGGGAGGACACCCTGCGCCGCTGGTTTACGGCGGCATCGCTGGTCCGGCCGGCAACGGAAAAAGGCCTCGTGGTTGTCACGGCTGATGATTCGGCAACGGTTGGCCATCTGCTCCGTTGGGACCCGGCGTCGGCGGCGGAACGCGAACTGGAGCTGCGGCGCGAGCTGGGTTTGCCGCCGGCCGTGCGGTATGCCGAACTGACCGGGTCGCGGGAGGGCCTTGACGCGTTTATTACGCGGCTCGAGCTGCCTGAGGGTGTCCGGACCGTGGGGCCGGCGCCGCTTGCACCCGCAGTTGCCCCGCCGTCGGGGAACGCCCAGCAACGGGACAGCAAGTCCCCGGACGGCCAGTTGGGCGGCGCCGGCGGACGCTACCGGACACTCCTGTTTTTCCCCTACGCTGCGGCCCCCGCGATTACGGCGGCGCTTCGTTCAACCAAGGCTGCTGCCTCTGCCCGCCGGACGGGCGATCCCGTCTACATTCGAGTGGACGGAACCGACGTTCTTTAGGGCCTGGCGTCCTGCGACTGGTTCCAGCTGCAGTCCTTGCTTACAACAACTCGTGTTCCTGCAGCTGGTTCTTGCTTACAGCAGCTCGAACAGCACGGCGCAGGCGCCAAGCAGGGAAAGCAAAGCCAGTTGGGCCGCGCCGCCCAACCGGGACAACCGCCCCAACAGTCCACGGGGTACTCCGTGGATCATCCGGTACCGATGATTGACAGTGGGCAGCTTCACTGCTGCGTCCCCTTTCCCAGCCCCCGGGCCTGGCGGCTGCAGCTGTGTGTGCCCACCCACTTGCCCGGGCCGATCCGTTTCAAGGCGTACATTTCCCAGTATCCCGCCCCGCGGAAAGCGGAATTGACCGGAATCGGGGTGAAGTTTGCCACTGGGTGTGCACCTGTGGCGGGTACAACGAAGGGCTCCGGATTTCCGGAGCCCTTCGTTGCAGAAAATGGAGTCAGGAATTAGGCCCCAACGGTTTCCCGGCTGGTACCTTCGACTGCGCTGTTTCCTTCGACTGCACCGTTTCCTTCGACGGTTTCGCCGTTGATAGCGGAAGCTTCCGTTGAGGTTTGGACGGCGATCTTGCGGGGCTTGGCCCGCTCAACCACCGGGATGATGACACTGAGGACACCGTTCTCGTACTGGGCCGAAATCTGTTCAGTGTCGATCCCCTGGCCGAGGTTGAGCTGGCGCAGGAAGGAACCGCTTTCCCGTTCGCGGGTGAGCCACTTGACCCCGTCCGTGTTCTGCAGCGTGCGCTGGGCCCGGATGGTCAGCAGCTGGCCGTCGACGTCAATGTCGATGGATCCGGGATCGATCCCGGGGAGATCTGCTGCGAGGATGTACTGGTCGCCTTGCCGGTAGAGGTCCATGGGCATGCCGCGCAGGGTTCCTTCGCCACGCAGTGCCTGAGCCATGCGGTCCAGTTCCTGGAACGGATCAAACTTCATAGCCATGGTGGTACCAACTCCTTCAACATAATCGCTTTTTCAGCGGTGCCGAGATTCAGTTCCAAAGTTGAGTCGGTGACGCTCAACTTGCGAAAATGAGATTAGCACTCTCAAGGGGCGAGTGCCAACTACTTTTTCCGGTGTTGAATTTGTTCTCTTAGCGGTTGCCTCCGCGACCCGTCCGCACTGCTGCCAGGCGTGCCAGCTCCTGGACGTCGCCCGGGGTGCCGCGCCATGGAGCCCCGTGTCCGGGGAGCACCCAGTTGGCCTCGATGCCGGCCAGCCGGTTCAGGGAATGCAGGGCTAACGCAGGGTCATCAGTGAACGGTGCGGGCCGAATGCCCGTCCGCCCTGTCAGCACGTCGCGGGTGGTGAGTGCATCCCCGACAAAGACCGCATCCGCGGCCGGCACATACACGGCAATGCTGCCCGGGGAGTGCCCCGGCAGGGTTATGACCTGCGGTTCACCCGGCAGCGGGAGAACGGCACCGTCCGCCACCTCGGAGACCTCGGTGAGGTACGTGGTTCGCCAACCCCGCTTGCGCACCGCGTAGGCGAAGAACCGGACCACGGGACCCGGCCGCATGGGGCCCATCGCAGGCTTTGGCTTCTTGCCGCCGCGAGCACGATCTGCATCCTCGGAGTGGACGAAGACAGGCACGTTCCGGGTCCGGCGCAGTCTTTCGGCAAAGCCGATGTGGTCACTGTCCCCGTGCGTCAGGACCACCCCGCGTATGTCGTCCAGGGTTCGGCCCATGGCCTTCAGTTCAGCGAGCAGATCCTTCCAGTGCCCGGGGAGTCCGGTATCGATCACGGTAATCCCGTCCTCCGTGTCCACCAGATAAGCGGCCACAATGTCGTTGCCGATGCGGTGCAGGTGCGGTCCAAGCTTCACTGGTACTCCTTCTCATGGGCAGGCAGTTGGCCGATCCGTGCGTGCTGATTTGGCGGCACCAGCTGATGTGCTGCCATAAGCTGATTGGCCGCCACTATAGCCATGTGCTTCCAGCAGTGGCAGTCCTCCAGGGGCCGCCTTCAGGCTGCCCAAACAAAATCCGCTATGCATGCTTCAACGGGGGAGTGCAGGGAACGCTCTGGGGAACGCGCCAGGGGAAGTTCCGGGTGGAATGGCCGGTGCGCCGGCTGCGGCATTGTTCCGCGCGGTGCCGTCCCGGGCAGGGGCGGAGCGGTGGAACGATACGTGTGGCCGGTCGGCGTCGTCGTGTTCACCGTGTGTCCGGCGGGTGCCGTGCCTGCCGTGCCTGCCGTGTCCGCCGTGTCTCTGGTTCCGGTGTTGATGCCGGCATCTGCTGCGGGCACCGGACTGCTTATTCGGACTGGTTCAGCGGTCCACCCCGGCGCTTCCTTGGCATGGTTGCACGCCTCGCATAGCCCCTGCCCGTTGGCAGCATTTGTGGGTCCGCCGCGGTTGTGAGGGCGAATATGGTCCAGATGGCGGATTGGTGCTCCGCACCAGGGCATTCGGCAGGTGGTGTCCCGGGCCGCGATGAATCGTGCCAGCGATTTGGGAAACAGTCGTGCCCGGGAGTCCATTGCCACCAGTTCTCCGGTATCGGGAGCCGCGTAGAGCCTCCGGATCCAGCGTTCCTCGTGCTTGTCGGGCCCGCCCACGGCCTGGTCCTTGGCCCGGCCCCGGTTGCTCCGGCCCCGCCTGCTCCGGGCCAGGCTGCTCCGGCGTCGAACCAGATCCCGAGCCCATTGCGCCGGAACCGGGCCATACCCGGGCACTAGCACCGGTTCGGAATCGCCTGCCAGCAAAGTCCGGTCGGTCATTACCAGCTGGATCTCCACCTTCAACGAGCCGGCATCTCCCTGCCCGGTGACCCGTTCCACCAGGGTGTCGGCCATGATCTGGCCTCGCCCCCTTGCGTCGCCGGCGGCGCGTAGCCGGTCAGCCTCGCGTGAAAGGGCTGCGTAGACGCCCACCCCCTGCGCGACGGGCAGTAATCCGGTCAGGTATGTCATGGTGTCCGGCGCCGGACGGCAGGAAACAAACCGTTCGGATGCTGCTTTCGCGGCACGGTTCACTGCCCCCCGTGGGTCCAACCGGTATGCGGCAGCCTTGGCGCGGGCGATGATTTGCCGGTCACCCAGGGACTCCAAGAGGCCGGTATCACCTGCCACTTCTTCATCCACTAGCCTGCGGTCCTGAAGGGAGAGGCAAGCTGTCTCGCGCACCAGGAGGGTGGCCCGCCATTCGCTGATCTTCCCCAGGGACAAGGCCCGCATTGTGTACGGCATTTCCGCGGTAAGGACTTTTGCAAGACCGAGCAGCCGTCCGCCCTTGTTGGCGGATTCCCGCCGGGCCAGAGCGATCTGTGAAGCTACCCCTCGCCCAAGATCTTCCTTCCGAAGTCCGGCATGTTCCTGCTTGCGCCGCTGCGAGGCATCGAATGCCGCTGAGATCCGTGCCTGCGCGGCGGCAGCTGCACCCTTCAGTTCCTCCAGGGCGCGGAGTTGGTCGATCAGTTCCGCATCCGAGACGATTTCCGAAACTGAACCCTCCGGCGTGTGGCCGGAGGTGGGCCCGGAATCTGCGGCCAAGTACTCCACCCAGGCGTCGAACACTGCGGATTGGACCTCCAGCGGCCCCCTCCGATGATGATCAGCCGACGGCGAGTATTCGAACATGTGTTCGAGTTTAGCCTTCGTTCGGACTGCCTAAAAGGGCAAAACTACGCGACCCTATACCTGTTTTTTTGATCGGACACTGTGCGTTTGGCCTCGCGGGAACCGCGCAGATTGCGGGGGGCAAACGGCGCTGCGGAGCGCGCTGCGCCAGTAGGTGCCCGGGGATAAACGTTGCCCGGGTCGTTTCCAGGTCGGCCACAGCCCAAGCAAAGCAGTGCCGGCCTCTCCGTGCAGCCCGCCATGCGGTGATCAACCGCCGAAGCAAGCAGCGGGCAACCGGACATCCACTGACGCGGCAAAAACAGGTTGTGCACAATTGAATTGTGCCCTACGGTGGGTCCATGAACGAATCCCTACAGCGGCAGGTGTGCTTCTCGCTGTACTCCGCCTCCCGGGCGGCCACGGCCCTCTATCGTCCGATGCTTGAAGAGATGGGGCTGACCTACCCGCAGTACCTGGTGATGTCGCTGCTCTGGGAGAAGGACGCACAAAGCGTCCGGGACCTGGGGGAGGCGCTGGACCTGGATTCCGGCACGCTTTCACCGCTGCTCAAGCGGCTGGAGGCAGCGGACCTGGTGCAGCGCCGTCGCGCCGTCGAGGACGAAAGGCGCGTCCGTATCCACCTCACGGCTGCCGGCCGCGCGCTCGAACATGACGCGAGGAACCTGCCGGACCGGCTCGCAGCCTCCGCCGGACTGGCACCGCAGGACCTGGAAAGCCTGCAGGACACCCTCGCCAAGGTCACTGCCGCACTGCGGCAGGCCGTGGCGAAGTAAATACCGACCATCAACCCCGACAGTAAGGTTCATTCCATGAGCAGTTACCCCGAAACCGGCCGCGAAATCCAGCTTGCTTCCCGCCCCGAAGGGTGGCCGACGGAGAAGAACTTCCGCCTGGCGGAGGTGCCGGTACCCGAGCTGCAGGAGGGCCAGGTCCTGGTCCGCAACCTGCACATGTCCGTTGACCCGTACATGCGCGGCCGGATGAATGACGCCAAGTCCTATGTTCCGCCGTTCCAGCTTGACGCTCCGCTGGAGGGCGGCGCCGTCGGTGAAGTCGTGGAGTCACGCTCACCGGACCACAAGCCGGGGGACAAGGTACTGCACGGCCTCGGCTGGCGCGACTATGCCGTCCTTGACGGGCGCCGTGCCCGCATCATCGATACGGAGGCTGCTCCGGCCAGCGCGTACCTCGGGGTGCTGGGCATGACCGGCCAGACAGCCTATGCCGGCCTGACCAAGGTGGCGGAGTTCAAGGAAGGCGACGTCGTCTTCGTTTCGGGTGCCGCGGGCGCCGTGGGTTCGCTGGTCGGGCAGATCGCCAAGGCCATGGGTGCCAAGAAGGTCATCGGCAGTGCCGGTTCCGCCGAAAAGGTCCAGCGGCTGCTGGACCTGGGCTTCGACGAGGCGTTCAACTACCACGACGGTCCGGTGAAGGATTCGCTGAAGAAGGCCGCCGGTGCCGACGGCATTGACGTCTACTTCGACAACGTGGGCGGCGAGCACCTCGAAGCGGCCCTTTCGGTAATGAACAAGTTCGGCCGGATCGCCATGTGCGGTGCCATCTCGCAGTACAACGATGCACCCGTGGGCCCGCGGAACCTGGCCATTGCCATCGGCAAGGAAATCACCCTCCGGGGCTTCCTCGTGGGCAGCTACAACCAGTACGCCGACGAGTTTGCCTCCCTGATGACCAGCTGGCTGCAGGAAGGCCTGGTCCGTTACGACGAGACGTTCGTGGACGGGCTCGAAAACTCCCCGCAGGCCTTCATTGACCTGATGAAGGGCGCCAATAAGGGCAAAATGATCGTGAACCTGGGCAAGTAAGGATCAACGACGACGGCGGCGGCCGGGGAACAGGCGGACAGCCTCCCCGGCCGCTTCCATGAGCTGGTCGGCAGAGGCCGCCCAGCTGTAGTCGGCGGCCCGCTGCACGCCGGCGTCGGACGCCTTCTGCCAGCGCCCCGGTTCGCCCAGCTGCCGGACGGCGTCCGCGAAGGCCGACGGATCCTCCGGATCCACCAGCAGCGCCGCACCGCCGGAGACCTCGCGGAAAATCGGAATGTCGCTGGCGACCACCGGGGTGCCCACGGCCATTGCCTCAATCACCGGCAGCCCGTAGCCCTCGGCTTGTGACAGGGTCACCAAGGCCGTGGTGCGGCGCAGCAGGCCGTCATACTCCTCATCGGTCACGCCGTTGTGGAACGTTACGCGCGCACCCGCGGGAATCAGCGCTTCAAGCTCGCTTCGCCGTGCATCGGAAATCCGGCTCAGCAGGTGCAGGGCGTAATCCGGCAGGTATTCCATGCCGCGGATGATGGTCTCCACGTTCTTGTACGGCATGAAGGACCCCATATACAGCAGCGACGCCTCGGCTCCCGCGTCCGGGTCCCGCGGCACGGCACACTCCTGGGGTGCGTTGGCCACTATCCGGACGGGCCGTTTGGTCAACCGGTGGCGGGACATCAGCTCCCGCGTCGTCCCGCTGATGGTGGCAACGACGTCGGCCCGGTCCAGCAGCAGCCGCTGCGGCCAGTAGGCCAGGTGGTACAGCCGCCACAGCCAGCGCACCGCCGCCGGAAGGAACGACGGCGGCGTCGGGTTCGAGTAATAGATCAGGTCATGCAGGGTCAGGATCAGCGGATACTTCCGGCCCCAGCTGCCCATGGTCTGCATCGGGCAGAAAACCGCATCGGCGCCGAGTCGGTTGATCCGGAAAGCCACAAACAGCTCGGCGGGGGAAAGCGGGCTGTTGATCTTCACCCACGGCAGGTCCGGGAGCAGTCCCAGCTGGCGTTCGTCCGAAATCAGCATCACGACGTCGGCCTGCCTGGCCGCCGCCTCGATCAGGCTCGCGCCGTAGCGGCTGATGCCGTCATGGTGGTCGGTGCGGGTAAACCGGGCGTCTACGGCCAGGCGCATCCTCATATATGCCTCCGGGACAGGAAGTCCTCGATCGTATCGGCTGCCTCAGCCGGCTTTTCGTAATGCACCAGATGGCCCACGCCGGGCAGTATCTGCAGTTCGGCGTCGGGAATCAGCTCGGCAAGCAGGCGCTGCCCCCGCACCGATCCGAGGTCGTCCTGTTCCGCGGCGATAAGCAGCACGGGCATGGAAAGCTGCCCGGCGACGTCGCGCACCGTGGCCGAAATGGAGGCCCGGAAGGCATCCAGGACCACCCGGCGGTTGGCGAAGGCACTGAAGTACGCATCGTGCTGGGCATGGATCCAGCGGCGCAGGCCCGGATCCTTTGTCTTTGCCATCAGCATGCTCATGCCCCGCACGATCAGCGGGCTGCGCAGCAGCGCCATGCCGGGTTTTTCCGGCAGTGCGGCCGCCAGCCGGTAGTAGAGTTCAGCCGCCTTGCTGGTGATCCCCTTGGGACCCTCCAGCGCAGGCTCGCAGATGGGGTTCACGAGCACCAGCTCACTGATCAGTTCCGGTGACTGAGCCGCAAGGTGCGCGGCAATAATGGAGCCGAAGGAATGGCCGAGCAGGACCGTGTCCGGGCCCAAGCCCAGGTCGGCCAGTGCTTCGCGGACAAATGCGGTGTAGGCGGGGACATCGTGCGTGCCGGGAAGGGCGGCACCGGCGCCGAAGCCGGGAAGGTCGGGCACCAGGACGCGGTGCCGGGGGAGCGCTTCGACAATCCGCAGCAGTCCATGGTGGTCGCCGCGGAAGCCGTGGACCATGAAGATCGGCGGCAGGCCGGCGTCGTCCTCCGCGACCGGCGCGAAGTCCCGGCAGACCTGCTCGGTACCGTCCACCGAAAAGGACCGCACGGCGGCCTTGCGCAGGAAAGGCGCAGGGGCGCCCGACGGCGTCGACGCACTCCGCGCTGCAGTGCCGGACATTCAGTTCACCTCGTCGGGATGCGATCCGGACCGCTGGCCCCGGTCCAGTCCGTTCAACGCCGTCCGGTGATCGCCGGTCAGCTCGAAGGAGTACAGGTCCAGGTTGCCGGCAATCCGCTCCGGACTGCTGGCCTTGGGGATAACGATGTTGCCGAGGTCCAGGTGCCAGCGGAGGATCACCTGCGCGGGGGTGCGGCCGAGCTCGGCCGCAATCCGCACAACCACCGGGTCCGCGAGGACTGCACCGCGGCCCAGCGGGCTCCACGCGGCCGTGCGGATTCCGAGCCGCTGGTGCAGCTGCCGCAGTTCCTCCTGCGCCAGCCAGGGATGCAGTTCAATCTGGTTTACCGCCGGGACAATTCCGGTCGCGTCCAGCAGCTGCCGCAGATGGCCGGGCTGGAAATTTGAGACGCCGATGGCACGGACCCGGCCCGCGGCGTAGAGCTCCTCCAACGCCCGGTACGTGTCGACGAACTGTCCCCGCTGCGGGCACGGCCAGTGGATGAGGTACAGATCCAAGTAGTCCAGGCCCAGCCGGGAGAGGGACGCGTCAAAGGCACGCAGAGTGGAGTCGTAGCCCTGGTCTGTGTTCCAGACCTTCGAGGTGACGAAGATGTCGCTGCGGTCGACGCCGTTCGCGCGGGTGAAGGTGTTCACGGCCTCGCCCACCCCGGCTTCATTGCCGTAGAGGGCGGCCGTGTCGAGGTGCCGGTAGCCCGCCCCGAGTGCCTCCAGGCAGAGCCGGGCGGCGTCGTCGGCCGGGATCTTGTAGGTACCGAAGCCGACCTGATCCATCAGGACGCCGTTATTGAGCGGAATTCGAGCTGCAGGCTGCATATGACGACTTTACCGAGGTGCGGGCACCGTACCGAATCGCGCGCTGACTACCTGTTTTGCCGCGGGAAGATTGGCGTGGCGCCAAAGAGGTCGGCTAAGGTAATGGCGCTTCTTGCAAAAGATTGATTGCATAGAAACCAACAGTCCGCCCTCCCACTTGGGTCGTGGACAGATACGAATGATCGGAGGAGTCGATGGTGACTCTCGGAGAAGTTTTCATCAGTGAGCTGGCGGGCACCGCCATCCTCATTATTCTGGGCTGCGGCGTTGTGGCCAACGTCGCGCTGGCGAAAACGAAGGGTGCCGGCGGCGGGTTCCTGATGGTCAACTGGGGGTGGGCCATCGGTGTGTTTGCCGGCGTGTACGCGGCCGCTATTTCCGGCGCGCACATCAACCCCGCCGTTACGGTAGGTCTCTGGGCAGCCGGCAACGAGGAGTTTGCGCCGGGCGTCGAGGTTTCCTTCGGTGCGGCCATGGTCTACTTCGCAGGGCAGATGGCCGGTGCCATCATTGGTGCCTTCGTGGCGTGGCTCGCCTACAAGAAGCAGTTCGACGACGAGCCCGACGCCGCCAACATCCTGGGTGTCTTCTCCACAGGTCCGGCTATCCGGTCCTACGGATGGAACGTTGTGACTGAGGTTGTAGGTACCTTCGTCCTCGTCTTCACGATCGTTGCCTTCGCGGGAACGCCCACGGAACTCGGCCCGCTGGCTGTGGCCCTCGTGGTGCTCGGCATCGGTGCCTCCCTCGGCGGCCCCACCGGCTACGCCATCAACCCGGCCCGTGACCTTGGCCCGCGCATCGTGCACGCCCTGCTGCCCATCCCGGGCAAGGGCAGTAGCGACTGGGGCTACGCCTGGGTGCCCGTCGTCGGCCCGCTGATCGGCGGCGCCCTGGGCGGCCTTCTGGGCGCCCAGATTCCCCTCCCGCTTCCGGTATAAGCGGACCGGCCGGCCGTATGGTCCGGCCACCCCCAAAGACCCCCACCGCAAGGAGCAGAAACAATGCCTGACAATCCCAGGTACATCATCGCCATCGACCAAGGCACCACCAGCAGCCGGGCAATCGTCTTCGGCCACGATGGAAACATCATTTCCACCGGGCAGAAGGAACACGAGCAGATCTTCCCGCACGCCGGCTGGGTGGAGCACGATCCGATGGAGATCTGGACGAACGTCCGCGAAGTTGTCGGCAGTGCCCTGTCCAAAGCCAACCTGACCCGGCACGACATTGCCGCCGTCGGTATCACCAACCAGCGTGAAACGGCAGTGGTCTGGGACCGCAACACGGGCGAACCCGTCTACAACGCCATTGTCTGGCAGGACACCCGTACACAGCCCATCGTCAACGAGCTGGCGGAAAACGGCGGCCTGGACCGTTTCAAGGACACTGTCGGCCTGCCGCTGGCAACGTACTTCTCGGGTACGAAGATCAAGTGGATCCTGGACAACGTTGAGGGGGCACGCGAACGGGCAGAGGCGGGGGACCTCATGTTCGGCAACACGGACTCCTGGATTGTCTGGAACCTCACCGGCGGGACGGACGGCGGCGTACACATCACTGATGTGACCAACGCTTCCCGCACCCTGTTCATGAACCTTGAGACACTCACCTGGGATGAGGAGATCCTCAAGGAATTCGGTATTCCGCGGTCGATGCTGCCGGAAATCAAGTCCTCCTCCGAGGTCTACGGCATGGTCGCGGGCTCGCAGCTGCTCCGCGAAACCCCGGTGGCCGGCATCCTCGGCGACCAGCAGGCCGCAACGTTCGGGCAGGCCGCGTTCGAGAAGGGCGACGCCAAGAACACCTACGGAACCGGCTGCTTCCTGATCTTCAACACCGGTGAGGAGATTGTCCGTTCCGAGAACGGCCTCATCACCACCGTTGCCTACCAGCTCGGCGACGCCAAGCCGGTCTACGCCCTCGAGGGTTCCATCGCCGTCACCGGCTCCCTGGTGCAGTGGCTCCGCGACAACCTGGGCATCATCAACAGTGCCCCGGAAATCGAAGAGCTTGCCCGCAAGGTGGAGGACAACGGCGGCGTGTACATCGTGCCGGCGTTCTCCGGACTGTTCGCACCTTACTGGCGTGCGGATGCCCGCGGTGCGATGGTGGGCCTGACCCGCTACGTGAACAAGAACCACATTGCCCGGGCAGCACTGGAAGCGACCGCGTTCCAGACCCGGGAAGTACTCGACGCCGTGAACGCCGACTCCGGTGTTCCGCTGACGGAGCTGCGGGTCGACGGCGGCATGGTTGCCAATGACGCGCTCATGCAGTTCCAGGCCGATATCCTCGGCGTGGACGTGGTCCGGCCCAAGGTCATCGAGACCACGGCACTGGGCGCCGCCTACGCCGCAGGCCTGGCCGTCGGGTTCTGGAACGACACCGACGAGCTCGAGCAGAACTGGGCTGAAGGCAAGCGCTGGACCCCGCAGATGGATGACGCCGAACGTCAGCGCCAGATGCGGCTTTGGAAGAAAGCAGTCACCAAGACCTTCGATTGGGTCGACGACGACGTTGAGTAATCCGTACGCAGAGTGAAAAGGCCCCGGCAGCCAGGCTGCCGGGGCCTTTCGCATCTCTTCACACGGAGCCGGTTTGACCGGCACATCCACCCTTGGGTAGCGTTCGGGCAGCATCTACAGTGATGCAGGTCACAGAAGCAGGTGGAAGTGTCTCCCGCAGCAAACGCCGTACGATCGGAACTGCCAGTCGCCGTCATAGGCTCCGGACCCAGCGGCCTTGCCGCCATGCGTGCCTTGTCTCGACAGGGGCTGGACTTTGTCGGCTTTGAACAGCACACGGACGTGGGCGGGCTCTGGAACATCGAGAATCCAGCCAGCACGGTTTACGAATCGGCGCACCTGATCTCCTCGAAATCCACCACCCAGTTTTCCGAGTTCCCCATGCCCCGGGACACTCCCGACTATCCCGGGCACCGCCACCTGCACGCCTATTTCCGCTCCTATGCGGACCACTTCGGTTTGCGCCGTTTCATCCGGTTTGGTGTATCGGTCACCGCCGCGGAGCCGACCGACGACGGCGCCTGGACGGTTTCGTGGGACAGCACCGACGGGCACGGAAGCGGCCGTTTCAGTGCTGTCATCGTTGCGTCCGGCACCCTGCACACGCCGGCAATGCCCGCCCTGCCCGGCCGGTTTGCCGGTGAGGTCCGCCATTCCGCCTCCTACAAAGATGCCCGGGAGTTCGCCGGGAAACGGGTACTGATTGTCGGCGCGGGCAACAGCGGCTGCGACATTGCGGTGGACGCCGTCCACCACGCCGCCGCCGTCGACATCAGCGTCCGGCGCGGCTACTACTTCATTCCCAAGTACGTCTTCGGCCGGCCAACCGACACCCTGAACCAGGGCAAGCCGCTGCCCCGGCCGCTGAAGCAGTTCTTCGACAAGCGGCTCCTGCGCATGTTCACCGGAGACCCGCACCGCTTCGGCTTCCCGAAACCCGACTACCGCATCTACGAATCCCATCCCGTGGTGAACTCCCTGATCCTGCACCATCTGGGGCACGGGGACCTGCAGGTCAAAGGCGACATTGACCGGCTGGACGGGCAGACCGTGTACTTCCGGGACGGCAGCACGGGGGAGTATGACCTGCTCCTGCTCGCCACCGGGTATGCCCTGGACTATCCGTTCCTGGACCCGGCGCTGCTCGGCTGGGACGGCCCGTCGCCGTCGTTGTACCTGAACATCTTCAGCCGCCAGGCGGAGAACCTGCTGGTCATCGGCATGGTGGAAGCTTCCGGACTCGGCTGGGAGGGAAGGTTCCGGCAGGCCGAACTGGCAGCCGCCTACCTTGCAGCCCAAAAACACACCCCGGAGGCCGCAGAGGAGTTCCGGCAGCTGCTGGCGGGGGAGTCCCCGGATGTCACCGGCGGCTACCGGTATCTGGGCCTGGACCGGATGAGCTACTACGTGAACAAGGACGCCTACCGCGCCGAACTCGACGCACACCTGGACCTGCTTGCCGCTGCCGCTAGTGAAAAGGTGAACCACTGATGCCCATCGACGACGTCGTCCTGAACTTCACGCCGGCCTCCCTGCTGATCCTGAACGTGGTGCTGGCGATCATCATTCTCGGCATCGCCCTCGAGGTGCGTCCGGCGGACTTCCGGACCGTGGCGCGCAGCCCGAAGGCCGTGCTGCTGGGAATCTGCGCCCAGTACCTGGTGCTTCCCGCGGTGACGGTAGGGCTGGCGCTCCTGCTGCAGGTCCCGGCATCCATCGCCCTGGGCATGATCCTCGTTGCCTGCTGTCCGCCCGGCGGCATTTCGAATGTGCTCACCCACCGGGCGCACGGCAATGTTGCCCTGTCCGCTTCCATGACCGCCGTCTCGAACCTGGTGGCTATCGCCGTGATGCCGCTGAACGTGGCACTGTGGGCGCGGCTGAATCCGGCCACCGCCGGGCTGATGCGGGACTTCTCCCTGGACCGCTGGGAAATGCTGGTCCAGGTCCTGCTTATCATCGGCGTGCCCTTTGCTGTGGGCATGCCCCTCGCCCGGCGCTTCCCCGCGGTGACCGACATCCTGCGGCCCTGGGTGCAGCGGATCGGCCTGCTGGCCCTGCTCGTTTTCATTGTTGCCGGGACGGCCAGCAACCTTGGGCCGCTCCGCGAGCATTTAGGCACCATCTTCCTGGTCGTGCTGCTGCATGATGCCGTGGCGCTGGCCGTCGGATACTGGACGGCGGCGGCGGTGCGGCTGGACGAACCCAGCCGGCGGGCCTTCACCTTCGAAGTGGGTGCCCGCAATACCGGACTCGGACTTGGCCTGACGCTGACCTTCTTTGCCGGGCTGGGCGGGATGGCGATGGTGGCCGCCTGGTGGGGCATCTGGGACATCCTGGCCGGGCTGCTGCTGGCCGCCTGGTGGCGGCGGCGGGATGCGCGCCGCAGTACCGCAGCCAAGCCGGAGCCGCGGGAGACAGCACGATGACCCGAGTCTGCGTCACCGGCGGCAACGGCTTCCTGGGCAGCGCGGTGACCGCCGGCCTGGCGGACCATCCCGAAATCTCCTATGTCCTCAGCCTCGACATCCGGGAACCGGCGGAGGAACGCCGGCTCGCCGGGGTCGAGTACGCCCTCGCGGATGTATGTTCCCCGGACGTGGCGCGGCTGCTGCAGTCCCACCGGATCGACACCGTGGTCCATCTGGCCGCCATCGTGAATCCGGGCAAACACACCACCCGGGAACAGGAATTCCAAGTGGACGTGGTGGGTTCACGAAACGTACTGGCGGCCTGCATTTCCGCCGGCGTGAAGCACATGGTCATTTCCTCGTCCGGCGCCGCCTACGGATACCACCCGGACAACGCCCCGTGGCTGACGGAATCCGATCCGCTGCGCGGCAATGACGAGTTTGCCTATTCCCGGCATAAACGGCTGGTCGAGGAGGAACTGGCCCGCGTCCGCGAAGAGCATCCCGAACTGCAGCAGACCATCTTCCGGATCGGCACCATCCTCGGCGAGCGGGTCCGTAACCAGATCACCGCCCTTTTCGACGCACCGAAGCTGCTTCGGGTAGCCGGCAGCGAATCCCCGTTCGTGTTCATCTGGGATGAAGACGTGGCCGGCATCATGGTGCAGGCCGTCGTCACGGGACGCAGCGGCATTTTCAACGTGGCCGGAGACGGTGCCCTGACCGTCCGCGACATCGCCGGGCTGCTGGGACGCGGCACCGTCACCGTTCCGGCGCCGGTCCTGGCCGCCGCGCTCTGGCTGGGGCACCTGCTGCGGCTGACCGTGCACGGGCCGGAGCAGGTGAGGTTCCTGCGTTACCGTCCGGTGCTGGACAACACCGCCCTGAAGCAGGAGTTCGGGTTTACTCCCACGCGGACGAGCAGGGAAGCATTCCTCGCGTTCCGGGCCGCCCGGGACGCCGCCCGGGACCTGCGTCAGAAGTAGGAAACCCCGTTCGTCTTGAACGGCAGCCCCAGCCCGCCGGCCACCTCGGACAGGACTTCCGGGCAGAAGAAGTACCACCGGAGTTCGGCTATCAGCGGTTCCCCGTGGGCACAGCTGAGGCGAAGGACATCGGCCACAACCTCGGGAGTTTCCGGCGCATCCTTAGGGCGTTCCCACAGGAGGATCAGGTCCTCGCCGTCATAGCGGTGCACGCTGGCCCGGTAGAGCTCTGCGGCGTCCGGCCCGAAAGTGTGGGTCATGGAGCCGGTGCGGATCTCCTCGTGTCCGGTTTCGCTGACGTTGCCGATCACCTCCGTGCGTCCGCCGGCCAGGAACAGGCTGACCATGGCATCAATGTCGTATGAGTTGAAAGCATCGGCGAGGCGGCGCAGCAACTCGGGATGCCCCTCCGGCCGGGGTGGGCCGGCCTGTGTTGGGCGGGCCTGTGTTGAACCGGTCCCGTCGCCGGCGGCAGCGCCGTCGTCGGCGGGAACAGGTCCTCCATCCCGGGCTGTTGCCAGCGTGCCCCGGCCGCGGTGAAGCGCGGACTTTACCGCCCCGGCGGTGGTGTCCAGCATTTGCGCGATCTCGGCCAGGGAGTAGTGAAACACGTCCTTGAGGACCACGCAGGCTCGTTCCCGGGGAGGCAGGACCAGCAGCAAATGCCCCAGCGCCGACTCCACCTCCAGGGACGTCAGGGGATCCGCGCCGTCGTCGGGCCGGTCCGCGCCCGGTTCGCTGAAGTCCTGCACCGTTACCCGGCCGCTGCGGCGCAGGGTATCCAGCCAGGTGTTCGTGGCGATCCGGATCAGCCAGGCCTGCACGTTGCTGATGGGTTCATGCCGTTGGGAGGCATCGGAAAGGGCCTTCACCAGGGTTTCCTGCAACAGGTCCTCGGCATCCCAGACAGTGCCGGTCAATCTGCGGCAATAACCGTAAACGGCCGGGCGCACAGGCTCGAGTGCTACCAGGAAGTTCCTTCGGGCCTGCCGGAGTTCTCCGGCCTGGACGTATATCGGTTCCGGCTTTGTTGCTGCTGCTGACATTCCTGGCTCCATCCCGTTCGGCCGCCCCGGCGGCTCCTGCGACAACAATGGCATTTTTGCTTTTGTCTTACCGGGTAGACGCACGGGATGGGGCAAAAGATACGTAGGGGTCCATCCTCCCTGCGGCTCACCCCAATGCACTGGCTCCGGGGGCCGTGTGCTGTTGTAAAGTGGAGAAATGATCGCAGTACTCCTCCTTAGCTAGCCGCGCACCGTCCGTGCGCGGCCGCCCCTTGCTTGTCGAGGGGCTTTTGTGTGTCTGGGGAGGACCTAAAAATTTATCGGGCCGGATTTACCGACGGCCCGCAGCGCGGATCGATTTTCTTTGAGGACAGAGGCGAAGCATAGTGAGCACGCAGTCACAGACTGATCAGCAGGAAGAGGCCGTCTACAGTTTCGCGGCCATCGAGCAGAAATGGCCGAAGGTCTGGGATGACCTCGGTGTTTTCACCCCTGCCGACGACGGCTCGCGCGAACGACGCTATGTACTGGACATGTTCCCGTACCCCTCCGGCGACCTGCACATGGGCCACGCCGAAGCGTTCGCGATGGGCGACGTCGTCGCCCGTTACTGGCGCCAGCGCGGGTATGACGTGCTGCACCCGATCGGCTGGGACTCCTTCGGCCTGCCCGCGGAAAACGCGGCCATCAAGAACAACGCGCACCCCAGCGACTGGACCTACCGCAACATCGAGACGCAGGCGGAGTCCTTCAAGCGCTACGCCATCAGCGTTGACTGGTCCCGCCGGATCCACACCTCGGACCCCGAGTACTACCGCTGGACCCAGTGGCTGTTCACCCGGTTCTACGAGCGCGGCCTGGCCTACCGGAAGAACTCCCCGGTCAACTGGTGCCCCAAGGACCAGACCGTGCTGGCCAACGAACAGGTGGTCAACGGTGCCTGCGAACGCTGCGGAACCCAGGTGACCAAGAAGTCGCTGAACCAGTGGTACTTCAAGATCACCGACTACGCCGACCGCCTGCTCGATGACATGGAACAGCTCAAGGGCCACTGGCCCGAGCGTGTCCTGGCCATGCAGAAAAACTGGATCGGCCGCTCCGAGGGCGCGCACGTCCGGTTCAACATCGAGGCCGACGGCGGCAAGCCCGCCGAGCAGGTCACCGTGTTCACCACCCGCCCGGACACCCTGGCCGGCGCCACCTTCTTCGTTGTCGCCGCGGACGCCCCGCTGGCGCTGGACCTGGTGACGGACGAAAACCGGAACGCCCTGCTGGACTACCGCGAATCGGTGAAGGCACTCTCGGACATCGAGCGCCAGTCCACCGAACGCGTCAAGACCGGCGTCTTCACCGGCCGGTACGCCGTGAACCCGCTGAACGGCGAGAAGCTGCCCGTCTGGGCCGCCGACTACGTGCTGGCGGACTACGGCACCGGCGCCATCATGGCCGTCCCGGCGCACGACCAGCGTGACCTGGACTTCGCCAAGACCTTCGACCTGCCCGTCAAGGCTGTGCTGGACACCGGTGAAGAGGATCCCGCCGTCAGCGGTGTGGCCACCACCGGCGAAGGCACCTTGATCAACTCCGGCGCCCTGGACGGCCTGCCCAAGGCCGAAGCCATTCCGGCCGCCGTCCGGATGCTCGAGGAACAGGGCACCGGCGAGAAGTTCGTGAACTTCCGCCTGCGCGACTGGCTGCTGTCCCGCCAGCGCTTCTGGGGTACCCCCATCCCGATCATCCACTGCGACAACTGCGGCGAGGTTCCGGTCCCCGATGACCAGCTGCCGGTCACGCTGCCCACCGGGCTGCGCGGCGAGGCACTGGCTCCGAAGGGCACCTCTCCGCTGGCCTCCGCAGAGGAATGGGTCAACGTGGCCTGCCCGAAGTGCGACGGTCCCGCCCGGCGCGATACCGACACCATGGACACGTTCGTGGATTCGTCCTGGTACTTCATGCGCTTCGTGTCCCCGCACTTCACGGACGGACCGTTCGATCCCGAAGCAGCGAAGAACTGGATGCCGGTCGGGCAGTATGTGGGCGGCGTCGAGCACGCGATCCTGCACCTGCTCTATGCGCGTTTCTTCACCAAGGTGGTCCACGACATGGGCCTGCTGGAAGCCAGCGAGCCGTTCAGCTCGCTGCTGAACCAGGGGCAGGTGCTCAACGGCGGCAAGGCCATGTCCAAGTCGCTGGGCAACGGCGTGGACCTGGGCCAGCAGCTGGACAAGTACGGTGTGGACGCGGTGCGCCTGACCATGATCTTCGCTTCCCCGCCGGAAGACGACGTCGACTGGGCGGATGTGTCGCCGTCGGGCTCCGCCAAGTTCCTGGCCCGCGCGTGGCGCCTGGGACAGGACATCACCAGC
Source organism: Arthrobacter sp. zg-Y1171 (assembly GCF_025244845.1). Classification (NCBI taxonomy): domain Bacteria; kingdom Bacillati; phylum Actinomycetota; class Actinomycetes; order Micrococcales; family Micrococcaceae; genus Arthrobacter; species Arthrobacter sp. zg-Y1171. The sequence goes on along the minus strand of NZ_CP104264.1, from coordinate 1,898,924 downwards.
GAACCCGGCGTGGACTACTCGGCCGGGGACCGGAAGCTGCGCGCGCTCACGCACCGGACCGTTGCCGATGCCACCGAGCTGCTGGAGAACAACAAGTTCAACGTAGTGGTCGCCAAGCTGATGGAACTGGTCAACGCGACCCGCAAGGCCATCGACTCCGGCGCCGGCGCCGCTGACCCGGCAGTACGCGAGGCGGCGGAAGCCGTCGCCGTCATCCTGAGCCTCTTCGCGCCGTACACGGCCGAGGATCTCTGGAACCTGCTGGGCCGCGAAGCCTCCGTCGTAAACGCCGGCTGGCCCGTGGTCGATGAAACCCTGCTGGTGCAGGACACGGTCACCGCCGTTGTCCAGGTGCAGGGCAAGGTCCGCGACCGGCTCGAGGTCGCCGCGGACATCAGCGAGGAGGACCTGCGGGAGGCTGCCTTGGCATCCGACGCAGTGCAGCGGTTCCTGGACGGACGCAGCATCCGTACGGTGATCGTCCGGGCGCCGAAGCTCGTCAACATCGTCCCGGCCTAGGCCCGGACAACCATGGACTGGCTCGAACGGCTCGCATCGCGGGCCAGGGGACGGCAGCGGGAAACCGCGGCCGTCCCCGGGCCGTCCGTGGGAGTGGTGACCGATTCGGCGTCGGCACTGCCGGCTGGCTGGGCGGACTTGGCCAACGCCGCTGATTTTGTCCGGGTGGTTCCCATGCCCGTGATGATCGGGGACCAGATCTACGGCGAAGGATCTGCGGACCTGATTCCGGCCCTTGCCCTGGCGATGGCACAGGGCCATGAAGTGCGGACCTCCCGGCCGGCGCCGGGGCAGTTCGAAGCGGCCTACCGCGAGCTGGCTGCCGCCGGGTGCACCTCCATAATTTCCATCCATCTCTCCGGTCAGCTCTCAGGCACGGTGGACTCCGCCCGGCTGGCCGCCCGGACCGCCGAAATTCCGGTGGAGGTCATCGATAGTGCGACGGCGGCCATGGGCCTTGGTTTTGCCGTGGCGGCCGCGACGGAGAGCGCCCGGTCCGGTTCCTCCGCGGCGGAGGTCGCGGCATGCGCCCGTTCGGTAGCGGTCGATGCAACCATCCTCTTTTACGTCCCCAGCCTGGACCAGCTGCGCCGGGGCGGACGGATTGGTGCAGCTGCCGGCTGGCTGGGCACCCTGCTTGCCGTGAAGCCGATCCTGGTGGTCCGCGACGGCATGGTCCTTCCGCTGGAACGGGTGAGGACCGCGCCCAAAGCCCTGGCACGGCTGGCCGAACTCGTGCAGCAGGACATTGCCGGGCGCGACGGGAAAGTCCGCGCCGCGGTGCACCACTTCGGTAACGCCGCTGAAGCCGAACGGCTGGCCGGGATCATCGGCGCCGCCGCGCCCGAGGTGGAGTTCCTCCTCTGCCCGCTGCCCGCCGTCCTGGCTGCGCATGCGGGGCTGGGGGTGCTGGCCGTGGCGGTTGCCGGAGACGGGAGCGATGGTGGCCGGAGTGATCCTGCCGGACAGGACACGGGACCTGCCGGTACCCGTGTGCCGACGGAGGGGACCGCCGCGGAAGATGAAGGCTGCCGCATGGACAACGACAACGCAGCCGGGAAACCGGCCGCCAAAGGTCCGGCATCCCGGACCAGGTCCGCCGGACTCAAAGCCAGGGGCAATAAGACTTCCGGCGGCGCCAAGAATTAGCCCCCGCAATTGCGGCCGGTACGTGAAAACCGGGTGCTATAGTGAGCGGAAAATTTGCCCCTATTGAAAGCGATTACCGCTATGGCACCGTTTGGATTCGGCAAGAACAATGAAACTGCTCCGGCCGCTCCGGCTGTAGACCTTGGAAAGAAAGCCGGTGCTATTTCCCTTGAAAAGGGGAACCGGGTCACCATTGAAAAAACACCGGTAGTCACGGCCCGCTGCGAATGGTCGTCCAACACCGACTATGACCTTTACGCACTGGTCATCCTCAAGGATGGAACAGAGCTGGTTTGTTCCACATTCGGCTCCGAGGCCCAGCCGGTTCCCACGCCGGAACTGCTCGGGGGCGCCGTCCGTCATCTTGGCGATGTTGGTCGCGGGCAGAACGGCAAGGCGCAGGAAACCATTGAAATCAAGCTGACCGACGAAATTGAAGCCGTCGTTCCGATTGCTTACTCAGCCCAGTCCAACGGTATGGGCTCTTTCCGTAAATACGGGGTTTCCCTGGGGATCGACAACGGTTCGGGAACCAGCGTAACTATCGATTCGGCGAACGCTTCCAAGCGCATGAGTGTGTTCACTGTTGCCATCGGAGTTATTCGCAATACCGCCGAAGGGGTTGTCGTTGAGTCGCTGGAGACTTATTCAAAGTCACTGAGTGAATTCCGTCCGGCCTGGCAGAATGGCCAGGTTGTTATGGACGCAGGCTCCAAGAACATCTTCAAGTAAATCCGAAACCGGATTGATGCAGGCGCCTAGAGGTTCTGTTTCATCCGGACCGGATCCGGGAGGCCTTGAAGTCCTGGATCGTGAGCGGGGAACGGTGGGGAACCGCAAAGGTCCAGGAGTGGCCGCGGGAAATGGGCGGCCGCTTGTCTCGTCCTCAACAATGCCATCTCTGAGCGGCGGCTGGCCTTGGTCCGTCCACCGGCCTCAACACCGTGGAACCCCGGCGGGTGGCGATAGCTAGTTTTGTCCCATGGCACAGCATCGTTGGGATACCTCGGACGTCCATGTCCCTGATCTGCAGGGGGTGGAGCCGTCGGGCGATTCTCACCCCGGAAGTAGGCGCCGGTGGGCATTCTCCCTGCCGGCAGCGGTGCTGGCGGTGTGTCTGTTGCTGGGCAGCGGTGCGGCGATCATACTGTCCCGGGACCGAGGTCCGGTTCCGGTGGCCAGCATCGATCTGTCCCCACCTGCCTCCGACCCGTCATCTGCCTTGGATCCGTCAGCGCCCACGGAAGGCAGCGGCAGCCCGCGGGGCACTTCGCCTCCTGCATCCGCGACCCCGGCGCCTTCGGCTGTGCCGTCAAATCCGGGGGAGCCCGGCGGGGGCCCGGCAACCACGGTGGTTCACGTGGCTGGAGCCGTACAGCGCCCGGGGGTCGTCCGATTGGCGCCGGGCAGCCGGATTGTTGACGCCGTTGAAGCCGCCGGTGGAACGGCAGCCGATGCGGACCTCGCCGGCGTGAATCTCGCGGCCCTGGTGGAGGATGGCGCGATGGTGCTTGTTCCGAGGATCGGGGAGAACCCGCCGCGCACTGCCGGCGCAGGAGGAACTGCGGCGGATGGCAGCGCATCCGGTGCGGCTGGTTTCGGAGCACGTGCTGAAGACGGCGCTTCGGGCAGCGTCAACCTGAACACGGCAGACTCGACCCGGCTTCAAACCCTGCCGAGGGTCGGGCCGGTGCTGGCCGAGCGGATCATCGCGTGGCGGACCGAGCACGGCAGGTTCAGCCGGCCCGAAGATCTGGACGCCGTTCCCGGGATCGGGGAAGCGATGATGGCTGCGTTGCTCCCACTGGTCACCGTCTAGCAGTTGACCAATGTCCAGCCGGGAAACGAGCAGGTGGTCGCGGTACGTCGCGTCGGCGTTGGATCCGGGTGCGCAGCCCTCGGGTCCGCAGGACACCGGCAGCCAGGCAGCAGGTGACGGGGAGCCGGACGCGGGGCGCGGCGCGGCCGTTGGCGGGCCGTGGGAGAGGAGCCGGGCCGGAATCGGCAGGGCACGGGAAGCCTGGGACAACCGGGAGGCTGCGTCCGCTGACGTGCCGCCGCCGCTCCGTGAACTGCGGCTCCTGCCTGCGGCAGCAACGGTATGGGCCGCAGCCTTTGCCGCGGTCCGGTTACCGCCGCCGGCGGGATGGGCTGTGGCAGGCTCCGCCGCTGTTTTGGCGGTCCTTCTGGTCCTGGCAGCATCACGCGGGCAGGTCCGGGATCTACGGGGAGGAAGCACCCGCCCGGCAACATCCCGGAGGACGCCGCACCGCGGCCGCAGAAGCAGACCCGTGCACACCGGCGCCGCGGCGTTCCTGCGAGGTGCCGCTGTCCCGGCCGCGGCGGCAGCACTGGTCTGTGCCGGCGCAACGGCCAGCTTGGCGGCACGCACCGGCGGACCTGTCTCCGGGCTCATCGCCGAAGAATCCGCCATCACTGCAGAACTGCGGGCCGCATCGGATGCACGGCCTGCGGCGGCGGACCGGTTTACGGGAAAGCCGCGTTACCTCATTGACGCCGTGGCGGAATCGGGCACTGCGGACGGCCGGCGGTTCGGAACTTCGGCAACGCTCCTGGTTGTCGGCGGGGAGGATTATGCCCCCATCAGGTTGGGGGACCGGTTCAGCAGTGCCGGCTCCCTGCAGCCTCTTCCGGCGGGAGACCGGAACCTTGCCCTCCTGCGGGCTGCCGTTCCGCCCGAGGTCACGCCTGCCGGCGGCTGGTACGCAGCGACGGCAGGACTCCGCGGAGCTTTTGTCCGGGTGGCTGAAGACCGCGGTGCGGACGTGGAGGGGCTGCTTCCGGGCATGGTGCTCGGTGACCGGGGCGGCCTCGATCCGGGCCTGGAGCAGGCGATGAAGAATACCGGCCTGACCCATCTGACGGCTGTCTCCGGCGCCAACTGCAGCTATCTGCTGGCATTCATCTTCCTGAGCGCCCGGGCGCTGCGGATGCCGCGGGCCCCGGCGGTGCTGCTGGCCTTGACCGGGCTGACGGCGTTCGTGCTCCTGGTAAGGCCGGATCCCAGTGTGCTGCGCGCAGCGGTTATGGGCGGACTGGGTACCCTCGCCGTGCTCTCCGGACGCGGACGTCTTTCGGCAGCATTGCTCTTCCTGTCGATCTCCGTACTGCTGTGCATTGATCCCTGGTTGTGCGGAAGCTACGCGTTCATCCTGTCAGTCTGCGCGACGCTGGGTCTTATTGTCTTGGGACCGCATCTGGTGCGGGTGCTGTCGATGCGCCTGCCCCGCTGGTTGGCAGCGGCCCTGGCCATACCCGTCGCAGCGCAGCTGTTTTGCTCCCCGGTCCTGGTGCTCCTGCAACCTCAGCTGCCGGTGTATTCGGTTCCTGCGAATCTGGTGGCTGCGCCCGTTGTTCCTGCCGTGACGATTGCCGGGATGCTTGCCGTCGCGCTGGTGGGTGCAGCTCCGGCGCTGGCGACGCCGCCGCTCCTGCTTGCGTCCGCCGGAGCCTGGTGGGTGGCTAAAACTGCCCGGCTCTTTGAGTCCGTTCCCGGTGCGTTGGCGGCCTGGCCGGAGCGCAGCCTTGGCGTGGTGCTCATGAGCGTGTGCGCGGGTACGGCCGTAGTTGGCATCCTGTATCTCTCGCGGCGCGCAGGCGGCGGGATATTCCCGGCCCGGGCGGAACGGGCGGAAAGAGGGAACGCAAAGGACGGGGAGGACGAAGCGGACCAGGGGGACAGGCGCACCGGGTCCCGGCGTCGGGGTTCAGGAACCAACCGGCAGGCAGGCTTCGCAGGGTGGTCCAGCCCCCGCCGGCGCTGGGTAGCGGCAGGTGCAGTCGCTTCGCTGGTCCTGCCGGCCGGTGCGGTCCTTGCTGTCCGTGCGCTGCAGGGAGAACGGGGCGAGGAGAATGAGTGGATGGTGGCCGCCTGCGACGTCGGGCAGGGGGACGGGTTCGCGATCCGTGCGGGTCCGGACAGTGCGGTGGTGATCGATGCCGGCGGAGAGCCCGACCCCATGGATGCCTGCCTTGATCGGCTGGGGGTGCGGACCGTTGAGTTCCTCGTGTTCACTCATGCCCATCTGGACCATTACGGCGGTGCTGCCGGAGTGCTTTCCGGACGGTCCGTGCTGCAGGTGGGCTACTCGTCGGCGGATCGGGAACTGCCGGAGAATCTGACCGGGGTGTTGGCCGGAACGGCAGCACCCCGGACACGCCTGGCCCAGGGGATGGCCGGAACGGCCGGCCTCGTGCACTGGGAAGTCCTCTGGCCGCCGGCATCGGGCATTGCGGTGCCCGTGGCCGGAGACGGGGAGGAGAACAATGCCAGTGCCGTCCTGCTGGTGACTGTCGGGGGTCCGGGGCAGGGGGAGCGGCCGCTGCGGATTCTGTTCACCGGTGATGCCGAGGAGGAGGCCGCCGCAACGATTCTCGCAACACAGGCCAATCTTCGTGCCGGCGTCGACGTGCTGAAGGTGGCCCACCATGGGGCACGCAACGGCGGTGACGGCTGGTTCCGCGCAGTCCGACCGTCCCTGGCATTGATTTCCGTTGGTGCCGATAACGAGTACGGGCACCCGGCACCGGAAATCCTGGCGCAGCTCCGGTCTGCCGGCACCGGGGTGGCGCGGACGGACCAGCACGGCACGGTAGTGGTGGTCCGCGAAGGCAACGGTCTTGAGGTCCAGAGCCTGCCGCCGTAGATCCGATAGATCCCGTAGGTCCGGTAGGTCCCGCTGAGGATCGGCAGTCGAGGGCCGCCGCAGGCCGGAAAACACGGCCGCGGCCGGACGGAAAATTGGCCGCCGACCGGTACCGTGGCAATCTTGGAGGGAGGATATCCGCGGTGCGGATACCTTTCGATCCTTCGCCCCGGCAGGCCGGAAGGCCGCCACACAATCCCAGGAGCACCAGCTGTGAATCCGGCAGTCCCTTCCAAACGCAGCTCCGGCAGTAAGTCCTCCGCGAGCAAGTCCTCAGCGACGGTCTCCTGGCGCGAGGTCGAACCCGCACCGGTGGTCCTGCTGGCGGGCCCGGAGGACTATCTGGCCTCCCGGGCCCGGGACCGGCTGCGCGGGCTGCTCCGGGAGAAGCAGCCCGACACGGAGCTGGTGCACTTCGACGCCTCCACCTACGCCTCCGGGGAACTCACACTGCAGTCGAGCCCCTCGCTGTTCGGCGAGGCCAAACTTATCGAGGCCGTGAATCTCGCGTCGATGAACGAGGATTTCCTCACCGAAACGCTGGCCTATTTGAAGGATCCGTCCCCGGATGCCGTTCTGGTGCTGCACCACGCGGGCGGCAACCGCGGCAAGAAGCTGCTGGATGCGGTTAAGGCTGCCGGAGCCCCCGTCGTGGAGTGCCAGCCCTTCAAGAAGGATGCGGAGAAGCTGGACTTCGTCACTTCGGAGTTCCGCACTGCCCGTCGCAGGATCGACCCGGGCGCGGCCCGCGCGCTGGTAAACGCCGTCGGGTCGAGCCTCTCCGAGCTTGCAGCATCCTGCCAACAGCTGATCAGTGATTCCACCGGCGAGGTCACCGAGGAACTGGTGGAGCGCTATTACGGCGGGCGGGTCGAGGCCACGGCCTTTAAAGTCGCCGACGCAGCCCTGGCCGGCCGCGCTGCGCAGGCGCTGTCCATGCTCCGGCACGCGCTGGATACCGGCGTGGATCCGGTGCCGCTGGTCGGCGCCCTGGCCATGAAAGTCCGGGCCGTAGCCCGGGTGGCCAATCTGCGTGGCTCCTCTGCCTCGATGGCCAAGGAACTGTCCATGGCGCCGTGGCAGGTGGACCAGGCTCGACGGGATGCCCAGCGGTTTACCTCGGAGTCCCTGATCGAAGCTGTCCAGGCCCTCGCCGAAGCGGATGCACAGGTCAAGGGCGCCGGACGTGATCCGGTGTACGCCGTGGAACGGGCCGTCACCGTCATAGCCCTGGCAGCCTCCGGGCGCTAGGAGCAGTTAGCCCGCCGACACGCGCCGGCCCGGCTATGCCGCAGGCGGGCACGCAGCCGACACGCACCCCGCATCCTCGGCTGCCCACCGGCCCGCCGACACGCACCCGCACGGCTGTCCGAAACAGTCGAGAACAGTCCGGAAGCCGGCTTAAAACAAAGCGTGGCCGGTCCCGAAGGACCGGCCCACGCTGAGTAAGTCTGTAATGCTGGCTGCTGGTTAGAGCGCGCTGACCTTCTTGGAGATGGCCGACTTGCGGTTGGCAGCGTTGTTCTTGTGGATTACGCCCTTGCTGACGGCCTTGTCCAGCTTGCGGCTGGCGGTCTTCAGCGCTTCGGCTGCTGCGTCCTTGTCGCTGGCCTTGACTGCGGCATCAACCTTGCTGATGACGGTCTTCAGCTCGGACTTCACCGAGTTGTTACGCTGACGCGCCTTCTCGTTGGTGAGGATGCGCTTCTTCTGGGACTTAATATTGGCCACTTATAAACTCTCTTTGTATTGCGGACTTGGTCGGTGAGGGTATTTCAGCCCAGACATTGACTGAGCGGCGTGGGGATACCGTAATGGCGTCTGAACCAAAGTGCCCGTCGACCTGCGCGGACACACAGCAATAAATGTTAGCAGAGTTTGGGCTCCGGTAACTAAAGTGCCGGTTCAGCGTGCCGGGCGCATCACGGCCAGCCGACGGGCAACTGTCTGGAACACGTTCCTATCCATGATTGCACCTTCCCGGCGCACGCTGCCCGGTTCGAGCTGGAGGACGCGGTCCAGCTTCACCTCACTGGGACGACCCTTGCTGTCCCACGGGCCGGTGCCGACGTCGAGGTAGCGAGGGTCGGACCCGCTGCTGTTGTTCCGGTCCCGGCTGGTCATCATCAGGCCCAGCAACAGGCCGCCGCTTCGCCCGATCAGCAGGACCGGACGGTCCTTGCCCTGGCTGGGGTCATCTTCGTACGGGACCCAGGCCCACACCACTTCGCCGGGATCGGGATCGCCGTCCGGCTGCGGGGCATAGACCGGGGTGACAGGACCGGCGTAGTCGCCGGCGTAACCCGAAGGGGCTGCTGCCGGAGCGGTCCGCGCGGATGACGACGGCGACGGCGGCGACTGCCGGGCAGCCGGGGTGCGCGGGGGAGTGGCCTTGGTCCCGGGGGAGGGCGACGGCGTCCGCCGGGTCTCCGGCGTCCGGCGGCTGTCCGGCGTTCGGGGACGGGCCGAACGGCCGGTTCCGCGGCTGCTTTCGGCAGGGCCGGCAGAGGAAGAAGCGGAGCGCAGCAGGCGCAGGGCCGAGCGGGCAAAGGAGGCAAAGGCGCGGGCATTAAAGGGCATGGCACTACGTTATGCTCCCGGCCACGAAACCTCAGGTGCGTCCGGTTCCTGCTGCGGCAGGCAAACGTGGGAGACTGTTAACTCGATAGAACACCCACCAGACCGCCAGGACCAAGGACACCCGCGCACCGCGCCGCGTCCGGCTTGTCCCGGAACAGTAAAGGAACCGCCACAGTGTCACCCATGGCCCGCTTCTCGCCGGTGCCTGCCGCGACGGATCCGGCGATCATCAGAAACTTCTGCATCATCGCCCACATCGACCACGGCAAGTCCACCTTGGCCGACCGCATGCTCCAGTCCACCGGAGTGGTTGAGCACCGGAACATGAAGGCCCAGTACCTGGACCGGATGGATATCGAGCGTGAGCGCGGCATCACCATCAAGTCCCAGGCCGTACGCATGCCGTGGGAACTGGACGGGCAGTCTTACGCCCTGAATATGATCGACACTCCGGGCCATGTGGACTTCACCTACGAAGTCTCCCGTTCCCTGGCTGCCTGCGAAGGAGCAGTGCTGCTGGTGGACGCCGCCCAGGGTATCGAGGCGCAGACGCTGGCGAACCTTTACCTGGCGATGGAAAACGACCTGACCATCATTCCGGTCCTGAACAAGATCGACCTCCCGGCGGCGCAGCCGGAGAAGTACGCCGAGGAACTGGCGAAGCTGATCGGCGGCGATCCGGAGGACGTGCTGAGGGTCTCCGGCAAGACCGGTGTTGGCGTTGAAGCCCTGCTGGACCAGATTGTCCGCGAGATTCCGGCACCGGTGGGCGACCCCGACGCTCCCGCCCGAGCCATGATCTTCGACTCCGTGTATGACACCTACCGCGGCGTCGTCACCTATGTCCGCGTGATCGACGGGTCGCTGTCCCCGCGTGAACGCATCCAGATGATGTCCACCCGGGCCAGCCATGAGCTCCTCGAAATCGGTGTGAGCTCGCCGGAACCCACCCCGTCCAAGGGCCTGGGCGTGGGTGAGGTGGGGTACCTCATCACCGGCGTGAAGGATGTACGCCTGTCCAAGGTGGGCGACACCGTCACCAACCTGGCCAAGCCGGCCGAGAAGTCACTCGAGGGCTACGCCGATCCCAAACCCATGGTGTTCTCCGGGCTGTACCCCATCGACGGCGCCGACTACCCGGTGCTCCGCGAAGCGCTGGAAAAGCTGATGCTCAACGATGCCGCGCTGGTATACGAACCCGAGACGTCCGCGGCGCTGGGCTTCGGCTTCCGGGTGGGCTTCCTGGGCCTGCTGCACCTGGAAATCACCCGTGAACGCCTCGAGCGCGAGTACAACCTGGACCTGATCTCCACTGCCCCCAACGTGGAGTACGAGGTGACGCTCGAGGACAAAAAGGTGGTCACCGTGACCAACCCCAGCGAGTACCCCGAAGGCAAGATCAAAGAGGTCCGCGAGCCGATGGTCTCGGCCACGATCCTGGCGCCGAATGAATTTGTCGGCGCCATCATGGAGCTGTGCCAGTCCCGCCGCGGCGTTCTGGGCGGCATGGACTATCTCTCCGAGGACCGGGTGGAAATCCGGTACCGCCTGCCGCTGGCCGAAATCGTTTTCGACTTCTTCGACATCCTCAAGTCAAAGACCCGCGGCTACGCCTCCCTCGATTGGAAGGCCGACGGCGAACAGGTCGCCGACCTGGTCAAGGTGGACATCCTGCTTCAGGGCGAACAGGTTGACGCCTTCAGCTCCATCACGCACAAGGACAAGGCCTACGCCTACGGCGTTATGATGACCGGCAAGCTGCGTGAGCTGATCCCGCGGCAGCAGTTCGAAGTGCCCATCCAGGCAGCCATCGGCTCCCGCATCATCGCCCGCGAATCCATCCGCGCCATCCGCAAGGACGTGCTTGCCAAGTGCTACGGCGGCGACATCAGCCGTAAGCGCAAGCTGCTGGAAAAGCAGAAGGAAGGCAAGAAGCGCATGAAGATGGTGGGCCGCGTGGAAGTTCCCCAGGAAGCCTTCGTGGCTGCGCTTTCCTCCGACGAGTCCAAGGACAAATCCAAGAAGTGACACCCAGTGCACTGCCCCTCGGAGACCCGGCACCTGCCGACGGTCTCCTCCCCGCACAGGCCGCGGACGGAGCAGCGGAGCGGAACTTCGGACTGTACGTCCACATTCCGTTCTGCTCCGTCCGCTGCGGCTACTGCGATTTCAACACGTATACGGCCACCGAGCTGGGCGGCGGTGCGTCGCAGGCTGCCTACGGCGGCACGGCGGCCCGCGAGGTGGTCTTTGCCGCTGACGCCCTGCGGCGTTCGGGCCTGCCGGAGCGCCGGATGGGCACCGTCTTCTTCGGCGGCGGCACTCCCACGCTGCTCCCGGCGGAGGACCTCGCGCTGATCCTCCGCACCGCCGTCGACCAGTGGGGCCTGGCGCCCGGCGCCGAAGTCACCACCGAAGCGAACCCGGACTCCGTCACGCCGCAGTCCCTGCAGCTGCTTGCCGACGCCGGCTTCACCCGGGTTTCCTTCGGCATGCAGTCCGCCGTGCCGCACGTGCTGGCAGTGCTGGACCGCACGCACACGCCGTCGAGGGTTCCGCAGGCCGTGCAGTGGGCGCGCGACGCCGGCCTGCACGTGAGCGTGGACCTCATCTATGGAACTCCCGGGGAGTCCATGGCCGACTGGAAGCACTCGCTCGAAGAGGCACTGAGCTACGAGCCTGACCATATCTCCGCCTACGCGCTCATCATCGAAGAAGGGACCAAGCTCGCCGCCCGGATGCGCCGCGGCGAGGTCCCGCCCATCGACGACGACGACCACGCCGACAAATACGTGCTGGCGGATGAAATGATGACCGCCGCCGGACTGAACTGGTACGAGGTCAGCAACTGGGCGCGGACCCCCGAGGACCAGTGCCGGCACAACCTGGCCTACTGGCGCAGTGATGACTGGTGGGGCGTCGGCCCGGGTGCCCATTCACACGCCGGCGGCGTGCGCTGGTGGAATGCCAAGCATCCCACCGCCTATGCCCAGCGGATCGGCGCGGGGGAGTCGCCCGCCGTCGGACGCGAGACCCTGGACGCCGATACCCGGTACATGGAAGACGTTATGCTGCGGACCCGGCTCGCTGAAGGCCTGGCACTGGACCGGCTGCGTGAGCCCGGCAGGCTGGCCGTGGCGGGACTCATGGCCGACGGCCTTGTGGATCCGCGCGCTGCGCTGACCGGCAAGGTGATCCTCACGCCGCGGGGCCGGCTGCTGGCCGACGCAGTGGTCCGGCGGCTGCTGCCGGACTGAGTTCCCCGGCAGCGGTCCCGCCCTGCGGCGCTACTTGATGCGGCGCAGGTTGAGCGGGTAGCGGTACGGCCGGCCGCGGTTGCACTCGATGCCTGCGATCACCGAGGACACAGCCACGTAGACCCAGATCATGGCATTGAGCACGGCGAAGAAGCCGCCGATCTCGGGAATGAAGGACAACGCCCAGACGGTCAGGGCAGCAATGCTGGGCGGAAGCGTGAAGTTCAGGGCTTCCTTGGATTCCTGGGCAGTGAACGGACCGCGGTCGCGGAACACCAGGTAGATGATCAGCGACGGAACAAAAGCGAGGATGCCGCCGAAGTGCGCCAGAGTTGCCCACTGCCGGTCTTCGGACGCGGTCAGCGGCAGTGCGTTGGCCGGAGCCCCCTGGTAAACAGGACGCTGCGCTCCGCCGTGTTCTTCCGGTCGGGGGCGGTGGTTCTGGCGTGTGTTGGACACGGCGTATTTTCCTTTTGGCTCATGGTGACACAGGGTCGGTCCACTACTACGTATTCCTCAAGAGTACTGGCTCGCACGCTTCCTCACGGAAAGGAAAGAGGCAGTGCGATGCGCGTCTCACCCGGGAACGGTCAGGAAATCGATGACTTCCTCCACTCGTCCGAGCAGTGACGGTTCCAGATCCGCATAGCTGTTCACCTGCCCCAGCAGCTTCTTCCAGCCCATTGCGACGTCGGTATGGTCGCGGTGCGGCCAGCCCAGTCCCTGCAGGATGCCGGTTTTCCAGTCCAGGTGACGGGGGACCACGGGCCAGGCGGTACGCCCGATCACGGACGGCTTGATGGCCTGCCAGACGTCCACGTACGGATGCCCGACAATCAAGACATTGCCCGGCGCGCCGGGGGAGGTCATCGCCTCGGCGGCAATGCGCGATTCCTTGGAGCCCGGAACCAGGTGATCCACCAGTATGCCCAGCCTGCGCCCCGGGCCCGGGGAAAACTCCCGGACCGCGGAGTACAGGTCGTCGACGCCGTGGAGGGGCTCGACGACGATTCCCTCCACCCGCAGGTCATCGCCCCATACCTTCTCCACCAGTTCGGCGTCGTGCTTGCCCTCCACCCAGATGCGGCTGGCCCGGGCGGTGCGGGCGCGCTGGTTGGCGACGCGGACCGAGCCGGACGCCGTCCGGGCCGGACCTGCCTTGGCCGCCGCCGCAGCCGCGGGCACAACTTCCACCGGCTCGCCCTCGAGCAGGAAGCCGAAGCCCAGTTCGAAGGATTTCTTTTTCCCGCGCCGGTCTTCCAGCACCATCAGGTGCAGTCCGCCGGATTTCTCCACGCGCACCACCGCACCAACCCAGCCCGAGGCAACGTCCTCAAGGACCAGGCCGGTTTCGGCGCCGACTTTGCGCAGGACGGTCCGGGCCGGCGCGGTGATGTCCTGCGGACCCCAGGAAAAGCTGGACACGGAAGTTGCCTCACTTACGGTTCTGATCGGGCGGAAACCGCAGCAGGCCGCGGGTTCCTCAATGCTAGCAACGCTGCCGATCCGTACTAGACTTGGCACTTGAACACTGTGAGTGCTAAACGTCCGGTGCTCTGCCCATAGGTCACCACACAGGTCACCACACGGATCACCACGCAAGTAAGAATGCCGAGCAACCGCCGAGCAACCGCCGATCAACCGCCGATCAACAGGGAGGGAAATCCATGAGTGAGCCACGCCGACTCGAGGTCCTCCGCGCCATTGTTGAGGACTACGTCCATTCGCGGGAGCCCGTGGGATCCAAGGCACTTGTGGAACGGCATCACCTGGGTGTTTCCTCGGCCACCATCCGAAATGACATGGCCGCCCTTGAGGAAGAGGGGCTGATCACCGCCCCGCACACGTCCGCCGGGCGCATCCCCACCGACAAGGGCTACCGCCTGTTCGTCGACCGGATTTCCGACGTCAAGCCGCTCTCCGCTCCCGAACGCCGCGCCATCCAGTCGCTGCTGGAAGAAGCCGACGACCTCGACGATGTGATGGACCGTACCGTCAGGCTGCTGTCGCAGCTGACCAACCAGGTGGCCGTGGTGCAGTACCCGCATCTGGGCAATGCCAAGGTCCGGCACATTGAATTTGTCCTGCTGGCTCCGGCGCAGGTGCTGGTAGTGCTCATCTCGACCACGGGGCGGGTGGAGCAGCGCGTCATTACCGTTCCGCAGCCGGTGACGGAGCCGGACCTGGGCGACCTGCGCCAGCACTTCCTGTCCGCGTTGGCAGGCACGCCGCTGAGTAGCATCACGAGCCAGCTGGCCAATGCCCTTGCCACGGTGCCGGCCGAACGCAGGCGCGTGGGCAACTCCCTGGGGCACTGCCTGGAGCAGCTGGCCGGCATCAACCGCGAGGACCGCATGGTGATGGCAGGGACAGCCAACCTGGCCCGCTCCACTGTAGACTTCCCGCTGACTATCGGTCCCGTGCTCGAAGCGCTCGAGGAGCAAGTGGTGATGCTGCGGCTGCTGTCGGAGATGGAACAGGATGCCCGCGGCGTTGCCGTCCGGATCGGCCGGGAGAATCCGTACGGCGGATTGTCGGAAGCCTCGGTGGTGGCTACGGGATACGGTCCCGACGCCACCGCGAAGGTCGGCATTCTCGGTCCCACGCGGATGGACTATCCCACCACCATGGCAGCGGTGCGAGCCGTGGCCAGGTACCTGTCCCGAATACTGAACAACTAACGCGGTCCCCAGCAGTTACGGACCCGCCTGCCGGGGAACCGGCGGGAACCCAACCTCCGTCTTCAAAGTTTGAAGGCACGCAATACAGGAAAGCGATGTGCACGAGTGAGCGATCACTACCAGGTTCTGGGTGTCGGACGAGACGCCACCGGTGAAGAAATCAAGAAGGCGTACCGGAAGCTAGCCCGCAAGCTGCACCCGGACGTCAACAATGCTCCGGGCGCCTCGGACGAGTTCAAAGCCGTATCGCACGCCTACGAGGTTCTTTCCGATCCGGAAAAACGGCGGATCTACGACACCACGGGCAACGAGAACGGCAACGACAACGGCTTCGGAGGCGGCGGTTTCGGCGCCCAGGGGTTCGGTTTCCAGGACATCTTCGACACCTTCTTCGGCGGCGGCGCCCCGGGCGGAGGACGCGGACCGGCCTCACGCAGCCGCCGCGGACAGGACGCCCTGATCAACGTCCGGATCGACCTCAAGGATGCCGTCTTCGGCACCAACAAGAAGATCGACGTCGACACTGCAGTCGTCTGCCCCACCTGCGACGGTTCCTGCTGCCAGCCCGGCACCTCTCCGCGCACCTGCGACATCTGCCACGGCACCGGTCAGGTCCAGCGGGCGGTCCGCTCGATCCTGGGCCAGGTCATGACCTCGGCACCCTGCGGCACCTGCAACGGCTTCGGCACCGTCATCCCGGACCCCTGCCACGAGTGCTCCGGCGAGGGCCGTGTCCGCAACCGGCGTACCCTGACCATCAAGATCCCGGCCGGCGTCGCCACCGGTACCCGGATCCAGCTCGGCGGGCAGGGTGAAGCCGGGATGGCCGGCGGCCCCGCCGGCGATCTGTACGTGGAGATCCGGGTCAACAATGACCCGACGTTCCTCCGTGACGGCGACGACCTGCACGCCACACTCACCATCCCCATGACTGCCGCAGCGCTGGGAACCACCGTGGCACTGGAGACCTTCGACGGCGAACGCGAAATCACCGTCAAGCCCGGCACGCAGTCCGGCGAGGTGTCCGTCCTCAACGACCTGGGCGTCACGCACCTGCGCGGCCACGGCCGCGGCGATCTTCGGGTGCACCTGCACGTGGAGACCCCGCAGAAGCTGGACTCCGAGCAGGAGGAACTGCTCCGCCGCCTCGCCAAGCTGCGCGGCGAGGAATACAGCGAGGGAAAGCTCAATAGCTCAGGTAACGGCGTTTTCGCCAAGCTGCGGGACCGTCTGGGCAACCTCTGAGATGACCAACCCGATTTTCTTCGGTGACCCGGCGCAGGTGGCGGCGGCCGGGCCCGGAGACATCTTCCGTCTCGAGGGCCCGGAAGCTCGGCACGCTGTATCTGTGAAGCGCCTCGGAGCCGGTGAAAGCGTGGACGTGGTCGACGGCGCCGGCCGCCGGCTCACCGGCACGGTAACGGAAACCGGTGCGTCGCTTCTGGAACTGCGGGTGTCAGGTGTCATCGACGAACCGGTCGAGCCCGAACGGTTCTTCCTGGTCCAGGCGCTGGCCAAGGGGGACCGGGACGAGCAGGCAGTGGAAGCCGCGACCGAGCTGGGTGTGGACACGGTGATCCCGTGGCAATCCGACCGCAGCATTGTCCGGTGGCGCGCCGAGAAGGCGGTTAAGGGACAGGCCAAATGGCAGGCCCTGACCTTTGCCGCTGCCAAGCAGTCCCGCCGTTCCCGCATCCCTGCGGTGGAGCCCGCGCTGGACAGCCGTGCCCTGCCGGCCAGGCTGGCGGAACTTGACCTCGTCCTTGTCCTCCATGAGGAGGCCGACGTGCCGCTGGCGGATGCGGTGCGTGACCTTGGCAGGCGCGGTCCCGACGAGGCCTCCGCCTCCATTGCGGTAGTCGTGGGTCCGGAAGGCGGCATCAGCCCCGCCGAGCTGGAAGCGCTGCGCGGTGCCGGAGCGGTCGCCGTCCGGCTCGGACCGCATGTGCTGCGTTCCTCCACTGCAGGTCCGGCGGCGCTGGCCGTGCTGAATTCGCTGCTCGGCCGCTGGTAGGAAGACCACCGGGCTAGCCCTCCGGATCCTCCCGGGAAGCAGACACCGTAATGCGCTTGGAATCCCCGGCGGTTTCCTGCCCGCTGTAGAAGACCCGGAGGCTGTATTCGCCCGGGGCGAGGGAAGCTGTGAAGCTGAATTCGCCCGTCTTGCCGGGCGCCTTGTCCAGTTGCACGCTGCCGGAAGCCGCAGCCCCGGCCGACGGCCTGCCGTCCACTATGGGTTCGGCCCGCCAGAGCAGTTCAACCGTCTGCGCCACCGCAGTCCCGCTGACCTCGACCTCGGTGCCCCGGATCTGCGATTCCTGCGGATCAATCACCCAGATCGGTGCCACCAGCGCGGGATCCCTGTGCAGCGGCTCCTCCAGGGTCACATGGCCGAACGCGCGGTACCCCTCCTTGCCGTCCACCAGGATCGCCACGCTGCTTTCCTGCCCTACGGTGGTCAACCCCGCGTTGGCTGCTGCTGCCGTGGCGGTGTAGACCAGCTGCTGCACTGCACGGTGGGCCATGCCCGAGTCGAGGGAGCCCTTGAACGCGTCCGAGGAGATGTCCACGGTAATGACGTTCTTGCTGGAAATGGATGCGGTGACGCTGTCCGCCGCGTGCCAGGGAGTGAAGTAGTCCTGGTCCAGCGGTTGGGCCGCCGTCATGGCCTGGACTGCCTCGCCGATGGGATCACCGGTGTTGTCCGAGGAGAGGAACTCACGGTAAAGACTGACCGTCGAGTCGTTCCGTCCCAGCCAGTACACCGGCATGAGCGTTCCGGCGGAACTGGCCTCCGCCGGCGGGGAGACCGTCATTGGAGCAGCAGCGGAGGCGTCTGAGCCGTCGAAGGACGACGGCATCGTGATGGTGGGATTCTCGGCTAAGACGCCGCATCCACCCAGCCCCAGCGCAGCCGCGGCCAACAGGGAACCGGCCAGGAAATACCGCTGGCGAAGCCCTCGGAGACAGGACGTTGCGTCGTTGGATCCGGCGTCCATCTATCCTCCTCTGGGGTAACTCGAAAACGTACGTCTTCAACCTTTGCACATGCTTTGGGGCCTTCCCGTGCCGGGGACGGGCCAGCGCCCGGACTGAAACACGATTGAGACATCACCGTTGCGGGGCCGAGACAAAAACCCGATGCCGGTCGGTTCGCCGGGGAGCACATCAAGTAAGATTTAGGTAGCGTGCGGTGCGCGGCGCGTCGTCCGGGACCCGAGGAAATAATCGTCTGTACCAGGGCGTTTACTTTCCCGGGACGGATGGCCGGACCGGCCGCCACCACCGTAAAAAGTTCGAAGAACTTTAAAACCAGACTCTATAAGGGGCGATGAAAGGCCTGAAAGGGCCGTCTATATGACCGAATCTTCAACGGAAATCGGCACCATTCGGCTGGACAACCAGACAATAGTCTTTGACTCGACGGAACACATGGTCCAGTCACTGGGTGCCAATGATGAGGCGCTCAGGATCATTGAGACGGCAAATCCCGAGGTAAGCCTGATGGTGCGCGGCAACGAACTGTCCGTGTCCGGCCCCGCTGCAGAGGTCGAACAGACCGTACGCCTGGTCAACGAAGTCCGCGTACTGGCCCGCCACCAGACCCGCGTCACGCCGCAGGTTCTCGAACAGCTGATCAGCATGCTCAAGGACCAGAGCACCCACCGCCCGGCCGATGTCCTGACGCAGAACATCCTCTCCACCCGGGGAAAGACCATTCGGCCCAAGACCCTGAACCAAAAGAACTACGTGGATGCGATTGACCGCAACACGGTGGTTTTCGGCATCGGTCCTGCGGGCACCGGCAAGACGTACCTGGCGATGGCCAAGGCAGTGCAGGCCCTGCAGCAAAAAGAGGTCAACCGGATCATCCTCACCCGTCCGGCAGTGGAAGCGGGGGAGCGGCTCGGCTTCCTTCCGGGGACGCTGAGCGACAAGATCGACCCGTACCTGCGGCCGCTCTACGACGCCCTGCACGACATGATGGACCCCGAATCGATTCCCCGCCTGATGGCGGCCGGCACCATCGAGGTGGCGCCCCTGGCCTACATGCGCGGCCGGACGCTCAATGACGCGTTCATCATCCTCGATGAAGCCCAGAACACCACGCCCGAGCAGATGAAGATGTTCCTTACCCGTCTCGGCTTCGGCTCGAAGATGGTCGTCACCGGCGACGTTACCCAAGTGGACCTGCCCGGCGGCACCGCCTCCGGCCTGCGGATTGTCCACGACATCCTGGGCGGCATCGACGACGTCGCATTCTCGGAACTGCAGGCAGTGGACGTTGTCCGGCACCGCCTGGTCAGTGACATTGTCACGGCCTACAGCGAATGGGACGAGGTCCGGCGCTCCGGCGCAGCCCGCGCCGACGGCGGCCGGTCCAACGGCAGCGGCCATGCCAACGCCGGACGCAACCGGGAGGCCCGCGCATGAGCATCGAAGTGAACAACGAATCCAGTGCACCGGCTGTCGATGAAGAGGAACTCGCCCGGCTGGGCAGGTACCTCCTGGACAGCCTGTACGTCCATCCGGAGGCAGACCTGTCCATCATCCTCGTGGATGAGGACGCCATAGAAAAGCTGCACATCGAATGGATGGATCTGCCGGGTCCCACAGATGTGCTGTCCTTCCCGATGGATGAACTGCGCCCCGGAACCGCCGGCCGGATCACCCCCGCCGGGGTCCTTGGCGACATTGTGCTGTGCCCGCAGGTGGCGGCCCTGCAGGCTGCCGACGCCGGCCACAGCACCGGTGAGGAGCTGCTGCTCCTGACCACCCACGGCGTCCTTCACCTGCTGGGCTACGACCACGCCGAGCCGGAAGAGGAGAAGGAGATGTTCGGTCTCCAGCGCCGCCTCCTTTCCGCTTACCTGGGTAAACAGGCACCCAAGGAGACCCGAAGTTGAGTATTGGTGTCCTCGTCGTCATGGCCATGGCTTTCATGGTCCTGGCGGGCCTGCTCACCGCCGCGGAGTCGGCCTACGGCTACCTGCCCCGGCAGGATGCCGAAGCGCTGCTCCACGGCAAGGCAGGAGCCCCGCTGCGCCGCATCCTGGCGCACCCGGTGGCACACATGCACGCGCTGCGGTTCTGGCGCGTGTGGTTCGAAATGGCCATGGCGGTGTCCGTGGCGACGCTCTTCCAGCTGCTGCTGGACAATATCTGGCTGGCGGGACTGCTTGCCACGGTGACCATGGCTGCCGTCGGTTTTGTCCTCGTGGGCGTCTCTCCGCGGCAGATCGGGCGTAAGCACGTCACGGCCGTCGTTGTGCTCACGGCCGGACTGGTCCGCGTGCTGCGGACCGTCCTGGGGCCGATCCCCGGATGGCTCGTCCGCCTCGGCACCGCCGTCGCCCCCGGCACCCAGGGGCCCGATGCCGCGTTCTTCACGGAAGAGGAATTCCGCGAGCTGCTGGACCGCGCGTCCGACGCGGACATGATCGAGGATACCGAGGCGGAACTGATCCACTCGGTCTTCGAACTCGGCGACACCAAAGTCCGGTCCGTCATGGTCCCGCGCACGGACATGGTCTGCATCGAAGCCGGCAGCACCCTGCGCCAGGCCATGTCCCTGTTCCTGCGCTCGGGCTATTCCCGCGTCCCGGTGATCGAGGACAGTGCCGACCACCTGGTGGGCATCCTCTACCTGAAGGACGTCGCCGCGCAGATGCACAGTGACCCGGAGCGCGCCTCGGTGCAGAAGGTCGAAGATTACGCCCGAAGCGTCCGCTACGTTCCCGAGTCCAAGGCCGTAAGTGAACTGCTGCAGGAACTGCAGCGTGAATCCACGCACGTGGCGATCGTGATCGACGAATACGGCGGAACGGCGGGATTGGTTACGCTGGAGGACCTGATCGAAGAAATCGTCGGGGAAATCGTGGACGAGTATGACTCGGAGCGCCCCGACATCGAAGGCCTCGGCAACGGCCGCTACCGGGTCAGCTCCAAGACCGGGATCGACGACCTTGGTGAGTTGTTCGGCGTCGAACTGGAGGATGATGAAGTGGACACGGTGGGCGGCCTCCTGGCCAAGGCCCTGGGCCGCGTCCCGATTGTCGGCAGCGAGGTAGTGGTCGAAGGCATCGCCCTGCACGCCGAACGGCTGGAGGGCCGGCGCAACCGCGTTTCGCATGTGCTGGCCTGGAACACCGAAAACGAAGAAATCAGCGATGAGGGCAGAAACCCTGCTCCGCGCACCCGCTCTACAGAATTGGTACCCCGTAATGACTGAACCGCAGTTCCGCGCAGGATTCGTTTCCCTGGTGGGCCGGCCCAACGCCGGAAAGTCCACCCTGACCAATGCGCTGGTCGGTTCCAAGGTGGCCATCACTTCCGCCAAGCCGCAGACCACCCGGCACACCATCCGCGGCATTGTCCACCGAGAGGACTCCCAGGTGATCCTCGTGGACACGCCGGGCCTGCACCGTCCTCGGACCCTGCTGGGCAAGCGGCTGAACGAGCTGGTGGCGGATACTTTGGCCGAGGTTGACGCCGTTGGTTTCTGCCTGCCCGCCAACGAGGCAGTGGGTCCCGGCGACCGCTACATCGCTGCTCAGCTGGCGGCCCTGAAGCGGACACCCGTGATTGCCCTGGTTACCAAGACGGATCTGGTGGACCGCGCCGCGCTGGCCAAGCAGCTGATGTCCGTCACCGCGCTGGGCAATGAAGTGCTGGGCGAGGCAGGATGGGCCGACGTCGTGCCCGTTTCGGCAGCTGACGGCTTCCAGGTCGACACCGTGGCGAAGGTCCTGGCGGGGCACATGCCCGCGTCCCCGCCCCTGTACCCGGACGGCGAACTGACCGACGAGCCCGAAGCCGTGATGGTGGCCGAACTGGTCCGCGAAGCAGCCCTTGAAGGCGTCCGCGACGAGCTGCCCCACTCCCTTGCCGTGGTAGTGGACGAGATTGTGCCGCGCGAGGGACGCAGCGAAGACAACCAGCTGCTGGATGTCCGGGTCAACCTCTACGTGGAGCGATCTTCGCAGAAGGCCATTATTATCGGCCGCGGCGGGTCCCGGCTGCGCGACGTCGGAACCACTGCGCGACGCGGCATCGAGGCGTTGCTGGGCACTAAGGTGTACCTTGACCTGCACGTTAAAATCGCCAAGGACTGGCAGCGGGATCCCAAGCAGCTGGTGAAGCTCGGTTTCTAGTCCGGAGCGGCCGGCTCCCGTATCCACAGGAGCTGGCCGTACACTTTGAAGCATTCGTTTGAGCACATTGATTCATGAAGGGGACCGGCTATGTCATCTCGCCGTGCCGCAACGGGCGGCGGCCCCTTGGGAAAACCGACTGCAGGTAAGGGTTCAGCGGAACCGGGCGGGAGGCACCTCTCGAGCGGAGCCGCCGCAGGCCATCCGCTGCTGAAAGGCATCGCCGCGGCGCTGGCCCTGGTCCTGGTCGGCGGGGTGGTCTTCGGTGCCGTCCAGCTGCTGAGGCTGAGGGGCAACTTCGATACCCAGCCCCTGAACCTGGGGTCGAACGACACCCAGGTGGAGCAGGTGGACGCCAACACCGATCCCATGCAGATCCTGGTGCTCGGTACCGACCAGCGGGACGGGCAGGACTCGAACAACTCCGACGTAATGATGCTGGTGAACCTCACGGCGGACCGCTCGAACGTCACCGTGGTCAGTTTCCCGCGGGATCTCCTGGTCCCGCTGCCGGAATGCGAGGATCCCGCGTCCGGCGCGGTGTATGACGCCATGGATCTGGGCCAGCTCAACGGTGCCCTGGGCAACGGCGGACCCGGCTGCACCGTTGCTGCCATCAACGAGGTCACCGGCCTGTCGATCGACCACTTCATGATGGCCGACTTCGATGCGGTGAAGGAACTGTCGAACACCCTCGGCGGCGTGGAAGTCTGCGTCAACCAGCCCGTTGACGACCCGCTTTCCGGCCTGAACCTGCCCGCCGGAGTGAGCAGCGTCCAGGGCGAGCAGGCCCTCGCCTTCCTCCGGACCCGGCACGGGTTCGGCAACGGCGGCGACGAAGGCCGCATCCGCGCCCAGCAAAGCTTCCTGGCCTCCATGGTGCGGAAGGTCAAGGAGGAGGGAACGCTGAACAACCTGCCCAAGCTCTATTCGATTGCGGAAACCGTCACGAAGAACCTCACCGTGGACGAAGAGCTTGCGAACATCCCCGATCTGGTCTCCCTGGCAACCCGCCTCAAAGACGTTGACCTCGGGAACGTTGCCTTCGTGACGGCTCCCGTAGTGCCGTACGAATACGACACCAACCGGCTGGTCCTCGACGAAGCCAAAGCCCAGCCGCTCTTCGATGCGCTGGTCTCCGACCAGGGCATCAGTGCGGGCGAAACCCCGTCCACGGCGGCCACTGATACGGCCGAAGCAGGCACCCCCGCGACGGCGGAACCTGCCGCGCCCGCCGTGGACCCCGCTGCGGTCCCGGTGACGCTCGTCAACGCTTCGGGCACCGCCGGCCGCGACGCCGCGGTCCTCGGGTACCTCACTTCCAAGGGGTTCACCCAGGCACTTGCCGGCGGCGCAGCCGAGTCTGAGAGCCCGGCCACCCAGATCTTCTACGGCTACGGATATGAAGAGATGGCCCTGGAAGTGGCCCGGACACTGAACATCCCGGGCGTGCAGGTGGTACTCAGCACCGCCTACACCGGAGTGTCGGTGGAGATCGGCGCGGACTTCGCCAGCGGCTCCACCATGGGGGACCTGGGCGATCTGGGTGACCTGGACGGGCAAACCGCGGCCCAGGTTACGTGCCAGACGGCGTTTGGGAACTAGCCGTTCGGCAAACGGGATCGGCTGCATGTTAGTCTGGTCACGTGCACGCAGAGATCCTCCTCCTTAGCTGCCGCGGCGAGGCCACACAAGCACCTGCTTAGGCCGCCCCTCGCTGCGGAGTCTGTGTTGCCCGGCCACTCTTTCTGATGATCGACTAGAAAAGGCCAAACCAACACCATGCGTAACGCACAGCAGTCTTCGGGCATGCCGATCTCCAAGTACGTCCCTTTCCACGAACAGATTGCCGTGGACCTGCCGGATCGGACCTGGCCGGACAAGGTCCTCACCAAGGCACCGCGCTGGTGCGCCGTGGACCTGCGGGACGGAAACCAGGCGCTGATCGATCCCATGACGCCCGAACGCAAGCACAAGATGTTCGACCTGCTGGTGAAGATGGGCTTCAAGGAGATCGAAGTCGGTTTCCCCTCCGCCTCCCAGCTGGACTTTGACTTTGTCCGCCAGCTCATCGAGGGGGACCGGATCCCCGATGACGTCACCATCCAGGTGCTCACCCAGTCCCGGGAACACCTGATTGAGCGCACCTACGAATCCCTCGAGGGCGCAGACCGGGCGATTGTCCACCTCTACAACTCGACCTCGGTGCTGCAGCGCCGCGTTGTGTTCAACACAGACCGCGACGGCATTGTCGATATTGCCCTCTCGGGTGCGCGCCTGTGCAAAAAGTACGAGGAGCAGCTGCGCGGCGTCGACGTCACCTACGAGTACTCGCCCGAGTCCTACACCGGCACGGAGCTGGATTTCGCCCTGCGGATCTCCGACGCCGTCGGGGAAGTGCTGGAGGCATCTCCCGACCGGCAGATGATCCTGAACCTGCCGGCGACGGTGGAAATGACCACGCCGAATGTCTACGCGGACTCCATCGAGTGGATGCACCGGAACATTGCCAACCGTGAATCGGTGATCCTGTCGCTGCACCCGCATAATGACCGGGGCACCGGTGTCGCAGCGGCGGAACTGGGCTACCTCGCCGGCGCGGACCGGATCGAGGGCTGCCTCTTCGGCAACGGCGAACGCACCGGCAACGTGGACCTGGTGACGCTGGGCATGAACCTGTTCAGCCACGGCATTGACCCCCAGATCGACTTCTCCGACATGGACGAGATCCGCCGCACCGTCGAATACTGCAACCAGCTCCCCGTGCCCGAACGGTCTCCGTACGGCGGAGACCTGGTCTTCACCGCCTTCTCCGGCTCCCACCAGGACGCTATTAAGAAGGGCTTCGAAGCCATGGAGAAGGAAGCCGCCGCAGCCGGCAGGACGGTGGACGAGCTGCAGTGGGGCGTGCCCTACCTGCCGATCGATCCGAAGGACATCGGCCGCAGCTACGAAGCCGTGATCCGGGTGAATTCCCAGTCCGGCAAGGGCGGCGTGGCCTACCTGCTCAAGAACGAGCACAACCTGGACCTGCCGCGCCGCGCGCAGATCGAATTCTCCGGTGTGATCCAGCGCCGCACGGACACCGCCGGCGGCGAGATCACCGGAGCCGAGCTCTGGAAGGTGTTCCAGGACGAGTACCTGCCGAACACGCCGGAGTCCGACGGCGCCGCCTGGGGACACTACGAGCTCACTTCGGTGAACGCGGACACGGCTGCCGACGGCCGCTTCAACCTCACCGCCGCCCTGAGCACGGACGGAATAGTGAAGCGGCGGATGGCCAGCGGAACCGGTCCCATCGCGGCGCTGCTGGAAATCCTGGGCCAGGACGGAATCGACGTCCGGCTGCTCGACTACACCGAACACGCCTTGTCCGCCAGCGGCAATGCGCACGCTGCGGCGTACGTTGAGCTGGCCGTGGGGGAGCGGGTGCTGTGGGGTGTCGGGATCGATCCCAACACGACCATGTCCGCGTTGAAGGCAGTCATCTCGGCCGTGAACCGGGCCATCCGGGACCAGTCCTAGGCCGCCCGGAGGCACGCCGGGCGGCAGCGGTCCGCCGGGCGTGCCCGGGCATGGGAAAATAGGTTCCGTGGCCAAATCCTTTGCATCCCGCACCTATCGGGATGACGCGGTTGTCCTGCGCACCCACAAGCTGGGCGAAGCGGACCGCATCCTCGTCCTCCTCACCCGCGAGCACGGGCAGGTGCGTGCCGTGGCCAAAGGCGTTCGGCGGACCTCCAGCAAGTTCGGTGCCCGGCTGGAACCCTTCATGGTCGCCGAACTGCTGCTCTCGCACGGCCGGAACCTGGACATTGTGACCCAGGCCCAGACCAAGGGCGCCTACGGGCACGGCATCGCAGCCGATTACGCCCGCTACACGGCGGCGGCCGCCATTGCCGAAACCGCGGAGCGGCTGACCGACATTGACGGCGAATCCGCGAAGGCCCACTACCAGCTGGTGATCGGCGCCTTTGCGGCCCTCAGCCGCGGCTCCCACGCCCCGGAACTGATCCTGGATTCCTATCTGCTGCGCGCCCTGTCCACCGCCGGGTGGGCACCGAGTTTTACCGACTGTGCGCGCTGCGGAGCCGCCGGCCCGCACACCGCCTTCTCCGCACCGCTGGGCGGCGCTGTTTGTCCCGCCTGCCGCCCGCCGGGCTCGGCGTCGCCGTCCCCGGAAACAATGGTGCTGCTGGGGGCGCTGCTCACCGGCGACTGGCCCACTGCCGACGCCTCCGGCCCGCAGCCGCGCCATGAATCCGCCGGCCTGGTGGCCGGATATCTTCAGTGGCACCTGGAACGGGTGCTGCGGTCCCTTCAACATGTGGAGCGTGTCTGACCTTGCGTTCAAAATCTTCCGCCGCCAAACCGGCAGGACCCGCGAGCCGGCCTGCGCCCCACCCCTCCGGTGCGGTTCCGCCGCAGGTTCCGGCCGAACTGGTGCCCGCCCATGTGGCGATCGTGATGGACGGCAACGGCCGCTGGGCGAACCAGCGCGGCCTGCCCCGGACCGAGGGGCACCGCGCCGGCGAGGCCGCGCTGCTGGACGTGATGGCCGGGGCCATCGAGATGGGCATCCGCCACGTTTCCGTGTACGCGTTCTCCACCGAGAACTGGAAGCGGTCCCCGGAGGAGGTCCGCTTCCTGATGGGCTTCAGCCGGGATGTGCTGCGCCGGCAGCGGGACCAGCTCAGCGAGTGGGGTGTACGGATCCGCTGGTCGGGGCGCCGTCCGCGGCTGTGGCAAAGCGTAGTGCGGGAACTGGAGATCGCCGAAGAGGAAACCCGCAGCAACACCGTGTGCACCTTGAACATGTGCGTGAACTACGGGGGCCGGGCCGAGATCGCCGACGCCGTTGCCGCCATTGCCGCCGACGTCCAGAAAGGCAAGCTGCGGCCGGGATCCATTTCCGAGAAGACCATCCAGAAGTACCTCGACGAACCCGACCTGCCCGACGTCGACCTGTTCCTGCGCACCTCGGGAGAGCAGCGGTTCTCCAACTTCATGCTCTGGCAGTCCGCGTACGCCGAGATGGTCTTTATGGATACGCTCTGGCCGGACGTGGACCGGCGGACCCTGTGGGAAGCCGTGGAGATCTACGCCCGCCGGGACCGCAGGTACGGCGGTGCGGTCGACAGGGCGGCCGGGGGCACGGACGCCGGCGAAGCGGACGGCCAGGCTTCTGCTCCTGCCGCCGACAAGGCCGGAGCTAGCGCGGGAGCATAAAGGCCCTGGACCACCGCAGGATTCCGTCGTAGACCCGGGTGCGGACCGGCAGCGCGGACAGCAGGGTGTCGTGCAGGGCGCCGTCGAACCGGTACACGGTGATTTCCGGACCAAGCAGGACGCCGCGCTGAACCATCAGGTTCACGTCCAGCACGCTGTCGGTCCGCAGCATCAGCGGATTCCACGCAGGGGCGATGGTGGAGGCCGCGGAGGCCAGCAGCAGCACCGGCACGCGGATGTCCAGGCCCCGGGCAACCTGCGCGTGGCCCGCGAGCACAGCCCGGAGCCAGCCGGCACGGACCGGGAAGCTGAACGGCGGCCGCCAGAGCGGATCCACGTCCCACTCTCCGTCCATAGCCGAACTGATGCTCCGGAAGTAGAAACCGAACTCCGGGATTTTCAGCCGTGTCCGGGGCCGGCGACGGGCGACCGGTTCCAG
The DNA here is from genome assembly GCF_025244845.1 of Arthrobacter sp. zg-Y1171. Classification (NCBI taxonomy): domain Bacteria; kingdom Bacillati; phylum Actinomycetota; class Actinomycetes; order Micrococcales; family Micrococcaceae; genus Arthrobacter; species Arthrobacter sp. zg-Y1171. The sequence continues at coordinate 1,871,249 of NZ_CP104264.1, read as the reverse complement.
CAGGCCGTTGGTGGCGAAGCGCAGCATGGAGCTGCCGCTGAGCTCCAGCCAGGGACTGTTCAGGATCAGTGCCTGCAGGCGCCCGGGGAAACGGTCCGCCCAGAGCGCGGCGACCAGCCCGCCGGTTGAGTGCGCCATCAGCGTGGTGCGCATGCCGGCGCCGCAGCGGGCCTGGAGGTCCGCTTCCATTGCCTCGAGCGCTGCCTCGATATCGGCGTCGTACTCGGCCAGGTCGCCCACATAGCCCTCCGACTGGCCCGGGCGCAGGCTTCTGCCGTACTTGCGCAGGTCAAGGGCATAGAAGGCCACACCCTGGGCGGCCCAGAACCGCGCCAGATCCGCCTGGAAGAAATAGTCACTCCATCCGTGCAGGTACAGGACGGCATCCACTTTGCCCTCGACCGGGACGGGCGGAACCGCCGGGCAGTGCGAGACCAGGGTGGCAACCACCGGGCCTTCATCGTCTTCCCCCAGCTCGAGGGTCAGGCTGCGGAACCCGTCGCCGAGAACGTCAGGTTTCCAGGCGGGGTGTTCACGGCGCATGCAACTGACATTAGCCGACAGGCCGCCGGTTTGCGGTTGGGGTTTGGAACACGGTGCCGGTTCTGGAATCTTTGACGTATGCGCATCTATCCCACCTTCTTCCGGCTCGTTTTCTCCGGCATGGATCCCGAACTGGCCCACCGGATCGGTTTTGTCCTGATCCGCGCGGCCGCCCGCACCCCGGCCGGTCCGGTACTGCGCCGCCTGATGCGCCCTGCCTCGGTACTGCGGACCGAGGCGCTGGGCCTGACGTTTCCCTCCCCGTTCGGGCTGGCGGCGGGATTCGATAAGGAAGGCTCGGGCATTGTTGCCCTCTGCAACCTGGGCTTCGGACACGTGGAGGTGGGTACCGTGACCGCTTCCGCCCAGCCGGGCAATCCGAAGCCGCGGCTGTTCCGCCTGGTCGAGGACCGGGCGGTGATCAACCGGATGGGTTTCAACAACGACGGCGCCGCGGCGGTGGCCCCCCGCCTGGACAAAGCCCGGAAGGGACTGGCAAAAGCCTTCGGGACGCCGCGCCCCGTCATCGGCATCAATATCGGCAAGACCAAGACCGTCGAGCTCACGGACGCCGTTGAGGACTACCTCGCCAGTGCCCGGGCCCTCGCCCCGCACGCGGACTACCTCGCCGTAAACGTCAGCTCACCCAACACGCCCGGGCTGCGGCTGCTGCAGGACATTTCCACGCTGCGCCCGCTGCTGGCCCAGGTGGGCAGCGCCGCGGACCAGGCCGCCGGCCGGCACGTCCCGCTGCTGGTCAAGATCGCCCCGGACCTGAGCGACGCGGACATTGACGACGTCGCCGAGCTCGCCCTGGCCCTGAAGCTGGACGGCGTGATCGCCACCAACACCACCGTCACCCGGGAAAACCTGGTGACGGACCCGGAGCGCGTCATTGCCTGCGGCGTCGGCGGGCTCAGCGGTGCACCGCTGAAGAAACGGTCCCTCGAGGTCCTGCGGCGGCTCCGCACCGCATTGGGGGAGGACGGCCCGGCCATCATTTCCGTCGGTGGAGTGGAAACGGCTGCCGATGTGCAGGAGCGACTCGACGCCGGTGCGGTCCTGGTGCAGGGGTACACCGCGTTCCTGTATGAGGGTCCTTTCTGGGCGGCACGGATCAACCGGGGCCTGGCCCGGTCCCGGCGTTAAAGCAATGAAAGGGCCGCCCGCGGGCGGCCCTTTCATTTTCGTACGGAAGTTGTCCTGGAAAACCTAGGAAGGGTACTGGCCGCGGGTGACCTGCGGCTTGGGCAGGCGGAAACGCCGCAGCTGCAGGGACCGGGAAACCCCATACCAGACATCACCGGGATTGGGTCCGCCGAACTTGGCCGTCAAGCGCTTCCGGATCTGCCGGCGCAGCATAAAGCTGTCCGCAATGACCAAAAGGATGAGTACCCAGAACGCAGCCATCACAATCAGCTGGACATCGACGCTCTGGATGAAGCTGAACAGGACGAACACCAGCGCAGCGATCATGATGAATTCGCCGAGGTTCCAGCGGGCATCGACAATGTCGCGGACAAACCGGCGGTTGGGGCCCTTGTCCCGAAGGGGAAGGTAACGCTCCTCGCCGGTGTCCAGCGCGCGGCGGGTCTTCAGCCGCTCCTCCCGGAGTGCCTCGCGGTTGGCAGCCTTGGCCGCCTTCCGGTCGTCAGGCACCAGCGGCCGCCGGCGGGCGGCTACCTGGTCCTTGCGGCGGGGCGTCGGGGCTCCCTTGCCCACCCGTACGTTGGCTGCCTGGTCAGCGGCAGCTGCCTGGTCCACAGTTTCCTGCGCGGTGGGCGCTTCTTTCTTTCGTCCGAACACATCCCAAGGATACCGTGAAAGATTGTAGGGTTTTGGCTATGACTTCCAACCCCACTCCAGACGCAAATCCCTCATCCGCGGACGTCCACGAAGACGCCCTCCGTGCCAGCGTGGCCGCGGATTTCCCGCGGACCGTCGAGCAGCTCAAGTCCCTGGTGAGCATTCCGGGCATCGCGTGGGACTCCTTTGATCCCGAGCACCTCAACCGCAGTGCCGCCGCCGTCGCCGAGTTGGTCCGCGAAGCCGGCATCGAAGACGTCCAGGTGCTGCGCGTGGACAACAACGGCACGCCCGGCGGCCCCGCCGTCGTCGCCCGCCGTCCCGCCCGGGCCGGCGCGCCCACCGTTCTGCTGTACGCCCACCACGATGTCCAGCCGCCCGGGGACCCGGACCTCTGGGAGTCCGACCCGTTCACCGCCGAAGAGCGCAACGGACGGCTCTACGGCCGCGGCGCCGCTGATGACAAGGCCGGCATCATGGCGCATATCGGTGCGCTGCGTGCCCTGGAAGACGTCCTGGGGGAGGAGTCCGGCGTCGGCGTCACCCTGTTCATCGAAGGTGAGGAAGAAGCCGGGTCCCCGACCTTCCGCACCTTCCTGGAGACCTACCAGGACCTGCTGCGCGCCGACGTCATTGTGGTGGCCGATTCGGGCAACTGGAAGGTAGGCGTACCGGCGCTCACCACGAGCCTGCGCGGGCTGGTGGACGGCACGGTCGAGGTCCAGGTGCTGGACCACGCCGTGCACTCGGGGATGTTCGGCGGTCCGGTGCTGGACGCGCCCACCCTGCTGGCCCGGTTGATTGCGACCTTCCATGACGACGCCGGTGACGTTGCCATCGCCGGACTCGTGTCCGGCGACGACGCCGCAGTGGACTACCCCGAAACGGACTTCCGTGCCGATTCGTCGCTGCTCGACGGCGTCCGGCTCGCCGGAACGGGCTCCATTGCCTCCCGGCTGTGGACCAAGCCCGCCCTGTCGATCATCGGCATAGATGTGCCGACCGTGGCGATGTCCTCCAACACCATCCAGCCGAAGGCCCGCGCGAAGTTCAGCCTGCGCCTGGCCCCCGGGCAGAGCCCGGAGGAAGCCATGGCAGCCGTCGAGGCGCACGTCCAGGCCCACGCTCCCTTCGGTGCCAAGGTCACCTTCACGCCGGGGGAGCAGGGCAATGCCTTCGCTACCGACACCAGCGCCAGCGCCGCACGCACCGCGCTGTGGGCCCTGGAACGGGCGTGGGGGGTGCAGCCGGTGGAATCGGGCATGGGCGGATCCATCCCGTTCATTTCGGACCTCGTGGAACTGTTCCCGGAGGCGCAGATCCTGATCACCGGCGTCGAAGATCCGGATTCCCGCGCCCACAGCGCCAACGAGTCGCTGGACCTGGGCGACTTCCGGAACGCGATCCTGGCCGAAGCGCTGCTCCTTGCCCGCCTTGGCGCCGTTGCCGGCTAGGAAACAGGACAAAAGCAGGTGCCGGGCGGGAATTCTTTTAGGCCCGGCACCTGTTAGATCGTTGGGGGTGAGCAGACGTACCATTGAGACACTGGTCCGGCCCGCGGCAGGCGATTCAAGGCGTGCACGCGGAAAGACCAGCTGAGGAAAGAGAGAAACTATGAGCGTTTCCACCAGCGAAAACAAGACCGCCGCAGCAGAGGCCGAGCTGCCCGTACACGAAGTACTGCTGTCGGATGTAGCAGCACAGAAGGTCCGCAGCCTGCTGGAGCAGGAAGGCCGCACCGACCTCCGTCTCCGTGTGGCAGTCCAGCCCGGAGGCTGCTCGGGACTCATCTACCAGCTCTACTTCGACGAACGCGTCCTCGACGGCGACGCCGTCCGTGACTTCGACGGCGTCGAGGTCATCGTGGACAAGATGAGCGTTCCCTACCTGTCCGGCGCGTCGATCGACTTCGAGGACACCATCTCGAAGCAGGGGTTCACCATCGACAACCCCAATGCCGGCGGCTCATGCGCCTGTGGAGATTCCTTCCACTAGGAGCCAAGGCTGCGGCGGCCCGTAACAGGAGCATTAAACGCCCGGCGCGGCGGTGATCTGTCACTGGATCGCCGCGCGTACGGGTAAGCTCTACACGTAGTAGTAAAACTAATGTCCGTAACCGGGAACTTTTTTGTCCCCGTGCGGACAGCACTTGCACGCAACAAGAGGAAGGGCCGTCTGTGAGTTCGCAGGACCGAACCAGCAGCCGACGCGCCAGGATCTTAAAGATCTCAGCCGTAACGTCGGCCGGCGCGTTGTTTTTATCGGGGTGTTCATCGGAGGCTCAAACGGGCTGGTTGCCGACGGACCGCGACACCACTAACCACACCGGCCGGATCATTGACCTTTGGGTCAACTCGTGGATCGCTGCCTTGGCTGTTGGTATCCTCACCTGGGCTTTGATCCTGTGGTGCATGGTTGCCTACCGCCGTCGCAAGAACGAGACCGGGTACCCGCGCCAGCTCAGCTACAACCTGCCGCTGGAGATTTTCTACACGGCTGTGCCGCTGTTCATGGTTCTGGTGTTGTTCTACTTCACCAACCAGGACATCAAGGCGATCAATGCAACCAGCGATGACCCGGACCGGGTCATTATTGATGTGCGCGCCAAGCAGTGGTCCTGGGACTTCAACTATGTCAACGAAGACAAGTACTACCAGGGCGTTCAGGTCAACCTTGACGGCCAGGAAGTCGACCAGGATGAGTTCCCCACGCTGGTGCTCCCCGTCGACAAGACCATCGAGCTGCAGCTGAACACCCGCGACGTCCAGCACTCCTTCTGGGTGCCTGCATTCCTGCAGAAGATGGACGTCTACCCCGGCCGCACCAACGTCATCACCCTCGAAACCGGCAAGACCGGCACCTTCGACGGTAAGTGCGCCGAGCTTTGCGGTGAGTACCACTCCGAAATGCTCTTCAACGTCGAGGTTGTCACCGAAGAGGCCTACAACGACTACGTAGAGACCCTGCCCAGCGGGCAGGTCGACGGGGACTACGACCGCCAGTACAACTCAGAATCTAGCGAAGTTAGGAAGTAGGTGACGTCATGACTACTCTCGAATACACTTCGGAAGATTCCGGCACCAGGGTTGCGCCTCGCGTAGTACCCGTCTCCAAGGGACGAATCGTTGTCAGCTGGATCACGTCCACTGACCACAAGACCATCGGGTACATGTACCTGATCGCCTCGTTTATCTTCTTCTGCCTCGCCGGCGTGATGGCCCTGGTCATCCGCGCGGAGCTGTTTGAGCCCGGTATGCAGATCCTGCAGACCAAGGACCAGTACAACCAGCTCTTCACGATGCACGGCACCGTGATGCTCCTGATGTTCGCCACCCCGCTGTTCTCCGGCTTCGCGAACGTCATCATGCCCCTGCAGATCGGCGCACCGGATGTCGCGTTCCCGCGGCTGAACGCCCTGGCGTTCTGGTTCTTCCTCTTCGGCAGCACCATTGCCGTTGCCGGCTTCATTACGCCGCAGGGCGCTGCGTCCTTCGGCTGGTTTGCGTACACCCCGCTCTCCAGCACCACTTTCTCTCCGGGCGTGGGCGGAGACCTCTGGGTCTTCGGCCTGGCACTGTCCGGCTTCGGCACCATCCTTGGTGCCGTCAACTTCATCACCACCATCATCTGCATGCGTGCCCCGGGCATGACCATGTGGCGGATGCCGATCTTCACCTGGAACACCCTCGTGACGGCCATCCTGGTCCTGATGGCGTTCCCGCCCCTGGCCGCTGCACTGTTCGCCCTCGGCGCCGACCGGCGCTTCGGAGCTCACATCTTCGATCCGGAACGCGGCGGCGCCATCCTGTGGCAGCACCTGTTCTGGTTCTTCGGCCACCCCGAGGTCTACATCATCGCGCTGCCGTTCTTCGGCATCGTGTCCGAGATCTTCCCGGTCTTCAGCCGCAAGCCGATCTTCGGCTACAAGGGCCTGGTCTACGCGACCATCGCCATCGCCGCACTGTCGGTGACGGTCTGGGCGCACCACATGTACGTGACCGGCGCAGTCATGCTGCCGTTCTTCGCCTTCATGACGATGTTGATCGCGGTGCCTACGGGCGTGAAGTTCTTCAACTGGATCGGCACCATGTGGCGGGGGTCCATTACCTTCGAGACCCCCATGCTCTGGAGCATCGGCTTCCTCATTACGTTCCTCTTCGGCGGCCTGACCGGCATCATCCTGTCCTCCCCGCCGCTGGACTTCCACGTCTCGGATACGTACTTCGTGGTGGCGCACTTCCACTACGTCATCTTCGGTACCGTGGTGTTTGCAATGTTCGCAGGCTTCTACTTCTGGTGGCCCAAGTGGACCGGCAAGATGCTCAACGAACGCCTGGGCAAGATCCACTTCTGGCTCCTGTTCATCGGCTTCCACGGCACCTTCCTCATCCAGCACTGGCTGGGTGTCCTGGGTATGCCGCGCCGCTACGCCGATTACCTGGTGGAAGACAACTTCACCGCGATGAACCAGTTCTCCACCATCGCCTCCTTCGTCCTGGGTGCCTCGATGATCCCGTTCTTCTGGAACGTGTACATCACCTGGCGCCACGGCAAGAAGGTTGAAGTGGATGACCCCTGGGGCTTCGGTGGCTCGCTCGAGTGGGCAACTTCCTGCCCGCCGCCGCGCCACAACTTCACCTCGCTGCCCCGGATCCGTTCCGAGCGTCCGGCACTGGACCTGCACCACCCCGAGCTGCAGCAGCACGTCACTGACGATTCCGCCGCTGCCAAGGTATTCGGCCCCGGCGACCGGAAGGAAAAAGTCTAATGAAGGTTGAGACTAAGCTCTTCGCTTACATGACGCCGTTCTTCATCGTCGTCGGTGTTGTCTACGGCTACATGGTGGATTGGATGGAGCCCGTCGGTTACCTGGCGCTCTTCCTCACCGGCGGCATGTCCGGCATGATCGCCTACTACATCGGCTTCACCGGCAAGCGCGTCGGCCCCCGGCCCGAGGACCGCCTGGACGCCGAGATCCACGAAGGATCCGGCGAGCAGGGCTTCTTCAGCCCGTGGAGCTGGTGGCCGCTGCTGCTGGGTGCCTCTGCCGCTATCGGCTTCCTGGGCATGGCAGTAGGCTGGTGGATCCTTTACATCGGCGCCGGCCTGGCCGTTGTCGCACTGGTTGGCTGGGTATTCGAATACAGCCGCGGAAACCACGCCCACTAGGGACCGCATAAAAGCATAAAAAAGGAAGGACCCGCAGGAGACTGCGGGTCCTTCCTTTTTGCCTTGGCCTGCCGCGGCAGGACAAGGAGCGCGGCAGGGGAGGGGCGGTGCGGGATGCCGGTATCCTTAGACGGCAGCAGTTTTCCCAGCCGGAGGGGCGGAATAGATACATGCACGTTACGGGTCCGTTCATTCGCTCGGGATACCGCGGGTGAGCAATCACCGGCTGCGCCTGATAACCGAGGGCATCGATCCCGGCACGGGCGTCGCCAAGCACTTACAGCTCCAAGGCATCCTCCGCCGCTTCGTGGAAACCCATGCCGGGGCAGGGGAGATCATTCCGTCGGAGCGCGAGCTCTCCGAACACTTCTCCGTAGCCCGCATGACCATCCGCCAGGCCGTGGATGCCCTGGTGGCGGACGGCGTGCTTGAGCGCGTCGTCGGGCTGGGGACCTTCGTGGCACGGACGAAGATGGACCTGCAGGTTCAGCTGACCTCGTACTCCGAGGAAATGCACCGCCGCGGCATGGTCCCTGACGCACACGTCCTGAGTTTCGAGCAGATCGGCGCCTCGCAGCTGGTGGCGCGTGAACTCCAGATCGAGCCGGGCCAGCCCGTCGTGCGGTTCCGGCGGCAGCTGCTGGCGGACGGCGAACCGATGAGCGTCGATGAGAACTTTATCCCCGCACACTACGTGCCCGGGATTCTCGAGGAAGAGCCGCCGACGTCCCTCTACAACGTGCTGAGCGAACGGTACGGCCTGGTGATGGAGTGGGGCGAGGACACCATTGAGGCAACGGCCGCCTCGGCCTCCATCGCCCGCCTGCTCAACGTTGAGCTCGGAGCACCGGTGCTGAAGATCCAGCGCCACGCCTATGTCTCGCGGGCGATGGTCGACTATTCGGTGTCCTACTACCGGGCGGACCGTTACAAGCTCTGGGTGCCGTTGCAGCGGCCCGGAGTCCGCACCCCACGTTCTTACCACCCACGCCGGCGCCCGCACGCCTGAGCGCCGACCAGGGGGGCTCGCAGCCCCCGCCAAGACCCCACAGCAGGAAGAGGAACACCACGATGGTCACTATTCGGATGTACAAGCGCGACGAGGCGGGGGTGCTCCACTTCCGTGAGGCGCTCTATGACGAGGACGAAGGGCAGCTGATGCTTTCCTCCGGACCCGTGGGCTACGAAGGCTCGGCCAAGGTCCAAGAGGTGGCACCGGAAGCCGCGGAGGGCCTGCTGCACGCCTTTGCCGTCACCTCGGAGGAAGAGGGGTACGCGGAGATTGATCCGGCGGACCAGCACTGGGTCATCGTCCAGTACGCACTCAAGACCGCCGAAGGCACCGAGCGGGACCGCTACCTCGAGCACAAGGCCACCCAGGCCATTTCCTCGTACTTCCTGTGGCGGGGACTGGGGGAGGTGGACCACACGGAATTCGCACCGCGGAAGCTGAATATCTATTGCCTGGTCCCGGACGTGAACAAGGCAGTTGCAGGCCTGAAGGTAGTGCTGCGGGATCCGCTGCTCGACTTCACCAAGCTCACCATCGGATCGGCGCCCGTGGCGGACCTCTCCGCACTGAAGCAGCGGTACCCGCTTCCGGCCAAGCGACCCTTCACACTGGCCTAACTGCGTTATCCGCCCGCCGGCGCATTGCCGAGGGACAAACAAAAGAAGAGGGCCCGACCGGATGATCCGGTCGGGCCCTCTTCTGCACTGCCTTGCGGTTAGTGCTGTTCGATCGATGCCTGGTCGTCAGCCTTGGCTGCAACCTCGGACGGCGATTCGTGGTGATGCGCGTTCTCCAGCTCGGACGGCGTCACCGGAGCAACGCGGTCCTCGAAGAAGAAGCGGGAGAGCTTCGCGCGCCGCTTCTCCTTCCGGGAGACCTTGCCGTTGGCGTCCGGCTGGGCCGGGAGTGCCTTGTAGGAGTCAAAGTCCACCAGGCGGTAGCGCTTGTACTCGTCGAGCGGCTCATGCACCTCGATGTACTCACCGTGCGGGAGACGGACGATACGTCCGCTCTCAACACCGTGAAGGACAATCTCGCGGTCCTTGCGCTGCAGCGCCAGGGCGATGCGGCGGGCAATGATGAAGCCCAGGATCGGACCGACGAAGAACAGGACGCGGAGCCAGTACGTCACATCGTTCAGCGACACGTGGAAGTGCGTGGCGATGAGGTCGGAGCTGGCAGCAGCCCACATGACGCAGTAGAACGTGATGCCTGCAACGCCGACGGCGGTGCGGTACGGAGCGTTGCGCGGGCGGTCCAGCAGGTTGTGGACCCGCTTGTCCTTGGTCAGCCAGGCTTCGATCCACGGCCATGCGAAGAGCAGGGTGAAGACGAGGCCTGCCGGGCCCAGGGCCGGGAGCAGCACGTTCAGCGACAGGGTGTTATCGCCCCAAGGGAACGGGATGACCCATTCCAGCGGGAACGCCCCGATGAATCCGGGCATCAGGCGCAGGGCGCCGTCGACCCAACCGATGTACCAGTCGGGCTGGGTACCGGCGGACACGGGCGAGGGATCGTAGGGACCGTAGTTCCAGATCGGGTTGATGGTGAAGAAGCCCGCGATGATCGCAATCACGCCGAAGACGATGAAGAAGAAGCCGCCGGCCTTCGCTGCGTAGACCGGGCCTACCGGGTAGCCGACAACGTTGTTGTTGGTCCGGCCGGGGCCGCGGAACTGCGTGTGCTTGTGGATAACCACCATGAACAGGTGGATGGCAATCATCAGCAGGATCAGCGCCGGAACCAGGAGGATGTGCAGCATGTAGAGGCGGCCGATAATCGCGGTTCCGGGGAATTCACCTCCGAAGAGGAAGAAGCTGATGTAGGTTCCTACCACCGGGACCGACTTGATGACGCCGTCGATGATGCGCAGGCCGTTGCCGGAGAGCAGGTCATCGGGGAGGGAGTAGCCGGTGAAGCCCGCAGCCAGGGACAGGATCAGCAGGACGCCGCCCACCACCCAGTTGAGTTCGCGGGGCTTGCGGAAGGCGCCGGTGAAGAACACGCGGAGCATGTGCACCGAGACGGCTGCTACGAAGAGCAGGGCCGACCAGTGGTGTACCTGGCGCATGAAGAGGCCGCCGCGGACATCGAAGGAGATGTTCAGGGAGGACTCGTAGGCCACGGACATTTCGACGCCGCGAAGCGGTACGTAGCTGCCTTCGTAATGCGTTTCCGCCATGGACGGATCGAAGAAGAACGTCAGGAACGTTCCGGTCAGCAGCAGGATGACGAAGCAGTACAGCGCAACTTCGCCGAACATGAACGACCAGTGGTCGGGGAAGACCTTGCGGCCGAGCCCCTTGACTATGCCGGAACCGTTGACGCGGGAGTCAACGAAGTTGGTGACCCGTCCCAGACGGGTCTTGGCCTCGTAAGGCGTGGCAGAGGGAACACTCATGATCAGCCACGCTCCCAGTAGCTCGGTCCGACAGGTTCTTCGAAGTCGCGCTGGGCGACCAGGTAGCCCTCGCTGTCGACCTCGATCGGCAGCTGCGGCAGTGCGTGCCCGGCCGGTCCGAAGATGACTTTGCATTCCTGCGTGACATCGAAGGTCGACTGGTGGCACGGGCACAGCAGGTGGTGCGTCTGCTGCTCGTAAAGGGCAACAGGGCATCCAACGTGCGTGCAGATCTTGGAGTAGGCGACAATGCCGTCCACTGCCCAGTCTTCGCGTCCGGGGGAGGGATTCAGGTCCTCGGGGTTCAGGCGCATCAGCAGGACAACTGCCTTGGCCTTTTCCTCAAGCTTGTGCTCGGGCAGGTCGTTCAGACCGTCCGGGATGACGTGGAACGCAGAGCCCAGGGTGACATCCGAAGCCTTGATGGGCGTGCCGCTGGGGTCGCGCACCAGGCGGGTTCCCTCTTTCCACATGGTGTGGCGAAGGGTGTTGCCCGGAAGCGGGCCGAGGTCCCGGAAGACGGCGATGGCCGGCAGCGGTGCCAGGACCATGGCGCCGAGGAGAGTGTTGCGGATCAGGGGACGGCGCTTGATGCCCGTTTCCTCGATGATGTCCCCAACCATCTTCTCCGCGACCACGCGGTCCTCTTCAGGACGGATCTCGTGACGGTCTTCGGTGATCTCGTGGTCCGGCATAAGCGTCTTTGCCCAGTGGACAATGCCGACGCCGATTCCAAGCATCGCGAACGCGGTGCCGAGTCCCAGGAGGATGTTCTGCAGCCGCAGTTCAGCGATGCTGGCATTATCCAGGTGGATGCTGAAGTACCCGATGAAAAATACGATGGTGCCGATGATCGACACGATGAACAGGCTCGCCACCTGCCGCTCTGCCCGCTTTTCGGCGCGGGGATTTGTGTCGGCTAGACGAGGGCGGTGTGGGGGAAGTCCCGGATTCTGGAACTTCTCCTCATCTCCCTGGCCAGCCGTAGCGACGGTGCCCGAGGTGTTCGGACTGCCGTGACTATGGTCGCCCATGATCCCCCTCATCCTTCTCTGAAAACTGCATTTATAGACCTATATGTAACTGTGATGTCACCCGTGGAGGTGAGCGCGGCTGTGGTTAGGAAGACCGGGAGGTCAACCAGATGGTGAAAGCGATGATGATTCCCAGACCAGCGGTCCAGATGAACAGACCCTCGGAAACCGGACCGAGCGAGCCCAGCTGGGCTCCACCGGGGGAGCCGCTGGATTCGATGTCCTTGAGGAACGTGATGATGTCCTGCTTGTCCTCGGGAGTGATGTTGGTGTCGCTGAAGACAGGCATGTTCTGCGGGCCGGTGACCATGGCCTCGTAGATGTGCTTTTCGCTGACGCCGTCCAGGCTCGGAGCGAACTTGCCCCGGGTCAGTGCACCGCCGGCAGCTGCTGCGTTGTGGCACATGGCGCAGTTCACGCGGAAGAGCTCACCGCCGTTGGCGGCTGCCTCTTCGTCTGTGGTGTCCGGCTCAAGGTATTCCGAGTCCGGAACCGAAGGTCCGGCACCGAGGCTGGAAACGTAGGCAGCCAGGTCAGCGGTCTGGTCTTCGTCAAACTGGACCGGCTTCTGCTGGGCCTGCGGGCCCTGCATGGCCATCGGCATGCGGCCGGTGCCAACCTGGAAGTCGACCGATGCTGCGCCGACGCCTACCAGCGAAGGACCGTTTTCGGTGCCCGTGGCTTCAATGCCGTGGCACGTTGCACAGTTGGCGACGAAGAGCTTCTCGCCCTCGCTGACGTCTTCGGCAGTGTACGTGGTGGTAGCCGCCTGGGCCTGGTTGGCTCCGTTGGCTACGGCATAGAGACCACCCGTAACGAGGAGTCCCAGCAGCAGCAGCGCGACTGCTGCGAGGGGATGACGCCGCCTTTGCGATAGTGCCTTCACTTCGTAGTTCCTAACTTATGTGGTCTTTGGGAAACTTGTGCCACTTTGAAGTATTTCGTGGGGTGCGATCCTCAAGCAGTGTTACTTGAGGAAGTAAATGATGACGAACAGGGCAATCCAGACCACATCAACGAAGTGCCAGTAGTACGAAGTTACGATCGCCGAAGTTGCTTCGAAGTGTCCGAAGCGCTTGGCGGCGTAGGCACGGCCGATGATGAAGAGGAACGCGATCAGGCCGCCGGTCACGTGCAGGCCGTGGAAACCGGTGGTGAGGTAGAACGCGGAACCGTAGGAGTTCGACGAGAGGGAGACGCCTTCAGAGACGAGCATGGCGTATTCGTAGGCCTGTACGGAGACGAAGATGGCTCCGAGTACGAAGGTCAGCAGGAACCACTCAGTCATGCCCCAACGGGAGAACTTCAGGAGCCCTCCGGTGCGGCGTGCCTGGAGTCGTTCTGCGGCGAAGACGCCGAACTGGCAGGTGAAGGAGCTGGAAACAAGGATCACCGTGTTCACGAAAGCGAACGGAACGTTCAGCTTCTCGGTCTCCATGGCCCACAGTTCGCTCGAAACCGAGCGGAGAGTGAAATACATGGCGAAGAGGGCAGCAAAGAACATCAGTTCGCTGGAGAGCCACACCACGGTTCCTACGGAAACCATATTGGGGCGGTTCAGCGTGGGGTGAGCCGGGGTACTGGGGGCATGGGTCGCTGTTGTCACATAGACATTATGGCGGTAAAACTGCCCAGTTCTCCAACAGATCAGGGCCGACGGCGCGTCCAAAGTCAGCCACGGCGCCCCGGATCCCTGTATTGGCGCGGAAATAGGCCTCGCAGAAAGAAATCAGCTTTTTCTACGAAACGTAGATAACCTAGGGTGTGTGACTACGATTCCGAGTTCCGGTGACACCTGGCCGAGCCTGATTAATGCCCTCATTGGAGGCGAAAACCTCTCCACCGAACAGACCCGATGGGCGATGGCCACCATCATGGCGGGCAACGCCACGGACTCGCAGATTGCTGGGTTCCTCGTGGCGCTGCGGGCCAAGGGCGAAACCGTCGATGAGCTCACCGGGCTGGTCGAGGCCATGGTTGCCAGCGCCCGGCCCATCAACATCCCGGGGGAGACCCTCGACATCGTGGGCACCGGCGGGGACCGCCACAACACCGTGAACATCTCCTCCATGGCTGCACTCGTGTGCGCCGGTGCGGGCGCGAAGGTGGTCAAGCACGGAAACCGTGCTGCGTCGTCGGCCTCCGGATCCGCGGATGTCATTGAAGCGTTGGGGGTCCGGCTGGATCTGTCCGTGGAGCGGGTGGCGCAGGCTGCTGTTGAAGCCGGCATCACGTTCTGCTTTGCCCAGGTCTTCCACCCGTCCATGCGCTTCGCCGCCGTACCCCGCCGCGAAATGGGGGTGGCCACGGCCTTCAACTTCATGGGGCCGCTGACAAATCCGTCCAACCCCAGCGCCTCGGCCATTGGTGTCGCAGACGCCCGGCTGGCACCGCTGATGGCCGGCGTGCTCGCACGGCGCGGTGTGCGCGCCCTGGTGTTCCGCGGCGACGACGGGCTCGACGAGATGACCACCACCGGCGTCTCTACCGTCTGGGAAGTCCGTAACGGGGCCGTAGAGGAGTCCGTAGTGGATCCCTTGGATCTCGGGATCAGCCGGGCCACGCTGGAGGATCTGCGGGGCGGTGACGCCGCCGCGAATGCGGCAGTGGTGCGCAGCGTACTGGCGGGGGACAAGGGACCGGTGCGGGACGCCGTCGTACTGAACGCGGCAGCGGCACTGGTGGCCCTGGACAGCGAGGCGGACGGCCCGCTGATCGACCGGCTGTCCCGCGGCCTGGTCCGTGCCTGCGAGTCGATTGACAGCGGCGCGGCCCAGGCAGCGCTGGACCGCTGGGTGGCCGTTACGCAGTAAGCTCCGGCGGTCAGGCCGCCGGGGTTTGCTAGCTGTCGAAGCCCAGCGAGAACGCCGCGTCCAGGTCATGCTGCGAGTAGGCACGGAACGCGATCTGCGTGGTGGTTCCGATCACGCCGTCGACCTTGGACAGGCGGTTGGCAATCGCATCGGCGAGGTCCTCGTGGCGCTGCACCCGTGCGATGGCAATCAGGTCGCATTCGCCGGTCACTGAGTAGACCTCGCTGATGCCGTCGATCTCGGAGATTTCCTCGGCGCATTCCGGGATCCTGGCGGAGTCGGTCTGGATGAGTACGAAAGCGGTGATCATGGAGGGCCTTCCCTGCGGGTCTTTTAGCGCGGTGGCTTCTAAATGCGGTGGCGTCTAAATGCGGTTGCGTTGAGTGGTGCTCTCTTTGAGCCTAGTGGATGGAACGGCGCCGGCGGCGGGAAAGCACTGTCCACACTGCTCGCTGGCCGAGCAGGAACACCCCGAGCACTGCGAGGGTGACTACTTGGAAGCTGACGGCGGTGCCGCCGCCGGCCAGCGCACGGATACCCAGGCCGGCGGCTACGGTTCCGAGCCAGATGACGACGCCGTCGGGCCATAGCCGTGCCGGACGCCGCCAGGCGCGCATGGCCGCCCAGGAGAGCAGGCAGGCCAGCAGGAACGGCAGCGCGGTGGTGAGGATGCCGAGCATGGCCAAGCCGTGTTCGTGGCTTTGCCGGCCGAGTGCGGCGAAAACGACGATGAGGACGAGGTCCGAAGCGAGAACCCAGGGCCAGGTCCGGACGGCCGTTGCGGATCGAACGGTCGTGTCTGTCATGCGGAGTCCTCCCGGGCGGGATGGGTGGAGCGTTTGTCGCGGACGTAGGGGCCGAGGAGCTCCCGGACGCGCTCCTCGACTGTCTCCCGGGCGGTACCGGATTCCAGCAGCCGGGTGGACGAGTGCACGATGGCGTTGATGAGCTCGGCAGTGACCTGCGGCTCCGGCACCCCCAGCAGCGTGAGCGTGTCCATCAGCGGGGTCAGCAGCTGGCGGTGCATCATGGCACTTTGGTTGTTCAGTTCCTCGCCGGGGGCGACGGCGGCCAGCGCATTGCCGACGGCGTGTTCGCCCTCTGCGACGAGCGCGATGTTGGTCAGGACGTACGCCAGGATGCGGTCTGCGGGATCCGGTTCCGCATCCATGGCCTCGCGCACCCGGCGGGTCCAGCGCGGAAACACATCCAGCACCAGGGCGTGCAGCAGGTCCTGGCGGGACTTGTAGTACTGGTAGGCACTCGGACGGGCGAGGCCCGCCAGCGCGGCCACTTCGGCCATGCTGGGGGCCTCGCCCGTGCGGGCCAGGAGGGTGCGTGCCGCATCGAGCAGCGCCCGCTGCTGTGCCGCCCGGTGTTCGGCCACCGTGGGGGCAGTAATTCGGGGCACTTATGCCCTCCTGTTCGTGCTCTGGCTAGCTTGAGAGGCGACCATCCACCATCTCGACGACGCGGTCGCAATGGTGCAGGACGTCGTGATCGTGCGTCACCATAACTGTAGCAACGCCGCGCTCATGGGTTTCCCGGGCGAGCAGGGCAACCACGTCCTGGCTGCGGGCGCGGTCCAGTGCTGCAGTGGGCTCATCCACAAGCAGCAGCGAGGGCCGGTTTACCAGCGAGCGGGCAATGCCGACGCGCTGGCGCTCACCGCCGGACAGCTGGTCCGGACGGCTCCGGGCCTTGTGGTCCATGCCCACTGCCGCCAGGAGCTCCAGCGGATCGAGCGTGTCCCGGCTTCCGGCAAGCTTCTGCATCAGGCGCAGCTGTTCCACCGAATTCAGTGCCGGAATCAGGTTCCCGGACTGGAACACGAAGCCGATCTCCTGCAGGCGGAACCGGGCCCGGGCCGCCTTGCCCAAGGTGCCCAGATCCACACCGTTGACCCGGACCGTTCCGGAATCGGGGGTGGTGAGGGCCCCGGCCACGGCCAGCAGGCTGGATTTTCCGGCGCCGGACGGGCCGACGATGGCGACCATCTCACCGGGCCGGACGGTCAGCGACACGTTATCCAGGGCCTGCACCGTGCTGTCACCGTCGCCAAGGGCGAGGTTTGCGGACTCGATCAGCAGTCCGCCGGTACGCGTGCCGGGGGTGCGTTCTTCAGTGGCGGTGCTCATCTCTGTCCTCCAAGGGCTGCAAGGGGATCTACGCGGGAAATCCGGACGATGGCCAGGGCGGCGCCCACCAGGCCCAGGACGATCGTCAGGACCGTGGCCGTCACGATGGGAGTGGCCTCAAGCGCGAAAGGCATGGCCGTACCGCTCAGTCCGGCCCCCATGGCGAGGCCGGCGAGAATGCCGACGACGGTGGAGGTCACCAGGATGATGGCCGCCTGGAGCAGTCCGTCACGCAGCAGGTAGCCGGTGGAGGCGCCTACGGCGCGCAGCACCGCAAGTTCATGCTTCCGCTGGATGGTCCAGACCGTGAAGAACGCTCCGACCACGAGGGCGCAGATGGCGTACAGGAAGATCTGGATCATTTCCAGGGTCATGGTTTCGGCGGAGTAGCCGGGGGAGGCGTTGAAGGACTCCGCCAGGGTCGAGGTGACCGTTCCGGCGGCTTCATCGCCGGCGGCGTAATCGATGTCCGCACCGTCGGCTGCCTTCAGGGCAACCGTGCTGGCGGTGTCGAAGTCGACGCGGGACATGGTGTCAGTGGTCGGCGTTCCGGGGGCACTCTGTCCGCTGGCCAGGTACTGCCAGGTGTCCAGCGGGAGGTAGGCGAGGTCAACGTGTCCGAAAGTCTCCTGGCCGTCGGTGTAGCCCACTACGGTCAGCTCGACGCCGATCCGCTCCAGGGTGACGACGTCGCCGATGTGCAGGCCTTCTTCGGCTGCGGTGGCGGACACCACGATCTCGTTCGGGGCGGCCATGCTGCGGCCCTCGCCGACGCTCGGGGCCAGGAAGGAACCGGGCTCGATCCCGAACAGGGCCAGGTCAACCTGGGTGCCGTTGCCGGTGGTGCCATTCATCATGGCGGTGCCCATCAGTGCGGACTCTTCCACGCCGGGCTGCTCGGCCCAGACGGCGGCCTGGTGCTCGTCCACCACGCTGCGGGAAAAGGCATTGTCGGTCTTGGTGCCCTCGTTGAAGGCGAAGGCGGTGGCTGGCATGGCTTTCAGGCCGGACACGCCGTCGTTGACGAGTCCGGAGGACAAGCCGGATAGAAGGACCATAAGAACGGCGATGAGGGCGACGACGCCACCCATCAGTCCGAACCTGGCCCGGGCAAAACGCAACTCTCGAAGCGCTAGGAACATCGGAACCCCTTGGTGGATTGCTGGAAATGTTGCCAACACCGTGTTGGGAACATACCAACATCATGTCAGAAAAAGACCGGCTGGGCGAAATGCGCGCACTGGAGCTGCCCGGCCCGGGCCGGGCAAAGACAGGGGAGTGGCCTGGGCGCAGCCCGTCTGCTGCGTAGGTTCCGTGCCGGCGCACGGCTTCGCGGCGGGTGCAGGGGGACGACGTCGGCTGCAGGCCGTATCGGGCTGATCAACCAGCCGGCACTGTTCGTGCGTGTGATGGTTCTGCCGACCGTGCTGGACCGGCATCCCGCGGGCGTGGGGCGGGGCGGTGTGGGCGGTGCGGTCGGTGGCAGGGACGGTTCCAGTTGCTGGTTGCCGATCCCCGCGGGGGCGCCGGCCCAGGTCTTACTGCGGCCGGGCGCACTGCGGCCGCGCGCACTGCGCCGGGCGAGCCGCCGGCGCCGGGAGGTAGTCCTCACCGGCGCCAACGGTTCCGCCGAAGGGCGGTTGGGTTGGTTAGGACCAGATGTCGTCGCCGCGCAGCGTGGCGTCGGCGCCGCCGTCGGTGTAGATGGTCTGCCCCGTGGTGTGGGTGTTCTCTTCGGAGGTCAGCCAGACCAGGAGGCGGGCAATAACTTCCGGTTCCGAGTGGCCGTTCAGCGGCATGGGCACGTTGGAATCCACCATGGCCCGGCCTTCAGGGGTGGACAGCAGGTCTCGCGTCATGGTGGAGAGCACGGTGCCCGGTGCAACCGCGTTCAGCGGAATCCCGGCGCCGGCAAAGGCGGGGGTGATGCTCTCGCGGCGGACCCAGCGGCTCAGTGCCCGCTTGCTGGACGGGTAGTTCAGGTAACCGGTCTGGGGGCCGTTGTCGGCAAGCGCCTGGCCGATCCGCAGGGCTTCCTCCTCGTTGCCGGCGAGCATGGCGTCGACAAGTTCGGGGGAGTTGGGCTGCAGGCTCGCCATGGAGCTGACGACGGCGGCGCGCGGGGCGCTGCTCTTCGCCAGGGTCGGGGCCAGTTCGGTCAGGAAATCCGTGACGCCGAAGAAGTTCACGGCAACGGTGATGGGTGCCGGAGCGGAAATGCCGGCGCACGCGATGACTGCGTCGACGTTCCCGCCGGCAAGTTCCACGGCCTTCGCGACGGCGGCGGAGCGGCCCTCGGGCTTGCTCAGGTCCGCTTCGACGTCGGCGTTGCGCAGGTCGACGCCGATGACGGTGTTGCCGCGCTCCTTCAGGATGGCGGCGGTTGCTGCTCCGATGCCGGAGGCGGATCCGGTCACAATGTAGGTTCTAGTCATGTTTACAGTGTAGACCTGTCAGCCTCGCCCCGGCGTTTCAATGCAGCAGTTCCTGCCAGTCCGGCGGCACCCGGTCAGCCGGTCCGGGAACAGACTGGCTATTCGGGTGGTGGGCCGGCGGGGCGAGCTCCGGCCCCGCGAAGACCGAGGACTCCGCGTAGTTCCAGAACCAGTCCTCCCCGGGTTCGAAGCTGCGGATCACGGGATGCCCGGACTGCTGTTCGTGAAGGGTGGCGTGCTGCCCGGGGGAGCTGTCGCAGCAGCCGATGTGCCCGCATTCGGCACACCGGCGCAGGTGGTACCACCACCCCTGCTGCTCGGCGCATTCCACACAGCCCGGGCCGCTGGGCGGAACTGAAACGTTGATACCGGGGATCGGGTCCATGACGGACCTCCTTTGAGGTACGGGCTGATCATCAGTACCGGCCGGCATACGGGAATGCCGTCCCCACCACGTTAGCCACCCGGCCGTCCCCGTCAACAGGTGCCGGGCGCAACAGGTCCCGGATCCGGGACCCGGGTCCGGACTAGGCCAGCCAGGCGGTGGTGTCGGGCGGCAGCAGGCCGCCCTCGAGTGCGCCGCTGCTGAGCAGCACGGATCCTTCCGGCAGTTCGATGGCTGCGTCGCCGAAGTTGGTGATGCTCTGCCACCCGCCGGGCCGTTGGAAGTGCAGCACGGTAGCCGCGCTCCGGACCCAGAGCAGTTCCTCCGGACCCTGCTGCTTTCCGCGCAGCTCCAAGGCACGGCGGTAGAAATTCAGGGTCGAGTCCCCGTCCTGCTCCTGGGCGGAGACGGCAGCCCGCGCGAAGTCGCCGGGCTGGGGCAGATGGGCGGCACCGGTGCCGAAGCCGAAGGACGGGCCTTCCGCGGTCCAGGGCAGGGGTACCCGGCACCCGTCACGGCCCTTGTCCACACCCGCGTTGCGGTGGAACGTTGGATCCTGCCGGTCTGCGTCCGGGATGTCCGCCACTTCGTGCAGGCCCAGTTCCTCCCCCTGGTACAGGTAGGCCGAACCCGGCAGCGCGAGCATCAGCAGCGTGGCGGCCCGCGCCCGGCGCAGGCCCAGCTCACGGTCCAGCGCCGGTTCGGTGCCGCCCGAGAAGACCCACGCTTTTCCGTCCTGTCCTTTTTTACTCCCTGCCGGAGCGGGCGGCAGGCCGTACCGCGTGGCGTGCCGGACGACGTCGTGGTTGGACAGCACCCAGGTGGAGGAGGCTCCGGTGGCAGCGGCCTGGTCCAGGTTGGCAGTGATGACCTCCCGGAACCGGGCGGCATCGAAGTCCGCCTGGAGCAGGTCGAAGTTGAACGCCTGGCCCAGGCCTTCGGGACTGGCGTACCGCCCGCGGCGCGAGGCATGCACCCAGGCCTCGGCAACCGCCGTGCGCGGAGGATCGTACTCGTTGAACAGCTTCCGCCACTCGGCATAGATTTGGTGGACCTCGTCACGGTCCCAGAACGGGTGGCCGCCGTCGACACCGTCACCTTCCGGCGTCAGCTCGGCACTGGCTGCCAGGGGCTCGGTAAGGTCCTTCGCCAGTGCGTGGGCCACATCGATCCGGAAGCCGTCCACACCGCGGTCGGACCAGAAGCGCAGGGTGGTGAGGAACTCCGCGCGCACCTCGGGGTTCTCCCAGTTGAAATCGGGCTGTTCCGGGGCGAACAGGTGCAGGTACCACTGCCCGTCCGGCACCTGCTCCCAGGCGCTGCCGCCGAAGACGGACTGCCAGTCCGAGGGCGGCAGGCTTCCGCCGGGTCCTGTTCCGTCCCGGAAGATGTACCGGTTGCGGGCCGGGGAGCCCTTGGGGGACGCCAGCGCTTCCTGGAACCAGGCGTGGCGGTTGGAGGAGTGGTTCGGGACGATGTCCACGATCAGTTTGATGCCGCCGGAGTGCAGTGCCGCGGCAAGGTCATCGAAGTCGTCCAGGCCGCCCAGGCGCGGATCGACGGCGCGGTAGTCGTCGACGTCGTACCCGCCGTCGGCGAGCGCCGAGGGGTAGAACGGGCTCAGCCAGACGGCGTCGACCCCCAGCTGCGCAAGGTACGGAACCTTGGTCGTGATGCCGGGCAGGTCACCGAGGCCGTCTGCGTTCGAATCCGAGAAGCTGCGCGGATAGATCTGGTAGACGGCGGCCTGCCGCCACCAGTGCGGATCCTTCATCGGGTCGGCGTGGAACGGCTGTGCGGAAGCGGTCAAAGCGGTCCTTCGGGTATGCGGCGTTTATGCGTTCCCTGGACTCTACCAACGGGTGTGGCACAGCTGACATCTCAGGGGGCGGCGGCCCGGCGTTCGAGCACCTCCCGTTCGCGGCGGTTCCGGGCCAGGGCTGCGGCAGCGGAAAATTCGGCCCGGGCCTCCTCTGTCCGGCCGAGCCTTGCCAGCAGCTCGGCCCGCACACTGGGCAACAGATGGGATCCCCGCAGTGCACCTTCGGCCGCCAGGCGGTCCACGATGGCCAAGGCAGCTTCCGGGCCTGTCGCCATGGACACTGCCACCGCCCGGTTCAGTTCAACCACGGGACCGGGGGAGAGCCGCCCCAGTGCTTCGTAGAGCAGCACGATGCGGGGCCAGTCCGTGAGCCCGGGCCGTGCGGCCGTGGCGTGGCACTGCGCGATAGCGGCCTGCAGGGCATAGCTCCCGCGTGCGCGGCCGAGTTCCTCCGACAGCCCGTCGGCACGGGCAAGGCCGGCGGCGCCGCGGTGGATCTGCGCCCGGTCCCAGCGGGTGCGGTCCTGGTCCGCCAGCAGGACGGGCGCACCGCCGGGACCGGTGCGGGCGGCGAAGCGGGAGGCGGAGAATTCCATCAGGGCCACGAGCGCGTGTGCTTCCGGTACCCGGGGGACCAGCCCGGCGAGGACCCTTCCGATCCGCAGCGCTTCGTTCGCCAGGTCCGGCCGGGTCCAGTTCTCGCCGCTGGTCGCCGCGCACCCTTCGGTGAACATCAGGTAGATGACATGCAGCACCCCGCGCAGCCGCGGCGTCCACTCATTGGGCTCCGGCGGTTCAAAGGGAACCCTGGCCGCCGCCAGGGTTTTCCGGGCCCGGACAATGCGCTGCTGCACTGTGGCTGTGGGGACCAGGAACAGCCGGGCAATTTCGTCGGTGCGCAGCGACCCCACCACCCGCAGGGTCAAGGCAATCTGTGCCTCCGTGGAGAGCACCGGATGGCAGGCCGTGAACAGCAGCCGAAGCACATCATCGGGCAGCGGGTCCCACTCCGGGGCTGCCTCGTCCTGCGCCCGGCGTGCCAGCATCTCGTAGCGGTCCTGAAGCCGCTCGGCCCGCCGCCACCTGTCGATGGCCCGGCGTTTGGCCACCGTACTGATCCAGGCACCGGGGTTGCGGGGAATGCCGGTTCCGCTCCATGAGGCCAGGGCCTCGGCGACGGCGTCCTGCGCGGCGTCCTCGGCAAGGCCGACGTCGCCGGTCACCCGGGCCAGGGCGGCCACAATCCGGGCGCCTTCGATGCGCCACAGGGCATCGAGGCGTCCCCGGACTGCTGCCGCGGAATCCACGGCTATCTGTTCTCCGCGTTCAGGTTCTCCTCTTCCTGACGCCACAGCTCTTCCTTCCGGATGTATTCGTTGTCCGCAAAGTCGGCGAAATCGTCGGCTTCATTCACGCGCCGGACCTCGAGTTTGGACCCGGGGCCAAGCGGCGCACGGCTGGCCCACTCCGCGGCCTCCTCACGGGAGCCCACCTGCACAATCCAGAATCCGTTGAAGAGTTCGTGGGTTTCGCCGTAGGGGCCGTCGGTGACCAGCGGCGGATCCTCGGAGAAATCCACCACCAACCCGCTGCCCTCGGAGACGTCCGCCAGGCCTTCGCCTCCGATCATCACTCCGGCATTGATCATCGATTCGTTGTAGGCACCCATCTGGTTGATGATCTGCTCAAACGGGATGGCCTTGGACGCCTGCAGCGCCTCGTCGGTGGCCCGCATGATGAACATGTACTTCATGGCACTCTCCTTGCTGCTTGTTTTATGGAAGGTGCTGATGCGCCTCCTACTATGACGTCGAACGGGCAGGATGGATATCGACAGCAGAGAAGAATTTTCCTGGCGCCGGAGTGCGGGGGCCGCCTCAGTGCCAGCAGCCGTTCAGCCGACGGCGGCGATGCCGCCTGTCTGGTTGCGTCCCGGCCTTTCGGCCCGCCGGACCGGGTCCTACAGTGTGGTGCATGGCCGGGATTAGGGTGCGCCTCATGGGGCCGCCGTCGATCGAGTGCCCAGCCGGTGACGGGAGGCAGCCCCGTGGCCGGAAGGGTTGGGGGCTGCTCACCTATCTGCTGCTGCACCGCATTCCCACTCCGCGCGGCCAGCTGGCCGCGATGCTGTTTCCCGATGCCGGGGATCCGCTCGGGGCGCTGCGCTGGCACCTGTCGGATCTGCGCCGCGTGCTGGGCCCGGGCTCGGTGCTGCAGGGCGACCCGCTGATCCTGCGGCTGCCGCCGTCGTCGTCCTGCGACGCCGATACCGCCGCACCTTGGTCAGCGGACACCGCGTCCGCCGAACTCCTTGAGCGGCTGGAGTTCGCTGACTGCCCCGGCTTCGATACCTGGCTGACCGTGGAACGTCACCGGCTGCGGCACTTCGTTGAAACAGCGGCCTACGAAAAGGGGTTGGCTGCCCTCGCCGACGGCGATACCGGCAGTGCCGTGAAGTTCGCCGGGCAGGCCGTTCGCCTGGACCCGCTGAACGGTGACTTCCATGCCCTGCTTGTCCGCGCCCTCCTGGCCGTCGGGGACCGCAGCGGAGCCCGGGACCAGGCCGCCCGGTGCACCCGCCTTTTTGCCGAACACCTTGGCCTGGGCATGCCCGCTGAAGTCCAGCAGGCCCTGGCCGCCCCGGATGTCAGGATCAGTGCCCTGCCGGCCACCGCCGTCGCGGTCAGGTCCTATCTGGAAGCGGCCGCGTCCTGCCTCGCCGCCGGTGCCGCCACGCCCGCGTTGGCGCACCTGCGGGTGGCCGGCGGCCTGGCCGAACGGACCCGGAACCGCCAGCTGCAGGCCGAGGCACTTCTGGCCCTGGCGGGAGCCCTGATCCACGGTGCCGGCGGCCGCGGCGCCGAGGTCGCCGACCTGCTGCACCGCGTGGTGTCCCTCTCCGGGCCGGACGGCAGTCCTGCCGTGCAGGCTGCCGCGTACCGGGAACTGGGATTCCTCGCCGTGCAGCGCGGCTTCCCGGCGAGCGGGATTCGCTGGCTGGCCCGGGCGTTGGCGTTGGCGTCGGCGGCCGGACTGGCGGACGAAACGGCCAGGGTGTTGGGCGTCCGCGGAATGCTGGCCACCGATACCGCTGACTATCCCGCGGCCGCCGAAGCGCTGGCCACATCGACGGGCCTGAGTACCGACGGCGGCAACCTCCGGCAGGCGGCGTTCGCCCGTGCCATGCTGGGCCGGCTATACCTGCTGACCGGGCAGCACGGCACCGCCGCTGAGGAACTGGACGCGTCCCTGATGCTCCTCGCGAGTGAGCACTGGACCGCGTTCCGACCGCTGGTGGAGGCCCTGAGAAGCGAGGCATATCTGCTTTCCGGCGCTTCGGTGGAAGCGGCGGAGCTGGCCGACCACGCGGTCGCGCTGGCCGAGGCGTTCGGGGACCGCTGTTATCTGGACTCGGCGTTCCAGGCCAAGGCCCGGGTCCTGCTGGCTGCCGGCGACCGGGCTGCTGCGGGAGAGTGGATCCGCCGCGGGCTGCGCCCCGACCCCTGGTACCGCTGGTTCCGGGGACGGAACCTGGAATTCGCCTGCACGGTTGCGCTGCATTCGGATCCCCCGCTGGCACTCGTGTACGCACGGGAGCTCAGCGAGTTGTCCAGCCGCTACGGGCACGACGAGCTCACCGTCCGGGCCTATTCCTTCCGGGCGGCGCTGGGGGACTCGGCCGTGGAAACGGCTATTCCGCTGCTGGCCGCCCGCATCACCAATCCCCGGCTGCGGGCTGACCTTGCCGGCCTTGCACACGGCACCGCACACGCCGGGATCGGACACTGACGGGGTCAGGCAGCACAAGGGGCGCAATGCAAGCCCCTCAAACGCAAGGACGTGAGGATCATGACGGACACACAAACCAGCCCCGACCGGGAACTGAAGGCGAAGCTCCGGGCGGTATGGGCGCTCGGGAACTATCCGGCCGTGGCCAGCGAGATCATTCCCGGCCTGGGACCGGTGCTGGTGGAGGCCTGCGGTGTTACGGACCGGGATGAGGTCTTGGACATCGCGGCGGGTACGGGCAACGCAGCAATTCCGGCGGCGGAGACCGGCGCCGCCGTGACAGCCTCGGACCTGACACCGGAACTCCTAGAATCGGGCAAACGGATAGCGCAGTCCCGGGGTGCGTACCTGAACTGGGTGGTGGCCGACGCCGAATCGCTTCCGTTCGCGGACGGCTCCTTCGACGCGGTGATCTCCTGCGTCGGAGTGATGTTCGCTCCGCACCACGGGCCGGCGGCGTCGGAAATGGTGCGTGTGTGCCGGCCCGGCGGAAGGATCGGGCTGATCAACTGGACCCCGGAAGGATTCATCGGGCGCATGTTCGCCGCCATGAAGCCGTACGCGCCGCCTCCGCCTCCCGGAGCGGAGCCGCCGCCGTTGTGGGGAAACCCCGAGCATGTGGAGTCTCTCCTGGCGGGCAAGGTGCGGAATTTCACCGCCGAACGCCGGACCCTTCGTGTTGACCGGTTCGCGACGCCGGAGGAATTCCTGGGCTTTTTCAAAGCGAACTACGGTCCCACCATCGCCGTGTACAAATCGCTCGGGGACAGCCCGGACCGCGCTGCAGCACTGGATCAGGAACTGCTGGAACTGGCGAGCCGGTTCAGCGCCGGCACGGGCAACACGGCCATGGACTGGGAGTACTGGCTGGTCACGGCGCGGCGCGCCTAGGGGAGTGGCCCAGGAGAGTAGGCCCAGGAGAGTAGGCCCAGGAGAGTAGGCCCAGGCGAGTGGGCCGGGCCCGGCCCGGTCAGTTCGGCTCCGCGCACCCGGAAGTCCCGCCGCGCACAGCGTCCCACTGAGTGAGGCGTATGTGACTGGAGGGTTCATTTTCTCCCCATGCGTCACAAACCTCGGGATCCTGTGGGAATCAGCCGCACCTTGTGTACAGCTGATGCTGCCTGCGGGCGATCCAGACAGCATCAGCTGTACACAAGCGGAACGGACCGGCGTCCGTCGTGAGGCATGGATGCTGCCGGAGAGTCGGCCCGGGAATCCGGAATTCGGTCAGCCGCTTGTCTATCAAGCCGCCGTTTGTGGGTGTAGGACGGTTTCCGTGCGAGCCTGGCCCTCCGGGCCGGGGAACCCGCCCCGGGGGACCCCCTTCTCAACGCTAGTTGACATAATGTAGATTATCGGCGTTATTAACGGGGTGCCGGAAGTGGCGTAAACCACAGATATTCCCCAATCGTCCATCCGGCCCCGATTACCCGCTAATCCCCCGTTTTCGCCGCATTTTCCGGACATTACCAGCGTCCGTCGTTTTCCGCGCAGGCTCCGGCGCCGTGGATGCTGTCCCGTACTGAAAGGCCGCCAACGGCTGGGGGCCCCAAAACCGGCTGACCAGGTCCGACGGTTTCCGTCCCCTTGGCGCCCGATGCGCCGCCGCGTACTCAGTTGACATAACGTCCTACGGGAACCCGGTTGGGTGATCTGCACGGCTTTACATAACCGCCGCTCGGCTCCTGCCCTGCCCGGGAAACCGCGTGACCTGGTCACGCGCCTTTCAGCCGGCGCCAGCCGCGCAAGGCGTAGCTTCCCGGGTTGACATAATGCCCCGATCAGCTGCTCGGCCGGGACTGCGCGGATTGACATAACCGGCTGCTCAACGCTGCCCTGCCGTGCCCTGCAGGGTGACCTGGCCCCGGCCGGCCCGGGCATGAAAGCGGGAATACAAAGTTCCGACGGGACGTTGATCACTTTCCTGCCGTATTTCGTCATCCGTGGCCCGCCACGCCTGTACGGTTTGGTGCAGCGACTTTCGTTGCCCTATATGATCTACGCTTCACCCCCCACAATCAGGAGATAAGCACAAGAAAATGGCTACCGATTACGATGCCCCGCGCGTCAAGGAAGAAGACCAGCACACAGACTCCCTCGAGGGTCTGAAAGCTCAGCAGCGTGGCGGAGCGATGACAGCAGTCATCGATGTCGAAGAGTCAGACGCCATTGACGGTTTTGACCTTCCGGGTGCGGATCTTTCCGGCGAGGAACTGCTCATCAAGGTGGTTCCCCCGCAGGCAGACGAGTTCACCTGCATGTCCTGCTTCCTCGTACGCCACCGTTCGCAGATTGCCCGCGAAAAAAACGGCGAGGCCTACTGCGTGGACTGCGAGGGCTAGTCACTCCCCGAGCCGCCCAGCCGGGTTCCGCCAGACGGCGGACCCGGCTGTTTGTCTTTAACGGCCGGACCCGCGCCGTAGACTCTGCGCATGCCTACTTCCCTTCCCCCGTCCGCCCTGCCGCTTACCCCTGCGGACCGGGCACTCGTGGACCTGGCCCGGTGCACCATTGACGCTGCCACCGACGCCGGGCCCGACGAAGACGGCATCCACACCATGGGCGCGGCGGTCCGCACGGCCGACGGCGGCATGCACGCGGGTGTGAACCTCTATCACTTCACCGGCGGTCCCTGCGCCGAACTTGTTGCCCTGGGCGCGGCACGGGCGGCCGGAGCCGCCGAGCCCACCTGCATTGTCGCCGTCGGCAACCATGGCCGCGGTGTCCAAAGCCCGTGCGGCCGGGACCGGCAGATCCTTGCCGACTACTACCCCGGGATCCGCGTGATCCTGCCGACGCCGGAGGGCCCGGTCAGCATTTCCGCGGGAGACCTGCTGCCACTGGGATTCGTCCCGCCTGCGACATAACCGCCGGATGCGGGCCGCTCCCCTGCTGCGTGCCTGGACGCAGGCCGACGCTCCGTCCCTCCATGCGGCGTTCGCCGCCGATCCTGGGCTCGAGCACCAGCTGGGCTGCCGGCTCGACGACGTCGGACAGGCCGCCCGGTATCTCCAGACCGCCCGGGTCTCCTATTGGCTCGCTCCGTCCGCGCGGGGACATTCCCTGGCCTCCCGCGGCGTCGCGGCCGCAGCAGCCTGGGCCCTCGGCGACGGCGGCCATATCCGCCTCGAGCTGGGACACCGGACCAACAACCCCGCATCCTGCCGGGTGGCGCTGAACGCCGGGTTCCGGCCGGAGGGTATCGAACGGTCGAAACTGCGCTACGGCAAGGACCGCTTCGACGTGGAAACCCATGCGCGGCTTGCCTCCGATCCGGTGCCTGGCATCAGTGCGCTGCCGCTTCAATCCCCCGGCCCCTCCACGTCCTGAACCACTTCATTGCGGCGCAGGAACCACGGCCGGAACGGCGGGTCGAACCGCGCGAAGCGCGGACCGCCCAGAGGGGAGAACCCTTCGGCAGATACTGCAGCCAGCAGGGTATGGAGATGGCTTTGGTAGTTGGCTTCGCTCCAGCGGCCGGAAAACGCCGCAGCAACCGCCGTCTGACCCGGCACCGAAACAATGCTGACGGCCGGATCCTCAGGTACCGGGGCGGCGGCAGCAGTCAGCTCCGCGGGCAGGACGAAGGCCACGCAGAAGGCACCCGGAATCGGGCTTGGCTCCAGCAGGACCGGAGCCGTCATCGCCAGGATCTGTCCGTCGGTACCGGACGGCGCCTGTTCCGGCGGGAGCAGGAACGAGTTCCTCCCGCTGATGTACGCGTAGAGGTGCCGGAAGCCGGCATTGCCCGCCACCTGGAAGCCTGCGTTCACGGTGACCTGGGCCACGAGGTGCGCGGGGTAATGGCGCAACTCGAAACCCGGATACCGCCCCAGGACGCTGTACGTCTGCTGCTCGGTCATGGTGCCCACGACGTTACGCCGCCCTGGCTGCGCGCGAACACCGTAGCGGCCACTAGGATGAAGCGGTGCCCACAGATTCCACCGCCCTGCTGCGCGACCTGGTCCTGCCGATGCTTGAGCAGGAGCTCGTGCCGATAGTCCAACTGGGGCACCCCGCCCTCCGCCGTGAGGCGCTGCCCTTCGACGGCGAACTGGACGCCGCCGAACTGGACGCTCTCGTTGCGCTCATGCGCCGGGTCATGCATGCCGCCCCCGGCGTGGGACTGGCTGCACCCCAACTGGGTATTCCGCTCCAGATCGCGGTGCTGGAAGACACCTTCGACGCCGGTGCCGAAGCCTCCGCCCTCCGGGAGCGGGTTCCCCTGCCGTTCTTCACCATCATCAATCCCCGGTACGAAGCCGACGGAGACGAGACCGCCGCGTTCTTCGAAGGCTGCCTGTCCTTCGAGGGCTACCAAGGCGTGGTCCGCCGGCCCCGTTCCGTGGTGCTGGACTACACCGACCTGCAGTCCCGGCAGCGCATGGAGCGCTTCAGCGGCTGGCAGGCGCGGATAGTCCAGCATGAAACGGACCATCTCTTCGGAACCGTGTACGTGGACAAGATGCTTCCCCGGTCCCTGTGCAGCAACGCCGAATACGCCCGCCGCTGGGCCGCACCGGGTATCGGCGAGGCCCAGCGGATACTGGGTTTCTAGGCTAGGCAGGTTCTAGGCTAGGCAGGTTCTAGGCTAGGCAGGTTCTAGGCACGCGCAGGCTCCGGCGTGCGGGCCTGCTCCGGGGCCGGGTTCTGCGGCGTCGGCAGCCAGCGGGCCCACCATGCGAGCAGATGCTCGAAGCGGCGCCGCCGGTGCCACGGCGTGCCGCTGCGTGAAAGCTCGTGGTTTTCGCCCGGGAAGAGCAGCAGCTCGGTAGGCACCGACCGCAGCTTTAAGGCGGTGTAATACCGCTGGGCCTGCTCCACCGGACAGCGCAGGTCCTCTTCGGAATGGACCACGAACGTGGGGGTGCGGACGGAGTCCACGCACGCCATCGGGCTCTGCGCCTGCACGGCGGCCGGATCCGTGCCGGTGTAGCCGGCGCTGAAGAACCAGCCGATGTCCGCGGAGCCGACAAAGGACAGGGGATCCAGGAAGCCGCGTTCCACCACGGCGGCAGTGAACCGGTGGTCGTGCGCGATGGTCCATGCCGTGAGATAGCCGCCGTAGGATCCGCCCATGATACCCAGCCGGCTTCCGTCCAGTTCCGGATGCGCGGCCAGCGCACCGTCCACGAACGCCAGCACGTCGGCCAGGTCCAGGGTGCCCATGGCTTCCTTGATGCTTCGGCCGTGCGCCTGCCCGTAGCCGGCTGACCCGCGGGGGTTGCACATCAGCACCGCGTAACCGGCGTTGGTGTAGACCTGTGTCTCGTCGAAATAGCCCCAGCCGTACTGGGCGAACGGACCGCCGTGGATGTTCAGCAGCACCGGGTGCGGGCCGGGCCCCTCGGGCAGCGCCAGCCAGCCGTGCACGGGATAGCCGCCCCCGGAGGGATGGGTTTCCTCCACCGGCAGCGCCACTGCGGTTTCCCGGCGCAGCGCGTCGGAGAAGTCCGTGATGGGGCGGAGGCCGCCGGCGTCGACGACGGCGAGGTCGCCGGCCGTCCGCGGGTCGGTGTAGCCGACCACCACTGTGCCGCCCGCGGACCCGGCCGTTTCCACGACCCGGGGCCCCGCCACCAGGACTTCCACGCGTCCGCGCGGATCCACGGCCAGGAGTTCACCTGCCCCGCGCGTCCGGCGAAAGACCAGCACCTCGGCGTCGTGGTGCGGCACCACGGTACCCTCTGCGAGGTCAGTGCTCTCCGGATCCGTCAGTCGGCGCACTGCCGTTGGATCCGCTGCCGGGGCCGCATACAGTGCGGTGTTCCGGGCGACGAAATCGGTGCCGGTGACGGAAACCTCCTGGCCCAGATAGAACAGCCAGTGCCCGTTGGTGCTCTCCACCGGGTCCGAAACCGTCAGCGGGTTGCCGGCGTCGTGGTTGGTAAGCCGGGTCAGGCCGGTGCCGTCGGGGTGGATGCTGAAGACATCGGACACCAGGGACGCATCCAGATCCGGGGAGGACGTGAACAGGATCCGGCCGCCGTCCGCCGTGAACACCGGCTGCAGATGGTCTGCTGCGTCGGAAGTCAGCTGGACGGCCTCGGGCAGGCCCTTTCCGGACTCGCCGCCGTCGTTGGCCCGGCCCCGCGGCTCGATGTGCGGCTCGACGTCGAGGTCCGGCAAGAGCAAGTGGAAGATCTGCACGGGCTTGTCGCCGGTGTAGCCCACCCCGTTCATCCGGTATTTGAAGGTGGTGATGAGCCGGGGATCCTCAGCGGCGGAACCCACGCCGTCCGTGGTTCCGTACCGGCCTTCCTCCGGTACGCGGGCGGAAAACACCACGCTGCGGCCGTCCGGCGAGAAATTGAACCAGGATACGCCCAGCAATGCGTCAGTCAGCCGGACGGGCTCCCCGCTGCCGGCACCGAGGATGAACAGCTGGGCCGGCTCCCCCGGTGCCGCACGCAGGAACCCGAGGCTGGAACCGTCGGGACTGTACTTCGGCGACGTGTCCCGGAAACCGCGGGTGAGCCGGCGCGGCCGGCCTCCCTGCGTCAGGGGAACCCGCCACAGCTGCCCGGTATAGGCATCGGCGGTGAAGTCCGGCCGGGTCACTGAGACCACGCAGTGCAGGGCATCGGGATGGACGGCCGGAGCGGACAGGGAATTCAGGAGAGGCAGGTCACATGGTTTCACGCTCCGAAGCCTAATGTCCGCGGCCGCCGGGGCCAACCGCCGCCTTAGGATGGACTCATGCCTTCCCTGCCGCTGCTGGTCTGTCCCGTCTGTGGCAGCAGCCTCGAACCCGATTCGGGCAACCGTTCCCTCAGCTGCGCTGCCGGCCATCGATATGATGCGGCCAAGCAGGGCTACTTCAATCTCCTCACAGGCGGCGGCACCAAGTTCCAGGCCGACACTGCCGCCATGGTGCAGGCCCGCACGGACTTCCTCGCGGCCGGGCACTACCAACCCATGGCGGCCGAGCTGGCACGCCTCGTATCGGCAGCAGCACCTCACGCAGGAGCGGTTCTCGACGCCGGCGCCGGCACGGGCTACTACCTCGCCGAGGTGCTTCGGCCGCTTCCCGGGGCCGCCGCGGTGGCACTGGACATTTCCAAGTACGCGCTGCGCCGTGCGGCCCGTGCGCTGCCGGGAAGCTACGCACTGGTGTGGGACGTCTGGCGGCGGCTACCGCTGCGGGATGCCTCCGTGGATGTGGTCCTGAACGTCTTCGCGCCGAGGAACCCGTCCGAATTCCGCCGTGTCCTGGCTCCTGGCGGCATCCTGGCAGTGGTGACTCCGCAGCCTGGGCACCTGCAGGAAATCAGGGCAGGCGCGGCGATGCTGGGTATCGCCGCCGAAAAGGAAGAACGGGTCAGCGCGTCCCTGTCGCCCGGTTTCTCTCCCGTGCAGACCGCACAGTGCACGTACTCCATGCAGCTGGGCAAAGCGGACGTTCGAAACGCCGTGATGATGGGTCCCTCCGCCCGGCACCTGGAGCCGTCTGCCCTTGAACAGACCCTGGCCGGCCTGCCCGACCCCGTCGAGGTGACTGCGTCCTTCACCCTGCAGATCTTCCGCGCGGACTGAGCACGGACGCACAAAACGTTATCCTTCCGCCGCCCGTAGCCCTAGGTCTGCGGCACGGTCTCGGGCAGAATGTACTAAACGCCCGGTAACCGACGCCGCGCGCTACCGGCGCCAAAGGCGGGGGAACAACCAGGACAAGCGGAACTGTCCGGAAGATAAGGGGAAAACGGATGCAGGATGTCTTCGAATGGATGCTCAGCTACGGCTGGGCCCTCTGGTTGGTGCTTTTCCTCGGATTCGCCGCCGTGGAGGCCCTTACCCTGGACCTGTTCTTCGGCATGCTCGCCGTGGGCGCCCTGGCCGCTATGCTGGCGTCGTTCTTCGCCGCCCCGCTCTTCCTGCAGGTGGTGGTGTTCGCGGTGGTCTCCGTACTCATGATCGGCGTAGTCCGTCCGGTCGCCCTGAAGCACCTGCAGAAGGGCGACAAGGACCAGTTGTCCAATATCGACCGGATAATAGGCGCGCCTGCGCTGACGCTGGAATCCGTGACGGGTTCCTCCGGAACGGTGAAAATCGGCGGCGACACGTGGACTGCCCGCAGCGTTGACGGATCCCCGCTTCCCGCGGGCGTCGAGGTCAGCGTCGCACGCATCGAGGGTGCCACCGCCCTGGTCCAGGCTGCGGGAACGGAAACAAAAGCGGCATCCTGAAGAACCGGCGGCAAAGCCGCCAAACCGAATGCGGGCATTTCCGGAAGGGATCCCGCTGAACCAAACCGCGGGAGCCGGCCCGGCACCCGCGGAACGCAAGGGGGAACATGAGTGGAACAGCAGTCCTAGTAATTCTCGCCGTCCTGGTGATCTTTGTACTGGTCATCCTGGTCAAGGCGGTCAAGATCGTCCCGCAGGCCCGGGCAGGCGTGGTGGAACGGCTTGGCAAGTACCAGCGCACATTGAATCCCGGCCTGACCATCCTGGTTCCTTTTGTGGACCGGATGCTGCCCCTGCTGGACCTGCGTGAGCAGGTAGTGTCTTTCCCTCCGCAGCAGGTCATCACCGAGGACTCCCTCGTGGTTTCCATCGATACCGTGGTCTACTTCCAGGTCACCGACGCCCGGGCAGCCACCTATGAGATCGCGAACTACATCCAGGCAGTGGAACAGCTGACCACCACCACGCTCCGCAACGTGGTGGGCGGCCTCAACCTGGAAGAGGCGCTGACCTCCCGTGACCAGATCAACGGCCAGCTGCGCGGCGTCCTGGACGACGCCACCGGCCGCTGGGGCATCCGGGTCTCCCGGGTGGAGCTCAAGGCCATTGAACCGCCCCTGTCGATCCAGGATTCCATGGAGAAGCAGATGCGGGCCGAGCGGGAACGGCGCGCAACCATCCTGACGGCCGAAGGCACCAAGCAGTCGCAGATCCTCACCGCCGAAGGCCGCCGGCAGGCCGCCATCCTCGCTGCCGAGGGTGACGCCAAAGCCGCGATCCTCCGGGCCGACGGCGAGGCCCAGGCCATCGCCAAGGTCTTCGATGCCATCCACAAGGGCAATCCGGACCAGAAGCTCCTGGCCTACCAGTACCTGCAGACCCTGCCGAAGCTGGCCGAAGGCACGTCCAACAAACTGTGGATCATTCCCAGCGAGCTCGGCGAAGCCCTCAAGGGTGTCGGCAGCGCACTGGGCGACTTTGTGCCGGACGCGGCCATGCACTCATCCAACGGGAGCACCCCGGCCCAGGCCGCCGGCCCTGCAGCCGGAGCCTAGCCCCTCCGCTCCCCCTGTTAGCCGATTCCCGTTCGGTGCCGGTATAATCGGTTGTTTGCCGGACAATAGCTGCGGCACCGAACGGGACCGCCGACGGGAACAGCTGCGGCGTCGTCGGCGTTGTATTGGCTGTGACGGCCAGCCTTAGGCACCCTGCCGGTCCGCCTCCGGGCGGCAGGCGGGTACGGCACCGGCATAACAAGGGATCCGCCAGCGGATCCAGCGGATTGAAGAGGGAGAAAAGATGAGCGATCGTAGCCTGCGGGGTATGCGCCTGGGCGCGCAGAGCATGGAGACTGAATCCGGTGTGGAGCCGGCTCCCCGCCAGCGGGTGGAATACCGCTGTGAGGACGGCGAGCGTGTTTTCGTAACTTTCGCTGCCGAAGCGGACGTTCCTCCGGTCTGGATCTCCAAGACCGGCAAGGAAGCGCTTCTGGTGGACGGCGAGAAGCCGGACACCAGCAACGACAAGCCGGTGCGGACGCACTGGGACATGCTGCTGGAACGACGCAGCATCGAGGAACTTGAAACGATCCTCCAGGACCGCCTGACGATCCTGCGCGAACGCCGCGGAGAGCGCACCAGCGCCTAGATCCCTGCGGTGCCCTGGTCCGGTGAACGGACAAGGGCGCTTAGAGACAAAAAAGCGGGGCGGCTGCCAAACGGCAGCTGCCCCGCTTTTTCTTTTCGGCTCAGCCGCGTCCGGTGAGCTTCCGCCAGCGGGCGGTCAGACCCCAGCGGGTCACATTGGCCATTGCCTCAACGACAATGTTGCCGCTCATCTTGGAGTCACCGAGTTCGCGTTCGACGAAGGTGATCGGCACCTCGGTGATCTTCAGGCCCAGGCGTGCCACGCGGAAGGTCATGTCCACCTGGAAGCCGTAGCCGACGGACTCGACGGCGCCCAGGTCCAGCTGCTCCAGCGTGCCGCGGCGGAAGGCCCGGTAGCCTGCGGTGATGTCCCGGACAGGGATGCCCAGCATGAACCGCGAGTAGGTGCTGCCGGCGCGGGAAAGCAGCTTTCGGTGGAACGGCCAGTTGACCACCGATCCCCCGGTGACCCAGCGGGAACCGATGACGAGGTCGGCACCTGCCTTGGAGGCTTCAAGCAGGCGGGGCAGCTCCTCCGGGCGGTGCGAACCGTCGGCGTCCATTTCGACCAGGATGTCGTAGCCGCGTTCCAGGCCCCATCGGAAGCCGGCAATGTACGCAGCTCCGAGCCCTTCCTTGCCCTTGCGGTGCAGCACATGCACCTTCGGATCGTTGGCAGCGGCTTCGTCGGCGTAGCCGCCGGTGCCGTCCGGGCTGTTATCGTCCGCGATCAGTACATCCGAATCTGGAACTGCGTCCCGCAGCCGCTTCAGTGTGATGGGGAGCGACTCGATCTCGTTGTAAGTGGGGATGATAGTCAGGACACGCACTCAGTAAGCCTTTCAGCGGACGCACGCCGCGTTGTTCGCGGCAGGGACGGGGTTACTCCCCCGGCAGACTATCCAGTATATGGGAGTACGCGGCCCCTCGGGTCAGCGCCTTGCAGCCCGGGACAGCGCAACCGGGCGGATCCAGCCGTCTTCGGGCCAGTACCGGCGAACTGCCGGCCCTGTTTTCTACTGACGGTTGAATCCACCCGGTTGTGTAATGCTGGACCCGGTAACCGTCACCCGCGGAGCAGCTGCTCCGGTGCGCGTAGTACAGGCCATGGCAGTACGGGCCGGCCGAAGGCATCCGAAGCGCAGCCTGGAAAGAGCTCCAGGACAGCGCTCGGCATACCTCAAAAGGCCGGACCCGACTACGGTCCTCATAGACTACGTGCTGGCTAGCGCCTGTCAATATGGCCCCTGACTAGGACGTTTTCATGTCCATGCAGGTCAGAGGCGGTGTGGAGGAGGCCGAAGCACGCAGGTTGTTTCGCTGTTCAGGCAAGATCCGGAGCGCGGTACAGTTCTTTGCCGTTGTGGACCGTCTGCAGGCAGCGCGGCTCGTCTCCGTTGTCCAGCGCGGGCAGCAGCGGCGTGCCGGCGCGCGGATCCGTGCTCCACGCGGATACGTTCGCATCCGGCGTCTGGACCATCAGTTCCTGCACTTCCCAGAGCGCAAAGGACGCCGGTGCTCCGGCGGCCAGCTGGCCCCGCATGAAATTGCTCTCCCCTGCCGCACGCCAACCGGCACGGGTATGGCCGATAAACGCCGCCCGCGCCGAGACCCGCTCCTTCGGGTTGGAATGGGACACAGCGGCGCGCACACCGGACCAGGGATCCAACGGCAGGACGGGAGTGTCGGAGCCCAGGGCAACGGGCACACCGGCGGAGAGCAGCGAGGCCATCCGGTTCATATTTCCGCGCCTGTCCCCCAGACGCTGTTCATACAGTCCGCCGGGATGGCCCCATGCAGCATCGAACCCGGGCTGCAGGCTGACAGTGACGCCGAAGCGCAGCAGTTCGGCAATGGCGGCGTCATCAGTCAGTTCCGCATGTTCCAGCCGGTGGTGGGCAGCCCGGACGGCTGCTTCCCCGACGGCCTCGGCAGCGAGGCGGAGCCCGGCCAGCGCCGTGTCCATCCCTGCGTCGCCAATGACGTGGAAACCGCCCTGCAGTCCGGCCTTCGTCATGAGCTCCAAGTGCCGCCCGGCCTGTTCCGGAGTCAGGTACATGGTGCCGCTCGTGTCGGGCCGGTCGGCGTAGGGCTCGCGCAGCGCAGCCGTCCGGGCACCGAAGGACCCGTCGATGTTCAGGTCGCCGGCGAGGCCCAGCAGCCGGCCCTCAAAGAAGTCCACCAGTCCGGCTACCTGCGCCTCGCTTTCGGCCAGCTGGCCCCAGTACGGCAGGATCTGCGGCAGCGCCTCGTCGCTGAGGGGACCGTCCAGGCCCAGCAACCGGCGCAGGTCCTCCGGCGGCGCAATGTGCGGGGCGGCCATTTCCGCGACTGCCACCACCCCGCGGGAGGCCGCATGCTTCAGGGCAGCCAGCTGGAAGACGCCGCGCTGGTCCGGATCGGCGTCGCGCGCTACGGTGCGCGCGGCGTCGTGCGCGGCACGGACGACGAAGCCGTTGTCCCAGCCGTCGTACTCCTGCAGCCGGAGTTCGGCCGCCAGCGTGCCGGAGACGGCCGCACAGTGCACATCGGAGCGGGAGAGGTATACGGCGCGGTTGCCGGAGGCTGCGTCGAGCTCGGCCGCGGTGGGCGCGCGCCGTTCCGGCCAGCGCGACTCGTCCCAGTTGGACCCCAGGATCAGGCCCGTGGTCCCCGCCGCATGGTCCCGGACCTTGTCCAGCAAATCGTCGAGGGAGGTGCATCCGCTCAGATCCAGCGTCACCAGGGACATGCCCAGCTCGGTGGTGTGGACGTGGGAATCCACGAATCCGGGCGCCACCAATGCGCCCTGCAGGTCCACTACGTCCATCTTGCTGTCCTGGATGGAGGTGGCGGCCTGTTCCGACCCCACCCAGGCGACGGTATCGCCGTCGACCAGCATTGCGGTGGCAAAGGGATCGCCGGCGCTGTAGACCGAACCGTTGCGGTAGAGCGTCAGGGTGCGGGCGCTCGGGATGGGACTGCCGTTCAAGGACTCACCTGTTTTCTGTAGGGCGATGGAGGGTGGCGGCGGTTCAGTCGCCGACGTTGGAGTAGGCGACGACGCCGCGCCGCACCAGGGAAATGGCGTCCAGGAAGCGGCGGCGCATGCCGTCCGGCAGGTCCGGGACCTTGGCCAGCTGGTCCAGCAGGTCGATCACCTGCTTGGCCCAGCGGACAAAGTCCCCCGCAGCCAGCTCAGTGCCGTTCAGGGCCACCTGCAGGTGCTTGCCCTTGACCCACTTGTACATGGGCCAGACCAGGCCAAGTTCGGGTTCGACGGTCTGCGGCAGCCGGGACGCCTCTTCGAGGTCCGTGAGCTCGGACCACTGGCGGATGACGATGTCCACCGCCGACTCCAGCGAAACACTCGGCATCTTCGGCCGCAGCCCGCGCTCTTCCCGCTTCGCCTGGTAGACCAGGGCGGAGGCCAGGCAGGCCAGCTCGGCGGCGTCGAGGTCGGTGAAGGCGCCCTGCTCCAGCGAGAGGGCCACGAGGAGGTCCTTTTCGCCGTAGATGCGCCGCAGTTTCTGGCCTGCCGGGGTCACGGCGTCGAGGCCGGACTCGTCCGGGGCTACGTAGCCGTACCTGGTCAGCACCTCGCAGACCCGGTCGAAGGTCTTGGCAATGGTGTTGGTGCGGCCCCGGATCTGTCCGACGAGGTTGTCGGTCTCCCGGCGCAGCTTCCACCAGCGCTCGGCCCAGCGGGCGTGGTCTTCGCGTTCGCTGCAGCCGTGGCAGGGATGCGCCCGCATTTTCCGGCGCAGCTCTGCGATTGCCTGCTCCTGCCGCTGGGTGCCCGCCGTGTGCATGGCATTGGCGCGGGCCGACGCCGGCCGCGGCGGCCGGTGGTCGTGCAATGCGTTGCGCAGCGACGAGGACAGATCGCGGCGGTCCTTGGGTGAGCGCGCGTTGAAGGACTTGGGGATGCGGATGTGCGAGACCGGTTCAAGGACGTCATCGATGTCGGCAGCGCTGATGCGCCGGATCTGCTTGTCTTCGGTCAGGATCGCCGGCCGCACCTCGCGGGCGGAGGCATCCACGTCCAGTACGACGGCGTGGCCGGAGTTCCGGCCGGCGGGAAGGAACACGATGTCCCCCGGGCGCAGGTTCTCCAGCGAGGCTGCGGCAGCACTCCGCCGATTCCGTGCCTTCGTCTTTGAAGCGGTGTTTTCCAGGTCGGAGAGCTGCCGGCGCAGGGCCGCGTATTCGTTGAAGTCCCCCAGATGGCAGGTCATTGCCTTTTCGTAGCCGGCGAGTGATTCTTCACGCGAACGGACCTGCTTCGCCAGGCCCACCACGGACCGGTCCGCCTGGAACTGGGCGAAGGAGGACTCGAGGATCCCGCGCGCCCGTTCCCGCCCGAACTGCGCGATGAGGTTGATGCTCATGTTGTAGGTGGGCCGGAAACTGGAGTTCAGCGGGTACGTGCGCCGCGAGGCCAGGCCCGCCACGGCAGCGGGGTCGGTTCCCGGCTGCCAGAGCACCACGGCGTGGCCCTCGACGTCGATTCCGCGGCGTCCTGCCCGTCCGGTCAGCTGGGTGTACTCGCCGGCTGTGATGTCCACGTGCGCTTCGCCGTTGAACTTGTCCAGCTTTTCCAGCACCACCGACCGTGCCGGCATGTTGATGCCCAGCGCCAGCGTTTCGGTGGCGAAAACCGCGCGGACCAGCCCGGCGGCGAACAGGCGTTCCACGACTTCCTTGAAGGTGGGCAGCATGCCGGCGTGGTGGGCGGCGAAACCGCGCACCAGGCCTTCGCGCCACGTCCAGAACCCCAGCACCTCGAGGTCTTCTTCGGGAATGTCCTGGGTGGCTTCGTCCACCACCCGGGCAATCTCCCGGCGCTCGTCTTCGTCCGTCAGCCAAAGCCCCGACTCGACGCACTGGCGTACAGCGCCCTCGCAGCCGTTGCGGGAAAAGATGAAGGTGATGGCGGGCAGCAGGCCGTTGCGGTCCAGCTGGGCGATGACCTGCGGCCGCGATGCCCGCTGGATGCGCGTGATCGGCGGCCCGCCGTGGCCGCCGCCGTGGCCGCCGGGCCTCCCTCCGCGGGAGGAGTCACGGCGTCCGCCGCGGGAGGAACCGCGTGGACCGCCCCAGTGGCCGCGCTGGTTGACGCGGGACTCGGCCCGCGCCAGTTCCATCAGCTCGGGGTTGACCCGGTAGCGCTCCTTGGCGCCGGGCTGCTCATCGGCCGCCTCGTCGAAGGAAACATCGGATTCGAACAGGTCGAAGATGTCGCGGCCAACCATCACGTGCTGCCAGAGCGGAACCGGACGGTGCTCTGAAACCACCACGTCGGTGTCGCCGCGGACGGTGTCCAGCCAGGCGCCGAATTCCTCGGCATTGGACACGGTGGCGCTGAGCGAAACCACCCGGACGTCGGAAGGCAGGTGGATGATGACCTCTTCCCAGACCGCCCCGCGGAACCGGTCCGCGAGGTAATGCACCTCGTCCATGACCACGTAGCCCAGGTCGATGAGGGTGTCCGAGTTGGAATAGAGCATGTTCCGCAGCACTTCGGTGGTCATCACCACGACGTCGGCGTCCGGGTTGATGCTGGTGTCTCCGGTCAGCAGGCCCACCCGGTCACTGCCGTAGGCGGCCGCCAGCTCACTGTATTTCTGGTTGCTCAGGGCCTTGATGGGGGTGGTGTAGAAGGCCTTCAGGCCGTTCTGCAGGGCCAGATAGACGGCGAACTCCCCCACCACTGTCTTGCCGGCCCCCGTGGGAGCCGCGACGAGGACGCCGCGCCCGGCTTCGAGGGAGCGGCAGGCTTCCGACTGGAAAGCGTCCAGTTCGAAGCCCAGCGACTGCTCGAAGACCCCCAGCTGCGTCTTGGAATGTTCGGAACGTTGTTTTGCGGCAAGGTACCGCTCCGAAGGAGAAGTCATGAACCAAGCCTATGCGCTGCGCCCGCCGCGGTACGCCAATATCATCGGTGGGCGAACGCGTCCATGGCCTTACAGCTTGTCGATGGGGGTGGCGGTGTCCGCTTCGGCTTCCACTGCTGCTTCCCGCTCGGCCTGCTTCCGGACCCGGCGCCGGTCATTGAGCAGGCAGATGCCCACTGCTACGGCGAACAGCAGCAGCAGCGGCGCGGCGAGGTAGAACATGCTCAGGGCGTCGGCGCCGGGGGCAGCCATGGCGGCGAAAAGGCAGATCAGGAAGACGGTGATCCGCCAGTATTTGATGATGGTCCGCCCGCTCAACAGGCCGGCCAGGTTCAGGCCCACCAGGAATACCGGAATCAGGAAGGCGATGCCGAAGGCCAGGAGCAACCGCAGCACGAAGGCCAGGTAGACCGAAGCCGTAATGACGTTGGACCCGCCCTCGGGCGTGAAGTCGGTAAGCACCCGCACGGCCTGGGGCAGGATAAGCCACGCCAGGACAATACCGCCGATGAACAGCGGAACGGCGGCGGCCAGGAAGCCCAGGGCCGCGCGGCGTTCCTTGCGCTTGAGGCCGGGCGTGATGAACGCCCAGGCCTGGTAGAGCCACACCGGGCTGGAGGCCACAAGCCCCACGAATACCGAGACCTGGACCATCTGGTCGAACGGAGTAGCGACGCCTTCGAAGTTGATGGTGGTGAATCGGCCGCCGCTGTTGCCTGCGTCCAGGAGCGGCCGGGTCAGCGCCTCAAAAACGGGCAGGTAGACGAAGAACCCGCCCACTGTGCCCAGCACCACGGCGATGGCCGATTTGAAGAGCCTGTTGCGGAATTCCCGCAGATGCTCCTTGAGGGCCATCCGCCCTTCGGGGTTGGATTTGCGCCCTTTGTTCAGCGCCACGGCTGCTAGCGGCTGGTTGGCGGGTTACCCGCAGAATCCGGGGACCCGCCCGGGGTGCCGGAGGGCGGAGTCTGTCCGGGGAAGAACGTCTGTTCGGACGCCTTCTGCTGCGGTGCGGGGTGCACTACCTTCCCCTCCACCGGATCGGTGGGCGCCGTGGTCGAAGGACTGTCGTCCTTCATCTGGCGGACTTCGGATTTGAAGATGCGAAGGGACTGCCCCAAGCTCCTTGCCAGCCCCGGAAGCTTCGGAGCGCCGAAGAGCAGAATGGCCAGTACAACAATGACGATGATTTGCCAGCCTTCAAGCCTCATGGCGGTGTCCTTTCGTTGGAGAATATTCTATGTCAGAGTTCCGGGAAATCCCGCCACGCGCGCGGCTGTCCCTTGGCGGTGCGCCGCTCGATGCGGCGCAGGCGCCGGGCCTCCCGGCGGGCCGCCTTGCCGGCGTCGTAGGCCTTCCGTGCTTCGTCCGGATCCGTGAAGATGCCGGCAGGCTCTTCTTCGAGGACGGTGGACGGAACGGTATCCGGAGTGCGTAGGGACAGCTTCGCAGATGCGGCTTCGAATTCCCGGAGAATACCGAGGAACCTCTGGAAGAGCCGGTAGCCGATCAGGGCGTAGAAAGCCGCAGCGCCTGCCGCGAGGGCAAGCCAAATGAGTATCCAGGACCACCAAGGCATATCCCCAGCATAGTGGAGACTGCCCGCCCGGCCGGACCGGAGGCTAGGCAGGCCGGTAGTTCGCGGCGGCGGCCTCCAGCCAGGCCAGGGTGGCGGAACGCAGTTCGTCCGGCGCCGCGACCGCGGCTGCTCCGCCCAGCCGGGCAGTGAAAGCCGGGATCCAGCCGGTATCCGCGGTGCGCAGTTCCACGGCGGTCCGTCCGTCCGCCAGCGGGGCCTGCCGTTCGGCGTCGTAGGCCTCGGCCACCCAGAGGGCGGCGGGGTCCAGGACCATTGTGACCCGGTGATCCAGGGGTCCCGGCGTGAACAGGCTGGCGGGGAATGCGGCCCCCGGCTCCGGGGCGTGGGTCAGCGCCGGGCCGGTGTCCCGCACGCCGTGGATCCGGTCCACCCGGAAATTCCGCGGCGCTTCCGCCCGGTGGCACCACGCTTCCAGGTACCAGGTGTTGTCCACGGAGAAGAGCCGCCTCGGGTCAACGGTGCGGAGAGTGACTTCGTCGCGGCGCGGGACCAGATAGCGCAGTTCAAGCTGGCGCGTGCCGCTGATCGCCTGCTGGAGTTCGGCCAGTACGGTGCCGTCGGATTCGTCGTCCAGGCGGGCGGCGACGGCGGTGCCGACGCCGCCGGCCTCCCCTGCCGCTTCGGTCAGCTTCTCCAGGGCGCTGGCAACCGCGGCGGAGGAACCGATGCCCGGCAGTGCCGACAGTGTGTCCAACCCCACGATCAGGGCCGCGGCTTCGTCCATGCCGAAACGCACCGGCTCGGAGAGGTTCTCGGCGTTCTCGATGTAGATCCGGTCGTCGTCGAAACTGACGTCCATCAGCCCGTTGGGGTAATGCCGCGG
The DNA here is from genome assembly GCF_025244845.1 of Arthrobacter sp. zg-Y1171. Taxonomy (NCBI): domain Bacteria; kingdom Bacillati; phylum Actinomycetota; class Actinomycetes; order Micrococcales; family Micrococcaceae; genus Arthrobacter; species Arthrobacter sp. zg-Y1171. Next base: position 1,827,771 of record NZ_CP104264.1, on the reverse strand, counting down.
GCCGCTCACGAACAGCAGGTTCAGGTCCTTGCCCAGCTGTTCCTTGCTGACACCGAAGGCATCGGCGGTCTCGTTCATGTCCGCGCCCTGGTTCGCCAGGACGTAGGGCACCAGGTCCAGCAGGCGGGTGAGGTGGTCCTGCGCGCCCGACGCCGGACGGCGGGCCGGAGCGGCGGAGGCGGCCAGTTCGAACCCGGGCAGCGGCCGGCGCTGGGTGTCCAGGGCCCGCGCGAGGGCGGTACGGACGGCGTCGGCAAATTCGGCCGGTTCGACGGCGACGGCGGCCGCACCGAGGGCGGCGGTGTCCGCGGCCAGCGCATCCAGGTCGCGGACCCGCAGGTGCAGCCGGTCCCGGCCCGCGTTTCCGGGCTCGATGGATTCTGCCTGCAGCCGCAGGGCCGCCCCGGCGCCGGGGTCCACGTCCACTGCTGCCGGCCGCGGCGCGTAGACATCGTCCAGGGAAGCGAGCGAGGCGTCGATATCGAAGTCCGCGGGGACGGTGTAGGCGCCGGGCCGCAGCCGTACCGGCCCTTCCATCCGGGAAAGCCGGAAGATCCGTTCCGCACCGCGGTCCAGGTCGTAGCCCACCAGGTACCAGTGGCCGAAGCGGCTGCCCATGCCCCAGGGCTGGACCTGCCGGACGGACTGCTCCGTGCTGCCGACCGGCCGGTAGCCGAAGGTTACCGGGGTACGGGTGGTGGCGGCACGCCAGATCTCGTCGAAATGCGCGTCATTGGTGCGGATGCTGGGCTGGAGGGGGATGGCCGCGGCGTCGTCGGGAAGTACCCCCCGGGCGTGGAGCTTGCGCAGGGCGCGGGCGGCGGCGGAGCCCAGCGATGCCTGGTCCCACATGCGGGCGGCCAGGGTCAGGACGGCGGATTCCTCGGGCGTGAACCGGACACCCGGAAGCCGGTATGCGTCCTGCCGGATGCGGTAGCGCTGCGTGGTGTTGTCCTCGAACATGGTCTCTTCGCTGTAGGACTCCACCGGGATGCCCTGCTCACGTAGGAAGGCCTTGTCCCGGTCAAAGAGCTTTTCCCGGGCATCTGCCGTGGAGGCTTCGGAATACAGTTCAATCTCTTCGAACAACTCATGCTTGGTGAAGCCCCTGCGCGTGGACAGCAGCGCAATGACCAGATTCAGCAGGCGTTCGGTTCTCTTGGCGGACACGGGAGCTAATCTACCTTCCTTCCGGGCCGGGACATGCGAAAGGGCGGAACCGCCGTCGCAGGTGACAGCGGTTCCGCCCTTGGCAGGAAGGACGGATCAGCGGACGCCGAGCAGGTCCACTACGAAGATCAGCGACTCGCCCGGAGCCACGGCGGATCCGGCGCCCCGGTCCCCGTAGGCCATCGAGGAAGGGATCTCGAGCCGGCGGCGGCCGCCGACCTTCATGCCCAGCAGGCCCTGGTCCCAGCCCTGGATAACCTGGCCCACGCCCACACGGAAGTCCAGGGGTGTACCCCGGTTCCAGGACGCGTCGAATTCCTCGCCGGTGGAGAAGGCGACGCCCACGTAGTGGGTGGAAACCGTGTCTCCGGCCTTTACTTCCCGGCCTTCGCCGACCACGAGGTCCTCGATAACGAGATCCGTGGGGGCATCGTGGGCCGGGAAATCGATTTCCGGCTTCTGGCGGTCGTATTCACGCTTTCCGAATGACATTGGTGCTCCTTATGTCTGGTGGGTCAGGAGTTAAGGCTACTTGACTTCCTTGATGTCTACGACGAAGACCAGCGGACCCGAGGGGCTGCTGCCGCCGGCAGGATCACCGTAGGCCAGCTCGGACGGCAGGACCAAGAGGACCTTGGAGCCGGCCTTCTGACCGGCCAGGCCGTAGGTCCAGCCCGGAATCACGTTCGCCAGGGGGAACTCGGCAGGTTCGCCGCGCTCGTAGCTGGAGTCGAACGTCTGGCCGTCCCGCAGGCCGACACCGAGGTAATCGGCTACCACGGTCCCGGTGGATTCGAGCACCGGACCGTCGCCTTCTTCCAGGACCTTCACTACCAGGCGCTCCGGTTCCTCGGCGCCTTCCGGGATGGTGATGGACGGGGTGCCGTCTTCGGCGAAGGAAACCTCGGGAAGCTTCCCTTCGTCTTCAAGGGCCGTGACGTCTTCGCTGCTCATCAGCAGGGTGCCGTCGGTGTTCCGGGCAGCAGCTTCGTCCGGGCTCAACGTCGGGACCGTGTCCATCGCATCAGTGATGGTGAAGACGAGGAAATTCGCTTCGGTTCCGGCTTCTTCATTGGCCGGAATGTAATACGCGAAATCCGAGCCCACGGGAGCGCCGAGCAGTGCGTCATACATCTGCGAATTGCCGGACTTCAGGCTCTCGTCCACGGCGATGCCTTCTGCGTTTTCGCCGCTGTAGGTTTCCTGGCCGACCGTGCCGTCTTCCGGGTTGACGATCGCGAGGCGGATCATGGCCGTCTGGCCCTCGGCTACTTTGTCGCCGTCACCGTCGTTGACCCGGGTCAGGGTGGGCTCGTCGGCGCTCAGCGGCTTATCGAAGTCGACGCTTGGGACGGAGGTTTCTTCGTCGCCGCGCTCGATCTTCACGGAGGACAACGGCCCGCTGCTCTTGGCTTCATCGCCGCCGGAGCAGGCGGTGAGGAACAGCAGGAAGGGCAGGAGGATTGCTAGTACTTTACGCACAGTACTTCTTTCAGTGGTGGACAGTGAGCAGGGCGGCCTTACCGTAGTTGCCGGTACGCCGGGCAGGGAGACGCCGCGCGGCCGCAATACGCCCCAGACTAGCCGGTCCAGCTGGATGAAGCCTAGGTAAGGTTCCGCGGCAGCGCCGGCGGACGGCGGCGAAGAGGGATCAGAGAGTGGACAGCAGCGCCTCGACCCGTTCATCGACGGACGCGAAAGGGTCCTTGCACAGCACCGTCTGCTGGGCACGGTCATTAAGCTTGAGGTGCACCCAGTCCACCGTGAAGTCGCGGTTCGCATTCTTGGCACGGCGGACGAAGTCGCCGCGCAGCTTGGCGCGGGTGGTCTGCGGCGGCTGGTCCACGGCTTCCTTGATGTCGCTGTCCTCCACCACACGGGCCGTTTCGCCGCGGGACTGCAGCAGGTAGAACAATCCGCGGCGCCGGGAGATGTCGTGATAGGTCAGGTCGACCTGGGCCAGGCGCGGGGAAGACATCTCGAGTCCGTGCCGCTCTGCCACCCGGGTCACCAGTTTTTTCTTGATGGCCCAGTCGATTTCCGTGTCGATCCCGGAGTGGTCGCCGGATTCGATGGCGTCCAGCGTGCGTGTCCACAGATCGATGATCCGTCCGACATGCCGGTTGTGCTCACCGTTGGCTCCGACGAAGTCCTGGACGCGCTGCAGGTAGATGCGCTGCAGGTCCAGCGGCGACATCGTGGAGCCGTTGGCCAGTTTCAGCGGCTGCCGGCCGGAGAGGTCATGGGAGGTTTCCCGGATGCTGCGGATCGGGTTCTCCAGGCGGAGGTCCCGCATCAGGACGCCGGCCTCGATCATCCGCAGCATCAGGTCGACAGACCCGGCCTTGAGGAGCATGGTCGTCTCGGACATGTTCGAATCTCCGGCTATCACGTGCAGCCGGCGGTAGTGCTCGGCGTCGGCATGCGGCTCGTCCCGGGTGTTGATGATGGGCCGGGACCGGGTGGTCGCAGAGGAGACGCCTTCCCAGATGTGGTCCGCCCGCTGGGAAAACGCGAAGAGGGAACCGGACTGGGTCTTGAGCACCTTGCCGGCACCGACCAGCAGTTGGCGGGTGACCAGGAACGGAATGAGGACGTCCGCCAGCCGGGAAAATTCGAGGCGGCGCGGAATGAGGTAGTTTTCGTGGCTGCCGTAGGAGTTTCCGGCGGAGTCGGTGTTGTTCTTGAAGAGGTAGACGTTGCCGTTGAAGCCTTCGGCTTTGAGCCGGTCCTCCGCCTCCTCCACCAGGTCTTCCAGGATCAGCTCGCCGGCGCGGTCATGGGCCACCAGCTGTGCCAGGTCGTCGCACTCCGCGGTGGCGTACTCCGGGTGCGAGCCGACGTCGAGGTAGAGGCGTGAGCCGTTGGTCAGGAAGACATTTGATGAGCGGCCCCAGCTGACGACCTTGCGGAAGAGGTAGCGGGCCACTTCCTCGGGGGAAAGGGGACGCGAATCGGGCCCGGAATAGGCAATGCCGAATTCCGTTTCGACTCCATAGATCCTGCGGTCCATCAGTCTCCTTCCGCGCTGGCCAGCAAACGGTCCAGCTCAACGGTGTTTATCCTGCGGAACGCCCTGACGGTGCCGCGGGTGGAAAGCGGGTTCCGGTCCAGGACGGCGACCTCCAGCAGTCCGGCGCCCAGCGGCTCGGGTGCCTGCCCATTGCCCGAACCGCTGGCTGCGCGGGTGGCGGAAAGCGCCTGAACCGCGGTCCGGATGGCGGAGCCGAAATCGGCGTCCTGGTTCCAGGACCGGCTGAGGGCTTCGTTGACGATCTCCGCCTGCCCGCCCATCACCGTGTAATTGCTTTCATCCGCGATGGAGCCGTCGAAGTTCAGGCGGTACAGGCGGTCCGAATACGGATCCTCCCCTACCTCTGCGACGGCCAGCTCCACCTCGAACGGTTTTCCCTCGGTGGTGAAAACCGAGCCGAGGCTCTGCGCGTAGACACTGGCCAGCCCGCGCGCGGAGACGTCGTCGCGGGAATAGGAGTAGCCGCGCACATCCGCGAACCGGATGCCGGCCTGGCGCAGGGACTCGAATTCGTTGTACTTGCCGACGGCGGCGAAGCCTATCCGGTCATAGATCTCGCTGAGCTTATGGAGGGACGGTGAAGGGTTCTCCGCCACCAGGGCAATGCCTTCCCTGCAGGTCAGGACCACTACCGAGCGTCCCCGGGCAATGCCTTTGCGGGCGAAGTCCGCCCGGTCCTTCATCAGTTGTTCGGGCGAGACGTAGAACTGCTGGGTCACGGCTACGCCTCCAGTCCGGCAGCGGTGCGCCTTGCGATGAGGTCACGGGAGAGTTCCTGCAGTTCCCGTTCGGGGATCTCCCGGTTGCCGGCACTGTTGACGACATAGACCACCGGCCACAGACGCCGGACCATGTCCGGGCCGCCGGTGGCCGAATCGTCGTCGGCCGCGTCGTAGAGGGACTCCACGGCCACCCGGACCGCATCCTCCTCGTCGAGGTTCGGCTGCCAGAGTTTTTTCAGGGCGCCGCGTGCGAACACGGACCCGGACCCGACGCTGTGGTGCTCGTATTCCTCATACCGGCCTCCGGTGACGTCGTAGGAAAAGAGCCGGCCGGTCCGCCGCTGGGTGTCGAACCCGGCAAAAAGCGGGACAACGGCCAGTCCCTGCAGCGCCAGCGCAAGGTTGGAGCGCACCATGGCCGCGAGCCGGTTGGACTTGCCGTCCAGGCTCATGGGCGTTCCCTCGATCTTCTCGTAGTGCTCCAGTTCCACCTGGAACAGCCGGATCATGTCCAGGGCGAGCCCTGCCGTACCGGCGATCCCGAGCACGGAGTAGTTGTCCGCCGGGAAGACCTTCTTGATGTGCCGGCTGGCGATCATGTTGCCCATCGTGGCCCGCCGGTCCCCTGCCATCAGGACTCCCCCTGCGTAGGTGAGGGAAACGATGGTGGTGGCCTGCGGGGCGAGCTCCCCCGCGGAACCGTGCGACGCCGGTCCCAGGGATCGGGAGGACGGCAGCAGTTCGGGGCGGTGAAGGGCGAGATGGTCGGTAAAGGAAGAGGACGGGGCTTGATGGATGGAGGCGGCGGGGTCCCGGGGGGCCATCCGTTACTGACCGCCCTTCTGGATGAAGCCGCGGACGAACTCTTCGGCGTTGCTCTCCAGCACGCCGTCGATCTCGTCCAGCAGGTCGTCCACGCCTTCAGTCTCGGTGGAAGCTTCCGCTTCGGCTGCAGGGGGCGGGACGGCCTCGGTTTCTTCTTCTTCGACGGGATGCGTTCCGGTGTTTTTGCGGTCCTGGGTTGCCATGATGCCTAGCCCTTTCTTGCCCGGGGGATGAATCCTAGTCCTATGGTGCCACGGCGGCGTCGGAACCGGTCAGGAGTCTGGTGACAAAATCCTCCGCATCGGCTGATGCGTTGAAGAGTTCCTCGGTCAGGGCCCTGGTGCCGCGCAGCGGCTCGCGGGTGGGGATCCGCTGGAGCCGCCGCCGGGAGGGCAGTTCGAAGATGATCGAATCCCAGCTTGCTCCGATCACTTCCTTGGGGAAACGGGTGAGGCAGTTCCCGCGGAAGTAGGCACGGGTGTCGTCCGGCGGGGAGGTGACGGCACGGGCAATCTCCTCGTCGGTAAGCACCCGTTCCATCTGGCCCCGGGCCGCCAGCCGGTAGTACAGCCCCTTCTCCGGGCGCATATCCGAGTACTGCAGATCCACCAGGTGCAGCCGGGCGTCCGACCAAGCCAACCCGTCGCGCTCGCGGTAGGCCTGCAGCAGCTTCAGCTTCGCCACCCAGTCCACGGAAGCGGCTGCCTCCAGCGGGTCGCGCTTCAGGGTGCCCAGCAAAGCGGACCAGCGGGCGAGTATGTCTTCGGTGTCTGCGTCCGTTCCTCCGCCGGCGCGGGAGTGCGCCGCTGCTGCTTCGAAGTAGATCTCCTGCAGGTCCAGGCCGGTCACCATCCTGCCGTCCGTCAGTTCCACCAGCTGTTCCAGCGACGGGTCGTGGCTGATGGCCTGCAGTGCGCCCACCGGGTCCCGCAGCTCGACGGCGGGGGCGCTGCCGGCTTCGATCATCGACAGGACAAGCGAGGTGGTGCCGATCTTCAGCAGGGCGGATACCTCGCTGAGGTTCGCGTCCCCGATGATGACGTGCAGGCGCCGGTACTTTTCCGCTACGGCGTGCGGCTCGTCCCGGGTATTGATGATCGGCCGGCGGATGGTGGTTTCCAGCCCCACTTCCGTTTCGAAGAAGTCCGCCCGCTGGCTCAGCTGGAATCCCTGGCGCTGGTTGTTGGTGCCGATGCCCACCCGGCCCGAACCAGCGATGACCTGGCGGGAAACGAAGAACGGCACCAGTCCGCTCACGAGGGCTCCGAAAGGAACGCTGCGGGGAACAAGGTAGTTTTCATGCGACCCGTAGGAGGCGCCCTTGTTGTCGGTGTTGTTCTTGTACAGGTTGACGGGTGCGAATCCCGGCATTCTGGCGATATGCCGCATGGCGGACAGCACCACGGCGTCCCCGGCCTTGTCCCACAGCACTGCGTCGCGGGGCCGGGTGACTTCGGGCGAGGAGTACTCCGGGTGGGCGTGGTCCACGTACAGCCGCGCCCCGTTGCCCAGGACCATGTTCATCAGCACCGGGTTGTCCTGCGTCTGTTCTCCATAAAGTGCTGCGGGTCCGCCGCCCTCCATGGCGATCTGTTCGGCGTCCAGCACCGGCGGTTCGTCGGTCAGCTGGGTGGGATCCGCAGCGGCACGGGGCACCGCGAATCCGCGCGCATCGTTCAGCGGCGCCTCGTCGGTGTAGTCCCAGCGGGTGCCCGACAGGTTGCCCGTCCCGGTCCGCAGCGTGGCCGCGTACGCGTTGACGATCTGGCTGGATAGGACGGTGGCGTTGGCGGTCGGCAGGGACGGAGCGAGCACGCCGTACTCGGTTTCCGTCCCCATGACACGGCGGACGGTCACAGATACTGTCCCGGGTTGGCCGCCGTTTCGATGGTCCGGCCCGGTTCCTGGCCGGCCTTGCCCTGGACGATGGTGCGGATGTAGGTGATCCGTTCGCCCTTCTTCCCCGAAATCCGTGCCCAGTCATCAGGGTTGGTGGTGTTGGGCATGTCCTCATGCTCGCGGAATTCGTCCACGACGGCGCGCATCAGGTGTTCGATGCGCAGGCCGCGCTGGTGCAGCTGCAGCAGGTCCTTGATGGCGTACTTCTTGGCCCGGTCCACCACGTTCTGGATGACGGCGCCGGAGTTGAAATCCTTGAAGTAGAGCATCTCGGTGTCCCCGTTGGCGTAGGTGACCTCCAGGTATTCGTTGGCCTTGTCCTCGGCGTACATCTTCTCCACCGTGCGCCGGACCATGTCGCTGACCGTTTCCACCGGATCGTAGCCGTGCTCGGCAAGGTCGTCGCGGTGCAGCGGCAGGTCCGGGGTCAGGTACTTCGCGAAGATCTCCGCCGCGCCTTCGGCATCGGGGCGCTGGATCTTGATCTTCACGTCCAGGCGGCCGGGCCGCAGGATGGCCGGATCGATCATGTCCTCCCGGTTGGAGGCGCCGATGACAATCACGTTTTCCAGCTTCTCGACGCCGTCGATTTCGCTGAGCAGCTGCGGAACAATGGTGGTTTCGACGTCGGAGGACACCCCGGTGCCGCGGGTGCGGAACAGCGAATCCATTTCGTCGAAGAACACCACCACGGGGCTGCCGTCGGAGGCCTTCTCCCGGGCGCGGCCGAAGATCAGGCGGATGTGGCGCTCGGTCTCCCCCACGTACTTGTCCAGGAGCTCGGGTCCCTTGATGTTCAGGAAGTAGCTGCGGGCACCAAGCGTACCGGTCTGCTCCATCACCCGTGCCGCGAGGGCGTGTGCCACGGCCTTGGCAATGAGCGTCTTGCCGCAGCCGGGAGGGCCGTAGAGCAGGATGCCCTTGGGCGGCTTCAAGCCGTGTTCGCGGTAGAGATCGGGATGCATAAACGGCAGTTCGACGGCGTCGCGGATCTGCTCGATCTGCGGGCCGAGGCCGCCGATGTCGGCGTAGGAGATGTCCGGGACCTCTTCGAGGACCAGATTCTCCACTTCGCTGCGCGGGATCTTTTCCAACGCGTAGCCGATGCGGGTGTCCACGGTGAGGGCATCCCCCACCCGGACCTTTTCCCGGCTCAGGGGCCCGTTCAGGCGCACCACGCGCTCGTCGTCGGCCCGGCCGATCACCAGCACCCGGTCCGGTTCCAGGAGTTCCTTGACCGTAAAGAGTTCCCCGGCGCGTTCGAAGCCGAGGGCGGCGATGACGGTAAGGGATTCGTTCAGCAGCACCTCCTGGCCCGGGACGATCTGGCCCAGGTCCAGGAGGGGTGAAACGGCAACCCGGAGTTTGCGGCCCGACTGGATGATGTCCAGGCTTTCCTGGACTGCCGCGATGGTCGTCACGCCGGGTTCGGCTTCGCGGCGCTGGTTCACGCCGATGACGGTGCCGAAGCTGAAGGGTGTTGCTCCCTCGTTTTCGAGGGCATCCTTCAACCGGATGATTTCGGCTTTCGCGGTCTCCAGCATGGTCACGAGCCGGGCGTTGTTGTGGGTAAGGGCAGCGAGCTGCCGGTCCAGATTCCGGAGTTTGTCCCGAAGGACATTCAATTGGCGTGCTTCGGTGCCTGCTACAGCCGCTGCGGACACCGGGCGGGATTCCCCGGTCCCGGGTCCGACGTTTTCGGGTTCAGCCATCATACCGACCGCCTTCACGTAGCTCTGGGTCTGTTCAATGACAGTAACCCAGCGCTGCTGAAGATACACGGGGTCCGGCGTCTTGCGTTTAGCCGGTTACCCCCGTTATGGGGTGTCGGTCTCCTGCTGGAACTTTTCGGCGTTTTCGAGGGCTCCGCGCTGCACGGTGGAGCTGGCATCCTTGGCCGCACGGCGCAGCTTATGGGCGGAAACTTCCCGCTCCCCCACGGCCGCGGGGGTCCAGGCGTTGAGGTCCTCTTCGCTGAAGTTGGTTTTCGAAGCGCGGCGCTTGGCCACGAGCCCGGTGGCACCCTCTGCGAGCCGGCGCGCGGTGAGCAGGAAGCCGGTGTGGGCCACCATGCGGTGGTCCGGGCGTACGGCCAGGCCCTCGAGGTGCCACCCGCGGACCATGGATTCCCAGCCGTCCGGCTCGGTGAAGCGGCCGTCTGCCCGGATGGCTTCCGCGGTGCGGGAGAGCTGGGTGACGGTGGCCACGTAGGAGATCCACACGCCGCCCGGGGCGAGTACGGTGGCTACGGCGTCGGTGCATTCCCAGGGAGCGAGCATGTCCAGGACCACGCGGTCCACGCTGCCGGGTTCTTCGGTTTTCACGACTTCGTCCTGGAAATCCCCGAGGGTGATGTCCCAGGCCGGATGCGGTCCGCCGAAGAAGGTTTCCACGTTTCCGCGGGCGATCTGCGCGAATTCCTCGCGCCGTTCAAAGGAGTGCAGGGTGCCGTGGTCACCGACTGCACGCAGCAGCGAGATGCTCAGGGCGCCGGAGCCGACGCCGGCTTCCACCACGCGGGCGCCGGGGTAGATGTCCGCCATGGTGACAATCTGGGCGGCGTCCTTGGGATAGACGACGGCGGCACCGCGCGGCATGGACAGGACGAAGTCCGAGAGCAGCGGACGCAGGATCTGGTACTGGTGTCCGGCGGTGTTGGACACCACGGACCCTTCGGGCAGTCCGATGACGGTGTCGTGCTGCAGGTAACCGCGGTGCGTGTGGAAGGCGCCGCCCTCGGTGAGGGTGATGGTGTTGCGGCGGCCCTTCTCATCGGTGAGCTGGACCCGTTCCCCGGGGCGGAGCGGTCCCCTGCGGATCTCGGCACCGTGGGGTGCAGCAGCGGCGGCCTGCGCCTGGTTATCGGAGTTCATGGTATTCCTTTGGTTCTCTTGCTGGATTATGGGTGCCGGCGTGCTTGTGCCGGCAGGTAAAAGCTGGAGGTGTCAGCGCCGCGGGGCGGGCTTGCCGGTGACGGCGGCGACGACGGCGGATTGGCGCAGCAGGCCGGTAACCGTTCCGTCCCGGTTAATGACCGCGTATTCGCTGCCCTGCAGTTTGGCCAGGTACTGGACGAGTTCCTGTCCGGCCGCGGCTTCGGGAACATAGGCGCCGGCAGCCAGCGGGCGGGCGACGGCGCTCACCGGCACCTGGGCGGCCTGTTCGTGGGGAACCGAGGCAAGGGCGCCGCGGTCCACCACGGCTTCCGGCTGGCCGGTTGCGGCAGTGAGCACCACGGCGGCGTCCGGATACTCGCGGGCCAGCCGGAGTGCCTCGCCGACGGGTGCCCCGCCGGGCAGGGACACCGCCGGTTCCATCAGTGCACCGGCACTGACCTGCGGGAGCCGCAGGCGCACCCGCGCGTTGGAGATGGCAGAACCTGCCCCCATCCAGAGGAAGCCGCACAGCAGGGCGGCCAGCAGGACAAGGCTCAGTGAGGGCGTCTCTCCCCGGAGGTAGGGCGGAACGAAAACGGCGGCGAGGAGCAGGACCGAGATGATGCGTCCGGCCCAGCCGGCTGCGACCGTGCCGCGTTCCTGCGATCCGGTGATCTTCCAGACCGCGCTTTCCACAATGCGTCCGCCGTCCAGGGGCAGCCCGGGCAGGACGTTGAAAACGCCTATCAGCACATTGGCGGACACGAAGATGAAGGTGACCAGCGCAGCCACGCTGCCTTCGGAAAGGAGCTGCAGGACCCCGAATCCGGCTGCCGCCAGCAGGAAATTGGCTGCCGGGCCCGCCAGGGCGACGAGCAGGGAGCGTCCCGGGGTGGAGCGCAGGTCCCCGAACTGGGTGTGCCCGCCCCACAGCGTGAGGACGATCTTGGAGGTGGGCCAGTGGTAGGCGCGGGCGGTCAAGGCGTGCGCGGCCTCGTGCGCCAGGATCGAGAGCAGCAGCAGGACCGCGTACCCCAGGGCCACGGCAAAGGCACCGGCCCCAAGGCTCGGGAAAGCGTCCCGCACCTGCGGTCCGAACACCGCCACGATGAACGCGGCAATGAGGAACCACGAATACGCCAGGGTTACCGGTACTCCGGCAATGCTGCCCAGCGGGATACCTTCCCGGCGTTCCGTTCCGGCGGGCCCGTTGCTGCTCACCTAGCGGACTCCAGGACGGAACCGGGAAGCAGTTCGCGCAGCTGGTCTATTCCGCGGCCGGCCAGGGACTGCCATTCGTGCTCAAAGGCACCCGGCGGCAACGGAACGAAGTTCGGGACCGTCAGGGTCACCAGGCCGGCCGCCTGTGCGGACGTTGCCCCGGGCAGGGAGTCCTCGACGGCGACCACGCCGGCCTTGTCCAGGCCCGGAACGGAGCCCGCGAGCGTGTCGAAGGCCAGCTGATACGGCTCGGGATCCGGTTTGCCGCGGCTGACCATGTCACCGGTCACCACGACGTCGAACGTCCCGGCGGGAAGCGCGCGGATGATTTCCTGCGCGAGCACCGGCTCGGACATGGTGACCAGGGCGCAGGGAATACCCGCGGCCTGCAGCTCGGCCAGCAGCTCGCGGGCGCCAGGGCGCCAGGGCACCTCGCGGCGGACCTGTGCCGCAACCTGTCCGATCAGCCGGTCGATGATTTCGCGGTTTTCCAAGGGGACACCTGCTCGTTGCAGCATGCCGGCGCTGACCGCCAGGGCCTGGCCGACCATCCCCTCGGCCTGGGCGTCCGTCCAATCAACGTTGAAATCCGAGGTCAGTTCCTTTTCGGCGGCGATCCAATACGGCTCGGTATCCACGAGCGTGCCGTCCATATCCCAGAAAACTGCCTGCAGTGCTGCGTCGGCGTGGCTGTGGGAAGAATCGGAAAGGAGGGGCATGCCCTAAGTCTACGGGGCAGCGGAAGCCGGTGTTTCTTTTGCTCTACGCGAAGCGCCGTTGCCCGGTCCTGACATGCAGGGCGGACGGGGCATAGTGTGAAGTGGTGAGCAATACCGAAGGCTTTGAAGCCACAGGCCTCCAGGACTTTTTTGGCGACGGGACGTCCTCCGAACGCGTCACGGTGATGCTGGCCGCGTTCGAAGGTTGGAACGATGCAGGTGAAGCAGCCTCCGATGCCCTGAAATTCCTGAGCCGGCACTGGGACAGCGAAAAAATAGCCAGTATCGACGCGGATGAGTACTACGACTTCCAGTTCACCAGACCGTCGCTGAAACGGACGGCTTCGGGCGGGCATCGGATCAAGTGGCCGACGACGCGGATCTCCCGTGCCGAGGTGCCGGACAGCAACCTGGACATCATCTTCGTTACCGGCGTCGAACCCTCCTACAAGTGGCGGGCCTACACCGCCGAGCTCATCGCCCTGGCCAAGGAACTGGACGTGGACTGCATTGTCCTGGCCGGTGCCCTGCTCGCCGATGTTCCGCATTCCCGGCCCATCCCGGTGAGCGCTTCCTGCGAGGAACCGGACCTGCAGGAAAGCCTGAGCCTGGAACCTTCCACCTACGAGGGGCCCATCGGCATTGTGGGCGTGGTGTCCGAAATGGCCGGCCTGGCGGACATCCCCTCCATCTCGCTCTGGGCAGCCGTACCGCACTATGTGGGGCAGGCACCCTCGCCCAAGGCGCAGCTGGCGTTGCTCAACCGGATCGAGGAGCTGCTGCAGGCGCCCCTGGACACGCATCTGCTGACCGAAGAGGCGGAAGCCTGGGAACGCGGCGTGGACGAGCTCGCAACCGAGGACCCGGAAGTTGCGGCGTACGTACGCCAGCTGGAAGAGGCCAAGGACACGGCGGAACTCCCCGAAGCCAGCGGCGAATCCATTGCCCGTGAATTCGAGCGGTACCTGAAGCGCCGACGCCGGGACTGAGCAACGCCGAACCGCGGTTCGGCGTTCCGCCTAGAGCTGGAGTCCGAGCAGGGCATTCAGCGAGGCGCAGACAAGTTCGGCGCCCGCCTGGCTTCCCGCCGTTTCGCTGCGGACTGCGGCAGCAGCCCAGGCGTCGACGGCCTGCAACGCGGCCGGGGCATCCAGGTCATCGGCCAGCGCGGCGCGGATCTGCTCCAGGAGCGCGGCGGCGTCGTCGGCATTGGTGGACTGCAGGGCCTTCCGCCACGCCACCAGGCGTTCCTCGGCGCCGCGCAGCTGGTCGGAGGTCCAGAACCAATCCGTGCGGTAGTGGTGGGAGAGCAGCACCAGGCGGATGGCGGCCGGCTCCACTCCCTCGGCACGCAGCCGGGAAACCAAGACCAGGTTGCCCAGGGACTTGCTCATTTTCTGCCCGTCCAGCCCCACCATGCCGGCATGGGCGTAGTGCGAGGCCAGCGGTGTGCCCTCGCAGGCAAAGGCGTGTCCGGCACTCATTTCGTGGTGCGGGAAGACCAGGTCCGAGCCGCCGGCCTGCACAGTGAACGGACGGGGCAGGAAACGCTGGGCGATGACGGAGCACTCAATGTGCCAGCCCGGACGTCCGGTACCGAGCCGGCCGCCGTCCCAGGACGGTTCGCCGGTACGGGCCATGCGCCACAGCAGCGGGTCCAGGGCGTTCCGCTTGCCGGGACGCTCCGGGTCTCCCCCGCGCTCTGCGAAGACCGGAAGCATCTGTTCCCGGGTCAGGTGCGAAACCTGTCCCAGCCACCAGGCATCCGGATCGCCTTCGGCCAGGCGGGAAGCGGCCTCCACGTCGAAGTACAGGTCGCCGTCGGGCTCTGCGCCGCTGCCGGAAACCCGGTAGGCCAGGCCGCGGTCCATCAGGTCCTCCACCACCGGCACGATCCACTCCACGGCTTCTACGGCACCGATGTAGTGGTCCGGTGCCAGGACGTTCAAGGCCTCCATGTCGTCACGGAAAAGCTGCGTCTGTTCCTGTGCGAGCTCCCGCCAGTCCGCACCGGTGGCGGTGGCGCGCTCGAGCAGCGGATCATCGACGTCGGTGACGTTCTGGACGTACCGGACGGTGTGCCCGGCGTCGCGCCACTGGCGGTTGAGCAGGTCGAACGCCACGTAGGTGGAGGCGTGGCCCATGTGCGTGGCGTCGTACGGAGTGATTCCGCAGACGTACATGCTCGCTTCGCCGCCGGGACGCACGGTCACCCGGGCCTGTGCGGCCGTGTCATAAAGCCGGACGTCGTCCGACTTTCCGGGCAGGGAGGGCAGGGAGGAAGATTTCCAGGCAATCACCCCTCCACTCTAACGGGCACGGCTAGGCGGTAAGGACGCCGAAGCCCAGCAGGAGGTAGATGCAGATGCCGAGAAGGATGCGGTACCAGACAAAGAGGCGGTAGCTGCGGGTGGAGACGTAACGCAGGAACCAGCCGATGATGATGAAGCCCACAACGAAGGCGACCACCGTAGCGGCGCCGGTCTGCAGGGCGGTGTAGGGCATGGGCTCGTCCAGCGACTTGACCAGCTGGAACAGCCCGCTGCCGAACACTGCGGGAATGGCCAGCAGGAAGGCATACCGGGCGGCGGCCTCGCGGGTGTAGCCCATGAGCAGCCCCGCGGTAATGGTGCCGCCTGACCGGGAAACGCCGGGAATCAGCGCCAGGGCCTGGGCGAAGCCGTAGAGGATGCCGTGCCGATAGGTGAGCTGGTCCAGTTTGCGCTGCTGGCGGCCGACCGTATCAGCCACCGCCAGGATGATGCCGAAGACAATCAGCATGGTGGCGACGATCCAGAGACTGCGGAAGGTGCTTTCGATCTGGTCCTGGAAGAGCAGGCCCAGGACCACGATGGGGATGGTGCCGATGATGATCAGCCAGCCCATGCGGGCATCCGGATCATTGCGCGGTACCCGGCCGAACAGGGAGCCGAACCAGGACTTGATGATCCGGACAATGTCCTTCCAGAAATACACCGCGACGGCGGTTTCCGTGCCGAGCTGGGTAATGGCGGTAAAGGCCGCTCCCGGGTCCTGGGCTCCGGGCAGCAACTCCCCCACTATGCGCAGGTGAGCGCTGGAGGAGATGGGGAGGAACTCTGTCAGGCCCTGGATCAGGCCAAGGAAGATCGCTTCAAACCAATTCACACCTAAGACTCTAATTGACTCCTGCGACGCAGCCGTTCACCACCGCTACCGGTTGGCTGAACGTCCCAGCGGGTTGCCGTTGTCCTGGTCTCCGACGCTCGGATCCTCCAGGATTTCGTCCACCTCGTCCGCGGTGTCGTAGTCGTCCTCGTCCTCGTCGTCTTCGTAGATCTCCAGCGGCGTCACTTCGCCGTAGGCGTCGTAAAGCACTTCCTCATAGACTTCGAAGGCATCGGCGATGGCCAGGTACGCGCTTTCGACCACTGGATCCTTGTCACCGCGTCGTGCGGCCGCGGCCGCGAGGTGTTCCTCGAACGCAGCGACAAGGGACTGGAGCGCGATGCGCGGATCTATGCTCATGACCTAGACGTTATCGGTAAAGTAGGGAAAATTGGAGGGAAATGCGCGAACAAATTCTTGCACCTGATGTCTCCCGCCGGCGCGAAAACTCCCGGGACTACGAGTACCTGGTGGTGTCGGTTGACCCGAACGAATCGCTGCCCGATGCTCGGCGCCGCCTCGTCGAGCACGCAGAATACGGCAAGTGGGAACTGCACCGCAGCCGCATCTACAGCGGCGGCGGACGGCGATTCTGGCTGCGCCGAAGAGTCCTGCGCGTCCAGCGGACCACCTAGCCTCCGACCTTCCCTACTCCACCGGGCCCTACTCCACCGGGCCCTGCTCCACCGGGCCCTGCTCCACCGGGCTCTACTCCACCGGGCCCTACTCCACGGGGCCTAAGACGGCGTTCGCCACGCCGGCATGCACGGAGTCCTCGCTCGAGGGGTGGAACATTCCGGCGAGGACGTCGCGGTAGAGCCGTTCCAGCTCGGAACCCCGGAAATAGCTGCGTCCGCCCGCTACCCGGACAGCGGTTTCCACGACGCCGCGCGCCGTTTCGGTGGTCCGGTACTTCAGGCCGGAAAGCAGCGGGAACCAGTAGCTGCCGTGGTCCGTCCCCTCCTCCAGATCCCGCGCCACAGCGCCGAGCTGCAGATGGACGCCGTCCATCCGGAGCGCGGCGTCGGCAATCTTCCAACGGGTAGCGGGGTCCGCCGACGCCGGAACGCCGTCGCGCCCGGCACGGCCGGAGGCGGCCTCGACGGCCAACTCCACGGCCCGGTCCCCGATGCCCGTATAGACGGCGGACAGCAGGGTCTCAAACAAGGCGAAAATTCCGAAGACAAAGGCATCGCGGTGCGGACCCACCGGCGTCGAACGGACCATCCGCCCGGCCGGCACCACCGCGTTGTCCAGGCGGGTGGTGCAGGATTGGCTGGCCCGCATGCCCATGGTGTCCCAGTCATCCGCGATGGTGATGCCCCCGGTTCCGCGGTCGGCAAACCCGAAGACCAGCCGCGGCTCCTCCGGGTCCGACGCATCCTTTCCGAAGATTCCCAGCCGGGTCCAGGCCGGGGACAGGCTGGTGAAGATCTTGGTGCCGGTGAAGGCGTAGCCGCCGTCGCCCGTCGGACGGGCCGCGGTGTGTGAATCGAAGAGCACGGCGGGGTTCCCCGGCTCGGACACGCCGAAGGCAAACAGCTCGCCCGCCGCCGCCTCGCGGAGCACGAAGTCCAGCGAGTGGTCTCCCGCCAGTGCGAGCAGGTGCGCCACGCCGCACCAGACCAGGTGCATGTTCACTGCCAGTGCCGTCGCCGGCGCGGCGGATGCCAGGAGCCGCTGGCAGGAGACGACGTCGGGAATCCCCAATCCGGCCCCGCCCTCATCCGTTGGGGTGAACAGGGCGAGATAGCCCGCGGCGCGCAGGTCCGCCAGGTCCTCGGTGAAGAAGCTGTTGGTTTCGTCATAGCCCGCGGCACGGGAGCGCAGGCGCTCCAGCAGTTCCGGGGTGAGGATATCGGCGGGGGCCGGCAAGGGGTTCTCCTTCGAAAGGCGGGGCAGGGATCAGTAGTCGGTCAGCAGCCGGGACAGGACCCGGGTGCCGAACTTCAGGGAGTCCACCGGAACCCGTTCATCGACGCCGTGGAACATGCCGGTGAAGTCCAGGTCCTCCGGCAGGCGTAGCGGGGCGAAGCCGTACCCGGTGATGCCCAGCCGGCTGAGGGACTTGTTGTCGGTGCCGCCCGAAAGCGTGTAGGGCAGCACCGGGGCCCCGGGATCCTCTGCCTGCAGGGCGGAGATCATAGAGTCGACCAGGTTTCCCTTGAACGGCACTTCGAGGGACACGTCCTGGTGCTCGTAGCTGATGTCGATGCCTTCGCCGGCCAGTTCCCGGATGGTGGCCAGCACCTGTTCCTCCTGCCCGGGCAGGGTCCGGGCATCGATCAGGGCCTCGGCGGTGCCGGGGATGACGTTGTGCTTGTACCCGGCCTTCAACACGGTCGGGTTGGAGGTGTTCTGCAGGGTGGCACCCACAAACCGGGCAACGGTCCCCAGTTCGGCGAGGATCCGGTCCGGGTTCTCCGGATCGAACTCGACGCCGGTCAGTTCGGTGACGCCGTCCAGGAAGGCACGGGTGGTGTCCGTCAGTTCGATGGGCCAGGGGTGGCTGCCGATATTGGCGACGGCGCGGGCCAGCCGGGTGACGGCGTTGTCGGTGTTGATCTGGGAGCCGTGCCCGGCACGGCCGTGGGCGACCAGCCGCAGCCAGGAGATGCCCTTTTCCGCTGTCTGCAGCAGATACGTCCGCTTCCCGCCGATGGTGGCCGAGAATCCGCCCACCTCGGAGATGGCCTCGGTGGCGCCGTCAAACAGTTCCGGACGGTGTTCCACGGCCCAGCGTGCGCCGTAGTCGCCGCCGGCTTCTTCGTCGGCGAAGAACGCGAAGACAATGTCCCGCCGCGGACGTGTTCCGGTGCGGGACATGGAACGCATCACGGACAGGATCATGGCATCCATGTCCTTCATGTCCACGGCCCCCCGCCCCCAGATCAGGCCGTCCCGTTCCTCGCCGCTGAACGGGTCCACGGTCCAGTCCGCTTTCTGCGCCGGAACCACGTCAAGGTGGCCGTGCACCACGAGGGCGGGCAGGGAGGAGTCGGTGCCCTCCATCCGCGTGACTACGGAGGCGCGGCCGGGGGCAGACTCAAAGAGATCGGCGGACAACCCGGCTTCTTCGATCAGCCCGGCGGTGTACTCGGCGGCGGCGCGCTCCCCCGGCCCCGAATTGTCGCCGAAGTTGGAGGTGTCGAAACGGATGAGCTCCTGGCAGATCCGGGCCACCTCGTCTTCGGCGCGGGGCTGCTCGGCACGGACGTCTGTAGGCATGGGGCTTCTCCTTCGATGAACTGTGCAGCCAGCTTAGCCAGAGCAGCGGGAGGATGGGCCGTATTGCGCCTTCGCGGGACACCAATCTGCCTCCGGCTTGGGCCGATTCGTGGTTCGCGCCTAAACCGTGTTAGAGTTTTTCCCGTTGCTTCCACAGCTTTTGAACAACTGAAGAGCCTGTGGAAATCACCCAAGCGCGGGTGGCGGAATGGCAGACGCGCTAGCTTGAGGTGCTAGTCCTCTAACGAGGGTGGGGGTTCAAGTCCCCCTCCGCGCACAGCGAAGTCCTCCTGGAATCTACGGATTCCAGGAGGACTTTTTTGTTTGTCCGGAACCAATCCGTGTGATCTTTGACTCACATCACCCGCCGCCCTTCGGTACCCTCGCACCATGGACGGCAGCGGAGTCTTTAATCTCCTGCTCGTGGCTTTTTTCATTCTGCTGGGCGGAATCTTCGCCGGTGCGGAGATGGCACTGGTGTCGCTCCGCGAGAGCCAGATCAGCGCCATCGAGCGGACCGGGAAGCAGGGCAGGCGCACAGCACTCCTGGCCCGCAACCCCAACCTGTTCCTGTCCGCGATCCAGATCGGCGTCACCCTCTCCGGTTTTTTCTCGGCTGCGTACGGCGCCTCGGCGCTGGCACCGGCGGTTGTGCCCTTGCTGCGTCAGTGGGGGCTGCCGGAGCCGACGGCGGAGGCAACAGCGTTCATCCTGCTGACCCTCGTTGTGGCCTACCTTTCCTTGGTGTTCTCGGAACTGGTGCCCAAGCGGCTGGCCATGCAGAATGCCGTCCTCTACGCGCGGTTCCTCTCCCCCGCCCTGAACCTGTTTGCCGTGCTGATGCGCCCCGCCATCCGGCTGCTTTCCTTTTCGACCGACACCGTGGTGCGCCTGCTGGGCGGAAATCCGAACGTCAAGACCGTGCCGGTGAGCAGCCAGGAATTGTGGGACATGGTGGCGGCGAGTCCGATGCTTGCCGAGGACAGCCGCCGGATTCTTTCGGACGTCTTCGGAGCGGGCACCAGGCTGGTGCAGGAGGTGATGCGGCCCAGGACCGAAGTGGTGTTTGTCCGGGCAGACCTTCCGCTGGAGGAAGCAAGGAACCGGGTGCGGCACCAGCCCTATTCCCGGTACCCGGTTACCGGCGCATCGGTGGATGACATCCTGGGGTTCATCCACGTCCGGGACCTGATGCCGGACCCGGAAGTGACGGGCACGGATGACCGCACCGTAGCCGACATCCTCCGGCCCGTCCTGTTCCTGCCGGGGACCGCAGCAGTCCTGCCGTCCCTGGGCAGGATGCGCCGGGAGAACAGCCACATCGCAATAGTGGCGGATGAATACGGCGGCACTGACGGCATTGTCACGCTGGAAGACCTGGTGGAGGAACTGGTCGGGGAAATCTACGACGAGTACGACACAGGCCGGGACCCCGAGGACCGTTACCGCAGGGAAAAGGGACAGCTGGTGGTGGACGGTGCACTCATCCTGCAGGAGTTCGAACGGCTGACAGGCGTCGGCCTGCCCGAGGGCCAGTATGAAACGGTGGCCGGGTACATCCTGGAGCAGCTGGGCCGGATGGCCCGGCCCGGTGACACGGTGCAGGGCCCGGACTGCAGGCTCGAGGTACTCGGCGTGCGGGGACGGCGGATCGGCGCGGTCCGGGTAATTCCCGCGGCACCCGGGTAAACCCTCACCGCAGCCCATTGCCTAAAGACGGCGCCACCGCGCAGAATACCGACCAACGCGGCATCCCTGAACGTCCGGAAGGACAGCCATGGCTGACATCAAGGCGGAAACCGTCCAGCCCGAACTCAAGCGGGTCATGGGCACCAAACTGTTGCTGCTCTTTATTGTCGGCGACATCCTGGGCACCGGTGTCTATGCCCTGACCGGACAGGTGGCCGGCGAAATCGGCGGTGCGGCCTGGGCTCCGATCCTGCTCGCTTTCGCAGTGGCGACGATTACTGCCTTGTCCTACCTGGAACTGGTGACAAAGTATCCGCAGGCCGCCGGTGCAGCCCTGTACACGCATAAGGCCTTCGGCGTGCATTTCCTGACCTTCCTCGTGACCTTCGGGGTGCTTTGCTCCGGGATTACTTCCGCGTCGACGGCGTCGAAATTCCTTGCCGAGAATTTCATTGTGGGATTTCAGCTGGAGTGGGGGCAGACCGGGGTCACGGCGATCGCTGTCACCTTCATGCTGCTGCTGGCGGTGGTCAACCTGCGGGGTGCCGCGGAAAGCGTGAAGTTCAACATCGTGCTGACGGCCATTGAGCTGACCGGGCTCCTGATCGTGATTGTCATCGGGTTCTGGGCCATGACCCAGGGCAACGCGGACTTCTCCCGGGTGGTCGTGTTTGAAACCGAAACCGGCAAGAGCGTGTTCCTGGCCCTGACCGGAGCCACCGCCCTGGCCTTCTTCTCCATGGTCGGTTTTGAAGACTCGGTGAACATGGCGGAAGAGACCCGCGACCCGGCACGGATCTTCCCGAAGGTCATGCTGACCGGCTTGACCATCACGGTCTCCGTCTATCTCCTGGTGTCCATCGCGGCCGTGGCCGTGGTGCCGGTGGGCCAGCTGTCCGAATCCGCCACCCCGCTGCTGGAAGTGGTGCGTGCCGGTGCCCCCAACCTCCCCGTGGACACCATCTATCCGTTCCTCTCCATCTTTGCCGTGGCCAATACCGCCCTGATCAACATGCTGATGGCCAGCCGCCTGCTCTACGGCATGGCGAAACAGGACGTCCTGCCCCGCGCACTGTCCGCCGTCCTTCCCGGACGCCGCACTCCGTGGGCATCCATTGTCTTCACGACGGCCATCGCAGCCGGTCTGATCATCGTGGTCACCAACTTCATGGGCCGGGAAACGGTGACCGCGCTGGGGGGAACCACCGCGCTTCTGCTGCTGGCCGTCTTCACGGTGGTGAACATCGCCTGCATCGTCCTGCGCCGCACGCCGGTGGACCGGCCGCACTTCCGCTCCCCCGGCATCATGCCCTTCATCGGTGCCGTAACCTGCGCCTTCCTGCTTGGCCCCTGGGCGCAGGACGCCATCGAGTACCGGATTGCCGGGTTGCTGCTGCTGCTCGGACTGGCTCTGTGGGTGCTCACCTGGATCTGGAACCGGGCGGTCAAGGCGCGTAAAACCCGTTTCAGTGACCCCACGCAGCTGAGTTGAGCGAGCCAGCGATGAAGCAGCCAGGAAGAAGGAAGCCATGAGCGTCGTCGTCGGATATGTCCCCACACCGGAGGGGGAAACAGCACTGCGTGCTGCGCTCCGCGCGGCCCGGGACCTGGCCACCGCACTCGTGGTGGTCAATGTGGAGAGCACCCGCAAGCCGCGGCCGGAACATACCCCGGACTACCTGCAGACGTTGACCGGCGTCCTGGAGGGCAGCGGGGTTCCGCACGTCCTGCTTCACCCCATGGGGGATTTTGATGCCTCCGAGGAAATCCTGAAGGCTGCCCAGGAGCACGGGGCCCGGCTGGTGGTGCTGGGGATCCGGCACCGGACGCCGGTGGGCAAGCTTTTCCTGGGCAGCACTTCCCAGCGTGTGCTGCTGGAGGCTGCCTGCCCGGTCCTGGCGGTCAAAGCGGGCCAGGCGTGAGGCCCGGCTAGCCCCGGAGCTCGCCCAGAATCGCTTCGATCCCGGTGAAGGTCTCCACGAAGGACGTGGACAGGGGCGACAGGCCCAGTCGGATACCGTCCGGATTGCGGTAGTCCGGAATGATCCCCTGCTCCCAGAGCGCGGCGGTCACCGCTTTGAACTTCGGATGGTCGACGGTGATGTGGCTGCCGCGGCGCTCCGGATCGCGCGGCGAGGCCAGCACGACGCCGCGCGGCACCAGCAGCGCGTCCACGGCTGTGACGGCGTATTCGGTAAGCGCCTGCGACTTCGCACGGACGGCATCCATGCCGGCCTCCCGGATCAGGGCAATCATGTCCTGCATGGCAAGCATGCCCAGGATGGGAGGGGTGCCCGAGACCAGGCGGCGGATGCCCTCGGCCGGAACATAGCCCTGCGCCATGCCGAACGGATCACTGGAGCCCAGCCAGCCCTGGATGGGCTGGGAGAAGTCCGCCTGATGGCGGGCGGCCACGTAGGCCCAGGCCGGCGCGCCCGGCCCGCCGTTGAGGTACTTGTAGCTGCAGCCGACGGCGTAGTCGGTGCCCTCGGCGTCCAGCTCGGCGGGAACGGCGCCTGCCGAATGGCACAGGTCCCACAGGACCAGGCCGCCGGCGTCGTGCACAATCTCGTTGATTGCCGCTGACTCGGCAAGGTAGCCGGAGCGGTAGGCCACGTGGCTGAACACGGCCAGCGCCGTCTGCGGCCCGACGGCGTCCGCCACCGCCTCGGCGCTCACTCCGCCGGCGTAGTCGGCCGACACCCAGCGCAGGGTCAGCCCGCATTCCCGGGCCACGCCTTCCAGGACGTACCGGTCGGTGGGGAAATTGTCGGCATCGAGCAGGATCTCGGACCGGCCGGGGCGGGCGGCAACGGCGGCGCGGGCCAGTTTGTAAAGCAGCACAGTGGTGGAATCCGCCACGATGCACTGGCCGGGGGCGGCACCGAGCGCCACCTCGCCGAGTGCGTCGCCGATCCGGCCGGGCAGCTCGAGCCACTGCTCGTCCCAGCCGCGGATCAACCGTCCGCCCCACTGGCGGGAGACGAAATCCTGCAGGTTTTCGGCGGTGGCGCGGAGCGGGCGGCCCAGCGAATTCCCGTCCAGGTACGCCCCGACTCCCTCTGCCGGCAGGAACCGGTCCCGGTAGCCCGCGAGGGGATCGGCGGCGTCGAGTTCCTTGGCGGCAACCAGCAGGCCGGCAGCATCAATCATGAGGGAACCTTAGCATCAGGCACATCCAAGCCCGTCCGCTTCCGGGCGTTGCCGGAGGCGGACGGGCTGTGTCTGAGGTGTGCTCAGGCCCGGGTTGCGGCGCCGAACCCGTTGGGCCCCGCGCCGTTCGGATCCAGTGGAGATACCGAACCGGAGAAGTGCCGGCGCTGCGAACGCGGATTCCACCCCGTGAAGGTGGAGCCTGCCCAGCCGTCGGGCGTCTGGTCATCCGAGATGGCTACGGCAACGGTGGCCGGCAGGAACACCGGAGCCTCGAAGTCGATGCTCCACTGGAACGGACCCTCGTGCGTCTGCACGGTGTCCGCGACGACCCGTGAGGCCAGGTACATGCCGTGGGCCAGGGACTGCTTCATGCCCAGTGCCTTCGCCGACAGGCGGCTCAGGTGGATGGGGTTGAAGTCGCCGGAGACCCGGGCGTAGTTGCGGCCGGCGTCGGCACCCAGTCGCCACATCGCCGTCGGGAGCGGGGGAACGAACTCCGCGCGCGCCGCAGACTTGTCCGGGCGGTCGAACTTCGGCAGGAAGACGCCCTTGGCCAGATAGGTGGAACGGCCCCGCCAAACTGTTTCCGCGTTGCCGCCGGCTTCAACAGTGACCTCCGCGACGAGTTCCACCTGGGTGCCGGCACGGTGCCCGGCGAGGTTCTCCGCCCACGCCGTCACCGTCAGCGCTTCGCCGTAGTGGATCGGCCGCAGATGCTGCACCTCATTGCGCAGGTGCACCATGCCCAGCAGGGGCAGCGGGAAGTCCTCGCGTGCCATCAGGCTCATGGCCACCGGGAACGCGAAGGTGTGCACGTATCCGGTGGGCAGGTAGTCGCTGGCGCTGTGCTGGACCAGGCGCTGGAAATCGGTGAGCCGGGCCAGGTCCACGGACGCTCCGCGGACCACGTGCCGGTCCGACGTCAGCGTGCCCGCGGCCTTGGACGGCGACAGGCGCGACTTCGCCGCGCTGCCCACCGCCCCGGCATAAAGCCGCCCGAGCGTGGGGATCTCGCTCAGCTGGGTATCGCTCATGCGCCCACCATGTTCTGCCCGCAGACCCGTACGACCTGGCCGTTGACGCCGGCCGCGGAGTCGGAGGCGAGGAAGGAAATGGTCTCGGCCACATCCACGGGCAGGCCGCCCTGCTGCAGGCTGGACAACCGGCGGGCCACCTGCCGGGTGAGGGCGGGAATGGCAGCGGTCATGTCGGTTTCAATGAAGCCCGGCGCGACGGCGTTGATCGAGCCGCCGCGCGGTGCCAGCAGCGGTGCGGTGGCACGGACCATGCCGATGACGCCGCCCTTGGAAGCTGCGTAGTTGGTCTGGCCGCGGTTGCCGGCAATGCCGCTGGTGGAAGCCAGCGAAACAATGCGGCCTTCCGGACTGAAGCCTCCGGAGGCCAGGAAGGTTTCGTTCATCCGCAGCTGCGAGGCAATGTTGACGGCAATGACCGAACCCCAGCGGGCTTCGTCCATGTTGGCCAGCAGCTTGTCACGCGTGATGCCGGCGTTGTGGATCACGATGTCCAGGTGCCCGTAGCGTTCGACGGCGTGGGCCAGGATACGGTCCGCGGCGTCTTCGCGGGTGATATCGACCTGGAGCGCGGTGCCGGAGATTTCGTTGGCCACCTTCGCCAGCTGCTCTCCGGCGGCAGGCACGTCCACCACGATCACGGATGCACCGTCACGGTGCAGCACGCGGGCGATGGCCGCACCAATGCCGCGGGCGGCACCCGTGACCACCGCGACCTTGCCGGCGAGGGGCGCGTTCCAGTCCGCCGGAAGTTCACCGGCGTCGGAACCGACGGTGATGAACTGACCGCTGACGTAGGCGCTCTTGCCCGAGAGCAGGAACCGCAGTGCCGCCGCCACCGAGGGCGCGGTTGCCTGCACGCCGTTCGCCAGCACGATGCCGTTGGCCGTCGCTCCGCCGCGCAGTTCGTGCGCAATGGAGCGCAGCGTGCCGTCAACACCCTGGCGGGCCGCTGCGGCGGCCGGGTCCTGGGCTTCCCCGGCGGGCCGGGAAACCGTGACGACCCGGCCGCCGGGAGCGAGGTCCCGCAGGGCCGCACCGGCGGCCAGGGTAGGTTCGCCCAGGTCCGTCGGCGCCGCGGCGTCGTCGAGCACGATCAGGATGGCGCCGAGCTTTTCCTTGGGCGTGGCGTGCCGGCGGACGTCCTGGTCCCAGCCAAGGAGCAGCTTGGAGAGGTCATCGGCGGCAGCGCTCTTGCCGAGCACGAGGACGGGGCCCGGCACCAGGGGCTTGGCCGGGTCGAAACGCCGCAGGATGGCCGGCCGGGGCAGGCCGAGCTTCTTGGACAGTTCCTTGGTGAAACCGCTGTTTACGAGGTTCAGGTAGGTGTCACTCATGGTTAGCGTGCCTCGAGGATCGCGACGAGGCCCTGGCCGCCGGCAGCGCAGATGGAGATCAGGCCGCGGCCCGAACCCTTTTCGTGCAGCATCTTGGCCAGCGAGGCGACAATGCGTCCGCCGGTGGCGGCGAACGGGTGGCCGGCGGCCAGCGAGGAACCGTTGACGTTGAGCTTGCTGCGGTCAATGCTCCCCAGCGGGGCGTCCAGGCCGAGCCGGGTCCGGCAGAATTCCTCGTCCTCCCAGGCGGCCAGGGTGGAGAGGACGGTTCCGGCGAAGGCCTCGTGGATTTCGAAGAAATCGAAGTCGTCGAAGGTCAGGTTGTGGCGGGCCAGCAGGCGGGGAACGGCGAAGGCCGGGGCCATCAGCAGCCCGTCCTTGCCGTGTACGAAGTCGACGGCGCCGGCTTCGGCATCCACGATGTTCGCCAGCATCGGCAGGTCATGTTCGCGGGCGTAGTCCTCGGAGCCCAGCAGCACCACGGAGGCGCCGTCGGTCAGCGGGGTGGAGTTGCCGGCGGTCATGGTGGCGTCATCGCCCAGGGACTTGCCGAAGGCGGGCTTGAGCTTGGCAAGCTTTTCCATGGTGGTGTCGGGGCGCAGGTTCGCGTCCTTTGCCAGGCCGCGGTACGGGGTCACGAGGTCGTCGAAGAAACCGCGGTCGTAGGCGGCGGCCATGTTGCGGTGGCTGTTGTAGGCCAGCTCATCCTGGGCCTCGCGGGTGATCTTCCACTGGGCGGTGGTCAGGGCCTGGTGCTCGCCCATGGACAGTCCGGTGCGCGGTTCGCCGGTGGACGGCGCGTTCGGGGACAGGTCCTTGGGGCGGATCTTTGCGACCGCAGCCAGTTTCTGCTTGGTGGTCCGGGCGCGGGAGAGGTCCAGCAGTGCACGGCGGAGGCCTTCGCTCACGGCGATGGGCGCGTCCGATGCGGAGTCGACGCCGCCGGCAATGGCGGATTCCAGCTGTCCCAGTTTGATCTTGTTGGCCAGGCTGACCACTGTCTCAAGGCCCGTGGCGCAGGCCTGCTGCACGTCATAGGCGGGGGTTTCCGGCGACAGTGCCGAGCCCAGGACCGCTTCGCGGGTCAGGTTGAAGTCGCGTGAGTGCTTGAGGACGGCTCCGCCGGCTACTTCGCCGATCCGCTCGCCCTGCAGACCGAAGCGGGCAATCAGCCCGTCGAGGGCCGCGGTGAGCATGTCCTGGTTGGAGCTGTAGGTGTACTTGCCGCCCGAGCGGGCGAAGGGAATGCGGTTTCCGCCGATCACAACCGCCTTGCGCACCGAAGACCCGGCGCCGTTGTTCGTGGGTGTAGCTCGTGCGGATTCAGGCTGTGCAGCCATTCGTCGTTCTCCTTGGGAGTGCATGGGGGTTGGTGTGACGCCAGTTACTGTAACCCAGCGTACCTGATACGCTCAGTATCGTGAACAACGTACTGGAAGATCCTTCCGCGCCGTCCCCGGCCGCGGACGGCCGTGCCCTCCGCTGGGAGGCGCACCGGGCCGAGCGCCGTCGTACCCTCATCAAGACGGCCCGCCGGGCCGTGCATACCCTGGGCTGCGCGGCGTCGATGGAAGAGATTGCCGCCGCTTCCGGGACATCGAAGTCCGTGTTCTACCGCTACTTCGGGGACAAGGCCGGACTGCAGAAGGCAATGGGCGAAATGGCGGTGGCCCGGATGCAGGAAAAGATCCTGGATGCAGGCCGTACCGCCCCCTCCGCCAGGTCGGGCCTGCGCGCCATGGTCTCGGCCTACCTGCAGATGGCCGAAACCTCCCCCAACGTCTACCTGTTCGTGACCGGCCAGCTGGCCGACGGCGGGCCGGGACAGATCGACAGCACCCTCTCCTCCTTCTTCGAAACCATCACCGCAATGATGGACTCGGCCATGCGCCACTACCTGGCGGGCCGGGAGGTTCCGCCCGAGGCCAGCGCTACCGCGCAGTACTGGCCCACGGCGGCACTCGGGATGATCCGGGCAGCCGGTGAGCGCTGGATTGCCGCTCCCCCCGGCCCCGGGAAGCCGACCGAAGAACAAATGACCGACCAGCTGACCGCCTGGCTCTTTGACGGCATCGGCTACGACCGGGGGCATCCGCTCCCGACCCCTCCAGTTACTCCCTCCACCCACGAGAAGGAAACGCAATGACGCAAACACTTTCCCCCACCGAACGGCAGCTTCCGGCCAGCGCCACGATCAGCGACAACGATGCCGCCGTCGTGGACGTCGAGGCACTTGGCCGGGTCCTGCTCGGCAAATGGGCCGAGAAGCGGCTCGCAGCCCGCAAGATCGCCGGCATGGAAGCCATGCATACGCCCGCGGGGCTGACGTACACCGAGCACCGTGAGCGGGTCATGGACCAGCTGAAGATCCTGGTGGAGAGCAAGTCCGTCCACGGCGCATTCCCCAAGTACGTGGGCGGCGAAGACAGCCACGGCGCAAACGTCGCAGGCTTTACCGAACTCGTGGTGGCCGATCCGTCCCTGCAGATCAAGGCCGGCGTCCAGTGGGGTCTCTTCGGTTCCGCCGTGATGCACCTGGGCAACCGGGAGCACCACGAAAAGTGGCTGCCCGGCATCATGAGCCTGGAGATTCCGGGCTGCTTCGCGATGACGGAAACCGGCCACGGTTCCGACGTTGCCAGCATCGCCACCACCGCGGAGTACGACGCCGCCTCCGAAGAGTTCATCATCAACACCCCCTTCCGTGCCGCCTGGAAGGACTACATCGGCAACGGCGCCGTCAACGGCAAAGCCGCCGTCGTCTTCGCCCACCTCATCACCCAGGGCGTGGACCACGGAGTGCACGCGTTCTATGTGGAGCTTCGCGACGACAACGGGTTCCTGCCCGGAATCGGCGGCGAGGATGACGGCATCAAGGGCGGGCTGAACGGCATCGACAACGGCCGGCTGCACTTCTCCAATGTGCGCATCCCCCGCACCAACCTGCTGAACAAGTACGGCGACGTCGCCGCGGACGGCACCTACACTTCGGACATCAGCAGCCCCGGACGCCGCTTCTTCACCATGATCGGCACCCTGGTGCAGGGCCGCGTTTCGCTCGACGGTGCAGCCGTCAACGCGAGCAAGCTGGCGCTGAAGACGGCCATCCAGTACGGCACCGAGCGCCGCCAGTTCAACGGTGCTTCCGACATCAAGGAAGAGGTGCTGATGGACTACCAGCAGCACCAGCGCCGCCTGCTCCCCCTGCTGGCCACCACGTTCGCTGCCACGTTCGCCCACGAAGAGCTGCTGCATAAGTTCGACGACGTCTTCTCCGGTGCACATGACACGGACGCAGACCGCCAGGACCTGGAAACCCTTGCCGCGGGCCTGAAGTCCCTCTCCACCTGGCACGCCCTGGACACGCTGCAGGAATGCCGGGAAGCCACCGGCGGCGCCGGGTTCCTGGCCGAGAACCGGTTCACGTCCCTGCGCGCGGACCTGGATATCTATGCCACCTTCGAGGGCGACAACACGGTGCTGCTGCAGTTGGTTGCCAAGCGCCTGCTGGCCGATTACGCCAAGGAATTCGCCGGTGCGGACTTCGGCGTGCTTGCCCGCTACGTGGTGGGACAGGCCACGGACGTGACCCTGCACCGCACGGGCCTGCGCAGGATTGCCCAGTCCTTCCGTGACTCCGGCTCGGAGAAGAAATCCGCCATTGCGCTGCGCGATCCGCGCACCCAGCATGACCTGCTGGCAGACCGCGTGGGCACCATGGTGGCGGAGGTTGCCACCGCACTTAAGGAAGCCCGCGGGCTGCCGAAGGACAAGGGCGCGGCGGTGTTCAACGAGAACCAGCACGCCCTGATCGAAGCAGCGCGTGCGCACGCAGAACTGCTCCAGTGGGAGGCCTTCACCCGGGGGCTGGAACGGATCGAGGATGCCGGCACCCGGCAGGTCATGACCTGGGTCCGCGACCTGTTCGGGCTGCGCCTGATTGAAAAGAACGTGGGCTGGTACCTCATGAACGGGCGCCTGTCCGCACAGCGTGCCCGCACCCTGGGCCCGTACATCAACCGCCTGCTCGCCAAGATCCGCCCGCATGCCCTGGACCTGGTCGATTCGTTCGGTTACGGCCAGGAGCACCTGCGTGCTCGGATTGCTTCGGGCGCTGAGAAGGTCCGCCAGGACGAGGCCATGGAGTACCAGCGACTGCTGCGTGCCAGCGGCGCCGCGCCGGTGGACGAAAAGGTCCTGATTGCCCGCCGGAAGGCCGAGCAGAAGAAGTCCGGCCGGAAGTAGCCTCCCCGGGTCCCCGGGCAGGAGAAAGCCGAAAGGGCGCCGTCGCACACTGTGCGGTGGCGCCCTTTGGGCGTTCGGATCCCCCGCCCGGCCTAGGCCAGGACGGAGCGGTACACCGCGAGGGTCTCCTCCGCGATGGACTCCCAGGAGAACTGCTCGGTCGCCCGGATGCGGCCGGCCTCGCCCATCCGCCGAGCCAGCTCCGTATCCGTGACCACTTCGGTCAGCGCAGCAGCGAAGTCCCGCACGAATTTCTCCGGGTCCAGCGGCGTGCCGGTCCCGTCGGTGACCTGCTCGATGGGCACCAGCAGCCCGGTGACGCCGGTATCGACGACTTCGGGGATACCCCCGGTGGCGCTGGCGACGACGGCGGTCCCGCAGGCCATGGCCTCGAGGTTCACGATGCCCAGCGGCTCGTAGACCGACGGGCAGGCGAACACGGTGGCGATGGAGAGGACCTTGATCAGCTCGGCGCGCGGCAGCATGCGCTCAATCACCACGACGCCGGTGCGGGTGCGCCGCAGTTCCTCGATCAGCACGGCGGTTTCCGCAGCCAGTTCAGGCGTGTCGGCTGCGCCGAGGCACAGCACCAGCTGGACTTCCGGCGGCAGCAGTGCCGCCGCGCGCAGCAGGTAGGGCACACCCTTCTGGCGCGTGTTGCGGCCGACGAAGACCACGCTGGGACGGTCCGGATCAATGTCGAGGGCACGGACGCCGTCGGGGTCGATATCCGGCTGCCACTGCTGCACATCGATGCCGTTGTGGACTACCCGAACCCGGTCCGGGTCCACATCGGGGTAGCTGCGCAGGATGTCCTGGCGCATGCCCTCGGAGACGGCGATGATGGCGGCGGCTGCCTCGTAGGCGGTTTTCTCCACCCAGGAGGAGACGGCGTATCCCCCGCCGAGCTGCTCGGCCTTCCATGGCCGCAGCGGCTCCAGGCTATGGGCGCTGAGCACGTGCGGAACGCCGTGCAGCAGCGATCCCAGGTGGCCGGCCATATTGGCATACCAGGTATGTGAATGGACCAGGTCCGCTCCGGCCAGTCCGCCCAGGATTTCAAGGTCTGTCCCGAGGGTCTGCACGGCAGGATTCGCGGACTGGAGTTCCGCCGGCACCGCATAACTCTTTACTTTGGCTCCGTGGAAATCTTCGGGGCGCGGGGCCCCGAAACAATGCACATGGAGATCTACTTCTCCGGCCAGGACCCGGCTGAGCTCGGCAACGTGAACGCCTGCTCCTCCGTAGATTTCCGGCGGGAATTCCTTCGACACAATATCTACTCGCACTAAACCAACGTAGTGCACCGGGCAACCAGTGATCTAGTCTGAAGTCAGTAGACTTATTTTCGGAAGAGGTTCATGACAATGGCGCCAAAGAAGGTCCTGGCAGTAGTTCTCGCAGGCGGCGAGGGTAAACGGCTAATGCCGCTCACAGCAGATCGGGCTAAACCGGCGGTTCCCTTTGCCGGACGTTACCGCCTCATCGACTTCGCACTTTCAAACCTGGTGAACTCCGGGTACCTGCAGATCGTGGTCCTGACCCAGTACAAATCCCACAGCCTGGATCGGCATATTTCTGAAACCTGGCGGCTTTCCACCCAGCTGCAGAATTATGTAGCCTCCGTGCCCGCACAGCAGCGGGTGGGCAAGAGCTGGTTCCTGGGCAGCGCGAACGCCATCTACCAGTCCATGAACCTGATTGAGGATGCCCAGCCGGACATCGTCGTCGTTATCGGTGCGGACCACGTGTACCGCATGGACTTCTCCCAGATGGTCGAGGCGCACATTGCCTCCGGCGCGTCGGTCAGCGTTGCCGCCGTGCGGCAGCCGCTGCACCTGGCGGACCAGTTCGGCGTGATCGAAACCGATTCCGAGAATCCGGAGCGCATCGCTGCGTTCGTGGAAAAGCCGGAGACCACCCCCGGACTGCCCGATGATCCGGGCAGCTTCCTGGCCTCCATGGGCAACTACGTCTTCAACACCGATGCCCTGGTCTCGGCGCTGCAGTGGGACGAGGAGCGCCTGGTCACCAAGCACGACATGGGCGGGGACATCATTCCCTACTTCGTGGAACGGGGCGATGCTGCCGTTTACGACTTCACCCGGAACATCATTCCCGGTGCCACCGGCAGCGACCACCAGTACTGGCGTGACGTGGGCACCCTGGATTCCTACTACGACGCGAACATGGACCTGATTTCGCCGCTGCCGGCGTTCAACCTTTACAACCTGAAGTGGCCCATCTACACGCGGCAGAGCATCTCCCCGCCCGCCAAGTTCGTCCGCAGCGCCTCCGACCAGGCCGGAACCGCCGTCGACTCGATCGTGTCCGACGGCACCGTGATCTCCGGCGGCACAGTGACCGGGTCCGTGCTGGCGCAGGACGTCTACGTGGCCTCCAACGCCGAGGTGACCGACTCGGTGCTGATGGATAAGGTGCATGTGGGTGAGGGCGCGGTGGTCCGAAGGGCCATCATCGACAAGAACGTGCGCATCCCCGCCGGTGCCACCGTGGGCGTGGACCGGGAACTGGACCTCAGCCGCGGGTTCACCGTGACCGAGTCCGGCCTCACCGTGCTCAGCAAGGGACAGCGCGTCCCGGAGAACTAATCGGTCAGGGGCGGGGGCACCGGGTGTGAGATATCCCGGTGCCCCCGCCCCCGATACGGGTGCCTGCGGTCATGTCCGGTATCCTCGAAAAGGCGCACATGGTGCGCCTGCACTGTGGATCCTCCGGTGCCGATGAGCGTAAAGGCCCCCATGAGTACCCCTGAACTAAGCCCGGAAGAAATCCAGACAGCCCTGAAGGTCCTGGCTTCCATCCATGTCCTGGATGAAGAAAACCCCGACTACGTCGCGGTCCGGCGGGCCACCGCCAAGATGTTCAAATCCGTGAAGAAGCACCGGAAGAACGAAAAGCGCACCGCCGTGGCAGAGGCGGACCGCGCCGTCGTCGCCCTCACGGCCACCGGCGCCGCTGACCGGATTGATGATGAAACCCGCGGGGCGCAGCTCACCACCGCGGCGCACGGACCGTCCGCCGGCACGCTGCTCAAGCCGCGCAACTGCTACATCTGCAAGCAGCCCTACACCGTGGTGGATGCCTTCTACCACCAGCTCTGCCCCGAATGCGCGGGCTTCAGCCACACCAAGCGGGACGCCCGCACCGACCTGACCGGCAGGCGGGCACTGCTGACCGGCGGCCGCGCGAAGATCGGCATGTATATCGCCCTGCGGCTCCTGCGCGACGGTGCGCACACCACCATCACCACCCGCTTCCCGAAGGACGCTGCACGCCGTTTTGCCGCGATGGAAGACTCCGCGGACTGGCTGCACCGGCTGCGCATTGTCGGCATCGACCTGCGCGACCCGGCCCAGGTCATCTCGCTTGCCGAGTCCGTCGCGGAGGCCGGTCCCCTGGACATCCTGATCAACAATGCCGCCCAGACCGTCCGGCGGTCCTCCAACGCCTACCGCCCGCTGACCGACGCCGAACTGGCACCGCTGCCGGACGGTCCCATGCCCGAGCTGGTCACCTTCGGGCACACCTACGACGCGCATCCCACGGCGCTGGCCGGGTCAGTCGCCGCGCATCCGGTGCTGGCAGCCGACGCCGTCACTGCCCTGGCGCTCACCGCCGGCTCTTCGTCGCTGGCGCGGATGGAGGCCGGAACGGCAATCGACGCCGGCGGGCTGGTCCCGGACACGGCGCCGATCAACAGCTGGACGCAGGTGGTGGACCAGGTGGACCCGCTGGAGATGCTGGAGGTGCAGCTGTGCAACGTCACGGCGCCGTTCCTGCTCGTCAACCGGCTCCGCCCCGCGATGGCGGCGTCTCCGGCACGGCGGAAGTACATCGTGAACGTCTCAGCCATGGAAGGCCAGTTCTCCCGCCGGTACAAGGGACCCGGCCATCCGCACACCAACATGGCCAAGGCGTCGCTGAACATGCTCACGCGCACCAGTGCCGAGGAAATGCTGGAAACGGACGGGATCCTCATGACGGCCGTGGACACCGGCTGGATCACCGACGAGCGTCCCCACCCCACCAAGGTGCGCCTGGCGGAGGAAGGCTTCCACGCGCCGCTGGACCTGGTCGACGGCGCGGCCCGCGTCTACGACCCGATCGTGATGGGCGAAAACGGCGAAGACCAGTACGGGGTCTTCCTCAAGGACTACAAGCCCTCCCCCTGGTAGGCCTTCGGCACCGGCCCCGGCCGACGACGGCGGGCGGACAGCCGCTGCACCGCCTTGCCGATCTCGGAGACCACCAGGACGGTCGCCCCGACGGCGAAGCAGAGGAACCACTGCGCTGAGGTCAGCGGCACCGTGTCGAAGATGCCCGCGAAGATGCTCAGCTGCACCACCAGGATCTGCAGCACCACCACAGCGACGAGGGAAACCCAGATGGCGCGGTTGGTGAAGGTCCGCAGCGTGAAGACGCTGCCGGTTTCGGAGCGGACGTTCAATAGGTTGAACACCTGGTAGAACACGAAGGTGGTGAAGGCCATGGTCGTGGCGAAGTTGGTACTGCCGGCGCTTTCGGGGAACCACCGCGGAGCATTGACCAGGACGGCGCAGGTACCCACAGCCATCACGATGCCGAGCATTGTCAGCACGGCGATCCGCCGGCCCGTAAGCAGGGGCTCGGTGGCCGGCCGGGGCGGCTTTTTCATCACGTCCGGGTCGGTCCGGTCCACACCGAGGGCCAGGGCGGGCGGACCGTCCATGATGATGTTCACCCACAGGATCTGCAGTGCGGTGAAGGGTGCCCCGCCGGCGAAGCCGAAGGTTGCCGCCGCGAGGAAGATCAGCACGAAGCCCCAGGCGGTGGTCAGCTGGAACCGGACGAATTTCAGGATGTTGTCGTAGATGCCGCGGCCTTCTTCGACGGCCGCCACGATGGTGGCGAAGTTGTCGTCGGTGAGGATCATCTTGGCCGCACCCTTGGACACGTCGGTGCCGGTGATACCCATGGCAATCCCGATGTCGGCGCGTTTCAGCGCCGGAGCGTCATTCACGCCGTCGCCGGTCATGGCCACGATGTAGCCGTCCGCCTGGAGCGCCTCCACAATCCGGATCTTGTGTTCGGGGGAAACCCGGGCCAGCACCCCCAGCTGCGGCGCCTGCCGCCGCAGCTCTGCATCATCCATGGCGTCAAGCGCCGTGCCCGCAGCGGCCCTGCCCTCGATCCCGAGGTCCCTGGCAATCGCCGAAGCCGTGACCAGATGGTCCCCGGTGATCATGTGCACGTCGATCCCGGCGGCCCGCGCCCGGGCAATGGCTTCGGCTGCCTCCTGCCGCGGCGGATCCAGGATCCCGACGACGGCGTACAGCACCAGGTTGGCGGCCTCGGCAAACAGCGCATCCGGGCTGGACGGCAGCGGTGCATCCAGTACCCGCCCGGCTACCGCCATGGTCCGCAGGCCGGCGTTGGCCAGGGACTCCACGTCGCGGGAGATGCGCGCGCGTTCCTCGGGGTCCAGCGGGACCAGGCCGTCCGGGGTCTGCAGGAACGCTGTCCGGTCCAGGACCACGCCGGGCGCCCCCTTGACGTTGCAGTGCACGGCGGCCGCGGCGTCGTCGGAGCGGTTGAACGTGGCCATGAACTTGTAGTCGGAGTCGAACGGAACTTCGGCGATGCGCCGGTGGGTGGCACGGGCGCCGGCGACGTCGATCCCGCCCTTTTCCGCCAGGACCACGAGGGAGCCCTCGGTCGGGTCTCCGGTCAGCCTGCCGTCCTCGACCGAGGCGTCATTGCACAGCGCCATGGCCATAAAAGCCTCCGGCGGCAAGGGGGCGGACTGCCCGTCGGGGCTGAGGATCTTTCCGTCCGTGGAATAGCCGTTTCCGGTCACCCGGAACCGGCGGCCCTCGGGCGAATACAACCGCCGCACCGTCATTTCGTTGAGGGTGAGCGTGCCGGTCTTGTCCGTGCAGATCTGCGACGTGCTGCCGAGGGTCTCCACGGCTGCCAGCTGCTTGATGATCGCCCCGCGTGCGGCAAGCCGGGAGGCACCCATGGCGAGGGTGAAGGCCACGACGGCGGTCAGCCCCTCGGGAATGGTGGCCACGGCCAGTGAAACGGCGGTCAGGAACAGGTCTTCCCAGCTGTCCCCGCGCAGCAGCCCCAGCACGAACACGAGGGCGACGACGGCGAAGGCGATGTAGGTCAGGACCCGTGCCAGCTGGTCGATGCTGCGCTGCAGGGTGGTCTTTTCCTCCGCGGTACTGCCCAGCAAATGCGCGATGGTGCCGATCTGGGTTTCCATGCCCGTACCCGTAACCAGCAGCACGCCGCGCCCTCGGGTCACATCGGTGTCCATAAACAGCAGGTTGGTGCGGTCCGCGACCGGCAGCTGCGGATCCGACAGCGGGGCGACCATCTTGTTGGTGGGCTTGGACTCGCCGGTGAGGGCCGCCTCGGCCACCTGCAGGCGCACGGCCTCCAGCAGCCGTCCGTCCGCGGGCACGCTGTCCCCCGCCTCAAGGAGCACGACGTCGCCGGGCACCAGCTCCGTCCGTTCCGCCGTTACCGCGTTGCCGGACCGCAGCACCCGGCAGCTGTCGACCGACGCGTTGCGCAGGGCTTCCAGGCTGTTCTCGGCCCGTTGCTCCTGCACGTAGTTCAGGGTGGTGTTGAGGATGATGACCAGCAGGATCACCACCGGGGTTTCCCACTCGCGGGAGACCACGGCACTGACAACCGCGGCGATGATCAGGACGATGGTCAACCGGTCCGAGAGCAGGGCCAGGACCTTCCGCCACACCGGTACTTTTTTGCCCTCGGCGAGCTGGTTCGGCCCGTAACGGGCCAGCCGGTCCCGGACTTCGCCGGCGTCGAGCCCGGTCTCCGGGTCGGTTCCCAGCGCCGCTGCCACCTCTTCTGCGGGGAACAACCACGGGGATTGGATCTGCTGCTGCATGGAAACGCCTTGGACGCTTCCACTGTTGCCTTGCGAACTCATGGGCGCTTCCCGGTTCCTTGAGGATGGTGCCCCAATGGTAGCAACGCAGGCCTTGGCAGCAGTATGCCAACGGCGGGCGGCCCGGGCCGGGAAGGCGGAAAGCCGGAGCGCTTTGGATAACGGCAGCGTCTGCGGCAGGGTGTAAACGTGCCAGATTCCTCCGCAGCCTCCTCCGCAGCCTCCACCGCCGCATCCTCCCCTGTGCCGCCCTCCCGGCGTGCCCGCCTGCAACGCACCGTCCCCGGGCTGCTGACCGCTGCGGCCGCCGTCGCCGCGTCCTTCCTGGTGCATCTGCTCCTGCCCGCGGTACCTGTCCTGACGGCCGCAGTCGTACTGGGCCTGCTGGCGGCGAACCTCCCCGGTACCGCCGCCCGGGCCGTCGGTTCCTGGAAGCCCGGACTGGCCCTGGCCGCGCGGAAATTCCTGCGCCTCGGAATCGTGCTGCTGGGGCTGAAGGTCTCGCTGGTCGATATCGCGGGACTGGGCTGGACAGCACTGCTGCTGATCGTGGCGCTGGTGCTGGCGGCGTTCGCGGGGACGTACGTCATCTGCCGGTTGTTCCGCCTTCCGGGTGATGAACCGGTGCTGATCGCCGCAGGGTTCTCCATCTGCGGTGTTTCCGCCATCGGGGCAATGGCCGCAGTCCGCAGGACCCGCACCGAAGAAACGGTGGTACCGGTCGCCCTGGTAACCCTCTGCGGCACGCTGGCCATTGCAGCGCTGCCGCTTGCCGGCAGGGTGTTGCACCTGCCGCCGGAAGTTTTCGGCTCCTGGGCCGGGGCGTCCGTGCACGACGTCGGACAGGTAGTCGCCACGGCGCAGACCGCAGGAACCGCGGCGCTGGCGGCCGCCGTCGTCGTGAA
Source organism: Arthrobacter sp. zg-Y1171 (assembly GCF_025244845.1). Taxonomy (NCBI): domain Bacteria; kingdom Bacillati; phylum Actinomycetota; class Actinomycetes; order Micrococcales; family Micrococcaceae; genus Arthrobacter; species Arthrobacter sp. zg-Y1171. The sequence goes on along the minus strand of NZ_CP104264.1, from coordinate 1,789,636 downwards.
GCTGGCGCGGGTGGTGCTGCTGGCCCCGATGACCGCAGCCGCCGGGCTGCTGGCCCGCCGCGCAGAGTCGCAGCTTCCGGTGCAGGGCAAGCGCCCACCGCTGGTCCCCTTGTTTGTCCTGGGGTTCCTCGCGCTGATCCTGGTCCGCACCTGGGGCGTGCTGCCCGGGGCGGCGCTGGAAGCCGCCGCCGTCCTGCAGGAACTGCTGTTTGCCGCGGCGTTGTTTGCACTGGGGGCCGGTGTCCGGGTGAAGGCGCTGTTCGCCTCCGGTTTCCGTGCGGCGGCAGCGGCGTTGACCTCGTGGGCCCTGATATCCGGGCTGGGCCTAGCCGTGGCGGTGCTGCTGGCCGGATAGTGGGACCGGGGTTCCGCCAGGGCAGAACCAGTCCCGCCACCCAACTCCCCCGCCAGCCAACTAGGACTCGTGAGCCATGTCCGGAGAAGGCGTTGCGCAACACACCGTCGGCGGCGTCCAACGGCGTCATGCCGCGTCGTCGCGATCCCGCCCGCGGCCCGCGGACTTACCGGCTGCTGCCGGCCTGGTGCTCTGTGCGTTGATCCTGTGGGCCCTGCTGACCAACGTGGTTGACCCGCACTACGGCATTTCGCGGTACCGCACCGGATGGGCCCTTCTGGCCGCGGCGTCCGTGCCGGTGCTGATGGCGGGGCTGTATTGGCTGCTGCAAAAAGCGGCGCCGCTGGCTGAGCGGCACCGCACCTGGACGTACCTGCCGTGGGCAGCGGTGTGGGTCCTGCTGCTGATCCTGCAGCTGCGGGTGGCCTACGCCGTTCGGCTTCCCCCGGACTGGGACGCGCATGCAATCGCCGATGCCGCCGCCGGACTGGCAGGCAAAACCGCTGACTCCGTCACCCCCTATTTCGAGACCAACCCGAACAACCTGCTCCTGGTGCTGCTGGTGGCGGCGTACTACGAGTTCGCGCTCTCGCTCGGCTACCAGGACCTGGGAATGATCACGGCGTTCCTCAACGGGCTGGTGCTCTTCGCCGGGACGGTGCTGACCTATTGCGCGGTACGCATGCTGGGCGGCCGGACAGCCGCCGCCGTTTCGCTGGTGCCGACAACTGTCTTCCTGGTTCTCTCACCGTGGGCGGGAGTGCTCTACTCGGACACGGCGGGCGTGCTGTTCACCGTCCTGATCCTCTGCCTGCTGCTTGCTTCCCGCCGTTCGGCCCGGCTTGCCGTCCGCGTGCCGCTGTGGATCCTTGCGGGCGCGGTGGCCGCAGTGGGCTACGGAATCAAACCCACCGTGCTGATCTGCGTGGTGGCTGCCGGCATCACGGCGGTATGCCTGCTCGCATCCCGGAAGACCCCCGGAGTCCTGATTCTGGCGGTTGTGGTTGTTGGGGGGAGCTTCTTCACCGGTAACCGGCTGATCGCGGCCTTCGAAGAACAAACCCCGGTCATTGCGTTCGATATCGAGGACAATCCCCGCGCGATGAACCCGGGCCATTTCCTGAAGGTCGGAGCAGGCACTACGCAGGGACCCCACGGCCCCTACTACGGCACGTACAACGAGGATGATTACCAGAGCACGGTTGCCCTCACCGGCGAAGAGGAGAAATTCCGGCAAGGGGTGCAAACGTACGCGGAGCGGGTGTCCAGCATGGGACCGGGCGGCTACGTTGTCTTCCTTCACCACAAGCTGGCGTGGTTCACCGGAGACGGTTCCTTCTTCTCCTGGGGCGAAGGAGTGCTGACCGGGGAAGATTTCCTTTCGTCCCGCCCGGCAGACCAAGGCATCCAGGACCTGTTCGGCAATACCCGTCCGAACTTCCACTGGCTGCTCTCCCTCTGGCAGGGAACCTGGTTCGCGGTCCTTGCCCTCGTGGCCGTGCCGTTGTTCCTGCGGACGCCCCGCCTCCTGCGCCCGGAGCTTTCGGCAATGCGGATTGCACTGCTCGGATTGCTCCTGTTCCTTTTGCTCTTCGAGGCCCGCGCGCGGTTCCTCTATCTCTACGCGCCGTATTTCATAGTGCTGGCCTCGTTGTCCTTCACTGCAGTGATGGAACTGCTGCAGGCAGCAGCGGTTCGGAGCCGCGTGCGGAGCCGGCCACGTCATGCGGCACCGCCGGGGCCTGCAGAAGTGATTGAATGAACAAGTGCCTAACCAGAACCTGAGCCGTGACGAAGCCGCTCTGCGGTCCCGCCTGCTGTCCGTGACCTCCTACGACGTCCAGCTGGACCTGGGCAATGCCCGGGACCAGGACGCCGCAGGCTTCGGGTCGCGAAGCACCATAACCTTCGGCTGTTCAGAGCCCGGTGCCGGGACGTTCCTGGACTTCATCCACGGCGGCGTATCCTCGGTGGTCCTGAACGGCGTCGAGCTGGACCCGGCGGACGTTGTGGACGAATCCCGGATCCACCTGCCCGGCCTGCAGGAGCAAAACACCGTCACCGTGGACGGCACGGCGCTCTACAGCCGCAGCGGCGAGGGCCTGCACCGCTTCCGCGACCCGGCGGACGGGCAGACCTACCTCTACACGCAGTACGAGCCCGCCGACGCGCGGCGCGTGTTTGCCGACTTTGAGCAGCCGGACCTGAAGGCATCCTTCAGTTTCACCGTAACGGCACCGACCGGCTGGGAAGTGGCCTCCAACGGCGTCGAAACGCAGCGGACACCGCTGGGTGACGGCACCTTGAGCCGGTGGGAGTTCGCCCCCACCCAGCGCATCTCCACCTACATCACCACAGTCCTCGCCGGGCCGTACCACCGCGCCGATGACGAGTGGTCCGTCCGGCTCGACGACGGCACCGATCTGCGCGTTCCGCTGGCTGCGTACTGCCGTTCCTCCCTGGCCGGGTATTTCGACCCGGAGAACATCTTCGCGGTCACTAAGCGGGGACTGGACTACTTCCACCGCCTCTTTGCCTTCCCGTATCCCTTCGGGAAATACGATTCCGCCTTTGTTCCCGAGTACAACCTCGGCGCCATGGAGAATCCCGGCCTGGTGACCTTCACGGAGGCCTATGTGTTCCGGTCCCGGGCTACGGAGGCGCAGTACGAGGCGCGGGCAAACACCATCCTGCATGAGATGGCGCATATGTGGTTCGGCGACTTGGTGACCATGAAATGGTGGGACGACCTGTGGCTCAAGGAGTCCTTCGCGGACTACATGGGCGCCCTGGCCGTGGACCGCGCCACCGACTTCACCAACTCGTGGGTCAGCTTCGCGAACCGGCGCAAGGCGTGGGCCTACGTCCAGGACCAGCTGCCCACCACGCACCCCATCGTGGCGGACATTCCCGATCTGGAGGCAGCGAAGCAGAACTTCGACGGCATCACGTATGCCAAGGGTGCCTCGGTGCTCAAGCAGCTGGTGGCCTACGTCGGGTTCGATACCTTTATCGAAGCCGCCCGCGGGTACTTCCGGGCCCACGCCTTCGGCAACACCACACTCGCGGATCTCCTCGGCGCCCTGGAAGCGGCGTCCGGCAGGGATATGGCGCTGTGGTCCAGCCGGTGGCTCCAGACCGCAGGTGTTCCGGTCCTGGTTCCGGAGACCGAAACCGACGACGCCGGTGCCTACACGTCCGTGGTGATCCGGCAGAATGCTCCGGATCCGGTCAGCGGCGAACAGGTCCCCCGGCCGCACCGGCTCCGCGTCGGCCTGTACGATTTCGACGCCGCCGGCGCGCTGGTCCGCACCGACAGCGTGGAACTGGACGTCGCCGGTGCACGGACGGAGGTACCCGAACTGCTCGGCAGGCAGCGTCCGGCGCTTCTGCTGCTCAATGACGAGGACCTTACCTACGCCAAGATCCGCTTCGACGACGCGTCGCTGGGCACCCTGCTGGAGTCCCTGCACCGGCTCAGCGATCCCCTGGCCCGGGCCATCACGCTCTCAGCTCTGTGGAACAGCGTCCGTGACGGTGTCCTCAGTGCCAAGGACTACGTACGGCTGGTCCAGCGGGTGGCGCCGCAGGAAAGCGGTGCCGGCGTCCTGCAGGTACTGCTGGACAACGCCCTCAGTGCCATCGAGTACTACGCACCGACGTCGCGGCGGGACGGATTGCGTGAGGAGTTCTACGCGCATATTGCCGAGCAGTTGACGTCGGCGGCACCTGGCAGCGACCGGCAGATCATCTGGGCCCGGGCCGCCGCCGGCGCCGGACGGCGCAGCAGCACCTACAACCAGCTCCTGCGCGGACTGCTGGACGGCAGCGCCGGCATCGAAGGCCTGGCAGTGGATTCCGATCTTCGCTGGCGCCTCTGGGTTGCACTTGCGGCCACAGATTCCGCGAGCCGCGCGGAACTGGATGCGGAGCTGGAACGGGATACCACGGCGTCGGGCCGGGTGGGCCACACCACCGCTGCGGCTGCCTTCCCGGATCCGGAGGTAAAGGCCGCGGCATGGCAGGCGGCAGTGCACTCCGACACTCTCTCCAATGAACTGCTCTCGGCCACGATCACCGGGTTCGGCCTGGGCAGCCACGAGCTGCTCGACGGATACATAGAGAACTATTTCGCCTCCCTTACCGGGGTCTGGTCCGCGCGCAGCATCGAGCTGGCTTCACGCGTGGTCGGCGGGCTCTACCCGGGGCACCAGGACGCAGCAGCGGGCATGGTGCCGGCCGACCATCCGGTGGTGCAGAAATCGGTCGAATGGCTGGAGCTCCATCCCCACGCGCCGGGCGCGCTGCGCAGGATCATTATCGAGCAGCAGGACCAGCTGCTTCGGTCCCTGCGCGTCCAGGCGGCCGGACTGTAGTCCCGGGTCAGGCCAGCTGCGGCTTGGCGACGGTGAGGAGGATGGCCGAGTCCTCCAGGGCCTCGACGGAGTGCCGTGCCTGCGGAACAATCAGCAGGTCTCCCGCGGAGCCGTCCCAGCTGTTTCCCTCGGCAGCGAGGGCAACCCGGCCCTTGAGGACGTAGACCGTAGCCTCGCCCGGATTCTCATGCTCGTCCATAACAAACCCGGCCCGGAGGGCGATCACGGTCTGCCGCAGCACGTGCTCGTGTCCGCCGTAGACGGTGGAGGCGCTGCGTCCGCTGGCCGCCTGCCGTGCGGATTCCATGTGTTGGCGGGCGAGGGCGGTCAGCGACTTTTTCTCCATCTCCGCAGTCTAGGCCTACGGACCGCCGCCGGGGTAGTTCGACGGCCCGCAGGCCCGCGGGTTAGGGAACGCGGCTCAGCCACTCCGGGGTGTCGAACTTTTCGGCGACCTTCTGCTCCGCGAGGGCAAGCTCCTCGTCGGAGATCGATGCCTCCACGGCGCCGTAACGCGCGGCGAAGGTGTCCATCATGGTTGCAATGATGTCTTCGCGGGAAAGCCCGGTCTGCCGCTTAAGCGGGTCCACGCGCTTTTTGGCGCTGGTAGTGCCCTTGTCGGAGAGCTTTTCCTTGCCGATGCGCAGCACCTCCACCATCTTGTCCGCGTCGATGTTGTAGGACATGGTGACGTGGTGCAGCATTCCGCCGCTGCTGAAGCGCTTCTGCGCGGCACCGCCGATCTTGCCCTGGTCGGTGGCAATGTCGTTCAGCGGAACGTACCAGGCGGAGATTCCGAGCTTCTTCAGGGATTCCATCACCCAGCCGTCCAGGAAGGGGTAGGAATCCGCGAAGCTGAGTCCGTCCACCAGGGACTGGGGAACGTAGAGGGAGTAGGTGATGGCGTTGCCGTGCTCCATGAACATGGCACCCCCGCCGGTGATGCGCCGGACAACGGTGACGCCGTGCCGGTCCGCACCTTCCGGATCCACCTCGTTCTTCAGGGACTGGAAGCTGCCGATCACCACTGAGGGCGACTCCCATTCCCAGAACCGGAGCGTGGGGTTGCGCTTGCCGGCACCCACTTCCTCCGCCAGGACCTCGTCCATGGCTACATGCATGTGGGTGGACAGCGGGGTGGGCGGGATGATCTCCCACTGGTGGTCGCCCCAGCCGGTGGCCTTGCCCAGGGCGCGGCGCACGGTGGTGGCCACGGCTTCGGGCGAGAAGCCGAAGAGGACCGCATCCGGGGACAACCGGGAGCGGACGGCTACGGCAATATCACCGAATGTCGTCTCGGCAGGCAGCCCTTCGAGGGCGGCATTGATATCCCCGAGTGCTTCATCAGGTTCCAGGAAGAAGTCGCCGCCAAGGGACACATCGGCCAGCCTGCCGTCACGGACTTCCAGATCCACTACAACAAGTTTTCCGCCGGGCACTTTGTATTCCCCGTGCCGGCGCCCCTTGTTATCCGTGCTTGCCATCAAGACTCCTTAGCTCCGAACCGCTCTGCCGGGACCGCACGGCCCCCTGTTACAGGGAAAGGCCCGCCGGGCTGATGCCGGCGGACCTTTCTCTAAGTACTGCTGTATTTCCGTTACTGGCTACTTCTTTGCGCCGAAGCCCTTGAAGCGGGCGTTGAAGCGCTCCACGCGGCCGGCGGAGTCCATGATGCGCTGCTTGCCCGTGTAGAACGGGTGCGATGCAGAGGAGATTTCCACCTCGATGAGCGGGTAGGTGTTTCCGTCTTCCCACTCGATCGTCTTGGAGGAGGTGGCGGTGGAGGCCGTCAGGAAAGCGGTGTCGGACGCGAGGTCACGGAAGACAACCGGAGCATACTTGGGGTGGATATCAGACTTCACAGTTTTACCTTCTTTTGGTGCCTGGATTTTGCCAGGCACAGTGTGGTTGAAAGCTTTAACGGCCGTACATTCGGCCAGCAACCCATACTAGCGCATTTCGCGGGCCGGCAGGAAACCCTTCGACCCTCGGTTCAGGAGAGCGGGCGGGTGCCCCACTGGGCGTTGACCGCGGTGATCGTCGAGGTGATGCCCTGGTTCAGTCCGGTGATCTCAATCTTCAGGGGCCGGTAAAAATCATCCAGGCAGAGTGAAAACGATCCGGCCGGAAGCACCGCGGATGAGCCGTCCGGAGGTCCGGTTTCGTTTCCTCGCTGCTGCGCATCCCCGGTGTCTAAATCCCCTGTGTCGAAGCTGCCGCTGATCTGCGTGCAGGGCTCCCCGTCGAGCATTGCCCCGTACCGGACGGCGACCTCTTCCGCCGGCGCCAGCAGTGCGGCTACTTTCTCCGGCCGGACGGTCAACTCGGCGGCGTCGGCAAGGATCGCCGCATAGGCCTCTTCAGCCGTGCCGTCCCGGTCCGCGGAGATGTCCTGGTTCTCCTTGTGCAATACCCGCTGCCCCTCGCGGATGGTGATGGAGAGGTCCGTATCCGTGTCCTGCAGGGTCATGGCAAAGTCAGGCCCGCTGGCGAACCGGACACTGTATGTGCCCGCCGGGAGCCAGCTGGTGTCGGTCCGAAGGGTCTGGACGCCGCCTCCGCCCGCGGCCATGGCGGCAGAGACGCAGGCCCCGGCTTCCGCGCCGGACGCCGGCTCCGGATCCCGGCGGAGGAGCCACTGGCAGGCATCCTGGACCGGCTGCGGCATGCCTGCCTGGCTGCCGGTGACACCCACCCGCGTCGGCGGAGCGGTGGTTGCGGGAACGGGCGCCGGCGGCTGGGTGGGATGGGCGGTGCGGGACGGCTCGGCAGCACCACGTCCGGTGGCCGACGGTGCCGCCGAAGCCGATGCGTCCCGTTCCTGCAGCTGTCCAGCTGTGGGGCCGCAGGCCGAAACGGTCAGCAGTAATCCGGCGCACAGCGCCAGGACCTTGCCTGGCCGGGTGCTTGCACGGGATTCCATGGCAGCTCCGCTGTTGTCCTCGAAGGGTGGATGACTGCGCACAGTCTGGCACCTGAGGGGCTGCAGGGTAAGGGCAGCAGGCCGCCCGGCGGCCTTAGGGCCGACACTCCCAGAAGGCGACGGCGCTGGCGGCGGCCACATTCAACGAATCGACGCCCCCGCTCATCGGGATGCGCACGGCCAGGTCGACGCCGGCGAGGGTCGTTTCGGCCAGTCCGTCGCCTTCCGTGCCAAGGACCAGGGCCAGGCGCTCGTCGCGGCGGGCGCTCAGTTCATCCAGGGTCAGGGAATCCTCCCGCAATGCCAGGGCAGCAGTCACAAAGCCGGCTTCGCGGAGCTGTTCGAGTTGACCGGGCCAGTCAGTCAGCCGCACCCACGGAACCTGGAAGACGGCACCCATGCTTACGCGGATGGCCCGGCGGTACAGCGGGTCGGCGCAACGGGGCGTCACCAGCACGGCGTCCACCTGCAGGGCGGCTGCGGATCGGAAGATCGCACCGATGTTGGTGTGGTCGACAATGTCTTCCAGCACCGCAATCCTGCGGGCCGTACCCAGCAGGCCGGGCAGGTCCAGGGGCGCCGGGCGTTCCATGGCCGCGAGGGCACCGCGGTGCAGGTGGAACCCGGTGATCTGTTCCAGGACCTCGGGCGTACCTACGTAGGCGGGCACATCCGGAAACCGGGCCAGGATGTCCGCCAGGTCCGGAAGCCATTTCTCGGCCAGGAAAAAGGACCGCGGGCGGTGTCCGGCGTCGACCGCACGGCGCAGGACCTTGGAGGATTCGGCGATGTACATGCCTTCCTCCGGTTCCCGCCGCTTCCGGAGGGAGGTGTCCGTGAGGGAGGTGTAGTCGTAGACGCGGGGATCGTCGGCGGACAGCAAATACTGGAGGTTCACCCGGAAACTGCTCCTAGCCGCGCCGGGCAGTGGCCGAGTAGCGGCCGCCTTCGCGGCGCAGATCCAGCGGCAGGTCAAAGGCGGTGCTCAGGTGTTCCTCGGTGAACACCTCGTCGATGGGACCGGACGCCACCACGCCGCCTTCGCGGAGCAGCAGGGCGTGGGTGAAGCCGGTCGGGACCTCTTCCAGGTGATGGGTGACCAGCACCATGGCGGGTGCTTCCTCGTCCCGGGCCAGTTCGCCGAGCCGGAACAGCAGGTCCTCGCGGCCGGCGAGGTCCAGGCCGGCGGCCGGCTCGTCCAGCAGCAGCAGTTCCGGATCCGTCATCAGGGCGCGGGCAATCTGAACGCGCTTGCGCTCCCCTTCGCTGAGGGAGGAGAAGCGGCGGTTCATGAAGGTGGACATGCCCCACTCGTGCAGGAGGCGGAAGGCGCGCCGTTCGTCGAGCTTTTCGTACTTCTCGCGCCAGCGCCCGGTCATCCCGTAGGACGCGGTGAGCACCACGTTGAGGACTGTTTCGTCTTCGGGGATCTGCCCGGCCAATGCCGCGGAGGCGAGGCCGATACGCGGGCGGAGTTCAAAGACGTCCACCGCGCCGAGGACTTCCTCGAGGATTCCCGCTACGCCGCGGGTTGGGTGCATCCGACCGCTGGCAATCTGCAGCAGCGTGGTCTTTCCGGCACCGTTGGGGCCCATGATGACCCAGCGTTCCCCCTCCTTGACCTGCCAGTTGACGCCGTCCAACAGGTTTTTGCCGCTGCGGACAACGCTTACGCCGGCAAATTCAAGAACATCACTCATAGCACTAGACATTAGGCTAAAGAAAGGGGCATTGGCGAAACGATGCGCGCCGGCGGCCATGCAGACGCGGCCGGGATCCCCGTAGCAAACACGTACCCACCCGTTGGACCGATCAGAACGGAAACCATGCCGAACTCCCCCGAATACAGTGTCGTCAGCTACGGGCGGGACCTGTCCGACGCCTATCTGGGGGCGGTGCAGAGTGCCGTCTCGGGCTTGGGGGCGCGGATCCTGGAACTGGAGAACGCTGCGGGGAACGGTTACACCGTGTCCAAGCTTTACGTGGGCTACGACGGCGGCCTCCCCCGGCTGCGGCGCGCCGTCGAAGCAGCCGCGGCAGCCGTGCCGGCAAGACCGGGCGGTGAGCACAGCGCCGTGGTGCCGCCGTCGCTCCTCGAGGACGCCCGGAAGCTGCTGGTGCTTGACGTGGACTCGACCCTGATCAAACAGGAAGTCATTGAACTGCTGGCGGCGCACGCAGGACGGGAAGCGGAGGTGGCCGCGGTGACCGAGGCCGCCATGCGCGGGGAACTGGATTTTGCTGCGAGCCTGCACGCCCGGGTGAAAACGCTTGCCGGGCTGCCGGCGTCCGTCATCGACGAAGTGGGTGCCCGGATTGAGCTTTCCGACGGCGCGGAACTGCTGGTGAAGGAGTTCCTTGCGGCCGGGCACGGGGTTGCCGTGGTGTCGGGTGGTTTCACCCAGGTGCTTGATCCGCTGGCCGACCGCCTGCGGCTCAGCTTCCGCAGGGCGAACCTGCTGGAAATCGAGGACGGGGTGCTAACCGGCGCCGTGTCGGGGGAAGTCGTGGACCGTGCGGTCAAGGCCCGCTCCCTGGCTGAGTGGGCTCGGGAGCTGGGTGTGGCACCCGGGCACACCATTGCGGTGGGCGACGGCGCCAATGACCTGGACATGCTCGCGGCGGCCGCACTGGGCGTGGCGTTTAACGCCAAACCGGCAGTGCAGGCCGCCGCGGATGCCGTGCTGAACCTGCCCCAACTGGACGCGGTTCAGCACTTCGTGAAGCTCTAGGCGGGTCCGCCTGCCGCTCCGGCGGCCAGGTAGTCCGCACCGCCCACGTATTCGGTGTGCCCGGACGGAACGTCGGCCATGGCCATGCGGGCTACTTCGGCGCCGAACTCCTGCACGGAGTAAAGCCTTCCGGCTTCCTCGCGGCGGGCTTCGATGGCGCCCGGGTTGGCCCGGTCCAGCAGGGTTGCCGTCACGGTGCCTTCGATCATGTCCCCGGAGACCACCACCAGGCTGATGCCCTTCTCTTCCAGCTGCGGGAGCATGCTGCGCAGCGCGTCCTCGCCGGCGCGCTTGCTGAGGGCAACGGCTTCGTATTCGGGCATGGTCGGTACCGAGCGAATGAAGTGCGCCTGGTGGCTGGTGACGAAGACCACCCGCGAACCGGCGGGCATCACTTCGAGCGCGGCGGTGAGCATGTTGACCTGCGCGTCGCGGTTGAGCTTCAGCGCGTAGTCCTCTTCCACGCCGGTTTCCATGCCGCCGGAGGCATTGAGCACCAGGATGTCGAGGCCGCCGAAGTTTTCCTGCGCGGCGGCCACCAGGGCAGCTGTCCCCTCGGGCGCGGTGAGGTCCGCGCCAACGGCGACTGCGCGTCCGCCGGCTTCCTCAATGGCGGCGACCACCTTGTTGGCACGCGGTGCCTTTTGGCGGTAGTTGACGACGACGCCGGCACCCTCGGCTGCCAGGAACCGGGCCACTTCGGCTCCGATTCCGCGCGATGATCCGGTGACTATCGCGGCTTTGCCCTCCAGCAGACCCATGTGAACTCCTCTTTGTAGAAAGTATCTAAGCGTTCAGCTCTTTGAACCCATCCTGCCAGCCGGCGGGCCGGCTGGCAGTTGAGGAAACCTCCAATGATTCCGGAGCCCCGCGTTGGGCCGTGCTAGTGCCCCATGCCCAGGCCGCCGTCGACCGGGATGACTGCACCGGAAATGTAGCCTGCCTCGTCGCCGGCAATCCAGCGCACCACGTTGGCAACTTCCTCCGGCTCGGCGAACCGGCCGGCGGGGATGGAGGACAGGTAGTTCTTCTGCGTGTCCTCGGGCAGGGCGCGGGTCATGTCGGTGTTGATGAACCCCGGAGCCACGACATTTGCCGTGATGTTGCGGGAACCCAGTTCGCGGGTGAGGGAACGGGCAATGCCGATCAGCCCGGATTTGGAGGCGGCGTAGTTGATCTGCCCGGGCGATCCGTACAGTCCGACCACCGAGGAGATCAGCACCACCCGGCCCTTCTTCATCCGGAGCATGCCCTTGGAGGCACGCTTAACCACACGGAAGGCGCCGGTGAGGTTGGTGTCGATGACGTCGGAGAAATCCTCTTCACTCATCCGCAGCAGCAGCGTGTCCCGGGTGATCCCGGCATTGGCTACGAGGACTTCGACCGGCCCGTGAGCGGCCTCCACCTCGGTAAATGCGGCGTCGACCGATGCCATATCCGTCACATCAGCCTTGACGCCCAGCATCCCATCGGGAACCTCGCCGCTGCGGTATGTGATGGCCACGCGGTCACCTGCGGCCAGGAACGACTTGGCGATTGCCAGCCCGATTCCGCGGTTTCCTCCGGTCACCAGGACGCTGCGGCCGGATGAGTTCTCTGTCGTGTTCTGCACGGATGTTCCTTCTTTCAGCCAGCGATTGGGGGTTTCCTCGATCCTACGTGCGACGGATTCAACTTCTGCAACGCCGCCGCTAGTGAGAGAATGAACGAACCTGTTTGGAGGGTGAGGAAGACTACCGATGGCTACTGATGGCTAGGGACACAAACCGCCGGGACAGCGTCCCCAGAATCACTGACGCGCCCAGCCCGCACACGGACGAAATGCGCGCCCGCATGATCAAGTACAGCGTGTCCATGGGTATCCGTGTGGTCTGCCTGTTCCTGATGTTCTTCGTGCACGGCTGGTTGTTGTGGGTGGTGATTGCCGGAGCGGTGGTGCTCCCCTACTTCGCGGTCGTCATCGCCAACGGAGGCTCGGATACCCGGCTTATGACCGGCTCTGATGCGATGATAGAGCGTCCGCCGGCCACTGCGCTGGACGCTCCGCGGGCGGCCGAAGAACCCGGTGAAAGCCCCGAAACCACTGTGTTGTCGGGCGAAATCGTAGACAATGACGACAACATCAATGACGACGAAGACAAGGCCTGATCCCCCAGCATGAACCTCCTCGATTCCCTCTCCGGCACCCCGGACGCCGGCGCCGGGACCCCGGTGTGCTCCCGGAAGGCGTGCCGGCTCAACGCGAGCTGGCAGCTGCTGTGGAACAACCCCCGCATCCATACCCCGGAACGCCGCAAGGCCTGGCTTGCCTGCGATGAGCACCGGGACTGGCTGGAGGATTACCTGCGCACCCGCGGCCTCTGGAAGGAAACCCTCCCGCTGGACGGCAGCACTGAAGGCGGTACGGCGTAGATGTACCGTTTCCTCTTTTCGCCCCGGTGGCTGGGCTGGTTTGTCCTCGTCTGCATCCTTGCGGCCGCCTGTGTGGGGCTGGGCCGGTGGCAGATGGACCGCCGCGAAGCCTCCCTCGCCGACAGCGCCCGGATCGAATCCAATTACGACGCCGCGCCGGTCCCCTATGACGAGGCCAGGAACTACTTCGACACGTACGACGAAGCAGCCGAATGGCTGCCCGTGAAGCTTGAGGGAACGTATGACTCCTCCGAGCAGCGCATCATCCGCAACCGCCCGCTGAAGGGCCGGCCCGGCTACGAGGTCCTGGTACCGCTGAAGCTTGATGACGGCACCAGCGTGGCGGTCAACCGCGGCTGGCTGCCGATCGGCGACGACGAGGCCGGCCGGCCGGACAGCATCCCTGCCGCCCCCGAGGGACGGGTGGGCGTGGTGGCCCGGATTAAGGCAACCGAACCCACCCTGGCCCGCAGCGCCCCTGAAGGCCAGCTTCCCTCCATCGATCTCGGCGCCTTCGCGGAGCAGCTGGACTATCCGCTGCACCAGGGCTCTTACGGGCTCATGGCCAGCGAGGACCCGGGTGCCGCCGTCGCACCCGAAAGCGCACCGCGGCCGGAGGTGGACGAGGGCCTGCACCTTTCGTACGGACTGCAGTGGTACGGGTTCGCGCTGATGATGTTCATCGGGCTGGGGTACGCCGCACGCCAGGAAGCCCTGAACCGCTATTACGACGGCATCGACGATGAAGACGAGGAGGACGACGATGAAATAATCGCCGCCCACCCGACTCCGTCCCGGCGTCGTCCGCCGCGCCGCAAAAAGCGCGGGCCCACCGGCGAAGAGGAAGAGGACGCGATCCTGGACGCCCAGGGGTTCTAGCCGCCGCTTCCGCAGGCATCTGCTCCCAGTGACATAAAAGGCGGCCCTGCTCCGATTGGAGCAGGGCCGCCTTTTATGTGCGGGGTGGGCCGGCGGCTAGGCCAGGGTCACCAGGTCGAGGTAGTTCTCGTTCCAGTGGTCCTCGTCGCCGTCCGGCAGGAGCACTACGCGTTCCGGGTTCAACGCCGCAACGGCGCCCTCATCGTGGCTGACCATCACCACGGCGCCGGTGTAGTTGCTCAGGGCGCCCAGGATCTCGGCGCGCGACGCGGGGTCCAGGTTGTTGGTGGGTTCGTCCAGCAGCAGGACGTTGGCGGAGGACGCCACGATGGTGGCCAGCGCCAGTCGGGTTTTCTCGCCGCCGGAAAGGACTCCGGCCTTCTTCTCGACGTCGTCGCCGCTGAACATGAAGGAACCCAGCACGCTGCGGACCTCGGCGTCGTCCATATCGGGTGCGGAGGAACGCATGTTCTCCAGAACGGTCCGGTCCGTATCGAGGGTCTCGTGCTCCTGGGCGTAGTAGCCCACCTTCAGCCCGTGTCCGGCAATGACCTTGCCGGTGTCCGGCTTGTCGACGCCGGCCAGCATGCGCAGCAGGGTGGTCTTGCCGGCGCCGTTGAGGCCCAGGATGACTACCTTTGAACCGCGGTCAATCGCGAGGTCCACGTCGGTGAAGATTTCCAGGGACCCGTAGCTCTTGCTGAGGCCCTCGGCGGTCATGGGCGTCTTGCCGCACGGTGCCGGATCCGGGAAGCGCAGCGCAGCAACGCGGTCACTGGCGCGGACTGCGTCCAAACCGCCCATCAGGCGGTCCACGCGCTTGAGCATGCTCTGGGCCGCGGAGGCACCGGACGCACGGGCCTTCATCTTGTTTGCCTGGGCCAGCAGGATGCCGGCCTTCTTTTCGGTGTTGGCACGCTCGCGCTTGCGGGCGCGCTCGTCGGTCTCGCGCTGGACCTTGTAGCGCTTCCAGTCCATGTTGTAGATGTCGATGGTGGCGCGGTTGGCGTCCAGGCTGAAGACCTTGTTGACAGTCGCTTCAAGCAGCTCGGTATCGTGGCTGATCACGATCAGGCCGCCGGTGTGGTTCCTGAGGAACTCCCGCAGCCAGGCGATGGAGTCGGCATCGAGGTGGTTGGTGGGCTCATCGAGGAGCATCGTCTCGGCGTCGGAGTACAGGATGCGGGCCAGTTCCACACGGCGGCGCTGGCCGCCGGAGAGGGTCTTCAGGGGCTGGTTCAGCAAGCGGTCCGGCAGCGCCAGGTTGGCACAGATGGAGGCTGCCTCCGACTCTGCCGCGTAGCCGCCGGCCGAGAGGAACTCGGACTCCAGCCGGTCATAGCGGTTCATGGCCTTCTGCGAGATCTTCGGATCATCGCTGGCCATCTCGTCCTGGCACTTCTTCAGCTGCGCGGAAACCTTGTCCAGTCCGCGGGCGGAGAGGATCCGGTCCCGGCCCAGCTGGTCCATGTCCGGCGTGCGCGGATCCTGGGGCAGGTAGCCGATCTCGCCGACGCGCTTCACCGTGCCGGCGGCCGGGAGGGCTTCACCGGCGAGGACCTTGGTGAGGGTGGTCTTGCCGGCGCCGTTGCGGCCGACCAGTCCGATTTTGTCTCCCTTGTCAACACGGAATGAAACCGCTTCCATGAGCAGCCGTGCGCCTGCACGCAGCTCGAGACCAGATACGGAAATCACTCAGTGGACCTTTCGAAGGTTTTTGTATTGCAGATACGCTGCGCGGTGCGCGGGCCTTGAACGGTGGGATTCCACCGAGGCGGGAAGGGTCACAATGACCGGTCATGGGGGCCTGGTTGGCCGTAACAGCCTTTCCAGTCTAGCCGCCGATGCCCATTTGTAGAAAACCTCCAATGGAATCCCGCTCCGGCGCAGCTAATGTTCGAAACGAAATCCGGACCGTTTTTCTTCCCCTACAAGGAAAAGTGCAGCGATGAACAACACATCGGCCAACGCGCCGCGACCCCTCCCCGGCACTGGCACGCACGGCTCCAGGGGCTCCCACGGCACCCCCGGCACTGGCACGCACGGCTCCCCCGGCTACAGGCGCTCCCGGTGGACCTCGGCCGACCTGTCCCTGATCGCTGTCTTCGCCGCCCTCACCGCCGTCTTCTCCATCCTTCCCGGCGTGCCGCTGGGAGCCGGTGTGCCGATCACCCTGCAGACGCTGGCGGTCATGCTGACCGGAATGCTTCTTGGTCCCGGACGCGGAGCAGCGGCAGTGGGCCTCTTCCTGGTAGCGGGCCTGGCCGGCCTGCCGGTCTTCAGCGGATTCCGCGGCGGCCTGGGTGTCCTGGCCGGACCGTCCGCGGGGTACCTGCTGTCCTTCCCGGTGGCGGCCGCCGTCGTCGGCCTGCTTGCCGGCCTGGTGCTGCGCCGCGCCCGGAAGGGGAGGACGGTTCTCTTGTTCGCCGCGGGACTGGCCACGAGCTTCGCAGTGGTGCATCCGGCCGGCATCGCGGGGCTCATGCTCAACGGGCACCTGTCGTTCCCGGCAGCACTGGCAGCGGACATGGCGTTCTGGCCCGGTGACGTGGTCAAGAACCTGCTTGCCGCTGCGGTGGCCGTCAGTGTCTTCAAGGCCTTTCCACGTATGGCTGTTCCGGACCGCGGCGGCCGCTGATGCCCTGCATCCAGCTGCAGGACGTTTCCGTCATTCCACCCGGGGCAGCCGGGGAGGCCGGGGAGTCCGCGGAACCGATACTGCACCTGCTGTCGCTGACGCTGGACACTCCCCGCACCGCCGTCGTCGGCGCCAACGGTTCGGGCAAGTCCACCCTGCTGAAGCTGCTGAACGGGTTGGTGCTGCCGGATACCGGCACGGTCAGCGTGGACGGCCTGGACACTGCCCGGCACGGCGCGGATGTACGGAGGCGGGTCGGGTTCGTTTTCACCGATCCCCTCTCGCAGCTCGTGATGCCCACGGGGCGGGACGACGTCGAACTGTCCCTGCGTGCTTCGGTCCGGAACAGGTCCCAGCGGCGCGCAGCGGCCGAGGCCCGGCTGGTGGCGCTGGGGCTGCTGGAGTTGGCGGACCGAAGCATCTACGACCTTTCCGGCGGTGAACGCCAGTTGATGGCCCTGGCCTCGGTGCTGGCGGTTGAGCCTGCCGTGCTGGTGGCAGACGAACCCAGCACACTGCTGGACCTGAGGAACACCGCCCGGCTGCGGGAAGTCTTTGCCTCCCTGCCGCAGCAGGTCATCTACACCACCCATGACCTGGAGTTCGCCGCGGACGCCGATCGGGTGCTGGTGATGGATGCCGGCGCGGTGGTGTTCGACGGCGGCCCGCGCGAAGGTATTGCGGCGTACCGGGCGCTGGCGCTGGGGGTGCGATGAAGCGTTCCGCTGGCTCCTACGACCTGCTGGGCGCCTACCGCCCCGGCGTTACGCCCGTGCATGCGGCACCGCTGGGCATGAAGGCGGGCGCTCTGGTTCTGCTGTCCGTAGCTGTTTTGGCGGCGCGCTCCCCTGTGGTGCTGGTGGTTGCCGCAGTCCTGGTGCTGGCCGCCTATGCCGGCGCCCGGCTGTTGCGGGAGGCCTGGGTGCCGCTGAAGCTGATGTGGCCGGTCCTGCTGCTGCTGGGGGTTTTCCAGTGGTGGGCGTCCGGTGTGCTGGCAGCGGTCCTGGTGACCGGCAGCATTGCGGTCTGCGTAGTGGCGGCTCGGCTGCTGACACTGACCACTGCACCGCAGGTGCTGCTGGACGGGCTCGTGTCGTTGGCCCGCCCGCTGCAACCGCTCGGTGCGGACCCGGAACGTTTCGGGCTGACCTTGGCGCTGATGCTGCGCAGCATTCCGTTCCTGCTCGGGTCCGCCCGGGATGTCCGTGAATCTGCCATGGCCCGCGGACTGGAGCGCAATCCCCGCGCACTGACTGTTCCCGTGGTGATCCGTGCGGTTGCCTATGCCCGGCAGACCGGTGATGCGCTGGCCGCACGCGGTATCGGGGAAAGCTCCGACACGAAGGTTGACCAAGGCAACCGATAACCTGAGGGCATGAGTTTCAATAACAACGCGCGCCTGGATTCCTCCCGGGTCAGTGACCGGCGCGGCAAGGGTAAGGGCATTGCGGTCGGCGGCGGACTGGGCGGCGGGCTGCTGCTGATCCTGTCCCTGTTCTTCGGGTCGGACGTGATTGACGGCCTCGGCCTGAGCGACGGCTCCGGTGTAGCCGCCGGCCAGGCGCAGTCCGAGAGCATCGACACCTGCTTGAACGGCGAAGACGCCAACGAACGGCTGGACTGCCGCATCCTGGGCACCGCCGAAAGCCTGGACAGCTTCTGGGAACCGTACCTGGACGGTTACGGCCTGACCTACACGGAGCCCGGCGTGGTGCTCTTTACCGACCGGACCACCACCGGCTGCGGCACGGCAACCAGCGCTGTCGGACCGTTCTACTGCCCGGCAGACGAGCAGACCTATTACGACACTGCCTTCTTCTCCGACCTCGTCACCAACTACGGTTCCTCCGGCGGTCCGCTGGCGCAGGAATACGTGGTCGCGCACGAGTTCGGCCACCACATCCAGCAGATCACCGGCTCCAGTGCCGGCCGGAACGCCGATCCGCAGGGTGCGGACTCCGCCTCCGTACGCACCGAGCTGCAGGCCGACTGCTATGCCGGCCTGTGGGCACGGCATGCGGCGGACCAGCCGGCTCCGGGTTCGGACATGCCTTTCCTGGCTCCGTTCACCGAAGCCGATATCAGTGACGCCCTCTCTGCGGCGTCCGCTATCGGTGATGACCGGATCCAGGCTTCGGCCACCGGTCAGGTGAACCCGGAGAGCTGGACCCACGGTTCCAGCGCGCAGCGCCAGGCCTGGTTCCTGGCCGGCTACAACGACGGCGGCAGCCTGGAAAAGTGCGATACCTTCAGCGCTGCGGACCTGTCCCGCCCGTAGGGTCTGGCCGGACGGCTGTCCCGTTCCTGGGCCTGCCGTCCAGTCGCGTGTCGCCGGGTGAGAAAGGCGGCATCAGAATGGTGGTGCTTGTTCCGGCATAGAGTCCTGCAGCGCGTCATACTGTAGTGCTGAGTCCGTCTGTGGCACTTGCCTGAAATCTGGACCCGGACCTGGACCTGGCACCGCGTCCGGCGGTCCGAGTTCCAGAAAGGGGTCGGTCCGATAAACCCTCCCGGTCGGGGACGTCCATTGGATGACTCCGGGCGCGGGTTGGCACGCCTTCCAATAACCCAGAGTCTTGAACCGGTGGTGTCGACGGCACAGGTGTTCCAAGTTCCCATGGTCCGTAGGCCCGCCCTGTGCCCAGTCGATGGTGTGGTCAACGTCCGAATTCGCCGTACTGACCCGACAGCCGGGGAATCTGCAGGTTCCGTCCCTGGCCCGAAGCCAACGCCGGAGCCCGGCCGGGACTTTTCTTCGGCGTCCCACCCCGAGGATTTCTCCGGTGTGCGGGTCCTGCGCCAGTCCGGTCCACCCGACGGCGTTCCTAGCCAACCTACGGGCGGCTTCAGCGCTGATGGGACCGTAACCGTGCAGTTCTGCTGGCTGGTCGTCGGCGCTGAAGAGGGTTTCGGCGTTGATCAGGACCATGATTTCCGTCTTCGGGATTACCCCCTCATCCGGTTCGTTCTCTGAACCGGGCTTCCCCTTCACGGCGCCCTCAAATCCGAGCCCGTCCCCGCACTCTGTGGATCCGTCAGTGTCGTCGCCGGTTTGCCTCACGCTGCTGTTGTTCGAAGCCCCTCCCCGGGTTCCCGCCGCGGTGAAGAGTCCACGGCTGCTGCCCATCAGCAGCTGGGCGAGGATGTCGGCACGGAGCTGGTCTGCTGTCCGGGAATCCCCCGCGGACTGCTCGCCCCGGGCTGCAGTACTGAGTGCCGTGTAGATCTGCTGGGCTTCGGCCGCACGCAGGTGCGCGGACAGGCAGGACATACCGTCCTCTTCCCGGTCCAGAGTGACCTTGCGCTGTTCGAACGCGGTCAGGTGCCGCTCGCTTATGGTCTCCGGAAACTTCCGTTCCCGCAGACGCCGTGCCTTGCAGGAGAACTGGGTCCGCGTCTGCCCGGACGCAGCCGCCAGCAGGTCCGCCTCGAATTCCGGGAGCTGATCCAGTGGAACGTTCAGGCACTGGTCCAGTACGACCTGTACGTGCTGGTAACTCAGCTGTCCTTCTTCCAAAGCGGTCAGGGTGGCCGTGTGGGTGCTGCACAGCCTGTCCGCTTCGAACATCATCCGCTGGGCGGTGAGCTGCGGGATATTCAGGATGGCGGCGCATTCGGTCGCCGCAAGGCTGAACGCCATCCCGGGCTCGAGCCGTCCCGAAGCGGTGTGGAAGTCCTCCCGGAAGATCTCTTCCATGCGGTTGATCAGGCGGGCGTGCAGCGACTGTACCCAGGACATCAAATGGGCCATCCGGGACAGGGCTTCACCGACTGTCTGTTCGTCAAAGGCTTCCAGGTTCTGCAGTGCCAGTGTCCCGGTGAAGCCGTCCGGATATTCGGCGTCAGGACTTCCGACCTGAGCGGCACCATCAGCGTCTGGCTCGGCGTCCAGTTCCGCCCGATACACCGCGAGGGTGCAGGCCGCACGGGGCGCATCCGCTTCACCCGCCATGCCTTCCGGCTGGGGGCATTCACTGCCTAGTTCTTCGGTTGTCCGTTCGGTGTTCCCGAGGTGATCCATACCTCAGGATTTCATCCCGCACTGACATTCCAGGCCCGAAAACTGGCCCAAACAGGCCTGATCCGAAGACCGGAAATACCCGTCTTTCGAACGCAACTACCTACCCCGGACACGCCGGTTCCGTTGACTGTTTCCGGACCATCGACTCGGGCACAAGGGCCGACGCCGACCGAACCTGCCCCTCAACTCAGGCTTCCAGCAGCCCAACAGCGGACGCTGGAACGGCCCCGGCCAGCCAGACTCCTGAATCCGATCGATAGAAAGATACCCCCTGGGCCACGGCGACCCCGGTATCCACCGTAAGGATCACGGGATCGGCGTCCTTGCGCTGTCCGACCTGATGCGCCTGCTCCACGGAGTCGGACAGATGGACGTACTGCCGCTGCATCGGAAGTATCCCGGCGGCGAGAATCTGCGGCACAGCAGCAGGCGAGGTCCCATGGAACAACACCGCCGGCGGTGAACCGGGCTCCCCTGCCGGCTCCACCGGTACGGAGTGGCCGTGCACGGCACGAATTCGACCGTCCCTTATCTGGTGCCGCTTTTTCTCCGCAGCTTCCAGCACCTCGTGAAGTTCCTTCTCATCAACGGATGTCCACTCCGGTCCCAGCCGGTGCAGCGCAGCGAGCACGTCAGAAACCGGCGCCCAACCCTCCGGATCCAGCTCCAGCGAATACTCTTCCGGAGCATGACGCAGCGCATGGGATAACACCCGGCTGATCTCTGTCCGGCTCGGTGGCTTAGCCATCGGTTCCACTTTCCTCAGCTCCAGTCGAACTCAACGAAGTCACGCACGGCAGCCAAAAGCCACTCCTCCATTGAGGGGTATTCATCCTGAACGTGGCGTATCGGCTTTCCGTCGGTCGACCACACGTCCCAGTCGTCGATCACCACAACGCTGCTGCCGGTCCAGCACGCAACGTCATCGTTGTCGGTCCTGCGGGCAAAGGGAACGATCCCCCATCCCGGGAAAACCTGCTCAATGTGCCGTGCCCGCCTCACCTGCGTTTCCCCGCGCAGCAGGTGCCACGGATCCAGATCAACCACGCCGCACTCGATCATATGGGCGTAAAGCGGCGGCAGGGACTGCTCCGGCATCCTAGGAAGCCGGCTGCCCGACGTTCACTTCAGTGAAATCGCGGCAAAGCAGCCACCGGCCATCCTGGAGCCGCCAGGATTCCATCAGCAGGGCCCGCCCGGTCACTTCGCTGCCCGAACGGTAGGTCATCTCGTAGAACACCACAGCCTCGTCCCGGCCGCGGGGCGTAACGGTCCGGAAGTCCGCGTGCACGGTACTCCCCCGCAGGGCGGACACTGTGCCGCCAAATCCCTCGCGCGCCGTCGCCGCATCAAACGGCTCCGTGGCGGTTGCGTCCTGCCCCAGCCAGCCGTGGTACTCCGGCGACAGGAAGGATTCGATCGGAGCGCTGTCGCCCGTTGCCATGGCTTCGTTCCACGCCGCCAGATACTGGTCATGAAAATGTGTGCTGTTCCCCATGGCGCACACGCTAGCACGCAGACAGGGCCGCTTCCCCGCATTGGGGAAGCGGCCCTGCCTGTTCGACTAGCTAGCTGCCGAACCTTTAGATGTTGAAGCCGAGGGCCCGCATCTGGTCGCGGCCGTCGTCGGTGATCTTGTCAGGTCCCCACGGCGGCATCCATACCCAGTTCAGGCGCCACTCATCAACGACGCCGTCCAGGGCCTGGGCGGTCTGCTCTTCAAGCACATCGGTCAGCGGGCAGGCCGCCGTCGTCAGCGTCATGTCGATCAGCAGTGCGCCGTCCTCGGCGTACTTCAAGCCGTAGAGCAGGCCAAGGTCAACGACATTCACCCCGAGCTCGGGGTCAATGACGTCCTTGAGGGCCTCTTCGACGTCCTCAAGGGACGTGGAGGCCAGATCGGAGTCGCTCATATTTGCTCCTTAAGCTGTCTTTACTACGCGCCGGCTGCGGCGTTGGCGCCGGTGAAGCGGTCGTAGCCTTCTTCTTCGAGGCGGTCGGCAAGTTCAGGCCCACCCTGCTCGGCGATGTGGCCGTCGACGAAGACGTGCACATAGTCGGGCTTGATGTAACGAAGGATACGCGTGTAGTGCGTAATGAGCAGCGTGCCCATGCCGCCCTTGGAGTGCTCGCGGTTAACGCCTTCGGAAACGATCTTCAGGGCGTCGACGTCGAGGCCGGAGTCGGTCTCGTCCAGGATGGCGATCTTCGGGTGGAAGAGTTCCATCTGGAGGATCTCGACGCGCTTCTTCTCGCCGCCGGAGAAGCCTTCATTGACGTTGCGCTGGGCGAAGTCGGCATCGATGCGAAGGTCGGCCATGGCCGCCTTGACGTCCTTGGTCCAGTGGCGCAGGGAGGGGGCTTCGCCGTCGAGCGCGGTCTTGGCGGTACGCAGGAAGTTGGTCATGGTGACGCCGGGAACCTCTACCGGGTACTGCATGGCCAGGAAGAGACCGGCGCGGGCACGCTCGTCAACGCTCATGGCCAGGACGTCTTCGCCGTCGAGCGTGATGGAGCCGCTGTCCACGCTGTAGCGCGGGTGACCGGCAATGGTGGAGGCCAGGGTGGACTTGCCGGAGCCGTTGGGGCCCATGATGGCGTGCGTCTCACCGGTTTTGATGGTCAGGCTGACACCCTTCAGGATCGGCTTGCGGCCCTGTTCGGTCTCAATGCTGACGTGAAGATCCTTGATCTCAAGAGTAGACATGCGAGTTGGCTTTCTCCTTTGCACCCGCGGGTGCGTTACTAAGCTTTGGGGATGGAAGGCGAGAGGGTCCGGGTGCCGGATTGCTCCGGCACCCGGACTTGGGTCTCAGTAGGCTCCGGAGGCTTCGAGCTCGCGCTCGACAGCGTCGGTGAGACGCTCTTCCAGGGCAGGTACCTTGATCTGCTGGATGATCTCGGTGAGGAAGCCCCGAACCACCAGGCGGCGGGCGGTGTCCTCGGGGATGCCGCGTGCCATCAGGTAGAACAGGTGCTCGTCGTCGAACCGGCCGGTGGCGCTGGCGTGGCCGGCACCCTCGATCAGTCCGGTTTCGATCTCCAGGTTCGGTACGGAGTCGGCGCGGCCGCCGTCGGTCAGCAGCAGGTTGCGGTTGACTTCGTACGTGTCGGTGCCTTCTGCTTCCTTGCGGATCAGGACGTCGCCAACCCACACGGTGTGCGCGTCGCGGCCCTGCAGGGCGCCCTTGTACATAACGCGGGACTTGCAGTTCGCCACTGCGTGGTCCACGAACAGGCGCTGCTCAAGGTGCTGGCCGGCGTCGGCGTAGTACAGGCCGAACATTTCCACGTCGCCGCCGGTGGCGGTGAACTTGGAAGACGGGGTGACGCGCACCAGGTCGCCGCCAAGGCTGACGACGACGTGCTTGAACTTCGCGTCGCGGCCGATCTTCGCGTACTGCGCGGAGGCGTGCACGGCGTCGTCGTCCCAGTCCTGGACGGAGACGACGGTCAGTTCCGCACCGTCGCCGACCACGATTTCGACGTTCTGGGACAGCACTGCCGAACCCTTGTGGTCCAGGACCACAACGCCCTTGGAGAACTTCTCCGCGGTGATGACGATGTGCTGGGCGGCCGGATCCTTGCTGACACCGTTGATGGTCAGCGTGACGCTGCCTTCAACTACGGTCTCGGCGGGAATGGTTACGGCAGTGGCCTCGCGGAAGTCTTCCCACGCGGCGGCGGCAACCCGGTCTTCGGGGATGCCGGCCGAGCCGATGCGGGCGTCGGTGCGGGCAATGCTCTCGACCAGCACGCCGTCGGGGGCGACGACTGCCAGCTCGGGAGCTGTTCCGTCGAGGTCCGCGGTATGCAGTCCGCGCAGGCGCTTGAGCGGGGTGAACCGCCAGTCTTCTTCGCGGCCGGTCATTTTGCCGAAGTCAGCCCGGTGGAACGAGGTGGTACGGCCGGCGCGCGAGCTGTCCGGGATGCCCTCTCCGCCACCGTGGCTGTGGGACTTGCTGCTGTCGCCGCCCAGCGGTGAGGAGGCCTCGTTCAGCGGGGAGAGGTTTTCGCCCTCCTCGGTGAAGCCGTCAATGCGCACACGGCTGGTTTCCTTGGGGGAACCAACCTTGGCCTTGACCTCCTCCACTACATTGCTGACCTTTTCGGTCACGGTTTCGACGACGTCGTTAAGCTTCGACATTAACCGACGGCTCCTTCCATCTGGAGTTCGATGAGGCGGTTGAGTTCAAGGGCGTATTCCATCGGCAGTTCACGCGCGATCGGCTCGATGAAGCCGCGCACGATCATTGCCATTGCCTCGTCCTCGGGAAGGCCGCGGGACATGAGGTAGAACAGCTGCTCCTCGCTGACGCGGGAGACAGTGGCTTCGTGGCCCATGGTGACGTCATCTTCGCGGATGTCCACGTACGGGTACGTGTCCGAGCGGGAGATGGTGTCCACCAGCAGGGCGTCGCAGCGCACGGTGTTGGCCGAGTGCGTGGCGCCTTCGCGGACCTGGACCAGGCCGCGGTAGGCGGCGCGGCCGCCGCCGCGGGCCACAGACTTGGAAATGATGGAGCTCTTGGTGTTCGGGGCAATGTGGACCATCTTGGATCCGGTGTCCTGGTGCTGGCCCTCGCCGGCAAAGGCGATGGACAGGGTCTCACCCTTGGCGTGCTCGCCGACCAGGTAGACAGCCGGGTACTTCATGGTGACCTTGGAGCCGATGTTGCCGTCAATCCATTCCATGGTGGCGCCCTCGTGTGCAATGGCGCGCTTGGTCACCAGGTTGTACACGTTGTTGGACCAGTTCTGGATGGTCGTGTAGCGGACGCGGGCGCCCTTCTTCACGATGATTTCGACGACGGCGCTGTGCAGCGAGTCCGAGGTGTAGATCGGTGCGGTGCAGCCCTCGATGTAGTGGACGTAGGAATCCTCGTCCGCAATGATCAGGGTGCGCTCGAACTGGCCCATGTTCTCCGTGTTGATACGGAAGTAGGCCTGCAGCGGGATCTCCACGTGGACGCCCTTGGGGACGTACACGAAGGAACCGCCGGACCACACGGCAGTGTTCAGCGAGCCGAACTTGTTGTCACCGACGGGAATGACGGTGCCGAAGTACTCCTGGAACATTTCCGGGTGTTCCTTCAGCGCGGTGTCGGTGTCCAGGAAGATGACGCCCTGGCGTTCCAGGTCCTCGCGGAGCTGGTGGTAGACAACCTCGGACTCGTACTGCGCTGCGACGCCGGAAACCAGGCGGCCGCGCTCAGCCTCGGGGATGCCGAGCTTCTCGTACGTGTTGCGGATGTCCTCGGGGAGGTCTTCCCAGGTGTTGGCCTGCTTCTCCGTGGAACGGACGAAGTACTTGATGTTGTCGAAGTCGATGCCGGAGAGGTCTGCGCCCCAGGTCGGCATCGGCTTGCGCTCAAAGTACTTCAGGCCCTTGAGGCGAAGGTCCAGCATCCACTGCGGCTCGTTCTTCTTAGCCGAAATGTCGCGGACGACTTCCTCACTCAGGCCGCGGCGGGCGGTTGCACCGGCGACGTCCGAGTCTGCCCATCCGTACTCGTATGTACCGATGCCCTCGAGTTCGGGGTTCTTCTCCAGGATGTCTGAAATCACAGACTCCGGCACCATGGAAGGTGCCGTTGGCTTCTGGGTTACTTGATCCGTCATCACGGCCTTTCTTGCTGATGAATGGATGTGGACTGGTTGGTCTCGGCGTGCAGTGGAACCTGCGGCGCGGATCGGGTCCGACCCACGGGAATGTGGGTCGTACAAACATGGCCGCCGCGGGAGAGCGTGGACAGTCGGCGGACGTCCACCTCCAGCAGGCGGGCAAAAACTTCGGTCTCCTTGTCACAGAAGACGGGGTAGGCCGTGGCGAGTCCCTGGATGGGGCAGTGCGCCTGGCACAGCTGGATACTCAGCAGCGTGCTCTTTTTCGCCGTGGCGCCGATCATGGTGGTCGACGCGACGAAACCGTCCTTTGTCAGTTCGGCGGCCAGCGCTTCGGCGCGGTCGGCGAGTTCGGGACCGGCGGCGTCGACGACGGGTCGGTAGCGATCCTCCATCCGGCCGAACCGTTCCGCGGCAAACGCCTCGATTGCCTGGGGGCCAAGGGCTGCACCAAGCTGGCGCAGCGCCTCGGTGGCGATGTCGAGGTAATCGTTGCCCAGGTGGGCCTGTCCCTGCGGGCTCAATACATACCGCCGGGCCGGCCTTCCTGCACCGGAAGAGGAATTGCGGACAAGCTTGACCTGGATCAGGCCCTTCCCCGAGAGGGCGTCAAGATGGCGGCGCACGGCGGCGGGCGTGAAGCCCAGCCGTTCCCCGAGCTCCGCGGCACTGACCGGGCCGTGCTCCAGAACCGCACCCAGCACTTTGTCCCGGGTGCGCTCCTCCGCTTCGCGGGCAGCGCTCGGCACGGCCGCCGCCTTAGTCTCAGAGTTGCTCACAGAATACACAACACAAGCATGACCTAATCTGTTCCCCGATTCCACTAAGGCAAGGCTTGCCATCGCCAAGGTCCATCGGGCGTGATGCCTGTGCCGGGGTCCTGTACTACCTAACGTAGAATATGCAGGTGCCTATCGATGAACCCTGCCTGACCATTAAAGGTCTGATCAAGGACTGCGGCCCGGTTGCTGGTCTCGACGGCAAAATGATCCGTGTGCTGGCCGGCGTCGACTTCAGTGCCCGCCGCGGATCCGTCACTGCCCTCCTTGGTGCCAACGGAGCGGGGAAGACCACCACGCTTGAATGCGCCCAGGGCCTGCAGTCCATTGACGGCGGGGAAATCCGCCTGCTCGGACAGGATCCTTACCGAGCGGATGCCCGCCTCCGGAGCCGCGTAGGCGTGATGCTCCAGGAAGGCGGACTCCCGCCGTCGGCCCGTCCCGTAGCCCTGCTTGAGCATGTGGCCCGCATGTACGAGGCACCCCGGCCGGTCGCCGAGTTGGTGGACCGCCTGGGTATCCGCAGCTTCGCCAACACCGGCATCCGGCGCCTCTCGGGCGGGCAGAAGCAGCGACTGGCCATGGCCGCGGCGCTGATCGGCCGCCCCGAGGTCCTTTTCCTGGACGAACCCAGCGCCGGCCTGGATCCCCAGTCCCGCCAGATCGTGTTCGACCTGATCTCCGAGCTGCGCGACGAGGGCCTGGGCATCATCCTCACCACCCACCTGATGGACGACGCGCAGAAGCTGGCCGACTACGTCTACATTATCGACGCCGGCAAGACCGTCGCCTCGGGCACCGTAGCCGAACTCACCTCCGCCACCGGCTCCCCCGCCGAGCAGCGGTTGCTGACGTTCGACGCGGAACCCGGGCTCGACGTCGTCGCCCTCGCCTCAGGACGGCTGCACCATCTGGAGGTGCAGGAGGCCGCACCCGGACACTACGCCGTCCGCGGGGCGCTGACGCCCCACGACCTGGCCGCACTGGCCGCGTGGTGGGCGGAACGGAACATCCTGCCTTCTTCAGTACACATGGCTTCGCGTACCCTCGAGGACGTTTTCCTCGACCTGTCCGGAAGGACCATCCGTTGAGTGCTCCCGCATCGTTGCCGGCGCGCATCCTGAACCAGGGCCGGTATGAGGCCCTGACGATGCTGCGCAACGGCGAACAGCTGATCCTCGCCGTGGTCCTGCCGCTGCTGGCCATGGTGGCCCTGGTGGTCACTCCCCTGCTGGACGGCTACGGGACCAGCCGGATCAACATGGCTGCCCCGGGCATCTTTGCGCTCTGCGCCATGTCCACCGCATTTACCGGGCAGGGCATCGCCACCGGCTTTGACCGCCGGTACGGCGTGCTCCGCTACCTGTCCACCACTCCCCTGGGCCGCACCGGCCTGATTGCCGGGAAGGTCATTGCGGTCCTGGCCGTCCTGGCCATCCAGGCGGTACTGGTCTCCGTAGCGGCGCTGCTGTTCGGCTGGCAGCCGGAGCTGAGCGGGTTGCTGCCGGCCGCCGTGCAGCTGGTGCTCGGCGCGGTGGCGTTCACTGCCCTCGGCCTCCTGGTCGCCGGCACCGTACGGCCTGAGGCCACCTTGGCCATAACCAACCTGCTGTGGATCCTGCTGGCTGCCGCCGGCGGTATCATCATCCCGGTAGGCAACCTGCCCGATGTACTGCAGCCGTTTATCGAGGTCCTCCCCTCTGCGGCCCTTGGTGACGCACTGCGCTCGGCCCTGATCGACTCGCAGTTCAACATTTCCGCCACGCTGATCCTTCTGGCGTGGACAATACTGGGCGGCCTGGGTGCTGTCCGCTGGTTCAAATGGAGTTAGAAACCGTGTCATCAACCTCGGCCGGTGTCCCCGCCCGGCAGTCCAACAGCCAGCTGCCGGTGGCCGGACGCCTTATCCGCAACCTTGCCGTGGCCTCACTGGTGGCCAACATCGTAATCGTGGTGACCGGCGGTGCCGTGCGCCTGACGGCGTCCGGGCTCGGCTGTCCGGAATGGCCGCTGTGCACGGCCGATTCCCTCGTTACGACCCCCGAGATGGGGCTGCACGGCGTCATCGAGTTCGGCAATCGGCTACTCACTTTCGTGCTGACGGCCATTGCCTTTGCGATGGTCTTCTCCGTGTGGCGCCTGCGGTCCGAACGCCGTGATCTCTGGTGGCTTTCCATTGCCCTGCTGGCCGGCGTCCCGGCGCAGGCCGTCATCGGCGGGATCACCGTCCTGACGGACCTCAACCCGTGGGTTGTGGGCCTGCACTTCCTTGCCTCCACCATCATGATCACCGTGGCCGTGGTCATGGTGAACCGCTCAAGGCTTTCCGCGATGGACCTCCAGGCACGCCATGCTCCGCTGGCGGATAAAAACCTCCGCCCCGTACTGGGTGCCATCGGCGTCCTGTCCGCGCTGACCGTGGTGCTGGGCGTTGTAGTAACCGGTTCCGGCCCGCACGCCGGCGACCACGGAGCTGCGCGTAACGGCCTGAACCCGGACCTGATCACCCGCATCCACGTGGTGCCCGTCTACCTGCTGGTCTTTGCGCTGGCCGTGGCCCTGTACCTGGTGGTCCGCAGGGCGACCGATGCCCGGGTGCGCCGGGCCGTGATGGTGCTGGGCGTCGTCGTACTGGCACAGGCAGCCATCGGCTACGTGCAGCACTTCCTGCACCTGCCCATCGCACTGGTGGCCCTGCACATGTTCGGCGCCTGCCTGCTGACGGCCGCAGCCGCCCAGGCCGTCTATATCGGCTTCAACAAGCAGGTTCCCGGCGGGGCCGCGATTGCGGTCCAGCAGGCCCGGCGGGCGCGGAAGACCCGGACCGTTCGCAGGTAACGGGCGCACTTTCCGAAGAAGGGCCGGACTCCTGACGGGGTCCGGCCCTTCTTCTGTCTCCGGGCCTGGCCGGGACCGGCATGCACGGGGCCTGGTCGTCTGCCGGCCCGGACCCTGCCCCGCCCCACCCCGACACTGGATCGGCTGAGCAGATAACGGGGCTATGCCGGGTTCTGAAGGCCGTTATCTGCTCTTTCGACGCTTCACAACGAGGTTCCGGCTGGCATAACCGCTTCCGCAGCAACAGCACACTAGGTGGTGGGAATACCCGCTCGGAACTGCACTGGCCGGGGCTGCTGCATTCAAAGGGCAGTGGATCGGCACGTCCTAACGGAGGATGCGGCACGTTCTGGGTGAACACACGCACGGACCGGCACGGGAGAGGCACGGGGTGCTGTAACGGGCGCGGAGGACGTTCCGGGTTAGGCGGCTTTAATACTCCCTGCGAGCTCTGCGAGCAGGGAGTTTCGTTGCCGCCGTTCCGGAACGCCCGAAGCGCACGGCGCCCGAAGCGCACGGCGCCCGAAGCGCACGGCGCCCGAAGCGCGTTCTGCCCCCGGAACGCCCCGGCGAACCCTGGAAACAGAGAAGCCCGGACACAACAATGGCCGGACCCCTAAGGGGATCCGGCCACCGTAAAGCGGAAAGGCTAGACCAGCGCGCCGCCCACGAACGGATCCACGGCCAGGGCCAGGAAGAGGATCGTGAGGTAGCTGATGGACAGGTGGAAGACCTTCATGGCGGACTTGTCATTGAGCTCTTCGCGCTGCGCACGGGAATGCAGCTTGTGGGCCTCGGCCACGAACCAGCCGCCGGAGAGCAGGGCGGCAACGGTGTAGACCCAGCCGGCACCGCCCACGGGAACCAGCAGCAGCGAGCAGGCGACGGTGGCGTAGGCGTACAGCACCACCTGGACGGAGACGAGCTTGGCGCCCGCAACCGCGCCGAGCATCGGCACGCTGGCGTTGCGGTAGTCCTCGCCGTACTTCATGGACAGCGGCCAGTAGTGCGGCGGCGTCCACAGGAAGATGATCATGAACAGGATGATGGCCGGCCATTCCACCTTGTCGGTGACGGCAGCCCACGCGATGAGTACGGGCATGCAGCCCGCGGCGCCGCCCCAGACAATGTTCTGGGTGGTGCGGCGCTTGAGGATCAGCGTGTAGAAGACCACGTACAGGAGGATTGCTCCGAGGCCCAGAAGGCCGGTGAGCGGGTTGGCCCCGAACCAGAGCAGGGCAATGGCGACTATGCCCAGCACCCACGCAAAGACCATGGCCTCCCGCGGGGACACCTCGCCGGTGACCAGCGGACGGTTCTTTGTCCGCTTCATCAGCTTGTCCATGTCGCGGTCGATATAGCAGTTGAAGGCACCGGCGCTTCCTGCTGCCAGTGCGCCGCCGATCATGGTGACCAGGATCAGGCCCAGGGACGGAAGTCCCTGCTCGGCGAAGATCATGGTGGGCAGGGTGGTCACGAGCAGGAGTTCGATGACACGCGGTTTGGTGAGCGCCACGTATGCCCGGACCTTGCGGCCCGCCGTCATCTTCCCCGTGTGGACCGGGGACTCGGCATGCTGGGTAGTCACGAAGCGATCACTTTATCCAATCTGGAACGAAAAAGTCCGTCCTCATCATAACCTCTATCGGCTGTAGAAATCGAAGCATGGAATACGCATGCGCCTGCACACGTGCAGGAATCGGAACAGCGCCGGCCCGAAGGCCGGGATCATGCCGCAGGGGCGGGCAGGAAGCAGCCTTAGACGATAAGGTTGGAACGGACCTTTCCCGCGGCTAATTACGCTGCGGCACGGGAAAAGCAACAAACAGCATTAAGCAGTATCCGCGGCCTCGGCTGCGGAACGCGGAACAAGTTATGCCGTGAACGCGGTATCGATTTGCGTCTGCCGTTGGTTGTAGTGGTAAAGGAACCGGACGCACCCCGTTCACGGGGGCTTCCGGGCATGTCCGGCGCTGTACGGCGCCGGTTGTCTGTAGAGAGAGGGGCCCGGTAAACGTGCCACATATGGAAGAGCAAGAACTGATCTGGACCGAGACAGACCGCAAGGCAGTGGACACCGTCCGCGTCCTGGCTGCCGACGCCGTGGAGAAGGTCGGCAACGGCCATCCCGGCACGGCCATGAGCCTGGCTCCGGCCGCCTACCTTCTGTTCCAGAAGGTCATGCGCCATGACCCGTCCGATCCGCAGTGGATTGGCCGCGACCGCTTCGTCCTCTCCCCCGGGCACACCTCCCTCACGCTCTACATCGAGCTCTTCCTTTCCGGCTACGGCCTGGAACTCGAGGACCTGCAGTCCCTGCGCACCTGGGGTTCCAAGACCCCCGGCCACCCGGAATACCGCCACACCGACGGCGTGGAAATCACCACCGGCCCGCTGGGCCAGGGCCTGGCGTCCTCGGTTGGCTTCGCGTTCGCCCAGCGCCGCCTGCGCGGCCTGCTCGACGCCGACGCCGCCGAAGGGACCAGCCCGTTCGACCACACCATCTGGGTCATTGCGTCCGACGGCGACCTGCAGGAAGGCGTTACGGCCGAGGCCTCCTCACTGGCCGGGCACCAGGAACTGGGCAACCTCGTAGTCCTGTACGACGAGAACCACATCTCCATCGAAGATGACACCGACATTGCCTTCACCGAAGACGTGCTCAAGCGCTACGAAGCCTACGGCTGGCACACCCAGCGGGTGGACTGGACCAAGACGGGCGAATACGTCGAGGACGTTCACGAGCTCTACAACGCCCTGATGGCAGCCAAGGCCGAAACGGGCCGGCCGTCCATCATCTCCCTGCGCACCATCATCGGCTGGCCCGCGCCGAACAAGCAGAACACCGGCAAGATCCACGGTTCCGCACTGGGCGCCGATGAAGTGGCCGCGCTGAAGGAAACCCTGGGCTTCGACCCGGCCAAGAACTTCGACGTTGACCCCGAGGTCCTCGAGCACGCCCGCCAGGCAGTCGCCCGCGGCGCCGAGGCGCACGAGAAGTGGAACGAAGGTTTCAAGGCCTGGGAGGAAGCCAACAACGAAGGCTCCGCACTGCTGGCCCGCCTGGAAAAGGGCGAGCTGCCGGAGGGCTGGGAGGCATCACTGCCCGTCTTCGAGGCCGGCAAGGACATGTCCACCCGCGCGGCTTCGGGCAAGGTCCTCTCCGCCATCGGCCCGGCACTGCCGGAACTGTGGGGCGGCTCCGCCGACCTCGCCGAGTCCAACAACACCACCATTGAAGGCTCCCCCTCCTTCATCCCCGCGGGGAAGCAGACCAACGCCTGGTCCGGCAACCCCTACGGCCGGGTGCTGCACTTCGGCATCCGCGAGCACGCCGCGGCATCGATCGTCAACGGCATCACGATGCACAGCAACACGCGCGCCTTCTCCGGTACGTTCCTGATCTTCAGCGACTACCAGCGTCCGGCCATCCGCCTCGGCGCACTGATGGGCGTGCCTGCCATCTACGTCTGGACCCACGATTCCATTGGCCTGGGCGAAGACGGTCCCACCCACCAGCCGGTGGAGCAGCTCGCTTCCCTGCGCGCAATCCCGGGGCTCGACGTCGTCCGTCCGGGCGACGCCAACGAGGTGGCCGTCGCGTGGCGAACCATCCTGGAGAACACCGAGAACCCGGCCGGCATTGTGCTGACGCGCCAGAACATCCCGACCTATGCGCGGGGCGCCGGCGCTGCCACCGCGACCGAGTTCGGCTCCGCCGAAGGTGCCGCCCGCGGCGGGTACGTGCTTGCCGAAGCCGTCCGCGACGGCAGCGTCGTAACGCCGGACGTCATCCTGGTCGGCACCGGTTCCGAGGTCCAGCTGGCTGTTGAAGCCCGCGAAGCACTCGCTGCCGAAGGCGTAGCCGCCCGCGTGGTATCGATGCCGAGCATCGAGTGGTTCAACAAGCAGGACAAGGAATACCGCGAGTCGGTACTGCCCAAGGACATCCGTGCCCGGGTTTCCGTCGAGGCGGGAATTGCCCTCGGCTGGCGTGAAATCGTCGGCGACGCGGGCCGCAGCGTCTCCCTGGAGCACTTCGGTGCCTCCGCCGACTACAAGACGCTGTTCCGCGAATTCGGCATCACTGCCGACGCCGTGGCCCAGGCTGCCCGGGACTCCCTCGACGCTGTCGGCGGCACCGGATCCGCCCCCGACGGCACAACCGGTGCCGCTTCCGGAGCACAGTCCACCGAGACCGGCGACCAGCAGTAATCCCCTTAGTTAAGGAGCATCAAACAATGACTTCCACTCCCACCGCCCGGCTTTCCGAAGCCGGAGTCTCCATCTGGCTCGACGACCTCTCCCGTGAACGGATTGTTTCCGGTTCCCTGAAGAAGCTCATCGATGAGCGCAACGTGGTCGGCGTGACCACGAACCCGAGCATCTTCGCTGCCGCACTGGCCAACGGCGAGTCCTACGCCGCCCAGGTGCAGCAGCTCTCGCGGTCGGGCGCCGACGTCGACAAGTCCGTCTTCGAGATCACCACCGACGACGTCATCCAGGCCTGCGATGTCTTCGCCCCCGTAGCCGAGGCCACGCACGGCGTTGACGGCCGGGTGTCCATTGAGGTTGATCCGCGCCTGTCACGCGACACGCAGGGCACCATCAATGAGGCGAAGGAACTCTTCGACAAGGTTGGCCGCTACAACGTGCTGATCAAGATCCCCGCCACCCAGGAAGGCCTGCCGGCAATCACCGCCACGCTGGCCGCGGGCATCAGCGTCAACGTGACCCTGATCTTCTCCCTCGAGCGCTACCGCGAGGTCATCAACGCGTACATGCTCGGCATTGAGCAGGCGAAGGAAAACGGGCACGACCTCTCCACCATCCACTCGGTGGCGTCCTTCTTCGTCTCACGCGTGGACGCGGAAATCGACAAGCGCCTGGACGGCATCGGCACCGACGAGGCCAAGGGCCTGAAGGGCAAGGCCGGCCTGGCCAACGCCCGCCTGGCCTACCAGGTCTTCGAAGAGCAGTTCGCCAGCGAACGCTGGCAGGTGCTGGCCGCGGCCGGTGCCAACGCCCAGCGCCCGCTCTGGGCCTCCACCGGCGTGAAGGATCCGGCTCTGCCGGACACCCTGTACGTCACCGGCCTCGTGGCGCCGAACTCGGTGAACACCATGCCGGAAAAGACGCTGGAAGCCACTGCGGACCACGGCGAAGTCACCGGTGACACCATCACCGGCACGTACGCCGAGTCCAATGCCGTCCTGGACCAGCTGGACGGCCTTGGCATCTCCTACAACGACGTTGTGGAGCAGCTGGAGACCGAAGGCCTGGATAAGTTCGTGGTCAGCTGGGGCGAACTCCTCCAGACCGTTCAGACCGCACTGGATACCGCGAAAGAGGCATAGGAAAAAATGACCACACTGTCCTTTGAAGCAGCCGGGGCGGCCAGCGTTGCCGTCGATGCCAAGGTGCCCGAACTCGTGGGGGATGAAGTTGCCTCCCGCCTCGTGGCCCAGGATCCCACCCTTTGGGGACCCGATGCCGAAGCCGAGGCGTCCATCCGCCTGGGCTGGCTCAACCCCGGAGAAAGCTCCCGGCCGCTCGTGGGACAGATTGCGGCGCTGAGGGAAGAGCTCGCCGCCGAGTCAGTGACCCGCGTGGTCCTGGCCGGCATGGGCGGCTCTTCCCTGGCACCCGAGGTCATTACCCGCACTGCGGGCGTGGACCTGACAGTCCTGGATTCCACCGACCCGGACGTCGTTGCGGCCGCCCTTGGAGACCGGCTGGCCGAAACCGTCATTGTCGTGAGCTCGAAATCGGGTTCCACGGTGGAGACGGATTCGCAGCGCCGGGTTTTCGAACAGGCCTTCACCGACGCCGGTATCGACGCCAGGTCCCGCATAGTGGTTGTCACCGACCCGGGGTCGCCGTTGGACGCGGCGGCCCGCGAGGCCGGTTACCGCGCCGTGTTCAACGCCGACCCCAACGTCGGCGGACGCTACTCCGCCCTGACGGCCTTTGGCCTGGTGCCTTCGGGCCTGGCCGGAGCCGACATTGAAACCCTGCTGGACGACGCCGAGATGACGGCGGAAATCCTGCGGGACGACGCGCCGGACAACATCGGCCTGGAACTCGGCGCAGCACTCGGCGGAACCGACCCGCTGCGCAACAAGATCGTCATTGTGGACGAAGGCTCCGGACTGGCCGGCTTCCCCGACTGGGCAGAGCAGCTGATCGCGGAATCCACCGGCAAGCTTGGCACGGGCCTGCTGCCCGTCGCCGTCGAACCCGGCGCCCCGGAGATGGTTTCGGGTGCCGGCGACGTGCTTACCGTACGGATTGTCCCCGTCGATTCCGAGGTCCTCCCCGAAGGAGACCAGGTAGTGGTTTCCGGCAGCCTGGGCAGCTCCATGATGCTCTGGGAATTCGCGACCGCGGTGGCCGGACGCCTGTTGAACATCAATCCGTTTGACCAGCCGGATGTCGAAGCTGCGAAGAAGGCGGCACGCGGCCTGCTTGACGCTACCCCGGAGCCCACGGAACCGTCCTTCATTGACGGGTCCGTCGAGGTGCGCGGGCCGGCTGACCTCCTCGGCACGGCGCACACCCTGCGGGGCGCGCTGGCAGCCCTGCTCCGGCACCTCGGCACGGACGGCTACCTCAGCGTCCAGGCCTACCTCGACCGTTTCCGGCAGGCAGAACTGGAGCAGATCCGTCCGGAGCTTGCTGCAGCCACCGGCCGTCCCGTGACCTTCGGCTGGGGTCCGCGCTTCCTGCACTCCACCGGCCAGTTCCACAAGGGCGGCCCGGCGCAGGGAGTTTACCTGCAGATCACCGGTAAGCCGGCACAGGACATCGGCATCCCGGACCGGCCCTTCACCTTCGGTGAACTCATCAGTGCGCAGGCTGCCGGTGACGCGCAGGTCCTCGCGGACCAGGGCCGCCCGGTACTGCGGCTGCACCTGTTGAACCGCGACGAAGGGGTCCGTGAAATCGAAAACGTCGTGCGGGCCCTCGCCGCAGAAGCAGGCAGTAAGTAAATGCCCGCCAAGGAAAAGACCAGGAAGGGCAACCCGCTCCGGGATCCACGGGACCGCCGGCTGAGCCGGATCGCCGGTCCGTCCTCCCTGGTGATCTTTGGCGTCACCGGAGACCTGGCCCGGAAGAAGCTCATTCCGGCGGTCTACGATCTCGCCAACCGCGGCCTGCTTCCGCCCAGCTTCTCGCTGGTGGGCTTCGGCCGCCGGCCGTGGAGCCACGAGGAATTCGCCGCCCAGGTGAAGGAAGCGGTGCAGGCGCATGCCCGGACCGATTTCAATGAGGGCGTGTGGAAGCAGCTGGCTGAGGGCATCCGGTTCGTCGAAGGCGGATTCGACAGCGACGAAGCCTTCGAGGAACTCAAGGCGACCCTCGAGGACCTTGACGAACGACGCGGAACCCGCGGGAACCACGCGTTCTACCTTTCCGTGCCGCCCAAGTCCTTTGAACAGGTCTGCCAGCAGCTTTCCGAACACGGCCTCGCCAAGACCTCCGAGGGCAAGTGGCGGCGGGTGGTCATTGAAAAGCCGTTCGGCCACGACCTCGCCTCAGCCCGGGAACTCAACAACGTGGTGGAATCGGTGTTCCCCGCCGATTCGGTCTTCCGCATCGACCACTACCTCGGCAAGGAGACGGTCCAGAACATCCTGGCGCTGCGTTTCGCGAACCAGCTGTTCGAACCGATCTGGAACGCCAACTACGTGGACCACGTGCAGATCACCATGGCCGAGGACATCGGCATCGGCGGTCGGGCGGGTTATTACGACGGCGTGGGCGCCGCCCGCGACGTGATCCAAAACCACCTGCTGCAGCTTTTGGCGCTGACCGCTATGGAGGAACCCATCTCCTTCAATGCGGACCACCTCCGCGCGGAAAAGGAGAAGGTCCTGGCTGCCGTCCGGCTGCCGGAGGACCTCTCCCGCAGTTCCGCCCGCGGCCAGTACACAGGCGGCTGGCAGGGCGGTGAGAAGGTCACCGGTTTCCTGGAGGAGGAAGGGTTCAACCCGGATTCCAAGACCGAGACCTTCGCCGCGATCCGGCTCGATATCAATACCCGCCGATGGGCCGGAGCACCGTTCTACCTGCGGGCCGGTAAACGGCTGGGCCGGCGCGTCACCGAGATCGCCGTCGTCTTCAAGCGCGCCCCCAATCTGCTGTTCCGCGAACACAACGGTGACGACTTCGGCCAGAACGCCGTCGTCATCCGTGTCCAGCCGGACGAAGGTGCCACCATCCGCTTCGGCTCCAAGGTACCGGGCACACAGATGGAGGTCCGCGACGTTTCCATGGACTTCGGCTACGGGCACTCCTTCACCGAGTCCAGCCCCGAGGCCTATGAACGGCTGATCCTGGACGTGCTGTTGGGTGAGCCTCCGCTCTTCCCCCGGCACCAGGAAGTCGAGCTGTCCTGGAAGATCGTGGATCCGTTCGAAGAATACTGGGCGTCGCTCGACACCCAGCCGGAGCCTTACGCGCCCGGTAGCTGGGGGCCGGACTCCGCCAACGAGCTGCTCGCCCAAGACGGAAGGACCTGGAGAAGGCCGTGATAGTAGAACTGCCGGACACCACCACCTCCAAGGTGTCCAAGGAAATCGTAGCCATGCGCGAAAAAGGCGGCGTGGTCACCCTCGGCCGCGTGCTGACCCTGGTGGTGGATACCCAGCCGGACTTCGTAGAGGAGGCCATCGCCGCCGCCAACGAGGCCAGCAGGGAACACCCGTGCCGCATCATCGTGCTGGCCGAGGGCAGCCCGGACGAGAAAACCCGCCTTGACGCTCAGATCCGGGTGGGCGGCGACGCCGGCGCCTCGGAAGTGATTGTGCTGTCCGGGTACGGCGAACTTACGGGGGAAAGCGAATCCCTGGTGTCCGCCCTGCTGCTGCCGGACGCGCCCATAGTGGTCTGGTGGCCGCACGGAGTTCCTTCCGATCCGGCGCAGACTCCGCTGGGCTGCATTGCCCACCGCCGGATTACCGATGCCGCCACGGAGGATGATCCGAAGAAGGCGCTGTTGGGCCTGGCGGACAGCTACGCTGCCGGGGATACCGACCTGAGCTGGACCCGGTTGACGAATTGGCGCGTCCAGCTCGCCGCTGTCCTGGACGGTGGCGGAGCGGCCCAGGTCCGGTCCGTCGTCGTCGAGGGCGCCTCGGACTCGGCCAGCACCTTCCTGCTGGCCGCCTGGCTGAAAAAGGCATTGAAAGTACCGCTGGAGATCATCGAAGGGGAAGCCGGAACCGGCATCCACAGGGTAGTGTTTAGCCGCGGCGACGGAGACGTGGAACTGGCCCGGCCGGACCAGGTCACCGCGCATCTGACCCAGCCGGGGCAGCCGGAGCAGCAGATTGCGCTGCCGCGCCGCACCCTGCGCGACTGCCTGGCGGAGGAACTGCGTCGGCTGGATCCGGACGAGGTGTTCGGAGAAGTACTTACCGAGGGGCTGGCTGCGTGCCTGTCCAAGGAAGGGGCGGACGCATGAAGCACTCCCCCAAAGGCGTCAGCATCCACCCGGATCCCCAGGCGCTCGTCTCCACAACGGCAGCGCGGCTGATCACCAAGCTCGTGGACGTCCAGAGCCGACGCGGGGAGGCCACCGTGGTGCTCACGGGCGGAACCGTGGGTATCGCGACGCTGGAGGCTGTGACGGCCAATCCGGCGCGCACAGCGGTGGACTGGACGAAGGTCAACTTCTGGTGGGGCGATGAACGGTTCCTGCCGGCCGGCGATCCGGAGCTGAACTCACTGCAGGCGCGGCAGGCGATGCTGGATCCGCTTGGCGTCCCGGCCGGCCGCATCCACGCGGTCGCTTCCGCCAATGAGGCGGAGACGGTGGAAGACGCCGCAGCCGACTATGCCCGGCAGCTGGCCGACGCCGCCGCCGCCGAACACCTGGCAACCGGGTTCGAACCTGTGGACCCGCGGCTCCCCCGCTTTGACGTCCTGCTGCTCGGGGTAGGGCCGGACGCGCATATTGCGTCCCTCTTCCCCGAAACCCCGGGCGTTCGGACCGTCGGCGCCACCACCGTAGCCGTGCGGGATGCTCCCAAGCCGCCGCCGGAGCGGATCTCGCTCACGCTGGAGAGCATCAACACGGCGTTCGAGGTGTGGCTGGGTGTCGCCGGCAATGACAAGGCCGGCGCCGTGGGCCTGGCTCTCGCCGGCGCGGGGGAAATCCAGGTCCCGGCCGCGGGTGCCCACGGCCGCACCAAGACCCGGTGGCTGATTGACCAGGCAGCGGCATCGCAGCTGTCCCAGCGGCTCTTCGACTCCGAAGACCGCGACGCCGGCGACGAGGACTAGGCCCGACCCGCTTAAAAGGAATGGCCCCCGGACTCATCCGGGGGCCATTCCTTTTAAGCTATTGCTGCGCTGCTGCCTACGCTTCGCCGGCGAAGCGCTGGATCAGCCCGAGGGCCACGATGACCAAGCCCCAGGAGAGCGCCAGCGCCACCGTGAAGCGGTTCAAGTTCTTTTCGGCAACACCGGAGGATCCGAGGCTGCTGGTCATGCCGCCGCCGAACATATCCGACATGCCGCCGCCGCGGCCCTTGTGGAGCAGGATGAGCAGCGTCAGCAGCAGGCTCGTGATCGCAAGGAGCACCAGCAGGACGATCTTCAGAATTTCCACTTACGGCCTTTCGGGTGACTCATGGATTGGAGACGCCGCTGCGGCGCCCTTCAGCTGCAGTTCAGTCAGTCACCAGATGTTGTTCGAACCTGACAATATTAGCAAATTCGCCTACATCCAAACTGGCGCCGCCTACCAGCACGCCGTCCACGTCCCGCTCCCCCAGAATGCTTGCTGCATTGGCCGCCTTCACCGAGCCGCCGTAGAGCAGGCGGGTCTTGGCAGCAACGGCATCGTCGTACAGGTCCGCGATTTCGGCACGGATAGCGGCACACATTTCCTGGGCGTCCTCGGGGCCGGCAACTTCACCGGTACCGATGGCCCAGATGGGCTCGTAGGCAATGACAAGGCGTGACACCTGCCCGGCATCCAGTCCCGCGAGGTCCCTGCGGACCTGCTCCAGGGTGTGGATCACGTGATCCCCGGCCTGCCGGACTTCGAGACCTTCGCCAACGCAGAGGATGGGCACGAGGTTGTGGCGGTAGGCAGCCTTGAGCTTTTCGTTCAGCAGCTCGTCGCTCTCGCCGTGGACGGACCGGCGTTCGCTGTGCCCCACGAGGACGTAGCTGCAGCCGAGCTTGGCGAGGAACTGGCCGGAGATGTCACCGGTGTACGCGCCGGAATCGTTGGGCGACAGGTCCTGCGCGCCGTATTCCACCTTCAGCTTGTCGCCCGCTACCAGCGTCTGCGTGCTGCGCAGGTCGGTGAACGGAGGGAACACCACAACTTCCACGCGGCCGTAATCATGCCGTGCGTCGCTCAGCGTCCACGCCAGCTTCTGCAAAAGGGTGATGCCCTGGACGTGGTCCATGTTCATCTTCCAGTTGCCGGCGATCAGGGGTGTGCGGTCGAACTTGCCGTTCGTGGAGGTGGTCATGGTTACTCCGGTTTCTTACTCGCGGTGCGCCGGCGCTGAGGCCGGGCGGGATGGGACATGCGGGTGCGGGCCCGCTGGAACAGCGGACCCGCACCGTGGGTTTTACTTGTCGAGGACGGTAAGGCCCGGAAGGGCCTTGCCTTCGAGGTATTCGAGGCTGGCGCCGCCGCCGGTGGAGATGTGCCCGAAGTCGGCTTCCGAGAAGCCCAGCTTGCGGACGGCCGCTGCTGAATCGCCGCCGCCGACGACGCTGAAGCCGCTGGAGTCCTTCAAAGCCTGGGCAACGGCACGGGTGCCGTTGGCGAAGGCTTCGAACTCGAACACGCCCATCGGGCCGTTCCAGAAGATGGTCTTGCCGTGGCGGATCCGCTCGGCGAAGGCGGCAGCCGAGTCGGGGCCGATATCCAGGCCGATGCCGGAAGCGCCGAAGCGGCTGTCCTCCATGCCCTCGGCCGGAACGGTGTCGACGTCGGCGTCCGCAGCGAACTTATCCGCCACCACAATGTCGGTGGGCAGCACAAACTCGCAGCCCACCTCCTTGGCCCGGCTCAGGTAACCCTTCACGTTTTCGATCTGGTCTGCCTCGAGCAGTGACGCGCCGACCTTGTGGCCCTGTGCTGCCAGGAAGGTAAAGACCATGCCGCCGCCCACCAGCAGATAATCGGCCCGGTCCATCAGGTTCTCGATCACTGCCAGCTTGTCGGACACCTTGGAACCGCCCAGAACCACCACATAGGGCTTCTCCGGGTTCTCGGTGAGGCGCTTGAGGACCTCGACCTCGGTGTGCACCAACCCTCCTTCGTAGGCGGGCAGCACCTCGGCAACGTCGTAAACACTGGCGTGCCTGCGGTGCACGGCACCGAAGGCATCATCCACGTAGGCTCCGTTGCCGCCGGTCAGGGCCGCCAGCTCCCCTGCCAGCGCCTGGCGTTCGGCGTCGTCCTTGGAGGTCTCGCGCGGATCGAAGCGGATGTTCTGCAGCACCAGGACGGACCCGGCGGCCAGGGAGGCTGCCAGGCTGCGGGCACTGTCGCCAACCACGTCCTCGGCGAACTCCACCGGGAAGATGGAGAGTTCGTCGAGGCGGTCGACGGCGGGACGCAGCGAGTACTTCTCGTCCGGCTTGCCCTTCGGGCGGCCGAGGTGGGCCATCACAATAACCTTGGCACCGTGCTCCACGAGGGTCTGCAGGGTGGGAATCGACGCCCGGATGCGTCCGTCGTCGGTAACCCGGCCGTCGTCGAGCGGGACGTTCAGGTCGGAGCGGACGAGGACGTACCTGCCGTCAACGCCTTCGCTGATCAGGTCGGGGAGAGTTTTGACAGTCATGTCTACCTTTGCGTACTCGGTTGATTAAAGCTTTGAGCCGACAAGCTTGGTGAGGTCCACCAGACGGCAGGAATAGCCCCACTCGTTGTCGTACCAGCCCACGACCTTCACCTGGTTCCCCATAACGCGGGTCAAGCCGGAGTCGAAGATGCACGAGGCAGGATCGGTGACGATGTCGGAAGAGACAATCGGCTCGTCCGTGTAGCGCAGGATGCCCGCCAGCGGTCCGTTGCCCGCGGTCTTGTAGACATCGTTGATCTGTTCCACCGTGGCCTCCTTGGAAACCGTCACGGTGAGGTCGGTGACCGAACCGGTGGGCACCGGCACGCGCAGCGCGAAGCCGTCCAGCTTGCCGTCGAGGGCCGGCAGGACCAGGCCGATGGCCTTGGCGGCGCCGGTGGTGGTCGGGACGATGTTAAGCGCTGCGGCACGGGCCCGGCGGAGGTCGCGGTGCGGGCCGTCCTGCAGGTTCTGGTCTGCGGTGTAGGCGTGGACGGTGGTCATCAGGCCGCGTTCAATGCCGAACGCCTCATGCAGGACCATGGCCAGCGGGCCGAGGCAGTTGGTGGTGCAGGAGGCGTTGGAGATGATGTTGTGGGACGCCGGGTCGTAGTCGCCGTCGTTGACCCCCATAACAACCGTGAGGTCGGCGCCCTTGCCCGGCGCGGAGATCAGGACCTTCTTGGCGCCGGCGTCGATGTGCTTCCTGGCGTCCTCGGCCTTGGTGAAGAATCCGGTGGACTCAATGACGATGTCCACGCCGAGATCGCGCCAGGGGAGGTTCGAGGGATCCCGCTCGGCCAGTACGCGGATGGTCTTGCCCCCGACAACGATGTTGCCCTCGCTGACTTTGACATCGGCACCCAGGCGTCCGGTGACTGAATCGTACTTGAGGAGGTGGGCGAGGGTCTCGGGGCTGGTGAGGTCATTTACCGCGACGATGTCGAGGTCGGCGTTCTGCTCCAGGGCCGCCCGGAAGTAGTTGCGGCCGATACGCCCGAATCCGTTGATTCCAACACGAGTAGTCACTGTTCTGTCTCCTTGAGTAGGGGTTCAATCGAGAGCTGCGTGACCTCATGGTAAGAAGCCACCGGACTGACTGCGGCCTGACACTTCCGCTTGGGAAACCCTTCCGGCCGCGGCGCCGTGGCCCCGTCCCGCCGGTGCCCGAAAGCACCGGGCGGGACCGGACCTACGGATTTATCTTACGCGTCACAGTCTCCGTAGGGACCGGG
The DNA here is from genome assembly GCF_025244845.1 of Arthrobacter sp. zg-Y1171. Classification (NCBI taxonomy): domain Bacteria; kingdom Bacillati; phylum Actinomycetota; class Actinomycetes; order Micrococcales; family Micrococcaceae; genus Arthrobacter; species Arthrobacter sp. zg-Y1171. The sequence continues at coordinate 1,745,999 of NZ_CP104264.1, read as the reverse complement.
GCACCCGCACAAATGTGCGGCAGGGGCTCAAGACTAAGCCGGGACGATCAGGCTCTTGGCGCCGGTGCGGGCGGCGTCGAAGCGCGCGGCGACGTCGGCCCAGTTCACGATGTTCCACCATGCCTTGACGTAGTCGCCCTTAACGTTGGCGTAGTCCAGGTAGTAGGAGTGCTCCCACATGTCGAGCATCAGCAGCGGGATGGTGCCCACCGGGATGTTGCCCTGCTGGTCGTAGAGCTGCTCGATGACCAGGTTCTTGCCCAGCGGTTCGTAGGCCAGGATGGACCAGCCGGAGCCCTGGATGGAGTTGGCCACGGCAGTGAACTGGCCGCGGAAACCGTCGAAGGAACCGAAGAACTCATCGATGGCTGCTGCCAGTTCGCCTTCGGGCTTGTCGCCGCCGTCCGGGGACATGTTGTTCCAGAAGATGCTGTGGTTGGTGTGGCCGCCAAGGTGGAAGGCCAGATCCTTGGAGAGCTTGCCGATGGTGCCGAACTCGCCCTTGTCGCGTGCCTCTGCCATCTGGGCGAGGGCGGTGTTGGCGCCGGCCACGTAGGTGGCGTGGTGCTTGTCGTGGTGCAGCTCCATGATGCGTGCGGAAATATGCGGCTCAAGGGCCGCGTAGTCGTACGGCAGTTCCGGCAGTGTGTATTCGTTCACGAAAATCCTCCGTTGGTGTCGGATCAAAGTTCCGGGCGGAATTCCCGTCCGGAAACTCGTTGTGCCGCCGAAAGGCAGCAGGCTTCCATCCTATGCAATAACGCTATTCGTCCAACATTTCCGGAGTGACGCTCGACTCAGTACCCGGAATGCCCAGTTCCGCTGCCCGCTTGTCAGCCATGGCCAGCAGCCGCCGGATCCGCCCGGCAATGGCGTCCTTGGTCATGGGCGGGTCGGCCAGGTGGCCCAGCTCGTCCAGGCTGGCCTGCTTGTGGGCCACGCGCAGTTCGCCGGCGTAGCGCAGGTGCTCAGGGACGTCCTCGCCGAGGATCTCCAGGGCACGCTCCACCCGGGCGCCGGCCGCGACGGCGGCCTGCGCGGAGCGGCGGAGGTTGGCGTCGTCGAAGTTGGCAAGCCGGTTCGCCGTGGCGCGTACTTCCTTGCGCATCCGGCGCTCTTCCCACACCATGAGCGCGTCATGCGCACCCATCCGGGTGAGCAGGGCCGCGATGGTGTCGCCGTCGCGGATTACCACGCGGTCCACACCGCGCACCTCGCGTGCCTTGGCAGCGATGCCGATCCGACGGGCGGATCCAACCAGGGCCAGGGCAGCTTCAGGTCCCGGGCAGGTGACTTCAAGCGAGGAGGAGCGCCCGGGTTCGGTGAGTGAACCGTGGGCAAGGAAGGCGCCCCGCCAGACGGCCTCCGCGTCGGCCGCGGAACCGTTCACGACGACGGAGGGCAGCCCCCGCACCGGACGTCCGCGGGCATCCAGGAGGCCGGTCTGCCGGGCGAGTGATTCGCCGTCCTTGACCACCCGAACCACGTAGCGGTTGCCGCGGCGCAGTCCCCCGCCGGACACCACAATGATGTCGCTGGCGTGGCCGTAGACCTCGGCAATGGCTGCCCGCAGCCGTCGGGCAGTAGACGCGAGGTCTACCTCGGCTTCGATGACTATCCGTCCGGAAATGATGTGCAGGCCGCCGGCAAAACGCAGCATTGCCGACACCTCGGCCTTGCGGACTGAGGATTTCTTCACGTCCAGACGCGACAGTTCCTCTTTTACAGCTGCGGTTAACGCCACAAATACACTCCTAATTCTCCCCAAAAATATCGTGGAAGGCGGTCGCGAGGCGGAGCGGATCATGGATCGGACGCCCCGACGCTGCCCCCACCTTACCGAAGACCGGACGGCCGCCCATTTCTGCTACAGCGTCCTCGAAGGCCGCTTTGTCCGCCACCACCGACGGATCCACCAGCACGGCGTCCACCTTGAACTCCGGTGCGTAGCGGCGGATGACGGCCAAGTGGTCGACGGCGGTCATCCCCGACGTTTCGGTTGTCTCATTGCTGAGGTTCATGGTCAGGCAGCGTTTGGCCGATGTGGCGCACAACGCGTCCCTAAGCTGCGGCAGCATCAGGTGCGGCAGGACCGACGTGTACCAGGAGCCGGGTCCCAGGACCACCCAGTCGGCCAGGTCGATTGCTTCCAGCGCGGCCGGGCACGCCGGCGCGTCGACGGGCAGCAGCCGGACGTCGCTGACGTTGCTGCGGGCACCGGCAGCGGCGAGGCTGGCCTGGCCGCTGATGGTCTCGAACAGGTCTCCGTCGGCGGTGCGCCGAAGGACGTCGCCTTCAATGGTCAGCGGCAGGGTGGACATCGGCAGTACCTGGCCGCGGGCACCCAACAGGGCGCCGGCCCACTGGAGTCCGGCGACGGGATCCCCCAGCAGCTCCCAGAGCGTGACAATCAGCAGGTTGCCGAGGGCATGGTCGTCCAGGGAACCTTCGACACCGGGCTGGGACCGGAAGCGGTGCTGCATGACGTCGCGCCAGGTGCGCCCCCAGTCAGTGTCGTCGCAGAGCGCCGCCAGGGCCATCCGCAGGTCCCCGGGCGGAAGGACGCCCAGTTCCCGGCGGAGGCGGCCGGAGGAGCCGCCGTCGTCCGCCACCGTAACGATGGCCGTGAGGTCGGTGGTGAGCAGGCGGAGGGCCGAGAGGGAGGCGGACAGCCCGTGGCCGCCGCCGAGCGCGACGATCGATCCGCTCCCGCTCCCGCTCTCACGCCCCTTCCCCTCGGGAATCAGGGGCAGGGGTCCGGTGAGGAAGGACATTACTCGCGCCCCAGATCCCGGTGGTGGGAGCTGACCGTTACGTGCGGAAGCTGGGCCAGTCGCTTGGCCAGTTCCTCCGTGACGGCCACGGAGCGGTGCTTGCCGCCGGTGCAGCCGACGGCGATCGTGGCGTAGTGCTTGTTTTCCCGGCGGTAGCCGTCAATGACGGGCTCCAGGGCGTCCACGTAGCGGTCCAGGAACTCCGCGGTGCCCTTGGCCTGCAGGACGTAGTCGCGGACGTCTTCGTCCAGTCCGGTGTGCGGGCGCAGCTGCGGAACCCAGTGCGGGTTGGGGATGAAGCGGACATCGGCGACGTAGTTCGCGTCCACCGGCAGTCCGTATTTGAAACCGAAGCTCATCACGTTCAGGCGCAACACAATCGGGCCGGACTCCGTGAACAGCTCCGTGACGGCGGTGGCCAGTGCGTGGACATTGAGCTTGGAGGTGTCCAGGACGATGTCGGAGGACTCCCTCAGCTCCGTCAGGACCTCGCGTTCGGCGGCGATGCCGTCCAGGATGCTGCCGTCGGCCTGCAGGGGATGCGGGCGGCGTCCCTGTTCAAAGCGCCGGACCAGGGTGGAATCATCGGCGTCGAGGAACAGCAGGCGGTAGGTGACGCCGGCGGCGCGCAGGTTGCGCAGGGCTTCGCGGATGTCCTGGAAGAGTTCCTTGCTGCGGACGTCGACCACCACGGCCAGCTTCGGGATGGACTGGGGCATCCGGGAGACCAGCTCGGTGAGGGTGCCGAGCATCATCGGAGGCAGGTTCTCGACGACGTACCAGCCGTGGTCTTCCAACGCATTGGCGGCGGTACTGCGCCCGGCACCGGACATGCCCGTGACTACGAGCAGCTCCGATTCCTCCGGTTTGACTACGGTCAAGCCGTCCTCTTGCGTCATTACTGTGATCCCATCCTGATTGTCCTGCTTTTCGAAGAACTCCGAACGGTTCGAAGCCGACACGCCGGTTCCCAAGCCTAACTAAGTTTCCAGGATTTCGCCGGTGGCCATATTGACCGCCGGAACTCCCGCCGTTTCCTTGTCCGCCAGGCGGCTGCGCAGGTTGGCGGCCATGGCCGGGCCGATGCCCGGCACCTCCAGGAGTTCCTCCTCGGTCGCGGCACGCAGTTTCTTCACGGAGCCGAAGTGCTTGAGCAGCGCCTGCCGCTTGGACGGTCCCAGTCCGGGCACCTCATCGAGCAGGGACGCAGTCATGGACTTGCCCCGCTTCTGCCGGTGGAAGGTGATGGCGAAGCGGTGCGCCTCGTCCCGGACGCGCTGGAGCAGGAACAAGGCCTCGGAAGCGCGCGGGAGGATCACCGGGAAGTCACTGTCCGGAACCCAGACCTCCTCCAGGCGCTTGGCCAGTCCGACCACCTGCACATCGGTGATGCCCAGATCCGCGAGGGCCTTCGATGCCGCCGCGACCTGGGGCTGGCCGCCGTCCACCACCACCAGGTTCGGCGGGTAGGCGAACTTTGCCTTGGGCGCCGGGGTCAGGGTGTCCGTCAACGGCTGGACATCGCCGTTGCCGCCGCGCTCGTCCGGCAGGTCCACCGGGGCATCCGGATCGGCGGCGGGATCCGCGTTCTCCGCAAGGTAATTGCGGAAACGGCGGGAAATGACGTTGTACATGGAGGACGTGTCGTCCCGGGCGGCGTCGCCGGTGATCGAGAACTTGCGGTAGTCCGATTTCTTCGGCAGGCCGTCTTCGGCCACCACCATGGAGGCCACCACATTGGTGCCCTGTACATGGGAAATGTCGTAGCACTCGATGCGCAGCGGCGGCGAGGGCAGGTCCAGGGCCTCCTGCAGTTCCTGCAGGGCGGCGGAGCGGGTGGTGATGTCCCCGGCCCGGCGGCTCTTGTGCAGCCGCAGGGCATCCGCGGCATTGCGGGCAACGGTTTCCATGAGGGCCTTTTTGTCTCCGCGCATGGGCACCCGGATGTCCACCCGGGCGCCGCGCAGCCCGCCCAGCCACTCGGCCAGCTCCTCCGCGTCCGGCGGCAGCACCGGGACGAGGACCTGCCGTGGAATGCGGTCGGTCGAGTTCGCCTCGCCGTAGACCTGCTGGATCAGGTGCTCCACGAGGTCGGCGGTGTCGTTGTCCTCGACCTTTTCCACCACCCAGCCGCGCTGGCCGCGGATGCGTCCGCCGCGGACATGGAACACCTGGGCCGACGCCTCGAGTTCGTCCTCCTCCAGCGCGAATATGTCCGCGTCCGTGTCTTCGCTGAGGACCACGTTGTTGCGTTCGAAGACTTTCCGCAGGGCCGAGATGTCGTCGCGGAGCCGGGCGGCGGTTTCGTAGTCCAGTTCGGCGACGGCGGCCTGCATCTCCTTCTCGAGGCTGGAGATGAAGCGCTTGCCCTCGCCGGCCATGAAGTCGCAGAGTTCCGAGGCCAGCTCGCGGTGGTCCTCGGGGCTGATCCGTCCGACGCAGGGGGCGGAGCACTTGTCGATGTAGCCGAGCAGGCACGGCCTGCCCGTGCGCTCTGCGCGCTTGAAGACGCCGCTGCTGCAGGTCCGGACGGGGAAGACCCGGAGGAGCGTGTCCAGGGTTTCGCGGATGGCCTTGGCCGGATAGAAGGGCCCGAAGTAGCGGGTGTCCTTGCGCCGGTCCCCGCGCATGACCTGGGCCCGGGGGTACTTCTCCCCCATGGTCACGGCCAGGTAGGGGTAGGACTTGTCGTCCCGGAACATGATGTTGAACCGGGGGTTGAATTCCTTGATCCAGGTGTATTCCAGCTGCAGCGCTTCGAGCTCGGTGCCGACCACCGTCCATTCGACACCGGCCGCGGTATGCACCATGGCCCGGGTCTTGGGCATCAGACCGCGCGGGTTCGCAAAATAGGAGTTCAGGCGGGAGCGGAGGTTCTTCGCCTTGCCCACATAGATAACCCGGCCGTGCTCGTCCCGGAAGCGGTATACGCCCGGTGCCGTGGGGATCTCCCCTGTTTTCGGCCGGTAGGTTGCTGGATCTGCCACCTCTCCATCCTACGTTCGCCTTTCGCCTGCCCCGGACGGCGGCATGGGGTTTCGCGCGGCGCTGAACGGTCCGGCCCGCTTCGGGTGCCGGTACGCGTGTTTACCGGGTACGGCTACCCCTCCGGCCGGTTCCGGTTGTAGCTGTCCGAGCGCTCCTGTCCGCTGAGCTCGGCGATGGCGTCCATGACGCGGTCAGTGGCCTGGCGGCGGGCCGGCAGCGCATGCTCCGGACCGGTCTTCTGGAAGTACAGCGGCTGCCCCACCTTCAGGGCGAAGTGTCCGGGCTTGACCGTTTTCTTGCCGGCGGGCTGCAGTTTGTCGGTGTCGATGAGCCCCACGGGCACCACCGGCGCCCCGGAGGTCAGGGCCAGCCAGCCCACGCCGGTGCGTCCGCGGTAGAGCAGTCCGTCGCGTGAGCGGGTGCCTTCGGGGTAGATTCCGACGCCGCCGCCCTCCTCAAGGATGTCCAGCAGGGTCTTGAGTGCCGCAACACTGGCGGCCTGCTGGTCGCGCTGCACCGGAATGGATCCCACGCCTTCGAAGAAGCTTTTCATCGCAAGCCCCTTGAGGCCGGTCCCGGTGAAGTATTCGGCCTTGGCGAAGAAACCCACGCGGCGCGGCAGCAGGGCCTGGACCAGGACGCTGTCCAGGAAGGACTGGTGGTTGCAGGCGACGATGAACGGGCCGTGGGCGGGAACGTGCTCGAGTCCGGTGATCGTGGGCCGGCACAGACCGGCGACAAGCCCGCGGGTGCTTGCCCGGGTCAGGTTATAGAGAACCATTCAGTGCCGCTCCGTTCTGCGCATAGGCCAGCACAGCATCGGCCAGTTCTTCCGCGGTGTCAACGACGACGGCGGCCCCCGCCGCGTCGAGCTCGCCGTCGGCAGCGAAGCCCCAGGAGACTCCGATGCAGTCGATTCCGTTGGCGGCGGCGCCCTCGACGTCGTGCCGGCGGTCGCCGATCATGACGGCCCGGTCGAAGGTGCCCGCGTGCCGCTCCAGAGCGGCACGGATGATGCCGGCTTTCCCGTTGAGCGCGGCGGCGGCCTGCTCGTCGGCGGGTGAGCCGTGAACGGAAGCAAAGAGGCTGTCCATGCCCTGCACCTCCAGGAGTTCCACCGCCAAGTGCCCGGGTTTCTGGGTGGCCACGGCCACGGTGTGTTCCGTGCGCAGTTTCTCCACCAGTCCGCGGATGCCCGGGTAAGGCCGGCTCTGTGCCATGCCCGCCTCCCGGTAACCCTGCCGGTAGTGGCGGATCACCGCTTCCAGGCGGTCCCGGGGAACGCCGGCAATGTCACGCAGGGACGTCACCAGGGACGGGCCGACCATCCGGAACAGGTCCGCCTCTGACGGCTCCGGCAGCCCGCAGGCGGTGAGGGCGGAACAGATGCCGCCCGTAATGGCACCGGCCGGATCAACCAGCGTTCCATCGAGATCGAACAGCACCAAAAGCCGGGGAGAAGTCACGGGCCTAAGTTTGGCATATCGGGGCGGCCCAAGGGAAAAAGGTATGCCCGGCGGCGCATATCTCCCGGGTGCGTTTTGCCCGCGCGACGGGACCGGGCATGCCGAAGGCCGGCGCCGCCCCCTCGGGCGGCCACCGGCCTTCATTGGACTACGGGTTGAGGATCTCCGCCAGGAACGTCGCGGTGTGGCTGCCTTCCACCTTGGCAACCTTCTCCGGGGTGCCGGAGGCTACCACCTTGCCGCCGCCGGTACCGCCGTCGGGGCCGAGGTCGATAATCCAGTCGGCGCTCTTGATGACGTCCAGGTTGTGCTCGATGGTGATCACGGTGTTGCCCTTGTCCACCAGTCCCTGCAGCACTTCCAGCAGCTTGCGGACGTCTTCGAAGTGCAGGCCCGTGGTGGGCTCGTCGAGGACGTAGATGCTGCGGCCGTTGGACCGCTTCTGCAGTTCGCTGGCGAGCTTCACGCGCTGCGCCTCGCCGCCGGAGAGCGTGGTGGCGGGCTGGCCCAGCCGGACGTAGCCCAGGCCCACGTCCACCAGCGTGTTCAGGTGCCGGGAAATGGGACCGAAGGCGGCGAAGAACTCTGCCGCCTCTTCGATCGGCATGTCCAGCACCTCGGCGATGTTCTTGCCCTTGTAGTGCACCTCCATGGTTTCCCGGTTGAACCGGGCGCCGTGGCACACCTCGCAGGGAACATAGACGTCGGGCAGGAAGTTCATTTCGATTTTCAGCGTGCCGTCGCCGTGGCAGGCCTCGCAGCGGCCGCCCTTGACGTTGAAGGAGAAGCGGCCCGGCAGGTAGCCGCGCACCTTCGCTTCGTTGGTCTCGGCGAAGAGCTTGCGGATGTGGTCCCAGACGCCGGTGTAGGTGGCCGGGTTGGACCGCGGGGTCCGTCCGATCGGGCTCTGGTCCACGTGGATGACCTTGTCCAGCTGCTCCAGGCCCTCCACGCGGGTGTGCCGCCCGGCCACGTGCTTGGCACCGTTGAGCTTGTTCGCCATGGTCCTGTAGAGGATGTCGTTGATCAGCGTGGACTTGCCGGACCCGCTGACGCCCGTCACGGCGGTGAAGACGCCCAGCGGAACATCTACGTTCAGGTTCTGCAGGTTGTTTTCCCGCGCTCCGACGATCTTCAGCTGGCGGGACTTGTCCACCTTGCGCCGCTTCGCCGGGATTTCGATCTTCTTCCGGCCGGACAGGTAGGCGCCCGTGATGGAGCGCTCGTTGGTGAGCAGCTCGGCCAACGGTCCGGAGTGCACCACCTCGCCGCCGCGCTCTCCGGCGCCGGGGCCGACGTCGACAATCCAGTCCGCTTCCTGGATGGTGTCTTCGTCGTGTTCCACCACGATCAGGGTGTTGCCCAGGCTGCGCAGCCGGATCAGGGTGTCGATCAGGCGCCGGTTGTCCTTCTGGTGGAGGCCGATGGACGGCTCATCCAGGACGTACAGCACGCCCACAAGCCCCGAACCGATCTGCGTGGCCAGGCGGATGCGCTGGGCCTCGCCGCCGGACAGCGTGGCTGCCGGGCGGTTCAGGCTCAGGTATTCGAGGCCGACGTCGAGCAGGAAGGTCAGGCGGGCCTGGATTTCCTTCAGCACCTGGTTGGCGATCTGTGCTTCGCGCCCGGTGAGGACCAGGGTGTTGAGGAAGTCCGCGGCTTCACGCAGCGGCAGGGCGCTGATCTCGGCAATGTTGCGGCCGTTGATCAGCACGGACAGGGACGCCGGGTTCAGGCGCGCTCCCCCGCACTCGGGGCAGGCGATTTCCCGCATGTACTCCTCGTACCGGTCGCGGGCGTGGTCCGATTCGGTTTCCCCGTGCTTGCGGTGGATGTACTGGATGACGCCTTCGAAGCCGGTGCTGTACTTGCGTTCGCGGCCGAAGCGGTTCCGGTACTGGACCACGACCTTGTGGTCCTTGCCGTGGAGCACTGCCTCGCGTGCCTTGGCCGGCAGCTTCTTCCAGGGGGTGTCCATGGAGAAGCCCATGTCCTTGGCCAGGCCGTCGAGCAGCCGGTTCCAGTACTCGGTGGTGGCGGTGCCCAGGGACCACGGGGCGATGGCGCCCTCGGCCAGGGACTTGGAGGGGTCCGGAATGATCAGGTCCTCATCGACTTCCAGCCGGGAGCCGATGCCGGTGCAGACCGGGCAGGCTCCGAACGGGTTGTTGAAGGAGAAGGACCGCGGTTCGATTTCGTCGATGGCCAGCGGGTGCTCGTTCGGGCAGGCCAGGTTCTCGGAGAAGGTGCGGGTGCGTCCGCTGCTGTCCTCGGGGAGGTCGACGAAGTCCACCACCACCCGGCCGTCGGCCAGGCCGAGTCCGGTTTCCACCGAGTCCGTGAGCCGCTGCCGGATACCGTCCTTGGCCACCAGGCGGTCCACGACCACTTCGATGTTGTGCTTGTACTGCTTGCCAAGCTTCGGCGGATCGGACAGCTGGACCTGCTTGCCGTCCACCCGGGCACGGGAGTAGCCCTTGGCGGCGAGTTCCTTGAACAGGTCGACGAATTCGCCCTTCCGGCCGCGGACCACCGGGGCAAGGATCTGGAAGCGGGTTCCTTCTTCCAGTTCGAGGAGCTGGTCCACGATCTGCTGCGGGGTCTGCCGGCTGACGGGCTCGCCGCAGACGGGGCAGAAGGGGCGGCCCACACGGGCCCAGAGCAGGCGCATGTAGTCGTGGATCTCGGTGATGGTTCCCACCGTGGACCGCGGGTTCTTGCTGGTGGACTTCTGGTCGATCGAGACGGCGGGCGAAAGCCCCTCGATGAAGTCGACGTCGGGCTTGTCCACCTGGCCGAGGAACATGCGCGCGTAGGCGGACAGGGACTCGACGTAGCGCCGCTGTCCCTCCGCGAAGATCGTGTCGAACGCCAGGGAGGATTTGCCCGAGCCGGACAGGCCGGTGAACACGATCATGGCGTCCCGCGGCAGGTCCAGGTCAACGTTGCGGAGGTTGTGCTCGCGCGCACCTTTCACTACCAGGCGGGAAAGGTCATTGGCTTTATGCGGCACGAACGTGGTGTCAGCCGTCGGAAGAGTCGATTTAGGCACGTTTTCCACTGTAGTTCAAACGCCGATTCGAAGAAGTATTCGACCCCCCGGGTTTCGCCGCGGGCGAAGCGGAACCGGTGCGGGGCTCCCTGGCTGCATGGCCTTGGAGCGATCCGAAACCCCGCAAACCGGAGGCTACGTGGCCGTTTAGCCCAGCGCCGCCCGCAGGAGGGACACGGCGTCGTCATCCGAGACGCCGTTGGCCCGCACCGCCGCGGCATAGGCGGCGGCAGCTTCGGCCACCCGGCCGCGGCCGGTGTCGCCGCCCGCCGCGACAACGGTGCCGGCGCGGGACCGCGTGGTGACGACCTGCGCCTGCTCCAGCTCGCGGTAGGCCTTCGCCACCGTGTTGACGGCCAGTCCGAGGTGTCCGGCCAGGGCACGCACCGGTGGAAGCCGGGTTCCGATGGCGAGGCGCCCCTCATTCACGGCGTCCAGGATCTGCAGGCGCAGCTGTTCGTAGGGCGGGACCGAGCTGGAAGCGTCAATCCGGACCCCTGCCAGCACACCGGCGTCGTTGCCGGCGGAGGTCGGTGCGGTTACGGGGGTTGTGTCAGGCGTCATGGTGCAATGCTAGTGCCCGGCCGGATCGGCAGGCGCCGGCATGTCGTCCTCCGCCCCTGCATCCTGTGCCGGCTCGGCGAACTGTGAACGGTAGAGCTCGGTATAGAACCCCTCGGCCTCCAGCAGCGCAGCATGGGTTCCCTGCTCCACGATCTGCCCGTCCCGCACCACCAGGATGATGTCCGCGTCCCGGATGGTGGACAGGCGATGGGCAATCACGAAGCTAGTGCGGTCCTGCCGCAGGGCGTTCATCGCCAGCCGGATGGCGATTTCGGTGCGGGTGTCCACGGAACTGGTGGCCTCGTCCAGCACCAGGATGGACGGGTTTGAAAGCCAGGCCCGGGCGATTGTCAGCAACTGCCGCTGGCCCTGGCTCAGCGCCCCGCCGTCGTACCCGAGCACGGTGTCGTAGCCCTCCGGCAGGGACCGGACGAAGTGATCCACATGGGTGGCCTGCGCCGCCTCAACGATCTGCTCCTCGGTTGCATCGGGTGCGCCGTAGGCCAGGTTCTCCCGCACCGTGCCCTCGAACAGCCAGGCGTCCTGGAGCACCATGCCGATGTGGCCGCGCAGTTCCTCGCGGCGGAGCCGGGCAATGTCGATGCCGTCGATGGTGATGCGGCCCGCGTCCACCTCGTAGAAACGCATCAGCAGGTTGACCAGGGTGGTCTTGCCGGCACCGGTGGGACCCACGATGGCCACGGTCTGCCCGGGCTCCGCGGTGAAGGACAGGTTCCGGATCAACGGCGCATCGGGGCTGTAGCTGAAGGAGACATCCTCGAAGGCCACCCGCCCCCGCACCGCCTTCAGGTGCTCGGGCCGGGAGGGGTCCGGCTGCTGTTCCTTCGCGTCAAGGAGGGCGAACACCCGTTCGGCGGACGCGACGCCGGACTGGAGCATGTTGATCAGCCCGCCAAGCTGTCCCAGCGGCTGGCTGAACTGGCGGCTGTACTGCACAAAGGCCTGCACGCCGCCGATGGACAGCTGCCCGTTGGCGACCTGCAGTCCGCCGACCACCGCCACGGCCACGTAATTCAGGTTCGAGATGAACGTCATGGCCGGCATGATGATGCCCGAGACGAACTGGGCCCGGAAGGCGGAGCGGTACAAGCGGTTGTTGGTGGGGGCGAAGCCTTCGATGATCCGCTCCTGCTGGCCGAAGGCCTTCACCACGTCCTGCCCGGTGAACATTTCCTCGATATAGCCGTTTACCTCGCCGGTGGACTTCCACTGGGTCTTGAACTCTGCCTGCGAGCGCCGGGCAATGAGGACGGTGACCAGTGCAGAGACGGGCACGGTAATCACGGCGATCAGCGCCAGCAGCGGGGAGATGGACACCATCATTGCCAGCACGCCCATGATGGTCAGGACCGAAGTGATGATCTGGGTCAGGCTCTGGGAGAGGGTCTGGGCCAGGTTGTCGATGTCGTTGGTGACCCGGCTGAGGACGTCTCCCCGCGATTGCTGCTGGAAGTGGGACATGGGCAGCCGGAACAGTTTGCCGTCGACGTCGCGGCGCAGCCGGTACATGGCGTTCTGCACAATGCGGGCGGTCACCCGTGCCTGGAACCAGCCGAACGCGAAGGCGGCCAGGTAGATGCCCAGCACGCCGAGCAGGATCCCTGCCAGTCTGCCGAAGTCCAGTCCCTGCCCCGGGACCACGTCCATTGCCGCGAGCATGTCCGCCAGTTCCCGCTCCCCCGAGTCCCGCAGTGCCTGGACCTGGGCGTCCTTGGACACCCCCGCGGGCAGGCCCTGGCCGATGAAGCCGTCGAAGATGACGTTGGTGGCCTCCCCGAGGATCCGTGGCGCGCTGACGGCGAGCGCCACGGAGACGACGGCGGCAACCAGTACCGCCGCTACCCGTACCCGGTCCGGTGCCATCAGCACCAGGATCCGACGGACACTGGAGGCGAAGTTCTCCGGCTTGGCCGTTGCGGCGGCTCCCGGGCGTCCCCGTACCCCCGGCGTACTCATGCCACTTCCTCCGCGGTGAGCTGCGAAGCAACGATTTCCCGGTAGGTGTCCGAGGATTCCATCAGCTCTGCATGGGTTCCCTGACCTACGATCCGGCCTTCTTCCAGCACCAGGATCTTCGCGGCGTCGGTAATGGTGTTCACCCGCTGTGCCACGACAACTACGGTGGCATCCCGGGTCTGCGGCTTGAGTGCCGCCCGGAGCCGGGCATCCGTGGCGAAGTCGAGGGCGGAGAAGCTGTCGTCAAAGAGGTAGATGGACGGCCGAACCACCAGGGCCCGGGCAATCGCGAGGCGTTGCCGCTGTCCCCCGGAGAAGTTGGCTCCGCCCTGTTCCACCTGGTGGTCCAGTCCTCCCTCGGCTGTCCGCACGAAATCTGCCGCCTGGGCGGTCTCCAGGGCTTCCCAGAGTTCGGCGTCGGTGGCGTCCGGCCGGCCGAAGCGCAGGTTCGAGGCGATGGTTCCGCTGAAGAGGTAGGCCCGCTGGGGAACCAGCCCGATACCGCGGCGCAGCGAGGAGAGGGTGACCCCGGCAATGTCCTGCCCGTCGACGGCGATGCTGCCGGAAGTGGAGTCGAGCAGCCGCGGGACCAGGTTGAGCAGCGTGGTCTTCCCCGCCCCCGTGGAACCGATGATGGCCGTGGTCTCCCCGGGCAGGGCTTCGAAGCTGAGGTTGAACAGCACCGGGTCCTCCGCGCCCGGGTAGCTGTACCCGACGTCGGTAAAGGTGAGCCGCCCGCCGTCGTACGCCAGCGTCCCCGCCCCGGGGGCATCCGCAACGCTGGTCCGGGTATCCAGCACCTCGAAGATCCGTTCGGCGCAGACCGCTGCGCGGGGAAGCATCATGATCATGAACATGGACATCATCACCGCCATCAGGATCTGCATGATGTAGGCAATGAACGCCGTAAGCGCACCGATCTGCATCTGCCCGGCGTCAATCCGGAAGGCACCGAACCACACCACCGCGACCGTGGCGAGGTTGGCGATCAGCATGGCGGCGGGAAACAGCAGGGCCAGCAGCTGGCTCACCCGCAGCTGGGTGGAGGTGAGGTCCCTGTTCGCCCCGGCGAAGCGTTCCTGCTCGGAGTGCTCCCGGATGAACGCGCGGATGACGCTGATCCCCATGATCTGTTCCCGCAGGACCGAGTTGACCCGGTCGATCTGCCGCTGGGCCCGCCGGAACAGGGGAATCAGCCGCTTCAGCACCAGCCCGATCACCAGGAACAATGCCGGCAGGATCAACAGCAGGATGCCGGAGAGCGGTATGTCCTGGTTGAGGGCCAGCAGGACCCCGCCCACTCCCATGATGGGAGCCGAAACCATCATGGTGAAGGTCATCAGCAGGGTCATCTGCACCTGCTGCACGTCATTGGTGGTCCGGGTGATCAGCGACGGCGGCCCGAACAGGCCGACTTCCCGGGAGGAGAAGGTCTCCACCTTGGTAAACAGCGCGGCCCGGATGTTGCGGCCGGCACTCATGGCCACCCGCGACGCCAGATAAGTGGCCGCGACGGAACACAGGACCTGACCCGCCGTGACGGCAAGCATCCACCCGCCCACCTGCATGATGACGCCCGTATCTCCGGTGACCACGCCGCGGTCAATGATGTCCGCGTTGAGGGTAGGGAGGTACAGCGTGGCGACGGTCTGCAGCAGCTGCAGGAGAACGACGGCGGCCACCGCGCCTTTATAGGGGGCCAGGTTTTCCCGGACCAGCCTCAGAAGCATCCTTGCAACGTACGCCCGTCCGCGAGCGCAGACAATACCCGGGTAAGACTGCTGCCCCCGGGGCCGGGACAGGGCCGGATCGCTAGACTGGCGGGATGGAGGATCTGGAGAACATCACTATCCGCAGCGTGTCCGTCAGCGAGATGGACAACAACGTCTACCTGCTCACCGGTAAAGCATCCGGTGCGCAGGTACTAATCGATGCCGCCGCCGACTTCCCCGCCATCCAGCAGCTGCTGGCCGAGGGTGCGCAGGACGCAGCGGTACCGGCGAAGCTGGAACTGGTCATCACCACGCACAGCCACTGGGACCATGTCCGGGCGCTCGCCGAAACGGTGGCGGCCACCGGTGCCCGGACCGCAGCCGGCACCGCGGACATCCCCGACATTGAGGTGCCCACGCTTGTTCCCCTGGAGCACGGGGACACCGGCACGTTCCCGGACTTCGAGCTGGAGGCCATCTCGCTGCGCGGCCACACGCCCGGGTCCGTGGCGCTGCTCTACCGCGATCCGCACGGTCCGGCCCACCTGTTTACCGGGGATTCCCTCTTCCCCGGCGGGCTGGGCAACACGCAGAAGGACCCGGAACGGTTTGCCCAGCTCTACCAGGACGTATTCGAACGTGTGTTCGATTACCTGCCGGATGACACGGTGGTGCACCCGGGACACGGTGCCGGCACCACGCTGGGCGCCGAGCGTCCGCACCTGCGGGAATGGAAGGAACGCGGCTGGTAGCTGCCGCGTTCCGTACCGCCAGGGCGCGCCGCTAGCCCGCCTTCCGCCCCACCATGAACAGCCGCCGGAACGGGAAAACGGTTCCCCAGGCCTGCCGCGGATAGGCCTGGCGGAGCAGCGCCGCGTATTCGGTTTCGAACGCGGTGAAGTCCTCGGTGGACAAGGCATCGATGACCGGACGCAGGGCGGTGCCGCGCACCCACTCCAGTACCGGGTCCTCACCGGCTAGGACCTGGGCGTAGCTGGTCTCCCAGACGTCCGCTTCGAATCCGGCCTCGGTGAAGAGGGCCAGGTAGTCCACGGGCTCGTCCACGGCGTCGGCATGCCGCAGCACCCCCTCCAGCTTCGGGGCCCAGGCGGCGCTCGCCGCCAGTTCCCGCATCAGCACATGGGAAGGTGCCGTGAAGTTGCCGGGGACCTGTACGGCCAGCCAGGCGCCGTCGTCGAGCTGCTTGGCCCAGCGGCGCAGCAGCTCCTGGTGACCGGGCACCCACTGCAGTGCGGCGTTGGACACCACCACCTCCGTGCCCGGCTCCGGTTCCCAGTCCTCGATCCGGCCCTGCACGAAGTCCAGGTTCGACGGCGCGCCCTCCAGGGCCCGGGCCGCGGCGACCATCTCCTGCGAGGAATCGACGCCGGTAACCTGCGCCTGCGGCCAACGGGCCGCGAGTGCGGCGGTGAGGACGCCCGTGCCGCAGCCCAGGTCCACCACCCGGGCCGGGGAAGAAGCCGCTACCCGGGCCGTGAGGTCGAAGAACGGGCGGTCGCGGTGCGAGGAGAACTGTGTGTACTTTTCGGGATCCCATTTCATGGCCCCGAGCCTAGCCGCCGCACCCCGCGGAAAACGGGACCGGCACGGCCCCGTTAGTCTGGTATGGACATGAAACTTCTTGAGCAGCTTGCCTCCGGCCCGTCCAGCACCCGCACCATCGATCCCGACGAGACCTACACGTCCTTCCTGGAGTGGGTGGAGAGCCGGGGAATGTCGCTGTACCCGGCGCAGGACGAGGCAGTGATGGAGCTGGTGACGGGCAACAACGTCATCCTGGCCACCCCCACCGGGTCCGGCAAATCGATGGTGGCGATTGCTGCGCATTTCCATGCCATGGCGCACGATGAGCGCAGTTACTACACCGCCCCCATCAAGGCCCTGGTGTCGGAGAAGTTCTTTGCCCTGTGCGAGATCTTCGGCGCCGAGAACGTCGGCATGGTCACCGGCGACTCCTCCGTCAACAAGGACGCCCCGATCATCTGCTGCACCGCGGAGATCCTGGCCAACATCGCCCTGCGCGAAGGGGCCGACGCGGACCTGGGCACCGTCATCATGGACGAGTTCCACTTCTACTCGGACCCGCAGCGCGGCTGGGCCTGGCAGGTTCCGCTGCTGGAGCTGCCGCAGGCCCAGTTCCTGCTCATGTCCGCCACCCTGGGCGACATGACCCGGATCGCCAACGAGCTCAGCGAACTCACCAACCGGGACACCGTCACGGTCTCCTCCGTGCAGCGGCCCATCCCCCTGCACTACTACTACGTGGAGACACCGGTCCAGGAATCCCTGGAGGAGCTGCTGGCCACCAAGCAGGTCCCGGTCTACGTAGTGCACTTCTCCCAGATCGAAGCCATTGACCGGGCCCAGGCCCTGATGAGCATCAATGTCTGCACCCGCGAGGAAAAGGACCGGATTGCGGAGCTGATTGCCGGCTTCCGGTTCGCCCCCGGCTTCGGCAAGACCCTGAACCGGCTGGTCCGGCACGGCATCGGCGTGCACCACGCCGGCATGCTGCCCAAGTACCGCCGCCTGGTGGAGCAGTTGGCGCAGGCCGGCCTGCTGAAGGTCATCTGCGGCACCGACACCCTGGGGGTCGGCATCAACGTGCCCATCCGCACCGTGCTGATCACCGCCCTGTCCAAGTACGACGGCACGCGCACCCGGCCACTGAAGGTCCGTGAGTTCCACCAGATCGCCGGACGCGCCGGGCGGGCCGGCTATGACACGGCGGGCACCGTCGTCGTACAGGCACCGGAACACGTGATCGAGAACGTCAAGGCGATGGCCAAGGCGCAGGCGAAGTTCGGTGATGACCAGAAGAAGCTGCGTCAGGTGGTGAAGAAGAAACCGCAGGCCGGGTTTGTGTCCTGGGGCAAGCCCACCTTCGAAAAGCTGGTGGACGGCACCCCGGAGCCGCTGACCTCCAGCTTCAACATCACCCACTCCATGCTGCTGAACCTGCTGGAGCGTCCGGGTGACCCGTTCACCGCGGCCAAGAAACTGCTCACCAACAACCACGAGACCCGGTCCTCCCAGCTGGCCCTGATGAAGAAGGCCCTGAGCATCTACCGGGAGCTGAAGACCGCCGGCATTGTCGAGGTGCTGCCCGAGCCCGACGCCGACGGCCGCACCGTCCGCCTGAAGGTGCACCTGCAGCCGAACTTCGCCCTCAACCAGCCGCTGTCCCCGTTTGCCATGGCCTCCCTGGAGATCCTGGACCCGGACAGCCCGTCCTACGCCCTGGACGTGGTGTCCGTGATCGAGGCGATCATGGAAAAGCCCCGGCAGGTCCTCTCCGCCCAGGAGAAGAAGGCCCGCGGCGAGGCGATCGCCGCCATGAAGTCCCAGGGCATCGAGTACGACGAGCGGATGGCCCTGCTGGAGGAAGTCACTTATCCGCAGCCGCTGGCGGAGCTGCTGGAACAGTCCTTCGAGGTGTACCGGTCCGGTGCTCCCTGGCTGGGCGAGTTCGAACTCAGTCCCAAGTCGATTGTCCGCGACATGTACGAGCGGGCCATGAGCTTCGGCGAATACGTGCAGTTCTACTCGCTGGCCCGTTCCGAAGGCGTGCTGCTGCGCTACCTCTCGGACACCTACAAGGCCCTGCTGCACACCGTCCCGCCGGAACGGCTGCGCGAAGACCTGGAAGACATCATCGAGTGGCTGGGCGAGCTGGTCCGCCAGACCGATTCCTCGCTGCTGGACGAATGGGAAGAGCTGACCAACGGCATCAACCCCGATGCTTCGAACGAACCGGTCCTTCCGCCGGTGCCGGACCGGCTGACCGCCAACGTGCGGGCCTTCCGGGTCATGGTCCGCAACGAGATGTTCTCCCGGGTGAAGCTCTTTGCCGACGAGGACGACCGCGCCCTGGGCGAGCTCGACGGCGACGCCGGCTGGGACGCCGACCGCTGGGCCGAGGTCCTGGACGCGTACTTCGAGGAACACGAGGACATCGACGACGGGCCCGACGGCCGCGGCCCGAACCTGCTGATCATCAAGGAACTGCCCGGCAAATGGGAAGTCCGGCAGATCTTCAAGGACCCGGCCAACCACTTGGACTGGGGCATCACTGCGGAAGTGGACCTGCCCGCCTCGGATGAAGCCGGCAGCCCCGTCATCAAGGTGATCACCGCCGGCCGCCTGGATTAGGCTGGGCAGCATGCAGATCCGTCCCGCACGTCGAGAAGACGTCCCCGTCATCCTCGAACTGATCCATGACCTTGCCATCTATGAAAAAGAGCCGCACGCGGTAAAAAACACCGTGGCGGCCCTGGAAGCCAACCTCTTCGGCGAGCACCCGGCCATCTTCGCCCACGTGGCGGTGGAGCACGGAGCGATACAGGGCTTTGCCCTCTGGTTCCTGAACTACTCCACCTGGGAGGGCGTGCACGGCATCTACCTCGAGGACCTCTACGTCCGGCCCGAGGCCCGGGCCGGGGGCATCGGCAAGGCGCTGCTGCGCACGCTGGCGGAAACCGCCGTCGAGCGCGGCTACGCCCGGGTCGAATGGTGCGTGCTGAATTGGAATGAACCTTCCATCGGCTTCTACAAATCCCTGGGTGCCGTCCCGCAGGATGACTGGACCACGTTCCGGCTCGCCGGGGACGCACTGGCCAGCTTCGGCACCTCGTCAGAGGCGGCGAAGTGACCGCCGTCCCGCACATCCCTGTCCCCCACTCCGCCTCGCGCACCTACCCGGTGCGCGGCATGAACGTGACGGACCACTGGTTTACCGTGCCGCTGGACCACTCGGCGCCGGACGGCGAAACCATCACGGTCTTTGCCCGCGAATACGTCGACGCCGAACTGCCCGCGGGTGACATCGAAGACCTGCCGTGGCTGCTGTACCTGCAGGGCGGCCCCGGCGGCAAGGGCAACCGGCTGCTGCAGTTCGGCGGCTGGACGAAGGCGGCGTCCAAGCACTTCCGGATCCTGATGCTGGACCAGCGCGGCACCGGGCTTTCCACTCCGGCGGACCGGCAGACCCTGCCGCGCCGCGGAGACGCTGCGGCGCAGGCAGCGTATCTCACCCATTTCCGGGCAGATTCAATTGTGGCCGACGCCGAACTGATCCGGCAGGCCCTCGGCTCAGGGCCGTGGAGCACCTACGGGCAGAGCTACGGCGGCTTCTGCACCCTGACCTACCTCTCCTTCGCCCCCGAGGGACTGCGCGAATGCCTCGTCACCGGCGGGTTGGCCCCCTTGACGGGACCCGCGGACCGGGTCTACGAGGCAACCTTCCGGCGGGTGGCGGCACGCAACGCGGAGTACTTCGGACGCTACCCGGAAGACCGGGAAACCACCACGCGGATTGCCCGGCACCTCGAGTCCGTCCCGGAGTTCCTGCCCACCGGGGAACGGCTGACCGTGCGGCGTTTCCAGATGGCCGGGTCCTATCTGGGCGGCAACACCCGGGTGGACGGGCTGCATTACCTGCTGCAGGAAGCCTTCGTTCCCACCCCGGACGGCGAACGCCTCTCGGACACCTTCCTGGAGGCCGTCCACGGGCTGGTCACCCGTGCCCCGAATCCGCTGTACGCGGTGATGCACGAGTCAATCTACGGCCAGGGCGAAGCCACCAACTGGGCCGCGGAGCGCGTCCTGGAGTCCTTCCCCGAGTTCGAACCCACGGCCACGGAACCGCTCTTCACCGGCGAGATGGTCTACCCGTGGTACTTCGACGAGGACCCGGCGCTCGTCCCGCTTCGCGGCACGGCAGAACTGCTGGCCCGGAAGTCGGACTGGGATCCCCTCTACGACACCGCCCAACTGGCGCGCAACACCGTGCCCGTGGCCGCGGCCGTCTACACGGACGACATTTACGTGGACCGGGAGCTGTCCATGGAGACGGCCGGCGCCGTGAAGGGTGTGCAGGTCTGGGAAACCGCCGATTTCCACCACGACGGAATTGCGGACGACGGCGAGGCCATCTTCAACCGCCTGCTGGGCATGGTCCGCGGCAAGGACGCGTAGGGTCAAAGGCAAAGGCAGGTCCCCCGGCGTACCGGGGACCTGCCTTCGTTGTCTTGGTGGCCGCTACAGCGGACGGTCAGCGAGTTTCCGGACCCATTCCGGGGTGGGCTTGCCGAGCTTGCGGTCGGTGGTGAGCCGGAGCCGTGCGGCCCGGATCTGCACCCGTTCGCGGTCCCGATCGCGTTCGGCCTTTTCGGCGGGGACCTTAGAGCCTCGTGCCAGCGGCAGTGCTGCTGTTGTCATCGTCAGCCTCCTCCGTTCCGCGTGCGCTCGTGATGTTTTCATTCTGGCTCATATCGCCGGTCGAGTCCACTATCGCCGTCAGCGGGCGTGCCCACGCAATGCTGATGATAGCCGCTTCCTCGGTTCCGGCAAGGTCACTCTGGGCCAGCAGGTCCAGGACGCCCAGTCCCGTCTCCTGCCGGCGGGGATCATCCGACAGGGAGGCCTCGATGGCCCACTGGGCACGGGTCCACCACTCCGAGCGCTGATCCGCCTTCCGGCGCTGCTCCAGTGTCTTCCAGCCGACAAAGAAGGTCAGGGCGCCGGCGAGCAGGACCGCCAGCGGGCCAAGGGCAGCGAGAATTTCCCACCAGGGTGCGCCGCCGAAAGGAACTGACGCAGCCGCCTCCGGCGGCGGGGTGGGTGGCGGAGAGAACATATCCACACCTTAGCCGCCGCCTGTGACACTCCCGGGCATTAGGTGCGGCTACTGGCCGGGTGTCCGGTCACCCGTCCAGAACGCGTAGGCGGACAACGTCAGGCCGTCGGCTATCTCCCCTGCCGCCATGAGGGCCGGGACGCTGTCCACCGGGACCCAGCGGAACCCATCTATTTCACCGTCGCGGGTGAGCGGTTCCGCGGACCGGTCCACGGTGGTCGCGACAACCACTGCATGGCCCTGCAGGAGAGAGCTGTCTGCCCACACGGACCCCAGTACCCGGAAGCGGGTACCCTGCAGTCCGGTTTCCTCTTCCAGCTCGCGCGCTGCATCGCGGACGGCCAGGTCCGGCCCGGAGCCGGCAGGGCTCCCGAACCCCCTCGGAAACTCGAGGAAACTGCGCCCGGCTGCAGGCCGCCAGTGCTCCACCATGGCAAAGTGGCCGTCGGCCACCGCGACGATGACCACGCCGGGGGTGCCGTGTTCCGCAACAAGCCGGTGCTGCAGCCAGGACCTTCCGTTGCGGGTGACCTCTTCGGTCCACAGTTCAAGGCTTGGCGGTCCGGACCAGGCATACACCAGGCTCTGGCCCGGGCGAGGCTCCGGCATCACCGCGGGACTGCCGGGAAGTGGATATGTGCTCTCATTTTCTTCTTTCGCGTTGCGTGCAGCTCGGCAAACTCCACCAGGGGGACACCCAGGACAACCGTAGCTATGGCTGAACCGACGCCGGCAAGCAGGTTGGAGAAAAAGCCCGCCGTCAAGGTGCCGACGACGGCCGGCAGGAGCGTCAGCGCAATCCTCGTCCACATGGCTTTCCGGTCCTCCCCCAGGCTGACCGCGGCATTCGACCTGGCGACGGCATAGGCAAGTGCGTCGGATGTTTTTTGGCTTGGACGGGTCTGCCAATCGTGGATGGCTGACCGGGCCTGATGCCGCAGGACTGCATAAACCTGCGGCGGCATATCGTGGAGGGTGGCCACCAGGCTCCCCTGGAACTGGATGGTTTCACCTCCGGTCGGGCCCCGCCCGCGGCGCTGCGCCTCCTGCATAACGGTGTCCTCGCGGAACCGGAGCCAGTTGGTCTCATGCTGCTCAGCCATGGCGTCGAAATACGCGCCCATCCACCAGTCCTGCAGAAGCGTCGCGTTGCCTGCCAGCCGGGGCGCGTTTGCGTCAAGGTAGGACAGTGCGGCGGTACGGATCACGGTTTCCGACAGGAACTGCACGGCGGCGTCGGCCTCCGGCTCCGAATCGCGGAGTTCCCGTACGACGGCGGCCCGCCGGGACAACGCTCCCCTCAGGTCGAACGGTTCCCGGGTCCTTTCACGGACACGTATCTGATCTGCGGCTGCTTCGGCAAACCACGCTTCCCAGGCCCGGGCGAGCCGGTCGAATTCTCCCGTGGGCGCCTGGACATGCTGGCCTGCGTCCAGGCCTTCCCAGGCAGCCTGCAGTTCGGCCGCCACCGTCCGCGCCACCTCGGACGCCGGACAGCTGCGAAGCCGGGCGCTGCTCCTGCCATGGAGGGCGGCCGCCAACGGGCGCGGTGTTTCCCA
Organism: Arthrobacter sp. zg-Y1171; assembly: GCF_025244845.1. NCBI lineage: Bacteria > Bacillati > Actinomycetota > Actinomycetes > Micrococcales > Micrococcaceae > Arthrobacter > Arthrobacter sp. zg-Y1171. The sequence continues at coordinate 1,723,249 of NZ_CP104264.1, read as the reverse complement.
GAACATCGCCAACGAAGAAAACTCGAACTCCGCCAGGACCGGACTCAACGGATCCGTGCCCAGCAGGAGGAAGCGCAGGCTCTCCTCCAAGGAGGGCTTCCGCGCCACGACGGAGAACGTCTGGTCGAAGGAACCGGTGCGGGCGAGGAGCGTCCGGACGGCATCGGGGCCCCGATCCAGGAAGAAGGCGCCGTCGAGCAGCTGCACATCCAGCAGCAGAATCTCCCGGCTCAGGAGGTCGGCTGCCCGCAGCATGCCCGGGAAAGACACCCGGTTTTCCGGTGCAGCCGCCACGTCCGGGTCGGTAAAGAGTGCCTCGTCGGAGACCAATGAACGGAAAGTGTTCTTTTGTTCCACGGTGTCGAAGTCGAAAACCAGGGTCCGCTTCATTTGGAGCGGTTGTGAGCCACCAGCGTCAACCACGGTGTTGCCCTGCCTCCGGTAGGTTCGTCCGGCGTGCGGTTCCCCCCGGCTCAGTCATCCTGCAACCATAAGCGCGGCCTGGGCGATGACTGAAATTACCGGTCCACGGTCCGGGCCATACCTGGGGGAACGGCGCCCGCCTAGGCGTGCCCGGCGGCCTGCATCTGCCGCAGTTCCTTCTTCAGGTCCCCCACCTCGTCACGCAGCCGGGCAGCCAATTCGAACTGCAGCTCGGCGGCAGCAGCATGCATCTGCTCGGTCATGGACGCGATCAGGCTGGTGAGGTCCTCGGCGGGAGCAGCTGCCAGGCCGTCCTTCCGGACCCCCTTGCCCTTGCCCTTCGTCTTCTGCTTGGCAGCCTCCGCCAGGAGGGCCTTGGTGTCGGCATCCTCGCGCGCCAGCTGGTCCGTGATGTCCGCGATCTTCTTGCGCAGCGGCTGCGGGTCCACGCCGTGCTTCTTGTTGTACGCCACCTGGATTTCGCGCCGGCGGTTGGTCTCATCAATGGCCTTGGCCATGGAATCGGTGATCCGGTCCGCATACATGTGCACCTCGCCCGACACGTTACGGGCGGCACGGCCGATGGTCTGGATCAGCGAGGTGGAGGAACGCAGGAAGCCTTCCTTGTCGGCGTCGAGGATGCTCACCAGCGATACCTCGGGAAGGTCGAGGCCCTCTCGAAGCAGGTTAATGCCGACCAGCACATCGAAGGTGCCCATCCGCAGTTCGCGGAGCAGCTCCACGCGGCGCAGCGTGTCGACGTCGGAGTGCAGGTATTCCACCTTGACCCCGTGCTCCAGCAGATAGCCGGTCAGGTCCTCGGCCATCCGCTTGGTCAGCGTGGTCACCAGGACGCGTTCATCCCGTTCGGTGCGGGTGCGGATTTCACCCAGCAGGTCATCGATCTGGCCCTTGCTCGGCTTGACCACCACCTGCGGATCCACCAGGCCGGTGGGGCGGATGATCTGCTCCACGTAGCCGTCGGACTTGGACAGTTCGTACTTGCCCGGGGTAGCGGACATGTAGACGGTCTGGCCGATCCGTTCCAGGAATTCGTCCCATTTCAGCGGGCGGTTGTCCATGGCAGAGGGCAGCCGGAAGCCGTGGTCCACCAGGGTGCGCTTGCGGGACATGTCGCCTTCGTACATGGCACCGATCTGCGGAATGGTGACGTGCGATTCGTCCACCACCAGCAGGAAGTCGTCCGGGAAATAGTCCAGCAGGCAGTGCGGAGCGGTGCCCGGGCCGCGGCCGTCGATGTGCCGCGAGTAGTTCTCGATGCCGTTGCAGAAGCCCATCTGCTGCATCATTTCCAGGTCATAGGTGGTGCGCATCCGCAGCCGCTGGGCTTCCACCAGCTTGTTCTGCGATTCCAGTTCCTTCAGCCGCACCTGCAGCTCGTCCTCGATCTGGCGGATGGCCCGGTGCATCCGGTCCTCGCCGGCCACATAGTGCGACGCCGGGAAGACGTACATCTCCGTCTCTTCGTGGATCACGTCCCCGGTCAGCGGATGCAGGGTGTAGATGTTCTCGATCTCGTCGCCGAAGAACTCGACGCGGATCGCGTTCTCTTCGTACATCGGAATGATTTCCACGGTGTCGCCGCGGACCCGGAAGGTGCCGCGGTGGAAGTCCATGTCATTGCGGACGTACTGCATGGCCACGAAGCGGCGCAGCAGGTCATCGCGGTTCATCTGCTGGCCCCGGCGCAGGGTCACCATTGCCTCGATGTACTCTTCCGGTGTGCCCAGGCCGTAAATGCAGGACACCGTAGCCACCACAATCACGTCACGCCGGGTCAGCAGGGCGTTGGTGGCCGAGTGGCGCAGGCGTTCGACTTCCTCATTGATCGAGGAGTCCTTCTCAATGAAGGTATCCGTCTGCGGGACGTAGGCTTCCGGCTGGTAGTAGTCGTAGTAGGAAACGAAGTACTCCACCGCGTTGTTGGGCAGCAGCTCCCGGAACTCGTTGGCCAGCTGGGCGGCCAGCGTCTTGTTCTGCACCATCACCAGCGTGGGCCGCTGCACCTGCTCCACGAGCCAGGCCGCCGTCGCGCTCTTACCGGTACCGGTGGCACCAAGCAGCACGACGTCCTTCTCGCCTGCGTTGATCCGCTCGGCGAGTTCCTTGATGGCGGTCGGCTGGTCACCGGCGGGCTTGTAGTCACTGATGACCTCAAACGGTGCTACGACTCTCTTGATGTCCTGCGCAAGACTCATGCCTATAAAACTACTCCGGTCCGCGGACAGCCGCGGTCCGCTTTGCTAGGGGCTGAACTACCGGCCGGCCCGGCTCCGCGCCTCGTTCAGCGGCACCAGCCGGGTCTCCCAGAGGTCGCGTACGGCGGCCACCAGTTCCTCGGGGGTGCCGGTGTTGTGCAGGACGACGTCGGCCGCCTCCGCCCGCTGTTCGGGAGTGGCCTGCGCGGCGATCCGGGCGCGCGCGGCCTCGGGATCCATCCCCCGGTCCTGCACCATGCGCTGCAGCCGCACGTCCTCGGGCGCCTCCACCACGACGACGAAGTCGAAGTTCCCGGCCTGGCCGGTTTCCACCAGCAGCGGGATGTCCTGGACCAGGATCCCGTCCGGCGGAGCCTCCGCCGCAAGCTGCGCCGCCCGCGCGCGGACCAGCGGATGGACAATGCCGTTCAGTACGGCACGGCGTTCCTCGTCGCCGAAGACCACGGCGGCCAGCGCCGGGCGGTCCAGCGAGCCGTCCGCGGCCAGGACCTGAGGGCCGAAGGCCTCGACGACGGCGGCCAGGCCTTCCGTGCCCGGCGCCACCACTTCACGGGCCAGGGCATCGGCGTCCACCAGCACGGCACCGCGCTGGACGAGGGTCCGGGCGACCAGGGATTTTCCGGCGGCGATCCCGCCGGTGAGTCCAACCTTGAGCATGCCCCCACCTTACCGCCGTCCCGGGCCGGAACCGCCTACTAGACTGGAAGGGTGAGCGATATCGACGCGGCGGCGGGGCGCTACACCACCATCGCCGGTGAACACCGCGCTGAACTCGAAATCAGACGCTCACGCTTCATCACCGTGCTGCGCCGCACCGAAACCGAGGAGCAGGCGCGCGCCCTGGTGGCGGACCTGCGCCGTGAGTTCCATGACGCCCGGCACCACTGCAGCGCCTTCGTGCTGGGCCCCGGGCGCGAGGTCCAGCGTTCCAACGACGACGGCGAACCCTCCGGCACCGCCGGCATTCCGATGCTGGAAGCGCTCACCAAGCGGGAAACCTTCAACGGAGCGACCGACCTCAGCGACATCACTGCCGTGACCGTCCGCTACTTCGGCGGGATCCTCCTCGGCGCGGGCGGGCTGGTGCGTGCCTACTCCGAGTCCGTCTCCTCGGCCCTCGACACCGCTCCCCTGCTGCGCCGACGGCGGATGCAGCTTTACGGCATTCCGGCCGGACACTCCGCCGCCGGAAGGCTGGAAAACGACCTCCGTACCGCAGGCGTCAGCGTGCTGGGCACGGATTATTCCGCCGCCGGTGCCTCCATCAACGTCGCCCTGCCGGACACCCCCGACGCCCTGGCTGCCTTCCATGCCAGGCTCGCCTCCCTGACCGCCGGAGCCTCCGAACCGGTCCCCCTTGGAACAGAATGGATCGACCGTGACTGACCCCGCACCGGGCCGGACCGATTTCGACTTTTCCCGACTGCGCCGCAGGCCGGACGTCGAAGCTCCCAACCTGCAGGCCTGGGATACCGCCGACACACTTCTGCTCGACACTGCCGCAGCAGATCTTTCCGCAGCAGCGGACCCGGACCAGCCCGGCGTCGTCGTCATCGGCGACTCCTACGGCGCGCTCACGCTCGGAGCCGCGGCCCGGCACGGGCTGCACAGCCTCCGCGTGCACCAGGATCCGCTGAGCGGCGAACAGGCACTGGATGCCAACGCCGCGGACCTGGGGCTGCCGGACGTTTTCAGCCACCATTCCCTCACGGCGCCGCTTGTGAAAGACGCCCGCCTGGTGCTGCTGCGGCTCCCCCGCTCGCTGGCCGCGCTGGAAGAGATCGCTGCGCTGATCGCGGCCTCCGCCGCACCCGATGTCACGGTCTACGCCGGCGGACGGGTCAAGCACATGACTCCGGCCATGAACGAGGTCCTCGCCCGGTACTTCGGCTCCGTGACCGCCGGGCTGGGCCGGCAGAAATCCCGGGTCCTGACGGCCGGCTCGCCCCTTCCGGCCGGACAGCTCCCGGAACCCTCCTTTCCGATGTCGCAGCGGCACGACGTCGGACTGGCGCGGCCGCTGGAACTCTGGGCCTACGGTGCGGCGTTCGGCGGTACCGCACTGGATCCCGGCACCCGGTTCCTGCTGCCGCACCTGGCCCAGGCGCGCGCTGCCCGGCGCGCCGTGGACCTGGGCTGCGGGACCGGGACCATCGCCGCCTACCTCGCGCTGACCCGGCCGGGCCTCACGGTCCTGGCTACGGACCAGTCAGCCGCTGCCGTGGCCTCGGCCGCACGGACACTGGCGGCCAACGGCGTGGCGGACCGCGCCGTCGTCACCCGGGCCGATGCACTGGGCCCGCTGCCGGACAGTTCGGAGGAACTGGTGGTGCTGAACCCGCCGTTCCACATCGGTGCCGCGGTGCATGCCGGCATCGCCCTCAAGCTTTTTGCCGATGCCGGACGCGTCCTGCGGCCGGGCGGCGAACTCTGGACGGTTTGGAACAGCCACCTGCTGTACCGGCCCGCCCTGGCCAGGCTGGTGGGTCCCACCCGGGAAGTGGCCCGCAACCCCAAGTTCACGGTCACGGTCAGCACCCGGCGCTAACGCCGCATCCGCCGTACGTCCCCTAACGGTGCGGCTTCTTTAATCGGAGAGAGCGCTCTCTTGACAGTGGCGCAGATCACTCCTAGCCTGTAACCGACGCGTAGAGAGCGCTCTCTCAGACTCCGCTCCCGGCGCAGGAACCGCTTTTCTTTCTCCCGCTTTCGTCGGATCACGCCACCGAACCACCTGGCACGGTCTACCACCCGGGATCATCAACTGCTTTACCCACACACAAAGGAGTGACCGTGAAGAATTTCCGACATCCCGCGGCGGCGATTGCAGGTGCTGCCGTAGTGGCCCTGCTGGCCGTAGGCTGCGGCGGCGGCGACAGCGAAGCTGCCAGCGAAGACAATCCCCTCGAACTGACCGTCACCACTTTCGGAACCTTCGGGTATGACGATCTGTATGCCGAATACGAGGAAGCCAACCCCGGCATCGACATCAAGGCCAACAACATTGACCGCGGTGCCAATGCACAGACCGATCTCTTCACCAAGCTCGCGGCCGGATCCGGCGTCAGCGACGTGGTGGCCCTCGAAGAGGGCTGGCTCGGCGCCGTCATGGACGTCTCGGACCAGTTCGTGGACCTGAACGAGTACGGCGCGGAAGACATCAAGGACAACTGGGTCGACTGGAAATACAAGCAGGGCACCGACGCCGACGGCCGGGTCATCGGCTACGGCACCGACATCGGACCGCAGGGCCTGTGCTACAACGGCAAGCTGTTCGAAGCGGCCGGCCTGCCCAGCGACCGCGAGGCAGTCGCCGAGCTCTTCGGCGGAGACGACGCCACGTGGGACACCTACTTCGAACTTGGAAAGCAGTACCACGAGAAGACCGGACAGGCCTGGTACGACCAGTCCGGGTTCGTCTGGAACTCCATGGTGAACCAGATGAAGGAGGGCTACTACACCGCCGACGGTGACTTGAACATCGAAGGCAATGACGCCATGAAGGAACAGTTCATGCAGCTCGCTGCCGGAACCCAGGCAGGGCTCTCCGCCAACGAAACCAAGTGGGACTGGGGAACCGGCAAGGCGTTCACTGACGGCTCCTTCGCCACCTTCGTGTGCCCGGGCTGGATGCTGGGCACCATCCAGGAACAGCTCGAATCGGCCGGCGGCGGCGCGGATTCGGGCTGGGACTTCGCCGATGTCTTCCCCGGCGGCGCCTCGAACTGGGGCGGTGCGTTCCTTGCAGTCCCCGAAACCTCCGAACACAAGGAGGAAGCGGCGAAACTCGCAGCCTGGCTCACGGCCCCCGAGCAGCAGGTGAAGCAGTCGGCGGCGGCCAACAACTTCCCCAGCACCCTTGAGGCGCAGGAACAGCTGGCGGCGGATGCCACTCCGAATCCGATGTTCAACAACGCCCCGACCGGTGCCATCCTGGCTTCACGGGCCGAAGGCGTAGTTGCCCAGTTCAAGGGCCCGGACGATTCAGTAATCCAGGAAAAGGTCTTCGGTGTGGCACTGACCCAGCTTGATGCGGGCAAGGTCGACGGCGAAGGCGCCTGGAATGAAGCAGTTCAACTCCTGAACGAGCTGGTCGTCAAGGACTAGTACCCAGCGGGGCCTCCGGGTATCCGGAGGCCCCCTGATGGACTGTGAGAATCGATATGACCGTAACCATGAAACGGCCCGCGCCAGCCGCGCCGCCGGAGAAAATCAAACCCACGTTCAGGCAGCGGCTCAACATCTGGGACGTCAAAGCCTCCCCCTACCTGTACATATCCCCCTTCTTCCTGCTCTTCGCGCTGGTGGGCCTGTTTCCACTGGTCTACACGTTTTATGTTTCGCTCCACGACTGGCACCTGCTGAAGGGCCAGGGCGAGTTTGTCGGACTGGGCAACTTTGCGGATGTCCTCGCCGACCGCTTTTTCTGGAACTCGCTTTTCAACACGATGAGCATCTTCCTGCTCTCCGCGATTCCCCAGCTGGCCGGCGCACTGCTGATTGCAGCTGTCCTGGACCAGAACATCCGCGCCAAGACCTTCTGGCGCATGAGCGTCCTGCTCCCCTATGTGGTCACCCCGGTTGCCGTGGCCCTGATCTTCACGAACATGTTCAATGAGCAGCACGGCCTTATCAACAGCTTCCTGGGCAACTTCGGCGTCGATCCGATCATGTGGCGCACGGAGACATTCCCCAGCCACGTGGCCATAGCCGCCATGGTCAACTGGCGGTGGACCGGCTACAACGCGCTGATCCTGCTGGCCGCCATGCAGGCCGTGCCCCGCGACATCTACGAATCGGCCGCCATCGACGGTGCGGGTGCTGTCCGGCGCTTCTTCAGCATCACCCTGCCGAGCATCCGCCCCACCATGATCTTCGTAGTTATCACCTCCACCATCGGCGGACTGCAGATCTTCACCGAACCGCGCCTTTTCGATCCGACGTATGCCGGCGGCCCGGAGCGCGAGTTCCAGACCACCGTCCTGTACCTGTGGGAGATGGCCTTCCAACGGCAGGACTTCGGAGAGGCATCTGCCATTGCCTGGCTGCTGTTCCTCATCATCGTTCTTTTCGGAGTCCTTAATCTGGCCTTGTCCAGGCGGATAGCGTCCTCCGACGGCAGGCGGCAGCGCCGCCGGCCGGCAGTGAAAGGGAAGCAAAAGTGAGTATCGTCCAACAAAAGACCGTGCCGCGAACCCAACCGCAGCCGGTGCGCCGCGGTCCGGCGCTGCGGCATCGGCTCCTGGGCAACGGCCTTCGCCCTGGCTACCTGACCTACGGCCTGCTGCTTGCTTTCTTCATCGGGTCCTCCTACCCGCTCTGGTGGTCCGCGGTGGTGGGGAGCCGGTCCAATGAGGCATTGAGCCTCACCTGGCCGCCGCTGCTGCCAGGGGGGAATTTCTGGACCAATGTTGCCGAGGTGTTCGACACGATTCCGTTCTGGACGGCCTTGTGGAACAGCATCCTGATCTCGACCATCATCACCGTTTCCGTGGTGATGTTCTCCACGCTGGCGGGGTACGCCTTTGCGAAGCTGCGGTTCCGCGGGAACAACGGGCTGATGGTCGCAGTAGTGGCAACCATGGCGATTCCGACCCAGCTCGGCATCATCCCCCTCTTCATGGTGATGCGGCATTATGGCTGGACCGGTGAGATCGGTGCGGTAATCATTCCGACACTCGTGACCGCCTTCGGAGTGTTCTTTATGCGCCAGTACCTGGTGGACGTCATCCCGGACGAGCTGATCGAATCCGCGCGGATGGACGGCGCCAACATGATCAAGACCTTCTGGCATGTGGCCCTGCCCGCCGCGCGGCCGGCGATGGCCATCCTCAGCCTGTTTACGTTCATGTCGGCGTGGACGGACTTCCTGTGGCCGCTGCTGGTACTCGACGCCGGCAATCCCACCCTGCAGACGGCCCTGAGCCAGCTGCAGTCCAACCGGTATACCGACTACTCGGTGGTCCTTACCGGTGCCGTGCTGGCAACCATTCCCCTGCTCATCCTCTTTGCGGTGGCAGGCAAACAACTTATATCCGGAATCATGCAGGGAGCAGTGAAGGGCTAATGACGAACAACGCCACGGAGTGGAAGAATTTCCCGGCCGGCTTTATCTGGGGGTCCGCCACGGCGGCCGCCCAGGTTGAAGGAGCCGCGTGGGAGGACGGGAAGGAAGACTCCGTGTGGGACGCATTCGCCCGCACCCCCGGAAACATCAGGAACTCCGACACCCCGGCAACCGCGGTGGACCATTACCACCGGATGCCCGCCGACGTCGCCCTGATGAAGGACCTTGGACTAGACTCCTACCGCTTCTCCACCAGCTGGGCACGGGTGCGGCCGGGAGACAGCGGCGCCAACAGTGCGGGGCTGGACTTCTACTCCCGCCTGGTGGATGAACTCCTCGGCGCCGGGATCCTGCCCTGGCTCACCCTCTACCACTGGGATCTGCCGCAGGCCCTGGAAGAGAAGGGCGGCTGGGCCAACCGGGACACTGCGTACCGCTTTGTTGAGTACGCCAATGATGTCTACTCCGCCCTTGGGGACCGGGTGCAGCATTGGACCACCTTCAACGAACCGTTCTGCTCGTCCCTGCTGGGCTACGGGTCCGGGGTACACGCTCCGGGCCGGCAGGAACCGCGGGCAGCGGTGGCAGCCGTGCACCACCAGCATCTGGCGCATGGACTGGCAGTCAACGAACTGCGGAGCCGGGGTGCGCAGGAGCTGGGGATTACCCTGAACCTCAGCAACTCCATCCCCCGCGATCCCGCTGACCCCGTGGATCTGGAAGCCGCCCGGCTTTTTGACTCCCTGCAGAACCGGATCTTCCTGGACCCCATCCTGCGCGGCGCCTATCCGGAGGATTCACTGAAGGACCTGGAACCGTTCGGCCTGGGCGAGGTCATCCACCCAGGTGACCTGGACATCATCTCCGCCCCGATCGACTTCCTCGGCGTCAACCACTACCACGATGACCTCATCAGCGGGCATCCGGATAACAGCGGAACGGACGGCCACTCCGGCGGTTCCGGCCGGGAAGCTGCGTCGCCGTGGATCGGCGCCGAACACATCACCTTCCCGAGCCGCGGCCTGCCCCGCACCGCCATGGACTGGGAGGTCAACCCCGACGGGCTCCGCCGGCTCCTGGTCCGCCTCGGTGAGGAGTACCCGGCGCTGCCGCCGCTGTACATCACCGAAAACGGGGCTGCCTACGACGACGTCGTGAGCGACGACGGAAGCGTGCCGGATGCCGAACGGACCGGCTTCATCATGGACCACATCGCCGCGGTCGGCCGTGCAATTGAGGCGGGAGCAGACGTCCGCGGCTACTTCGTGTGGTCCCTGATGGACAACTTTGAGTGGTCCTGGGGCTACAGCAAGCGTTTCGGCATTGTCCGGGTGGATTACGACACCCAGGAACGCACCGTCAAGGACAGCGGCCTTGCCTACAGCCAGCTGATCGCAGCCAGCCGGGGCGAAGATTCCGGCACCCGTGGGACGGCTGCCGCGTCGATGGTGTGACGTCCCGTAAACTGGGCACCGATCGGGCGTCTCAGCCCTCAGTCGCGTAGGAGAAAACTGTGAGTGCTGAATCCGGCCAGGCGCGCCCCGCACCGACCCTGGAAATGGTGGCCGCCCTGGCCGGCGTTTCCAGGGCCACGGTGTCCCGGGTGGTCAACGGTTCGCCGTCAGTTGACCCGAGCATGGCCGACTCGGTGGAAAAGGCCGTCAGGGCGCTGAACTATGTACCCAACCGCGCCGCCCGGACCCTGGCCAGCCGGCGGACGTATACGGTGACCCTGCTCGTTCCGGAGTCCACCTCCAAGGTCTTTGCGGATCCCTTCTTCGCCAGTGTGGTGGAAGGAATCGCCCGCTACCTGAACACCACCGAATACATGCTCAACATGGTGACCTCCTCGGAATCCAACCCGGAGAAAACCCGCCGCTACCTGCTGGGCGGCAACGTGGACGGCGTGCTCGTGGTTTCACACCACACGGGCGACCATTCCTGGGAGCGGTTGAACGGCCAGCTGCCGGTGGTTTTCGCCGGGCGTCCGCTGGTGGACGCCGGCCAGAGCTACTTCGTGGAAGTGGACAATGAGGAAGGCGCTGCGGCGGCCACGGCCAGGCTCACCGGCGCCGGACGGCGGAGCATTGCCACGATCGCCGGGCCGCAGGACATGCTTGCGGGTGTGGACCGGCTCGCCGGCTGGCGGGCGGAAGTCCGCCGGGCAGGCCTGGATGACGCCCTGGTGGAGACCGGGGACTTTACCGTAGCCTCCGGGGCGGCCGCGATGCGCCGCCTGCTGGACCGCGGCAGGGAGATCGACGCTGTGTTCGCGGCAAACGACCAGATGGCGTCGGGTGCGTATTCGGTGCTGCAGGAACGCGGTCTGCGCATCCCGGAGGATATTGCCGTGGTGGGGTTCGACGACGACTACTACGCCACCAGCCTTAGTCCTGCCCTGACAACCATCCACCACCCGATCACCGCCCTCGGGGCAAAGATGGCGGAGGTGCTGGTGGACCTGATTGAAGGCAGGCCGACCGAACGGGTCAACCGCCTCCCGACATCGCTGGTGGTGCGGGACTCGGCCTAGGCGCAGTCCGGGTCATCCCGCAGAATCCGCCATGGGGAACGCCGGTTCCGGACCCAGCCAGAACAGGAACAGCAGGACAACGAATTCCACGAGCGCGGCGTAGGCGCCGACGACGGTGGTGAGCACCGAGGCGGTCATCAGGGCCGCGAACTCGGCACCGGATCCGGCTTCCGCCGTTGTTCCGCCATGATCTCCCCCTGATCCCCCCTGATCGTCATCCAAGAACGGTTCTCCGGCCCTACCCCAGGGTGCCGCCCACCCGTCCGCACACAGACACGCCCTTACACGCAAAAGCGGACCCCCACCGAAGTGGAGGCCCGCTTTAGGCAGTTACACGGTCCGGCTTACCGGACAGCGGAACCAGTGGGAATTAGTTTCCCGTGAGCTTCTCGCGCAGTGCAGCCAGGGCTTCGTCGGAAGCCAGCGTGCCGGCACCCGTCTCGGCAACGGCCGGCTCGGAGGAGTAGCTGGTGGTGCCGGAATCGGTGGATTCCGAAGCAGCAGCGATGTCCTCGGAGTTGTGCTGAGCGACCTGCTTCTTGTGGGCTTCCCAACGAGCCTGGGCGTCAGCGTACTGCTGCTCCCAAGCTGCGCGCTGGGTTTCGTAGCCTTCGAGCCATTCGTTGGACTCGGGGTCGAAGCCCTCCGGGTACTTGTAGTTGCCGGCTTCGTCGTACTCTGCGGCCATGCCGTACAGAGCCGGATCGAACTCGGTGCCCTCGGGATCGACACCCTCGTTGGCCTGCTTGAGGGACAGCGAGATGCGGCGACGCTCGAGATCGATGTCGATGACCTTGACGAACAGTTCGTCACCAACGGAGACAACCTGCTCGGCGAGCTCCACGTGGCGGACAGCCAGTTCGGAGATGTGGACCAGGCCTTCGATGCCGTCTTCGACGCGGACGAACGCACCGAACGGAACCAGCTTGGTGACCTTACCCGGAACAACCTGGCCGAGGGCGTGGGTGCGGGCGAAGGTCTGCCACGGATCTTCCTGCGTAGCCTTCAGCGACAGGGAGACACGCTCGCGGTCAAGGTCAACTTCCAGAACCTCAACGGTGACTTCCTGGCCAACTTCGACAACCTCGGAGGGGTGGTCGATGTGCTTCCAGGACAGCTCGGAAACGTGGACGAGGCCGTCTACGCCGCCAAGGTCCACGAATGCACCGAAGTTGACGATGGAGGAAACAACGCCGGGACGAACCTGGCCCTTTTCCAGCTTGTTGAGGAACGTGGAACGAACCTCGGACTGGGTCTGCTCGAGCCAGGCACGGCGGGACAGAACAACGTTGTTGCGGTTCTTGTCCAGCTCGATGATCTTGGCTTCGATCTGCTGACCGATGTACGGAGCCAGGTCGCGGACGCGACGCATCTCCACGAGGGATGCCGGCAGGAAGCCGCGCAGCCCGATGTCGAGGATAAGACCACCCTTGACAACCTCGATGACGGTACCGGTAACGACGCCGTCTTCTTCCTTGACCTTCTCGATGTCGCCCCAGGCACGCTCGTACTGAGCACGCTTCTTGGAGAGGATCAGACGGCCTTCTTTGTCTTCCTTGGTGAGCACCAGGGCTTCGACCTGATCGCCAACGGAGACAACGTCTCCGGGATCAACGTCGTGCTTGATGGAAAGCTCGCGGGAAGGGATGACACCCTCGGTCTTGTAACCGATGTCGAGCAGGACCTCGTCGCGGTCAACCTTGACAACGGTACCTTCGACGAGATCGCCGTCGTTGAAGTACTTGATCGTTGCGTCAATCGCGGCGAGGAAGTCCTCGGCAGTACCGATGTCGTTGATGGCGACCTGCGGGGTACCGGACTTCTCGTTGGTGGTGATGGTCATGTAGTTGGGACTCCGATGTGGAAGTTGTTTTGTATTCCGGACTGGTTTCCACTAACCGGCGGTTGGGCCGGGTGGCCCCCGCAGGCAAGATACTTGCCCAAGTGATTGCCGAAGGCACGAAAGTGCCGAAGACGAACAGCTTGTTTGCCCGGAGATGGACAGGATTGGTTATAACTTGCGCTATTACGCGCCCGATCAGTCTAGCCGGACCCGCCAACGCAGGTCAAAGGGAACTGCCGGTCCGTGGCTGAAAAATACGCGACTGCCACTCAGGTGATTAGAAATGCGTGCTGCAGTAAGGCGCCGGTCCGGCCGAAAACAGCTCGTCCAGGACGCCCAGGGCCGCTTCCCCGGCCTGCACCGACCCGGCTGCCGCCAGTGTCCGCGCACTCACGGCCCCCAGATACAGGGAACCGAGTGCCGCGGCAGTCAGCTGCACCCGCGGCGTGTCCGCTTCTTTTCCGGCTGCGGCCGGACGCACGGTTCCGACGCCGCCGCGTACCTCGAGCACGAAACTCCCCGCTGCCAGCGCCATCGGATCGTTGACGTCGAGCACTACCGTGCCGTCGCCGAAGTATCCTCTGGCAGCAAGTGCGGCCACTGGGTCCAGGATCCGCAGCCACAGGACGTCCTCGACGTGCTTCACCTTGTAGCGCCGGCGGTCAGTCAGCATCCACGGCAGCGGATCCTCCACCGGGGCCTCGGAGAAGGACAGCCGGTCCACCAGGTCAATGGATCCTAGGTAGCGCCAGAGTTCGCGGTAGGCCTCGTCGCTGGCAGCCACCAGGTCGGTGACCTTCACTGTGTGCGGCTCGTTCTGCCAGCCCAGCGACTTGTAGGCCGCATAGCCGTCCGGGACGCCGTCTGCGTTGTAGCGGAGAACACCGCGCACGGCCAGGTCCGGTTGCGTGTTTTCCCCGCTCCACTCTCCCGCGGCACGCATGGCGTACGCATACTGCCGGCCCAGGGCACCGAAGGTGCGTTCCAGGTGGGCCCGGAAGATTTCCGGCGCCAGCCCCCGGAGCTTGTCGGCGTCGGCAATCGCGATACTGCCGCGCGGCGGGGCGGCGAATTCGAGGCCGCCGCGGGTGTCCAGTTCGACGCCGGCGGTGGAGGTGGCGGCCCCGAACCCGAAGCGCCCGTAAATGGTTGCTTCCGACGCGGTGAGGGCGGCCAACGCCAGGCCGGAGTCTTTGGCCCGGGTGAGGTCCGCGGTAATCATCCGCCGCAGGATGCCCCGGCGCCGGTGCGTGGGACGGACGGTGACCGCCGTGACCAGGTGCGCGGGCAGCAGTTCACTTCCCCCGACATTCAGGTCATTGACCATGGTCCCGTAGGTGGCCACAGGCACGGCCGGATCCCAGGCATACTCCGGCAGGCCGTCGTCGTACACCGCGGTCAGGACGCGGCCGTCCCGCCGGTAGCCGTCCACTTGGGCAGGCAGCCCCTCCGCTTTGGTGCGGTCCTCGTGGAAACCCAAGTTGACGGCGTCGAACCACCTGGCGGTCCGTTCGTCGGCTTTGCCCGGGTCCGCGGCGTCGTAGCCGGCAGGGAAGGAAGCGAACCGCAGCCCGTCCGCCGTGCTGTCCGTGCAGTCCGTGCTGTGGTCCGTATCCATGGTTCCCCCTGTGTCTAGGCGGCAGTTTCGGCGGTAGTGCCTAGTGCCCGGCCTCGTGCCAGCTGATCCCCTCGCCGACGGAGACATCCAGCGGAACGGACAGGTCCGCCGCGGAACCCATCTGCTCCCGCACCAGCTTCTCCACCGCGTCCCGCTCCCCGGCGGCGACTTCGAGGACCAGTTCATCATGGACCTGCAGCAGCATCCGGGATTTCAGCCCCTGCGCCTTCAGCTCGCTGTCCACGCCGAGCATGGCCTTCTTGATGATGTCCGCCGCGGATCCCTGGATGGGGGCATTGAGTGCGGCCCGTTCGGCCATTTCGCGGAGCTGCCGGTTGTCGCTGGACAGGTCCGGCAGGTAACGGCGGCGGCCCTCGATGGTGGAGGTGAAGCCGTCCTTGCGGGCCTGCTCGACGACGCCGCGCAGGTAGTCACGCACGGCACCGAACCGCTCGAAGTAGTCACGGATCAGGGTCCGGGCCTCGTCCACCGGGATGGCCAGCTGCTTGGACAGGCCGAAGGAGCTCAGGCCGTAGACCAGGCCGTAGGACATCGCCTTGACCTTGGACCGCATGGCGCTGGTGACCTCTTCAGGGGCCACGTTGAACACGTGCGACCCGACGAACCGGTGCAGGTCCTCGCCCGCCTGGAAAGCGGAGATCAGCCCTTCGTCGCCGGAGAGATGGGCCATGATCCGCATTTCGATCTGCGAGTAGTCCGCGGTGAGCAGCGAATCGTAGCCCTCGCCGACCACGAAGACCTCGCGGATGCGGCGGCCCTCTTCGGATCGGATCGGGATGTTCTGCAGGTTCGGGTTCACTGAGGACAGCCGTCCGGTGGCGGCCACTGTCTGGGCGTAGGTGGTATGGATGCGGCCGTCGTCGGCAACGGACTTCCGCAGGCCCTCGACGGTGGAGCGCAGCTTGGACGCGTCGCGGAAGGCGAGCAGCTGCTCCAGGAACGGATGTCCGGTCTTCACGATCAGGTCCGTCAGCGCATCGGCGTCCGTGGAGTACCCGGTCTTGATCTTCTTGGTCTTCGGCAGGCCGAGTTCGTCGAAGAGGACGGCCTGCAGCTGCTTCGGGGAGCCGAGGTTGATCTCCTTGCCGATGATCCGGAAGGCTTCCTCGCTCGCACGGGTGATGGTGGCGCTGAAATCGTCCAGCAGCCGGTCCAGCTTCTCCGAGGACACCGCAATGCCGGCGAGTTCCATTTCCGCGAGGACCTCGGACAGCGGCAGTTCCAGTCCGCCGAGGAGCTGGTTGGCGCCGCGCTCCACGAGCTGGCCGGCGAAGTGCTCGCTCAGCCGCAGGGCGGCAAACGCCTTGGACACGGCGGGTGTTGCCGCGTCTTCGTCCCCGAGGGACAGTTCCAGCTGGTTGCTGGCGGCCGCCGCGGGCACAATGTTCATCTTCAGGTGGTACTGCGCCAGGTCCGCCAGCTCATAGCTGCGGCGGTCCGGCTGGATCAGGTAGCCGGAGATGGCGGTGTCATCGACCTCGCCGGCCAGGTGGAGGCCGCGGGCAGCCAATGCCTTGTAAGCCTCCTTGAAATCGTGGACCACCTTGGGCGCGTCAAGGTCTGCCAGCCAGTCCGCCAGCACCTGCTCGGCGGCGCTGTCGAGCTCGGTGAGCGGCACGTAGGCGGCCGATGCGTCCGTCACCAGGGCAATGCCGACGACGTCGCGTGCCCCGGCGGCACCCTCCGTCACCAACTGCACGGCAGTGCGGGCCTGGTTGGCGGCACGGAACCAGCTGTCCAATTCCCCGGCATCGGTGATGATGCTGTGTTCAGGGGCGGGCACTTCGGCGTGCGCGGCGGCCTCGCCCTCATCTTCCCCGTAGACGTCGAAGAGCCGCTTGCGCAGCGCGTTGAACTGAAGGGCGTCAAAGAGTTCCTCAATGGCCTCCCGGTCCGGCCGCTGGGCGGCCATGGCCTCGAGGTCCACCGGCAGGTCCAGGTCCCGCAGGAGGCGGTTCAGGCGCCGGTTCCGCTTGACGTCCTCGATGTTCTCGCGCAGGGAATCGCCGACCTTGCCCTTGATGGAGTCCAGGTTCTCGAGGATGCCCTCCAGCCCGCCGTAAAGCTTGATCCACTTCGCAGCGGTCTTGGGACCCACACCCGGGACGCCGGGCAGGTTGTCCGCGCTCTCGCCCACCAGGGCAGCGAGGTCGGAGTACTTGTCCGGGGGAACCAGGTATTTTGCTTCCACGGCTGCGGCGTCCATGCGCGGCAGGTCGGAAACACCCTTCTTGGGGTAGAACACCGTGACGTGGTCATCCACCAGCTGGAAGGCATCCCGGTCCCCCGAGACAACCATGACGTCCCAGTTGAGGGCGGACGCCTTCTCGGCCAGCGTCGCAAGGATGTCGTCCGCTTCGTAGCCGTCCATGGACAGTGTGGGAATACGCATGGCTTCCATGACCTTGATGATCAGGTCGATCTGCCCGTGGAACTCCTCGGGCGTCTTGTTCCGGCCGCCCTTGTATTCGGTGTATTCCTCAGACCGGAACGTAGGCGTGTCCAGGTCGAAGGCCACGGCCACGTGAGTGGGCTTCTCCTCCTTGATCAGGTTGATCAGCATGGAGGTGAAACCGTAGACGGCATTGGTGTGCTGGCCGGTGTCGGTGGAGAAGTTCTCGGCCGGGAGCGCGTAGAAGGCCCGGAACGCCATGGAGTGTCCGTCAATCACCAGCAGCCGGTTGTGTCCCCCGGCGTTCACGGTTCCCAGGGAAACGGGCGCTGCACCCGGGGTGCCCGGGGTTTCGACGGCGGTACCGCCGTTATCAACGCTGCTTTTGCCGTCGTCTCCCGTGTTGCCGTTAATGTCGCCGTTAATGTTGCTGCTAAGGGGGGTCGTAGCCAGTTTGGTAGATTCACTCACAAATGCAAGCCTAGTTGCCATGAGCGAGATTTTCACGCCGGGCCCTTCCGGCCATCAGGCGGACACCAACCCCTACAAGCAGGAACTTATCGACGCCGGTGTCCCGGAAGAGATGCATGACTGGCTGTCCGCGCACGGCGTGGGCCGGCTGGTGGCGAAGATGGGCATCCGTTTCCTCGAGATGTCGGCGGACCGGTTGGTGGCCACCATGCCGGTGGAGGGCAACGAACAGGTGGCAGGCATCCTCCACGGCGGCGCGCACCTGGTCCTCGCCGAGACCCTCGGCTCCTTCGGAGCCGGTATCCATGCCGGACCCGGACGGCACGCCGTGGGAATAGAAATCGGAGCCACGCACCACCGGTCCGCGTCCTCAGGTCTGGTCACCGGAACGGCCACGGCCGTGCACCTGGGCAACACCCTCACCACGCACGAAGTGGTTATGACCGACGAGGACGGCCGCAGGCTCTCCACGGCACGCATTACGAACATGATCCGGGAGTCCCGCTAGGGCTCCTGCCCGGCGTGGATCCCGTAACACAGCCGTACGCTGCCGTCGGCGGACGGCCGGGCGCTGAGCAGCAGCGCCGGCCGTTCCGCGGCGAGGGGCAGCAGCGGCCGGCCACTGCCGAGCAGGACCGGATGCACCACCAGGCGCAGTTCGTCCAGCAGTCCGTGGTGCAGGTACTGGCCCGCCAGATCCACACCCCGCAGCCAGACGTCCCCGCCGTTGGCCGAGTCCGCGATGTCCGCCGCGAACTCCTCCACCGGACCGCGGACAAACATGATGTCCGCTCCGGCGACGGCGGGAAACTCGCGATGTGTGTAGACCCAGACAGGCCCGGGCGGACAGTCCCACGCGTCGGCGCCGCCCTCCCCTACCTGCCGCTGCAGCCGGCCGTAGGTCCCCGCCCCCATCACCACGGCACCGGCGTTCGCCGGTGATTCGGCCACCCGGAACCGGTGGTCCTCCGGCGGGCCGGCGTCGTCGTCGGCGGTGAATCCGTCAAGGGAAACAGAGGCGTAGTACACAGTCCGCACCATGCCGCCATGGTAGCCAGCCGGCGGCCGGACGGGTATGGGCTGCGCCACAGTCGGCGCCGCCCGCGGAATAGGTTGGCGGGGTACCGGGTTGCGCCTATGAACCCACACTGCCGCTGTCAGCGCTGCCTATGCAGGCGCGGGCAGCGGCAATCGATAGGAAGAGTTACTTAGTGAACCTGTTTTCCCCGATGACCGCCGGCAGCCTTGAACTGTCCAACCGCCTCGTGATGGCCCCGCTGACCCGCCAACGGGCCGGACGCGACGGCATCCCGGGCCCGATGATGGTTGAGCACTACAGCCAGCGTGCCTCGCTCGGCCTGATCGTCAGCGAAGGAACGTATCCCAGCCGTGAAGGGCAGGGATTCCCCGGACAGCCCGGGCTCGTGGACCCCGAGCAGCTGGCAGGCTGGCGCCGGGTCACCGACGCCGTGCATGAAGCCGGCGGCCGGATTGTCGCGCAGGTCATGCACGCCGGCCGGGTGACCCATCCGAACATCAACGGCGGCGTGGACCCCGTAGCCCCGAGTGCCGTGGCTGTGGACGGCATGTCCCACACCTATGACGGCAAGCAGGCGTACACAGTGCCGCGTGCACTGGAAACCGAAGAACTAGCGTCTGTGACCGCGGACTTCGTGCGCGGGTCCAGGGCAGCGGTGGACGCCGGGTTCGACGGCGTGGAGCTGCACGGAGCGAACGGTTACCTCCTGCATGAATTTCTCTCCCCGACGGCGAACCAGCGCACGGACAACTACGGCGGAAGCCCCGAAAACCGTGCACGGTTCGTCATTGAAACCCTTTCCGCCGTGGCGGCCGAAATCGGCGCCGACCGGGTTGGCCTGCGCATTTCGCCCGAGCACAATGTGCAGGGCTGCCTGGAGATGGACCCGGAGGATGTGCTTGCCACGTACGGCGTCCTGCTGGATGCCGTAGCACCGCTCGGCCTCGCGTACCTGAGCATCCTGCACCGTGATCCCGCCGGCGAGCTGGTCCAGGCCCTCCGCACCCGCTTCGGCGGCAAGGTGCTGCTCAACACGGGCTTCGGCCCCCTCACCACCCGCGAGGAAGCCCTGGCCATGATGGACGACGGACTGGGCGACGCCGTCGTTGTCGGCCGTCCGGCCATCGCCAACCCGGACCTCGCGCGCCGCTGGCAGGAAGACCTGCCGCTGAACACCCCGGACGCAACGACGTTCTACTCCTTCGGACCCGAGGGCTACACGGATTACCCGTTCTACGCCCCGGACCCGGCGTTGCAGAACTAGGCACCACCAACGTAAAAGGCCCGCAGGATCAAATGATCCTGCGGGCCTTTTAGTGTTTCTGAAAGCCTAGCCGTGCAGCGCCGGGACAATCAGGTAAATCCCGAACAGTACCGCTGCGGCGCTAAGTGCGAAGCAGGTGAACGCTCCGGCCTTTGCCAGGGCGACGCGGTTGCGCGGGGTGGAACCGGTCTCAGCATCGAGCGAGACCGCGTACAGGCGAACCCCGAACGAATAGATGCAGACCACGGTCAGCGCGGCGAGAAGCGTGACGCCGAAGACCGTCAGGTAGTCCATCCAGTGGATGTTCATTTGGAACCTTCCTTGACCTTGACCCCGGCAGCGGTGCTTCCGCCCTTACCGGAGTTGTTGTTCTTGCCGGTGCTGCCGTTCTTGCCCTTGCGGTTGTTCTTGCCGCGGCGCTTCTTGATGCGGACTACTTCGCCGGCATTTTCAATGTCGCTGACGGCGTTGTCGTGGTTCACCGGGCTGCGGCGTGACCACAGGAAGATGCCCAGGATGGTGAGGGTGCCGAGGATGGAGATTGCAACCACACCTGCAGTGCCGATGGACGCGATGAGCGCCGCAATGGCACCCATGACGGCGGCAGCGGGAAGCGTGAGGAGCCAGCCGGCACCGACCTTCCCTGCGGTGCCCCAGCGGACCTCGGCGCCCTTGCGGCCCAGGCCTGAACCGATGACGGAGCCGGAGGCGACCTGGGTGGTGGACAGTGCGAAGCCCAGGTGGGACGAGGCCAGGATGGCAGCGGCCGTACTGGTTTCGGCAGCAAAGCCCTGTGCCGGCTTGACCTCGGTCAGGCCGGTTCCCATGGTGCGGATGATGCGCCAGCCGCCGGCGTAGGTTCCGGCGGCAATGGCAATGGCACAGGCTGCAACGACCCAGAAGGCGGGGCCGGTGCCGGAGGTCTGCAGGCCGCCGGCAACCAGGACAAGGGTGATCACACCCATCGTCTTCTGGGCGTCGTTGGTGCCGTGAGCCAGGGCGACCAGGGAGGAGGAGAAGATCTGGGCGTAGCGGAAGCCGCCGCGCTTGCGGGGCAGCTTGTTGCCCGAATCGGGATCATGCCGGCGGGTGATCCGGTACGCCAGCTTGGTGGCGAGATAAGCCACGAACAGGGCGATGCACGGAGCGATCAGCGCAGGCAGGACAACCTTGGACATCAGCACGGAGTAATCCACCGAACCGAATCCGGCGCCGACAATCGCGGCACCGATCAGCCCGCCGAACAGGGCGTGGGAGGAACTGCTCGGCAGTCCCCGCAGCCAGGTGATCAGGTTCCAGATGACGGCGCCCATCAGGCCGGCGAAGATCATGACGGGGGTTATCTGGATCCCGCCCTCACCTTCCTTGATGAGTCCGCCGGAGATGGTTTTGGCTACCTCCGTGGAGAGGAAGGCACCTACCAGGTTGAGCACGGCCGCCAGGGCGACGGCCGTTTTGGGCTTGATGGCACCGGTTGCGATGGGGGTAGCCATCGCATTGGCGGTGTCATGAAAGCCGTTGGTGAAGTCGAAGAATAGTGCTAGCGCGATCACCAGCGCGACCATGAGGGTGAGGTCCACCGCATACCCTAACTAAAGACGAGTGAAAGAATCCGCGCAGCGGGACATAGCTCGGCACGTGTTTGGCTGCCGACGCCCGCTTTACGCCAGATTGATCGTATGCGCTTGGACAGGCGCGTACCAAAGCGGCAGATGTGCCCTTGGTCTCGCTGATGGGCGGCCCGGTCAGATCCTGAGGCCGGTGTGCGGTTCCCGTCCTCCGAGTTCCACGTCGATCACGGTGTCCGGCGCCGGGAGGACCACGGTCCGGGTGTGGGTGGTCCGGGCATCCGGTTCAATGACGCTAAGGACATACTCACCGGATCCGGGCAGGGGCAGCTCGTAGTTCCCCCTGCCGTCTGAACGGGCCGAGGCTGCTACCTCTCCGCCTGGCCGGACCAGGATCACGAGTGCATCAGCGACGGCGCGGCCGGCATGCCGGATCCGTCCCGTAAGGGCCAGCGGCCGGCGGAAATGGAGGTCGTGGTGTACCGCCGCACCCCGGATGGCCAGCACTTCCGAAACCGGCAGCCAGCTGGCCTGGCTCGCAACCATGACGTATTGTCCCTCGCCGGGAAGCAGGACGGCATAGCCGCCGTCCTGGTCCGTGCGGTCCCAGTCCACCGGACTGCCACCGCTGTCCAGCACAGTGACGGTGCCCCGGCCCACCGGCCTGCCGTCAGCGGCCGACAGCAGCCGTCCGCTGACCATGATCTCCCGCTTTTCCTCCGGTTGCGGCTGCCGTTGTCCGCCGTCGGCGTGCAGGTCCGGGTGCGTGGCCTCGTGCCGGCGGGACCGGGGAATCAGGCAGGCGACGCCGGCGGCGGCCAGTGCCGCCAGACCGGCCAACACGAAAATGGTCCGGAACGCGTCCAGTCCGGGGAAGCTGCTGCCGCCGATGGTTATTGTCAGCGAGGCCAGGATAGTGGCCACTGCTGCGCTGCAGGTGGAGGTGCCTACGGACCGGAGCAGGGTGTTCAGGCCGTTGGCTGCCGCTGTGTCGGTGAGCGGGACGTTGCTCATGATGATGGTGGGCATGGCGGCCATGGAGATTGCCGTGCCGATGGACACGATCACGGCCCCGGTGATGATTTGAGGAACCGTGTGCACGAAGAGGATGCGTGCCAGATACCCCGCAGCCATAACGGTGCAGCCGGTCACCAGCGTGACCTTGGCTCCGTACGTGTTGGTGATGCGCGCCGAGACCGGGGAAGCCGCCACCATGGCCAGCCCCGACGGGATCATGGTGAGGCCGGCCGCGAGCACGCTCAGCCCGAAGCCGTAGCCGGTCTCCTTCGAGAGCTGCAGCTGCTGCGTGGTGACCAGCATGTTCGCGTACATGGAAAAGCCCACCAGGACGGCTCCGATGTTGGTGAGCAGGACCGGGCGGAGGGCGGATGTCCGCAGGTCCACCAGGGGCTGTCCGTTGCGCAGCTCCGCCGGAAACCACAGTGCGAAGCAGACGGCGGCGGCGGCAAAAAGGCCCAGGATCGGGTAACTGGTCCAGCCCCAGACCCCGCCCTTGGTAATGGCCAGCAATACGGCGGTCATGGCGGCCGACAGCAGCAGGGCCCCGACGTAGTCAAACGGTGCCGGGTTGCGGACCTTCGACTCCGGAACAAAGACGACGACGGCGGCAATCACCAACGCGCCAATCACTCCCACCACCCAAAAGGTGCCCTGCCAGCCCAACCGTGCATAGACCAGCCCGGCAAGCGGCAGCCCCAGGGCGCTGCCGATGCCGAAGCTGGCACTCATCAGCGCAACGGCGCCGGCGATCTTCTTCTGCGGCAGGGTTTCCCGCAGGATGCTGATCCCCACCGGTATCACCGCACCGGCAAGGCCCTGCAGCCCGCGGCCGACCAGGGCCCACGTGAAGGTCCCGCCGATGGAGGCCGTGAAGGCGCCGGCAACCATCAGGGCCATGGCCACCAGCAGCATCCGGCGTTTGCCGTACATGTCCGCGAGCCGGGAGACGATGGGGGTTGCCACCGCTGCGGAGAGCAGCGTGACGGTGACCAGCCAGGACACGTCGTCGGAGGTGACTCCGAAGATCCGGGGGTATTCCGGCAGCAGCGGAACCACCGCGGTTTTTTCGAGCGAGACCACTATGCCGCCGCAGCCCAGCGTGGCAATGACCAGCCAGTCCGGGAACGTCCGCGCGCCCTTGCGTGCTGCTGGCCGTTCAGTCATGCGGTTCCTTCGGCTTCAGCTCGGCGGCCGCCCTAGCCCCGCGAGATGGGAACCTTGGTTGACGATGGTCCAACCTCGGGGACCGGCACACGCACCTCCAGCACGCCGTCGTTGTAGGTAGCCGTGACATTGTCCTGGCTGGCTCCGGACGGCAGCGCTATTTCGCGGGTGAATGACCCGTAACGGAACTCGGAACGGTAGCCGTGCCGTCCCTTGTGCTCCGTCTTTTCCTTCCGTTCCCCCTTGATATGCAGGACCCCGTCGCTCACCGTGACGTCCAGGTCCTGTTCCGGATTGATGTTGGGCAGTTCGGCCCGGATCACCATGGCCGAGCCGTCCTGGTATTCCTCGACGGGGAAGGCAGGGACCTCCCAGTCCCCCTCGAAGAATTTACGGACCTGGTCCGGCAGTTCAAAACGCTCGCGCCGTGCAAGGGAAGCCATGGATATCTCCTTCTCGATTGCCCGGTCCGGCGGCGTTGGAGCGCGGGAGCCGGGCAGGAATAAGCGGTCCGGCAAGGGTACGTCCGGCACGGGCCGGCCCTCAATGAAAGACCAGGAAAAAGCGCTGCCGGACACTGCCTTTACCGCCGTTTTGGGTCCGGAGCCGCCTAAACCGCGCCAAACCTAGCACCGGGTATTTGCCGCGCGTAGAGTTTTTCCTGCGCGCAGCCTTGGGGGGACCCACCGCCGTTCACTACGGCCTGATGCCGGTTGGCATATTGTCGATGAGAGGCTTCCAAAATGGTGCAGAAAAATCCTGATTCGCTTTCCGTCAATCCGCTTTTTGCCCGGCCGGGCGAGGAGACTGCCGCTCCGAAATTCCGGCTGAATGATGGTGAAATGCTGCCGGAAACGGCATACCAGATTGTCCATGACGAAACCATGCTGGACGGCAACGCACGCCTGAACCTGGCGACGTTTGTCAGCACCTGGATGGACGACCACGCGAACCGGCTCTACAGCGAGACGTTCGACAAGAACATGATCGACAAGGACGAATACCCGCAGACTGCGCAGATTGAGCAGAACTGCTGGCGGATCCTCGCCGATCTGTGGCATTCCCCCTCCCCGGAGAACTCCATCGGCACCTCGACGGTCGGTTCCTCCGAAGCCTGCATGCTGGGCGGATTGGCGTTCAAACGGCTTTGGCAGCATCGGCGCCGCAGCGAGGGAAAGCCTACTGATAAGCCGAACCTGGTGATGAGTTCCGCGGTCCAGGTGTGCTGGGAGAAGTTCTGCAACTACTTCGACGTCGAGCCGCGGCTGGTGCCCATCAGTGAAGAGCACAAATGCCTGGACGGCTTCGAATTGGAGAACTATGTCGATGAAAACACCATCGGCGTCGTCGCCATCATGGGCGTGACCTACACCGGCATGTATGAGCCGGTAAAGCAGATCGCGGCCAAGCTGGACGAGATCCAGGCCTCCACCGGCCTCGACATTCCCATCCACGTGGACGGGGCGTCCGGCGCCATGATCGCGCCGTTCATCCAACAGGACCTGGAGTGGGACTTCCGGCTGGAACGGGTCCACTCGATCAGCACTTCCGGCCATAAATACGGCCTGGTCTATCCGGGGCTCGGCTGGGTGGTCTGGCGGGAACGGCAGTGGCTTCCGGAGGACCTGATTTTCTACGTGAGCTACCTCGGCGGCGATATGCCGACCTTTGCCCTGAACTTCTCGCGCCCCGGTGCACAGGTGGTCCTGCAGTTTTACTTGTTCCTGCGCCTGGGCCGCGACGGCTATGCACGGATCCAGCAGGCCTCGCAGGACGTTGCGCTGCACCTGTCCGGCGCGATCGCTGAGCTGGGCCCCTTCGAACTGTGGAACGACGGCTCCGACATCCCGGTGTTCGCCTGGCGGCTGAAAGATGGATACACGGACAAGTGGAACCTGTATGACTTGGCGGAGCGGCTCCGCACCAGGGGGTGGCTCGTGCCCGCCTATCCCCTGCCGGACAACCTCTCGAACCTGACGGTGGAACGGATTGTGGTCCGCAACGGGCTGAGTATGGACCTGGCAGAGAAACTGCTGGCGGATATCCGACGGGAAACCACGTACCTGGATCAGCTGAGTGCCCCGATGCCTCGCGAGGCGGAGCGTCCCGGATTCCATCACTAATCGAGGAGGTGGCCTGAATGAGCGATTCGAAGGCAGCAAATTCCCCCGCAGCGGATGCGCAGCGGGCGAAATCGAAGCAGAATGCCCAGATCACCATCGGCGCCCTGGCGGTGATGAACATTGTGGCCGTGGTCAGCCTCCGCGGGCTTCCGTCGGAGGCCGAGTACGGCCTGAGCTCGATTTTCTACTATGTCCTGGCCGCCGTCGTCTTCCTGATTCCGGTCTCCCTCGTGGCCGCGGAGCTGGCCACTGGATGGCCGGAGACGGGCGGCGTCTTCCGATGGGTCGGCGAGGCGTTCGGGCCGCGGTGGGCCTTCCTGGCCATGTTCATGCTCTTCATCGAGGTGACCATCTGGTTCCCCACCGTGCTGACGTTCGGCGCTGTGTCACTGGCCTACACCGGGGACAACCAGAACCTTGACGCGCAACTCGCAGGAAACAAGCTCTTCGTCCTCGCGGTGGTCCTGGTGGTCTACTGGCTGGCCACGTTCATTGCCTTCCGCGGTGCGAAGGCCTTCTCCCGGGTAAGCCAGTGGGGCGGCATCATCGGAACCATCATTCCGGCAGCCATCTTGATCGTCCTTGGCTTCTCCTATTTCTTTGCCGGGAACACCCCGCAGATCCAGCTGGGCTGGGGCGAACTCATTCCCGACTTCGGCAACTTCTCCAACGTGGTGCTCGCGGCGTCGATTTTCCTTTTCTACGCCGGCATGGAAATGAACGCGATCCACGTCAAAGAGGTCAAGAACCCCACCCGCGACTACCCGATCGCCGTGCTGACCGCGGCGGCAGGGACCGTCATCATCTTCGTGCTGGGAACCCTGGCCATCGCGTTCGTGGTGCCCCAGGCCGATATCAACCTCACCCAGAGCCTGTTGACCTCCTACAACGACATGTTTGAATGGGCCGGCATTGGCTGGGCTGGACCCATAGTCGCGTTTATGCTGCTGATCGGCGTCCTCGCCGGCGTAGTGACCTGGGTGGCAGGTCCGTCCATGGGCATGCTTGCCGTGGCGAAGGCAGGCTACCTCCCCCGCTTCTGGCAGCACACCAACAAGAATGGAATGGGCACCCACATCCTGTTCTTCCAGGCCTTTATGGTCACCGGACTGGGACTGACCTACGTAGTGCTGCCCTCGGTTCAGGCCGCCTACCAGATCCTGAGCCAGCTGACGGTGATCCTGTACCTCATCATGTACATGCTGATGTTCGCTGCCGCGATTTACCTGCGCTACAGCCAGCCGAACCGTCCGCGGCCCTACCGGGTGCCCGGAGGCGACGTCGGCATGTGGATTATCGGCGGCGTGGGTTTCCTCGGTTCACTGATGGCTTTCGCCTTCAGCTTCATCCCGCCCGACCAGATTTCCGTAGGATCCCCGGAAGTCTACGTGGGCATCCTTGTGGGCGGGGCTGTGGTGATGGTCATCCTGCCGTTCCTTATTTATGCCTTCCGCAAGCCGCACTGGCGGGACCGGACCAGCGAGTTCGTTCCGTTCACGTGGCAGATTGAGCATTCGCATCCCGGGACGGTCTCGGAGTCCAGTGTTTCCACCCAACAGTTGACCAGGGAAGCGGAATCCTCCGGTTCGCCGGTGATGTTCTCGCACGACGACGGCGGCGGGCACGGCGGGAGCACGGCGGTATGACACTCGATGACACCGCAATTGAATCGGCGGTCCGGACGGCGTACGCAGACCACCGAAACGACTCCGGGGGCAGGAACGCCAGCTACATCCCGTACCTGGCGTCCGTGAACCCGGACCTCTTCGGGATTTGCGTGATGACCGCGGACGGAGCGTTGTTCGAAGCCGGTGACACAGGCTTCGAATTTGCCCTGGAATCCATTTCCAAGGTGTTCTCCATGGCGTGGGCCATGGAACAGGTGGGGCTGGAAACCTTCCAGGAAAAGGTCGGTGCGGATCCTACCGGGGAGCCGTTCAACTCGGTGATTTCCGTTGCGCTGCACGGTGACACACCGGTGTCGCCCTTGGTCAATGCCGGAGCCATGTCCACGGTTTCCCTGATTCCCGGCGACAACGCCGAGGATCGGTGGGAGGCGATCCTGCAGGTCCAGAGCGCATTTGCCGGCCGGAGAATCACGCTGAGTGACGAGGTGAATAACTCCGAGCAGTCCACCAACTTCCACAACCGGGCGATTGCCTGGCTGCTGTACTCGGGCGGCACCATGTATTCGGATCCGATGGAAGCGTGTGATGTGTATACCCGGCAGTGCTCCACCCTCGTCACCGCCCGTGACCTGGCGGCCATGGGAGCCACCATCGCCAACAAGGGAATCAATCCCTTGAGCGGGGACCGGGTGGTGCAGGCTGCCAACATCCCGGCCATGCTGGCCGAGATGACCATGGAAGGGATGTATACCGCCTCCGGTGACTGGGCCTACCGCGTGGGACTGCCGGGAAAGTCCGGCGTGGGCGGGGGCATCCTGGCCATCATGCCCGGCAAGCTGGCGATTGCCGGGTTCGCGCCGCCGCTGGACGAAGTGGGTAACAGCGTCAAGGCACAGCGGGCGGTGGCCCAGGTTGCCGCGGCGCTGGGCCTGAATATCTACAAGGCCACCGAGTACAGCGACTAGCCCAGGTCCCGGCCTATCCGGTCCGCGGCGGCGCGCAGCGGCGGAAGCACGGTCTCCTCCACGCGTTCGGTGCTGTGCAGCTGCAGCGACACGTTGGCAGCCGCGACCACTGTGCCGTCGCCGCTGCGGACCGGAACGGCCACGCCCCGCAGGCCGTCCTCCAACTCATCAGCCACCCGTGACCAGCCCCGCTCGCCGGTCTCCCGAACGGACGCCCTCAGCTCCTGGATGGTGCGGACGGTGCGCGCGGTGTAAGGCATCAGTTCCACGGTGCTGAAATAGGCTTCCTGCTCCGCCTCGGGCAGGGACGCCAGCAGCACCCTGCCCATCGAAGTGGCCCAGGCCGGGAACCGGGTCCCGACGTTGACCGCCACCCGCACCAGCCGGGGGGAAGTGATCCGCGAAACATAGACGACGTCGGTCCCGTCCAGGATGCAGAGCGACGTCGTCTCGCCCAGGTCAACGGAGAGCTGCTTCAGGTGCGGCTCGGCGGCGTGCGGCAGGGAAAGATGCGCCAGGAACGAGGACCCGATGTCCAGGGTCCTCGGCGCCAGGCGGAAAGTGGTTCCGTCAAAGCCCAGGTAGCCGAGGTCCCGGAGGGTGAGGAGGAACCGGCGCGACGCAGCCCGGCTGATGCCTGCTGCCGCGGCTGCGGAGCTGACCGTGTGTTCGGGCACGTTCAGCGTGAAGGCGCCCAGCACGGCGAAGGCCTTCTCCACCGATTTCACGTAATAGCCGTCTGCGCCCTCCACTTAACGCGCTTTCGGTTCCCCGCGGGAAGCCAGGTACTGGGAGGCCAGCCGAACGGGTGCATTGGGTGCACCGTAACCTTCGTACCCGCCCCGCCGCTCCACCACTTCGAAGAACACGTTGCCCACGGTGCCCGTGTAGAAGTGCAGGAATTCGCCGTCGCCGTCGCGGTCATAGAGCAGGTTCAGGCCCTGCAGTTCCGCCAGGAACCCCGGATCAAGCCGGAAGCGGGCTGCCAGGTCCTCATAGTAATTGGCCGGCACCGGCAGGAACCGAAGCCCCCTTTCGGCCGCCTGGCGGGCGGTGGCGACCAGATCGGTGGAGGTGAAAGCGACGTGCTGGGGGTACTCCGCGCCGCCGGGCCCGGATTCCACGATCAACGGGGCAATGTTCAACGCCAGCCGCACCCCGCCGTCGGCGCTGCGCATCACCTGGCTGCGGACCAGGCCCATGGGACTGGGGACTTCCTGCGAGGCTATCGGGGTCAGGGAAAGCGTGGACTCGTAGAAGAGCACCGCTTCGTCGAAGTGCTGCCAGGGCTGGGACAGGTTGATGTGGTCAATGGCCGAAATCAGCGGCTGCGGCGGTTGCCCGGCGGTTTCCCCGGGGCCGGGCGTCGCCGCGGGTCCGAACTCGTCCGCCCACGCGGCAGTGCCGTCGGCGGTGGCTTCGCAGAGGAAGACCTCCGTGGAATCCGGGGCAAACACGGCCTGGAGCACCTGCTCGTCCGCCTGGCTGCGCCGGCTCACCGGCCGGGCCCGCAGCTGCACCGCGCGGGAAGCTGCGGCCTGCGGGTCCTGCACGTCCAGCCCGAGTGCGGAAATGCCCGGTTCCATCCCGCCGGCCTGCTGCCCGTTGATGATCACCCGAGCCGTGCCGGAGGTCCACAGCTGCACGGGTTTGGTCCGGTGCCGCCCGGCGAAGGTGAAGCCCAGCTGGTGCAGGAGCGCGGAGACCGTGTCCGGGTTCCCGGCCTTGACCTCGGCGAAGTTGAACCCGGTGGGCTCGGCCACGCTCGGCAGGGTCGCGAGGGACATCGGATAGTGCGCACTGCCGTCGTGCTGCAAGAGGTACGACGCCGTGCGCTCCTCCAGCCAGATAAGGGACCGCATCGCGTCCACCGCGGTGCGGTCCTCGGCGGTCTGCCGGAACACGTCGTTGAAGATCTCCAGGGACACCGGTCCGTCATAGCCGCTGCGGACCAGATGGGCCATGAACCGCACCAGGTCGAACGCGCCCTCACCGGGGAAGACCCGGTAGTGCCGGCTCCAGGAGAGGACATCGAGGGATAGTTCGGGCGCGTCGGCGAGCTGGACGAAGAAGATTTTCTCCGCCGGGATTTTTTCGATCGCGGCCGGGTCCCAGCCGCGGGAGAGGATGTGGAAGCTGTCCAGGCAGGTGCCGATCTGCGGGTGGTCGGCCAGGTCCACTATGCGCTGGGCATGCTCGAAGTCATTTACGTAGCGTCCCCAGGCGAGTGCTTCGTAGGCGACCTTTACCCCGTAGCCGGCCGCCAGTTCACCCAGCCGGCGCAGCTGGTCCGCCGCCGCGGCGTCGTCGTCGATGGTCGCCGTGCCCACGTTGCTGCACAGCAGCATGGTTTCGATCCCGAGGCGGTTCATCAGTTCGAACTTTGCCCGGGCGCGGTCCAGGTTGGCTTCGAGCAGGGGGTCCTCGACGCCTTCAAAGTCGCGGAACGGCTGGTACAGGTCCAGGGTCAGTCCCAGGTGGGCCGCCAAGGCGCGGATCTGCTCCGGGCTGGACGGAGAGACCAGAAGGTCCGGTTCGAAGATTTCGACGCCGTCGAAGCCTGCATCGGCGCAGGCCCGCATTTTCTCTTCGAGCGTTCCGCTCAGGCAGACGGTGGCAATTGACGTGCGCATGGTGCTCCGGTCCCGGCCCTCAGCGGCCCTGGCTAATCAGTTCGTGGAAGTGGGCGAGCATCCGTGCCGCGTCGGGCCGGATGCCGGTAATCAGTTCAAAGGCATCCACGGCCTGGCCCACGGCCATCCGGCCGCCGTCCAGCACCTGGCAGCCCCGCGCCTGGGCGCCGCGGATCAGTTCCGTTTCCACCGGACGGTAGACGACGTCGGCCACCCACTGGGAGGAGTTGAGCAGGTCCAGGTCCACGGCAAGGCCTGGATGGGAATGCATCCCCACCGGAGTGGCATGGACCAGGCCGTCGGCACCGGGCAGGACGGCGGGGAGGTCAGCGGGCGTGCCGGCGCTGATCCGCTGGTCCGGGAAAAGCCCGGACAGCGCGGCTGCGCGTTCTGCGGCACGATCGGGGTCCAGGTCCAGCAGGGTCAGCTCGCCGGTTCCGGCTTTGAGGAGGGCGTAGGCCACGGCGGCGCCGGCACCACCCACGCCCAGCTGGACCACCGAGGCCAGCGCGGCATCCGGAAGTCCGCCGGCCAGCGCCCCGCCGAAGCCGGAGAAATCGGTGTTGTGCCCGATGAACCGGCCGTCCCGGATCAGGACCGTGTTTACTGCGCCGAGCCGCTCGGCGTCGTCCGACACAACATCAAGTTCGGCCAGGACCAGCTGCTTGCAGGGATGCGTCACGTTGAAGGCATTGAAACCCAGGTCCCGGCCTGCGCGAAGCAGCGCTCCGACATCGGTGCCCGGGCGGCCCAGCTGAGTGAGGTCAATCGGCCGGTAAATGTACCGGAGCCCCTGGTGATCGGCCTCCCTTTCATGCATGGGCGGGGTAAGGGAGGCGGTGATGCCTTCCCCGATCAACCCGACAATGAATGATTCCTCGGTGCCGCTCATGGCGCTGTTCCTTCCGGTGCCTACGTGCGGGCGGCAGTGCCTTTCGAACACGCAGGACACATATGCGCCGCTGCTTGCCGGACCCTTAGCTGTGGGCTACATTACTTCAAGCGTACGGACAATGCACACAAGTGCGTATAGCGCACACCGCCCCGGAGTTCCGTACCCCCCCCACCACAGCCCACGTCAGGAGAGATGCAATGGACGCATCCGCCCCCGCTGGACCAGCAACGGGCAAGACCCCGCGCAAGGCCGCCACTGCCAGCTTTATGGGCAGTGCCGTCGAGTACTACGACTTCTTCATCTTCGGTTCCGCTGCCGCGCTCATTTTCCCGCGCGTGTTCTTCCCGGACGCCGACACCCAGGCCAGCGTCATGTCGCTCGCCACCTTCGGCTTCGCCTATATTGCCCGTCCGGTCGGCGCCGTCATTCTCGGGCATTTCGGTGACCGGGTGGGCCGCCAGAAGGTCCTGATGTTCACCCTCCTGCTGATGGGCGGAAGCACCTTCCTGATCGGCTGCCTGCCGGACTTCAATACGATCGGCTGGTGGGCTCCGGTCCTGCTGGTCTTCTGCCGCCTGATGCAGGGACTTTCCGCCGCAGGCGAGCAGGCCGGTGCCAGTTCCATGACCCTGGAACACGCGCCGGACAACCGCCGCTCGTTCTTCACGTCCTGGACACTGACAGGTACCCAGGGCGGGCAGATCCTTGCCGCACTGGTGTTCATCCCCGTGGTTGCCCTGCCGGACGACATCAAATACGGCATCGGCTGGCGCATTCCGTTCTGGCTGAGCGCCGTGGTTGTCGTCGTCACCTACTTCATCCGCCGCTCGCTGCATGAAACCCCCACCTTCACGGAGGCCAAGGAACGCAACGAGATCGCGAAGCTGCCGGCAGGCGTCCTGCTGAAGGACCACTGGCGCGACGTACTGCGGGTCATCTGCTGCGCCTTTATTGCAGCGGTTTCCACCGTCTACGGGACACTGGCCATCAAGTACGGCACCGAGGTAGGCAACGTGGACGCGAACATTACGCTCTGGCTCGTGGTGGCCGGCAACGTCTTCGCACTGTTCACGCAGCCGCTGTTCGGCCGGCTGGCCGACCGGATCGGCCGCCGTCCGGTCTTCATCTACGGCGCACTGTCCAGCGCGGTGATCATGCCGTTCTACCTGCTGTCCATGGAGTCCGGTAACACCCTGCTGCAGTTCGCCCTCTCCGTGGCGGTCTTCTCCTTCGGCTACGCGGCGGCGAACGCTGTCTGGCCGTCGTTCTACGGAGAGATGTTCAGCGCCAAGGTCCGATTCTCGGGCCTCGCCATCGGCACGCAGCTCGGCTTCCTGATGGCCGGTTTTGCACCGTCCATCGTTGCTGCCATCGGCGGACTGGAGCCCGGCGGATGGCTGGTGACCAGCGTATTCACCGGCACTATCTGCGCCATCGCCGCCATTTCCGCCCTCACCGCCAAGGAGACCGCGCACACCCCGACGGCGGAACTGGGCCTGAACCTGGCCAAGGCCGCCGCGCCGGTGCGCCCGGCCACGGCATAGGGACGGCAAGCACCAGTACAAGCACAAGCCAACAGGGCCGGGGCGGGAACTTTTCCCGCCCCGGCCCTGTGCCGTCTGCAGCGGTGCCATCTGCCGCAGTGTCACATACCGCGCAGCCGCGCCCGGCGCGAAGTCCAGGCGATGTATCCGCCCAACGCCCCCGTAGACGCGAGCCCGGCACTCATCAGCGGTGCCTGCCACGATTTCCAGCGGGACGAATCACCCAGCGTCAGCTCCCCCACTCCACGAATAAACGCCGACGCGAAGATTGCCGCCACCAGCCGGTTTCCCACGCGCTCCAGCCGCATCACCAGCGGAAGCAGTTCCTCGCCGCGGAGGTGGACCTCCACCCCCTCGATCTCCAGGGTGCTGAGCAGCCGGCGGGCCTGGTCCGGCAGTTCGGCACCCAGCTCCAGGACCTCCGTTCCGGCACGGCCGAGCCTGCGGGCATAGTTCACCGGGTTCAGCTGCTGCAGTGCCATCCTGCGCGCATAGGGGCCCAGGGTGGGGCCGAGCCGGAACTGGGGATCCAGCACCTCGCCCATGCCTTCGGTCATGATCAGCATCCTCAGCAGCAGCGCCATTTCCCGCGGCAGCTGGATGTGGTGCGTGCGCAGGATGCCCAGCCCGGTTGTAATGATGGTTCCCACCGGTGCCGACGCCAGGTCCTTGCCGGAATACAGGCGGATCAGCGGACCAAGGTCCATCCTGAGCTTCACGCGGTTCACCCGCATCCCTGAAGCATTGATCCGGACCAGCGCATTGGTGATCCGCTCCGGATCCTTGCGCACAATGCCGATGAACAGGGCCGACAGCTGGCTGCGCAGCTTCTCGTCCACCTCGCCCACCATGCCGAAGTCGATCAGTCCAACCCGGCCGCCGGGCTCCACGAAGAGGTTTCCCGGGTGCGGGTCGGCATGGAAAAACCCGTCATCGAAGACCATCTTCATTTCGACGCGTGAAGCAGCCACCGCCAGCGCCGGACGGTCGATCCCGGCGGCGTCGAGAGCGGCAACGTCCGTGACCTTCATTCCGCGGATCCGGTCCATCGTCAGGACACGGGAGGTGCTGTGGTCCCAATAAACGTAGGGAATGGTTATCGCAGCGTCGTCTTCGAAGTTGGCCCGGAACCGGTCCGCGTTGCGGCCTTCCTGGAGATAGTCCAGCTCCGAGCGAAGCGTGGAGGCAAACTCGTCCATCAGTCCGGTGAGGTCGTAGTCGCGGGCGGCTTCCCAGCGTTTGCTGGCCGCGTTGGCCAGGTTCTGCAGGATTTCCAGGTCCTGTTCCACCTGGGCAGCGATCCCGGGCCGGCGTACCTTGACCACCACCTCCGTGCCGTCCTTCAGGACGGCGGCATAGACCTGCCCGATCGAGGCGCTTGCCATGACCGTGGTGTCGAAGGACCGGAAGACCTCCAACGGGTCTCCGCCCAGTTCCTGGTGCAGCTCGTCCTTGATCTGCGGCCACGGGACCGCTTCGGCGTCATCCTGCAGCTTCGCCAGTTCACTCTGGTAGTCCGGGGGCAGCAGGTCCGGACGGGTGGAGAGCAACTGGCCCATCTTCACGTACGTGGCACCGAGCTCCTCGAGGGCCGTACGCAGGTACTCCGGACGGGTGCGGGGTTTGCCTCCCGCCTCGGCCGCGTGCTGGCGGCGGAACGGCAGCCTGCCCTCCAGGCCAAGGGCGGACACCAGGAAGCCAAGGCCGTTGCGGGAGAGAATCTCGGCGATCTGCCGATAACGGTCCAGCTGGCTGATCATTGGTCTGCTCCGTCCGCGAAGGCTCGGTTCTCCGCTGCTGTTCGCTAACGAAACACTAGCCGCAGGGCAGGTTCCGCCGACAGGTCCTTCGTGCCTGCACCTCTTCTGTCGCCCGGTGCTCTTCTCCCGGCTGCGGAGGGCACCTAGACTCCGGCACATGCCGATGTCCTCACCTGACCAGCCGTCCGCCGCTTCGCTGCGGGAGCGGGTGTCTTCCCTCCCGCCGGATGAAAGACCCGCCCTGCTGTCCGGAGCGTCTTTCTGGACCACCGTCGCTGCCCCGGCGGCGGGGCTCCGGCCCCTGGTGCTCTCCGACGGGCCACACGGTATCCGGCGTCCACGCAGCGAGTCGGAACCCGGAATCGGTGACGCGCTGCCTGCCACCTGCTTCCCTGCGGAATGCCTCACCGCGTGTTCCTGGGACCCGGACCTGCTGGCCCGGCTCGGCACGGCGACGGCGAAGGAAGCGGCAGCTGCGCATGTCGACGTCGTGCTGGGGCCGGGACTGAACATCAAGCGCACTCCCCTGTGCGGGCGCAACTTCGAGTACTTTTCCGAAGACCCGCTGCTCGCCGGCGCGCTGGGTGCCGCCTGGATCCGCGCCCTCCAGTCCGAGGGGGTGGCTGCCTGCCCCAAGCATTTCGCGGCGAACAACCAGGAAGCGGACCGGATGCGGATTGACGCGTCGGTGGACGAACGCACCCTGCACGAGATTTACCTCCGGGCCTTCGAAACGGTGGTTCGGACCGCACACCCGTGGACCCTGATGGCTGCCTACAACAAGGTCAACGGCATCCACGCTGCGGAGAATGCCTGGCTGCTGCAGACGGTCCTGCGTAACGAGTGGGGATTCGACGGCCTGGTGATGTCCGACTGGGGTGCGGTCACCGACCGGGCGGCGGCGCTCGACGCCGGACTGGACCTGGAAATGCCCGCCAGCGGCGGATTGGGGCCGGCGGAGCTGCAGGCCGGACTGGAAGCCGGCACCGTCAACCAGGAGATGGTGGATACATCCGCGGCGAGGCTCCTGCAGCTGGCGGACCGCACCGCCTCGCCGTCGCACAGCAGCGCGGACCCTGACGAACAACACCGGCTGGCACGCGAGGCCGCTGCGGCCTCCATGGTGCTGTTGAAGAACGAGGGCGGGATCCTGCCGCTCTCCCGCGGTCTCCGACTGGCCGTGGTGGGCGAGCTGGCCCGCACCCCGCGGTACCAGGGCGCCGGCTCCTCGCAGGTGACCCCCACGCGGGTCAGCGTTCCGCTGGAGGTCCTGTCCGAGCGGACCGCTGCGGCCGTCTTTGCCGCCGGCTACCGGCTGGACGGAACGCCCGACCCGGAGCTGGTGGCCGAGGCGGAGGCCGCTGCCGCCGCTGCGGACGCAGTGCTGTTCTTCCTTGGCCTGCCCGAGGACAAGGAGTCGGAGGGATTCGACCGGCCGGACCTGGCCCTGCCGGAAAACCAGTTGGCGCTGCTGCGGGCGGTGACCTCCGCCAACCCCTGGACAGTGGTGGTCCTGTTCAACGGCGGCGCCGTGGAGACCGGGTGGGTGGAGCAGGTACCGGCCGTGCTGGAGGCGTGGCTGCCCGGCCAGGCCGGAGGCGAGGCGCTGGCGGATGTCCTGCTGGGAGATGTGAACCCGTCCGGAAAGCTGGCGGAAACCTTCCCCCGGCGGATCGAAGACACTCCGGCGTTTGGGAACTATCCCGGCGAGGCAGGCACGGTCCGCTACGGCGAAGGGGTGCTGGTGGGCTACCGCTGGTATGACGCGCGTGGGATCGAACCGGCGTTCGCCTTCGGGCACGGCCTGTCCTACACAGCTTTCGATTACACCGGCCTGGACCTCCGCCTTGTGGACACGGATACGGGGCCTGCCTTGGCCGTCGGGGCAACGCTCACGAATATCGGCAGCCGGGCCGGAGCCGAAGTCCTGCAGGTGTACTCCGGCGCTCCGGCGGGACCCGCGGTACGGCCGCCGCGCGAGCTCCGGGCCTTCCGCAAGGTCTTCCTCGAACCCGGCGCCTCGGCTCCGGTTGCGCTGACGGTACCGCTGCGGGAGCTGGCGAGGTTCGACCCGGCGTCGCACCGGTGGATCACCGACGGCGGAACCTACCGCATCGACGTCGGGTCCTCCTCCCGGGACATCCGGCTCAGCGGAACCATCGACCTGCCCGGCACCGACGGCGGCACGGCGGCGCCGCTGACACTGGATTCGACTATCGCACAATGGCTGGCGCATCCGCTGGGCCGGCAGCTGCTGGGCGGCGGGGACCCGGGCATGGCCGACGCGCTGGCGCTCATGGGCAGTATGCCGCTGCGCCGGCTGGCCCGGTTTCCCGGCACCCCCCTTACGCGGGACCGGCTGGCCGCACTGGAACAGGCGCTGCGCGGCGCCGGCCCTGCGGGAGGCGCATCCGGCTAGGCGCCGAGCAGGGACCGGTAGATTTCCTCATGCGCTGCGGCTACCTGCCGGCGCTCTGCGGTCCGTTCCCCGCGGCTCATTCCCGGCCAGCTCCGGGCGGCGTGCACCTGCTTGAGCGCGCTGGTCAGGGACTGGGCATCGAGGCCGTCCTCGTTATGCACGAATTCCGTGACGCCGGCACGCTGCTGGGCGTAGAAGCCGCAGGACGGCGCTAGCACGGCCGTGCCCAGATCGGTGCACGCTTCGAGCCAGCCGGAATGGGTGCCGAACCGGTACGGCAGCACGGACACATCCAGGCTCGACAGGTAGTCCCAGAGCTGCGGTTCGTCGAAGTAGTCCCGGACCTGCAGCTCGAGCCGTCCGGCCGCGGCGGCCTCCGCCAGCCAGCGGTGCAGTTCCGGCCGGTACTTGTCCCCTCCGGGGGTGAGGATGTCCGGATGCCCGTTCACCTGCAGCACGGCACCGGGAAGCTGTTCCACGGCGTCGAGCAGGTCCGGAAGGACCGCACCCTCCATCATGTTCGGGCGCAGGCTCTTCAGGTGCACACCGACGCGGAACTCCTCCCGCGGACCGGCTGCCAGCCGCAGGGCCTGGCGCCGCTCAAGCTCCGCCAGGTCCACCACGTGCGGATGCGGCAGCACGTACGGGCGGCGGCCCCACCGGCGCTCGACGACGGCGGCGGCCCCGGGCGTCAGCGTGATCAGTTCATCGGCTGCGGCAATCAGCACATCCAGCTGCGCGTCATGCGCCTCCGGAGTGAGGTGGTGCGGATTGCGCAGATCGTGGACCGTGTAGACCAGCGGTTTCCCCTGGGCCTTCAGCTCGTCGGTAACCGCCTGCAGGTCCCGGGGCGAAATGGCGTCGAAGCCGAAGTGGATGTGCATCAGGTCGAAGCTGTCCGCGTTCTCCCGGATCCAGCCGGCGTCCAGCATGACCGGCGGCCACCATGTCGCCTCCGTGGACTGGCCGGGATTGCGGGGGTCCGGGTCCGGCAGGCGTACCACCGGGTTCCGCTCCCCCGGGACGGCGCCGGTATGCCGGATATAGACCTGGCTGTGCGGCACTGACGCCACCCTGATGTTCGATCCTTCCGGCCTGCCCACGCATCCTCTTCCGCCGCTGTAAACAATCCGTGTTCAGTATACTTAGTATTTTGCGGCGCCCGCGGAGGGCGCCCCCGGCGGAAGGAAAGAATGCAGCCGCAGCAGACCGCCCCGGAGCAGGCGTTTTCGGTGCTTATCATCAGCTCGGGACGAGATGCCCACCTGGCCAACGCCGTCCGCGGGATCAGCCGCTCCACCCGCCGGCCGGCAGAGATCGTGGTCTGCTACCTGAACCAGCCCGAGGCTGTTCCCCCGCCGAGCGACGTGCCGCTGCGGGTGGTCCATGCGGCGTCGGGCGCCGGCGAACCGCTGCCGCTGGGGGCGGGCAGGAACGCCGCTGCTGCGGCGGCGCGGTCCGAAACACTGGTCTTCCTCGACGTGGACTGCATTCCCGCAACTGGCATGTTCGGGCACCTGCTGTCGGACCTGGACCGCAACCGCGGCCTGGTGATGGCCGCCCCCCGCTACCTCACGGCAGATGCGGACGTGCCGGGGTGGGTATCCGACGGCGACGATCAGGTGCTGTACCGGGACTCCGTACCGCACCACGCACGTGCTGCCCTGGCACCGGCGCCGGGAGAACCGGCACGTGCCTCGCAGGAATACGCCCTGTTCTGGTCCCTGGGGTTTGCCGTGCACCGCGGGACATTCGAACCGATCGGCGGCTTTGACGAGTCCTTTGCCGGGTACGGCGGCGAGGACACGGACTTCGCCTTCACTGCGCAGCGGAAGGCGGTCCCGCTGGCATTTTCCGGGGCAACCATGTTCCACCAGCACCACGGCGTTCACCGGCCGCCGCTGCAGCATCTGGAATCCATTGTCATTAACGCCAAGGCGTTCCGGGGCAAATGGGGCAGCTGGCCGATGACCGGCTGGCTCGAAGCCTTTGCCCGGGACGGCTACGTATCCTGGGAGCGCGACGGCGGGGACCTGCGGCTGCTGCGCCGTCCGGGTCCCGCCGAGCTCGCCGCCGCCCGCGTCAATGCGCCGTACTGACGTCCCTGCCGGCGGGAACGGGATCTCCCTCGCTCCCGGAGACGGCCGACTCGACGGCGGCCAGGAACCGTTCCCGGAAGTGGGCGGGAGAAACCAGCAGGGTCCTGGCCAGCAGCTGCGGATCGGTCCCGCGCAATTCTTCCAGCAGGCCCCGCCAGTCCGCCACTGAGGCGAAGCTTGGCGCGGCGGCTGCGCCCGCCGACGCGAGCGAAGAGGCAAAAACGGCCTGTTCCCGGAACGGCCGGGGTTCGGGAATCAGCAGCGCCGGACGGCGTGCGGCGGCCGCGGCGGCCACCGCATTGTGGCCGGCCGAGGTGACCACCACATCCGCGGCGGCCAGCCGGGGCCCCGGATCCGCCACTACGCCCAGCAGCGACACATTCGCGGGAACCTGCCCCGGGGCGCCGGCGGTATGTCCCATAACGTCCCACTGCCACCCCGGTGTCTGCCGGGCCGCGGCAAGGACGTCCTCAAGTGATACGCCGCTGCCGCCCAGGGAGGTCTGCACCGCGACGGTCCGGGGCCGCACGGGGATGGGCCCGGGTGCGGTGTCCGGAGCGAGCATGCCCAGATAAGTGCTCTTGGAGCCGTAAGCCTGCAGATGCGCCGGATCTTCGATGGCTTCCGGGAAGTAGGCGATGAGCCGGTGAACGGAGTCGTAGGCCAGCCGGTGTGCCGTGTCGGTCCGTTCCCCGTGCATCCGGCGGTGGATAACCGGATAGCCCGCGAGCCTGGCAAAGGCGGCGACCTCCACGGACACATCCACGACCACCACGTCCGGGGCGAACTCTTCCCAGAGCCGGTGCAGCTGGCTGAAGCGGGACTGCAGCGCCGGACCTGCCGGCGCATAGTGCAGGAAGCTCCCCGGCCCGGGCGCGAAGGGTCCGTCGGGTCCGACGTCGGGCGGGAGCGGCGCGAACCGCGCTCCCCCGGGCAGGCGCGGAAGTCCCCCGGCCGGGGTGGTGCCGGTGACAAGCAGCTCCACGGCAGCCAGCCGGGCAATGTTGGCGGCGTGACGCAGGTGTCCGGTGCCGTGGTGGTGCGCGTAGTAGGCCACGCGGGGCATGCGGGAAGAAGTCAAGTGCTGCTCCTGTTAGGGCACGAGGACGGCGTCGGGATGACCGGAGTCGGGCAGGCCGTCCGGTTGGGGGAGGGAGCGCATCTGCTCCTCGTAGGAATCCACCATGGCTGAGGCGCTGAAGCGGGCCGCGGATTTCCGTACCCGCTCACGGTCGAGGCCGCGCGCGTCCGTGATGGCTGCGGCCAGGGCATCGGCACCGAGGCCTTCCGCGAGCCGGCCCCCGTCGGCGTCGATGATCTCCGGCATGGCGCCCAGGGGCAGGGCAGCCACCGGCGTACCGCAGGCCATCGCCTCCAGTGCGGTCAATCCGAAGGGCTCGGACCAGACAGGCGAGGCAATGAAGACCTCTCCGGACCCAAGGAAGGCGGCCAGTTCCCGGTGGTCGAGGTGGCCGACGTGCTGCACCCCGCGGCCCAGGTGCGGTGCGACGGTGCGTTCGAAATACTTCGCATCGCTGATCGGCCCGGCGAAGTGCAGTTCCATCCCTGCCATCCGGGCCGCATCAATCGCTATGTGGAGGCCCTTTTCGGGCGTGACCCGTCCGGCCCAGACGACGGTTCCGGTGCGGCGTCCGGTGCCCGCGGGCCAGTCCGCCAGCCGGATGCCGTTGTGGATGACGTGCAGGTCCGGCAGGTGCGGGGACCAGCCGGTGGCATTGCGGGCCGAAACACTGACGAAGCGGTGCAGCGGTGAGAGCGGCGCGCGACCGTCCTCCACGGCGTCCACGATCCACGGCAGCGGCGGGGTGTGGAGGATGGTCAGCATGGGCACATCCGCAAGCTCCAGGTATGGGAGCAGGCTCAGGGAGTTGTTCACGACGACGTCGAAAGCGCCGGCCCGGACCGCGGCAACGGCGGAGCCCAGCGCGGCGTCGAGGGACTGCTGCTGCCGCTGCATTTGTGCGGGAGCCAGCCCGCGCCGGAATTCGAAAGTTTCCGGGAGGACCTCCACCACCCGGCCGCTGGACACGGAGCCGGCCTTGGCGAAGAGCGTGACGTCGTGGCCGCGGGACGCGAGTTCGTCCGCCATCAGCGAGGTGTGCATTTCGAGTCCGCCCTGGAACGGGCTGGAGATCGGGTGGTGCAGGTGGGACAGGACGGCTATGCGCAATGGTTTCCCGCCTGCCGCACGCCCCTGCGGCAGGGGGAAGTCAAGACTCATATTAGTAAGTATGCCTTGTATTCGCGGCCCGCACCTGAGCAGGCAGGCGGGTACTGACAGGCGGGGGTACTGGCAGGCGGAGCCGCTAGGCGGAGTACGGTTCCACGCCGAACGGCACCGGCGGGATGTGGTGGGAAGGCAGGCGGTCGCGGTCGTAACTGATGGTGGTGTAGCCGTGCGGGACGGGCTTGCCTTCTTCATCCAGGTTGACGAACACGATCTTGTCGATCGTCAGGATGCTGCGGCGGGTAATCATGTTCCGCACTTCTGCCTGC
Organism: Arthrobacter sp. zg-Y1171; assembly: GCF_025244845.1. Classification (NCBI taxonomy): domain Bacteria; kingdom Bacillati; phylum Actinomycetota; class Actinomycetes; order Micrococcales; family Micrococcaceae; genus Arthrobacter; species Arthrobacter sp. zg-Y1171. The sequence continues at coordinate 1,681,003 of NZ_CP104264.1, read as the reverse complement.
ATGGTCAGCGACGTACGGCCGAACTTGGTTGCCGTGAGCCCCATTTCAATCAGGTCGCCCTGCACCGCCGAGCTGACGAAGTTGATCTCCGACATGAATTTGGTGACCACCCGGCCGTTGCCCATCTGCAGGATGGCATAGACCGTAGCTTCTTCGTCGATCCAGCGCAGCAGGCTGCCGCCGAACAGGGTGCCGTTGGCGTTCAGGTCCTCGGGGCGGACCCACTTGCGGGTGTGGAAATTGATGTTCTCGAGGGGCATATATTCAGCTTATCCACAGGACTGTTGCTCATCGGCCGGATCCGTGGATGCCTTGCTCACAGACCCCTGTTAGCTGTCTGACGCTGCTGTGACGGCGCTCCCGGGCAGACGGCCGCCGCTTCAGTCGGGGACCTCATTCAGCTGGTCGCCGAGATGGGTCAGGTCACCGTCCGGTGGAACCTCCATGGCTTCGAGCGCTGCGGCCTGCTGCAGGTCCCGGATCAGGTCCGCCGACCCGCCCACGATCGTGGAGTCGAAGTCGATCTCGGAGGCCAGGAACCATGCGCCGTCGGCCGGCCAGAGAAGATTGGGGCTCTGGATCGGATCCCAGCCGTTGTGCTCCTGCCAGCCCGGTTCGGCAAAGACCGCCAGGCTGCCGGCAAACAACAGGTAGTCGCGCAGCGGCAGCTCGAGGCGGCGCGCGGTCTGCACGGACTCGTGGCCCCGGAAGGGCTGCGCCGGCCCCTCCGGGTCTCCGGCGCCCGGGAACCCGGGAAGGGTCTCCCCGCTGCCGGCCACCCAGCCGTACCCGTCCCACAGCCCGGCAAAGCAACGGCCGGAAGTTTGTGTGTGTGCACCGAGAATGCGGCTTACCTCGGCCAGGGTGCCCGCCGGGAGCGCGCCGACCAACGGGTCTTCATAGTGCCACCCCGGTTCATTCGATACCGGATTGCGGTAGCCGGCCAGAATGGAGGACCACTGCATCATCGGATGGGCCACCGTGCCGCGCACCTCCGCCAGCTCTTCCCAGCGCATGGGGCGGGACTCGGCACGTACCGGCCCGTCCTGCTGCCAGCCCAGCAGCTGCGCCCGGATCGGGTGGAAAACCCGTGCGTAGGCCTCGAACCCGCCGGGAACGGTGCCCGCAACTGTACCGGGCTCAGCCAGCCGCTCCGCGATCCAGACTCCGGACTGCGGATCGGAAAGCGGCCCTTCCAAGCTCGTCATGCGGCCCAGTATGCCCTACCGGACCCCGCAGCGGGTGCCGCTGCGGCAAGGGCTGCCGTGCCGTAGGCAGATCGGCCGGCTAGCTGAAACGTGCCGCACCCCCGGCAGCCGGCAGGTCCCGCGCGTCAACCGGTCCCTGGTCCAGCCGGAACGGCGGGTATTCGTCGCGCATCAGCGCCGTGTAAGCCAGGACGCGGTAGGACCAGCGCTGCAGGCCCATAACGAACTCGAACAGCGGACGCGGATAGCGGCCGGTGAACAACAGGGCCACTGCAGCGACCAGGACCAGCAGGGTCAGCAGGGAGATGCCCACTGTCCAGCCGCCGGCCGACCGCAGGCCTTCGCCGGCCGGGTCCGTTGCCCAGTTCACCGCCGAGCCGCCGTCGCCCATGCTTCGGTCCCACCCGCCGAACGGGCCGTTTTGGCGCACAATGACGTAGCCGGACCCGGTGAACGCCCCCACGATCAGTGCCTGCGGGATAACCAGCAGCCACCACTTCACCAGGACCAGCCCGCGCGAAAGCCGTTCCGGGTAGGCAACGTCGAAGTCCGCCGGATAGTCGGTGCGCTCCAGGCTGAAGGGCGGATACCTGTCCGTGCCCAGCACGCCTGTGGCATAGAACGCCACCCGCCAGCTCCAGCGGAGCACCCCCACGTTGAACTCGAAAAGCCCCCGCGGATAACGGGCAGTGAAGAGGATGGCGAAACCCGCAATGACGGTGGCTACCCAGAAGGCGATCCACAGGAAGGCCAGCAGGATGAAGTGCGGAATGGCCAGGAACCACTTCACCAGCCACAACCAGCGGGAGAGCCCCGGGTCCAGTTCCCCGTAGAGCCGGGCCGGATACGGTGCCCCGGTGCCTCCAGCGGACAGCTGCGCTGCCCGGGCGCCGGACAACGCCGGTGCCTCCGCGGTGCCCGGCGGCGCACCTGCCGCCGTGGCGCCTGCCGGAACCTGCGTCCCTGCAGGCGTCCCCGCCGGCGGGGACGCAGGCGTCTCACCGGAAGCGGGAACCGGCGCCGCTGCGTAACCATAGGGACCGTGCCCGCCGCTGGGACCGGGGTATGCTCCGGTGTGCTTCCGGCCGGCCAGGATCGCAGCGAGGATCAGCGCCGCGCCGCCGAGCACCAGGACGACGGCCCCGATCAGCAGCCACCAGGCGAGAGGTCCCAGAACGTCGGAGCGGATTCCCACCTGCAGGTCCGCCGTGACCCCGGGAGAGGCGTCGGCGTTCATCACGACGACGGTCCATTCGCCCTCCTGCAGCGGCCACTCAAGCTCCTGCGTGCCGGTTCCTGCGGAAGAGGCGGACCAGAAGTCCTGCTCCCCCGGCGGGGCCGGTGCGGCGGCGCCCGGGCTCTCCTCGTATTGCGCGGAGAAGGGATCGAACGTAACGTCTCCGAGTTCCGAATGGGCAACCCCGGCCAGGTACCGGTCGACGTCGGCCCTGGACGCAATCCCGATAAACAGCTCACCGTCGGGGTCGGTTCCCCGGACCTGCACCCTCCCGACATCGTCCTGAGCCCGGATGCCCGTACTCACCTCGACGTTCTCGCTGGTCAGGGCGTACGAGCCGACACTGTAGGTCTCTTCGGGAACGGATAGGTAGCCGTCGTCGCCCTGGGCCGCGGCCAGGGTTCCCAAGCCGGCAGCGCCGGCCCCGGCAGTCAGTCCGGCGAGGACCAGCAGGGAACCAATAACGATCAGTACGATTCTGCCTGCATTCATGGCGGTGCCCTTCGCTCGCTGGAAAGCGGTACCCCGGCTAGAAGTTGATCATGTGGCCGGTCAGTCCGTGGAAAGCTTCCTGCAGCGCTTCACTGAGGGTCGGGTGGGTGTGCACATTGCGGGCGAGTTCGGCCGCTGTCAGGTCCCACTTCTGTGCCAGGGTCAGTTCCGGCAGCAGCTCCGAGACGTCGGGGCCGATCAGGTGCCCGCCCAGCAGTTCCCCGTACTTGGCGTCGGCCACCAGTTTCACGAAGCCCACCGGTTCGCCCAGCCCGTGGGCTTTGCCGTTGGCGGTAAACGGGAAGGTGCTGACTATGACCTCGTGACCCTCGTCGCGGGCCTGCTGTTCGGTGAGCCCGAAGCTGGCTACCTGTGGCTGGCAGAAGGTGGCACGGGGCATCATGCGGTAATCGCCCAGCGGCAGGGTTTCCGCCTTGCCGATGGTTTCAGCTGCCACCACTCCCATGGCCTCCGCCACGTGGGCGAGCTGGAGCTTGGCAGTGATATCGCCGATGGCGTAGATGTGCGGGACATTGGTGCGCATGTAGTCATCGATGCCGATGGCTCCGCGGTCGGTGAGCTCCACCCCGGTTTTTTCCAGGCCGAAGCCCTCGGTGCGCGGGGCAAAGCCGATGGACATCATCACCCGGTCGGCTTCGATGCTGCCCTGCTGGCCGTTCTTGTCCGTATAGGTGACTGTGACGGACGAGCCGTTGTCCTTCACCGTTTCCACCTTGGTGGAGGTGAGGATGGGGATGCCGAGCTTCTTGTACTGCTTGGTGATCTCCTTGGAGACGTCCACATCCTCGTTGGGCAGGGCCCGGTCCAGGAATTCGATGATGGTCACATCCACGCCGTAGCTACGCAGCACATAGCCGAATTCCATCCCGATGGCCCCGGCACCGACGATCACCATTTTCTTCGGCAGGTCCCGGTCCAGGATCTGGGCTTCGTAGGTGACCACGTTTTCGCTCAGTTCGACGCCGGGCAGCAGCCGTACGTAGGTCCCGGTGGCGATGATCGCGTTGTCGAACGTGATGCTCTCGCTGCCGCCTTTGGACAGGTCCACCTCGAGGGTGTGGTCGTCGGTGAAGACGCCGTGGCCGTCGTACTCCGTGATCTTGTTCTTCTTCATCAGGAAGTGGACGCCCTTGACCCGGCCGTCGGCGACCTGGCGGCTGCGGTCAAAGGCCGCTCCGTAATCAAAGGTGACGTCGCCGCTCATGCCGAACGTCTTGGCCTGGTTGGTGAAAATCTGCGCCAGTTCGGCATTGCGCAGCAGTGCCTTGGACGGAATGCACCCGACGTTGAGGCAGACGCCGCCCCAGTATTTCTCCTCCACGATTGCCGTCTTCAAGCCCAGTTGGGCCGCGCGGATGGCGGCCACATAGCCTCCCGGTCCGGCCCCGAGGACCACGACGTCGTAATGTTCGCTCATGGGAACCAACTCTCCTTGCCTGGGGGTGCGGGGAAATTCCTCAGCCGGTTTAAGGCTCTCACGAGGTGCCGCCAAGGGCACGGGTGCCGGGAACGATCAGATGTAGCCCCGGTAACCGGACCAGGCCCGGCGCCGCTCCGGAAACGGATCCGATTCAATCCGGTCCAGCTTGTCGAACACGCGGGTTTGCCGGCGGACTTCGTCGTAGGCCGGCCAGTCACTGCCGGGGTGGGAATGCCGGGCCAGGCTCAGCAACGAACCCTGGAACCGTTTGGACAGGGCCCTCAGCTCTCCTGCTCCGCCCAGCAGGGTCAGGGCCTTGGCGGTTCCGATTCCGATATCCCCGAACATCACCGGCACATCGAAGGAATGGGTGGCGCCGAACCCCAGCAGGTTCATTGCCGGTGTTGCATAGTCATAGCGGTATGCCCAGGTGGGAGCAACACGCGAGTGGCCCTCGGCAACCATCTGGCTGGGATACCAGAACACCAGGTCGCCGCTGATATCCACCGAACGCTGCCGGGACGGGTAGCCGGGATACGCAGCCACCACCCGGTCCCGCGCCAGCGGATCGGTGCCTGCAAACATCTTCTCGATCCGTTGGGGCGTGGACGGCAGGATGTTGGAAACCTTCGCGAACAGCGCACCCTCCCGGGCCATGGTGCCCAGCACCAGGGGAACCGGATTCGAATCTCCGGCAAGGAACATGTCAACGGGGTGCCTGGGCAGGAAGTCGCCGTCTATCACCGGTGACACACTCAGCGACCCGGGCTGCTTGACCGGACCGATCTTAGTGGTCAGTTTCCGGGTGGCGTTGACCAGTTTCGCCGCGGGCAGCCCGGTCAGCGCTTCGGCGGCGCCAGAGGGCGGTACGCCGAGGATTTCCAGCAGATCAGCTGCCCACGCGGCGTGCATCTCCGGAGAATAGGCCGCCGATGGTGCCGGACTTTGCGCATAGGCCTGGTGGAACAGGGACCGGGCACTGGGAACGCACATCAGGGAGGTGACGGCGAGGCCGCCGGCGGATTCCCCGAAGAGGGTGACGTTGCGGGGGTCACCGCCGAATGCTTCGATGTTCTGCTGCACCCATTCCAAAGCGGCGACCTGGTCCCGCAGGCCCAAGTTGGCATCGAACTGCCGGTCCGGCGTCGAGTACGCGCGGAAGTCCATGAAGCCCAGCGCACCGATGCGGTAGTTGAGCGACACGTAGACAACGCCGCCGTCCCGGACCAGCCTTGTGCCCCGGTACGTCGGCTCCGCCGAGGACCCGGAGCTGAAGGCACCGCCGTACAGGTAGACCAGGACCGGCAGCAGCCCGGCCGCGGGTTCCAGCGGTGCAGAGACATTCAGGGAGAGGCAGTCCTCGTCCATGGCCACCCGGCGCCGGGTTCCGGTGAGGCTGGGGGCTTTGGACTGGGGAGGAACAGGCCCAAAGCTGCCGGCGAAGCGGATACCGCTCCAGCTCTGCGGCGGCTGCGGCGCCCTGAGCCGGAAGCCGCCCACGGGTGGTGCCGCGTAGGGGATGCCGCGCCAGGTGCGCACGCCGTCGTCGACTATGCCCTGTACCAGCCCGCTGCCGGTTTCAACCACCAGTGAAGCAACGTCAATAGCCACAATCGACTCTTTTCAGCCGGGGGAACCGCTGACCTGCGACTACCTACGATAGGCGTGCGTCGATTGGGCCACCAGATCACGACCCGTTGCCGGCCGTCCCGGCCCAACATCCCCGCCCAACATCCCCGGGCCCGGCCGTCCCGGTGCCTAGGCTGCGGTGGCGAGCTGCCGCTGTGAACCGGCGCTGCGCCGTCCATGGGCGGGCCTCGCCCCCAGGCGGCGGTGCAGAATGGCTTCCCGAAGGCAAAGTGCAGCCACTGCTGCGACGTTGAGGGCGATTTTTGTGCCCGTTGACCAATCGGTGCCGACGCACAACATCCAGACAAGGATCAGGACGGGCACCTCCGCCGACCTTAACGCCTTCACAGGGCGCTTCCGAGGCGCGCCAATGGAGTGCGCGGAATCCCTGCGCACCTGTACTGAACCGTAATGCCGTTGCTCCCGCAGGCCGCTGAGGCAGCACTGCGGTATTCCATCCTTGGAGCCATGAGGACACTTCTTCCGTGAAATCGCCCGAGACCTACGTTCCACACCTCCCAAGGATGCGTCACAGCATACTTTGTATCACATCCGGCACCGTGCCGCCGGATCGGAGGCCGGCGCCGGATCCGCCGGGTGCCCGGCGGCCAGCCGGGGCTAGGCTGCGCTGACTTTCCCGTCCGCGACTTCCCAGCGCGTGTCGAGCCGGACGTTCTCCAAGAGCCGCCTGTCGTGGGACACCAGCAACAAAGCCCCCTCATAGCTTTCCAGCGCCTCTTCGAGCTGTTCGATGGCGGGCAGGTCCAAGTGGTTGGTGGGCTCATCCAGGACCAGCAGGTTCACGCCCCGGGCCTGCAGGAGGGCCAGCGAAGCGCGGGTACGCTCCCCCGGGGACAACGCGTCGACGCGGCTCGCCACCTGATCCGCCTTGAGTCCTAATTTGGCCAGCAGGGTCCGCGCTTCCGCGGATGAGAGTTCCGGAACGGCAGCTTCAAAGGCTTCCCCCAGCGGCAGGTGGCCCGGGAGCTGGCCGCGGCCCTGGTCGATTTCCCCCACCGCGACCGAGGCGCCCAGAGAGGCCGTGCCGGCATCGGGCACCTCGCGCCCCAGCAGCAGCCGCAGCAGCGTGGACTTGCCGGCACCGTTGGGGCCGGTGATACCGATCCGCTCCCCGGCGTTCACCTGCACCGACACCGGGCCGAGGGTGAATCCGCCCCGGGTGAGTGCGGCGTCGTTCAACGTGGACACCACCGAGCTGGAGCGGGGCGCAGACCCGATGCGCAGCTGCAGCTGCCACTCCTTGCGTGGTTCCTCCACCTCGTCCAGGCGGGCGATGCGTGACTCCATCTGGCGGACTTTCCGTGCCTGCTTTTCGGATGACTCGGTGCTGGCCTTGCGCCTGATCTTGTCATTGTCAGGGTTCTTCTTCATGGCGTTGCGCACGCCCTGCGAGCTCCATTCCCGGGTGGTCCGGGCGCGGGAAACCAGATCCGCCTTCTTGTCAGCGAACTCGTCGTACGCCTCGCGGGCATGCCGGCGGGCGACGGCGCGTTCCTCCAGGTACGCCTCGTAGCCGCCGTCGTAGACCGCCACGCTGTTCTGTGCCAGGTCCAGCTCCACCACGGTGGTTACGCAGCGGGCGAGGAATTCACGGTCATGTGACACCAGCACGACGCCGCCGCGGAGTCCGCGGACAAACTGTTCCAGACGTGCCAGGCCGTCCAGGTCAAGGTCATTGGTGGGTTCGTCGAGCAGGACGATGTCGAAGCGGCTCAGCAGCAGGGCGGCCAGCGCCACGCGTGCCGCCTGCCCGCCCGAAAGCCCGGCCATCCCGGTGTCCAGGCCGAGCTGCAGGCCCAGGTCCGCCAGTACGGCGGGTGCCCGGTCTTCCAGGTCGGCTGCGCCGGACGCCAGCCACCGGTCCAGTGCGGCCGCATAGGCGTCATCCGCTCCGGGGAGTTCGGATCCCAGCGCCTCGGCAGCAGCCTCCATGGCTTCGGTGGAAGCCGCCGCCCCGGTACGCCGGGCCAGATACGCGCCCACGGTTTCACCGGCGAGCCGTTCGTGTTCCTGCGGCAGCCAGCCGACAAAGGCATCGGCCGGGGATGTGCTGACCGTGCCGGCCTGCGGTTCGGCCGCTCCGGCGAGCAACCGCAGCAGCGTCGATTTGCCGGCACCGTTGGCGCCCACCACGCCCACGACGTCCCCCGGCGCGACGGTGAGGGAAAGATGCTCGAAAAGGGTGCGGTGGGCGTGGCCGCCGGAAAGGTCCCGGGCGACGAGGGTTGCAGTCATGCCTCCATTCTATTTTGTGCACGCACCTGTTTCGGCTCAGGTCCGCGGCGGTAAGGTAGGCACCTGTTCCGTACCTAAGGACGATCATGACCTCCATGCATCCATCCGGTCCCGGGGCCCTTCGGCTGATCTTTCCGCAGTGGCAGGGCGCTGCCGGAGCAGGCGCCGTCGGTTCGCTGCCTGCGGGTCAGCCGCACCAGACCCAGCTTTCGTACCATCTCGGACCTTCCCTGCTCGAGTTGCTCTCCCCCGCCCATGAGGGACCCACCGCCTTTGTGCCGGTCAGCACCGACACAAAGGATGAGGCAGTGGAGACGGTGGACGGCATTTATGCCCGCGAAGCGGTCCTGCGCCAGCTCCGGGAAGGGCTCCGGCTGGTGTCGGAAGCCGATCCGGCGTCAGTGGTCACTTTCGGCGGGGAATGTTCGGTGAGTGTCGCTCCGTTCAGTTACCTGGCCGCCAGGTACGGGCCGGACCTGGCGGTGCTGTGGGTGGATGCGCACCCGGACACCGGGACCCCGGGCGACAGTTATACCGGGTTCCGGTCGATGTCCCTGTCGACGCTCGCCGGAGAGGGCGACGCCGAATTCCTGGCCGCGCTGCCGGCAGTGGTGGCGCCGTCAAACGTCCTCCACGTCGGCCTGCAGGACTGGCAGGATCCCGGCATGGCCAATAAGCGCCGGCTGGGAATCTCCAGCGTCGGGATCACCGACACTCCGGAGGACACCCGCCGGATTCTGGATTGGCTGGCGCTCACCGGAGCTACGAAGCTGGCCATCCACGTGGACCTGGATGTGCTGGACCGGCGGGATTTCACCGGAACAACGGGCAACGGCACCCGGGGCATGCGGGTGCCGGACATGCTTCGGATTATCGACGCCCTGGGCGATGCCGGGGAGATAGTCGGCCTCTCGCTCGCCCAGCACGCACCGCTGGAGCTCCTCCGCCTGGGCGGACTGCTGCGGGACCTGCCGGTCTAGGTCAGCGGTAGCCGCGGTACCCGTTCCAGGCTTCCCGGCGGTCCCGGTGCGGATCATGGATCACGTTGTCGGTGCCGTCGAAGACCTTGGTGGCGCGCGTCTCGACGCTGTACTCCGGCCACAGGCCCGGACCTCCGGTGCGGGCAAAGCGCAGCAGCGCGCCGCGGAACCGGTTGCCAACGGAAACGGCAGTGCGCTTGCCGCCGAGCAGCGTCAGGAACCGGCCCAGTCCGTCGTCGTAGTTTCCGAACACCGCAGGGATGTCCATAGCGTGGGTGGCACCCATTCCCAGCAGGTTCGCCATCCGCGGGGCATAGTCAAACCGGTAGGACCACGTGGGCGCGTACGCGCTGTGCCCTTCCGCCACCTGGATACTGGGCAGCCAGAAGACGACATCCCCGCCTACGTCGACGGCGGCGCGCTTGGACGGGTAGCCGGGGTAGGCGGCGAGGACCTGTTCCTTGAGCTCCGGTTCCGTGCGGGCAAACATCGTGTCGATCCGTTCCTCCGTGGTGGGGAGGATGTCCTGCACCCGGTCGAACAGCGCGCCTTCGCGGAACATATTGCCGATGACGAGCGGGATCCGGTGCGCCTTGCCCGTCCGGAAGGCATCGATGGGATGCAGCGGCAGGAACTCCCCGTCGACCACCGGTGCTACGGCCCGGGCACCGGGCTCGGACTCCGGCGTGACCTTGCGGGTGAGCGTGCCGACTGCCTTCACCAGGCGCTGGGCAGGCAACGTGGCCAGCGCATTCGGCGCGTCCTCTTCGGAGACCCCCAGCAGCTCGATCAGGCTGGCTGCCCACTTTTCCGGCAGGCCGGGGCCATAGGCAGTAGAGGGGGCCGAACTCTGCACGAAGGCCCGGTGGAAGAGCCCCTCGGCAGACGGAACGCACATCAGCGCAGTAATCGACATGCCGCCGGCAGACTCGCCGAAAACAGTCACGTTCCCGGGATCCCCGCCGAAGGCGGCAATGTTGCGCTGGACCCAGCGCAGGGCGGCCACCTGGTCCGCCAGCCCGACGTTTACGTCGAACGACCGCTCCGGCGTCGAATACCGGCGGAAATCCATGAAACCGAGTGCTCCCAGCCGATAATTCATGCAGACGTAGACCACATCCCCGCGTTCCACGAGGTTCCGGCCGTCATAGTCCGGCGCGGAAGCCGCCCCGATGGTGAACGCGCCGCCGTGGAAATACACCAGGACCGGGCGCGGCGGTGCCTCGCCCACCGGTGCAGTGACGTTGATGGTGAGGCAGTCTTCGTCCATGGGAGTCTTCCGGCCGGCGCCCATGGACGGCAGTCCGCGTTCCTGCGGCGCTACGGGACCGTAGCGGCCGGCGTCCAGCACGCCCTCCCACGGCTCCACGGGTCGCGGCAGGCGCAGCCGCAGCCCGCCGATCGGCGGTGCCGCGTACGGTATTCCCCGCCACGTCCGCACGCCGTTCACTAGTGTTCCCCGCACCATTCCGTCCGACGTCGAAACAGTGAGGTCCGGCTGAGCCGTAGTTGTTGCCACAGCGTTCCTTCCGCGGTTTTTCGAGCCCAGCGCGATCATATCCACGCCGCGGAGGCCGCCGCTATCCCCGCCGAACCTATTCGCACGAACTGCTAAGCCCGTGGCGGACGGGAGGGGCGCAAACCCTGCACAAGTTCAACAGCATGCTTATGGTGGAGGAACCGTCACCAACCAAAGGAGTAACGCATGTCCCGCATCGCCATTATCGGAGGTCACGGAAAAGTCGCCCTGCACCTGGCCCGCCGGCTGACCGACAAGGGTCACACCGTCACCTCCCTCTTCCGCAACCCGGACCACGCAGCCGATGTTGAACAGACTGGCGCCGAAGCCGTCGTCGCCGACGTGGAAAACCTCTCCACCGAACAGATCACCGAACTGCTTCGCGGGCAGGACGCCGTCGTCTGGAGCGCCGGGGCCGGGGGCGGCACCCCCGAACGCACTTTCGCCGTGGACCGGGACGCCGCAATCCGCTCCATGGACGCCGCAGAAGCCGCCGGAGCCGGCCGCTACGTGATGGTGTCCTACTTCGGTGCCGGCAAGGACCATGGAGTCCCCGAAGACGACGGGTTCTTTGCCTACGCCGAGGCCAAGGCGGACGCGGATGAGCACCTGCGGGCCAGCGGCCTGAACTGGACCATCCTTGGCCCCAGCGCGCTGACCATGGATCCCGGCACGGGCCGGATCGAAACGGGAGCAGGAGTCGAGGGCAAGTCCGTTTCGCGCGAAGACGTTGCCCACGTGGCCGCCGAAGTCCTCGAACGCCCCGAAACCGCCGGAAAGACCATCGAGTTCAACAACGGCCCGACGCCGATTGCCGAGGCCCTGGATTCCCTCGCCTAGCCGGTCCACCAACAGCAACGGCAGCCGCACCTGCGGCTGCCGTTGCTGTCTGCCCGGTGTTAACCAGTGATTTTGTACTTCTCGCGGTCCGCGGCGTCGAGGACCTGCTGTTCTTCAACGGCCATGGCGCTGCCGCCGCGGCTCCGCGGCATCCACCACGCGCCGGGCTCGGGCGTCACGGGGTAGGTATCGATGCAGTAATCGATTCCCTCCTGCAGTTCCTCCTGCAGCCGGCGGGTCTCTTCGACAACGTCGGCATCCGCTTCGACGCGCATCATTTCGCCCACGTGCACGCGCACCGGGGTTTTCCAGACGGCCTTGATGCTTAGGCCGTGCCCGCGGGTCAGCATGCGGTGGCCGCCCCAGACCGATACCGGAATGATCGGGACTCCGGCCTCGGCGGCCATGCGAACGGCGCCGGTCTTCAGCTGCCGCACGGTGAAGCTGCGGCTGACGCCTGCCTCGGGCAGGACCGCAAGGTAATCACCGCCGCGCAGCTTTTCTACGGACTCCTTGTAGGCTGCTGCGCCGTCGGCACGGTCCACCACAATGTGCTCGCACCAGTCGCAGACAGCCTTGACGAACTTCTTTTTCGTGGCTTTCTTGGTGACGAGGAACCGCATGTGGACCTTCAGCTTCCGCCACATCAGGAGCTCCGCGAACGCGAAGTCCAGGTAGCCAAAGTGGGTAATGGCCACCACTGCCCCCTTGCCGGGGACGACGGTGCGGTTCAGGCCGTGGATGTCTTCGTGGGCGGGAAGGTTCTCCAGGCCGGAGGGGATCACGGGGACCCTGAAGAGGCTGCGGGCAGTGAGGCCCGTAAATACGATGCCTCGATAGACGAACTTGTTGGGGTTACGCTTTGCGGGCAACGTCGGCTCCTGAGTCGGGGGGAATTTCGGGGCAGGCAACGAAATTCTACCGCGGTGCCCGATGGACGCCGGCCTGTTTGTCCGCGCGGCGGGGAAATGTCCGGCTCCGTGCTTCCCAGGTCCTCGACCAGCAGACGGGGGCCCGTTTGGCGGCTATCTTTTAGCCATGGTGATACGCGGAAGGTTCGCCGGCCGGGGGCCGGGCGGAAGGCCGCGCACCGAACCGGCCGCCCCGGCCGATCCTGCTGCCGCACGCGACGCACAACTCGGCGACGTTGACTGGTTCGCTCTTCCGGAGGGAGCGGTCCGTTCACGGTTCGCGGCGCCCAGCGGGTCCCTGGCTGCTGTAAGCATGGGAGAGCCGGGCAACCCGCCGGTGGTCCTCGTGCCCGGTGCCATGGGGTCGAAGGAGGACTTCTCCCTGGTTCTGCCGGAGCTTGCGGCTGCAGGGTATTTCGCCTTCTCCTTCGATCTTGCCGGGCAGTACGAATCGACGGGCGCGGGCCCTGAGCATCTCCGCCCGCCGCGCCAGCGGTTCGACTTCGATCTGTTTACGGACGACCTCACGGCAGTGCTGACAGCGTGCGGCCCGGCCCATGTGGTGGGCTATTCATTTGCCGGCATTGTTGCCCAGCTGACCCTGCTGAAACGGCCGGACCTGTTCCGCAGTATTACCCTGCTCGGCTGCCCGCCCCAGGGCGGGCAGAGTTTCCGCGGCGTGAGCTGGATCGGCTGGGCGGCCCCCCTGGTCGGGGACAGGATCAGCGCGGACCTGATCGTCTGGGGTGTGAAGCGCAATTTCATCCGCGCTTCCCCGGGCCGGATGGCGCTTGTCATGCACCGGTTCACGCTCACCCGGAAGGACTCGATCCGGGACATGGTGGGACTGATGCGCCACGCCCCGGACCTGAGGCCGGCCCTGCGCGCCACCCCGGTTCCCAAATTAGTAGCCGTGGGCGAGCATGATGTGTGGCCGCTGCAGCTGCACCGCAGTTTTGCCGACAGCATCGGGGCGTCCTTTGCGTCCTACAGCAGCGGACACAGTCCCAGCGAGCAATCGCCGTACGAGTTCACCCGCGACCTGCTGCGTCTGTTCGGTTCCGCGTCCTGAGAGCGGCCCGCTCCCTGCGGCGCCGCAGCGGCGGCTCCTCGCGGAACTCCACTTTGAAGGTGTCATAGGCCATGGCCACCCGCCGGCCGAGGCCGCGCCACGTGTTGAAGGGCCGTGCGGAGACGGCCACGCGCAGGTCCGGATCCCACCGGACCTGCATCCCGGGACGCAACTGATAGCAAAGGTCAAGGTCATCATGCACCCGAGGATTGTCCCGGTGCACCCGGGTCCTTAGCCGGTTCCACATGCTGCAGTGGAGGCCGAAGTTGGAGCCGAAGATCGGCGGGTGGCCCATCAACAGTGTCATGGACCAGCGGTACCCGCCGATGTAAAGGTGTTCCGCGATCCACCGGATCAGCCGGTTAGCACCGTAGAACTGACCCGGTCCGGTCACCGCAGTGTCTTCCCCCGCTTCAAGCAGGTCTGCTTCCAGCCGTTCCAGCCATTGCGGCGGCGGTACCGAGTCCGCATCCAGCCGGGCCAGCCATTCGCCCCGCGCCTCGTCAAAGCCGCGGAACGTCGCGGAGGTGACCCCCACGCGGGGTTCGTAGATCCGGCGCACTCCCGCTGCCCGGCAGACGTCCGCCGTTGCATCGGTGCTGGCGTTGTCCACGACCAGCACCTCGTCCGGCGGCCGGGTCTGCCGTGACACCGCGTCCAGGCAGGCGGCCAGCATGACGGCGTCGTTATGGGAAGGGATTACCACTGTGATAGTTGACATCGCGTCCTGGCTGCCGGTTGTCCGTTGCCCTCCGATTCTGCCACCGCACCCCTGCCGCGGCCATGCCGCGGGCAGCGGGGGCGGCGCCGGGCACCAAAACGGGAACCGCCCTTCCTGGACCGGCCTTCGTCCAACCGCCCGTCACGCGGCTTAACCCGCGGACATACGGGGCCACAATCCTTGGCGGGGCGAAAGCTGCGCAATTAGCGTGGCAGGGCTGCGGCAGTCGGCTGCGCAATCCCCTTTTTCCTAGGAGCAGTTCAATGCTTATTTCAGGCCTGCTGGTCGGGTTGGCACTCGGATTCGTTATGCAGCGGGGCCGCTTCTGCGTCACCGGAGCCTTCCGCGATGTCTGGGTTACACGCAATACCCGCTGGCTCACCGCGTTCCTGGTGGTTGTGGCCGTGCAAAGCGTCGGCGTCTTCGCCTTGGACGCCGCGGGCGTCATCACCCTGCAGGCCGAGGCGTTCCCCTGGCTGGCAACTATCGTGGGCGGCTTCATCTTCGGCTTTGCCATTGTGCTGGCCGGCGGCTGCGCCACCGGAACCTACTACCGCGCCGGCGAGGGCCTGGTCGGCAGCTGGCTGGCGCTGATCTCCTACGCACTGTTTGCCGCGATCATGAAGACGGGACCCCTGGCCGGTTTCAACACCGCGATGCGTTCCGTGACCGTGGAGCAGAGCAATTTCTACTCCGTCCTGGGCATCTCCCCGTGGCTGTTCGTGGCGGTGCTCGTCACCGCCGTGGCACTGGCGGTCCGGCACCACCTGGCCAAGCCCAAGTTCACCATGGCCGCCCTGCCGGCGTCGAAGACCGGACTGGCGCATCTCCTGTTCGAAAAGCCGTGGAATGCCTTCGCCACCGCCGTCGTCATCGGGCTCATAGCCACGGCAGCCTGGCCGCTGAGCTGGGCCACCGGCCGGGAAGACGGCCTGGGCATCACCACCCCCTCCTCCAAGCTGGTCACCTACCTTGTCACCGGCGATGCCGAGCTCGTGGACTGGGGTGTGTACCTGGTCATCGGCATCCTGCTCGGCTCCTTCATCGCAGCCAAGGGCAGCGGTGAATTCCGGGTCCGGGTCCCCGACGCCGCAACCGCCGTGAAGAGCCTCGGCGGCGGTGCCCTGATGGGCATCGGCGCCGCCCTGGCCGGCGGCTGCACCATCGGCAACGCCATGGTGCAGACGGCCCAGTTCACCTTCCAAGGCTGGACCGCGCTGATCTTCATGATCCTCGGCACGGGCGTCGCTGCGAAACTCACCATCATGAACCACCGACCGGCGCCTGCCTCCGCACGCGTCCCCGTCGGCGTCTGATTCCCCCACCCAAAAGCTCGAAAAGGAAATACACCATGGCACAGGTCACCCTGGAAACCAACGGATCCGTCTGCCCCTTCCCCCTCGTGGAGGCCAAGCAGGCTATGACAACACTGACCAGCGGCGATGAACTCGTCATCCACTTCGACTGCACCCAGGCCACGGACGCAATTCCGCGCTGGGCTGCCGAAAGCGGCTACCCGGTCACGGATTTCTCCAAGCGCGGCCCCGCGGAGTGGTCCATCACGGTGCAGAAGGCCTAGCACCGCTTGACCGCCGCACCGCTGAAGCCCGGCTCCTCCGTTCCGCGCCAGTCAAGAGCGCAGGATCCGCTGGCGCCGGGCTTCGGCGATGGCGGCGGTCCGGTTGTCCACACCGAGCTTTTCGTAGATGTGCACCAAGTGCGTTTTCACGGTCGCTTCAGAGATAAACAGCTTCCGGGCGATGGCCCGGTTCCCGAGGCCCGTTGCCAGCAGCTCAAGCAGTTCGAGTTCACGGCTGCTGAGGGCCGGAGCCGGACTCCGCAGATGGCCCATCAGCCGGGCTGCAACCAGCGGCGACAATGCCGTCCGCCCGTCCGCAGCAGCAGTGACCGCGGTACGGATCTCCCCGGGATCCGCATCCTTGAGCATGTAACCGGCCGCCCCGGCTTCGATGGCCGCCAGGATATCGGCGTCAGTGTCATAGGTGGTCAGAATCAACACCGGCGGGCCGTCGGCCGCCCGGATTCTCCGCGTGGCCTCCACTCCGTCCATGCCGGCGCCCATCTGCAGATCCATCAGTACAAGATCGACTGGGGTGCCCAGCACCTCCTGTTTACGGACTTCTGCCACGGCTGATTCCCCGTCCGCGGATTCGGCGGCAACCCGAATGCCTTCAAAGTCCTCCAGCATGGCGCGCAGACCGGCCCGAACCACCGGGTGATCGTCAACCAGCAGGATCCGCATCACTCTCATGTCCGTGTCTTCGCCGGAGCCGGTTGCGCCGGTTGCTCGGCAGCCGGCAGCGGAAGCCGTACCGCCACCACCGCGCCTTCGCCGGGCGCGGATTCGATGCTCAGCACCCCGCCCAGATCCCCTGCCCGCTCGCGCAGGGAGAGCAGCCCGAATCCGCTGCCGTCCCGGCGGGGGACGTCCGGGAGCGTTGCGGTGCTGAAGCCCGCACCGTCATCGAAGACATCCAGCGTCACTGCGTCGGGGGCATAGCTGAGGGTCAGTACCGCGGTATGTGCGCCGGAATGCGCCCGCACGTTGGCGAGGGAAGCCTGCGCCGCCCTCAGCAGCGTGGTTTCATACCGGGCATCGAGATCCACTGGCTCTCCGTCCACCCGGAGGGTGCACTCCAGCGGCTGACCGCCGGAAGCGGCCTGCCGGGAGTTATCGGCGCAAAGGCGCTCCAGCCCCGCGATGAGGGTCCCGCTCCCCGTTGCCGGTTCGGTCAGGCCGCGCACAAACTTCCTGGCCTCGGCCAGGTTTTCCGACGCAGTGGCCTGGACGGTGGCAATGCGTTCCCGGGCCAGATCCGCCTGTCCGCTTTCCAGTGCCGCGCCGGCCGCCCGCGACATCAGGACAATGCTGGAAAACCCCTGGGCCAAGGTGTCATGGATCTCGCGGGCCAGGCGTTCCCGTTCCGCCAGGACGCCCGCACGATGCTGGGACGCTGCCAGCTGCCCGCGGGTGCGCCGAAGCTCGGCCAGCGCACGCCGCTGGTTCACGCTTTCTCCGTGCAGCGCCGCGTAGGCGAAGCCCATCACCACCGCAAAAAGGGCCCCCACCACCGGGCCCAACAGAACTGCGAGAGTAAACCCTCCGGAGTGCACGCCTTGGGCGGCGACCACCGCAGCCGTCATCGCGATTACTGCCGCCAACGCGGGCACGGTCCGCAGCAGATGCAGGTCCAGGAAGAACAGGGGGAAGGCCAGCCAGGAAAAATCGGCGCTTATCAGCAGCAGAAGAAGCCATAGGAACGTTACGGCCGCCAGCCAATAGGGCCCGGCACGGCCGGGGTCCGGCCCGGTCCCCGTTACTGCGTAGCGTTTCTCTGCCACGGTTCCGGCGAGATAGACGACGGCGAGCACACAGGCGCAGGCATAGGCAGCCACGAGGCGGGGTGTTCCGGGCCCGTCCAGGGTCAGCTGGACCAAAGCCAGAACAAGCAGCCCGGCGAAGGCAACGTGCAGGGCTACCCGCAGCAGGCGGAGCACGGCGTCCCCTGCGACGGTCGCTGCAGCGGCAGACACGGTGCCGGCGCCGCCGTCGGGGCCCCCACTGCTTTGATTCGGCGCGCTCATGATTCCAGCCTAGGTCCGGCCGTCGGCGTCGGCATCAACCAAACGGTTGAGCGCAGGACCAACCGGTTTCTCCGCCCGGATCATCCGTCCATGCGATGGGTTCGCCCCGGAACCGGCGGAGGGTTGAAAGGTACCCTCCACTGCCGCTGCGGCGGCCGATCCGAAAGGAAGCAAAACGTGTATCTGGCACTCCGCGACATTCGCTTCGCCAAGGGGCGGTTTGCCCTGATGGGCAGCGTCGTCGCCCTGATTACCCTCCTTCTGGTGCTGCTCTCCGGGCTTACCGCGGGCCTGGGCAACCAAAACACTGCGGCGATCAAGGACCTTGGCTCCGCCGGGGTGAACATCGTTGCCTTCGGTGCACCCGACGGCGGTGAAGCCAAGGTCTCCTATACGGAATCAACCGTCACAGCTGAGCAGTTGGCTGAGTGGCGGAAGACGCCCGGCATCGAGACCGCTGAACCCGTAGGCATCACCCAAACGCGCATTACCGGCGGGGCCAGCGCAAACGTGGCTGTCTTCGGCGTCGAACCGGGCAGCACTCTCGCGCCCCGCCAGGTCGGCGACGGACAGATCCTCATTGGATCGGAAACAGCGGATTCCCTGTCCCTGGATCCGGGGGACGAAGTGCGCCTGGGCGGCCGGGTCCTGACTGTTGAAGACATTGTCGACCAGTCCTACTACAGCCATACGCCGCTCGTCTGGACGTCCCTGGCTACGTGGCAGGCTGCGGCCCATACCAACGATGAGGGCTCCGACGCGGCGCCGGTGGCCACCGTGATCGCCGCCTCGGGCTCCGCCGCCGAGCAGGCAGACGACGCCGCAGGCACTGTCTCCACGGGTATCCGCGGCTCTTTCAACGGACTGGGCGCCTACACCTCGGAAAACGGTTCGCTGCTGATGATGCAGGCGTTCCTGTACGGCATCTCCGCACTGGTCATTGTGGCCTTCCTGGCGGTCTGGACCATCCAGCGCACCCGCGACATCGCCGTGCTGAAGGCCTTGGGCGGGAGCTCCGCTTACCTGATGCGTGACGCACTGGCCCAGGCGGGGACCATCGTTGCCGCAGGTGCCGTCACCGGCGGGGTGCTCGCCGTACTGATCGGCCTGGCCGCCGCTGCGGTTGCTCCGTTCATCCTGTCGGTTTCCACCGCACTGCTGCCGATCCTCGGCATCGTGGTGCTCGGGCTTGCCGGGGCGGCCGGCGCCGTACGCCGGGTTGCCAAGGTAGATCCGCTGACTGCTCTCGGCGGCAACTAGGGACCTCCAGTCTGTATTCCCAAGAAAGGACCAGCACAACATGGCAGAAACCTCAGCTTCGGCATTTGTTCCACCCACCCGCGCAGCCACTGCCGCACTGCACCTGCAGGACGTAACCCTCGAATACCCCGACGGCGTCAGCACGCTGAAGGCACTGGACCGGGTCAGCCTGGCTGTTCCCCGGGGAAAAATCCTCTCGCTGGTGGGTCCGTCCGGGTCCGGCAAGTCCTCCCTCCTCGCCGTTGCCGCCACTCTGATACGCCCGGCGTCGGGCACCGTGACGGTGAGCGGCCGGGATGCCGGCGAACTGGACGACGCCGGCCGGACTGCACTGCGGCGTACCGCACTTGGCATTGTCTTCCAGCAGGCGAACCTGATTCCGTCCCTCACGGCCGTGGAGCAGCTCGTCATCACTGACCGGCTGCGCGGCAGGGCCGGGAAGGAATCCGAGTCCCGGGCGCGGGAGCTCCTGGAACTCGTGGGGCTGTCCCAATCCACCGCGGCGCGCCATCCCCACCAGCTCTCCGGCGGACAGCGTCAGCGGGTCAACATTGCCCGTGCCCTGATGGGCAGTCCGTCCCTGCTGCTGGTGGATGAACCCACCGCCGCGCTGGACCACGACCGGTCCGAGGCGATTGTCCGCCTATTGGTTGCCGTGACACGCGAATTCGACCTGGGTACGGTGATGGTGACCCACGATACCGAGTTCGTGCCCCTGACCGATGAGGTGGCGGCCATGCGGGACGGCAGGCTTATTGAACACGGCCCCGCAGCCTAGTCCTTCCGACGGGCGCGGCTGGGCTGGACCCGGGGCGGCTCCCCCGGCATCTTCGGATAGTCCGGCGGGAAAGGCAGTTCGCCCAGGCCGTTGGCCAGGTCCCGTTCCCACCAGCCCAGCAGGACGTCGATGGACCCCGGCCGGGCGGACATCTCCGCCCAGGGATCCCCGACGGTGCGCAGCCGCTCCGGAACTGTCTGCATAGTGAAGTCCGCAGGATGCACCCGTTCCAGCTCGTCCCAGGTGATCGGGCAGGAGACGGGTGCGTTCGGAAGCGCCCGGGGGCTGTATGCGCCGGCCATGGTCCGGTCGCGGTTGGCCTGGTTGAAGTCCACGAACACCCGCGTGCCGCGCTCTTCCTTCCACCAGGCCGTGGTCACCTTGTCCGGCATCCGGCGCTCCACCTCCCGGGCCGCGGCAATCACGGCATGCCGGACGTCCAGGAATTCACGCTCCGGGCGGATGGGCGCGAAGAGGTGGATGCCCCGGTTGCCCGAAGTCTTGATGTAGGCGTCCAACCCGGCCTCGGCGAGGATGGACCGCAGCTCCTGGGCCGGACGCACGGCGTCGTCGAAATCCGTGCCCGGCTGCGGATCCAGGTCAATACGCAGCTGGTCCGGGTTGTCCGTGTTGTCCGCCCGTGACGGCCAGGGATGGAACACCACCGTGTTCATCTGCGCCGCCCACACCGCGGCGGCAGGCTCATCCAGGACCACCTGCGGGTGTGAACGCGCGCTCGGGTATTCCACGGTGACGGCGCGCATCCAGTCCGGCATGCCGCGCGGCGGATTCTTGGAGAAGAACACCTCTCCGCCGATGCCCTCCGGGAAGCGCTCCAGTGAGACGGGCCGGCCGCCGTTGGCCCGGATGAACGCCTCACCCACCTCCGCGAGATAACGGGCCAGATCCAGTTTCGTGATTCCGGGATCAGGCCAGATGACCCGTCCGGGACTGGAGATGCGGACCTGCCGCTCCCCCTCCGGGCCGGGAACGGCCAAGGTGGTTTCCTCGCGTGCCATCGTTCTGCTTTCCCTCATCGGACAGTGTGGGAAAGAGGCTACCGTGTCAGGCCGCAGGCTTCCCCCGCACCGGTTCCACCGGTGCGCCGGGCCGGTAGTTCTTCCGCCCGTGGACAAAGTGGTACAGCACCGTGGAGGCCAGCAGCACGGCGGCCAGCACCCAGTACATGCCGTGGAATCCCATCAGCGGCAGGAGCATGCCCAGAAGCAGCGGACCAAGGCCCACACCGGCGTCCATCAGGATGAAGAACGTGGACGTCGCCAGGCCGATCCGGGCCGCCGGCGCCGTTGTCACGGCAATCGCCTGGGCGCACGGCATCAGTGCACCGAAGCCGAACCCCACAAACACGCCGGCCAGGGCCATCACGGTGTCATTGGGGGCGTAGGCCAGCAGCGCCAGGCCGACGGCGAAGGACACCAGGGTCGGGTACACCACGGCGTTGTCACCGTGCCGGTCCTGGATGCGGCCCACAAACAACCGCGAAACCAGCACCACGCACGCATAGACCACAAAGAAGAGGCTGGCGCCGAGCACCAGGCCTTCCGTCTGGGCATAGGAGTTAAGGAAGGAGAGGATGCCGGCGTAAGCCGCGCCGGCAATGAACATCACCGATGCGATGGCCAGTGCCGACGGATCGATGATGTCCGTGAGGTGCATCCGCCATTTGTTCTCTTGTTCCTCGGCGGTCGGTGTGCGTTCCGGCAGGGACAACACCAGGGACAAGGCGAGGGCGACGGCGGCGCAGCCGGCAGCAAACAGGAACAGGGCGCGGTAACTGACGGACTCCGCCAGGAACACGGCCAGGAACGGGCCTACCGCGGTAGCCATCGTGGTGGAGATACCGAAGTAGCCGGTACCCTCGCCCCGCCGGTGGACCGGAATGAGCCCCATGACCGAGGCGGAAATACTCGTGCTGGCCGCTCCGAAGGCCATGCCGTGCAGGATCCGGACAATCAGGAGCAGCGCCAGGTTGGACGCCGGGATATACAGCAGCGAGGCCACCACGAACACCGCAAGGCTGGTCACCAGCAGCCGGCGCCGCCCCACGAAGTCCAGGAACTTCCCGGCGAACACCCGTGCCGCCAACGCGCCGAGGACGAAGGATCCGGAAGCAAATCCGGCAGCGCTGTCGGATGCGGAGAACTCCTGCACCGTATAGAGCGCCATGGTGGTCATCAACAGATAAAACACCAGTGAGATAAAGAGGTTCGTGATGATCGCCAGCACAAATCCCCTGGTCCATAATTTCTGACCGCTGCCAGCCACTGCATTCTCCTGTTTCCTCGGAACAAGCGACCGATATTGGAAGGCCGCCTAACAATCTTACGCGCCGTCGTCACCGGTCGGGAAATCGGCCTGCCGCCGCCGTCCACGGGCTGGATTGGACGAAATTACAGTGATCCCGACCACTTTTAGCTGCGTGGTGATGCAGTCGTGACGGATGCGAAAACTTCAGTCACTCCTGTACCGGAGGGTGGAATTCTTCGAGCGCAGATCAGGGCGCAGGGACAGCGATTCCGAGGCGGTGGTACGCCTGTTACTGAAGGGGTCACACGCGTAACACCTGTCTCGAGGCCTGGATGACCAGCGACTCGGGGCAGGAGGAAAAGCCCTGTTAATATTGAGACTGAAGCCGGCCGATGTGGCCGAAGAGGCAGATTTCGGTTAGCATATCGCGCCCTCGATCACACGCCTGAGAGAAGCAGATCACACAATGGTTATCCAACCGTAACTATCTTGTACGGTTATTCCCATGCCGCTTTCTGATGCGGCTCCCCCGGGCTTGTTACCTAGCTCTGCCGCTAGTCCCGGGGTCCACAGAACGCACAACCACGGCAGAGGCGGGGGAACCAATTATGGGTTCCTTGAATCCTTGGGGTTAAGTCTCCGGTTTCACCGGCGGCCGGGTGTCTCCCATCCGAATCCGACAGCTCACCTCGCAGGTATCGGGAGAGGTTATTACATGACTTTCAACAAGACTCGTGGACGCCACCGCGCCGAGAACATCGTCGTTGCTGGCCGCGGACGGACCATCGGCAGCGCCGCTGCAGTAGTCGTCGCAGGTTCCGGCCTGATGCTCAGCATGGCCGCACCGGCCTCCGCCGGAGTTGTCGCCAATGACAACTACACCCCGTCGCAGGCCGTTGCACCGGCCGCTCCGGTAGCAGCCGCACCCGTTGCAGCCGCACCGGTAGCTGCCCCCGCAGCTGCTGCCACCACCCACACCGTTGTTTCCGGTGACACCCTGGGCCAGATCTCCGCCGCTTACGGCGTTGGCCTGGACTCCGTCCTGGCGCTGAACGGCCTGTCCCTGGCTTCGATCATCTACCCCGGCGATGTCATCACCGTTGCCGGCGAAGCCGCTCCGGCCATTGCTGCCGAGCCCGTTGCGTCCTACGCCGCTCCGGCTGCAGCACCGGTCGCAGCACCGGTTGCAGCACCGGTTGAGCCCGCCAATACCGGCGTGGTCACCACCCAGTCCACCAACATCACGCCGGCTGCAGCAACCCCCGCAGCCAGCGGCACCAACGCCATCATGCTGGCTTCGGCACAGTCGCAGCTGGGCGCAGCCCAGGACTGCACCGTGCTGGTTGAGGTTGCCCTGCGCGCCGCAGGCCACAGCGTGGGGGACCTTGCTCCCGCACAGCTGGCCGCCTACGGCACCCAGGTCTCCACCCCGGAGCCCGGTGACATGGTCTACTACGCCGACGGCGGCATGGGCCTGGCCCACATTGCCATCTACATCGGCAACGGCGAAGCCATCCACAGCGGCTGGAACGGCAACCAGACCGTAGTCCAGTCCGTCAACGTCGGCTCCGGCCCCGTGTTCTACCGCGCATAAGGCTTCCAGCCACACCGCGCCAAAATAAGCGTCCGTCCCGCAAGGGACGGACGCTTGTTGCGTTAAGCGGTGAGGACCGGCCGGACGCATCAGGGCACAAACCGGTAGCCCATGCCGTGTTCAGTGAGCAGGTGTTCCGGAGCAGCCGGGTCACGCTCCAGTTTCCGCCTCAGCTGTCCGATGTACAGCCGCAGATAGCCCGAGTCCGTGGTGCCGGGGCCCCAGACGTTCGTGAGCAGGGCCTGCTGGGTGACCAGCATGCCTGGATGGGCGAGCAGTTCGGACAGGAACCGCCACTCGGTCGGCGTCAGGCGGATGTCCGAGCCGTCGTCGACCCGCGCGATGCGCCGCGCGGCCAGGTCCACCCGTACGGCCCCGAACGTGATCTCGCTGGGGCCGGCCGCGGCGGGCGACCGGCGGGACAGTGCCCGGATCCGGGCCAGCAGCTCCTCGGTGGAAAAGGGTTTAGTGACGTAGTCATCCGCCCCCAGGTCCAGCGCCCGCACCTTGTCCGCCGGGTCGATCCGGCCCGAGACCACCAGGATGGGCACGGCACTCCAGCCTCGGACCGCTTCAATGACGTCCATGCCGCTCAGCCCCGGCATGCCCAGGTCCAGCACCAGCAGGTCCGGATGGGTGTCCACTGCCTTCCGGATGGCGGCACTGCCGCTTTCCGCTGTCACTACCTCATATCCGTACGCGCTCAGCGTGATGCGCAGCGCGCGGAGGATCTGCACGTCGTCGTCGGCGACCAGGATCTTCATCCGGCCACCGCCGGCGTGGAGATCCCTGCCGCATGGATACCGCGTTCAGCGGCAGGCAGCGAGAGGACCATGGTCAGTCCGCCGCCGGGTGTGTCTTCGGTTTCCAGCGTTCCGCCCATTCCTTCGGTGAATCCCTTGGCCAATGCCAGGCCCAGGCCCAGCCCGGTTGAGTTATCCGTGTCCCCCAGCCGCTGGAAGGGGACAAAGATTTCTCCCCGCCGCTGCTCCGGGACACCGGGTCCCGAGTCTATGACGCGGATTTCCACCCGGCCGGCAAACTCGCTGACGGACAGGACAGATTTCGTTCCCTCCGGGCTGAAGCGCACCGCGTTGGCCAGCAGGTTGACCAGAACCCGCTGCAGGAGCACCGGATCGGCCACCACCACGCGCGGGGCGGCGGGGATTTCCAGTTCCACGTCCGCCGGTCCCAGTTCGAGTTCCTCGAGCGCCGGCAGCACCGCATCCGCTACATTCAGCGGCTCCAGGCTCACGCCGACGACGCCGGCCTGCAGCCTGCTCACGTCCAGCAGGCTGGTGACGAGTCCGGAAAGTGAGGCCAGTGATTCCTCGGCGGTGGCGAGAAGTTCGCTGCGGTCCTGCTCGGACCAGGTGACGTCCGTTGCCCGCAGCCCGGTAACGGCGGCGGTCGCTGCGGTCAGGGGCCGGCGCAGGTCATGCCCGACGGCGGCCAGCAGCGCGGTGCGGACCTTGTCCGCCTCGGCCAGTGAGCCGAGCCCCCTGGCGGTTTCGGTCAGTTCACGGTGTTCCAGCGCCGCCTCCAATTGGGCGGTGATGACCGCCAGCAGCCGCCGGTCGGACGCAGCCAGTTCGCGCCCCCACAGATCAAGGGAGCACCGCTCCCCCACCGGCAGGCGGGTGAACGCCGGATCGTCGGGTGAGGCGGAGGCCGGCCACTCGCCTTCGGAGTACAGGTCTTCGCCCTCGGACCGCATCCGTGCGGCGCTCACGTTGAAGGCTTCACGGGTGCGGCTGACCAGGGCGGCCAGTGCATCTTCACCGCGCAGCACGCTGCCGGCCACCGATGCGAGCAGCTCGGATTCCGACGCCGAGCGCCGGGCGGTGCGCGCCCTCCGCGCGGCGGCATCCACCACGTAGCTGACGAGCAGTGCGTTCACGACGTAGAGCCCCAGTGCCAGCATGTGCGACGGCGTGGCCACGGTAACGGTGTACAGCGGTTGGATGAAGAAGAAGTCCAGGGTCAGGCCCGAGAGCAGCGCCGCGAACAGGGCCGGCCAGATGCCGCCGATCAGGGCCACGAGGATGACCAGCAGCTGGTAGCTCAGCACGTCGCCGGTGATGGTTTCGGCGCTCCGGAGCGAAACCAGGCCTGCCGTCAGCAGCGGACCGCCCACAAGGGCGAAGGCGAAGCCCAGCAGCCGCCGGCGCATCGAGAGGGCACCGCCGAAGTGCGGCAGCACCAGGGTCCGGGCAGCCGCCGAGTGGGAGACCATATGCACGTCGATGTCCCCGGATTCCCGGATGACCGTGGCGCCGATGCCCGGTCCGGACAGCAGTGCTGCGATCCGGGGACGGCGGCTGACCCCCACCACCAGCTGCGTGGCGTTGACGCCCCGGGCAAAGTCAACCAATGCCCGCGGAACATCGTTGCCCACCACCTGGTGGAACGTGCCGCCGAGCTTCTCCACCAGGAGCCGCTGCGCGGCCAGTTCTGCCGGTTCCGGCCCGCGCAGTCCGTCGGCCCCGGAGACGTGGACGGCCAGCAGCTTTCCCCCGGCGGACCGGGCAGCAATCCGTGCCCCGCGGCGCAGCAGGGTGCGCCCTTCGGCGCCGCCGGTGAGCGCCACCACCACCCGCTCCCGGGCCTCCCATTTGCGGCTAATGCCGTGCTCTTCACGGTAGCGGTTCAGAGCCGAGTCCACCTCGTCCGCCAGCCACAGCAGGGCCAGTTCGCGCAGGGCCGTCAGGTTTCCGAGGCGGAAATAGTTGGACAGGGCTGCGTCCACCCGTTCTTCCGGGTAGATGACGCCGTCGGCCAGGCGGCCGCGCAGCGACTGGGGAGTGAGGTCCACCAGCTCCACCTGTTCGGCTCCGCGCAGGACGGCGTCCGGTACGGTTTCGGCCTGCAGGGTCCCGGTGATCTGCTCGATCACATCGTTGAGGGAGTCGATGTGCTGGATGTTCACGGTGGACAGGACGTTGATCCCGGCGTCGAGCAGGGCCTGCACGTCCTGCCACCGCTTTTCGTTCTTCAGTCCGGGCACGTTGGTATGGGCCAGTTCATCCACCAGCGCGTATTCCGGCGCCCGCGCCAGGACGGCGTCCAGGTCCAGCTCCGTGAGTTCCAGCCCGCGGTGGCTGAGGGCGGCGCGCGGGACCGTCTCCAGCCCCTCGGCCAGGGCAGCTGTCGCGGCGCGGCCATGGGTTTCCACCAGCGCGACGACGACGTCGGATCCCTCATCCCGGAGGCGGCGCCCCTCTTCAAGCATGGCGTAGGTCTTGCCCACGCCGGGCGCCGCCCCCAGGAATACCCTCAGTTGTCCTCGCGTCATGGACTAAGTGTCCAGCTCCGCCAGCGAAATGTTCAAAAGCAACACGTTGACGGTACTGCTGCCCAGGACTCCGGCGAACGGGGCCTGCGTGGCGTCGTCCACCAGGGCGGAGACCTGCTCCGGGTCCAGGCCGCGTTCGGCGGCCACCCGGTCCACCTGCATCCGGGCGTACTCGGGGCTGATGTGCGGATCCAGCCCGGACCCCGATGTGGTGACGGCATCGGCGGGGACGTCTTCCGGATCCACCCCTTCCAGCTCGGCCACGGCGGCCCGCCGCTCGGCCACGGCAGCCGCCAGGTCCTCGCTCAGCGGGCCGAGGTTGGAACCGCTGGAGGCACCGCCGTCATACCCGTCCCCCGCTGCGGAGGGCCGGGACTGGAACCATTCGGGCAGGGCCGCGCCGTCGGCGTCCGTGAACGGCTGGCCGATCAATTCGGAGCCCACCTCGTTGCCGCCGCTGCTGACCATCGAGCCATTGGCCCGGCCGTGCAGTGCGGCCTGGCCGATCCCGGCCACTGCCAGCGGATACACGACGCCGAGCAGGAGCGTGAGCACCGCCAGGGCGCGGAGGGAGACGCCAAGCTGGCGCATGCTGCTGCGGACGGGATTCATTTCCTGCTCCTAGTAAGGGGGATGCTGCGGATGGTGCGGATGATGGTTGCCATGTCAGAACCCCGGGATGAGGCTGATCAGCAGGTCAATGAGCTTGATGCCGATGAACGGCGCAATCACGCCGCCCACTCCGTAGATCAGCAGGTTGCGGCTGAGGATCGAGGAGGATCCGGCAGCCCGGTACTTCACGCCGCGCAGCGCCAGCGGAATCAGTGCCACGATGATCACCGCGTTGAAGATCACCGCGGAGAGGATGGCCGAGGCCGGAGAGTGGAGCTGCATCAGGTTCAGCGCGGCAAGGCCGGGGAAAATCCCCACGAACATCGCCGGGATGATGGCGAAGTACTTGGCAATGTCGTTGGCGATCGAGAAGGTGGTCAGGGCGCCGCGGGTAATCAGCAGCTGCTTGCCGATCCCGACGATGTCAATCAGTTTGGTGGGGTCCGAGTCCAGGTCCACCATGTTGCCGGCTTCCTTGGCCGCGGACGTGCCCGTGTTCATGGCCACGCCGACGTCGGCCTGGGCCAGTGCCGGGGCGTCGTTGGTGCCGTCGCCCGTCATGGCCACCAGATGCCCGCCCGCCTGTTCGCGGCGGATCAGGGCCATCTTGTCCTCGGGGGTGGCTTCGGCCAGGAAGTCGTCCACGCCTGCCTCGGCGGCAATGGCCTTCGCGGTGTACGGGTTGTCGCCGGTGATCATCACGGTCCGGATGCCCATGGCCCGCAGCTGCGTGAAGCGTTCCTTCAGGCCGTCCTTGACCACGTCCTTCAGGTGGATCACACCGAGCACCCGGGTGCCGCCGTCGGCGTCCCGAACCGCCACCAGCAGCGGAGTGCCGCCGCCGGTCGAGATCTTCTTGACCTGGTCCTCGACCGCGATGAGGACGTCGACGTCGATGCCGCCGGACTCCGCCGTCCAGTCCAGGATGGCGGAGGAGGCGCCCTTGCGGATCTTCGCCCCGTCGGGGAAGTCCATGCCGCTCATCCGCGTCTGGGCGGTGAAGGGAACACTGGTGGAGCCGGCCGGCGGTTCCGGGCGGCAGCCCTTCGCGGCGGCCAGGTCCACAACGGACTTGCCCTCCGGGGTGGGATCCCCAAAGGAGGACAACACGGCGGCGTCGATCAGGTCGGTGCTGTCGGTGCCGTTGATCGGGGTGAACCCGGCGGCCTGGCGGTTGCCGTACGTGATGGTGCCCGTCTTATCGAGCAGCAGCGTGGTGACGTCGCCGGCGGCCTCCACCGCACGGCCGGACATGGCCAGGACATTGCGCTGGACCAGGCGGTCCATGCCGGCAATGCCGATGGCCGATAGCAGCGCGCCGATAGTGGTGGGGATCAGGCAGACCAGCAGGGCCACCAGGACGGGGATGCTGACCGTGGCGGATGAATAGCTTGCCAGCGGGTTAAGCGTCAGCACCACCACGATGAAGATGAGCGACAGCGTGGCCAGGAGGATGTTCAGGGCAATCTCGTTGGGCGTCTTCTGCCGCGCGGCGCCTTCGACGAGCCGGATCATCCGGTCCACGAAGGTTTCCCCGGGTTTGCTGGTGATCCGGACGATAATCCGGTCGGACAGGACCCGGGTACCACCGGTAACCGCCGAGCGGTCGCCGCCGGATTCGCGGACGACCGGGGCGGATTCGCCGGTGATTGCCGACTCGTCGACGGACGCGATGCCGTCGATGATGTCGCCGTCGCCGGGGATGATCTGCCCGGCCTCGACCACCACCACGTCGTCCAGCCCAAGATCGGCCGAGGGAACCTCCGAGATGGTTGCCCCGAGGCCGGCGGGATCGCGGCCGGAGTCGTAACCCTCCAGCCGGTAGGCGGTGGTGGTGGCCCGGCTGTTGCGCAGGCTGGCTGCCTGCGCCTTCCCGCGGCCCTCGGCCACGGCTTCAGCGAGGTTGGCAAAGATGACGGTGGCCCAGAGCCAGCCGGCAATCAGCCAGGAGAAAACGCCGGGGACGGGTGTGCCGCCGGAGTCCTGCGGGCCGCCGAGGAAGGGCTCGGCAACGGCGATCGCGGTGATCAGTACGGCACCCACTTCGACGATAAACATCACCGGGGTGCGGACCATCAGCCGCGGGTCCAGTTTCCGGAAGGCTCCGGGCAGGGCGGCGGCCAGCGAGCCTGCGGTTATGCCACGGCCGGCAGGAGCCGGTTCGGAGTCCGCAACGGATTCCAGGGGTTTGGTAAGTGTGGACATGGTTATTGCAGTCCTTCCGCCAGGGGACCCAGCGCGAGTACGGGAAAGAAGGTCAGGGCAGTCACGATCACGGTGACGCCGCACAGCAGCGTCACGGACTGGGGCCTGTGGGTGGGCAGGGTGCCGGCCGAGGCGGGGACCTTGCCCTGTTCGGCGAAGGCTCCGGCCAGGGCGACCACGAAGACCATCGGCAGGAAACGGCCCACAAGCATGGCCACGCCGAGTGCCGTGTTCAGCCACGGGGTGTTGGCCGTGAGTCCGGCGAACGCGGAGCCGTTGTTATTGGCTGCTGAAGTGAAGGCGTAGAGAACCTCGCTGAAGCCGTGGAGCCCGGTGTTCAGGATGGAAGTGCCCTCGATGTCGGCCCGGATGCCGGGAACCGCGAAGCTCAGCGCCGTCCCCACCAGGACCAGGGTCGGCATGGTGAGGATGTAGAGGCTGGCAAGCTTGATTTCCCGCGGGCCGATTTTCTTGCCCAGGTACTCAGGAGTGCGTCCCACCAGGAGCCCGGCCACAAAAGCGGTGATGATCGCCAGGATCAGCATGCCGTAGAGCCCGGACCCGACGCCGCCCGGCGCCACTTCCCCGAGCATCATGTTCAGCATCGCCATCATGCCGCCCAGCGGACTGAAGCTGTCATGCATGGCGTTCACCGCACCGGTGGACGTCAGCGTGCTGGTTGAGCCAAAGAGGGTCGATGCGGCTATTCCGAACCGCTGTTCCTTTCCTTCCATGGAACCGGCCGCACCGTCCGCGGCGCCGAATTCGAATGCGGTCATGGCCGCGAGCGACACCGTGAAGATTGAGGCCATGGCTGCCAGGATCGCGTACCCCTGCCGGCGGTCCCCCACCATGGTGCCGAACGTTCGGGGCAGGCTGAACGGGATAACGAGCATCAGGAAGATTTCCACCAGGTTGGTCCACCCGCTGGGGTTTTCAAACGGGTGCGCGGAGTTGGCATTGAAGAAGCCGCCGCCGTTGGTGCCCAGGAGCTTAATGGCTTCCTGGGAGGCCACCGGTCCGCCGGGGACCGTGGACGTTCCGCCGAGGAGGTTGGTGACGGAGGTGAAGCCGTTGAAGTTCTGGATCACGCCGCCGAGGATCAGCACAACGGCGGCCAGGAAAGCGCCGGGCAGCAGCAACCGCAGCACGCTGCGGGTCAGGTCCACCCAGAAATTGCCGATGGTGGTCGAGTTGCGGCCGGCCAGGCCGCGGATCAGTGCCACCGCCACGGCCAGACCCACGGCTGCGGACAGGAAGTTCTGCACCGCCAGGCCGGCCATCTGCACCGCGTAACCCATGGTGACTTCGGGCGAGTAGGACTGCCAGTTGGTGTTGGCCACGAAGGAAGCTGCCGTGTTGAAGGACAGGGCCTCGGGCACCGCCGGAAGGCCGAGCGAGCCCGGCAGCAGGTGCTGGAGTCGCTGCAGCAGGTAAAGCAGGAGCATGCTGGCCCCGGAGAAAACCAGGACTGAGCGCAGGTAGCTCTGCCAGGCCTGGCCGGAGGAACCGTCCACTCCGACCAGGCGGTAGAAGCCGCGCTCCGCACGGAGGTGTTTGTCGGAGGAGTACAGCCGGGCCATGTAGTCACCGAGCGGCCGGTGGACCGCCGCGAGCAGGACCACCAGGCTGAGGACCTGTGCGGCCGTTACCCAGCCGCCCATCAGAACCGCTCCGGTCGAACAAGTGCCACCAGGAGATAGCCGACGGCGGCCACCCCGAGGCAGAGTGCAAGGACGTTGAAAACGATCACAGCTTTTCCACCGCCCCGGCCATCAGGACAAACGCAGCGAAAAGCCCTACGAAGCCCACCACAAATAAAACATCAAGCACGGGAATTGCCCCCAGCCGTTCAGCGTGCTGCCGCTTTGGCAGCACGGGCACACCTTGTGCCGCATCTGATTACATGCCCTCGCCGGCGCTCAAAGAGCCATCCTCACGCTTTCCTCACGCCGGCACCCCAAACCCTTACGGAATGCCCATGTAAATGGGTGATTGCGACGCCGGGCTGCCGGGGTGCAGCCGG
This sequence comes from Arthrobacter sp. zg-Y1171, assembly GCF_025244845.1. Classification (NCBI taxonomy): domain Bacteria; kingdom Bacillati; phylum Actinomycetota; class Actinomycetes; order Micrococcales; family Micrococcaceae; genus Arthrobacter; species Arthrobacter sp. zg-Y1171. Next base: position 1,649,053 of record NZ_CP104264.1, on the reverse strand, counting down.
GTCGGGGCCGCGCGGTATACACTGTAAACTGTCGTCCACCGAAGGAACCGCCGTGTCCCGCAACCTGCCCCTCAGCCCCGCCGCGATAGCTGCGGCTGCACTCCGAATCGCGGACGCGGACGGCCTTGACGCCGTCTCCATGCGCAGGGTGGCTGCAGAGTTCGGGGTTTCGGCGATGGCACTGTACCGCCATGTGGCGGACCGCAGCGCCCTGCTGCTCCTGATGGCCGATGCCGCCACCAAGGACTACGCCCTCCTGCCCGCCCGGGACCTGTCGTGGCAGGAAACCCTGGCACACCTGGCCGATGCCCAATGGCGGGCCTTCACGGCGCACCCCTGGCTGCTGCGCATTATCCTGACGCCGCGCCGGCTCGTGAACATGGCCACCCCGGACGAGGTGGAACTGGTGCTCTCCCGGCTGGGCTCAGCCGGCCTGAGTGAGGACGAGGGCTTCGACTGCCTGCTGGGGATTTCCGCGGCCGTGATCGGAACGGCGTCCATCACGGCCGCGGCCCACTTCGGTGCCCCGGGAAAGGCTGACGACTCCGATTCAAGCGGCCACCCGCACTGGACGCCGGATGCCGTGGAGCAACACCCGCGGGCGGCCCGGTTCCAGGCCCAGGGCATCAGCTATTCGGGCTCACGCCGGTCACTGGACTTCTTCGTCGCAAACTTCATTGCCGGCGTCGAACAGCAACTCACCCAAGCTCCGGGCGCCCCAACCCGCCCGGTTTCACGGAAGGAAGAAAATGAAACTCAGCAATAAGACCGCCATCATCACCGGCGGGGCCGGCGGAATCGGCCAGGGCATTGTCCGGAGGTTCCTCGCCGAAGGCGCCAAGGTGGCCGTGGTGGACATCGACCAGGCCCAGGGCGACAAGCTGCTGGCCGATCTTGAGGGCAAGGGCGAGGTCATTTTCATCGCCAAGGACATTGCCAAGGCGGAGAACGCTGCGGCCATCGTGGCGGAAACCGTGGAGCGCTTCGGCGGCCTGGACATCCTGGTCAACAACGCCCACGCGTCCAAGCAGGCACCCATCATGGAAACCACGCCGGAGATCTGGGACCTGTCCTTCAACACGGGCACCATGGCAACCTTCCACCTGATGCGCGCCGCGTACCCGGAGCTGAAGAAGACCCGGGGCAGCATCATCAACTTCGGCTCCGGCGCCGGGATCAAGGGCCTGCCGAACCAGGTGGCCTACGCCGCGGCAAAGGAAGCCATCCGCGCCATTTCCCGCACCGCCGCCAACGAATGGGCCGCGGACGGCATCCGCGTCAACGTGGTTTCCCCCGTCGCACTGACCCCCGGCATTGTCCAGTGGAGCCAGGCCTTCCCGGAGGCCTACCAGGAAGTCGTCGACGGCGTTCCCCTGGGCCGCCTGGGCGATCCCGAAACGGACATCGCCCCCATCGTGGTGTTCCTCGCCAGCGAGGATTCCCAGTACCTGACCGGCCAGACCCTCATGGCCGACGGCGGCACCATCAAGCTCTACTAGCCGGCAGCCGGGGCCGGGCCGAGGATTGCCCAGCCCTTCGCGGGCAGGGCCAGCTGCCTGCCCGGAACGTCCAGCCCGCCCGCGCCGGCCAGGACGTCCCGGGCAGCTTCGGGCACCTGCACGGTGACCGACGTGTCCTCGAGGTTCATCGCCACGAACAGCGAGTGGCCGGCGTCGAACACCTCGTAGACCAGCTGCTCGTTGGCGAGCGAATGTACCCGCGTGCGGGCAGCATGCACCCAGTGGTGCCTGCGGCGCAGCCCGATCAGTTCCTGGTGCAGGTGGTAGAGCGGCTGCCCCACGGCCGAAAGCTCCTCGGGGGAAGCCGGGAAGGACGGGCGGATGTCGTCGTCCCCTCCGGCGCGGTCCTCCTTGTCGCCCCGGTAGCCCTGCTCGTCGCCGTAGTACACCGTCGGGGTGCCCGGGAGGGTGAACAGCAGCACCAGTGCGTGCGCGAGCCGGCCCGACGGCGCCAGCCGGCTGGCGATGCGGGTGACGTCATGGTTGCCGACAAAGGTCAACGGCACAAAGGTGTCCAGGAAGGTGTTGTGCCGTTCCAGCGCGGCGGACAGCTCATAGAAGTTCGCTTCGGCCAGCGAACTCCAGATGGCCTTCCACAGTTCGTACTGGGTCACCGAATCCAGGTGTCCGGCACGCACGTCCTCCGGGTAGTTCCCGTGGATGTACTCCCCCACGAAATACGCGTCGGGGAACTCCGTGCGGACCTCGTCCAGGACCTTCGCCCAGAACGGTGACGGCACCGCGTAAGCGGCGTCCAGCCGCCAGCCGTCCGCGCCGCGGCGCAGCCAGTGCTTCATCACGTCGGCCACGAAATCCGCGACGGCGGGCTCGGCATGGTTCAGGGCCACCAGGTGGTGGTGGCCCTCGAAGTCTTTGTAGTCCGGTTCGGTTCCCGGCGTCCAGCCGTCCGGCCAGGTAAAACCGAACCAGTCCGCCGTCGTCGCCCCCGGGCCCTGCTCGAGCGCCTGGCGGAAGGGGGCGAAGGAGCGGCCGGTGTGGTTGAAGACGCCGTCGAGGAGCACCCTGATTCCGCGTGCGTGCGCCTGGGCCACCAATTCGTCGAAGTCGGCATCGTCGCCCAGCCGGGAATCTATCCGGTAATAGTCGGTGGTGTCATACCCGTGGGTTTCGGAGGCAAACACCGGTCCGAGCGCGAGGCCGGAGGCCCCCATCTCCACGAGGTAATCGAGCCACGGAACCAGCTGCGTCAGTCCGTGCCGCGCCGGGGCCTGCTCCGGGAGTGCAGCCTTTTCCGCTCCGGCAAAGCCCAGCGGATAGACCTGCCACCACACCACATGCTCCACCCAGTCCGGCGTCGTCATATGTTTCTCATCCCTTCGCGCTGCGGAGTACTGCCCCCTACAGTCTGCCATCAGCACGCTTACCTTCGGGAATTTCCTCCCGGCACCTGCATCCAGGCCTAGAGCATGCCCTCCGGGACGGAGGGGAAGTCCTTCGCTTCGTAGAGCTTGGCGACGGCGCTCATGTAGTCGGTCCACTGGGCACCGGCGATCGCGGAGCCGTCCACGTAAGAGCGGGTGACGCCGTTGATTTCCTGATCATTCAGGGAGGAGTAGGAGTTCCAGTTCCCCACCCAGGACGCCGTCGCGATGCCGGTGGTGTAGCCGACGGTCCAGGTCTGCTCGGACATGTCCGTGGTGCCGGTCTTGGCCGCGGCAGGGACGCCGATGGGGTGGATGCTGCCCGGTGAGCCCTCAACCAGTTTCTGCAGCGGCTGCGTCACGGCAGCGGCCACGTCCTCGCTGATGGCGCGGGTGCATTCGCCGCCGGCGACGTCGTAGGCGTTGCCGGAGCCGTCGGTGACTTCGGTCAGCGCGGTGGGTGTGCAGTACTCGCCGCCGCTGGCAAAGGTGGCGTAGGCCGAAGCGATGGTCAGCGGGGAGACTTCCTGGCCGCCGAGGACAAAGGAGGGACTGGTGACTTCCAGGGGTTCACCGTCCACTGCGCGGTGGACACCCATGCTGGTGGCAGTATCCCGGATGTCGCACAGGTCGAGCTGGGCTGCCTGCGCCACGGTGGCGGTGTTGACGGACTGCCGCAGGCCGTCCGCAACGGTCATCTTCTTCTCGTAGCCCTCGGAGGCGTTCTTGAATTTCCATTCATCGAACTCCGCATTCGGACCGAGGCAGCTGGCCTTCCAGTCGAAACCTGCCGGGTAGGACGTACGTGTGGCGTCGATGGTGTCGTTGAGGCCGTGGCCGGCCGCCAGCCAGGCGGCGGTGGTGAACGGCTTCATGGTGGAACCGGGCTGGAACCCGTAGGGAGTGCCGCCCATGTCTGCGTCCACATTGAAGTTGAGCTGGGTTTTACCGTCGCCCAGCTCCGGCGTGTACTCGGTGTTCTGGGCCATGGCAAGAATTTTGCCCGTGCCCGGTTCCACGGAGACTATGGCCGAGCCGGCCCCGGAGGGATCCCCCACCGGAACCTGGGCTTCGACCTGCTTCTGCGCCTGCGACTGCAGCCGCGAGTCCAGCGTGGTCCGGATGGTCAACCCGCCCCGTGCCAGGAGCTTGGCGCGCTCTTCGACGTCGGCACCGAAGGCTTCCGACTGCAGGATGGTCTGTTCCACGTAGCTGCAGAAATACTGGGCCGTTTCGGCTCCCGTACATCCCGAGGTCACTGTCTGCGGGTTCAGGTCCAGTCCACTCGCCACCGCTTCGTCATACTCGGCCTGGCTGATCTTGACGTTCTTCAGCATGGCTGCGAGCACGATGTCCCGGCGTGCCTGCGTTCCTTCGGGATTGGTGAACGGGTTGTAGTGGCTGGGCGACTGCACCATGCCGGCCAGCATCGCCGACTGTGCCGGGGTCAGCTCCGAAGCGGAGATACCGAAGTAGCTCTGGGCCGCGGCTTCCACGCCGTAGGTCTGTCCGCCGAAGAGGACGATGTTGAGGTAGCCCTCCAGGATCTCTTCCTTGGAGTACTGCTTTTCGACGGCGACGGCGAGTTTGGCTTCACGCAGTTTGTCGCCGAGGTCCTTGGTGCCGCTCAGGGTGAGGTCGCTGCCGCCCTTGCCGGAGGCAATGTCCCGGCTGATGAGCACGTTGTTCACGTACTGCATGGTCAGGGTGGAGGCGCCCTGCGTGTGCGAACCGGCCGCGTTGGAGGCAACGGCACGGGCAACGCCCTTGAAATCAATGCCGTTGTGCTCGAAGAAGCGTGCGTCCTCGATGGAGACGATGGCGTCCTGCATGCTCTGCGACATCTCGTCCAGCTCCACCGGAACCCGGTTCTGGGCATAGAAGGTGGCCAGCAGGACGCCGTCGGCGCTGTAGATCTTTGATCCCTCATCCAGGGGTCCGGTTTCCAGCTCGTCGGGCAGCTGGTCCAGCACTCCGACGGCCATGTCCGTGCCCGTGGCTGCTACCGCCGCCATGGGGATCAGGGTGCTGGCTGCCAACACGCCGGCCAGCAGGCTGACGAGGAGGAACGCGACTAACCGTCCGGGCACGGAAAGTCTCTCGAGGAATGAGGATTTGGGGGGACGCATCCGTACAAGTTATCGACATTGCCTGAGAAGGATCTTGACCGTATGGGTCACATCGGGTAAGGGACGGAAGGACCCGGCGTCCTGAAACAGGACGGAATCCCGCTCCAGCATTGGGATCGGGAGCTGCCGGTCCACGCTGCGGGCTTCCCGCAGCGTGGACGACCCGGAAACCCCGCGAGAACAAGATCACAGCAAACCCGCACTTCCGGGAGTGCAAAAGGAGGGGCCGTAAGCCGCTGATGCGACTTACGGCCCCTCCTTCTGTGTGTTGGCTGAAGCGTGTTGCCTAAGGCCTCACAGCAACGGCGCTTTAGGCGTCGACGACAATCGAGGTGATGGCCGGGGTGCGGTTGTAGAAGCGGCGCATCCAGTTGGCGACGGCGCGCTCGATGATGTCTTCGAGGTCCTCGCCCTTCGCGCCGCGGCGGTTACCGGCGTTGGCCAGGGCCTTTTCCACGGCATCCTCGGCCTTGGGCAGGTCCTCGGACTTGATGGTGAAACCCTTGGTGAAGAACTCGGCCGGCTCGGCAATGGTGCCCGTGTCGGCGTCGACCAGGGCCAGCACCGTCACGGCACCTTCCTCGGCCAGCTGCATGCGTTCCTTCAGCGTTTCCTCAGTGGTGTGGCCAACGCTGTCGCCGTCCACGAAGACCAGGTCCACCTGGTGCTTGCCGGAGATCGTGGCGCGGCCGCGGCGCAGGTCCACGGTCATGCCGTTCTCGGCGATGACGACGTCCCGGGGATCCATTCCGGTGGCCTCTGCGATGGCTCCGTTAGCTTTGAGGTGGCGCCATTCGCCGTGCACCGGCATCACGTTGCGCGGCTTGACGATGTTGTAGCAGTAGGCGAGTTCGCCGGCGCTGGCGTGGCCGGAGACGTGCACCTTGGCATTGCCCTTGTGCACCACGTTGGCGCCGATCTTGGTCAGGTTGTTGATGATGCCGTAGATGGCGTTCTCGTTACCCGGGATCAGCGAGCTGGCCATCAGCACGGTGTCGCCCTCGTGGATCCGGATCTGGTGGTCCTTGTTGGCCATGCGGGACAGCGCAGCCATCGGCTCGCCCTGCGAACCGGTGCAGATCAGCACCACCTTGTGGTCATCGGTGCGCTGCAGGGACTTGAAGTCCACCAGGATGCCCTTGGGGATCTTCAGGTAGCCCAGTTCCTCGGCAATGGTCATGTTGCGGATCATCGACCGGCCCACGAAGGACACCTTGCGGTTGTAGCGCTCGGCGGCGTCAATGACCTGCTGGATGCGGTGGATATGGCTGGCGAAGCTGGAGACGATGATCCGGCGCGGGGCGGTGCGGAACACGGTGTCGATGGCCGGAGCCAGTTCCTTTTCCGAGGCCATGAAGCCGGGAACCTCGGCGTTGGTGGAGTCGGTGAGGAACAGGTCCACGCCCTCCACGCCCAGCCGGGCGAAGCCGGTGAGGTCGGTGATGCGGCGGTCCAGCGGGAACTGGTCCATCTTGAAGTCGCCGGTGTGCAGCGCCATGCCGGCCGCCGTGCGGATGGCAATGGCCAGGCCGTCGGGGATGGAGTGGTTCACGGCGAGGAACTCAAGGTCGAAGCCGCCGATGGTGCGGCGGTCGCCTTCCTTGACCTGGATCAGCTTGGGCTTGATCCGGTGTTCCTTCAGCTTGGCCTCGATGAACGCCAGGGTCAGCTTGGAGCCGACAATGGGGATATCCGAGCGCTCACGCAGCAGGTACGGCACGCCGCCGATGTGGTCTTCGTGGCCGTGCGTCAGGACCACGGCGACGACGTCTTGCAGGCGGTCGCGGATGGCGGTGAAGTCCGGCAGGATCAGGTTTACGCCCGGGTGTTCTTCTTCGGGGAAGAGCACGCCGCAGTCGACGATCAGCAGTTTGCCGTCGAATTCGAAAACGGTCATGTTCCTGCCGATTTCGCCAAGGCCGCCGAGGTTCATGACACGCATGGTTCCCTTGGCGAGTTCCCGGGGGGCTTTCAGGACGGCAGGTGTTCTATTCACGGATGAGGGTTCTTTCGTTGGGGATCGGATTGCAGGTTGGAACGGCAGCCGTACGGCGGCATTCCGGAAGTCTGTGGTGCGGCCAGAACAGGGCCGGCAGCTGTTGTGCTTCTTTCATTCTATTGACTTTTCCGGCGCGCCGGGGACACCGGGCCCTCACGGAGAGTCTCGGAAGGGTTCGGCGGGTGTTTTCTTCCCGTGCCGGCAGCGGTTCAGCTCCGCTGGAGGGCGTTCTTCTGCGACTTGTTGATCCCGGTGCTGCGCCCGCAGTTGGAGCAGGTAAAAGCGTAGCGGCGGCTGGTGGTGAAGACGGGGATGAAGAAGAGCGTCAGTCGGTTGGCGCGCTCTTCCACATACTGCTCTCCGTAGACACCGCAGTACTGGCAGGTGGCCGGCCGCGAAAAGAGTGAGGAGAGCACGGTCTTGAATCCAATGAGCACGAACATCCGACCACTCTATGTCGCGCCGGCAGGGCGGGGCGTGCGGACACGCGGGTTTTACTAAGGTTGCTTATCACCAGGGGGTTGGATGCCTTTCGGGCGCGGAACGCCGTGGAGCCCGCACGCCCCGAGTGGCGAGGCGCAGCGGCCCAAATGGATCTGCGCGCTACTGGAGGAGGTCGACGTCGTCCGTCCACAAAACTTCTCTTCGTCGCCCTCTCCCCTGCCTTGACACACCCGCTGGCCGCTTCCGTCACGCCAGCAGCAGATTATGGGCCTGGACGCGGCCGTGCCCGCCGGGCCTGGGATCCGGCGTCGGCCCCTGTGGCTGCGCTGCGGCTGGCTGGTTGAACTGGTGGCGTGCCGTATGCGTCCGACTGGCCGTGCAGTGGTGGCTAGCGGCGGAAACTCCTACGCGGGCGTACGGCTGACAACGGCTGCGCATTCGGTACGCGTTACCCGGGTCGCTTTGCGTCGCGTCGGGTGTGTGCCTGCGAGCGCCGGAGGCTCCAAGGGCGTCCCGGAGTGTGCCTGCGAGCGCCGAAGGATCTTGGTTTCGTTACCGCAAAGACAGGTAGTAGGTCAGGTATTTCGCTCCTTCTCCGTGCCGCTTACCGCCGATAGACTCGAACACATGTTCGAATATCGTCCGGATGGACACCACCTATTTGCTGACCCTTCCCATGTCAGTAGCGCGTTGGTGAACGCGTGGGTAGGCGTGTTGAGTGAGGAGGGCGACGCTGAGTATGCGCCTCAGCCGGACACAGAGCTAATCGACCGGATTCGAGCTTTGGAAGAGCTGAAGGCAGCAGCATCGGCAGCGCAGGTCCGGGCCGCGTCGGCGTTTGACGCCTCACAGCGGAGGAAGCAGGCGGTGGAGGGAGTATCCCGTGACAAGCAGGGTTGGGGCGTGGCCTCGCAGATAGCTTTGGCCCGGAGGGAATCCGCCAACCGCGGCGGGCGCCTGCTGGGGTTCGCCAAGGCCCTGACCCAGGACATGCCCTGCACCCTCTACGCCCTGAGCCACGGAAAGATCAGCGAATGGCGGGCCACACTGCTGGTGCGTGAAACCGCGTGCCTGAGCAGAGCAGACCGGCAGCGGGTGGATGTGGAAGTGGCCGGAGATCCGGAGCTGCTGGAATCCCTGGGAGATCGGCAGCTCATTTCCCGCGCCAGGGCAGCTTCTTACCGGCTGGATCCACAGGCTGCCGTGAACCGGGCTGCCAAGGCTGCATCCGAACGTTTCGTTTCCTGCCGTCCCGCGCCGGACACCATGACGTACCTGACGGGACTTCTGCCGGTCGCCCAGGGGGTAGGCGTGTACGCGGCCCTGGCTCGCGAGGCAGACCGGCTGACAGCGGCCGGGGACGGGCGTACCCGCGGCCAGATCATGGCGGACACGCTGGTAGGCAGAATCACCGGTCAGGCACAGGCGGACTCCATGAAGGTGGAGGTCCAGCTGGTAATGACGGACCGGACACTGCTTGCCGGAGAGTCAGAGCCGGCATTCGTCCCCGGCTATGGCCCCGTTCCGGCGCAGTGGGCCAGGGATCTGGTCCGCAACCGGGGTGGGGCTAAGGAGAACGCGAGCAGGGGACGTCGCCAGGATCGGAGCGACAGACCACCCAGGGATGTCCAGACCTTCATCCGCAGGCTGTACATGGCTCCGGCAACCGGTGAGCTGGTCGCTATGGATTCTCGCGCACGTTTGTTCCCGACCTCCTTGGCCCGGTTCATCGCCGCACGGGACTCTACCTGCCGGATGCCGTGGTGCGGTGCTCCAATCCGGGAGTTCGACCATGTCCGGCGGCACAGCGACGGAGGTCCCACCAGCGTCGGGAACGGACAGGGACTCTGCGAAGCGTGCAACCACGCTAAGGAAGCGCCGGGGTGGTCCGCAAAGGCAAGCAAACCTCCCGGCTCAGCGGCCGTAACAGGTGCGGCGGGCGGAGGCATGGAAGGCTTACCCGCGATACTCGCCCATACCGTGGAAACTTCCACCCCAACCGGACACACATACAGCTCCACTGCGCCACCGTTGGCAGGTACTCCTATTGAGGACGGCCTGTCTGCAGTCGAGAGGATAGTGGTGGACCTGATCCAGGCGGCATAGCTGGGGGCACAACCGGGTCTCCCGGCGCTCGCGGAATCTCCCCAGCGCTCGCCGGCTCTCGGACCCGGCCAGTCCCCGTCGGCGACGGCCACCGGTAGGCTGGGGAGATGGCCAGATACTTTGACGTACACCCGGAAAACCCGCAGCCCAGGGCCATCGGCCAGATTGTGAATCTGCTCGAATCCGGCGGGTTGATCGCCTACCCCACCGACTCCTGCTATGCACTGGGAGTGCAGCTGGGCAACCGTGAGGGGCTGGAACGCATCCGGCAGATCCGCCAGCTGGACGATAAGCACCACTTCACCCTGGTTTGCCGCAACTTCGCGCAGCTGGGCCAGTTTGTGCAGCTGGACAACTCGGTGTTCCGCAGCATCAAGGCCGCCACCCCCGGAAGCTACACCTTCATCCTGCCGGCGGTGAAAGAAGTGCCCAAGTGGCTGCTCCAGCCCAAGAAGCGGACCGTCGGCGTGCGCATCCCGGACAACACGGTGGTGCAGTCGATCCTGGAGGGCCTCGGCGAACCGCTGCTCTCCAGCACACTGCTGCTGCCCGGCGATGAGGATCCCATGACCCAGGGCTGGGAAATCAAGGAACGCCTGGACCACCAGGTGGACGCCGTCATCGATTCCGGGTTCTGCGGCCCGGAGCCGACAACAGTCATCGATTTCTCCGGTGACTCGCCCGAAATCGTGCGGCGCGGCACCGGAGATCCGACACCCTTCGAGTAACCCCGGCGGCCCGGAACCTTTATTGGTTCCTGCGGTTGACTCTCCCTTGGCGCGCACGAAGTCTGGCACGCGTCAGGGGGAACCATCGCTAGGCACTCGCAGGGGAAACCACATGAAGAAGACGGCTAAAACACTATCGACGGCGATATTGAGTATCTGCGTCCTGGCAGGATGCGGCGTAGGTACCGGGCTTCCGGGCATAGGCGGCGGGAACGGCCATCCCACCGGCTCCCCCGGGCCCACAAAGACTTCCACACCCACTCCCACCACAAGTCCGACTCCTACCTCCACCCCGACCCCCACCGGAACACCGTCCCCGACCCATACGGAGACACCCTCCCCGACGCCGACCCCGACCCCGACGCCGACAGACGACGGCGGCGGACACGGTAACGACGACGCCGTCAACGTAATCCTGATGGTCGGCGACGGGATGGGGACGGCGCAACGCGACGCCATCCGGCTCGCGTCGGTAGGGCTGACCGGGGAACTGGCCATGGATTCGCTGCCCGAGGTGGGCCGGGTCCACACCAACTCCGCGGATCCCGGTACCTTCATCACCGACTCGGCCGCCGCTGCCACCTCCATGGCCACCGGGGTGAAAACCTACAACGGCGCCATCGGAGTGGACCTGGAGCAGCAGCCCGTGACCTCGGCACTGGAAATCGCCGAACGGCTCGGAAAGTCCTCCGGGCTGGTCACCACCGCCCAGGTTACGGATGCCACCCCGGCCGCTTTCGGCTCGCACGTTTTGGATCGGGATGAGCAGAGCGCCATCGCTGCCCAGTTCCTGCGCAGTTCCCACCCGGAGGTGATCCTGGGCGGCGGTGAGGATTACTGGTACCCGGCGGGCAACCCGGGCAGGTACCCCGACAATCCCGCAGAGGATGATTCCGAGGAAAGCGCCGGCACCGAGGGCAACCTGGTGGAAGAGGCCCAGGACCTGGGGTATGAATACGTCTGGGATTTGCCCGGCCTGCAGGCGGCAGAGGGCGACATGCTCCTTGGGCTCTTCGCCAACGAGGAGATGTTCCAGTACGGCGACGACGTCGAAGAGGCTTACGCGCCCACAGTTCCGCTGACCGAAATGACCCGGAAAGCCATTGACGTCCTGAACAACAACCAGGATGACAACGGCTTCTTCCTCATGGTGGAGGAAGAGGGCATCGACGCCATGAGCCATGTCAATAACGGGGCGTTGACCATTGAGTCCGGCATCCAGTTCGACAACTCCGTCGCCCTGGCCAAGGAGTTCGCCGAGCAGGACGGGAATACCCTGCTGATCACGGTGGGCGACCACCAGACCGGCGGTATGACCATCGAACCGCTGGGTGATGCTTCCAACCCGGAGAGCCCGGTGCAGGAAGGACCGTTCGACGTCGCCAACTCCGACCAGCAGTTCCAGATCGATTGGACCACCGGCGGCCATACGGGCGACGACGTGCCCCTGACCGCCATGGGACCCGGCGCCGAGATGCTGACGGGCGTTTATGAGAACACCCGGATTTTCGAAGTCATGGCTTCGGTGATGCGCTCCGGCACGGAACGGGACTTTGACCTACAGGCGCACCGCGGCGGACGCGGCGAAGTAACCGAAGAATCCCTGGCGGCCTTCGCACACGCATTGGAACTGGGCGTCACCACACTGGAACTGGACACGCACCTGACCGAGGACGGCCGGGTGATTGTCTGGCATGACGACATCATCCTGGCCACAAAGTGCGCTGATACGGCCCCTGCCACTTCCGGGGATCCGGAGTTCCCCTACGTGGGCGACCGCGTAGCGGAATTGAGCCTCCTGCAGCTCCAGACCCTGAACTGCGGCTACCAGCAGTTGCCGGGCTACCCGGAGCAGGATGTTGCGGAGGGTAACCGGATTGCGGAGCTGAGCGATGTCTATCGCCTCGCCCGGGAGTACGGTGCACGCAAAATCCAGTTCAATGTCGAAACCAAGGTCGAGGAAGGCCAGGCCGGCGGGCCGCGCAGTGTCGCCCTGACCGAGGCGGTGGTGGACGTGGTCCGCGATGCGAACCGGGAGCGCCGCACCACCATCCAGTCCTTTGACTGGTCCACCCTGAACCTGCTCGAGCGGATCGCCCCGGAACTGACGAGGGTGGCTTTGGCCAGCACGCCGGCGGACCTCGGCGTAGGCCAGCCGGGCGCAGCCCCGCAGCTGGGCGGAATCGATATAGATGACTTCGGCGGGTCCGTTGTCCGTGCCGCCCAGGCCCAGGGCTACGACGTGCTCTCCCCCATCTTCACCACGGTCACTGCCGAGATGATTGCCGAGGCATACGCACTCGGCATGCCGGTCATCCCCTGGACCGTCAATGAGGTGGCAGACATGCACCGGCTCATTGACCTGGGCGTGGACGGAATCATCACCGACTACCCCACCCGGCTGCGCGCGGTAATGGAAGAGCGGGGCTTCGACCTTCCCCGGGCCTACCGCCGCTGAGTTCCGCAAGGACTGCGGCAGCAAAGGATCGATAACACCGGACACCGTGCCGGGACCGAAGCCTCGGTCCCGGCACGAGTCTGTTTCGCCACCGCGGCATCCCGTTTCGGCCCGCCGGATCCCGGATGGCATGCTGAAGTAATGCCCGGTCTCTACATCCTCCCCTCCAGCTGGCTGCTCGACGCGACCCCGGAGACGGTGTGGGAGACCGTGGCCAGCCCGGACATGAGCTGGCCGCGCTGGTGGCCCGGCTGCACGCTCCAGGACCTCGCCACCGATCCGGGCGTCGAAACCACAGACGCCGAAACCGCAGACCCGACTGCGGAACTGCTGGCCACTACCGTCCGTCTGCGCTTCCGTGCAGCACTGGGCTATCACCTGTCCATCACCATCCACCCGACCGCCGCGGCCCGGCCACGGATCATAGAGTTCGACGCCGGCGGAGACCTGGCGGGCACCGGCCGGATCCGCCTGTTCCCCGTGCCGGCGGCCGCTCCCGGGAACGCCCCCGGTGGCGCGGCGCAGACCCGGATGGACATCGACTGGAGGGTTCGGCCCACCCGGCCCTGGATGCGCCTCCTCACCCCCGTGGCACGGCCGGTCTTCACCGCAGCCCACTCGCTGCTGATGCGGCAGGGCGAACGCGGCCTGCGCCGGGAACTGGCCGGCTCAGGCAATCCGTCGCGGACGGCCGAAGAAGGTGCGCACACCGGGTGAGTAATGCACGGTGTCCGGCGGCCCTTCAACGGGAAGCCCGGCCGCAGGCACCAGTCCATCGTGGAAACGCGTCAGCCGGGCCGGATACAGCGGCCAGGGCCGGTGCGAGTTGGGAATGAACACCGTCCTGCCTGCGAAGACCGCATGCAGGCCGAACCGTGCGGTAAGCAGCAGGGACAGGCCATCGTCCGCCTGCCGCGCATAGTCCGGCACCACGGCGAAGGACGAGCGGGGCTGTTTCCCGAACCGCTCGACGTCGTACCCCGGCTCCCGGCGGGAACGGGCGGGGCGGCAGCGGGACCAGACATACGGAATGTGCAGTGTGCGGGCAACGAGGACCGGAACCAGCCGGGAGGCGTCCAGGGTCAGGAAGAGCACCCCGCGGCTGCCGTCGCAGCCGCGTGAATACAGGCGCACGTTGATTTCGGTGAAGGACCCGAAAAACGGAACGGGGACCCGCCCGAACATCCGGGTCTCCCGCGCCAGGAACCCCACCAGCCCCACCCAGGTGGAACCGTGGAAGACATCCGGTTCGACGCCGGGCGGCATGTACGGTGCGGCAGCAGACGCGGGAAGCCGCCAGTGGAGGAAAACGGTTCCGGCCCAGGACTGGGCCATCAGTATCGGCGGCGTCACCCTTGGTCCCGCGGGCCAGGGATCCTCCGTGCCGTGGACGGGGGTACCCATGGCGCCAAGCTAACAGCGCCCCGGCCGGGCGGAAAGAGTTAGACCGCCGTATCCGGCCGTTCCTCGCCGAAGCGTTCCACAGCCGTCTTCCGGCGGATCCGGTCCAGCCGGTTGATCACCGGTGCCGCCGTGATTCCGTGCAGCACGATGGAGGAGGCCACGACCAGGCCGAGCAGCCCCCACAGCTGCTCGGCGCCGTCGAAGTTCCCCTTACCCAGTGCGTAACCGAGGTAATACAGGGAGCCGATCCCGCGGACGCCGAAGAAGGCGATGGCCATCCGCTCGCGGGGGCCCGGCTTGCCGCCCAGCAGGCCCAGCCAGCCGGCAAGGGGCCGGACCACAAGCAGGAAGGCCGCGGCCACCGCCATCTCGCGCCAGCCGATGCCGGACAGCAGTCCGCGGGCAATGGCGCCGCCGAGCAGGAGCAGCAGGACCACGGTCAGCAGCCGTTCCAGCTGCTCCACGTAGCTGTGCAGCACCCGGTGGTAGCCGTGGGTACGTTCAGCGGCCCGGATGGTAACGGCACAGACGAAGACGGCAACAAAACCGTAGCCGTCCAGCATCTCGGTGATGCCGTAGGCCAGGAAGGTGGCCGCCAGGGCCACGAAGCCTTCGGAGTGGTTGGAGAGACGGATGCTTTCCAGCCGTGCGGAGAAGAAGAGGCGGCTCAGGACCTTGCCGGTGACGAGGCCAAGGAGGACGCCCATGCCTATCCGCCAGAAAACGTCCACGGCAATCCAGTGCGGGAACCAGTCCGACGGCGCCGTCCCCACCAGGCTCATGCCGATGGCGAGATAGACAAACGGGAACGCCAGGCCGTCGTTCAGCCCGGCTTCGGAGGTCAGTCCGAAGCGGACCTCGTCTTCGGCTTCGCCCTCCGAGTCCTCTTCCTCATCGTCGGCGGGTTCGCCTACCTGGACCTCGGAGGCCAGGACCGGATCGGTCGGGGCCAGCGCTGCGGCCAACAGGATGGCCGCAGCCAGGCCGACACCGAGGACCCAAAGGTTCAGCAGCGTCAGGCCCAGCAGGCTCAGCGGCATGGCAATGCCCAGCATCCGCCAGGTAGTGGACCACCGCCGCCAGCCGACCGGGCGGTCCAGTGCGAGTCCCGCGCCCATCAGGGAAATAATCACGCACACCTCGGTCAGATGCGTGGTGAATTCTCCATACCGCACCGGATCCGGGTCCGGCAGGTCCTTCAGGAGGCTGAACGCCAGGATTCCCGCACCGAGGAACACCATGGGCATGGAAACCGGAACATTGCGCAGCACCTTGGGCAGCACGGCTGCAAGGAAGACTGCTAGGCCGGCTGCAAAGAAGACAAGGCTGGGTCCGTCGAACACCCCCCGACATTAGCGGCGCATCGGGCACCCCGACAGGCGCCGCGCCGAATTGGTGTCGGCGCCCTAGGCCTCGCGGATGGTGACCTGCCCCGGCTGCGCTCCGTCGGCACCGAAGACGAGCCAGCGGGTAGCGATTTTTTCGGTGAAGAACCGGTCGTGACTGACCACGATGACGGCGCCCGGGAAATGCAGCAGGGCGCGTTCCATCACCTGTGTGCTGGACATGTCCAGGTGGTTGGTCGGTTCGTCCAGCAGCAGGACGGGAGCCCCCGACAGCAGGCACTGGGCCATGGCGACGCGGGCGCGCTGCCCGCCGGAAAGGTTGCCGATCTTCTGCACCAGGTCCGCTTCGGAGAACTGGAACATGGTCAGGAACCGGTTGACGGACTTTTTCGTGGCGCTGAAGGCGAGGGATCCCGGCAGCGAGTTGACCGCATGGGTGACGGTGTCGGCGTCGTCGAGTTCCGCCAGCATCTGGTTGTAGGAAACCATGGCCGGCCCCTTCGGCCAGGTGACCTCACCGGTGTCGGGCTGTTCTTCGCCCGTGAGCACGCGCAGCAGCGTGGTCTTGCCGCTGCCGTTGGTTCCGGTGACCGCGATGCGGTCCCCCTTGTTCACCTCGAAGCTCAGGTCCTCGAAGAGGACCTTTTCCCCGTAGGACTTGGACACGCCGCGGACGCGGCCGAGCACGTCCTTGACGTGCAGGCCGTCGTAGATGCCGGTGATGATTTCGTCCACGGGCCGGGGCGCACGGGATTTCTTGATCCGGGCCAGCTGGGAGCTGAGCCGCCCGCCGGCTTTGGCCGCCTCGCGGCGGTCCGCAATGCCTTCGGCTTCAAAGGCCAGCAGTTCCGCCTCGTGGACGAACTGGGCCTGGAGGTTCTTCAAGCGGAACTGCTTCTGCACCACGTACTCCGCGAAGTTTCCCGGGTATTCGTGCAGGTGGAAGTTCTCCACCTCCACGATGCGGGTCACGACGGCGTCGAGGAACTTCCGGTCGTGCGAGACGATGATGGCTGCTCCCCGGAAGTCGCGGAACCAGCCCTCGAGCCATTCGACGCCGGCCACGTCGAGGTAGTTGGTGGGTTCGTCGAGCAGGAGCACATCGGGCTGTTCCAGCAGGATCTTGGCCAGCGCCGCACGGTTCCGCCAGCCGCCGGAGAGGGCGTCGATCGGGCAGACACGGTGTGCGGCGGTGAAGCCGAGGGTGGTGAGCACGCTGTCGATGCGGCGCGGGTAGTCCCAGCCGTCGAGCCGGTCCATGGTTTCGAACAGTTCGGACTGGCGGCGGATGAGCCGGTCCATTTCCTTGCCCGCGGGATCGGTTGCAATGGCTTCATCAATCTCCGCCAGCTCGGCCTCGACGTCCTTGATTTCCGTGAAGACGGAATCCAGGACCTCGGCGATGCTGGCCTGCCCGTCCAGTTCTGAGAACTGGGAGAAGTAGCCGATCTTCACGCCCGGTTCCACGGTCACGGTGCCGGAGTCCGGCTGGACCTGGTCCAGGACCAGTTTCAGGATGGTGGATTTGCCGGAGCCGTTCCGGCCGATCAGGCCGATCCGGTCCTTGGGATCGAGCCGCAGGAACGCTTCACGCAGCACCTGCTTGTTCTCGAAGGAAGTATTGACGTCCTGCAGCCGGATCAGGCTCATGGTGTCCTCTCAAAGGGGTTTGTTTCCTCGCCCCGCGGGACAACGACCATTCATCCTATCGGCTGATGCCGCACGCGGCGGCGAGACTAGCCGCGCAGGGTGTAGCTGCCCTGGGGGCGGCGGTTGAGGTGCGTGGCGGTGTCCACGTAGCTGCCGAGGTTACGGGGACGGGTGAGCGCCCGGCGGCCGGTGGAGACGTAGGTTCCCTCGGCACGCGGGGTTCCCAGGGGGCGTCCGTAGCAGGTGGTGTAGGTGCCCGGACGACGGGCCTGGGTTGCCGGAGCGGGCTGCGAAGCCGTGGGGGCAACGGTGCTGCCGGTGGTGGCCGTGCGGGGTGCGGCGTTTTCGGTGGTGGCCGGGCGGGGTGCGGCGTTTTCGGTGGCGGCCGGGGCTGCGTTTCGATTGATCAAAGTGGTCATGGTGTCTCCTCAGTTGACGCTTGGGGTGAGACTCGGGCCGTGGCGGCAGGTTTTGGGCAGCGTTCAGCCCGGGATGTGTCGCCGTTGATTGGTGCCCGCCGTTTATTTGGGCGGTGGTGCGCCTTAGCGGGCGGAGGAATCCGCCTGCATGGCGCAGGTGCTGCAGATGCCGCTGAAGGTGACTTCGGCAGCCAGTACGGTAAAGCCGGAATCGTCCGACGGAGTCAGGCACGGTGCCTGGCCGATCACGCAGTCGACGTCCTTGATGGCTCCGCAGCGGATGCAGACCAGGTGGTGGTGGTTATCCCCCACCCGTGACTCGTAGAGTGCCGGCGAACCGGCGGGCTCCACCCGCCGGGCCAGTCCGGCCTCGGTAAAGGCGGACAGGATGCCGTAGACGGCCTGCGCGGAAATACCCGGCAGTTCCGACCGAACGGAAGCCAGGACCTTGTCGGCACTGGAATGCGGCTCCCGCTGCAGCGCTCCCAGCACTGCTACGCGTTGTGACGTGGATTTCAGCCCCGCTGACCGGATGTTTCCGGCCAGGGTTTCTGCTGTTTCCGCCGCGTTCTGCATACCTAAAACCCTAACAGTTGTTTTGATTGCCTCAAGACAACTATCGACCTTTTGCGCTGTGATTCCGGACGCTGTGACCGCCGCCGCAGGCGGTCATTGACGCGGGCTGAACCCTTTAGTTTCCTTAGGGACCACGTGCCAATCAACCAAAGGAGCAGGCTTGCGGAAGTCCACGGCAGCAGTCTGGGAAACCGTCCACGCTGAGCGGCGGCGCCTCGCGGCGGACCTCTCCCCGCTGCAGGGCGAACATTGGGAGGTGCCCTCGCTCTGTCCAGAGTGGAGCGTCCACGATGTCCTGGCCCATCTCGTGGACACGGCACTCACCGGCAGGGCCGGCTTCGTCCGCGGCATGCTCGGCTCACGCCTGGATTTCGACTGCCTGAACCAACGCGGCGTCGTGCGCCAAAAGCGGCAGGACCCGCAGGATACCGTCCAGGCGCTGCGGGACGTGGCGGAATTGACCCGGACGCCGCCGTCGAACCCGGCAACCCGCCTCGTTGAAGCGATCGTGCACGGTGAGGACATCCGCCGGCCCCTCGGCCTGGCCGGAAGCTATCCGGAAGCCGCAGTTATCCAGGCCCTGGGCTATCAGGTCCGCACCCCGGTTGCGTTCGGCGGAGGACGCGAGCGGGCCGCGGGCCTGCTGCTGGTCGACCGGCGCACCGGGACGACCTGGGGTGCCGGCACCAGGATCGAAGCCGACGCCCTGGACCTGCTGCTCACCGTGTCCGGACGCCCCGTGGAGCTCGATCCGCCCGCATAGGGGACGATGGGAAAGGAAAGCACTACATCACCGTAAGGACGAGGACCATGGGCACTTTGAAAGAACAGCTGCAGGCGGATATGAAGATGCACATGAAATCGGGCAACCGCGTTGCCCTGACCACCGTGCGCAACGTACTGGGCGAAATCACCACCCGGGAGAAGTCCGGGAAGACGCCGGTGGAGCTCGACGACGTCCAGATTGTGTCCCTGCTGCAGAAGGAAGCCGCCAAGCGCCGCGACACGGCCGGGATCTACACGGAGGCCGGCGAGACCGAGCGTGCTGCCTCCGAGACGGCCGAGGCAGAGATCATCGAAACCTACCTGCCCGCACCCCTGACCCGTGCCGACGTGGAGGCCATTGTGGATGAAGCAATCGCTGATCTGCGTGCCGGCGGGGAAGAACCCACGATGCGGCAGATGGGACAGGTCATGAAGCCCGTGACCGCCAAAGTGGCAGGACGGTTCGACGGCAAGACCGTGAGCGAAATCGTCCGTTCGCGTCTCGCCTAGCGGCAGCCGGTCCCACTGCTACTCTGGTTGCTGAACGCTCATTCCGCTCATCATCCGGAGGTACAGGTGCCCGCAACAGGTACGGGCCAGCGCCTGCTGGATTCCGCCACGGAGGCCTTCGCGGCGAAGGGCTTCCACGGCACCACCACCCGCGACATTGCCACGGCGGCCGGGGTCACTCCCGGCGCCGTCTATGTCCACCACCGTTCCAAGGAAGAGCTGCTCTACAGCATTTCCCGCCTCGGCCACGAGC
Organism: Arthrobacter sp. zg-Y1171; assembly: GCF_025244845.1. NCBI lineage: Bacteria > Bacillati > Actinomycetota > Actinomycetes > Micrococcales > Micrococcaceae > Arthrobacter > Arthrobacter sp. zg-Y1171. The sequence continues at coordinate 1,629,364 of NZ_CP104264.1, read as the reverse complement.
GGACCCTGGAACTGGTCCGCTCCGGTGCCGCCTCAAGCAGCGATCCGGTGCAGCAGATCTCGACCATGGTGCGTGACTTCGTCCAGTGGCAGGCAGCCAACCGCACCAAGTCCAGCGTGGTGAACTTCGAGCTGGCTGCCCTTACGGAGGACCACCGGGCCGAGGTGCTGAAGATCCGCCGGTCCGTGGACGCAGAGTTCCGGACCGTCGTCGACCGCGGACGGCAGGAAGGCGTGTTCGACGTCGAGGACACCGGCCTTGCCGTCCTCGCCCTGCTCTCCCTTTGCGTGGACGTGGCCCGCTGGTACCGCAACGACGGACGGCAAACCGCAGCCGGCATCGGAGAACACCACAGCCGGTTGGCCCTGCGGATGCTGGGCGCGGCCGGACCGTCGAAGCCCTAGGCCTGTTGTCCGCTTCGGGGTGCCCGTCATACTGGAAGCCCGAACCTCAACAAGCGAGGTGCAGCATGGCTGAACCGACAACGCTGGTCTCCGGGATCGGCATGGGCGAATCCGCCCGCTGGCACGCCGACGAACTTTGGTTCGCGGACTGGACGGCGGGGACCATCTCCGCACTGAACCCGGACGGGGACCTGCGGCGGGTGACGGCGGTGCCGTCCTTTCCAATCAGCTTTGACTGGCTGCCGGACGGGCGGATGGCCGTGGTCTCCGGGACGGACCGGACCGTCTTCCTGGAAATTCCCAATGCGGGACTGGTCCCGCACGCGGATTTGAGCGGACTGTCGGAGCACCCCTGGAACGAGATTGCCGTGCACCCCTCCGGCAACATCTATGTGAACGGCTTGGGCTACGACTATTCGGCTGACCCGCAAAGCAGCGGGATCATCGCGCTCATCCGGCCGGACGGTTCAGTGGTGCAGGTAGCGGACGGCCTGGCCTTCCCCAACGGCATGCTGGTCTCCGACGACGGCGCCGCCCTCGTGGTGGCTGAATCCAACGCAGGACGTCTGGTGTCCTTCGCCATTGCAGACGACGGCGCCCTCACGCCTGCCGGGGAATGGGCAGCGGTTTCGGGCAGCGCTCCGGACGGTATCTGCTGGGACGGCACCGGGGGCATCTGGTTCGCCGAAGTGCCCGGCGAACGCTGCGTCCGTGTCCGGGAGGGCGGAGCCGTGGTGGAAACGGTGCAGCTGGACCAGGGCTGTTTCTCCTGCGCCACCGGCGGCGACGACGGCGGCCTGCTCTTTATGATGACCGCCCAGTGGCCGGAGGTGATGGATCCGGCCACCCCCGGCACCGGGCAGGTCCTGGGCCTGCGGGTGCGCTGATCTCCGCCGGCCCGGGACGCCTAGGCGAACGCGGACAGTCCGGTGATGTGGCGGCCCAGGATCAGTGACTGCATGGAATCGGTGCCCTCATAGGTGAACACCACCTCCATGTCAGTCAGGTGCCGGGCCACATGGTTCTCCAGAAGCAGTCCGTTGCCGCCCATGATGTCGCGTGCCTCCGAGCAGACCCAGCGGCCCTGCCGGGCGGCGAACATCTTGGCCATGGAAGCCATGGGACCGGTCATCTTCCCCTGGTCGCCGAGCTCGTTGAGGCGGAAACAGGTCAGCTTGATCGCGGTGACCTGGGCGAGCATGTTCGCGAGCTTGTTCTGCACCAGCTGGAACCCGGCAAGGGGCTGGCCGAACTGCACCCGGTCCTTGGCATAGGCCACGGCAATCTCGTACGCGGCCACGGCGTGACCCAGCGCTTCCCACGCGACTCCCCCGCGGGTCGCGGCCAGCACCTTGTTGACGTCCTTGAACGAGTTGCAGTTCTCCAGGCGGTTCTCCGCGGGAATGCGGAGGTCCTCGATGACGATGTCCGGCTGCAGCACGGCACGCTTGCCGATCTTGCCGGTGATCACGGTCGCCTGGTAGCCGGCAGGGTGGTTGCCGTCGGCATCCTTTTCCATAACGAACGCCTTGACTGCACCGTCGGCCTCGTCGCGGGCATAGATGATCACAATGTCCGCAAAGCTGGCGTTGCCGATCCACCGCTTGTTGCCGTTCAGGATGTAGGAATCGCCCTCGCGGCGGGCGGTGGTTTCCAGCGACACGGAATCGGACCCGTGGGTGGGTTCGGTCAGGGCAAACGCGCCGATCTTCTCGAACCTGGCCATGGGCGGCAGCCACCGCTGCTTCTGCTCCTCGCTGCCGAGCATGTCGATGCTGCCCATGGCGAGGCCGGAGTGCACCCCGAAGAACGTGTTGATGGAGCCGTCGCCCCGGGCGAGCTCAGCTGCGGCGGTGGAGGCGGCCATGCGGCTCATCCCCGGGCAGCCGTAGCCCTTGATGGTGCCGCCGGCAATGTTCAGTGCGGCCAGCTTGGGAATCAGCTCGTAGGGGACCTCCGCCCGCTCCCAGTAGTCATTGATGACCGGCAGCAGATCGTTGTCAACGAACGCCCGGACCCGGTCCCGCACGTCGCGGGCCTCGTCGTCCAGCAGCTCATCGAGAAGGTAGAGGTCGGCGTCGACGTCGCCCACCGCGGTGGGGTCGAAGGCTGGGCGCGCGGTCTGTGTGACGGTCATGGAGGCTCCTGACGGAAGGTACTAACTAATCGTTCATTTAGTATGAGCCGCGTCACAGTACTGGTCAAGCGTGCGCTTCTTCGGCCGCGAGCATGTGCGGGGCGCACGGGCGAACCCAAGAGCCGCCTCCTGGTTGACACCGTGGAACGGCGAGTTGCCGGATGGCTGCTCCTGGCGTCCGCGGGGCCGGGATCGGGCGCGGGCCTTGAAGGCTTTTACCGTTCCAGCGGCTGGCAGGAGGTGGGCCGCCGCCGGGCCGCGCTGCGGCTTCCCGACGGCGACCGCGACGAGGTCCTGATGTCCCCTGTCGCTGACCACCTGAGACGGTCTTAGTGGACGGCCATGCCTTCGGGCAGCTCGTTGGTGGGCCTGCGGACCAGGAACGACGCCGCGACGGCTACCAGTGAGACAACCGCACCCCAGAAGAACGCCGTGTGCACGCCCGAGGCGGCTGCGGAGACCGCTGACGCGCCGTCGGCCAGGGCCGCCGTCGTACCGGTGGTCATCAGGGTGATGAAAACGGCCGTGCCGGCGGCGCCGGCAAGCTGCTGCAGCGTGTTGATGATGGCACTGCCGTGGGAGTACAGCGACTTGTCCAGCGAACCCAAGGCAGAGGTGAACAGCGGAGTGAAAATGAAGCCCAGCCCGGCGTTCAGCAGGCAGTGCATCAGGATCACGAGGCCAACGGGGGTTTCTTCGGTCAGCAAGGTCATTCCCCACAGGGCACCGCTGAGCACCAGTGCGCCCGGAACCACCAGCGGGCGGGGACCGAAACGGTCAAACAGGTTGCCGACAATCGGCGAGAGGATGGCCATCACGGCACCGCCGGGGAGCAGCAGCAGCCCGGTGTGAAGCGTGTCCAGGCCCAGCACGTTCTGCAGGTACAGGGGCAGCACAATCAGGCAGCCGAACAGCGCCATCATGGACACCAGGACCATGATGATCGCCACCACGAAGGGCTTGCTGGTGAAGGTGCGCAGATCCATCAGGGCGCGGTCGGTGCGCTGGAGCACCAGCTGCCGCAGCACAAAGCCGGCCATGGCCAGGACGCCGACGGCCAGCGGGATCCACAGCGGCATCAGTTCCTTGCCCTGTGCAGCCTCGCCGATGCTGCTGAGGCCGAAGATGAGGCCGCCGAAGGCGAAGGTGGACAACACGATCGACAGCACGTCGAACGGCACGCGCTTGGTTTCCGTGAGGTTCTCGATCTTCATCGCGCCCAGCCCCAGCGAGAGCAGGGCGATGGGCAGGACCAGCCAGAACATCCAGCGCCAGTCCAGGGCGTTGAGGATGATTCCGGAGACCGTCGGGCCGATGGCCGGTGCAACTGCGATGACGATGGAAATGGTGCCCATCATCTGTCCGCGCTTATGTGCCGGAACAGCATTCAGGACGGTGGTCATCAGCAGCGGGAGCATGATGGCGGTGCCGCCGGCCTGGATGATCCGGCCGCCCAGCAGGGTGCCGAACCCGGGGGCCAGGGCCGCCAGCAGCGTCCCGGCGCTGAACAGGGACATGGCGGTCAGGAACAGGCCGCGCATGGAGAAGCGCTGCAGCAGGAAGCCGGTGGCCGGGATGACCACGGCCATGGTCAGCATAAAGCCGGTGGTCAGCCACTGGGCGGTTCCCGCCGTGATGTCCAGGTCGGCCATGAGCCGCGGCAGCGCCACGCTCATGATGGTTTCGTTCAGGATGACCACAAACGAGGAGACCAGCAGCAGGCCGATCACGGTCTTGGTGCGCGGATCCAGGGTGGACGGAGCCGACGTCGTTGCGGCGCGCCGGGAGGTTCCGGCGGCAGGCACGGGCTTTGCGGAGGGATCGATACTCAAAGAGGGAAGGTCCTATTCATGATGCGGGTGCGCCGTATGCAGTGGGCGCGGAAACGGACGGCACTTCAGCGGGCCCGGCCTGCAATCCTATGCGCCGGCACCTGCCTGCCCGGACTGCCGTGCCCGTCCGCCCGGCGTGTTCCGCCGGATATTCGCCCAGCGCTGAACCGGGAACCCGGGCCGGAGGCTGGAGGCGGCTGGATCCGGCTAGAACCCGGTGACCAGCAATCCGAACCCCAGCACAAACAGCACCACCATCCAGCAGCCGCCCGCTATCGCGGCCGCCGCGGTGAGTGCCAGCACCGCCCAGGGACGCTGGAACCGGTTGCGGATCCAGTCGAAAACCAGCGGAGCGGACACCAGCAGCATTACCGCCGAGGCCAGGATCAGGGCCAGCAGCACTGCCGCCTGGACGGTTTCGGGAAAGACCCAGAGCTGCAGCACAACGACGGCGACGGCCAGTGTCGCAGCCGCGGCCGACTGGACCAGCCATGCGACGCCGAGATGCGGCCAGGATTCCACGTTCTTGCTCATGTTCGGGAAGTCTAGTGGCGTTCCGGGCGGTCCAAGGTGACGGTGCGCAGATCCAGGCGGCGCAGGACACGGTCCACGGCCTCCGGATCCATGCCGGCCTGCCGGCGGGCGTCGAGTACTTCCCGGCGGGCAGCGTCCATCGCTTCACGCTGGACCACGTCCATGATTTCCAGGGTCGCCTTCCGGTCCAGCATCTTCTGCGAATCATCCTCCTCGTCGCTCTCCAGCATGGCGTGCAGCGAGGACATCCGCTTGGCCAGTGCGGCGCGGCGGTCCGGCGGCAGCTGCTGGATGGCCGTCGAGCGCTTCATCGTCTCGATTGCCACCCGTTCGGCCCGGAGCGCGAGTTCGCGTTCCATCCGGTCCGCCTCTTTATGGTCGTCAGGCAGCTTCAGGACGCGCATCAGCCACGGCAGCGTCAATCCCGGCAGCACCAGCGTCACCACGAGGACCGCGCAGGCGCAGGCTACGACGAAGTTGCGTCCGGGCAGCGCGTCACCGGCGAGCGTGGTGCCCGGCAGGGCGAGGGCAAGCGCAAGCGTCGCCAGGCCGCGCATACCGCACCAGGACAGCACGAGGACCTCTTTCAGCGAACCCGGCACATGGTTCTTCTCAGTCCCGCCCATCCGGTAGATCGCCATCATCCACAGGAACCGGACAAGCAGCACGGCCGCGCAAACGGCCAGGATGCCCGGAATGAAACTCAGCAGCTGGGAACCCTCGTCCTTGATGATGTACCGCATCTCGATACCCACCAGGCCGAACGCGGCGCCGGTGGTCAGCAGCTCCACCACGTCCCAGAAGGCGGTTCGGGTCAGGCGCTCCTCCGAGTCCTGGGGGCGGGCCCGCCGGCCCAGTTCCAACGCGGTGACGACGACGGCGACCACTCCGGAGAAGTGCACTTCTTCGGCGAGCAGGTAGACGGCAAAGGGTGCAACGAGGGTGGACGCCGAACGCGCCACCAGGTTCGGCACGAACCGGTTCAGGCTACCGACGACCCAGGCCATCGCCAGGCCCAGCACCACGGCGCCGGCTGCGGCAATGAGGAAGTCCGGCACCACGTCCCAACCCACGTGCCCGCCGCTGGTGCTCGCTGCGACGGCGGCCTGGAAGATGACAATGGCAATGGCGTCGTTGAAGAGGCCTTCGGTCTGCAGCACCGTGATGAGCCGCCGCGGCATCCGGACCTTTCCAGCGACCGCTTCCACGGCTACCGGATCGGGCGGGGCAACAATGGCCCCCAAGGCAATCGCGGCAGGCAGCCCGAGCGCCGGCACCATGGCCCAGGACACACCGGCCACCACAGCCACGGTGACTGCCACCAACGCCACCGCCAGCAGCACCAGGGAACGCCAGCGCAGCCGGAAAACAGACCAGGAGCTGCGCTGGGCGGCTGCGAAGAGCAGCGGCGGAAGGAACAGCGGAAGGATAAGCTCCGGGTTGATGTGCACTTCGGGGATGATCGGCAGAAACGCGATCAGGGCCGAGGAAATCAGCATCAGCACGGGGTACGGCAGCCGGATGCGTTCGCCGATTCCCGCGGCCAGCACGGTTCCGAACAGCAGCCCGATCAGGAGTATCAGGAAATCCACCGGCTCAGCCGTCCGCTCGGTGCGTGCTTCGGACCGACTGCGCCGCGTGTTTCATAACCGCACCTGCTTCTTTCGGATGTGTAAGTATTTCGTTAATTATTGCATTGAGTGCATCGACTGGCGCACACCCAGCGCGGGCGGCGGAAGCCGCGGGTAAACGAGCAGGGAGCCCCGGGAGTCTCCCCACCGCACGCTAAACCCGATAAAATTGGAGGGACATCTGACTCGTTCAAGGAAGCTGCTCTATTGGCCATCAGCGATATGAGGCAAGACCCCGGTGAATTGAGATTGACCCCTCCTGCCATCAGTAAGGAGGGTCTGTACCCGTGACTGCCGTCTACGGCGTGGTAAGGGAAACCCGTAACCCGGCAGCCGCGATGAAGGCACTGACGGACAGTGCCGCCGCGGAGCCCCGCGGGCAGCAGTGCCAAGACAGCTCTGCGAATTCCCGGTCTGCTAAAGGTGCCGTCATCACCTGGGATCCCGATGACCTGCCCGGTGCCCTCCATCGGCTGCTGAGCTCCCATCCCCGGCATTTCTCCGACCCGGAGGCAGTGCCGGCGCGCCCTGTCCCCTTCCGGATGCATCTCATGGACGCGGATGTGCCCAAGTCGATCCAGCTGCACCCCCGGCCGGACCAGGCTTTGGCCGGCTATGTGCGTGAACAGACCCGCGGTGTCCCTTTGAACGCCGGAAACCGAAACTATAAGGACAGGTACGCCAAGTTTGAAGTGGCGGTATCCCTCACTCCCCTTCGCGTCCTGTCTGGACAGCGCAGCAGGGAAGAACTCCGTGCCATTGCCGACGGGGTGGACCTTCCATGGCTTGATACCTTATTGACGTTCCGGCATGAGATGCCGGTGCACGCCCTCCTCCGCATGCAGTCTTCCGAGACTGCCCGTGCACTGCGGGAAACCGAGGCTGCCATGGCCGGGGTGACGGAAACCGAAGGTCCTGCGGCAGACGCTGCGGCGGTTTTCCGCCGGCTTGCGCCGCTTTTTCCGGGCGACCGCGGAATTCTGATAGCCATCTGCATGAACCTCATCAAGCTGGACCCCGGTGAGGCAATGGTCACCCCCGCGGGGTGCCTCCACTCCTACCTCTCCGGCCAGGCCATGGTGGTTATGGGCCTTTCGGACAATGCGCTGAAGGCCGGGTTAACCACGGACTACGTGGACGTTGCCGAGCTGCAGCAGGTCCTGGGCGACGGCCAGCCCGGCCCCGCATTTCTTGAGGTGGAGCGTATTGATGAGCGCCAGGATCGTATTCCGCTCTGGAGTGAGGACCTGGACCTGCGACGGACCGTGATCGACGGCGGCACCGCATCCATTCCGCTGGAACGTTTCACCGTTGTGCTTGCCGCACTGGGAGAAGCGAGGGTCTGGGTGGGCGACGTGAGCACGTACTTGGAGCAGGGTGCCAGCATGCTCTATCTGGGCGACCCGACGACTGCTGAAGTCGAAGGCTCGGCACAGCTCTTCAGTGCGTCGAGGACCTAGCAGCCGGCGCGGACCTGCGGGTAGTGGCGGCAATGACCGCCAGGGCCACGAGCGCCCCGATGGTCGTTTGGACGGCCCGGTCCAGGGTTACGGCCAGCACCGGCTGGGTAGCAACAAACCCCGTCATCAGCAGGGCCACCGGTGTCAGGAACACCATCGCCAGGCCGTAGTGCAGCACCGCGTAAATCTCTCCGCATAGCTGCAGCATGGCCAACAGCACCGCCAGCTGGACCGGCGACCACTGAACCTGGAGCAGCACCGCAGAGACCAGCACACCGGCGTAGGTGCCCAGGATGAAGTGCACTGCGCGGGTCACTCCCCCGGCCGCGTCCACTGCCGCGATCGGAGCGCAGGCGGCGAGCATCGCCCAGTATCCGTGTCCCAGCCCCAACCCCGCCGAAATCGAACCCGCGGCAGCAACGGCAGCAGCGTACCGGCCCGAGTGGCGCAGGATCCGCCCCCAGGACGGCGGCCGGTACGGGAGCAATGTCCGTGGAGTGTGGCGGCGCGCGTGCAGCCGGCCGGCAAAACCCAGCGCCACGGCGAGCAGCACGCTGCCCGCCGTAGTCAGCGCAGCCTCCTCCAACCCTCCGGAGAACGGTGCAGCGGAGGTGGCGGTAAACGCGAAGATGTAGGTAAACGGGCCGGCGGGGCGCACCCTCAGATAACTGGCAGCCGCCGCAATAAGGCCCGCGATCACGGTTCCCGCCCCCACCACCGTCCAGGAATCCGCTCCGGAGAGGGACAGGAACACACCGGCCAGCACGGTCAGGACCATCAACATGCCCGACAGGGACTGGTGCTGCAGACGCCGCCAGTGCAGTTCCGCACGGCCGAAAACACCGGTCAGCGAACCGAAGATAGCGCACATCGTCAGGTCGGTCCGCCCCAGCAGGATCAGGACCAGCAGCGGCAGGAACACCCCGATCGCCACGCGGACGGCAGGCACCCGGTGCCCGCGGCCCGGAGGCACGGTGAGGAAGCTACGGACATGCTGCTGCACGGGAAACAAGGAACCTTTCACTGCGGCCGGAGGCACATGGGCCGCGGTTCAAGCCTAGAACCCGCGGACGACGACGCCCGGCAGCTTCCCGTGTGACGGTCCTCGCATCCGCTGTTACATCCGGGCCTTTGTCCTTGCCGTGGCCTTGGCAGACCAGGGGTCCTCCGGCCACGGGTGCCGTGGGTACCGGCCGCGCATCTCGGACCGGACCTGGGCATAGGGTCCGGACCAGAAGGATGCCAGGTCGTCGGTGACGGCCAGCGGCCTGCCTGCCGGGGACAGCAGGTGGAAGAGCACCGGGACGCGTCCCTCCACGAGCCGCGGGGTTTCGGCCCATCCGAAGCACTCCTGCAGCTTGACCGCCACCACCGGCCGTCCGCCGTCGTCGTGCTCCGGATCCGGGTAGTCGATCCGGACCCGTGAACCGCTGGGCACTTCAAGCCGTTCCGGGACGAGGTCGCCCAGCCGGGATGCCTCCGGCCAGGGCAGCAGCCGCCGCAGCGCATCGGTGAGGTCGATGCTGTTGGCGGATGCTCCGCGGGCCAGGGCGTCCAGTTCGGGGCCGAGCCAGTCCTGCAGCCGGGCCAGCAGGGCCGGCTCGCTGACATCCGGCCATGGCTCCCCCAGTTCCCGGTGCAGCAGGGCCAGGCGCCGGCGCAGCGCGTCGGCGGCCGTGGAGAAGCCGACCAGTTCAAGCCCCTTTGCCGTCAGGGCGCGGGCGACGGCGGCCCGTCCCTCCTCGGCGGACGGGCGTACCGGGGTGGAGCCGAGCAGGATTGCGCCGAGCCGGTGTTCCCGGCGCGCGGTGACCCGGCCGCCGGCGAATTCCGCCTCCACAGTGTCCGTGACGAGGTGTTCGGCGGCGGCTTCCGCGGTGTCCAGGGTCAGCGGGGCGGCAGCGCGGATCACGGCACCGGTGCCGGCGGCGTCGCGCCCCTCGGCCCGGGCGACATCGGCGACGGCCAGCCAGTCCTGTCCCGTGAGGGAACTGCCCGCAGGCAGTCCGGCACGGGTTCCGGAGGCGAGCAGGTAACGCTCCGGGCCCGCGCCGGGAACGCGCCGCGCAATCCGGTCCGGGAAGGCCAGGGCAATCACGTACCCCGGCGCTTCCCCGGCCGGGACTTCCCGTTCGGCAGGGCCGGCAGACTTCTCCCGGCGGGCCAGCTGTTCCAGCCTCCTGACGTCTTCGGACCACCGGCGTTCACCGGGCTCGCGTCCGGTCCGCAGTCCGGCCAGCAAGCGGGTGAGGTCCGCCCCGTGTGCACGGTTGTCCCCCGAAAGCAGGGCAACGACCTCGGCTGCGGTCCGGGCACCCACCGCACCGGCGCCGTCGAGCAGTGCCCGTGCGAGCCGGGGATCGGCGGGCACGCCCGCGAGTGTTTTGCCGCGGGGCGTTGCCAGCCCCTCGGCGTCCACGGCACCGATCCCGCGCAGCACCTGGAGGGCGTCGCGCATGGCGGCCGGCGGCGGTGCGTCGGGAAGGGACAGGCCCTCACCTCCCGGGGCACCCCAGCATGCCAGCACCAGGGCTGCGGCCGTGAGGTCCGCGACGGCGATTTCCGGGGTCTGGTGGGCGGGCGCGGCTCCGTAGGCCCTGTCGTCATAGCAGCGCACCACCGTACCCGGCCCCAGCCGGGCGGCGCGGCCGGCCCGCTGCTCGGCGGAGGCACGGGAACAGGAGACAGTGACGAGGCCGGACATCCCGCGCATCGCATCCCGGCGCGGTTCGCGGGCAAGCCCCGAGTCGATGACCAGCCGGACACCAGGAACGGTCAGCGAGGATTCGGCCAGTGACGTGGACACAATGATCCGGGCGGGCTCGCCCGGGCCGCGGCCGGAAACGGCCCGGTCCTGCTCGGCGGGCGTAATCTGCCCATGCAGTTCCAATACCTCCGTTCCCGCCGGAATACGCGAACGCAGCCGGCCCGCCACGGTGGACACCTCACGTGCGCCGGGCACAAACACCAAGGCATCGACATCCGGATCCCGGGCCACGGCGTGGGAATGGGCCCGAAGCGCAGTATCCGCGACATGGTCCAGGAACCCGCGGGTCACGCCGCGTTCATCGAAGCGGGGAACCGGCGCGGGGGCCCAGACCGTTTCGAGCGGGTGCAGCGCAGACGGGCAGCCGACCACGGGAGCCGGCCCGGCGCCGTCGGGCGAACCGATCAGCGCGGCGAACCGCGGTGCGTCGAGGGTTGCGGACATGGCCACCAGGGTCAGGTCCTCGCGCAGCTGGCGGACCTCGGTGAGCATTCCAAGCAGGAGGTCCGTTTCCAGCCCCCGCTCATGGACCTCATCCAGGATGACGGCGGCCGTTCCGTCCAGGCCCGGGTCGGCCAGCAGGCGGCGCAGCAGAATTCCCGGCGTCACGAATTCCACCAGCGTGGAGGGTCCCGTGCGGCTCTCGCCCCGGACCGTGTAGCCGATCCGCCCGCCGAGGGCAGAGCCGTCCAACGCAGCCAGCCGGCGGGCCGCCGAACGGACCGCAACGCGCCGCGGCTGGGTGACCACCACCCGCGGCCGCGTCCCTCCGCGGGTGAGTACGTTGGCGACGAGCGGCGGCACCAGGGTTGTCTTTCCGGTTCCGGGCGGGGCCTGGACGACGGCGGTGCCCGCTCCGTGCGTTTCGCCGGCACCTCCGCCCAGCGCCGCTGCGAGCTGCGGGACCGACTCGGCGAAGACCAACCCGTTGCCTATGCCCGCAAGGTCGAAGGGCGGGTTGGTTGGGTGCGGAGAGGCCGGAGAAGTCACTCTTCCATTCTGCCTCCTGCGGGAAGCGGTAAAATGATAAGAGTCTCGTCACTCGCCCCTGCCTTTCCTCTTCCTTGGAGGTAGCAGTTGCCATTTTCCAAAGGCCAGATCCTGGTCCACCCCCATCACGGCCCCGCCGTTGTCAGCTCCTTCCAAACGCATCCGCGCATGCAGAAGAACTGTATTGTCCTGGAGGTCCAGTCCTCCCACCTGATGGTCTGGGTGCCCGTTGACCAAGTGGACCATGTAGGCCTTCGTCCGGTCCTGGACCGGGCGGGACTCGACACACTGTTTGGCGTCCTCCGCGCGCCCGCGGATAAAGAAGATCCCCAATGGTCGCGCCGGTACAAGGACAACGCGGAGAAACTTGCCACCGGTGATCCGATGGTGATTGCGGCCGTGGTCCGCAACCTGATGTTGCGCGAGGCGGACCGCGGTCTCTCGCAGGCCGAACGGGAAATGCTCCGGCACGCCCGTCGGCCGCTGCTGACGGAGATTTCCCTCTCGCTCGGACTCTCTGAAGTGGAGGCCGGCGCCAAGCTGGACGCCGTCTGGGCTCCGTCCAGCGCGGTCGCTTAGGCCGGCAGGTCCGTTACCGGACGGCAAGTCCGCTCTGCTGCCTCCGCGCACCTATGGGTGTGATGGATGTCACCATAGGCGCCGCCCTTATTCTGCACCCCTTTCGGGTTTACTTGAAGCGTCAAGTGTCTGGAGACACGAACCGTTACCCTAAGGAGGTGTGCTGCGTATGAACGACGGCACTCTGGAGTCCATCCCCGCCATCGATGCCGCAGCCCTCGGCCTCCTCTTCCGTGACGCGCGCACGGTCTCGGAATTCACTACGGCCGCTGTCACGGACGAGCAGCTTCAATCCATCTACGACTTGACCAAGATGGGTCCGACGGCGATGAACATCCAGCCGCTGCGGATCACCTGGGTGCGTTCCGCCGCGGCTCGGCAGCGGCTGGTGCAGCACATGGCCGAAGGCAACAAGGCCAAGACGGCCGCGGCTCCCATGGTTGCGGTGCTGAGCTTTGACCGCACCTGGCCTGAGCACTTCCCCACCGTTTTCCCGCCGGCACCGCAGCAGGGCGCAGTCTTTGCCGCCAACCCGGAACTGAGTGCCGTGATGGGCAATGACAATGCGCATCTGCAGGCCGGATACTTCCTCCTGGCGGTCCGTGCACTGGGCCTGGCCGCGGGGCCGATGGGCGGGTTCGACGCCGCCGGGCTGGACGCTGACCTGCACGCAGGCCTCAACCTGCAGTCCTTCCTCGTCGTCAACATCGGTGTGCCTGCCGGCGAGCCACGCCACCCGCGACTGCCCCGACTGGATTACGCGACGGCGACCACCGAACTCTAGGCCGCAGACAGTAGACCGCCGCCCGGTTCGGGAAACAGCAGAGGGCCGACACCGTATCGGTGTCCGCCCTCTGCTGTTGCTGCTTTGCTTCTTTGCTTTACTCCGGGTTAGGAAGCCAGCGCCGGGATCTTCATGCCGTGCATGGTGACCAGCAGGTCGCGGGCGAACTCGGCCTGGCGGCGCTTTTCGGCGTCGTCCCAGCCCAGCTGCGGGGCCAGCAGGTCCGCCAGCTCGGTCAGCATGTCCTCGGACACCAGGCCGCGGAAGGCCAGCGAGGTGCGGCGGATCAGGATGTCGGCGAGCTGCGTGATCTGCTCGTTTTCCACCATGTAGGTCAGCTCGCGGGTGCTGAGCTCGCTGGTGGAGGCCAGCAGCTGGTCCCCGCCCTGGGACAGGAACTCCAGGACGTCGACGGCGCGGGTGCCGTAGCGGGTCAGCAGGACCCGGACGCGGTCACGGTCGGCCACGTCGGAGGCCATGCGGTTGACCCACAGGCGCTCTTCAGCCTCGGTGGCCGGGAAGTCCTTGCCGCCGCCGATCTGCAGTTCCGCCGTCGTCGTCTTCCGCAGCATGCCCAGCGCGGTCATTGCCTCGGTGGCCAGGGTCTCGGACAGGGCGCGGAAGGTGGTCCACTTGCCGCCGACCAGGGACAGGCTCGTGACGTTCTTGCCGGCGCGCTTGTCCATGCGCTTTTCCACGCGGTAGTCGCGGGACACGAAGCCGGGCTGCGTGTCGTCGTGCTTCGGCAGCGGGCGGACACCCGAGAAGGTGTAGACAATGTGGTCGCGGCGCACGTCAACCGTGGGGAAGACGTGGGCGATCAGTTCGAAGAAGTACTCGATCTCTTCGTCCGTGCAGACCGAGGCCTCGTTGATGTCGGCGTCGATGTCCGTGGTGCCCACCAGGACGCGGTCGCCCATCGGGTAGATGAGGACGATGCGGCCGTCGGTGTGTTCGAAGAACATTTCGCGGCCGGCGCAGGCTTCCAGCAGTTCCGGGTGGTCCAGGACGATGTGCGAGCCCTTGGTGCCGCCCATGAAGGAAGTGCGCTTGCCGAAGGAATCGTTGGTCTCGTCAACCCAGGCGCCGGTGGCGTTGATGACGACGTCGGCGTCGAAGACGAATTCTTCGCCGGTGACCTCGTCGCGCAGCACGGTGCCGGCGTCGGTGGTGCCGACGGCGCTGACGTAGTTGCTGGCGCGGGACTGCGGGTTGGCCTCGAGGCCGTCACGCAGCACGTCGAGGGTGAGGCGCTCGGGGTTGTGCACCGAGGCGTCAAAGTACGTGGCGGTGTACTTTACGTCCGGGCGCAGCTTCGGCAGTTCCTGCAGGGACTTCTTCTTGCCGACGAAGTTGTGCTTGGGGGCCACGCGGCCGCCGCGGGAGAAGAAGTCGTACATCAGCAGGCCGGCCTTGATCAGCACGGCGCCGCGCTCGGTGTGCTTGCCCTGCTTGTGCGTCAGGAAACGCAGCGGTGCGGCAGTGATGCCCGAGAAGGTGGTGGTGATCGGGATGGTGGTCTGCAGCGGCTTGACGTAGTGCGGGGCCAGGCGGAGCAGGGCATTGCGCTCGACGACGGACTCGTGCACGAGGCGGAACTCGCCGTTCTCCAGGTAGCGGATGCCGCCGTGGATCATGTGGGAAGACGCGCCCGAAGCGCCCTGGCAGTAATCACCGCGCTCTACGAGGGCTACGTCCACGCCCTGCAGCGACAGGTCACGGAAGGTGCCGACGCCGTTGATGCCGCCGCCGATGATCAGCACCGAGGCCTTGGGCCGGTCCTTCAGCTGCTGTACCACCGGACGGGTCCGGGCGGCGGTCTTTGCCTTGCTGGGGTTCACGGAATTGTCCACGTATATCTCCAAACGCTTCTGTGGCTGCATTGCCATATCTACTCAATGGTCGAAGCCTGCGGCTCCCGGGGCCAACCAATGCACATACGTGCACCCTGCGATAATGGATTCATGGAGTACACAACCGTGTCGATGGACAGCAAATGAACATTGGTGTCAGTGGCCGGTTCCCGGACGCCTCCGGCGCCGGACCTGCGGCGAACGAGAAGGAAAGCCGCGACCGCGATGCCCTCCGGGCTGCGCAGATGTATTACCTGCAGAGCCTGACCATGGAGGCGATCGCCCGGGAACTTCGGATTTCCCGTTCCACCGTTTCCCGGCTGCTCTCCTACGCGCGCAGCACCGGGCTGGTCCGGATCGAGATCCGCAACCCGTCGGACCGGGCCCCGGCGCTGGAACAGGAGATTGCCTCCCGGTTCCGCATCCAGGCCCACGTGGTTCCGGTAGCCGAAACGGTCTCCCCCGCCCAGGCACTGCAGCGGGTCGCCGTGCAGGCGGCGCACCTGATCAGTCCGCTCATCGATTCGGATGCGATCATCGGCGTCGCGTGGGGCTCAACCCTGACGGCAGTGAGCCAGCACCTGCCGATCAAGAACACCCACGACAGCACAATCGTGCAGATGAACGGGGCCGGGAATTTCCGCACATCGGGCATCACCTACGCCAGTGAAATCCTGCAGCGTTTCGGCCACGCCTACGGGGCGCGGGTGGTCCAGTTCCCCGTTCCGGCGTTCTTCGACCACGCCGAAACGAAGGAAGCGATGTGGCGGGAACGTCCGGTGAAACGGGTGCTGGATCTGCAGGCCCGGATGAACACCGCGATCTTCGGGGTGGGTTCCATGGAGGCGGGCGTGCCCAGCCACGTCTACAACGGCGCCTACCTGGACGAAGAAGACCTGAATGAACTGATGGCCGAGGGCGTAGTGGGTGACGTCGCCACCATGTTCTACCGTGCGGACGGCACCTGGGACGGGATCAAGCTGAACTACCGCAGCACCGGCCCTGACCTGTCTACCCTGCGGCAGGTCCCGCGCCGGATCTGTGTGGTGGCCGGGGAAACCAAGACCACCAGCCTGCTTGGCGCCCTGCGTGCCGGTCTGGTCACGGACCTGATTCTGGACGAAAATTCCGCCCGGCGGTTGGCGTCCTCCTAACCCCTTGTATCCTCCAGGAACCTTGTCAAGCCCGATCAGGAGGCATCCGCATGGACCACGAACCCACCCGACGGCTGCAGGAACTGCAGGGCGGGACCGACCCCGGGACAGCGCTGGAGTTCTTCGACGCCCTGCCGCCGCTTCAGGCGCCTGAGCTGTACGGCTCC
This sequence comes from Arthrobacter sp. zg-Y1171, assembly GCF_025244845.1. Classification (NCBI taxonomy): domain Bacteria; kingdom Bacillati; phylum Actinomycetota; class Actinomycetes; order Micrococcales; family Micrococcaceae; genus Arthrobacter; species Arthrobacter sp. zg-Y1171. The sequence continues at coordinate 1,613,072 of NZ_CP104264.1, read as the reverse complement.
TGGCGGGGTACTGAAATACCAACGGGTCACCGGCTCGACGGCCTGCTGAAACCGCTGGGCTGGCACGGGAAACGGTTCGACGGCGACGAGGAGGTCTTCCCGCTGGTCTTCGCCAGAGGCGGCGGGGGCGTGTTCAATGTGAATCCGGCGCTGGTCCCGCTTTCCGCAGTGCTGCGTTTCGGCCCTTTGCTGCGGAAGCCCGAACTGCTGGCGCAGATCCGCCCGGCGCTGCGGCTGGCGCGCACGCGGCGGCCCGGCGCCCGGCTGCGGATGACCGAGTACCGGGGCGTGTCCAGCGCCACCATGATCTATGACGCCCTGCCGGTCCTGGATGTCTTCCGCCGGGTCGATGCCGAAACGGTGCTGGGTGCCATGGACCTGCGTGGCCCCGGGGCTCCGTTCTTTTTCGCGCTGCACAGGGACTAGGCGTTCGGCACTTAGTGGGATGCTGTGTCGGGCAGAGCACCTATTGGCAGAGCTGCGTGCCCGGGTCCACCGCGATGGTCTCCAGGACCTTGCCGGTGGCGGTGTCTATCACGACTACTGAATCGGCGGGCCAGCTTTCGTCAGGGACGGGTTGGTAGCCGACGTCGGAGACATCAGTGGTTTTGCCGGCGTCGTTGCGGCTGCGGTTGAAGGCGTCGATGGTCTTGCCTGTGTTGGTATCGACGGTCACGGTTTCCTCCGGCAGACCGGTTGTATCGCCGGACACCGGGGTGGAGTTCCACCAGCCGTCGTAGCCGCCGACACAAGCGGCCTCTTCGTTTTCGGCGTGCGCGCTGCTGTGCCCGCTGCCGCCGCACCCGGATAGCGCGGCGCCCAGTACCAGCAGACCCGCAATCGCCGTCTTCTTCATGTTTGAGCCTCTCCCCCGATATTCCGGGGGAAGCCTAACAGGCCTCGTCGCTTGTCGGGGCGTACCGGAAGACACCGGTTGTACAGGCCGCCGGCCCGTCATCCCCGTCGAACCCCGTCACTTTGCGAGCATCGCCACCGTGCGGTTCCAGAGACCCAAAGCCAGCGCAGCGTCCCCGGCCTGCTTGTTGGGCTTGGCCACCTTGCTCCGGACAAAGTACTTGCCGGTCGGGTAATCCGTTCCCGGTGTTCCCTCCGCCAGGAACACCAGTGTCCGGGCACCCTTTTCCGGCGTCGGAAGCAGCCTGCGCAGCAGTGGCGACTGGTAGACCGCACGCATAGCCGAGCCCTCGGCGCTGGAGAAGCTCGACCCGATCACGCCCGGGTGGAAGGCAGTGGAAGTTGCCCCGTGGGAACGGTACCGGCGGTCGAACTCCTCCGTGAACAGGATCTGCTCCAGTTTGGCGTTCCCGTAAGCCTTGCTGGGGTTGTACCCGTTTTCATTCTCCAGATCGTCCAGGTCCACGTTGCCGAACAAGCGGTTGGCCATGCTGGAAGTGTTGATCACCGTCCCGCCGGATTCAATGAGCCGGTCTGTCAGCAGCTGGGTAAGCAGGAACGGCGCCAGGTAGTTCACCTGGAAGGTCATCTCGTGTCCGTCCTCGGTAACCTGGCGGACATTGCCGAAAACCGCTCCGGCGTTGTTGGCCAGGACGTCGATATGCGGGTAACGCTGGAGCAGTTCCGAAGCCAGGGTACGCACGCTGCCCAGGTCCGCGAAGTCGGCCAGGAAATACTCGCCGCCCGTGTCCTTGGCGACGGCGGCGGTCTTCTCCGGCGACCGTCCCACCACCACAACATGATGCCCGTTTCGTGCGAGCCGCCTTGCCGCGGCGGCACCGATTCCGTCGCTGGCGCCGGTGATCACTATGGTTTTGGGAGACACGCAAGCCTGCTTTCCTCAGAGTGCGGCCGTGGCGGCAACACCGTTCCCACCTTAGCGGCGCGTGCCGCGGGCACGGTAGGCGTGCCCGGGTCTGCCCGGGTCACCCCGGCAACCGCAGCCCGCCGCCCGGGCGCCCGCTAAACCGCCCGACCCTGCAGCCGCACCAGCTTGTCCGGGTTGCGCACCGCGTACACCGCCTGCACCCGGCCCTCCACGAGTTCCAGCTGGAAAACGGTAGTCACCGCCCCCTCTTCACGGAACGCGACCGCCGGCAGTCCGTTCAGTTCAATGAACTCGGGGACGGCCCCGGCACCGTACTTGTCCGCCAGCCCGATCATCAACCGTGCCACCTTCTCCGGACCGTAGACCGGCCGAAGTGCGGCGCTGACCTTGCCGCCGCCGTCGGAGACCAGGACCACGTCCGGAGCCAGGACGTCCAGCAGGGACTGGATCTGCCCGGTCATGGTGGCGGCCAGGAAACGTTCGACGGCGGCGCGGTGCTCGCCCGTATCCGGCAGGGTCCGGGGCGTGCCGGACCGCAGCCGGGTCCGTGCCCGGTGAACCGTCTGCCGCACGGCGGGCTCGCCGATGTCCAGGGTCGCCGCAATCTCGGGATATCCGAAGCCGAAGACCTCGTGCAGGATGAACGCGGCCCGCTCCGGACCGCTCAGGGTCTGCAGCAGCACCAGCATCGCCGTCGAAACCTCGCTGGCGGTCAGGGCCGCCGTGTCCGGATTCTCCGGAAGCCGCGCAGGGCCGGTAGGCAGCGGTTCGGGCAGCCATTCACCCGGATAGTCCTCCCGCCGCCGGGACGCTGTGCGGAGGGAATTCAGCGCCTGGCGCGAGGCGATCCGCGCCAGGTACGCCCGCGGGTTTTCCACCTGTTCCGCCACCGCCCGCCACCGCAGATAGGTCTCCTGCACAACGTCCTCGGCATCGGTAACGGTGCCCAGGACGTCGTACGCAATGGTGAAGACCATCCCTCGGTGCTTCAGGAACTGGGAGTCACGGCTTGACCGGACCCCGGTCAGCTCCGCGTCACCGGCGCGGGAGCCGCCGCCGTCGTCGCCGTCTGCGGACCTGTTGGCCATGTGTACGCTCCGCTTCGTTTCGCTTCGCCGCGGATCCACCGCAGCGTCATCCGGCAGATGATTTCCTTTTGGACCGCGGCCGTCCTGCCGTGCAGGTGGAAGCGGGTCGGAGAATCGTCGGCAGACAGGAATTGAACCGCTCCGTCACTGCGGCCCAGACTAATGCACAGACCGCGGAATCCGCTGTCGTGCCGCACTCCCGCCTTTCCGTCCAAAGCCCGGAGGATGTTTCCTGCCGCGTCGGCTCCCATCGGCAGGGCCGCCGCGCAGCACATCCGCAGGTAGTCGTAGAACGGTTCATCGATCACGGCCGCATCGCCGGCGCCGTAGATGCGGTCCTGGCCGCGTACCCGCAGGGTCGGTTCCAGGCTCAGCCGTCCCACGTCGTTCACCGGAAGTCCGCTGGCCGCGGCCAGGTCCGGTACGCCGAAGCCTGCGCACCAAAGCACGACGTCGGCACCCAGGCCGGTGCGGACGTCACCGTCGGCACGCACCGGCGACCCGCTGCGCAGTTCCACTCCTGCCCGGCGCAGGCTCTTCTCCATAGACCGGCGGGTCTGGGTGCCCAGCCGCGGCGCCACGGGACCGGCGCTGTGCAGGCTCACCTGCAGGTGTCCGAAGGACCTGGCGGTCTCCGCGGCCGTCTCGACGGCGGTCAGCCCGCCGCCCACCACGGCCACGCGGGCGCCGGCGGGCAGGGCAGCCAACTCGCCGCGTGCCGCCGCGGCACCGTCCAGCTGTTCGATCCGGAGGGCGCCGTCCGGTGCCGTCCCCGCTGCCGAACCCACGGCGTACACCAGATAGTCGTAGCCCGCTTCTGCTCCCCCGGCCAGCTGAACCGTCCGCTGGTCCGGCCGGATCTCCACTGCTGCATCGGAGATTCGGCGCACGCCCGGATGCAGGATCGAATCGAAGCCGACGGTGGCGTCGGCACGGGTTCCGGCAGTGTATTCATGCAACCGGATCCGCTCCACGAACCGGGGCTCGGGGGTAACCAGGACGACGTCGAGTCCCGGCCTCCCGTTGGCCGCCAGCCGGTTCGCCGCCATTACCCCTGCGTATCCCCCGCCCAGAATGAATGCTGTGGTGCCCATGAGTGCACTCCCTGCTTTCGCGTCTCATCCGGCTTCCGCGCCGGCTGAACATGGGACACCGCCCGGGGACGGTTTGTGACCGGTTGCGGAGAAATCAGTCGGGCCGGACGGGTGCCGTGCCCGCAATCTCCTGCAGGGCCAGCACATGGGCGTCGAAGCTGCTCCGGCCGGCCGGGGTGAGTGCCACCCAGGTGACGCGGCGGGCGTCCCGACGGGCCGGAGACGTCGTCTTGGCCAGGCGCACGTAGCCGGCCTCCGCGAGGATTTTCAGTTGCTTCGAGAGCGTGGCATCGGAAATTCCCAGGGTGTCCCGGAGGACGGCGAAGTCCATCTCCTCCAGCGGGCGCAGCAGCCCGCAGATCCGCAGCCGCGTCGGCGGATGCACAACCTCGTCAAACCGGGGTTCAGGCATGCGGAACCGCGCGGAGCTGGTCAACAGCGGCCCGGAACGCGACTCCGGCGAGCCCGTAAACCGCCGCGAACGCCGCAAGGCTGGTGATCATCACGGCCCAGCCGAGTCCCAGCGACACCAGGCCCAGACTCACGGAAAAAAGAAACAGGCAGACCAGCGCAGCCAGGGCAATTGCGCCGTTCGCCCGCGCACCCAGCCTGCGGAACTTCAACCCGGTGTCACGGCGGATCAAGTGCAGGATGACGAACAGCAGTCCCGCGAGCAGCCAGGGCCAGGACGGCGATTGATAGTCGGCTCCGGGCCGGGCATCCAGTGCCGCCGCCACCCAGCAGGCAGCCAGTGCACCGATGGCTGCCACCAGCGCACGGGGAGGTGTGACGCCTGCTGCCAGGGTGTCGCGGTCGGCGGTTAAGTCTCTGAGCCGGGCGGCAGCATCCTCTGCCGCACCCAAGTTATTTTCCATGATGGAAAGAGTATTGGCCGGCAACCCCGGCGTCAATGTTGCGGGAGAGGTTACGGCAAGGGTTCGTGTGCCGGCTTCGAAGGCGGGGCCGGCGGGTGGTACAGCCCGGCGTACTCCTCCAGCGTGATGTTGGCGTCGTGGATCTTCAGGGCTGCATCGGGGCCCAGGTAACGAAGGTGCCACGGCTCGTAGGCGTAGCCGGTAATGGTCTCGGCACCTGCGGGATAGCGGATGATAAAGCCGTACCGGTGGGCGTTCGCAGCGGCCCACGCTCCTGCGCCGGTCCCCTCGAAGCAGGCCTGCAGCGAGCACGCGCCGTCGGCAGCACCGATGTCCACGGCCAGCCCTGTCTGGTGTTCACTGTGGCCGGGCCGTGCCGAAATCGATTCCGCCAGCGCGGAGCCGTAGCGCCCGGTGTAGGCATCATGCAGCCGGGCCTGCGCTTCGGCGGTCCGGAAACCGCTCACGGCATCAATCACCACGCCGGCGGCCGCGGCGTCGTTCTTCATCTGGACGAACGCGTCCGCTGCTTCCCGGCGCAACGGAACACCACCGGCGTCAACCACGTCCTGTGGTGCATAGCCGGGGTCACCGAGCGGGCGCTCCTTGTTCACGACCACTGAGACGCTGCCGGGAGAATCGAAATCCTGTCCGGGCGGCGCCGTGAAGGCGGACACCGGCTGGTCCACGGAAAAGAGGTAGGCCAGCAGTCCGAGGCACACGCAACCGAGGATAGCGATGTGCGTGGTGATGTGCTGGCGCGGCATTGTCTTTCCCTCCCCTTCCACTTTCCCATAGCGGCGGCCGGTCCGGGAGGATCGACGCGTACGTTCGACACATCGCCTCCGGTCAAGCACAGTCGGCGGAAAATGCCGTCAAACGCGGCATCGACAAACCTTGTTTCCCCTAAAACCTAACGGTAAATTTAGGCGGCCGCTTCCATTTCCGTACCGCAGCGCCGAAGGGACCATCATCAGCGACGCCCAGAAAAACAGCTCCACATTGTCCGCGCTTTGGACAATCCAAGCCCTTCTCGCAATAGTCGGTTCCGCCTCCTCGCTCGCCGTTTCCCTGGTTCTTTTTGAAAATTCCGCCAGTGCAGCGATCCTTGCCGTTTCCACGTTCCTGGGTGCGGCAGCCGCCATCTACCTGGCGCCGTTGATCGGCGGGCTGACCGACCTCTTTTCCCGCCGTACCGCCATCTGCGCGGTCAACATCACCAATGCCGGCGCCATGGCGGCCATGGCCTGGGCAACCCTCATCCACAGCACGGCCCTGATGCTCGTTTTCGTTTTTGCCACAGCCGTCTGTTCCACCGCCTTGGCCCTGACCCTGCAGGCCTCTGTGCGGGTGCTGCGTTCAGAGAAGGACCTCACCAAGGTCAACGGCATGCTCGGACTCATTGATTCGGCACCGGTGCTGCTCGGTCCGGTGCTGGGTGCTGTCCTGTATTCGCTCGGGATGCCCGTCGCGGTGTTTCTGGCCGATGCAGTCTTGAGCGTTGCGGGCGCGGCGCTGGTACTGCTGCTCGCCTGGCCGGCGGAGGAAGCCCGGGCACGCAATGTGCAGTATTTCGGCGGCAATGTGAAAGCCGGTTTCCGGTTCATCAATGAGCGCCGTGATTTACTGCGCCTCCAACTCGCCTTTGCGGTCTACAACTTTGCCGGCGGCCTCTGTGTGCCGGTGGTAATTGTTTTTATCCTCTCCTTCCCGGGCACCGGGACCCCGGAATGGAATCTTTCGGCAAGCAATATCGCCAGTGGCCTGGGGCTGATGGCCGGCGCTGCCCTGGTCGCGCGGTTCGGCACTTCGGTCTCCCGGACCAACCTCGTGTGCGGCTCAACGTTCCTGGGGTCGCTGTTCGGCCGCGCGCTGGTCGTGGCCGCGCCCACCCTCTGGCTGGTCATTCCGGGGATGTTTCTCCGGAATGCGATGGTGCAGGCCACCAATGCCCCGCTGTCGGCGCTGTGGCAGGAACGGACACCGGTTCAGATCCAGGGCATCGTCTTCGGCTGCCGGCGGCTGCTCGGCCAGGGCCTCTTCCCGGTGGCAGTCCTGCTGGGCGGCGTGCTGGTGGATGTGCTGGCCACCGTGGACGGCATGAACCAGCTCAGTGCCGCCAAGACGGTGCTCATGATTGGCGGAGCACTTGAAATTGCCTGCATTGCGTACATTCGCTTTTCCCGGACGAGCAGGGTCTTCGAACCGGTGGAGGTCCCGCAGCCCACGGCTGCGTGAGGTTCGCTTAAACCGCCAGGGGCCGCTGCAGCGCAGCGGCCCCTGGTGTACTTCCGACGCGGGTCAGACGCCTACGGGAACCCGTTCCTGCTCAGCCGGGACACCGGCGTCGACAGGGTGCCCCTCGGTGCGCGGCGGCTTGAAGTGGTCGATGACAGCCACTACGGCCAGCGAGGCCGCACCCCAGATGCCGAGGGTCAGCAGGTGGGACCAGACGGTATCCGAGCCGAAGTACAGGATCGAGCGGATTGACTCGACGGCGGCCGGCATCGGCAGCACCTCGTGGAGGAAACGGAAGATTTCCGGTTCCATGTAGATGGACATCGCTGCTCCGGAGGCCGGTACGCCGAGGAACATCAGGATGCCGATCGTCGGGAGGATTGCAAGCATCCCCATGAACCGTTCGAAGACCGTGGTGAACATGGCGACGCAGAAGATGGCCACGGCGCCGGCTCCCCAGAGCGGCAGGAAGTGCCCGTCGATCGCCCCGACGAAGACGTCGGCAATGACCCAGAGGAAGGCCGACATCCCGACGGCCCAGGCCGCAACGATGGGGAGCAGCATGCGCAGCGGGCGGCTGGCCGGAGCCGCCGTCGAGCCGACCACGATGATCATGAACCCGGCCATGATCCAGCCCATGGCCAGGTACATGGTGGCCATGCCCATGGAGTCGGAATCCTTCAGCGGGGCAACATTGTCGTGTGCCATTTCCATTTGCTGTCCCGCGGAAACCTGGCCGAACACCGAGGTGAGGACCTGCTGCTGGCTCATGCCGCCGGCCTCGTTGGTGATGAGCGTGGCACTGGGGCTCTCGGCCGACGGCAGCACGTACGCGCCGACAACGGTACGGTCCCGGACCTGGTCGCGGGCGTCGTCGGCGTTATCCATCGGGCGCAGGTCAAAGAGCCCGGACATGTTTTCGTCGAGTCCGGATACTGCCTGCTCCGCCTGTTCCGCGGTGGAGCCGACGACGGCGACGGGCATGTCCCGCGGTGTCGGCTCGTACATTGCGCCCAGCATGAACGAGAGCATCATCGTGACCATGGCCAGCGGGAAGAAGGCCAGGGTGCCGTAGCGCCAGCGGCGGGTCTTCGGACGCGGCCCGCCGTGCAGCGAGGCGACGTTGATTGCCGGCGGAGCCGCGTTCGGCTTGCGGCGGCGCTTGACTGCATCGAGGACGAGGGTGAGCAGCAGGGCCGCCACCGCCCCGATCACAAGCACCAGCAGGTGGGGCCCGGCGCCGTTGCCGTCGAAGTACAGGAACGAACGCAGCGATTCACCGGTGGCGGCCGCGGGCAGGAAGCTGTGGAGGTACGGGTAGAGGCCCGGCATGGTGTGGACGGACATGCTCATGTTGGAGGCGGGAACGCCCAGCACCATCAGGAACAGCATGCCGGCAAGGACGGCCATCGGGCCGAGGATCCGGGTGAGGAACAACTGGACGCTGCCGACGGCGAAGACCGTCAGCCAGGAGATCCCCAGCACGGCGGCGGAGTGACCCTCGACGACGCCGAGCATCGGACCCGTCACGGCCCAGACGAGTCCGGCAATCAGTGCGGCCCAGCCGGCAAGCAGGGGAACGAAGCGGCGGAAACGAAGCAACTCGGGTGAGTTGGAAAGGACCAGGCTCAATGGCATGTAACCGGCCAGCATCAGGGCCGTGGTCAGGAACATTGCACCCAGCCCGGCCATGTCATGGTCCGGCAGCGGGGCGAGGTCCTCGGCCTGCAGGGCCAGACCCTGTCCGAGGACCTGCGGGGCCAGCAGTGCCGTGACGGTGCTGGACTGCGAGGCGCCGGCAGCACTTGCGGTATAGACCGAGGCGGTGCCCTCATTCAGCGACACTGCGCCCGAGACTTCACGGTCCAGGACCAGCTGGCGCGCTTCGGCGTCGGATCCCACCACTCGGACGTCGACGGCGTCGGGATCAGCGGCTTCCAGCGCGTCTGCGAAGCGGTCCGCCTGCGGGCCGGAACCCGTGACCGCAATCGGCATGTCGTTCGGCGTAGGCGCGTGCATGGCGGCGAGGTAGCCGCCCACCAGCATGGAAACCATCAGCAGAGGCATCAGGAACATGGCGACATAACGGCCGATCTTCTCGGCCTTTGCCCGCTTGGCCGCGGCAAGGGCCTCGGCGTCCGACGACGGCGCCGGGGTTTCTCCTGCTGGATCCGTATCCGGCGGAGAACCTAGGGATGTCGGGGAAATACTGGTCAAGGACGTGCTCCTGTAGCTGAATTCAAGGGTGATGGTGCGAAGTGCGCGTCGACGCGATAGTCGAAGCGGGGTCTGTGGGACCGACTCGTCAAAATTACGCCATGTGGCGTAAATTGGGTAATTGAAGCAGCAGCAACGCCAGGACGAGGACATATATGGGACAGCACGGCGACAAGGCACGCGGAACCCTGCTCGATGCTGCCGAGGAGCTTTTTGCCCGGCACGGCATCGACGCCGTGTCCAACCGGCGGATCGCAGAGCACGCGGGAACCGCAAACCACTCCGCCGTCGCCTACCACTTCGGGGGGCGCGATGAACTGCTCGAGGCGTTGATCACCCGCCATCTCGAAGACACCCACCGCCGCCGTGCGGTGCTCCTGGAACAACTGGACGACGCCGCGGGGCTCCACGATCTGCTGGCCTGCCTGATCCTGCCGTGGGTGGACCACTTGGCGTCACTGCCCGTGCCGAGCTGGCGGGCGCGTTTCCTGCACCAGATGCGTGCGGTGCCCTCCATGGAATCCGTGCTTCAGCGGTCGGCCGTGGCCAACCCAGTCACCGAGGACTTGATCAGCCGGACCCAGGCCGCCGTCGGCGACCTCGCTCCCACCGTCCTGCACGGCCGTTCGTGGATCCTGGGCAACATGACCATCGGGGTCTGCGCGGAGTACGAGGCACGCATACAAGACGGAGCCGAGACCCCGAACTGGACCGGGGTGGGCTACTTCCTGATCGATTCCTGCGCCGGGATGCTGTCCGCCCCGGTAACCCACCCCGGCGACTTCCTTCCGCAGCCCTCCCCGGTCTATCTGCTCTAGGTCTACCTGCTCCAGGACTGCCCGTCAGGGCGTCGGGACCAGCTCTGCCCGGCGTCGGCCGAACATCCGGTCATAAAGGACCGAGAAGATCATGGCGACCGCAACGGCTATCAGGATGAGAATGAGCATGCCGATAATCCCGCTCTGCAGGCCCGCGTCACCTTCGGCATCGAAATACAGCACCGCCCGGTTGGCCATGGTCATCTGGTAAAGCGGCTCACCCCGGGCGATGAACGTGAAGAACCCCGGCAGAGCCTCCAGCGGCACCACTCCGGTCGCAGCAGGCAGGCCCATAAACACCACGTAGATCAGCGAGAGCACCATGCCGATGCTGCCGAACAGGGTGATCAGCGCCGTGGTGACCGCCGATACCGTGACGATGGACAGCCAGGTCGTGAGGAAGAACCAGCCGCCGTGCGGAATTGGCATCCCGACGGCGGATGCCACCCACATCATCAGCCCAGCCGTCGGCAGCGCACCCAGGACGACGATGCCCCACTTGACCAGGTAGGTTTTCCACCGGGCGGGCTGCACCCTCGGCCCCAGGGCAAACCGCGGACCCATTTCGACCGGCGCCACTCCGAGCCGCGAATCGACCAGGAAGTGGATGGCCACGGAACCACTGACCCCCACCACCATCAGCAGCACGGAGTAGAAGAACGCACCCATGCCAAGGGCGGAACCTTCCGGCGGGGTTTCAAAGGCAGTGGTGGTGACAGCAATCGGAGCCCGGAGCAGGTCCGTTGATGTGCCGTCCACGGTTGGTGCCACCTGCTCCTGCACCTGTGCCGGAAGGCCCAGCTCCCCCAGCTCGCGCTGCTGTTCGGCCCGCGCCGCGGCCTGGGCTTCCTCTGCGGCGGAGGTTAGCTGCTCCCCGAGCCCTGTGTTGGCCTGCTCCAGCGCCGGGTCGACGGCGGCAGTCCCCAGGGTGCTCGCCAGTGGCCCGGCCAGCGGATTTGTGTAGACGGTGATGGACGGCCGCGTAACTTCCGTGTCCGTCAATGCGCCGCTCACCAGTCCCAGGGCGTCGGCCGAAAAGGACTCGGGAATGACGACGGCGCCGTGGATCTGCCCCTTGCGCAGCTGGTCCTGTGCCTCGTCCCACGACAGGACGCGCAGATCGATTTCGTCGTTTTGCGCGAAGCCCTGCTGCATCTGGTCCGTGATGTTCTGCCCGAGGTTCTCCGGGCTCCCGCCGTCCGGCGGCGTCGCACCCCTGTCCTGGTTGACCACGGCCAGCGGAAAGTGCTTGAGGTGGTCCCCCGGGCTGCCGAGGCCGCCGATGTACAGGGCAGTGCCGGCACCGCCCAGCAGCAGAAGCACCAGCATCGGCAGGAGCCAGAACCGGGGGGACCAATACGAGTGCCTGTCGTGCCCGCGCCCCTGGGGCCGGGAATCGGATTCCATCGCATGTGCCGACATGGACACACCTCCCAGCTGAGCCTGAGTCGGGATTCGTCCTACCGTTTGAGGGTAGCCGCCGTGCAGGGCTGCGGATATAGCAGCGCCCCCGGCTGCGTCAGGATGGCCCATACCTGTGCCCGGCGCCGTTCCCGTTCCGCCTCCTTTAGGGCTGCCGCACAGCCCTGCGGGACAGGGAATCCGCCACAGCGTGTTCCGTTTCCTCGGCAATCAGGTCCGCGTTGATCGCAGCACCCGCACCCAGGCCCGCAGCTGCCGCTCCGATGACCTGCATCATGGGAACCACTACGTTGCCGGCGGCGTATACGCCGGGGACACTCGTGGCCCCGGTTGCGTCCACCGGCACTGCCGTTCCGACGGAAAGGTTCCCCATCACCTGCTCCACCGGTTCAATTCCGAGGTCCGCCAGGTAACCTGCCCGTGCCTGGAGCGGGGCAAAGACAACAACGGCTTGCCGTTGCACCACCTGGCCCGTCACCAGGCGCACCCCGGTGAGCCGGGACTCTCCCTCCACCCCGGTCACTTCACCAGGCACCGTCCGGATGCCACGGGCGGCCAGTTGCTCGGCCTGTCCACTGTCCGGCTCTCCCGCTGTGTGCAGGAACAGCACAACGTCCCCACTCCACTGCCGCCACATCAGCGCCTGATGAACCGCACTTTCAAGGTTCTGCGCGATGATCCCGATCTGCTGGTCCTGGACCTCCCATCCGTGGCAGTACGGGCAATGCAGCACGTCTTTTCCCCAGTGCGCCGCCAGCCCCGGAATCTCCGGCAAGACATCGCGTGCTCCGGAGGCCGCCAGCACCCGGCGCGCCACCAGTGATCCGCCGTCTGCCAGGGTCACCCGGAAGCGGCCGTCATCACCTCGGGTCACCGTACTCACGGATCCGTTCAGCACCACGGCCCCGTAGCCGGTGACCTCGTCCCGACCAACGGCGTACAGCTCCGCCGGCGAGGCACCTTCCCTGCCCAGGTAATTGTGCACGTGGGCGGCCGGGGCGTTGCGCGGATCTCCGTCGTCCACCACGGCCACGGTCCGGCGGGCGCGCGCCAATGCCAGGGCTCCGCTCAAACCGGCGGCCGAACCGCCCACCACCACTACGTCATAGATTGCCATGCCTGCTCCTCCATCCACCCGGGCACATCGTCCGGGGCTGTCCAGCCAGTCTGCGTGCGTCGCTTCCGAGGAGCAATAATTCTTGCCGGTTCAGCAAAACCAAGGTTCGCCGGATTCCGAAACTGCAGGTTCGGACGGCATGCCGTAGGTTTGCCTGCGTGACCCAAGAATCCCTGTCCGGCGTCGGAGGCCGCCTGCGTTCCCTCCGGACGCAGCGCGGCACCACGCTCGCCAGCCTGTCCGAGACCACCGGCATTTCGTTGAGCACGTTGTCGCGCCTGGAGTCCGGCCAACGGCGGCCTACGCTGGAGCTGCTGATGCCCCTGGCCCGCGCCTACGGCGTCACCCTCGATGAACTCGTTGCCGCTCCCCCCATGGGAGATCCCCGCGTGCATATGCGTCCCATCCGACGGCACGGGGCGCTCATCATTCCCCTCACCCAAAAGGCCACCGGCATAGGTGCCTACAAGTACATCGTTCCGGCGACCGACCATCCCGCAGTTCCGGATCCGCGAACCCACGAGGGATACGAGTGGATCTACATCCTCAGCGGACAGCTGCGGCTCGTGCTCGGTGACGAGGAATTGATCCTGCATCCCGGTGAAGCCGCTGAGTTCAGTACCCGGCTGCCGCATTGGATGGCCAGCGCCACGGCGGACGCGGTGGAGTTCATTGCCCTGTTCGGCCCCCAGGGTGAACGGGCCCATCTGCGAGCGCGCCCGTCGCATTAGCTCCTTGACCTTGCCGCTGCGTCAACTTCTAGGGTTGGTGGTGTTGAGAAGGAGCACACATGGACTGGTCCATTGCGGACGTGGCGAAACTGGCCGGGACAACATCCCGGACCCTGCGCCATTACGACAGCATCGGCCTGCTGGCCCCCTCACGGGTCGGCGCCAACGGCTACCGGTATTACGACCGGGCAGCCCTGGTCCGGCTGCAGCGGATCCTGTTGCTGCGCCGGCTCGGGATGGGCCTGCCGCAGATTGGGCAGGTGTTGGAAGGCCAGCAGGATGATGTTGCTGCCTTGGCCGCGCATCTGGTGTATCTCCAGGATGAACAGGCCCGGCTGCAGACACAGATCCGTGCCGTGCGCTCGACACTGGAGGCACTGAAAGGAGATGAGGAAATCATGGCAGAGAAGATGTTTGAAGGCTTTGACCACACCACGTACCGTGAGGAGGTGGAAGAGCGCTGGGGCGCGGAGGCCTACGCCGAATCAGACCGCTGGTGGCGTTCCCTGGACGACGCCGGCAAGCACGGCTTCTCCGCTGAACATGCAGCACTGCAGGACGCCTGGGACGAGGCCCAGCGGCGGGGGCTGGCGCCTGCGAGCGCCGAAGCGCAGGAACTCGCACGGCGGCATGCGGCATGGATCGCTGCCGGTACCCGGAAGGAGCCCGATCCGCAGATGCTGATCGGCATCGCTGAAATGTATGTGGCCGATGACCGCTTCGGAGCCAATTACACCCGTGAGTTCGACTTGGGTGCGCAGTTTGTCCGCGACGCGCTGGTCACCTACGCCCGGGGGCTGCGGGGCTAGTCCGGACAGCTGATGGCCCCTACCGGCTCTCCGGGCATCATCAGCTGTGCGGCGTCGGCCGCGCATGGCTTCCCGCCCTTTGGTGCTGCTGTGTCTGAGGGGTCACTCCCTCCTCATCAGTCACGCAAGGTGGGATCCTGTGTGCTTCCGACCGCAAACGGGGTGCGCCAGGGACCGCCGCTGTACAGATAACGGGGCTAAGAGCCCGGGGTAAGCCCGTTATCTGTACACCGGATACTCAGCCGCCCGGGATAAGCCCATTACCTGTACACCGGCCATCCCCACCGGGCACCCGGACCCGGCTAGCTCCCCAGCAGCCGAAGCAGCGCATCCAGCACCTGGGCCTGCCCCTTGACCAGCTTCGTGCGCGCCACGGCCTCCGGAAACCAGCCGGCCCGGTCGATCTCCGGATACTCGCGGACGGTGCCCGATCCCCGCGGCCATTCCAATTCGAATGTGTTGCTCTCGATCCGTTCCGGAGCAAAGTCCGTCTCCGCGGCGAAGACCGTCACAGTCTTTTGCGCCGACTGCCGGAAAGTGCCCAGCAGCAGATACTCGGCCTCGGGCGCCTCAGTGCCCATCTCCTCGGCGAACTCCCGCAGCGCAGCCGCCAGCGGTTCCTCCTCCGGCTTGTACTCCCCCTTGGGAAGAGACCAGGCATGCTCGTCCTTCCGTGCCCAGAACGGACCGCCCATATGGCCGATCCACACCTCCAGGCCCTCAGCCCCGCGGCGGTACAGCAGGATCCCTGCACTGGAAATCATGTTCATCTCCCCTCGAAGGCTCAGGCGTTCCAAACCCGAACGTGACAATGGGCGGCAGTCCGCTGCGCAGACGCCCGAAGACAAACCTTTCATGCGGGACGACGGCGGCGGGCAGGTCATCGAGGGAAAACCATTCCAGCCGGGCTGCCTTGCCGGGCTCCATGATGCGCGGCTCCCCCGACCAGCCGGTGCAGCGGAAGAAGAAGTCCACCCGCTCGTCCACGGCTGTCCCGGTGTCCCGGTGTCCTCCTGCGTACGGTGCATGGACGTCAGCGGCACGGCGTCGTCGGGCGCCACCGCTATGCCGAGTTCCTCCCGAGCCTCCCGCACGGCGGCCTGCACGACGGACTCCCCCGCCTCCACATGGCCGGCTGCGGCCGTGGCCCAGTAGCCGTCCATGTACCCGGTGCCCTGCCTAAGCTGCAGCAGCACCTTGTCCCGGCGCTGGAAGATGAGATAGCTGGCCGGCACAACCTGGAATCGGTTCAACAACGCGGGAGTCCCCTCGGTCGGAAAGCTGGTGCCTCAGCCTAACCGAGCTTCACCGGCAGGCCGGTCAGCAGCGACTCCTGCGCGGCATCGGCCACCCGGGAGGCCGCCACGGAGTCAAACGGTGTGCAGGGGTTGTCCCGGCGGCCGAGGACCAGGTCCACGAAAGCGGCCATCTCCGCCCGGTAGGCCGCTTCGAAACGCTCGGCGAAGGAATGCGGCGGCCTGCCGGAGGGGAAATCGGCGCCCGGCTCCGCGGAGCGGACCGCCATCGTGTCGTCCAGGCCCACCAGCAGCGTGGACCGGGAGCCGGCAAGCTCCAGCCGCACGTCATGCCCCGCCCCGTTGTAGCGCGCAGCAGAGACAGTGCCCACCGTCCCGTCGTCGAGCGTGACGAGGGCCAGCCCGGTGTCAATGTCACCGACGCGGCCGATCTCCGGATCTCCCTTGTTGGACCCCACGGCATACACCCGGACAATCTCGCGGCCCGTCAGCCAGCGGAGGATGTCGAAATCATGCACGGAACAGTCACGGAACAGGCCGCCGGAGGACGCGAGGAACCCGACGGGCGGCGGCGCCATGTCCGCGGTCACGGCCCGGAAGGAGTGGATCCAGCCGAGCCCGCCGTCCTGCAGGAGCCGTTTCGCCGCCAGGTACCCTGCATCGAAGCGCCGCTGGTGGCCCATCTGGACGACTCCGCCGCGGGCATTGACATACTCCAGCACCGGCAGGGCCGCCGCGGTGTCCCCGGCAAGGGGCTTTTCGCAGAAGACCGGCACTCCTGCGTCCACCCCCATGCGCACGAGGTCCGGATGGGATAACGTGCCCGCGGCAATGACCAGCCCGTCAATCCCTTCATCAAGAAGCGCCTCCACCGAGGGGACAGATGACGCACCGAGGCGTTGTGCCACGGTATGCGCCCGTTCCACGGCGGCGTCGGCGATCACCAGCTGCACCGGCGGAACGGTTCCTTCACCTGTACCCAGCTCGGCGAGGTTCCGCGCATGCAGGGTCCCGATCCGGCCGACGCCGGCCAGCCCCAGGCGGAGCACATCGGGTTCCTGCCGGGTCTCCACTGCCGTGCCGCTAGCCCCGGCCCGGTTCGGTGCCGCCGACTTCGGCCGCCACCTCTGCGACGACGTCGCCGTGGCCGCCTAGTGCCTCCAGCTCCTGGGCCAGTTCCACCAGTTCCTCGCCGCCGGCCATCTGGGCCGTCAACTGGTCCAGGGTGATGTCCGACTTGCTGTAGTAGCCGGTGGACCTGCCCCGTTTGAGCAGCAGGAACCGGTCTCCCACGGGATATGCATGGTGCGGATTGTGGGTAATGAAGATGACCCCCAGTCCGCGGTCCCGTGCCTGCAGGATGTAGCGCAGCACCACCCCGGACTGTTTCACGCCCAGCGCCGCCGTCGGCTCGTCGAGGATCAGCACCTTGGCACCGAAGTACACCGCCCGGGCAATGGCCACGCACTGCCGTTCGCCGCCGGACAGCTGCCCGATGGGCTGCTCCACATCGCGGAGGTCGATGCCCATCTCCGAAAGCTCCTGCTTGGTGATCTTCTTCATCCGCGCAACGTCGAGCCGGCGGAACGGTCCCGCCCCGGTGGTGAGCTCCGAGCCCAGGAAGAAGTTCCGCCAGATCGGCATCAGGGACACGACGGCCAGGTCCTGGTAGACGGCGGCGATACCGGCATCCAGGGCCTCCCGCGGGGAGGAGAGCCGCCGTTCTTCCCCGGAGATGGTCAAGGTGCCTTCATCGTGCTGGTGGAGTCCGGCCACGATTTTGATCAGGGTGGACTTGCCGGCGCCGTTGTCGCCCAGGACGCAGGTGACGCGTCCGGCGTCCACCGCCATGGTGACATCGCGCAGGGCAATGATGTTCCCGTAGTGCTTGCCCACGTGCTCCAGTGAGAGCAGGTGGGCCGGTGTGGTGGTCCCGCTGCCACCCGGGGGGACCTCATGCTCAACTCCGGTGCTGTCCATGGCCATCTCCGTCTTCTCGCTACTGCTGTTCTGCCCGGCGTTTGACCATCAGGTTCACTACCGTTGCCAGCAGGAGCATCAGGCCCAGGAAGAACTTGAACCAGTCGGGGTTCCATTCGGCGTAGACAATGCCCTTGTTGGCCATGCCGAAGATGAACGCGCCGATGGCCCCGCCAACGGCGGAACCGTACCCGCCCGTCAGCAGGCAGCCGCCGATCACTGCGGCGATGATGTAGAGGAACTCGTTGCCGATGCCTTCACCGGACTGGACCGTGGAGAAGGCGAAGAGGTTGTGCATGCCCAGCACCCAGGCACAGAATCCCACCCCCATAAACAGGCCGATCTTGGTCTTCACCACCGGCACCCCCACGGCCCGGGCCGCGTACGCGTCACCGCCGGAGGCGAAGATCCAGTTGCCGATCCGGGTCCGCAGCAGGATCCAGGAGGCCAGTGCCACCAATGCGATCCAGATGAAGACGGTCACCCGGACTTCCACGCCGCCGAGGGTCAGCGAGGAGGCAAAGACCGCCCGCCCGGATTCGAAGCCGTCCATCGTGGAGATGGACGGCGTCGATACGCTGCCGCCGATGGCACGGGTGAGTCCGAGGTTCAGCCCGGTGAGCATCAGGAAGGTGGCGAGGGTGACGATGAAGGACGGCAGCCGGGTCCGAACCAGGATCCAGCCGTTGACGAAACCCACGCCCAGGGACAACAGCAGTGCCAGCCCCACGCCCACCCAGACGTTGGTGGCGAAATACCAGCTGAAGAGCGAGGCCATCAGGGCCGAGCTGATCACGGCCACACCCGCCGAAAGGTCGAACTCACCGCCGATCATGAGCAGCGAAACACCCACGGCCATGATCCCGATGGTGGAGGCCCCGTACAGGACGGTGGCAATGGATCCCGGCTGGAGGAACACCGGCGCCACCACGGAGAAGAACACAAAGAGGGCCACTGCCCCCACCAGTGCGCCGATTTCCGGCCGGCCCAGCAGTTTGGCCAGCGGGCCTTTGCCGGCGATCCGTTCATCCGCCGCCGGCGCCGCCACGGTAGCTGTAGTTGCCATCTCGGTCTTCCTTTCCGTTCCGCCGGCTCCGCTAGCGGATGCCGTCTTCGGCGAAGGCCAGCACCTCTGAGGCGTTGGTGGAGTCAATGATGGTGGGACCCGTGAGTACCGGCTGCCCGCCGCCGAGCTGGAACCCGCCCCGGTGGAACTGCCACAGGGCGTCCACGGCGCCGTAACCCTGCATCCACGGCTGCTGGTCGACGGTGAAGATCACCTCTCCGTCCGCAATCTTCTGTGCCATCTCGGCGTTCAGGTCGAAGGACGCAACCTTGGCGTCGCTGCCGGAACCGGCCACCGCCTTCAGGATGGTCAGGGTGTAGGGCGCACCCAGACCGACAATGACGTCGACGTCGTCGGTGGCCTGCAGCTTCGCTGTGACGGTGGACTCCACCTGGGTCATGTCGGTGCCCTGCACGTAGAGGACCTCTGTCCCGGGGACCACGGCCTTGACGCCGGCACACCGGTTCTCCAGGCCTACGTGCCCCTGCTCCTGGATGACGCAGACGGGATGGGTGTAGCCGTCCGAGGCGAGGCGTTCCCCTACCGCCTCGCCGGCGAGCTGCTCATTGGAACCGAAATGGGTGAAGGCGCCGAGCTCCGCGGAGCGGTCCTCGCCGGCATTGAGGGTTACCACCGGGATGCCCGCCGCGCGGGCGTCCTCCAGCGCACCTGCCAGGGCATCCGGTTTGGCCAGGGTGACGGCTATTCCGTCCACGCCCTGCTCCACGGCCTGCTCAACCAGCTGTGCCTGGCGGCCGCCCTCGGGGTCCGAAAGGTACTGCAGTTCCACGTTGTCCTTCCCCGCGGCTTCCTCCGCACCTTTGCGGACAATGTCCCAGAAGGTGTCGCCGGGGGCGGCGTGGGTAATCAGGGCAATCTTGATCTGTTCTGTGTCCGCGACGGCTCCGCCGTCCTGGCTCTCGGGTTCGGGCGTCCGCCCTCCCTCGCTCGAACACGCGGCCACCGTCAACGCGGATGCCAGTACCGCCGCCGCGGCGAAGCGCCGCCAGGAACGTTTTTGTGACACGACAGTCTCCTTTGTCTTCGTGGTCCGTTCCTCCCCGATAACCCGCGCCTGCACCCGTGGGGTGCACCCGCTCGGTTCGGTACTTGGAGCCCCAGAATAGTCCGCAGCGTTCCGGAGTCAATAGATTGTCAGGACATATTGCTACGCCCTTCGCGGTTGACGGAGCCGTGCGTACAGAGCACTCGGGAACCCCTGCTGCCGGACACCGGGTTCCTGCTATGCTCGCAGTCAACTTTGTCCTGTCATCGCATCAAAGAGTCACCCGTGGATCCGGCACCCGACGGATTAAGGAGCGGCCCGTGGGAACGGAACTGAACATCCCGATTGACCGGTCCTCGCCGGTGCCCCTCTACCACCAGGTGGTCCAGGGAATCGAGGCGGCCATCCACAGCGGAGAACTGGAGTTCGGCTCCCGGCTGGACAACGAGATTGAACTCGCCGGCAGGCTGAAGCTCTCCCGCCCCACCATGCGCAAGGCCATGGACGAACTGGTCCGCAACGGCCTGCTGGTCCGCAAACGCGGCGTCGGCACCCAGGTGGTGTCCAGCCAGGTGCGGCGGCCGCTCGAACTGTCCAGCCTCTTTGATGATCTGGAGCGTACCGGGCAGAAACCGGGCACGAAGGTGCTCGACTTCCGGCACGGCCCGGCGGACGCCGCCGTCGCCAAGGCGCTGGACCTGCCCGGCGGGGTGAACACCTACCACTTCACCCGGCTGCGCAGCGTGGGCGGCAAGCCCCTGGCCGTGATGGAAAACTGGGTGCGGGATGACATCGCGGAGATCACCGAAGAGGGGCTGCGCAGCCGCGGCCTGTACCAGATCCTCCGGGACGCCGGCGTGAATTTCCGGCTGGCCACCCAGCGCATCGGCGCCACCGTCGCGAGCGGGCGGCAGTCGGAGCTGTTGGAGACCCGGCCCGGTGCCGCGCTCGTCACCATGGAGCGCACCGCCGTCGACGACGCCGGTCGCAGCGTTGAAACCGGCCACCACGTGTACCGGGCCGACTCTTACACGTTCGAAATGACGCTGGTGCAGCGCTAGCATCGGCACACCAAAGCAGGGCATTCCCTTCTCCGACAGGGGCTCGACATGCAGGAACCGCAGCAGTGGGTGTATCCGTCCGGTTCTGCCGCGCGGGAACCCTGGCAGGTATCCCTCGGCGCTTCGGACAGTTCCCCTGTCCACGGCTGGGCGCACACCGGACTCAAGGTGGCCGAGCTCGGGCCGGATTCGGCGGTGTCCCTTCCAGCCGAATCCGAAGAGCGGCTGGTCATCCCCCTGTCCGGGTCCTTCACCGTGACCGCGGACGGCACGGACTACCCGCTGCGGGGGCGGACCTCGGTATTCGACGGTCCCGCAGACGTCCTGTACTCCGGCACGGACACGGCATTGACCGTCTGGTCGCGGGACGGCGGCCGGGTGGCCGTGGCGCTGGCACCGGCGTCCACCTCCTACCCGCTGCGGGTCCTGGAACGCGAGCAGACCCCGGTGGAACTGCGTGGAGCCGGGAACTGCTCGCGGCAGGTCCACAACTTCGGCACCCCGGCCGCCCTGGAAGCGGACCGCTTCATTGTCTGCGAGGTGCTGACCCCGGCCGGCAACTGGTCCTCCTATCCGCCGCATAAGCATGACGAGGAAAAGGACGGCGAAACGCAGCTGGAGGAGATCTACTACTTCGAAACCCGGATCTCGCCGCAGGCACCTGCGGACCAGGCGGCAGACCCCGTGGGATATGCCCGCGTCTATGCCTCTGATGAACGGCCCATCGATGTCACGGCCGAGGTGCGGACCGGCGACGTCGTCCTGGTTCCCTATGGCTGGCACGGCCCGGCCATGGCTGCACCCGGCTATGACCTGTACTACCTCAACGTCATGGCCGGTCCGGGACCGGTGCGCAGCTGGCTGATCAGCGACGACCCGCAGCACGGCTGGATCCGCGGCAGCTGGGAAGGGCAGGCGGTGGATCCCCGCCTGCCCTTCGGCTCCTGAGGCGCTGCTCCGCCTAGGCGCTGCTGCGCCTGGACCGCCGCCTGGCCGCGGGCCGCCTACACCGCGGGCGCCGAGAGTGCCGGGCCGGGAAGCCGCAGGGCCGCGGCGTCGCTGGTGTGGAACTGCCGTTCGAGTTCCTCCAGGCTCTTGCCCCGGGTTTCGGGCAGGTAGGCCCGAACGAACAGGACCGCGAAAACGCCGAGGCCGGCGAAGAGGAAGAACGTGTTGGAGATGCCGATGCCGGCCGTCAGCACGGGGAAGCTGAAGCCCACCGCAAAGTTCACCATCCAGAGAATGAACGCGGTACTGCCCATGCCCAGGCCGCGGATCTTCAACGGGAAGATCTCGGACAGCATCAGCCACGTCACCGGCGAAATGGCCCCCTGCTGGAACGCGAGGAAGGACACGGTCAGCGCCAAAATCACGAATCCGCGGCCGGTGCCCTCCGGCAGCACCAGGGAGAAGAGACCGATGAGGGTCAGCGCCGCGATGGTGCCCAGTTGTCCGATCATCAGCATCGGCCGCCGGCCCACCCGGCCCAGCAGCCAGATCCCCACAAACGTGGCCAGCACGGAAATCACGCCGTTGGCGATGTTCGCGGTCAGGGCGGCCTGGGTGCCGAACCCGGACTGCTTCAGGATCTCGGTGCCGTAGTACATGATCGAGTTCACGCCGGTGATCTGCTGGCAGATGGCCACCCCCACCCCGATCAGGAAGATCCGCCGCATCCAGGGGACGCGGAGGTCGCTGAAGGATCCCTTCTTGGCCTCGTAGTCCTCCCGCGCCAGTGCCCGGACGTCGTCGATTTCCTTGCGCGCGACGGCGGCGGTCCGGATTTTTTTGAGCACTTCGAAGGCTTCGGCGTAGCTGCCGCTGGCGGCCAGCCACCGGGGGCTTTCCGGAACGCGGAGCATCCCCAGCCAGAGGCCGATGGCCGGCAGCGTTGCCACCACCAGCATCCACCGCCAGATGCTGACCTGGTCCGCCCACAAGTTGCCCAGCACGGCGTTGGTCACGAAGGCCAGCAGCTGCCCGGAGACGATCATCAGCTCGTTGCGGGTCACCATCTGGCCGCGCAGGTGGGCCGGTGACATTTCCGC
Source organism: Arthrobacter sp. zg-Y1171 (assembly GCF_025244845.1). Lineage (NCBI taxonomy): Bacteria > Bacillati > Actinomycetota > Actinomycetes > Micrococcales > Micrococcaceae > Arthrobacter > Arthrobacter sp. zg-Y1171. Next base: position 1,590,442 of record NZ_CP104264.1, on the reverse strand, counting down.
CAGGAACACGGGCACCATGGCCGACGCGCCGCCCACGGCGAGGCCCAGGACAAAGCGGAACCCGACGGTGACCACAACGTTGGGCGCCAGGGAAACCCCGATGGTGCCCAGGAGGAAAACGGCGGCCAGTCCCATGATCAGGCGCCGCCGGCCGTACCGGTCCGCCAGCCGTCCACCCATCAAGGCACCGAAGGCGGCGCCGATGAGCAGGGAGCTGGTCACCAGCCCCGTGGTCAGCGGGGTCAGGCCGAGGTCTTCCTCCATAAAGGGCAGGGCGCCGTTGATGACACCCGTGTCGTAGCCGAAGAGCAGCCCACCGAGGGTGCTGACGGCCGCAATGCGCTTCAGTGCCTTGTTAGGTTTGAGATCCTTACCGGGATTGATGGTCGAGCTCATGATGCCTCCGTCGGTCCGTCCGGCTTCACCGGGTTCCGTTGACCAGGTCCGTCATGGTTGCGAGTTGGTAGCGGGCTACCTCGAGAGCGTTTTCGTTCTCGCCGAAAACGCTGGAGACCATCACCGTGTCGGTCCGGTCCAGGAAGCCGTTTCGTGCCAGCGCCGCGAAGAGCTGCTGCCAGTCGACGTCGCCGTCGCCGATCTTCAGGTGCTGGTGGACGCGCACCGGATTTCCGGGCGGGTTGGTGATGTAGCGCAGCCCGTTGGAGGCGCGGTGGTCCATGGTGTCCGCCACGTGCACCATCTGCAGCCGGTCCCCTACTTCCCGCAGGATCCGGTCCGGGCTGTCCACCAGATGGAAGGCATGCGCGGCCACGTAAACAAAGCCGAGGTTCGGCGAGTTCACTCCGCGGATCACCCGCCAGGCGGCAAGGCCTTCCTCCACAAAGTCATCCGGGTGCGGATCAATCGCCACCTGGATGCCCTCGCGTTCAAAGAGCGGCACCAGTTCCTCCATGGACCGGTAAAACGCCGCTTCGGATTCCTCCGGGTGTTCCGGCCGGCCCCCGAATTCCGTGTTCATTTGGCTGACCCCCAGGTCCACGGCCAGCTGCACGGCCCGCCGCCAGTAACGGACGGCGGCCTGCCGGAGATTCTCATCCGGGGAGGACCAGCGGAGCACCGGCAGGATCGACGCGATGCCGACCTCCGCCTCGGCGCAGGCCTTCTTCAGCGCTGCGGCGAGGGCGTCATCCGCCTTGGGATGGGTGAAGAAGGGCAGGAAGTCCGGGTGAGGGGTCAGCTGCAGGTACGGGTAACCCAGCTCGGCCGCCAGCTGCGGGAACTGCAGCAGGGAGTGGGTGCGGTGGAACGGGGTGGGATCCAGTGCCATCTTCACGGGGTGGCCCTCCTTCCGGGGATGCCAACTGTTCAGGACAAATGTTCAGGACAAATACAGGGCGGGTTTCCCGTTCAGGGGCACGGCCACCCGCTGCCCGGTGCGCTGCGCCTCGACGCCCGCGGCGCAGCAGGCAGCGGTGGCGTAGCCGTCCCAGGCGCTGGGCCCTTCGGCGGTGCCTGCCAGGGAAGCGTCCACCCATGCCTGCACCTCGGCGTCGTAGGCGGCGCTGAAGCGCTGCTCGAAGCCCGGAGCCACCCGTCCGCCCCACCGGCCGTCCGCCCGCACCAGCGGTCCGGTATCCGCGCCGATGCTTACGATGCCGTCTTCGAAGGCAGCCTGGGCGGAGACCTGGTAGCCGAACCGGGCGTTGACGTAGATTTCGACGTCGGCCAGCACCCCGGATTCGGTTTCCATCAGTACCTGCTGCGGGTCGCGCTGGCCCACCGGCGCGTTGCCGGTCGATTTGCCGATCCGGACCTGGACGGCGGTGATCTCTTCCCCGGTGAAGAAACGCACCGCATCGAACTCGTGCACCACCGAATCGTTGATCAGCATTTCGTTGGTGAATCCAGCTGGGGTGGCGGCATTGCGGTGCTGGTGGTGGAGCATCAGCAGCTCGCCCAGCTCCCCGCTGCGGACCATCCCGGCCAAGGCGGCGTATTCGGCGTCGTACCGCCGCATGAAGCCCACCTGGATGCGTCGCCGGCCGAGTTTCTCCTCGGCCTGGACCACCTTCCAGGCGGACACGGGGTCCGGCGTCAACGGTTTCTCGCACAGGATCGGGATGTCCCGGGCCAGGGCCTGGTGCAGGATGTCCTCATGCAGGAAACCGGGCGTGGCAATCAGCACGGCATCGACGTCGGGACTGCCCAGCGCTTCCCCGGCATCGGTGAAGGCGGAGGCGCCGGGGATGCCTGCGACGGCGGCCCGGGAACGGGTCAGGTCAATGTCGACGACGGCGGCTACCTCGGCCCGGGCCGTCCGGTGGTGCAGCCGCAGGATGTGGTCCATCCCCATGCGCCCGGCGCCGATGACGGCAACGCGGAGATTCTCGCTCATGGTTTCTCCTCACTGGATCCGCGTGGCGGATCCGCACGAGAGCAGGTAGCTGCGGGTGCGTCGGGCCACGGGCATCGGTACGTTCAAATCGGCGACGGGGTACATGTCCTGTTCGACTATTCCGAACAACGGCTTCTCCAGTGCTTCGGCGGCCCGGATCACCGCGGCCAGGTCCGGGAGTCCGTGCGGGGGTTCGGTCATCACCCCGGCCAGGTTCGCCGCCGCCCAGGGAAGGTCCTGCTGCCGCACCGTTTCCAGGACGGCCGGATCGATCTGTTTCAGATGCAGGTAGCCGATGCGGTCGGGGTAGGCGGCCATCAGTTCCACGCTGTCCGCTCCCCCGTACTGGGCGTGCCCGGTGTCCAGGCACAGGCTCACCAGCGCGGGGTCGGTGCCCTGCAGGAAACGTTCAATGTCCGGTTGGGAGCAGACGTGGGAATCGGCGTGCGGATGGAACTGCTGCTGCAGGCCGAATTCCCCGCGCAGTTCCCGGCCCAGCCGGTTGTGCCCCTCCAACAGATCGTTCCACTGGTCGACCGACAGCTCGGCTGGCTCCACCGGGGCGCCCGTGACGTCGTCGCGCCACATGGCCGGGATGACCACCAGGTGGCTGCCGCCCATGGCCGCGGTGAGTTCGGCGACCTTCCGCGCGGGTTCCCAGGCGGCTGCCCACTGCTCGGAACCCCGGTGGAAAGCGGTAAACACCGTTCCGGCGGAGACCTTCAGCCCCCGCTGGTCCAGTTCATCGGCGAGCTTCTGCGGGTCGGTGGGCAGGTAGCCGTACGGTCCAAGCTCAATCCACGTGTAGCCGGCTTCGGCCACCTCGTCGAGGAAGCGCTGCCAGGGGGTCTGTTTCGGATCGTCGGCGAACCAGACACCCCAGGAATCCGGGGCCGTGCCTATGGTCAGGGGGTTGGAGGCCATGCCTGATTCCTTTCAAGGGGGTCCCGCGCTAGTTGGAGGGGAAGGCAAACGAGGCACCGGACAACTCGGCCGGTTCGGGCCAGCGCTGGGTGACCACCTTGCCGCGGGTATAGAAGTGCACACCGTCGGGACCGTAAATGTGGTGGTCGCCGAAGAGTGAATCGTTCCAGCCGCCGAAGGAATGCCAGGCCACCGGCACCGGAAGCGGAACGTTGATGCCCACCATGCCCACCTTCACGCCCCGGGTGAACGCGCGGGCGTAGGCACCGGAGGCAGTAAAGATGGCGGTGCCGTTGCCGTACGGGTTGGAGTTGATGACTTCCAGCGCTTCCGAGATGTTCTCGACCCGCACCACGGCCAGGACCGGGCCGAAGATTTCCTCCCGATAGGCGGTCATTTCGCGGCGGACATGGTCGAGAACCGTAGGGCCGACAAAGAACCCGTCCTCGTGGCCCTTCACCACCAGCTCCCGTCCGTCCACAACCAGGGCGGCGCCGTCCTCCTGCGCTTCACCTACGATTTTCTGCAGCCGCGACTTGGCGTGCGGCGTGATCACGGGGCCCATATCGGCGTCGGGTTCCATCCCGTTGGCAACTTTGACCGCCTCGGCGCGTTCCTTCAGCCGGGCCACCAGGTTCTCCGCCGCGCTGCCTACGGCCACGGCCACCGAGATGGCCATGCAGCGCTGTCCGGCGGAACCGAACGCGGCGGCGGTAATGTGCTCGGCGGCGAGGTCCAGGTCCGCATCCGGCATCACCACCGCATGGTTCTTGGCGCCGCCCAGGGCCTGCACCCGCTTGCCGTGCCGGGTGGCCGTCTCATGCACGTGGCGCGCAATCGGCGTCGATCCGACAAAGGAAACGCCGTCGACGTCGGGATGGGTGAGCAGCCCGTCCACCGCTTCCTTGTCCCCCTGCAGCACGTTGAAGACGCCGTCGGGCAGCCCCGCGTCCTTCCAGAGGCGGGCCAGGAACAGGCTGGCGGAGGGATCGCGTTCGGAGGGTTTGAGGATGAACGCGTTACCGGTGACGATCGCCACCGGCGCCATCCACAAGGGCACCATCACCGGGAAGTTGAACGGCGTGATGCCTGCAACCACTCCCAGCGGCTGGCGGAACGAAAACACGTCGATGCCGGTGGAGACCGCGTCCGAGTAGTCGCCCTTGAGCGACTGCGGGGCGCCGCAGGCATACTCGACCACTTCCAGCCCGCGGCCGACTTCACCGGCGGCATCCGAGACCACCTTGCCGTGCTCTCGGGTCACCACCCGGGCAAGTTCCTGCACGTTCGCGGCGAGCAGCTCGCGGAAGCGGAACAGCACGGCAGTACGTTTGGTCAGCGAGGTCTCGTCCCAGCCGACGGAGGCGGCCTTCGCGGCGGCGACGACGGCGTCGATGTCCGTCCGGTCCGCCAGCCGCAGCTCACCGGTGACCTCTCCGGTGGCCGGGTTGTAGACCGGCTGGTGCCGGTCCCCGTGTCCGGCGGTTTCGGCGCCGTTGATGAAGTGCGTGATGGTGGTGCTCATGGAACTCTCCGTTTCTGGGGTGCAGCCCGGGAAGGAGCCCGCTAACCGATCAGCGGCTTCTGCCGTGCCTTGGAGGAGGTGTAGGTGCCGTAGGCCTGCTGTGTGGAGTCCAGCTCGGACGTACCGGACACCGGTACGTCCCACCAGGATTCGGAATCGGGTGCGTCGATCAGCGGGTCGGATTCGATGTGGATCAGGACCGGCCCGCTGCCCTCCGGTTCGGCCTTCGCCTTGGCCACCGCGGCTTCCAGGTCCGCGACGGCGTTCGGTCCCGGCTCGACGCGCAGCACGCGCACGCCCAGGGACTCGGCGTTAAGGGCCAGGTCCACCGGCAGCTTCGCGCCGTCGTCGAACGTGTGGTGCTTGCGGTCCAGGGTCCGGTACCGCGTGCCGAACCGCTGCGAGCCGAGGCTTTCGGAGAGCGCTCCGATGGAAGCGAAACCGTGGTTCTGGATCAGCACGGTGATCAGCTTGATTCCCTCCGCGACCGCTGTCACCAGTTCGGTGTGCATCATCAGATAGGAGCCGTCGCCGACCATCACGACGACGTCGCGGGGCTGCGCGGCGGCCGTGCCTTCCGGTGCACGGGCCGCCTCGTCCACGGCCGCCCGCTTCACGCCGAGTCCGCCGGGGATTTCGTAGCCCATGGTGGAGTAGGCGTACTCCACGTGGTAGCCGAAGGGATCCTGCACCCGCCACATCTTGTGCAGGTCCCCGGGCAGCGAACCCGCCGCGCAGACCACGACGTCGCGGGGCGCCATGGCACGGTTCACGGCGCCGATGATTTCGTTCTGGCTGGGCAGCGGAACGGAACGGGTGTCGAAGGCCAGGTCCACTGCCCGGTTCCAGCGGTCCTTTTCCGCCGCAACCAGTGCGAGCGTGCCGTCCGGGACGCGGTAGCCCTCCAGAGCGTTGGCCAGCCGGAGCAGTGCCTTGCGGGCATCGGCGACGAGCGGCAGGCTCGGGCCGAGCTTGTACGCGTCAAGGGGTGCCACGTTGATATTGATGAACTGCACCCCGGGGTTTTGGAAGGCCGTATGCGAGGCCGTGGTGAAATCCTCGTACCGGGTACCGATCCCGATCACCAGGTCCGCTTCCCGGGCGAGGACGTTGGCCGCCGTCGTACCCGTGGACCCCACGGCGCCCACGCAGTACGGGGCGTCCCACGGTACCGTCCCGACCCCCGCCTGGGTGTAGCTGACCGGGATGCCGGAGGTTTCGGCCAGCCGGGCCAGCGCATCGGCTGCGAAGGCGTAGAGCACACCGCCGCCGGCCACAATCAGCGGGCGCCGGGACGCGCGGATCAGCTCCGCGGCACGGCGGATTTCCGTATCCTCGGGTTCGGGCCGGCGGATCCGCCACTCCCGTTCGGCCAGGAATTCCTCCGGCACCTGGAGCACTTCGGCCTGGACGTCCTGCGGCAGGGAAATGGTGACGGCGCCGGTTTCGGCCGGATCGGTCAGCACCCGCAGCCCGTGGAGGAAGGCGGAGTACAGCTGCTCGGGGCGGCTGATCCGGTCGAAGTACCGGGACAGGGGCCGGAAGGCATCGTTGACGGTGATGTCGTAGGCTTCGGGGCGTTCCAGCTGCTGCAGCACGGGATCGGGTGCGCGGGTGGCGAACGTGTCCGAGGGCAGCAGCAGGACAGGCAGCCGGTTGGTGGTGGCCAGCGCGGCGCCGGTCAGCATGTTGGTGGCGCCGGGGCCGATGGAACTGGTGACCGCGTACGTGGCCCGCCGGCGGGTGTGCCGGGCATACCCCACCGCCTGATGCACCATCGCCTGCTCGTTGCGCCCCTGGTAGTAGGGCATGGCGCCCGGGTTCCGGGCAGAGGACTGCTTCAGGGCCTGGCCGACGCCGGCCACGTTGCCGTGCCCGAAGATGCCGAACATGCCCGGGAACAGCCGTTCGCGGTAGTCCGCTCCCCCGATGCTGTCCACGGTGTACTGCCTGCCCAGGAACTCCACGACTGCCTGGGCGACTGTCATTGTGCGCGTTGCCATCAGCCTGTGGCCTCCTGACCGGTAGGTGTCTTCAGCAGTGACGCCGCGGTGGCCACCGCGTCCTCCACGCTGCCCTCCTTGGGGTAAAGCAGCGTACGCCCCACCGTCAGTCCCTGGACACCAGGAAGGTCCAGGGCGGCCTCCCACGACGCGTAGGTGTCCTCGGAGGAACCGGACGGGTCGCCGCCCAGCAGGACGGCCGGCATGGTGGTGGCGGCCAGGACCCGTTCCATGTCCGGGACCACCGGCAGCTTCATCCAGGTGTAGGCGCTGGTGGCGCCCAGCCCCGAGGCGATGGCCACCGAGGCAACCACCGCGTCGGTACTGAGATCGTTGCGGATCCGCCCGTTCTCCCAGACCGAGATGAACGGTTCCACCATGGCCACCAGGCCGCGGGCCGCCAGGCTGTTGATCGCCTGTGCCGTGGCTTCCAGCAGGTTGGCGGTGGCCGGGTCCGTCAGGCAGATCCGGGTGAGCATCTTGCCGCCGGTGGCCCGCAGGGCCAGCAGGGCCTCGGCGGTGTGGCCGGTGAAGCGGTCATCTATCTCGTTGACGTAGCCGGCCAGCCCGCCCCGGTTCATGGAACCGAACAGCAGCTTCCCGTCCAGCGCGCCGAGCAGCAGCAGATCGTCCAGGATGTCGGGGCTGGCCAGCACGCCGTCGACGGCGGGATTCGCCAGGGCGGTCCGCAGCCGGTCCAGCAGCTCGCGGCGGTCCGCCATGGCCATGGGATCGCCGCCGACGGAGAGCGCGCCGCGGGCGGGATGGTCCGCGGCCACAATGAAGTTCTGCTCGCCCTGCTTCGGCCCCGGGTGGGGCGGCCGGTTCCCCGCGGCGCGGAGGACCGCTTCGGGATCCTCGAGGCGGATGCGGGAAAGGTGCTCGTAGCGCCGCGGGTCGTCGTCGAATTCGCTCATGGGGCCCTCACCTCTCCAGCGGTTCCAGCGGTTCCAGCGGCTCCGGTGCGGGGCGGTCCTGCCCGGCCAGCAGCGCGTACACCTCGGCGGGGGTGGGCATTGCGTCGGCGCAGGACAGCCGTGAAGCGACGATGGCGCCGGCCGCGTTCGCGTAGTCGAGCACGGCAACCAGCGGCCAGCCGGACAGCAATCCGTGGCAGAACGCCCCGCCGAACGCGTCTCCGGCGCCCAGCCCGTTCACGGTCTCCACCCGGAACGGTGCCGAGACAACGCGTTCGGTGCCGGTTTTGGCGAGTACCCCTTCCGCCCCGAGCTTGACGACGGCGATGCCCACCCCGGCCGCGAGCAGCCGGTCCGCCTGTTCATCCGGGCTTCCCGCCCCCACGGCCACCGCGCATTCCGCCTCGTTGCCGATGGCGACATTCACGTGGGGCAGGATGCGGGACACCTGTTCCGCGGCCTCCGCTTCGCTGTCCCAGAACATCGGCCGGTAGTCCAGGTCCAGCACCGTATACCGGCCGGGCGGAAGCTCCTCCCGCGGCCGTGCCCGGTGCGCTGCCAGATGGGCGGACCGGCTCGGTTCCTGGCACAGACCGGTCACGGTGGACCAGAAAATCCCGGCGTGCCGGATAGCGTCGAGATCGAGGCTCCCGGCCTCGATCTGCAGGTCGGGAGCGGTGGGAAAGCGGCCGTAGAAGTACAGCGGGAAGGAGTCCGGCGGCATGATGGCGCAGAAGGTTGCCGGCGTCTGCAGCCCGGGTACTCCGGTGACGAAGCCATCATCCACCCCGAACTTCCGCAGCTCGCGGTGAAGGTACTCGCCGAAGGGGTCCTCTCCGGTGCGGGTGATGATGCCGCTGCGCCGGCCGTGCCGGGCGGCGGCAACTGCGACGTTGGACGGCGAGCCGCCCAGATACTTGCCGAAGCCGGTCACGTCCTCCAGCGGCACGCCGATGTTATCGGGATAGATGTCAACGCTGATGCGTCCCATTGCCAGCACTTCGTGAGCCACGGGTGGATCACCGGCCTTCCTGTTCCCGAAGGCAGGCCCTGCGGCCGCCTCGGAGTGATCAGAACCACAGGCACCACTGTGCGCCCGAAAGTTTGTCCTGTCAAAGGTTTGTGCTGACAAATCGTGGAATACGGGCCAGAGAAGCGAAAGAGCAGGTATACGCGTGCGCAGGCAGCAGGCTACTCCTTGGCTGGCGCAGATTGTCCTGTCATACGCGTTGGAGTCCTCGACTCCGAAGGCTGGGAATACGGCACCTTGGGCGCTGCCCCTCACGGCATGATCCGTGCGAGGATCGGCCTATGACCCAGCGCCTGATGCTCCTCGACACCGCGTCACTGTACTTCCGTGCCTTCTACGGCGTCCCCGACAGCATCCGCCGGTCCGACGGTACGCCGGTGAACGCCGTGCGCGGCCTGCTGGACATGATCGCCAGGCTCACCACCGACTACGAGGCCACGCACCTGATCGCCTGCTGGGATGACGACTGGCGGCCGCAGTGGAGGGTGGACCTGCTGCCCACGTACAAGGCGCACCGGGTGGCCGAAGAAGTGAGCGGGAACCCCGACGTCGAAACGGTTCCGGATCCCCTTGAGGCCCAGATCCCGATGATCCGCCGCACGCTGGAGCTGGCGCGCGTCGCCGTCGTGGGAGCTGCGGAACACGAGGCCGACGACGTGATCGGCACCTACGCATCCACCGCGTCCATGCCGGTGGACGTGGTGACCGGGGACCGGGACCTGTTCCAGGTGATCAACGACGGCAGGGACGTCCGCGTGATCTACACGGCCCGCGGCATGAAGAACCTGGACGTGATGACCGATGCGTCGATGGTGGCAAAATACCAGGTGCTGCCCGAGCAGTACGCGGACTATGCGACCCTGCGCGGCGACGCGTCCGACGGATTGCCCGGCGTCTCCGGGATCGGCGAGAAAACCGCCGCGTCGCTGCTGGCCGAGTACGGCACCCTGGATTCCCTGCTGGCCGCCGCGCAGGACCCGGACAGCGGCCTCTCATCGCCGGTGCGGTCCAACCTCGCCAAGGCCGCGGAATATCTGGCGGTTGCACCGAAGGTCGTGAAGGTGGTGCGGGACCTCGAGCTGCCCACCCCGGCAAAGGCCGGCGCCGAGCTGCACGCCATCACCGGCGAAGAACGCGCGGAACTGGAGCGCCTGGCCCTGGACTGGAACCTTGGCGGGTCCGTGAAGCGGCTGCTGGACGCGTTCGACCGCTTCGCGTAGGCGGCGCGGCAAAACAAAACACCCCCGGTCCGAAGACCGGGGGTGTTCAGCTGCAACTACATGGTGCCCGAAGTGGGACTCGAACCCACACACCTCTCGATACTGCATTTTGAGTGCAGCGCGTCTGCCAATTCCGCCATTCGGGCGTGCCCTGCGTCACGAAGCACGAGTACTTACCGTGTTGAGCGCAAAACTACTCTACATGCGGATACGCTGATTGTGTGAACTGCCGGTCTGCCGGCGGAGAGACCGTATCTGAGGAGCCATCTGTGTCTGAGTCCACCGAGTCCGCGCCCGCCGCGTCGACCCACGCTGCGTCTGCCAACACGCCGTCCAACACCCCGGCCCGCCGTGTACTCGTCGCCGAAGACGAGACCCTGATCCGCCTGGACATTGTCGAGATCCTCACCGGTGAGGGTTACGACGTCGTCGGCGAGGCGGACAACGGTGAGAAGGCCGTCCAGCTGGCCAACGAGCTGAAGCCGGACCTGGTGCTGATGGACGTCAAGATGCCGCTGATGGACGGCATTACGGCTGCCGAGCAGATCGTCAAGGCACGCATTGCCCCGGTGGTGCTGCTGACCGCGTTCAGCCAGAAGGAACTGGTGGAGCGTGCGCGCGAGGCCGGTGCCATGGCCTATGTGGTCAAGCCCTTCACTCCCGCGGACCTGATTCCCGCCATCGAGATTGCCCTCTCCCGCCACGAGGAGATCAAGGCGCTCGAAGCCGAGGTCACCGATCTGAAGGAACAGTTCGCCACCCGCAAGCTGGTGGAGCGTGCCAAGTCGCTGCTGACCACCAAGATGGGCCTCACCGAGCCCGAGGCCTTCCGCTGGATCCAGAAGACGTCGATGGACCGCCGCCTGAGCATGCGCGAAGTTGCCGAGACCATCATCAACCAGGTGAACTGACACCTACTCCCCCGCAGGAACCAATAGGAAAGGTCCCGTCCAACCGGACGGGACCTTTCCTTTTAGTGCAGGGAAGCGGGGAACCTAGATGGCCTTGGCCTGGCCCTTCTTGCTTTCCTTGATCGGCCACGGACCGACCTTTTCCTTGACCCGCTCCTGGCCGTCAGCACGCTGGCCTGCGTCGGCAATGTCACCGACGCGGTGCACCTTGATGCTGTTGGTCGAGCCGGCCTGTCCGGGAGGCGAACCGGCAGCGATGACCACCAGGTCGTCGTCTTCCACCAGGCCCTCTTCGAGCAGGGTGCGGTCCACCTGTGCGGTCATCTGGTCGGTGTGCTCGGCGAACTCCACGAGCATGGGTGCCACGCCCCAGAACAGGGTCATGTAGCGGTAGGTCTCCTCCACGGGGGTGAAGGCGAACACCGGCTTGGACGGGCGCAGGCGGGACAGGCGGCGGGCGGAGTCGCCGGACTGGGTGAAGGTACAGATGTACTTCGCATCCAGCTGGTCGGAGATTTCCACCGCGGCGCGGGTGATGGCGCCGCCGCGGGTCCGCGGCTTGGAGCCCAGCGGGGGAACACGGTTCAGGCCGTGCTTTTCGGTGGACTCGATGATGCGGGCCATGGTTTCGACGGTTTCGATGGCGTACGTGCCCACCGAGGTTTCGCCGGAGAGCATCACTGCGTCCGCGCCGTCGAGCACGGCGTTGGCGCAGTCGGAGGCCTCGGCGCGGGTCGGGCGGGGGTTGTCGATCATGGATTCGAGCACCTGGGTGGCCACGATCACGGGCTTGGCCCAGCGGCGTGCCAGCTCAATGGCGTTCTTCTGCACGATCGGAACCTCTTCGAGCGGCAGTTCGACGCCGAGGTCACCGCGGGCAACCATGATGGAGTCGAACGCGTCGATGATCTCTTCGAGGTTCTCCACAGCCTGCGGCTTTTCGATCTTGGCGATGACCGGCACGCGGCGGCCTTCCTCGTCCATGATCTCGTGCACGCGGGAAATGTCGCCGGCGTTGCGGACGAAGGAGAGGGCAACCATGTCGACGCCGCGGCGCATGGCCCAGCGGAGGTCGTCCTCATCCTTTTCGCTCAGTGCCGGAACGTTGACGGCAACACCGGGCAGGTTGATGCCCTTGTTGTTGGACACCTTGCCCGGTACTACTACCTCGGTGACAACGGTGTTGGCAGTTACCTCTACGGCACGCAGCTTGACCTTGCCGTCGTCGATCAGCAGGAAGTCGCCCGCGTTCACGTCGCCGGGCAGGCCCTTGTACGTGGTGGAGCAGATTTCCTTGGTGCCGGGAATGTCATCGGTGGTGATGGTGAAGGTATCGCCCACGTTCAGGAAGTGGGGTTCCTCGGTGAACCGGCCCAGCCGGATCTTGGGGCCCTGGAGGTCGGCGAAGATGCCTACGGGCATCCCCAGCTCGGCGGAGGCCTTGCGCACGTTTTCATACGTGGCGTTGTGTACGGAGTGGTCGCCGTGGCTCATATTCATACGGGCGACGTTCACGCCCGCGCGAAGAACCGCTACGGTATTTTCATAGCTGGCGATCGCTGGTCCAAATGTGGCAACAATCTTTGCGCGTCTCATACTTCTAGCCTAGTCTCCCTTGCCAGTTTGCGCATGGGAGCGGGCCGCGTGGCCACCCGGATCCTGCACCTCGGAAGCCGTGGTAGGCGGCTTTTTGCCCCGCCGCCAGAGGAAGTGCGTGCACAGATTCCCATAAAGCGGGTATATCGAGCGGCTCCGACCTAGGGGCAGCTGGAAAACGTTCCCGGCGAATGGGAATCTGTGCAGGCGTCCCGCCCGGTTCAGTCCACCCGACGCCGGTAGACGGCTGTCGCGACGGCGTAGCCCACACCCAGGATGCCGGCCAGCCAGAGAAGCGCGACCCAGAAATCGCTGCAGACGGGCTCCCGGGCAAGCAATGCCCGGAGGGTGTCCACGATGGAAGTCACTGGCTGGTTCTCGGCAAACCACGCCACCGGGCCGGGCATGGTGCTGGTGGGCACAAATGCCGAGCTGATGAACGGCAGGAAAATCAGCGGGTAACTGAACGCACTCGCGCCCTCCACTGTCTTTGCGCTCAGCCCGGCGATCACGGCCAGCCACGTCAGGGCAAGGGTGAACAAGACGAGGATCCCGACGACGGCGAGCCACGCAGCCGGCGACGCACCGGAGCGGAAGCCCGCGATCAGGGCCACGCCGACAACGAGCGCGAGCGAGGCCAGGTTGGCGGTCACGGAGGTGAGGACGTGTGCCCAGAGCACACCCGAGCGGGCAATGGGCATGGACTGGAAGCGTTCGAAGATTCCTCCCTGCCGGTCGAGGAACAGCCGGTAAGCGGTGTAGGCCACGCCGGAGGCAACCGTGATCAGCAGGATGCCGGGCAGCGTGTAGTTGATGTAGGACTCCCCCGATCCGGTGCTGATTGCTCCGCCGAACACGTACACAAACATCAGCATCAGTGCGACCGGCGTAACCGCCGTCGTAATGATCGTGTCCGGGCTGCGGAGGACGTGGCGCAGGGAGCGGCCTGTGAGGGCGGCAGTGTCATGAAACGTCTGGGTGGTCATCGGTTTCCCTCTTTCTGCTGCGTCGGGGGAAGTCCGTCCTTCGGCGCGGTGCCGTCACCGGTATCGCCGGTGAGGGCGAGGAAGACGTCCTCGAGGGACGGCTGTTTAGTGATGTATTCGGCCTTTGCCGGCGGAAGGAGCTGCTGCAGTTCAACCAGGGTTCCGTTTTGGATGATGACGCCCCGGTGCAGGATCCCGATCCGGTCCGCAAGCTGCTCCGCCTCGTCGAGGTACTGCGTGGTGAGCAGCACCGTCGTGCCGCCGTCGGCAAGCTCCCGGATGGTCTGCCATACCTCGTTGCGTGCCTGCGGATCCAGGCCCGCCGTCGGCTCGTCGAGGAAGATGATTTTCGGATCCCCGACCAGGCTCATGGCGATATCGAGCCGGCGGCGCATACCGCCGGAGTAGGCCCCCGCCTTTCGGCTCCCCGCGTCGGTGAGCGCAAAACGGGCCAGCATGTCATCCGCTACCGCGCCCGGATTCTTCCGGTGGCGAAGCTTCGCGATGAGGACCAGGTTCTCGCGGCCTGTCAGCACTTCATCAATGGCAGTAAATTGGCCGGTCAGGCTGATCGATCGTCGCACTTCACCCGGGTGGGCTGCGACGTCGTGCCCGTCCACCGCTGCGGTGCCGGCGTCGGCCTTCAGCAGCGTTGACAGGATTCGCACCAGCGTTGTCTTGCCCGCTCCGTTGGAGCCCAGCAGGGCGAAGATACTGCCGGCATTCACCTCAAAGTCAACGCCGGACAACACCTGCAGATCCCGAAAGGACTTCTCGATGCCCTGTACCCGGATGGCGGGTTCGAGGGTTTGGTCGGTATGCATATCCGGTCTCCAATCCGGTGTTTTATAACTCTTCGTCGGACCGGTCGATGGTCTCGATAAGGCGCCTGCGCTCCTTGTCGATCCACTGGCCGTCCGCGTAATTCGCCATGAAGGCCTCCGCGAACTCCACCGGATCCTCTCCGACAATGCTGCGGACCGGAGTGCCGTCAACAGCGGCACGCTCCACCAGATCAACAAGGTCCTCGAGCATCTGGACGTAAACATCACCCTTCGCAATCGGTGCCGCGTACATGAAGTAGCGTTCGAGCCCGTCCATGGCCCTGCGGTATCCGGCGGGCAGCTGTTCCTTGCGCTGCTTGAACCGGCGCCAGCGCCTCTTTTCCTCCAGCGGTCCCGTGACCAGCTCTATCCATTTGGCGGTCATGATGGGTCTCCTTCGTGCGGGTTCAGGGCGTGCTGCTGGAGCTGTTCAATCCGGGAAGCCAGAAAGCTCCAGGTTCCCCAGAACTCATCGAGGTACCCGGAGCCCCGGGTGTTCAAGGTATAGACCTTCCGCGGAGGCCCCTTTTCCGACGGAACCTTCTCGACGTCGACGAGTCCGCGTTTCTCGATCCGGACCAGGAGCGCATAGACGGTTCCCTCGGCAATCTCGGTGAAGCCCTGCTCACGCAGCCTGGCCGTGATGTCGTAGCCGTAGGCGGGTGAAACGGCGAGGATCCCCAGGATGATGCCTTCGAGGGTCCCCTTGAGCATCTCCGTCATCTGCTTGCCCATGGATGTTGCGCCTATCTACCTAGTGTTGCTAGCTACCAGTACACAGTAACACTAAGTACTGTCGGGGCAAGGAGCTTCGGCAAAGAAAAAGCCCGGAGATCAACTAAGTGATCTCCGGGCTTTTAGTGAAACGGTACTTACCTACTGCTGGTGCGGGGCCGGGGGCGGCGGAGGGGTGAAACCGGCCGGGGCATTGGCGAATCCCGGATACTGGGGCGGCGCGGCCGCTCCCCCGTAGACCGGCGCCGTCGCTCCCCCGTAAGCCGGCGCGGGAACCGGCTTGGGGTTCAGCTCTTCCCCGATCCCGACCACCACGAAGGGCAGTCCTGCCTTGGAAAGATAGACGGGACGTGCCGTGCCGGCCAGCAATATGAGCGAGAACGTCACTGCGTAGATGGGCAGGTCCCGGTAGACCACCAGGAACAGGCCCAAGCAGACTGCCAGCAGCATCGCTCCAACGAGCAGCGCCAATCCGACGAGGCCCTTGGGGCTGAAGCGGACCTCCATCCTGGGGCGCGCCGGGTGCCGTTTCAGTTGGCCGAGCTTCCTCAGGTAGATCACGAGCACGGCGATCCCGAAGGTGACCACCGCCCCGATGACCAGCGATGCAATGGCAGTCCCCATTTTCCTGTCCCCCAACATAAGTGTGCTTGTGTATGTGTGCACCGACACCCTACCCGACTTCGCGGCAGGCACGGCGCAACAAAAGCAGGCGCCGGACGAGTCTCCGACGCCTGCTTTGGTTACGCGGTTTCTACAGCACGGTGATGGCGCGGTCGGTCGGCGCCACCGGTGCGGGCAGCCGGGTGGAGCCCATCAGCCACTGGTCAACGGCGGCCGCGGCGGCCCGTCCCTCCGCGATGGCCCAGACAATCAGGGACTGCCCGCGCCCGGCGTCGCCGGCGGCGAAGACTCCCGGGGTTCCGGTCATGTAGTAGCCGTCGCGGGCCACGTTGCCCCGGTCATCAAACTCCGCGGAGACCTGCTCGGCCAGGCCGGCCGGCTCCGGCCCGGTGAAGCCCAGGGACAGGAAGACCAGGTCCGCCGGAATAATCCGCTCGGTGCCGGCCTTCGGCAGCCGCCGGCCGTCTACGAATTCCGTCTCGGCCACCTTCACGCCGGTAAGCCTCCCGTCCTCCCCCACGAACTCCACGGTGGATGCCAGGAACGTCCGTTCCCCGCCTTCCTCGTGGGCGCTGGCCATCTCGAACAGCGTGGGGTACATCGGCCACGGCTGGTGCGCGCCCCGCTCGGCGGGCGGCTGCTGGCCGATCGCCAGCGTGGTCACCGACGCGGCCTGCTGGCGGTGCGCGGTGCCCAGGCAGTCGGCGCCGGTGTCTCCGCCGCCGAGGATCACCACGTGCTTGCCCTCGGCGCTGATCTGGTTCTTGACGTTGTCCCCGGCCACGGCACGGTTGGACTGCACCAGGTAGTCCATGGCGAAGTGCACGCCGGACAGCTCCCGGCCCGGGATGGGCAGGTCGCGGGGCACGGTGGCGCCGGTGGCGATCACCACGGCGTCGTAGCGGCGGCGCAGCTGCTCCCAGCTGATGTCCCTGCCCACTTCGACGCCGGTGCGGAAGCGGGTGCCTTCGGCGCGCATCTGTTCCAGCCGGCGGTCCACCTGGATTTTCTCCATCTTGAAATCCGGGATCCCGTAGCGCAGCAGCCCGCCGATCCGGTCATCCCGCTCATACACGGCCACGGTGTGCCCGGCCCGGGTGAGCTGCTGCGCGGCGGCCAGCCCGGCGGGGCCGGAGCCGACGACGGCGATGGTGCGGTCGGTCAGCCGCTCCGGCGGATGCGGGGTAACCCAGCCCTCGCCCCAGGCTTCGTCGATGATGGAGACCTCCACCTGCTTGATGGTGACCGGCGGCTGGTTGATGCCCAGCACGCAGGAGGCCTCGCAGGGGGCCGGGCAGAGCCGGCCGGTGAACTCCGGGAAGTTGTTCGTGGCGTGCAGCCGTTCAATGGCCTCGGCACCCTTGTCCCGCCACGTTAGGTCATTCCACTCGGGAATGAGGTTGCCCAGCGGGCAGCCCTGGTGGCAGAACGGGATGCCGCAGTCCATGCAGCGTCCCGCCTGGGCCCGCAGCACGCCCTTTTCCTGCGCCTCGTAGACTTCCTTGTAGTCCATGATGCGCACCGGCACCGGACGCCGCGGCTGGGTTTCCCGCTCCCGTACCTTCAAGAATCCGCGTGGATCAGCCACCGGTAACCTCCAAAATCTTGTTCCAGGCCTCGGCGCCGTCGGGATCGAGTCCCGCTTCGGCGGCGGAGGCGCGGGCGCCGAGCACTGCCGCGTAGTCCCGCGGCAGCACCTTGGTAATGCGGGAAACCGTGTCCTCGAAGCTCTCCAGCATCTTCTGGGCCAGGTCGGAGCCGGTCTCCTCCAGGTGCCGGACCAGCAGCCCGCGGATGATGTCGACGTCCTCGGCGTCCGGGGCATCGAGCAGCAGCTCGCCGCGCTCCAGGGACTCCTTGTTGACGCGGGCGGATTCCAGATCCACCACAAACGCGGTGCCGCCGGACATACCCGCGCCGAAGTTCCGGCCCGTGGGCCCCAGGATCAGGGCCTGCCCGCCGGTCATGTACTCACAGCCGTGGTCACCGATGCCTTCGACGACGGCGGTGGCCCCGGAGTTGCGCACCAGGAAGCGTTCGCCCACCTGGCCGCTGAGGAACATCTCGCCGCTGGTGGCGCCGTAGCCGATCACGTTGCCGGCAATGACGTTGCGTTCGGCTGCGAAGACGTTGCCGCGGTCCGGGCGGACGATGATCCGGCCGCCGGACAGGCCCTTGCCCACGTAGTCGTTCGAGTCGCCGAACAGCCGCAGCGTGATCCCGGCGGGCAGGAACGCGCCGAGCGACTGCCCGGCCTGCCCGGTGAGGGTGATGTCGATGGTGTCCGGAGCCAGGGTGTCCACGCCGAAGGTCTTGGTGACGGTGTGCCCGAGCATGGTGCCCACGGACCGGTCGGTGTTGACTACGTCCAGCGCAATCCGCACCGGCGCCCGGTTCTGCAATGCGTCGGCGCTCATCTCGATGAGCTTATTGTCGAAGTGCAGATCGAGTTCATGGTTCTGCTGCACCATGTTCCGCAGCGGCGCGCCGGGATCCACTTCCGGTCCCCGAAGGATCGGTTCCAGGTCCAGGCCGTCGGCCTTCCAGTGGTCGATCGCGGCCTGGGTGTCCAGCAGTTCGGTGCGGCCAATGGCCTCCTCGAGGGTCCGGAACCCGAGCTCGGCAAGGATTTCGCGGATTTCCTCGGCAATGAACTCGAAGAAGTTCACCACGAACTCCGGCTTGCCGCTGAACCGGGCCCGAAGTTCCGGGTTCTGCGTTGCCACTCCCACCGGACAGGTATCCAGGTGGCAGACGCGCATCATCACGCAGCCGGAGACCACCAGCGGCGCGGTGGCGAAGCCGAATTCCTCGCCGCCCAGCAGCGCCGCCATCACGACATCGCGGCCGGTCTTGAGCTGGCCGTCCACCTGGACCACCACCCGGTCCCGCAGGCCGTTGAGCATCAGGGTCTGCTGCGTTTCTGCCAGCCCGAGTTCCCAGGGAGCCCCGGCGTGCTTGAGCGAGTTCAGCGGCGAGGCGCCCGTGCCGCCGTCATGCCCGGAGACCAGCACGACGTCGGCCTTCGCCTTGGTCACGCCGGCCGCCACGGTGCCGATCCCGGCTTCGGATACCAGCTTCACGTGCACCCGGGCGCTCGGGTTGGAGCGCTTCAGGTCATAGATCAGCTGGGCGAGGTCCTCGATGGAGTAGATGTCGTGGTGCGGCGGCGGGGAGATCAGCCCGACGCCGGGCGTCGAGTGGCGGGTGCGGGCCACCCACGGGTAGACCTTCTGCGCCATCAGCTGGCCGCCCTCGCCGGGCTTGGCGCCCTGGGCCATCTTGATCTGGATGTCCTGCGCATTGGTCAGGTACAGGCTGGTGACGCCGAACCGGCCGGAAGCCACCTGCTTGATGGCCGAGCTGCGCTCCGGATCCAGCAGCCGTTCCGGGTCTTCGCCGCCCTCGCCGGTGTTGGATTTGGCGCCCAGGCGGTTCATCGCGATGGCCAGCGTTTCATGCGCTTCCTGGGAGATGGACCCGTAGCTCATGGCACCGGTGGAGAAGCGCTTCACGATGCTGGAGACGGGCTCCACCTCGTCCAGCGGCACGGGTGTGCGGTCCCCGGTGCGGAAGTCCAGCAGCCCGCGCAGCGTCATGAGGTTCTTGGACTGGTCGTTCACGCCGTGGGTGTAGGCCTTGAACACGTCATACCGGCGTTCGCGGGTGGCGTGCTGCAGCCGGAAGACCGTCTCCGGGTTGAACAGGTGCGGCGGTCCTTCGCGGCGCCACTGGTATTCGCCGCCGTTGTCCAGGGCGCGGTGCGGTTCCTCCACGCCGTCGCTCGGGTACGCCTCGGCGTGCCGGGCAGCGGCTTCGGCGGCGATCACGTCCAGGCCGACGCCGCCGAGCTGGGTCTGGGTGCCGTGGAAGAATTCGTCCACCAGTTCCTGGCCCAGGCCGAGCGCCTCGAAGGTCTGCGCGCCGCAGTAGGACGCGACGGTGGAAATGCCCATCTTGGACATGATCTTCAGGACGCCCTTGCCCAGGCCCTTGATCAGGTTGGCGACGGCCTCTTCGCCGGTGACACCGGTGATGTCGCCGTTGCGGACCAGTTCCTCGCAGCTTTCCATGGCCAGGTACGGGTTCACCGCGGAGGCGCCGTAGCCGATCAGCAGGGCCACGTGGTGGACCTCGCGGACGTCACCGGCCTCCACCAGCAGGGAGATCTTGGTGCGGTTGGCGCTCTTGAGCAGGTGGTTGTGGACTGCGGAGAGCAGCAGCAGGGACGGGATGGGCGCCCACTGGGCATTGGAATCCCGGTCCGAGAGCACGATGTACTGCACACCGCGGTTCACTGCACCGGAAACCTTCTCGCAGATCTCGCTGATCCTTGCCCGCAGTTCGGCTTCGCCGCCTTCGGGACGGTAGAGGCCGCGGACCTTCAGCGCTATCCGGTCGCCCTCGTCGTCGGTGAGATTGGCGATCTTGGCGAGCTCGTCGTTGTTGATCACCGGGAACTTCAGCGCAACCTGGCTGGTTTTCACCTGCTTCAGGGAGAGCAGGTTTCCGTTGGGGCCAATCGAGGCCTGCAGGGAGGTGACCAGTTCCTCGCGGATGGAATCCAGCGGCGGGTTGGTGACCTGGGCAAAGGACTGCACAAAGTAATCGAAGAGCAGCCGCGGCCGCTTGGAGAGCACGGCGATGGGGGTGTCGGAACCCATGGCCCCCAGAGGTTCGGCGGCGGTGCGGGCCATCGGACCCAGCAGGATCCGCAGTTCCTCCACCGTGTAGCCGAAGGTCCGCTGCCGGCGGTTGATGGAGGCCTTGGTGTGCAGCACGTGCTCGCGTTCGGGCAGTTCCTCCAGGCGGACCTGGTTTTCCTTCACCCATTCCGCCCACGGGTTGGCGGCGGCAACCTCGGCCTTGATCTCGTCGTCTTCGATCAGCCGGCCCTCGGCGGTGTCCACCAGGAACATCTTGCCCGGCGAGACGCGGCCCTTGCGGACCACCTTGGCAGGGTCGATGTCCACCACGCCCACCTCGGAGGCCAGGACCACCAGGCCGTCGTCGGTCACCCAGTAGCGGGCGGGACGCAGTCCGTTGCGGTCCAGCACCGCACCTACCTGCACGCCGTCGGTGAAGGACACGGCGGCGGGACCGTCCCACGGTTCCATCAGCATGGAGTGGTACTGGTAGAACGCCCGGCGGGCCGGGTCCATGGTTGCGTGGTTCTCCCAGGCCTCCGGGATCATCATCATGATCGCGTGGGTGATGGGCCGGCCGGAGAGCATCAGCAGTTCGGCCACTTCGTCGAAGGACGCGGAGTCCGAAGCGCCGGGGGTGCAGATGGGGAAGAGCTCTTCCGGGGTCTGCCCGAGCAACGGGTTCTTCATCTGCGACTGCCGGGCACGCATCCAGTTCCGGTTGCCCTTGACCGTGTTGATCTCGCCGTTGTGCGCGATGGCGCGGAACGGCTGGGCCAGCGGCCAGGACGGGAACGTGTTGGTGGAGAAGCGGGAGTGGACAATGCCCAGCCGGGTCTTGAACCGCGGATCGGACAGGTCCGGGAAGAACGGTTCCAGCTGCGCGGTGGTCACCATGCCCTTGTAGACCATGGTCCGGGAGGACAGCGAGGGGAAGTACACGCCGAACTTGTTCTGCGAACGCTTCCGGACGCGGAAGGCCCGGGCGTCCAGGTCCTCGGTTCCGATCCCCTCTTCCGGGGCCAGGAATACCTGGACGAAGTGCGGCATGCAGGCCCGGGACATGGCTCCCACGAGTTCGGCCACGATGGGCACCTCGCGCCAGCCCAGCACCCGCAGGCCCTCGCTGGCTGCAATGAGCTCGACGCCGGCGCGTGCGGTCAGCTGCTCCCGGTCCTCGGTGGGCAGGAAAGCGGTGCCGACGGCGTAGCCTCCGGCCGCGGGAAGTTCAAAGTCCACTACTGCGCGGAAGAATTCGTCCGGGACCTGGGTCAGGAGGCCGGCGCCGTCGCCGGTACCTTCATCGGCGCCCACGGCACCGCGGTGCTCAAGGTTGCGGAGGGCGGCCAGGGCGGCGTCGACAATTCCGTGGGTGGGCTCGCCCTGCAGGGTGGCAATGACGGCCAGGCCGCAGGCGTCCTTTTCATTCTCGGCGCGGTACAGGCCGGAATCCTCCGGGAGCGCGGCGAAACGGGTGAACGGTGACACCACCGTGTTCGGAAAAGCAGACAGGGAATCAGTCATAAGAAGTGAGTCCTTCCCCCTTGTAGAGCGTTGGGAGGGGACAGCGCTGGCCCCTGCGGAAATCCATGAGGGGATGCTCCGCGGCGTTGATTGATTTTACGGCTCACTTCACCCCGGTAAACCCCGAAACTGATCCGGTTTTTACTGGGAATCCCTGGTGCCGTTAACCGCCGCTTTTCCGGAGGGGTGTCCCGGTGCTGCAGCCGCCTGGCGCCACGTCAATGTGGCTCCGCCTGCAGCGCCTTCGAGGGTAACCCGAAGGGTCAGGCAGAAGGTCCGTTGTCCTTGGACCGGTGAGGAAGGGACTCCTCGGTTTTTGTCTCTGCGAGATTAGCACGCACGGGGCGTTCGGCTGATGCCGATTCCGCATTCCTAGCTTCTGTTTCTTTCTCGTTATCCGCGGCGGGAATACCGCCCTGAGGTGCGGGTTCGTGGCCCGGCAGGTAAAGCGAGCCCTCCCCGCCCTTGCGGGCCTTGAAAGTCAGGTAAATGAACATCGCGATGGAGGCGACAAGGATCAGCAGGCTGGTCCACACATTGAGGCGTTGTGTGACGCCGAGCAGCGTAACCATTTCGGCGTCGTCAATGCGCAGGAGCTCGATCCAGAGCCGTCCGGCGGTGTAGAAGGCCGCGTAGATCCAGAACAGGCGGCCGCCGCGGAGCCGGAAGCGGCGGTCAAGCAGCAGGAGCAGGGCGACGCCGGCCAGGTTCCAGAGGGACTCGTAAAGGAACGTGGGGTGGAACGTGGTGCCGGGGGCGGCGCCGTCGGGGAAGTTGGCGTTGTCGGCGTCGATTTCCAGGCCCCAGGGCGCGTCCGTTTCGGAGCCGAAGAGTTCCTGGTTGAACCAATTGCCCCAGCGGCCCACGGCCTGGGCCAGCAGCAGGCCGGGGGCACCGACGTCGGCGAATGTGGAGAGCTTGATGCCCGCACGCCGGCAGCCGATCCAGGCACCGACGGCACCCAGTGCCACCGCACCCCAGATGCCCAGTCCGCCCAGCCAGATCTGCGGAATGAGGGACAGGTCGCCGTCCGGACCGAAATACGCGTCCGGTGAGGAGACCACGTGGTACAGCCGTCCGCCGATGATGCCGAACGGGATGGCCCAGATCGAGATGTCCCAGACCGCGTCTTCCGGCAGTCCGCGCCGTTTCCAGCGCACGGACGTCATCCACAGGGCGAGCAGGATGCCGGCCAGGATGCACAGCGCGTACGCGTGGATGGTCAGCGGGCCCAGCGAGAAACTGCTGAAATCGGCAGGCGGGCTGGGAATGCTGGCGTACACGGACATCGGGTTCATTTGCTGGCCTTCGGGGCTCCGGTACTGAGGTCACGGGTAAGGGCGGCGACGGCGTCCGTGCCGCCGTCGCGCAGGGCGGCCACCAGGGCGGTGCCCACGATGACGCCGTCGGCATAGGCACCGATTTCACGCACGTGTTCGGCGCGGGAGACACCCAGGCCTACGCAGACGCGCTGGGCGCCGGCGGCGCGGGCGGCGCTGACCACGCTCTGGGCGGCGTCGCTGACACTGTCGCGGGCACCGGTGACGCCCATGATCGAGACGGCGTAGACGAAGCCGCGGCTGGCGGCCACCGTGCTCTTCATCCGGGCTTCAGTGGAGGACGGGGCAACCAGGAACACCCGGTCCAGGCCGTACTTGTCCGACGCTTCGAGCCATTCGGAGGCTTCATCCGGGACCAGGTCAGGGGTGATCAGCCCTGCTCCCCCGGCTTCGGCCAGGCGGCGGGAGAACTCATCCACACCCATCCGGACCACCGGGTTCCAGTAGGTCATCACAAGCACGGCGGCGTCGGTGGCTGCGGTGATGCCGGCAACGACGTCGAACACCTGCGCCACGCGGAAACCGTCCGCCAGCGCCTGGGTGGTAGCGGCCTGGATGACGTGGCCGTCCATCACCGGATCGGAATACGGAATGCCGATTTCGATCAGGTCCGCACCGTTTTCCGCCAGGGCGATGCCTGCGGCGATGGTGGCTTCCACGGTGGGGAAGCCGGCCGGCAGGTAGCCGATAAGCGCGGCACGCCCCTGGGCTGCGGCCCGGTCAATCGCGGCCGCGGACTTGCTCTGCATTACCTCGGTGCTCAAAGCTGTTCCCCTTCTTTGCCGATTTCGGCTTCGGCTGAGCGCTCGTCCAGCAGGTTGAACCATTCGGCGGCGGTGGCCACGTCCTTGTCCCCGCGTCCGGAAAGGTTCACCAGGACAATTTTCTCGGAAACATTTCCGTCGGAGCCGGCCTCCTCGGCGAGCCGCCGGCCCACCTTGATGGCGCCGGCCAGGGCGTGCGCGGACTCGATCGCGGGGATGATGCCCTCGGTGCGGCAGAGCAGCTGGAAGGCATCCATGGCTTCGGCATCGGTGATCGGCTCGTAGCTGACCCGCCCGATGTCGGCCAGGTGGGCATGCTCGGGTCCGACGCCCGGGTAGTCCAGGCCGGCCGAGATGGAGTGCGATTCGACCGTCTGGCCGTCGTCGTCCTGCATGAGGTAGGAACGGGCGCCGTGCAGCACGCCGGGCCGGCCCAGGGTGATGGTGGCGGCGTGGCGGCCGGTTTCAACGCCGTCGCCGCCGGCCTCGAAGCCGTAGATCTTCACTTCGGGATCGTCCAGGAAGCCGTGGAAGATTCCGATGGCGTTGGAACCGCCGCCGATGCAGGCGCACACCGCGTCCGGCAGCCGGCCGGCCTGCTCCAGCATCTGTGCGCGGGCCTCTTCACCGATGACTTCGTGGAAGTAGCGGACCATGGCCGGGAAGGGGTGCGCCCCCGCGGCGGTGCCCAGCAGGTAATGGGTGCTGTCAACGTTCGCGACCCAGTCCCGCAGCGCCTCGTTGATGGCGTCCTTCAATGTCTGGGAGCCGTTGGTCACCGGGATGACCTTCGCACCGAGCAGTTCCATCCGGGCCACGTTCAGTGCCTGGCGGCGGCAGTCCTCGGCGCCCATGTAGACCACGCACTCCAGGCCGAGCAGTGCTGCGGCGGTGGCGCTGGCCACGCCGTGCTGGCCGGCACCGGTTTCCGCGATGACGCGGGTCTTGCCCATCCGCTTGGCCAGCAGGGCCTGGCCCAGGACGTTGTTGATCTTGTGGGATCCGGTGTGGTTGAGGTCTTCGCGCTTGAGGAAGATCCGCACTCCGCCGGCGTGCTCCGAGAAGCGTTTGGCCTCGGTGAGCAGGGACGGGCGGCCGGAGTAGTTCTTGTTCAGGTCCGCCACCTGGGCGGTGAACTCGGGATCGGCCTTGGCCTTCTCGAAGGTGTCTTCCAGCTCGTCCAGGGCCGCGATCAGGGACTCGGGCATCCAACGGCCGCCGTACTCGCCGAAGTACGGACCGGGCGCGTGCCGCAGGGAGGAGACTCCCCCGTTCAGGAAGGCCTCCGTAACGCTTCCGGTTCCGGTTTCTGCGGCAGCAGCGGCTGCCTGAGCCTGTTCCGACTTCCCGATCATGAGCTTTGTGTCCTGTCCTGCTTGAGCCCGGGCCGTTCCTGCCCGGACAGGGAGTTGGTGCTATGGGTCAGCTTTCACCGTGGTGCCGGGCGCGGGCGGCAATCGCCTTGGCGCCGACGGCGGTGAACTCGCCGATGGTTTCGGCCGGGGACGCGTGCTTCACGAGGGCTTCGCCCACCAGCACGGCGTTGGCTCCGCTGGAAGCGTAGTGCTCGACGTCGGCAGCGTCACGGACGCCGGATTCGGCAATCACCACGGGACCGGCGGGAATGCTGCCGGCCAGGGAGGCGAACACCGAACGGTCGACGTCCAGGGTTTTCAGGTTGCGCACATTGATGCCGATGATCCGTGCACCCAGGGCCAGGGCCCGGTCCACTTCTTCGGCGGTGTGGGTCTCGACGAGGGCATTCATGCCCAGCTCGTGCGTGAGGTCCAGGAAGCGGCGCAGCTGCGCGTCCTCCAGCGCCGCCACGATGAGCAGGATCAGGTCCGCGCCGTGGGCACGGGCTTCCCAGATCTGGTACTCATCGACGGTGAAGTCCTTGCGCAGCACGGGGATGCCGACGGCGGCGCGCACCGCATCCAGGTCCGCCAGGGATCCGCGGAACCGGCGCTGTTCGGTGAGGACGCTGATGACGGCCGCTCCCCCGCGCTCATAGGCTGCGGCGAGGGAAGCGGGGTCGGCGATGTCCGCCAGTTCGCCCTTGGAGGGGCTGCTGCGCTTGACCTCGGCGACGACCCGCAGTTCGGTCCGCGGTTGAGCGTTGCCGCCCAGTGCTGCGTAGGCGTCCAGCGGGGCCGGTGCCTGCAGCGCCTGCCCGCGGACCTGTTCGAGCGAGACACTTTGCCGGCGTTCGGAAAGGTCTTCCCGAACGCCGGCAATGATGTCATCGAGAACGCTCACTCAGTGGCTGCTGTTCTTCAGCTTCGATCCGTTGACGCCGTAGCCAGCCTTGCGCATGATGAAGCCGACCAGCAGGCCGATCAGCATGACGGCGATGCCGGCGAAGAAGCCGACGAAGCTGGCCATGATGTAGGCAACGGAGGACACAGCGGCGCCGATGATCATAATCAGCACGCAGGTCCAGGCTGCGGGGGTGTTGCCGTGCCCGATGGTTTCATCGTGGATGCTGGCGTGGCTTTCGCCCTCGTTTTCCTGGCCGGCTCCCAGGTGCTGTTCGGTGCTGCTTGTGCTCATGATGAATCTCCTCGTTAACGAATCTGGTTTCCATTCTGCCATTACTGGGCGGAAACCCTTTCACATATTGCGCCGGTGTTCGGCGCAATCCGGTGGCTGTGGGGGAAACCTACTTGGGGTCGGTCGGGTCCTCGCCCCGCGTGAGCCGGTCCCAGCTGTCGATTTCATCGACGGGCGGGCCTGCCGCGGCGTCCTTGGGGTGACGTACCTCCGGGCTGGTTCCGGCGCCGGCTGCATCGGCATCCGGAGCCGCGCCGCCGTCCGCTTCCGCCGTGGGCGCGTAACGCCGCGACGTCGTCCAGTGCCGGCCCGCGAGGGCCAGCCAGATACCTGCGAGGGCAATGAGGATGCCGATGACCAGCGCGGCGTAGGGCATGGGGGTGAGTTCCACCTGTGTGCCCTCGGCGGAGCTGACGCCGATGGCCTTGCCGATGGCACCGGCCGCCCCCTGCAGGGGGTCGGCGATGATCGCCGAGGTGGCTACGGCCACTCCCACGCCGGAAACTACGATGATGACGGCGATGATCCAGCGGGCAATCCGCCCGGCGATTCCTGCCGCGAGGGCGGCGGCCACGCCCACCACGGCAAACGCGGTGACGGCGGTGGCGGCATCGCTGCCCGAGACGGCGACGTCGGGGGTCACGACGTTCGCGGCGGGCAGGGTGACGTTCAGCCAGGTGCGGGTGGTGGTGCCGAAGGCCAGTGCCGCCAGCAGGACGGTCACCATGATGACGATGCCCTTGCGCTGCCAGCGGGGGGTGGTGGTGCTCACTTGTCTGCTTCCTGTGCGATGGTTCCGGCGGGAGTGCCGGCGTCGTTTCCGGCGGGAGGTGCCGCAACGGTCTCCAGCGATCCGGCGAGGAGGGCGGCCCGCAGCGGAGCGGCCGCCTTGTTGACGGTTTCCTGCGCTTCGGCTTCGAGGTCCGAGTCGTTGACTATGCCGCCGCCGGCCTGGACGTACGCCTTGCCGTCGCGCAGCAGCGCGGAGCGGATGGCGATGGCCATGTCCATATCTCCGGCGAAGTCGAGGTAGCCAACGACGCCGCCGTAAATGCCGCGGCGGTGCGGTTCCACTTCATCCAGCAGGCGAAGGGCACGGGGCTTCGGCGCGCCGGACAGTGTTCCGGCCGGGAACGTCGCGGCGAGGACGTCATAGGCGGTGGACGCGTCTGCGAGCCGGCCGACGACGGTGGAGACCAGGTGCATGATGTGGCTGAACCGCTCCACTTCCATGAACTGGGTGACGTCGATGCTGCCGGGGCGGCAGACCTTGGACAGGTCGTTGCGGGCCAGGTCCACCAGCATCAGGTGTTCGGCCCGTTCCTTCTCGTCTTCCAGCAGTTCCTCGGCCAGGGCCCGGTCCAGTTCCTGAGTCCTGCCGCGGGGCCGGGAGCCGGCAATCGGGTGCGTGATGACATCCCGGCCGGTCACGGTGACGAGCGCTTCCGGGGAGGAGCCCACCACGTTGAACGGGTTGCCGTGCGCGTCCTCGAAATTGAACAGGTACATATACGGGCTGGGGTTGGTGGTGCGCAGCACCCGGTAGACGTCCAGCGCCTCGGCCCGGCATTCGGCCTCGAAGCGGCGCGAGATGACCACCTGGAAGACTTCGCCGTCCACAATGGCCTGCTTGCCGCGCTCCACCGCCCGGGTGTATTCGGGCTTGGGCCAGCTTTCCTTCACGTTGGCGGCGATATCGACGACGGTTCCCGGCGCCAGCACGGAAACGGCCTGCGGGGTGGGTGCGGCGAGCCGGCCGAGCATCGAGCGGACGCGGGCCACGGCGTCGTGCCACGCTTCGTCAACGCGTTCGTCGGAGCCGTCGAAGTTGATGGCGTTGGCCACCAGCGTAACGGTGCCGTCGCTGTTGTCGTGGATGGCCATGTCCGAGACCAGGTTCATCGCGATCTCGGGCAGGTCCAGGTCATCCGCCGGCGGGTTGGGCAGTTTCTCCCAGTGCCGTACGGTTTCCCAGCCGACAAAGCCGACCATGCCCGAGGTAAACGGGGGAAGCTCGGCGAAACGGTCGGTGGCGAGCAGCTCCACGGTGCGGGCCAGGGCCTCGACCGGGCTGCCGTCCACGGGGACGCCGGCGGGCGGTTCGCCGAGCCAGTGCGCCTTGCCGTCCAGCGTGGTCAGGGTGGCGCGGGACCGGGCGCCAATGAAGGAGTAGCGGGACCAGACGCCGCCGGACGCGGCCGATTCCATCAGGAAGGTACCGGCCTCGCCGTTGGTGAGCTTGCGGTAGATGCCGATGGGGGTGTGTGCGTCCGCCAGGACCGTCAGGCGCACGGGAATCACCCGGCGGTCGGCGGCCAGGGCCCGGAATTCTTCCAGGGTGGGGCGGATGGCTCCTAGATCCTGCATGGTGGTGTTCCTACTTCTTCCCTAAGCGATGGGTGGAGCGGGTTTATGCGGCGCCGACGACGGCGGGCAGCTCACGGCCGTCGAAGCAGGTGCGGGTACCGGTGTGGCAGGCCGCCCCCACCTGGTCCACGCGGATCAGCAGGGCGTCGCCGTCGCAGTCAACGGCTACGGACTTCACCCACTGCACGTGTCCGGAGGTGTCCCCCTTGCGCCAGTACTCCTGCCGGGAGCGGGACCAGAAGGTCACCCGGCCCGAGGTCAGGGTGCGGTGCAGGGCTTCGTCATCCATCCAGCCGAGCATCAGGACCTGGTTCGTGTCGTACTGCTGGATGACGGCGGCCACCAGCCCGGCGTCGTCGCGCTTCAATGACGCGCTGAGCCCGGGATCGAGGGAAGCCGGCGGATTCTGGGGGGAAGGTGTGGGAAGCATCGCTACCGATTCTACTGCCCGGCGGAAAAACGCCGCTCAACACGTTCTTTTGGGGCTGCAGCCCCGGCGAAAGACCGGGTTCCATGCTAGTTTCAGCAGTGATGCATTTTGTTGATCCGTCCCGTGAAGTCCTGGCCGAGACGCTGCTTGCAGCCGGGCCCAATGCACCCACGCTTTGCGAGGGGTGGCAGACCAAGGAGCTCGCAGCTCACCTCTATCTGCGCGAGCACCGGATGAGTGCTGCCCTGGGCACGTTCATCAAGCCCCTTGCCGCACGCGCGGACAAGGCGTTGGAGGAAACTGCGCAGAAGGCGTCCACCACGGAGAGTTACGCCAAACTGGTCCGCGCCTTCCGTGCCGGCCCGCCCCGCCTCTCCCCCATGCACCTGAAATCCGTGGACAACAGCGCCAACCTGAGTGAGTACTTTGTGCACACCGAGGACATTCGGCGTGCCTCGGACCGCTGGGCGCCGCGTGCCCTGGATTCCGACTATTCCGATGCCCTCTGGGCCGAACTGATCAAGCGCGCCGCCATCCTGTACCGCGGCGTGGACCTGGGCATTGTGCTGGTCCGTCCGGACGGCCCCCGGCATGTGGCCAAACGTGCTCCGGTGTCCGTGGCGATTGTCGGCGAACCCTGTGAGCTGCTGCTGCACGCCCACGGCCGTACCGGCCACGCGCTGGTGATGTACGAGGGCCAGCCGGACGCCGTCGCGCTGCTGGAAAGCGCGGAAATCGGGCTTTAGCCCTCCCTCCCCCCGCGCGCCGGGTTGCTGCGCAGGATTTCCAAGCGGGATTTCTACGCCGCCAGGCTGACCATTTGGCGACGCGGTGCCGAATCCGCTGGCGGCAGGTCAGGCGCCTGTGGCTACGAGTTCGTTGTACAGATAATGGGCCCATTCCGGGCCGATAAGCCCGTCATCTGTACAACCAACGGTGGAGACACCCGGATAAGGCCGTCATCTGTACAACCAACGGTGGAGACACCCGGATAAGGCCGTTACAACGAATAGCGAAGACACATCTGGGAAGGCATCGTTGCCTAGCGGCTTGTCACGGAGAATGTACCGCCCGGCCCTGATATTTGGGGCAGGTATTGACAGCCGGCCTGCCCTCTCTGGATCTTTGGCGTGTGCCTATGCCAAACTTCAGCGCCGGCCGGTGCTGCGCCTGCGCCGCTGGGATCCCTCGTTTCCTCTCGCCCACCACGCTGGTTCTCTCGCCCACCACGCTGGTTCTCTCGCCCGCCAGACTAGGAGATAGCTATGAGCCGTGTCCGCGTTGACCTCAATATCTCACTCGACGGCTTCGCCACAACAACGGACCAGACTCCGGAGAACCCGTTCGGCGACGACTGGGGGCGCCTCACCGCCGCGTATGCTGCCACCCGCACCTTCCGCCAGCGGGTGCTGCACGACGAAAGCGGAGAGGGAACCACCGGCGTCGACGATCGTTATGCCGAGCGCTACTTCGAAGACATTGGCGCGGAGATCATGGGCGCAGGCATGTTCGGGCTGCATGCGAACCCTGATGATCCGGACTGGCGCGGATGGTGGGGCGAGGACCCACCCTTCCATGTTCCGGTCTATGTGCTGACGCACGAGCCGCGGCAGTCGCTCGAAATGGCAGGAGGCACCACCTTCGAGTTCCTCACGGCAACACCCGAGGAGGCGCTGGATACAGCCACGGCGGTCGCCGGCGGCGGAGACGTGCGGGTCGGCGGCGGCGCTTCGACCGTGCGCGACTTTCTTCGGGCCGGTCTCGTCGATGATCTCCACGTTGGCATCGCCCCCATCATCCTGGGCCGCGGCGTGCGGTTGTGGGATGACCTTCGCGGTCTGGAGGCGGATTGCCAGGTCACCGCTGAAACGGCGCCGAGCGGCACCACGCATGTCACGTTCCGGCGCGGGGGCGATCCTGACACTGCATGATCTGCTCCTGGGCCGAGAGGCCCGCAGGCATGCAAAAGGGGCGGCCCCCTTAGTGAGGGGGCCGCCCCTTTGAGATCGGAGCCGAGGTTAGCCGGCGGGATCGGCGTCCGGCTTCTCCGGGCTGTGCCCGGCTGCTGCCGCCCGGGTATCACCTTCGTTATGTCCGTCCTTCTTACCGAAGGGCAGCACCTTTTTCAGCGGGTGCAGAATCGCCATGACAACCAGGCCCCAGACCAGTCCGACGACGGCTGAGCAGAGCGTGTTCACGAGCCAGCCGAGGAATCCTCCCACCACGGCAAGGCCTGCCACGGGGTGTTCCAGCGCATGGACCAGGTCATACGGTGCATGCCAGCCAAGGTCGGAAACACCGACCAGCATGATGTGTCCGCCTACCCAGAGCATGGCGATGGTTCCCACGAAGGTGATGGCCGCCAGTACGGCAGGCATGCCCCGAACCAGGAGCCCGCCGACACGCTGGGATCCTGCTGATTCCTTCTTGGCCAGGTGCAGGCCAATGTCGTCCATCTTAACGATCAGCCCAACGGCCCCGTAGACGAGGATCGTGATGGCAATAGCCACAACAACGAGGATGATCGCCCGGACCCAGATGGACGCGTCGCCGACCTCGTTCATCGAGATCACCATGATCTCGCAGGACAGGATGAAGTCCGTGGTGATGGCTCCCTTGACTACCTTGGACTCGGCGTCGGGCCCTCGCTCTACCGCCGGCGCCTCCTTGTCCTCATGATGGCCGAAGAACTTGTGCCAGACCTTCTCCGCACCCTCGTAGCAGAGGTACGTGCCTCCCAGCATGAGAATGAACGGGATGATGACTGGAATGAAAGCGCTGATCAACAGCAGTGCCGGCAGGATGAACAGAAGCTTGTTCCGGAGCGAGCCCCAGAAGATGCGCTTGATCATCGGCAGTTCACGGGACGGGTCCGCACCGGACACGTACTGCGGCGTCACGGCGGCATCATCGATGACGACGCCGGCCGCCTTGGCTCCCGCTTTCGCCGCTCCTGCCGCGATGTCGTCCACCGAGGCGGCGGCTATCCGTGCCAGCGCAGCGACGTCGTCCAGCAGGGCAACGAGCCCGCCGCTCACAGTGCGGCTCCATGCTGGTGCGGGACGGGCGGATGTTCGTAGGTGGCGCCCTCGAGACGCAGAATTGGCATGATGCAATTATAGGTGGGATGGGAAGGCCCCTTAGTACAGGGACCAAGCGCGCCTGGCCAACAGCAAGGGCGCCCCACCAACCGGCGGAGCGCCCTTGCCGACAGAAACAGCTACGAACTAGATAGTCGCCGCATCAATGACGAACCGGTAGCGGACGTCGGACTTCAGCACACGCTCGTACGCGGTGTTGATGTCCTCGGCCTTGATCAGCTCGATCTCCGGAGCAATGTTGTGCTCGGCGCAGAAGTCCAGCATTTCCTGGGTTTCGCTGATGCCGCCGATGTTGGAGGCCGCGTAGGAGCGGCGCTTGCTCATCAGGGTGAAGACCGAGATGGGCAGTGCCTCGGGCGGAGCACCCACGCTGACCATGGTGCCGTCCAGGCGCAGCAGGGACAGGTACTGCTGCAGGTCGATCGGGGCGCTGACCGTGTTGATGATCAGGTCGAACGTGTTCGCGAGCTTCTCGAACGTGCTCTCACAGCTGGTGGCGTAGTAGTGCTCGGCACCGAAACGCAGGCCGTCTTCCTGCTTGCTCAGCGTCTGGGACAGCACGGTGACCTCGGCGCCCATCGCGACGGCGATCTTGACGGCCATGTGGCCGAGTCCGCCCATGCCGACGACGGCGACCCGCTTGCCCGGCCCTGCGTTCCAGTGGGCGAGGGGCGAGTAGGTGGTGATGCCTGCGCAGAGCAGCGGAGCGGCTGCTTCATACGGAATGCTTTCCGGAACGCGGAGCACGAAGCCGTCATTCACGACGACGGAGGTGGCGTAGCCGCCCTGGGTGATGGTGCCGTCGCGGTCCTTGCTGGCGTAGGTGCCGACGTTGCCGTTCAGGCAGTAGTTCTCCATGCCGGCCCGGCAGTTTTCGCATTCGCCGCAGGAGTTGACCATGCAGCCCACGCCCACGCGGTCGCCGACCTTGTGCGCGGTGACGTCGGAGCCGACCTCGGCCACGGTTCCCACGATTTCGTGCCCGACGACCTGCGGGTACGCGATGGGTCCCCATTCGCCGCGGACGGTGTGGATGTCCGAGTGGCAGACACCGGCATAGGCGATGTCGATGAGGACGTCATGCGGGCCGACCTCGCGGCGTTCGATCGTGGTGGGGACCAGCGGATCGGTGGCGGAGGTGGCTGCGTAGGCGCGTGCGGTTGTCATATTTCTCCAAGCTGTGGGGGAACAGTGCCATAGGGCACTTAAAGCACAAGTCCGATCCGGCGTCGTTTATTTCCGCGGGGTTCCGACCGCGGCGGATCCGGCCCGCTTCGAGCCCAGCCGCCGGTACGCCAGACCGATGCCGCCGCAGACCAGGTAAGCCGCGCCAATGGACAGCCACCCGGCGAGGAAGCCGCCGGAGTATTGGAGCAGCAGGCCCATGGCCAGCGGCCCCAGCGCAAAACCGGAGTACATGCCCAGCGAGACGGCCCCGGACGCCGCGCCCACCCGTTCCCGGGGAACCTCGCGCAGCACGCCGGCCATCACCACCACGTTCACGCCCAGTACGGAGGCGCCGTGGAAGACGACGCCGGACCACAGCAGCAGCGGCACTCCGGTCTGTCCGGCGGCAAGGAGCAGGGCTGCGCCGCAGACCGCCCCGGCAGCGAGGATCAGCAGCAGGGTGGAGGCGCGGACGCCGTCGGCCATCCGCCGGCCCCAGAGCACCCGGGAGGTCACGCCGACGACGCCGGCCACCGCCGCGGTGACGCCGCCCATCAGCAGCGAGAATCCGATCTCCCGCTGCGCGAACAGGGGCAGGTAGACGTTGGTTGCCTGCATGCCCGCACCGGAAAACAGCGCAAACGCGGCCAGCAGCCAGACCGCAGCGGGGAACTTCCGGTCCGCGGGCTGCCCGGGCCCCCGCGGTGCCGGGAGCCGTGGTTCGGACGGCAGCCGGAACCACGCGTAGGCCAGCAGGAGGAGCAGGACCGCGACGGTGCCGACGGCGGCTCCGCGCCACCCGGCGACAAGGGCGGCTGCCGGGAAGAAGAGACTGGAGAACAGCTGGCTGGCCTGTACGCCGGACTGCTTGATCCCCATCCAGCCGGGCCGTTTGCCGGGTTCGACGGCGTGGATGATGATGCGGTTGGTGGTGGGGTTGGAGATGGCCTGGGCGGGGCCGGAGAGCAGGACGGCGGCCAGCAGCCACAGGTAGTTGCCGGACAACGCGGCGAAGCCCAGGGCCAGTGCGGTGCCGCCGAAGATGATCAGCAGTTGGGAGCGGGCGCTGATCCGGTCGCTCAACCGGCCCAGCCACATGGAGGACACCGCTGCCCCGGCGAAACAGGTCGCGGCCAGAAGTCCGAACTGTGCATCGCTGATCCGCAGGTCCGCCATGATCAGCGTGCTGGTGGCGGAGAGTCCGTAGTTCATCATCGGGCCGGCGCCCATGGCGCAGACCAGCACAAACAGCAGACCCGGCCCGGCGGTGGAGCGCACGCTTATCCCTTCGTGGAGTAACAGGACCCATTGTGGCCTGTGAACACGAAGGTTACCGAGTGCGACAGCCGGGGCGTCCGGATATCATTGGTGGGCACCCGCCCCACTTCACTGCTAGGAACCCGAACCCGTTGAACAAGAAATCACTCAAGGATGACGGCTTCACCGGTTTCCGCCCCATCGACGGTCTGGACATCAACCGGATCCCGCAGCGTCAGGGCATTTTCGCCGTACTTCGGCCCGAGGGGTTCGAACCGCGGTTCCTCAAGGAAAGCACGGCCGGGGTGTTCAAAAAGAAGAAGCCAACCCTGTCCCGGGATGAGCTCGCCGTCGAATGGGTGGCGGATGCCGACGTGCTGTTTCTCGGCAAGGCCAGCGCCGGCAGCCAGGGCAACCGCGGTCTGCGACGGCAGATCTCCGAATTCGTGGACTTCGGCAGGGGAAAGCCGCCGGGGCACTGGGACGGTCGGCTGATTTGGCAGCTGCTCGATGCAGAGGATCTTCTGGTGGCGTGGAAGGAACTGCCGCCCGACGCGCTCAACCCGGCCCTCGCGGAGTACCAGGCGGAGTTCCGACGGGCTTACGGCAGGCTGCCCTTCGCCAACCTCGTCCAGGCGCGGGCGTAGGAGCGGTTAGCCCTGCCTGATAACGGCGATCAGGGTCAATTCGAGTCTGCGGCAGGAATGCCTACAATTAAAAGACTGGTTGTGTGCCGGTCGGACCCTCCGGTCCCCCCAATAGCTTCGTCTTTGTCCCATTCTGGTGATGTAAGTGACCCTCGCGCGTAGTGATTCTGCCCTGTCACGGTCCGTAGGAACCGCCCGCCGGCTTTTGCCGCTGGCCTCCCGCGGCCTGCTGATTGACTGGGATCCCTCGACCTACCGGCAAACGCTGGAGCGGTTCGCCGGAGATCGGCCGGTCGAAGTCCCCCATCCGGAAGCCGGAACCGGCTCTCCGTTTCCCTTCCGCCTCTGCGTCTTGGACGCCGTTGTTCCGCCGCCGATCATGCTGCACCCGCACTGGGAGCAGGCACTGGCGGGTTTCGTTCGGGAACAGGCCCGGGGCGTGCCGCTGGGCGCTCGAAACCGTAACTATAAGGACCGCAACCCGAAGTGTGAGGTGGCCGTAGCCCTCACGCCCCTGCGCGTGCTTGCCGGGGAACGGCCAATGGAAGAACTGCGGGCCATCGCTTCGGGGCTGGAACTGCCCTGGCTGGGTTCGTACCTCCGCTTCCGCCATGAGACCGTCATCCACTCCGTACTGCGCATGTCGGCAGGGGAAACCGCAGCTGCACTGCGGGAAACAGCCAACGCTGTGGACCGGGCCCGGAACGTTGAAGGACCGGCCGCCGAGGCGGCCACCGTCGTACGTCGGCTGCAGCAGCTTTTCCCCCACGACCGGGGCATCCTGCTGGCTGTCTGCATGAAGTTGATTGAGCTGGAACCCGGGCAGGCAGCCGTAATCCCGCCCGGGTGCCTGCATACCTATCTGTCCGGCCAGGCAGTGCTGGTTATGGGCACTTCCGATAATGCGCTGCAGGCCGGCCTGGCCAACGGGTACGTGGACCTGTGCGAACTGCAGCTCCTAACGGCGGACGGACAGCCGCAGCCTTCTCCCCTGCCCGTGCTCGACGTCGGCGACGGCGAGCAGCGCATTCCGCTCTGGAGCGACGACATGGACCTGCGGCGGGTGGTCGTGGGCGATGATCCAAAGCCCGTCCGCCTGGGGCCGTTCAGCGTGGTGCTGGCTGCAATGGAACCCGCTGCCATCACCATGGATGAGGTTACGGCGGACATGGAGCCCGAAGAGAAGATCCTGTACGCCGGGGAACCCGTGACGGCCACGTTCACGGGGCCGGCCCAGATCTTCGTGGCCTCGACACGCTAGCTGCTGCTAGCGGACGTCGAACCCGGCGTCGCGGATGGCCTGTTTGACCTGATGAATCGCGTCGTCCGGGCCGAAGTGGAACACCGAGGCGGCCAGGACGGCGTCGGCCCCGGCAATCACGGCGGCCGGGAAGTGCTCGGGCTTGCCGGCCCCGCCGGAGGCGATCAGCGGCACGTCAACTGCGGCGCGGACGGCCTTGATCATCTCGATGTCGAAGCCCTCACGGGTGCCGTCGGCGTCGATGGAGTTCAGCAGGATCTCGCCCACGCCGCGGTCGGCCGCCTCCTTCGCCCAGGCGACGGCGTCGATTCCGGTGCCGGTACGCCCGCCGTGGGTGGTGACCTCGAAACCTGACGGCGTGGCGCCGTCGTGCGTGCGCCGGGCGTCCACGGACAGCGTCAGCACCTGCGAGCCGAAGTGCCGGGTGATTTCGTCAATCACGCCGGGGCGGGCGACGGCGGCGGTGTTGATGGAGGCCTTGTCCGCGCCGTAGCGCAGCAGCCGGTCCACGTCCGCGATGGTGCGCACTCCCCCGCCGACGGTCAGCGGAATGAAGACCTCTTCGGCGGTGCGGGCGACGACGTCGAACGTGGTGTCGCGGTTGCCGGAGGATGCGGTGACGTCGAGGAAGGTCAGTTCGTCGGCCCCGGCACGGTCATAGCGGTGCGCGAGCTCCACCGGATCGCCGGCGTCACGCAGGCCTTCGAAGTTGATCCCCTTGACCACTCGGCCGGCGTCGACGTCCAGGCAGGGGATAACGCGGATGGCAACACTCATGGCGTGTCCCCTTCCCTAGATCCGGCAGGCGTGGATGCTGCTGACCAGGATGGCGCGGGCGCCGATGTCGTAGAGCTCGTCCATGATCCGGTTGGTGTCCGACTTCTTGATCATGGAGCGCACGGCCACCCAGTCGCTGTTCTGCAGCGGGGAGACGGTGGGCGATTCCAGGCCCGGGGTCAGCGCGGCCGCCTCGTCCACGAGGTCCTTGCGGACGTCGTAGTCCATCATC
Organism: Arthrobacter sp. zg-Y1171; assembly: GCF_025244845.1. Taxonomy (NCBI): domain Bacteria; kingdom Bacillati; phylum Actinomycetota; class Actinomycetes; order Micrococcales; family Micrococcaceae; genus Arthrobacter; species Arthrobacter sp. zg-Y1171. Next base: position 1,552,725 of record NZ_CP104264.1, on the reverse strand, counting down.
ACGTACTGCCGGGCGACCAGGACGCCGCGCAGGCGGCGGATCAGCACGTCGACGCCGGCGGGGCTGGCACCCTTGCGGCCGATCAGCACGGCCTCGGACTTCAGGATCGGTTCGCCGAAGATTTCCATCCCGGCGGCACGGAGGGTGGTGCCGGTTTCAACGACGTCGGCAATCGCGTCGGCGACGCCGAGGCGCACGGAGGATTCCACGGCGCCGTCAAGCCGGACCACGGAGGCGTTGATGCCGCGTTCGGACAGGTAGGAGCGCAGCAGGCCGTCGTAGCTGGTGGCCAGGCGCTTGCCTTCGAGCTGGTCGATGGAGGAGAAGTCCCCCACCGGGCCGGCGAAGCGGAAGGTGGAGGCGCCGAAGCCGAGGTTCATCAGTTCTTCGGCGTCCACCTGCGCGTCCAGGAACAGGTCGCGGCCGGTGATGCCGACGTCGAGCGTTCCCGCGCCGACGTAGACGGCAATGTCCCGGGGGCGGAGGAAGAAGAATTCGACGTCGTTATCGGGGTCCACCATGACCAGTTCGCGGGTGTCGCGGCGCTGGCGGTAGCCCGCCTCGTTGAGCATGGCGGAGGCGGATTCGGACAGGGCACCCTTGTTGGGTACGGCTACACGGAGCATGGGAGCATCTTTCGCTGGAAGTTTTTTCGCTGCAAGTTCATCACTGCAAAGGGAGTAGTTCGACCGGCGGGCCACACGCTGAAGGCTCAGCGCGCGGCTAGAGATGCTTGTAGACGTCCTGCAGGGTCAGGCCTTTGGCCAGCATCAGGACCTGGAGGTGGTAGAGCAGCTGGGAGATTTCTTCGGCGCATTCGGCATCGGATTCGTATTCGGCGGCCATCCATACTTCGGCGGCCTCCTCAACAACCTTCTTACCGATGCCATGCACGCCCGACTCGAATTCGGCCACGGTGCGTGACCCGGCGGGGCGGTCCTGAACTTTCTGGCTCAGCTCGGCAAAGAGGTCTTCGAAGGTTTTCACAGTGACAAGGGTACGCTGTGCCGCCCGGTGGGGCGGAATCGTGGGGCGTGGTGGTTCGTCATGTTGTACTTGGCGCAACCTGTCAGTGCTGGAGCAGCAGGCTCCGGGTGTCCGGTGAAAAAGCATTATCAAAGACCGCACAGGCAGCACCGATGGCTCCCACGTCCGTACCGAACGCCGTCCCCTCCACCCGGATGTCAGAGGCATGTGGAGCGACGGTCAGTTTCCGCAGGGCAGCCGGAACCAAGGCAAGATACGTCTCGGAGAGCATCGGCCAGTACGGCCCGCCGAAGATCACGCGGTCGAAATCCAGGGCATTCGTCAACACCGACACGGCCTTGGCCACACGCGTCGCCGAACGGTCGATGATCGCTCCGGCACCGGAATCGCCCCGGCGCGCCTTTGCACAGAGCTCCAGGAAAGCCTCCTCGACGGCCGAAGGGTCCGTTTTGTCGACTGGCCCGGGATGGACGCCGGCCCGCACGGCCTCCTCAACCAGGTTCTGCGGCATGCACGTCACGGCCACACAGCCCCGCAGACCGCAGAAGCACACCGGCCCGTCCGGGTCGACGACGATGTGCCCCACCTCCCCCGCGTTCTGGCTCGTCCCCCTCAGCACCGCGCCGCCGGAGACAAGCCCCATGCCGATGCCGGTGCCCAGGTACACGAAGATGAAGTTTTCCGGCGACTCGCTGTGACTGCCCCAGATTTCTGCAACTGCCGTAGCGGCAACATCCTTTTCGAGCACGACGGGGAAGCCCGTGGCCGTGCTGAGCGCTTTCCGCAACGGAACCCGTTCCCATCCGAGCAGGTGCGGCGGATCGACCACAATGCCGTGGTCGGAATCTATTGGCCCGGGCGAGGCGACGCCGACGCCCAGCACGCGCCTTACGTCCACTCCGGTTTCCGTTAGCAGGTCCGACACCGCCTCCACCATCACGCTGATCACGGCATCGGCATCCATCGGCTGCGGCGTCCGCCGCGCCGAATGGGAAACCACCCGGCCGCTCAGGTCGAGGATCACGGTAGTGATGACAGCCGGGTCAAGGTGCACACCGATAGCGAAACGTGCCGAGGGATTGAGCGTGAGGAGTGTCCTCGGCTTGCCGGGACCCAGCTGGATCTTTCCCGACTCGAGAATGAGCCCCTCGTCCAGCAGGCGGCGCGCAATATTGGACAGTGTCTGTGCGGAGAGCCCTGAAATATCCGCCAACTCCACCCGGCTGAGCCCATCGGGAGAGCGCCGGATCGCGTCGAGGACCACTGTTTGGTTGAACCCGCCCATCCGCGGAAGGTTGGTGCCCCGGCGGATCGCGGATCGCTGTGTAGCGCTCAGGGCACAACCTCCGTCTGGACGTTTGGCCTCACCGGCCGGGGACACCAAATCTTAGCGTGACCAGCTCAAACGGCCGGAGCACAAGCTCGGTGTTGTTTCCGTCGCCTCGCCGGAGAGCGGAACTTTCCCGGGGCCGCTCCAGCAGGTCGGTTTCCGTGACGCCGGTATGGCTGAAACCGGCCGTCAGGGTCCCCCGTGCCCTGGTCCCGTGGGCCTCATACAGACGCACAATAACGTCACCGGAACCGTCCTCGGCCAGCTTGACCGCTTCGACCACCAGGGCCGGGTTGTCCAGCCGCACGAGGGGATCCACCATGGTGCGTTCCACCCCGCTGATGGTGCGCAGGGGAAGATTCAACCGATACCCCTCAGCAACAGCCTCGGGGATGCCTGCGCCCAGCACCACTGAGGTCGCCATCCGATGGGTGCCCTGGTCGGCCGCCGGGTCAGGGAACACCGGTGCCCGCAGCAGCGACTGGCGCACTGTTGTCGTGGTGGCCCGGCCGGAGTGTGCAGAGCGGGTGATGTCGTGCCCGTAGGTGGAATCGTTGGCTACCGCCACCCCGTAGTCGGGCTCCCCTACGTGGACCCAGCGGTGGGCAACTGTCTCAAAACGGGCCGCATCCCAGGAGGTATTCGCGTGCGTCGGCCGATGGATATGCCCGAACTGGATTTCCGACGTCGCCCGCTCGGCATGGACATCCAGCGGAAAGGAGAGTTTGAGGAGTTTTTTCTGTTCATGCCAATCCACTTCGGTACTGATCTCCAGCCGCGGCGCCCGGCTGTCGAGGGAAAGATGCTGGACCACCCGCGAGGAATTGAACGTGCGCTCGATCCGCAGCGCCGTGCCCGCGGGACCGTCCACGATCTCCAAGGCGGATACGTCCACCAAATCGACGGTGTTCCGGCGGTAGTGCTCGTCGATGTCCCACGCATCCCACTGCGTGGGGGTGTCACGGTGCAGCTGCAGCAAGTTGGCGGCCGAACCGGACGGAACGAGTTCCCGGCCGGCAATCCTGTCGTACATCGAACGGATGATCCCGGCATGGTCGACGAAGATCCGGACGGCATCGTTTTCAAGGACGAACCCGTCCCCGGACCGGGACACGTTCCGCCTCTCCGGAGCCGGTTCGGGCCCGGCACCGAAAGCAGCTATTCCCGCCACCGGATAAGGGGACGCATTGAGCACCGCGGCGACCGGACCCCGGCCCAGAAGCTCATGCGCCGCCGCCTCGATGATCGTTCCCAGCGTGGCAGCCACCTCGGCATAGTTACGCTCGGCCTCCTGATATACCCAGGCGATGGACGTACCCGGCAGAATGTCATGGAACTGCTGCAGAAGCACTGTCTCCCAGGCTTTCCTTAACTCCTCCGCCGGGTAGGGCGCCCCGGCACGGACAGCAGCGGTTGCCGCCCACAGTTCCGCCTCACGCAGCAGGTGCTCGGAGCGCCGGTTGCCGCGCTTGGTCCTGGCCTGGGAGGTGTAGGTGCCGCGGTGGAACTCCAAATACAGTTCACCGGACCAGACCGGAGGTTCGGCATACTCCGCCTCGGCAGCCTCGAAGAAAGCGCGCGGGCTGGACAGCTCAACGGTGGGAGACCCTTCAAGGGACCGGGTGCGGCGCGCAGCGGCGATCATTTCCCGGGTGGGCCCGCCGCCGCCGTCGCCGTGGCCGAACGGAACCATCGACGTCGTCCCGTTGCCCTTTTCGGCGTACTGCCGCTCCGCCCGCGCCAGCTCCGCCCCGCCCAGATCCGAGTTGTAGGTATCGACCGGCGGGAAGTGGGTGAATATCCGCGACCCGTCGATTCCCTCCCACCGGAAGGTGTGGTGCGGCATCGTGTTGGTTTCGTTCCAGGAGATTTTCTGGGTGAGGAACCAGCGGGCGCCGGCTCCAGCCATGATCTGCGGCAGCGCAGCGGAGTAGCCGAAGGAGTCCGGCAGCCAGACCTCCTCGCAGTCAATCCCGAACTCCCGCAGGAAAAACCCCTTGCCTGCCACCAGCTGCCGCACGAGCGCCTCCCCGCCCGGAAGGTTGGTGTCCGATTCGACCCACATACCGCCCACTGGAACGAAGTTGCCGGCAGCGACCTTTTCCTTCACCCGCGCGAAAAGATCCGGATAGGACTGCTTAAGCCAGGCGTATTGCTGCGCCGAGGACGCGGCGAAAACGAAGTCCGGGTTCTCATCAATCAGGTCGCAGACGTTGGAGAAGGTGCGCGCCACCTTGCGGACCGTCTCCCGCGTCGGCCAGAGCCAGGCCGAATCGATATGCGCGTGCCCAACGGCGTGCAGATGGTGCGCGCTTGCCGCGGCGGGTTTAGCGAGCACCGGCTGGAGGATGCGGCGGCCGACGGCGGCAGTACCGGACACGTCATCCGGGTCCATGGCATCCACCATCCGGTCCAGGGCACGGAGGATTTCAGCGCGCCGCTGCGAAGACTCGGGCAGCTCCCGCATGAGTCCCATCAATGCCTCTACGTCCTGCTCGAGTTCCCATACCGGCAGGTCGAGGAGCCCCGCCTCGATCTGCGCCAACCGGTACAGCCGGGCATCCCCGGCGGTCGCCTTGTCCCCGTAGGGAGTGGGGATAAAGAGGAAATCCTGGGCAACATTCGGGTTGGCGGCTGCTTCGATGTAGAGGTCGATTACGCCGCCCGCGCCGACGTCGAGCCGGACCGCGCGGTTCAGTGGCTCCACCCCCTTGATGATGGTCCCCGAGGATGAATACACGGTCCCCTCGGCCTGGAACCCGGGCTGCTGGCCGGTGAACCCCAGGTCGACAACGAGCTCGGCCCGGGCGTCCTTTTCCTCCGCCCAGGCTGCGGGCACCTTACCTTCGGCATGGAACCACACAGTGCCCCAGGGTTTGCCCCAAACCATTCCGTGCCGGGCCGGCAGGAACTGCTGCCCGACGGCCGTGGCGAACGGTACGGGTTCATCGGGAACCTCCCAGAAGGCCAGGTCCAGCGGCTCGGTGCGGCGGTAAAGGGCCGGTACGAGCCGTTCGCCGCGGAACCGCCGGACGCGGGCTTCAACAAGGGTGGCGTCATAGTGCATGGAGTGCTGCCTTTCGAGGGTGGTAAGGAGGGAGGCCGGTGCGCGCGGGGATCAGCCCTTGAGCGCTCCGGCGGTGGCGAAGGACCCGCCGATGCCCTTGGTGACGATGACGTAGAGAACGATCACGGGCAGGGAATACAACAGTGAAAAGGCAGCCAGCTCACCGTAGGCAACGCTCCCGTACTGTCCGAAGAAGTTGAAGACGGTGACGGCTGCGGGTTGCTTGTGGCTGGACAGCAGCAGGATGAACGGGATGAAGAAGTTTCCCCATGCCTGGATGAACACGAAGATGAACACCACCGCCAGCCCCGGCCGCATCAGGGGTACGACGACGGTGCGGAGCGCCTTCATGGAGCTGGCCCCGTCTATCCACGCGGCTTCCTCCAGGCTCACGGGCACCGAATCCATGAAGTTCTTGGTCATCCAGATGGCCATCGGAAGGGACGTTGCAGCCATGAAGAGCGCAACGGCGGGGACGCTGTCGAGCTGCCCCAGCCGGACGAACATGCTGTAGACCGGGACCATCATGGCGGTGATGGGCAGTCCGGTGCCGAACAGCACCCCGTACAGGAACGGTTTGTTGTAGCGGGCCTGGTAGCGGGAGAGCGGATATGCGGCGAGGACGGCAGCAAGGACGGTGATCACAGCGCATCCGGCCGAGAGCAGGAAGCTGTTCCACAGCGGCCACAGGGTTTGCCCCGGCGTCAGCACCGCGGAGAAATTGGCCAGCGAAAACCGCTCGGGCATCCCCAGCGACGCACTCGCCCCGGGATCGAGGGAGGCGAGAACCAGCCAGGCCAGCGGCAACAGGAAGCAGGCCGCGATAGCGAGCAGCACACCGGAGGCTGCCGCCTTGGACGCACGGCGTTGTGTGGTGGCGATCCCGGCGCTCATGCGTTCCCTCCCGGTTTGAGGATACGGATATAGAGGAAGGAGAAAACCGCCCCCAGAAGCAGCATCACCGTCGCTATGGCGGTGCCGTAGCCGATCTTTCCCAGGCCAAACGCTTCAGCGTAGGCGAACAGCGGGAGCGTGGTGCTGCGCTGATTCGGGCCGCCGCTGGTCATCACGAAAATCAAGGTGAACACGGAGAGCGTCTGCAGGGTGATCAGCATGAGGTTCGTCGAGATGCTGTTGCGGATCATCGGGATGGTCACAAAGGCCAGACGTTTCCAGCCGCCGGCGCCATCGATTACCGCTGCTTCGGTGATTTCAGGGGCGACGTCGTTCAGGGCGGCTTCGTAGATCATCATCGAGAAGGCCGTCCCACGCCAGATGTTCGCGAGCACCACGGCTGCCAGCGGATAGGCAAAAAGCCATTCAACCGGTTCAATCCCGGCCAGGCCCGTGAGCGCGTTCAGTGTCCCGTCGCTGCTGAAAAATGCGTAGCAGGCAAAGGCAGCAACAATTTCCGGCAGCACCCATGCCGTGACCACGGTCGTCGCAACGATCGAGCGGACGATTTTCGGTGCGTTGGCAGTCATCAATGCCAACGCCAGGCCGAGGAAGTTCTGGCCGATGACCGCCGAGACCAGCAGGAAAACGACGGTCAGCCAGAGGGCGTTCGGGAAGTCCGGGTCCGTCAGCAGCGCCACGTAGTTGTCGATGCCGATGAAACGCGGTTCGGAAGCCGCTCTGCCCGAAAGCGCCGCATTGGTGAATGAACCCCAGATGGACCACAGGACCGGACCGAGCATAAACAACAGGAGCAGGACGACTGCCGGTGCCAAGGGGACGGCACGCCGGATCGATCTTCCCCTGGAGGAACGCCGCCCGGCAGGAACGGGTGACCGCTCTGGATGGCGCGGCCCCCGCTCCTGCACCGGTTGGGTGGGAGTGGTTGTCATCCCCGGCTGACATTCTCTTCGCCTACGAGGGAAGTGACGGCTTCGTCGTATGCCGCCGCTGCCTCGTCCACCGATTGTTCTCCGGTCATAACCGCTTCCATGGCCTGCTGGATGTTCCCGGAGATCTCGGCGTAGTCGGAGGTGGTGGGGCGGTAGTGCGTCACTTCCACCAAGTCGCTGAAGAATCCGCTGACCGGACTGGATTCGGTGAAAGCCGGATCTTCCGCGACATCGCCGCGCACCGGAACCTGGGACGCGTTCACGTTGTAGGACAGGCTGTTGTCCTTGTTTAACGCGGTGCTGATGAAGTCGAAGGCCAGGTCCGGGTCCTGGGTCCCGGCGCCGACCGCGAGGGTCCAGCCGCCGGACATGCTGGTGGCGCCCGGCTCACCGCCGTCCTGGGTGGGCATCGGCGTCACACCCATCACCTCGGACCATTCGGGCCAGGGGGTCGGACCGTCCTCGAGCCAGTTCCCGGCAATCCATGAACCGTCGATCGAGGCGCCCACTTTGTTTTCCGGGTACCACGCGCCGTTGAGCTGCTGGTAATAGGTGGAATCGAGGGCTGTCGCGACGTCGGGGCCAAGGCCACCAACGTAAATGTCGGAGATGAACTGCAGGGAATCCTTGAAGCCCTGCGAACCGACAATCCACTTGCCTTCGTCAGTGTCGTAAAGGGTGTCGTCCGTGCCATAGAGAAGCATCTCGAAGCCCTGCATCGACGCTGCTTCACCCATGCCGGTGCCGGAGTAGATATTGAACGGCACGGCGTCGGGATCCGCTGCCTTTACCGCTTTCGCCGCGGCCAGAATGTCTTCCCAGGTCTGCGGCTCCCAGGGTACCGGCAGGCCGGCCTCTTCAAAGACAACTTTGTTGTACCAAAGCGCGCGGGTGTCAGTCCCCATCGGCACCGCATAGGTCTTGCCGTCTGATCCGAGTCCGGCCTGTTTTGCGCTTTCGATGAAGCCGGTATCCCAGTCTTCCCACTCGGCAAGGTAGTCATCAAGCGCCAGCAGATAGCCTGCTTCCGCGTCCGGCCGGACCCTGAAACTGTCTTCATAGAAGACGTCCGGAGCGGTGTCCGGGGACCGCTGCATGAGGGACAACTTGGTGGCGTAGTCGTTTTCTTCTGCTTCGATCGGCTCCAAGTTCACTGTGACACCCGGGTTAGCCGCCTCGAAGTCTTCCTTCGCTTGCTGCATCAGTGCATCAACCTGCGTATACGCACTGGTTTTCTGGTACGCGACGGTGATCGATCCCCCGTCTGCGTTTTCTCCTCCTCCGCTTCCCTCGGGTGCGCAGCCACTGGCTGCGAGGACCAGGAGGACGGTGGTGGGCAATGCCCAGGACATGGACCTTCGCATGGTGCTCCTTTGCTCCATTCGCGACCCACGCTGTCTGAGCAACCGTTCGCTGTGACCGGAACCCAAAATGTGTGGGAGACGGCCCGGGTAGATATCGGCCGCCGTGCGGATAAGTAAAGCGACTGGACTAATTGCTGTCAACGGTTTCTTGAGAGGATCGAATCCGCACTCCGGGGCGGCGTACCCTGAGCTATGGAATCCGAGGTCCGCAATCTCAGCCTTCACACCGGCATCACGGTGCCGTGCCTGGTCCAGGGCGACGCCGATGCACCACCGGTATTGCTGCTGCACGCCTGGGCTGAATCCCGCCGGAGCTTCGACCGGCTGGTACCCGGACTGGCCGGCTTCCGGATCTACGCCCCAGACCTCCGCGGCCAAGGCGATGCGGATAAACCGCAGGACGGATACTCGCTGGCAGAGCAGGCCCAGGATGCCGCCGCGGTTCTGGATGCCCTCGACGTCGCGTCGGCGTCGGTCCTTGGCTCCTCGAGCGGCGGTTATGTGGCCCAGCAGCTGGCCGTTGCGCACCCCGGCCGGGTGGCGGCCCTCGTGCTGGTGGGCGCCCCCTTAACCCTCCAGGGCCGGCCCCCTTTCGCCGACGACGTCGACGGCTTGACGGATCCGGTCGCCGAGGACTGGGTGCACGGTTTCCTCGACTCGTTTCCCTTGATCCAAGAGGTTCCCCCGTGGTTCATCGAGGACCGGGTGCGTGACGGCGTCAAAATGCCATCCCACGCGTGGAAGTCCAGCCTGCGCGGCTTGTACATGGCCGCTCCGCCGACCGAAACGGGACCCATCGACGTTCCCACGCTGATCCTGTGGGGCGGGCAGGACGGCCTGCTGCCCCGCGCGGACCAGGACACCCTGGCCGCCCGGATTGAGGGCGCAGAACTGAAGATCTATCCCGATGCGGCCCACTTGGTCTTGTGGGAATGTCCGGAACAGGTCGCAGCGGATACGACGGCGTTCCTGGGCTCTCTCGCTTGAGGCCCGGTTCCGCCCAAAACCCGTCAGGGATGCAAACTTCCCGACATCATGTCGGTATAATCTTCTCGCCGGGCAGATCTGCCCGCGCGACAGTCGAAAGGACGCAAATGTACGTTGTGGTCAACACTTTGGAAGTTGGACCCGAAACCGCCGAGGCCTTTGAAAAGGCGTTCATTGACAGCATGGTGAATCTGGAAGGCGTCCCGGGACTGGGCCGCAGCACGTTGATGCGTCCCGAGGGAAAGAGCAACACGTATCTTTCCACCATGGAATTCGACTCCAAGGAGAGCTTTTTCGCGTGGCTGAAGTCCGATTCCTTCAAAGCTTCACACTCCGATGACCAGGCGCCGGGCATGCAGGCACCGAACGCTGTCGCTTCCTACACCGTCATCAAGGACACTGCAGCCTAGCGAAAAGTGACCGGGTACCTGCTGATCGCGGTTCCCTGTCGAGATTCCCTCCCCTGTTCCGTCCCCGGTGCGAACACAGCCACAATGGCTGTGTCACCACTGAACAAGGGAGACCGTCATGGCCAAGTACCTGCTGCTCAAGCATTACCGCGGCGCACCGGAAGCGCTCAACAACGTACCGATGGACCAGTGGACACCTGACGAAGTCGCGGCGCACATGCAGTTCATGGAGGACTATGCCGAACGGCTGCAGGCCAACGGCGAATACGTGGAGGGCCAGGCCCTCTCCCCCGAAGGAACCTTCGTGCGGTACGACGGCGAGGGCCGGCCTCCGGTGACCGACGGCCCGTTCGTGGAAACCAAGGACCTGATCGCCGGCTGGTTCGCCATCGACGTGGACGGCTATGACCGTGCGCTCGAACTGGCCGGAGAGCTGTCCGCGGCACCGGCCGCCGGCGGTAAACCGCTGCACGAGTGGATCGAGGTCCGTCCGTTCCTGGCTGCGCCCGTCACGATCACCGAATAACCACTCGTGGAGGAAAGCCTGCTGCGGGTGCTCACCCCGCAGGTCATCGCCGTCCTTGTCCGCCGCGGAGCCGACTTCGCGGCGGCCGAGGACGCGGTGCAGGACGCCTTGCTCGAAGCCCTGCGCACCTGGCCGGATAATCCGCCCCGGGATCCGAAGGGCTGGCTGGTCACCGCCACGTGGCGGAAGTTCCTCGATGCCACCCGCGCGGAGTCGTCCCGCCGCCGTCGTGAACTAAAGGTCGACGGCGACCGCGCGCCCGGCGTCGTCGGCTCCACCGATGACACGCTGCAGCTGTATTTCCTGTGTGCGCATCCGTCGCTGTCCCCTTCCTCGGCGGTGGCGTTGACCCTGCGTGCCGTCGGCGGCCTGGCCACCCGGCAGATCGCTGCCGCGTATCTGGTGGGCGAGGCCACCATGGCGCAGCGGATCAGCCGGGCCAAACGGACCGTGGCCGGCGTCCGCTTCGACACCCCCGGCGACGTTGCCACCGTGCTGCGGGTGCTGTACCTGGTGTTCAACGAGGGCTACTCGGGCGACGTCGACCTCGCAGCCGAAGCCATCCGCCTTACGCGCCAACTGGCCGCTGCCGTCGACCATCCGGAGGTGCGGGGACTGCTGGCACTCATGTTGCTGCACCACGCCCGGCGGGCCGCACGGACCGACGGCGGCGGACGGCTTGTTCCGCTGGACCAGCAGGACCGCAGCCGCTGGGATACCCGGGTAATCATTGAGGGCGTGTCCATCCTGCAGCGGGCGCTGGCCCGCGACCGGCTGGGCGAGTACCAGGCCCAGGCCGCCATAGCGGCCCTGCACGCGGACGCGCAGACGGCGGAGGACACCGATTGGCCGCAGATTGTTCAGTGGTACGACGAACTGGTCCGGCTCACGGGCAGCCCGGTCGCCCTGTTGAACCGGGCCGTCGCCGTCGGGGAGGCAGATGGGCCGCGCGCAGGCTTGGCCGCGCTGGCGGAACTGGATCCGTCGCTCCCCCGGTACACCGCGGCTCGGGCGTACCTGCAGGAGAAGAGCGGCGACGTCGAACTAGCCGCGCGGCTCTACGCGGAGGCGGCCCGGCTGGCACCGAACCTCGCCGAGCGTGACCATCTGACCCTGCAGGCGGCACGGCTCAATGCTGCGGCGGGTGAAGGACGTACATAACGGTGCGGCCGCACTTATTGACGCCGACGCAAGAGCTAAAAGACGGTATACCCTCCATCGACCACCAGCACGGAACCGGTAACAAAACTCGATGCATCAGAGGCGAGGAAAACGACTGCTGGGCTGACTTCATCGGGGTCGGCATAACGCTGCTGCGGTGCGTCTTCGATCCAGTAGCGTCGAAACCGGGGATCGTCCACTGGTGACATATCCGTTTTCACGTAACCAGGCGCTACAGCATTCACGCGGACACCGAGGGGCGCCCATTCGGCCGCCAGCGATTTTGTCAGCTGGTGCACGGCCGCTTTGGAGGCGTTGTAGGCCGGCTGCATCTGCGGACGGTTTACGATCATTCCCGAAATCGATCCAATGTTCACGATGCTCCCGGATCGGCGCTCGGTCATATGAGCGCCGACCTCCTGGGACATGTGCCAGAGTGCCGTGAGGTTCGTATCGATCACATGGGACCACTCGTCCTCGGTGACCTTCAGCGCCTCGTGGTGGATACAGGCACCGGCATTGTTGACGAGGACGTCAATGCGTCCCGCCTTGCCGACCGCCTCGGCGACAATGCGCTCGATGCCTGCCCTCTCGGTTAGCTCCCCTAGGACAACGTGAGAAGTGCTGCCGCGCGCCTCGATCTCGCTCTGCAGTTTGGCGGCGGCTTCAGCATCGCGTCCGTGCACGACGACGTCGGCGCCGGCTTCGGCGAGGGCAAGGGCAAACGCTCGGCCGAGGCCGCGGGTCGCGCCGGTCACCAGGGCAACACGGCCGTCCAGACGGAACTTGTTCAGTACGGTCACAGGTCTCTCTCATCTCTTCGGTCCATTTGAGTTTCCGGCGTAACCTCGGATGCTAGTTGCCGATAAGCCCTGCTGCCTTGTACAGGTCGATGTACTCCTGGGTGTTGTCTTTCGTGATGAGCGGATTGCCTACGTTCACCGAGACATTGTCTTCAGCCCCGGTCAAGAGGTCGTGCACTGCTTTGAGGTTCAGCTGGGCCAGCTCCGCGGCGTCCTGCAGTGAAGTAGCGGTCATCGTGCCCTCCTGGATGAGGAGGGTGGCTTCGGGTGTGCCGTCGACGCCGTATGCCAGCATCCCGTCGAAACCGGACTTGCCCTTCACCGCTTCGAGCGCCCCCGAAGCCATGTTGTCGTTCATTGAAATGACCGCGTCGATCTTCGGGTTGGCCAGCGACCAGTCCTCCATAAGGGTGAGCGCCTCATCCTTATTCCAATTGGCAGTGTCCTCGGCAACGATCGTGACATCCGGGCGCTGATCAAAGAACTCCTTTTCCCATGCCTCACGGCGCGCAGTGCCGTGGAAGTTCGCGGCTGGCCCGTTGAGGACCACAACATTGGCGTTCTCAGGGACTTGCTCCAAGGCAGCCTGAGCAACTATTGCGCCCTGGTCGTACGGATTGGCGTCCACGGAGCTCGCGCCGTCGATTCCCTCCACACGAGGATTGGTAGTTACCGTGACGATGCCGGCGTCGACGGCCTGCTGGATGTACGGAAGCTGGGCATCGGCGTTATTGGGCTGAATGATGATGGCGTCGAATTTGTTGGCGATCGCGTTCTCGATCAGTCGGTTCTCGATTTCATCGTCAGCCTGTCCATCGAATACCTCCAAGGTGATGTCTTCATAGTTCGCGGCCTCGGCCTTCATTTCGTTCGCGAGCCACGCGGCGAAGGAATCCGCCTGTGCCCGGGCGATGTACGCAACCCGGTATTCATCTTTCTGTTCGCGTTCTCCGCCACCGTCGGAGGTGGGGTTGCCCGTGGTTACTGAACAACCAGCAACGTTGAGTGCCAAAAAGGCTGCCGCGCTGACCGCGGCGATCCTGCGGGTGAGGTTCTTCATTGAAGTCTCCTAGTGGACGTTGAAGGCAGAACGATTGGGATATGTCATTGCTTGGGATTGGCATTTTCCAGGGCACCGGGTGACTCTCCGGCGGATGGTGGGGGCTGAACCGGCGGGGCCGACTTGAGGATGGTCGTCTTGGTCCTGCCCCGCTTGCTGAACACGTCGTAGGCCACGGCGACAACGATGATCAGCCCCATCACGATCTGCTGCACATAAGAGCCGATACCGATGAGATTCATAATGTTTCCGAGTACACCGACGATAAGTGCGCCGGCGAGCGTGCCGAAGACCGTCCCGACCCCGCCGGAAAAGCTGGTTCCACCAATAATCGGGGCGGTGATGGCCTGCAGTTCATAGCCGATGCCCGCATTGGGGAGGCCCGCGTTGACGCGTGACATGAAGATAACTCCGGCGATCCCGACCAACGCGCCGTTGATCAAGAACGCCTGATACTTCACACGCTCCACCGCAATGCCGGCCGCACGTGCCGCTTCCTCGTTGCCGCCAACGGCGTATACGGACCGGCCGTAACGGGTCTGGTTCATCAAGTACCAGATGACGGCAGTGATGATGAGCAATATCAGGACCGGTATCGGCAGCAAACCGAGGTTGCCCTGGCCGATCAAGATGAAATCCCCCAGCTGCAGGACGTTCTGCCCCTGCGTGAGTTCGAGGACCGCGCCTCGGGCCATCAGCATCATTCCAAGAGTGACGATGAAGGCCGGGGTGTGCAGAGTAGCTACGAGGAACGCATTGATGAGATTGCAGATCACGCCCACCGCTATCCCGGCTAGGAAGGCGAGAAGCATGCTATTGCTCGACTTATAGATCAGGACCGAAGCGACACCTGCGAATGCCATCACGGCGCCGGCAGAAAGGTCGATCATTCCGCCGATAATCAGCGTCATGGCACCGTACGCCAGGATCGTGATCACCGCGACTTGCCGCAGTACGTTGAAGACGTTGTCACCACTGAGAAAATTGGGGCTTAGGAAACTCGCTGCCACGAGTACCACTACCAGGATGATGAAAATGGAGTAGCGGCTTGCTTCGAAAGATCTCAGCCTGGACAACATAGTCATGCCACCTCGATTTGATTCATGGCGTGTTTGAGGATGGTTTCCTGTGAGAACTGATGCGGCTCCAACTCGGCGGTCATCCGCCCTGCCGACATGACGTAGATGCGGTCGCACATACCGATCAGCTCGGGCAACTCGGAAGAGATCATCAGGATGGCGCGGCCCTGGCGGGCCAGTGCGGTCATGAGCTTGTAGATCTCGAACTTGGCGCCCACGTCGATCCCCCGCGTGGGCTCATCGAGGAGCATGACCTTGGGATCGGCAATAAGCCAACGGGCCAGGAGAACTTTCTGCTGGTTGCCTCCGCTGAGCGATTCGATGCGGGTCTCGGTGCTCGGCGCCTTTACATTCATCTTCTGGAAGTACTCAGTGACTAATTGCTCTTCGACACTTGATCGATGAAATCCGCCGTGTATGACTTTCTTGAGACTGGCGAGCGTCGCGTTCTTTTTGATGCTGAGTTTCGGAATGATGCCCACCAGTCTCCGGTCCTCGGACAACATCGCTATTCCGTGCTCGATCGCCTTCTTCGGTGTATTGGTCCTAACCAGCACTCCGTCCACTTCGACGGTTCCTGAATCGAGAGGGTCGAGTCCGAAAACTGCTCGCACCACTTCGCTCCTGCCGGCACCGATCAGGCCCGCAAGGCCGACGATCTCGCCCGCCCGGATCTCGAAGTTGATGTCCTCGAAGGCATTCTCCCGGGACAGTCGCGAAGCTTTGAAGACCATGGCTCCCAGCTCAACACGTTCTTTTGGATAGCTTTGGTGGTCCAGATCGCGTCCCACCATCTGGGCAATCACCCGGGCCGAGGTGGTTTCCTGTGCCGGTTGAGAACTGACGATCGCGCCGTCGCGGAGAACGCTGACATCATCTGCGAGCTGGAACACCTCGTCCATTTTGTGGGAGATGTAGATGATCGACTTGCCTTCATCCCGAAGCGCCCGGATCTTCGCGAAAAGCGACTCGACTTCCTTGTGCGCGATCGCCGAGGTGGGCTCGTCCATGATGAGAATCTCGGCACTGTGATAGACAGCGCGCAGGATCTCCAGCGTTTGAATCTCGGATACCGTCAGCGTGTTGAGACGGCGGTTGCCGGAAAAATCCAGCCCCTCCTCTGTCATCACCCTTTTCGCTTCGCCGCGGATATAGCGCCAGTTCACCCTGCCGTACTTGAGGGGAAGACGTCCCATGAAGAAGCTCTCCGCGATTGTCATCTCCGGGACATAGTTCAATTCCTGGGAGATCATCGCGATGCCGTGGGCCCGTGCATCGATCGGGCTCTTGATGTGCACCTCCTCGCCGCGAACGTGGATCGTTCCGCTGTCGGGCTGGTAGATGCCGTTGATGATCTTCATGAGCGTGGACTTGCCCGCTCCGTTCTCACCGCAGACTGCGTGCACGGAACCGGGACGCACATCAAACGAGACCTGGTTCAGCGCCTTCACCCCGGGAAAGGACTTATTCAGGTCCCGGACCGACAGCAGGGCGCTGCTCATGCTGTGCCCCGCACATGCGGATTCTCCACGGTGCGCACGCCCGGAAGGACCATCCGCTTGAGGGAATTTCCAGCGCCTTCACCTACGAGAGCGTCCTCGACCTGCTCAATTCCGTATTCGTGGGTGACAAGCGAATCGACTTCCACAAGACCGGATATAAGAAGCGACCGTGCTATCGGCCACGTATTCGTATATCTAAACGTCCCGGTGACACTCAGCTCCCGCATGGCGATTTCGGGCACGGAAAGCGGAAATTCATCAGCGCTGCCGACCAGTACTACTGTCCCGCCTGCACGCGTGGAACGGATTCCGTTGAGAATGGCCGGCGTCGCCCCCGAGGCGTCAACGAATACATGCGCACCCAGTTGCTCCGTGGAATCCGCAGCTGGATCCACGACGCGGAGGCCATAACCTGCAGCAAGAGCGCGGCGGCCAGCGTTAATGTCGGCGACGACGACGTCGGTGGCGCCGAAGGCCCGCGCGACCTGGCCCGTCAGGATCCCAATTGGACCGCCTCCGGCGATGAGTACGGTATCTCCCACCTTTATCCCGCCCTTTTGCGCAGCGGCGATGCCGACGGACAACGGTTCCATAAGAGCCGCAGCATGATCGCTGATCGAGTCCGGCACGTCGTACGCGAAATCGTCTTGGATCAGGACGTATTCACAAAACGCTCCGTCAATCGGGGGCGTGGCATAAAACTCCATCTTCGGGCACAAGTTGTAGGCGCCCTCTCGGCAGAATTCACACACTCTGCAGGGACGCTGCGGCTCGATTGCCACCCGGCGGCCAACCCGGGACTCATCTACATCTGCACCGACGGCAACGATGGTGCCGCTCGCTTCGTGGCCGAGAACCAACGGGGACTCCACAACATAGGGACCGATACGGCCATGCTGGAAGTAGTGCACGTCTGACCCGCACACCCCCACGCTGTGAACCCGGATCAGCACCTCATCGGCCGCGGGAACCGGCACCGGCCGCTCCTCGACGATCAGGTCTTTCACTCCTCGAAGTACGCTCGCAGTCATCGTCGACGGGATCAGCACCATGAACTCCTTCGTTCCAGGTCTGCGCTTCAGTAGCGGGATGCGGTGAACATTAGAACGGTTTACGTAGAGTGGTCAATGTCTCCTCAAGGCCTTTACTTCGCATGGAACTTTTCTACTCAGGTAGTCGTGGCAGCGTTTAAACGTTTAGGTTGTTAGCATCGCGCAGTGACTAGGCAACCGAATCCCTCTAAGGCACCGACACTGACGAGCATCGCCCGGTCCCTGGGGCTTTCTCCTGCGACGGTCTCCAACGTCTACAACCACCCCGAGCGGGTCTCAAAGTCGGTGAGCGAGCGTGTACTCGCCGTTGCGGATGCGGTCGGGTACGCAGGGCCGGATCCCGTCGCCCGCCAGTTTCGCCGCGGGAAATCGGAGACCATCGGCGTTGTCTTCACGGACGAGATGTCCTTCGCTTTGCGCGATCCAGCCTCGGTCTCCCTCCTCGCGGGCCTTTCGACGGCCCTGCAGGATGCCCAGCTAAACCTGCTCCTGCTGCCGGCCGGCCCACCTCTTGGCAGCTCACGGGTATCGAACGTGATGGGAGCGGTGGTGGACGGCTTCGTGTTTTATTCGGTACCCGACGATGACCCGCATTTGGCGGCTGCGCTCAAGAGAAGGTTGCCGATTGTCGTCGTCGACGAGCCGGAAGTTGTGGGACACGCCGACTGGTTGGGACTCGACGACCATTCCGCAGCAGCTGATCTTGGTCGCTACTTGAGCCGCTTGGGCCACCGGAAAGTGGGGGTGATTACCTCCAGGTTGGGCCGTACCCGGCATAACGGGCCAGCGGATGAAGAGATGTGGAAAAACGCTGTCTACTCAGTCCAGCGCAATCGCATCCATGGTCTGAGGGAAGGCCTCTTCGGAGCGGACGCTGGGTCGATTGCGGTCGAGGAGCGCTTTGAAAACTCGGTGGACGCCGGGGTTACCGCTCTTCACACCCTTTTGCACCGGGACCCGGGCATCACTGCGGTCTGCTGCTTCGGTGATGTCCTGGCAATAGGCGCCCTTGAGGGGGCACGCCAGCGCGGATTGAGTGTGCCTGGGGACCTGACAGTCACAGGATTCGACGACGTGCCGGAAGCCGCACGGGCGGGTCTGACCACTGTGCGTCAGCCGCTGTTCGAGAAGGGCCGCATCGCTGGTGAAATGCTGCTCAGCCATCCGTTCTCCGATCGCCCCCGTCGCAGGTATCTGCCGACGTCCCTGGAGGTTCGGTCGACAAGCGACCGCCCGAATCGCAATTCCGTGTAAGCGGGGCCGTTCAGCTCGTCGGGTCCCGGCTGCCTGGAACCACAACACGCCAGGACTGAAGGCGTGGCCGCGATCCTAATCCTCCTTTCCTCGGCCGAGAAGCATTTAGCTAGGACTTCCTTGGCCTGATACGGTTTTTAGTCTGATTCACGCCCGCGGTAAGGACCGCCTGCCACACCGCGCCGCGACCGCCGCAGCAGCCGGCAAGCCCTACCTCCCCCACCAACCCCGAAGCACCGAGAGCACAAACCCACATGAGCAAGCACGCAGCAATGCCCGAACGGCCCGAACCGACGCCGATCCCCAACCCCGAGCGCACGCTCACCGTGTGGGAGGACGGGGTGCAGCTGGACTTCACCTTCGCCGACTGCATGAAGTACCACGGCCCGGGCTTCCCCGGCGGCGTCGCGCACGCCTTCGCAGCACTCGGCCGCGCATTGCCGGAACTGGCAGCCCGCACCCCCGGCGGCCGGGTGGAGCGCCGCGGGATCCGGATCCGCACCCCCTTCGGCGGCCCCGGCGCCCGGGACGCCTTCGAACTCGTGACCCGTGCGGTCACCGGCGACCGCTACGCCGTGCTGCCGGAGCTGGCCCGTCCCGAGCGCGGCAACACCCTGGCCCGCTACGTCTTCGAGCTGACCGCCGGGGAGGCAACCGTCACCTGCGTGATCCGGAATGAGGGCATCGTCGCGGACGAGTTCATCGAGCTCACCGCGAAGCCGGAGAAGACCGCTGACGAGCTGGCCCACCTGGAAGTCCTCAAGCGCGAGATGCGGGACCGGATCCTCGAGCGCGACCCGGCTCAGGTGTACGACGTCGAAGGCTAATTTCCACCTATTGGAAACCGGCCCTTCGCCTAGTGCCTGCGGTAGCGACTATTGGCAGAGGGGTCCGGGTGTTCTTCGCAGATTGAGGCAACCACCTTGGTCCCCGTTTCATCCGGGCTGATCCGGATATTGACCGGCCGCCCGTAGGTGTCGGTAGCCGGTATGTCGTAGGGATTCAGCGTGGTTTTGCTCTGCACAGTCAGGATGAGCGTCTTGGGATGATCCACTGTGTAACCGTGTTCCTGCCGCAGCATTTCCGCGATCCTGCCTTTAGCCGCTGACAGTTTCCTCTTGGCTGCAACTCCGACCTTGATGAGCACGGCAAAAGAAACAACGATAACGGCCAGAGGAATAATGATCCCCAGCATCAGCAGGTCTTTATAACCCTCAGCCTTGGGGTCACCCATGAATTCGCTGGCGACGATCATTCCAACGATCGATCCGATCGCCAGCACGATTGCCAGCCATGGGGCGGGCACCTTGGGAACGAGGCTTTCGCCCGCTTCTACTCCGGGGATTTCTTTGGCTTTTGACACTTTGAGACCTAACGGTAAAAGGCGTGCGGAACAGTAACTTCAGCAGTAGCACTGCAACGATACGGCTGGATCGCACGGATCACGGATTAAACCAAAACAGATTCAAGCGGGACGCGGAATCACTAAGAGATCCCCCACCTCGCAATCCAGCGCATTGCAGATCGCGGTCAGAGTGGAGAACCGGATGGCCTTGGCCCGGTCATTCTTGAGCACCGACAAATTCACCAGACTCACGCCAACCTGGCGGCTCAGTTCCGTCAACGTCATCCCGCGGGCTTCCAGGAGTTCATCAAGACGGCAGTGGATGTTCGACGAATCATCCGCCGGCATCAGACCAGGCCGTCCGTATCCTGCTGAATCCGACGGCCGTATTGGAAGACTCCCGCAACCAGTATCAGGACGAGGCTAAGCACCAGCGGCCAGGGGCTCAGCGTGCCTTCAAAGAGGACCAGTTCGTCGCCCGTCTGCCGCTCCATCACGACCAGGTCCGCAACGCGTGGCAGCGCGATTCCGTAGAGGCCCTGGCTAAACGTCCCGACCAGCAGCAGGACGATGCCGCAGGCGCCGATGATCCGTACGGACGCGGCGGTGAACAGGACCGCACTGCGGAGCCGGTAGGCGAGCAGGAATACCAACGCCTGGACGGCCAGCACACCTGCCTGGTGCAGCGCCGAAGACCAGGCAAGGAGCGCTGCGGGGCCGGAGGGAAGAGCGGGAACCGTAGCCGTCAGTGTTGTGTAGTGCGCTGTCACTCCGGCCGTCAGCCCGTCCACACTCTGGTCCTGTGCGCTGACCGGAAGATCCAGCGTCACCGGGCCCGTGAAGTACCCGACGATTTCGGAGATTGAAAAGGCAGTGCTGACCACCGCGGCCAATGCCGCCACAATCATGAATACGGTCGCGTCCGTTCGCGAAACGATTCTCTTTTCGTCTGCCGGCGCGCCGGTGTTTTTCATCAGCTTCATGGTTCCCCCCATATCGACTTTCGTTATTAACGATTGTCGATAACCTACGGCGCTGCGGTGTCGGCGTCAATGGCGCCCTCCGACAACCGTCTCACTCTGGCGGCCCAGCCCGGCCGGCGCTAGGCTCCTGCGCCCTGGGCCCGGCGGATCCGGCAGCCCGCCATCTTCGGAAGGATCGGCATGCGCATTGTGCGGACGTGGCGCGGCGTAGTCCGCAGCGACGACCTCGAGACATACGTCGAATACGTTCAGGAGACCGGGATCGACGAGTACCGCGCCACGGCCGGCAACCTCGGCGCCTGGATTCTCACCCGGAGTCTGGACGAGGGGCGTAGCGAGATTGTCACGGCTTCCCTATGGGTTTCCTTGGAGGCGATTCGCGCTTTCGCGGGCGACGACGTCGGCGCAGCCGTCTTCTATCCCGAGGACGATCGGTACCTGCTGGAGCGTGACCGCACCGTCTCGCACTATGAGCTCGCCGATTAGTCCGCCCTAATGCATTTCGTAGGGATGGTTTGCCGCTGGAGTGGGATGTTCCTCGCAGATGGAGGCGACCACTTTGGTACCCGTTTCATCCGGGCTGATTCGGATATTGACCGCCCGCCCGTAAGTGTCGGTCGCCGGTATGTCGAAGGGATTCAGCCGGATGGTGGAATTGCCGGTCAGGATCAAAGTTTTCGGGCGGTCAACGGTGAACCCGTATTGCCACCGCAGGGATTCGGCGATGTTCCGGTTGGCTGCTGATATTGCCTTCCTGAGTTTCACGATAAGCGGGATCGCGACCACAAGACCCACAAGCGCAGCGAGGAGAAAAACCAGGAGTAATACGAACCAAAACTCTTCTGCCGGACTGCCCTCAGTCTCGTCCATAGCCACACCTGCGAGGATGAGCCCAATGCCCGGGCCACCCAGCATGCCCATCAGCAACCACGAACTGGTCACCTTCGGAACGAGGCTCTCGCTCGGCTGCACACCGGGGATTTCTTTCGCTTTTGACACTTTGAGACCTATCGATAACGGGCGGACCGGCGGATCAGCAGTAGCAGTCTCCCGGGTGGGAGACGCGATCTGAATTAGACCCGGCGTTCGCGACGGTAGCCGGCAGCCTGAAGCATCAGCAGCGCAAGGGCACCGGCCAGGCCGAAGGGCAGCAGATACACACCCATCATCTGGAAGTTCATCATCGCTACGTCCTGGGCACTCGTGACTGCACTGCCGCCGCCGTAAATGGCCGACGTGATTTGGAGGTTGCCGGAGAGCCAGATCAGTCCAAGGACAAGCATCATCGCCACAACCGCCCACGCGGCACAGAGATAGGGGTTGAACCGGCTCCTGGGGGCAGCAGCCACTCCGAGGGGCCCTTGAGCAGCGGCGCCGTCAACGTCCGCGTCACTGAACTCCGCTTCGGTATGGGTAGTACGACTGGACACCCGCGGAGGTTCCCCGCCGTCATCCACCACTTCCACCCAGTCCCCGCTTTCGCCAGGCACCGGGCGGGAGTACATCCGGTAATCCGATTCACTGGTGCTTCGCCGATTTCCCATGGCCCGAAGCCTACTACGGGGCGGCTCCGGCCTGAGGAGCGGATGGGCACAAAGGTTAAAAGCCGATGCCCGTGTTCCGGTGATGGAACACGGGCATCGACCCGAGACGGATAAGAATCAAGGCGGGCAAACCGTGCGCCGCCTAGCTCTCTTCCACCTCCGAAAACAGGGCGATGAAGGTGGTCCCGGTGGCCTTCAGCTGACCGAAGAGGTCCGCGGCCGCAGGTGTTGTTACGGCAGCGGAGGCGTCCTCATAGGTGTCGAAGTACAGGTCCAGTGTCCGGTGGGCAGGCGTGGGCGAGCCGTTTTCCTTCGGCCATACCTTTCCTGCCTCGTAGCGGAGCAGCTTCGGGAGCTGCTTGGCGCT
Organism: Arthrobacter sp. zg-Y1171; assembly: GCF_025244845.1. Taxonomy (NCBI): domain Bacteria; kingdom Bacillati; phylum Actinomycetota; class Actinomycetes; order Micrococcales; family Micrococcaceae; genus Arthrobacter; species Arthrobacter sp. zg-Y1171. Next base: position 1,530,057 of record NZ_CP104264.1, on the reverse strand, counting down.
GTCCGCGATGCCTTTGTAGGCCGCCTCAAAGGCGTCGGGGTCCGCGGGGTTATCAATGACGAAGGTGATCTTGGTGGGCATGGTGTTCTTTCCTTTCGGGGGTGGGGATGGTTGAAGTGTCCGGGCACGTGGGACGGTTGTCTACCGTGCGGCGGTCTCCAGGAGCCGGAGCCAGACTTCACTGATCGTGGGATAGGCCGGAACCGCATGCCAGAGCCGGTCGATCGGCACTTCCCCGGCGATTGCGATGGTTGCGGCGTGCACCAGCTCGGTCACGTCAGGTCCGACGGCGGTGAACCCGACAATCGTGTTGGTGTCCTCCTTGATGACGATGCTTGCCCGGCCGGTATAGCCGTCGGCATGCAGGGAGGCACCGGCAACCGATCCAAGGTCGTATTCCACGGAACGGACCCGGAGCCCGGCGTCGACGGCGCCGGCCAGCGTGAGGCCGGCGGAGGCAATCTCGGGGTCAGTGAAGATGACCTGCGGAACTGCCCGGACGTCGGCGGTCGCCGCATGACGCCCCCACGGGAAGTCCTCCACAGGAGCGCCGGTTGCCCGTGCCACGATCGAGTCCCCCGCAGCCCGGGCCTGGTACTTGCCCTGGTGGGTGAGCAGCGCCCGTCCGTTGACGTCGCCCGCGGCGTAAAGCCAGCCGCCGTCGGGCACGGTCCCGTCGGGGCCGACCACCCGGAGCGTCTCGTCCACGTTCAGCCAGCCGGAGGCCGCGAGCCCGAGGCGTTCAAGCCCGAGGTCGCCGGTATTCGGCCTGCGTCCCGTCGCAACCAGGACCTCGTCGGCGTCGATAATCCCGCCGTCGGCCAACGCTATGTGCACGGTGCCGCGGGCATCGCGGGTGACCTCGCCAGGGCTTGCACCGATCAGCACCCGCACGCCGCTGCTCCCGAGGGACGCGACAACGTGCTCGGCAGCGTACGGCTCGACCCTCGGCAGGACGCCGTCGCGCGCAATCAACGTCACCGCAGCGCCCAGCGCGCTGAAGGCCGATGCCATTTCCGTGCCGACGACGCCGCCGCCGATGATCGCGAGCCGCTCCGGGATTTTCTTCGCGGACACCGCTTCACGGCTGGTCCACGGGGCGGCGTCCGCCAGTCCGGGGATCGGCGGAAGCGCCGCGCTGGTGCCGGTGGCGACGACGACGGCGTGACGCGCCTTGATCGTGCTGACCGTGCCGTCCCGGCCCGTGACCTCCACGGTCCGCGGGGCACTGATCCGCCCGTGCCCGCGCTTCAGGGTGATGCCGGCCTGTTGCAGCCACGCGACCTGGCCCTCGTCGTTCCAGTTCGAGGCGAACCGGTCCCGGCGGGCCAGCACCGCGTCGACGTCGAGCCTGCCGGTTACCGCCGCGGCGGCCCCGGGCAGCTGCCGGACGGCGCGGAGGGCGGCGGCGTCCCGCAGCAGCGCTTTGGTCGGCATGCATGCCCAGTAGGAGCATTCGCCGCCCACCAGCTCGGATTCGACAATCACCGCGCTCAGGCCGCCGGCAACTATCCGGTCCGCAACGTTCTCCCCCACCGGACCGGCGCCGATAACAATTACGTCCGTAACTGTCCCGGTCATCGCGTGCCTGCCTTGGCGAGACGCTGCAGCCGGATCGCGGAGAGCAGGAAGAACACGCCGCCGAGGGTGGCGTATCCCGCGACGCCGGTGAGGGCCGCCGAGGAGCTGCCGGACATCAGGATGAATCCGGTGCCGGCGAGGGTGGAGATGCCGCCGCTGAGAATCATCGGCCACTGCCCGCCCAGCCGCAGGCGGGAAACGGCAACGGCGAGCTGGACGGCGCCCGCAGTAATAGCCCACACACCCCAGACGACCAGTACTGCGGACACTCCCGAGGTGACGGCCACGCCGAGGGCGACGGCGGTCAGCAGGCTGAGCGCCATATTCACCAGGAGCAACGGGCCGGGACGGGTGGCGCGGGAGGCGCGGTGGTCGACGACGGCGGCCGCGACGTCGAACAGCGGGTAGAGGATGAGCAGGGCGATGCTGAAGGGTCCGAGGGTGGAAGCGGTCAGGGCAATAAGGACTGCCCAGACGATGGCGAATCCGAAGCGGACGAAGTACAGCTTCCGGAGGACCGGCGAGATCGCCGGTGGGGTTTGGATGGTTGATGCAGTCATGACGTTCCGTTCTGTTTGAAGTGTTTGAAAGCGGGAAGGGGGCCTGTGAGGGGTCATCGGACGGTTACAGCCGACGTCGCGGCTTGGAGGATGAGGCCCGCGACGGTCGAGGGATGGCTGACCATGACGGCATGGGAGGCCTCGACCTCGATGACGGCCGCGCCGGTACGATGCGCCATCATCCCCTGCAGGTCCGGGTCGATGGCCCGATCCGCAGTGGTGACGAGTACATAGGCGGGCACGGTACGGAAGGCCTCCCGGGTGATCGGTTCCGCGACCGCCCGGACGTTGGCGGGACGCTGGACGATGCCGAGGACACCTGCCGTGCGCTGGTCGACGTCGGCGGCGAACGCTTCGCGGAAGCCCTCCGGGCTGATGTGCACCTCAGGCCCGCTTGGTGTCTCGACTGTCGCCAAGGGCAGCGGGGTCGAAGACTGAGCGGCCAGCTGGCCGACCGTCTCCCCCGCAACCGGGATAAATGCCGCGACGTACACGAGGGCTCGCACATCGAAGGCACTCGTATCGACGTTCGTGATGATTGCACCGCCGTACGAATGGCCCACCAGCACCACGGGACCCTCGACCGCCGCTAGGCAGCTGGCCAGGTAGGCCGTGTCATGTTCCACGCCCCGCAGCGGGTTCGCAACGGCCCGGACCGGGAATCCTGCGTGCAGGAGTTCGTTGATCACCGGCTCCCAGCTGGAGGAATCGGCCCACGCGCCGTGCACAAGCACTATGGTCGGCAGGCCCTGGTTTTCGCCCTGGTTTTCGGCGGCGGCGGAATCGGTGGCGGACCCCAATCGGGGTGAATTGTTGAACATCTGGGTTGTCCTTTCATCGGAGGTGAAGCCGCCCGGCGTCCATACGGAAGGCCGTTTGCGGCTGGTAGAATGACCAGTCACTCTACCTAGAAGGAGCGTAATGTGGATCACGGGGACACGCAAGGGCAACGGGAAGGAAAACCATGGCGGAGGCTGTGAAGGTATCGATGAGGGAACGACTCGTCGAAGCCGCGACTGAGCTGTTCTATGCCGAGGGGCTACGAGCGGTCAGTGTTGACAAGGTGATCGACCGTGCCGGCACGACGAAAGTGACCTTCTACCGGCATTTCAAAAGCAAGGACGACCTGGTGGTGGCCCACCTGGAACGCCGGGCAAAGATTGAGCGCGAGGGAATCGGCGCTGCAATGGAACACGCAGGCGGAGATGCCGATAAGACGTTCCAACTCATTGCCGAACACTTAGGCACGATGTCGTGCGAACCCGGATTCCGCGGGTGCCCCTTTATCAACGCCGCGGCAGAATATCCGGATCCCGCCAGTGCGGTCCGTAAAACCATCAAGGACCACCGCGAATGGTGCAAGGCTGCGTACACGGAAATTGTCCGTCCCCTGGCTCCTGCCGACCCGAGCGCTGTGGCCCAGGATCTGATGCTTCTTCACGGCGGTGCGATGGTTGCCGGCTACCTTGACGCCGACGGCGAGGACCTCGCCGCGTCCTTCCTGCGCAGCTGCCGTGCGGTCATCAAGGCCGGCTGACTGCGGACAGATTCATGAGCGCCGAAGGCGGCCAGCCGCGAACGTGTGCGGCAGCTTGCTGCCCGCCTAGATCGCCGGAAGTGTCGCCGTGTCGATGACGAACCGGTACCGAACATCGGATGCGAGAACACGTTCGTAGGCATCGTTGATGGCGTCGGCGGCTATGAGTTCAATTTCGGGTGCGATGCCGTGCTCTGCGCAGAAGTCGAGCATGTCCTGGGTCTCACGGATACTGCCGATACCAGTGCCCGCGAACGAGCGCCGGTTGCTGCACAGCGTGTACACCTGTACCGGCAATACCTCGGTCGGCGCACCGATGTTCACCATGGTTCCGTCGAGGCCGAGCAGTAAGAGGTAGGCATCCACGTCGATCTTCGCGCTCACCGTGTTGATGATGAGGTCAAAGGTGTTGGCGAGGGTTTCGAATGTAGCCGGGTCACTCGTGGCGTAGTAGTAGTCAGCACCGAACCGCAGCCCGTCCTCCTGCTTACTAAGCGGGTGCGAGAGAACCGTGGTTTCCGCTCCCATGGCATGCGAAATCTTTACGGCCATGTGACCGAGCCCGCCCATCCCAATGACGGCTACCTTCTTGCCTGGGCCGGCATTCCAGTGCGCCAGTGGTGAATAGGTTGTAATGCCGGCGCACAAGAGGGGCGCGGCCGCTTCGTACGGGATGCTCTGCGGAATACTCAGCACGAAGTCCTCCACCACGACGATATGCGTGGAGTACCCGCCCTGGGTGATAGTGCCGTCGCGGTCCACGGCGCCGTAGGTAGCGGTGTTGCCGTTGAGGCAGTACTGCTCGGCACCCGCGCGGCAATTGGCGCATTCACGGCAGGAGTTGACGAGGCACCCCACGCCGACGCGGTCGCCGACTTGGTGCTGTGTGACGTCCGCACCAATCTCGCTGACGACCCCGACGATCTCGTGACCCACCGTCAACGGGTACTGGACCGGCCCCCAGTCACCCCGGACAGTGTGGATGTCTGAGTGGCAGATCCCCACGTAGGCGATCTCGATAAGTACGTCTTTCGCGCCAACGCTGCGTCGTTCAATCGTGGTAGCGACTAGCGGATCAGTGGGCGATATCGCGGCGTAGGCACTCACGGTCCGAGTCGGACGAGTCGCGATCTGAACTGGTGAAACCATGGTGGACTCCTAGAAACAGACTAGTTTGCTAAGTTGCGTGCCGACGCTTTTCGCCGGTCCTGCACGAGGCAACCGGATTTGTGAGTCGTGAATCTACTTAGCCCTCAGAGAGTTAGCCAGTGCCCCCGCGGGCCGAGGCACTGGCAGCCCCCCTTTGCCCGCAGGTCCACGCTTTTGCCGTTCCACAACAGGTAAAGGCCCTTATCCGGGCCCGCATGGTCAGCGGCCGGAATAGCGGTTGGCCTGACGGCGACGGTCGATGCCGAGCACGGCTGTGAGCTGTGGGATCGGGTGAGCCCGGCACCTTAGTATTTCGTTCATGACCAGCGCGGCCAGCAGACCCTCCGGCAACACCCGGCTGCTGGCCGTCGCCATTCTCGCCACTTTCGTGGCCTTCCTCGATGGGTCCGTCGTCACCGTGGCGTTGCCGGCCATCAGCGGAGAACTCGGCGGCGGACTGCCCACCCAGCAGTGGACCGTGAACGCCTATCTGCTCACCCTGGGGGCGTTCATCCTGCTGGCCGGCTCACTCTCGGACTCCTTCGGCCGGCTGCGGATCCTGCGGATCGGCATCCTGGGCTTCGGGGTCTCCTCCCTCGCCTGCGCCTTGGCCTGGGCACCCGGCGTCCTGATCCTCGCCCGCGGCATCCAGGGCATCACCGCCGCACTGCTGGTGCCCGGCTCGCTGGCGCTCATTACGACGGCGTACCGCGACGCCGCGCGGGCCGCCGCGATCGGCAGGTGGACGGCGTGGACCGGCACGGCCGCGATCATCGGCCCGCTTCTGGGCGGAGTGCTCGTGGACGTGGGAAGCTGGCGGCTGATCTTCGCCGTAAACGTCCTGCCGGTGGCCGCCTGCCTGCTGCTGATGACCGGCCTGCAGGAGAGCAGCGGACCGAGGCGGGCCGCGTTCGACCTGCCCGGCGTTGTGCTGGCCGTTGCCGGACTGGCAGGTCCTGTCTATGCACTGATCGAACAGGAGCGGCTCGGCTGGGGGCATCCCGCCGTCGTCGTTCCCCTGGCCGCAGGGCTGCTGGCCCTAGTGCTGTTCCTGCTGCGCGAGGCCCGAGCACCGGCACCGATGATGCCGCTGTCCCTGTTCCGGGCGCGGAACTTCCGCTACGGCAACGTGGTCACTGCGGGCGCTTACGCCGGGCTCTCGCTGGGGACCTTCGCCGTGACCGTTTTCGTGCAGGAGACCGCGGGGTTCTCCGCGACGGCGGCCGGCTTCACTGCCCTGGCGCTGCCGGTGGCCATGCTGCTGCTGTCCGCCCGCGTCGGCAGACTGGCCGGGACTTACGGGCCGCGCCTATTTATGACCGCCGGGCCGGTGATCTGCGGGACCGGGTTCCTCCTTATGCTCATGGTCCAGCCGCCGCTGGACTTTCTTACCGAGCTGCTGCCCGGGCTGCTGCTGTGCGGGCTGGGCCTGGCGCTGATGGTGGCGCCGCTGACCTCCGCGGTGCTCGGCGCACTGAGCGAGGACGACGCCGGCATCGGCTCCGCGGTCAACAATGCCGTGTCGCGGGTGGCCGGGCTCATTGCCATCGCGCTGGCCGGCACCGTGTCCGGCGGCGCCCTGGACTTTCCGGGCTTCCAGCAGACGGTGCTGGTGACCGCGGTCCTGTTCCTGGCGGCCGGGGCGGTCGCGTTCCTGGGGATCCGGAATCCGGCGACGTCGGCCCCGCACTCCCCTGACGGTTGAGGAGGAGCGGATACGCCGTCGTCGTGCTCCCCTTCACCGGGCCATGGTGCAGGCGGGCTAGCCTATTCGCGGGACCAACGCTGCGGCATTTTCGGGCGGCATTTCCTCGCCGCTGCGGACCAGAAGCAGTGCCAACCCGGTGCAGGCAACGAAGACGGCGCCGCCTGCAGCGACCGGGAGGGCCACGTCGATGGTGGCCAGTGCTCCACCGGCAAGGGAACCGGCCATCGGGCCCAGCAGTTCCAGGGTGCGTGTTCCGGCATTCACCCTTCCGCGGAGGTTGTCCGGTACCAGCCGGGCGGTATTCCTCGTTTCAACAGCCTGAGTTCGATGCCGCTTTCCGCGGTCTGGGAAACGGCACCGGTCGCAGTGCTGGTAACGGTGGCCTATCTGGTCTTGATGCTGACATCGGTGCTGCTTTGCGCCATCCTCGTCACCGTCTCCCTCACCGCTGGCTCAACTTCCCGACGGCTCGGGACCCACCACCAGGCAGGTGCTTGACGCGGTAGCGAGAACCCGGCCGGCGGCGTCGCGCAGGTCCGCTTCGACAAACGCTGCGTTGCGTCCGGCCTTGGTCACCCATCCGTGGGCGGTGACGGTGCCCGTGTTCGCGGTGGCGGGCCGCAGGAAGGACACTTTGAGTTCGAGGCTGGTGTAGCCGGCGCCGGCCGGCAGCGTGGAGTGCACGGCGCAGCCGCAGGCGGAGTCCAGGACGGTGGCGAAAAAGCCGCCGTGGACGGACCCGATCGGGTTGTAGTGCGATTCGTCCGGTTCCGCCGTCATCACCACATCCCCCTCGCTCACGCTGACGAGGCGCAGCCCCACGTGGCTGCTGATCGGCGGGCCGGGAACCTCACCGGCGGCAAGCGCCTGCAGGTGCTCGAGTCCGGTCCGCGAGAATATGCGTGCGACGTCCCGTTCGGCAGGGGAGTATTCAAGCGTTTTCGAACGCATTTCGGAAGCGGGCATCGGAGCTCCTTCAGGGTTGGTGAGTGCTGGGACTCATAGACACAGCAATGCAGGCCATCTTGTCATGCCGGGTTCATGGCCGCAGATCCCAGCCCGCACAGCAGCCGACCAACGCCGGCGACCGCGTCCTCGACGGTCCGTTCTCAAGGCCCTCGCCCACCCGCAGCAGCGCGAGAACAGGACCGGCGGTAGCTTCTCATGGTTCTTTCCCCGGGAATCGTAGACGGTGGGGCTCTCCGACGACGGCCGCCCGGCCCCGCCGTCGTCGTTTTGCCGCGGCGCTGCCGGCTAGAACCCGGACCGCCAGTCGAGAATGATGTCCGCAACCTCGTCGAGGTGTGACTCGAGGAGGAAGTGGCCGCCGTCGAGAAGTTCCACGCGCGCCTTGGGGACATCCTGGCGGAACGCTTCGGCTCCGGCCGGACCGAAGATTTCGTCATTCCGCCCCCATACGGCAAGCACAGGAACCTGGGTGGAACGCAGCAATTCGTGGAGCGCCGGATACAGTGCCCGGTTGGTGTGGTAGTCGCCGAAGAGCGCCAGTTGGGCCTCGTCGACGCCGGGGCGGGCCAGGAGCGCCAGATCGTGCTCCCAGGCGTCCGGGTCCACTGTGGTGGGATCCGGAACGCCGTGCTTGTACTGCCACTCGACTGCCTCCCGGCCCAAGGCCGGACGCAGGACCGCCTTGTTTTCCGGCGAAGGGTCCGCACCGTAGGCCCAGATGGGCGCCCAGAAGTCGTGCACAAAACCCTCTTCGTAGGCGTTGCCGTTCTGCGAAATCACGCCTTCCACCGCTGCCGGGTTGGCCAGCGCCAGCCGCCAGGCGATGGGGGCGCCGTAGTCCTGGGTGTAGACCGTATAGGCGTCCACGCCGAGTTCCACCAGGAAAGCACGCGTCACCTCGGCCAGCCCGTCGAAAGTGTACGTAAACTCCTCCACCGACGGCGCTGACGAGCGGCCAAAGCCGATGGAGTCCGGGGCGATCACCCGGTATTGTTCGGCGAGCCTGGGGATGAGGTGGCGGAACATGTGCGAGCTGGTGGGATATCCGTGCAGGAGCAGCAGCACCGGGGCGTCCACGGGGCCGGCTTCGCGGTAAAACACGTCTAGGCCGTTGACGGAAACGGTGCGGTGATGGACGGCGACCATGGACTAACCCCTAACAATCGTTTTACTGGTTATGGGACGGTAGCATGGAACTCGTTCAGCGCACCCGCGTAACCCCTGGAAAGTGTGCCGTCCTCCGAGAAAGGAACCCGATGGTCGAGGATGAAGACCTGCTGCTGGCGCTGCTGAACAGCACACCCGTTGTCGCGGGCCGTCCCACGGATGGACTCGCGGGCGCCTCCTGCGTCGAGTTCGTTGCACGCTACGGAGGCACGGGCTCTCCAGCCGAGCTTGAACATCTTCGACGGATGCGGGAGTGCCTGCAGGACGCCGTCCGGGAATCCAATGACGCACTGTCCCGCCTTTCAACAGCGCTGGGCGACGGCGCCCTGGTCCCCCGGGTCACTCCGCAGGGACTCCACTGGGAAGTGCGTGCGCCGGAGGACGAGCGGATAGCCTTCCGTGCGGCGCTTGCCTGGTCCCGTGTTGTCCGGGAATTACCAGGCCGTCTTCGTCCTTGTGCCAACAACGAGTGCAACCTCTTCCTCATCGACAGGAGCAGGCCGGGCACCGCCAAGTGGTGTTCCATGGCAGTGTGCGGCAACCGGATGAAGGCCCGCACGCATGCCGGCCGCCAGCGGGCGGCAGCAGAGCGGCCGTAACGGGGCTGATTGTGAGTCGGCCGGGGCCCGGATCAGAGTAGCGTCCTACGACCGTTTGACCATCCTGTTAGGTTCTGACCATGGGGACAATCGAGAGCCGCACACTCCATGCCCTCGTGGATGCCGCCATTGAAGGGCTGCCGCCCGCTGCCCAAGCATCACCCGCTCAATTGTGGACATAGGGTCAGCCCACACCGTGGTCCTGCTGGACGGCACCGCCGCCGTTCGAATTGCACGGGACTCGGACACGGCGGCCGCCATGCGGAAGCGGCAGAAGCTGGTGGACAGCATCCCGGACTCGATCGGCTTCCCCGGCGGACCGTGCCCTGCAGGGGAAGGCGAACCCGGCCAGCTTCGAGACCTCGGAGGGCACAACGTGTTCTGGGAAGGGAACCGCATAGTCGGGGTACTGGATTGGGATCTGGCGTCCCGGAGCGACCGCTCCACGGATCTTGCCTGCATCGGTGTCTGGAACGGGTGGGACAAGCTGCCGCTGATCGCCGGCTCCGCGGAAGTGCGCCGTGCTGCCATCCGGCGGAACACCTTCCGGCTGCAGCAAGTCGCGTTCGCGTTATTGAACGGCCGGCCCACGGACGAGATCGGGCAAGCGGTCGCCCGGGCAAACGCGTGGCTCCGGGAAAGCTTGTAACCGGTGGACTCCAACGAACCTCGCTACCGGACAGTTGCGCTGCGGGTTGTTGTGCCCGGTGCCTGCCTGCTGCTTGGGCTCGCGTTAGTCCTGTCATCTGCCACCGGCTGGATCCTCGTGATCGGCTCCCACGTCGTCAGCCCCTGGCCGGCGGCCGCCGCGCTGCTGCTGGCCTCCGTGGCGATTCGGTGGCTCGGCTCTCGGAACCGCGTCGGCGACCGCAAAAATCCACGGTTGCACTCCCCCGTTCCGGCACTGCTGGCGGCCGCCGTCGCGGGAGTCGGAATCGCCGTCGGATCGCTGCTCGACGCAGGGACCGAGAGCTTCATTCTGGATCCCCAGGGACCGGAGGGCTGCCGCGCCGCAGTGCGTGAGTCCGCTTTCCTCATGTCAGGAAGCGGCAAGGTTTACGCGGTCGGCAGCCACGGAATCGGCAGGCTGGCCGGTGAGTGGAACAGCGACGACGGCTACCGGCCGATCGAGGCCGGCAACTACACCCTGGAATGGACCGCGTCCGGCGGGCTGCTCACCGTCGGCGGCGCCTCCACCCCCAACGGGTATCGGCTGGTTGAAGACAGTGAATACACGGTGCAGGTCGACGCCGACGGCAACGAGCTCAGCGGTTACGTGCCCGTGGGGCCCACCAGGTTTGAGCAGCAGCCGGTCGCCTGCCATTGAGCCAGGTTTCCGCTAGTCCACCGGCAGCGCGAAATAGGTCGGCAGGTCCTCGTACTTGAACATTGCCAGGCCCTCACTGGTGATCGCCGTGGGGAGGTCACGCTTCGCCTCGTCGAACTGCGGCGCCATCTGCTCCGGGAACTTCAGGTACCCGGTTCTATCCCCGGCGTTGTTCCTGCCGTACACCTCGCCCGCGTCGGAGACCATGGCGGGGTAAAAGTCTGACGCCGGGTCGATCCGCTTCTGCTCCCCCGTCCTCAGATTCACCACCCACTGCGCGTCAACGCCCTGTTCGTTCTGCCAGTGCATCAGATGCAGCTCACCATTCGGGCTGGCCGCTGTTGCGTATCCGGGCAGCCGGGCCGCCGGGAAGGCGCATCCCTGTGCCGCGCCCTCGAAGACAACCGGTTGCCCGGTGTGCACGTCGACGGACTCGCACGTCTCGTCCACTTTGCGGACGGAAACGAACGTGGAGCCGAAGACGATGGACCCGGACGGATGGTCCGCGAACGTCGTCGACCATTCGCCAATGCTGAGCGTTGCCTCCGGCAGACCCTGCTGCGGGTTCGCTGCCCGGGGTGAGCGGTACACGTCCACCCCGTCGATCCGGGCCAGCCAGGACTGCCCCTCAAGTTCCGGAATCGGTTCCAGCAGTCCTGTCTCGGCATTGAGCACCCGGACAAAACCGGCGCTGTCCGGGCCGGCTGCGACGCCGCTTTGCATGCCGAGGCCGCCGTCGGTGGCGGTGAAGGCCAGCGCACCGTTACCGTCATGCGTCGACGTCGGACGGTAGCCGGTCATATCCTCTTCGACGGCCGTTGCTTTCCCCGCCGCGTCGACGACGATCAGCTGGGCAACGGGTGCAGCACCTTGACCGGCGCCTGGCTGGAGCGGCACGCCGATCTGGTAAAACGTGAAGGACTCCTGCCCGTTCTGCCGCACCCGGTCCAGGGACGGCTCGACGCGCTGTTCCGGGTCCAGTCCGAGGGACGGCGACCGATACAGGATGTCGCCGGCGCTGTCGGTCACCACGAGGGTCTGGTCCCGGGTCTGCATATCCTGCTCAACGAAGGCAGTCAGGTCACCGATGACCTCCGCCCCGGCCCCTTTTTGGGCGTACCAACCGGCTTGGCTCAGCCACCGCGCCGGTAGGGCACCGGTCGCGTAGGGAAAGCCTTCCTCGTAGGAGGCGGGCTTGCCCAGCGTTGGCCGCTCAGTCGCGGTGGGCTCGGGTGTCCGGGAGGGGCTCGCCGGAACAGGGGCGGAGGTCCGGGACGGGGACGCATCGGCCCCGTCGGTTGAAGAGGCTGGATCCTGCGACGACGGAGCACAGGCCGTAACGAGCAGCAGCGCTGCAAGACAAGGTGCGACGACGTGCTTGTTCATGCTGATTCCCCCACGGTGGTACCCGAAAACCGGAGTGTGCCGACCACTGTCACGTTGTGCCCGTGGGACGGCCTTACTTTAGACACCCTAACGAATGGCGCAACCGTCCAATCACGGGCCCGGGGCAATATCCCCCTGTGCGCCAAAGAAAGTCCTAGCGCAAATAGCCTTCTCATTGTTGACTAATGCCCATGCCAGCCGTTGAAATCCGCCGAGCCATCGAAAATGACGCCCACAACCTCGCTCGCGTCCATGTCCACGCATGGCAATGGGCCTATCGCGGATTGATGCCCGATTCCCTCCTCGATGCACTGGACATTGAGCGGAGAGCTGCGGGCTGGAAGCGAATGATCCATGAAGGGCAGGTGCCGCAACCACATTTGGCCGTGATCGGCTCGAACGTCGTGGGGTTTTCCCATGCGGACAGCAGCAGCGACGACGACGCCGACCCGCAGGTCGGAGAGGTCACCGCCCTCTACCTCCTGGAGGAATTTGTCGGCACGGGAGTCGGGCGCCGCTTGTGGGAAGCAGCGCTGAACCAACTGCGCGAAAGCGGACACACCGCTTTGTCCGTGTGGGTGCTGGATTCCAACCAGCGGGGAAGGAAATTCTACGAACGAAGGGGAATGTCCTTGGACGGAGCAACCAAAGAAGAGTCCTTCTCCGGCTCCACCCTGACGGAGGTGCGGTACCGCTCTTCGTTGCACGATGCGGCGGGGAAGAGACAAGGGGCTATCGGCGTCGAGGGCCAGGCCCGTTAGTCGTCAGGGCGATCGATAGTCCAGTAGCTCACCTCGTCGTCGGGAAACGGCCGCTCCGCCATTCCGATCTTGCGCGCTACCCGTTTCGACTGCTCGTTGCCGGCATCGATCGTCGCGGAGATGAACTCCAGATTAGAGACCTCAAAGACGTAGGCGAGCATCGACCGGCCAATTTCGGTGGCATAACCTTTGCCCCAGAACCTTTGATGGAAAACGTATATCAGTTCGTCGAAGTCCTGGCCGGGCGCACGGATGACGCCGCAATAGCCGACAAATTCGCCGCTGTCCCGTTCAAAGACGGGTGAGGTGCCATAGCCGCGCTTCGCATACTTTTCTTTGCAGACCTGAATCCATCCTGCGACTTCGAACCGGTCCAATGTCGTCCCGTCACCGACGAACCGCATGACCGCAGGATCCGCGCAGAGCGCTGCAAAGTCCTCCAGATCCTCTCCACAAAGTGGCGGGCTTCAAGGCGGTCGGTTTCAAACATCATCCGGGAACGATAACCCACGGCAGCCCCGCATAACTCATTCCCTGTCTCCGGGGGCTTCTCCACTGCCCGGCCGTTCCGAAAGGGCACAATGACCAGTCCGAGGTGCCGTTGGTGGCCACTGTACTGGGAGAGCAGACGTTCCTCCCGCGCCATGGATTCGTCGCAGTTGTCTCTGATTCCATCGCTCGTGAGACGCTCTCAATCTCTCCGCGAGGATCTCGGTAACGGCTTTTGCCGCTCCTGCATCTTACTGTCAAGCTGATCAAATGACTGTTCAGCTCGTCCCTCTCCGCGCCCAACAATTCCCTGCCTGGATGGAACGAAGCCGCACTGAATACGCATCTGATCTCATTACGACAGGCGAATCCCCGCAAGAGGCACATCGGCGCGCTTATGAGAGCCTAGATGCCGCGTTTCCTGAGAACATTCCAACCACAGATAATGCCGTGTTCGATGTTCTTGACGGTACCGGCACAACCATTGGCTACCTTTGGGTTGGAACTGACAGTTCTGAAGATCATCGCTCTTGGTGGGTGTGGGACATAGTCGTTGATGAGGAGCATCGCGGCAAAGGGCTAGGCAGGAAGGCAATGAAGCTGGCCGAAGACTACGCGCGTTCCCAAGGCGCCCACACCCTTGGACTCAGCGTCTTCGGATTCAACCACGGCGCCCGAGGACTCTACGAATCGATGGGTTACGAAATAGTGACCACGAAAATGAAGAAGCACCTCTAAACCTTGAATCTGTGCCCCATCGAAGGATTCTTTAGCGGCCGCCCAAGGTGGGGTGGATAGTTCAGAGTCCGAGCGCTCCAGTCGGCCGAAGGAAATGGAATCGCCGTACCCGGTCGACTGGCCCTAACGGGCTGGGACGCATCCGCTGCCGGTGGGGAACGGCGACTGTCGTCAGCCGGCCCGGACGGATTCATCCTGGCCGGAGTCCGCCAGGGTCACTCCGGCGACCGACCAATTCTCACGGGGCAGCTCGTGAAGAACAACCCGAATAGTGTCCGGCCGAATCTCCATAACCCGGGCATAAGTTTCCGTAAGCGCTGCCAGCAGCTGGCGCTTCTTCTCGGTGGTGGACGGCGAGGCGTTAAGTACCTGAATAAGTGGCATTCGCAGAGTCTGCCATATTGCCGATGTCATTCCCGGAGGAAAGCTCGGTAGGGCGGTGATGCTCCGGTGGGGAGCGACTGCCTTCCCGTCATGGTTATCCTTAGCCGCATGCGCAACCTACCAACCACACAATCATGAAGATCGGAATCGTCGGCGCCGGCGGAGTCGGCGCCTACTTCGCCGCCGCCCTGTCCCGGGCAGGCCACGACGTCCACCTCCTGGTTACGCCCCGCCATGTCGATCCCCTTTCCGACCATGGGATTCACCTCACCTCGGGCGACGGACGGGATGAATTCATCGCGCTGGCCGGTGTTTCAACGGACGCTGCAGCCATCGGGGTGTGCGACGCCGTCGTCCTAGGCTGCAAAGCCGGCCAGGTCCGCGACGTCATGCAAACCGCGCTGCCGCTCCTCGGCCCCGATACCCCGGTGCTGCCGCTGCAGAACGGGGTCACCGCATCCGAACAGATCACAGCAGCCGTTGGCGGCGGGCATGCTCTGGGCGGTCTGTGCATGATCATCTCCTATCTAGTCGAGCCCGGGCACGTCCATCATGTTGGCGGGAATCCCGCTGTCACCCTCGGAGAGCTCGACGGCACACCAACAGCCCGCGTACAGGCCCTCGCCGCCGCTTTGATTTCAGCCGGCATCAGCACCCGTATCTCTGACGACATCACCACCGAGCTGTGGCGGAAGTTCATGCTCATTGCTTCCTACGGCGGCGTCGGAGCGCTGTGCCGTAAAAACGTGGGTGAAACGCGGACCCACCCGGGCACGCGGGCATTAGTTGAAGACGCCATGCGTGAAGTCGCCACGATCGCCGCAGCGGTTGGAGTGAACCTCACCGAGGATGACGTGAAAACGACAATGGCCCAGTACGACGCATTCACGCCCGACAGCACCGCTTCCATGCAGCGCGACCTCATCGCGGGTCGCCCTTCCGAACTCGAAGAACAAAACGGCGCCCTCGCCCGTATCGCCGCGAAGCACAATACCCCTGCACCTATCCACACAACCATCTATCGGGCACTGAGCATCCTGGACCGTCCCAGCTAGCCGATGCGTACGAAGGGCCCGGTACCCGTACGACGGTACCCCTCAGGGGCTGGTCGGTTCGGCGTCGTCCAGGACCGTCCCGTCACGAAGGGTGATGGTGTAGGCGAGGTCAGGTGCGGGGCCGCCGTTGCCCTCAAGCTCGGAACCGAACGCGGTTCCCGGCCACCAGGCAACGTACCGGCCGTCTTCGAGGGAGGCCTGGACCTGCTGCCCATCGGCCGTGTGAATGGTTACGGCGACAACGTTGTCCCCGATATGGCCCTGGGTGAGGGAAACCGTAGGCCGCGGCCGGCTGATCAGCGTCCTGCGGTCGTTGTATTCGGTGATGGGACCCTGCGTGAACTGATCCCCGACGGGCACTGCACCTTTTCCGCCGTTGCCCGAGGTTGCGACGTCGTCCGCCCGGCCGCTGCCTACCGGCACATGCGCCAGACAGTCCGCGGAGGTATCGTTCGCTCCGGCGTAAAGGAGCACCACCCACTCCCCCCTGCGCTCGGCGATGTCGAGTGACGGAGAGTCGATGTTCAGGCCCTGCTCGCGGCATGCCTTTTCCGTGGTGGCCAGGTCTGCGTCGGTCAGGGTCTCAGGGACGGGTGTCCAGGAAGCGTAAGCATTTTCCGCGCTAAGCAGGTTCGGGGCCAGTGCGACGGCGGCCGCCAGGACCGCCGCGACGGCCGGTACCGCTATCCAGCGGGTGCGCCGGTGCTGCCGACGCGGGGCCAGCTCGATCCGTTCGGCTGTTGTGCCCGCCCCGGCTGTGGGATCGGTGGCAAGGATCTGCTGCAGTCCCGTCTCGTACCGCCGTCGGGATTCGCCGTCCGGTGCGGAACGCGGTGCCGGGTCCAGCGTGCGCAGGGCCCTGAGATAGGTATCGGGTTTCATATCAATTCCTCCAAGGTCGAGTAGTCCGGCGCCCGGTGCCGAAGGGCACGGTGCAGGGACTGGCGTGCGCGGTGGAGACGGATACGGTAGGCGGCCGCAGAGATTCCCAGTACGCGGCCGGCCTGCGGAGAGGTCAGGTTTTCCCACACTGCGAGCGACAGCACTTCCCGGTCCTCGGGCCGGACCCTGCTCCAAGCGGCCGCCAGGTCCACTTGAAGGGCAACCAAGTCGTCCTCCGGATCAATGAATTCCGGGATATGGGAGGCTATCCGAACCTCAAGGGCACCTTGGCGCGCACGGGAACGCTGATCGTTGAGCAGACAGTTGCGGGCCGTGCCGTACAGCCATGCCCGCGCGTCCCCTGGCTCCCGAGGCAGCTCATCCAGCCGGCGCCATGCTGCCATGAAGGCTTCATGGGTTACGTCTTCGGCCCGGTGCGATTCCGTCCGGCGCTGCACAAAGCGCAGGACGTCACCGTATGTTGTCGCGTAGAGCGCGGCGAAGCGGGCCTCGCGTTCCTTAGAGCTTCGTGTTGTCCCCATACCTCTACATGTCCGGCTCGGTGCCAAGTGTTACTAACCAGAGAAGATCACTGGATCGTACAGTGCCGGTGACGGATGGCAGTCTCTGCCACACGCCAGGTTAAGTCCGAGATCCGGGGCCGCCTCAACACTCTTGACAGCGGCAAACCTGTAAAGCTAACTAGACGTGTAAAGCGAGCTGTACATCCGAGGAGGCCGGCAATGTCCGTTGAGCAAACCCGCACAAAGTGGGGATATGCCAAGTTTGGAACCGGCCGCGTACCGGCCGCAGCCATCGCTGTTCCCTGTGGATTAGCACTGGGAGCAGCAGGAGGTTGGTTGTCCGTCCTGGCCGGAATCAGCGGATCGAATCCTGCGCTCAGCTTCTGTGTCTTTGCCGCCTGCATCGCGATGCCGGCTGTGGCCCTGGTCTATGTCCTGGTCGTGGACCGGAACACGCTGATAGGAGCAACCGAACGTCCTGACGACTCCGTCGAATCCGGGTGGATCGACAAGGCTGCTGCGGCTTCCTTCATGGATTTGATCCTGGTGCTTGGGGTCGCGGCTACCGTTCTGGCCTTCATTCCCAAGGACTTTTCCGTAGATCTGAAGCTCATCCTTCCCGCTGTGATCGCTCTGGGCTTCGCCTCCTTCGGCATCCGGTACCTGGTGCTCCGGCGGAAAGGCTGACGTGAAGAACCTGGTGCATGAGTCGCGCCAGCGCCTGGCCTGGTCCCAACAGCGGCTCGCTGACGCGTTGGGCGTATCCCGCCAGACCGTCATCTCCATCGAACGCGGACGTTTTGACCCGTCGCTGCCGCTGGCCTTTCGGATCGCCGGCGTCTTCAACTGCACCATCGAGGACCTTTTCTTTCCCGACGAGCCGCAATGAGGGGCGGCGGTGCCAAAGAGGTAGAGCCGACCCTGCGTCGCTATCCGGCATTCGTCCGGTTTTGGCTCGCGTCGACGGTTTCCGACTTCGGAACTTATACGACCACTTTGGCTTTGTCCGTACTGGTACTGGTAACCATGAACGGGACGGCGCTGTCGTCGTCGATAATGAGCCTTGAGCCCGGCCAGCGTTTGTGAAGTTCCCATGTGGTGATGACGAGGCATGTCCAGTCCAGAATTGCCGCCAACAGGCAGGCAGGCAGAGGAAAACATTGGTCACCATGGTGGATGTACCAGCACACTAACTGTAGGGACGGCTAGGGAACGGGGAGGCTATGAGCGCGGAGTTGGCCATCAGTGTTCAGGGGCTCGAGAAATCTTTCGGGAAATTCCAGGCTCTGAACGGGCTGAACCTCCAAGTTCAGCGTGGGCAGGTGCACGGTTTCCTGGGGCCAAACGGCGCCGGGAAGTCAACAACTATCCGTGTGCTCCTAGGACTGTTGAAGGCCGACGCCGGAGCCCTGCAGGTCCTGGGAAAGGATCCGTGGCGAGAGGCCGTGCCGCTGCATCGCCGGCTTGCCTATGTGCCGGGCGATGTCGCGTTGTGGCCGGGCATGACCGGCGGCGAGGCCATCGACCTGCTGGGATCGCTCCGCGGCGGCCTGGACGAGGGGCGGCGGGCGGAACTGATCCAGCGGTTTGAGCTGGATCCCGCGAAGCGGGGCCGCCAGTACTCCAAGGGTAACCGGCAAAAGGTGGCCATCGTCGCCGCCCTGGCCTCCGACGTCGAGCTCCTAATCCTTGACGAGCCAACCAGCGGTCTGGACCCGCTGATGGAGAACGTCTTCCAGGAAGTGATCGGCGAGGCAAAGCAACGCGGCACCACGGTGCTGCTCAGCAGCCATATTCTCGCCGAAGTCGAAACCCTCGCGGACCGGGTGAGCATTATCCGGGACGGACGGATCGTGGAGGAAGGGACACTGGCCCAGCTTCGCGGGCATACCACCGCCGCCGTCCACGCCACTCTGGAACGTGACCCACAGCCCGGCCAGCTGGCCGCATTCGAGGACGTGCACCTGGACGGCGGCAAACTCACGGCTGTGGTGGAGTCCGCACGGGTGGGTGAGGCAATGGCAGCACTCACCCCGTTCGGCATCACATCGCTGACCGTCGAACCGCCCTCGCTGGAGAGCCTCTTCCTGCGGCTGTACGAGGACGACGCCCCCTCCACACGGGCGCGCCCATGAGCAACGCCCTGACGGGTACCGGACCGCTGCTGCGTGCTACTGTCCGGTTCGACGGACGTAGCTTTGTGCCGTGGATCCTGATCGCGACGGCACTCTCTGCGTCCTCCGTACTCGTCTACCCATGGGTCTTTCCCACCCAGCAGGACCGCCTCGGACTAGCGCTTGCCATTGGCTCCAACCCGGCACTGGGCCTGATCTTCGGACCGGCCTACGATCTGAGCACCGACGACGGTTTCAATGCCTGGCGCAGCCTCGCCCTGGGCGGTTTCCTCGCCGCACTCGGATCGATTTTCACCGTCACCCGGTCCAGCCGGGGCCAGGAGGACTCCGGACAGGCCGAGCTTCTGGCATCCGGTGTGCTGGGCCGGGGCAGCCGCCTGCTGGCGGGAGTCAGCCTGGCCCTGATCGGCTCGGCGGCTCTCGGAGCCGTCGCCGGGGTTGTCACTGCCTGGTGCGGCGGCGGCTGGAATGCCTCCCTGCTGCTGGGAGCAACGTTCGCTGCCACCGGTTGGATGTTTGCTGCGGTCGCCGCTGTGACCGCGCAGCTAGGATCCGATGCGCGGACGGCCAACTCGCTGGCCGTGGGCACCTTCGGCGCGTTGTTCCTGCTGCGCGGATTCCTGTATTCGGTGGAGGCACCGGACTGGATGTCCTGGACCAATCCGTTAAGTTGGATGACCGGAACCCGGCCGGCCAGCGGCAACCACTGGTGGCCGCTGCTTCCCGCAGTGGCCCTCGCCCTGGTCCTGCTCGGTGTAGCCTTCCTGCTGCAGTCGCGGCGCGACTTCGGGCAGGGGGCCATCGTTCCCGATCCCGGCCCGGCCCGGGGCAGAGTTGGAACTCCATGGAGCCTGGCGGTCCGGCTGAACCGCGCCCCGATCCTGACATGGACCATTGCATTCATGATTATCGGGGTGGTCTTCGGATTTTTTGCCCGCTCCTTTAAGGACATCCTGAGCGGTGACAGTGCTGCCGCCTCGGTTCTCGCCTCCGGTGCCGCCACGCCGGAGGCTCTCGCGCCGGCCTTCCTGGTGACGATTCTGAGCCTTGCCGGAATCATTGCGGCCATTCCCGGCGTGCAGATCCTGCAGAAGGTGCGGACCGAGGAGCTCGCGGGCCGGCTGGAGCCCGTTCTGGCCGCCGCCGTTCCGCGCTCCCGTTACTTCACGGCAAACGTCATGCTCGCATTGGCCACACCAACCATCTACCTGCTTCTCGCTGGAGCCATCATCACGGTGCTGGCCTCCGGAGACCTGGGCATCGACGCCGGCAAGGTTCTCCTGCAGGCCGTGGTGACCGTTCCGGCCATGTGGACGGCCACCGCCGTTTCGGTGGCGGTCATCGGTGCACGGCCGCAGGTGGTAATCGCGTCCTGGGCCGGTGTTTTTATTTCCTTCGTGCTCACGTTGCTGGGCCCGACGTTCAGGCTCTGGGACTGGGTACTGGCGATCAGTCCGTTCTGGCACGTTCCCAACGTTTCCGTCGACGACGAAGGATGGGCCGGTTTGACGGGAATTTCCGCCGTCACCGCTGTGTTCCTACTGATCGGTTTCACTGGTTTTCGCCGTCGGGACCTCGATGGGTAGCCATTCGTCGCCGGCTCAACGGCGCACCAGCCCTTCCGGCGCCGCTCGATCCACGAAAGAGGAGACATCATGCAGACACGCACTCTGGGCAGCCAAGGCCTGACCACTTCCGCCATTGGTTACGGCTCAATGGGCATCTCGCTTGCCTACGGTCCCGGTGATGAGCAGGAAGGCATTTCTGCGATCCAGAAAGCGCATGAGCTGGGCGTGACGTTCTTTGATACAGCCGAGCTGTACGGCTGGGGTGCGAACGAGGAGATCGTTGGCCGGGCCGTGAAGAGCTTCCGTGACGAGGTTGTCATCGCCACGAAGTTCGGCTTCACGCGCGACGGCGGTTTCGATAGCCGCCCGGAACACATCCGCGACGTCGTCGAGAACAGCTTGAGTCGTCTCGGCGTAGACCACATCGATGTGCTCTACCAGCACAGGGTGGACCCCAGCGTTCCCATCGAGGATGTCGCCGGGACCGTGAAGGAGTTTATCGATGCCGGCAAGGTGAAGTACTTCGGTCTCAGCGAAGCTGGCCCGGAGACCTTGCGCCGCGCCCATGCCGTGCAGCCCGTCTCGGTCCTTCAGACCGAGTACTCCCTCTTCGAGCGCGACGTGGAGGTGCTGTTCCCCGTCCTGAACGAGCTCGGCATCGGGTTCGTGCCCTACTCACCCCTCGGGCGCGGGTTCCTCACCGGCACCGCGAAGCCGGCAGCCGAGTATGACGAGACCGACATGCGCAGCTGGGACGCCCGATGGCAGCCCGGCAACTTCGAGAAGAACGTCGACGCCACCCGTAAGCTGACTGAACTCGCCGCATCCAAGGACGCCACCGTGGCGCAGCTCGCCCTTGCCTGGCTGCTCGCACAGGGTGAACACATCGTCCCGATCCCCGGCACCCGCAGTGCCAAGCGCGTCGAGGAGAACGTCGGCGCCGTTGACCTCAGTCTCACTGATGCCGACCTGGCCCGCATCAAAGAGATCCTTCCGACCGGCGGATTCGGTGCCCGCTATCCGGAAGGCATGAGCCCGACCTGGCAGTAATCAGCTAAGGGAACACCGAGGCGCGGGACCCGCAATGGGCCCCGCGCCTTCGTCTGGGACAACTGATCCTGCTGTCGTCAGTGCACAGCGCCCAGTTCGATGAGCAGCACACCGCCGGCAATAAGGACTATTCCCAGGCCCATCAGCCAGGTGAAGGGTTCCTTGAATAAGACCCTGCCGATAACCGCAGTCAGTGCAACGCCGGCGGCCGCCCAGATCCCGTAGGCGATGCCCAGCGGCAGGCCGTGGGCGAGGGTGAGGGTGAGCATGCCGAACGCCACCAGATAGCCGACGGCGACTCCTGCGTACCAGCGCTTGTCGTCGACGGCGAGACGGAGGGAAACTGTGCCGGCTACTTCGAAGAGGATCGCGCCGATCAGGAAGAGGTAGGCCATTACGCGGTTTCGGTTTTCTCATGTGCCGCTTGGGACCCGAGTTCGACGCAGAGCACCCCGGCGATGACAACGGTGATACCAATGCCCATCAGCAGGGTGAGCGGTTCGCCGAAGAAGACCAGGGAGCCGATGGCGGTCAGGGCGACGCCGCTCGCACCCCAGACGCCGTACGCGACACCCAAGGCCATGCCGGCGCGCAGGACGCCGGCGAGCAGGATGAATGAGCCTAGATAGCCGGCCGCGACCACGGCATAGAGACCGGCATGCTCCAGCGCACCTTTGAGCGAGAGCGACGCCGTCACTTCAGCCAGGATGGCGGCGGACAGGAGCAGCCACCCTTTTGCGGCGTTGTTCATCGGCCGGTTCCTTCCGGGACGTAGTAGCGGGTGGACTGCCGCATCGTATCCCGGAACTAGTTCCCCTGTTCTCCGGAGCGGCCGTGTTCCAGTCCGGTAGGAATACCGAGGAATGCAGGTTCCGGCGTCCCACAGCAGGACTCAGCAGCGGGCGTAGCAGCTGCCGGCTCCGGCACACCGCAGCAGGACTCAGCGGCAGGCGCAGCAGCTGCCGGCTCCGGCACACCGCAGCAGGACTCAGCGGCAGGCGCAGCGGTGGCGTCGGTATTGCAGCCGGCCACGGTATCGCAGCTGCCGCCCAGATCCGTGGAGCAGACCCCGGTTTCGGGCAGGACGAGTTCGACGTCGTCGGCCGCCTTCTGATCCCCGGCAAGGGCCGCGGCAATGGAACGGACCTGCTCATAGCCGGTGGCCATCAGGAACGTCGGTGCCCGGCCGTAGGACTTCATTCCGGTGATGTAGAAGTCCTTCTCGGGGTGGGACAGCAGCCGGGCGCCGTGCGGCGTCACGGTGCCGCAGCTGTGGAATTCCGGATCGATGAGCGGCCCGAGCGCCCGCGGAGCTTCCACGGCGGGATCCAGATCCAGCCGGATTTCACGGAGCATGTCCAGGTTCGGCCGGAAGCCGGTGGCCGGAACCAGCAGGTCGACGTCCAACTGCGTCTCCCCGCATGGAGTGGTCCCGATGACGGCGAGGCTGCCGGAGCTCTTGAAGCCGGTAATGGTGAACGAGGTGTGCAGTTCGATGCGGCCTTCCTCGACCAGGGTCCGCAGCCGACTGCCCAACGCGCCGCGGGCCGGCAGTCCGTCCAGGTCGCCGCCGCCGTACACGCTGGCCGCCGAGGACCGGCGGATGGCCCAGCTGATCCGGGTGTCCGGTTCCTGCTCGGCCAGCTCCCCCAGCGCCAGCAGCGTGTTGGCCGCCGAATGGCCTGCACCGACCACCAGGATGTGCTTGCCGGCGAACCGGTCGCGGTCCCGGCCGGTGACATCCGGCAGCGGCGCCGTGATGAAGCCCTCTGCATAGGCGGCGGCCTCCCCCGGTGCTGCGAGTCCGGCCGAGCCCAGCGGGTTCGGGGAGTTCCAGGTGCCGGAAGCGTCGATGACGGCGCGGACCCGGTTATCGGCGGTTGTGCCGTCGGCGTTCCGGACACGGACCAGGAACGGAGTGGCATCGCGTCCGCCGGTGCGGGTTTTGTCCAGGCCTTCCCGACTGACGGCAACTACCTCACTGTTGGTGTGCAGCACATCGCGGATGGCGGGCACGGCAGCCAGCGGCTGCAGGTACTGCTCGAGCAGTTCCGCGCCGGTCGGCAGGGTCTCGGCGTCCGGTTCCTGCCAGCCGGTGCCGGCGAGCAGGCGGCGGGCGGCGGCGTCGACGTCGTACTGCCACGGCGAGAACAGCCGAATGTGCCGCCAGGCGCGCACGGCCGAGGCGGGTGAGTCGCCGGCTTCAAAGATGACCGGAGTCAGTCCGCGTTCGAGCAGGTGCGCGGCGGCCGCCAGGCCCACGGGGCCGGACCCGATGACGGCGACGGGAAGCTGGGACAGTTCAGTGTTCATTAGTGCTTTTCCTCAATGAGTACGAAGGTTTTGCTAAGCCGGCAGGAGGTCGGCGATGAGTGCGGTGATCCGGGTCTTGATGTCGTCGCGGATGGGGCGGACCGCGGCCACACCCTGGCCGGCGGGGTCGTCGAGTTTCCAGTCCTCGTAGCGCTTGCCGGGGAAGATCGGGCAGGCGTCGCCGCAGCCCATGGTGATCACGACGTCGGACTCCTTCACTGCCTCGGTGGTCAGCACCTTGGGCAGCTCGGCAGACATGTCGATGCCCTCTTCGGCCATGGCTTCGACGGCTGCAGGGTTGACCGAGTCGGCGGGCGCGGATCCGGCGGACCGGACTTCGATCCGTCCCTCGCCGAGGTGTCGCAGGTACGCGGCGGCCATCTGCGACCGTCCGGCGTTGTGCACGCAGACGAACAGGACGGAGGGCTTGGCTGCGGTTTCGGTGCTCATCGGTTCGTCTTTTCTGTGGAGGCGTTTGGAGAGGTCGCAAGGGCTGGGGTGGCGGCGGGCCAGTATTTCTTCTGCGCCCAAAGGGCGACGTAGACCAGGGCGACCAGGACGGGGACTTCGATCAGGGGGCCGACGACGCCGGCCAGCGCCTGCCCGGAGGTCACGCCGTAGGTGCCGATCGCCACGGCGATGGCGAGTTCGAAGTTGTTTCCCGCGGCGGTGAAGGCCAGCGTGGTGGTGCGGGCGTAGCCCAAGTCCAGGAGCTTGCCCAGCAGCATGCCGGCACCGAAGACCACGAGGAAGTAGACCAGCAGCGGCAGGGCGATGCGGGCGACGTCGAGCGGGTTCGAGGTGATTTCATCCCCCTGCAGGGCGAACAGCAGCACGATGGTGAACAGCAGGCCGTAGAGCGCCCACGGGCCAAGCTTCGGCAGGAAGGTGCCCTCGTACCAGTCGCGGCCCTTCGCCTTTTCACCGAGGGTGCGGGTGAGGAAACCGGCCAGCAACGGGACGCCCAGGAAAACGAGGACGCTGGCGGTGATGGCCCAGAAGGAGAAGCCGGCGCTGGTGGTTTCCAGGCCGAGCCAGCCGGGCAGGACCTGCAGGTAGAACCAGCCCAAGGCGCCGAAGGCGAGGACCTGGAAGACGGAGTTGATGGCGACCAGCACGGCGGCGGCTTCGCGGTCACCGCAGGCCAGGTCGTTCCAGATCATCACCATGGCGATGCAGCGGGCCAGCCCCACGATGATCAGCCCGGTGCGGTATTCGGGCAGGTCCGGCAGGAAGATCCAGGCCAGGGCGAACATAAACGCCGGTGCGGCCACCCAGTTCAGTACCAGCGAGGTGATCATCAGTTTCCGGTCGGCAATCACCCGCGAGGTTTCGTCGTAGCGGACCTTGGCCAGCACCGGATACATCATCACCAGCAGGCCGACGGCGATGGGCAGCGACACATTGGACACCTTCACCGAGTCCAGCGCGGGACCGATGCCCGGGACCAACCGGCCCAGCAACAGCCCGACGGCCATTGCGGCGAGGATCCACACCGGCAGGAAGCGGTCAAGCGTCGAAAGCCGGCCGGTGACCTGACCGGTCTGGGGTGGTGCGGTGGACGTGCTCACAAAGCTCCTCGGCGGGACATCGGTACGGGACATCGACAGGGCGAACTGCATTGAAGAATATCGATATCCTTCGATGTCGAGTATCCCGGGATATATCGATACCTGTCAATCTGTGCATAATGGGCAGGTGACCTCTGCACTGACAGTTCCCGCTCCCGCCGTCGAGACCTGCTGCACGCCGCTGACTTCTGAAGCGCTGAGCATCGAAGACGCCCAGCGCTTCGCCCAGCTGCTCAAGGCCGTGGCCGAGCCGACCCGACTGCGCCTGGTCTCACTGATCGCCGCCCAGGAGAACAAAGAAGCCTGCGTGTGCGACCTCACCGAGCCGATCGGGCTGGGCCAGCCCACGGTGTCCCACCATTTGAAGATCCTGGTTGACGCCGGCATTCTGCACCGTGAGAAGCGCGGTGTCTGGGCCTACTACTCCATCGTGCCGGGCGCACTGGAACGCGCGGCTGCTGTTTTGTCGCCCCGGTGAGCCTGCAGCGCCTGGTGGTTTTGTAGATCGCTCGGTCTTCGGGTGTCGATATAACTCCCGCTTAGACTGCATCCATGTCAGCTTCCGCACAGTCCTCCTTGGTAACCCTCATCCGCTCCACCCAGCTGTCCGACGCCGCGGAGTATGCCTACGCCGCCACGGCACCCGCGGACGCCAGGCTCATCTTCCTCGCCGGGTCCTGCCCGCTGGAGGAAGACGGTTCGACGGCGGCCATCGGCGACTATGCCGGCCAGGCGGCCAAGTGCATGGCGAACCTGGAGCTTGCGCTGAAGGCCGCCGGGGCTGCACTCGAGGACGTCCTCAGCACACGGGTGCTGGTTGCCTCCAGCTCCCAGGCGGACCTGGTCACCGCCTGGGAAGTAGTCCGGGATGCCTTCGGCAGCCACGACGCCCCCAGCACTCTTCTGGGAGTCACGGTGTTGGGTTACGACCACCAACTCGTCGAAATTGAAGCCGTAGCCGCTGTCCGCAACTAGTACCTTTCCACTGCCTTGCTACGCCGGGCCCAGAACAGCACCGGGATCAGCAGCAAGGCCAGGATGCCGCCCGAGAGGGCGAGTGCGGCGTAGCTGGTGCCTGCCATCACAACGCCGGACAAGGTTCCCCCGCCGGCCCCGGCCAAGGCAACGAACACGTCGATTTTGCCTTGAACGCGTGGGCGGATCTCCGGTGACGTGTTGTCCACTACCAGCGCGGTCCCTGCGATCAGGCCGAAGTTCCAGCCCATGCCGAGCAGGGCGAGGGCCAGGATCAGCAGGCCCAGGGATTCCCCCGGCGCGAAGGCTGCAGTGACTCCGGCCAAGAGCAGGGTGACCCCGGAGGCGATAGCCATTGGAGTACGTCCGAGTTTGTCCACCAATATCCCCGTGACGAGCGACGGCAGATACATCGCGCCGATGTGCACCCCGATAACCATTCCGAC
The DNA here is from genome assembly GCF_025244845.1 of Arthrobacter sp. zg-Y1171. Classification (NCBI taxonomy): domain Bacteria; kingdom Bacillati; phylum Actinomycetota; class Actinomycetes; order Micrococcales; family Micrococcaceae; genus Arthrobacter; species Arthrobacter sp. zg-Y1171. The sequence continues at coordinate 1,503,183 of NZ_CP104264.1, read as the reverse complement.
CGCGGCAAGGTCATGGTGATGGGCCCGCATATGCACCGGCGTCATGGTCATGATCGCCACCATCGCGATCTGGGTCAGCACCATCACGGCGGCACCCACGTAGACTCCGGTCCCCGGACGTACCGCTGCTTCGCCGACGGTGCTCGGCATCGGATCCGCTGCCTGGTTCCGGAACCGGCGTGCCAGCAAGAACGGGTCCGGGCGCAAAAGCACCAGCAGTACGACGCCGGCGGCCAGGAACGCTGTTCCGGCAAGGAGGAAGGGGCCGGCCAGGGCGGGAATACCCAAGCCCTCGGCGAAGCGGCCCATGGGCGTCACCAGATTGGGTCCGGCAACCGCCCCGAACGTCGTCGAGACCATCGCAATGCTGATGGCCTGTCCCCTGCGGTCCGGCAGCGCCAGGTCCGTTCCGGCATATCGAGCCTGCAAATTGGTGGCCGTTCCCGCCCCATATAGGAACAAGGCCGTAAACAGCAGAACAGGGCTGTCCACCACAGCAGCCAGGACCACGCCCAGCGCACCGAGACCGCCGGCCAGGAACCCGGACCCGAGTCCGATCCGCCGTCCGGCCCGCTGGGTAACCCTTCCCACGAGGTAGGCCGCCAGCGCGGAACCCAGGGTAATCAGCCCCGCCGGCAGGCCGGCCAACCCCTCCGACCCAAGCATGTCCTGCGCCAGGAGTGCCCCCACCGTGACGCCCGCGGCCAAGCCCGCCCCACCGAGAATCTGGCTGAGGACAACCGCGGTGAGGGTACGCCGCTGCACTGCGGCACGGCGCGCCTCATCCAGCACGATGGTCTTCATCCCCCGGGTTCCTGGCCGGCATCAACGACAGCCTCGTCGGTTTCTCCCCGCCGCGCAGCGGGGAGGGTGCCGGCGCCTAGAGCACCAGATCAAACTCCAGCCGGCCGTGCCGGACCCCGTTCACCTGCACCTCCAGGGCATGAGTGCCGGCGTAATGCCGCCGGGTGGTCATCTGCCGGAAGCCGTGCCGGCCGCTCAGCTGCCGGGACTCCCCCGGTTCCAGGGACACGGTCGCCAGCTTGAAGACCTTCTCGGCCGTGGACCTGTTCGCCTTGACGTAGTGCACTGCGTAATCAACTGACAGGCGGGCCGGAGCGTCGCCGGTGTTGCTCAAGACAAAGTCGAAGGTTAGTTCGCCCGGCAGCTGCAGGACGGTTGTCTCCGTCTGCAGCCCGGTAATGCTCACCTCCGCTGGGGTGAAACCCATCAGCTCAAGCGCGCCGGGGTTTCCCTTTTTCACCAGGGTGCGCAGGCTGCGCCGCACCACCCAGATGGCACCGGGCGTGCCGGTCTGCTGCCAGCGTGCGGCCGCCTCAAGCACGAGCTCGGGCGCGTGCCGCGCGAGGTCGTTGGTGTGGTTGGCGACGGACCGGCGCACGTATTCCGACTCGTCATTGTGCATCGCATCCAGCAGCGGCAGCGTGGCTCCCGATGTAGCGAGCAGCGACGGTACCCGGACGGCCCACGGCAGGTAGGGCCGGGTTCCCTCGCTGGCCAGCCGGCGTACGTGTTCATTGGGGTGGTCCGTCCAGGTCCGGATGATCGCCAGAGCCCGCTCGTGATCGGCCTTCAGCAGCCGCCGGATGGCGAACTCGCTGGTCAGCCCCGGGGTAAGTTCCGCAAGCAGGACCAGCGCGTCGTCGAAGGCCGGGGTGCCGCCGTCGGCCAGTGCCAAAGTTACGGCAGCCTCGGTGACGGGCCACAGCACCCAACCGGTGAAGGTCGGATCGTCCAGCACGGCGCGGAACGCAGCCGCGGCGGCCGGATAGGTGCCCAGTGCGCTAACGAGGGCGTGCGCGACGGCGTCCGTCCGGCCGCGCAGCGACAACGGTTCCAGCCGGGTACGGGTGGCCAGCACCCCGCCCCAATCGACACCGGGTGCCGCGCCGGCCAGCGCATCGTGCAGGGTCTTGACCTCGTTCGGCCCCAGCAAGTCATCCATCGCACCCATGGTGGTCCCCCGTTTTCCATTGCCTCTGATATCCGACGGGCAGCCAAACTGGATCCGATTGTCCCTTTGCTCGAGCCGGGTAAGCCTATCCCTAACCTACTGGTTATCGGATTCAGCCGCCGCTGCCGAAATCATCTGCGCTGACGCGACGGTAGGACTCGGCGATGATTCCTCCGAGGATCTCGAGGTCCACCTTCGCCAAGTCCTTGATGTACAGGCAGCCCGCACCCGTCGTGTGGTCGCCGAGCCGGGACAGTTGCTCCGTGTACGCGTCCACGCCGTCAGGAAGGTAAACCGTGGTGGCGCCCTTGCGCGGAGAAAATGCCGCCGCGCCGGCGTCCCCCTCCCGGCCGCTGGCATATTTGTAGTGGTAGCTGCCGAAGCCGACGATCGACGGCCCCCACATAGCCGGCTGCTCCCCGGTGATCCGCGTCATCAGCGCGACCAGGGTTTGGGCGTCGCGGCGGCGAACGGGAGATGCCACACCGTCGATGAAGCTGCTGACGCTGGTGCTGGCTGGTTCCATGGTGCGCCTCCTCGTTTAGGTCACGGCTACCGGGTCCGCGGGTCCGGCATCATCACTTCCACCTGCGGCTTCTCGTCCCGCTTGGCCTTCCACCAGACAAAGAAACCGGCAAGGGTGAAGCCGCCGTAGAAGAGGTACATAAACGCTGTGGCGTAGTAACCGGCGCTGAAGAGCAGCGGCACGCCCACTATGTCCACGGCCACCCAGATGAGCCAGAACTCGACCCAACCCTTGGCCATGCCGTAAGTGGCCAGCAGCGAGCCGACGAAGGTCCAGGCGTCGGCCCACACCGGTTCGTAGGAACCGAGCCGGGCGAAGACCGGGGTCAGGGCAACGGTGCCCAGCAGCATGATCGTCACCAGCCCGATGCGTTCCCGGCCCGAAGCCCACTGCGGGGTCACCGCGCTCTCGCCGTGGGACTTGCTCTGCTGCCAGCGACGCCAGCCGTAGATGGACACGGCGATAAACATGATCTGCCGGCCGGCCTGGCCCAGCAGCGTGGCCGTATCGGCGCCGCCGAACATGGAGCCAAGGAAGACGGTCAGCAGGAGCAGGTTGCCCAGGATGCCGACGGGCCAGGCCCAGACTTTACGGCGCATACCGCCGAAGGCGCTGAGCAGCCCGAAGATGTTGCCCACAAGTTCGCGCACCAGCAGTGAGCTTGAGCCCACCGGAATCTGTGCCTCGAAGAGCCACCGTAGAAAATCCATGTCGTCCTATCCCTAAGCGGGTGCTCCGGGGGTACGACAGTACGATGCGTCGCCGGGGTACAACCGGTTCGAGGGGTCACCCCTGCAAAAGGGGACCTCGAAGGGTCGGCAAAGCCGGCGGAACAACAAACTGCACGTGCTTCTCCCATCCAGACTTTAACTGTCGGTATCGGAATTTCACCGATTCAACCGAACCGCTGCCCCGATTTCTCGGATCAGCAGTGCGGGTCGCGGACTATAACCGCCGGTTCGGAATTACACCGACCCCGGAGCACGTTTGTTGCTAACTATTCTTGCACAGCAGCCTCGGCAGATGCGCGCAGTTTGCGGATAGCGTCATTGGGATCACCAGCGCCGTACACTGCCGAGCCGGCCACGAACACGTTCGCTCCGGCCTCCGCGGCCCGTTCGATGGTCTCCGGGGAGATCCCGCCGTCCACCTGGATGGCCAGCGGCAGCCCGGAGCCGCGGACGGCCTCGGCAGCCCGGCGGATCTTGGGCAGCGTCACGTCCAGGAACTTCTGTCCGCCGAAGCCCGGCTCCACCGTCATGATCAGCAGCATGTCCAGTTCGGACAGCATGTCCAGGTACGGTTCCACCGGGGTGGCCGGGCGCAGGGCCATGCCGGCCTTGGCGCCGCGCTCCCGCAGGTCGCGGGCGAGCTTGATCGGGGCCGTCGATGCTTCTACGTGGAACGTGACCGAGGCGAGGCCGGCTTCGGCGTACAACGGCGCCCAGCGGTCGACGTCGGCGATCATCAGGTGCGCGTCCAGCGGCAGCGCGGACACCTGCTGGATCCGTTCCACCACGGGCAGGCCAATGGTCAGGTTCGGTACGAAGTGGTTGTCCATAACGTCCACGTGCACGGCGTCCGCGGCGCTGATCCGCTGCAGCTCGGCTTCGAGGTTCACGAAGTCGGCCGAGAGGATGCTCGGGTTGATGCAGCACTTGCTCACGAAGGGTCTCCTAGATTTTGCGGCGGATCAGTGCCAGGAACATAGCGTCGGTGGCGTGGATGTGCGGCCACAGCTGGGCGGTGGATTCGTGGCCGGCCTCCAGCGCGCCGGGCAGGCTGACGGCGTCCAGCGCGGCGCCGGCGTCGAGCAGCTCCAGGTCGTTGCGCTTGCGCATCACGTCGGCGACGACGGCGGTGGTTTCCGCGGGGTGCGGGGAGCACGTTACATAGGCCACCACTCCCCCGGGCTTAACCGCGTCCACAGCGGTGGTGAGCAGCTCGCGCTGCAGGATGCCGAGTTCGCCGACGTCGGTAGGCTTGCGCCGCCAGCGGGACTCCGGACGGCGGCGCAGGGCGCCCAGGCCGGTGCAGGGTGCGTCGACGAGAATCCGGTCGAAGGTTTCCGGGTAGTCCTCGGCGATGGTGCGGCCGTCTCCGGTACGCACGTTCCAGGTTTCCCCGGGCACGGCGTCCAGGGCCTGGCGGACCAGCTGTGCGCGGTGCGGAGCGGGCTCGTTGGCCAGCAGCACGGCCCCGGATTCGTGGGCGAGGGCGGCGAGCAGTGCGGCCTTGCCGCCGGGGCCGGCACACATGTCCAGCCACTTTTCCACGCCGTCCTCATCGACGGACGCGCCGCCGAGGTCCAGTTCGGCCAGGGCACGGGCGACCAGCTGGGAGCCGGCGTCCTGCACGCGGGTGGTGCCGGCGCGGACCGAGTCCAGCCGGCCGACGTCGCCGGCGGAGAACAGCGCCGAATCCTTCACGAGCTCGCCGTCCGTCGCTCCGGCGGCGCGGGCCTCATCGAGGTCGCCGAGGCCGGGCAGGGCGACCAGGTTCACCACGGGAGCGTCGTTGTCGGCACGCAGCAGGTCGGTGATCTCATCGACGCTGCGTCCGTGCGCCACGAGTGACTGGCGCAGGGCCCGGACGATCCACTCCGGGTGGGAATGCTCAATGGCGGAGCGCTTAACCGCGTCGGTTTCGCCTTCGGTGAGCAGTTCCACCCACTCGTCCAGGCTGCGGGCGGCGACCTTCCGCAGCACCGCGTTGATCAGCGCCGACGGTCCGGCGCCGATGACGGCGCGGGCCAGGCCGACGGTCTGGTCGAGGGCGGCATGTGCAGGGACGCGCATGGCCAGCAGCTGATGGGTGCCGATGCGCAGGGCGTCCAGGACAGCAGGGTCCAGGCGTTCCAGCGGGCGGTCCACGCACTTGGCGAGGATGGCGTCATAGGTGCCCTGGCCGCGCAGGGCGCCGTAGGCCAGTTCGGTGGCAAAGCCGGCGTCGCGCTTGTCCAGCCGGTGCTTGCGGATGCTTTTCGGCAGCACGAGGTTGGCGTAAGCGTCCTCGCCGGAGACGGCGCGGAGCACTTCAAAGGCAACCAGCCGGGCCGGATCGGCTGCGCGGGTGCGCTGGCCGGGGGCGGCGGCGGTGCGGGTCTTCACTGCGGCGCGGCGGCGTTCGTGGCCCTTGTCGTTGCGGTGCTTTTCAGGTTGGGGGGTCATTCGAAGACCACGTCCTCACGGTTGGCGAGGCCGCGGGCCCAGTCGGCCCCCGGCATCATTTTCTTGCCTGCGGGCTGGACACGCAGCAGTTCGAGTCCGTGTGAGCCGGTGCCCACGACGGCGGCGGCGTCCCCGCCGCCGGTGAAGCGGACCTGGCCGGGGCGCAGGTCGGTGACATCGGGGCGCAGTTTGGCCGCGCCGATCTTGAACCGGGAGCCGTCCCAGGTGGTCCACGCGCCGGGTTCGGGCGTGACGCCGTTGATGCGGCGGCGGATAGCCAGGGCCGGCTGCTGCCAGTCCACGCGGGCATCGTCGATGCTGAGCTTGGGTGCCAGTGTGATGTCCCCCTGCTGCGGCACCGGCACGGCGGCGCCGGCGTCGACTGCGCTGAGCGTCTGGGCCAGCAGCACGGCACCGGAGTGCGAGAGGCGTTCGAGCAGGTCTCCGCTGGTGTCCTCGGGCCGCACCGTTTCGGTGAGGGTGCCGTAGACCGGGCCGGTGTCCAGCCCGGTTTCAAGCAGGAAGGTGGACGCGCCGGTGATGTCGTCACCGGCAATGACGGCGTGCTGCACCGGGGCGGCGCCGCGCCAGGCAGGCAGCAGCGAGAAGTGCAGGTTGATCCAGCCGTGCTTCGGCACGGTGAGGGCGCGGGCCGGAACGAGGGCACCGTACGCAACGATGGCTGCGACGTCGGGCTCCAGGGCGGCGATGGCCGCGATGGCTTCGTCGTCCACCTTTGCAGCGCGGATCACGGGCAGACCCAGTTCCTCGGCGCGGGCGGCCACCGGCGATGGCGTCAGGACCTTTTTGCGGCCCAGCGGGGCATCGGGACGGGTAAGGACGCCGACGACGTCGAACCCGGCGTCAATCAGCGCGTCGAGGGACGGTACGGCGACTGCGGGGGTGCCGGCAAACAGGACGCGAAGTGCCGCGGCCACCTAGGCTCCGGCCTGGGTGCCGAACGTACCCTTGGCCGCCTGGCCGAAGGTACCGAAGCTGGAGCCCACGCTCTGGGCACGCTGCGCTGCGGTACGGTCCGCGATCGCGTCGTACTCGCGCTGCCGGATGGCCCGGAGTGCTTCCTTGCGGTGCTCGCCTTCGAGCCGGTCGATATAGAGGGCGCCGTTCAGGTGGTCCGTTTCGTGCTGGAAGCACCGGGCGAGCATGCCCTCCCCCTCGATGCTGATGGGGTTTCCGTGCAGGTCCTGGCCGGTGACGCGGGCCCAACGGAAGCGCGGTGTCTGGTAGCCAAGCCCGGGGATGGACAGGCAACCCTCCAGATGGTCCGGCTGGAGGTCGTCGCTCAGGTCAAGGACGGGATTGACCACATGCCCGGCCTGGCCGTCCACGCGGTAGGTGAATACGCGCAGGCTGACGCCCACCTGGGGCGCTGCCAGCCCGGCACCTTCGACGTCCTCCATGGTTTCCTCCATGTCCGCTACCAGCTTCGCCAGTTCGGGGCCGAAGTCGGTCACGTCTTCGGCGCGGGTCCGCAGGACCGGGTCGCCGAGCGTGCGGATAGTCAGGATGGCCATCGGGGGTTTGTTCCTTACTCTTGCTGCAGGGGATCGGAATCCAGTCTAGTTGGCTCCGCCGCCCGCCGGGACGCTCAGGCCTGAGGAGCGCCCGCTGCCACCGAAGTCTGCGGATCTGCCGTCGGTGCAGCCTGCGGGGTTGAAGCCTGTGCAGCGGGGGCTTCGTGCGCTCCGACCGGGGGCGGCGGCACGGGCAGCAGGGCCCGGCCTGCGGCAACGGCGTCGATGTTGGTCTGCCAGACCCGGCGCAGTGCGCAGAACTTGAACCAGTGCTGGGGCAGCACGTCCGGGTTGGCGCGCATGGGACGCACCTCCGTCTGGCCCACGGCGACGCCAAGCAGCAGCGGGTCCTGTCCGTAGGCCCACGGCTCCCAGGTGCCGGCACCGGCGTCGACCAGCGATTCCTGTGCCTTCATCCCGGCAACGAGCTGCATCACGACCTTGTCATCCAGCTGCTTCACCTGTCCGTCGCGGTCGGTGTTCTTGGTCTTGTAATCGATCAGGCACAGCCGGCCGCCGATCCGCGCCACCAGGTCCAGGGTGCCGGCGTAGCCAAGCTCGGCGTTCCACACGGTGATTTCCGGGGCGATGGGCTGGACATCGTAAAGCTTCCACCATTCGTCGAACCGGTCCGCGAACTGGTGCTCGCCGCGGGCCACAAGGTCCTCGCGGGCACGTTCGAGCTCATGCGGGCGGTCCAGGGCGCGGAGCGCAACCTGCTCGCAGTAGAAGTGGACGCGCGTGCCCCGCTGGGCGGCGGCGTCGCGGTAGCGTTCGGAGGCCGAGGAGGCCTCCTTGACCACGGAGCGCAGCTGCGACGGGCTCCCGAGGGCGGCGGTGAGTTTCGGATCCTTGACGACGGCGGAAGCTGCCATATAGCTGTGCCAGCCGTCCAGGGACGTTGAGCCCTGGGAAATGACCGTGGTGATGGACGGGACCGTGGGCGGCTCGGAAAGGGACCGCGAATACATGCGTCCGTATTCGGTTGCGTGTGCCAGTGCTGGTTCAGTCATGTCTCCAGTCTGCCACCCGGCGGTGACAGTCTGCTTTCGGCTCCCCGCACGGCCTGCGACTAGCGGCGTCCGCCTGCGCGGACCCGGTCCATCACGGCATCGACGCGGCTTCGAATTTCATCCTTGCCTCCGACCAGCCCGAAAGGAGGGCCGTCGTCCGTAGTGCCCCACGGCACGAGTACGTCAAAGTCCAGGTCACGGACCTGCGCGAGGCTGGCGAGGTAATCGCCTCGAAGGTGCTCGTCCAGAACCACCGCTTTCCACTCGCCGTGCTCAATCCAGATGAAGTCCCCGGTGAACAGGAAGCGCCTGTCCCCGTTGTTCCATAGGTAGCTTGTTGTGCCCGCAGTGTGTCCCGGCGTCGGAATTACCTCCAGGTCTTCGCCAATCATCTGAGGCCGGTCAAACACGGCCGACACCGGAAGCGATCCGGCCACCTCGGCACGGTCCCCCTCATGGACGTATACCGGAACATCGAATTCCGGCGCTCCGTACATCGCTTCATGGGCATGGTTGATCAGCAGCCGAGCAGCTCCGCCCCGGTCCATGATGGCCTCCGCGGAGCTGTTGATGCCCGGCGAGTTGTACACAATCATGTTGCCGCCGGGCCGCTCGAGGACGAACGAGCGAAGCAGCACGTTGTGCTGATAGGGCAGGCGCACGGCGGAAGTGGCAAGCAACCCGTCCAAGGGTGCGTGCAACGGGCTGGTTTCCGGAAGGGTCACGATTGGCTCCGTAGTCATTGGGTCCGCAGTGTGGATGCAGGACCCATAACTACGCCCCAAAAAGAGCCGGCGCCAGATAGACGCAAAAAGCCGCCACCTTCCCGAAGGAAAGTGACGGCCAGTGAAGGGTGGGCGATACTGGGTTCGAACCAGTGACCTCTTCGGTGTGAACGAAGCGCGCTACCACTGCGCCAATCGCCCTTCTTTTGCTAAATCACGTTGATGCGCCCGGAAGCACTCCAACGTCTAAAGATGCTAGCCCAGATCCCGCCCCAGTCCAAACCTGGGCCGAACCCGGGACCGATTGGACGAACCCGCAAACGTCCTATAGAGTTTTTCTTCGTTGGAAAGCGGGGGTTCGCCGCGGAAAGCGCAAGCAATCCGGGGCAATAACTCCCTCACCTGATCAACATGCGGACGTAGCTCAGCTGGCTAGAGCACCACCTTGCCAAGGTGGATGTCGCGGGTTCGAATCCCGTCGTCCGCTCGCAAGTCACTGTACAAGCCGCTCCCGGTTCGCCGGGTCCGGTTCTCCAAAGCTTTATGCGGCGGTTACGGTGGGGTGGCCGAGAGGCGAGGCAGCGGCCTGCAAAGCCGTATACGCGGGTTCGAATCCCGTCCCCACCTCCACAGTGGATTGTAAGAAACCCATTTATGGGCGCGATTGGCGCAGCGGTAGCGCGCTTCCCTGACACGGAAGAGGTCACTGGTTCGATCCCAGTATCGCGCACGAACAGTACTGTTTCAGTGCTTTTCTTGCGGACGTAGCTCAGCTGGCTAGAGCACCACCTTGCCAAGGTGGATGTCGCGGGTTCGAATCCCGTCGTCCGCTCTCCCTTCTGCTTATGGTTTTCCAGGAGTAATCCTGAACGGGCCGAGCAGTTTAGGGCGCGATTGGCGCAGCGGTAGCGCGCTTCCCTGACACGGAAGAGGTCACTGGTTCGATCCCAGTATCGCGCACGGACAGTTTCGACTGTTTGCATTTGCGGACGTAGCTCAGCTGGCTAGAGCACCACCTTGCCAAGGTGGATGTCGCGGGTTCGAATCCCGTCGTCCGCTCTCCCCGGCGAATTGCCGGCTTAGAAGGAACAGGTTATTGCCTGTTCCTTCTTTTTGTTTAACCCGCAGTTCATACCAGCCGGATCTGCTCAGCAATAAAAGCTAAGTTTGCTTATTATCCGGCCTATCGATAAAGTCTTTCCAGTAGAGAAAATGTCGACATGGTTTCAGTAGCGGGATCAAAGTTGCATGGCCACCAGGCCGCTCACACCACTACTTGAGGAGAACCACATGGCTAATACGCAGACTCACAACGATCACACGAACACCACCGTTCGCAACGCCAACGACATCAAGGTGTCCACGCGGACCCTCGAATTCGCCGTTTACGTCCTGGCCGTTATCGCCACGATCATCACGGCAGCAGTTGTTGGCGACAACGCCAACGAAAACGGCCTTGACGTGTTCAACGCCGCACAGGCAATGCAGTACATCACCTTCCTCACGGTCGGTCTGATGGTTGCCCGCGGCCTGGCCAAGTCCGGCCACCGCGGTAACAACAACCACAACGCGTAACACGCGTTTCCGGCCTTGAGCCGGACGCTTATTCCGGCGTGGAGCTCCTTGAGCTTCACGCCGGTTTTGCTTTAAATGCACATGTTTCCGGCGTCGGCATCAGCAACTCCCCCGCGGTTCTTTGCCGATAAACATCCCTGAAGACCTTAGAGTGTGGCCTATGGAAATCCGCCCGCTGGACCTCGATAATGACAGCGCCATGGCCGAGGCCTACCGCATTGAATGCGCGGCAAACCAAAGCGTAAGGCCCGGCTGGATTTCCCCCAACAAGGAAGCCCGGATTCTTGGCTGGCGTACACCCAACGGATGGCAAAACCATTTGCTGGGTGCATGGAACGGCACCACATTGATTGGTTTCGCAGCCGGCATGCATTCACCCGATACTCCGGACACCACGTGGATATTCGTTTGGGTCGACCCCGTCCACCAAAACGCAGGGGTTGGGTCGGCATTGGCTCGTGCCGCCGAAGACGCCGGTCCTGCATCCACGGCCAGGTTCGTGGCAAGCGCCATCCGGTCGTCCTCGGTCGAATTGGACGCGCTGATGCAGAATTTTGCTTTCCCCCTGGGTTATTCCCCGGCAACCACCGAAACCGTCGTCGAGCTGGATCTCCGTGACGCACAGCTTGCCGGTCCGACGACGGCGCCCGGCTACGAAATTTCAACGCACGTCAACGGCGTCCCGGAGCGGTTCCGGGAACAGGTTGGGCAGATCAAGGGCCTCGTGGATGCCGAGGCGCCCAACGGCGAGCTCGGCTGGGGTGAGACACCTGTATCGCCCGATGAGTATGCCGCCGAGATGGACCTCTGGATCGCGCAGGGGTCCACGGTATTCGAGTCGATCGCCGTGGACACCGCCGGAAACGTTGCCGCCTGGACCTGCCTGGTCGTTGATGCCGATACCGAACGGCCGGCGCACATCGAAGGGACCCTCGTGGTCTCCGGCCACCGCGGCCACGGCCTCGGAGCGGCCGTGAAGCTGGCTTCCCTGCACCGCGCCGTCGAACTGGGAAACGTCCGCAAAGTCAGGACCAGCAGCGATGACCGGAATGTATGGATGCGTTCCATCAACACCCGCCTCGGTTTCACTCCCGTGGAGACCGAGATCATCCTGCAGAAGGAAACCGTCAGCCCGTGACCGCGTCCGCTGCCACGCGTGCGGCATACAACGTCTCGAAAGTGGCATGCAGCGGCCAGAACCGGGACGCAGGAATGGCGCCCCCGGCAATGGCGGCTTCCAGATACGTCAGGTCGGTAATCCAGCCGGGGCCGTAGGAATCGACGAGGGCTCCGAGGTCGTGGTGCGTGAAGTCCATCAGTGTCCCCTCCTCCGCGTCCTGCAGCCGGATCTGGATCCGTGATTCGTGTTCCTCGGGAAACTCCCAGCTCATGGCCAAATGGCGCGGCTCCTCCACGTCGGTGATAACGCTGCGGGACAGGTAGCCGCCGCTATGGTCGACGACGATTGATCCGTCCGCTCGAACGTCGCATTCCACGGGACGGCCCAGCCACTGGGACAAAAGGGCTGCATCAGCGAACCCCGCCCAGACGGCCGGCGCCGGGGCGGGAAACGTCCAGGAAATCCGAAGCGAACCGTCGGCGGTCGAAACTGAAGTGAGCGGCATGGCCACGATTGTGGCACACCGTCATGTTCGCCGCACCGATCAGTTTCCGATGGCGAGTGCCAGCTGTTCGGCGGACGGGAGATCAGCCAGCACCACCTGGTACCGGTGGCCGCCGGCGTCGGAGAACGTGACTGCACCGGCGCCGCCCATGTTCAGTCTCGTCAGGGAGCCGCGTCCGTGCCGCGTCACGGGCCAGTTCACCAGTCCGGTGTTCAGTCCGTGGTCTTTGGCGACCATGATGTCCTGTACGTTTCGGCGCTGAATGGAGCGCTTCCACAGGGGTCCCCTTAAGGTGACGTACTGCTGGTCTACTGCGACCGTAATCCGGGCAAGGAAACACCACCAGCCGGCAGCGAGCAGGAACGCTGCGGCTGCAAAATACAGCGGCCACACCGACTCGACGGCTGCCCCTACGCCCAGCGCGGCACCCACGGCGGCCAGCAAGGCTCCGCCTCCCCACCGCAGCCAACCGGGCGAACGTTCCACGAACCTGACACTGCTTGCCGGTGCCTGCGGCGCCATGCCTTCCCCCTCATCGTTTGCGCGGGCGGTCCTGATTAGGGAACGCTACCTCATTCTCCTGGCACCCTGAGAGGCTGCCGCCTACCCCATCCGCTCTTCCAGTCCGCAACTGTCTCGCTGGTGATCCAGCCGGTCCGCGCATAGTCTTTCACCACTCCCGCTGGCCCACCTGAAAGGATCCTTCCGTGACCATTGCCATCTTCGGCGCGACCGGACAACTCGGCGGCCTCGTGATTGACTCCCTGATCGCACGCGGTGTCGCGCCGGGCGACATCCTTGCCCTGGGCCGCAACCAGGACCGCCTGTCCCAGCTCGCCGGCCGCGGCCTGCGTACGGCACGGGTTGACCTCGACGACGCCGCCACCACAGCCGGTGTGCTGGACGGCGTCGAAAAGGTCCTGCTCATTTCCATGAGCGAACCGGGACGCCGCGTTGCGCAGCATGCAAACGCAATCGAGGCAGCACGGAACGCCGGCGTCCGCCAGCTGGTTTACACCTCAGTTCTTGAGGCGCCGACGACGATTCTCGCCCTCGCTCCGGAGCATCGAGCGACCGAGGAACTCATCACTGTGTCCGGCCTTCCGGCGACCTTTCTGCGCCATGGCTGGTACACGGAAAACCACAGGCAGGAGTTCGACGCCGCGCGGCAAACCGGCGTCGTCGCCAACAGTGTGGGTCCAGGGCGCATTGCCAGCGCCCCGCGCCGGGACTATGCCGAGGCAGCCGCTGTCGTGCTCAGCACTCCAGGCCACGAAGGCAAGGCCTATGAACTATCCGGGGATACGGCCTGGACCTACACGGAATTCGCTGCGGCCGCTCAGGAAGTGCTTGGAACCCCCGTGCGCTACGAGGTCCTGGCACCGGAGGAAGAACAGAAACAGCTGGTCGCCCTCGGACTTGATGAGGCGACCGCAGGCTTCCTGGGTACGCTCAATGCCAATATGCGCGACGGTGCGTTGGCTCCGGCGCCCGGCGACCTGGCCAAACTGATCGGCGGGCCTACCGAGCCGCTGATCGAGACTATGCGCGCCTGGGTCCGCTGAGCTGCGTCTTACGCTGACGTGCGGCGGCACCTGACATTCACGAATTCGAAAGCAAGAAAAGCGCCGATTCCCAACGGACCCATTGCGCCGCCGCAATACCAAGAGAAAAACGGGCGCAATACTATTGGGTGAGGCCGCGAATACCGTCAAGCCCTACAGCTGGCTGCGGTGTCAGGAATCGTTTAGCGCAGTGTCGATAATCTCTCGGCTTGGCAGGTGCAATGCTTCCGCCGCACTGAGCCCGGTGGCCGCCAGGAAACGGTCAACGAGGCGGTTCCCTGCGGCGTAGCCTGCCCCCGCCGGAAGACCTACCGGTTCAGCCCCGAACCGACGGGCTGCTTCATCGCCGTGCACCCAGGCGGTGAAGTTGTTCATCCCGCCGATATCCAGCCCGGATAGGACCTTCTCGAACACTGCGTCATCGTGAAGGTGCGGTAGACCCATGGGCGTGTAACCCAGTTGGTCCCCGTCGAGCTGGCGGGCAAAGGCATCCGCCATGAAGTATTCGTCCGCAGGGTCGCCAAGCACCATAAGGACGGTAATCTCCGGCACCTTGACTTCAGGAACGGCTTGGACCTGCAGGTCAACTGCGTTCGCCAGCGCGTTTTCGATCCGCCCCCAGGCATCCGCCGTCGTCAACCGGGCGAGCCCCTCACGACAGCTTTCACTGTCGCGGTCCAAGGGGAAGCCAAAACTCAGACCGTGCATTGCCGCCAGGTCCACCTGCCCCGGAAAGTACCGGCACATGCCTTCCATCGGAGCAAGCATCGAACGCAGCAACCCGCTGCGCTCCCCCTCGGCGGCCTGGAGCACCGCTTCCATTCCCGCGGCGCTGTCCAGCACGATGATTGTCATACCGGCACCCTAACGCCTCCCCCGTTTACCTGCCGGCCCAGGGCGCCTCCGCCATAGCGGATCTGAAGATTAACGAACCAAATGGTTTGTTAGTCTTGGGGCATGAGCGCACTTCCCTCCATCTCTCCCACCAAGGCGGGGCGCAAGGAATGGCTCGCCCTCGTCGTCCTCATCCTCGCCGTAACCCTGCTCGCCATCGACGGCACCGTCCTTTATATGGCGGTCCCTGCCCTGACAGCGGACCTGTCGCCGTCAGCCACCCAGATCCTCTGGATCGGCGATATCTACTCGTTCGTCCTGGCCGGCCTCCTCGTGACGATGGGGAACCTGGCGGACCGCATCGGACGTAAACGTCTTCTAATGATCGGCAGCATCGCCTTCGGCGTAGCTTCCCTGCTGGCTGCCTTCGCGCCGTCCGCGGAGGTGCTGATTACGGCACGTGCCCTGCTGGGCATCGCCGGCGCGACCATCATGCCCTCCACCCTGTCGATCATCCGCAACCTGTTCCACGACCCAGTCCAGCGGACACGCGCCATCGCCATCTGGTCTGCGGGAGCGATGGCGGGCGGCGCCGTCGGGCCGTTGGTCGGCGGCGCCCTGCTGGAATTCTTCTGGTGGGGTTCAGTCTTCCTGATCAACGTTCCGGTGATCGTCCTTATTGTGGTGCTCGGCATCTGGCTTCTGCCCGAGTCCAAGAACCCCAATGCCGGAAAAATCGACCTGGTTTCCGCCGCGCTCTCAGTACTGGCCATTGTGCCGGTGGTGTACGCCGTCAAGCAGGTGGTGGGCCACGGACTGGATTGGTCCGTCCTTCCAACCCTTCTCCTGGGTCTGGGCGCAGGATGGTTGTTCCTCCGGCGCCAGCAAAAACTGGAAACGCCCCTCGTGGACATCAGCCTGTTCCGCATCCCTGCCTTCGGCGGAGCAGTGGCGGCCAACGCCCTGTCCATCTTCGCCTTCTTCGGGCTGCTGTTCTTCTTCTCCCAGTACCTGCAACTGGTCCGCGGTTACTCCCCCTTCTGGGCGGGAATGGCGGAAATGCCCGCAACCATCGCTTCCCTGGCCGTAGTAGGAGTAGTCGGTTTCGCTTTGTCCAAGCTGGGCTTGGGCCGTGCCATTGCAGCCGGCCTGCTTATCGGTGCCCTGGGGCTGGCACTGCTTGGCCTGACCGAAGGATTGCCCAGTTACGCGGGCATCGGCATTGCCCTTGCGGTAATCGGTCTGGGAACGGGCCTGGCCATGACGCTTTCCACGGATGCCGTTGTGGCTGCGGCCCCGCCGGCACGGGCGGGTGCGGCGTCGTCCATCGCGGAAACCGCTTACGAGCTGGGCGTCGCGCTGGGCATCGGCGTCCTCGGATCGGTCCAAACCGCCCTCTACCGAGCACAGCTGGAGATCCCTTCGGACACCTCCCCTGAAGCGGCGGCAGCCCTGCAGGATTCCCTGGCCAGTGCAGCCGGTGAGCTGGGCAAAACCGATGATACTTTGCTGGTCGTGGCGCAGCAGGCGTTCACGCATGGCATGCAGGTGACGTCGTTTATTGCTGCCGCACTGCTGGTGGTGGCAGCGGTCATCGCCTGGCGCCTCATCCCGTCGGATATCTCTCTGGACAAGAGCACTGGAGAACCTCATGAAACCCACTGAATCGACGGCGACGCGCGACAAGGAACGGACTCGGCGGGCAATCATCGATGCCGCGTCCCAGATGATTTATTCCCACGGCGCAAACGTCAGCCTGGCTGACATCGCTTCAGCCGCCGGGGTATCCAAGGGAGCGCTGACCCACCATTTCACCAGCAGGAGCGCCCTCGAGGAAGCAATCCTGGTGGACGTGTCGCAGCGTTTATGGGACGTGGTGCACGAGCGCCTGGATTTTTCGGAAGACCGGCCGGGGAAACTGCTCCGCGCGTACATCCGTGCACTAACCGACGACGACGCCGCCGTACGGGACGTTGTCTCTCCCGGTTCGCTTCTGCTCATTATCGGCGGTGGCCAACCCGGGCAGGAGGCGCTTAAAGCCGATGCGGGGAAATGGCGGAAGGCTTTCGACGCCGACGGTATCGATCCTGCGCTGTCGCTGACCATCCGCTACGCAGCCGAAGGGCTCGCGGCGTCCATCGGAACCCCATATCTCACTCCGGCTGAACTCCGGTCAGCTCGAACCCGCCTCCTCGCGATGGCGGAACCTGCCTAACGGGGACCGGTTCCCTAGGCTGCAGCGCCGGCTCGTCCGGCCCGGCGCTGCAGCCGCCGGCGTACGGCAATGAAGGCAACGCCGGCAAGGATGATGTGCACCAAGACCATGGCGATCGCATCCGGTTCAACCCAGACGATGGTCCATCCTGAGTCGAGCCATCCCGTTCCCCCGAGAATCGTGCGGGTGACGGTTAGCTGCGTCCAGTGGAAGGCCACTGCCACCAACAACGCGCCGGGCACGGGGATGCGCCGGGCCGCCACGAGCGCCAGCCCGAACAGCACCAGCTGCACGATGTAGACAATCGGGTCGTTGCCTGCAGGGAACACCTCGATTCCTCCTCCGTCGCCGCCGAGCACCGTGGTGATAGCCCACCGCACCGGTCCCACCACCACTCCCACGAATGGGAACAACGCAGTGGTCACCAGCGTCGCAACCGCCAGCCCCCAGCCGTCCCGCAGGTTCGTCCAGACATACCCGCGCAGGGCAAGTTCCTCCGGAAGCGCCTCGTAGAGAGCCAGCACCACGCCGTTCAGGAGCAGGAAGCCCAGGAACGCGGCAAGGTCGAGCTGTTCCACCCGTATCCACCCGGCCAGGCCGGCGGGTAGCCAGACGAGGAGGCCGGTGAGCGCGCCGACGGCCATGCCCAGGGCCAGCGGCCGGGCGGCTGACCTGCTGAGGCCGAGTCCCTCCAGGTCGCGGTGGTCGAGCCGCCGACGCAGCAGCACGATACCCGGCACCACGACGGCGGACATCAGCACTGCCTGCAACAGGACTTCAGGAAGCCGTCCCCAACCAAATGCCTGGCCCAGGGCTTCGGCAATTCCTATGGCGGTTCCAAGGCCGATGCCGAGAAACGCCCATCCAAGGACTGCAGCCTGAAGTGCGCGCCACCGCGGAATCGGTTGCCGCGTCTGGTCCGGCAGGTGAGACGTCACTGCAGTCGGTGTGCGTGCAGGCATATCGAGGGTCCTCATTTATCGCGTCGGGGCGGTAGTGCAGGATCGACGCCAGTCCACCACGAAGACCCGGGCAACCTACGCAGCCACGCCCGCTGGGTTGATTGCCGCGGCGACCGTAGCGGTGGCAGCGTACATCCGAGCAGCAACGGCGTCCTTGTTCGTCGACTCGGACTCGTGGATAAAGGCGGTTTTGCCGCGTCGTATTCCACAGAAGTCGATGATGCCGTGCTCCGCCGAGGTGCTGAAGGACTGCGTGTAGCCGTGCCTGGCAAAAGATTCAAAGCCCTCCTGTGCCAGGTGGACGATGCGGGTCGGCTCCTCCCCCAGCAGGTTGTGCAGCTGTGCCGCGGTGGCGTGCGTCAGCGATCCCGGATCCGGATGCGCGGTAACGATCAAGGTGCTCATGGCTGCTTACTCCTATCACCTGTCCCCCGGCCTCGCACCGGGCCCCGAAAAATTACTCGCTTCGGCACCCCGGAAACTACTTGGTTTTTCTGAACGGCGGGCCGGCGCATGTGCCAAAACTACGTGTTCGCAGAGCCCGGCCGTCCCTAGGCTTTGAATGCCTTGGCCGGGGGCGTGGCCGGGATCCACGGGAGGCCAAGAGGCGAGTCTCGCATTGCACCGCACCAATGCTGAGGAGATCACCGTGAAGAAATCATCACCTGCCCTCGCCGTTCTTGCCGCAACCGCAGCGCTGGGGCTGGCAGCCTCACCTGCGACCGCCGGCGGACGGCACCACCCACCATCACCATCCTCAGTACCTGTTGCCGGGGAAGTTACCACCGTTGCCGAGGGGCTGCTCGGTCCCTTGAGTTTCGCCGTCGGCCGTGGCGGCACCCTCGACGTAGCCCAATCATTCACTACGCTCCTGACCCGCATTACTGACGGCGGAGAACCCGAGGTCCTGGCAACGGCACCCGACGGCTATTCCCCGGGTTCCGTTTCCCGCGACCGTGGAGCTACCTATTACACGGTTGCCACCGGCGCCGGAAGCAACGACCCGGTCGCCAACGTCACCTTGCTGCAGTTCATTGACCGGGACGGCAACATTGAGACCGTCGCGGACATTTCCGCCTACGAATTCGCTGAGAATCCGGACAGCATCAACACTTACGGCTTCGAGGAGGCGCTTCCCGCCGAATGCGCGGCCCAACTGCCGCCTGGTGTTGCCCCTGCTCCCTACACCGGGCTCCCGGACTCCAACCCCGTGGCTTCGCTTCCCGGCAGGTACGGCGGAACCATCGTGGCCGACGCGGGAATGAACGCCCTCATCCAGGTGAACGACGACGGCGGCATCCTGACGGTCGCGGTGCTGCCTCCTGTGCCGCTCACCATTACCGCCGAAACGGCCGCGGGGTTCGGGCTGCCGGCGTGCACGGTGGGACTCACCTACAACCTGGAACCGGTGCCGACCGACGTCGAACGCGGTCCCGACGGCGCCCTGTACGTGACCTCGTTGCCGGGCGGCCCGGAGGGTGGAGCTCCGGGTTCCGTGTTCCGGGTCGAGGGATCCACCGGTGCTACGGAGCTTGTGGCCACCGGCTTTGCCGGAGCCACCGGACTGGCCGTCAACGACAACGGGGACATCTTCGTGGCTGAGCTGTTCGGCAACCGGATTTCGGTGGTGCCGGCCGGATCAGACACTCCGGAGCTGTTTCTGGAGGCGAACCAACCGGCCGCCCTGGAGCTGCGCGGCGACGCGCTGTACGCATCGGTTGATGTACTGGCCAGCGGACCACCGCTTGGAGCAGGCGCCGAAGAGCCGCCAACAGTGGAACCTCCGGCCGAGCCGGCTCCTCCAACCAGCGGCAGCATCATCCGGATCGAACTGGACGACAACTGCGCCGGATACCACCATCACCACGGCGGTTCAAATCGGCACTCGGGTGACGGCGTCCGGGAGGACGGGTCCGGGGAATAGTCGGGATATGCCCGCAGAGGAAAGTCCTTTCCTCCAACCCCTGCGGGACCTAACATGGAGGCGAACGGGAAACGAGCGGGTTTCCCCTGTGAAAGGAGGTGATCCGTGTCTGTATTTGACGAGCTCAAAGGCAGGGCCGGTGAGCTGAAGGAAAAGGCCACCGGATTTGTCGGACAGAATGCCGACAAGATCAAGGGCGGCATCGATCAGGCAGGCAACTTCGTCGACCAGAAGACCGGTCGCAAGTACTCCAGCAAGATCGATGGTTTCCAGAGCAAGGCCTCGGAAGCAGTTGACAAGACCAACCGCAACCGCGAGCCGGGAACCGGCAACGGTCCCGGACAGACGCCTCCGGCCTAACGACCCGAGAGCACGACAAAGAAGCGCCGGTCCCGCCGAGAGGCGGCACCGGCGCTTCCGCCGTTTAAGCAGGTCCTGCTACGACGCTTCACCCGTCTGGCCCTCGCGGGCCAGTGCGGTCAGGCGCGAAACAGCTCGGAAGTACTTCTTCATGTACCCGCCGGCCATCATTTCCTTGGTGAACAGCTGATCGAACGGCACCCCGCTGGCCAGGATCGGCACGTCCTTGTCGTACAGCCGGTCGGCAAGGACCACAAAGCGCAGCGCCACGGACTGTTCGGTGATGGTCTGCACGTTGTGCCAGGCAACCGCTTCCACCCCGTCGAGCATCTGCCGGTACCGGCTCGGGTGGACCTGGGAAAGGTGGTTGATGAGTTCGGAGAAGTCGTCAACAGCCACGGTCCGGCCGGAGAATTCGGTTTCCATCCGCGCTTCCAGTTCCCCGTCCTGCAGCGGCTGGGGCGACTCGGGCAGACCGCGGTGACGGTAATCCTCACCGTCAATGCGGACGACGTCGAACTGGTCCGCCAGGACCTGGATCTCGCGCTGGAAGTCGACGGCGGCAAAGCGGCCCTCACCCAGGGAACCCGGCAGGGTGTTGGACGTAGCCGCAAGCTTCACGCCGGCGTCGGCCAGTTCACGCATCAGGCGGGACATCAGCACCGTGTCACCCGGATCGTCGAGTTCGAATTCGTCAATGCAGACCAGCTTGTAGGCGCTCAGCGCATCCACGGTCTTGCGGAAAGTGAGCGCACCCACGAGGTTGGTGTACTCCACAAACGTGCCGAAGGCCTTGGGCCCTTCCACGGCATGCCAGAGCGAGGCCAGCAGGTGGGTCTTGCCGACGCCGAATCCGCCGTCCAGGTAGAACCCGGCTTTGCTCTCGGGTTTCCTGCCGCCGAAGAACTTCCGCAGGCCGCTGGGCTCGGGAGTGTCGACGTCGGCCGCGAAGGAACGCATGGCGCCCACGGCTTTGGCCTGGGAGGGCTGCTCCGGATCGGGACGGTAGGAATCAAAGGACACGCTGCCGAACCGGGGCGAGGGGAAGAATCCCTGCAGCAGTTCATCCACCGATACCTGGGGAGTCCGTTCTGTCAGGTGCTCGAGTTGTGCCACTGCGCGCTTTTCCGTCCGTTTGATGCCTGCTTCCGGCACGAAACGTGCCGGTTCTGCGGCGTTCTGCCGCCCTCGCTACGATACGCCAACGCGTTCGGGAATCTGGAACTGCCGCCGGTGGACTGCGGCTGTGTCTGCGGTCCATAGTCGGAGCATGATGCAGCAGCAGGACACGGCGGGCGCTCAACGGTATTCAGGCGAAGAGCTGACCCTGATGAGGCTGGAGTTCGGCACAGCTGGAGCGGCGCTTGGCGGTGGCATCCTCCTGGCCCTGCGCCCCGACGGGGCCTTCCTGCACGCTGACCCGTCCGTGCTGCGGCGGACCCCGTTTCGGGACTGGCGGCTTCCGGGCCTTCTCCTCGCCATGGGTTGCGGCGGTGGTTACCTAGGCGCTGGGATGCTGCACCTTCGACGCCACCGGGCCGCACAGCCGCTGTCCGTCGCCGCCGGGCTCGCCCTGATCGGTCTCGAGGCTTGGGAGATGGCGTTCATTGAGTTTCAGCCGCTGGAGGCGGCGTTCGTGGGTATCGGTGCCGCCGTCGTCGTGCTGGCGCTGCGCCTTCCGCCGGAGACGCCCGCTCCAGGGGCACTAGGTGCTGCAGGTGCACTCCCGGCGGCACATTCCCTGCACCGCAGGCGGCGCTGCAGAGGGCGCCGGATGAAGGCTGGCCTTGCGTCGACCGAAGCGGATGTCCGCCTGCATCCCTGAGGGGATCGGGTCAGAACGGCGGCACCTGTTCCTGCAACGAATCTTCCACGTCTGACTCCTCCCGT
This sequence comes from Arthrobacter sp. zg-Y1171, assembly GCF_025244845.1. NCBI lineage: Bacteria > Bacillati > Actinomycetota > Actinomycetes > Micrococcales > Micrococcaceae > Arthrobacter > Arthrobacter sp. zg-Y1171. The sequence goes on along the minus strand of NZ_CP104264.1, from coordinate 1,481,289 downwards.
TCCTCTCGGGTGGAGTACATACCCGGATCCGGTGCCGTGTCCGGTAAGCCAAATTCCAGGAAAGGTTCCGTGCGGTAGACGCGTCCGGTCGGCGAGGTCCACTCGATGACTCCGGGAGCTGGCTGGCAGGCTTTCCAGTAACCGAGGGTCTTGAACCGGTGGTGGCGTCGGCAGAGGTGCTCCAGGTTTCCGTGGTCCGTGGGTCCGCCCCGAGCCCAGTCGATGGTGTGGTCGATGTCCGCGTTCGCGGTGTTGACCCGGCAGCCGGGGAATCGGCAGGTTCCGTCCCGTGCCCGGAGCCAGCGGCGGAGTCCGGCCGGGACTTTTCGGCGTCGTCCTACGCCCAGAATCTCTCCGGTGTGCGGATTTTGGGCCAGTCCGGTCCATCCGACGGCGTTGCGGGCCAGTCGGCGGGCTTCTTCGGCGCTGATGGGTCCGTAGCCATGCAGCTCGGCGGGCTGCTCGTCGGCGCCGAAGAGGGTTTCGGCGCTGATCAGGACCATTATTTCCGCTCGAGGGACGATTCCCTCGTCCGGTCCTGCGTCTTGGCTCGTCGCGGTTTCGCCCGCTGCCGCATTTCTGTCCGCACTTCCACCGCCCGCCGCTCCAACACGGGCTGAACCGCTACCCGCAACACCGCCAGTCCAGCTAGTCCTGCCGGTCCCGCCTGCACCGTCCTCCACCCTGCCAGTCCCAGCAGCATTCCTGACACGAGCCGTTCCGAACCCTCCCATCAGCAGCTGCGCGAGAATGTCCGCACGCAGCTGATCCGTAGTCCGGGAATCGCCGGCTACCTGCTCACCCCGTGCTGCGGTACTCAAGGTCGTGTAGATCTGCTGGGCTTCTGCGGCCCGCAGATAGGCGGACAGGCAGGACACGCCGTCTTCCTCGCGGTCCAGGGTGACCTTGCGCTGCTCGAACGCGCTCAAATGCCGTTTGCTGATGGTCTCCGGATACCGGTTCTCGCGCAGCCGGCGGGCCTTGGCGGAGAAGCGGGACCGGGTCTGGCCCTCCGCTGCTGCCAGCAGGTCTGCCTCAAATTCCGGTAGCGCCGCGGCTGGAACGTTCACGCATTGTTCCAGCACCACTTGGGCATGCTGGTAGGAAAGGCGCCCCTCTTCCAGTCCGGTCAGGGTTGCCGTGTGGGAAGTGCATAGGCTCGTCGCTTCGTTCAGGAGCCGCTGACCGGTGACCTGCGGAACGTTTAGGATGGCCGCGCATTCGGAAGCTGCGAGGCTGAAAGCCAGACCCGGTTCGATCCGCTCGGAAGGGGCATACGTGTCGTCCCGGAAGAGTTCCCCCATGCGGTTGATCAGGCGGGCCTCCAGGGCCTGCCCCCAGGAAATCAGGTGCGCCACCCGGGAAAGGGCTTCGCCGACCGTCTGCTCGTCAAAGGCTTCAAGGTTCTGCAGCGCCAGTGTCCCGGTGAAACCGTCCGGGAAACCGCCCGCAGCCTCTCCACCCGGACCCACATGGTCAGTGCCTTCAGGTTCTGCAGATGCGGTTTCTGAGTCGTCGGGAGTGGAAATGTCCTCGGTATTTTCGTTCGGGGTGACCCCGGGCTTGGAGCTACCGGTCTCCGGAACGGGATGGCCGGCGTCGGCGTTGCCCTTCGGAGTGGCGGCGGTGGAAGTTTCGGCACTCGCCTCGGCAGGCCCGGCAGGCCCGGCAGGCTCGGCTGCCGGTTCAGCCCGGTACACCGTCAGGGTACAGGCCGTGCGGGGCTCATCCGTTTCACCAGCTGTGCCATCCGGCTGCTGGTCTTCACTGCTTGGTTCTTCGGTTGTCCATTCGGTGTTCCCGAGCTGATCCATACCTCAGGATTTCATCCCGCACTGACATTTCCGGACCAAAAACAGGCTCAAACGAGCCTCCGCGGAAACCCAAAATACGCGTCTTTTTGAGACGACTACGTGCTGGGAAAACCGAGCATTTTGACCTGACAGCAGGACCACACAGACCCCAACCGAATATTGCCCTCCGGCCCTCCGCCTCGGCTCGATTCGCGGCGCGTGGGGAAGCTGGCGTACCCCACCCGTCCAGGGCAGCAGCACAGCATCCCACCGGGTGGTGCTGGTGGTGTCGGAGGGACCTCAGCGACACCAGCAACCCCAAACCGTGGGACAGCGTGCCGAATGGCTTCACCTCCAAGGTTCGGCGCATGGAAGTTTTAGGCCGCCGTCATCGTTAGGCTAGAAGGAAGCCCAATTGCCGAGGAAAGAAGTTCCGCGTATGTCGATCGCAGCTGACAGCAGCCCCAAGTTCTCCGCCTATGCCCACCCGGAACGCCTGGTCTCCACGCAGTGGCTGGCCGACAACCTGGACGCTGAGAACCTGGTGGTCCTTGAATCCAACGAGGACATCCTGCTGTACGAAACGGGACACATCCCCGGTGCCCGGAAGATCGACTGGCACACCGACCTCAACGATGCCGATACCCGGGACTTCGTAGACGGTAAGGCGTTCGCCCAGCTGATGGCCCGCAAGGGCATCACCCGGGACTCCACCGTGGTGATCTACGGCGACAAGAGCAACTGGTGGGCCGCCTACGCCCTGTGGGTCTTCACCCTCTTCGGCCACGAGGATGTCCGCCTGCTCGACGGCGGCCGCGACAAGTGGATTGCCGAAGGCCGTCCGGTCACCACCGACAAGGTCTCCGTGGAACCCGCCGAATACCCCGTGGTGGAGCGTGACGACGAGAAGATCCGCGCGTTCCTGCCCGACGTCGTCGGACACCTGGGCAAGGGACCGCTGATCGATGTCCGCTCCCCCGCCGAATACACGGGCGAACGCACCCACATGCCCGATTACATGGATGAGGGCGCCATGAAGGGCGGCCACATTCCCACCGCGAAGTCCGTTCCGTGGAGCAAGGCCGCAGCCGAAGACGGAACCTTCCGCGCCCGCGAGGAACTCGAAGCGCTCTACAAGGACGACGCCGGGCTGAAGGAAGGCGACGACGTCGTGGCCTACTGCCGCATCGGCGAACGTTCCAGCCATACCTGGTTTGTGCTCAAGCACCTGCTCGGTTTCGAGTCCGTGCGTAACTACGACGGGTCCTGGACCGAATGGGGCAACGCTGTGCGCGTCCCGATTGCCCGCGGTGAAGAACCCGGCAACGCCCCCAGCTGAAGCACCAAGTAAGAGAGATTTACTCATGACTGCCACACCCGAAAACGCTGTCCCGGACTCCCTGGCCGAGATCATCGACGACTTCCAGGCCATGGAGGAATCCGACCGCCTGGAGCTGCTGCTGGAATTCTCCCGCAGCCTGCCCGATCTGCCGGCTGAAATCGCCGACCGGCCCGAGCTCCTCGAACAGGTGGTGGAATGCCAGTCGCCGGTGTTCCTCAGCCTGGACGTGGACGACTCCCCCGAGCACCTGGTCTCGCTGTTCTTCAAGGCACCGCGGGAGGCTCCCACCACCCGCGGGTTCGCGAGCGTGCTTTACGAAGGCCTGAACGGTCTTCCGGCCGCCGCCATCCTGGCTGTTCCGGCCGATGTTCCTGACCGTCTGGGCCTCACCCGGGCCATTACCCCGCTGCGCATGCGGGGAATGTCCGCCATGCTGGGACGCATCAAGCGTCGGCTCGCCCAGCACGAAAAACTGGCACAGCAGCCGGCGTAGCCCGTAACCGGCCGGGTGTGCGGCCGCAGGAGCACAGGAGACGCAGCCATGGCAGGGAACCGCGACAAGCATCCGGGTAAGGGCGCGACGCCGGCCACCAAGGTACTGGACGACGCCGGGGTCACGTACACGGTGCACCACTATGAGCACGACGCCGGCGCGCCGTCGTACGGCCTGGAAGCCGCCGAAAAGCTCGGGCTGCCGCCCGAAGCCGTCTACAAAACGCTGATGGTGGATCTGGGCGGGCATCTGGCGGTGGCCATGGTTCCGGTAGCCCTGAACCTGGACCTGAAGAAGTTCGCCGCCCTGATGGGGGCGCGCAAGGCCGTGATGGCGGACCGGCGGGACGCGGAGCGGCGCACCGGCTACGTGGTGGGCGGCATTTCACCGCTGGGGCAGAAACACTCCTCCCCTGCCGGAATCGAATCCCGGGTGGAGCTGCTGGACACCGTGTATGTCTCCGGCGGCCGGCGGGGGCTGCAGATCGGACTCTCACCCTTTGACCTGCTCCGCCTCACGCACGCCATCACGGCCCCCATCGCCGCCGCACCTGCCTAGCGGCGGTTCCACTCTCCTTTGGAGAGGTGGTGCAGGGCGTAACCGTAGCTCAGCCGGACCCGCTGCGGATCCTCGTTTAGCCATGCATCGGCGGTCCCGTTGGGGAATTCCATGCTGATCACGTCGATCAGGTCCTGCGGCTTGTCAAAGGTCCAGCTGCTCATGACCGGGGTCGTGGAGGCACCCTGCCGTGCCCACCAGTCCTTGATGTATTTGCCCTCGCCTTGATGCGCCGATGCGTTGGCCGCCTCCAGCAGGGCCGCAAAGTCGCCGTCGCACTGATCATTGTCGATGACGACCAGTGATCCGCCCGGACGCAGGACCCGCAGGACTTCCGCCAGCCCCGCCGTGCAGTCGCTCTGGGGCGAAGGAAAGAAATAGGCGAACCGGGCATGGACAACATCCACCGAGGCGTCCGGCAGCGGGATGTGTTCAGCCGAGCCGTGCAGGACCTCGGCTCCGCCGGGCCTTGACCGGGCGGCCGCGAGCAGCTCCGGATCGGGTTCGACGCCGATGACGGACTTTGCGAGTTCGGCATAGCGCGGCAACCAGAAGCCGGTGCCGCAGCCGAGATCGAGGAGAGTCCGCCCGGCCCAGGGCGCCAGGCCCGCAAGTGCATTCCAGACCACCCCTTCCCGGTCAAAGGCCTCATTCTCCAGCTCATACAGCTCGGGATGTGCACCCTGGTTCCAGGCCGGAAAAAAGTCGTCCAGCGGAGCGGTTCCCTGTTGGTCCTGCATTCTTTGCTCCCCCCGTGAATGTGTCAGTGCGCCTCTAACCTACTCTGTGCCTGCCCTGGCTTTGTGCGGGTCCGGTCCGACGCCCGGCCTGCATTTCCCTGCGGTTTGTGCATTTCCCTGCGCCGCGCCGCGCAGGGATGGTCACAAACCGGAGGGTTCTTCCCAAAGCGCAGGAAAACCACCGGCAGTAATGGCAGGATGAACCAACGCCATCGCGCTTGCGGGCCACACCGGCACCATCATCGGGGGAATCTTGTTGTCAGTCAGCGAAACACGCCAGCCAGCCAGCGAGCGGCCCGTGGCGACCCTCGGGCAGGCCGCCTGGGCGTCGATGTTCGTCGCCCTGTACGTTCTCGCCGCCTCCGGCGCGCTGGTAGCGCTCGGACTCTCCGGCGTCGTTGACTTCACCCTCGAGTCGCTTCTCCCCGCTGCCTTCGGCTCCGTCACGGCCGCGGCAATGCTGGCCCTTTACGTCCACCTGTTCCGCCGCAATTCGATGACACCCGCGGACCTCGGGTTTCGCCGGCCCGGGCTGAGAATACTGCACCTGCTGTGGCAAATCCCCGCGGCGATCATCGTGTGCATGCTGGCACAGGGCCTGTTCCTCGGGCTGCTGTCCCTCATCGACTTCGATACGGCCACGGCTCGGTCCACCAGCGACCCGCTGAAGGATCTCGGCGGCCTGTCCACTCCGCTGACCGCCGTCGTCGTGCTTGTCGTAACGGTCCTGACGCCGCTGTGGGAGGAAGTCCTGTTCCGGGGCGCCCTCCTCGACGGGCTCTCGCGGCGCTTCCGGCCCTTCACCGCCGTCGCCCTGTCCGCAGCACTCTTCGCTGTGGTGCACCTGGTCCTGGTGGGATTCGCCTACCTCTTTATGCTGGGACTTGCGCTGGCACTGCTGCGGCGCTTCCACGGGAACATCTGGGCCCCGATTCTGCTCCACGCCGCAAGCAACGCCCTCGTCACCCTTGTAGTCCTTACCGCGATCTAACTACCCGCTACTCCGCGTCGAGACGGTGCTCCGCCGGATGCCGGGTGCGGCCCAGGGCTTCGTTGAGCCACCCCAGGACCAGGCGCTCCCACCGCTCGGGGTCCACGTTGTATTCCTTGGTATGCCGGGCCTTGGTGAAAGCCTCGAACGTGATGACGTCCGGGTTTTTCTCCGCAAGTTCCGCGGACGGCCCGTACGGCACAAAGTCGTCATCCTTGCTGTGCAGGATGAGGGTGGGGATCCGGATTTCCTCCGCACGGGTCACCCAGTCCATGCTCTTGAGGTCCAGGGGAGCAGCCAGCCCGGTCAGCGCCCGTCCGGCGGCGTTGGAAATCAGCCACTGTCCCAGCCGGCCGGCCTGGGCAGGAATCCGGTTGACTCGGGCATGGTGGGCCAGCACGTCCACCCAGTTGATCACCGGCCCGTCCAGCACCATGGCACGGATATACCGGCGCAGCGGCGAGCGGTCCGCGGCCTGCAGGCTGATCGCCCCGCCCATGGACCAGCCGAACAGCACCACATCCTGGGCGCCGTGGTCCAGGGCGTAACGGATGGCCGCCTCCACGTCCTGCCACTCGGTCAGGCCCAGCCCGTACCGGCCGTCGGAGGCGTAGGGGGCCTCGCCGTCGTTCCGGTAGGAAATGACCAGGCTGGTGAGCCCGGCTTCGCGGGCGGTACGCAGCGCCCGCAGGCATTCGGTCCGCCGGGCGCCTCGGCCGTGGACCATGATGGCCCACGTGTCGGCACCGGGAGTACGCACCAGCCAGGCCGGCGCCGTTCCGTTTTCCACCGGGATGTCGACTTCCTCCTCGGGAAGCCCGACGGCGGCCGGCGAGGGATAGATGGAACCGCTCCACCAACCGCGGCGCGCCTTGCTTAGGTCGCCGCTGTACACCTCTTCCACGTCCCGCTGCACGGTGCCCTCACGGGGCACATAGGAACGAATGGCTCCGATCCGGGCATGCCCGTTGCCGTTGTCGAAGTACAGGCTGTACGTGCCTTCGACCGTGGTGTCCAGGTTTGCCGGCAGGATGACCTGCCGGCCGTGCTCGCTGTCCATAACGGCCAGGATCTCCAGGTTCGCATCCCGCGTGCGCGCCGGGGTGACCACCTGGCGCGCGAAGTAGATGCCGAGTCCGGAGGCGGCCGCTACGACGGCGGTGGAAGCCGCAGCACCGACGCCGGCGCCGAACGCCGTCCAACGGACCCACGGAACCGAGAGAACCGGGGTGGTGCCGGAGGATGCATCGGAAGGAACGGAGATAGCCATAGAACATTTTTACCGGATGGGTGCCGGGTCCGTGTAACGGCAGGCCGGTGCGGCCTTGGGCGGCCTGCCCGGACAGGCGTACTAGGCTGGTGCGCATGACTTCGACAATTGTGGTGCTGACGGAAGAATCGCTGGGTAGCCGCGACATAGACAACCTGCGTGCCGTTGCAGGAGAGAACCCCGTCCGCTTTGAGGTTCTGGTGCCCGCTGATCCGGGCCGGAACCTGCTGGTGGACGTGCTGGACAACCTCAGCCTGCTGGATTTTGCAGAGGCCTTCCGGAACCTGACCGGCGGCCGCCCGTCCAAGGCCGACGAGGTGAAGGAAGCGGTCACCTCGCTCGCCGACTCCCTGGAACAGCTGCAGGCAGCCGGCCTCGAGGCCACCGGCACGGTCACCGGCGAAGACCCGGTGGCCGCCGTCGTCGAAACCGCCAAGCGCACGCACGCGGACCAGGTTGTAGTGATCACCACGCCGCACGCCGTCGAGGACACCTTCCGCACGGACTGGGCCAATGAGGCGCAGGACCGGCTCGGCGTTCCCGTGCTGCATCTGTACAGCGGCTCGGGATTTATTGGCGACTCTTAAGCGTTGACGCTGACATGACTACCGAAGAGAACACCGGAACCGTCCCGGTCCAGAAAACCGACGAGCAGTGGCGCGAGGAACTCACTGAGCAGGAGTACGCCGTGCTGCGCAAGGCCGGCACCGAACGGCCGTACACCGGCGAGTACTGGGACACCAAGACCGCCGGCGTTTACCAGTGCCGTGCCTGTGGCAGCGATCTGTTCACCAGCAGCGAGAAGTTCGATTCACACTGCGGCTGGCCGTCCTTCTTCGCTCCGCTGGCCGAGGGCAAGGTCCGCTACCTGCATGACCGCAGCATGGGCATGGACCGGATTGAAGTCCGCTGCGCCAACTGCGATTCGCACATGGGACACCTGTTCGAAGGCGAAGGTTTCGACACGCCCACCGACCAGCGGTTCTGCATCAACTCCGTCTCCGTGAAGCTGGTCCCCGCCGCCGACACCGCGGAATAGGGAGCCATGGAGCACGGAGTCTTCCCCGGGGAAACGGTTGCCGGGCCCGACCTCCCTGATGAGGTCATCGACCGGTACCGGGAGCTGAGCGCGGACATCGCGTCCGGCGTCGGCGTGGTGTCCACCCGCCTTCGCGGACGCGACTACGCGGCGACCGTCAGCGGGTTCCTCTCCGTCTCCTACGATCCGCCCACCCTGCTCGTGAGCCTGTACGCCGAGGCACGCATTGCCGAGGCAGTGATCGACGCCGGCAGCTGGGCCCTGAGCCTGCTGCCGGCTCGGCTGCGGGGCACTGCCAACTGGCTTGCCAGTCCCGGCTCGCCCCTCGAAGGGCTGCTGAACCAGGTGAACTACGGCCGGGCGCCGGAAACCGGTGCCGCCGTCATCGAGGACTCCATCGCCTGGTTCGAGGTGCGCACCACGCAGGTGACGACGGCGGCCACCCACCAGCTGATCGTGGGCGAGGTGGTGTCCATGGGCCGGCGCGCGGGGGCCGACGACGAGGCCGACCCGCTGCTGCACTTTGCCTCCGCCTACGCCCGGCTGGCCCGCTGACCTTTCGTTCCTTCCGCTGCGGCCGCCCGACCCAGTCGAACCATTGTTTCCCTCCCGTGCCCCACGTAACGTCGATGAACGGGGGAACGTTTCGCAGCCGGATGGACGCTGCGGATCCACCGGGCCTGAGGAGATGCAAATGGGCACAGACCAGTACCATGAGCCGCCTTCCGAACTTCCCGCAGAGACGCGGACCTTTGCGCGCATGTGCGCCAGCCTGGCGGAGGAAGCCGAAGCCATCGGCTGGTATGTCCAGCGGATGGCCGTGGAGCCCGACGCCGAGTCGCGGGCCATCATGCTTGATTCGCTCGGTGAGGAGTTCAAGCACTTCAGCATGGAACTTGAATTCCTGCTGCGCCGCACTCCCCTCTGGCGGGAAATCGCCCACGGCATCCTCTTCACGGACGGCGACATAGTCCGGCACGGCGAGGCCTCGGAAGCCGAAGCCACCGGAGACTAGCTTGCAGGAACCCGCAACCGCCCCTCCGCTCAGGGAGATGCCGCATGGCACGCAACAGCTTGCTGGACCGTTTCCGACCCGTCGGCGCGCCAGGACCGGCCGGTCCTGCCGGCGTCCCGGCTACTGACGACGAAGGCACAGCCGCCGAGCTTATCCCCGTCTTCGAAGCACTTGACCCCACGATCGCCGAGGGCAGCGAGGAGACCGGATCCGCCGGTGCGCAGGCACAGCAGACGGTCGCTGCCGCCCGGCGCCAGGCCGCTGCCCTGGTGGAACAGGCCCGGTTGGACAGCGGTGCCGTGCGCGCCGAAGCCGCAGCGCGGGTCTCCGCCGAAGCCGCAAGCGAAAATGAACACCTGCTCGACGAAGCCCGGGAAGAGGCACAAAGACTCCGCAGCCACGGCGAATCGCGGGTGCCGGAACTCGCCTCCGCCATTGTGGCGGACCTGGTGCAGGACCTGCTGGGCCGAGGAACGGACACCGGCTGATGCGAGCGGACTGGGTGGCGGCCACCGTACGGGCACGGTCCATGGCGCAGCGGCGGGTGGGCGCCGGCACCTGCAGGGAACTCTCCGCACTGCCGGACCTCCCGGCAGCCGTCGAGGCCTTGGAAGGATCGGTGTACGCCGATCAGCTGACCGGCGCCCGAACACTTGGAGCCGCGCAGCAGGCCACCCGGCGTACCGTGCTCTGGCAGCTGCGTGTCCTGGCGGGCTGGCTGCCGGCCGGCCAGGACACGCAGCTGGTCCGGGCTGCCGCCGCACGGTACGAGGCGGACAACATCGTTGCCCTGGCCGCCGCACTGCGGCGGAACGTCGACAGCGGGACGGACCCGGAACCAGCGTCTGATTCCGCACCCATGTTCGACCTGGGCGGGCTGGCCACGGCCTGGCCGCGGCTGCAGACCGCCGACTCCCCCGAGACGCTGCAGGCCATGCTGGCCGCGTCGCCCTGGGGCGACCCCGGGTCCGCCGTGTCCCTGCCGGATATGCTCACCGCCGTCTGGCTGCGCCGGCTGGCCTCGGCCGCCCCTGCAACACGCCCGTGGGCCGTTGCCGGTGCCGTGCTGCTGGCCGCCCGCCTGCTGCTGGTGACCCGAACCGGAACCACGGACCGGCTGGTATCCCTGCTCCGTCCGCTGATCGGCACCGGATGGACCGAAGCTGCGTCGCTGCCGGAACTGACAGCGGCACTGAGCCCGGCGGCCGGACAGGCCCTGGCCGAGGTGCAGGAACCGCACGAGCTGTGGCGGGCAGAGGCCCGTCTCGCCGCGCAGGTCGAAGACGACGGTTTCGGCCTGCTGCGGGCCGGGCTGCCCGGCCCGGACGTCGTTGTCGGGGCCATGGCGGTCCTGGCCGCCGATGCCTGGCGGGTCCGGGCCGCCCTGGCCGCCGCCGCGACCGGCAACGGGAGAAGCGAGGTGCTTGATGCCGTGGCGTGAAACCCTCAGTCCGGTTCGGATGGAACGTATTGCCCTGGTCTGGCCCTTGGACGCCGGCCGTCCCGTGCTGACCGAGGTGGCGGGCAGCGCCGCCGTCGAACTGGATCTTCCCTACGAGCCCGGTGATGGACCCGACGAGCTGGAGCGCGCTGAAGACGCCGCCGTCGTGCACGGTCCCGTGGCCGCACTGGTTGGCTGGTCCCCCACCCGGCAGCTGCCGGAACTCCGGAAAGCCCTGGAACCGCACGGTGCCTCAGCGGTTCCCCTGCGCCGGCCGCACGGCGTGCAGCCACCCACCCAGCTGACCGGCGAGGAACGACGCCGGCCCCGGCTGTCACGGCTGCTGGTGGACACCTACACCACGGTCCCCTATGCGGATCTGGACCCTGCACGGATAGCCGCGGTGGCGTACGTGGTGATGTTCGGCATGATGTTCGGTGACGCCGGGCAGGGTGCGCTGCTGGTGATTGCCGGGCTGCTGGTCCGGTTCCTTCGCGTGCCCTGGCTGGACCGCTACCGCCGGACGTGGCTGTTCATTACCGGCGCGGGTGCCGCTGCGGTGTTTTTCGGGTTCCTTTACGGGGAGTTCTTCGGTCCCACCCACGTGCTGCCGGTGCTGTGGCTGGAACCGCTCGAAGAACCCATCCCGCTGATCGTCGCCGCCCTGGTGCTGGGCGCCGTCCTGCTGGCCGGGTCCTACGCGCTGGGGACCATCAACCGGGTCCGCGAGGGCGGCTGGGCGTATGCCCTCTACGCCCGCTCGGGGTTGGCCGGCGCGTTGCTGTTCGCGGCAATCGGGCTGGTGGCCTGGGGGCTGCTGGCCGGCAGCCCAGTAATCCTGGTGGCCGCCGGAACCGCAGCACTGATCGCACTGGTGTTCATCTTCATCGGTTTGTTCGTGGAATCCGGCGGCGGGCCCACCGGCGGGCTGCAGGCCACCGTGGAGCTGGTGGACACAGTGGTTCAGCTCGCTTCCAACCTGGTGTCCTTTACCCGGCTGGCCGCGTTCGGCCTCACCCACGCCGCCCTGATGATGGTGGTCTGGCAGGCAACCACGGCCATCTGGGAACCGGGCTGGAGGATCATTCCCGCCATCCTGATGTTCGTGCTGGGCAACGTGCTCACCTTCGCCCTGGAAGGCCTCGTTGCCGGAATCCAGGCCCTGCGGCTGGAGTACTACGAGCTCTTCTCCCGCGTCTTCACCGAGGAGGGACGCCCGTTCCGCCCCTGGACCCCCGATCTTGGCGCCGCCCCTGCCCCCGCCCCTGCTGAAAGGCCTCTGCCGTGAATCCCTGGTTTGCCGTCCTTCCACTGGCCCTGTTCCTCACCGTCCTGCTGGCCGGGGGCGCCCTGGCCCTGATGCGCCGCCGCCGCCGGGCGGGGATCCGCGCGCTGCTCGGGTTGAACGGCGTCCTGATGGCCGGAGCACTGGCCCTGCTGGTCTCCGCCCTGAACGCGGCACCGGCCACGGCGGGCGACGGCGGAGCCGCCGCCACCGCTGTCGCTGCAGCGACCGACGGCAGCGACAGCAGCGGTGCGGCCCTGATCGGCGCCGCCATAGCCGTCGCCGGGTCCTCCATCGGTGCGGCCATCGCCGTGGCCTACACCGGATCGGCTGCCCTGGCGGCAATGAGTGAGCGGCCGGAAATCTTCGGACGCGCCATGGTGGTGGTCGGGCTGGCGGAAGGCATCGCGATTTACGGGCTGATCATTTCCATCATCCTCATTGGCCAGGCATGAGCCGCCGGGAAGGAAGTGTTGCAGCGGTGGGCAACCCTGCCCTGCTGGAGGGGTACCGGCTGGCAGGGGCCGTGCTCTACCCGGCCGCGGGAGCAGCCGATGTGCGGGCGGTCTGGGCCAACCTTCCCGACTCGGTGTGCGTTGTCCTGCTCACGCCCGACGCCGCCGCGGAGCTGGGCATCGAACTGGCCGATCCGGCGTCGCCCCTCACCGCGGTGCTGCCTTCATGACCCGGCTGCCGCAGGGCGCCGAGGCAGCCCTTGACCCGGTGCGCCAGGCACTGCGCCGAAACGCCGGGACGGAAGCCGCCCGACTGGATGCCGAGGCCAGGCAGCAGGCCGCGGATCTGCTCGGCCGGGCGCAGGCGGAGGCGGACGCCATCCACCTAACGGCGCAGCGCGAGGGGGCCGAGGCCGCCAGGGCCGACGCCGCTGCATCCTCCGCACGCGCCCGCAGGCAGGCACGCCGGACAGTGCTTGCCGAACAGGAACACCTGCGGTCGCTGCTGGCCGAGCAGGTGCAGGAGCAGGTGCATGAAGTCCGGAGGGACCCGCGCTACCCGCAGATCCTGCGGCGGCTGACCGCGCAGGCGGACCGCGTCCTCGGCCCCATGGCATCCGTGACCGAAAGCTACAAGGGCGGCGTCATCGGAACAGCCGGTTCGCGGCGGCTGGACCTGTCGCTGCCCACCCTGGCCGACCAGGCGCTGGAGGACCATGCCGGGGAGGTGCGGCGGTTATGGGACGACGCGTGAGGACTTCGGGCCCGGCTGAATCAGCAGGCGGCGGCCGGATCACCCGGGTGAGCGGACCGCTCGTGGAAATCAGCGGCCTGCCGGGATTGTCCATGCTTGAGGTGGTCAACATCGGTCCGGACGGCATTGCCGCGCAGGCGGTCGCCATCAACGGCGACGAAGCCACCCTGCAGGCGTATGAGTACACCGGCGGATTGAAGGCCGGCGACCGCGCCGAGCGGACCGGCCATCAGCTGGCCGGACTGCTGGGGCCGGGGCTGCTGGGCACGGTCTTCGACGGGCTGCTGCGACCCCTGTCCTCCGCTCCCCTGTGGCTCACGCAGGAGCGGCAGAGTTCGGCCGAAGACCCGGCAGTGCTGGAGACCCGGTGGGAGTTCGCGCCGACGGTGGCCGTCGGCGACGTGGTGCGGGCCGGCCAGGTGCTGGGAACCGTCCCCGGAGTGGGGACGATCGAGTTCCGCGTGCTGGCACCGCCGTCGGTCTCCGGGGAGGTGACCTGGCTGGCCGAGGGCAAGGTCCGGCCGTTGGATCCCGTGGCCCGGATCGGCGGCGTGGAAGTGCCGCTGGCGCAGCGCTGGCCGGTACACAGCCCCCGGCCGTTCGGCGAGCGCATCACCGATGTGGTTCCGCTGCAGACCGGGCAGCGGGTCCTGGACCTGCTCTTCCCGGTTCCCCGCGGCGCGGCAGCCGCGGTACCCGGCGGCTTCGGCACCGGCAAGACCCTCACCCTGCAGCAGATCGCCAAGTGGTCGGACGCGGATGTGATTGTCTATGTAGGCTGCGGCGAGCGCGGCAACGAGATGGCCGACGTCCTGGAAGGGCTCTCCGGGCTGGACGATCCCCGCACCGGCGGGAAGCTGATTGACCGGACCGTCATCATCGCCAATACCTCCAACATGCCCATGATGGCCCGGGAAGCATCCATCGCCACCGGCGTCACCGTGGCGGAGTTCTTCCGGGACATGGGTTACGACGCCGTCGTGATTGCCGACTCCACCTCCCGCTGGGCCGAGGCGCTGCGCGAGTTCGCCAACCGCAACGGCGACCTCCCCGCCGAGGAAGGCTATCCGGCTTCCCTCGCCAGCGAACTCGCGGCGTTCTACGAACGCGCCGCCCGGGTCCGCACGTTGGGCGGTGCGACGGCGTCGGTCACCGTGATCGGGGCGGTCTCCCCTCCGGGCGGGGACATGAGCGAACCTGTGACCACCGGCACCCAGCGCTTTGTCCGCTCCCTGTGGCTGCTGGACCGGGACCTTGCCTACTCCCGGCATTACCCTGCCGTCAGCTGGCGCGGCTCCTTCTCCCGGGATGCGGAGTCGCTGGGCCGCTGGTACTCCGCCCACGGGGATCCGCAGTGGGCACAGCGCCGCGCCTCCGCCTCCCTGCTCCTCTCGGAAGCTGACCGGCTGACCGCCCTGGCGGAAATCATCGGCGCCTCCTCCCTCCCCGGGCATGAGCAGATGGTCCTCCTGGGCGGGCGGCTGATCCGCGACGGGGTGCTGCTGCAGAATGCGCTCAGCCCCAATGACGGCTACAGCTCCGCCGACAAGGGTGCCGCCCTGCTGCAGGCGGTCCTGGATGTGGTGGACACCTGCCAAACCCTGGTGGCCCGCGGGGTGCCGCCGGCCGACGTCGACCGCTATGACTTCTCCCCCATCCTGCGCCTGCGCGAGGACACCGGGCCCACCGACGCCGCCGGGGTGCAGGAGCGCGGCCGGGCCTTCGTGCGGCAGCTTACCGAGACACTGGACCAGCCATCGACGGGAGATGCCCATGGCTAGCGGCAACCGAGCACGGGTGGGACACAGCGATGTGCGTGAACTGCGCGGACCCCTGCTGGTTCTGGGCGACACGGAGGGTGTGGGCTGGGACGAGTTCGCCACCGTCGACGTCGACGGCGGTCCCCAGCGGCACGGGCTCGTGCTGGAGATAGACGGCGACGAGACCACCCTGCAGGTGCTCGAAGGCACCGAGGGCATGGCACTGGGCGGAGTGGAGGTCCGGTTCCAGGGCCGGCCGCTGGCGGTGCCGGTGGGTACCGGCTGGCTCGGCCGGGTGTGCAACGGGCGGGGAGAGCCGCTCGACGGCGGCCCGCCGGTCACCGCGGAGCACACCTCCCCGGTGAGCGGCTGGCCGCTGAACCCCGTCTACCGGGAACCGCCGCAGGACCCGGTGATCACCGGCATCTCCGTGGTGGACGCCCTCACCACCCTGGTCCGCGGCCAAAAGCTGCCGATCTTCTCCATCCCCGGGCTGCCGCACCTGACCCTGGCCACGCAGATCGCCGCCCAGGCGACCGCATCCTCCGGGAGGGCCTTCCGGGTGGTGTTCGCGGCCATGGGCATGACGCATGCCGATATCGCCTATATCCGCGACCGGCTGGAGGAACGCTCCGCCGCCGGTGAGCTGGTCCTGCTGCTGAACGCGGCCGATGATCCGGTGATTGAACGCATCCTGACCCCGCGCATCGCCCTGACCATCGCGGAGTCCCTGGCCTACGACGACGGTTCCGACGTGCTGGTGGTGATGTCAGATATGACCAGCTACGCCGAGGCGGTGCGCGAAGTGTCCGCGGCCCGCCGGGAAATCCCGGCCCGGCGCGGCTATCCGGGTTATCTCTACAGCGACCTGGCCACCCTGTACGAACGCTGCGGACGCGTCCGGGGCCGGGAGGGATCGGTGACCATTGTGCCGGTGCTGACCATGCCCGCCGGGGACATCACTCACCCGGTGCCGGACCTCACCGGCTACATTACCGAGGGGCAGGTGGTGCTCGACGGCGACATCGACGCCCGCGGCATTTATCCCCCGGTGGATGTGCTCTCCTCCCTGTCACGACTGATGCGCAGCGGTGCCGGGCGGGGACGCACCCGGGAGGACCACCTCGACGTCGCCGCGCAGATCCTGTCCGCCATGGCCCGCGCCCGATCCGCAGCGGAACTGGCCGAACTGGTGGGGGCCGCGGCGCTGAGCGAAACCGACAAGGCCTACATCGAGTTCCGCACAGTGGTGGAGAAGGAACTGCTCAACCAGGGGCGGGACGAACTGCGCACCCTGGAACAGACGCTGGACCTTGCCTGGCAGGCATTGTCCCTGCTGCCGCGGCGGGAACTGACCATGCTGTCCGCCGAATTCCTGGACCGGTACCTGCCCGGGACGGGCGCGGACGTGCCATGAGCGGAGTCCAGCTGTGAGCGGGTTCCGGTCCGGCGGCAGCCGCGCCGAGCGGTCCGAGGTGCAGCGGCGGCTCGCCACGGCCCGGCGCGGGGCCGAGCTGCTGGACCGGAAGCAGCGCATCCTGCAGGCGGCCATCGACGGCCTGCAGGAACGCGCCGATGAGGGCATCCGCGTCTGGGAAACCAGCGCCCGTGAAGCCGCGGTGTGGCTGCAGCGCAGTACCGGGCTGGACGGTGCGGACCGGCTGCTGGGGGCGGCCCCGCCGGACCCGGCGGTCGCCGTCGTGCAGTGGGGCGGGGCGATGGGCATCTCGTATCCCGAATCCGCATCCTGCACGGTGCCGACGTCTCCGCCGGCCGGCGGCAGCTCTGCCCTGGCGTTTGCGGCGTCGGCGCACCGGGCAGCCCTTGAGGCGGCCGTGGCCGCGGCGGCCGGGCAACGGGCGTTGCTGCTGGTGTCGGAGGAACTCGCCGCCACCCGGACGCGGCAGCGGGCAGTAGAGAATCGGTGGATCCCCCGGCTGGAGGAACAGTTGACCGCTATCGAACGCCGCATCGCGGAGCAGGAACTGGAGGAGAGCCTGCGGCTGCGCTGGGCTGCCGGGCTGATGTGAGGGCGCGGGCGGCCCTCAGCGGAACAAGGACCCGTTCAGGGCACGTTGTGGCCCGCTGCCTGAAGGAGTCCGTACCACTCGCCCCTGGTCAGCTGAATGTCCGATCCCTGTGCCGCATCGGTGACGCGCTGCGGCGTCGTGGTCCCGAGGACCACCTGCATCCCGGCCGGATGCCGGGCGATCCAGGCGACCGCGATCGCGGTAGGCGTCACCCCGTATTTCACCGCGAGCCGGTCGAGTTCGGCGTTCAACTCCGGGTAGTCGGGCGACCCGAAGAAGACGCCCCCCTGGAACCCTCTCTGGAACGGTGACCAGGCCTGCAGGGTGATCTTATTGATCCGGGCATAGTCGACCAGGCCTCCGCCGTCGCGGGTGATCGAGTCGTCATGGCTGGCCATGTTCGATGACAGGCCCTGGGCGATAATCGTGGAGTGCGTGATCGAGAGCTGCACCTGGTTAGCCACGATCGGCTGCCGCACCGCGGTCTTCAGCAGGTCGATCTGGCGCGGGGTGTGGTTGGAGACTCCGAAGGAGCGGACCTTTCCGCTGGACTCCAGGTGGTCGAAGGCACGGGCGACTTCCTCGGGTTCGACCAGGGCGTCAGGCCGGTGCAGCAGCAGCACATCGAGGTAGTCGGTGCGCAGCGCCTTCAGGGATTCCTCTGCCGAGGTGACGATGTGTTCGTACGACTGGTCGTAGCCCCATGGGTCGTCGACGATGCCCGTCTTGGTCTGCAGGCTGATCTGCCCGCGCTCTGAGGAGGTCAGCTGCAGCGCCTCGGCGAAACGGCGCTCGCACAGGTGGTAGCCACCGCCTGGGTGGTTGAACCCGTACAGGTCGGCGTGGTCGAAGAAGTCGATCCCCGCCTCGCGGGACGCCGTATACAGGGCACGGATCTGCTCATCGGTGTCGCCGGCGATGCGCATCATTCCCGCAATGACGTTGGGCACCAAAAGGTCGGTACTGCCGAAGGGCACAGTCTTCATTGGTTCCTCCAGGTGGGCTTTGGTCGGGGAGGCGTGTCCCGGGGCCCCAGCCTACCGGGTTGGTGCCGGGCAGGGTGCTGGACCGCCGGAACCGGGAACAGGTCAGGGCTTAAACGCCACCGCGCGCACGGGCGAACCGTCCAGCCCCTCCAGCCGCAGGGGCAGCGCCGAGAACCACGGTTCCGGCCACGGCACCTCGTCCAGATTCGTCAGGTTCTCGACGATCCCGCCTCCTGAGCCCAGGAACACATCGTGGAACGGCAGGAACGTTCCGCCCTGGGCCTGTCCGGGTTCCGCCGGTCCGGGAGTTGGATCCGGATTCAGGGTGTCGACGCCGACCAGCCGCACCCCGGCCGCCACCAGACGCTCGGCGATTTCGGCATCGAAGGTCGGGTGCTCCAGGTAGGCGGGCGTGTTGAAGTGCCGGGACCAGCCCGTGGAGAACAGCACGATGGTTCCGGGCAGCAGGCCCGCCAGTTGCCCGCTCACGTCCTTCCAGCTCAGGACGGTGTTGGCGGCGGACCCGGGCAGGGAAACGATCCGCGCGGGACCCATGAGGGCCTCCAACGGCATCGCGTCCACGGCAGTACCGTCCTGCACCGTATGCAGCGGCGCGTCCAGATGCGTTCCGGTATGGCTGCCCAGGTGCAGCTGCGCCACGGCGAAGCCGTCTGCAGCCACGGTGGCCGCACTGCGCAGCTCCACCGACGGGTCGCCCGGGAAAACCTGCATTCCGGTGCGGACCGGATGGCTGAGGTCAACAACCTGCATCGGCTACACAGTTCCGTCCGCAACCGGGGCGGGCTCGCTCAGGTGGAGGGACTGCGGCCGGCCTGAAACCACGCGGCCGGTCACCGCACACCAGCCGAGGTAGAGGACAAAGGTGAGCGCAAAGGTGGGAATGGTGGCCCCGAGCGGACTGGGCAGCACATAGGTCAGGAGCACGGAGGCACCCGCACCCACCAGCCAGGCCACCAGCGCCGCCGCGTTGACACCGCTCCGGAACCAGTAGCGCCCGCCGTCGCCAAGCAGGATGTCCGCGCTGTACGAACGTTTCTGCACTACGTAATAGTCCGCGATCATCACCGCGAACACCGGAATGAACAGTGCGCCGATGACGGTCAGGAAGGACGTGAAGCTGTCCAGCAGGCCCAGCCAGGTGGAACCGAGGACGGACACGGCACCCAGCACGACGGCCGTGGGAAGGAAACGGATCCGCCGGGACGGCACCATGTTCACCACGGAGGAGACCATGCCGTACACCACCATGGTGTTGGTCGCCATCACGGACAGGAAAATCACCACGGCCAGCGGCGCGCCGAAGATCGCCACGATCAGGGCCGGATCGAAGCCCACCGCCTCGCCGCCGTCGAGCACAACATAGCCGATCGCGGTGGCGCCCAGCGCCATGGCCAGAACTGTCGAGACCACGTAACCGACGGCGGAGCCGGCCACGCCGGCGGTCTGGGACTTCGCCAGCCGGTTGAACTCGGCGGAAAGGACCGTCCAGGAGATGGCCGTGGCAATGACGACGTCGAGCACGGAGATCGCTGACATCCCGGCATCGGCGTCCCGCGGAATGGCAGCGAAGTCAGCCACCGGGAATTCCCGGAACGCGACGGCGAAGACGTAGGCCATGATGGCCAGGATCACCAGGGCCAGCCACGGCTCCACGCGGGCGATGCCCTTGTGGCCGAAGATGGCCAAGGCCACCACCAGCAGCTGGCAGAGCACGGAGAAGAGGACGGGGCTGGAGAAACCGGTGGCGCGTTCCACCAGGAAGTTCACCGTGACTCCGGCAAGCATGGCCTGGACCCAGCTCCAGCCCATCAGGATGACCACGTTTGCGGCCACGGGCAGGAACGAGCCACGCAGTCCGAAAGACCCCTTGGTCAGGGACATGGTGGGCAGCCCGGTGCGCGTGCCCATGTTGCCCACCAGCACCAGGACGCCTCCCCCGATCAGGGTGCCCAGCACGATCATGCCCAGGGCCATGGGCCAGCTGACGCCGGGAACGAAGAGGGTTCCGGTGAGCAGGGTGGTGACCACCAGGTTGGCGGCCAGCCAGATCATGCCGATGCGTCCGACGCCGAGGGTGCCGCGGAGCGGGCCGTAGCCCTCGGCGTCCTTGTCGAGGCGGCGGGAGAGACGGGTCCAGGCGGACGGCTGCCCGGTTGCTGACATTGGATTCCCCTTAGGCAACGACGACGACGGGCGTGGGGCCGGCTTCGGCGCCTTCTGCGGCGCCCGCATCCGCCGGCTCGAGACTGAAGCCGGGGTCCGGCACCGGGGAAAGATGCTCGTGAACTGCCAGGATCCGGCCCCCGGACCGGGTGAAGACGATCGTTTCCCGTTCCCGGGTGGTCGCCGTGGCGCCGGGGGTGCCAGCCGTTGTCAGCACCGTGTGGCTGAACACCGCGCTGGTGCCGTACACCTGTACATGTGCCTCGGTACTCTCACACGACGTGACCGACCAGCCGTCAGCTAGCCAGAATGCCCAGAGCGCCTCGTATTCGGCACGGCTTTCAAGCCTGGCCGGCTCAGTGTGGAAGACGAACGTAGCGTCCGGAGCGAACGCCGCGAAGTACTCCTGCGTGTCTGTGCGGGAGAACGCGGCGACCAGGCGGGCCGCCGCGTCCACGACGTCGGTTTCGGACAGGGACTGGGCCGGAGTGGGGGTATCCATGGGCCAGCCTTTCAGAACGGGCTGCGGGCAGCGTTAGCGGATGGGGCGATCCTGAAACGCACCCTTAGGAAACAAGTGGTGCGTATTAGAAAACCTGCTCCAGTCTGATGTGAGCGCTGTCACGTGTCAAACGAGCGGGACCCGCTCGGTGGTGGCCGGCCCGCGCGTGCCGCCCGTCGCCCGCCGCGTGTGCCGCCCGTCCCGCCTACAGACGGAAGCCCTCGTCCAGCCGCTCGATGATGGTGACGTTCGCCTGGCCGCCGCCCTCGCACATGGTCTGCAGGCCGTAGCGGCCGCCCGTGCGTTCGAGTTCATGCAGCAGGGTGGTCATGATCCGCGCACCGGTGGCGCCGATCGGGTGGCCCAGGGCGATGCCGCCGCCGTTGACATTGACCTTGTCCATATCCACGCCGAGCTCACGCTGCCAGGCCAGCACCACGGAGGCGAACGCCTCGTTGATTTCAAGCAGGTCCATGTCATCGATGCTCATCCCCGTGCGCTTCAGTGCATGGCGGGTCGCTTCGATGGGGGCACTGAGCATCATGACCGGATCATCCCCGCGGGCGGAGATGGAGTGGATGCGGGCCCGCGGCTTCAGGCCGTAACGGCGCACCGCGTCCTCGGAGGCGAGCAGCAGGACGGCGGCGGCGTCGGAAATCTGCGAAGAGGTGGCGGCCGTGAGGTGCCCGCCCTCGGCCAGCGGGGCCAGGGTGGCGATCTTCGCGCGGTCGGGATCTCGGGGGCCCTCGTCCGCGGTGACCCCGTTCATGGCGAGGATTTCCCGGTCAAAGCGCCCCTCGGCCTGCGCGGCGATGGCCCGGACGTGGGATTCGACGGCGAAGTCCTCCATCTCCTCACGGCTCAGCCCCCACTGCTTCACCATCATTTCCGCGCCGATGAACTGAGAGATCTGCTGGTTCCCGTAGCGCTTCTCCCATCCCACGGAACCGGCGAACGGGTTCGGGAAGCCCAGCTCCTTGGCCGCGGAGTTGGCGAAGGACAACGGGACGGAGGACATGCTCTGCACGCCGCCGGCAATCACCAGATCACTGGTGCCGCTCATAACGGCCTGCGCCGCGTAGGACACGGCCTGCTGGCCTGAGCCGCACTGGCGCTCCACGGTGGTGCCGGGGACACGTTCGGACAGGCCTGCCGCGAGCCAGGAGGTGCGGGCAATATCCATGGCCTGCGGTCCCACTTGGTCGATGGCACCGAGGATGACCTCGTCATACTCTTCGGAGTCGATTCCCGTGCGCCGAACCGTTTCGGCAATCACGTGCGCGGCGAGGTCGGCAGGGTGGATCTTGCTCAGCCCCCCGTTGCGCTTGCCGACGGGAGTGCGGACGGCGTCGATGATGAACGCTTCAGCCATGGTCGAGGGCCTTTCGTCGTTGTAAGGCAGGTTGGCACCAAGTCTTCGGAACCCGGGGCGGCACTCGATGCACAAGGCATGTGCCGTGCACCACAATAAGCGATTCTGACGCGCCGGTAACCAGACCGGCGGTATGTGTCCGGCCGTGCCGCCTTCCGGCCTGGCCAGCCCTCCGGTTTGTCCAGATCCCCGGCCCGAGTCCCTCCGGTTTGTCCAGATCCCTGCGGTTTGTCCACAGCCCAACCCGGCCCGAGTCCCTCCGGTTTGTCCAGATCCCTGCACTTTGTGACATTCCCTGCGCTGCGCGGCGTAGGGATCGCGACAAACCGGAGGGATTGCGACATAACGCAGGGATTCAGCGCCGGGCCCCGCACCGTCCGCACGATCGCCGCGGCCCCAACACAGCAACGGGCGGACGCAGGCCCCGCACCATCTACCCAGCCCCAGCACCGAGCCACACCGGCCCCGCACCCGAGCACTTGCTCGATTTCCTCCTCCCGGAACCCAATCTAAAGAACCCTTGCTAAAGATTCCTTTAGGACCTAGCCTCAACCCATGAACCAAACCCCGGACCCGGCGGAACCCGGCATCAAACGGCACGCGGCAACCCCGGGAGCGCCCGGCGAGCAGGTGTTCGCCGATCCGGTGCAGATCCGCGCACTGGCGCATCCGGTCCGGCTGGAACTGCTCGGCCATCTGGACGACGCCGGAACGGCCACGGCAACTCAGTGCGCCGCCGCCATCGGCGAATCCGTAGCCAGCTGCTCCTACCACCTGCGCATCCTGGCCAGGCACGGCTTCATCGAACAGGTCCAGCAGGCCGGGCGCGAAAAACCGTGGAAGACGGTTGCACTCCACCGCTCGCACGTCATCGATCCGAAGGCGCCCGGCTCCGTACACGCGGTTTCCGCCGTGGCCGCCATAGAGGTGGACCGCCAGCTGGCACGCATCCAGTCCTGGCTCCGCCGCTCCCCCGCACTCCCTCCGGAGGACCTCGAGGTTTCCACGGTGCACGAGGCCCGCACCTACGCCACCCACGAAGAAATCCTGCAGCTGCGCGAAGACCTGTGGCAGTTGGCCCGACGCTTCGAAGGCCGCTGGGAGAACCCGGATCAACGCCCCGAAGGAGCGGTCCCGGTCCGCCTGTTCTCCGTCCTCAATGTCGATCCGGGGCAGGAATGACCACGGCGCCGCCGGCAGTGGGCACCAACCGCGACGTCCTGCGCGTTCCCGGCTTCCGGAGACTGGCGTTGGCCTGGGTGTTCTCCAACTTCGGCGACTCGGTGCTGTTCCTGACCGCCGCCATCTGGGTCAAGCAGCTCACCGGCAGCGACGCCGCCGCTGGCCTCGTCTTCGCGGCCCTCGGCCTCCCGGCCCTGCTGGCGCCCTTCACCGGGCGGCTGGCAGACCGTTACCGGCGTCGACCGCTGCTCATCATCAACAACCTGGGCGCCGGCGTCGTCGTCCTGGCCCTCCTGGCTGTCCGCGGCGTCGACACCGTGTGGCTGGTCTATGCAGTCATCTTTGTTTACGCCATTTCCTCCTACATCACTGCAGCCGCCCAATCCGGACTGCTCCGCGACCTGCTGGACACCCGCCTCCTCGCCCCCGCAAACGGCATCCTGAGCAGCATCGACCAGGGCCTGCGCATCGTCTCGCCGCTGGCAGGCGCCGGGATGCTCGCCCTCTGGGGAATGCACACCGTTGTACTGCTCGCCAGCACCTGTTTCCTTGCGGCCGCGCTGATCCTGGCCACCTTGAAACTGGCCGAAACGGTCTCTGTCCGGGACGCCGGTGAGACGTTCTGGCAGAGCACGACGGCGGGTGTCCGGTTCATGGCACGGCATCGCCTGCTCGGCCGCGCCCTGCTGACCCTGGGTATCGCCATGGGCGCCACCGGCATCCTCAACGTGACCGTCTTCGCCACGGTGGAGCAGGGCCTGGGGAAGCCGCCGGAGTTCCTCAGCGTGCTGCTGGGCGCACAGGGAGTCATGGCGGTATTGGGCGGGCTCACGGCCAGCCTGCTGATCCGGCGATTCGGGATCCGCCGCTGCATGGTCTTCGGCGTCGCCCTGCTCGCCGGCGGCGTACTGACCACCGCGCTGACCGTCCTGCCCCTGGTGATGGCCGGCGCCGCGGCGGTCGGCACGGGCGCTTCGTGGATGATCATCGCCTTTGTCACGCTGCGCCAGGAGGAGACACCGCCCGGCATGCAGGGGCGGACCGCGGCCGTAACGCAGGTAATGACCAACCTTCCCCAGGTCGGGGCCTCGGTGCTTGCGGCGGTGCTCATCGGGATCCTGCCTTACCAAGTGCTGGTGGCGGCCATGGCCGCCGCCAGCCTGCTTGCGGTGATGCCCCTGCTCTCCCGGCGCGCACGGTCGGTCGGAGACGCGCGTGGCGACGGCGACGACGGCGGCACCGACACACCCGTCCGGGTGCCCGAGAGAGGACGGGTAGAATGAAAAAGCTGTGTTCTGAGCAGCCGACTGCCCGGCAGCAAGCAGTTCCCCCGCCGGCAGTCCCACCCACCAGAGTCTGAAAGCAGCGGAGTGTCCCAACAGGTTTCCACCCCCGTCAGCGCCACCGCCACCAAAGAGATCATCAAGGAGTCCGCCCGGCGGCGTACCTTCGCCGTGATCTCGCACCCCGACGCCGGTAAGTCCACGCTCACCGAAGCGCTGGCTCTGCACGCCCGGGTGATCGGCACGGCCGGTGCCACCAACGGCAAGGAAAACCGCCGCGAAACGGTCTCCGACTGGATGCAGATGGAAAAGGACCGCGGCATCTCCATCAGCTCCACGGCCCTGCAGTTCGCGTACCGCGACACCGTGATCAACCTGCTGGACACGCCCGGCCACGCCGACTTCTCCGAGGACACGTACCGCGTCCTCGCCGCGGTGGACTGCGCAGTGATGCTGGTGGACGCCGCCAAGGGCCTGGAAACCCAGACCATGAAGCTCTTCGAGGTCTGCCGCGCCCGGAACCTGCCCATCATCACCGTGATCAACAAGTGGGACCGGCCCGGCCTGGATCCGCTGGCCCTGATGGACGAGATCACCGAACGCACCGGCCTCGAGCCGATGCCGCTGACCTGGGCCGTGGGCATCGCCGGCGATTTCCGCGGCGTCTGGGACCTGCAGAAGGACGAATACGTCCACTTCGAACGGCAGAACTCCGGCGCCTCGCTGGCGAAGGAAGAACACTTCAGCCCCGAAGACGCCCTGGCCCGCGAAGGCGATGTCTGGACCGATTCGCTGGACGAAGCCGAGCTGGTCATCGACGGCCGCGAGTTCGACCGCAACAAGTTCCTGGACGCCAAGGCCACCCCCATCCTCTTCTCCTCGGCAGCCCTGAACTTCGGCGTCAAGCAGATCCTGGACGCCCTGGTGGATCTGGCGCCGTCGGCCTCCGCCCGCGAGGACAAGGACGGCGGGCTCCGGCCCGTCGAGGCGCCGTTCTCTGGCTTTGTGTTCAAGGTGCAGGCCGGCATGAACAAGGCCCACCGCGACCACGTGGCGTTCATCCGTGTCTGCTCCGGCATCTTCGAACGCGGCATGGTGGTCACGCATTCCAACACCGGCAAGACCTTCGCCACCAAGTACGCGCAGCACCTGTTCGGCCGCGAACGCGAGGTCATCGACCAGGCGTACCCGGGCGACGTCGTCGGGCTGGTCAACGCTTCCGCCCTGCGGGTGGGCGACAGCCTCTACGTCGAGGAACCGGTGGAATACCCGCCCATTCCGTTCTTCTCCCCCGAACACTTCCGCGTGGCCCGGTCCCAGGACCCCAGCCGCTACAAGCAGTTCCGGCGCGGCATCGACCAGCTCGAGCACGAGGGCATCATCCAGGTGCTGCGCTCGGACCGGCGCGGCGATCAGGCACCGGTCCTGGCCGCCGTCGGCCCGATGCAGTTCGAAGTGGTCGAGGACCGCATGACGCAGGACTTCAATGCGCCCATGCGCTACGAGCAGCTCTCCTACTCGCTGGCCCGGCTCACCACGGCAGACGCCGCGGAAATCCTGTCCAACGTGCATGGGGCCGAGGTCCTGGTCCGCACCGACGGCGCCTACGTGGCCGTCTTCAACGACGTCTGGGCGCTGCGGCGGGTGGAAAAGAACCACCCGGAGGTGTCCCTGACGGTCATCGGTACCGAATCGCCCAACAGCAGCCGCGGCTACTAGGCGCTGCTGCCCGCACGCCTTCGGACTCCGTGAAGGGATTCCTCCCAGGCGCACCGTTCGGTGCCAATCTGCGCTAGCCTGCCCGAATGATGCGCAAAGGGATAGCGGGATGCTGGGTACTCCTGGCTGCCTCACTGCTAACGACGGGGTGCGGGGGCGGCGCGGGCGCGGCGCCGGCTGACCCGGCCGGAACGATGGATCCCGCACCGGCAGTGCATCCTGCCCCGCAGATCGAGTGCACGAGCGGCGCGGACGCGGCGCCCGCCGGACCGGTGGAGGTCGTAGAACCCGCACCTGCGGGCCAGTCTGCCACTCCGGAACAGCCCACCCCGCCGGACCAGGCTGCCCCCGAGGCAACGCCTACTGACCCCGATCCCTGCGCGCTGTCCGTCTCCCACGCGGCGGAACCCGGCGAGGCTGCCGAGGCGTTGGAGTACTGGACACCCGAGCGCATGGAAAGCGCCATCCCCGAGATGCCCACGGTGGACAAATAGCACCGGACCACTGTCTGACCCCAAACAGAAGCAAAGCTACCGGAGTGACCCCGGCCACATTGCCCGAGCATAAGTATTCCTAATCTTTAGGCGGCTTTCAGGTAAGCGTTAGGAATTTGTGAGTATGCTGGCCGCAACTACTCCACCTGCCGCCCCCGGTCTCACGGGAAGGCCCTTCCCGGAAGGCACTGCACCATGTCCTCCCCTGTTTTCCCCTCACTCTCCCGCCCGGTTTTCGCTGCCGTTACCGCGGACGTCCGGCCCGAGGAATCCGAAGCCTGGACGGCGCTCAAGCAGGCGGCCACGGCCCTGCAGCCCCTGCAGAACAAGAACGGATCCGTGGACCCCGAGCACCACGGGCAGGCGGTTGAACTGATCGGAACCATTGCCGCTGCCGTCACGGCCCTGGCTCCGGCCTTCCCGCACGACGCCGGGTATCTGCATCTCGTAGTGGAAGACTTTGAACGCTGGGTGGACGGCGGACTGGACAAGGAACCGGATTTCCTGGATTCGCTGATGGCCTTCGCCCCGCAGCAGGACCGCGTGAACGGCCTCTCCCATCTGGTGGTCTTCCCCATGTACACCCAGAACGGCAGCACCAACCGCCTCGTGGAAGCCGTGCTGATCGAGGTTATCTGGCCTGAATTTGTCGCCGAGCTCGAGGCCGGCGAGTACTCCAACGGGCTCTTCGTCCCCATCCGCTTCCTGGACTTCACCCCCGGCTACGACACCAACTCCGCCGTACTCTTCCCGGAAACCGTGGCCGTGCGCGAAACCCCCGCCTTCACCTGGGGCGCCATCTTCGCCGACCGCGAGGCCGCCCGCTTCCGCAAGGTCCTGGCCGCGGCCGCGGACATCACCTCGCTGCAGCTTCCCGCCGAGGCCGCCGAACTGCTGAACAACCAGCAGCTCACCGAGGAAACCTTCATCATGTGGGACCTCATCCACGACCGCACCCACATGCGCGGGGATCTCCCGTTCGATCCGTTCATGATCAAGCAGCGCATGCCCTACTTCCTCTACTCCCTGGAGGAACTGCGCTGCGACCTCACCGCCTTCCGCGAAGCCGTGAAGATCCAGCGGAACGAGGACGCCCCCGAGGAAACCCGCCGGCACGCCCGGCTGGTCCAGTACGCGGTGATCTTCGACCGCATCTTCCGCTTTGCGATCACCGGCAGCCGGGTGCGCAACTACGACGGCCTCGGCGGCCAGCTGCTCTTCGCCTGGATGCACCAGAACCACGTACTCCACTGGACCGACGGAAAGCTCAGCATCGACTGGGAGGAAACGGCCGACGTCGTCGTCCGGCTGGGTGCCGAAATCGAGGAGCTCTACTGGCGTTCCATCGACCGCCCCAAGACCGCGCACTGGCTTGCGGCGTACGATCTGGTGGCAGGAACACTGACGCCGAACCCGGCCTCGGTCTGGGCCCGCGGCCCGCAGGCCCTGCCGCTGGACGGGCCGCCGCGCGGCCTTACCGACCAGGTGCTCGACGACGAATTCCCGCTCTCCATGTTCTACGAAGCCCTGTCCAAGAAGATGGCCCCGGTAATCGAATCCACGGCCGGGATCACCGGCTACAGCACGGGAGGCACCCCCGAATGAGCACTGAACCCGGCACGGCAGCCCCGGTCCCGCTGAAGGGCCGGACTGTCCTGGTGGCCGGCGCCGGAAGCCCCTCGGGCACCGCCGTCTGTAAAGCCCTGGAGGCGGCGGGTGCCAAGGTGGTTGCGGTAGGCCGCGATGCGGCACGGCTCGAGAACACGCTGTTCCAGCTGTACGACGCCGACCTGCGCACCTGCGACCTCAGCGACGCCGGCGAAGTGGCGGCCCTGGCGGCCGACGTGCAGGAAATCTACGGCGGGATCGACGGACTGATCCACCTCGTGGGCGGCTGGCGGGCCGGTACCGGCATCGGCTCCCAGAGCGAGCAGGACTGGGACTTCCTGGAAACGAACATCCTGCGCACCCTGCGCAATGTCAGCCGCAGCTTCTACGACCAGCTCGAGGCCTCCCCGGGCGGGCGGCTGGCGATCGTCTCCTCCACGGCCGTGGAGTCCCCCACAGCCGCCGGCGCGGGATATGCGGCTGCCAAAGCCGCGGCCGAAGCCTGGGTCCGGGCCATCGCCGCGGGTTTCCGCGGCGCCCAGTCCGGACGGAAGGAAAACTCGGAACCCCAGCGCGCCGCCGCCGTCGTTTTCGTGGTCAAGGCATTGGTGGACTCCGCTGAGCGCGCCGCAGCCCCGGACCGCAGGTTCCCCGGCTACACCGACGTCGCGGACCTGGCCGCCGCCGTCGTCCGGCTCTTCCAGCAGGATGCCGCAGAGGTCAACGGGCAGCGGATTCGCCTCGTACCGGCGACGTGACCTGAACTACATCAAGGTAAGAGATACTAGGAACCGTGACTGACATACTCCCCCTGCACGACACCGCAATTAAGGCTTTTGCTTCCGACAACTACTCCGGTGTCCATCCGGAAATCCTCGCCGCACTGACCGCCGCGAACCAGGGCCACCAGGTGGCCTACGGCGAAGATGTGTACACCGCGAAGCTGCGCGAGGTTTTGACCGACCAGTTCGGCAACCACATCCGCGCGTTCCCGGTCTTCAACGGCACCGGCGCGAACGTCATCGCCCTCCAGTCCCTGCTGCCCCGCTGGGGTGCGGTCATCTGCCCGACGACGGCGCACATCAACGTGGACGAGAACGGCGCACCGGAGCGGATCGGCGGCATGAAGCTGCTGGGCATCCCGACCGACGACGGCAAGCTCACGCCCGAGCTGATCGACCGTGAGGCGTGGGGCTGGGGCGACGAGCACCGCGCGCAGCCGCTGGCCGTTTCCATCACCCAGTCCACCGAGCTCGGCACGCTGTACACGGTGGAGGAGATCGCCGCGATAGCGGACCACATCCACGCACGCGGAATGAAGCTGCACATGGACGGCGCCCGGCTGGGCAACGCCGCCGCAGCGCTGGGCGTTTCCTTCAAGGAAATGACCGCCGACGCCGGCGTGGACATCCTCTCCCTGGGCGGCACCAAGAACGGGATGATGTACGGCGAGTGCATTATCACCTTCGACCCGGAAGCCTCCCCCGGACTGGATTACCTGCGCAAGATGAACATGCAGCTGGCCTCCAAGATGCGCTTCATCTCCGCCCAGTTCGTCGCCCTGTACGGTACGGACCTGTGGCACCGCTCGGCCTCGCACGCGAACGCCATGGCGAGTCGCCTCCGCGCCGCCGTCGAGCAGATCGACGGGGTGGAAATCACCCAGCCCAGCCAGGTCAACGCTGTCTTCGCCAAGCTGCCTGCCGGTGTCGCCGACCGCCTGCGCGGCGACTTCCGGTTCTACGACTGGGACCAGTCCACCGGTGAAGTGCGCTGGATGTGCACCTTCGATACCTCCGAGGATGATGTTGATGCCTTCGCTGCGGCCATCGCCCGCGAAGTCGCTGCGGATCCGGCACCGCTGGCCGCCCGCTGAGCCGCGGTTACCTGCCGTCCGGCCGCTTCCGCGGCATGGACGGCAGGTAACGAAACGGCCACAGCGGCGAGCCTGCCCCGCCCCCGGCCCTGCACAGCCCGTAGTCTGCGGAGGTGAGTGCAATAGGTGACCTGTCCCAGGTACCCCCGGATTTCCTGACCGCGCTCGGTGCCCTGCGCCGGGCGGCCTGCCGGTCGGAGCTGAAGCTGGAAGAAATCCCGGCACCCACGCGGCTGGCCCCGTATGCCGTTTCCCTCGGCGCCGAGGTTCTGGCCCCCGGCCCCGTCGGTCCGGGCAGCCTGCACGGACCCGCCGCACCGCCGGTCCCCGACCAGCTTGAGCTGGCCACCGGACGCTTCATCCTGCTCCACGATCCCGCCGGCTCCCCCGTCTGGAACGGCACCTTCCGCATCGTCACCTATATCCGCGCGGAGCTGGAACCGGACATGGGCAATGACCAGCTGCTCGGCTCCGTCGCCTGGACCTGGCTGGTGGAAGCGCTGGAGCAGCACGACGCCCGATATTCCATGGCCGGCGGAACGGCCACCCGGGTGCTGTCGGAGAGCTACGGCACCCTCGAGCGCCGGGACGATTCGATCGACATTGAACTCCGCGCCTCCTGGACCCCGGCCGACGCCGATGTGCAGTCCCATCTGGAAGCCTGGTCGGACATGGTGTGCACCTTCGCCGGCCTGCCCCCGCTGCCCGACGGCGTCACGCCCCTTCCCGGCCGACGCCGGAGCTGAGCGCTGCACCTGCCGGAGGCGCGGACCCGCGGGCTGTCCCCGCTGTCCGCAGCCGCCGGCTTCCTCGGTAGAATGGAATCCTTATGACCGCGCACATACCCGGCACGACCGAAAACCAGTCCAGCACCACATCCGATTCAGCCGCGGAGCAGCCGGAGCCACAGCCGATTCCGGTGCTGGAAATACCGCGGGACGGCGTGCCGCTGGTCATTGATTCCCAGCGCGGCCTCGAACGGGCCGCAGCGGCCCTGGCCGCGGGCACCGGCCCCGCCGGTGTCGATGCCGAACGCGCCTCGGGATTCCGCTACGGCCAGCGCGCGTTCCTGGTCCAGATCCGCCGTGAAGGCGCCGGTACCTGGCTGATCGATCCGGAAGCCTTCGATGACCTGCGCATCATCAACGACGCCCTGAGCGGCGTCGAGTGGATCCTGCATGCGGCGACCCAGGACCTGCCCTGCCTTTCGGCACTGGGCATGTGGCCCGACAAGCTTTTCGACACCGAACTGGCCGCGCGCCTCGCCGGACTGCCCCGCGTGGGCCTGGCGGCCGTCATCGAAGCCCTGCTCGGCTTCTCGCTGGCCAAGGAACATTCGGCTGCGGACTGGTCTACCCGCCCGTTGCCCGAACCGTGGCTGCGTTACGCCGCGCTCGACGTCGAGGTCCTCGCCGAGCTGCGCGTGGAACTGATCCGCGTCCTGGCGGAAGCCGGCAAGCTGGAACTGGCCGAGGAGGAATTCGAAGCCATCCGTACCGCTCCGCCGGCGCCTCCGCGGGTGGATCCCTGGCGCCGCACCTCCGGCATGCACCAGCTCCGGGACCGCCGCCAGCTGGCCGCCGTCCGCGAACTCTGGACCGAACGCGAGCACCTGGCCGAGCTGCGGGACACCGCACCCGGCCGGCTGATTCCGGATTCGGCCATTGTCGCCGCCGCCCGGGCCATGCCGACGACCGTGCCGCAGCTGCTCAAGACCCCCGGCTTCCACGGCCGCGCGGCACAGAAGGAAGCTCCGCGCTGGCTCCGCTGCATCTCCGCGGCGCGCTCTACTGCGGACCTGCCCCCGCTGCATATCCCGACCCATGCACCGCCGCCTCCCCGCGTCTGGGCCAAGAACG
Organism: Arthrobacter sp. zg-Y1171; assembly: GCF_025244845.1. Classification (NCBI taxonomy): domain Bacteria; kingdom Bacillati; phylum Actinomycetota; class Actinomycetes; order Micrococcales; family Micrococcaceae; genus Arthrobacter; species Arthrobacter sp. zg-Y1171. Next base: position 1,449,258 of record NZ_CP104264.1, on the reverse strand, counting down.
ATCCGGCAGCCGCTGCCCGCCTGCAGACCGCCAAACCGCGGCTCACCGCGCTGGCGGAGAAGCTGAACCTGCCGCTGGAGAACCTGCTCACGCCGGACCATCTGCGGCGCCTGGCCTGGCGTCCGCCCGCCGAAATCAACCTGGAGACCGTGGGCGCCGCACTGCGCGACCTCGGTGCCCGGGAGTGGCAGATCGAGCAGACCGCCGCTGTCCTCACCGTGGCCTTCCTCGATCCGGACCCGCTGGAGGAAAAGCCGGCTGAGGACAAATCCGCCGGCCACCGCGGCCGCTAGCGGGTAGAGCCTGGTTCCCTACTGCTTCCAGGTGGTAATCCGGTGGGCATGCTCCGGCAGCCACTCCTGAAGGGGAGCCACCAGTTCCGGGTCCACAACCACGTCAAGGTCCATGGAGGACTCCAGGATCGGCTTGATGGCATCGGGTACCCGGTTCGGGCCCTTGTACAAGGGCTTCAGCATGGAAATCGCCGGCTGAACGCCTTCTGACCAGATACCCTGCAGCGTCAGCGACCACTGCGCCATCAGCAGCGGATCAGTGCCGACGTCGTGCCCCACATAGATAAACGGCTGCCTGCCTGGAACGGCCATGGCCTCGAGCTTCTCGATTGACTTAGGGAGACGCCCGGACAGTGACTCGTCCTGGTTGACGGCAACCTCCGAGCCAAACGCCGAGGCCTTCAATCCCTTTTCGTCCAGGCCCGTGTACGGGGCACCGAAGAAATGTGTGGCGCAGAGAGTCGCGACGACAGATGCCGCGGTGACCATGCGCCGGTCAGAGACTACGCGGATTCGCGGGAGCAGAAGTTCAGCGGCACCAATGACTGCGCAGGCCACCGCAACCAGTTCCACTGCCAGCATCGACTTGTGGAAGTAATACGTGATCTCGTCGGCGCTTGCGAGCTGGAACACTGCCAAGGCAATGAGCAGCACGGCGGCATAGAGCGGTGTGGCAAGAAGCCAGCCCGAATGCTCAGCCCTCTGGATGGTGCGGGACCGGGTCCCGCGTGACGCTGCCAGGGCCCAGACCACCACGACATTCGCCATAACGAAAATAAGGGTATGGCCGGGATCCGCTTCACTCATCCCGCCGTCAGTGTTCAGCACTTCGCCTGCAGACAGTTTCCGAAGCTGCCAGGCGGCAGCCAGTACGCCTGCGAAGCCAATGGCGATAATCAGGACCTGGCCTGTGAGTTCCGGCCAGCGCCAATCGCGGCGATGCGACAGCAGATACGCGGCATAGACGATAACCGCCGGGAGGCAAAGGACGAGCAGCAGGATCCAGCCATGTGCCACTCCAACAACGGCAAGCACCAGAGCCGCTGACGAGACAAGAGGATGCAGGAGTGTCCGCAGGTGCACCAGCGCTATAACGGCAATGCAGAGGGCCACAGCAAGTCCGAAGTTCGGGAACGCGTTGAACACCGGGATGGCCCCCGGGCCCACAACCCAGGCAGTGCAGGCCAATGCCGTCAACGGTGCCGTCACTGCAAGACGGCGCCGGAACACCGGCAGGGCAGTCAGTGCCGAAACCACCAAAACCGTCCCGAGGATGGAACTGACCCCCACAAGCTTGAGGAACAGGGTAGCTTCCCCGGCGGCGTCCATGGCTTCACTGCCCATGGAAATCTCCGCAAGGGACGCCAGCAGGGCGTGATAGCCCTGCGGATACGACGAGGCGGTCCACGAGCTGCCGTCGAATGCCGGTGGAAGCACCGCGATCACCGAGCCGTGGTTCCGGATCATGTTGAACATGTTGAAGTGCGGCACAAAATCCCAGGACCGCGTCAGGAGGAACAGGGTGGACTCGAGACTTCTCGAGAAGAGGTAATTATGGACAATCCAGGTTGACGCAGCGCCGGCAAGGAGCGGAAGAACGTCCATCGAACGGAACTCCGGCAGCAGCCTCCGCAGGGACAAGCCCCTGGCAGCCACAGCACCGGCCGAACCACACAGGACCCCCGCTGCCAGCGCCAACAGGATAGTGCCCCGGTCCGTAAACAGCAGGTCGGCTCTGACCCACCACAGGAACGGGGAAATGCCGGCAAGTCCAATGATGCCAAGCAGGATCCGAAGCGAAAAAGACCTGGCGACGGGCGTAAGGATGATCATCCCGGCCAACAGGACCAAACTGCCCCACCCGACCAGTCCTCCGGCTGCCCGGACTGCCACGACTGTCCCAAACCCGGCAGCGGAGCAAAGCAGGGAGACCAACACCCACGTGAATGTGGCACTGCGGGTGCGGCGCGCGGCCCGATGGGAGGACGACAAATGACGCGGGAGCGCAGTGCTCTGTTCGTCGGTGGCTGTTGTTCTGATCTCGTCCCCCGTTAACTATCCCGAAAAATCCCGGCGTCTTACAATACCAGCAGTGTGCCATCGGCCTGCCCCCTCCGTGATGCACGGAACGCCGCCCGCTCCTAGCCAGTGGCTGCTGACCCTCCCAGATCCAGTTCAAGCACCCATGCCTGCGCGGTTTCCCCGCGTGGATCGATCACGAATCCCAGCCCCTGGTAGGCCCGCAGGGCGACGGCGTTCCCCTTGGCGACCCTCAACCCCGCGCTTCGGGCGCCCTCGGCGCGGGCCCGTCCCAGGACCAACCGCATCAGCCGTTTCGAAAGCCCCTGCCCCCGGAACATCGGGTCCACGATGACCCGGGCAATATGCGCGTGCCCGTTCTGCACGGTCAGCTCGGCATGCCCCAGCGGCGAACGCCCGGCACACATTACCCAAGAGCTAAGTCCCGGCACGGCTGCCGGTTCCGCGAACTGTGCACCGGTTGGCGGCCACGACAGCCGGGGTCCGGCAAACATCAAAAGCGCGGCATCGTCGGGAATCCAACTGATGACGGTGTCCAGGTCCCGGGAAGTACGTGGGCGCAGGGATAGCGGTTCAGGCATGTATGGATTATCGTCACCCGCGACGGCACCCGGTAGTGCCACCCCTCAGGAAAGCGGATCCACTATGGACGAGACAGCTTCGACGATCTACCGCACGCACATCGCAGCCACTCCCGGCCGGGTCTGGGCAGAGCTGACTGCTGCCGGCACCCCGAAGGCCTGGATGTGGGACTCGGTCCTGACCGGATCGTTCGCGGAGGGTAGTTCCTATGCCTTCCGCTACGACGGCGAGGACCTGATCACCGGAACGGTCCTGACGGTGGAGGCTCCCGTACGCCTGGCCCTGACCTTCAACCCGGAATGGGATGGAACGGTGGCCGCCGAACCTCCCGGTGTCCTCGAATACACCCTGGAACAAGCCGGAGACGGGTGTGATCTCACCGTCCGCATCACCGGACTGCACGGTGCCTCCGCCATCTCCGTGGACCATGACACACCGGGCATCTACGCGGGACTGAAGACACTGTTGGAAGCAATACCCGTGGCCGGACAGGCGGAACCTGTCTAGGGGTTGGGCAGCCCTGTCCCAGGGCGCAATAATTGCGGATGCCACTTCTCGCGCAGACCCCGGACACACTCCAAGTGGGGAGGTTCACCCTCCACATCCTGACGGCGGCGGACTGGCGCCTTGAGCAGGCCCTGTCCAGGGACGGCGACGTCATCCGCTGGACCCTCTTCCCGCCGGACCTCAGCGAGGATCGGGCCCGCTACCGGATGAGCCGGGCAGCGGAAGCCCGCGGCGAGAGCCTCCTGGCCCGGTACTCGCTGCGGGAGGGCAAGGAGGTGCTGGGCACAGCGGGAATCTCATCCACGGTGGACGGCACGCCGGAGCTTATGTATGCACTGTTGCCCTCCGGCCGCGGCCGGGGCGCCGCCACTGCCGCCACGCGCGGACTCAGCGACTGGGCCCTGGCCAGCGGCATTCCCAAGGTCGCCCTGCGCACCATTTACGGAAACAGCCTGAGTGAGGCTGTTGCGCGCAGGGCCGGATTCCATCCGGTGCGGACCGAGCAGCAACGCCAACGCGGTGCACTCGTCAAGATGTACTACTGGACCCGGTCCGGTTCGGACGGCACTCGGCTGACGGACTAGTCGCCGGTGGAGCCGTCCAGCAGCTCGCGCAGAATGTCCAAATGGCCGCAGTGCCGGCCGGTTTCTTCAATCATGTGCACCAGCACCCAACGCACGCTCTGTTCCCCATTGCCGCCCCGGCAGCGGTCCTCCAGGCCATACCGCGCCAACACTTCCCGCGACCGGCGGCAGGCAGCGTCATAGTCGGCAAGCAGCCGGTCCAGGCTGTCTGACTCGGAGACGCGGAACTCGCCGTCCGGGTCCTCGTCGGACCACCGTGTCCGCACCCCCTGCTGCCCGTCTATCCGGCCCTGGAACCAGAACTGCTCGACGTCGGTCAAGTGCTGAACGAGTCCGGAGACCGTTGTCAGGGAGGGCAGTAGCTGTTTGGCGCCGTCGGAATCGCTGAGTCCTGCCGCCTTCAGGTGCACTGTGGCCCGGAAGTAGTCCAGGAAACCGATCAGGGTCTCACGTTCGCCTGCTGTCTCGGGCGGGTCCACCCGGATGTCATTTTCCATGGCCCCAATCTAAGTGTTCTTCCCCTTATCGGCCGTATTTACATAGGGTGCCGAACAGGTTAGGGTGGTAATCCCTTGGTTTAGACGCGGGCCCGGGTTCCTCTGTTTAGGATTCTCAATGACCCAACGTCCCATTGTTTCCATTGACCTGTTCGCGGACTTTTCCGCAATGACGGACAGCACGCTTGAATCCCTGTGCGATCAGGCGTTTATCCAACTTGAAGACGGCCCCCTCGTTGAAGGGCTTCTTGCCTTCTACCTCTCCCTCCAAGCGGAGATTCGAGATCGTGAGGCCCAAGCCGTTCCGAGGACGATGCTCCCGGCGGAGCAGCAGAGCGGCTGGCAGCCCGTTTCGGCCTAGACCGGGCCCGGCCCCTAGGCATTTTTCCGGCTGGCAAAGCAGCCTTAAACCAAGCCGTCCCGGCACCCAGCGCGTTGTACGCGCCGGGTGCCGGGACGGCTTGGTTAATGGTGCGGTCTAGCGGCGTACCTGGTTGCCCTTGCCGCGGCCGGCAACGCCCTCGGCGACGCCGATCAGCAGGACGGCGGCAACAACGGAGACGATGAAGCCAAGGATGTTGAGCTCCCAGATGTCTCCGGTGCCCAGCAGGCTGGCGATGACTCCGCCGATGACGGAGCCGACAAGGCCGAGAAGGAGGGTCGCAACGATTCCCAGGTTCTGCCGGCCCGGCTTGATCAGCCGCGCGAGGGCTCCGATGACAAGCCCTGCAATGATGAATCCGATCATGGTTCTGGTCCCTTCGTAGCGGTGCAGGCAACGGGAGCACGAGGCGCCCGCGCGTTCTGCAGTTAAGCTTAGACAAAACCCGCTGGATTTCCTAAGCGTGCTGTCTAATTCGGCTTGGACAGGCCGGGATAACCGGACGATTGGGTCCGGCCAGCCCGGCAGTGTCAGCTGCCCTGCTATCCGAAGACAGGCACCCCGTTGCGAACCAGTCGCCAGTTGTCCTCGGCGAAATCAGCCGGATCCACGGTCCCCTGGGCCACCACATAGTCGATGAGCAGCTGCCGGATTTCCGTCTGCTGGTTCACCAGCACCGGAGCCGTGGAAATGTGCGGGAAATTCCCGCCGCCTGACTGCCGGTAGTTGTTGGTTGCCACGGCAAACCGCTGGGCCGGATCCACCGGAGCCCCGTTGAAGCTCAGGTTGACGATGCGCTCCCCCACCGGGCGGCTGATGTCGATGTCGTAGTCGACGCCGGACATCATGTCGTAGTTGTAGTCGGGAGTGCCGCCTGCGTTGGTCAGGGTGGCGGGATCCACCGGTGCGCCGGGGGCGGTCTGGGTGAAGTACTTCGCCGAGTACTCCAGGTAATCCTTGACCTGTGCGCCGGTCATTTCCACGCCGAACAGGGTGTTCGGGAAGACGTACAAACCGGCGAGGTCCCGGATGGTGACCGGACCGGCGGGGATTTCCGCGGTGCGGCTGAAGGGTGCCACCAGCGAGAGCACCGGCAGGTCGGCGTTGGGGCCGCCGTCGAGCGCCCGGTCCACCGCCTGGGCCTGGACGGAATTCACGAAGTCCATCACGGCGGTGTCGCGGTACCGGGACTCCTCCGCGGGCATTGACTCGGTGGCGTTGCCGACGGGCGTGTTGACGTAGTCGATCACGCGCTGGTGCTGTTCGGCCACCAGTTTGGAGACCACGGGGTCCGCCTCGACGGTGTTGGCGTTCAGCAGGGATGCCGACGCCGAGGTCACGTCCCACTGCCCCCGCACCTTGGTCAGTTCGAAGTCCATAACGGACAGGCGCATGCCCCAGTTCAGCGGCTCGGTCAGCAGTACCTTCTCGCCGGTGGTCTTGTTGGCGACGAACCGTTCAGGGATTTCCTGATGGGCATGGCCCACCAGGATGGCGTCGATGCCGGGCACGGTTTCAGCCAGCTGGGTGGAGGCGTTTTCCAGCGGCAGGTCGTCGCCGTAGGAGGAGGTGCCGGAGGTTCCCGAGTGGGAGCTGACCACCACCACGTCGGCGCCGCGTGCCTTCATTTCGGGAACGTATTTCTGTGCCTGCTCCACGATGCCGGGAAATTCGAGCTTCCCGTCAACGTTGTTCTTGTCCCAAATGGCCACCCCCGGATTCGTGAGTCCCAGGATCCCGACCTTCACGGGTTTGTTGCCCTTCGTCTTGACCGTCTTGATGATGTACGGGGTGAAGGCAGGTTTGTCCGTTGCTGCGTCCACGGCGTTGGCCCCGAGCAGCGGGAAGTCCAACTGGCCTTCAAACTCGCGGAGCAATTCGAGGCCGTAATTGAATTCATGGTTGCCCAGTGCGGCGGCGTCGTAGTCCATGGAATTCATTGCCGCAGCCATGGGATGGATTTCCCCGGTCTCCGTGATCGGCTCCGTGTTGGCGAAATAGTCGGTCAGGGAAGTGCCTTGGATGGTGTCGCCGGCATCTATAAGCATGGTGGATTCCACGCCGCGGTCGGCGCGGACGGAGTCCACCAGTGTGGAGACCTTTGCCAATCCGACGTCGTTGTGTGCTGCGTCGTCGTATTCGCCGTCCTTGAAGTAATCCCAGTTCTCGACATAGCCATGCATGTCGGAGGTCCCCATGACCGTGACACTGGTCTTCTGGTCCTTGCCGGCATGCTCGGGCGGCGCGGCTGCTGCGGGTGTCATCGACACGAGTGTAACTGCCACGGCCGCGGTGACTGCGGTGGCAGTGCCCCGGCGGCGGACGGATGAATGCATCAATCTAAACAACTCCTCATAGTGCGTGTGAATGTCCCCTTAGGCACCCTTACAGGTAAAAGTTCCATTCCGGAAGACCTCGGCGTTCTTTTGCTTCCACTTTTCTCCAAATAAAAAAACTCCAGTCTGTCCGGCCTGAAAGGCGACATCCAAAACGTAACGTAATCCCACCTCACTCACACGCTGCACTAAGGGGAAGCCTTGAAAAACGAAAACAGGCGCCGGAGTTTCCGGTGCGCATTGGTATTGGCCATCGGCAGTGCCGTTGCCCTCTCCCCGGTGGCGGCCGTGGCCGCCCCGGCCAAACCTGCGCTGGCACCCAGCGGGTTCTCCGGTGCGCCGGGACCGGACGGGAACGCCGCCAAATCAGACGACCGTTCCGATCCGGCGGCCGACGAACGCCGTCAATTGAACCAGCAGGCTATTGAAAAGGTCCTCCGCTCAGAAGCGCCCGTGCAGACGCGCGGCGGTTCAAAGGCCGTGCAGGTGGCGCCCGGGCAGTGGGCGGAGTACGGACTGGAGGACAGCGACCAGATCCTGTCCTTCCTCATCGACTTCGGCACCCAGGTGGATCCGCGCTTCCCGACTGCGCCCGCCGGGCCGCAGCACAACCAGATTCCGGAACCGAACCGCGCGGTGGACAACTCGACGTACTGGGAGCCGGACTTCGACCGGCAGCACTATCTCGATATGTTCTTCGATCCCCAGGGGGAATCGTTGAAAACGCTCTATGAGGAGATGTCCAGCGGCCGCTACACGGTCGACGGCGATGTCAGCGACTGGGTTACGGTCCCCTACAACTCCGCCAGCTACGGGGAGACCGAGAGCCAGCAGGACATGACCCGCTTCGTGCAGGACGCCGCCGACGCCTGGTACGAGGCGCAGATTGCTGCCGGGAAGACTGCCGCGGATATCGACGCCTACCTGGCCGGGTTCGACCAGTGGGACCGCTACGACTACAACAACAACGGCAACTTCGATGAGCCCGACGGCTACATCGACCACTTCCAGGCCATCCATGCAGGCGAGGGCGAAGAGGCCGGCGCTCCGACGTCGACCATCTGGTCGCACCGCTGGTCAGTGGGCCAGGCCGGCGCCGGCACGCAGGGACCCGCGACCAACCCGTTCGGTGGTATCCGGATCGGTGATTCCAAGGTCTGGATCCGCGACTACACCACGGAACCGGAAAACGGCGGGCTCGGCGTGTTTGCACACGAGTACGCCCATGACCTCGGACTTCCGGATCTCTACGACACCAGCGGCGGCGAAAACAGCACCGGGTTCTGGACGCTCATGAGCTCCGGTTCCTGGCTGGGCCACGGCAACGGAACAATCGGCACCACACCGAACCATATGGGGGCCTGGGAAAAGCTGCAGCTCGGCTGGCTGGACTACGACACCGCGGCCGCCGGCACAAAGTCCACCCACAAGCTCGGCCCGGCCTTCCACGCAACCAAGAAACAGCAGGCCCTGGTGGTCACGCTGCCGCGGGATGCCGCCGGAAACGGCCGTTACTACATTGCCGAAAACCGGCAGTACATGGGTTATGACGACACGCTGCGGACCGGCCCGTACAACTTCGGCTGGGCGGTCAGCGCCCCGGACCGGGTAGAGCACTACCCGTACCAGGACGGCTTGCTGGTCACGTACTGGAACGCCGGACAGCGGAACAACAACACCCAGCAGCACCCGGGTGCGGGTCTGATTCTTCCGGTTGATGCGCATCCGCAGACCCTGCGGTGGTCCGACGGCACCATCGCCCGCAACCGCATCCAGAGCTTCGACGCCACCTTCGGCAAGGAAGCCACCGACCCGATCCTCCTGCACCGGGAAACGGCCACCGGAATGACGACTCTGCAGGCACCGTCCCGTCCCGGTGTTCAGGTATTCGATGACACCAACCCGAACGCCTACTACGATCCGGCGAACCCGCAGGCGAGCGTGGTGGTGGCCGGGACGGGCACGAAGATTACCGTCGTGAACAGTAATCCGAAGGGCATGATGACGGTGCGGGTGAACTAGGCCGCCCTTTGCTGGAACCGTTTTCCAGGCTTGGCCCCGGCTACGGGGCCTGGCTCCGGCGGCAACGAAATTCCAGAGCTCGCAGAGCTCGCTTGGAATATTAAAGCCGCCTCCGCCAGACCCCTACGGCTAACCCGGCAGCGTCACCGCACAAGCGAAGTCACCACACAAGAGAAACGGCAGGGCCTCGGTATCGTCCGAGGCCCTGCCGTTTCGTTGTTGCTTCATCCTTAAGCCGTTGGTGGGGAGTCTTCCCAGTATTCTTCGCCGTCCTCGTCAAAACGGCCGGTCGGGGTGAGGCCCAGGTGACGGGCGACAGCCGATGAGGCAGTGTTTTCCGGATGGATCGATGCCGTAATCCGGACCGGTGGTTGTTGGTGCCGCAGCCAGGTGACCATGGCTCGGGCGGCCTCGGTGGCAGCACCCCGGCCCTGGAACGCCTCACCCACCACCCACGCAACGTCCGACGTCGGCCCGTCCGTCTCCACCGTGGCCTGGACAAACCCGATGCTTCTGCCCTGTTCACGGATAATCCAGTTGAGCCACGCCTCACGGCCGTCCGGCGATGATCCAATCGATTGGGCGGCATACCGCTTCTCCAGCTCCTCAGCTGTCGGTGCCCGACCGCCGATGTACTGGTAGATGGCTGCGCCGGCCAAAACGTTCACCATGTCGGCCGCGTGGTGCACGCCCAAAGGTTCCAGCGTGAAGCGCTCAGTTGGGATCAGGGCGGCCCGCAGGATGTCCGGCATCGCTTCCTCCTAAAGGATCCGCTGGAAGAGCAGATGGTCCTGCCACTCGCCGGCAATTCGCAGGTAGTCCGGTGCCATGCCGATCCGCTCGAACCCGGAGCGGTCCAGGACTCTCTGCGACGCGGCGTTCTCAAGCAGGGTTGCCGCCTGGATCCGGTGCAGCCCCAGCTGGCTTCGACCCAATTCGACGACTGCCGCCACCGCTGCAGTGCCGATCCCCCGTCCGGCGTAGTCGCCGTCCACCCAGTAGCCGAGGTTGGCCGATTGGAAGGGACCTCCAACGATCCCGGTGAGGGTAATGGTCCCGATGATCCGCTCGTGATGAACCAGGACCCAGGGCACCTCCGTACCGGCGGCATGCTGGACCAGCTTTGACCGGATGACCGAGCGTTGGCCGGCAGGAGTGAAGAACGAATCCTCCCGGAGCGGTTCCCAAGGCGCCAAGTAGGTCCGGTTCCGTTGGTACGCGGCGGCGAGCGCATCGGCGTCGGACAAGTCCGCGACTCGAAGCCGGACACCGTGCAGCAGCTGTGTGGCGGGGAAAGGTTCGCTAAGCACACTTCAGGGTAGCTGCCGTGTTCCCGGTCACTGCGTTAACCGCATACCGCCGCGCGTCGCCTCTGGATCGCCGGTGCAGGCCCCGCACAATGCCAACCGTCTCCCACGCGGCCAACTCGCAGGTTGGTGTGGAAAGCTGGCCCCATGAATAGGACGGAACGGATTCCAGCGTGGCTGCGCCGCACCGGCATTGAGGTGGCCGGATGGTCCCTGGTGATCCTGGGCCTGGCCGCCCTGGTGCTCCCCGGCCCGGGGCTGCTTATGGTGGTGGCCGGGCTGGCCGTCCTGTCCCTGCGCTATGCGTGGGCCCACCGCTGGCTGCATCCCGTGAAAGCACGCGCTTTCCGTGCGGCCGCCCAGGGGGTGCAGACCACGCCGCGGATTGTCGCGACTGTCTGCGGCGGCCTGGCGGTCATGGCCGCCGGCGTGATCTGGGGGCTTTGGCGGCGGGTGCCGCATTGGTGGCCGCTGCAGGATTCCTGGTGGCTGCCCGGCGGGTGGGTCACCGGTGGAACGCTCATTGGGTCGGGCGTCATCGGCCTGGCCCTGATTGTTTACAGCTATGTGCGCTTCCGCCGTCCGGGGTCAACCCGTCATTAGGTCCTCGACGACGGGGCGTGCCCGTCTAGCGGGACCCGGCCAGCGACTTGGTAAAGGCAACCGGCAGCGCGGCCAGCCCGGCCAGCACTGCCCACAGCCAAAGCACCGGCAGGGTGCCCGCTGCCGCTGCCGCCAGCCCGGCCAGCAGCGCTGCCACGGGCATCACGCCGAGGGTCAGCGTCCGTTGCGCGGCACCCACCGTGGCCAGTTCATTCCGCGGCACCGTCCGGGGCAGCACTTCCGCACCGGCGACGCCGGACAGAGCCACGAGGCAGCCCCAGGCCAGGGTGGAACCCGCTAGCCACACCAGCGCCGGACCGGGGAGGGCGGAACAGAACACCGCCAGCAGGACGGCGGGCACCGACAGCAGGGCGGCACCGGTCCTGACCGCTTTCAGCCCCAGCCGGCCGGTGAGGTACGGCGCGGCCGCAGCACCGGAAACCGCTCCGAGAGCGGACAGCACCCCCAGGGCAGCAAAGGCCGACGGCGCAACAGCCAGGTCTCTCAGCACGTAGACCGGCAGGACGGTGTTGCCGACCATGGCACCGGCATTCGTCAGGCAGGCGGACAGGGTCAAGGCCCGCAGCGCCGGGGTGCGCCGGAGCGTGGCGAATCCATGGCGGGCCCGCCCACGTGCAGGGCGCCCGGGAGCCGGTGCAGCCGCAGGCAGCCGGATCCCGAGTTGAACCAGCCAGGACGAGGCATAGGCCGCAGCACCGGTCAGGAGCAGCACCGGCATGCCCAGCAGACCCAGAACAGTGCCGGCCGCGGCAGCGCCGCCCGCAGTAGTCGCCTGGTTGATCATGGCCAGCCGGGAGTAGGCCCGCTTCATTCCCTGCGGACCAGACACCACCGGGACAACGGTGGAATGGGCGGTGGTGAAAAGGAGGTCCGCGATGCCGATCAGCACGGCAGCAGCGAACAGCCCGCTTCCGGAGAGCCACCCCTGCCAGGCGCCGGCGGCGAGGAACAGCAGGACTCCGCAACGCAGCAGGGAAGCTGCACCCATCGCAAGCAGCGGTTTGCCGATGCGGTCCACGGCCACTCCGGCGCTCATACCCAGCAGCAGGAAGGCTGCAATTCCGGTGGCGTTGAGAATACCCACGAATACCGGCCCGAGACCCAGCACCGCAACCGCAAGAATGGGCAGGGCCGTGCGGGTCAGGGCGTCGCCGAAACCTTCCGCCGCACCCGTGGAGGCGAGGAAGCGGAAAGGGCGTCCGCTCCGCCCCCCGTCGGCCGTCACCGGATCCGGAAGTTGATCAGTAGCCACGCGATTCCCCCTCATGTGTCAGGTAATGCCTGACACATACTGTCAGGGGTTGCCTGACAGCACAAGGGGTAGGTTCGATGGACCGCTGGCTAGACTGGGGCCATGCCTTCTGAGCTGAGCGGTACGGACCGCGGTCACACGGGAAATGAGCCCTTTATGTGTTCGTTCTGTCTTCGGCCAAGGGAGGAAACCGGAGTATTGGCAGCGGCCCCCACCGCAGCCATCTGCCGGGACTGTGCGGAAGGTGCCCGGAAACTGCTGGATACACCTCGTCCGGCGGACCCCGATCCGCTGCCGGCCACGCCCTGGGAGGCGCTGAGCAACGACGAGTTGCTGGAACGGCTCCCCCGCGTGGCGGAAGCACGGGACCAGGTGGAGGAGCAGCTACGTCGCTGGGTGGCAGCGGCCCGCGGCAGGAGCATCAGCTGGGCCGCCATCGGCTCGTCGCTGGGGATGTCCCGCCAATCCGCATGGGAGCGTTTCCGGACCGCGCCCTAGGCTACGGGAGCAGCTTGAGCGCCGCCGACAGGTAGGGTGCCGTCCGGCTGGCGTCGCACGCGGCGACGTCGTCGGCGGTGCCGGCGCAGATGATCCGGCCGCCTTCCTCGCCGCCGGAGGGGCCCATGTCGATGACCCAGTCCGAGGACGCCACCACATTCATGGAGTGCTCCACCACCACCACGCTGTTGCCGTTATCCACCAGCCGGTTCAGCTGGCGCAGCAGCAGCTGCACGTCCTGCGGGTGCAGGCCGGTGGTCGGCTCGTCGAGCAGGAACAGCGTATGGCCGCGGCGGGCGCGCTGCAGTTCGGTGGCGAGCTTGATCCGCTGTGCTTCGCCGCCGGAGAGCTCGGTGGCGGGCTGGCCCAGGCGGAGGTAGCCCAGCCCGACGTCGAGCAGTGTCCGCAGGCTCCGGGCTGCCGCCGGAACGTCAGCCAGGAACTCGGCGGCGGTTTCCACCCGCATCGCCAGGACGTCGGCAATGCTCTTGCCCCGGTAGGTGACCTGCAGGGTTTCCTCGTTGTAACGGGCGCCGTGGCAGACCGGGCAGGGGCCGTAGGTTCCGGGCAGGAACAGCAGTTCGACGGCGAGGAAGCCTTCACCCTGGCAGGTCTCGCACCGTCCGCCGGCCACATTGAAGGAAAAGCGTCCGGCGTTGTAGCCGCGGGCGCGGGCTTCCTCGGTACCCGCGTACAGCTTCCGCACCGCGTCGAAGAGTCCGGTATAGGTGGCGAGGTTGGAGCGCGGGGTGCGGCCGATGGGCCGCTGGTCCACCCGGACCAGCCGGTCCAGGTGTTCCAGTCCGGCAATGCTGCGCACGTGGGCCCCCGGATCATGTTCTTCGGGAGCCTCCGGGTCTTCGGGTTCAGTCGGCACGCCGTTCACCTGACGGCCCACCGTTTCGGCCAGGACCTGGCTGACGAGGGTGGATTTGCCGGAGCCGGAGACGCCGGTCACCGCGGTGAAGACCCCGAGCGGGATCTCGGCGTCCAGTCCGCGCAGGTTGTGCCGGGTGATTCCCTTCAGGCTCAGCCACTGGTCCGGCGTGCGGCGGGCCGGCTTTGCCGTTTCGGCCTCCCCGAACAGGAACGGACGGGTGGCGCTCTCCTCAACCTCGGCCAGGCCCTCGACCGGTCCGCTGTAGAGCACGGTTCCGCCGCCGTCACCGGCCTGGGGACCTACATCGACAATCCATTCGGCGCTGCGCACCACATCCATGTTGTGCTCAACGACGAACACGGAGTTGCCGGCGTCCTTGAGTTCCTGCAGCACGGTCAACAGCGGCTCGGCGTCGGCCGGGTGCAGTCCCGCGGAGGGCTCGTCCAGGACATAGATAACCCCGAAGAGGCCCGAGCGCAGCTGGGTGGCGATCCGGAGACGCTGCATTTCACCGGGTGAAAGGGTGGGGGTAGCACGGGAGAGGCTGAGATAGCCGAGGCCCAGGCCGATCAGCACCTCCAGCCGGCCCAGCAGGTCCCGTGTGATGGTCACTGCAACTTCAGTGTCTTCGTTGGAGGCCGCCGCACGGGAGGCGGTGCCCGCAGACTTCAGTTCCGCCGTCGGCCGGATGATTTCGGCCAGCTCCGCCAGCGTGGCGCCGTTTAACTCGGCAATGTTCCGGCCGGCGAACGTGACGGCGAGAGCCTCGGGACGCAGGCCCGCTCCACCGCAGACGGGGCAGGGACCGGACACCATGTAAGCCAGGACGCGTTCGCGCATCTGGGCGCTGCCGGAATCCGCGAGGGTGTGCATCACGTAGCTCTTGGCACTCCAGAACCGCCCTTTGTACGGTTTGGCTACGCGGTCGCGCTGCGGGGTGATCATGACTACCGGCTGTTCTTCCGTGAACAGGATCCAGTCACGGTCCTTCTTCGGCAGCTTCTTCCAGGGCACGTCGACGTCGTAGCCGAGCTGGATGAGGATGTCACGCAGGTTCTTGCCCTGCCAGGCGCCGGGCCAGGCGGCAATCGCGCCGTCCCGGATACTGAGGCTGGGATCCGGGACCAGGGACTCTTCGGTGACGGTATGCGCAATGCCCAGTCCGGAGCACTCCCGGCAGGCGCCGGCGGCTGTGTTCGGCGAGAAGGCGTCAGAGTCGAGGCTGCCCGGTTCGGCATTTGCCGGATAGGTGCCGCCGCGCGAATACAGCATCCGCATCGAGTTGGAGAGCGTGGTGAGGGTGCCGACGGTGGAGCGTGAGCTGGGGGCTCCGCGGCGCTGCTGCAGGGCGACGGCGGGCGGCAGCCCGGCGATTTCCTCCACCTTCGGGTTGTGCCCCTGCGAGAGCAGGCGGCGCGCGTAGGGGGCCACCGACTCGAAGTAGCGCCGCTGCGCCTCGGCGTAGATGGTGCCGAAGGCCAGGGAGGACTTACCTGAACCTGAAACGCCGGTGAAGGCGACAATCGCGTCGCGGGGGATGTCGACGTCGACGTTGCGCAGGTTGTTCTCCTGCGCTCCGCGCACGCGCACCATGCCGCTGGCGTGCAGATTAGGGGCAGATTCCGGGGAAGTTTTCGCGCTAGTCATCATCAACAGGTTACCGAGCCCGTGCTCCCGGGACTAAATCATCAGCATGCTTTCCGCCTAGAGCGTGAGCTGCCGGACTGGCACGTTCTTACCCCTTGGCATCATGGGCGTGCCGCAGCGCCGTCCCGTACCGCCGCAGCAGGGCATCGCCTGCCTGCCGGGCAGCCGGCGAGACAGTGTCCAGGGTCAGGAAGCCGTGCACCAAACCGGGGTGGGGCACATAGTCGACGTCGGCTCCACCGCGCACCAGGGTTTCAGCCAGCAGCTGCCCCTCGTCCCGCAGCGGATCATGCTCTGCCGTAGCGAGCAGGGTCCGCACGGACATCAGCCGCCGTCCGCCGGCAGCGGCAACAGCCAACGGGCTGTACTCGGCAAACATCTGCGGGGACGCCGCCGGCACCCACTGTGAAATGAAGAACGTCAGCTCCCGCACCGACAGACCCCATCCCTCACCCTTTTCGCCGGCACTGGGCAGGGCCAGGGCCAGGTCGGCGTTGGGATAGGCCAGCAGGAGCAACTGAGGCTGCAACGCGGTACCTGCCAGCCTGTCTGCGGCCAGGAAAGCGATCAGGCCGCCGGCACTGTCACCGGCCAGCCCGACGCCGGGACGGACGGACCCCAGTTCCCCCGGACCCTCCGCAACCCAGGCCAGGGCACACACAATGTCATCCACTGCCGCCGGCGCGGCATGCTCGGGGGCGAGCCGGTAGTCCACCGCCAGGACCGCGGTGTTGGCCAACAGTGCGAGGCGGCGGCAGAGCCTGTCGTGCGACTCAAGCCCGCCGAACACGAACCCGCCGCCGTGCACAAACACCGTCAGCGGCTGAATTCCGGCACCACAGCGGTACAACCGGGCCCGCAGCGCAGGCCTTCCGGGGATGGTGACGTCGGTGACGCTGGCAAGCTCCGGACCGGGAGGCCGGGCTCGGTCCTTCCTCAACAAACGGATGGTTTCGAGTGAGGGCTCCACGCTTTCGCCGGTACGTATCTCCTCCAGCCAGGCAGCCAACGCTGGATCGGCTATGGACTCCATGCGCCAAACCTACCAGCGCCGTTTGCGGGACATCTTCCACCCGGCGGACGCCGGGAGGAAAATGAGGACACCAGCGGACTCCACGATTGCTCTTCGATGTGCACATGGCCACGTACGGCGGGCCCGCCACGCACCCCGGGGAATTATCAAAGGAGATTGACATGAGCTTCTGGGAATCCATGTGGAGCATCGTTGTGGCGTTCTTTTTCGTGGCCTATCTAATCCTGCTGTTCCAGATCCTGTCGGATCTGTTCCGTGACCGGGAACTCGGCGGTTTCGCCAAGGCGGCCTGGATTTTCTTTCTGTTCATCGCCCCCTTTATTACGGCGCTGGTGTACATCATCGCCCGGGGCGGAGGCATGGCTGCGCGAAGTGAGGCCCGGGTCCGGGAGGAGGCGGAGGCAACGGACAGCTATGTACGGCGGATCGCCGGAACGGCTTCTCCCGCCCAGCAGATTGAGTCCGCGCGCAGCCTCCTTGCCGACGGGAGCATCACCGAGTCCGAGTTTGACCGGCTGAAGTCCATGGCGCTGTCCGCCTAACCCCCGGTCGCATGAAAAACCTGCTGATGACGTGCCTGCTGCAGATACTTGCGGCAAGCGCAGCCCTTCTGCTGAGTATGTGGTGGGTGCCCGGATTCCGCGTCCAGTGGCCCGGATTCGTCGCCACGGTACTGGTTGTGGTGCTCGCCCAGGCACTTATGACGCCGCTGACCAACTGGGCGGCAAAACGCTACGCACCCGCGTTCCTCGGCGGGACGGGGCTCGTCGCTGCCCTGTTGGCGTTGGTGATTGCCAGTACCATCCCCGCTGGAGTCAGCAACACCGGGATTGGCAACTGGATCCTTTCGGCACTCATCCTCTGGGTCGCATCGGCGGCCGGAACAGCGGTTGCCCAGGTTTTGGCCTCACGTCGCGGGGGCTCCCCGGACCAGGCTGCCGGACGCGCATAGCCCTGCTCCCCGCCTAACCTGCTCCGTTGCTGCCCGGTGCGCCGGAATCCCGGCACGGACCACGGGTTTGTCGAACGCCGGTATGTGGGTAGGGTCGATTCGGAAGCGGCGTGATCCACGCCATAGCGGTCAGTCCACGGCTGTCCGCCGGCGTCCTTGCGGCCTATGTTACTCACGAGTAACATCGACTCGGACGTTGTTCCGTTTCATATCTCAAAGAGGAGTAAGTACGTGAGCCCACAAAGCCGATCACGGCAGATCAGGGACGTAGTTTTCGTTGACGGAGTGCGGACCCCGTTCGGCAAAGCAGGCGAAAAAGGCATCTACGCCGGCATGCGGGCTGATGACCTGGTGGTCAAGTGCATCCGCGAACTGATGCGCCGCAACCCCTCCCTTCCTCCGGAACGCATTGACGAGGTTGCCATTGCAGCCACCACCCAGTCCGGCGACCAGGGCATGACCATCGGGCGCACCGCCGCGCTGCTGGCCGGCCTGCCGCGCACCGTCCCGGGCTTCGCCATTGACCGCATGTGCGCGGGTGCCATGACGGCCGTGACCACCACTGCGTCCGGCATCGGCTTCGGCGCCTACGACGTCGTCATCGCCGGCGGTGTGGAGCATATGGGCAACCACCCGATGGGTAAGGACGCCGATCCGAACCCCCGCTTCATGACCGAGCGGCTGGTGGACCCGGCCGCCCTGAACATGGGCAACACCGCGGAAAACCTGCATGACCGCTTCCCTCACATCACCAAGGACCGCACCGACGCGTACGCCGCCGCCAGCCAGGAGAAGCTGGCCAAGGCCTACGCCGGTAATGCCATCCAGCCGGATCTGGTCCCCGTCGCCACGAAGAAGCCCGGCTCCGGTTGGACGCTGAACACCGTGGACGAACCGCCGCGCCCGGGCACCACCGTTGAAGACCTCGCCCAGCTGCGGACCCCATTCCGTGCCCACGGCCGGGTCACCGCCGGCAACGCCGCCGGCCTGAACGACGGCGCCACCACCGCCCTGCTGGCCTCCGCCGAAGCGGCCGAGGAACTGGGTTTGGGCGTCAAGATGCGCCTGGTCGGCTACGCCTTCGCCGGCGTCGAGCCCGAGGTCATGGGCTACGGCCCGGTCCCCGCCACCGAAAAGGTGCTGGAGCAGACCGGACTGTCCATCGAGGACATCGGCCTGTTTGAGATCAACGAGGCCTTCGCCATCCAGGTGCTGGCCTTCCTGGACCACTTCGGCATCGCCGACGACGATCCCCGCGTGAACCGCTACGGCGGCGCCATCGCCGTCGGCCACCCGCTGGCCTCCTCGGGCGTCCGCCTGATGAACCAGCTGGCCCGCCAGTTCGAGGAAGACCCGAGCGTGCGTTACGGCATGACGACCATGTGCATCGGCCTGGGCATGGGCGCCACCGTGATCTGGGAAAACCCGAACCACCCCGACTACAACACCGATTCCACGGAGGCCACGAAGTAATGTCTGCTCCTGACTACCAGCGCCTCGCGGGACTCTTCCCCACCGAGGTCATCACCCACTCGTACGTCTCCGACATCCAGCTGCCGGGCAACCAGGGCACCTTCGCCCTGATCACCCTGGACAACGACGTCGACCACTCACGTCCCACCACGCTCGGCCCGAACACGCTCCTTGAGCTGGGCGCGAAGCTCGACGAGCTCAAGGCCCGTGCGGACAAGGGCGAGATTGTCGGCGTCGGCGTCACCGGCAAGCCGTTCTACCTCGTCGCCGGCGCCGATCTTTCCGCTGTGAAGTCCATCTCCGAATATGAAGACGGCGCCGCCATGGCCCACCTGGGCCATGACGTCTACGCCAAGCTTGGCAACCTGGGCGTGCCCAGCTTCGCCTTCATCAACGGCGTTGCCCTCGGCGGCGGCCTGGAGATCGCCCTGCAGTCGGATTACCGCACGGTCTCCACCGGCGCCGGCGCCCTGTCGCTGCCGGAGGCCTTCATCGGCCTGGTTCCGGGCTGGGGCGGCGTGTACCTGCTGCCGCGCCTGATCGGACCCGAGAACGCCGTGAAGGTGATGATCGAGAACCCGCTCAGCAACAACCGCACCCTCTCCGGGGCTGCCGCTTACAAGCTGGGCATTGCCGACGCCCTGTTCGAGCCGGCCGACTTCCTGGAGCAGTCCCTGGCCTGGGCCTCCCGCGTGATCAGCGGCGAGGAGCAGGTTTCCCGGCCCAACGCCGTCGAACCCGCCGACGCCGGCGAAGCCTGGGACGCCGCCGTCGCCAAGGGACGTGCGTTTGTGGAGGCCAAGACCTCCAACGCGGCCCCCGCCCCGGCCCTGGTCCTGGACCTGCTTGAAGCCGGCAAGACCTGGACCCGCGAGGAATCCCGCGAGGCCGAGTGCAATGCCTTGGCCGAGCTCATGCAGACCCCGCAGTTCCGTTCCACGGTCTATGCCTTCCTGGACCTGGTCCAGAAGCGCGGCAAGCGCCCCGCCGGCGCGCCGGACAAGAAGCTGGCCCGCCCGGTCACCAAGGTGGGCGTGGTCGGCGCCGGCCTGATGGCCAGCCAGCTCGCCCTGCTCTTCGCCCGGCAGCTCAAGGTGCCCGTGGTGATGACGGACATCGACCAGGCGCGCGTGGACAAGGGCGTGGGCTACGTGCACGCCGAGGTGGACAAGCTCCTGGCCAAGAAGCGCATCTCCCCCGACGCCGCCAACCGCACCAAGGGCCTGGTCACCGGTTCGGTCTCGAAGGAAGCGTTCTCCGACGCCGACTTCGTCATCGAGGCCGTCTTCGAGGAACTCTCCGTGAAGAAGCAGGTGTTCGCCGAGGTGGAGGCCGTGGTCTCCCCCGAATGCATCCTGGCTACCAACACCTCCTCGCTCTCCGTGACGGAAATGGCCGCGGACCTGCAGCACCCGGAGCGGGTAGTGGGCTTCCACTTCTTCAACCCGGTCGCCGTTATGCCGCTGCTGGAAATCGTGCGCGCTCCCAAGACCGACGACGCCGTGCTGGCCACCGCCTTTGTCCTGGCCAAGCAGCTGAAGAAGACGGCCGTGCTGGTCAAGGATGCCGCAGCCTTCGTGGTCAACCGCATCCTGGGCCGCATGTTCGGCGAGATCACCATGGTCTTCGATGAGGGCACCGATGCCGCCACCGCAGACAACGCGCTGCGTCCGATGGGCCTGCCCATGTCTCCGTTCACCCTGCTCGCCCTCGTGGGCCTGCCGGTGGGACAGCATGTGCAGGAATCACTGCACTCGGCCTTCGGTGAGCGCTTCTGGCTCTCGAAGAACTCGCAGAAGCTCATCGACGCCGGCATCAAGTCCCTGTGGCAGAAGGACGAGGACGGCAACGCCTACATCCCCGAGGAAACCCTGGCGATGCTGGACTTCGGCACCACGCCGTCCACCTCCGAGGAAGTCCTGCGCCGGACGCAGGATGCCCTGGCCGAGGAAATCGGGCTCATGCTCGAAGAGGGTGTTGTGGCAGCTCCCGAAGACATCGACCTGTGCATGATCCTGGGTGCCGGCTGGCCGATGCACCTGGGCGGCATCACGCCGTACCTGGACCGTGTCGGGGCTTCCGAGCGCGTGAACGGCAAGAAGTTCCATGAGGCTGCTGTGGCTGCTCCAGCCTAGCTAGGCCGTTTGTTTCGCCCGCGCCGGGCGGACCGGAACGGCGGCAACGAAAATCCTTTGCTCGCAGAGCTCGCAAGGATTATTAAAGCCGCCTAACCCGGTCCGTCCGGCGCTTTCGCGTTCCTGTCCCGGTACATTTCATTCGGGTCTGGTCAGCGGGCAGCGGCCGCGCTAGCCTCCCTGCATGAGTCAGGGCCCAGCATGGTCGCAGACGCGTACAAAGCGAATGGTCGTGTTCATGCTCAGTGCTTGCGTCTCGTTGTGGCTGGTTCTTCTCCTACCGTTCGACGAGCCGTGGAATTGGCTATTGATAGGTCTTTTCCTGGTACTGGGCGCTGCTTTCATTAGGCTGCTGGCAAGCTTCGTCCTAAATCAGCGTGAGGGTTACCGGCAGGAACGCCGGGAAGAGACGGGCGGCTAGCGACCCCGGGAATCCGCAAAGTCAGTTCAGGATTTAGGAGAACAACCATGTCTTTCCAGGCTTATCTAGACGCAGTTGAAGAAAAAACAGGATTGACGCCCCGCCAGCTCATGGATATCGCCGCAGCCAAGGGGTTCAGCGGCGGCAACGTCAAGGCCGGCGAAATCCTCGAATGGCTGAAGACCGATTACGGAATCGGACGCGGTCACGGGATGGCGCTCGTCCACGTCATCAAAAACGGCCCCCAAATAGATCAGAAACACGTCGGAACAACAGGAGCACACCGGGACGACTCCGACACCCTCTGGCTCGACGGCAGGGCAACCAAACCGGAATGAACCTCCCGAACCACGCAGGCCAGGAGCCGGCGGCGGGTCTGCATGCTCCGAAGGCGCCGCAGGGTCCGGGTTAGGCGGCGGGTCTGGATGCTCCGAAGGAGCCGGAGGGTCCGGGTTAGGCGGCTTTAATAATCCCGGCGAGCTCTGCGAGCAAGGGATTTTCGTTGCCGCCGTTCCGGACCTCCGGACCACCCAAGGTGACGGGAGGAACCTAGAACAAAGCGACCTTCGGCGTCCGCGGGAAGATCCGGTCCAGTTCTTCCAGATCCTTCTCGGACGGGACCCAGGAAACGGCGTCGGCATTCTGCTGCACCTGCTCCACCTTGGTGGCACCGGCAATCACTGACGCCACGGACGGCTGGGCGGCAAGCCAGGAGAAGGCCACCTGGACCTCGGTAAGGCCGCGCTCGGCAGCGAACCGGCCAAACTCGCCAAGCTGCTCGAAGTCAGCGTTCTCGAGCAGGTTAGTCCGGGAATGCGTCAGCCGGCTGCCCTCGGGAGCCTTGCCGCTGCTGTACTTGCCCGTAAGCAGGCCGTTGGCCAGCGGGAAGTAGGGCAGCACGCCCAGTCCGTAGGCTTCGGCGGCCGGAGTGACCTCCAGCTCGGCCCGGCGGTCCAGCAGGTTGTAATGGTTCTGCGAGGAGATAAACGGAGTGAAACCGCCCATCCGGGCCACAAACTCGGCTTCGGCAATCTGCCAGCCCGCCCGGTTGGAGTGTCCGATGTACCGGACCTTGCCGCTGGTCACCAGATCATCCAGGGCCGCGAGGGTCTCCTCGATGGGCGTCAGCGGATCCGGGGTGTGGAACTGGTAGAGGTCAATCCAGTCCGTGTTCAGGCGGCGCAGGGAAGCCTCCGCAGCCTTGACGATGTAGCGGCGGGATCCCCGGGCGCCGAAGTCTGCGCCGTTGACGCCCTTCATGTCCATGCCGAATTTGGTGGCTACCACCACGTCGTCGCGGCGGTTGCCCAGCGCCTTGCCCAGCATTTCCTCGCTGAGCCCCGGGGTGCGCCCGTAGGCGTCCGCAACGTCAAACAGCGTAATGCCGGCGTCGACAGCGGCGTTGACGACGGCGTCGGTGCCCTCCTGCGATTCGGTGGGCGTCCCCGGACGGCCCAGATTGTTGCAGCCCAGTCCGACCGTGGAGACGGTCAGGCCGGAATTTCCGAGTCTGTTGTAAGAAGTCATGCAAGCTACGGTACTCCCGTGTAGTGCTCTCCTTGTGCGTCCCCTGGATCCCTGCGGTTTGCGCAGAATCCCTCGGTTTGTCCGGCTTCCTGCTCGGCGCGGCGCGGGAATCCGGACAAACCGCAGGGATTCGGACAGAAGGCAGGGATTCGGGCTGCCGCTGCGCCGCGGAGGCTTTTCCCAAACCGGCAGCAAAGTCCCGGACCGGCAGCAGAACGCGCTAGCCCAGGAAGGTGTCCAGGCTGTTGTTGGGACCCGGGGCCTTGTCCGTTTCCAGGATGTACTGGATGGGAATGGCTCCGGTGGGAAGCAGTCCGGTGTAGACCTGCTCGCTGCGGCGGCGCTCGGCCTCGATGCCCTCTTCCTGGACGGCGGCGGAGAACGCCTGCACTGCCAGCGGCTCGGTCCCCTGCTGCTCGCTCCAAATAATGTACATGCCGTACAGGTCCGCTACGGGTGTTGTTTCGTCATCCAGATCGCCCACCGTGCATTCAGCGAGAAAGCGTGGGACGTCCGAGGGCATGTGGTGTTCCATACATTCGAGCCTATCCCCTGAAGGCCCCGCCGGGCACTCCCCTGCGGTGATCAACTACTGGTTTGCTGCAGGTAATCCTCGAGCCCCAGCGGGGCAATACCGGTGAGCTGTTCGATGTCCGGGGTGGCCGGTGCCAGCTGGCCCTCGGCAATGGCCCGGTAGCTGCTGGTCCACGCCTCGGCCTGCCATCGGGCGGCGCCCGCCTTCATTCGGGAAGCCATGGCCTCGTCCTCGGTTTCCGCCTGGTAGCTCACGGGTCTTCCGGTGACCCGGGCCAGGATGCCGGCAACATCCTCCATGGTCAGCTCATCAGGGCCGGTCAGGGTGTAGGTCCGGTTCCGGTGCTGCTCCGGCGACAGCAGGATCTTCACGGCGGTGCGGGCAATGTCCCTCCGCGCCACCGGGGCGAAACGCCCCTCTCCCGCCGGGCCGCGGATGACGCCGTCGGGCTGGACAAAGGTGGGAAGCACGTCCTGGTAGAGGCAGTCGCGCAGGAACGTGTGCTCCAGGCCCTGCCGGGACGCGATGTACTCCTCGGTGGCGGCGTGGTCTCGGGCCAGCGTGAAGACGGCGTCGGACGCCGCACCCATGAAGGACGTGTAGACGATGTGCTCCACACCGGCGTCGACGGCCGCGTCCACAAAGGTGCAGTGGTCCTCCACCCGGTGCGGGCTCTCAGCGGCTGACACCATAAACAGGGTCTGCACCCCGCGCAGGGCACTGACCGCCTGCGGCCTATCAAGGTAGGAGGCCGCGAAGACGGGGGTATCCGGCAGCTCGGGCAGGCGGGCGGTGCGCCGCGCGAGCAGCCGCTGCCGGACCCCTGCCTCTGCGAGCAATCGGGCAACCGCGCCGCCCAAGGCACCGGTGGCTCCCGTAACGGCAAGGGCAGGAACATTATCCGCCATGGCTTACACCCCTTCAGAGTGGTCCGGCCTCGCCGGACCCTGCGCGGCTACTGGATCTTCGGTACCTGCCCCGTCGGCATTTCGGAGCCCGGCAGCGGCCGGGCAAACGGCACCTTCGTGCCGAGGACCTGGGCGACGACGTCGTTGGCGATCTGCCGCGCGGTCAGCCCCACGCGCTCGAGCACCTCGCTGCGGCTGCCGTGGTCGAGGAACTCGGCCGGCAGTCCCACCTCGTTCAACGCGGTATCCACGCCAGCGGCCCGCATTTCCTGCCGGATCCGCGAGCCCACGCCGCCGGCCCGGACGCCGTCTTCGATCACGATGACAATCCGGTGGTCGGCGGCAATGCGGATGATGGACTGCGGCACGGGCAGCACCCAGCGCGGATCCACGACGGTGGAACTGATGCCCTGCGCGCCGAGCCTGTCGGCGACGTCGAGGGCCATGCCCGCCATGGCACCCACGCTGACGATCAAAACGTCATTGGAGCTGTCCTCGGTGGGGCGCCGGGCCAGGATGTCCACGCCGTCGGAGGTCCGTTCCACGGCGTCGATGTCGCTTCCCACGGTGCCCTTGGAGAAGCGCACTACGCTGGGGGCGTCGGAGATGGCCACGGCTTCGCGCAGCTCCTCCTTCAGCCGGGTGGCATCGCGCGGCGCGGCCAGGTGCAGCCCGGGGACGATCTGCAGCATGGACATGTCCCACATGCCGTGGTGGCTGGCCCCGTCCGGACCGGTAACGCCGGCCCGGTCCAGGACGATGGTCACGCCGGCCTTGTGCAGGGCGACGTCCATCAGCAACTGGTCGAAGGCACGGTTCAGGAAGGTGGCGTACAGCGCCACCACCGGGTGCAGACCGCCGAAGGCCATGCCGGCGGCGGACGTGAGGGCGTGCTGCTCGGCGATGCCGACGTCGAACACCCGGTCCGGATGCCGCTCGGCAAAACGGTGCAGGCCCACCGGGATGAGCATGGCACCGGTGATCCCCACGATGTCCGCGCGTTCGTCGGCGATTTCGGCGATCTCGGTGGCGAATACGGACGTCCAGGATTCCTTGCCGCCCGGTTCCACGGGGGCGCCTGTTTCCGGGTCGATGATCCCGACGGCGTGGAACTGGTCCGCTTCGTGGGCGCGCGCCGGAGCGTAGCCGCGTCCCTTCTCGGTCATGGCGTGCACAATGACCGGGCCGGCGTAGTTCTTCGCTTTGTGGAGGGCGCGTTCGACGGCGTCGAGGTCGTGGCCGTCGATCGGTCCCACGTATTTCATGCCCAGGTCCTCGAAGAGGCCCTGGGGGGACCACCAGTCCTTGATCCCCTTCTTCGCGGCGTGCAGGCTGCGGTAGGCGAAACGGCCCGCAGGACCGCCCTGCTGCAGGCGCTTCCGCCACCAGTCCAGGGTGTTCTCGTAGGCGTGATGGGTGCGGACGGCGTCGATGGTCGGACGCAGGGACGCCAGGTAGTCGGCAAGGCCGCCGATGGTCGGGGCGTAGGAGCGGCCGTTGTCGTTGACCACAATCACCACGCGGCGGCGCTGGTCCGCGGCAATGTTGTTAAGGGCTTCCCAGGCCATGCCGCCGGTCAGGGCGCCGTCGCCCACCATGACCACGGTGTAGCGGTCGCCTTCGCCGCTGAGCTGCCGGGCACGGGAGATGCCGTCCGCCCAGGACAGGGAGGATGAGGCGTGGGAGCTTTCCACGATGTCGTGGACCGATTCGGCCCGCGACGGATAGCCGGACATGCCGCCCTGCTGGCGCAGCGTAGCGAAGTCCTGGCGTCCGGTGAGGATCTTGTGCACGTAAGACTGGTGCCCGGTGTCAAAGACAATGCTGTCCCGCGGCGAATCGAAGACCCGGTGGATGCCCATGGTCAGTTCCACCACGCCCAGGTTCGGCCCGAGGTGCCCGCCGGTCTGCGCGACGTTAGTGATCAGGAATGAACGGATCTCCTCAGCAAGCCGCTTCAGCTGTGTCAGCGAAAGCCTGCTGAGGTCCCGAGGATCCCGGATTGTTTCCAGAAGTCCCAAC
The DNA here is from genome assembly GCF_025244845.1 of Arthrobacter sp. zg-Y1171. Classification (NCBI taxonomy): domain Bacteria; kingdom Bacillati; phylum Actinomycetota; class Actinomycetes; order Micrococcales; family Micrococcaceae; genus Arthrobacter; species Arthrobacter sp. zg-Y1171. The sequence continues at coordinate 1,422,801 of NZ_CP104264.1, read as the reverse complement.
AGGGGTGCCTCCCTTGAGTCGTATCGGCGGCACTGCACACCGTCGCAATGGATTAACTCTAACGCGCGGCGTGCGCTCCGCGGTTCCTACCCAACGCTTCAGGGCCCCGTTTCCCTCCACCGCCCTTTGGACGGATCGGGGAAACGGGGCCCTGAACGTGGTGCGTTTACTGCTACTTAGCGGAGATCTGGCGCAGTACGTACTGCAGGATGCCGCCGTTGCGGTAGTAGTCGGCTTCACCCGGAGTATCGATGCGGAGGACCGCGTCGAACGTGATGGCTTCGCCGTTCTCGGGGGTGGCCGTGACCTTTACGGTCTTGGGCGTGGTCCCGTTGTTCAGTTCGGTGACACCTTCAACGGAGAAGGTTTCCGTACCGGTCAGGCCCAGGGACTCGGCATTGACGCCGGCCGGGTACTGCAGCGGAAGGACGCCCATGCCGATGAGGTTGGAGCGGTGGATGCGCTCGTAGCTCTCGGCGACAACGGCCTTGACGCCCAGCAGTGCGGTGCCCTTGGCGGCCCAGTCACGCGAGGAACCGGATCCGTATTCCTTGCCGGCCAGGACTACCAGCGGGGTGCCGGCAGCCTGGTAGTTCATCGCGGCATCGTAAACGGCAGCCTGCGGTGCGTCGGCCTGGCTGAAGTCACGGGTGAAACCGCCTTCAACGCCGTCGAGCAGCTGGTTCTTGATGCGGATGTTGGCGAAGGTGCCGCGGATCATGACTTCGTGGTTGCCACGGCGCGAGCCGTAGGAGTTGAAGTCCTTGCGGGCCACACCGTGTTCCAGCAGGTACTTGCCTGCGGGGGTGTCGGACTTGAAGGAACCGGCCGGGGAGATGTGGTCGGTGGTGACCGAATCGCCCAGCTTCAGCAGCACGCGTGCGCCTTCGATGTCGGAGACGGGCTCCGGCTCGGCCTTCATGCCCTCGAAGTACGGGGGCTTCCGGACGTACGTGGACTCCATATCCCACTCGAAGGTTGCACCTTCGGGGGTGGGCAGGGACTTCCAGCGGTCGTCGCCTTCGAAGATGGTGTCGTAGCTGTCGCTGAACATCTTCTTGTCGATGGAGGCATCGATGATCTGCTGGACCTCGACCGGGTTCGGCCAGATGTCCTTCAGGAAGATGTCGTTGCCTGCGTCGTCCTGGCCCAGCGGGTCATTCTCGAAGTCGAAGTCCATGGTGCCGGCCAGGGCGTAGGCGACTACCAGCGGCGGGGAGGCCAGGTAGTTCATCTTCACGTCCGGGTTGATGCGGCCTTCGAAGTTGCGGTTGCCGGAAAGAACGGCGGTGACCGCAAGGTCGGCTTCGTTGATCGCCTCGGAGATTTCCTCTTCGAGCGGACCGGAGTTGCCGATGCAGGTGGCGCAGCCGTAACCCACCACGAAGAAGCCGAGCTTCTCGAGGTACGGGATCAGGCCGGACTTCTCGTAGTAGTCCGTGACAACCTTGGAGCCCGGAGCAACGGAGGTCTTGACCCACGGCTTGGACGCCAGGCCCTTGTCCACCGCGTTGCGGGCCAGCACGGCGGCGGCCATCATCACGGAGGGGTTGGACGTGTTGGTGCAGGAGGTGATCGAGGCGATCGTTACCGCACCGTGGTCCAGCTCGAAGCTGCGGCCGTCGGCCATGGTGACCGGCACGGAGTTGGTGGCGCGGTGGGCGGGAGCATCCGCCTCGGCAACCAGGTCGTGGTCATGGTCTTCAACCGTGGTGGCGTTGGCGTTGAACGAGGGGGCGTCGGAGGCCGGGAAGGTCTCTTCCAGCGTCTCGTCGACAGTGCCGCTCTCGGCCTCTACGGTCTCGTGGACGTAGTTCTTGAGGTCGTTGCGGAACTGCGTCTTGGCGTTGGTCAGTTCCACGCGGTCCTGCGGACGCTTCGGGCCGGCGATGGAGGAAACCACCGTGGACAGGTCCAGTTCCAGGTACTCGGAGTACTTGATTTCCTTGGACGGATCGTGCCACAGGCCCTGTTCCTTGGCGTAGGCCTCGACGAGGTCTACGTTCTCCTCGGACCGGCCGGTGAGGCGCAGGTATTCCAGCGTCACGTCGTCGATCGGGAAGATCGCCGCAGTGGAACCGAACTCGGGGCTCATGTTGCCGATGGTGGCGCGGTTGGCGAGCGGAACAGCGCCGACGCCTTCACCGTAGAACTCGACGAACTTGCCGACCACACCGTGCTTGCGCAGCATTTCGGTGATCGTCAGGACGACGTCGGTGGCCGTTGCTCCGGCGGGGATCTCGCCGGTCAGCTTGAAGCCGACGACGCGCGGGATCAGCATGGAGACGGGCTGGCCGAGCATTGCTGCTTCGGCCTCAATGCCGCCAACGCCCCAGCCGAGCACGCCCAGGCCGTTGACCATGGTGGTGTGGGAGTCGGTGCCGACGCAGGTGTCCGGGTAGGCACGCAGGACGCCGTCAACTTCGCGGGTCATGACGGTGCGGGCCAGGTACTCGATGTTGACCTGGTGCACGATGCCCATTCCCGGGGGAACAACCTTGAAGTCATCGAATGCCGTCTGGCCCCAGCGGAGGAACTGGTACCGCTCGCCGTTGCGCTGGTATTCGATCTCCATGTTGCGCTCAAGGGCGCCGGAGTTGCCGAAGGCATCGATCTGCACGGAGTGGTCGATGACCATTTCGGCAGGTGCCAGCGGGTTCACGCGCTTGGGATCGCCGCCGAGAGCGGCAACGGCCTCGCGCATGGTAGCCAGGTCAACGATGCAGGGTACGCCGGTGAAGTCCTGCATGATCACCCGGGCAGGGGTGAACTGGATTTCGGTGCTGGGCTCTGCGTCTGCGTCCCACTGCGCCAGGGCACGTACGTGGTCTGCCGTGATGTTTGCACCGTCTTCGGTGCGGAGCAGGTTCTCCAGCAGGACCTTGAGGCTGAACGGAAGGCTCTGGGCGCCTTCGACGGAATTCAGCCGGAAAATTTCATACTCGGACCCTTTGACGTCTAAGACGCCCTTGGATCCGAAGCTGTCCACATTAGTCATAACAGGACTCCTCTCGCCACCTTGTTATCTTTGTCCAGGTCACAACTGCCCGCCAGTTAGGTTTCCCTAAAAAGTCGGGCAAAGGGGGCGGCATGGAAACCGGTGGTTCATTTCCTGCCGACACAGGCCCCCTGCCTGGGCAACGATTCCTCCGAAAACAGAAATTTCCGGAGAACTCCCCCATAAAGGCGCAGTACTGGACAACTGCTTCCCATCCTAGCCTTTACAGGGGCGCCCGGAGGAGATATGGGCCACGACGCGTCGTGACCGGCGTCGCCGGCGGCGTTTCCGGTGCCGGCGACGGTCCCGCTAGCGCTTGCGCAGGACGGCGAAGGACTCCATGTGGTGGGTATGCGGGTACAGGTCGAAGACCCGCAGGCTGTCCATTTCCCAGCCGGCGGCACGGAAATAGCCCAGGTCCCGGGAGAACGACGCCGGGTCGCAGGACACGTAGCCGACCACGCGGGGCGCGGCGGCGTCGATCTGCTGCACCACCGCTTTCCCGGCCCCGACACGGGGCGGGTCCAGGAGCACGACGTCGAGGTCCCCGGCTTCGCGGAGCATCTTGTCCACCCGGCCCTGGCTGATCTGCACCTGGGGCGCGGCGAAGAGGTTCTTCCGGGCGTCACGGCTGGCGCCCGGGGATCCTTCCACCGAGAGCACCCGGCCGGATTCCCCGGCGGCCGCGGCCAGCGGAGCCGTGAACAGCCCGGCACCTGCGTACAGGTCCGCCACGGATTCCCCGGACTGCACCTGGAGCCCTTCGAGGACTGCCGAGGCCAGCGTCTGCGGTGCGGAGCGGTGGATCTGCCAGAAGCCGGCACCGGTGACCCGGTAGTCGTGGCCCAGCACCGTTTCCTGCACCCAGGTCCGTCCCTTCAGCCGGGTGAGCTCGTGGCTCTCCGGGTCCCAGGCGGCCAAGGACACGCCGTCGGGCAGGTTGCCGGCAATCCGCGCGGGAATCCGCGGGTGGGTTCCCGCCGCCGGGATCAGAAGGACCAGGGGCTGTCCGCCGGCAGCCGGAGCGGCTACCTCCACACGTTCGATTCCCGTGAAATCCGTCTCCCACAGACGCAGGGCGTTGATCGCCCCGGAGGCCAGCGGCATTTCTTCGACGGGAATGAGTTCATCCGAGCGGTGGGCGTGCATGGCCAGCCGGCCGCTGGGCGCCACCGAGAAACTGACCCGGGTACGCCAGCCCAGCCCGTCGGCGCTTTCCTCGAGTGCGGGTTCAACCTCCGGGACCAGATCGGTCCCGCCGAGCCGGCGCAGCTGCTCGGCGAAGACCTCCGCCTTCAGCCGGCGCTGGACGGGCAGGTCAATGTGTCCGAACTCCGCGCCGCCCACGGGCAGCTTTCCCCGTGCCGCGGCGCGCAGGGCGTCTGCGTCCTTCCAGAAATGCTCCCGGCGTCCCTCTGCCGCCTCGAGAACCTCGACGACGTCGGCCCGCCAGAACTTGGCGTCCTCGCCGGATTCGGTGAGCCGGACCCGGACCCGCTCCCCCGGCAGGGCATGCCGGACAAAGACGACGCGCCCTTCATGCCGGGCAACGAAGTGGCCGCCGTGGGCCGGGGCGCCGATGGTGAGTTCAATAGACATGGGGTGGTTGTACTTCCTTCATGGAACCTAAAACTCCATCTCACCACGGGAGCCGAGCCCGGTGCTATTTGGGGCGCCGTCGGGACTAAGCTGGCGTTGATTGTTTTTATTGCGCGGACGGCTGTGCGGCCGCTTCCTGCGGCGGGCAGTCCGCGACAGGACCAAACCGAAACCGAGGTAGGGCAGTTGGCCCATTACGTGATCATGGGGTGCGGGCGCGTAGGCGTCAGCCTCGCCCACACCCTGGACAATGCCGGCCATTCGGTCGCCATCATCGACCAGGACGAGCGGGCGTTCCGCCGGCTGCGGCAGACCTTCACCGGACGCAAGGTGACCGGCGTCGGCTTTGACCGCGAGACGCTGAAGGCAGCGGGCATCGAAGAGGCCTATGCCTTTGCCGCCGTTTCCAGCGGCGACAACTCAAACATCCTGGCCACCCGCGTGGCGCGTGAGACCTTCCACGTAGGGCACGTCGTCGCGCGCATCTATGATCCGGGACGCGCGGAAATCTACCAGCGGCTCGGCATCCCCACGGTGGCGGCCGTTCGGTGGAGCGCGGACCAGGTCCTGCGCAGGATCCTGCCCGAGCAGAGCATCAACGGCGACTTCAGGGAGTCCTCCGGCCGGCTGATCCTGGGTGAGCTGTCCCTGCACGGGGGCTGGCTGGGCCGGTCGCTGTCCAGCATCGAGACGGCCGCGGGGGTGCGCATTGCCTATGTCACCCGGTTCGGGGAAGGGACCCTGCCGCGCCAGGACAGCAGCTACCAGGAGGGTGATGTCCTGCACGCGATGATGTCCGTTGACCGGACCGCGGAAATCAGCAAGATCCTGTCCAAGGAACCAGCCAAGGAGTCCCTGTGAAAGTTGTTATTGCCGGCGCCGGCAGCGTGGGCTCGTCCATCGCCAAGGAGCTGCTCTCCCATGGCCATGATGTCCTGCTGATTGACGAGAAGCCCGAGTGCGTGGGCCGCAGCGGCCTGCGCGGAGCGCGGTGGCTGATCGGCGATGCCTGCGAGTTGACCACGTTGAAGGATGCACAGCTGGAGGAAGCCGACGTCGTCGTGTCCGCCACCGGCGATGACAAAGTCAACCTGGTGGTCTCGCTGCTGGCCAAGAGCGAATTCGGCGTTGCGCGGACCGTGGGCCGCGTGAACAACCCGAAGAATGACTGGATGTTCGATGATTCCTGGGGAGTGGACGTGGCGGTGAACACGCCCCGCCTCATGACAGCCCTGGTCGAAGAAGCCGTGGAGATCGGCGACCTGGTCCGGCTGCTGAGCCTGCAGACCGGTGTGTCCTCAATGGTGGAGTTCACCGTTCCCGCCGATTCGCACCTCACGGGCCGGACCCTGGGATCCATCGACTGGCCGCTGGATGCCACCGTGGTTGCGATCCTGCGCGACGACGCGCCCATCACGCCGAGCAACGACGACGTCGTGGAGCCGGGTGACGAGCTCTTCTTCATCACCACGATTGCGGCCGAAGACGAACTGCGCGCAGTCCTGTCCCCGGCCGCGGCCGCGGCGGCCGCTCAAGTCCGTCAGGAATCCCTGGACGCCGAGTCGGGCGCTGCGGGATCCCCCGCGGCGGCGGAGTCCCCCGCAGCCGAACCGGACCCGCTCGCGGATTCAGGGGCCACGACGGCCGAGGGCCGGGAGACCACCCATGCCAGCCAGAGTCCCAGCGCATAAAGCGGCACACCCATAGCCAGGCGCATGGTGCCCAGCGCGGCAACATTGTCCGCCAGGAACAGGGGCAGCTGGACGGCCAGCCGGAGGGCGAAGACCGCCACGATGATCCAGCTGGCCCAGGTGTAGGCCTTGAGGCGGACCGGAGCGGCGCGCCAGTCCAGGTTCTCGCCGCGGATCATCCCGAACAACAGTCCGGCAACCGGCCATTTCACTGCGATGGAGATCAGGAACGCCAGGATGTAGGCGCCGTTCAGGTAGAACCCGGGGACGAAGTACGTGGCGCCGTCACCGCTGCGCAGTGCCACGAAGGCGCAGATGGCGACGCCTGCCACACCCGTGAGCGACTGCATCAACGGGCGCCGCTGGAGAAGGTTGGCCGCTGAAAACACGGCTGCAGCGGCTACGGCCGCACCCAGCGAGACGTTCAGCTCCGCCCCCACGGTGTAAAGCAGGGTGAAGAGTAGCCCGGGAACAATCGCCTCGGCGAGTCCCCGGACACCGCCGACGGACTTGAGCACATCGATCTGCCCGTCGTCGCGGCGTTCCACTCCGGCCCGGGCCGCATATTGTCCGGCGAGCTGGTTCAGGTCCGGCTGGCCCTCTTCCGGCTGCTTGGGTGTGTTCATGCGTCGGCCTCCGGGCGTCCAATGATTTCGTATCGCGGATTGAAGATGGTGGGGCGGCCGTCAACATTGGACACCATGCCCTCGAACGCCAGACAGGTTCCGGCTTCGATCCCCGGCACCCTGCGCTGGCCTACCCAGACCAGGCGCACCTTCGCCCGGGACGCCAGGGGGCTTTCGCGGTAGGCGGCCATCGAGTCTTCGACCACGGCGGTAAACCGCGGCGGGTCGTTGGCCGGAACCACTGTGATGGCCGAGACATAGCCGCGGCAGTAGGCCCGGCCGCGCTCCGGGAGGGACTTGATGCTCGCGCAGTGCGTGGAAGCGGTAACGGCTGGCACCGGTTAGCCGATCGTCGTAATTTCCGGGCCGCGCTCGGGTGCGGCTGGCTTGGCTGCACCCTTGTCGGCACGCGGGAGCGGGGAAGCATCGCGGGGCAGGCGCAGCTGCAGGAGGTCGCGCGGCGGCAGGGGCTGCTCGCCCCGGACCACCACTACGTTGCGGAAGACTTCCTCCAGGGGGCCGGCGGCTTCGGGATTCATGGCTGCCGGGCCGCCGAAGACTCCGCGGAGGAACCAGCGGGGACCGTCTACACCGACAAAGCGGGCCACACGGTAGCCCTTGGAGCCGTCCTGTGCCTGCGCAGGCACCCGGGCCAGCAGCTCGGTGCCGAACGTACCGGAGAGTTCATCCACTGTGCCGCCCTGCGACCCCACGGACTTGCCGATCTGGTCCCGGATGTCGTCCCAAAGGGTCTCCGACCGAGGAGCGGCGAAGGCCTGCAGCTGAAGGCTGGATCCCTCCAGGTCCAGCGTCACGGCAACCACGCGCTGGGTCTTTTCCTCGACCTCCAGGCGCAGCTGCAGCCCCTGGGAGGCGGCGATCCGGAGCGCTCCGAGATCAACGTAGCCCTCCTCGGAGGGCCGCTCGCTCAGGTCGTAGGGACCACCGGCTGCGGGAGCCTGCACGGCGTCACTGCCGGCGTCGGCGTTTGCCGGGTCCGTGTCCGTTGCGGCCGCATTCTCCGCTGCTGCTTCCGACCCGGCGGTTTCCTCTGCCTTGGTTTTCTTACGGCGCCCAAATGCCATAACCGAAGTTCCTTCTCTCTTGTCTGCAAGTTCTAAGTACGGCCGCCGTCCGCGGTCCGGTTGCTGGTCAGGCCGGAACTGCGGTAAATCCTCCGGTGGAGCCGAATCCCCCGGCACCCCGGACAGAATCCGGCAGCTCATCGACGGGAACAAACTCGGCCGTTTCCACACGCTGGATCACCAGCTGGGCAATCCGGTCGCCGCGCCGCAGCGTCACCGGCTGCGTCGCATCCGTGTTGATCAAGGTGACGGAGATTTCTCCGCGGTAGCCGGCGTCCACGGTCCCGGGCGCATTGACGATGCTGATGCCGTGCTTGGTGGCGAGCCCGGACCGGGGGTGGACAAAAGCTGCGTAGCCGAAAGGCAGGGCCAGTGAAACACCGGTGGGAATGAGCTGCCGTTCCCCCGGCTCAAGGGTGAAATCGATCCGGGAGCGAAGGTCGGCTCCGGCGTCGCCGGGGTGCGCGTACGACGGCGGTTCCAGCCCGTCGTCGAGCATTTTCAGCTGTACCTTCAGCGTGGTCCCTGCATCTTGCACCAGTTTCTCCGGTTTCAATAGATTCCAACAACAGCAGCCGGGACGGCTGCGGGGGCGGTGGAAGCATCCGGGCGGCAGGGCCGTTCGGCCCAGGCCACCGGGCCAACCACCACACTTTAGCGCGTTTTCCTGAACGGCCGCCGGGCATTTGCCCACCGGCACGGCGCGGGATGAAATGCTCCGCCAAAGGTGAAAAGCTGGGGGTATGTCATCCCCTTCTGCAAAGAGCCCTTCTTCCAAGAGCTCCGCCGGCACCGTGCTGTACTCCGAACGCCTCACACCTTCCTTCGGGATCTGGTTCGTCGCCGCCCTCCTCGCCGCGGCCTGCATCCTTGTGTTTGTCCCGATCAGCCTGGCTGCGGGCATTACCGGTGCCGTAGTCGCCGCAGTCATCCTGGCAGTGCTCCTGGTGATCTCTACACCCCAGATCCGGGTTACCCCGGAAACCCTGCAGGTTGGACGGGCGCAGATCGAGCGGCGCTTCATCGGCAAGGTCGAGGCGTTCCGGGGCGAAGACGCCACCATGCAGCGCGGTCCGGCGCTGAACGCTACCGCCTACATGTGCATCCGCGGCTGGATCTCCCCCGTGGTCCGCATTGAAATCACTGATCCGGCGGACCGCACGCCGTACTGGCTGACCTCCACGCGCCGTCCGGAAAAGCTGGTCGAGGCGCTCACCTCCGGGCGCTGAATCAGCCCTCGCAGTCCACGCAGTAAAACATGCCGTTCTTTTCCAGGGCTATCTGTGAGCGGTGGCGGACCAGGAAGCATGAGGCGCAGGTGAACTCGTCGGCCTGCGCCGGAAGGACCCGGACCAGCAGCTCCTCGCCGGAAAGGTCCGCCCCGGGCAGCTCAAAGCTGTCAGCCGCCTCTGCCTCGTCCTCGTCCACGACGGCTGTCTGCACAGGGGTGCGCCGCGTTTTGAGCTCCTCTATCGACTCTTCTCCGGCGTCTTCCCCGGTCTTGTGCGGGGCGTCATAACCTGTCGCCATAGTGTCTTATCTCGCCGTCCGTTTGAATGGTGTTCGCTGCTGCCTGAGCCCCGGGGCGGACCGGCTCTTACGGACCCGCGTCGGTGACTCGGAGATATCAACGCCACGGATACCTGTTTTGTGCCCGTAAAGCAGAGATTTTTACCCACATAGGGCCAAAAAGCGAACCGGCTGCTGCTCCGGACGTACGCTCCCGCGCAGGGACGGCAATCCTGCACCCTTTCCAAATGCGCCACACCCGGGCAAAGCTTAGGTTTTCGGCGCCGGGGATGGCATTGTTTCAAGAAGGAATTGCTATCGGGTGGAGGACTTTTTGATGCAGGATCTACGGCTGGTGGGTGTCCATGAAGGTGGCGAACATCTGCTGTTAAGCGGCAAGGGCGGGGAAACCTTCCGTCTCCGGATTGATGAAGCCCTCCGGGTGGCGGCATCGCGCCCCGTACACCGGTCCGCACCGCAGGCTGCTCCGGCGGCCGGCACCACCATGACTCCGCGGGATATCCAGGCCCGGATCCGATCCGGCGCCAGCGCCGAAGAGGTTGCCGAACTTTCCGGCCACGACCTGGCGCACATCCGCCGCTACGAAGGCCCCGTGCTCGCCGAACGTGAGTACGTTGCGCGGCAGGCGCAGGGCGTTGAAGTTGCCGCGCCCATGTCCGCCACCCACGACGGTTACCGCAGTGCCTTTGGTGAGAATCCGGTAAACCTCGGCGACATGGTGCTGCACCGGCTGCGTTCCTTCGGCGTGGACCCCGATTCCGTCGAGTGGGATGCCTGGCGCCGCCCGGATGGAACCTGGGAAGTGGTGGCCCGCTTCGAGCTCACCGAGAAGTCCCGGGTCGCCGTCGGCGAAGAACCGCCGGCCCGCTGGATCTTCAGCCCGCTGCGCAAGAGCGTTACGAACACCAACCGCTGGGCCCAGGTCCTGAGCGAACTGGAACCGCTGGACACACCCGTGCCCACCCGCCGCCTGGCCGCCGTCGCGGACCGCGTCTTCGATTTCGAAGCAGAAGGCGGAGCCTCCTCCGACGACACCGACGACATCCTCGAAGTCCTGCGGTCGCGGCGCGGCCAGCGGCTGGGCAGCGATGAAGACGGCGACGATGCCCTGGCAACCCTGCTGTCCAAGGGCAGCGTCCCCGCGGCGCACCCGCGGGAGGGCAGCCCCGATACGGAGGACGAGGACAGCAACGGCAAGCGGCCGCGTACCGGCCGCCTGACCCTGGCGCCGTCGGTCGACTCCGCGGACAGCGACGATCCGGTGGATCCAGTGGCCCTTCCCGGCAGCGTTACCCAGACCCGGGAGATCAGCGTCCTGGCGCGGCCCTTCCGCCGGCGGGCCACCCGGGAACCTGCCGCGGACGGTACCGACGAGGAAACGCCCAACCCGCCTGCGGAAGCAGAGACCGCTGTTCCGGACGAGGCACCGGTGGAATCCCCCGCCCGCAAGAACGCCGGACGCGATTTCCCGTGGGACCGCCTGCCCAGCGGGGGCAAGGGCCAGCAGCCGTCCGACGCCGATAAGGCAGAGGGCAAGGACGACGGCGCCCAGGAACGGCGCGCCATCAAGCCCAAGCGGTCCTCGGTCCCGTCCTGGGACGAGATTGTCTTCGGGACCAAGGGCGACTAGTCCCCGAGGACGTTCGATTCGCTGACGAGGCCCTTCAGGGCTGCCCTGAGCGAATCCCGGCGCTAAGCGAATCCCGGCCCTGAGCGAATCCCGGCGCGCCCTACGCGAAGGTACTGCCTAGGGCGTTTCCGCCTTGGACTCCACGCAACACACCGACGCTGATTCCGCTGGGTCTGCGAGGGCCGCTGCCTGCTGTGCGGTTACCCGGCGCATGTAGTGCCGGCGGCACAGTGTTTCATAACCGATGACGGGGGCCGTTTCCGCCGAAGTTCCCGCCGGGGACCCTGCAGCGCCGGGAGCCAGCAGGTCATCGGCGTCGAACAACGGTTGATCGTCAAACAAGGGCCGGTCCTCGAACAGCGGCTCATCCGCAAACAGCGGCAGCTCCGCTTCGGCGGCAGGGGCCGGAGCCGGGGTGCGGGATTCGACGTCGCCAACCACCACCTGGTCGCCCTCCGTCACCATTACCCCGTCCACGGTGCGGGCGTTGTGGGTGGCGCGCCGCCCGCACCAGCACAGGGCGCGGACCTGGAGGACCTCCATGCGGTCCGCCAACTCAACCAGGCGCTGCGACCCCGGGAACAACCGGGTCCGGAAGTCGGAGGTGATGCCGAAGGCGAACACGTCGATGTCCATCTCGTCCACGATGGAGGCCAGCTGCTCAACCTGCGCCGCGCTGTAGAACTGTGCCTCGTCGCAGATCAGGTAGTCCACGTTGTGCCCCGTTGCCCTGCAGCGCAGCACCTCGGCCCAGAAGTCCGTGTCGTCACGCACTTCAACCGCCGGCGTCTGCAGTCCAAGGCGGCTGGAGATCATGGACTCCCCCGCCCGGTCATTGCGGCTGAACAGGATTCCACCGCGGCCGCGGGCGCTGTGGTTGTAATCCATCTGCAGCGCGAGCGTCGATTTGCCGCAGTCCATGGTGCCTGAGAAAAAGACCAGTTCCGCCATGGCTACTTCCCTCCCTGCGCCGGAGAAGACGCGCGCTTCCGCGTTTCGGGGCGTGCCAGGACCAGGAGGGGCACTTCGCACTCTGCCTTGGTGAGCGACCCGTGCTGGCCGGTGACCTCCAGCGCCGAGGCAGCAACGCGGCGGGTGTCGAACAGTGCAATCTGCTCCCGTGCGGCGATCATGAGGTCACCGATCCGGGGCAGGACGGCGGCATCCACATCGGGTCCGAAGTAGCCGGCACGCACTGCTTCCTCGCGGGTGAAAATCCATGCCCGGGTGCCGTAGGCGGCCTGCCAGGCGGCTTTGAGCCGGCTGAGCGCATCATGTCCCGCGTCAGGTTCCAGGTACAAATGGACCATGCGCGGCTCACCTGCCGTGTGCCGGACGCCGTCGATCAGTTCCGGCTGGGTACTGAAATCGAACCGCTGGGAAGCGGGGACATCCACCATGCCGTGGTCTGCGGTCAACACCACCAGGGTGCCGGCCGGCACCCTGGCCACGAGCCGCTTCAGGGCACTGTCGAGTTCTTCCAGCTCGTTGCCCCACTCCGGGGAAGCTGCACCGTACCGGTGCCCCGCCTTGTCCAGCTCATTCCAGTAGAGGTACATCAGCATCCGGTCCGCACCTGCCAGGGCGTCGACGGCGGCCGATACCCGGGCGTGCACCCCGGAGGCCGGGATGAACGTGCCGCCCCGGAGCGCGGCACGGGTCAGGGCGGAATCGGCAAAGCGGGGCAGGCTGACCGTGGCCACGGGAATGTGCTCCGCGGCCGTTTCCAGGATGGTGGGATAGGGCTGCCACTGCAGCGGGTCCACCCCCGGATCCCAGGAGCCGAGCATGTTTACTACCTTGTCCTGGTTCGGATCCAGGACGTCGTATCCCACGAGTCCGTGCCGGCCGGGAGGCAGCCCGGTGCCCAGGGATGCCAGCGACGCAACAGTAGTGGTGGGGAAGGAGGCGCTGAGGGTACGCGCGGTAGGCAGGAACCCCTTCAGGAAGGGGGCGTGCCCGCCGCGCTTTTTGAGCAGCGACAGGCCCAGCCCGTCCACCATCACCACGCAGACCCGCCGGGCCGCCGGAAGGGACAGCAGGTTCTCATAGCCGGGCACGCCCAGCACGGCTGCGGCGCTGGACAGCACGTCCGCTACGGAACGGGTTCCGTAGGCCGGTGCTGCGGGCAGGAGGTCAGGAGCAGCGGGGTTTGATGCCACGGTGCTAGCGCTGCGGGTGGGCGCGGTTGAAACGTCCGCCGATGCCGGGCATGCGCTGGCGCGGGTCGCCGCCGTCGACCGGGCGGGGAACCGCAGTGGTGTCGGTATTCACCTTGCGAAGGGCGCGGGCGAAGGCCTTGGCGTTCTGGACCGCCTGGGCGCCGTCGGCTTCCGCACTGACGCGCAGCACAATGTCTTCCTGCGCGATGGTCCCGGTGTAACCGTGGTCCGCGTCGCACTGGGGGTCCGCACAGCCGGCGGGACCCATGTCCAGGCGCTGTCCGCCGGACCAGGCAATGGCGAGGGTCATTTCCCGTGCCGGATCCGATGGCTTGTAGTTCTGCGGCTGGGCATACATGTAGCCCAGCACTACGGAGCGGATCTGCGTTACCGGTACGGATTCGGTGGAGACCTGCGCCATCATCTGCTCGCCGGCTTCATCCAGCTGCTGGTCATCGACGTGCGTGATGACGAGCATGTCCTCGGTCAGCACCAGGACCGTGATGTGGCGGTGCACCTCGGTACGCTCAAAATGCGTTTCGAGGTGGATCAGATGGGACAGCGGTTCACGGCCGTCGAGGGCATCATGGACCACGTCGGCCAAAAGCGTCGGGTAGAAGCCTGCCCGTTCCATGGATGCGTCAAGGCTGCGGCGTTCAGCGGAAAGTAACGGCGACATGCTTCCAGTTTCCCCCAGACCGCCCCTACATGCCTAAATGGCGCGCGGGCAGGTAAGCAGATCAGTCCCGCATTGCGCGCCGGGCGCTGTCGGTGCGGCGCTGCGGGTTGCCCAGCCGGATGTCGGCGCTCAGCACGGTCACGCCGTCGGCGGAGACCAGGACCGGGTTGATGTCGATCAGTGCGATCTGCGGATGCTCGTCCTTCAGGACAGCCAGCCGGGCGATGAGGTCCTCCAGCGCTGCGATGTCGGCTTCGGGCAGTCCCTGGTAGCCGAAGAGCTTGGCAGCTGAACGGGGTGCCCGCACCAGGTCGGCAATGTCGCGGTCCGTCAGCGGTGGAACGCCGTGCGCCCAGTCATCCAGCAGGCTGGTGGCGTCACCGGCGAGCCCGAAGGAGATCACCGGTCCCAGCAGCGGATCCTCAATGGCCCGGATCCGGCAGCCCTGCCCGCTGTTGGCCATGGACTGGACTTCCATTTCGAATTCACCGTAGCGGCGCAGGGCCTGGTGCATTTGCCCGATGTTGGTCCGCAGTGCTTCCGGCGTGGAAATATTCAGCCGCACCCCGCCGAGGTCCAGGCGGTGGCGCAGGTGCCCTTCACGGGTCTTGACCGCCACCGGCCAGCCAAGCTGTTCAGCTGCGGCCACGGCTTCGTCCGGCGTGGAAAAACCGACGGCGGGCAGCACGGAAATGCGGTAGAACTCCAGGAGCCTTGCCGTCTGTTCCTGGTCCAGCCGGGTCAGGGCGTCGCCTTCCACCCGGTCCATCAACGAGTCGAGGTAGGCCGAGGCTCCTTCGGTATCGACACCGGCGGGTTCCACGAAACTGCCGTGGTCCCGCTGCGCCCATTCCGTGTAGCGCACCACGGAGGCCAGGGCGGTGACCGCTGCGCCGGGGCTGCTGAAGCAGGGCAACCCGCCGCCGGGCACCTCGGGGTCCGCCGCAAGCAGCCCCTCGACATGCGCGCGGGGGTCCACGATCCCGGTGAAGGCGGCAACCAGGGGCTTGCCGGTCTCCTGCACGCATTCGGCCAGAACGGCGGCTATCGCTTCCGTCCGCAGTCCCGGCGCCGGGAGGATGGCGACGACGCCGGCATCCACCGTGTCGTCCGACAGCACCTCGGTGACCGTGCGGCGCAGCTGCGGCAGCGCCACGCTCATCCCGGTGTCCAGGGCCAGTTCCGCCTCGAGGCGGGTGATGTCCAGGTCCAGTCCGGTGCAGGCATCGGCCAGGACCCGGCCCAGGGCCACCGAGTTGCTGAAGACAGCCACCCGGCGCCCGCGCGGCAGCGGCTGGCTGACGGCAATCTGGGCCACGTCGATCAGCTGCTCGTTGGTGCTCACGCGGATGACGCCGGACTGGCGGAGCATCGCGTCCAGGGCGCCCGGAGGGGCCTGCGTGGTCCGCACGGCGTGGCCGGGCGGAAGCTGCAGGCCGGTCACGTCCGACTTGGCGACAATCACGGGTTTGGTGCGCGCCAGCCTGCGGGCCAGGCGGGAGAACTTACGCGGGTTCCCCACCGACTCCAGGTACATGGCCACCACGCGCGTATCGGCGTCGTCCTCCCAGTACTGCATGGCGTCATTGCCGGAGACGTCGGCCCGGTTGCCGGCGGAGATGGTGGAGGACAGTCCCAGCGCGCGCCGCTGGGCAGTGGCGTAGAGCAGGACGCCGATGGCGGCGGACTGGCTGAAGAGCCCCAGTCCCCCGCGCCGGGGCAGCGCCGGTGCCATGGAAGCGTTCAGGGACACGTCCGGCCGGGTGTTGATCAGGCCCAGCGACGCCGGCCCGACCACGCGCATGCCGTGGGCCCGTGCACGTCGGACCAGGGCACGCTGCCGGGCCAGCCCCTCCGGGCCCTTCGGTCCGAAACCGGCAGTCACCACCAGCAGGGCCTTAACCCCGGCGGCAGCGCATTCGTCCGCCACCTCCAGGACCTGTTCGTAGGGCACGGCGATGACGGCCAGCTGGACCGTTTCCGGCACTTCGGAAATCCGGCTGTAGGAAATCATGCCGGCCAGTTCGAAGGCTTCCGGATTGATGGCGTAGACGGATCCCTTGAAGCCGCCCTCGATGATGTGCTCCAGCAGCTGGTAGCCCACCGAACCCCATTCGCGGCTGGCTCCGATGACGGCGATGGACGACGGCGAGAGCAGGTCGGCCACGCTGCGGGCCTCGGCACGGTGTTCGCGTGCTTCCATGACTGCCAGCGATTTCTCGGTGGGGTCGATGTTGAAGTCCAGGGCGATCACGCCGTCGTCGAAGTGCCGGCTTACCTCGTACCCGGCATCCGCGAAGACTCCGATCATTTTGCGGTTCTCGGGAAGGACTTCCGCGGAGAAGCGGCGGATGCCGTTTTCGCGGGCGGCGGCGGCCAGGTGTTCCAGCAGGATGGACCCCAGCCCGCGGCCCTGGTGGCCGTCGGCTATGTTGAAGGCAACCTCGGCTTCGGTGGGATCGTCGAGGCGGTCGTAGCGGCCGATGCCGATGATTTCATCACCAATGGTGATGACGAACGCCACCCGGTCCCGGTAGTCCACATTGGTGAAGCGCTCCAGCTCCTTATTGGTGAGCTTGGCCTTGTAGGTGAAGAACCGCAGGTAGATGGAACTCTGCGACTGCCGCATGTGGAAGGCCTGCAGCGCGTCCGCATCGGAGGGGGAAACGGGGCGCAGATGGCCGGTCCCCCCGTCCCGCAACACGACGTCGGCTTCCCAATATTCGGGGTAATGTCCCTGCTCCACCATAGAATCAGAGTAGTGGGCAAACTTCCCCATAGTCATCCACCCGCTCCGTACAGCGTGGCTCCGCACCGCGTGGATTATGTACGGGGCGCAATCCCTGTCCCCTAACACTGCAAGGATTCGACAAAAGCATGGCCCGGCGCCAACCCGTCTCCAAATCCGTACCCGGCGAAAAGATCGCCGAGAACATCATCGAGATAGATGTCACCACCGAGATGGAGGGCTCCTTCCTCGAATACGCCTACTCGGTGATCTATTCGCGTGCCCTCCCCGATGCACGCGACGGCCTGAAGCCTGTCCAGCGGCGCATCCTGTACATGATGTCCGACATGGGGCTGCGGCCCGACCGCGGGCATGTGAAGTCCGCCCGGGTGGTGGGCGAGGTGATGGGCAAGCTGCACCCGCACGGTGACACGGCCATTTATGACGCCATGGTGCGCATGGCTCAGGACTGGGCTCTGCGCCTGCCGCTGATCGACGGCCACGGCAACTTCGGCTCGCTCGACGACGGTCCGGCCGCCGCCCGTTACACGGAGGCCCGGCTGGCGGCCCCGGCCCTGACCCTGACGGATCACCTGGACGAAGACGTAGTGGACTTTGTCCCGAACTACGACAACCAGCTCCAGCAGCCCGAAGTGCTGCCCGCTGCCTTCCCCAACCTGCTGGTCAACGGTGCCACGGGTATTGCCGTGGGCATGGCCACGAACATGGCGCCGCACAACCTCGGCGAGGTTATTGCCGCCACCCAGCACCTGATCGCCAACCCGGACGCCGGGCTGGAGGAGCTGATGCGCTTCATCCCCGGACCGGACCTGCCCACGGGCGGACGGATTGTCGGGCTGGACGGCATCCGCGATGCCTACGCCAGCGGCCGCGGTTCCTTCAAGACCCGCGCCAAGGTGGAGGTGGAGCAGCTCACCGCGCGCCGCACAGGCCTGGTGGTCACCGAACTGCCCTACATGGTCGGCCCGGAAAAGGTCATTGAAAAGATCAAGGACGCCGTGACGTCCAAGAAGCTGCAGGGCATCTCCGACATTGTGGACTTGACGGACCGCAGCCACGGCCTGCGCCTGGTGATCGAGCTGAAGAACGGGTTCAACCCCAACGCGGTGCTGGCCCAGCTGTACAAGTTCACGCCCATGGAGGATTCCTTCGGGATCAACAACGTCACCCTCGTGGACGGGCAGCCCCGGACCCTGGGGCTGGTTGAGCTGCTGCAGGTCTACGTTGCACACCGCCTTGGCGTGGTCCGCCGGCGCACCGCCTACCGGCTGAGCCGGAAGAAGGACCGGCTGCACCTGGTCGAGGGCCTGTTGATCGCCATTGTGGACATTGACGAGGTCATCCAGATCATCCGGTCCTCGGATGAAACGGCCCAGGCCCGGGAACGGCTGATGGCCGTGTACGACCTGACCGAAGTCCAGGCCAGCCATATCCTCGAGCTGCGCCTGCGGCAGTTGACGAAGTACTCCCGCATCGAGCTCGAGAAGGAGCAGGACGAGCTGCGCAAAGCCATCGAGGAACTCGAAGCGATTCTCGGCTCCGAGCAGCGGCTGCGCTCCCTGGTCTCGGATGAGCTGGGCGAAGTGGCGGCAAAATACGCGACGCCGCGGCGTACGGTGCTGCTCGAATCGGAGGCCGCTTCACCCCTGAAGGGTGCGGCAGTGACCGCTGCGGCCGGCGTCGCGGGCAAGGGCGCCAAGGCGATCCTTCCGCTGGAGATCCCGGACGATCCCTGCTGGGCCATCCTGTCCGCCTCCGGCCAGGTGGCCCGGACCTCGGACCAGGAACCGCTCGCCGAAGGCGGGCAGCGGGTGCGTCACGACGTGTTCCGCTCGGTAGTCAAGACCACCGCCCGCGGCGAGATCGGGGCGCTGACCTCCTCGGGCCGGATGATCCGGATCTCCGTCCTTGACCTGCCCGCCCTGCCCCCGACCGCCGGCCTGCCGAACCTTGCCGGCGGCGTGCCGGTCAAGGAATTCATGACCCTGGGCAAGGGCGAGAAGCTGGTGGGACTTGTTCCGTTGAACGCCGTGGTGGCCATCGGCACCCGTAACGGAGTGGTGAAGCGGGTCAATCCCGATTACCCGCTGAACCGTGATGACTGGGAAGCCATCACGCTCAAGCCCAAGGACGAGGTCATCGGGGTGTCCGTGGCAGCGGACGAGACGGACGAACTGGTCTTCATCACCCGGTCGGCACAGCTGCTGCACTTCCCTGCCTCCGCGGTCCGCGCCCAGGGCCGTACGGCAAGCGGCGTGGCCGGGATCAAGCTGGCCGCCGACGACGCCGCGGTATTCTTCGGTGCCGTGGCCGCGGAGGATCCCGACGCCGTCGTCGTCACCGTTTCGACCACCACCGAGGCCTTGCCGGGCACTCCCGGCGGGTCGGTGAAGGTGACACCGTTCGCCGAATACCCGGCGAAGGGCCGGGCCACTGCCGGCGTACGGGCGCACCGCTTCCTGAAGGGCGAAGATTCGCTGTCGGTGGCGTGGGCCGGACACGGTCCCGCGAAGGCGTCCGCAGCCAACGGCGTGGCGCGGGCCCTGCCCACCGAGCATGGCCGGCGGGACGGTTCCGGGGTGCCCCTGGCCAACGCGGTAGACGCCGTAGGACCAAGCCAGGGCTGACGCCGGCAGGCAGCAACAACGAAAAACGGGCCGGTCCGCGGAGCATGCAGCTCCCGCGGACCGGCCCGTTCTTTGCTGTCTGGGCGCCGGTCTTCCTATTTGCCGAAGCTGCGCAGCCGCAGCGAGTTGCCGACCACCAGCACCGAGCTCGCCGCCATCGCCGCCCCGGCGATCATGGGGTTGAGCAGTCCGAAGGCTGCCACCGGGATGCCGACCGCGTTGTAGAAGAACGCCCAGAACAGGTTGGTCTTAATGGTCGCCAGCGTCCGCCGGGAGAGTTCGACGGCGGTGGCCACCTGTCCCAGGCTGCTGCCCATCACGGTCAGGTCTGCCGCTTCCATGGCGACGTCGGTGCCGGATCCCATCGCGATCCCCAGATCCGCCTGGGCCAGTGCCGCGGCGTCGTTCACGCCGTCCCCGGCCATCGCCACGGTGCGTCCCTGTGCCTGGAGCCGCCGGACGGCGTCGACCTTCCCTTCGGGACGGACATCGGCAAGCACATCCTCGGCCGGGATTCCCACCTGTTCCGCGACCTGGGCGGCCACCACCGCGTTGTCGCCGGTCAGCAGCACCGGGTGCAGGCCCAGGCTGCGGAACCGTGCAATCGCCTCCGCGGAGCCTTCCTTGACGGTGTCCTGCAGGCTGATGATTCCCGCCGCCCGGTCATCGACCGCCACCAGGACGGCAGTGGCGCCAGCGTCCTGCTCTTCCCGCAGCGCGGCGTAGGCAGCATCCGGCAGGTCTACCCCGTTTTCGTCCAGCCAGGCCGGGCGTCCGGCCACGATGCGGTGTCCGTCCACGGTGCCGCGGACTCCCCCGCCCGGCGCTGAATCGAAGTCGGTGACCGGCACGGTGCCTGGACCGGAACGTGCGGACTTGGCGATGGCCCGGGCAATCGGGTGCTCCCCGGCATCCTCGACCGAGCCGGCCAGGCGCAGCATGTCATCCGCGGTGAAATCCGCTGATTCATTGTCCAGCAGCCGGATCCGGGCGATGGACAGCCGGCCCGACGTAATGGTGCCGGTCTTGTCCAGCACGATGGTGTCCACTGTCCGGGTGTCCTCCAGCACCTGGGCACCCTTGATCAGGATGCCCAGCTGCGCGCCGCGGCCGGTTCCGGTCAGCAGGCCCACCGGGGTGGCGAGGCCGAGGGCACACGGGCAGGCGATCACCAGCACCGTGACGGCGGCAGTGAAGGCTGCCTGCAGGTCGCCGGTCAGGAGCATCCACAACACGAAGGTCAGGACCGCGATTCCGAGGACCACCGGAACGAACACGGCACTGATCCGGTCCGCAAGCCGGGCGATCGGTGCCTTGGACGACTGGGCGTCGCTGACGAGGCGGCCCATCTGCGCCAGGGTGGTCTCGCTTCCTACCCGGGTGGCCCGCACCAGCAGGCGGCCGGAGGTGTTGATGGTGGCGCCCGTGACCGGGCTGTCGACATCCACCTCCACGGGCAGCGACTCGCCGGTGATCAGGGAAGCATCCACCGCCGAGCGGCCCTCGAGTACCACGCCGTCAGCCGGTATCTTTTCCCCGGGCCGGACAACGAATACGTCGCCGACTTCAAGCCGGTCCGCCGGGATGCGGACTTCCGATCCGTCCCGCAGCACTGTCGCGTCCTTGGCGCCCAGGTTCAGCAGTGCCTTCAGCGCATCCGTTGCCTTGGTTTTGGCGTTGGCCTCCAGGTAGCGGCCCAGCAGCAGGAAGGTGACCACCACCGAGGCGACCTCGAAGTACAGGTGCGGGTCCGATCCCATGCCCGGATCAGACGTGATTCCCGGATCGACGGCCAGCTGGCCTACCGAGAACAGGTAGGCCGCCGTGACGCCGATGGAGACCAGGGTGTCCATGGTGGAGGCAAGGTGCCGGGCGTTGATGGCCGCGGCCCGGTGGAAGGGCCACGCGGACCAAGTCACCACGGGCAGGGCGAGCAGCGCCACCACCCATCCCCAGTTCGGGAATGCCAGTGCGGGAACCATGGAAATGAGCAGGACCGGAACGCTGAGGACCGCTGCCAGGATCAGCCGTGGACGCAGCTGTGCGGCAGTCCCGCCGTGGGACATGTGGTCTTCAGCGGACATGTGGTCGTCGCCGGCCGTGTGGTTGTCACCGTGTTCCACCGGCGTGTTATCCTCGGCGCCCGCTCCCGGTGCCGCGGCGGCGTGCCCCCCGTGGGCGGAAGGCCGGGCAGGCTGCCGGGTTTTCAGCCGGGCGTTGTAACCGGCGGCATTAACGGCGTCGACAAGCTGCTGGTCTGACACGGCTGCGGGGGCGGTGACCCGCGCACTTTCCAGCGGCAGGTTGACTGACGCCTCGACGCCGTCGATCTTTCCGAGCCTGCGCTCCACCCGCGCCACGCAGGAAGCGCAGGTCATGCCCTGGATCTCAAGTTCGACTGCCCTGGTTGCCGCTTGTTCGCGAGTGTCCATGATGGTTCCCTTCTCCTACTTCCTGTGCGCAGTATCCGCTGCGTTGCGCATGGTGCAGCCGCTACGCGTCGGCGTCGACCACCAGGTAACCGGCTTCCGCAACCGCTTCGCCCAGTTCGGCGGTGCTGAGGCTGCGGTTCGCGGTGACAGTAGCGGTTGAGATGCCGCCCGCGTTCAGGTCCACGGTGACCTTGTCGACGCCGTCGAGTGCCTCCAGTTCCTCGGTCACGGAGGCGACGCAGTGGCCGCAGGTCATGCCTGAGATGTTCAGTGTGGTGGTTTCCATGTGAATCTTCTTCCTTGGGATGGGTGAATGGATCGGGTGCCGGTCCTAGCGCAGCAGCCGGCCGATGGCGTCGGCAGCTTCCTGGACCTTGGCGGTCACAATCTCGGGGTTGCCGGTCCGCTCGGATTCCTGCGCTGCGTCTACCAGGCAGTGCGACATGTGGTCCTGGACCAGTCCCAGGCTGACCGCGTGCAGCGCCTTGTTGATGGCCGCGACCTGGGTGAGGATGTCGATGCAGTATTTGTCCTCCTCGACCATGCGGGCAATTCCCCGCACCTGTCCCTCAATCCGGCGCAGCCGGCGGAGGTAGGCGTCTTTATCCGACGCGTAACCATGCGGCCCGTCGTGGGACTCCACGGTGTCCGGAACGTTCTGCGTGACTGCGTCCATTGCCTCTGCTCCAATCCTTGACTGCCTCCAAGGTATACCCTGCCGGGGTATCGATTCAAGTACCCCTAGGGGGTATTTATCCCCGGAGGGGCGGCGTCCTGCCAGTAAGGTGGATTCCGTGGTACACAGTGAACTCTCGACAGCAAGCCAGGATTACCTGAAGGTCATTTGGACCGCGCAGGAATGGACGGATGAACCCCTGACGGTGTCCGCGCTGTCCGTCCACATGGGCTTCTCGCCGTCGTCGGTCTCCGAGGCGGTAAAGAAGCTCACCGGCCAGGGCCTGTTGACGCACGCCCGCTACGGGTCGATTGCGCTGACGGACGCGGGCGAGAAGGCTGCCGTGGGCATGGTCCGCAGGCACCGGCTGATCGAGACGTTCCTCGTGGAGTACCTGGGCTACCGCTGGGACGAAGTGCACGACGAAGCCGAACACCTCGAGCACGCCGTATCGGACAAGATGGTTGATGCCCTGGCGGCGCGCCTCGGCAATCCCGTGCGTGACCCGCACGGCGACCCCATCCCGGCCCGCGACGGCAGTTTCCCCGTACTGGACGCACAGCGCCTGAGCCGGTGCGAACCCGGTACCCGCGGAACGGTGGCCCGCGTCTCCGACAACGAACCCGAACTGCTGCGCTACCTGGCCGGGCTGGGGCTCCACCTGGACACCATGGTGTCCGTGGTGCAGCGCCAGCCGTATGCCGGCACGCTGACTATTGAAACCGGGGGCCGGACGCTGGACCTGGGCCTGCCCGCAGCGGAAGCCATCTGGATCCTCAAGGTCCCGGCCACGTCCCCGGAAACGGCCGCGTCGGACCGGTAGCGCAACCTTCCCGCGGCCCCTGCTACAGGACCGTCTTGTCGAAGACCACTTCCCGGTGCGTGGGCTTATAGCCCAGGCTTTCGTAAAGTCCCAGGGCACCGGACGGGTTCTCCGTGTCCACGCCGAGCCCGGCGTTGTCCATGCCGCCCTCCCGGAACCGGCGCATTGCTTCACGCAGCATCGCCGGAGCAAGTTTCCGTCCCCGCCAGTCCCGCCGCACGCCGAGGAGCATGGTGTAGCCCTCGTTGTAGCCGTGGATGTCCTTGCTCTCCGGATCGAAGCTCGCCAACTGGTAGGCGGCAACCTCGCCGGAGCCGGTGTCCACCACCGCGAAGCTCCAGTCCGGCCGGAACTGGGGATGGTCGATGGTGAATCCCCACCGCTCCTTGTTCCGCGGCTCGCTCCCCCAGTGGTCCTTGAACGCTTCGTTATGCGCCCGGCGCACGGCGTCGGAGATCTCGGGGTCAAAGGTGCGGAATTCCATCCCCTCCGGCAGTACGGCGTCGGGCAGGCCGCCCGTCAGCGGCCGGCTCATCTCGGTGAAGTAGCGCACCACCTCGGCGCCCTCGGACTGCAGCAGTGCCACCTGGGAGGCGTTGGATTCCTCGGCGTAGGTGCGCAGCACACCGTGTTTCCGGTGCTCCGTGAGCAGCCGCTGGCGCAGGCGGGTTTCCTGCCAGCGGTAGACCTTGGAACCGATGCCCCGGCGCCGCCACTGCGGGTCGACGCCGCCGAAGCCGGAGCCGGTCTCCGAACCGGGGTTCACGGCGATCCGGCCGTACGCCCGTGCCGCACCGGATTTGTCCAGCCCGATCAGCGTGTCCTTTGCGGGATCCCCGGAGGTGGTTTCCAGCGCCTGCTCCAGGTCCCTGCGGTCCTCCACCCATCCGGGTTTGTCCACCTCCGCCATCCGGCGGATCAGGGCGTACCAGGCGTCGACGTCGTCGGCTCCGATGGAGCGCCAGCGCAGGCCGGTTTCCGGCCCGGGGAACAGGGGTGGGGAGGGCGTCTGCATCCATCCACCCTAGGACATCAGCACCGCTCCCAGTGAGATTTCCCGCCCGCACCAGGCTGCGTCGGCCGGATTATGGGTTACCACCACCACTGCCTTGCCCTGCAGTCCGGATTTCAGGTCGGCCATCAGCTGCGCCCCCGCCTCCGCGTCCAGGTGGGCCGTGGGCTCATCCAGGAGCACGACGTCGGCCTCGGCGAGCAGCGCACGGGCCACGGCAAGCCGCTGGCGCTGGCCGCCGGAGAGGAAATGCCCGCCGGCGCCGATGGCTGTGTCCAGGCCCTCGGGCAGTGTGTCGAACAGCGGTCCCAGGCCCACAGCACGGAGCGAGCCGACCATTTCGGCTTCCGTCGGCGCGAGGGTGCGGTCACGGGCCAGGAGCAGGTTGCCGCGGAGGGTCGAGTCGAACAGGTGCGCCTCCTGCGGGCACCACGCCATCCGCCGGGCTGCCTGCGGGACCGACTGCGCAGGAACGCCGTTGATCAGATAGGTACCGCTTCGGGGCGGCAGGAAGCCGAGCAGCACGCCGAGCAGCGTGGATTTGCCGCTGCCGGAGGGACCGGTGACGGCCACCCACTCCCCCGCGGAGACCGTGAGGTCCACGCCGGTCAGCACATCTGCGGCAGCACCGGGATAGCGGTACCGGATGTTATCCAGTTCCAGCACCTGGACCTTGCCGAAGCTCTCCCGGGCAGCGGTTTCCCCGGCGGTGTCATCGGGCGCGACGTCTTCCGTGCCCAGATCCGGCAGCACCTTGTCCCCCAGGGTGCGCCACGCGGAGAACTGCTGGATGGAGCCGTTGACTGCCACGAAAGGCTCAATCAGCGCCAGCTGCACCAGGACCACCACCGCGGCCACGGTGGCCGGACCGTCCTGCGACGCGCTGATCATGTAGAGCGCTGCAAGGGAGCAGGCCAGGGCGGTGACGGCATTGGCCAGGCCCTGGGCCCAGGCACTGCGCCGGACAGCCCGGGCCGCGGCTGCTTCGAACTGCTCCTGGCGGGCCAGCACCGGCCCCGAGCTCGAATTGGCTTCCAGGTCGGAAGCAGCCGTGAGCAGGCGGGCCATGGAAGACATGGACCGGGCCTGCAGGTTCACGGTGGCTGCACGGGCAGCGGAATCGGCGAACAGTGCCAGCAGCGGCGCAATGACCATCCCCACCACGGTCAGCGCCACCTGCACCGCCAGGCCTTCCGGGACCAGCAGCCAGGTCACTACACAGGCAGCGACGGCGGTGAGCAGACCGGTCAGGGGTGCGAAGACCACCCGGGGCGCGATGTCCCGCAGCTCGTCCACGTCACCCACCAGGCGTTCGAGGGCACCCGAACCCCGCGCCACGCGGCGCCAGCCTTCGGGGCGCTGCAGCAGCCCGTTCCAGAGCCGGACCCGCAGCGTGTTGGTGGCCCGGAAGACGGCGTCGTGCAGGGAGAGGCGCTCCAGGTACCGCAGCAATGCCCGGCCGATGCCGAAGAACCGCACCCCGACAATCGCCATGAGCAGGTACAGGATCGGCGGCTGTTCCGCGGCACGCACGATCAGCCAGGCGGACAGGGCCGTCAGGGCGACGGCGAACATGGTGGCACCCGTGCCCAGCACCAGCGCCAGGACGAACTGCCTGCTCCACGGCTTCAGCACCATGAGGTTCTTCCACAGCGGCTCATGGCCCGACGCCGGCTCCGCGGCCGTGTCGGCTGCGGAGCCGCCGGATGCCGGGCCGTCGGCTTTCCCGGGACCGGCGCCGGCAGCAGCTGCCGGGCCGGAGCCGGCCGGAATCCTTACCGGGGCGCTGCGGGCAGCGGCGGCCAGGGATGCCGCATGCTTGCCCTTGACCCGTTCCCGGGGCAGGCTTCCGCCCGCCGCCCCTTCAACCGGAATCACCGTGTCAGCGATGGCTGCGGTGGCGGCGTCGTGGGCTACCAGCAGCACGGTGGTCCGCCCCCGCAGCGCGGCGAGGGCGGCACGGACGGCCGAGGCGCTGCGCGAATCGAGGTGTGCGGTCGGTTCATCCGCCAGCAGGATCCGGACGCCGGGATTCCCGTCGATGCGGGCCAGTGCCCGCGCCACGGCCACCCGGCGCTGCTCGCCCGGACTCAGGTCCGCGGTGGCGGAATCGAGCAGGTGCCCGGCGTCGATGCGTTCGAGTGCCCGGCGGGCGGCCGTGCGCCCCGCGTTGTCCGGGCTTTCGGCAGCGCCGGAACCGGTCACCGGTAGACCCGCGTAGAGGGCTATCTCCGCGGCAACGGTGTCCTCGACCAGGACGGGGTGCTGGGGTATCCACGCCTGCGTTTCGCGGCTGATGCCCTGCACGGTGCCGTCCAGCCGGGTGTCGCCGCCGTTCCGCCGGAGCCCGGCCAGGACTTCCAGCACGGAGGTTTTTCCCGCCCCGCTGGAACCGGTCAGGGCGGCAACGGCACCTGCCGGGACCGTGAAGCTGAGGTCCTCCACGGCAGGATGCGGCCGGCCTTCGTAGGCGATGGTCAGGTTCCTGACCACGAGCGCCGACCCGGCGGTTTCCTCAGCGGCGGCTGAAGCGTCCGCCAGCGGCACGGCCGCGGGTGCGTCCAGCACCGCGTTGGTCCGGTTCAGCGCTTCGAGGCCGTCCTCGCTGGCGTGGTGGGCGGTGCCCAGGTCACGCAGCGGCTGGTAGCACTCGGGTGCAAGGATCAGGGCCAGCAGCCCCAATTCCAGCGGCATGCCCCCGTGCACCAGCCGGACACCGATGAATACTGCCACCAGGGCCACCGAGATAGTGGCAATGAGTTCCAGCGCCAGCGAGGACATAAACGCCACCCGCAGGGTTGCCAGCGTTGTGGTGCGGTAGCGGTCGGCGACGTCGCGCAGTGCCCGGGTCTGCGCACGGGCACGGCCGAGGCCCACCAGCACGGGCAGGCCCTTGGCGAGCTCCAGCATGTTGTCCGAGAGCCGGTTCAGTGCGTCCACCGCGGCGGCGGTCTTGTCCTCGGTGTGCAGGCCGATCAGGATCATAAAGACCGGAATAAGTGGGACGGTCAGCACGATCGTGACGGCGCTGATCCAGTCCGCGGCGAGGATGCGGGCACCCACCAGCAGGGGGACGACGGCGCAGGTCACCAGTGCGGGCAGGTACTTGGAGTAGTAGTTGTCCAGCCCGTCCAACCCGCGGGTCAGCAGGACGCTCAGGGCGCCGCTGCCCATCCCCGGGACGGTGCCGCCGTCGGCCAGTACCCGCTCGGACAGCTGCCGGCGCAGTTCGTCCTTCACCCCCGCGGCCGCACGCTGGGCCACGGTGTCCTGGCCCCATACGGCCACGGACCGCAGCACGGCGCCGGCGGTGCCGAGCAGGAACACGCGGTTCCACTCCGGGCCGCCGGCGGCCAGGCCGGCGATGCCGCTGGCTACGGCGTCGGCCAGCAGCACCAGCCCCGCGGCCTTGATGGCTGCGAGCAGCCCGAGGAGGTACAGCGCGCGGCGGCTGGTGGCACTGACCGGAAGAATCGGCTTCACTGCGGTTTGAAACTGTGGGGGGCGGGGATGGACTCGGTGGTGACCCGCTTACGGAACACCCAATAGGTCCAGCCCTGGTACAGCACCACTACCGGCAGGCCGAACAGGGCCACCCAGCTCATGACCTTCAGGGCGTAGGGGGAAGCGGAGGCGTTTTCCACCGTCAGGTTCCACGCGGCATCCAGCGTGGAGGGCAGCACCACGGGGTACATGGAGGCGAAGATGGTCGCCGCTCCGGCCACCAGGAAGATCCCGAGGCTGATGAAGCTCAGGCCGTCACGGCCCCGGCGGGCGTAGAGCCAGGCCAGGAGGGCTCCCACCACGGCAATCACCAACAGGGGCAGGGTCTCCACCTTGGCGTTCATGATCTGCACAATGATGGCCCAGGCCGCCAAGGGCAGGATGCCCACGGGCAGCCAGCGCGTCACGATGCGCTTGGCGCGGTCACGGATCTGCCCGTCGGTCTTGAGCATCAGGAAAACGAGGGCGTGAACCAGGCAGAAGGCCACTACGGCCACTCCGCCCAGCACCGCGTACGGAGTCAGCCAGGCGAATGCCCCGCCCACGCGGTCGCCGTTCGCATTCAGCGGCAGGCCTGTGGTGGTCAGTCCGAGCGCGGCGCCGACGCCGAAGGCCGCCGCGAAGGAGCCCAGGGCCAGGCCCCAGTCCCAGCGGTTGCGCCAGCTGTCACTGTCATGCTTGCCGCGGTACTCGATGGACACGGCCCGGAAGATGAGCCCCAGCAGCACAATGACCAGGGGGATGTACAGGGCGGAGAACAGCGAGGCGTACCACATCGGGAACGCCGCGAAAGTCATTGCACCGACCGTGATCAGCCAGACTTCGTTGCCGTCCCACACGGGGCCGATGGTGTTCAGCAGTACCCGGCGGTCTTTCTCATCACGGGCCATCAGCTTCATAAGCATGCCGACCCCGAGGTCGAAGCCCTCCAGGAAAAGGTACCCGACCCATAGGAAGGCAATCACGATAAACCAGAACAGCGGTAGCGACATTACTTTCAGAGCTCCAGAAGTGCCGGTGTCCGGCAGATTGCAGGGTGGAGGACCCGGAGGGCGGCCGCGTGCACGGCCTCCCCCCGGGGCGCCTTAGTAGGCAAAGTCGAGGACATCATGCTTCTTCGTTCCTGGGCTGCCGTCCGGATCGCCGCCGGCGGAGTCCAGGCCGCCCGTGCCGCCGTCGTCGCCGCCCAGCAGGTCCGGCATCGCTGCCGGGACGCCGCCGCGGACGAACTTGAACAGCAGCCGCACCTCCACGATCAGCAGGGCCAGGTACACGACGGTGAAGGTGATGACGGAGAACAGCAGTTCCGCCATGCTCACACCCGGCGAGACGGCTGCTGCTGTGAACATGAAGACGCCGTCGGTACCGGTGGGGTTCGGAGCCACCACAAACGGCTGGCGGCCCATTTCGGTGAAGATCCAGCCTGCGGAGTTGGCGCCGAACGGTGCCAGGATGCCGAAGACGGCCAGGCGCATCAGCCACTTGGACTCGGGGACGGTGCCCTTGCGGACCGCCCACAGGGCATAGGCCGCGGCGACGGCGGCAACGCTGCCGAAGCCGATCATGATGCGGAAGCCCCAGTAGGTGACGGCGAAGTTCGGCGTGTAGTCGATTTCCATGCCGGAGTTGGTGCCGTACATTTCGTTGTCCGGCAGGTGGGTGCCGTAGGCGTCGCGGTACTCATCCAGCAGGGTGTTTACGCCCCGGATTTCGGTGTCGAAGTCGCCGTTGGCGAGGAAGGACAGCATGCCTGGAATTTCGACCAGGGTGTCCACGTCTTCACAGTTCTCCGCACCGGGGTCACCGATGGACAGGACTGAGAAGCCGGTGCCGTCATGGCACGCTGCCTCCGCAGCCGCCATCTTCATGGGCTGCTGCTCGAACATCAGCTTGCCCTGCAGGTCACCGCTGACGGCGACGCCGGCGAAGGAGATCATGGCGACGACGGCGCCGATGCGCAGGGACCGCAGCCACACGGTGTGGTCGGTCTTGTCACGGCCCGTTTCGGGCCGTTCGCCCACCACCACGTTGCCCTTGGCATCCACGGTGTCGATGCCGTCGCGGCGCCGCTTCCAGAGGTGGTACCAGGCGATGCCGAGCAGGAATCCGCCGGCAACGGCAAAGGCACCGAAGATTGTGTGCGGGAACGCGACGAGGAGGGTGTTGTTGGTCAGGACGGCCCAGATGTCGTTCATGACCGGGCGGCCGTCCACCATTTCCACGCCCACGGGGTGCTGCATCCAGGAGTTGGCGGCGAGGATGAAGTAGGCCGAGAGCATGGAGGCGAGCGTGGTGATCCAGATGCACGCCAGATGGATCTTCGGGGGCAACCTCTTCCAGCCGAAGATCCACAGTCCCAGGAACACTGATTCCGTGAAGAACGCCAACAGTGATTCCAGTGCCAGCGGGGCGCCGAAGACGTCGCCGACGAAGCGGCTGTACTCGCTCCAGGCCATCCCGAATTGGAACTCCTGAACCAGGCCGGTGGCCAGGCCCAGGATGAAGTTAATGAGGAACAGCTTGCCCCAGAACTTCGTCATTCGCAGGTACTGCTCTTTGCCGGTGCGCACCCAGGCTGTCTGCATGGCTGCCACCACAATCCCCAGCCCAATGGTCAGCGGGACCATGAGGAAGTGGTAGACGGTCGTGATGCCGAACTGCCACCGGGCGATATCCAGTGCTTCCACGCTTATGTCCTTCAGCTTGAGGAACGACTTCTACACGACATAGAATTCCTTACTTCTACACAGCGTAGAACAACTTTCGCAAGATTTCTACGTGATGTAGAACAAACGATCGAAACGCGGTACATTAGTAAGTCTGGACCCGACACGGGGGTCCGCGGGGGATCTCGATCGAAAAAGGATGCACATGGCAACGCTCGGTGAGTTGGAACGCGCAATGATGGATCTGCTCTGGGAATCAAACGAAGCAGCAACCGCCAATGAACTCCGCGAGAAACTCGCGCAGCGTGAGGATTCCGCTGACGGCAAGGGTCTCGCTGTCACCACCGTGCTGACCGTGCTCTCACGGCTGGAAAAGAAGTCGCTGGTCCAGCGTGAACGCGACATCCGCCCCCACCGCTACCGTGCCGTGACCAGCCGCGCCGAACACACGGCCGAACTCATGCATGAAGCCCTCGGCACCGCCAATGACCGCGAAGCCGTGCTGGCCCGGTTCGTCGGTTCCGTCTCCGACACCGAGGCTGAAATGCTGCGCAGGCTGCTCGGCGCCTAGGCACCGGCACCTGCGGTGTTCTGGGCGTCCTACGCTTTGGCGGCGCTGGCGATCGTGCTGGCGTGGCCCGTTCCGATTCTTCTCTCACGGGCAGCCTGGCCGGCCCGCTCCCCTTTCACCGCCATGGTCCTGTGGCAGGCGATAGCCCTTGCGGGCGGTCTGTCCATGATCGGAGCCATGCTGACCTGGGGCCTGGAGCCGCTCGGGGACAATCTCCTGGCCGGACTCCACGGCTTATGGCGCATCCTTCTGCAGGGCGCCCCGGCAAGCACCCTCGGACTGGTCCACGTTTTCGCGCTCAGCGCCGCAATGCTGCTCAGCGCCCACTTGGTGTTCACCCTGCTGCTGACGTACTACCGGATCCTCCGCGGCCGGCATCGGCACCGGGACATGCTCAACCTGCTCAGTTCCCCTTCCGCCGACACGCCTGCCACCCTGGTCATCCAGCATCCAACCCCGGTGGCCTACTGCCTGCCCGGCGGCGCGCGGTCCGTCACCGTCCTCTCCGACGGTCTGCTGAACATGCTCTCCGAGGATGAGCTTTCCGCGGTGCTCACCCATGAACGCGCGCATCTGGCCCAGCACCACCACCTGCTGCTGTGGGCCTTCGCGGCCTGGCGTGCGGCCCTGCCGTGGCTGCCGACATCGGTGCTGGCCCAGCACTCGGTGAACGAGCTGATCGAAATGCTCGCCGACGACGAGGCGCTGCGGAAGGTGGACCGGATGACGCTCGTCCGCGCCGTGGCAATTGTCGGGTCCGGGTCCCCCGCGGTACCCGGGGCACCGAAGTCCCCGGCCGTACAGCAGGACAGCCTGCGCGGCATGCCCCCGCTGGCTTTGGGTGCCCCCGAGGGGTCAGAGCCGCTGGGTATTGCCGGCAGGCTCAGCCGCTTGCTCACACCGCAGCCGCCCCTGCCCCGCTGGCAGCAGTGGAGCGTGCTGTGCCTCTCGGCCCTGCTGCTGGCGGTACCGACCACCCTGCTGATCGCCCCGGGGCTGCTGCAGGATTAGGCCGGGCCCGCCTCGTGAGATGCGGACCGC
Source organism: Arthrobacter sp. zg-Y1171 (assembly GCF_025244845.1). Taxonomy (NCBI): domain Bacteria; kingdom Bacillati; phylum Actinomycetota; class Actinomycetes; order Micrococcales; family Micrococcaceae; genus Arthrobacter; species Arthrobacter sp. zg-Y1171. Next base: position 1,390,700 of record NZ_CP104264.1, on the reverse strand, counting down.
GGCCCACCGGCCTGCTTCCCCGGGCACGGGTCCCGGCTAGGCGTCGATCCGGTCCCGGTCCAGCATGGCCGCGCCGGCGATGATGAAGTCCTTGCGCGGCGCCACGTCGCTGCCCATCAGGAGTTCGAATGCCTGCTCGGCGGCAGCCGCCTCCGAAATCCGGACCCTCCGCAGGGTGCGGTGCCGGGGATCCATGGTGGTCTCGGCCAGCTGGCCCGCGTCCATCTCGCCCAGGCCCTTGTAGCGCTGGATCGGTTCCTTGTAGCGCTTGCCTTCCTTTTCCAGGCGGGCAAGGACCTGGTGCAGTTCCTTTTCGCTGTAGGTGTAGACCATCTCATTGCTCTTGGAGCCTGCGTTGATGACCTCCACCCGGTGCAGCGGCGGAACGGCCGCATAGACGCGTCCGGCGTCCACCAGCGGGCGCATGTAGCGGAAGAACAGCGTGAGCAGCAGGGTCCGGATATGGGCGCCGTCGACGTCTGCATCGGTCATGAAAATGACCTTGCCGTACCGGGCCGCGTCGAGCTGGAAGCTGCGGCCGGAACCGGCCCCCACCACCTGGATCAGCGCCGCGCACTCGGCATTGGACAGCATGTCCGCCACCGACGCCTTCTGCACGTTCAGGATCTTGCCGCGGATGGGCAGCAGCGCCTGGTAGTCCGAGGACCGGGCAAGTTTGGCCGTGCCCAGGGCGCTGTCGCCTTCCACGATGAACAGTTCAGAGCGTTCCTGGTCATCGATCCGGCAGTCCGCCAGCTTGGCGGGCATGGTGGAGGTTTCCAGCGCGTTCTTCCGGCGCTGGGTCTCCTTGTGCACCCGGGCGGAGATCCGGGACTTCATCTCCGCCACCACCTTTTCCAGCAGCTGCGAAGACTGTGCCTTGTCGGCGCGCGCCGTGGAGTTCAACCGGGCGGTGATTTCCTTCTCCACCACCTTGCTCACAATGGCCCTTACGGCGGAGGTGCCGAGGATTTCCTTGGTCTGGCCCTCGAACTGCGGTTCGGCGAGGCGGACCGTCAGCACAGCCGTGAGCCCGGCGAAAACGTCGTCCTTTTCGATCTTGTCGTTGCCGGCCTTGAGTTTGCGGGCGTTGGCTTCAATGACCTTGCGGAAGGTCTTGAGCAGGCCCTGCTCGAAGCCGGTCTGGTGCGTTCCGCCCTTGGGTGTGGCAATGATGTTCACGAACGAGCGGATATTGGTTTCGTAGCCGATCCCCCAGCGCAGGGCGATATCCACCTCCGCCTCGCGTTCAATCTCCGTGATCCGGCTATGTCCGCTTTCATCGAGTACGGGCACGGATTCCTTGAACTTGCCGGAACCGTGCAGGCGCCAGATATCGGTGACGGCGGCGTCGGCGGCCAGATAGTCGACGAACTCGGCGATCCCGCCGTCGTGATGGAAGACTTCCTCCACGGGACCGTTCTCGCCCGGGGTTCCGGGCAGGCGCCGTTCATCGCGCAGGGTGATGCGCAGCCCGGGGACCAGGAAGGAAGTCTGGCGGGCACGGGCCTGGAGTTCGGTGTAGGAGAACTTGGCGTCCGGCGTGAAGATCTGCCGGTCGGCCCAGTACCGGATGCGCGTGCCCGTGACGCCGCGCTTGGCCTTACCCACAACTTCAAGGCGCGAGCTGTCCAGGAACGGAGAGAACTTGGCCTCGGGGCCGGGCTTTCTGCCGGTGTCGTCGAAGTGCCCGGGCTCGCCGCGGCGGAAGGCCATCTGGTACGTCTTGCCCGCCCGGTCCACCTGCACGTCGAGTCGGGAGGAGAGGGCGTTGACCACGCTGGCGCCGACGCCGTGAAGGCCGCCGGAGGCAGCGTAGGACCCGCCGCCGAACTTGCCGCCGGCGTGGAGCTTGGTGAAGACGACTTCGACGCCGGAGAGCCCGGTTTTCGGTTCGATGTCCACCGGAATCCCGCGGCCGTCGTCGTGGATCTCCACGGAACCGTCCGGGTGGAGGATGATCTTGATGCTCTGCCCGAAGCCGGCGAGGGCTTCATCGACGGAGTTGTCGATGATTTCCCAGAGACAGTGCATCAGGCCGCGGGAGTCGGTGGACCCGATGTACATGCCGGGACGCTTGCGGACGGCTTCCAACCCTTCCAGGACGGAAAGGTGCCGGGCAGTGTAATCGGAACTAGGGGGCGCCACGTGCGTTGAAACTCCTTGGTGTCGGCTGTTTCGCCGGTAGGGATAGCCGGGAACAATCAGGAACTCCTACAAGGTTAATCCCCGGCGGTGACACTTCCGCTCAACGACTCAGTTGCGTGAGTTTGCCCACGGTGGCCGCGCCGAAAGGGTACGCGTAGAGCGAAAGGCGGGCCAACCTGCAAGGGACGGGGTGTCAAAGGTGGTTATATGAAGTATCAACACCCTTGAGGAGGCAACTCATGACAGCAGCAGTAGCAACCCGTGAGCTGAACAGCCTGGACCGCTGCGACCGTTGCGGCGCACAGGCATACGTACGTGCCGTACTGGAATCCTCCGGTGGGGAACTGCTTTTCTGCGGGCACCACGCCCGTGCGGTGGAGGCGAACCTCCGTCCGCTCACTTCGGAATGGCAGGACGAGACCTCGCGCCTGAACGAGAAGGCACCGGTTTCTGCAGAGTAAACACGCAGGCGCCTGAATGGTCAGCGAAGCCACGGAGTAAAGTCCGCGTCGACGCGGCGTACCAAGCTTGAAGAAGTCCCCTTCCGGATCGGAAGGGGACTTCTTTTTGTCCAGCTGCATCTTGGTCCGCCGGGGCGCACACAACAGCACCCCGACCGCAGACGCGGATCGGGGTGCTGTTGGTGAAGCGGATTGCCGGCGAACCGGCAGGTGTCTAGTCCAGGTAGTCCCGCAGGACCTGCGACCGCGACGGGTGGCGCAGCTTGGACATGGTCTTGGATTCGATCTGGCGGATCCGTTCACGGGTCACGCCGTAAACCTTGCCGATTTCGTCCAGGGTCTTCGGCTGGCCGTCGGTGAGGCCGAAACGCATGGCAACAACGCCGGCTTCGCGTTCGGACAGCGTGTCCAGCACTGAATGCAGCTGCTCCTGCAGCAGCGTGAAGCTGACTGCATCGGCGGGAACCACGGCTTCGGAATCCTCAATGAGGTCGCCGAACTCGGAGTCGCCGTCTTCACCCAGCGGGGTGTGCAGGGAGATCGGCTCACGGCCGTACTTCTGCACCTCGACGACCTTTTCAGGGGTCATGTCCAGTTCCAGTGCCAGCTCTTCCGGCGCGGGCTCGCGGCCCAGGTCCTGGAGCATCTGGCGCTGCACACGGGCCAGCTTGTTAATGACTTCCACCATGTGCACCGGGATGCGGATGGTGCGGGCCTGGTCTGCCATGGCGCGGGTGATGGCCTGGCGGATCCACCACGTTGCGTACGTGGAGAACTTGAAGCCCTTGGTGTAGTCGAACTTCTCTACGGCGCGGATGAGGCCAAGGTTGCCTTCCTGGATCAGGTCCAGGAAGAGCATGCCGCGGCCGGTGTAACGCTTGGCCAGCGACACTACGAGGCGCAGGTTGGCTTCGAGCAGGTGGTTCTTGGCGCGCTTGCCGTCATGGGAGACCCACTGAAGCTCACGCTTGAGCTTGGGATCCATGTCGGGATCCGCCGCCATCTTCTCTTCGGCGTACAGGCCGGCTTCGATCCGCAGTGCGAGGTCGACTTCCTGCTCGGCGTTCAGCAGGGCGACCTTACCGATCTGCTTCAGGTAGTCCTTGACCGGGTCGGCCGTGGCACCGGCGGAGACGACCTGCTGGGCAGGGGCGTCGTCGTCGTCGGCATCCGAGTACACGAAACCGGATCCGGTGGGTGCTGCTGCAGTGTCTGCACCTTCGACGGCGTCCGCGTCCGGCTCTACGTCGGCAGAGTCAACCTCTTCATCAACCTCGGCCTTGGCAGCCTTGGCGGTCTTCGCAGCGGTCTTTCGTCCAGCTGCAGTGGTGCCGGCCTTCGCCGGAGCCTTCCGGGCAGCCGGCTTGCGGGCCGTCTTGGCCGCGGTCTTTTCGCCGGAAGCAGCCTCCTTGTCGGCCACCGCTGACGGGGCCTCAGTTGCGGCAGTGCGCTTATTTGCAGTGTCAGTCTCTTCGACTGCAGTTGTCTTTCTCGGCGACACAGAAAACCTTTCATACGGCGGGTTGTGGCACCGCCATTGGGGGCAACACCACTATGACCCTGTCAAGTCCGTGATTCTATCCAAGTGTTTCGGTTTGGCTTGCTCTGAATAGAACACGCCGTGCCGGTGTATTGTTCCGCTGGCCACAAGGACTGGCAGTTCAAAGGACACTTGATACACGAACCCGACCGGGTCTCGGTTCCCATTGTCGCACGTTTTCCGTCCCGCCACAGCACCGGCGCACGTTATCGGCACACTCCGCGGGCCTGTTCCGCCATGCGGCTTTTCCCCGCCGGTTCTCTTTCAGCACCGGTTCATCGGGGTCTCGGGCCAGCCGTCCGCCGTGCCCGGCCACGACCCGTCCCGGGAGCCGGTCCAGTCCGGGAGGATTCCCGTACCCAGCAGTTCACGCAGCAGCAGCGCCAGGCGGTAGCCGGGGCACGCATCGAGCGCGTGCTGCAGATGGACGTGGGCACGCGAGCCGCGCCCCCTGGCCCACTCCATCCAGGCAAGCAGCGAAAGCAGCGCTGCCTTGGCATCTTCGTCCGCGGCGGGCACGAGGTCCGAGAAAACGGCGTACGCCCGGTCCAGCAGGCTCCAGTCCGGAGCATCCCCTCGGCCCACCAGGATGCTGCGGAAGTCCGCAGCTGCCTTGGACTGCCTTCGAGGGCGCGGCAGCAGGGGAACGACGCCGGATGCTGCCGCTCCGCGATCTGCGGAACCGGGAAGGACCACGGGGTGGACCTGCGGGCGGACCAGGCCGTTGGCCTCTGCGCCGTAAACGGCGGCGGCTTGGCCCGCAGCAGTCAGGACCAGCAGGGCATCACGGATCCCGCGGTCAGAGAGGCTCGCCAGGAGAAACCCGGCACATTCGGGATCGCGGTGCAACCGGTTCCGGGTACCGGCGAACGGCTCGAACGCGTCTTCCGCATACGGTTCAGCACCCGTATCGAGGACGCCGCCGGCAAAACAGTTTCCCCATAGCTCCAGGGTGCGGTGGAACTGGTCCCGTTCACACCAATGTGCACCCACCTGTTCCCCAAAGCGCGCCCGGCTGTCCGCAACCTCGCCCTTGTTGGGCCACTGCAGCGGGAAAGACTCCCCCACTGCCCTTTCCAGCGACGCGGCAAAGGCACTTCCCCGGTACACCAGTTCCGTGTTCAGCATGCTGTCCGCAATCTGCGACCTGGGCGCCCCCGGCCAGGGGCAGCAGTCCGGTTGGGTGCAGAAATAGTCCCGCCAGGTGTCCGGCCCGACCAGCCAGCCATCCTGCAGCGGGATGCCGGCGGCGGCCAGGTCCTTCCCAAGGCGGCGGACCAGCGGCCGGTAGGGCGGATGCGCCGGGTCCTTCCAGGGCCGGTCCGTATACAGTGCCAGCAGCACGCCGTCAGCCTCGGTGTCGGCGGCCATGAACCGGCAGGCCGCGGCAGCATAGGCGGCATTCGCTCCGGCTTTGGCTCCCGGCCCCGGAGGCAGGTCCAGCCGCAGCGTCGCACCGAGCCGGCCGCCGCATAATGCCATCAGCACCAGGGACTCGCGCGGCTCGAAGCCCAGCGTGTGGGGAACCAGGCTGAGGATGTCCGCCGGAGCGTTGATGCGGTAGGGGTTGCGCGGGGTGCCGTCGGCCGGTTCTGTGCTCATGGCCCAAGGGTCCCCGGGAATCCGCGGTCGCTGCAGAGCAGGCCCGGGGCCTGTGCATCCGGCGCCGGCTGAGCCGCAGCGTCGGCAGCCGTGGAGGAAGAGTGGAGGAAGAGTGGCCGGGTGCAACGCGGGCCGGCAGGCATGCCCGCCCGCCAGCCACGGAGGGGTCACTTCCAGCGGAAAACCTTCGCGGCCGGCACCGCGCATGCAACGGTCCAGACGAGCATCACGAGGAAGGGGGCAACCGTCACGGTTCCTCCGTACCAGGCGGCGGTCAGCGCCTGGGTCATGGCACCGAGCGGGGTGAAAGACGCAACCTGCCGGATTCCTTCCGGCATCAGCGGCCCGGGCGTCCATAACCCGGCGGTGAACATGCACCCCATAAACACCAGGAATCCGATGCCGTAGGCGTTCTGGGCGGTCCCGGCGAGGGCGGCAATGAGTGATCCCACGGCCATCATGGCAGCAACACCGAAAACCACCACGAGGACAACCACTCCGGGACTGCCCGGCATCCGGCTGTTAAAGACAACCCTGGCGAGCAGGACGGTGACGGTCACCGCAACGGCGAGCGCTGCGCCGCTGACGATCCATTGGGCAAACAGGATGCGGTGCGCGCCGACGGGCGTCACGCCCAGCCGGCGCAGCACGCCGGTCTCCCGGTAACCGCTGATCGCGGACGGGTAATTGGTCACCGCCACACTGGCCAGTGCCACCGCTATGGACAGCGGCACGAGCAGGTCGATGGGGCGCAGGGCCGCATAGACGGGATCCGTGCCTCCCAGCGGGACCCGCGTGTTGGGAATGACGAAGCCCTGGAGCAGCAGAATGGCCGAGGGCAGCACCAATGCCATGAAAATGCTCACCGGATTGCGCAGATACAGCGTCGCTTCCGTGCGCGTCAGGGCTCCCAGCGCCCGCATGCTCCACCTCTCCCCTTCAATCGGCTGCCGCCTGCTCGATGAAGGCCAGGTACGCATCCTCCAGAGCACCGGGCTCGGCGGCGTTCCTGCCGGAAACGGCGAGCAGTTCCGCCGGCGTGCCCACGAACCGTGTCCGGCCGGCGTCGATAATCGCCAAGCGGTCGCAGAGGCGTTCGACGTCGTCAAGGTAGTGGGTGACGAGGACAACCGTGATGCCGCCGTCCTTCACCCGTTGAATCAGCTGCCGCACATCGCGCCGGCCCTGCGGGTCCAGCCCCGTGGTCAACTCGTCGAACACGACGACGTCGGGATTGCCGATGAGCGCGAGGGCAATCGACAGGCGCTGCTTCTGCCCGCCGGAAAGCTTGCCGAAGGGGCGTTTGCGGTGTTCGTGCAGCCCGACGGTGCGCAGCAGCTCCGGCACATCGGCAGGCGCAGGGTAGAAAGCGGCAAACAGCCGCAGCGCCTCCTCCACGCGCAGGGCGGGAGGCAGGGCGGCGGCCTGGAGCTGATAGCCGACACGCTCACGCACGGTTGCCCGGTCAGCCGCGGGATCCACGCCCAGCACGGTGACGCGTCCGCCGTCGGGCCGCAACGTGCCGGCCACACACTCCACCGTGGTGGTCTTGCCGGCGCCGTTGGGACCGAGGATTCCGAAGGCTTCACCCGCGTCGATCGAAAAGGTGACGTCCTCGAGCGCCGCGATACGCCGGAACGCCTTGGATATCCCGCTCACGCTAACCACCGTGCCGGCAGGCACCTGTGCCCTGGTCATGCGGATCATTTTGGCGGCGGGGCCGCACAAGGGTCAAGGGTGAAGGGTGCCGCGCTGCTACTGCGGACCCTGACCGCCGCGTTCCCCGCGGCGGCGCTGCCGTTCGCGGGCCAGCGCTGCACGGAGCGGCGGCAGCGGGGATCCTTCATCGGCCAGCCGCGAGCGGATCAGCCCCCGGGTCCGGAGGATGCCCGCGACGCCTACCGCCATCACGGCAAACTGGACGGACAAGGCGATGCGGAAGGAGTCCAGGGCGTACAGGTTTCCCCCTGAAAAGCCGCTGTTGTTCAGCACGTCCAGCACCACGCCGATCAGGTACATGCTGACCAGCGAGGCAATGAAGCCGCCGATGTTCACAATCCCGGTGGCTGTTCCCAGCCGGGCGCTGGGGTTGTACGTCCGGGCAAAATCGAACCCGATCATGGAGCCGGGACCGCCGACGGCAAGCAGCGCCACGAGGAGGACCAACAGCCACAGCGGCGCCGGACCGGGATATAGCAGCACGGCCGCCCACCCGGCCGCCATGGCGCCGGCGATCAGCAGCACCATAGTCGACCGGCGCAGCGGATGCCTGCCAACCCAGGACCCCATCCACGGTCCGCAGACAATCGCGACCACCACGAAGAAGGTCATGAGGCCCGACGCGACGGCGGAAGACACGCCTTCGGCACTGACCAGGTACGGGAAGCCCCACATCATCACGAACACCGTGCCGGGGAACTGCACGGTGTAGTGGGTCCACATGCCCAGGCGCGTCCCGGGCTGGGCAAACGCCTCCGCCAGCGACGTGCCTGTCTGCCGCAGCGGCAGCGGGACGGGGGCTTCGCCGCCCTCGGGCCGGTTCCGCACGCAGGCCAGGGTCAGGACCAGGGCAAGCAGGGACAGCGAGGCCGCGGAGACAAACGCCGTGCTCCACCCGAAGTGGTGCAGCACATAGGCGAAAGGAATGGCGCTGGCAATCTGCCCCAGCTGGCCGACGATGCCGGTGTACTGGGTCAGGACGGGGATTTTCCTGCCGGAGAACCAGGCCGGAAGCAGCCGCAGCACGGAGATGAAGGTGAGGGCGTCGCCGGCGCCCACCAGGGAGCGCCCGAGGATGCCGGCGCCGACGGAATCGGCGGTAGCCAGCTGGAACTGTCCGGCAAGCATCAGTGCCGCTCCGCCGGCGATCAGCAGCCGCGGGCCGAAGCGGTCCACCAGCACCCCTACGGGTATCTGCAGCCCCGCATAGACCAGCAGCTGCACCACCGTAAAGACGGACAGGACGGACGCAGTCGCGGAGAAGCGTTCAGTGGCTTCGATGCCGGCCACGCCGAATGAGGTCCGCTGGGTCACCGCCACCATGTAGGCAAAGACGCCTACGCCCCAGACAATCCAGGCCCGTGTTCCGTTCACCGGCACACCTGCCCCGGGCAGGGGCGGGGATGCGCGGCGTCAGGCCGTGCCGGTCCGGCCGTTCCCGTCGTCGCTGCCGTGCCCCTCAACCGTGCCCTCGGTGGCATTTGGTGCATTCTCCTGATCCGCGTTTCCGCTCGGTCCGCTGTTCTCGGTTTCATGCTGGTTTTCGGGCCACAGCGCCTCGGATTCCTCTTCGGCCTGCGGGCTGGCCAGGTAGGCCTCCACCGCGGCTCCGATTTCCTCGGCGTCTGCCAGCTCGTCGTTGCCCTTGACCAGCAGGGAGCGCCGCACGGTGCTTTCGGTGTACTGGTCGTAACGCTTTTCGAGCGTGGCCACCACGCCCTTAACCTCCGCAGATGCCTCGACCTGTTCGGTGATCTGGCGTTCGACGTCGCGGCCTGCTTCGCGGAGCCGGTCCGTCGGCAGCACCAGTGAGGCGGCGGCACCGAGGTACTCGAGTCCGGCGACGGCTGCGGGCGGGAACTCCGCCTCCGCCAGGTAGTGCGGTACGTGCACTACGTGACCGACGACGTCGACCCCTGCTTCGACGAGCCGGAGCTCCAGGACGTGTCCGACGGCGGCCTGTACCTGGGCGATCGGCGTCCAGGAGCTGATCCCTTCCACCAGGTCGGGCCGGTTGCCGTGCGTGGTCACGCCGATCGGGCGGGTGTGCGGGACGGGCATCGGTATCGAATGGACCCAGCAGACCAGGCTTACGTCGAAGGCCTTCACCAAATGCACTACGGCCGCCGTGAAACGTTCCCACTGCAGGTCCGGTTCGAAGCCGGTCAGGAACAGGAACGGTTCGCCCAGACCGTCATACATCCGGTGCAGCTCAAGCCGCGGCGGTTCGTAGTCGCTGAGGTGGTCTTCGATAAAGGAAATCTGCGGCCGGCGGTTGCGGTAGTCAATCAACTGGTCCGCGTCGAACGTGGCCACCAGGTCATGGTCCAGGGCATCAAACAACTCGTCCCGGATCTGGCTGACCACGTGGCCGGCTTCGGCAAAGCCCGTGAAACCGACCAGGAGCTTCAAGCCGGAGAGGTCCCCGGATTCCGCGACCTCCGGATTCAGATTAAACAGGGTCAACGGATCCAGCATGTCTTACCCCTCCCGGGAACTCACGTGCGCTCTTGGCACAGGCTCTTGGCACAGGAAGGTGACGACCGGTGAATCCGGCTGCTTTAGACCGTTGCTGTGCCCTTACTCAAGGGTAAACGCCCGGACGCGTGCGTTTCATTCCGGAACCGGGACCTGCCTTTACTAACGGCCCCGTGCAGCAGCTAGAAGCAACGTTGCGGCATGCGGGCGTTCTTCGGACTACGATCGGTGTGGTAAACGCAGAGCAACACAGAACCGTGAGGAACCAGCTTCGTGAACAAAGCCAGTGAACCCAGCCTGTCGGCAGTATCCAGGGACGGGCGGAAGGTTGCCGCCAGCGCACTCGTGATCGGCGTCGGCCAGACCCCCGACGGTCCCGTCCTGATTGAAAGCCCGCTCTCCCCCAAGGCGTCTGCCGCCCTGGCTGCTTCACTGCCGCTGCTCGGCGTCACCGGCGCCGTTGACGAAGTCCACCGCCTGCCCGGCCTGCCCGAGGCCGACGCGGACATGCTGGTCCTTACCGGCCTCGGCAAGGTTTCGGCCGGCGTCGCCCTGACCGAGGAAGCCCTGCGCCGCGCCGCCGGATCAGCCGTCCGCCAGATTGCCGGCACCGGATCCGTCGCCCTCGCACTGCCGGCCGGCACCGTGGCCGACGCCGCAGCCGTCGCCGAAGGTGCCCTGTTCGGCGCGTACAGCTTCACCGAACACCGCAGTGCCGCCACCGCGGACAAGGTTCCGGCGCCGGTTTCCGAGATCACCGTTATCACTGCAGCCGCTGACGAGAAGGGCCTGAAGCCGGCCCTCGAACGCGCCCGCATCCTCGGCCGTGCGGTCAACGCCACCCGGACCCTGGTCAACCAGCCGCCGAGCCACCTCTACCCGGAGACCTTCGCCGCCGCGGCCAAGGACCTGGCCAAGTCGCTGCCCGTGAAGGTCACCGTGATGGACGAAAAGAAGCTGGAACGCGAAGGCTTCGGCGGCATCCTCGGGGTGGGCAAGGGATCGGCCCGTCCCCCGCGCCTGGTCAAGCTCGAATACGCGCCGCTGCGCTCGAAGGTCAAGCTGGCGCTCGTCGGCAAGGGCATCACCTTCGACTCCGGCGGACTGTCCCTCAAGCCGGCCGCCGGCATGGAGGCGATGAAGTCGGACATGGGCGGGGCCGCCGTCGTACTGAACGCCCTGCTGGCCATCGCCGAACTGGGGCTTCCCATCAAGGTGACCTCCTGGCTCTGCATTGCCGAGAACATGCCCTCGGGCACGGCGCAGCGTCCCTCCGACGTCATGACCACCTACGGCGGCCGCACCGTCGAGGTCCTGAACACGGACGCCGAGGGCCGGCTGGTGATGGCCGACGGTCTGGTGGCTGCCAGCGAGGAAGCCCCCGACGCGATCATCGACGTGGCTACGCTGACCGGTGCCCAGATGATTGCCCTGGGCCGGCGCGTCTCCGCAGTCATGGGCGAAGAAGGCGTTCGGGACGCCGTCAAGGCAGCGGCGGACCGTGCCGGCGAGCTGTTCTGGCCGATGCCGATTCCGGAGGAGCTGCGGGCTAGCCTGGATTCCCAGGTGGCGGATATCGCCAACCACGGGGAGCGGTTCGGCGGCATGATGACCGCCGCCACCTTCCTGCGGGAATTCGTCGGCGAGGTCAACGGAACCAAGATTCCGTGGGCACACCTGGACATCGCGGGACCGGCTTTCAATGACAGCGCCCCCTACGGCTACACCCCGAAGGAAGGCACCGGCGTCGCCGTCCGCACCTTGGTGGCCTACGCCGAAGACGTCGTGGCGCGCGCCTCATAGCATCCAATACGGTTCCGTGAAACGGAACTGACGGTTGTGGCAGGTGTTTCTCATTACACTTCGCCCCCTACTGCCTGTGTTCAAGTGGATGCCGGTGGTAGGGGGCGATAGGGTGAGGACTGATCACAAACGCCCAATAACTCATCGGCGCGCATGGGCGCGTCTAACGAATACGCGAGGGAGCGTCCAAGTGGCCGATAAGGCAGCTGCGCAAGAGTTCGACATCCTGATCCTCGGCGGAGGCAGCGGCGGCTACGCCGCGGCACTGCGCTCCGTGGAGCTGGGATTCTCCGTAGGTCTGATTGAAAAGGGGAAGCTGGGCGGGACCTGCCTTCACAACGGCTGCATCCCCACCAAGGCGCTCCTGCACTCCGCTGAAATCGCGGAGAACGCCAAGACGGCCTCGAAGTACGGCATCAACGCCACCTTCGACTCCATCGACATGACGGCCGTGAACTCCTACAAGGACAACATCATTGCGGGCAAGTTCCGCGGCCTGCAGGGCCTGATCAAGTCCAAGGGCATCACCGTCATCGAGGGTGAAGGCAAGCTCACCAGCGAAAAGACCATCGAGGTCAACGGTGAGACCTACACCGGCAAGAACATCATCCTGGCCACCGGTTCCTACTCCCGTTCACTGCCGGGCCTGGAAATCGGCGGCAAGGTCATCACCTCCGACCAGGCACTGAAGATGGACACCGTACCCAAGAGCGCGGTTATCCTCGGCGGCGGCGTCATCGGCGTCGAATTCGCCTCTGTCTGGAACTCCTTCGGCGTGGACGTCACCATCGTGGAGGGCCTGCCCTCGCTGGTTCCCAACGAGGACGCAGCCATCATCAAGCAGCTTGAACGCGCGTACAAGAAGCGCGGCATCAAGTTCAGCACCGGCATCTTCTTCGACAACGTCCAGCAGAACGACGACGGCGTCGTCGTCACGCTGGCCGACGGCAAGACCTTCGAAGCCGATCTGCTGCTCGTTGCCGTGGGCCGCGGCCCCGTCACCGCCAACCTGGGCTACGAAGAAGCCGGACTGACCATGGACCGCGGCTTCGTCATCACCAATGACCGCCTGCACACCGGCGTCGGCAACATCTACGCCGTGGGTGACATTGTTCCCGGCCTGCAGCTGGCCCACCGCGGCTTCCAGCAGGGCATCTTCGTTGCCGAGGAAATCGCCGGCCTGAAGCCCGTTGTGGTTGACGACGTCAACATCCCCAAGGTCACCTACTGCGAGCCGGAAATCGCCTCCGTCGGCCTGACCGAGGCCAAGGCCAAGGACAAGCTGGGCGCCGAGAACGTCGAGGTCCAGGAATACAACCTGGCCGGCAACGGCAAGACCTCCATCCTCGGTTCCTCCGGCCTCATCAAGATGGTCCGCGAGAAGGACGGCCCCATCGTGGGCGTTCACATGATCGGCGGCCGTATCGGCGAGCAGATCGGTGAAGCCCAGCTGATCGTCAACTGGGAGGCGTACCCTGAGGATATTGCCAGCCTGATCCACGCTCACCCGACGCAGAACGAAGCGCTGGGCGAAGCCGCTATGGCCCTGGCCGGCAAACCCCTTCACGGTTAATACCTAAGATTCACTCCCCCGGGCCGCATCCGGTTTGCGGCTGCGGCCCGGGGGAAATCATCACCAGCACCAGCGGCACGGCTGGTCACAAAAGATCTAACAAGGAGAAACGGGGACAATATGTCTGAAACCGTGAACTTACCAGCCCTCGGGGAAAGCGTCACCGAAGGCACCGTCACCCGCTGGCTGAAGAACGTGGGCGACCGCGTCGAGGTCGACGAGCCCCTGCTCGAGGTATCCACCGACAAGGTTGACACCGAAATCCCCTCCCCCGTTGCCGGCGTCATCGAGGAAATCCTCGTGGCCGAAGACGAAACCGCCGAGGTCGGCGCAGCACTTGTGCGCATCGGCGACGGCTCCGGCTCCGGCGAACAGCCGGACGACGGCGGCAGCGCCGCCAACCAGGAAGCACCGGCCGAAGAGGCTCCGGCTCCGGCCGCTGAAGAAGCTCCCGCGGCTGCTGCCCCGGCTGAGGAAGCCCCCGCGGAGAGCGGCTCCGGCGAAGGCACCGAGGTCACCCTCCCCGCCCTCGGCGAGTCCGTCACCGAAGGCACCGTCACCCGCTGGCTCAAGGCCGTTGGCGACGACGTCGAAATGGACGAGCCGCTGCTCGAGGTTTCCACCGACAAGGTCGACACCGAGATCCCTTCCCCGGTAGCCGGCAAGCTGCTGGAAATCCGGGTCAATGAAGACGACACGGCCGAGGTCGGTTCCGTACTGGCCGTCATCGGATCCGGTGCTGCTGCCCCCGCCAAGGCCGAGCCCAAGGGAGCCGAGCCCGTAGCGGCCGCTTCCAAGGACGAGCGCGAAGCGCCGGCCGTCGAGCCGGAAAAGAAGGAAGAGCCCAAGGCGGAGGCTCCCAAGCAGGAAGCTCCCAAGGCCGAAGCTCCCAAGCAGGAAGCCCCCAAGGCCGAAGCTCCGAAGCAGGAGGCTCCCAGCGGTTCCAACGACGGCGGCACCTACGTGACCCCGCTGGTGCGCAAGCTCGCCAACGAACACGGCGTCGACCTCTCCAGCATCAAGGGTTCCGGCGTCGCCGGACGCATCCGCAAGCAGGACGTGCTGGAAGCCGCCGAGGCCAAGAAGGCCGCCTCGCAGCAGCCCGCCGCTTCCGCTCCCGCAGCCTCCGCCGCCTCCGAAAAGGCAGCACCGGCGCAGATCAGCGAAGCCAGCGCGAAGCTCCGCGGCACCACGGTCAAGGCACCGCGCATCCGCCAGACCATCGCGCGCCGTATGCGCGAGTCCCTGGAGGAGTCGGCACAGCTGACCCAGGTGCACGAGGTCGACATGACCCGCATTGCAGCCCTGCGCCAGAAGGCCAAGGGCAACTTCCAGCAGCAGAACGGCGCGAAGCTCACCTTCCTGCCGTTCATTGCCAAGGCAGTTGTCGAGGGCCTGAAGCAGCACCCGGTCCTCAACGCCTCGTACAACAACGAGACGCAGGAAATCACGTACCACGACGCCGAGCACCTCGCGATTGCCGTGGACACCGAGAAGGGCCTGCTGGTTCCGGTCATCAACGACGCCGGTGACCTGAACATCACCGGCCTCGCCAAGAAGATTGCCGATGTCGGCAGCCGTACGCGCAACAACAAGATCGGCCCCGACGAGCTCTCCGGGGGCACGTTCACCATCACGAACATCGGCAGCGTCGGAGCCCTCTTCGACACGCCGATCATCAACCAGCCGCAGGTCGGCATCCTGGGCACCGGCGCGATCGTCAAGCGTCCCATGGTTGTCACCGACGCCGAGGGCAATGACAACATTGCCATCCGTTCGATGATGTACCTCTCCCTGACGTACGACCACCGCCTGGTGGACGGCGCCGATGCAGGCCGCTTCCTGCAGACGCTGAAGGCACGCCTGGAAGAAGGCAACTTCGAGGCAGACCTGGGGCTCTAGTTCCGGTTCCGCTGAGACAGGGCGCTCTCCCGTTACCGGGAGGGCGCCCTGCGCTGTTTCTCCGGGGGAATCGACCCTGCGGAACTTTCTCTACATGTTGTAGAAAAGTTACCTGCCTCCCGTGCTTTCCCCAAGGTTCCCGACTTCCAGTCGGTAAACTGGCCTTATGGACTTCCTTCACAGCTTCCTCGTTTTCCTGCACATCCTCGGCGCAGCCATCATTGTGGGCATCTGGTTTGCCCGCATCAAGAATCCGACCGTTCTGCCCGGCCAGTTCCACGCAGCACTGCTCCAGCTGGTCACCGGCCTGGCACTGGTGGCGGTCAATGAGATGGGCGACGGCGACGTCAACCACCTGAAGGTGGGTATCAAGCTGCTGATCACCCTGGTGATTGCCGTACTGGCCTTCATCGGACAGCGCCGCTACAAGAAGGACGAGCCGGTGTCCTCCGGACTCGCGAACGGTGTGGGTATCCTCGCGGTCATCAATATTGCCGTAGCCACTATGTGGTAGTCCGCACAACAGCGGAAATAGGATGGGATGGTGTGCCGGCTTGTTGCCGGCCCCGTCCCATCACTGTTTAAGGAGACCCCCATGGCTACAGTCCGTTCAGCCCATACCGTTTGGAACGGCGACCTCTTCAACGGCAAGGGAAACGTCACCCTCGACTCCTCCGGACTCGGCACCTATGACGTCACGTGGAAGGCCCGCGCCGAAGAAGCCAACGGCAAGACCAGCCCTGAGGAACTTATTGCCGCTGCCCACTCAGCCTGCTTCTCCATGGCCTTCAGCAACGGTTTGGCCGAGGCAGGAAAGACCGCGGAACGGATCGAAACGTCCGCTGACGTGACCTTTGTCCCCGGCACCGGCATCACCGAAAGCCGGCTGAAAGTTACCGCGGTGGTTCCCGGCCTGACCGCGGAGGAGTTCACGGACATCGCTGAGGCTGCCAAGAGCGGCTGCCCCGTGTCCCAGGCACTCGCCGGCATCAAGATCTCCCTGGACGCCACTCTCGAGTCCTAGGAGCCGGCTATCCGCAGCACAGAGGGCCCCTGTTCCGTCCGGAACGGGGGCCCTCTGTTCTGCCGCCCCCCCATTTCTCCGGGTACGGGCGTAGATGGCCGGGAACGGGTGGTCGTGGCTGATGCGTGCGCGTACGGTTTTTTGTAAGCGAGCCAGACCGGTGCGTCGGGCGAGCGGTCCAGATACGATCGCAACTGCGTCTGAAGGTGAAGGTATGAACCTCACTCCCAAGGAAATAGACAAACTCTACATATACCAAGTGGCGGATTTGGCCCGTAAGCGGCGCGAGCGGGGAACCAAGCTCAATGTCAGCGAGGCCACCGCCCTCATCTGCGAGGCGATCCTGGAGGGTGCCCGCGACGGCCGGACCGTCGCAGAGGTGATGGAACTCGGTAAGACCATCGTTTCTGAAAGCCAGTGCATGGACGGCGTCCGTGAACGGCTGCCCCTCCTGCAGGTCGAGGCGACTTTCGCCGACGGCAGCAAGCTGGTCTCCTGTCACGATCCCATCGGGGTGTGACTTGACCTGGCCCATCGAGCCGGGTGCGACGGTGGTACTGGTCGGAGGACATGAGAGCGGCAACGGAGCGGATCTGTCCTTTGTCAGGGCTTCCCTTCCGGGGGCCCTCATTACCCCCGCCGGACGACCGCTGCACAATGTCCTTACTCGGCTGCGTGCGGACAGGGCCGACGGAGCGGACCCCGCACCCGTCGTCGTGCTGCCGCTGACCTTCGGCCGCAACCCGACACTTGTTGCGGACACGGCGAAGACCCTCCGCTGGCTGGGAGCCGGTGCAGTCCCGCGCGGTGCCGCCTCGGCCCCGCTGGCCCTGGCCGACGAATTCGGCACCGGCGACCATCTCACGGCTTGGCTTCGGGCCGCCGCCGTCGAGGTGCGCAGGCAGTCCCCGGAGGCGGCAGTGCTGATCGTCGGGGACGCCGCCAATCCTTTCGATGACGCCGAGCTCTACCGCATCGCGCATCTGGTGCGCACGAACGGGGCCGGCAACCTCGTGGAGGTTGCCACTGTCAACGACGCGGATGCGCTCCTGGAGGCCGTACGACGGCTGGGTCTGCTCGGCAGCACGGAGACGGTGGTTGTTCCCGGAGGATTTCGGCGGGTGCCGACCGTGCACGGCGAAACGGTGCCCTTCGGCGAGGGAGATTTCGCCCAAGCCCGGTTCTACGGTGCACTCATGAGCGAGCAGGCGGTGCTTCGCGTCATCGGCGAGCGTGTTCGCGACGCACTGCACAACCTCAGCCACGGCTCCACCGGTATTGACGCCGGACTGCAGGCTGATCACGGTCACGGTTACGCCCACTCACACGCCTTTGACGCGGACATCGGCCAATCCCACAACCACGGGGCGGCCGACGGCCATCCGCATCACCACCCTGTCCCGATCCGCTCGAGTTGACCGCAAATCCCATCCAAACGCCACGTGCAGCGACGCTGCGCCGCAAGGGAAGGAAATACCATGCTGGGCAGCCCCACCTACCACCACAAGCAAGAAGACATCGAGATCAACGCCGGCAGGCCGAGCGTCACACTGCTGGTGAGCAACACCGGCGACCGGGCCGTGCAGGTCGGCTCTCATTTCCACTTCTTCGAAACCAACAAGGCGCTTTTGTTCGAACGCGAACTGGCGTACGGAATGCACCTCGATGTGCCGGCGGGTACCGGAATCCGGTTCGAGGCCGGCGACACCCGGGAGGTGACGCTCACCGCGTACGCCGGCAACCGGCGAGTCATCGGCTTCAATAACCTCGTCGACGGCGGCCTCGACTCTGCGGCCACGAAGATCCGTGCCATGGCGCGGATGAAGGAACTCGGATTCCAGGACGGAAAACCGAGCTCCAAACCCAGTGCAAACAACGCGGGCCCTGCAGCGCAAACGGGCCGCCCGGAAGAGGGGAAGAAGTGATGGCGAAAATCTCGCGCAAGCAGTATACCGATCTCTTTGGTCCGACCACCGGCGACCGGGTCCACCTGGCCGATTCGAATCTGGTGATCGAGATCGAGAAGGATTACAACGAGGGCCATTACGGCGACGAGGTGGTCTACGGCGGCGGCAAGACCGCACGCGACGGCATGGCGGCCGATCCCCAGGCGACTTCCGCGGAAGGCGTGCTTGACCTGGTGATCACCAACGCAATCATCCTGGACCCGGTGCTGGGTGTCATTAAGGGCGACATCGGCGTGCGTGACGGCAAAATCGCCGGTATCGGCAAGTCCGGCAACCCGCACACCCAGAGCGGAGTGGATCCGCGCCTGGTGGTTGGCCCCGGAACCGAGCTGCTGGCCGGCGAGCACTTCATCGCCACCCCCGGCGGCATCGACTCACACGTGCACTACATTTCGCCGGAACAGGCGCTGGCCGCCCTCTCCAACGGCATCACGACCCTCTTCGGCGGCGGCACGGGACCCACCGACGGCACCAACGGCGTCACCACGACTCCGGGCGTCTGGAATCTCGCCAGACTGCTGGAATCGGCCGAAGGGAGTCCCGTCAACATGGGCTTCCTCGGCAAGGGGAACGGCTCGCTGCCCGATGCCCTGATAGAACAGGTCGAGGCCGGCGCCTGCGGACTCAAGGTACACGAGGACTACGGCACGACGCCGGCTGCGCTCAGCAACGCACTCTCCGTGGCCGATGACTACGACGTGCAGATCTCGGTGCATACAGACAGCCTCAACGAGGCCGGTTATGTGGAGAACACCCTTGACGCCATCGACGGCCGCACCATCCACACCTTCCACACCGAGGGTGCCGGCGGCGGCCACGCCCCGGACATCATCAAGGTGGCCGGCCACCCGAACGTGCTCCCGTCTTCGACGAACCCGACCCTGCCCTACACCGTCAATTCGGTGGATGAGCTGCTCGACATGGTGATGGTCTGCCATCACCTCTCCCACGACGTCCCCGAAGACGTCGCCTTCGCGGATTCCCGCGTACGGGCCGAGACGATTTCCGCGGAGACGGTTTTCCACGATGAAGGGATCATTTCGATGGTCTCGTCCGACTCCCAGGCAATGGGTCGCATCGGCGAATCGTTTATGCGCACCTTCCAGATCGCCCACCACTGCAAGGACCAGCGCGGCCCGCTGCCGGAGGACAGCGGCGACAACGATAACTTCCGGGTGCTGCGCTTCCTCGCCAAGATCACGATCAACCCGGCCATCACCCAGGGCGTGTCCGACTACATCGGCTCGCTGGAAGAGGGAAAGATCGCCGATATCGTGCTCTGGCCGATCCAATCCTTCGCTGCCAAGCCCCGGCTGATCGTCAAGGGAGGCCTGATCAACTGGGCATTGATGGGAGATCCGAACGCCTCGCTGCCCACCCCGCAGCCGGTGTTCTACCGCCCTATGTTCGGTGCGCAGGGCAAGGCGCTGCAGAGCACGCGGGTGACGTTCATGTCGAAGGCGGCTATCGACAAGGGCGTACCGGAGCGGCTCGGGCTGGAGAGCCAGGTGCTGCCGGTGCACCGCTGCCGCGGCATCGGCAAGGAGCACATGGTCCGCAACAACGCGACGCCGGTGATCGAGGTGGACCCGGAGACATACGACGTGACATACAACGGCACGCTGGCCACCATCCCGCCGGCCCAGTCCCTGCCGATGACCCAGCTGTTCTTTCTCGCCTAGGGCCGCGGCATGTCGGATGTTCGCCAGTTGCTGACGAGCCTGCAGTTCGCGGACTCGGCCTTTCCCAGCGGCTTCTACACGATGTCGCACGGGCTCGAGGGATACAGGCAGGCCCGGCTCGTGTCCGGTGACGGAGTGCAGCAGCTGCTGGCCGAGCTGCTGCTGCACTCCGTCGGCCCCGGGGATGTAACGGCGCTTGCTGCTGCGCACCGCGCCGCGGCAGGCGGCGACGTTGACCTCGTGCAGGAGGTCGACCAGCGGTTGTTCGCCTCGAAACTGAACGCCGAAATGCGCACCGCCTCCGTACGCAGCGGCCACCAGCTGATCGATCTTGGCGCCGAGTTGACTGAGCACGCACTGCTCGGTGAGTACGCAGAGCGGGTGAAGCTGCGCAGCACACCCGGCTGCCAGCCAGTCGCGGCGGCGGTGGTGTATGCGGCCAACGGAGTCACAACCCGGCAGGCCGTGGCATCGGACCTGTTCGCCTTCTCGGCGAGCTTCGTCGGGGCGGCCCTTCGGCTGCGGCTGACCGACCACCGCCAGGCGCAGGCCATCCTGCTGCAGACATCCCCCGTCATGGAGCAGGTGACGGAGGCCGCCCTGGCGCGCGATCTCGCTGACCTTGGCGGCTTTGCGCCCATGGCGGACGTCATGTCAGCCCAGCATGAGAGAGCCGAGGCCCGCCTGTTCGCCAGCTGAGGACGGCACTCCGGACAAGAAGAATGAAACGGCGCCGATGGGTGCCCACACGAACACAGCAGATCCACTGGAAACGAGGAATTCATGAGTGAGAACGTATTGAGGATCGGCATCGGCGGGCCCGTGGGCAGCGGCAAGACGGCGCTGACGGAGGCGCTGGTGCCGCTGTTGATCGAGGCGGGGCGCACCCCCGGCGTCATCACCAACGACATCTATACCCAGGAGGATGCCCACCACGTGCGCAGGGAGCTGGCCGGCATCCTCGACCCCGAGCGAGTGGTGGGTGTCGAGACCGGTTCCTGTCCGCATACAGCCGTGCGCGACGACCCGACCATGAACCTGGCCGTCGGCGCGGAGATGCTCGAACGGTTTCCCGACATCGACACGCTCATCTACGAGTCCGGCGGCGACAATCTGACGCTCACCTTCTCCCCGGCGCTTGCCGATGTGTTCGTGTTCGTGCTCGACACCGCTGAAGGCGAGAAGATGCCGCGCAAGCGCGGTCCCGGCATCACCGACAGCGACATCCTGGTGATCAACAAGATCGATATCGCGCAGTACGTCCGCACCGACCTCAACGTGATGGAGTCCGACGCACACCGGGTACGTGAGGACCGGCCCGTGGTGCTGACCAATTCGCTCACCGGGTTCGGCGTCGATGAACTCCACCAACAAATCATGTCGCATTGGAACGGTGCCAGAACCGAGCTCATCGGATGACGCTCAAAGCGACGGAACAGCGAAGTGTGCCGGCACCCGGAGGCAACACCGCGGCGGGTGAGAACGGGCTTGCGGGCGTGAACCCTCTCCCCCGCCCACCGGTTCCCCGCAACGCGGGCCGGACGGGCCCGGGCACGGGTGGCTACCGACTGGATCCGGCGTTTTATGAGCCTGGCCGTGTGCCTGCCGAAATGCGGCGGCACACCCAGGAAGAGTGGAAGAATCTGCCCGTCGGCAGCCCGGGCAAAGTCGGCATTCTCCAGCTCGGGTTCGCCTGCAACCGGGGCCGAACCGAGCTGGTGCAGCACTACCAGAAGTCACCGTTGCAGATCATGCATCCGCTCTATTTCAACCCGCTGCGCCCCGACATGGCTTACACCTACCTGATGTCCTCGGGCGGCGGCATTCTGCAGGGAGACCGGCTGCGCACCGATTTGACCTTCGGCCCCGGCACTTCGGCGCACGTCACCACTCAGACCCAAACCCGGGTCTACCGCATGGACCACGACTACGCCTCCGCGATCATGAACCTCACGGTCGAAGAAGGCGCCCATGTGGAGTACCTGCCCGAGCCCGTGGTGCCCTTCGCCGCTTCGCGCTACTACCAGCAGACATCAGTGGTGATCGACGAGTCGGCAACCTTGCTGCTCGGCGACACCATGTACGCGGGCAGGCTCGCCCGCGGCGAGCGGCACGCCTACGATGTGTACGCCTCCGACCTCGAGGTGCGGCGGCCGGACGGCCGCCTGGTTGCCCTCGACCGGGTTCGGCTCAGCCCGGGAGCGGGAGCCCACGGAGCGGTCTCCGGGGTCAGCGGGCTAGGCGTGCTTGCCAACCACGATGTGCTCGCCATGCTGTACGTCTTCACGCCCCTCGTTCCGGCGGCCCAGCTCGCTGATACCCTGCACCGTGCGCTTGCCGAAAGCGGCGGCGACCTGATCTTCGGGGTGAGCACGTTGCCCGGTGATGCCGGCGTGTGGATGCGCCTGGTGGGCAACGACACCGTAGCTGTGGCGGCCGCAAACACGGCCGCAGCATCGGCGGTACACGAGTTGCTGACCGGGAAGCAAGCACCCGCGATTCGAAAGAGCTAGAGAGGGGTCTAAGGGTGAGTGAACAAGCGAACACGCAAGAGAAGGCTGTGGCCCCGGGGCGCTCCTACCGTGCGCAGGTGGTGCTCGCCTTCATCCCGGTCGCGCTGTTGCACATCGCGGGCTTCGGACTGTTCTTCTTCCTGGTCGAACCGCTGCATCTGCAGCTGGGCTCCTCGGTCTTCGGGGTTGGTATCGCCGTGGTGGCCTACGTCCTCGGCGTACGGCACGCCTTCGACGCCGACCACATCGCTGCGATAGACAACACCACCCGCAAACTGGTGGACCTGCGCAGGCCGGCCGCCGGGGTCGGATTGTTCTTCTCCCTAGGGCACTCCACCATTGTGTTTCTGATGGCCGCGCTTCTGGCACTCGGGGTGAGCTGGGCCGTGGGGCTCAGCGATGACGGCAACGAGGTGCGCAACGGCCTCGGTGTCTTCGGTACGGTCGTCTCCGGAGTCTTCCTGCTGCTCATCGGACTCATCAACGCCGTCGCGTTCATCGGAATCCTCAAGGTCTGGCGGGCCTCGCGCAATGGCGACCTCGACCAGCTGGAGCTGGAGCGGCACCTGCAGGGCCGCGGCCTCATCAGCCGCCTTATCCGGCCGATGCTTCGTACCATCGACCGCCCGGGGAAGATGTATGCCGTTGGCTTTTTGTTCGGGCTCGGCTTCGACACCGCCAGCGAGATTGCCCTGCTGGTGCTGGCCGGAACCGGGGCAGCGACGGGGCTTCCCTGGTATGCCATCCTCTGCCTGCCCCTGATCTTTGCCGCAGGCATGAGCCTGTTCGACACGCTCGATTCAGCCATCATGGTGAAAGCCTATGGCTGGGCGAGCGTCAACGCGGTGCGCAAGCTGTACTACAACCTCACCATTACCGGGCTCTCAGTCATGATTGCCGTCATGATCGGTGGCATTGAGCTGGTCGGGTTGCTGAATGAGAAGCTCGGGCTCCAGGACCCACTCACCGGGTGGGTAGCCGCCATCGACCTGGAGAACGTGGGCTACATTGTCGTGGCCACGCTGATACTGGTCTGGTTGACCTCTACCGCCTACTGGCGGTTGGGCCATGTAGAGGAACGATGGGCGCTGGCAAGCAGCGGGGCGGGCACACCTGGCGGCGCAACCGCGCCCGGCGGGCCGGAGTTGAGGCAGACGCCTGGAAAGGACGCGCCGCCTGAGGACGCCCCGCCGAAGGAGCAAGCATGAGCAGCGCCAGTGCGGCCTCGCCGAACCCATCCATCTCGAGTGCAGGCTGGCTGAAGGGCTGGGGCCAGGGGCTGTCGCAGATCTTCTTCCAGAGCAATATCTACACGGCGTTGCTGATTCTGGCCGCCTTCGTTGTCGCGGACTGGCGCATGGCCGTGCTCGTGCTGATCGGCTGTGCGGGAAACACGGTGGGAGGGCGCCTGCTCAAGGCCGATTCATCCTCAGTGACATCAGGCCTGGAAGGTTTTTGCGGCGCCCTTGTTGGGGCTGCGACGTTCTCAACCATTGGGGGTCAGTGGGCGGCGTATCCCATCGCGCTCATCGGCGGCTTACTCTGTGCCCCGGTGACGTGGCTGGTGGTTGCGCTGTTCACCAAGACACCGCTGAGGGTGTTCTCCCTGCCGTCCACGACGGCACCGTTCTGCATCGTGGCGACGGGCATACTGCTCAGCACGGAGGCACTGCACGTGACCTCGGCGCCGTCGGCCACCATCGATTCCGAACCGCTCGCCTTTGCACGCTCCCTGCTGACGAATGTGTCAGAGGTGGTGCTGATCAACAACGTCTGGTCCGGCGCCCTCATCCTGCTCGGCCTGTTCGTTGCGAGCTGGAAGGTGGGGCTGGCCGGGTTGCTGGGCAGCGTCGTGGGCAGCTTGTGCGCCCTGGCAATGGGAGAGGCCCTAACCGAAACGGCCAACGGCCTGGCCGGCTACTCCGGTGTACTCACCGCTATTGCACTCGCCGTGGTCTTCCTCCGCAGCAGCACGCTCTCCTGGGTTCTGGCCGTGATCGGAACGGTGGTCACTGCGGTGGTGACAGTGATCATGCATGATCTTTCAGCTCCCACCTACACCTGGCCGTACATCCTCACCACGTGGGTGTTCCTGGTCATCGCCCATTACATTCCCGCAGCCAAGCGCCCATAGGCGCCCCTCGCCGGGGAAGTCACACGGTAGGCCTCACTTCTTCTTACACCTCTTCCTACACCGAGGCGCCCACCCAGAGGCCGAGCACGGCGGCCGCCACTGAGAGCACCAGCATGACGATACCGCTGATGAAGGATGCACCGTAGCGGCCCTCCTTAATCAACTGCACCGTCTCGTAGCTCGCGGTGCTGAAGGTGGTGTAGCCGCCGAGGAAGCCGGTCCCGATCACGATACTGAGGTCGGTCGACACAAAGTGCTCGATGGTGAGGCCGGTGAGCAGGCCGAGCACCACGGAACCGGAGACGTTGATGATGGTTGTTGCCCAGGCAAAGCGCGTCTTGAGGTGCGCGCGGATGAGTCCGTCAATGACGAACCGCACCGTTGCACCTACCCCGCCGGCCAGCGCCAGCAGCAGGAAAATTCCGGGGGTCATGAAGCATCCCCCTGCTTATGCTGCGGGTCCGAGCCGCGGGCGTGGAGACCGCTTGCGGCGGCAATGCCCGCCCAAGTGGCGCAGGCACCGACGATCACCGTGCCGAGGGCGTAGATTATGGCGGTCCAGGGAAAACCGTCGCGAAAGAGTACAGCGGTGTCGGTGGCCAGCGAGCTGTATGTGGTGAAGCCGCCGCAGAAACCGGTACCGAGCAGCAGTTTGAGGTTCTTCCCTGTCGGACCGGACCTGTCCAGGCGAGTGACAGCCTCGTAGAGGTAGCCGAGCAGAAAGGCACCGACCACGTTGATGATCGGGATTGCCACCGGCACTTCACCGAGGTTCGGTATGACCAGGGACAGGCCCTCGCGGCTGGCAGCACCGGCTCCGCCTCCGAGGGCGACAAGTCCGATGGGGCCCCAGCGCAGGTATTGTGGGCGCATTCCGGTACTCATTCCTTGCTTCGAGGATGGGTGGGCCCCGGCATCGGCGCGGGCTGATTGGGAGGCCACGTGCACGGGTTGCCCGGGGCCACGCCTAAGAATAAGGCGTTATTCCGTGGGGAATCGGGGGAAAAGACCCGTTTTTGAGGTTACTCCTGCCTTTTCCCGCCTTCAACGGCCGGCAGGCCTAGATCCACTGTGCGGCGCCGATTGGGTCTGTCTCCGCCCGCCGCGTTCCCTGACCGGGCGCCGTCCGGATCGGCCCGGACCGCTGGTGCAGCGGTCCGGGCCGATCAACCGGGTGTGGTGACTAGTGCCGGCTGTCCCGGCTCGTTGCGTCCGCTCCCGCACCTGCACTCACCGGTGCAGGCAAGGACGGGTCCGCCTCTTCCGTGTGCTCCTGGGGCCGCTTCGGCAACGGAGCGGGCTGGAGGTTACGGTAGCCGGACATGGCCGGCGGTTCGTCCGTAGGCAGCTCAGACAGCATTTCGCGCAGGATGCCCACGCCGTGTTCCAGCTGCGGGTCGTCCCCGGCCACATAGGCGTGCGGCGGGAAGGCCACCTCAATGTCCGGCTCCACCCCGCGGTTTTCCACGTCCCAGCCGACACCGCCCGTGAACCAGTAGGCGTGCCGCGGCTGGTTCACCACCGTTCCGTCGACCAGGTTGAAACGTCCGTCGATTCCGACGACGCCGCCCCAGGTCCGCGTGCCCACGACGGGGCCGATGCCGCGCAGCTTGGACACCTGGGTGACGATATCGCCGTCGGATCCGGCGAATTCATCCGTCAGGATCACTACGGGACCGCGCGGTGCATGCGCCGGGTAGGGGGTGGGAGCGCCGCCGCGGGGAACGCTCCATGCCGTGACTTTCCGGCCGATCAGCTCGGCAACCAGTTGGGACGTGTGTCCGCCCCGGTTCCGCCGGACGTCGACCACCAGGCCACGCAGGGATGCTTCCTGGTCCAGGTCCCGGTGCAGCTGGGACCACCCGTTGGCCATCATGTCGGGGATATGCAGGTAGCCGAACTCACCGTTGGAGGCTTCCCGCACGAGGCGCCGGTTGGCACTGACCCAGTTCTGGTAACGCAGGCGTTCCTCGCTTCGCAGCGGAACGACGGCGATCCGCCGCTGTTCCGGCGCGCCGTCGCTGCCGGCGGACACAACGGTCAGTTCGACCGTCCTGCCGGCTGCTCCGGCGAGCAGGACGGCCGGTCCCTCGTTCGGGGGAACCGGCTGCCCGTCCACTGCGGCAATGACGTCACCGGGGTGGACGTCGGCACCCGGCGCAGTCAAGGGAGACGTGGCCGCCGGGTCCGAGGACTCGGCGCCGAGGATCCGCACCACTTCCCAGCCGCCGGCGCCGGGGCGCAGATCCGCACCGAGGAAACCCTGACCGCCCGAGCCCTGCTCGGTGACCGGAACGGGAGTGACATAGGCGTGGGACGTGCCGAGTTCCCCGTGCATTTCCCAGAGCAGGTCCACGAGGTCGTCATGGCTTCCGAGGTTCTGGACCAGCGGCCGGTACCGGGCGTGGACACCGTCCCAATCGAGCCCGCCCATGTCCGGTGCCCAGAAGAAGTCACGCTGCAGGCGCCAGGCCTCATCAAAGGCCTGTCCCCACACCTTCACGGGATCGATCCGTATCCGGATCCGTTCCAGGTCCACGCGGATGTTCTCGGCCGAGTCCTCTTCCACCCGGGAAACTGCTGGAACCATGCGGACGCTGCCTTCGTGCTTCAGCACCACCTTGGTGCCGTCGCCGCTGACTTCGAAATCGTCCAGCGCCGGAACCAGGACCGATACGTCCTTCTTCTCCAGGTCAAAGCGCTCCAGCCTGGCAGCCGGATCACGGTCTGCTGCCGATGCGCGGCCGTCGCCGGTCACCCCGTAGATATCCGAGGACTGCCAGAGAAGTCCGCCCTCTGCGGCCCGGAGCTTTTCGTAGCGTCCCTGGGGCACCGGCACGGCAATCAGGCGGTCACCGATCCGCTCGGCGTCCACCTGCACCGGCGGCACCGTGTCCTGCGGCGCGTCTGCCTCGGTTCCGGACGCCGCCGTGTTCTTGGAGGCAGCGGGGGAAGTGCCGGATACCGACGGCCCGAACGGCGACGGCGTCCCGGCGGCCAGCGCCACCAGGAAGGGTTTGGTGGAGGACGGGAAGCTGAGGTCGAACCGGTGGGTGTCGTACACCGGGTCGAAGCTGCGCTCCGAAAGGAACGCCAGATAAAGGCCGTCGGTGGTAAACGAAGGATCATGGTCGCTAAACCGGCCGTCGGTTATATCCACTACGGGCGCTGCTGTATCCCGCACGGACCGCAGGCGTATCCGCGACCGGCCTTCGCCGCTGGACGGTTCAGCCCAGGCGAGCCACTGCGAGTCCGGGGAGAAAGCAAGCTGGTCGACGGCCCCGAAGTCGGAAGACGCAACGGGGATCAGCTCGGCGGTGGCCACGTCCAGCACAAACACTTCACCGTATTCGGTGGAGACGCCCACGTGCTGTCCGTCCGGGCTGGCAACGAGCCGGCTGACGCGGGTGGGGCGGTCGAACCCTACCCGGATGGTCTCGGCAGCTGCCCCGGCCTCCGGCGCTCCTGTAGGTGCCGATTCGGCGCCCTCCGTCCCGACGTCGTGCCCCGATTCCCTGATCCCGGATTCCCGGGCGGCCGAAACGGCAGCTCCGGAAGCGGACACCGGGCTGGGCAGAACCAAACCGTTGCCCTCACCGGAGCCGGCAGCCGGAATCCCTCCGGTGACTCGTTCCGTGGCAGCCGGACTGGCCGCCACCGTGCCGAGCTCGGCGAAAACGTCCTTGATGTAGATCGCTTCTTCGCCGCCGCGGTCCGCCACGTACACGGCACGGGACCCGTCCAACGGCCTGCCCAGACGGGCGCGGACGGTCGAATCTGCCTCGATCACGCGCGACGGCCCGTCCCGGTGGGTCAGCCAGTGCAGGGTTCCGTGGCTCTCCACCACGCTGGCGGTTCCCTTGGTATCGGGAACAACCGCTGACAGGTGCTTTGCGACGTTGAGCGGACGCGGCCGGCGGGCAGTGCCGGCTGAGCCCAGGACGATGTCCAGCGGCTCTGCTTCGGCGTCCAGCGAGGACAGGAGCCAGATGCGTCCTGCGGATTCGAACACGATGCGGCTGCCGTCGGAGGAGGCGTGCCGAACATAGAATCCTTCGAAGTCGGTGTGCCGGCGGAGATCCTCCCCCTGGGGTGTCACCGAGTAGAGGTTGCCGTAGCCTTCGTGGTCCGAAAGGAAGACCACCCGGCCGTCGATCCACATCGGGTCCGACAGGTTGCCGTCCAGTTCCGGGACGAGGCGGAGGAATTCCCCGTTGCCGTCGGCGTCGATCCAGAGCTTTCCTGCGGTGCCGCCGCGGTAGCGCTTCCACCATGCCTGCTCCCGGGTGAGCAGACTGCCGATCACCATCGGGCGTTCATCGCCGACTGCGGGGCCCTCGGCAATGGTTTCCACCGGGCCGTACGGAAGCTTGACCGGCGCCGACCCGTCGAGAGGAACCGCGAAGGCCCAGCGGAGCCGGTTATCCTCCTGTTCCACGGAGCACGTGGCAATGGCCGCTCCGGCGGAGTTGAATCCCTTCAGGCGCGTGCTCTGGCTGCCCCAGAAGGTCAGCTGCCGGAAGTTCCCGCCGTCAACGTCTGCCGTGACGATTTCCGGTGCACCGCCCTGAACCACCTGCCAGGCAAGCCGGGTTCCGTCCGGGGAGAACTTCGGGCTACGGGCCGGCAGCTGCATCGCGGAGACCCGCCAGGCACGGCCACCGCCCACGGGAGCCATCCAGACATCGTCTTCGGCGACAAAGGTGACGAGGTTCCCGTGCAGATCGGGGTAACGGAGGTATGCAGTTGGACTCATGGGACGATCCTATCTTTCGCTGCTGCCTTGTCCGTGTAGGCTGCTGCCTCATTGCGGAGCCAGGATGCGGCTGATCCGCCATTCTCCCCCGCTTCGCACCAGCATCAGCAGCACCTCCTGCTGCTGTGCCTGCCCGTGACGCAGCACCGCACCGGCGCTGTCTACCTGCGTGTAGCCGGATACCCGCAACCGAACGTGCAGCTCCGCCGTTGCCGTTCCCTGCGCCGCCGGGGCAGCCCCGCTGCCGTCCACCACGGCTGCCTCCATGACCAGTCCGGACAGGGCATGCCCTTCAGCAGCGAGCCGCGCAACCTGCTCCTGATCGGCCTGCAGCGCTTCCGACCCCGGGGCATTCACGTACTGAAGCAGCGACGGGTCCGCACTGGCAAAGGCCCTGCTCCGCAGTTCGGCGAGCGCGGGCAGGGCCTTTGCCGGATCCTCCGCCGCGGTCACTGCCCGGAGTGACTCCACGGTTTCTGCGGGTCCCCCCGGTGCGGGCCGTGTTGGAGCTTCCGGCGTTGAAGCTTCCGGCGTTGGTGTCCGGGCAGGAGCGGACGAAGGAGCGGAGGTGCTCCGGGCAGCCCCCTGGGAACCGCCGGGTGGATTATCCGGGGCACCGGCACCGGCACCACGGGCACGCAGGAGATCAGGGGCGGCGAGCGCTATCCCGGCAAGAAGCAGGACCGCAACAACCACCACCGCGGCTGCCACGGGGAACACCCTGCTTCCCATGGGGGAACTACGGGACCCGCGGCCGCGCTGAACGTGCCGACCGTCCCTGCGGGTCCCCGGTGCCTGGCCCCGGGCGGCATTCTCTTCGACGCTCCGCTCCCGAACCACCGGTGCCCGATCCGCGTCAGTCCCGCCCCCTGGCAAAGCGTTCCCCCGCCTGCCGCTTCCCCACCGGACATTTCCCCACCAGCCCCTCCCCGCCGCACCCGACCTCCGGGCCACTCCCCGCGCCTGCCCTCGTCCGCGCCCAGGCCTTCGTCCCAGCGCCCTGCTGCGTCCCCGTTCCGGTCCTCCAGCTACACCGGACGGACCCCGCTTACCCCGCCAGTGCTTCCGTTTCTCCGTCCCGGCTCCCGCGGAACCGGTACGGCGCGTCAGCAGCTCCGGATGAACGTCCGGATGGACGGCGGCCACCAGGTCTACCGGCAGCGCAGGAGCGCTCCGGAACGCTGCCGCCGCAAATTCATCGGCTGCGGGCCGTTCGGCAGGATCCTCCGCCAATCCCGCTTCCAGCAGGGCCGGCAGCTCCCGGCCGACCCCCGGAACCAGAATCGACAGCGGGGGACGGTCGCGGCTGGGCGGAGGAGTCCGCCCGGTCAGCAGAAACCAGCCCGCGGCGGCCAGCGCATACATATCCATTGCCGCCCCCAGCGCCGGCTCTGCGGCGTCCGTGCTCTCCGGCGCAGAGAACCCGGGTGTCCCCAGGCGCCGTACCCCGGGCTCTCCCAGCAGCCGACCCGAGCCGAAATCCGCCAGCAGCGGCCTGCCCTCGGAAGTTAACAGGATGTTGCCCGGTGATACGTCCCCGTGTGCCGCACCCCGGGCATGGAGGTACCCCAGGGCTTCGGCTATCCCCACGAGGATGCTGACCGCCTCTCCGGGCCGGACCGGACCCCGGGCAGCCACCAGACCCGCAGCGCTGCCGCCGGCCGCGTATCCGCAGATGAGGCCCGCACCGTGATCCGTCTCGACCACCGCGTACATCCGCAGCAGATGCGGGTGCTCCAGGCGGGCGAGGATATTGACCTCCCGTCGGGCTTCGAAGGCGTTCAGCGCCCCGCCTCCACCGGTTGCCGGGACTTTCAGCGCGAACGGAGCGCCGTCGTCGTCCCGCACCAGCCACACGGCAGCGCTGCCGCCTACTCCCAGCAATCGCTCTACCCGGAAACCGGGCACCTCGGGTGCGGGAGGTACCGGATTGCCGCCACTGGCCGCGGGATGTTCCGCCGGGGGTTCCGCCGGCTGAGTCGTGTCCATGAAAGCAAATTCTTACCCTCCACACGGACTGCGGAGCAGTTATCCACAAGGTAGCGGGACCCGCGGGAAGACCAGGAAAACGCCCCTGGCCGGGCAGGCCTGAAGTGTGGTCCACATTACGTCTGCGGGGGTCTAGGCTAGTGGCCATGGCTTTGGAGTTCACCCGCGTAGGCCTGTCTCCGCACTACGTGGAATATTCAGCAGGCTGGGACCTCCAGCAGCAACTGCACCGGCAGGTACGTGAGGGCAAGGCGCCGAACACGGTGCTGCTGCTTGAGCACACCCCTGTATATACCGCCGGACGGCGTACGGAGCCGCACGAGCGGCCTTTCGACGGAACTGAAGTGGTCAACGTGGACCGGGGCGGGAAGCTGACCTGGCACGGTCCGGGACAGCTCGTGGGATATCCGATCCTGAAGCTCGCCGATCCCGCGCGCGTGCTGGCCTATGTTGACGCCCTGGAAGCGGCGGTCATCAGCGTGCTGCAGGACTACAAAATCCCCGGCGTCCGGGTCGAAGGGCGTTCGGGGGTGTGGATCCGCGGAGACGGGCAACCTTTCGGGCGTCCGGACCGCAAGATTGCAGCCGTCGGTATCCGCGTCCACGAGGGTGTCACCATGCATGGATTCTCGCTGAACTGCAGCAATGATCTGGCGCCCTACAGCCAGATCATCGCCTGCGGCATCAGCGACGCGGGAACCACGTCGATCAGCGTCGAGACGGGACAAGCAGTGTCCCCGGCCGACGTCGTCGCCCGCGTGGAAGACGAACTTGCCGCCCGCGAGGCGGACCTGACCGGCACCACCCCCTCGAAGAACTTCCCCGGCATCGGCGCCGTCCCTGCCGGCGGCCGGCCGAAAGGAGCCCTGCTGTGACCCTCGCCCCTGAAGGCCGGCGCCTGCTGCGCATTGAACAGCGCAACGCCGCCGTCCCCGTGGAACGAAAGCCCGAATGGATCAAGGCCAAGGTAAACATGGGCCCTGAATACGTGGAGCTGAAGAAGCAGGTGAAGAAGGAAGGCCTGCACACCGTCTGCGAGGAAGCGGGCTGCCCCAATATCTTCGAATGCTGGGAGGACCGCGAAGCGACGTTCCTCATCTGCGGGTCCGAATGCACCCGGCGCTGCGACTTCTGCCAGATCGACACCGGCAAGCCCTCACCGCTGGACCTGATGGAACCCACCAAGGTGGCACGCTCCGTCCAGCAGATGAACCTGCGCTACGCCACGGTCACCGGCGTGGCCCGCGACGACCTCGAAGACGAGGGCGTCTGGCTCTATGCCGAAACGATCCGGAAAATCCACGAGCTGAACCCCGGCACCGGCGTCGAGATCCTGATTCCGGACTTCTCCGGGAAAGTGGAGCACATCATCGACATCTGCGAAGCCCTGCCCGAGGTCTTCGCCCACAACGTGGAAACGGTTCCGCGCCTGTTCAAGCGCATCCGCCCCGCCTTCCGCTACGAACGGTCCCTTGACGTCATCACCCAGGGCCAGAACATGGGCATGGTTACCAAGTCCAACCTGATCCTGGGCATGGGTGAGACCCGAGCGGAAATCTCGGGCGCCCTGAAGGACCTGCGGGACTCCGGGTGCGACCTGATCACCATCACCCAGTACCTGCGCCCCAGCGAACGCCACCTGCCGGTGGACCGCTGGGTCAAGCCGCAGGAATTCGTCGAGATCAGCACCGAAGCCGAGGAACTGGGTTTCCTCGGCGTCATGAGCGGGCCGCTGGTGCGCTCCTCCTACCGTGCCGGGAGGCTTTGGGCCGGGGCCATGCGGCGCAAGGGCCGCGAGCTGCCTCCGCAGCTCGCGCACATCGAGGATTCGGGAAGCACGCTCCAGGAGGCCTCCTCCATCCTCGCCCGCGGGTGACGGCGGCCCGGTTCCCCGGGCACTGCGCCGCCCCCTGCCTCCCCGACTGCCGCCCAACCGTGCAGCCTTCCTAACCGCACGCCTTACATCACGTAGAATGAACTCATTATGGCCAAAAGCACCGATTCAGACGCATCCCAGAGCGCCCGCAAAGGCGTCTTTTCCCGCAAGCCGAAGGGGGAAAAGAAGCCCAAGAAGGAAGGGCGCATGAAGCAGATTGCCCAGGTCTTCAAGATGACCCGGCGCAATGACCCCAACGTCGTATGGCTGATGCTCGGCGCGTTCCTCGGCATCATCGCCGTGGGCCTGCTGATCGGCTTCCTGATCGACAACTGGATCACGATGCTCATCATCGCCATCCCGCTCGGCCTGCTCGCGGCAGTGTTCATCCTGTCCCGCCGTGCAGAGCGGGCGGCATTCACGCAGATTGAAGGCCAGCCGGGAGCCTCCGGCGCCGCCCTGAGCGTGCTGCGCCGCGGCTGGATCCTTGAGGAACAGCCCGTCGCCGTGAACCCCCGCACCCAGGAAGCCGTGTTCCGGGCCATCGGCCGTCCCGGCATCGTCCTGGTCACCGAAGGCTCGCCCGCCCGCGCCAAGGCACTTGCCGACGGCGAACGCCGCCGGATGAACCGGATCGTCCCCAAGGTTCCGATCACAGTCATCCAGACCGGCCGCGGCGAAGGCCAGGTTCCGCTGTCCAAGGTGGCCACCACAGCCAAGAAGCTTCCCAAGGCACTGACCAAGCAGGAAGTCGCCACCGTCAACAAGCGACTCTCCGCGCTTGGCACCCGGCTGCCGATCCCCAAGGGCATCGACCCCTACCGTGCCCGTCCGGACCGCAAGGCAACCCGCGGACGCTAGCCGATTCTCCACCAAAAGGGCCCCTTTACCGGGGGCCCTTTTGTTTTGCCCTTAGCTCCCTTCCGGCAGCAGGGCGTTCGCGTCCTCGAGCCGGGCCAGCAGGTCGCGTTCTTCCGCCGGGGTGAGTCCCGCGCCGCGCGGACGTCCGACGCCGGCGGCTTCCTCCCAGGCGAGGGTGTCCTTGAGCGTCTGCCGCAGCGGCCGGAGGCGTAGTCCGGCGGAACGCGCCCGTGCATTGGACCGGGCGTTCATGCCGTGCCAGTCCGGGTCTTCCAACCAGAGCGGCAGCGACCGGGGGCCGGACCACTCGTTCACGCCCTGCTCACGGAGCCATTGCGGCGCTGCCGGGACGGTGATCCGCGGAGGGGCCGGGTCCGCTACCCGTGAGTTCCGTGCAGGTGGCTCCCCGGCTCCTGCTGCCGCCGCTGCCTCGGCCAGGTGCTCCGTGAACGGCACTGTCTCCCCCACGGCGTTGAACACTCCGGCGGTCCGCTGCTCAGCCACCCGCACGAGCCATTGCGCCAGGTCCCGGACGTCGATGAGCTGCGTAGGCTGGTTCGGCACGTCCGGCACGAGGACAGGCCCGCCCTGGGCGAACCGCAGCGGCCAGTATCCGCTGCGCCCCGAGGTATCCCCCGGGCCGCCTATCAGCCCGGCGCGGACCAGGGCATGGGAGCCGGCACCGAAGCCAGCAGCGACGGCCTGCTCACAGGCGACCTTGGCGGGACCGTAGCTTTCCATGCTGTCCATGACGTCCGCCGCCAGGGGTGCCAGCAGCGGGGCGTCCTCCGCCTGGCCGAGTTCACGTTGACTGGCATAGACGTTGCCGGTGGAGACCAACACATAGAAGCACCCGCCGGACCTCAGGTCGCGAACGGAGCGTCGCACCTGTCCGGGCTGGCGGGAGACGTCGATGACAGCGTCCCAGTGCTCCCCTGCGGCGGCTGCGAGGCCGTCGTCGGCGTCGCGGTCCACCCGAAGGAAATCCGCTCCAGTCGGCGGCTCACCGGAGCTTCCGCGGGCGGCGCACGTAACGTCGTGGCCTGCGGCCAGCGCGGCGGCGGCGGTCTGATGTCCAAGCCAGGCGGTTCCGCCGAGAATCAGTAGTTTCATATGCAGGAATCTGCCAGATTCCTGCAGTTCCGGGAAGCCTAGTGTTTAACCTTCACCAGCACGGTACCCAGGGCCCGGTCGTGCAGGCCCCGCTGGTCGGCGTCGAACACCACCGCCGGAATCACCAGGCACAGCAGCAGCGTGCGGACAATCGCTGCCGGAATTCCCGCCGCGCGGCCGTCCATTTTCTGCACCTGCAGGCTGAACACACGGTGCCCGATGCTGTAACCGAGCAGGCTGACGAGCAGGATCTGCTCGACGGCGAAGATCGCCAGGATGGCGAAGTCATCTCCGCCGAAGAGCCAGTAGGCAATGAGCGAGGCGATGGCCCAGTCGATGACCAAGGCGCCCAGGCGGGGGCCGACGCGAGCAATGGACCCCGGGCCGGTACGCGGGCGGCCGAGGCGTTTGCCCGGCCACGTGCTCTCATCGGAGGGAGGGCCTTCCAGCCAGGAACCTATATCGCTTCTATCGACCACGGTTAAAGACTACCCGGGTGGCAGCGGCGGAAATAAACACTCCATTATCACTGTCCCCCGAGGATGCGGATAGGGTGGAAGGGAGACCATCGACTGCGTAACGTACCGGAAACACATGTGTCACCGCCGGGAAACCCGGCCCCTTTAGGGTCATGGTGAGGCGCCGGACGTTCAAAGGGCCCGGCGCCAGCCAGGTCTTGCAGCCCGAGGTCTTCCACCCAAACAGTTGTATAGGAGTACATAAACGATGTTCAAGAACGCGGACGAAGTCCTCAGGTTCATCGCTGACGAGCAAGTGAAGTTCGTCGACATCCGATTCACCGACGTACCCGGAGTGCAGCAGCACTTCAACGTGCCGGCCAAAACCGTAGATGCCGATTTCTTCGTCAACGGTCAGCTGTTCGACGGCTCGTCCATCCGCGGCTTCCAGGGCATTGCAGAGTCCGACATGCAGCTCATCCCGGATGTCACGACGGCGTTTATTGATCCCTTCCGCATCGAGAAGACCCTGGCGCTGAACTTCTCGATCGTGAACCCCCGCACCGGCGAGCCG
Source organism: Arthrobacter sp. zg-Y1171 (assembly GCF_025244845.1). Taxonomy (NCBI): domain Bacteria; kingdom Bacillati; phylum Actinomycetota; class Actinomycetes; order Micrococcales; family Micrococcaceae; genus Arthrobacter; species Arthrobacter sp. zg-Y1171. Next base: position 1,354,527 of record NZ_CP104264.1, on the reverse strand, counting down.
TACCACCGCGACCCGCGCGGCGTTGCCGAGCGTGCCGAGGCGTACCTGGCCTCCACCGGCATCGCCGATACGGCTTTCTTCGGTTCCGAGGCCGAGTTCTACATCTTCGACAACGTCCAGTACGAGTCCTCCCCCAAGGGCAGCTTCTACAAGGTGGACTCCGAGGAGGCACCCTGGAACAGCGGCCGCGAGGAAGAGGGCGGCAACCTGGGCAACAAGACCCCGTACAAGGGCGGCTACTTCCCCGTGGCACCCGTGGACAAGCAGGCCGACCTGCGCGACGCCATCAGCGTGGAGCTGGACAACGTGGGCCTCGAAGTCGAGCGTGCCCACCACGAGGTCGGCGGTGCCGGCCAGGCCGAAATCAACTACAAGTTCACCACCCTGACGCACGCGGCAGACGATCTGCAGAAGTTCAAGTACATCGTCAAGAACGTTGCCGATGCCTGGGGCAAGTCCGCCACCTTCATGCCGAAGCCGATCTTCGGTGACAACGGTTCGGGCATGCACTGCCACCAGTCGCTGTGGAACGGCGGCGTGCCCCTGTTCTACGACGAGAAGGGCTACGCCGGCCTGTCCGACCTGGCCCGCTGGTACATCGGCGGCCTGCTCAAGCACGCCTCGGCCGTGCTTGCCTTCACCAACCCGACGGTCAACTCCTACCGCCGCCTGGTCAAGGGCTTCGAAGCTCCCGTGAACATGGTCTACTCGCAGGGCAACCGTTCCGCCGCTATCCGTATCCCGATCACCGGTTCCAACCCGAAGGCCAAGCGCCTCGAGTTCCGCGCTCCGGACCCCTCCTCCAACCCTTACCTGGCGTTCTCCGCACAGCTGATGGCGGGCCTGGACGGCATCAAGAACCGCATCGAGCCGGCAGACCCGATCGACAAGGACCTCTACGAACTGCCGCCCGAAGAGGCCAAGCACATCCAGAAGGCTCCGGCCTCGCTCGAAGAGGCACTGGTTGCCCTGGAGAACGACAACGAGTTCCTTCAGGCCGGCGGCGTGTTCACCCAGGACATGATCGACAGCTGGATTTCGTACAAGCGTGAATTCGAAATCCTGCCGCTGGCACTGCGCCCGAACCCGTTCGAGTTCGAGCTGTACTACGGCGTCTAATCCGCCTCCAAGCTGCAGCCTCCAGCCGCAGCCCGGACACCCCAACCGCCTCCGCCCGTCACCGGGCGGGGGCGGTTTTGTCTTCCCTCGGGCTTTCGGCGTCCGCAGGGTGTCCCACGAAAGTGGGGCCGGCGTGACTGCTGTAACCACTTCGGGAAACATCCGTACCGTTCCGTGGGATGCTGTGCCGGCGGCCGAACCCGCTGCAGGACCTGCAGGACCCCCCCGCGGCTAGAGCGTCACGCCGTCGGGAAGTTCCGGTGCATCGAATTTCTGCCGCTCGCATTCGGCCTTGAGCTGCGGGTAGGTGTCGGCAATCAGGTCCAGGATGCGGTTCCGGACCACCAGGTACGCCTCGCCGACGCCCACCACGCCCTTGAATTCCTTGAGCTCTTCCTCGTAGGAGGTCTGCTGGTGCCGCAGGTAATTCACGGTCAGCCGGTTCAGCCGCGACGGTGCCGTGGACAGGCTGGCCGGGGACTGCTTGCCGCGGAGACGTCCGTTGAAATGCTCGATCGCCTTGAGCTGCATGGTTTCCCACGGCTCGGGAACAATGCGCAGCTCCAGCGCTTCTGCGACGGCGACCGCCGCCTTTTTCTTCACCAGGGCACGTTCCCGGGCCGCCAGCTGCCGGTTGCGGGAGGCTTCGCGGGCCTTGGCATACTCCGGTGTGGCCTCGATGGCAACAACCCGTTCCAGGGCGTAGAGCTTCATGGGGGCTGCCTTGCGGGAAAACGGGTTCCGTGCGGTCTTGTCCGGTTCGGGCAGGAAGGTCTTGATCTGTCCGTCGGTCCAGCCCCGCTCCTTCTTCAGGTCATTGGCGATGAGCATGCCCTCGCTGTTGGCCGGTTTGGGACGCGGCGGATGGTGTTTGCCTCTGGGCACGGTGCTCCCCGGATGTAGGAATGGTGTTTTTCCATTCTAGAAGAGCACCGGTGTCCGGAAATGCAAAAACGCCGCCATTCCCGGGCGGGAACGACGGCGGAGACTTCTTCTGCGCTGTGCCTTGTGCGTTAGGCGGTTGCTTCGGCGACGACCTGGCTCGGGGCCGGTTCTGCGTTCAGCATGGCGATTTCGGCCGCCGATACTCCCCCGGCAACCAGCGCACATCCGGCGGCAATGGCCGTGACCTGTGCGGTGAATCGTGAAGTGGTGGTCCTGGTGCGCGTCACTGCAACGTGCTTCAACATATAGCTGATGCTCCCTTCGAGAGGCATGGGATGGTACTCCGGGCACAACGAATCGTGTGCCGCAAAGCGGCGGCTTCTGTGCCGGAGTGGTGATGTTGCGGTTCGTCGCCCAAGGCGGACCGCAGAATTCAGGAGAGGCTGCGCGTGGTGCCGATACCGGCTGCGCTTATGGGGCCTTCGGATCCTGTCCGCTTTCCATTCTAGTGGTATTACCTTCTGCGCTCAAGGTGCGGGGCCCGGGATGGCAGTACGTTTGAACACATGCAAGTTGATCATCTTGACCTGTCCATTCCCGTCGGCGAGGGGACCGTATCCGCCGTTTTGTCCCGTCCCGCGGGCGCGGAGGTGACCGTCGTCGTCGCCCATGGCGCCGGCACCGGGATGGAGCACCCCTTCCTCACCGGGTTTGCCGGCGCATTGAACGACGGCGGCGCGGCCACCCTGCGCTTCAACTTCCCGTACCGCGAAGCCGGGAAGAAGTTCCCGGACCGGGCTCCCGTGGCCGTCGAAACGTGGAAGGCCGTTATGGCCGCGGCGGCGGAGCGCGACGGCGGCGGGCCGGTCTGGGCGTGCGGGAAGTCATTCGGCGGCCGGATGGCGTCCATGGCGGTGGCGGAGGGCATGCCTGCGGCCGGCCTCGTGTACCTGGGCTACCCTCTGCATCCGCCCGGCAAGCCGGAGAAGCTGCGCGACGAGCATTTGTACGGTCTGGCTCTGCCAATGCTGTTCCTGCAGGGAACCCGTGACACTTTTGCCCTGCCGGGAGAACTCGAACCGGTGGCCGAGCGGATCGGCCCGAACGCGCACGTCCAGCGCGTGGAAGGCGGCAACCACTCCTTTGAGATCCGCGGGCAGAAGCGTACGCCCGATGCCATCGGTGCCGGACTCGCTGAGCCGGTCCTGCGGTTTATCCGGGCCACGGAAGCCGGGAGGAGTTGATGGCAAGCCTGCCGATGCAGCTCCTGGCGCCGTATCTGCGGCTGACTCGGAAGCCCCTGAGCGCCACTGCGGAACGCACGGAGGCAAGACTGGCGCGGCGCAAGCGGGCCGCCCTGCCTCCCCGAAGCCTGTTGCGGAAGTTCCGGGTGGAGCAGAGGAGCGTCGCGGGGTTCTCCTGCTATTCGGTGCTGCCCCGGGCCGAAGGCAGCTCCGTGCCCGGAACTGCCGTCCAGGCGGTGTTGTACCTGCATGGGGGTTCGTACATCAGCCCGATCAGCGCGTGGCACTGGCGGTTCATCGCCCGACTGGCGGCAGCGGGCCACCGGGTGGAGGTTCCGCTGTACGGGCTGGCACCGGAATCCAGCCATCGGGATGCGTCCGGACTGCTGGCGGCCGTGTACCGGAACCTGCTTGAAGACTTCGATTCCCAGGACGTGGCTTTTATGGGCGACTCAGCCGGTGGTGGACTGGCCCTGGCTTTTGCCCAGCAGCTGGCGGAATATCCACTGCCTCAGCCGCGGCGTTTGGTCCTGCTGTCCCCCTGGGTGGACGTGGCCATGGAAAATCCGGAGCTTGCCGCGGTTGAAGCGGTGGATCCGTGGCTTAGCCGTGCCGGGCTTCGGGTTGCCGCACGTGCCTGGGCGTCCGGTGATCCCCTGGCTGATCCCCGGGTCAGTCCCGTCAACGGGACAATGTCGGGGCTCCCGCCGACGGATGTGTTTGTCGGAACCCATGACCTGCCCTACCCGGATGTGCTCAGGCTGGAAAGCCGGATGAGGTCTGCCGGCATCCCTGTTTCGCTGCACATCGCTGACGGCGGGGTCCATGTTTACCCGCTGCTTCCCGTGCCTGAAGGGCGGGCCGCACGGAAGAAGATACTGGAGCTGCTGCGGTCTTGAGCCAGCAGCTCCGTCCCGTCCCGGAGCTACGGGCTAAGGGGTGCGCTCGTAGCGCCACCCGGTTTTGTCCATCACGAGCCGGTGCCGCGCCGGCCTGGCATCACCCGAAGCACCGCCCGCGCCGTCGTACTCCTCGTCGCCCGCCCAGGCAAGGACGGTCGCGGGCTCGTATCCGGTGAGGGGGCGGGTCCGGAAGGTTTCCGGGTCGGCATCCGCGAGCCGGGCAAGGGCCGCACCGGCGGAGGCATCGGAGGTCAGGGAGTGCAGCGTGACCCAGGTCGGTGCAACCAGCTGCATCAGCCCGTTGCGGTGCCGGTCCAGAGCTTCCGCAGGCAATAACCACACGTGGTTGAGCAGCTCCCCGGGATTGAGGTGAATATCCCCGGCCGGAGCCTTCGCGGCAAAGAACCACGTCTGGTACCGACGGGGGATGTTTTCCGGCGGAATCCAGCAGGAAAGCGGCACCAGATCCTCAGGGTCCAGCGCGAGCCCGGTCTCTTCCGCGGTTTCACGGACTCCGGCCCGCCGGGCGGCTTCTGCTTCGGGCTCTCCTTCGACACGGTCTTCCGGGTCCACCCGGCCGCCGGGAAAGACCCAGGCACCGCCGAAGGAGCCCGCGGTCGGCCGCTCCAGCAGCAGGACCTCGGGGCCGGCGTCGGAATCCCGCAGCAGTACGACAGTGGCCGCCGTACCGGTTAGTTCGCTCATTGATAAGAGCATAACGAATACCGGCGGCGGCCACTGCGGGGGTCGAGTGGAGCGCTAGAGCACCTTGGCCAGGAAGTCCTGCAGGCGCGGGGCCTGCGGGCTGCCGAAGAGCAGGTCCGGGGTGTTCTCTTCGACGATGTGGCCGTCGGCCATGAAGATCACGCGGTCAGCCACTTCGCGGGCGAAGCCCATTTCGTGGGTGACGACGACCATGGTCATGCCTTCCCGGGCCAGGTCACGGATGACCTGGAGCACTTCGCCCACCATTTCCGGGTCGAGGGCGGAGGTGGCCTCGTCGAAGAGCATGATGTCCGGCTGCATGGCCAGCGCGCGGGCAATAGCCACACGCTGCTTCTGGCCGCCGGACAGCTGAGCCGGGCGTGCGTCGGCCTTGTCTGCCAGGCCGACCCGGTCCAGCAGTGCCAGCGCGGTCTTGCGGACCTCGGCCTTCGGCGCCTTCTTCAGCTGCACCGGAGCGAGCATGATGTTGTCCAGCACGCTCATGTGCGGGAACAGGTTGAAGTGCTGGAAGACCATGCCGATGTGCTGGCGCACCTCGTTCAGGTTCACCTTCGGATCGGTGAGGTCAAAACCGTCGACTTTCACCGTGCCGCCGGTGATGTCTTCGAGCTTGTTGAGGCAGCGAAGGAACGTGGACTTGCCGGAACCGGAGGGGCCGATCACGCAGACCACTTCGCCTTCGGCCACACTGACGTCCAGGCCCTTGAGGACCTCGTTGGATCCGTAGGACTTCCGGAGTCCGATGGTTTGGATCTTGCTCACTTGTTAAACCTCTTATCCAGGACGTCCGCCAGCTTGGTCAGCAGCGTAATCACGATGAAGTACAGGGCCGCCACGATGATCAGGACCTCCGCGGTACGGAAGTTCACCGCGTAGATCTGCTGGCCCTGGTACGTCAGCTCCGCAAAGCCGATAACCGCAAGCAGGGAGGTGTCCTTCAAGGTAATGACGAACTGGTTGATGAAGGAAGGCGTCATGATCTTGATGGCCTGGGGAATGATGACCTTCTGCATGGTCTTCCCGTAGCCCAGTCCGAGGCTGCGTGCCGCTTCCATCTGGCCGGGATCCACGGACTGGATGCCGCCGCGGACAATCTCGGTCATGTAGGCGCCGGCGTTCAGGCTCAGCGTCAGCACGCCGGCCGTAAGTACGTCCACCGGCTGGCCGATGATCTGCGGCAGGCCGAAGTAGAAGAAGAAGGCCTGGACCAGCACCGGGGTGCCGCGGAAGATGCTCACGTACACGGTGGCGATGCCGCGCAGGATCTTTGACGAGCCGACCTTCAGGAAGCCGAAGAACACGCCCAGGATGAGGGCGAAGAGCAACGACAGCGCGGTTGCCAGCAGGGTCAGGCCCATGCCCTTGGCGAAGGCCGGGCCGTTGTCCGTGATGAGGGACCAGAAGCTTGAGTCCTTGGCACCGGCTTCCAGGTAGGTATCCAGGATTTCGTCGTACTCGCCGCTTTCCTTCAAGTCGGCGAGGCCGGCGTTGAAGGCGGTGAGGAGCTCGGGGTTGGCACCCTTGTTCACGGCGAATCCGTACGAGCTGCCGGCTTCCTTTTCGGTGACGGTCTTCAGGCCGTTGCCGGAGGCCACGCCGTAGGCAAGCACGGGGTAATCATCAAACACGGCCACGGAGCCGCCGGCCTTGACGTCGTCGTACATCTGGGCGGACTGCGCGAACGCAACCACCTCAAAGCCGTACTGGTCCTTGATGGACTCGGCGAAGGTCTGCCCTTCCGTGCCGGTCTTGACCGCTACGCGCTTGCCGCGCAGGTCCTCGTACCCCTTGACGTCGTTGTTGTTCTCGGCGACGGCCATCTGGATGCCGGACTCGAAGTACGGATCCGAGAAGTCGAAGACCTGCCGGCGCTCATCCGTGATGGACATGCCGGCAATGACGCCGTCCACTTGGTTGGACTGCAGCGACTGCAGCGCCGCGTCAAAGCCGAGGGACTGGATTTCGACATTGAAGCCCTCCTCCTCGGCGATTGCGTTGAGAAGGTCCATATCGATACCGACCAGTTCGCCGTTTTCACGGAATTCGAACGGTGCGAAGGTGGTATCGGTGCCGATGACGAAGGTCTCACCCTCGACGCCGTCCGCTGCATAGGCTCCGGCCGCAGGTATCCCCAGCAGCAAAGCCAGGGTTGCGAGGAAGGTGGTCAGCGGTACGGCCAGTTTAGCCGGGCCCTTTAAGGCCCGTTTGCCACTAAGCAAAGTAAACGTCTCCTAGCTCTATCACTGCGGCACACGCCGCAAATGCCCTCATAGAGCGTACCTAGAGCAGTGGCAATGCAACGAACCGATTGGGCCGTCAGCGACGTGAGCTAGGTCCCGTATCCGTAGAAATACCGTTCGAAAACGGCCCGGGCGTGCCGGGTGAGCTTGAGATAGTCCTCCTCCAGGTCCCCGCCCTGGCCGGCGCCGTAACCGCACCAGCGGGCCACGGCATCCAGTTCCCGGCGGGAGGACGGCAGCACATCGGGGTTCCGTCCGCCGCGGATCACATTTGCGCTTCGGACCCGGCTGGCGAGCAGCCAGGCCTGCCGGAGGGTGTCGACGTCGACGGCGGGAAGCAGGTCCGCTGCCTCGATCGCGTCCAGCGCGGGTAGTGTCGCCGTCGTCCGCAGCTCCGGCACCCGGTGTGCGTGCTGCAGCTGGAGCAGCTGGACCAGCCACTCGACGTCGCTGAGGCTGCCGCGTCCGAGTTTGAGCTGGCGGGAGGGATCCGCGCCCCGGGGCAGGCGTTCGGCTTCCACCCTGGCCTTGATCCGGCGGATTTCCCGCACGTCCTTGACCGTAACCGCATCCGGGTAGCGGACCGGATCGATCAGCGCCATGAACTCTTCGGCAAGGGCATCGCTGCCGGCCATCGGACGTGCCCGCAGCAGGGCCTGTGCCTCCCAGATCACCGACCAGCGCTCGTAGTAGCCGGCGTAGGATTCCAGGCTGCGTACCATCGGCCCCTGCCGTCCTTCGGGGCGCAGCCCGGCGTCGAGAACCAACGGGCGTTCGGCCTGGACGGCCGGGCTGCAGGGCTGCTGCAGGAAGGTGGAGATCTGGGAGACGACCTTCTCGGCCTGCGCCTGCGCTGCGGCCGGGTCGGCGCCGGGCAGCGGGCGGTGCACGTACATCACGTCCGCGTCGGAACCGTAGCCGATCTCCCGTCCGCCCTGCCGCCCCATCGCGACCACCAGCAGATCGGTGAGCTTCTCGCTGCCGCCGAACACCTCGGACTCCGCCACGTGCAGGGCCCCCAGGACTGCGGCACGGTCAGCATCGGCCAGGGCACGGCCGACGTCCTGCTGGCTGAGCAGGCCCGCGCTGTCGGCGATGGCAATGCGCAGCATCTCCCGCCGGCGGATCAGCCGGATCAGCCGCATCGCCTCCGCGGGATGGGGGTGGCGGGACATCTTTGACTGGATTTCCTGCCACTGCGTGTCAAACGACGCCGGCACCAGTTCCTTGTCGGAGGCCAGCCAGGACGTGGATTCCGGCGAAACCTCCAGCAGGTCGGTAATGAACCGGCTTGAGGACAGAATGGAGCACAGCCGCTCCCCCGCGGCCGAAGAATCGCGCAGCATGCCCAGGTACCAGTGCGTATCGCCCAGGTTTTCGCTGAGCCGCCGGAAACCCAGCAGGCCGGCGTCGGGGTCCACGCCGTCGGCCAGCCACGCCAGCAGCACCGGGAGGAGCTGCCGCTGCAGCGCGGCACGGCGGCTGACCCCCACGGTCAGAGCCTCGATGTGGCGCATGGCCCCGCGGGGATCTGCGTAGCCGAGTGCGGCCAGGCGGGCCTGCGCGGCCTCGGGCGTCAGCCGGACCTCGTCCGCGCTCAGGTTCGCCGCGGTGCTCAGCAGCGGGCGGTAGAAGATGCTCTCATGGAGCCGCCGCACCAGTCGCTTGCGGCGCTGCCACTGCTCCCGCAGGCGTTCGGCACTGGGCCGCTCCAGCGAAAGGGATCCCGCGCTGGACTTGGCCAGGGCCCGCAGTGCGGCCTCACCCTCGGGCATCAGGTGGGTCCGGCGCATGTGGACCATTTGGATGCGGTGTTCAAGGACACGGAGGTAGCGGTAGGACTCGTCCAGTTCCCGGGCATCGGTGCGCCCGATGTACCCGGCGTCGCTGAGCGCGGCAATCGCCGCGGTGGTGGTGCGCACCCGGAGGGATTCATCGATCCGGCCGTGCACCAGCTGCAGCAGCTGGACCGTGAATTCGACGTCGCGCAGTCCGCCGCTGCCCAGCTTCAGCTGCCGCGCCTCTTCGTGGGCCGGAATATTGTCGGTGACCCTGCGGCGCATGGCCTGCACCGATTCCACGAATCCGTCCCGCTCGGAACTGCTCCAGATCAAGGGGGCGACGGCTTCTTCGTAGCGCCGGCCCAGGTCCCTGTCCCCTGCCATGGCGCGGGCCTTCAGGAGCGCCTGGAACTCCCAGCTGTGCGCCCAGCGCTGGTAGTAGTTCAGATGCGAGTCCAGCGTGCGCACCAGCGGGCCGTCCTTGCCCTCGGGGCGCAGGTTCGTATCCACCTCCCAAAGCGGGGGCTCCGGTGCCGAAGCGTTGATGGCGCGGGAAATCCCGGCGGCCAGCGCCGTGCCGATGGCGGAGGCCCGCTCTTCCGGCAACCCGGAGGCTTCGATCACGTAGATGACGTCCACGTCGGAGATGTAGTTCAGTTCCCGCGCGCCGGCCTTGCCCATCCCGATGACGGCCAGGCGTACAGCGGAGATCTCTTCGGCAGGATAGTTTGCCGTCAGCTCCGCCCGGGAGACCGCCAGCGCAGCTTCCAGGGCCGCGCCGGCCAGGTCGGCGAGTTCGCGTCCAGCCGCAGGCAGGAAGTCAGTGGGCGACGCCGCACCAAGGTCCCGCACGGCAAGGTCCAGCAGGTGCCGGCGGTACCGGGACCGCAGCGCCACGTAGGCTTCGGTGCCCGTCAGGCCGGCCACGGGCGCTGCGCCGCTGCCCGCATGCACGGCGTCCAGCAGCGAGGCCCGCAGGGTGGGTTCATCGGTGCTGCCCGGTTCGGCGCGCAGCTCGCGGCGCAGCACTCCGACATCCCCGGGGTGCCGCATCAGGAACTCCGCCAGGGCATCGGAGGCCCCCAGGAGCCGGAACAGGGCTTCGCTCCGCTCGGCGCCGCCGTTGACCAGTTCCACCAGCTCCGGGGCACGGCCGATCAGCCGAACCAGCGACTGCAGTGCCAGGTCCGGATCCGCCGCGCAGTTGAACCCCGCGAACAGTGCGTCCTCATCGATGCCCTCAAGCTCCGAAGCCGCCAGGAACCGCGTGCTTTTTTCCAGGTCGCGGAAACCCGTGGCGATCAGCCGTCGAGTCAGGCTCATCGGTGCCGGCCCTTTCCTAGAGGATGCCCAGGTTCTTCTGCAGCTCGAACCTGGTCACCTGCTGGCGGTATTCGTTCCAGTCCGCACGCTTGTTCCGCAGGAAGTTCTCGAAGACCTGCTCGCCCAGGATGTCGGCCACCAGCTCGGACTCCTCCATGACACGCACGGCGTCATGCAGGGACGCCGGCAGCGGGTCGTGGCCCATGGCCCTGCGTTCGGCGGCGCTCAGGCTCTCGATGTCGTCCTCGGCGCCGGGAGGCAGGTCATAGCCCTCTTCAATGCCCTTCAGCCCGGCCCCGAGCAGGACGGCGTAGGACAGGTACGGGTTCGCCGCGGCGTCAATGCCGCGGTATTCGATGCGTGCCGACTGGCCCTTGTTCGGCTTGTACAACGGCACCCGCACCAGCGCGGACCGGTTGTTGTGGCCCCAGGACAGGTAGCTCGGGGCTTCACCGCCGCCCCAAAGCCGCTTGTAGGAGTTCACGAACTGGTTGGTGACGGCCGTGAATTCCGGGGCGTGCCGCAGGATGCCCGCCATGAACTGGCGTGCGGTGGTGGAGAGCTGGAACTCGGCACCGGCCTGGAAGAAGGCGTTGCTGTCGCCCTCAAAGAGGGAGAAGTGGGTGTGCATGCCGGAACCGGGATGATGCGAGAAGGGTTTGGGCATGAAGCTCGCGTAGCAGTTGGTCATCAAGGCGACTTCCTTGACCACTGTGCGGAAGGTCATGATGTTGTCCGCGGTCTGCAGGGCATCGGCATAGCGCAGGTCGATCTCGTTCTGCCCCGGCCCGGCCTCGTGATGGCTGAACTCCACGGAGATGCCCACTGCTTCAAGCATGGACACGGCCGTGCGGCGGAAGTCCTGCGCCACGCCGCCGGGGACGTGGTCGAAGTAGCCGGCCTGGTCCACGGGAACGGGCTGGCCGTCTTCGCCGAGTTCATCGGACTTCAGCAGGTAGAACTCGATCTCGGGGTGGGTGTAGCAGGTGAAGCCCATGTCCGCGGCCTTCGCCAGCTGGCGCTTGAGCACGTTCCGCGGGTCGGCAGCCGAGGGCTGGCCGTCCGGGGTGAGGATGTCGCAGAACATCCGCGAGGTCTGCTCCTCGTCGCCGCGCCATGGCAGGATCTGGAAGGTGGAGGGGTCGGGCTGGGCCAGCAGGTCCGACTCGAAGATCCGGGCCAGGCCCTCGACCGAGGAACCGTCAAAGCCCAGGCCTTCCTCGAAGGCGCCTTCCACTTCCGCCGGCGCCAGCGCCACGGACTTCAGCTGGCCGACGACGTCGGTAAACCACAACCGCACAAACCGGACATCGCGCTCCTCGATGGTGCGCAGAACGAATTCCTGCTGGCGGTTCATCCTTACCTTCTTTCCTCTACACGGCTCAGAGACATGTGAAACCTTCTTCACTCTACCTACGTGTGCAGGATTTGGTCGGCAGCCCGCGGGTATCCCCCGCAACGAATCCGCCGGGCGGGTCCCCGCGGTGCGTTGTTTAGTAGGCTCGAAGCATGACCAGTGCCGAACAGCCCTCCCCGTACGCCGCCAATCCCGCGGACCCCTCCGTTCCTGAAGCTCCGGCGCTGAAGAAAATCCGCATCTCGCACCTGCAGCAGTTGAAGGACAACGGCGGCCGGTTCGCCATGCTGACCGCTTATGACCAGTACGCCGCCGGGATTTTCGACGAAGCCGGCATCGAGGTGCTGCTGGTGGGCGATTCGGCCGCGAACAACGTGATGGGCCACGCCACCACCCTGCCGATCACCATGGACGAGATGATCGTCTTCGCCCGGTCCGTCACGGCCGGAGCCAGCCACTCGCTGGTGGTCTGCGACCTTCCGTTCGGTTCCTATGAGGTTTCCCCCGCCCAGGCCATCGAGTCTTCGGTGCGGCTCATGAAGGAAGGCCTGGTCCATGCGGTGAAGATGGAAGGCGGGCGGCATTACGTTGACCATGTCCGTGCCATGACGGCGGCAGGCATTCCGGTCATGGCGCATGTGGGCTTCACTCCGCAGGCCGAGCACGCGCTCGGCGGCTACAAGGTGCAGGGCCGCGGCGATGCGGGAGCCGCAGTGGTGCAGGACGCCGTCGCCCTCGCGGAGGCCGGGGCGTTCTGCGTGTTGATGGAAATGGTGCCCGCCGACGTCGCCGCGGAGGTCGACGCCGCGGTGAGGGTACCGACCATCGGGATCGGCGCCGGCAACGCCACCACCGGGCAGGTGCTGGTCTGGCAGGACATGGCCGGCCTGCGCGGCGGGAAGCAGCCGCGTTTCGTCAAGGCGTTCGCGGACCTGCGCACCGAGCTGTCCCGGGCGGCGAAGGAATACGCCGCCGAGGTACGCAGCGGTTCCTTCCCCGGCCCGGAACACAGCTTCTAGCTTCTAAGAGATGCAGCGCCTAGGGAAAACAGCCCCTAGGCGGCGCAGCTCCTAGTCTTCGTCGGCGTCCCAGGCCTTGTTCCGTGCCTGCACCTTCTGCAGCGCGAGCTCGGCTTCCTCGCGGGTGGGGTACGGTCCCAGCAGCTTTGTCCAGTCCGACTGCGGGCCCTCCTCCACCTCGTGGGTCACTACGTTGAACCAGTAATCGGCCATGGGGTCCTCCTGTTGACGTGCCTTGGAACTTGCTTATGCCTTGCGTATCCCGTGCGTGTGCTTTGTGCACGGATCGGACCTGCCCTGCCGGCCGTCTCGTCCCACCGTCGGGCACGCTGGCGATAAGATCGATGGTATGCCCCAGAAACTTGCCACTGCACCTGCTGGACACCTGACACCGGGGAGCGTGAGCCCCCGGCTCCGGGTTCCGGCGTCGATCCCCCGCCCCGAATACGTGGACAGGGAAGCACCCGCACCGTTCACCGGGTCCGAGGTCAAGTCCGCGGAAACCATCGAGAAGATCCGGATCGCCAGCCGGATTGCCGCGCAGGCCATCGTTGAGGTCGGCCGGCACATCGCTCCCGGCGTCACCACCGACGAGCTGGACCGGATCGGCCACCAGTTCCTGCTGGACTCCAATGCCTACCCCTCAACGCTGGGCTACCGCGGATTCCCGAAGTCCCTGTGCTCCTCCGTGAACGAGGTCATCTGCCACGGCATTCCGGACACCACGGTGCTGCAGGACGGCGACATCATCAACATCGATATCACCGCCTACATCAACGGCGTCCACGGCGACACCAACTGGACCTTCCTCGTCGGAGACGTCGACGACGAGTCCCGGCTGCTGGTGGAGCGCACCCAGGAATCCCTGCGCCGGGCCATCAAGGCCGTCGCCCCGGGCCGGGAAATCAATGTCATCGGCCGTACCATCGAGTCCTACGCCAAGCGTTTCGGCTACGGTGTTGTCCGTGACTTCACCGGCCACGGCGTCGGCGAAGCCTTCCACACCGGCCTGATCATTCCGCATTACGACGCCGCGCCCGCCTACAGCAGGCTGATGGAACCGGGAATGGTGTTTACGATTGAACCTATGCTCACTCTCGGCACCATCGAGTGGGACATGTGGGATGACAACTGGACAGTCCTCACCAAGGACCGCAAACGCACCGCGCAGTTCGAGCACACCTTGCTCGTCACTGATGACGGCGCCGAAGTTCTGACCCTTCCCTGATCCGCCGACCCGAGCTCAGAACTACTACTGGAGAACCATGGCCAAGAAGCATAAGTCCGACAAGCACGTCGACGCCGTCATTGGAATTGATATCGGGGGCACGGGCATCAAGGGCGGCATCGTCGACCTGTCCAAGGGCAAGCTGATTGGCGATCGTTTCCGCATTCCCACCCCGCAGCCTGCTACACCCGAGGCCGTGGCCGGAGTGGTGAGCCAGATCGTCGAGGAGCTGTCCTCCCGTCCCGGCGGCCCCGGCCCGGACGTCCCGGTGGGCGTCACCTTCCCGGCCATCATCCAGCACGGCATTGCCCGTTCCGCGGCAAACGTGGATAAGAGCTGGATAGACACCGACGTCGACACACTGCTCACCAAGGCCCTCGGCCGCGACGTGCAGGTCATGAACGACGCCGACGCAGCGGGACTCGCGGAGGCCCGCTACGGTGCAGGCCGTGAAGTGGACGGCACCGTCCTCGTGATCACCCTGGGCACCGGAATCGGTTCGGCCCTGATCTACAAGGGCATGCTGGTTCCCAACGCCGAGCTCGGCCACCTGGAAATCGACGGGCACGACGCCGAAACGAAGGCCTCCGCCTCCGCCCGGGAACGCGACGGGATCGGCTGGGAAGAGTACGCCCAGCGGCTGCAGCGCTACTTCTCGCACGTTGAGTTCCTCTTCTCCCCCGACCTGTTCGTGATCGGCGGCGGCATCTCCAAGCGCAGCGAGGACTTCCTGCCGATGCTCGAACTGCGGACTCCGATGGTCACGGCCAACCTCAAGAACAACGCCGGCATTGTCGGCGCTGCGCTGCAGGCAGCCATGCACTTCAAATACATCAAGTAGCAGCTACACCAAAAAGCGGCGGAAGGGTTCCTTCCGCCGCTTTCGCTATGCCTGGATCCATTTACTGCGCGGGCTCTTTTTACTGCGAGGGCTCTTTTTTGCTGCGAAGGGCCCTTTACTGCGCGGTGAGCGGGCGCTGGGCACCGGTCGGGACTCGTCCCGAATTTTCCCGGGCCTCGGTCCGCAGCTTCTCGATGGCGGTCTCGAAGTCCTCGAGGGAGTCGAAGGACTGGTAGACGCTGGCAAAACGCAGGTACGCCACCTGGTCCAGCTTCTGCAGCGGAGTGAGGATGGCCAGCCCCACCTCGTGGGCATCGATCTCCGCTACTCCGCTGGCCCGGATGGATTCCTCCACTTCCTGGGCCAGCATGGCGAGGTCGTCTTCGCTCACGGGCCGGCCCTGGCAGGCTTTGCGCACGCCGTTGATCACCTTGCTGCGACTGAAGGGCTCGCCGACCCCGGAGCGCTTGATGACGCTCAGGCTGGTGGTTTCCACTGTGGAGAAACGGCGCCCGCACTGCGGGCACTGGCGGCGCCGGCGGATCGCAGAGCCGTCGTCGGCCAGGCGGCTGTCCACGACGCGGGAATCAGCGTTGCGGCAAAACGGACAGTACATATCCCGTCCTTTCGCGAAGGGGCCTTATTGTGCTCTCACTATAGGGCCCGCCCTGCCGCATCACCAAGTGCGTAACCACAACATGTAGTGCCGGCATTACAACATGTAGGTGGCGCCGCGTGCCGGACTGCGAAGCGCGCGGGTCGGGGGCGCGCCGGGGCCCGGGCCGGGGCCGAATCCCGCCCGTTGAGGAAAACCCCGCGGGCTGTCGCAATCCCTGCGGTTTGTGGCAATCCCTGCTTCGCGCGGCGCAGGGATCAGCACAAACCGCAGGGATCAGGACAAACCGAAGGGAAACCACGGGCCCGGAGCGCGCAGGCGTCCGGGTTAGGCGGCTTTAGTCTCCCGGCGAGGTCTGCGCGCAAGGGATTTCGTTGCCGCCGTTCCGAAGCCGAAGCGGGCCGAACCCTGGCCCGCGCGCTATTCGAAGCGGATGCTGACGGCGTCGCCGTGGGCCGGCAGGTCTTCCGCCCGCGAGAGGGCCACGATATCGGCGCTCACTTCCTCCAGCGCTTCGCGGTTGTAGTTGACCACCTGGATGGCACGCATGAAGGTGGTGACGTTCAGCCCGGAGGAAAAAGCCGCCGTGCCGCCGGTGGGCAGCACGTGGTTGGAACCGGCGCAGTAATCGCCCAGGCTGACGGGACTGTAGTCCCCTACGAAAATGGCACCGGCGCTCCGGACCCGCGCTGCCACGGCCTCGGCGTCGGCCGTCTGGATTTCGAGGTGCTCGGCGGCGTACGCGTCGCAGACGGCAATGCCCTGCTCCAGCCCGTCAACCAGGATCACCCCGGACTGGGCGCCGGAGAGAGCCGTGCGCACGCGTTCGCTGTGCTTGGTCTCCGCGACCTGGCGCCCCAGTTCCTCCCGGACCTTCCCGGCGAGCTGCTCCGACGCAGTGACCAGGACGGATCCGGCATTGGGATCATGTTCGGCCTGGCTGACCAGGTCCGCTGCGACCAGCCGGGCATCGGCCGTCTCATCCGCCAGGACCATGATCTCGGTGGGACCCGCCTCGGAATCAATGCCGACCACGCCCTTGACCAGGCGCTTGGCAGTCGCCACGAAAACGTTGCCGGGTCCGGTCACCACGTCTACGGGCAGGACGGCGGCATTGGCGTCGTCCGCAGGAACACCGTAGGCAAACGCGGCAATGGCCTGGGCACCGCCCACAGCGTAGACCTCGTCAATACCCAGCAGCTTGGCGGCGGCAAGGATGGTGGGGTGCGGCAGTCCGCCGAATTCCTTCTGCGGCGGAGAGGCCAAGGCCAGGGAAGCGACGCCGGCCTCCTGGGCAGGCACCACGTTCATGACCACGGAAGACGGATATACCGCCAGTCCGCCCGGGACATAAAGCCCCACACGGGAGACGGGCATCCATTTATGCGTCAGGACCGCACCGGGACGGATTTCCACCTCGGCATCGGCAGGGCGCTGGGCCCGGGCAAAGATCCGGGTCCGCTCGATAGCTGTTTGCAGGGCGGCCCGCACGGCGGGGTCCAACTGCTCGAGCGCCGAGTCGAGCGCGGCCGCCGGCACCCGGACCTCGTGCTGGTCCACGCCGTCGAAGCGCTCGGCCAGTTCCGTCAATGCGGTAAAGCCCCGCGTACGGACATCGGTAATGATGGAGGAGACGGCGTCCGACGCCGCGTCGAACGTTGTTTCGGCCCGCGGCATGGCAGCCTTCAGCTCAGCGGGACTGAGATGCTGCCCGCGCAGGTCAATCGTGCGGAAGGAATCAAAGGCTGCTGCGGGGCTGGATGAATTCACACCATCATTCTACCCAGCACCGTTCACGGCCTGCGGCGAATATGTCGCCGGACGCAGCAATGGACGCCGGGCGCCCGGCCGGGCCTAGCCGTCCAGGCAGGCCGGGCCGAGCAGCACCTTCAGGTCACCGAACAGTGACGGAGTGGGGTTCACCCGCATGTCCACGCCCAGCTTCATTACTTCCACCGTGCGGGAGCCGTTGAGCCGGATCTGCACCTCGGAGGTACCCGGGTGCGTCCGCAGCACGTCGCCGAGCTGGGAGACCACGGTCTCGGTGGCCTTGTAGGTGGCCATGGAAATCACCACAGGCCCGGAATGACCCTCGCTGAGGTCGGGGACCGTGAGTTCCTGCGCGTTCAGCGTGACGGCGCCGTCGTCGCGCCGCTGCAGCCGGCCGCGGACCACCACAATCAGGTCCTCGGCCAGCACGGCGGCAATGGGACCGTAGACCTGCCCGAAGAACATTACTTCCATGGAACCGGCGAGGTCCTCGATCTCGCAGCGGGCGTACGCATTGCCGCTGTTCTTGGCAATACGCCGCTGGAGCGAGGTGATCATGCCCGCGATGGTGACGATCGCGCCGTCGGGCGGGCCTTCCTCTCCGACAATGTTGGTGATCGACGAGTCGGCGTGCTGGCTGAGGATCCCTTCCAGGCCCTGCAGCGGGTGGTCCGAGACGTAGAGGCCGAGCATGTCGCGTTCGAAGGACAGCTTGTCCTTCTTCTCCCACTCCGGAAGGTCCGGAATATCGATGCTGATCGAGTCCTCCGGTTCCTGGTCGGAAATGGCGGCGAAGAGGTCGAACTGCCCCACGGCCTCGTTGCGTTTGAGCACAACCACGGAGTCGATCGCTTCTTCGTGGATCATCGCCAGCGGACGCCGGGCATGGCCCATCGAGTCGAAGGCACCCGCCTTGATCAGGGACTCGATGGTGCGCTTGTTGCAGACCACCGCCGGAACCTTCATCAGGAAGTCCTTGAAGTTGGTGTACGCGCCCTTCTCCTCACGGGCGGCGACCATGGCCTGCACCACGTTGGCACCGACGTTGCGGATGGCGCCCATGCCGAAGCGGATGTCCTTGCCGACAGGGGTGAAGTTCACCGAGGATTCGTTCACGTCCGGCGGCAGGACCGTGATTCCCATCTTGCGGCACTCGTTCAGGTACAGCGCCAGCTTGTCCTTGTCGTCGCCCACGGAGGTGAGCAGGGCCGCCATGTACTCGGCCGGATACTGGGCCTTCAGGTAGGCGGTCCAGTAGGAGACGACGCCGTAGGCCGCGGAGTGCGCCTTGTTGAAGGCGTAGTCGGAGAATGGGAGCAGGATGTCCCAGAGCGCCTTGATGGCCGCTTCGGAGTAGCCGCGGTCCACCATGCCCTGGTGGAAGCCGGCGTACTGCTTATCCAGCTCCGATTTCTTCTTCTTGCCCATGGCACGGCGGAGAATATCTGCCTGGCCCAAGCTGAAGCCTGCCACCTTCTGGGCGATGGCCATAACCTGCTCCTGATACACAATCAGGCCGTAGGTGGTGTTCAGGATTTCCGCGAGCGGTTCCTCGAGCTCCGGGTGGATCGGGGTGATTTCCTGCTGGCCGGTCTTGCGCAGGGCGTAGTTCGTGTGTGAGTTCGCGCCCATGGGACCCGGGCGGTACAGGGCGATGACAGCGGAGATATCTTCAAAGTTATCCGGACGCATGCTCTTGAGCAGCGACCGCATTGGCCCGCCGTCGAGCTGGAACACACCCAGCGTGTCACCGCTGGCAAGGAGGTCGTAGGCTTCCTTCAAATCCAGCGACAGGTCTTCCAGGACCAGGTCCTCGCCGCGGTTGTTCTTGATGTTCTCCACCGCGTCGGAGACGATCGTCAGGTTTCGAAGGCCGAGGAAGTCCATCTTGATGAGCCCCAGGCCTTCGCAGGTGGGGTAATCGAACTGCGTGATCACCTGCCCGTCCTGTTCGCGGCGCATGATCGGGATGATGTCGATCAGCGGATCGGAGGACATGATCACGCCGGCGGCATGCACGCCCCACTGGCGCTTAAGGCCTTCAAGGCCCAGCGCGGTATCGAACACACGCTGGGAATCGGGGTCGGTGCGCAGCAGCTCGCGCAGCTCCTCGGCCTCGCCGTAGCGCTTGGCTTCCTTGTTGTGCACGTCGGCCAGGGACAGGCCTTTGCCCATCACGTCCGGCGGCATCGCCTTGGTAAGGCGTTCTCCGACCGAGAAGGGGTAGCCCATCACGCGGGAGGAGTCCTTCAGGGCCTGCTTGGCTTTGATGGTGCCGTAGGTAACGATCATGGCAACGCGCTCGTCGCCGTACTTCTCTGTGACGTAGTGGATCACTTCGGAGCGGCGCCGATCATCGAAGTCGACGTCGAAGTCAGGCATGGAGACGCGGTCCGGGTTCAGGAAGCGCTCGAAGATCAGGCCGTGCTGCAGCGGGTCCAGGTCGGTGATGCCCATCGCGTAGGCGGCCATTGAGCCGGCACCGGAGCCGCGGCCGGGGCCGACGCGGATTCCGTTTTCCTTGGCCCAGTTGATGAAGTCTGCCACCACGAGGAAGTAGCCCGGGAAGCCCATCTGGGCGATGATGCCCACTTCGTAGTCGGCGCGCTTGCGCACGGCGTCGCTGATCCCGTTCGGGTAGCGGCGATGCAGTCCGGCTTCGACTTCCTTGACGAACCAGGACTCCTCGTTCTCACCCTCCGGAGTCGGGAAGCGCGGCATGTAGTTGGCTTTGGTGTTGAATTCGACGTCGCAGCGCTCGGCGATGAGCAGGGTGTTGTCGCAGGCGTCCGGATGGTCGCGGAAAATGGCCCGCATTTCGTCCGGGGACTTGAGGTAGAACTCGTCGGCGTCGAACTTGAAGCGCTTGGGGTCGGCCAGCGAGGAGCCGGACTGCACGCACAGCAGCGCCGCATGCGCGGAGGCGTCTTCGGCGTGGGTGTAGTGCAGGTCATTGGTGGCCACCAGGGGCAGCTGCAGCTCGCGGGCCAGTTTGATCAGGTCCGCCTGCACGTTGCGCTCGATGTCCAGCCCGTGGTCCATCAGCTCGCAGAAGAAGTTTTCCCGTCCGAAGATGTCGCGGAAGTCCGATGCCGCCTGGACGGCTTCCCGGTACAGCCCCAGGCGCAGCTTGGTCTGGACTTCGCCGGAGGGGCAGCCGGTGGTGGCGATCAGCCCCTTGCCGTAGGTCTGCAGCAGGTCCCGGTCCATGCGGGGCTTGTAGAGGTAGCCTTCCAGCGAGGCCAGGGAGGACATCCGGAAGAGGTTGTGCATGCCCTCGGTGTTCTCGGCCCACATGGTCATGTGGGTGTAGGCACCGGCACCGGAAACGTCGTTCCTGCCGCCGTCGCCCCACTTCACGCGGGTCTTGTCCCTGCGCGCCGTACCGGGCGTCAGGTAGGCCTCCACGCCGATGATCGGCTTGATGCCGGCACCGCGGGCCTTGTTCCAGAAGTCGAAGGCGCCGAACACGAAACCGTGGTCGGTGGTTGCCAGGGCGTTCATGCCCAGCTCGTCGGCGTGGCTGAACAGATCCGTCAGCCGGGCAGCCCCGTCGAGCATCGAATATTCGGTGTGGTTGTGAAGATGGACAAACGATTTCGACGTACTAGTTGCAGAAGCCACCTGTACATTCTAGGCCCCGGCCCGCGGCGCGTCGGACGCCGCCGCGCCGGGCCGGAAGCCGGTGTGCCGCGGCTCTCCAGCGGGCCTAGACCTCGCCGCTGCGCAGCGCGTCGACAGCGTACTGCAGGTCCTGCGGGTACTCACTGGTGAACTCCACGTACTCCCCCGAGCCCGGGTGGGTGAAGCCCAGTTTCCGGGCGTGCAGCCACTGCCGGGTCAGGCCAAGCTCTGCGGCCAGCTTTGCATCCGCACCGTAGGTCAGGTCGCCGGCGCAGGGATGGCGCAGGGCCGAGAAGTGGACGCGGATCTGGTGGGTGCGGCCCGTCTCCAGGTGCACCTCCACCAGCGAGGCCTTGCCAAAGGCTTCCAGCACCTCGTAATGCGTCACCGACGGCCGGCCGCCCTCAACGACGGCGAAACGCCAGTCGTAGCCGGGATGCCTGCCGATCGGAGCGTCGATGGTGCCCTTGAGCGGGTCGGGCAGCCCCTGGACCACTGCGTGGTACATCTTGTCCACGGTGCGGTCCTTGAACGCCTGCTTCAGGAGGGTGTAGGCGTGCTCGGTCTTGGCAACCACCATGACCCCGGAGGTGCCGACGTCGAGCCGGTGGACAATGCCCTGCCGCTCGGGGGCGCCTGACGTGGAGATCCGGTAGCCGGCAGCGGCCAGCGCCCCGACCACCGTCGGCCCCACCCAGCCCGGCGAGGGATGCGCGGCCACGCCCACCGGTTTGTCGATGACGACGAAGTGCTCGGCATCGGCCAGGATCAGCAGGTCGTCAACCGGCTCGACGACGACGGCCAGCGGGTCCCGCTGCTCCGGGACGTCCGCAGTGATTTCCTGCCCGGCGTGCAGCTTGTCCGATTTCGTCAGCACCTTGCCCTTGGAACTGAAGTAGCCGTCCGTGCACCAGGTGGCGGCGACGGAACGGGAGACGTCAAGCAGGCCTGCCACTACGGCGTCGGCCCGCTTGCCGTCGGCTTCCTCGGGGACTGCAAAAACTGCGTGGAGCTCATTCATCGTGTTGCCTCGTCGTCATTACGCTGGTCTGTCGTTACTGTCTTGCCGGACGGCGTGCGTACGCCGTCCAAACCGATTCCCCGCAGCGTGAGCAGGCAGACCAGGATCACGCCGGAGACCACGCAGGAATCGGCGATGTTGAAAATCGCGAAGTTCGGGAAGGCGATGAAGTCCACGACATGGCCCTGGCCGAAGGACGGTTCCCGGAAGAGCCGGTCGGTCAGGTTGCCCAGCGCACCGCCGAGCACCAAACCCAGGGCCGTGGCCCAGGCCAGGGAACGGACCCGGAACATCAGGTAGGCCAGGAAACCGGACACAAGCACCATGATGATCGTGAAGACCCACGTGTAGTCGGTGCCGATCGAAAACGCTGCACCGGGATTGCGGATGAAGTGCCAACGCAGGATCGGGGGCAGGACATCGGTTATCTGGCCCTCGGCCATGGTGCTGACCACCCACAGTTTCGTGAGCTGGTCGGCGATAACGGCGACGACCGCCACGGCAAGCATGATGAGAGCAGGCTTGCCCCTGCGGGCACGGCTGCGTCCGGCTCCCGTGTTGTCCGGGGTCTGCGGTGAGGAAGGAGTCATGGTGCTTTCGTGATCGGAATGCCGGGGGAATCAGGCGCCGACTGAACTGCGCGGTGAATCGAATGTTCGTGCAAAAACGTAAGGGCCGTCGGCCGGGGTGACCCGGCCTCCGGCCCTTAGGTTTCATTCAGCTAATACGTTGCTTAACTTCTGCATTGTTCAGCTTCTTCAATAACTCGACTTCTGGAATGCCGGCTGCTGCCTGTACATCAGTTTAACCGATCTTCCAGGAGCGCCGTGTCCGAGGCAATTACGCGTCGGCGGTTTCCGAAGCTACGGAACCGCGTGCATCCAGATCGCGCAGCTGGCCTTCGATGTAGGCCTTCAGGCGCGAACGGTAGTCCCGCTCGAAGCCGCGCAGCTGCTCGACCTTGCGCTCCAGGACAGCCTTCTGCTGCTCCAGGGTGCTGAGGATCTTGCGGCTCTTCTCCTGGGCGTCGGTGACGAGGCCGCTGGCCTCGATCTGCGCTTCGGCGATGATCTTGTCGCGCTGCTCAATACCGGCACCGACATAGTCGTCGTGCATCTTCTGGGCCATGGCCAGGATGCCCGCAGCGGTCTCCGTGTTGTTGGCCGCGGGAGCCGCGACGGGCTCCGGCTTGGCCTCGACGGGTGCCGGGCGCTCTTCTACGACCGGAGCTTCAACCTCAGGCTCGGGCTTGGGTTCTTCCGGAACCTTTTCGATCTTCGGTGCAGCGGCTACGGGAGCCGGAACCGAGTTCGCCGAAGCGGTGGACCCACCGGCTGCGGCCGCAGCCAGCTGGCTGCGGAGGTCTTCGTTTTCGGAGTTCAGCCGGCGCAGTTCCACCACGATCTCGTCGAGGAAGTCATCGACTTCATCCTGGTCATAGCCTTCCCGGAACTTGGTCGGCTGGAACCGCTTGTTGACAACATCTTCTGGCGTCAGAGCCATCTGGTCACCTCATACTGGATTATAAGATTCGCCTGCGAGTCAAGCAGGCGGTTCTACGTAGAGAATTACGGACATACAAAAATGCAGGGTTGTATTCGGTTTCACACTATATCGTTTGGTTTCCGAAAACTAACCGGACCCCTGCGGCGCGGAACGCTAGCGCGCGACGCCGACGACAATCTGCGTGAGGATCGATACGAGGATAAACAGGACCAGGAAAGCCAGGTCCAGGGCCACTCCCCCAAGCCGCAACGGCGGGATGATGCGCCTGAACAGCCGGACGGGCGGGTCGGTAACACCATATACGCCGGTAGCGAGCACGAGTGCCGGCCCCTTTGGCCGCCACTGCCGGGCAAACATCTGCACGGCGTCGTACACGATCCGCAGGATGAGGGCGAGCTGGAAGAGAACCAGCACCAAGTACACCAGGGGAAGAATGATATTCACGCGCAGGGTTTCATTTCCGAAGTCGGTCAGCAGCCCCTGCGGCCCGTCGGTGCGGGCCTTGGGCTAGCTCTGGTTGAAGAAAGTGGACTGTGATTCGCTGATCTTCTTGTCGTCGCCCAAAACCTCAACGTAGGACGGCGAGAGCAGGAAGACCTTGTTGGTGACACGCTCAATGCTACCGCGGAGGCCGAAAACGAGGCCCGCGGAGAAATCAACGAGGCGCTTGGCGTCCGCTTCTCCCATATCGGTGACGTTCATGATGACGGGGATGCCGTCACGGAAGCTCTCACCGATGATCTTGGCGTCGTTGTAGGAGCGGGGGTGGACCGTGGTGATCTGGCGCAGGCCGGACACATCCTCACGGGACGACGGGGCACGCTTGATGGGTGTCACGGGTGCGCGGTACTCCTCCACTGCATTTCGTACGACGGGGGCAGGAACCGCCTCCGGCGCTTCCTCATCGGGCTCATGGACGGGAGCAAAGTCTTCCTCCCGGGCAGGGGCTTCCCGCAGGTGCCGCTGTTCGGACTCGTAGTGCTCGTCACCGTCGGCGAGCCCAAGGTAGATCATTGTCCTGCGCATTGCGCCAGCCATGGTTGCTCCTCTTAATCCTTCAACGCCTAGCTGCCCATTACTGTACTGTTACTGCACGGTACTGCAGGGTGCTGCGCGGCGGCTGTATGGTGTTCGTACTTTGACGCTACCGTACCGGCGGGCGCGGGCCCAGAACATCGGACCCGATTCTCAGGTGTGTCGCCCCGTGTGCGACGGCCGCCTCGAGGTCCGAACTCATGCCGGCGGAGATGCTTCGCGCCTCTGGGTGCTGCGCCTGCAGCTGCCCCGAAAGTTCCCGGAGGCGGGCGAAGGCCTCCCCGGCATCCGCGCCGAGCGGCGCAACGGCCATCAGCCCGGACAGCAGCAGCCCGGGAGTACCGGCAACGGACTCGGCCAGAAGCGGCAGATCCCCGGGCAGTGCTCCCCCTCGGCCCGGATCCGCAGCCCGTGCGGCGTCGTCCCGCAGGTCCACCTGCAGGAAGCAGGACAGGTCCCCACGTGGCACCAGCCCTGCGGATTCCCGGCGCCGCTGCTCTGCTGCCATCGCCTTGCCCAGGGCAGTCACCAGGGAACGGCGGTCCACCGAGTGGACGGAGGCGGCGTAGCGCACCACGGACTTCGCCTTATTGGACTGCAGCTGGCCGATGAAGTGCCAGTCCAGGTCCAGGTGTGCCAGGTCCGCGGCCTTTGCGGCGGCCTCCTGGTCCTTGTTCTCGCCCACGTCCCGGACTCCCAGTCCGGCAAGGATCCCGACGTCGGAGGCGGGGAAATACTTGGTGACCACAATCAGGTGCGGTTCTTCGGCACCGGCGGGGCGCTCGGCTGCCGCGATGCGGTTCCGGACGCGCTGCAGCCTGTCCCGCAGCTCATCGGCGCGGGTGGGATATTCGGATATTGAAGTCATGGTCTTTCCATTATCTCCGGCCCGCCGGCCTTCGATGCGCCGGTGGAGATTCAGGGACGGCGCCAGATCACGCCGGCGAACCGTCCGGTGGCGGGGTCCCGGCGATGGGAAAACAGCTCGTCGTTCTCCAATGTGCAGCCCTCGACCCGTTCTACTGATACCCCCAGGGCCATGAGCTGCGCCTGGGCTCCCGCGGGAAGATCAAGCGCCGGGGTCCCGCTGCGGGTTACTGCGGCAGTAGCCGGCAGCAGGGCAACCGATTCGTCCCGCATGGCTGCCGGAACCTCGTAGCAGTGCCCGCAGACGCAGGGACCTATCCAGGCACGGAGCCCGGTTCCGCCGGCGGAACGCATCCGGTCGACGGCGACGGGCAGGATGTTATCCAGCAGGCCGCGGCGGCCGGCATGCACGGCGGCGGTAACCGGCCTCCCGTCCGGGCCGGCACCGGCCAGCAGGACCGGCACGCAGTCGGCCACCATCACCGCCAGCGGGGCTGCGCCGTCGACACTGACCAGGCCGTCCGCCGTGGGAGCACCGGAGCCGGGGTCGGCTGCTTCTGCCACCAGTGCGGAATGGACCTGGTTCATAAAACGCAGCGAGCCGGGGCGGACGCCCATCGCGGACTCGAGTTCCGCACGCCGCCTGCGGACCGCATCCGGGTCATCCCCCACATGCAAAGCGAGGTTGCCCGCGGAAGCGTTGGTGAATCCCGCCCACAGGTTGTCGCCAACCTGGCGGTGCCACCAAAACATCCGGGACAACCCCGCTGTCATGCTCAGCTGTCTAGCTCTGCTGCTCTGCCTGCCGGTTTTCCTACTTCAGGAAGTCCGGTACGTCCAGGTCATCCGGACGGCCGGTGGACAGATCGGATTCCACGACTGCCGGAAGATCGATATCGAAGCCGGCGTCGGCCGGGACATCGCTGTGCTGGTGCGACCGCTGGGACCAGGCCGACAGGCCTGCGGAAGCCGGAGCGGCAGCCCCGAAGCCACCTGCAGCCGCTGCCGAGGCAGGCGGCGTGGCCGGCTCGGCCGGCTTGTTGTGCTGCGCCGGCTGCGAGGTGACATCCACCTGGTCGAAGCCTGCCGCGATAACGGTAACCCGCGCTTCGTCGCCCAGGGCGTCGTCAATGACGGCACCGAAGATGATGTTGGCTTCGGGGTGGGCAACTTCCTGGACCAGGCGCGCTGCCTCGTTGATCTCAAACAGGCCGAGATCGGAACCGCCCTGAATGGAGAGGAGCACGCCGTGGGCGCCGTCGATCGAAGCTTCGAGCAGAGGAGAAGCTATTGCCAGCTCGGCAGCCTTGACTGCACGGTCCTCGCCGCGGGCCGAACCGATGCCCATGAGGGCCGAACCTGCACCCTGCATAACCGATTTCACGTCCGCGAAGTCGAGGTTGATCAGGCCCGGGGTGGTGATCAGGTCGGTAATACCCTGAACGCCGGAGAGCAGGACCTGGTCCGCGGAACGGAAGGCATCCAGCATGGAGACGTTGCGGTCGCTGATGGACAGCAGCCGGTCATTCGGGATGACGATCAGCGTGTCGACTTCGTCGCGCAGCGTATCGATACCGGATTCGGCCTGGTTGGAGCGGCGCCGGCCTTCGAAGGTGAAGGGACGCGTAACCACGCCGATGGTCAGGGCGCCGAGCGAACGGGCGATCCGGGCGACGACGGGAGCGCCGCCGGTACCGGTTCCGCCACCTTCGCCTGCGGTCACGAAGACCATGTCCGCTCCGCGGAGGACTTCCTCGATCTCCTCGGCGTGGTCCTCGGCGGCCTTGCGGCCGACCTCGGGATCAGCGCCGGCGCCCAGGCCACGCGTGAGTTCGCGGCCGACGTCGAGCTTGACGTCTGCGTCGCTCATCAGCAGTGCCTGTGCATCGGTGTTGATGGCGATGAACTCCACGCCGCGGAGGCCAACATCGATCATCCGGTTTACGGCGTTCACGCCACCGCCGCCGATGCCGACGACCTTGATGACGGCCAAGTAATTCTGCGGTGCTGCCACGTCCTGTGTCCCTTGTTCGAATCTCTGCAACTTTTATGTTTTTCGCAGCTGCGTTCGTTCTGCAGCTGCATGTGTCCTACTGAACCGGCCTGC
This sequence comes from Arthrobacter sp. zg-Y1171, assembly GCF_025244845.1. Taxonomy (NCBI): domain Bacteria; kingdom Bacillati; phylum Actinomycetota; class Actinomycetes; order Micrococcales; family Micrococcaceae; genus Arthrobacter; species Arthrobacter sp. zg-Y1171. Next base: position 1,327,316 of record NZ_CP104264.1, on the reverse strand, counting down.
GTACAAACCGGTTCCCGGCCGCCGACGCCCCCGTGGTTTCCAGCGGAATCCCGGAGATCTCCACTGGACGCCCGGCCGAAAACCTTGAACCTACACAACCCTAACCCTCAACTTGAGGGTTATAGTTATGTCAAGTAATCCATTACTTGAGACGCTATGGGGCCAGCGCCGCTTCCGCAAATACCGCCCCCGCGTGTCGGAGGATTCTTTCATCACGGCCGCGGAAAGCTACCTGCTCCGTTCCCCTGCGGATCCCCTCCGAGGGCTCCGGTCCGGCGCCTGGTTTCCAGCCGTCCTCCGCGCCGGTCAACGTGTCACCGGACGGTCGGGGGTACTGACGTCGTAAACCTGCACCGGCGGATCGGACGGCTCCATCTTCAGGAGCGCCTCAAGCACCCGTGCCTTTGCCTCGTTGGCATCGGCACTCCCCCAGAATACTGTCTGCCCGCTCTTAAGCTTCAGTTCGACCGAATCCAGCGTCTGGGCGGAGGCGTTCTCCAGCCGGCCAAGCACCTCCGGCGGAAGCGTCGCCAGTACTGCCGTGATGCTGGGGAAAACACTCGCATGGATGGCTTCGCTTCCGCCGGCGATAAGCGGAAGGGCGACCGCTGCCCGGTCAGCTGCTATTGCCAGCCGGCGGCCCTCTTCGTCGATGAGGACATGCGTGTCACCGTCCTGCAGGACGGCTACGGGAATGCGTTCGGTGACAGTAACCACCAGGGTGGACGGTGGCTGTGCTGCGACCTCGATCTTTTCGATTTCGGGGCGGTCTTTCAGCAGCCCTTCCACGTCGGCGTCGGAAATGGTGGGCAGGGTCTGCCCCTTCAACGGTTCCAGCGCTGCTTCGGCCTGTTCACGTGGCAGCAGCGTGGTGCCCTCTACCACTACGGTCTGCAGGGCGAGCATCGGTGAGAAGAACAGCAGGGCAAAGAACAGCGCAGTGACGGACAGCGCGGAGCCGACCGTGATCCATGCTGCCCGGCGCCGCCGCTTGCCGGGCGGTTCCGGAAATGCCAGGACCGTTCCGTCGGTGCCTGCGCTGTTGGCGCCAGGCACCGGGGACTTTGCGGCGGAGCGCCGGCTTCCCGCAAAGCGGCGCGGGGCCTTGTCCGCCGGAGCGCCCGCAGGCTTCCCGGCGGATTTCCCCTTCCCCGCCGGCTTGGCCTTGGCGGCACCGGCAGCAGGCCGGACAGCGGTGGAACCGGCGGCGGGCCTGTCTGCTGCCACCTGGTCTTCCGGATCGAGGGCACGTGTGGCCGTGATGGTCTCGTCGTCGCTCCCGGAGCGCTTCCTACCGGCCATTGGCGGCTTTCCCCGCTGCGGCGGCCGAACGGGCCGGAACGGCGGCCAGGCGGGCAACCAGTTCGGATCCGAGCGCGGTGACGTCACCGGCACCGACGGTCAGGATGATGTCTCCCTCGTCGGCGCTGTCTGCAACCTGGGCCACCGCGCGTTCCGGACTATCGGCATAGCCGCCGGGGACGTGCAGGCGGGAGGTGATCAGCTCACTGGTGACGCCTTCAATCGGATCTTCCCGTGCCGGATAGATGTCCAGGACGGTGGCGGTATCGGCCAGGTCCAGGGCTGCTGCAAACTCGGCCGCAAAGTTGCGGGTGCGGCTGAACAGGTGCGGCTGGAACAACACATGCACCCGATGCCCTCCGGCCACTGTGCGGGCCGCCTTCAGGGCGGCGTCCACTTCGGTGGGATGGTGGGCATAATCGTCGAACACCTGCACGCCGCGTGCACTGCCGCGGGATTCGAACCGCCGGGCGGCGCCGGAGAACGTAGCGAGCCCCGCTGCGGCCGTCCGGGGATCAACGCCCAGTTCCAGCCCGACGGCAAAGGCGGCAGCCGCGTTCAGGATGTTGTGCGCGCCCGGAACCTGCAGGACAAGCTGCACCTCGCCGTCGCGGCCGTCCACGGTGTACTGCAGGGTGCTGGCCGAGCCGGCGCCGGCGGGACGGGTGTCCGTAACCCGCACGTCCGCACCGGCGGCGTAGCCGTAGGTGGCTACCCGGACGCCCGGGCAGCGTTCAACGAGGGCTACGGCACCGGCGTCGTCCGCGCAGGCGACAAGGAGCCCCTCCGCCGGCAGCAGCGCCGTGAAGGCGTCGAAGGAGGCGAAGACCGCTTCCTCCGTGCCGTAATGGTCCAGGTGGTCGGCCTCGACATTAGTGACCACGCTGATCCGCGGGTTGTAGTTGAGGAAGGAGCCGTCCGACTCATCGGCTTCGGCCACGAAGACCCGTCCCGCCCCGTGGGCGGCATTGACGCCAAGGGCCGCAACGTCGCCGCCGATGGCGAAGGAAGGATCCAGTCCGGCCTCCCGCAGCATCACGGTCACCATGGCCGTGGTGGTGGTTTTGCCGTGGGTGCCGGCCACCGCTATGAGGTCCTGCTCGCCCATGGCCGCGGAGAGCGCCACTGAGCGGTGGATGATCCGCAGCCCGCGGGAACGCGCCGCCGCAAGTTCCGGATTCTGCTCGCGGATGGCCGTTGACACGACTACCGTGTCGACGCCGGCAACGTGTCCGGCGTCGTGCCCCACAAACACCTCGGCCCCGAGCGCTTCAAGGGCCCGCAGTCCCGGTGAGTCCTTGGAATCGGAGCCGGAGACTTCAATGCCCTGGGCCAGGAGTACCCGGGCAACGGCGGACATGCCGGCACCGCCGAGGCCGATGAAGTGTACTTTCCCAAGGTCTGTCGGGTTCAGCCGGTTCATGCCTTTGCCCTATCGCTTGCTTCGAGGATGAATGCAGCCATCCGCTGGTCCGCGTCACGGATGCCCAACGCCGACGATGCCTTGGCCATGGCTTCCAACGCCGCCGGATCGGCCAGCAAAGGTATCAGCCTGTCGGAAATCCACTCGGCTGTGAAGAGGGCGTCGGCAACCGTAAGCGCTCCGCCGGCAGCCACGAGGGCTTCGGCATTAAGCGCCTGTTCGCCGTTGCCGTGCGGCAGCGGAACCAGGACGGCAGGCAGCCCCACTGCGCTGATTTCGCAGACGGTGCCTGCCCCGGAGCGGGCCAGCAGCAGGTCCGCAGCGGCGTAGGCCTGCTCCATGCCGTCGACGTACTCCACCTGCGTGTAGCCGCGGGCGGCGATCGGTTTTCCGTCGGCGTCCACCAGGGACTTTCCGCGGCCGGTGATGTGCAGGGTCTGGATGCCGGCCGCAGCCAATGCCGGAAGGGCATGTTCCACGGCCCGGTTGATGCTTGCGGCACCCGAAGAGCCTCCGGTCACCACCAGCGTGGGGCGGTCCTGCTCCAGCCCCAGGGCGGACCGTGCGGCATTCCGGGCGGCATGGCGGTCCAGTCCGGAGATTTCCCGGCGCATCGGCATACCGACCCACGTGGCCCGGGGCAGGCTGGTGGATTCGAAGGCCACGCCCGTCACGGCCGCGAAGCGCGCACCCACGCGGTTGGCCAGCCCGGGACGCGCGTTGGCCTCGTGCACGATCACGGGAAGCGATCGGCGGCGTGCCGCCAGGTACACCGGCGTCGAAACGTAGCCGCCCACGCCCACAACGACGTCGGCCTGCGCGGAGTCCAGGATCTCGCCGGCCTGCCGCACGGCACGGAGAAGGCGGCCGGGCAGTTTCGCCAGGTCTGCGGAAGGCCGCCGGGGCATGGGGACCCGGTCAATGGTGGCCAGCTCATAGCCCGCTGCGGGCACCAGGCGGGTTTCCATTCCGGACGCGGTCCCCACCACTGTGATGCGGGCGTCGGGGCGGTGTGCCGTCACGGCATCTGCGATGGCCAGGAGAGGGCTGATGTGCCCGGCGGTGCCGCCTCCGGCCAGGACTACGGAGAGGGAAGGCTGCGTCATGGAGCTGTTGGTTCACTTTCGGGGATTTTACGGGCAAAGGAAAGCAGGACGCCGACGGCGGCGAGCGTGAAGGTCAGGGAGGATCCGCCATACGAAATGAACGGCAGCGGTACGCCGATGACGGGAAGCAACCCGGTCACCATCGCAATGTTCACGGAGGCCTGGCCGATGATCCAGACCAGGATGGCACCGCAGACAATGCGGATGAACGGGTCTGTATGGCGCATGGTGACCCGGACCGTCGCGACGGCAAGGACGGCAAAGAGGCTGACCACGACGAGCGTTCCCAGCAGGCCGAATTCCTCGCCGATAATGGCGAAGATGAAGTCGTTGTGGGCTTCCGGGATCCAGTTCCATTTCTGCCGGCTCTGGCCGATGCCCACTCCCAGCCAGCCGCCGGAGGCCAGCGCGTACATGCCGGCGTTGGCCTGGTCGCAGAGGCCGGTGCTGCAGTCCAGCTGGAGCCAGGCGCTGATCCGGCTGGAGCGGTTGCTGCTCACCAGCGACATGAGTACCGCTCCCACGGCCGCTCCGGCCGCAAGGACGCCCAGGAAGCGCAGCGGAGCACCGGCGAAGAACAGGGCGGCAACCATGATCATGCCCATCACGATCACGGTGCCGAGGTCGCTTCCGAGCATGACCAGGAGGATCAGGATCCCGCCGCCGGGCACAACTGGAATAAGGGCGTGCTTCCATTCGTTGATCAGCCGTCCCTTCCGGGACAGGACCGCGGCGAACCAGATCGCCATGGCCAGCTTCGCGGCTTCGGAGGGCTGACCCGTGATGGGCCCGATCTCGATCCAGTTCTTGTTGCCGTTGACTTCCTTGCCGATCACCAGCACAAGCACCAGCAGGATGACGGCGATGCCGTAAAGGAACCAGGAGAGGAAGCGGTAGTGGGGCGGCCCGAGCCGCGAGAGCCCCAGCATGGCCACCACGCCCGCCGCAGCGAACATGGACTGCTTCAGGAACAGATCGAACGTCGTCGCCGCGCCTGCATCGCTGCCGGCAGCGGCGGCAATGGATTCCACCGAGGACGCCGAAAGCACCATCATCAGGCCGATGGCGGTGAGGGCCAGGGTGGCGCCGAGGATCGTGTAGTAGCTGGAGCCGGTGGCACTGCGCCCGCTGCCCTCCAGGAAGACGAGGAAGCGCTCAACGCGCGACGCCGGTTTGGCCGGACGGTCCGCAGCGCCGCGTTTCCCGGCCGGGGGCTTCCCCGGTGCGGTTTTCGGTGTCACCGCGCCCGTGCCGGTATTGGCTGTGGCCGCTGGATTCCGGCGCAGGACCGGTTTGCGTTTGCTGCCGGTGGGCGTGGTGACCAATCTAGGGCTCCTTCGGAGTCTGTGCCTGTCCCGGTGCCTGCTGTTCGCTCATATATCCTGCGACGGCTTCGATGAAAGCCTCGCCGCGGTGGGCATAGGAAGTGAACTGGTCCATGGAAGCTGCTGCCGGCGCCATCAGCACCGTGTCTCCTGCTTGGGCCACGGTAGCCGCCGCAGCGACTGCCCTGACCATGATCTCTTCGGCACTGGTGACCGGTGCCGCCGTCTGCTGCCGTTCCCCAGTCTGCTCCACAAGGGCGTGGATGACCGGCACATCGGGTGCGTGTTGGGCCAGGGCTGCCTGCAGGTCCGCGGTGTCGGCTCCGATCAGGACCACTGCCTTGAGCCGGCCGCGGTGCTCGGCAACCAGGTCGTTGTAGTGAACGCCCTTGGACAGGCCGCCGGCAATCCAGACAACGCTGTTGAAGGCAGCCAGCGACGCCGCCGCGGCATGCGGATTGGTCGCCTTGGAGTCATTGACCCACAGGATGTCATTGAGGCGGGCCACGGGCTGGATCCGGTGGTCTCCCGGTGCATAGGCCCGCAGTCCGTCCCGGACCGCCGCGGGTTCGACGCCGAAGGCACGCACCAGCGCAGCAGCGGCCAGGGCATTGGCCACCATGTGCCGGGGAGCGTACTCCCCCAGGTCGGCCATGGCGGCAAGCTCCGCCGCGGAGTCCTTGCGCTGCTCGATGAAGGCCCGGTCCACCAGCAGTCCTTCAACCACTCCGACCATGCTGACCGCCGGCACTGAGGTGGTGAAGCCGACCGCGCGGCAGCCTTCCACGACGTCGGCTTCCTCGACCATGCGCTCGGTCTCGTACTGCTCGGCGTTGTAGATGCAGGCGACCTGCGTGTTTTCGTAGATCTTGGCCTTGTCGGCCCGGTAGGCCTCAAAGGAGCCGTGCCAGTCCACGTGGTCTTCGGCGATGTTCAGGCACACGCTGGCCAGCGGGGACATGGAGTGTGTCCAGTGCAGCTGGAAGCTGGAGAGTTCCACGGCGATGGCGTCATAGCCTTCCGGATCCCGGATCGCATCCAGGATCGGGGTTCCGACGTTGCCGGCCGCGATGGCGCGCAGGCCGGCGGCCCGGAGCATGCTCTCGGTCATCGAGACCGTGGTGGTCTTGCCGTTGGTGCCGGTGATGGCCAGCCACTGGGCGGTCTTGCGGCCTTCGCGGATACGGACCCGCCAGGCCAGCTCGACGTCGCCCCAGACGGGAATGTCCGCTGCGGCGGCTGCCGCCAGCACCGGGTGGGTGGGGCGGAAGCCCGGTGAGGTCACCACGAGGTCAGGGGCAGCGCCGTCGACCTCGGGAAGCCCGGCAACCGCATCGGCTCCGAGCAGGATGTCCGCGGCGCCGACAATCCGAAGGGTGTCCGCCTTGGCGCGGTTCTCCTCGGTGTCCCTGGCATCCACCACTACAACCCGGGCCCCGAGTTCGATCAGGGTGTCCGCGGCGGAGAAGCCGGAGAGGCCGATACCGGTGACGACTACGCGCAGTCCGCTCCAGTCGGCGTCCCACGTGGTCAGTTCGGCAAGGGGAGCACTCACAGTCCCACCACCCATTCGGCGTAGAAGATTCCCAGCGCCACGGCCACGCAGAGGCCGGCGATGATCCAGAACCGGACCACCACGGTGACCTCGGCCCAGCCCTTGAGCTCGAAGTGGTGCTGCAGCGGAGCCATCTTGAACACGCGCTTGCCGCCGCTGAGCTTGAAGTAGCCCACCTGGATGATGACGGAGAGGGTGATGATCACGAACAGGCCGGCAAGGATCACCAGCAGCAGCTCGGTCCGCGAGAGGATGGCGAAGGCCGCAATGGCGCCGCCGATCGCCAGCGAGCCGGTGTCGCCCATGAAGATCTTCGCGGGCGAGGTGTTCCACCAGAGGAAACCGATGAGGGCGCCAGCCATGGCCCCGGCCAGCAGGGCCAGATCCATCGGGTCGCGGACTTCGTAGCAGACGCCTTCTGCGCCCGGTGAGCCGCAGCTCTGGTTGTACTGCCAGATCCCGATCAGGAAGTAGGCGCCGAACACCAGCACGGACGCACCGGCGGCCAGGCCGTCGAGGCCGTCGGCCAGGTTCACGCCGTTGGTGGTGCCGGTGATGATGACCAGGGACCAGATCACGAACAGGATCGCGCCGATCACCGTTCCCGCGAAGGCAAGGTCGAAGTTTGTGTCCCGGATGAAGGAGACCGCGGTCGACGCCGGCGTCCTCCCCTGCTCATTGGGGAACTGCAGGGCCAGGACGGCAAAGGTGATGCCGACGACTGCCTGCAGGATGATCTTTGCCTTGGCGTTCAGGCCGAGGCTGCGCTGCTTGGAGATCTTGGTGTAGTCGTCGATGAAGCCGACCATGCCCATACCCACGGTGAGCAGCAGGACCAGCAGTCCTGACGCCGTCGGGCTGAAGGACCCGAAGCCCAGCATGCCGCTGATCAGGTGGGTGAGGAAGTACGCAGCCACCACGGACGCCACGATGACGGCGCCGCCCATGGTGGGGGTGCCGCGCTTGGTGTGGTGGGAGGTGGGGCCGTCGTCACGGACGAACTGGCCGTACCCCTTCCGCACCAGGAAACGGATGAACAGGGGTGTTCCGGCAAAGGCGAAGACCAGAGCCAGCGAAGACCCTACAAGCAGGGAGATCACAGGTTCTCTCCTCCGGTCCCTTCGGTGCGCGCCGGCGCAGTCGCCGGATCAGTTGCTGCGGACGGTGGTACAGGGGTCAAGGCTATCCGATCGCCGAGGAAGCGCAGGGCCGCCCCGTTGGAGGATTTGAACAGGACAAGGTCTCCGGGCGCGAGGGACTCGGCAAGGATGCGCTCGGCTTCCTCCGCCGTTTCCACGAAGGTGGATTCCTCCCCCCAGGAACCCTCCATGACCGCACCGGTGTGCATGGCGCGGGCACCGGTGCCCACGACAATAAGTTTGGAAATATTGAGCCGGACAGCGTAGCGGCCGATGGCGTCGTGTTCCGTGACGGCATCCTCGCCCAGCTCCAGCATTTCGCCCAGGACAGCCCAGGTGCGCCGTTCCCGGCCGAGTTCGGCCAGGGTGCGCAGGGCTGCGCGCATGGATTCCGGGTTTGCGTTGTACGCATCGTTGATCACCGTGACGCCGTCGGCGCGGTCGGTGCGCTCCATGCGCCAGCGGCTGGCTGCCGTGCGGCCGGAAAGCCCTGCGGCAATCTGCTCGCCGGGAATACCCGCTGCGTAGGCTGCGGCAGCGGCCGCCAGCAGGTTCGCCGTGTGGTGGGCGCCGATGAGGCCGGACCGGATTTCGTGCCGGCTGCCGTCGGGCAGCAGCAGTGTGAAGACGGGCCTGCCCTCGGCGTCGGTGCGGGCATCCAGGGCACGGACGGCGTTCTTGGCGCCGTGCGCGGCTTCCGGCGAGGAGGTGAAGTAGAGGACCGGCGCGTCGGTGCGTTCAGCCATCGCCGCGACGCGGATGTCGTCGGCGTTCAGGATGGCGGTGCCGCCGGCGGGCAGCGCTTCGACGAGCTCTCCCTTGGCGACGGCGATGTTGTCCACGCCGCCGAACTCACCGGCGTGGGCGGAACCCACGAAGAGGACGACGCCGATATCCGGCTTGACCATGTCGGCCAGGTAGCGGATGTTGCCGATGCGGGTGGCGCCCATTTCCATCACGAGATAGCGGGTGCCGTAGCCGGCGGTAAACACGGTCAGCGGAAGGCCGACTTCGCCGTTGTAGGAACCTACCGGAGCGACGGTGGGACCGGCCTCGGTCAGGACACCGGCCAGCAGGTCCTTGGTGGTGGTCTTGCCGGCTGATCCCGTGATGCCGATGACGGTCAGTTCGCCGTGCGCCCGGAGCCGGCGGACAATTTCCGCGGCTAGGGTGCCCATGGCCAGGACGGCGTCGGGAACCAGCACGCCGGGGTAAAGCGCACCGGCGTCGTCGGCCACCGGCCGCTCAAGAAGCGCCAGCATGGCGCCGCGGGCAAAAGCGGCGCCCACGAACAGGTGGCCGTCCGAGTTCTCGCCGGGCTTGGCAATGAAGAGCGAGCCCTGTACGGCGTCGCGCGAATCCGTGGTGGCGGAAGTCACGACAAGGCCCGGCGTCTGTGCGGCCGGGCCGATCAGCTCGCCGCCTGTAATTGCCGCTATTTCGGCTGCATTAAGTTCAATCATGACGAATTAGGACTCTACCCCGTCGCTCGAAAGGGCACTGAATCCGTATCTTGTCAAAGCCCGGCGCAGTTCCACCCGGTCATCGAGGGCAAGGTTCTCCCCCATGACTTCCTGCCACACTTCGTGGCCGCGGCCGGCCACCAGCACGGTGTCCTGCGGGCGCGCCAGTTCCACGGCACGGTCGATGGCAGCTGCACGGGGCGCGACTTCCTCAATGACACACGCCAGGTCTTCCCCGGTCCGTGCGCCCTCGGCACCGCGCAGGACGTCCGCACGGATGGCGGCGGCGTCTTCGCCGTGCGGGTCATCGTCGGTGACGACGACGACGTCGGCCAGGCGGGCCGCGATGGCTCCCATTAGCGGACGCTTGGTCTGGTCCCTCTCGCCGGTGGCACCAAAGACGACGATTACCCGCGAGTCGCCGTCGGGACGCCGCACCGAGGCAAGGGTGCGGGTCAGGGCATCGGGGTTGTGGGCAAAATCAACGATGGCTGCCGGCTCTTCACCGATCAGCTGCATCCGTCCGGGGACCTCGACGGTAAACGGATCATGGGCGTCCAGCGCCGCCTGCACGGTTTCTGCGGGAACGCCGGAGGCCAGCACCATCACTGTGGCCAGCGCGGCGTTGGAGATGTTGAAAGTTCCGGGCAGGGCCGTGGAGACCCGCAGCTGTTCCCCTTCCGGACCACGGAGCCTGAAGGAGTGCCCGAGTCCGCGGGGCTCAATGTCCGTAACGAACCAATCGGCGTCGCGGCCGGTGCCGTCAGTCGCAAGCGTCAGGACCGGCACCCCGGCCCGGGCTGCCATTTTCACTCCCCATTCGTCATCGACCGTGACGACGGCCCGGCGGGCGCGGTCGGGCTGGAAGAGCGCCGCCTTGGCAGCGAAGTATTCCTCCATGGAGCCGTGCAGGTCCAGGTGGTCCTGTGTCAGGTTGGTGAATCCGGCGACGTCGAAGCGGACACCGTCAACTCGGCGGTAGGTGATCGCATGGGAGGAGACCTCCATGGTGGCGGCGTCCAGGCCCCGCTCGCGCATCAGGGCCAGCAGCCCGTGCACCTGCGGTGATTCGGGCGTGGTCAGGACGCTCGGAATGGCTTCCCCGCCGGCAAGGATCTCGATCGTGCCGATCAGCCCGGTGGTACGCCCGAGTGCCTGCAGGAGCGAGTTCACGAAGTAGGAGGTGGTGGTTTTGCCGTTGGTGCCCGTGATGCCGAACAGGGTGGGGCGGGGTCCGTCCGCAGGCACGCTGTTGAAGACGGCGGCGGCCAGCGGCCCGACCAGCCGGCGGACCTCACCGGCGACGAAGACCGGAATGTGCAGTTCGGCAAGATGCGCCAGCCCTGCCTTGTCGGTCAGGACCGCCGACGCTCCGGCCGCCTCCGCTGCGCCTGCGAATCGGGCGCCGTGATGGCGGGCGCCGGCGATGCCCACATAGAGGTCACCGGGGAGCACCTCACGGGAATTGATCGTGAGTCCCGAAAGCTCCGTATCCCAGGCTGCTTCCGCCGTTCCCGCGGCAGGTGCAACGTCCTGCAGCTGCGCAGGCAGAGCCTGTACGGCGGCGCGCACGGTAACCGGATCAACGGCATCGGGACGGAGACCCGATCCGGCGGGGGGATTTTCACTTATTGGCACTTCAATGCTCCAGGAATTAGTACTCAATGGGGTAAGTCTCGGGTTCACCCGTGGAAGGCGGCACGTTGTTGCTGACCAGCGTCTGTTCCATGACCTTCTGGAAGGACTGGCCCGGAATGATGTAGTAGAGGTCGCCCTGGGGCCGCTGGAGGGTCACCACAACCACGTACTTCGGATCATCCATGGGTGCAATACCAGCATAAGAGAGGGTCGAGCCTGAATAGCCGCCGTTCGGTCCGGGGGCTTCAGCCGTGCCCGTCTTGGAACCGACCCGGTACTGCTTCAACTCGCCTGTCTTGCCGGAGCCGTCCTTGGTGACCGTTTCCATCATGTGCTGGACCTGCTCCGCGGTCTCCTCGGAGACAACCCGCGTACCCGGTTCCTTTTCGATGGGCTGCTCCGTGCCGTCTTCCTTAATGACGGAGTCGATGATGCTCGGCTGGACGCGGACGCCGTCGTTGGCAATGGTCTGGAAGACACTTGCCGTGTGCAGCGCCGTCTGCGTCAGGCCCTGTCCGAACAGCACGGTGTACTGCTGCCGTCCGTCCCAGGCGTCCGGTTCCGGCAGCAGGCCTGCGGTTTCCCCGTTGAGTCCAACGTTCAGCGGCTGGCCGATCCCGAACTTCCGCAGCCAGTCGTACCGCTGCTGCGGCGTCAGCTGCTCTCCGACCATCACCGTTCCGGTGTTCATGGACTTGGCCAGCACACCCGCCACGGTCATGTGGACGGTCCCGTGCGGGACGGCGTCCTTGAAGGTCTGGCCGTCAACGGTGTACGTCGGTTCGATCTCCAGCCGTGTTTCGGGGGTGGTGATGCCTTCCTCGATGGCGGCCGCCATAGTGATGACCTTGGTGGTGGAGCCGGGCTCGAAGAAGTCCGTGACGGACCTCGCCTTACGAGACTCCGCCGGGGTTGCCCCGGGATTGTTGGGGTCCACAGTGGTGGATTCCGCCAGCGCGATCACCCGGGCGGTATCCGCCTCCATAACCACGATGTTGCCCCACTCGGCATCGTATTCATCCACCTGTGCAGCGATGGTCTGCTGGGCAAACCACTGCAGGTCCTGGTCGATGCTCAGCTTTATGGATTCCCCGTCGTGGACGGGTTCGTCCTCATTGGTGGCGTAGGGAATGCGGATGCCGTCTCCGCCGATTTCGTAGGTCTTGCTGCCGGCCTCGCCGGCAAGGATTTCGTCCTGGGTCAGCTCCAGGCCTTCCTGCGCGCCTTCGGTGCCGAGGAAGCCCACGATGGACCCGGCCACCGAGCCGGAGGGGTAGGTCCGCAGCGTCGTCCGGTCCGCATAGATCCCCGGGAACTTTACGGCGAGGACCTTTTCCTTGACCTCCGGAGTGACGGTTTTGGCGACGAAGTTGAAGCCCTTCTCCCCCAGCAGAGCCGAGCGCAGGGTTTCCGGATCCTGCCCCAGGATGGCGCCAAGTTCCTCAAACGCCTGGTCGAAGGTGACGTCCTGGAGTTTCCCCTCGGCGTCGCGGCGCTTGAATTCCTCGCCGATGTCCTGCGAAAGGCGCTGGTCCACCACAATGTCGAACCGCTCCACGCTTCGGGCCAGGTAATTGCCGTTGGAGTCGAGGATGCTGCCGCGCAGGGCCGGTACGGTTACCGTCACGAGCCGGTTATCCACGGCGCTCTGCGCCATGCCGTCCGGGTCCAGTGCCTGGACATGGAAGAGCCGAAGTCCGAGAACGGTCAGGAGCACCAGGCCAAAGATCAGGCCGGCGCGCAGGCGTCCGGTAACGAGGGCCACCCTGTGGTTGTCCGGGCCGGATTTTTGTGCCACAACGTGTCCTCGTTCATGCCTAAGTTTTGATGACTGCTTCGCTTGGATCAGTTTCCGCTTCGCTGCACGGGGGCGGGGATGGTTCCGCCGTTCAGTTCGCCTTCAGGGACGATGTCCGAAGGCTGGGCCGGATCCGCTGCCGGTATCCGGGCAGCTTCTTCGGCTGCGGCGGCTTCGGCCGCTGCGTCGCGTGCGGCAGCTTCCTCCCGCTCCTCGAGTGCCCGGACGGATTCCTGCGGTTCTGCCGGAACCACGGCGGGTGCGGGTGCGGGGGTGATCGGCTGGGTCAGGACACTCGGTGCCCCGATCAGCAGTTCGGCGGGCTCGCCTTCCTTGGCTGCCTCCGGGCTGCCGGTAACTGCAAGCGTCTGGAGGTCAATGGTGCCGAAGGTGGGCGACGAAACCATGCCCAGGTCTGCTGCGGAAGCAGCCAGGACCTGGGGTGCCTGGTGGTTTTCGATCTTCTGGGTCAGCGCTTCGTTGCGCTGGGCCAGTTCCGCCTTCTGGCTCTGCAGCTGCACCAGCTCGTACTGGCCGCTGGAAACCGAGATGTTCAGCAACAGCACTGAGGCCAGTCCGAGGACGAGGGCAGCGAAGCAGAAAACCGCGAACGGTGCACGTTTGCGGCGTTTGGCGGCGGGCACCAGCGACAGCGGGGTGCGCCGCCTGACGGTGGTGGCAGGCGCCGCAGCATCCCAATCAAGCGCGCGCGCCGTGTTGCCGACGACGGCGCTTGACGCCATGGTGCTGAATCGGGCCGATGGCCAACGTTCGCTCATTATTTCCTGGCCCCATCCATGGGTTTGCGGATTCGTTCTACTGCACGGAGTTTTGCGGAGGCTGCACGGGGATTTTCTGCAATTTCCTCGTCCGTAGGCACCTCGGTGCCCTTGGTCAGCCTCTTGAGCTGGGCCTTGTGTTGTTCAAGTTCAACCGGGAAGCCCTTGGGGGCGGAGGACCGCGCGCCCGCAGCGAAGACGCCCTTGACGATCTTGTCCTCAAGCGAGTGGTAGGACATCACGACCACGCGTCCACCCACGTTCAGCACCGACAACGATGCCGGAATGGCCCGCTCGAGGACATCGAGCTCCTCGTTCACTTCGATGCGCAGGGCTTGGAACGTTCGCTTGGCAGGATGCCCGCCGGTCCGCGCAGCTGCCGCCGGGACGACCCCGCGGATCGCTTCGACGAGCTCGCCGGTGGTGGTGAAGGGCTTCGACGCACGTGCAGCAACAATGGCCGAGGCGATTCGTCCCGCGAACTTCTCCTCGCCCCATTTCCGGATGATGCCTACCAGCTCGGCCTCGCCGTAAGTGTTGACGATGTCTGCAGCGGTACGCCCGCGGCTGGTGTCCATCCGCATATCCAGGGGCGCATCGTAGGAGTAGGCGAAGCCGCGGTCGCGTTCATCGAGCTGCAGCGAGGAAACGCCCAGATCGAACAGCGCGCCGTCGATGCCCTCGAATCCAAGATCCGTGACGACGTCTGCTATTTCGTCGTAGACCGCATGGACCAGGTCAATCCGGTCCGCAAACGGTTCCAGCCTCTCGCCGGCCAGGGCCAGTGCCTGCCGGTCCCGGTCGATACCGATCACGTGCAGCTGGGGGAACCGCTGCAGCATGGCTTCGGTGTGCCCGCCCATTCCCAGGGTGGCATCTACTACAACGGCACGGCCGTGGTCGGCTACGGCGCTTTCGATGGAAGGAGCCAGGAGGTTGATGCAGCGGTCGCGCAGCACCGGAACATGCCGTTCCTCGGTGGGGCGCTCTTCGCTCATCTGAGGCTTCCTTCCATTCGTCGTGTTGTTTGCCCTGCGGCCGGTTCTTAAACCAGACCCCCATCCGCGCCTCACCGCTTTGCACCTTCTGGCTCCGGGGAAGGGAAGCCAGACGGCCTTGCGGTGGGGCGGCGGGAGATCTCATTCAAGACCCGGCCCGGGTTGTCCCTGTAGCGGGTGGTACTGCTAGAAAATCCCTGGAATCGCGTCTTCGTCTGTTTCCGAGAACGCGGTTTCCTGTTCTGCCAGATAGTTCTGCCAAGCGGTTGCATCCCAGATCTCGGCCCGCGTACCGGCGCCGATGACGACCAGTTCGCGTCCAAGTCCCGCGTACGACCTCAGCGCCGGCGGGATGGTTACCCGGCCCTGCTTGTCTGGAACTTCGTCAGAGGCTCCTGAGAGAAAGACCCGAATGTAGTCACGCGCCTGGCGGGAGGAAAGTGGAGCTTCCCGCATTTGGTCGTGGACCCGTTCGAATTCCTTCTGGCTGAAGACGTAGATGCAGCGCTCCTGACCCCTGGTCAGGACAAGGCCGTCGGCCAGTTCCTCGCGGAACTTGGCCGGCAGGATCAGCCTCCCCTTCTCGTCCAGACGCGGCGAATGTGTTCCTAGGAACATCCCGCACCGCCCTGTCCGATTGGGGGTAAACCCCTTGAGTACCGCCCCTACCCTCTTATGTCCCCCACTTTACTCCACTTCCCTCCACAGTCAACGCCTTCGCACGTTGTATTCCGGGCGCGTCGCATCCAAAATCCGCATGTTGATGCGGATTCTCGCGGGTGGAGTGCAGTGGAGGGGTTTAAGTGACCGACATCAGCTCCGGAAACGCGTCCCGAACAGGAAAAAGGGCACAAAAAAGGACCCGCCGAAACGGATCCTTTTTGCGCTTCCTACCTGCCTGCCATCCTTCGGTACCGGACTGTCACGGGGTCCGGGGCCTGCGGCGCGGAGCGGGTGTTCCTACGGCTGGTCGCGTTTGCGTTCGTCCCACTTGCTTTCCAGGTTATTCATGAATCCACGCTGCGTACTGGACTCGCGCTCCTTGCGCCCGTCCGTTGCCGCCGGCGCGTTCTTCCGTCCCCGGGTGGTTGCGTAGTACACGCCCGCACCCATGATGAGGAACCCCAGTACACCGACCAGGATGCCCGCTTCCGTAATTCCCAGAAGCAGCACCCCCAAGCCCACCACGGCCAGCAAGGCACCGAGGACGATACGCCTGGTCGAGATCCCACGGCCCGCGGACGTCGCCATTGAGTTCGCGAATTTTGGATCTTCGGCGTGTAATTGCTGCTCCAGTTGATCCAGCAAGCGCTGCTCGTGTTCCGACAGTGCCATTGCTGCCTCCTTGCCGTCCGGTCCTGCCCCTGTAAACCAACCAACGAACGTGTGGCGCCGGATGTTCCCGCGCAGGCTCGCTGCTGCTTTGCACTTAGTCCAAGGATAGGTGGCAACCGGTCCGCACGAAAGCGGCCGGTCCACGTATTCCACCGGGCAGGGAACCAGCCCCAACGCACAGCCTGTCCGGCACCGGGCGGAGCGCCGGGGGACATTCAGTCCGGGAACCGGTCCGGCTCCGGCGGTGGCTTCCGGGGAGACGGGGCGATGAGCCGGGCAGGAACAACGCCCAGTTCCCCGAAGCGCCGGTTGATCCGATCAAGCGCATCCTCTGCCGAACGCCAGCTGTCCTCTCGTCCGTCCAGGGTCAGCTGCATGGCAGCACCTTCGGCGGATTCAAGCTGTTCAGCCCTCAGCCCGATCAGCCGGACACTTTGCGGCCGCGGCCCCAGGGCGGTCAGCAGCCCCTTGGCCGTCTCGTAGATCATCTGGGCGCTGCCCACCGGCTCGGGAAGGGTGCGGGTACGGGTCAGCGTCGTGAAGTCCGCATAACGCACCTTCAGGGAAACCGACCTGCACTGGAGTCCGGCGGCCCGCAGGCGGACAGCACTGCGGTGCGCGAGCCGAAGCAGCTCCGTGTGCAGGACCTCGTCGTCGCTGACGTCTGACGCGAAGGTTTCCTCGGCGCCGATGCTCTTTTCGCGCCGGACGGGTGTTACAGCCCGGCCATCCCGCCCCCAGGACAGTTCATACACGTGGTCCCCCACGGCCCCGAGCAGCCGGCGGAGCACAGTCGGCGGGGTATTGGCCACATCCGCCACCGTGGCAATGCCGACGCGGGCCAGCACCTCGCGGGTCTTGGCTCCTACTCCCCACAACGCAGAAACGTCCAGAGTGTGGAGGAAGTCCACTGTCTGCTCCTTGGGCACCAGCAGCAGGCCGTTGGGTTTGCATCGGGTGGAAGCGATCTTGGCCACGAACTTGGTGGCGGCAATGCCCACACTGGCGGTCATGCCCAGTTCGGCGGCAACACGCTCGCGGATGTGCTCTCCGATGGCGCGGGGCGGCCCGAGCCTGCGCATGGCTCCTGCGATATCAAGGAAGGCCTCGTCGACGCTGAGCTGTTCCACCAGCGGAGTAATGGATTCGAAGATCTGCATCAGCTGCCCGGAGAAGGTCCGGTAGACCTCCTGGTGCGGCTCCAGGACCACTGCCTGCGGGCACTGCCGGCGGGCAACGGCCATCGGCATGGCAGAACGGACACCGTAACGCCTCGCCTCATAGGATGCGGACAGGACGACGGACCGTCCCCCGAGGCCGCCTACGATGACCGGCCTGCCAACCAGGTCGGGCCGTTTGAGCAGCTCTACGGAAACATAAAAAGCGTCCATGTCCACGTGCATTATGGTGCAGTCGCGGTTGCCGCTGCCGGCGTCGGGACCATTGCTCACTCCATCATCGTAGCCAGCCGCGCCCCCATTCCTGCCTTTCCTGCTTCATCGCTTCTTTTCGGCACCCTAACCACCTTCCCTGGAGCGGTTTTCGGTTCGCCTAGACTGGGTGGCAGGACCCTGACCCCCACCGAAGCGGAACCCGATGAAAAAGACGCTCACGCTGCTCTCTGCCGCGGCCCTGATCCTGGCGGCAGCCGGATGCTCCACCGGCACCGCGGAGGACGGGGATTCCCCGTCCGCTACGCAGTCCGAATCCCCCACCCCGACGCCTACGGAGTCTCCCGTTGCCCTCGCGGACGGATTCCCGTCCGACCTCATCCCGGTGATGGAGGGCGCAGAGCTTCTTTCGAGCAGCGTGGACCGGGCGAACGGCACGCTCACCGCCGTATTAGTGGAGTCCTCGGATGCTCCCGCAGCCGAGATCCTCGCCTTTTACGATGCCAAGCTGGTTGCCCAGGGTTTCACTGCAGCCGAAGCGGCCACCGGTTCCCCGTCCTCGCGCGACTACGTGCGCACCGGCGCCAGTGAACCCGAGACGGTCAACATCACGGCGATTACCAAGGAGGGCGGCCCGGCGACGGTGACTGTCGGCGCCACGGTCCTCGCAGAAACGGTGAAATAACAGTGTCTCCCACCCCGGCCGAATCCGCGCAGGAGGAGCAGGCCGCATACCGAGACCTGTTGGGCACGGAACTCGAGGATTTCCTGGCAGTCCAGCACTCGGTGCTCGCCGAGGTCTCCCGCGAGGCGCTTCCCCTTTTGGACGCCGTTCACAACCTTGCCCGCGGAGGGAAGCGCCTGCGGGCCCTCCTTGCTTACTGGGGATGGCGCGGCGCCGGAGGAACTCCCCTGCATCCGGAAGCCGTCCGGGCCGGCGTCGCACTGGAACTGTTCCAGAGTGCGGCACTGATCCACGACGACATCATTGACCGGTCCGACACCCGCCGGGGCGGGCCAAGCGTACACCGCACCTTCTCGATGGCGCATGCGGACGCCAACTGGCACCTGGACGGATTCCATTTCGGTTCATCGGCCGGAATCCTTGCCGGTGACCTTTGCCTGTCCCTCAGCGAGGAAATGTTTTCCGCCGTGGGTCCGCGCGCGGCGCACGGCACCGAAGCGCGGCGCATCTTCAACCGCATGCGCACAGAGGTCATGGCCGGGCAGTACCTTGACATCCTCGAAGAGGTTGTCGGTCCGGACTACGACCCCGAGCACGCCGTCGTCCGGGCGTTGAATATCCTGCGCTACAAGGCAGCGAAGTACACCACCGAGCATCCCCTGACCCTGGGCGGTGCCCTGGCCGGTGCCGGCGCAGAGATCCTGGCGGGCTATTCCCGCTTCTCCCTGCCCCTGGGGGAAGCGTTCCAGCTGCGGGACGACGTACTGGGTGTGTTCGGAGATCCCCGGACCACCGGCAAGCCGGCGGGAGACGACCTGCGTGAGGGTAAACGCACGGTCCTGATTGCCTACGCCCTGTCCAGCGGGAGCGAGAGCGCCCGGAAAGAGATCACGGCCCGGCTCGGGGATCCGGGGCTGGACGACGACGGCGTGGCCCGGCTGCGCGGAATCATCCTCGACACCGGGGCGCTGGCCGCGACGGAGGAACTCATCTCCAGGCATACCGAAACGGCGTTTTCCGCATTAGCCGCGCTCCCCCTCGACGGCATCCCCCGGGCCGCCCTGGACGCGTTGGCCCACGCAGCCGTTCGGCGCAGCTCCTAGGGAGCGGCACAGGCAATAGAAAGATTCCAAACTAATAAGGAGCTGCCAGTCCGGAGACTGGCAGCTCCTTATTCAGGTGCTGCGTAATTCAGGTGCTGCGTGAGGCGTTGCTACCAGCCCAGCGCCTGTGCACGGCGGCGGATCTCCGTCTTGCGCCCTTCGCGGAGCGCGTCCACGGGACGGCCGGGCAGCGTGTCGTCGGCCGTGAAGAGCCAGCGGATCATTTCGTCGTCGTGGAAGCCTGCGTCATTGAGCACCGAAATGGTGCCCTTCAGGCTCTCCAGCACGGCGCCGTCAGCGATAAAGGCAGCCGGGATGCTGCGGATCTTCCGGTCGCCGAGGCGCACAGCCAGCAGGGCGCGCTCCTCCAGCAGGCTATGCACCTTGTTAATAGGGAGATCGAGTTGTTCAGCCACATCGGGCAGGGTCAGCCAGTCGGAAACAAGTTCCTCGAGTTCATTCACCCTTCAAGGGTGCCACGTCCGGGGCCGCCCGGGCCAGTTTGCCGTTTGACGGCAGAACTGAAACACAAAAAGCACTACTCGGGTATTGTGCCGGTCTCTGGTTAGTGTAAATTCACATTAGTACCTGTAATCCCATGCGTAACTAGCACACCACTAGTCACATAAAGAACAGTGGTAACACCCGTTCCATTACTTGTTTTTAATCCAAGGATTTGCGGTAAAGGCCGCGGCCAACACAGATGAGGAAACATCACCATATGAACGCTCAGTCCACCACGGGAACGCCAGAGGCGCGTCCCGTTGCTACAGGAATACCGCGCAAACTGAGTGTTGCCGTGACGACCGCCGCCATTCCTGCAGTGATGATGTCCGCCCTGGCTCTTGCCGAGCCGGCCGCCGCTGCCCCCGCCGCACCCCAGAACACCCTGTTTCCCCAGCTCCCCCTGCAGGCCATCAAGAACCTGAACACCGGGGCTGCCACCGGAGTTACCGCCTCGCAGCTGGCCACCCAGGTTCCCGCGACGCTGCAGGCGGAGTCGGCTGTTCCTGCCACGCACCGGATCGTTTCCGGCGACACGGTCAGTTCAATTGCCGCACAGTACGGACTGTCCGTAACGGAACTGCTGCGCGTGAACAACCTGCAGGCGTCCTCGCTGATCTTTGCAGGTGACGATCTCCGCCTTGGCGGGGCAGCCGCATCCGCTGCCCCCGCTGCCGCTTCCGCTGCCGGCGAAGGCACCTACACGGTGGTCTCCGGGGATACTTTGAGCGCCATTGCCGGAAAGCACGGCGTCAGCCTCTCCAGCATCCTCGCCGCGAACAGCCTGACCCTCACCTCCGTCATCTACCCGGGCCAGTCGATCCGCATCGACGGCCAGGCGCCGGCCGCTCCCACGGCTCCTTCCGGTGTCCAGCCGGCCTCCGGCACCGGCAGCTCGTACACGGTTGCCGCCGGGGATACCCTCAGCGCAATCGCCGCCAAGCACGGCGTCAGCCTCTCCGGCATCATGGCCGCAAACGGCCTGTCGCAGACCTCGGTAATCCGGCCGGGCCAGAAGATCACCGTCGACGGCAGCACCGTCAGTGTCACCGCCTCCGCGCCCGTGGCAGCCGCACCCACGGATCTGGTTCCCAATACCTTCCTGCACTACACCTACCCCGAGCACACTGTCGCCGGCGCCAACCTGAACAAGCAGACCCTCAACTCGCTGCCCGTTCCGGACCGTGCGCAGATGCAGCAGATCGTGGCCGACACGGCAGCGCAGATGGGTGTCGACCCGGCCCTGGCCCAGGCATTCGCCTTCCAGGAATCCGGCTTCGACCAGCGCGCCGTCTCCCCGGCCAATGCCATCGGCACCATGCAGGTCATTCCTTCCTCCGGGGAATGGGCTTCGCAGCTGGTAGGACGGCAGCTGAACCTGCTGGATCCGTACGACAATGCCACGGCCGGCGTCGCGATCATCAGCGCTTTGATCCGCAGCAGCGACAGCCTGGAAACCGCAATCGCGTCCTACTACCAGGGCCAGTACTCGGTGACCACCCACGGCATGTTCGCGGACACCCGCAACTATGTCAGTTCCGTGCTTGCCCACCGGGCGTCCTTCCAGTAAGGCAATCCAGGAGTGCATCGAAAGGGTCCGGATCGGGTGTCGATCCGGACCCTTCCGCGTACCGCCATTAGGATCGAAGGGTGCATGAGCCCGTGAAAGACTCCCTCGTTGAGACGCTGGTCGACGACCGTTACTTCGTCAGGTCCCTGGTGGCGCGCGGCGGAATGTCCAGTGTTTACCTGGCTACCGACCGCCGTCTGGACCGCGATGTGGCCCTCAAGGTGCTGTACCCGCACCTTGCCGCGGACCGCGGCTTCCTTCGGCGTTTCGAAAGCGAAGCCAAATCGGCTGCGCGGCTTTCCCACCCCCACGTGGTGGGCGTCCTGGACCAGGGGATCACCGACAGCCTGGCGTACCTCGTGATGGAGTATGTGCCCGGCCGGACGCTGCGCGGGCTGCTGGACGAGCGCGGCCCCCTCTCGCCGCGCCTGGCGCTGGCACTGATGGATGCGGTGGTTGAAGGGCTGGCTGCTGCGCACGACGCCGGCCTGGTCCACCGCGACGTCAAGCCGGAGAACGTGCTCCTCGCGGACAACGGCAGGATCAAGATCGCTGACTTCGGGCTGGCCCGTGCCGTGTCCACCAGCACCAACACCGGCACATTGGTGGGCACCGTCGCCTACCTGGCACCCGAACTGGTTACTGCGGGCGGTGCCGACGAACGCAGCGACGTCTATTCAGCCGGCATCATGCTTTATGAAATGCTTACGGGCAGGCAGCCCTTCACGGGAGATTCACCCATCCAGGTGGCCTTTGCGCATGTCCACTCCTCCGTTCCCGCCCCTTCGGACCTGTGCCCGGGACTGGCTGAGGACCTGGACGAGCTTGTCCGCTGGTGCACCGCCAAGGACCCCGAGGAACGCCCCGTCAACGGCCGCGCCCTGCTGGGCGAACTGCGGCACATCCGGACCTCCCTCAGCGACTCGGAGCTTGACTTCCGGTGCGCTCCGGGCCCGGGCAGCCGACCGTCCGAGGCCGGCACGCCCACCGAAGCGTTGTCCGGCGCCACGGAGGTCCTCACTGCCGCCGGTGCCGCCACGAGCGTCATCGACACTTCGGCATTAGGCCCCGGCGATCCCCGCGGGAACCACACCGAGGTCATCCACCGAAACGACAACGCCACCACGGTATTTCCTGCCGGCAGCCGCGGTGCAGCGGACGATGGTGCGGACCACGCGGACGGGTACGACGCTGACGGCCCGGACGACGACTATGACGCAGACGCAGACGCAGACGACGAAGCCGGGCCTGGTACGAACGCGCGCCGGCGCCTGGCCCAGCGGGATGAACGCGACCGGCTGCGGCAGAACGACCGTGAAGCGCACCGCCCGCAGTTATCCCTTCGCAGCGGAAAGCCGCGCCGCCGGGGCATCCTGCTGGCCGTGGTGCTGACGGTACTGCTCGCAGCAGTTGCCTTTGCCGGATGGTTCTTCGGTGCCGGACCCGGCGCCTTGGTCTCCGTACCGGACGTGAGCAATGCTTCCGTCGAGGAAGCCGGCACACAGCTGGGCGAGGCAGGCCTGGACTACACCACCGATGAGGTGTTCGACGAAGTGGTTGCCGCAGGGCTCGCTGTCGGCACCGATCCCGGCGCGGCCCGGGAAATCCGCCGCTTCCAGCCGGTGACGCTGCTCGTCTCCAAGGGACCGCAGCTGTTTTCCGTGCCCAATGTAGTCCAGCGCACGCTGGAAGCTGCCCGGGCAGACCTTGAGGCGGACGAGCTCACGCTCGGCGCAGTCACAGAGGAGTACAGCGAAAGCATCGAAGCGGGCAGCATCATCAGCCAGCAGCCGTTGCCGGACACCCTGCTGCGGCTGGGGGCGCCGGTGGACGTCACGGTGTCAAAGGGACCGGCGCCCGTTGAGGTCCCCGCAGTCGCCGGGCTCGGCGAGGACGCTGCGGTGAAAGCCATTGAAGACGCCGGACTCACGGCTGCCGTGGCTCCGGAAAAAGTGAACAGTCCTTCCGTCCCGGCGGGCGCGGTTGTCGCCCAGACGCCGGCATCCGGGCTGCTCGAGCGGGGCTCCACCGTCACGCTGACCATCTCCCTCGGTCCGCGGATGGTTGAGGTTCCGAACTATGTGGGCCAGCGCGCCGAGACCGCGCGGGCGGATCTGGAAAGCCGCGGGTTCACGGTCGAGGTGGAGAACCTCCTGGGCGGATTGCTGGGCCTGGTCCGGGACCAGGAACCGGGCGCAGGTACCGCCCCCGAGGGCTCCACCGTCATCCTGAAGGTGGTGTAGCCCCGGGGCGGCCCTACGCCTGTCAGCTCCTGCGGGAAAGGGCGCCTGCAACCAGGAAGGCCATCTCCAGGGACTGCATATGGTTCAACCGGGGGTCGCAGACGGATTCGTAGCCCTCCACGAACGCCTCCTGGTCAATGGGGTCCGCACCGCCCAGGCACTCCGCGACGTCGTCGCCCGTCATTTCCACGTGCAGGCCGCCGGGGAAGGTCCCCAGGGAATCGTGCACTTCGAAGAAGCCGCGCACCTCGTCCATCACATCGTCGAAGTTGCGGGTCTTGTAGCCGTTGGGCGAGGTGACGGTGTTGCCGTGCATGGGGTCCGTTACCCAGAGAACCTGGGCGCCCGAGGCGGTCACCTTCTCCACCAGGGCGGGAAGCTTCTCGCGGATGTTACGGGCACCCATCCGGGTGATGAACGTCAGCCGCCCGGGTTCCCGGTTCGGATCCAGCTTGTCGATCAGGGCCAAGGCGTCTTCGGCGCTCGTTTTCGGGCCGAGCTTCACGCCAATGGGATTGCGTACCCGGGACAGGAAGTCCACATGCGCGGAATCGAGGTCACGGGTGCGCTCTCCGATCCACAGGAAGTGTCCGGAGGTGTCGTACGGCTGGCCGGTCCGGGAGTCCACCCGGGTCAGGGCCCGTTCGTAGTCCAGGAGCAGCGCCTCGTGGCTGGCGAAGAACTCGACTCGCTTCAGGGCTTCGAAGTCCGCGCCGCAGGCATCCATGAAACGTACGGCGCGGTCGATTTCCCGGGCCAGGGATTCATAGCGGGAGTGCGCCGGATTGGACGTAAAACCCTTGTTCCAGTGGTGCACCAGCCGGA
The DNA here is from genome assembly GCF_025244845.1 of Arthrobacter sp. zg-Y1171. NCBI lineage: Bacteria > Bacillati > Actinomycetota > Actinomycetes > Micrococcales > Micrococcaceae > Arthrobacter > Arthrobacter sp. zg-Y1171. The sequence continues at coordinate 1,303,134 of NZ_CP104264.1, read as the reverse complement.
GATCGGCGAAACCGCCCTGTGTGAAGGCGCGGATCAGGTTCAGCGTGGACGCGGACGTATGGTACGCGCGCACCATCCGCGCCGGGTTGTGCCGGCGTGATTCGGGCGTGAAGTCATAGCCGTTGACCATGTCGCCGCGGTAGGCGGGCAACGTCACGCCGTCACGGGTTTCCTCGTTGGATGAGCGCGGCTTGGCAAACTGGCCGGCCATCCGGCCCATCTTGATCACCGGAACGGACGCACCGTAGGTCAGGACCACAGCCATCTGCAGCAGTGTCCGGACACGGGCGCTGATCTTGTCCGCGGTGGCTGCTTCGAAGGTCTCGGCGCAGTCGCCGCCCTGCAGGAGGAAGGCACGGCCTTGGGCGGCCTCGGCCAGTCGGCTGCGGAGGACATCCACTTCGCCGGCGAAAACCAGCGGAGGAACCATCGAGAGTTCGGCAATGGCCGCGTCATACCCCGGATCGTCCCGCCACGTCGGCTGCTGGGAGATCGGCAGGGAACGCCAGTTGTCCAACTCGGGGTGGGTCGCGGAAGTGGCCGCCGCGCCCGAGAGCATGGTCGGAATGGACTCGCGGTGTACGGGGGTGTCAGTCACGGATTAAATCCTACTAGTTGCCCGGCTGGAGCGAACAACGCCGTCACAAACGCTGCCGGAGCCCGCAACACATGCACGGTCCCGCCATCCCCCGAGGGGAAGCTAGGCCGTGTGGGAGCGCGGGTCTGCGTCGCGGTCAGCGGCCGGGCGGGCACCGCCGGTTTCGACACCGCTGCGTTCGTCGGCATCAGTCCGGGCAGCGCGGGCACCATTGGCCCCGGGCATCCGGCCACGGAACTTCGGGCGCCGTTTGTTTCCGGCTTCGCCCGCGGCGTCACCCGCTTCGGCTGCAGCCGGCTTCGAGGATTTTCGGATCCCCTTCGCCGCGCTCGAACCGATGACGGTCACGGCGCCGGGCAGTTTGCCGCCCGCTTCGGCAGGCAGTTCCGAACTGCCGGCCGGGGGCACTGCACCGGAATCGGATCCGGTGGAAAGGCGGACAGCCGCGCTGCGTGCCTGTGCGGCCTTGACGCCCTTCTTAGCGGCCATCTTTTCCTTGACGGTGCTGGCGTATACATCCACGTATTCCTGGCCGGAAAGGCGCATGAGTTCATACATGATCTCGTCGGTCACGGAGCGCTGGATAAAGCGGTCGTTCTCCAGCCCGGCGTACCGCGAGAAGTCCAGCGGTTCGCCGACGATGATGCCGATCCGGCGGATATTGGGGATCCGCCGGCCGATGGGCTGGACCTTGTCGGTTCCGATCATCGCAACGGGGATGACGGGAACGCCGGTAGAGAGCACCAGCTTGGCTACACCGGTCTTGCCGCGGTACAGCCGCCCGTCCGGGCTGCGGGTACCTTCCGGGTAAATACCCAGCAGGCCGCCGTTTTCCAGGACATCGACGCCTGCCTTGAGGGAGGAAGCGGACGCGGCTCCGCCGGAGCGGTCCATCGGCAGCTGGTTCGCGAGCCGGAAGAAGGTTGCAGTGAGCTTGCCCTTGATGCCTTTGCCGTTGAAGTAATCGCTCTTCGCGAGGAAGCTCACCGGCCGGGGTACGGCCAGCGGAAGGAAGATCGAGTCGGAAAACGAAAGGTGATTGCTCACCAGGACGGCAGGCCCGGATTCGGGGATGTTATCCATTCCCTTGACCCAAGGCCTGAAGAGAAGATTTACCACCGGCCCGATGAATATAGTCTTCATCACCCAATAGAACACGCGGCTTGATCTCCTGTCCGGACAAGACAATAACGGGGGACCCGTTTGGTTCCCCAGACTCTACTGTATGCGCGCTTATCCCCGCTGGTGAATTTGGCGCGTGCCGGGGTTCCCGGGAGTTTCCCCCCTTCAGGGTCCAAAAAGGCCCCTCTAATGCAACCATAGACACATGACTTCCCTCCCCGGCGCTGATGCCTTCCACTCCGAGGGGCACGGACCCAACGCGGGCGTAGGCGTGCTTCTCAGCCACGGATTCACCGGATCCCCGGTGAGCCTTGCGGCTTGGGCGCGCCATCTGGCGGGCCGCGGCTACGCCGTGAGCCTTCCGCTGTTGCCCGGCCACGGCACCAGCTGGCAGGAATTGGCCCAGACACCGTGGCAGCGCTGGTACGAGGACTACGAGAACGCCTATCTGGACCTGCGGGAGCGGACGGACTGTGTCGTATCGGCAGGCCTTTCCATGGGCGGCACGTTGGCGCTGCGGCTGGCGGCCCGGCAGCAGGTGGCCGGCGTCGTCGTCGTTAACCCCGGCCTGACGTTCGCCGACCCCCGGGCGCGCTATTCCGGCGTGCTGAAGTACTTCCTGAAATCGGTTCCCGCCATTGGCAACGACATCCGGCTCTCGGGACAGGATGAGGGTGCGTATCCGCGGACGCCGGTGGGCGCCGTGCAGCAACTTGGCAGGCTCTTCCGGAATACTGCCGCCGCCCTGCCCGACGTGACGGCGCCCGTGCTGGCGTTCCGTTCACGGGTGGACGCCGTGGTGCCGGAATCCAGCATGGAACTGCTCCGCCGCCGGCTCCTTAATGCAGAGCTTGAGGTGGTGCCGCTTGAGAACAGCTACCACGTTGCCACCATGGACCATGATGCGCCGCTGATCTTCGACCGCTCTTCCGAGTTCATCCACCGTGTCAGTTCCGGGGTGCGGGCATGAGCGAACGCGAGCCGGAACATAACGAGTCCACCGACGAGGAAGTCTGGCTGGACCTGGTGGCCCGCCTGGAGCATATGGACGCCAGCGATCCGGTACGTCCGGAACCGGACCGTTCCGCCGGCACCCCGGATGCCGACGCCCCGCGCGGCAGCGGAGAACCGGGGGAAGCAACACCGCCCGGCGATCCGGCGGCACCGACCCCGGCGGAACGGACCCGCGCCATCTTCGAGAACCAGCCGCTGGCATCAGCGGGGCCCCGGGACTATACCGCCGAGGATGAGGACGACGGCGGGTTTGTGCCGCCCGAACCGCCGCCGCTTGGCACCGGGGAACCGCTGGTTGTGCTCAGCTGGCTGGGCACGCTGGCCGGACCGCTCCTGCTCCTGGTGTTCGCCATGTTCTGGCGCACCGCGCCGCTGCCCGTCATCCTCGGCACTGTCGCCGTGTTTGCGGGATCCGCGGCCTATCTGCTTTTCCGGCTACCCCAGCACCGCGATGAGGATGACGACGGAGCGGCCGTCTAGGCCCGGCTTCCTCCCCCGGGGCCGCCCCGGCTCAGCGGCGTGCAGCGATCCGAGACAGGTCCGCGGCTCCGATCATCCCCGCGGCCGGACCCAGGGCCGCCCGCTCCATCTTGGCCGCGGGGCGGAAACCCCGCCCGGTAAGGTTCCGGGCAAAGGACCGCCGCGCCGGACCAAGCAGCAGGTCACCGGCATCGCTCAGCCCGCCGCCGATGACGAACATGCCAGGATCCAGGGCAGCGGCCAGGTTCGCCAGCCCCAATCCGAGCCACTGCCCCACTTCGTCAAGGAGTTCAATGGAGGCCGGGTCGCCTTCGAGGGCCAGACGGGTGACGACGGCGCCGGTCACCTGATCCGCGTTGCCGTCCACGGCGCGGAGCAGCTCCTGGGCTACCGGGGAGTTGGCTGCGGCCAGTTCCCGGGCCTCCCGGCCCAGGGCGTTGCCCGAGGCATACTGCTCCCAGCACCCGCGGTTGCCGCATTCGCAGCGGTGCCCGCCGGGCATGATGATCTGGTGCCCGAACTCCCCCGCCACGCCGTACCGGCCGCGCTCAAGCCGGCCGTCGAGCACCATCGCCCCGCCGATTCCGGTTCCGAGGGTGACGCAGACCATCCTGCTCTCCCCCGCACCGGCGCCGAACCGGTATTCCGCCCAGGCGGCGCCGTCGGCATCATTGACGAGGAAGACGCGTCTGCGCAGCAGCCGCTCAAGGTTCTCGCGGAGGGGCTCATTGCGCCAGGCCAGGTGCGGGCTGAACAACACGGTGCCGCCGGCGAGGTCCATCCACCCGGCCGCACCGATTCCAACGGACCACACGTGGTGCTCGGCCGAGAGTTCCCGGACCAGGTCCACGATGACCGCTTCGACTTCCCGGGGGTCCTGCCCCGGCGTCGACCGGCGCGCCTGCTTCAGCACGCGTCCGTCGCCGTCCACGAGCCCCGCCGCCACTTTGGTGCCGCCGATATCGATCCCGATGGCCAGACCTCGCCGCCGCATCCGGTTCGGCAGACGCATGGGCCTGCGTGGCCGGAAGGGTTCCGTAGCAGCAAGCCTGCGTTGGAGCGGGGTGGAAAGGGGACGGGGAACGGGTGCTGGGGTAACTGGACGCATCAGAAACCTATTCTAGGGAAACAGCAAGAGCGGCGACGCGTTCGTTATGAATCTGCAAGGTTACCGACGGGTAAGAAAATGTGATCTACGTTATAGGCTGAACAGTGCCTACGGGCGTAACGGATATCAAAGGAGCTATCGTGCGAGAATTCAGTGTTCCCGTCCTAGCGGAGTCCCCGCCGCAGACGAACATCACCAACATGCTGCTCGATCAGGCAGCCAAGCCAAGCAACCCCGCTCTCTTTGCCGTCCGGAACGGCCAGGGCGAATGGCAGCGGATCAGTGCCACGGAGTTCACCAAGGACGTCCAGGCACTGGCAAAGGGCTTTATGGCCAGTGGTATCAAGGCAGGCGACCGCGTAGCCATCATGTCGCGGACCAGGTACGAGTGGACCCTGGTGGACTTTGCACTCTGGTTCGCCGGGGCGGTATCGGTTCCCGTCTATGAGACCTCCTCCCCTTCGCAGGTCGCTTGGATCCTGAGCGATTCCGGCGCCGTCGGCATTGTGGTTGAAGCTGCCCGGCACGAGAACATTGTCCGCACGGCCGCAGCGGACGAAGACCTTTCCATGGTCGCCAACGTGTGGCAGATCGACGGCGGCGGACTCGACACCCTGCGCGCCGACGGCGCGTCGGTGAGTGATGAAGATCTCGAGAAGCGCCGCTCCACCGCACAGATGACCGACCTGGCGACGATTATTTATACGTCCGGAACCACGGGCAAGCCGAAGGGCTGCGAACTCACGCACGCCAACTTCGTCGATGTGTCCCGGAACTCCGAGCTGGCCGAGCCCGAGGTTGCCACCGAGGGCTCGCAGACAATCATGTTCCTGCCCCTGGCACACGTCCTCGCCCGTTTCATTTCCGTGCTGTGCGTGGCCACAGGCGCCACCGTGGCACACACCCCCGATGTAAAGAACCTGCTGCCCGACCTGCAGAGCTTCAAGCCCAGCTTCATCCTGGTGGTTCCCCGCGTCCTCGAGAAGGTCTTCAATGCCTCCATGCTGAAGGCAGAAGACGGCGGCAAGGGCAAGATCTTCCACGCCGGCGTCGCGACCGCCGTAGCCTGGTCGAAGGCGAAGCAGGAGGGCAAGGTTCCACTGAGCCTCACCCTGAAGCATGCCCTCTTCGACCGCCTGCTCTACGGCAAGATCCGTGAGGCCATGGGCGGCAACGTGAAGTACGCCGTCTCCGGCGGGGCTCCGCTGGGCGAACGGCTGGGGCACTTCTTCCACGGCATCGGACTGCTGGTACTGGAAGGCTACGGTTTGACCGAAACCACGGCTCCGCTCACCACCAACACCCCGCAGCTCGTCAAGCTGGGCACCGTGGGTGCGCCCCTTCCCGGGAACAGCGTCAAGATCGCCGACGACGGCGAGATCCTGGCCAAGGGCATCAGCGTGATGAAGGGCTACTACAACCGCCCGGAGCTGATGGCGGACACGTTCACCGACGGCTGGTTCCATACCGGTGACATCGGCGAACTCGACTCGGACGGCTTCCTGAAGATCACCGGCCGAAAGAAGGAAATCATCATCACCGCCGGCGGCAAGAACGTGGTTCCCTCCCAGCTGGAGGATTCCATCCGCGCCGATTCGATCGTGTCCCAGTGCGTGGTGGTCGGGGACGCCAAGCCGTTCATATCGGCCCTCATCACCCTCGACGAAGAGGCACTTCCCGGCTGGCTGGGGCGGCACAAGCTGCCGGCCACCATGACGGTGACCGAAGTGGCCAAGACCGATGAGCTGCAGAAGGAACTCCAGGCCCTGGTGGACCGCGCTAACAAGAAGGTGTCCTCCGCCGAGGCGATCAAGCAGTTCCGCGTGGTTCCGACCGACTTCACCGAGACCAGCGGCCACCTGACACCGTCACTGAAGATCAAGCGCGCCCAGGTGATCCGGGACTTCTCCGACGTCATCGACGACATCTACAGCGGGCAGCGGGTCTGATTTATCCGCGCGCCGGGCAGGAACCGACTCCCCTAGAGACGGTTCCTGCCCGGCGTTTCCTTTGTCTTCAGCGAAAGCAGCGCGTTTTCGACCACTTCCGTCAGTGCCGGGTGGATCCAGTACTGCCCGCGGGCCATGGTGGCGGCATCCAAGCCGAACTCCATCGCCTGCACCAAGGGCTGGATCAGCATCGACGCCTCATGTCCCATGATGTGGGCGCCGAGCAGCCGGCCGCTTTCCTTTTCCGCCAGCAGTTTCACGAATCCGGTGGAATCCTCCATTGCCCAGCCGTACGCCGTCGACCCGTATTCCTGCACGGCCAGGGCGAGTTCGACGCCGCGGGCTTCCGTATCGGCGATGGCCTGGTCCTCGGTCATCCCGACGCTCGCAATCTGCGGGCTGCTGAAGACGGCCGCGGGCACGAAGCGGTGGTCCATGGCGCGGAGGTCCCCGGGGTGCACCAGGTTGTGCGCCACCACCCGCGCCTCATGGTTGGCCACGTGCTTGAGCTGGTAGGGGCTGCTGATGTCGCCCAGCGCCCAGATCCCCTCCACCGGAGCGCCGGATGCCAGCACCCTGCCGTAGCCGTCCACGGCCAGCCGGCCGTCCGCGGTGAGGTCAAACCCGGCGGCTGTGACGTCCAGCCGGTCGGTGTTGGGGGTTCGGCCGGTCGCCACCAGCACCAGGTCCACGTCCAGGGCCGTTTCTCCGGCGGGGCCGGAGAGCACGGCGTGCACGGAACCGTCGGCGTTCTCCACCAGTGAGTCCACGGTGGTTTCGAACTGCACGTTCCACTGCTTGGCGGCTTCCGCGGTGAAGCGCTCGGACACGGTTTCGTCCAGGGAACGAAGCAGTGCCCCCGACCGCACGGCCAGGGTGACGTCCGACCCGAAGGCGGAGAAAACGAAGCCGAACTCCGCCGCGATATACCCGCCCCCGATGATCAGGACGCGCGCCGGCAGCTCATCGATACGCATCACCGTGTCCGAGGTATGCACCTGGGGAAGGTCCATCCCCGGCACATCCGGCAGGACCGGGCGGGATCCGGCGGCCACCACGATTTCATCGGCGGTGATTTCCTGCCCCGACGCCGTGACGAGTGCGTGCGGCGAGACGAAGCGGACGTATTCACTGAACAGCGTGACGTTGTCCAGCTCCTCGTCCCGGTAGCGGCGCCCGCCGTCGGAAATCGCGTCGATGCGGGTGAAGATCCGGTCCCGGATGTCCCGCCACCGGACCCCGGCCGACACCGTGTCCACGCCCAGCCGCGCGCCGTCCACAGCTGCTGCCGCGAGCTGGGCGGGATACACGAACATCTTCGTCGGGATGCACCCGACGTTGAGGCACGTTCCTCCGAACGTGCCTCCGTCAATGATCGCTACCTTTTTGCCGTCCCAGTCCGGGGTGATGATCGAGTTGCCGGAGCCGGAACCAATGATGGCCAGATCGAAGTGAGTCACGCTCTTCAGTCTATGCAGTCACGGTCCAACGTTCATTTCGCACCGGAAGCCGGTGCTTATTTCGGGGCGATGACCAGCAGCAGATCCCCGCCCTGGACCTGCTCCACCCGGGAGATGGCGACCCGTTCCACGGTTCCGGCAACCGGTGCCGTGATGGAAGCCTCCATCTTCATTGCCTCGATGGTGGCGACGGTCTCTCCTGCGGCGACCTCTGCACCCTCCTTAACCGTGACCGTGACCGCACCGGCAAACGGTGCCGCAACCTGGCCGGCTTCCGCCGGATCTGCCCGTTCCGCCGATTTCGTGGTGCTTTCGATGCTGCGGTCCCGGACCGAGACCGGCCGCATCTGCCCGTTCAGGGTGGTCATGACCGTGCGCATGCCCTTTTCATCCGGCTCGGACACCGCGTCCAGCGCAGCGATCAGCCGCACGCCCTTTTCCAGTTCGATGACGTGCTCTTCCCCGCGCCGCAGCCCGTACAGGTAGTCCCGGGTCTCCAGTACGGAAACGTCGCCGTAGGTTTCACGGACGGTCGCGAATTCCTTGGCCGGGCCGGCAAAGAGCAGCCGGTTCAGGGTTTCCTGCCGGGTGGCCGAATCGGCGTGCAGCCCGGCCTTGTCCACCTCGGTCAGTTCGACGTCGCGGGCCTTGACCTTACGGCCCTGCAGCGCCTTGGTCCGGAAGGGCTCCGGCCAGCCTCCGGGCGGATCACCGAGTTCACCGCTGAGGAAGCCGATCACGGAATCCGGAATGTCGTAGTTCTGCGGGTTCTCCTCGAAGTCCTCCGGGGAGACGTTGGAGCCGACCAGCTGGAGGGCCAGGTCCCCCACCACCTTCGACGACGGCGTGACCTTCACCAGGCGGCCCAGGATCCGGTCGGCGGCGGTGTACATGTCCTCAATGGCTTCGAACCGCTCCCCCAGCCCCAGGGCAATCGCCTGCTGGCGCAGGTTGGAAAGCTGGCCGCCCGGAATTTCGTGGCGGTACACGCGGCCGGTGGGACCCGCCAACCCGGATTCGAACGGCGCGTACACACGCCGCACGGCCTCCCAATACGGTTCCAGTGCGCCTACGGCGTCCAGGCTGATGCCGGTATCCCGTTCGGTATTGGTCAGCGCGGCGACCAACGAGGACATGGACGGCTGGCTGGTGGTGCCCGCCAGCGGCGCGCTGGCAACGTCCACGGCGTCCACCCCAACCTCGGCAGCGGCCAGCAGGGTTGCCAGCTGGCCTCCGGCGGTGTCATGCGTGTGCAGGTGGACGGGCAGGTCGAAACGTTCCCGCAGCGCAGCGACCAGCTTGGCCGCTGCAGCCGGCCGCAGCAGGCCCGCCATGTCCTTGATAGCCAGGATGTGCGCGCCGGCGTCCACGATTTTCTGCGCCAGGTCCAGGTAGTAGTCCAGCGTGTAGAGGTCCTCATGAGGGTTCAGCATGTCGCCGGTGTAGCAGAGGGCTACTTCGGCGACGGCCGTCCCCGTCTTGCGGACGGCCTGGATGGCAGGCTCCATCTGGGACACATCATTCAGCGCGTCGAAGATGCGGAAAATGTCGACGCCGGTAGCCGCGGCTTCCTCCACGAAGGCTTCGGTGACTTCGGTCGGGTATGGCGTGTAGCCCACCGTGTTCCGTCCGCGAAGCAGCATCTGGATGCAGATGTTGGGCAGCTGGTGCCTCAGGGCGGCGAGCCGCTCCCACGGGTCCTCGCCCAGGAAGCGCAGGGCGACGTCGTACGTGGCACCGCCCCAGGCCTCCACGGACAGCAGTTCCGGAGTCAGGGCTGCTACGGCCGGTGCCGCCGCGGTCAGGTCCCTGGTCCGCACACGGGTGGCCAGCAGGGACTGGTGGGCGTCGCGGAAAGTGGTGTCGGTGACGGCCAGTTCGGTCCGCTGCCGCAGGTCCGCGGCGAAACCCTCGGGGCCGAGTTCCAGCAACCGCTGCCGGGAGCCCGGCGCGGCGTCCGGCAGATCGGCGGGCAGCTTCTCCGCCGGGTCGATATGCGCAACGGGATCGCCGTAGGGCTTATTCACGGTGACATCGGCGAGCCAATTGAGCAGCTTCGTACCCCGATCCGCCGAGCCGCGGGCATTAAGCAGTTCGGGGCGTTCCTCGATAAACGACGTCGCTACGTCCCCGGCAACGAAGTCCGGATCATCCAGGACCGCCTGCAGGAAGGAAATGTTGGTGGCAACGCCGCGGATCCTGAACTCGGCCAGCGCCCTCCGGGCCCGGTTGACCGCTATGGGGTAGGTCCGTCCCCGGCAGGTCAGCTTGACCAGCATCGAATCGAAGTGCGGGCTGATTTCAGCGCCCGCATAGACGGTGCCGCCGTCCAGCCTCACCCCGGCGCCGCCGGCGGAACGGTACGCGGTGATCCGGCCGACGTCGGGCCGGAACCCGTTCGCCGGGTCCTCGGTGGTAATGCGGCACTGGAGGGCGGCGCCGCGGACCTGCAGTTCATCCTGCTGCAGGCCCAGATCGGCCAGCGTCTCACCTGCCGCGATCCGCAGCTGGGACTGGACGATGTCGACGTCGGTGATTTCCTCGGTAACGGTGTGTTCCACCTGGACCCGGGGGTTCATTTCGATAAAGACGTGCTGGCCGGCGCGTTCACCGACAGTGTCCACGAGGAACTCCACGGTTCCCGCGTTGACGTAGTTCAGGGCCTTGGCGAACTTCACCGCGTCCCGGTACAGGGCCTGGCGGATGTTCTCATCCAGATTGGGCGCCGGCGCTATCTCCACCACCTTCTGGTGGCGGCGCTGCAGGGAGCAGTCCCGTTCGAACAGGTGCACGATGTTGCCGTCCGCATCGGCCAGGATCTGTACTTCGATGTGCCGGGGACGCAGGACTGCCTGCTCCAGGAACACGGTCGCGTCGCCGAAGGCTGTCTCAGCCTCCCGCATGGCCGCCTGCAGGGCTTCGGGCAGCTTGTCCGCGGTGTCCACCCGGCGCATCCCGCGGCCGCCGCCGCCGGCCACGGCCTTGACGAAGATGGGGAACCCGATGTCCTCTGCCTCGCTGAGCAGCTTCTCGACGTCGGCGCTCGGCTCGGTGGAGCGCAGAACCGGGATGCCTGCCTTGCGAGCCGCGTTCAGGGCATGGACCTTGTGTCCGGCCAGTTCCAGGATGTCCGCCGCGGGACCCACAAAGGTGATGCCCGCGTCAGCGGCGGCGCGTGCCAGGTGCGCGTTTTCGGAAAGGAACCCGTAACCGGGGTAAATGGCGTCACAGCCGGATTCCTTAGCTACCCGGATAATCTCGTCAACGTCCAGATACGCCCGGACCGGATGTCCCTCTTCCCCGATCAGATAGGCCTCGTCGGCCTTCTGGCGGTGGATGGAATTCCGGTCCTCCTGGGGAAACACGGCCACGGTCTTGGCGCCGAGCTCATAGGCGGCACGGAAGGCGCGAATGGCGATCTCGCCCCGGTTCGCTACCAAAATCTTCGAGAACATGGGTCTCCTGGATCAATTGCGGTGGGGCACCCGGACAGATACCGCCAATAACGGATTTTACCCACGGCGCGAGAGGAAAACCTCAAGCCGGACCGGGGTCCCGCCGACAGGCGGACTCCGGAGCTGCCGTGTTCGACATCACAGTGGCACCAGTCTAAGCGCCACCCCTGTAAAAGCCCGCTGCCAAGGTAACGGGTATGCGTCACATAGAATGAGTCAGCAGCGTCCAGTGATCCCTAGACACGTTAGGTTTTGGTTCATCAAGTGCAAGTAGTGAGCATCAGCAGCCTGAAGGGCGGCGTCGGCAAGACCTCCGTCACCCTCGGCCTGGCATCCGCAGCGCTGGCCGCCGGCATTCCTACGCTCGTCGTGGACCTGGACCCGCACGCCGATGCCACCACCGGTTTGGGCGTCAGCGCAGGCAACCAGCTCGGAATCGGCGAGATGCTCCGGACAGCCCGTCGGGCACAGCTTTCGGATCATGTGATCCCCAGCGGCTGGGTAGCGAACGCCCGCCGCCTTGCGAAGAATTCAGAAGGCCGGAACCCCGTCCTGGATGTTGCCATGGGCTCGGCCTACTCGGGTATTTACGACCGTCCGGACCTGGGCAAGCGCGATCTTCGACGCCTGACCACCCTGCTGTCCCGGGTATCCGGATACGGCTTGGTCCTCATCGACTGCCCGCCGTCGCTGAACGGCCTCACCCGCATGGCCTGGACCGCCAGCAACCGGGTACTGCTCGTTGCGGAACCTGGGCTGTTTTCGGTGGCCGGCACCGAGCGGACCATGCGTGCGCTCGAACTGTTCCGGGAGGAATTCGCTCCCAATCTGGCCCCCGCCGGAATCATCGCCAACCGGGTGCGGCCCAGCTCCAACGAGCACGTTTTCCGGCTTGCCGAAATGAAGCAGATGTTCGGTGACCTGCTCCTCACGCCCACCATTGCGGAACAGGCGAACTGGCAGCAGATCCAGGGTGCCGCCCATTCGGTGCATCACTGGCCGGGCGAATCAGCCAAACAGGCCGCCGGAACCTTCGACGCCTTGATGAAGAACCTGATGGATTCCGGCAGCGTGCGCAACCGCGTGATGCGCCGCCCGGTGGCCTAGCCCCGGCAGGCTACAAGCAACTGGACAAACGTTGAAGGGCATCCCCGCGGGGATGCCCTTCAACGTTAATGGTCTGTAGAGCCTGCGCACCCTAACCGGGCTGTGCGCCCTAACTGAGCTGTGCGCCCTAACTGGGCTGTGCGCCCTAACTGATTTTGCGGGCGATGCGGCGCTGGCTCAGTTCGTCTCCGGGAAAGTCCTGCTCGTTGACGTGCTCACTGGGCAACTGTGCGAGGCTGCCCTCGACTTCGCGCCAGACCCGGCCCACGGCTATGCCGAAGACGCCCTGGCCGCCCTGGACCAGGTCGATGACCTCGTCGGCGGAAGTGCACTCGTACACGCTGGCGCCGTCGCTCATCAAGGTGATCTGTGCCAGGTCCTCGACTCCACGTTCCCGCAGGTGCTCCACGGCAGTTCGGATCTGCTGGAGAGATACACCGGTGTCCAGCAGCCGCTTGACGACTTTCAGGACCAGGATATCGCGGAAACCGTAGAGGCGCTGCGTGCCGGAACCGGATGCACCTCGTACCGCAGGTTCCACGAGGCCGGTGCGCGCCCAGTAATCCAACTGGCGGTAAGTTATCCCTGCAGCCTTGCAGGCGGTGGGGCCACGGTAGCCTGCGTCTTCATCGAGAAGAGGCAGGTCCTCGGTGAACAGCAAGCCCTGGGCGCTCTGGGAAGGGATACTCCCCGGTGCTGCGGCGTGTTCGCCGGCATCGCCTTTCGGACTCACGTGTGCCTCCTAGTAACGGTTCCCCTGGGGGTCGGCACAGGCCGGAGCTGTCAGGGCTTCTTCAGTGTGCCCCGAGAACTCCCCCGGTGCAATGGGAACTCTATTCTTCGACGTTAGAACCGACTGGCACCAAGGTCAAAGATGCCGGGAACTTTTCCGCAGGCGTGTCGGAGGCAGAGGCGGAAAACCGGTCAGCGTTCGAAGTCTTCAGGCTCGACGTCGGCCAGGAATTCGCGGAACTGGCGCATCTCCTGCTCCGCGTTGTCCTGCTCTTCATCGTCTTCGGGGTCCGCGTCGGCAATCCGGACGCCGGCCTCATTCAGGACTTCGTCCGCGCAGTAAATAGGGCACGGGATCCGCAGGGCAACGGCAATCGCGTCGGATGCCCGCGAATTCACGGCTGTTCCGTCCTCGAAAAGGATCTCTGCGTGGAACACGGTGTCTTCCACGGAGATCAGCCGGACGAGTGTCACTTCGCGTTTCAGCGCGTGGATCAGGTTCACCAGCAGGTCATGCGTCATGGGCCGCGGCGGAACGATCCCCTGCTGCACAAAGGCGATGGCGCTGGCTTCCGGGGCGCCGATCCAGATAGGAAGGTGCCGTTCACCGTTGACTTCCTTAAGCAGGACCAGCGGCTGATTGGACGGGAGTTCAATCCGCACGCCGACAACTTCGACTTCCTGCATCTCAGCCCTCCATCCGCGCTATTTGCCCATGCACCAAAGCGCTGTGCAGGCTCAGGCACAGGTCGCTGATCTCGCGGGCGGTCTCAGCGGCGCGCGCCTTCGAGGCGACGTCCCTGCGGGAGGCGACCGGGGCAACCACGCGTTCAACCAGTCCGAGCTCGCGGTCCGCTGCCGCCCGGAAGGGACGCAGGTGCCGTGGTTCGATGCCGTGCGCCTCGAGCTGGACACAGGCCTTGGCCACCTTCAGGGCATGCTCGTCATAGTTTTCATCGCCGCTGGTGATCAGTCCGTAGCTGACCAGGCTGTGCACCAATTCCGTGCTCGCGCCGGATTCCTTAACCAGCTCCTCGAAGGTCAAGGTGCGGGCATGGGCGCGGGCAGCAAGCTCTCCGGCCAGCTGGTCCGATACGACGCGCGGGGCAAGGGACATACCGCCGGGAAGCGACTCGGGCCGCTCTCCCCGGTCAATCGCGTCCAGATAATCCTTGATGACCTTCAGCGGCAGGTACTGGTCGCGCTGCAATGCCAGCACAAACCGAAGACGCTCGACGTCGGCCGTACTGTACTTGCGGTAACCGGCGGCCGTGCGCTGCGGCGTCACCAGGCCTTTTTCCTCGAGGAAACGGATCTTGGATGCGCTGATGGCAGGGAAGTCCGTGCTGAGCTCGCCCAGGACCTCGCCGATATTCAGCACCCTGCCACGCAGCCGTTCCGGTCCGGTGGTGCGCCTGACGGACTGTGATGCTGACATATCTACTACCTTATCTGCCCTACGCCGGGGCCTGAGCCTAGTTTCCGGCAGTTGCGGGGCGGGCAGCGTAAAAAGTGAGTCGGAACTTACCGATCTGCACTTCGCTCCCGGTACGCAGCAGCACACTGTCGACCCGGTCATGGTTGACGTACGTGCCGTTCAGGCTCATGGAATCCACCACGCGGAACCCCTCGGGGGTACGGCGGAACTCAACATGCTTGCGCGAAACAGTGACGTCATCGAGGAAAACGTCTGCGTTGGGGTGCCGGCCGGCAGTGGTGACGTCCTGGTCCAGCAGGAAGCGGGCACCGGCGTTCGGACCGCTGTGGGCAATCAGCAGGGCTGAGCGCGCAGGGAGGGCCGCGACGGCGGCTCGCTCGTCCGGGGTCAGCTTGGGCTCAACCGATGTGGAATCGGACATCGGGGGAAGACTGATGGATGTGGTGTCTTCCGTGCCGGGCGCCTGTCGGTTGCCCGCTCGTTCGGCGCTGTACTGCTCGCCCGCCATGTGCAATTTCCTCCCCAAAAAGAAAACTGATCAGCCAAAATATCTGGCTGACCCGGTTCCGATGACTGTTTCTGCCTTACCTGCTGTATCAGCCTACCCGTTACAGGCCCGCTGTGGCACTGATTAACAAGTACTGCTTACGGCTTCTCCGCGCAGGAGGTAGTAATCAGGTGCGGGAGGGCGTCAACGCGCCGTAACAGGACCGCCGATTACCGCCCTTGCCGAATCCGAAGCGCACTGGCCGGCCGCGATGCATGCGCCCCGGCTGGCCTGGCTCAGCTGCCGGCCCGCTGGCGGGGATGGTTGCCTGCCCGGGCGCTGGGCTGGTCCACGGCTGCCTGCCACAAGCGCGGCCACTGCGCGGCTGCTGCATCCCTGGGCAGTGCCTGCAGCGGAACTCCCGCAGCGGCCAATGCGGTCCGTGCGGTCCGTGCCGACCCAAGATACCGGCCCAGGATCTCCCCCAGCCCCGCTCCGGGTCCGTTGTAGATGGCGCGCACAAACCGCTCGTAGGGTGTCCGGTCCTGCGGGTCCAGCAGCGGGACCGGGCGCCGCCGGACACTAAGGATGCCGCCGTCGACGGCGGGCCGGGGGCGGAACCCGGCTGCGGGCACCCGGCCGCGAAGATCGAAGTCGAACCAGGGAGAGGCCTGGGCCGTCAGCAGGGTTCCCCCACCCACTCCGGCCCGCTTGCGGGCAACCTCCCACTGGGTCAGCAGCACCGCATGGGTCCAGGTACCCGTTGCCAGCAGGCGGCGCAGGATCGGGGTAGTCAGGTGAAAGGGAATATTGCCCACAATCACCGGGCGGTCGAAGGGCACGGCCAGGGCATCTGCCTGCAGTACCCGGACTGTGGGCAGACGCCGTTGCAGTCGTCCTACGCAGCCTGAATCCAAGTCAATGGCCAGCAGGTCGCGGCCGAGGGCTGCAAGCGGACGGGTCAGGGCGCCGTCGCCGGCACCGAGTTCGAGGATGCTCCCGCCGCCCGAGGAACGGACCAGGCCAAGGACCAAACGGATGGTGGGTTGGTGGATCAGGAAATTCTGGCCGAGCTCCTCCCGGCCGCCATACTGGCTTCTCGCTCCCACGAGCGCTCCAATCGCCGCGACATGGAGCACCCTTCAGGCAGACGACGCCTTCCGGGTGCCTGGCATCCGGAACGACGGCGCGCGGTACCGCGAGTGGAGGCGCCGCCCGCCGTCAGCGGCGGCGGTCGCGCACGAAGAACGCGCAGTCGAATGCGCGGGAGGAAGTCCTACACGTGGAAGTCACAGGAAGGAGGATACGGCGACCGGCTCGACGGTTCCAGAGGGAGCAGTATGTTCGGCGCATGGATAAACAGCAGCCGGACCCGGGATGGGGTCCGGCTGCCGTTCGCATACCGGGCTCTTGGGGGTGGCTATGCCTACGATTCCTGGACTCCGCGGCGACGCGTGAAGTACACGCCGGCAGCACCCGCAACAAGAAGGCCTCCGGCTCCGAGCAGGGCGAGCGATGTGCCGGAAGCACCGGTGCCGGCCAGATCGGGCCTCACATCACGGGACGCTCCTGCGGAACCCATGCACGGCGGAGTGATGGACACGACCTGGACCATGGCTACCTCGGCACCCATTCCCGTTGTGCCCGATGAAGCTGACGGGGTGCCCGTCGGAGTGTCGCTCGGGGAGGGAGAGTCGCTCGGCGACGGGGTATCGCTCGGGGACGGAGAGTCGCTCGGGGACGGAGAGTCGCTCGGCGACGTGGTATCGCTCGGGGACGGAGAGTCGCTCGGCGACGGGGTTCCCGTCGGTGTTGGGGTAACCGTCGGGGTCGACGTCGGGGTACCCGTCGGAGTGACCGTCGGGATTGGAGTTCCCGTCGGTGTTGGGGTACCAGTCGGAGTGACCGTGGGCGTCGGCGTCCCGGTCGGAGTCGGGGTCGGCGTCGGCGTCCCGGTCGGGGTCGGCATCGGCGTCGGCGTCATCCGGCACGTGGGCGTAGGGTCGGAAACGGCCAGCAGTACACCTGATTCCATTGGCGCGGCGGCGTTGACCCGAACGGAGGCCGCCGGCCCCTGTGCTGCAGCCGTCGGGGCGGCGGCCAGGGAACCGACGAGGGCGAAAGCTGCCGCAAGGCTGCAGATCGATGTAGTGGCAAGGGCATGTGGGAGGCGTTTTGTATGCATGCGGATGACGCTTACACCACGCTATGTTGTCCACAAGCGTAATAAAGGCACATTGTTTCACCCCAGCCCCAGAGCCCTCAGTAGTACCCGTTGCCACACGCCAGGGGGAAACCAACCCCCGGTATTCACCGGTCATCCACTGGACTATTCGGCCGATCAGGCGGTTCGGACAGCGCTCACGGGCAGGGTTCGCCACTGCTGCCCGGCTACCCGGGTCCGCTTCCGCTGCCCGGAGGCGCAGGCTACGGTACGAGGGATCGGGGGCCGAACGTGTAGCCGGGCCCCTAAACCCAGGAGCCTGCGAAAATGATCGAGGTCCATCCCGCCACCGCCGACCGGTTCGACGACGTCGCGGCGGTCCTTGCGCCGAAGAGCCCCGATGCCCAGGCCTGCTGGTGCCTCAGCTACCGTCTCCCGACGTCGGAGTTCCGTGCTCTCGCCGGCGCTGACCAGCAGGGCAGGCTGCGCCGGTATGCGGAGGAAGGCACCCCGCCCGGCGTCGTCGCCTATGTGGACGGCGAGGCCGCGGGCTGGTGTTCGGTGAGCCCGCGCGCCAGCCACCACCGGCTGCGGTCCTCACGGACCATCCCCGCCGTCGACGATGTTCCGGTGTGGAGCGTGGTCTGCCTGGTCATCCGTCCGCAGTTCCGCCGGCAGGGACTGGCCCGGCACCTGCTCCACGGCGCCGTCGACTATGCCCGTTCTGCAGGCGCTCCGGCGCTGGAGGCCTACCCGATCGACGCCGCCGGCGGCAGGATCAGTTCCTCGCTCGCGTACGTCGGCACTACTGCGCTGTTCGAGGCAGCCGGCTTCGAACGCGCGGCGGAGACGGCGTCGAAATCCGGCGGGAAAACCCGGTGGCTGATGCGCAGACGACTCGCCTAATCCGTTTCCAGGCGGAGAATCCGGTCGTCGTCCTGCCCCGGACGGCCGCGGCCGTCGGTGTTGTTCGTCAGGACCCACACACTGCCGTCCGGAGCGTTGACGACGTCGCGCAGCCGGCCGTAGTCGCCGGCCAGCTGCTCGATGGGGGCACCGGGATTATCGAGCGGGACCTCCCGCAGCCGTTCGCCGCGCAGGTTGGCAATATACAGAGTGCTGCCCGCCACGGCGATGCCGCTCGGACTGGCTTCCCCGGGCGTCCACTGCTGGACCGGGTCAATGAAGCCTTCCTCTCCTGCTATGCCTTCGACCTCGGGCCAGCCGTAGTTCCCGCCGGGCTCGATGACGTTCAGTTCATCCCAGGTGTTCTGTCCGAACTCGCTCGCATAGAGGACGCCGTCGCTGTCCCAGGCGATGCCCTGCGGGTTGCGGTGTCCATAGCTGTACACGAGCGTTCCCGGGAAGGGGTTGTCCTCCGGGTTGCTGCCGTCCGGGTTCATCCGCAGGATCTTGCCCGAGAGCGAATCCCGGTCCTGCGCGCTGTCCCGGCTGCCGGCGTCGCCAGTGGTGGCGTACAGCATGCCGTCCGGGCCGAACGCAAGGCGGCCCCCGTTGTGGACCGGGCCGGCGGGGATTGAGTCGAGGATGGTTTCCGCTTCGCCCAGCGCCAATGACCCGGGGTCACCGGTGATGCTGCGGCGTTCGATCCGGTTCCCGGCGTCCCCGGTGAAATAGGTATACAGGTACCCGTCCTGGACGGCGATGCCGAGAAGCCCTCCCTCTCCCCTGCCTGCGGCGCCCTCGATGGTGCCGGCCTCGCGGGCGTTACCGGCCGCGTCGAGCTCCAGGATTCGTGCAGAGTCCCGCTCGCTGACCAGCGGGATGCCCTCGTGGAACGCGATGGACCACGGGGCGTCGAGACCGGTGGCGAGGACTTCCGTTTCCGGTCTTTCCACTTCCAGTCCGGGCGAAACGGAAATCGGAGACTCCGGTCCCGGCCGGCCGTCTTCAGTACACCCGGCCACAGCGGCCACCGCCACCGTGACAGCCGCGAGGGCGGCGAACCGGCGTCGTGCCTTGCTCCGACGGGAACCCGCACCGGCACTCCCGGGGCCCGCAGCCGCAAGCCTCACGGTTCCCTGTCGCACCGATGATCCGGGTATCAATCGACGCTCATCCCGCTCGTGAGGTTCAGGACGGCCCCGTTCATACTCCCGGCGCCGCCCTCGACCAGAAAGACCGCTGCTTCGGCCACCTCCTTGAGGGTCGGGAGGGTTCCGGTGGTGGTGAGGGATTCCAGGAAGCGGGTGAACTCGTCCAGTGCCATCGGCAGGTCCGGCGTGCTTCCGATGGTTTCCAGGATGCGCTGCGGGCGAAGGCAGACAACCCTTACTCCCGAAGGGCCCAACTCCGCGGCAAGGGTACGCGTGAGTGCTTCGACGGCGGCACAAGCCGCTGCGAAGCCGCCCACTCCGGCAATGGAGACCCTCGCCGGCGAGGCGGACAGCAGCAGGACCGTTCCGCTTCCGCGTCCAACCATGTGTACGGCAGCGGCCCGCGAGGTGATGAACTGTGTGCGCAGCCAGCCTGCTGCCGGCGAGACGACGTCGTCCACGGACATATCGAGCAGCGGGACGCCTTGCACCGCGGGGAGGCCGGCCGCATTGAGCACGGCATCGATCCTTCCTGCGGCGTCGACGACGGCGTCGGCGTGCGCGTCCACGGCCGCCGGATCGGAGGCATCGACTTCTGCCGTATGCACCGGCCCGCCACCCAGTGCGCGGACGCGGTCCGCCGTCGTATTAACGGAGTCCAGGCGGTGCCCGGCGAGGAACAGCTCCGCCCCGCGGCGGGCAAATTCCTCCGCTACGGCACCGCCGATCGCCCCGCCGGCGCCATGGATAATGACCTTCCGGGATGGGATCACCGCAGCCATGGACCCGCTCCTTCTCCGATGCAATCTGGATGGCGGACGCCGGGACGCCCGGACGGACGAGGCTAACAGGGCCCTGCAATCACGCGGAATAGCATGCAGTCAACCGATGCACGAAAGAAGCGGGATTCGTTGCGTTGCTGATAATAGGCCATGGATCCCTACACCTACTCTCCGCCGGATTTGTGCCGCGACCGGTACTGCCACAGTGTGGGACCCACCTTCCGGCCGCATCGTTAGTTTGCCTGCGCTCCGCCGTCGAGCTCTGCTTTTAGCACCGAGGAATGCGGCGCTGAGATGGTCCCGTCGGCTCTAGGCAAGAACACACCCACATCCATAACACATGCTTAAGCATTTGACGGATATACTCAGTGTCTAATTGTTTATTTAGGAGACACCCATGTCCGATTTCCCCAAAGATCATTCTCCCCAGGGAGAATATCCCACACCCGGCCCCGCCTCTGTACCTACTAAGAAAAAACGCAAAAAGTGGCCGTGGGTTGTCGCCATTGTCCTAATCCTCTTTTTTGGCGGCTGCGTGTCCTCTCTTACGGGTGGGTCTGATGACAGCAGTACTGCATCCTCAACCGACGAGACCCAAACATCTGAGACGTCCTCAGAGGCGGCACCCTCGACTACGGCCCCGGAACCTGTAAAGGAGCCGGAACCTGCAAAGGAACCGGCTGCCCCCAGTCCCGCTGCTCCTGCCCCTGCTGAAAATTCTGTTCCCGTTGAATTCAAGTCGGCACTTCGTCAGGCCGACACCTACGCGAACACAATGCACATGTCCAAAGTCGGACTCTATGACCAGCTGACTTCCGAATATGGTGGGAAATTTTCACCCGAGGCCGCACAATATGCCGTCGATAACGTGAAGACGGACTGGAACAAGAACGCGCTGGAGAAGGCGAAAACTTATCAGGAGACGATGGCCATGTCTCCGGATGCCGTCTACGACCAGCTGGTTTCCGAATACGGAGAAAAGTTCACTCCGGCTGAGGCGGATTACGCGATTCAAAACCTGAACCAGTAGTTCAGGCCTCGCCAGCAAAATCCTCGAGGGCCATCCCGCATGCTGTAGCTGCGGGATGGCCCTTTTCGTGGCTCATGACCACATGTCCAGAGCGTATCCGCATGATTTGAACCGGGGCGGGCTTCAACCCACCATTGTTGTGCGATCAGTGCGAGCTCCAACTCGGGTTCGACGCCGCGTGACCGTGCACCCTTGACTGACCAGCGGGCGGAAGACCAAGCTGGCATGCAGGGAAAAGCGACCACTCCAGCCACGGGATGGCTACGAGATTCCGGGAGAACGCATGGAGATGCTCTTCGTCCATGGAGCCGGCGGCTACCAGGACGACCTACCCCTCGCAGAAGAACTGCACACCCGCCTCGGCCTGCCCGTTACGGCGCCCCGCTTCCCCGACGAGGACATGTCAGCCGCGGGCTGGCGGAGCGAGATCGAACGGCACCGGAACGCCCTCGCCCCTGACCTGGTCATCGTCGGGCATTCCTTCGGGGCGTCGATGGCCCTGCTTCACCTCGCCGATGGATTTCAGGGCACGGCGCCGCTGGGACTCGCCCTCCTGGCAATGCCTTTCTGGGGATCGGAGGGCTGGCAGGCGGAGTACACGCTGCCTGCGGACGCCAAGCTGCCGATCGGTTTCCCGGTCTGGCTCCACCATTGCGTCGACGACGATGTGGTGCCCATCGGCCATCTGGACCGGTACACGGCCCGGTTGCCGCAGGCGCAAGTCCGCCGACATACGTCCGGCGGGCACCAGTTCGAGGGGCGGATGGGGGCGGTTGCCGACGACGTCGGCACGCTCTAGTGGCGAGGCCTCGACCGTCACGCCCGCGGGCGTCAGGAAAGGGACAGCTCGCGGAGCTGACGGCGCGAGGTGACGCCCATTTTGCGGAAAATATTGCGGAGGTGGGCATCAATCGTCCGTGGGCTGAGAAAGAGTTCCGTGGCGACTTCGCGGGAGGTTGCACCGGTGGCCACCAGCCGGGCGATGTGCATCTCGTGGGCGGTGAGGGAGTCGGCCGGCTGGGCGCTTCGCTTGCGGGGGTGCTCGCCGGTGGCGCGAAGTTCGCGGGCGGCGCGGGCGGCGAACGCCTCGGCGCCCATGTCCAGTAACAGTTCGTGCGCGGTGCGGAGCTGTTCGCGGGCGTCCTGGCGGCGGCCCTCGCGGCGGAGCCACTCGCCGTAGACGAGGTGCGTTCGGGCGAGATGGGTGGTTATCCGGCAGCGGTTGAGTTGTTCGATCGCCTCGCGGAAGTGTTCCTCAGCGGCTGTCCCCGTAGAGGTCAAAGCCCGTGAACGCGCCGCCAGACCGAGCCCCCACGGCGTACCGCTGGCGAGGGCGCGTGAAGTGAGTTGCTCCAGCGCATCGGCCGCACTCTCCGGCCGGCCGGAACGGCACGCCGCTTCGACGAGTTCAGAGTGGGCCAGGTTGTTGAACCTCACCGCTTCGGTGTCGAAGGCCCGTGCCGCCGCGGCATGAGCTGCGGAGTAGTCGCCCAGACCGTTATGCAGCACCGCCATGGCGTACTGCGTCAGGGCATCCTCGGTGCTGTGCGCCTGTTCGGCAGCCTTGCGGACAATGCTCGCGCGCATCCCGGCGGTCTCGTCTGGACGGCCGCGCCAGGCAGACAGGAGGAGCTGCGCGTGCAGCAAGGGCACAGCCTCGGTCGCGGCTGCGATCGCTGCGTGCTCGGCTGCGCGGTCGAACTCACCCGAGAGCACTTGTATGACGGATTGGCCCAGAAGTGCGTCCGGGAGTGCGGCAAGCGCGCCGGACTCACGGGTCAGACGGACATGACGGATGGACACGGCGTGGAGCATCTCGTCGTCGAACACCGACATTGCGGTTCGGCTGGCGAGCCACCCCCAGCGGCAGGTGTCGGCGACGCTCAGCGCATCAACATCCTGCTCCTGGCCTCCGAAGGCCGCCAGCGCCCGCCGCAGCTCCGGCACACCGGCCGAATACCCCTGAGTGAAGGTCGTCACAAGCCCGTCGAGCAGCAGATCCGCAGGCCGCAGAGACCCCGTCGCTACGGGCGCCGTCAGGGCAGCCTCGGTCACTTCCGGTATGCCGCGGCCGCGGCGGAAGTCACCGGTGACGATCGCCGCTTCGAGCGCGCGCAGATACGTCTCACGGGACAGCACCGGGTCCAGCGGGGCCAGGCTCTTAGCGGCTTCCAGCAGCATCCTTTGCCCTTCGGCGTCGCGCGCGAGGTGGAACGCGATCCGTGCGCGCAGCAGTTCGAGGCGAGCCTGCTGCAGGGTATCGAGCGGCCCGGCCGAAGCGACCGTCAGCAACTCGGAGGCGTCCGCACCAGCCTCGTGCTTATCCTGCGCGGCCTCCAGCGCCCGGCTCGCGCGGGTGGCAGGGTCAGGGGTCAGTCTGGCCGCATGCTCCATGAACGCCGCCGCAGCGGCCAGCCCGCCGCGGGCGCGCGCCCGGTCTGCTGACCGCACCAGCCCAGCGGCGGCGTCCTCGTCGGTGCCCAGCACGGCCTGGGCCCGGTGCCAGGCGCGGCGGTCGGGGTCGACGTCTGGATCGATGGCAGCGGCCAGCGCGTCGTGTGCACGGCGGCGCTCCAGCGGGGCGGCGGACCGAAGCACAGCTGAACGCACCAGCGGATGGCGAAACCTCACCCGTGTATCAATCTCCAGGAGTCCGGCGGCCTCTGCGGGCGCGGCAGACTCGCCGGCGATCCCCAGGTGCGCGGCCGCACGCCAGAGCAGCGCCACCTCGCCGGTAGAATCGGCCGCGGCAACCAGCAGCAATAGTCGAGTAGGTGCCGGCAGGCTGTCCGCGCGGCGCCGAAAGGTGTCCTCGATGCGGTCCGTGATGCCCGGCACCGGCTCGAACCCGCCGGCCACCCATGCCGCCGGCGCGCTTCGGGCCAGCTCCAGCAGCGCGAGAGGGTTCCCGTGCGCCTCCGCGACGACATGCTCGCGCATCCCGTCGTCCAGGGGTACGTAGTCGGCTGCTGCCAGCAGCTCCCGCGCGTCGGCCTCGTCGAGCCCGCCCAAGCGTAAGCCGGGTATGCCGTCGAACCCGCGCACATCGCGGTCGGTGGGCTCCCGCAGTGCGAACACCAGCGCCATCGGCTCCGCGGCGACCCGTCGTGCCACAAATGTGAGGACCTGAGCCGACGCCTCGTCCAGCCACTGCGCATCGTCAACGAGGCACAGAAGGGGCCCTTCCTCAGCGGCCTCGGCCAGCAGGTTGAGAGTGGCCAGCCCTATCAGAAACCAATCCGGTACTGCACCGTTTCGCTGCCCGAACGCCACGCCCAGAGCGGTCTGCTGCGGCTCGGGCAGGGCACCCATGCGGTCCAGCAGGGGCGCGCACAACTGATGCAGGCCGGCAAAAGCGAACTGCGTCTCGCACTCCACCCCGACCGAGGACACTACTCGGAACCCCGAGGCATCAGCCCTGCCGCGGGCGTACTCGAGCAACGCCGTCTTTCCGATTCCCGCTTCCCCTCGGACGATGACTGCCCCACTCAGCCCGGCACGTGCCTGCGAGAGGAGGTTGTCGACCGTTGCGCGGTCCGCGGAGCGGCCCAGGAAGTCCATCAGTGTCGCTCCCTTCAGAGCATGACGGCACCTTAGTAGGCAATTTTCACCTACGCAATCGAAGTCGCTCCGACCCAAGCAGCTAGGCGGAAACCGGCGGAAAGGCAGGGGTTTCCACCGATGCGAAGACCCCGCTGCCGCTGCGAATCTGAAGACTCCGGTGCAGGCGAAGCAGTACGGCCCGGCCCAGACCTGGGAACACGGTTTGTGCCGGACCGTTTCGAGAATCGCACGAATCCACGACCCGCATAAGACATAAGAAAGAAGCGCCGAACCATGAACCTCATTCAGGAACTGATCATCAACTTCCAGGATCTGGCGGCCCAAGTGCCCGAGATCATCCGGCCCTTCATCGTGATGCTCGCCGGGGCCGTCCCGTTCATCGAGACCGAAGGGGCCTCCGTGATCGGCATCCTCGGCGGCCTCCACCCTATCGTTGCCGGTATCGCCGCCGCAGTCGGCAATTTCCTGAGCGTGGTTCTCGTGGTGCTCTTCACCTCCCGGGCCCGCACTGCGGTCACCAACCACAACAGGGACCGTGTCTCGGCTGCCCGGAGCGCCGAGCGCGTCCCGGCCTCCCTGGGTTACCAGGGGTCCGCTGCGTTCGAGGAGACGGCGCCGGCCAAGCCCGTATCCAAGGGGCGCCAGCGCTTCATGAAGTGGCTCGTCCGCTTCGGCGTCCCCGGCGCGAGCATCCTCGGTCCCCTTGCAATCCCGACCCAGTTCACCTCCGCGATCCTCATCGCGAGCGGAACCCCCCGTGGCTGGGTGCTGCTCTGGCAAGGTGTGGCAATCGTCATATGGACGACAGTGGCCACCGTCTTGTTCTGGGCCGCCCTCACCTTCGTCGTCGGGGTCTGAGTCACGTGAAAGGCCGGATCGAAGATCCATCGGCGGAACGTAGCCGCGCTGGCAGGGCAGCTCCGAAGAAGCGATTCCGGGAGGAACAAGTGACACGCAAAGAGACGCCGGACCCCGGGGACGGCCATACGCTTCCGCGCTATCGATGGTGGCAGCTGTTCTCGCGTTCCCTCTTTCATCTGCAGCTCGCCGGCGAGGACGGTTCACCGGAGATCTGGTCCGTAGAGGTCCGGCCCGGGGGTGATTCGGACGGCGAAGTGCGCGCGCAGCTCTACCGCAACGGGGTCAACCAGGCCCGATCGAAACTTCCCGCGGTGTTCGCAGTGCCGGGTGGCGCCATCGAGGTCGAGGTCAGCATCTACGGGCTCAGACGCTGCCACTATGTGACGCCCGACGGGTCCGAGCGACAGCTTCTACCTGATCCTGCCTCGGCCGAAGGACTGCGCGCCCGACTGGAACGGACCAATCCGGCGCTGAGCCGTGCCGTTGGCATCGTATCGGCCAGCGTACTCGTGGTCGCGCTCGTGCTCGGCGTTCCGCAGATCATTGAGCAGATCATGCAGCTCCCGCCCGTCGCGGAGAACATCGGCACGTTCTCCAGTCCGTTCCAGCTTCCGGCATCGGCGAACTTGGTGCTGCTGGTGGCAACGCTGGCAGCCAGCACCGAGCGCGCACTGAGGCTGCGCTACAACTGGGTCCTCGACGGCGGCTTCCTTGAGGGTGGTGACTAGAGCATCGGCCGGGCTCTGCGGCAGGCTCAGCCCGCACCCGCTTAAACGACAAAAGCCTGACGAAACTCGCGTTTCATCAGGCTTACCGTCGGGTTGACAGGATTTGAACCTGCGACCCCTTGACCCCCAGTCAAGTGCGCTACCAAGCTGCGCCACAACCCGCAGTTCTTCCGGAATGTCTCCCGGCTGAACCACCTCAAATACCTTACACCACAACCGGCGATTACGTCGCATCGAGGCTCGCGGGCGTTGCGGGCACCGGCGTACGGCCAAAAACAGAGCGCGCACCAGCTCCCCCGCTTCGGCTTATCCGCTTCCCCGTTGCCCTGGTTGTACAGATACGGGCTTCTCCGCTTCCCGGCCGCCGCGCTTGTACAGATAACGGGCTGCTCGCAGCCGGATAGCCCCGTTATCTGTACAGTGATGAGCCGCCGGTCCCCCGGGCCGCTGTCACAGTCCCGAAGCCACGCTGTCACACCCAACACCCTCGGCCCGCCTACCCGACAGCACCGCAGCCTGCGCCCCAAAACTGCGGAAAGCCCCGGCCCCGCTCCCCCATAAGGGAACGGGACCGGGGCTTTACACCAAGAGACTTAGCGCTTGCTGGTCTTGCCGCGCTTCTCGCGGACGCGCATGCTGACCTCGATGGGCGTGCCCTCGAAGCCGAAGGTTTCACGCAGCCGGCGGGTGATGAAGCGGCGGTAGCCGGGATCCAGGAAGCCGGTGGTGAACAGCACGAACTTCGGCGGACGTGAGGAAGCCTGCGTACCGAAGAGGATGCGGGGCTGCTTGCCGCCGCGCACGGGGTGCGGATGGGCCGCGACAAGCTCACCCAGGAAGGCGTTGAGCTTTCCGGTGGGGATGCGCTTGTCCCAGTTTTCCAGGGCAGTATCCAGTGCCGGAACAAGACGGTCCTTGTGCCAGCCGGTCTTGGCCGAGATGTTGACGTGGGGAGCCCATTCAACGTGGGCCAGGTCCCGCTCGATCTCGATCTTGAGGTAACGGCGGCGCTCGTCGTCGAGCAGGTCCCACTTGTTGAAGGCGAGAACCAGTGCGCGGCCGGATTCGATGGCCAGCTGCAGGATACGGACGTCCTGCTCGCTGAGGACCTCGTCCACGGCCAGGAGCACGACGGCGACCTCGGCCTTTTCCAGGGCAGCCTGGGTACGCAGGGAGGCGTAGAAGTCGGCGCCCTGTGCCATGTGCTGGCGGCGGCGGATGCCGGCGGTGTCGACGAAGCGCCAGGTGCGGCCGCCGAGCTCGATCATTTCGTCCACCGGGTCGCGGGTGGTGCCGGCGGTGTCATCAACGACCACGCGTTCGGAACCGGCGAGCTTGTTCAGCAGCGAGGACTTGCCCACGTTCGGGCGGCCGATCAGGGCGATGCGTCGCGGTCCGCCGGAGCGGTCCAGTCCGCCGTACGCCGAGTACTCGGGCAGCACGTCGAGGACGGCGTCGAGCATGTCACCGGTGCCGCGGCCGTGCAGGGCGGAGACCGGGTACGGCTCACCGAAGCCCAGGCCCCAGAGGGAGGAGGCATCGGCTTCGTTCTGGATGTCGTCCACCTTGTTGGCGACGACGACGACGGGCTTGCCCTTGCCGCGCAGCATCCGCACCACGGCTTCGTCGGTGGCGGTGATGCCGACGGTCGCGTCGACCACCAGCATGACGGCGTCGGCGTGGTCAACGGCGATTTCGGCCTGGTCGGCTACCCGGGCGTGGATGCCGCGGGCGTCGTGCTCCCAGCCGCCGGTATCCACCAGGGTGAAGTTCACGCCGTTCCAGGTCGCGGGGTAGGTAACCCGGTCACGGGTCACACCGGGGGTGTCTTCGACGACGGCCTCACGGCGGCCGAGGATACGGTTCACCAGGGTCGATTTGCCCACGTTCGGGCGGCCCACGATGGCGACCACCGGATCCTGGCGCAGGGGTGCGTCTTCGTCGTATTCTTCGAAGCCGCCGGCGAGCAGCGCGGCGTCTTCTTCATCAAGTTCATAGTCGTCGAGACCGGCGCGGAGGGAACGGGCGCGGATATCGGCCTCGTCGTCATCCATTGCCGCGAGGCGCTCGTCGATCTGGTCTTCTCCGGACGGGACGTACTCGTCCGTGGAGATCCCGTCACCGGCGGTGTCGTCGTTGAGAGGTTTTCCGTTCATTGAATTGCTTTCTTTCCGTTGAGGTCTGCAGCACTGCGTACAGGCCGTCGCCGGACGTTCAGCCCGGTAAGTGTGAGGGAGGATACCTTGCGGCGTTGCCGCCGGATGTCCTCCTCCCATTGAAACACGGGCGGGTGCCCGTAGTTGGTGCCGGGTCCCCCGGCAGGGAGCTAGTGGGTACTGGTGAAAACCACTTCGAGCACGGCCGAGACCGTCTCTTCGAAGTCCAGGTCGGATGAATCGATGGTGACGACGCCGTCGGCGGCCTGCTGGAATTCCACCACGGTGGAGTCCTTCGCGTCGCGGACCAGTACCTGTTCCTTCAGGGCGGCTGCGGTCTGCGTGCCGCCCAGCTGGATGCCGCGGCGGCGGAGCCGGGCTTCTTCGCTGGCGGTGAGCAGGATCCGCACCTCGGCATGCGGAGCCACCACTGTGGTGATGTCCCGGCCCTCGGCCACGATCCGCAGGCCGGAGTCCCGAATCAGCTGCTGCTGGCGCCGGACGAGTTCCGCCCGGGCACCCAGGGTGGTGGCGACGGCGCTGACCGAGGACGAGACGGCGGGCTCGCGGATCGCGTCGGTGACGTCCCGGCCGCTGACCCGCACCCATTCCTCGTCCGGGGACAGGCTGAGGGCAATATCGGCGTTTTCCGCGGCGGCCTCGACGGCCACCGAATCAGTCAGGTCGATGCCGGCCTCCATGCAGGAGAGCGTGACCGCGCGGTACATGGCACCGGTGTCGAGGTAGGCGGCGTGCAGGCGGCGGGCCACTTCACGGCTGATGCTGGACTTGCCCGAACCCGACGGTCCGTCGATGGCCACAACCAGCGGCTTGCCCTGCCGGAACTGGGCCGGATCCACATTAGAACTCACTGCACTACCTTCCACCCGCGGGCGCTTAATTCAGAAACAAGGTCATTCACCCGGCCGGGCAGGACGGAGATTTCCGCCCGTCCCACCTGCCGGCCGGAGGCGTGCTCCAGCCGGAGGTCCTCCAGGTTCACGCCGATCTCACCGATTTCGGTGAGCAGCCGGGCAATCTGGCCCGGTGTGTCATCCACCAGGACGGTGAAGGACACAAAGGTCTGCGCCGGTCCGCCGTGCTTGCCCGGAATCCGGGCCTGCCCAGCGTTGCCTTCGGCAATCAGCTGCGCCATGTCCAGGCGCGCACCGTCCGCCACCGGGTCTTCGAGCGTGCGGATCAGCCGGTTCAGGTCCTCGCGGACCCCGTGCAGGATCGGCACCAGCCGCCCGGCGTTTCCGCTGAGGATCTGCACCCAGAGATTCGGATCGCTGGCGGCAATCCGGGTCACGTCCCGCAGGCCGTTGCCGGACAGGGCGAGGGACTGCGGCGGGGTTTCCTGCAGCCGGCTCGCCACCAGGGAAGCCATGACCTGCGGCAGGTGCGAGGTCAGCGCCACGGACGCGTCGTGCTCTTCGGCGGACATCCGGGAGACCACGGCGCCCAGGTCGAAGGCAAGGGCCTCGGCACGGCGGACGGCGTCCGGAGCCGCTTCCTCCGGCGGGCAGATCACCCAGGGCATCCCGTTGAACAGTTCCGCCCGCGCAGCCACCGGCCCGGATTTCTCCCGGCCCGCCATCGGGTGCGTGCCCACATAACGGCTGAGGTCGGCGTCGCGCTCCCGCAGGTCCGCCAGGACGGCGGACTTGACGCTGGCAATATCGACGACGACGGCGGCCGGCCAGTCCTTCAGTGCTGCCGCGGCCAGGGCCGCGGTGACGTCCGGAGGAGCGGCAACGACGACGAGTGCCGGCTCGAAGCCTTCACCGGCGGTGCTAAGCAACCGTCCGGCGCCGATGTCGCGGGCCACGGCCTCTGTCGAGGGAGACAGGTCCGAGAGCACCACGTCGACACCCCGGGCAGAAAGCCCGAGGCCGATACTGGTGCCCAGCAGTCCCGTGCCGATGATCAGCACGGATCCGGACAGGTGGGTGCCCCCGTCAGCGGCAGCGGCCATTGGCTACAGTCCTACGGAGGCGAGCAGGTGTCCGACCTCGCCGCGGCCGAGGACGCGGATGCTGCCCTGGCGCTGGTCGCCCAGGCTGATCGGGCCGATCTTGGTGCGGACGAGGCGCTCCACCGGGTGGCCGACGGCGTCGAACAGCCGGCGCACAATGCGGTTGCGGCCCGAGTGCAGGACGACCTCGACCAGGAGGTGGCCCGGGGTGGAGTCGACCAGTTTGAAGGAATCAACCTTCTGGAAGCCGTCTTCCAGTTCAATGCCTTCCCGCATCTGTGCGCCCACGCCGTGGTTCATCGGTCCGCGGACCTGCACCAGGTAGGTTTTGGGCACTTCGTAGGAGGGGTGCGTCAGCCGGTTGGTCAGCTCGCCGTCATTGGTCAGCAGCAGCAGGCCCTCGGTTTCGTTGTCCAGCCGGCCAACGTGGAACAAACGCTCGTTCTTGCTGGTGGACTTAAGGAAGTCGCTGATGCAGGGACGCCCTTCGGGGTCTTCCATGGTGGAGATGACGCCGCGGGGCTTGTTGAACACGTAGTACTTCTGGGTTTCATCCAGCTGCAGGCGCATGCCGTCCACATGGATGGCCACCGTCTCCGGGTCGACGCGGACGCCGAGCTCGGTGACAACCTGGCCGTCAACTTCGACGCGGCCTTCGGCAATCATTTCCTCGCACACGCGGCGTGAGGCAACGCCGGCGCTGGCCATGACCTTCTGCAGGCGGACGCCTTCGGGGTTGTGCTGTTCGGAAATCACCGGGGCCGCGGGGCGGCGGGTGGTGGAACGGCGCACGGGGCCCAGGTTCTGACCGAAGCGCTCCCCGCGGAAAGCGCGGTCGCCGCTCTTGCGCTGGCCTGCCTGCGGGCCGCCGAACTTGCCGGCACCGGACTTGGAACCCGGCTTGAAGCCGCCCGATTTGGGAGCACCGGACTTCGGGTCGCCGGTCCGGGGTGCACCGGTCTTGCCGGAGTTGCTTGATCCGAAGGCCTTCACGGCGTCGGACTTGAATTTCTCCGGGCGGGCGGCCTCGGGGCTGACGGGCCGGTAGCCGTTGGCGCGGTCTTCACCGGGCTTCAGGCCCGATGCCGAGCGCGGGCCGCCGGTGCGGTTGGAGGAGGGCTTGGAGCCGCGGCCGTAGCTCTTGCCGCCGGCGGGGCCACCGGCACTGCGTCCGCCGCCGCGAGGGGTATTGCGGCCGGATCCGGAACGGGGTGCTGGTGTCATGAGTAAGTCCTTTGGGTGTAGCGGTTAATAAGTAGTGTCTTCATATTCGGCCAGGTTTTCCAGCCCGGGCAGGTGCGGTGCAATCTGTGGAAGTTCGTCGAGGCTGCCCAAACCAAGCCGTTCCAGAAAGTACGGCGTAGTACGGTACAGCAGCGAACCGGTTTCCGGTTCGGTGCCGGCGTCGACGATCAATCCACGCTGAACCAGCGTGCGGACCACCGAATCGACGTTTACTCCCCGGATCGCGGAGACCCGGGCCCGGGAGACGGGCTGCCGATAGGCAATCACCGCCAATGTTTCCAGTGCGGCCTGCGACAGCCGTGCACTCTGGCCTTCCAGTACAAACTTCGACACAACGGGCGCATAGTCAGCGCGGGAAAAAATCCGCCATCCGCCTGCTACGTCGCGGAGTTCAAAACCACGCGGTGCGCCCTCGGGTCCATCCCCAGTATAACCGTCATACTCCCGCTGCAGTTCCGTGAGGGCCGCGAGCACCTCCGGCTCCGGCACACCGATCACCGAGGCAAGCACCTCGGCGGCTGCGGGTTCGTCCACCACCATCAGCACCGCCTCCACGGCGGCCTTCACTCCCCCGGGAAATGCTGCAATGTCTTCGCGGCCGTCATCCCCGCTGCTTTTCCCGGGACCAAAACCAGGTTCCGCCGTCATGACCGGTCCCCTTCCAGGGCTGTGTGTTGGATTGCTGCGCCATTGGATCCGATGTTTTCGCCGGCGCGCTCATTGCCATCTTCATCTCCCCCGGCGGCAACCGCGCCTGCCGGATCCGCGCCTCCGGTCCATGTGACGAGCAACTCCCCCAGCGGGGCAGCCTGTTCGAAGCTGACGGCTCCGTCCCGGAACATTTCCAGCAGCGCAAGGAACCGGGCCACCGCCACCGGACCGTCGGCGTCGGACACCAGGGCCCCGAAAGTGGCCGCGCCGTCGGCAGCGAGCCGTTCCGCGAGGATCAGGGCCTGCTCCCGGACGCTGGTCTTTGGTGCGTGCAGGTGTTCAAGCCCCACGGTCGGAGGCAGCTCGTCGCGCGGCTGCAGGGCACGGACGGCAAGGTCCGCGAACTGCTGCGGCGTGGTCCGCCAGACCAGCTCGGGAAGCATCGCCGCGAAGTGCGGATCCAGGGAGACCTGCCGCGGGAAACGCCGTGCCTCGTCCATCAGCCGGTCCCCCAACAGGGCGGCCATCTCGCGGAACGCCTTGTACTGCAGCAGCCGGGCGAACAGCAGGTCACGGGCCTCGAGCAGCGCGAGGTCTTCCTCGTCCTCCACGTCGCCGGCCGGAAGCAGGCGCGCAGCCTTGAGGTCCAGGAGGGTGGCGGCGATAACCAGGAATTCGCTGGCCTCATCCAGTGCCACCTCGGGACCGGTGCCGAAGAGCTCCCGGATGTAGCCCAGGAACTCATCGGTGACGGCGGCGAGGGCGATTTCGGTGATGTCCAGCTCGTGCTTGGAAATCAGTCCCAGCAGGACATCGAAGGGCCCGGTGAAGTTTGCCAGACGGACTTCGAAGCCGGCACGGGAAGCCGGATCCTGCGGTGCCGGCCCCGTGGCGTCCGGCCCCGCCAGGCGGGCGGGCGCCGGCTTAGGGCGCGCCGCCGCGGGCAATCAGTTCCTTGGCGAGACGGCGGTAGGAGTCGGCGCCCGGGTGGTTGCCGGCGTACGAGGTGATCGGTTCGGCCGCCACAGTGGCGTCAGCGAACTTGATGGTCCGCTTGATGACCGTTTCGAAGACCTTGTCCCCGAAGGCTTCCACGAGGCGGGAAATCACTTCACGGCTGTGCAGGGTGCGGGCGTCGTACATAGTAGCCAGGACGCCGTCCACCTGCAGGCTGGGGTTGAGCCGGTCCTGGACCTTCTCGATGGTCTCCACCAGCAGGGCCACAGCACGCAGGGCGAAGAACTCGCAGATCAGCGGGATGATCACGCCGTGCGCGGCAGTCAGGGCGTTGACGGTCAGCAGGCCCAGGGAAGGCTGGCAGTCGATGAGGATGACGTCGTAGTCATCCGACACCCGGCGCAGGGCGCGTTCGAGCACCTGCTCGCGGGCTACCTCGTTCACGAGCTGCACCTCGGCTGCGGAAAGGTCGATATTGGCCGGCAGCAGGTGGATGTTCTCGATGGAGGTTTCATGGATCGCCTCGCGGATATCCACCTTCCGGTCCATCAGCACGTTGTAGACGGTGAGGTCCAGTTCGTGCGGGTTGGCTCCCATCCCTGCGGACAGGGCGCCCTGCGGGTCAAAGTCCACCAGCAGAACGCGGCGGCCGGCTTCCGCCAGGGCGGCGCCGAGGTTGATGGTGGAGGTGGTCTTGCCGACCCCGCCCTTCTGGTTCACCATCGCAATGATCCGGGCAGGACCATGGGACGTGAGGACGGGAGGCTCGGGGAATACCGTCAGGGGACGTCCGGTTGGACCCATCACCGTTTCGGCTCCGGTTGCGTCCTGCAGAGTTGATGAACCCTGTTCGCTGCTCACGTATAAATCCACGCTTCCGTATCTAGCTTTGCTGCGGGCTGTCTTTGTCAAGGTTACAGCCGCGCCACGGCCATCCCGCGAATCAGGGCCGTGATGACCGGCGAGCCTTGACGCTCAAGTAGAACTCGAACCTTGAAGCCGGACGGCAGCATGCAGATGCATGTCGTGCCAGCCGTCGGCATGCCTGAGGGCGCTGCGCCTGGTTCCTTCCAGCGCGAAGCCGGTTTTCCCGGCAACGCCGCAGGAGCCCTGGTTGTGCACCGAGTGGGACAGCTGGAGGCGCATAAGACCGGCCGAGCCGAACGCCCAGCGCTTCAGCGCATCCACGGCCCGGGACGCCACGGCTTTTCCCCGATCCCCCGGCAGCACCCAATAGCCGAGTTCCGCGTCGCCTTCGTACAGATTGACGCGGCTGAGGGCCACGCGCCCAACCACGTTCCGATCACTGGTGCAGACGGCCCAGTTGGCCCCGGATTCCTCCTGCCACCGGGTACCCCAGCGGCGGATCCACTCGAGCGCTTCGGCTTCCGTTGCCATCGTCCGCCGGCTGAAGTGGCAGATATCCGGCTC
Organism: Arthrobacter sp. zg-Y1171; assembly: GCF_025244845.1. NCBI lineage: Bacteria > Bacillati > Actinomycetota > Actinomycetes > Micrococcales > Micrococcaceae > Arthrobacter > Arthrobacter sp. zg-Y1171. Next base: position 1,268,580 of record NZ_CP104264.1, on the reverse strand, counting down.
GCGGTACGCCTTCACCACCACGGCGGCGTCGTCGTCCCGCCAGGGCCGCAGCACCAGGCCGTCCGCGTCGAGGCTCGGTTGCACCTGGCCGCTCAATGTCCCGCGCTGCAGATAGGGGCCAAGGGCTGTCATCGTAAGACCACCGTTTCGTAGAGCGGGCATCGAGGACCATTATGCCCGCAGGCGGATTCCCCTCCAGCTGCCGGCAGCACGGACGCAGAAACGCGCCCCGCCCCGGAGTCTTCCGGGGCGGGGCGCGTTGTGAGGTACTGCCGGTGGTGGCGTCGGCGCCTTAGTGCCGCGGATCGCCGGCGGTGCCGGAGACCGCGGAAGTGCCGGCGGGGCCGGGAACCGATGCGGCGAGTTCGGCGGATTCCGCCGTCTGCCGCGGCTCGTCCGTGCCGGCGTCGACGTTCATGCTGGCCTCGTCGAAGGGCAGTTCGCGGTTCAGGACCGCCTTGACCTGCTCCTTGTCGATTTCCTTGGTCCAGGTGCCGATGAGCACGGTGGCGACGGCGTTGCCGGTGAAGTTGGTCAGGGCGCGGGCCTCGGACATAAAGCGGTCGATGCCGACGATCAGGCCTACGCCGTCGATCAGGTCGGGGCGGTGGGACTGCAGGCCGCCGGCCAGGGTGGCCAGGCCGGCGCCGGTGACGCCGGCAGCGCCCTTGGAGGCAATGATCATGAAGACCAGCAGGGAGATCTGCTCGCCCAGTTCCAGCGGCTTGCCCATGGCCGAGGCCACGAACAGTGCAGCCATGGTCAGGTAGATGGCGGTTCCGTCGAGGTTGAAGGAATACCCGGTCGGCACCGTAACGCCGACCACGGGCTTGGAAATGCCCAGGTGTTCCATCTTGGCGATCAGGCGCGGCAGGGCCACCTCGGAGGAGGAGGTGGAGAAGATCAGCAGGTATTCACGGCCCAGGTAGCGCATGAGCTTGAAGATGCTGAACCCTGTGACCAGCTTCAGCAGTCCACCCAGGATGACCACGATGAAGAGGATGCAGGTGATGTAGAAGGCAATCATCAGGGTTGCCATGCTCACGATCGCCTGGATGCCGGTCTCGCCGACGACGGCGGCAATGGCACCGAACGCGCCGATGGGTGCCAGCCACATGATCATCATCAGGATCCGGAAGACCAGGGCCTGGATGTAGCCGATGCCCTTGAGCACGGGGGCGCCGGCAGCGCCCATCTTCTGCAGGGCGAAGCCTACGAGCAGGGCAACGAAGAGGGTCTGCAGGATGGACTCGCCGGTGAGGGAGGCCAGCAGCGTGGTGGGGATGATGCTGAGGAGGAATCCGGTCATGCCGTCCCCTTCCTCGGGTGCCGCGGGGGCTGCGCCGGAGGCGGACTGGATGTCCAGGCCTTCACCGGGGTGGATCAGGTTGCCCACGACCAGGCCGATGGCCAGGGCGAAGGTCGACATGATGATGAAGTAGCCCAGCGCGAGGCCGCCGACCTTGCCGACGGTGGCAGCTTTGGCGATTGATCCGATGCCTAGGACAATGGTGCAGAAGATGACCGGAGCGATCATCATCTTGATGAGGTTAATGAACCCTGTTCCGAGTGGCTTCAGGGATTTCGCGAACTCCGGCGCCATGAGGCCGATAACGGCACCGAGCACAACCGCCGCAATGACGGCAATGTAGAGGAAATGGGTTCTGTCCGGTTTCCGGCTCTTCTGTGAACCGGCATACGGATTGGCGGCAGCTGCCATGGCGGTACTCCTTGTGCAATTGGTCGGCTTCCATCTTCGTTGGGTGATGTGATCACAGTCACCCTTGTGTTCATACTGTTCCCAGTGGAACCGCTTACACCGTGTAACGACTCGCAACCAAAGGATCGAAAGTGCATCGAGGCAGCCTGGCCGGCCGGTTGTTCCTGGCCCAGCTTGCCTTCATCCTGTGCGTCTCGGGCGGAATCGCCTGGGGCTTGTACCAGCAGGCGGAAGAGAACACCCGTGAGGAGACCGGCTTACGGATGCTGGCAGTAGCCGGGACGGCGGCCGCCAGCAGCACGGTCCGCACCGCCGTCGACTCCCCGGACCCCGCGGTCCTTCAGGGTTACGCACGCGAGGTGATGGAGCGCGTGGGCGTGGATTTCCTGACCATCATGGATACCGACCGGACGCGGTTCACCCATCGGAACCCGGACCAGATCGGCAAGCCGTACATCGGATCCATCGACCCGGCCCTGGCCGGGGAGAGCTTCACGGAAACCTACACGGGTACGCTCGGACCCTCGGTGCGCGCCGTCACCCCGGTGTACGACGACGCCGGCAATGTCACCGCGCTCGTCGCCGCCGGCATCACGGTGGACCGGGTGGCCATTGCCCGGGATGCGCGGCTGCCGGAGCTGTTCGCCATCGATGCAGCCGCGCTCGCTGCCGGAGCCGCGGGGTCATTCCTGCTCAGCCGGTATCTGCGCCGGGCCACCCACGGCCTCGGCCCCGCGGAGCTGACGCACATGTATGCCTTCTACGACTCGGCGCTGCACTCGGTGCGTGAGGGGCTGCTGCTGCTCAACGACCGGGGACAGCTGGTGCTCTACAACGACGAAGCCGCCGTCCTGCTGGGGTTGCCGCCGACTGATGCGTCCGTGCGGAGCCGGGAACTGCCGGACCTCCCCGGACCGCTGGCATCCCTGCTGCGCTCCGGCCGGGACGCCCGGGAGGAAATCCACCTCACCGGCGAGCGCATCCTGGTGGTCAACCAGTCCGCAGCGGTGTCCGCAGGGCCTCACGGCAGGCGGTTCGGCACGGTGACTACGCTGCGGGACCATACCGACGTCGAATCCCTCACCGGCGAGCTGGCCTCCATGCGGACCCTCGCTGATGCCCTGAGCGCCCAGGCCCACGAGCACGCCAACCGCGTGCACACCCTGGCGTCCCTGATCGAGCTGGGGCGCAGCGACGAAGCCCTGCGGTTTGCCACGGCCGATCTGGAACAGTCGCAGCAGCTCAATGACGAAGTGCTGGCCGTGGTGGAGGAACCGGCGGTAACCGCCCTGCTGATGGGCAAGGCGGCACAGGCCCGCGAGCGCGGCATCGAGCTGGACATCGAGGTGGGTCCGGACACGGGACGCTTCAGCGCGGCCGGATTGGAACCGGTGGAACTGGTGACCATCATCGGCAACCTGCTGGACAACGCGTTCGACGCGGCAAAGGACTCCGTGCGCCTGTACCTGGGCAGCGGCGACGGCCAGCTGCTGATCGAGGTGCAGGACGACGGTCCGGGCGTGGACCCCCGGATAATCGAACATATATTCGAACAGGGGTTCAGCACGAAGGAGCTGCCGCAGGGACGGGTGCTGACCGGCCGGGGAATCGGGCTCGCACTGGTCCGCCAGGCCGTGACGCGCCTGAACGGAAGCATCCAGGTGCTGGGCGGGCCGGGGGCCTGCTTCAGCGTGGAACTCCCCCTGCCGGCTTCGGCCTCTGCTCAGGTCCCGCTGGCCGGGGCAGCATCGTGACCCGGCACTCCCCCGACGTCGGCGTGCTGGTGGTGGAGGACGAGGAAATCCCCGCCGAGGCCCACGCAGAGTATGTCCGGCGGGCGCCGGGATTCCGGCTGGCCGGCATCGCACGCACCGGCGCCGAGGCCCTGGAAGCGCTCAAGGCAGCCGAATCGGCGCCGCCCGGCAGCGAAGCGGAGATCGGCCTGGTGCTGTTGGACATGAACCTGCCCGACCTGCACGGGCTGGACCTGCTGCGCCGGATCCGCGGGGCGGGACTGCCCGTGGACGTCATCGCCATCACCGCGGTCCGGGACCTGACGGTGGTGCGCAGCGCAATGTCCGGCGGCATTGTCCAGTACCTCATCAAGCCGTTTACGTATTCGGCGTTCAGCGCCAAGCTCACCGCCTACGCCGAGTACCGGCGCCGGATGACCGAGCAGGCCGCCTCCACCACGCAAAGCGAGGTGGACAGCGCTTTTGCCGCGCTCCGTCCAGCCGTGACGGGGCAGCTGCCGAAGGGCCTGTCCGCGGAAACGCTGGAGTCCGTGGCGGATCTGCTCAAGGGTGCCCGGGCACCGCTCTCCGCCACCGAGGCGGCAGAGTCGCTGGCGATGTCCCGGATCACCACCCGCCGCTACCTGGAGTATCTGGCGGACCAGCGATCGGTGCTGCGCTCGCCGAGGTACGGCACCCGGGGCCGGCCGGAGCTGGAGTACAGCTGGCGCCGCTGAGGCGCTCAGCCCCGGCCTCAGCCCCGGCCCCGGGCTCCTAGCGAACCGGCCGCAGCACCGCGGTCAGGGCCTCCAGCACGCCGGGATCCTCGATGGTGGAGGGCACCGTGTGCGGAACGCCGTCGGCAATCTGGCGCATGGTCTTGCGCAGCACCTTCCCGGACCGGGTCTTGGGCAGGGCGTCCACCACGTACACGTCCTTGAAATCGGCCACCGGGCCGATCTGCGAGCGCACCCGTTCAATCAGTTCCGCGCGCAGCACGTCGGCGTCGATCTCCGTTCCCGCCTTCAGCACCACGTAGCCGGACGGGCGCTGGCCCTTCACGGGGTCCGCAATGCCGATCACGGCCGCTTCGGCGACGGCCGGATGGGAGCCCACCGCCTGCTCCATGGCGCCGGTGGACAGCCGGTGGCCGGAGACGTTGATGACGTCGTCGGTACGCCCCATCACGAACACATAGCCGTCCTCGTCCACGTAGCCCGAGTCCCCGGTGGCGTAGTAGCCGTCGAAAACCTCCAGGTACGCGGCACGGTAGCGTTCGTCGCTGCCCCAGAGGGTCTGCAGGGTTCCCGGCGGGAGCGGCAGTTCCAGGGCAATGTTGCCCTCCGTCCCCGCCGGTACCCGCTTCCCGTCCGGCCCGAGCACGCGCACGGCAAACCCGGGAACCGGAACGGTGGGCGACCCGGCCTTGACCGGCAGCTCCTCCAGTCCCACCGGGTTGGCGCAGATGGCCCAGCCGGTTTCGGTCTGCCACCAGTGGTCGATCACCGGCACCCCGAGCGCGGCCTCCGCCCATTCCAGCGTGGCCGGGTCCAGGCGCTCGCCGGCGGCAAAGAGGTGCCGCAGCCGGGAGAGATCGTGGCGGCCCGGTTCGACGGCGTCGGGGTCGGCCTTCCGGATGGCGCGCAGCGCGGTGGGCGCGGTGAACAGGACGTCGACGCCGTGCTCCGCGGCCACCCGCCAGAACGCACCGGCGTCCGGGGTGCCCACGGGCTTGCCCTCGTACAGCACGGTCGTGGCCCCGGCGATCAACGGACCGTAGACGATGTAGGAGTGGCCGACCACCCAGCCGACGTCCGAGGCGGTCCACATCACCTGCCCCGGCCCCACTCCGTAGATGTTTGCCATGGACCAGGCCATGGCCACCGCGTGGGAGCCGTTGTCCCGCACCACGCCCTTGGGCGAACCCGTGGTGCCGGAGGTGTAGAGGATGTACAGCGGATCGGCGGCGGCCACGGGGACCGGACCGGCGGGCACGGCGTCGGCGGCGAGCGTATTCCAGTCATGCCAGTCAGCCCCGCCGGTGCCGTCAAACTCCTCCCGGGTGGCCGTGAAGCCTGTCCGTTCGGCCACGACGACGGCGGCCACCCGGTGGGTAGCGGTTTCCAGGGCCTCGGCGACGGCCGGCAGGTATTCAACCGCGCGCTTGGGTTCGAGTCCGCCGCTGGCCGTCACTATGACCGTCGGGCCGGCGTCGTCGATCCGGGCAGCGAGCTCCCGCGGGGCGAATCCGCCGAACACCACGGAGTGGACCGCGCCCAGCCGGGCGGTGGCCAGCATGGCGATCACGGCTTCGGGGATCATCGGCAGGTAGATGATCACGCGGTCGCCGGGGCCGACGCCGAGTCCGCGCAGCACGCCGGCGAAGCGTTCCACCTCGGCGAGCAACTGGCTGTAGGTATAGGTGCGGCTGGTGCCCAGCATCGCGGAGTCGTAGATCAGCGCCGCGGTGTCTCCGCGGCCGGCCGCCACATGGCGGTCCAGGGCGTTGAAGGAGGTGTTGAGCTCCGCCTCCGGATACCAGGAGTACAGCGGCGCCTTGGTGTCCTCGAGGGCGCGGGACGGCGGCTTGTCCCAGTCCACCAGGGCGGCGGCGCCCAGCCAGAAGCCTTCCGGATCGGTACTGCTGCGGGCATACGCCCGTTCATAGGCTCCGGTGCTCTGCGCGTCCATGAATCCTCCTTGATTCCAGTGGGACCCGCCATGCTAACTGATGCTCTGCGGGCCGCACAGGGGCGATTGTGTATACAGCGAGGCCTCCCGGGTGCCTTCTGTGGCACCACAGTACGCATATGAGCCAGCTCATGTATACACTGACGGGTAACGTGACGCAGTTATCAGTCGTGAGGAGGCGCACCATGCGGGCCAGTGACCGCGCGTACGCCGCCCTGCGGCAGGACATCGTGGAGTGGAGGCTCCCGCCGGGCACCGTCCTGGGCGAAGTGGAGCAGTCCGCTCGCCTGGGTGTTTCCCGCACTCCCCTGCGTGAAGCACTGAGCCGGCTGACTGCTGACGGCCTGGCCGCCCCGCACAGCGGACGCGGCGTCGTCGTTACCGGCATCTCCCTCGACACCGTCGCCGAGCTCTTTGAACTGCGCCAGGCGCTGGAATGCAAAAGTGCGGCCCTTGCGGCCGTGCGCGGGCAGGCAGCGGTCTTTGAAGATCTGCAGTCCCGCTTCCGCTCGGCCGGCAGCCTCATCAGCACCTTGGACCGGCAGAACCGCGGCGGCTACTACGAGCTGGTGGCCGAACTCGACGCCGCCATCGACGCCGCCGCCGCCAATTCCTACCTCACGCAGGCCCTGGGCAACGTCCGGCTGCACCTGGCCCGGGTACGGCGCCTGGCCAAGGACAACCCCGAACGGCTGCTGGAAACCGCCGGCGAACACGCCACCATCGCCGCTGCCGTAGCCACCGGCGACCCGGACCTGGCGAGCGCCTCGGTATCGGTCCACCTGCACAAAAGCCTTGAACACCTTCGATCCGCCCGGATCACCACCCCCGAGATAAGGACAATCCCTTGAACCTGAACAAAGTACGCGTCTACCGCAGCGACGAAAAGCTGGCCCGCGAAGACCAGCTGGCCTACAAGATCGCCAAGGTTGCCGCCGATCCCGTCGAGGTCACCGACGACGTCACGGACATGGTCATCAACCGCATCATCGACAACGCCTCCGTGGCCGTCGCATCCCTGAACCGCGGTCCGATTGTCGCCGCCCGCGCCCAGGCGCTGTCCTTCTCCCCCTCCGCCCACGGCAAGGGCGCCTCCGTGTTCGGCGTGCTCGCCAAGACCTCCCCCGAATGGGCGGCCTGGGCCAACGGCGTGGCCGTGCGCGAACTGGACTACCACGACACCTTCCTGGCCGCCGAGTACTCGCATCCCGGAGACAACATCCCGCCCGTCCTCGCCGTCGCACAGCACACCGGCGCCTCGGGCCGGGACCTGATCCGCGGCATCGCCACCGGCTACGAAATCCAGGTCAACCTGGCCAAGGCCATCTGCCTGCACAAGCACAAGATCGACCACGTGGCCCACCTCGGCCCGTCCGCAGCCGCCGGCATCGGCACCCTGCTGGGGCTCGACGTCGACACCATCTTCCAGGCCGTCGGCCAGGCCCTGCACACCACCACCGCCACCCGCCAGTCCCGCAAGGGCGAGATCTCCACCTGGAAGGCCCACGCTCCGGCGTTCGCCGGCAAGATGGCCGTCGAGGCCGTGGACCGGGCAATGCGCGGCCAGACCTCCCCCACCCCCATCTACGAGGGTGAAGACGGCGTCATTGCCTGGCTGCTGGACGGCCCCGACGCCGCCTACGAAGTGCCGCTGCCCGAAGACGGCGAAGCCAAGCGGGCCATCCTGGACACCTACACCAAGGAACACTCCGCCGAGTACCAGGCCCAGGCCTGGATCGACCTGGCCCGCAAGATCCACGCCGAGCACCCCGAGGCTGCGGACGCGGCCAACGTGGAAAGCGTCCTGATCGCCACCTCGCACCACACCCACTACGTGATCGGCTCCGGCGCCAACGATCCGCAGAAGTACGATCCCACCGCCTCGCGCGAAACCCTGGACCACTCGATCCCGTACATCTTCACCGTCGCCCTGCAGGACGGCGCCTGGCACCACGTGGACTCCTACTCCCCCGAACGCGCCGGCCGGCCGGACACCGTTGAGCTGTGGCACAAGGTCACCACCGTGGAGGATCCGGAATGGACCCGCCGCTACCACTCGCTGGACATCAGCGAAAAGGCCTTCGGCGGCAAGGTGACCATCGTGCTGACCGACGGCACCGTCATCACCGACGAGATCGCCGTCGCCGATGCCCACCCGCTCGGCGCCAAGCCGTTCACCCGCGAGCAGTACATCAACAAGTTCCGCACCCTGGCCGAAGGCCTGGTCTCCGCCGAGGAAATCGACCGCTTCCTCACCACCGTCCAGCGCCTGCCCGAACTGGCCGCCGGCCAGCTGGACCAGCTGAACATCACCGCTGCCGAGGGCGTCATTGACCCCGCGGCCGCACCGAAGGGACTCTTCTAAATGCTGTACTCCTCCGTAACCCCCGAGGCCAAGCGGATTGCCTTCCGCGAAGGGCTGGCCTCCGGCACCCTGCAGCAGTTCCCGGGAGCCTTCAACCCGCTCTCGGCACGCCTGATCGAGGAAAAAGGGTTCGACGGCGTCTACATCTCCGGCGCCGTCCTGGCCAATGACCTGGGCCTGCCGGACATCGGCCTGACCACGCTCACCGAGGTGGCCACCCGCGCCGGACAGATTGCCCGGATGACGAACCTCCCGGCCATCGTGGACGCAGACACCGGCTTCGGCGAACCGATGAACGTGGCCCGCACCATCCAGGAACTCGAAAACGCCGGCCTGGCCGGCTGCCACATCGAGGACCAGTTCAACCCCAAGCGGTGCGGGCACCTGGACGGCAAGAACGTGGTGGACACCGACACCGCGGTCAAGCGCATCCGCGCAGCAGCCGATGCGCGCCGGGATCCGAACTTCCTGATCATGGCCCGCACCGATATCCGCGCCGTGGACGGCCTGGAAGCGGCGCAGGACCGTGCCCGCGCCCTGGTCGACGCCGGAGCGGACGCCATCTTCCCGGAGGCGATGAAGTCCCTGGAGGAGTTCGCGGCCATCCGTGCCGCCGTCGACGTGCCGATCCTGGCGAACATGACCGAGTTCGGCAAGAGCGACCTGTTCACTTACGACGAGCTGGCCTCGGCAGGCGTGAACATGGTGATCTACCCGGTCACCCTGCTGCGCAGCGCCATGGGCGCCGCCGAACGCACGCTGGAGACCATCAAGGCGCACGGCACCCAGCAGGCCGATGTTCCCAATATGCTCACGCGTGCGCGTTTGTATGAACTGGTGGATTATGAGGCGTACAACCAGTTCGATACGTCCGTTTTCAACTTCCAGGTTCCGGGCACCCGCTAGGACCCGCCACGCATTTTCCCTGCACGACGAAGGAGTCAGCACCAATGACAGACACCCAGATCCACAAGGGCCTGGCGGGGGTACTCGTAGACACCACCCGCGTTTCCAAGGTCAACCCGGAAACCAATTCCCTGCTGTACCGCGGCTATCCCGTCCAGGAACTCGCCGCCCGGTGCAGTTTCGAAGAGGTGGCCTATCTGCTGTGGAACGGCGAGCTTCCCACCGAGGCACAGCTGGCCGAATTCACCAAAGGGGAACGCAGCCAGCGCGCCCTCACCCCCGAACTGAAGGCCGTCATTGACGCGCTGCCCGTGACCTGCCACCCGATGGACGTCTGCCGTACCGCAGCGTCCGTGCTGGGCGCGTCCCACGAGCAGGCCGGGGATTCCTCCGTCCAGGCCAACATGGACAAGGCCGTGAGCCTCTTCGCGGGGATGCCCGCCGTCGTCGCCTATGACCAGCGCCGCCGCCGCGGCGAGGACGTCGTGGAACCGCGCGACGACCTGGACTACTCCGCGAACTTCCTCTGGATGACCTTCGGCGAGGAAGCAGCCCCCGAGGTGGTGGAAGCCTTCAACGTTTCGATGATCCTGTACGCGGAGCACTCCTTCAACGCGTCCACCTTCACCGCCCGCGTCATCACCTCCACGCTTTCGGACCTGCACTCGGCCGTAACCGGTGCCATCGGCGCACTCAAGGGCCCGCTGCACGGCGGCGCCAACGAAGCAGTCATGCACACGTTCGCGGAGATCACCGAGAGCGCTGCCGACGGCGACGTCGCGGCCCACGCGGCTGCCTGGCTGGACGAGGCGCTGGCGGAGAAGAAGAAGATCATGGGCTTCGGCCACCGGGTCTACAAGAACGGCGACTCCCGGGTGCCGACCATGAAGGCCGCCCTGGACAACATGGTCAAGTACTACGACCGTCCGGACATGGGCGACCTGTACACGGCACTGGAATCGGCCATGGGTGAGCGCAAGAACATCATGCCGAACCTGGACTACCCGGCCGGCCCGGTCTACCACCTGATGGGCTTCGACACCCTCACGTTCACACCGCTGTTCGTGGCCGCACGGATCACCGGGTGGACGGCGCACATCATGGAGCAGCTCGAAGCCAACTCCCTGATCCGCCCGCTGAGCGAATACAACGGGGCCGAGGAGCGGCACCTGCCGTAGGGTTTAGGCCCTTCCGGGGCCCCGGGTCCCCGGGTCCCCGGGTCCCGTCGGGGCACCACCGGGGCACCACCGGGGGCCCCGGAACGGCGGCAACGAAATTCCCCGCTCGCAGAGCTCGCGGAGAATATTAAAGCCGCCTTATCCGGGGTCCCCTGTGGCCGCATCGGGCGCCTCACCAGGGGTCACGTTGCCTCCCCGGTGCCTCCCGAACGCCGCCGCATCCCTGGGCCCGGTGCCATCTCCGAGTCCGAGCCCCTCCAGACCCCGCTTTTTCGCGACGGTGTTATGTCGTTGCCTAGGAAAAGACGACACTCGAAACGTTGACGTTGTCGTCCGCGATGGTGATGACGGCGTTGAAATATTCGCCGGCCAGAAGGCGGGGCATCCAGTGGGCCGAATCCGGCCACATCTTGGCGTAGGGCATTTCCCCGGCCGGATACCAGGCCGGAAGGATCTCGTCTGTCTCCCCCGGTTCGCCGTCCCAGCGGTGTGCCCGGAAGAGCACGGTGGACATGTCCAGGCCGGGCTGTGCGGGAAAGATCCACTCGATGGTGCCGGCCCGTGCCAGATCATTCTCCGCGACTATGACGCCGGACTCTTCCTCCACCTCACGCACGGCGGCCTGCTCCGGGGTTTCCCCGGCTTCGATATGACCGCCCAGCGTGACGACCCGGCCGAGGCCGAAACCGGTCTTTTTCAATCCCATCAGCACCTGACGGCCGTGGGGCGTCTCCCGGAACAGGAAACACAGGACCACCGGCGAGGCACGGAACTCCACTACAGTGCCCGCGGGTGGGCTGCGGCGTAGACCTCGCGCAGTGTTTCCGCCGTCACCAGCGTGTAGACCTGTGTGGTGGTCACCGAGGCATGGCCGAGCAGCTCCTGGACCACGCGGACATCCGCACCGCCTTCGAGCAGGTGCGTGGCGAACGAATGCCGCAGGGTGTGCGGCGAAACATCCCGGCCGATATCGGCCTTCTCGGCGGCGTTCTTCAGGATGGTCCAGGCGCTTTGCCGGGACAGCCGTCCGCCGCGGGCGTTCAGGAACAGGGCAGGCGTGCCCTTGCCCTTGGCCGAGGCCGCCGGGCGTCCGCGCACCAGGTACTCGTCCAGGGCACGGGCAGCATAGGAACCGAGCGGAACCAGCCGTTCCTTGGACCCCTTGCCGAACAGCCGCACGACATCCGGGCCCTTGGCCGGGATACGCTCCAGCGACAGGTCATCGACATCCAGGCCCACGGCCTCGCTGATGCGCGCTCCGGTGGAGTACAGGAACTCCAGCAGGGCACGGTCCCGCAGCCCGGAGGGCGTATCAAGGCTGACAGCCTCCAGGATGCGCGTGACCTCGTTGACGCTGATCGCTTTGGGCAGGCGCTTGCCCGGCATGGGCGGATGTACGTCCGACGCGGGATCGGCGGCGGTCATGCCTTCGAGCGCCCAGAACCGGTGCAGTCCGCGCACCGCCACGATGGTGCGGGCGGCAGAACGGACGCTCAGTGCGGAGGCACCGTCGGAGCCTTCGGAAATCGACTGGGCAAACGCTGTCACGTCGTGGCGGGAGATCCGGGAAATATCCTCCACGCCCCGGGCGCTCAGGAAGCGGGCGTACCGCAGCAGGTCCCGGCGGTAGGCATCGAGGGTATTGACCGCCAGGCCGCGTTCAACAGCCATGTGCTGCAGATAGCTGCCGATGGCCCTGCCGGCCGGTGTGGAGCGCAGTTCCTCGGCCGCCGAAATCATCGTTGCGGCCCGGGAGCGTGCCTGGGTGGCAGGCTTGGGTGCGGATTTCGCTGCGACCCTGCGGGCGGGCGCCGGGTTTGGTTCGGCATCGGTCCCGGGCTCCGGTGCCGCCGGGTTCCGGGGCAGCGCCTGCATGGAACCGGTGCGGTCCAGCTCGGCCAGGTCTGCGTCCCGCAGCCTGCGTGCTTCTTCCGATTCAAGGTCCAGCTTGAGGGTGGGGTTCAGGGATCCGTGCAGGCGAATGGCAACGGTGTCGTTATTCGTAGAGCTGGCATCAGCATCAGCGCCGGGCATTGTGGTTCCTAGCGCACGGGGCCGTTGGCCCAGGAGGAGTGCTGCGAGTGGTGTTCGGGCCACGGGGCGTCGGCGGGGCGCAGGTCGCGGTACCCGTTGCCGCGGGCGACGGCGGCGGCCAGGACGGCGGCCACCGCGGATGGGCTGTGCATGCGTCCCTGCAGGGCTGCCTGCACGGCCTCATCCAAATCCACCCATGCGGTAGTGATTTCGGCTTCCTCGTGGGTCCTGGTGTGCCGCTGCGCCTCCGGTACCTCGGAGATACCGCGGGCCAGGTAGATGCGCAGGGCTTCCCGGGAGGAACCGGGTGAGAGGAACAGGTCCGTGAGGACCTGCCATTCGGAGGCTTCCAGGTCTGCTTCCTCGGCCAGTTCGCGTGCGGCGCCGACCTGGAAGTCTTCACCGTCCACGTCCAGCAGCCCGGCCGGGATTTCCCACAGGGTCATCCGCACCGGGTGCCGGTACTGGTTGATCAGCAGCACCTGCCCGGCGTCGTTCATGGCGAGGATGGCCACCGCGCCCGGGTGGGCGATGTAGTCACGGACCAGGGGTTCGCCGTCGTCGGTCAGGAGGAATTTCTCCTTGACCACGTCCCACACCGGACCGCTGTAAACCGTTTCCGATTCCAGCAGCGGGCGCGGGCTTTGTTCGTCGGCGAACCCCTGTGCCATGGCTAGGCCTTGCCGCTCTGGTGGGCCAGGGCAGCCTTGACGAGTCCGGCGAACAGCGGATGCGGACGCGTCGGACGGGAGCTGAGCTCCGGGTGTGCCTGCGTGGACACGTAGTACGGGTGCACGTCGGCCGGAAGCTCGACGAACTCCACCAGGCCGCCGTCGGTGGTGGTTCCGGAGAACACCAGGCCGGCGTCGGCAATCTGGTCGCGGTACTGGTTGTTGACCTCGTAGCGGTGGCGGTGGCGCTCGGCCACCTCCGTCTTGCCGTAGGTCTTGGCAACCACGGATTCCGGTTCCAGCTTCGCGTCCCACAGGCCCAGGCGCATGGTGCCGCCCATGTCGCCGCCGCCGGCAACAATGTCCTTCTGCTCGGCCATGGTGGCGATCACCGGGTACTGGGTATCCGGTTCGAACTCGGAGGAGGAAGCGCCTTCCAGGCCGACCACGTTGCGGGCGTATTCAATGACCATGCACTGCAGGCCAAGGCACAGGCCCAGCGTCGGAAGCTTGTTCTCCCGGGCGTAGGTCAGGGCGCCGAGCTTGCCCTCGAGGCCGCGGATGCCGAAGCCGCCGGGAACGCAGATGGCGTCCGCGCCGGCCAGGGCCTTGGCTGCACCTTCGGGGGTGTCGCAGTCATCCGAGGGTACCCAGCGGATATTGACCTTGGCCTTGTTGGCGAAGCCGCCGGCACGCAGTGCTTCGGTAACCGACAGGTAGGCGTCCGGCAGGTCCACGTACTTGCCCACGAGGGCAATGTCCACGTGGTGCTTCGGGTTGTGCACGGATTCAAGCAGGCGGTCCCACTTGGTCCAGTTGACGTCCTTGAACTTCAGGTCCAGGTGCTGGACGATGTACGCGTCCAGGCCCTGGGAGTGGAGGGTCTTGGGGATGTCGTAGATGCTCGGGGCATCCGGGCAGCCGATGACGGCATCAACATCGACGTCGCACATGCGGCCGATCTTGTTGCGCATGGCATCGGGCACCGGGCGGTCGGAACGGATGACAATCGCGTCCGGCTGGATGCCGATGGACCGAAGGGCGGCCACGGAGTGCTGGGTCGGCTTGGTCTTCAGTTCCTGCGACGGGCCGATGTACGGCACGAGGGAAACATGCAGGAAGAAGACGTTGCTGCGGCCGATGTCCTGGCGGACCTGGCGGGCCGCTTCCAGGAACGGCTGGGACTCGATGTCGCCTACCGTGCCGCCGATTTCGGTGATGATGACGTCGGGGGTCTTCTTCGCCTCGGAGGGCAGGCGCATCCGGCGCTTGATCTCGTCGGTGATATGAGGAATGACCTGGACCGTGTCGCCGAGGTATTCGCCGCGGCGCTCCTTGGCGATGACCGTCGAGTACACCTGGCCGGTGGTTACGTTGGCGGAGCCGTCAAGGCTCTCGTCAAGGAACCGCTCGTAGTGTCCGATGTCGAGGTCGGTCTCGGCACCGTCGTCGGTCACGAAGACTTCGCCGTGCTGGAAGGGGTTCATTGTGCCCGGATCCACATTCAAATACGGATCGAGCTTCTGCATGGTCACCGCTATGCCGCGCGACCTCAACAGATGGCCGAGACTTGACGCTGTCAGTCCCTTGCCAAGTGAGGACGCCACGCCACCGGTGACGAAGATGTGTTTGGTCGTAGAAGACGACTTGGGAAACCTGGAATTTGATCGCTGCACCACGGAGTTCGAGCCTATCACCTTTTGTCGTTTCGAGTTTGACCTGTGTCTGGATTCCTGCGGGACATCACTGAAGATGTCCCGCCGAATCCAACAGTTCCTCGGCGTGGGCACGGGCCGACGCCGAATCTTCCTGCCCGGCTAGCATCCGGGCGAGTTCCTTGATCCGCTCCTCCTGGCCCAGCACCCGGACGTCGCTGGCGGTGACGCCTGAACCGTCGTCGGTTGCCGTGGAGGTCTTGATCACGCGGATGTGATGATCGGCGAACGCGGCCACCTGCGGAAGGTGGGTCACGACGATCACCTGCACATGCTTCGCCAGCATGGCCAGCCGGCGGCCGATTTCGACCGCCGCCTTGCCGCCGACGCCTGCGTCCACTTCGTCGAAGATGAAGGTGGGGACCGGGTCCACCGCGGCCAGGACCACTTCGATCGCCAGCATTACGCGGGAGAGTTCACCGCCCGAGGCACCCTTCCCCAGCGGGCGGGCCGGGGCACCGGGATGCGGTGCGAGCAGGAAGGAAATGCTGTCGGCACCGTGCGGTCCCGGCTCCCCCGTGGGTTCCACCTCGATGACCAGGTTGGCGTCCTTCATCGCCAGGGCCGTGAGCTCGTCACTGACCCGCTGGGCGAGTTCCGCGGCCGCCTCGGTCCGCAGTTTGGTCAGGGCCGCACCGCGGGTTGCCAGGCGTTCGCCCAGGGCACCGATCTCCGCTTCGAGGGCTTCGATCCGGGAATCGTCGGAGCTGAGTTCGGCGAGGCGTTTGGCGCTTTCGCCGCTCCACTCCAGGACCCCGTCGATCGAGGGGGCGTATTTGCGGACCAGTCCTGCCAGTTCCGCCCGGCGGGACTCCACCTCGGCCAGCCGTTCCGGTCCCTCGGAGTCCAGTGAAGCTCCGTAGCTGGCAAGCTCGGTGGCGATGTCGGCCAGGATATAGCCCACCTCGGCCAGGCGCTGTCCGGAAGCGGCCAGGGCCGGATCGTGCTCCCCTGCCGACTCCAGCTGCCGCTTGGCGGCGTCCACCAGCGACGTGGCGTCGCCGCCGTCGGCAAAATCGTCGGCGATCAGGGCCGCGTGGGCGCTCACCGCGGCGGTGCGCAGTTCCTCGAGGTTGCTCAGGCGCATGGCCTCCGCCTTGAGGGAATCGTCCTCCCCCGGCTGCGGATCCACCGCTTCGATTTCCTCCAGCGCGGCGGTCAGGTATTCGGCTTCGCGCAGCCGGTCCCGGGCCTGGTCCCGCAGTTCCGCGAGTTCCTTTGCCGCGGTCCGCCAGCGGGCGTAGTCCTCGCGGTAGGTGCCGAGTTCGGCGGCAAGCGGGGAACCGGCGTACTTGTCCAGCGCCTCGCGCTGGGCTGCCGCGCTCTTCAGGCGCAGCTGGTCGGTCTGTCCGTGGACCACCACCAGGTGCTCTCCGACTTCCGCCAGCACGCCCACCGGAGCCGACCGTCCGCCCACATGTGCACGGCTGCGGCCGTCGGCGTTGACGGTACGGACCAGCGTAAGTTCGGCGGCGCCGTCGTACTCTTCGAGTTCGGCTCCCGCCTCGGCTGCGCGGACGGCCGCAGGGCTCTGCGGATCCACATGCACGAGCGCCTCGGCGACGGCGGACTTGGCACCGATGCGCACGGCACCGGCGTCGGACCGCGCACCCAGGAGCAGTCCCAGCGCGGTGATGACCATGGTCTTGCCGGCGCCGGTCTCACCGGTCACCACCGTAAAGCCCGGGCCTAGGTCCAGGGTGGCGTCGGTGATGACACCGAGGTCCCGGATCCGGATTTCCTCAATCATTCGACAATGCCTCCGCTGTCCGAAACTGCTGCGTCCCTGGCCGCCGGCCGGTCGTGTGCTGCGCCGCCGTCGGCTGGGTTCCCGCGAGGATCCGCCTGGCCTGCTGCAGGGCTGAGCTGGGTCCCGGCGGCGGGGACCGGTGCAGGTCCCCGCCATCCGTGGGTAGGCAGCTGGAACTTACGAACCAACCGCTCCGAGAACGGGGTGAGATGCGTGCGTGCCAGACGGACGGGCGTCTTGGACCGGGTCACTTCCACGCGTGCTCCCGGCGGCAGATCGACGCTGCGCCGGCCGTCGCACCAGAGCACTCCGGCAGCGTCGGTACGGGTCAGGATCTCCACTGCCAGCACGGACGCCGGCGAAACTACCAGCGGCTTGGCGAACAGGGCGTGTGCGCTGATGGGTGCCAGCAGCAGGGCTTCGACCTCGGGCCAGACCACGGGGCCGCCGGCGGAGAAGGCGTAGGCGGTGGAGCCGGTGGGCGTGGCCAGCACGACACCGTCGCATCCGAAGGAACTGATGGGGCGGGCGTCCACTTCAATAACCACTTCGAGCATGCGCTGGCGGTCGGCCTTTTCCACTGCAGCCTCGTTCAGCGCCCACGTCCGGGCGATGAGTTCTCCGCCGAACCAGACCTTGACGTCAATGGTCATGCGTTCTTCAACCGTGTAGGCACGCTCCACCACCCAGTGGACGGTCTGGGCGAGGTCCGCACGCTCGCTTTCGGCCAGGAAGCCTACGTGTCCGAGGTTGACGCCCAGAAGGGGCACGCTGGTTCCGCGGACCAGTTCGGCGGCACGCAGGATGGTCCCGTCACCTCCGAGCACCATACCCAGGTCCACGTCGTCCAGTGCAACATCCTCGTCGAGGATTTCCGTGGGGGCGGTGAGCACTCCGTATTCGGCCTGGATGTCTTCAAGGTCGCTGCGCCGCATCACCGGAACGAGTCCGGAGGAATGAAGCTGGGTGCAGGCTTCCTGGGCAGCGGTCATGGCGGCCCGCCGTCCGGTATGGGCCAAAACCAGTATGCGTCTGCTCATGTCCCTCTTCGTCCTCTTCGTCCTACGGGTGAATGCCTGAGGCATGCCCATCCGTCAGTCTTCTACGGCGGGCTTCCGCTCCGCAAACCCGGCAAACGCCGTATCTACCAGTTCAGCGGCCGCAGCGGCCGGCGACGGGCCGGCGCCTTGTGGACTTCCCGCGGTTTGGTCAGCTGTGGAGGCGGAGTGCTGCCGGGGCACCTGCAGCCACATAAAGAACTCCACGTTGCCGTTCTGGCCGGGAAGCGGGCTCGGTGCAATGCCCGCGATTTCCAACCCCGCACCGAGCGCAGCCGCCGCTACGGACGTTACGGCCGAGCGGTGCTGGAGCGGATCGGTGACTACTCCCGTCCGGTCCAGCCTCTCACGCCCCACCTCGAACTGGGGTTTCACCATCAGCAGCAGGCTTCCCCCGGGGCGGGTGGCGGCCGCCAACGGTCCAACGACCATCGTCAGGGAGATGAACGACAGATCCGCCACCGTGAGGTCTACGGTTCCCCCGATGTCCGCCGGATTGAGGTAGCGGACATTCATACCCTCGTAGACACTGACCCGGGGATCCTGCCGAAGCGGTTCCACCAGCTGTCCGTGCCCGACGTCGACGGCGGCCACGTGTGCGGCGCCGGAGCGAAGCAGGACGTCGGTGAAGCCTCCGGTGGAGGCACCGGCATCCAGGCAGCGCAGTCCGTGCGGCTGCACGGCAGGGAAGGCGGCAAGGGCGCCGGCCAGCTTGTGCCCGGCGCGGCTGACGTAGTCCGGCAGACCGTCGTCGAGCACTACAAGGCGTTCGCCGGCATCCACCGCTGCAGACGGTTTGACGGCAGGCTTCCCGGCGCGCAGCACCCGCCCTGCGGCAATCAGCTTGGCCGCCTGGGTCCGGGAGCGGGCGAGTCCCCGGGTGACGAGTTCCTGGTCGAGCCTGGGCATGCCTAGCCTGCTGTCCCGAGGTGCGCGCCGGGCGCCGGCGGCGCCGCCGGGGGTTCAGTGTTCAGCTCAGTGAGCAGGGCATCGTGCAGCTCCCGGTAGACCGCCGCGTGGCCGGCCACGGGCTGGGCACCCAGCGGATCGAGTGCGTCAAGAACGGAATCGACGGCGTCGTCGTCCGTGGAGACCGGTGTCTGCGGCCATGGCTTTGACGGCTGGGATTCAGGCATCGGTCTTCCTCCTGCTGTTGCATGCTGGATGCATTTTGAATGCGTAAATGATGAACGGAACTTCTCTAGGAAGCCTAGCCGCGTGCGGTGACAGTCCAGCGGATCTCGGGTGCCCGGGCCGATTCCAGCTCCGGGAAGGCGGCCCACCAGGCGGCACAGCCGGCGCGCCAGCTGTCCAGGTCGGAGGAGTCGCCTGTAATCACCAAAGCGGTGTCCTCCACCCAGGCGGCAGCTGCGCCGCAGCGGTACTGCCCGCTCTCCAAGACGGGTGCTGGATACGGTTCAAACAGCGCCTCGAGGTTCTCAATAAGGTACACCGGCCGTTCCGGTGTCCGTGCGGCCAGCGCCGTCAGCGGGGTGTCGACGCCGGTGAGTACCAGCGCGGTATCAAAACCGGCGTTGGTGCCGCCCAGGATGTCCGTGTCCAGCCGGTCCCCCACCACCAGCGGGCGGTGAACGTCCAGGTGGCGGGCCGCCGTCGTAAACAGCGGGGCTTCAGGCTTGCCGGCAACGAAAGGTACCCGACCCGTGGCGGCGCCGACGGCGGCCACCAGTGTCCCGTTGCCGGGCGCAATGCCGCGGGCCTGCGGGATGGACAGATCCGTGTTCGTGGCCACCCAGACAGCTCCGCGTCCAACGGCGAAGGCAGCCTCGGCCAGGTCGGCCCACCCCAAGGAGGGATCGAACCCCTGGATCACGGCGTCGGGAGCGTCATCGGCTGAGGCAACGCGCACCATGCCCACTGCGTCGACGGCAGCGGCCAGGGTCGCGCTGCCGGTGACCAGGACCCTGGCTCCCGGGGCAACCTTGGTTGCCAGGAGCTCCGCGCCTGCTTGCGCGGATCCGAACACATTTTCCGCAGTAGCGGGTGCTCCGAGTTCGCGCAGGTGGGCGGCAACGGTTTCCGAGGAGCGCGATGCGTTGTTGGTGATGTAGGCAAGCTGGACCGACTCATCGGCCAGCCTGCCGAGGGCCTCCACGGCCCCCGGAATCGCGTGCGGTCCGGCGTAGACCACGCCGTCCAGATCGGAAAAGACCGCGTCGTAACCGGAGACCAGTGAAGGATTAGCCATCAGTGCGCTGCTGCTCCGTCTCGTCGGCGTCTTCACGAGGGGTTTCCTCGTCCTCATCGTCGTCGTAATCGAAGTCCGAGACTACGACTTCCACGGCCTCGCCGTCGTCATTGACGTCGCTGTCCTCGGTGAGCAGGTTTTCCTGCTCGTCGCTGGGCAGCGCGTCGATGTCGTCGGACGGGTCGAGGTTGTCCTTCGGGGCTTCTTCGGCCGGTGCGAAGTAGGCACCGGAGCGGTCCTCGCGGGCCTCGGGACGGCGCTTGGGGCGTTCTTCTTCCTCAGGTACCAGGTCGAAGATTTCCGGCTCTGCAAAGTCGCCGAAGCCCAGGGCTTCGTCAGCCCGCAAGGCCTGCTTCTGCCACTTCTGTGCTTCTTCGTTGCGGCCGGCAACCTCCAGGGCGTCGGCGTAGGCACGGAACAGCCGGGGGCTGTAGGAGAAGGCCCGGTTGCGGTCCAGCTGCGGGATCTCCAGTGCGGCAACAGCTGCGTCGAACTGGCCCATGTCCATCCGGGCACCCGAGACGACGATGGCGAGGTCTACCTGGCCGGCGGCGTCCAGGTCCTTGGCGTCGTCGGACCGGGCCATGTCCAGTGCCTTTTCCGGGTGACCCAGACCGCGTTCGCAGTCGGCCATCATCGGCAGATAGGCATTGGAGCCGCTGATCCGGCGGTAGGTGCGGAACTCGCGCAGGGCTTCACCGAAGTGCTCGGCTGCATAGGCGGTCAGGCCGACAGCTTCGCGGACCACTGCCATGCGTCCGCCGCGTCGGCTGGCGGCCAGTGCATGCTGGAAAGCCAGCTCAGGCTCGTCGTCGATCAAGCGGCCGGCCATCACCAGGTGCTTGGCGACCCACTCGCTGTTTACTTCCTCCAGGTTGCGCAGCTGGGCACGGGTGACCTTGTCCAGCTCCTGCCCTGTAACGTCCTCATCGATTTCCGGTGAGCGTTCACGGTCGGGCCGGTTGGCGCTGCGCAGGTCCTTGGCGTTACGGGGACGAGGTGCTGCCGGGGCGTCATCACGGCGGAACGACGGACGGTCGGAACCGTGTGAGGGGCGGTCGCCGAAAGGCTTCCGCTCACCGTCGCGGGGCGGACGGCTGTCACGCTGCGGACGATCATCGCGCGAGAACGGCTTGCGGTCGCCGCGGTCGCCGAAGGACTTACGCTCGCCATCACGGGGCGGACGGGAATCACGGGAGAACGGCTTACGCTCACCGTCACGGGGCGGACGACGGTCATCGCCTCCGAATGACGGCTTGCGGTCGCCGCGGTCGCCGAACGGCTTACGCTCAGCGGACGGACCGCGATCACCAAAGGAACGACGCTCACCGTCACGCGGCGGACGGCTGTCACGCTGCGGACGATCGCCGCGGTCAGCGAAAGGCTTCCGCTCACCGTCGCGGGGCGGACGGGAAGCGCGCTGGGGACGATCATCACGCGAGAACGGCTTGCGATCGCCGCGGTCGCCGAAGGACTTACGCTCGCCATCACGCGGCGGACGGGAATCACGGGAGAACGGCTTACGCTCACCGTCACGGGGCGGACGACGGTCATCGCCGCCGAATGACGGCTTACGGTCGCCGAACGAGGGCTTGCGGTCTCCGCGGTCGCCGAACGGCTTCCGCTCGCCATCACGGGGCGGACGGCTGTCACGCTGCGGACGATCATCGCGCGAGAACGGCTTACGCTCCCCACGATCACCAAAGGACTTACGCTCGCCATCACGCGGCGGACGACGGTCATCACTCCCCCGGCTGGCACGGTCATTCCGGTCAGAACGATCGCTGAAGGGGGTCCGGCCTTCGGAATCACGGGCAGGACGGCGATCGTCGCCGCCGAACGACGGCTTGCGGTCGCTGCGGTCGCCGAAGGGCTTACGCTCACCGCTGCGCTCAGAGAACGGCTTACGCTCACCGTCGCGTGCGGGACGGCGGTCATCGCCGCTTCGTGCGGGACGATCGCCGAAGGACGGCTTGCGATCCTTCGAATACGACTTGCCGGCTGCTCCGCGGTCGCCGAAAGACTTGCGTTCGCCGTCGCGTGCGGGACGGCCGCCGAACGACGGCTTGCGATCTTCAAAGCGCTTGGGCGCGTTACGGTCATTCGTGGCGGGACGGCCGCGGTCATCGCGCCGGTCTGACGAGCTGCTGTTGCGGGCTGCGTCGCTGCCCCGCTGATCCCTGTTATCTTGCTCTGACATGCTGCTGAGTTCCTCTCGTCGTGAGCCGACCAACGGAATTACTGCAGTCGCTCGTCACTATGTACCTGTAATGAAGATGTAAAAGTTATGGGAGGCCATCATGCCTCTGGGTAATTCTAGTCCAGTGTGCTGCCTGGCGCCGATTCCGCCGGCCACATTGAAGCCCCGTTGGACAGTGAGTCTCGACACCCACGGGCCCCGGGCATCCACGGTCCAGGTACGGAGCACGACGCCGGCGCCGCCGCTTTCGGCCTACCGGACAGTTTCCGCGGGTTAAACAAGGAAGAGCCCGTACCAGCACTGGTACGGGCTCAACCTGTATTCAAATATTGTCCGGCGGTGACCTACTCTCCCACATCCTCCCGGATGCAGTACCATCGGCGCTGTGGGTCTTAGCTTCCGGGTTCGGAATGGGACCGGGCGTTTCCCCCACGCTATGACCGCCGTAACCCTTCCACCCGCACCACACACCCGAAACCAACAGGGCATGCGTGGGGAAAACAATGGTTACAACACGTCCCGAAACCACCTCGCAAGGAGGGGTGCCGGCAGTGCGGTAAATATTGGTGAACCCGCCCCCCGGACAAGGAGGCGTGATTCGGTCTTCGTTCCTGGTGCAACAACCAACGGTTGTTGTCCGGGAACCACATAGTGGACGCAAGCAGCATGATCTACAACACCCTTTATACTTTGACGGACCGTTTGAAGTCGTGTCCGTCCAGGTGCTGGTGTGGTGTAAGTTATCGGCCTATTAGTACCGGTCAGCTTCACGGGTCTTTAGTCCCCGCTTCCACATCCGGCCTATCAACCCAGTGGTCTGGCTGGGGGCCTCTCACACACAAGGTGTATGGAAATCTCATCTCGAAGCGGGCTTCCCGCTTAGATGCTTTCAGCGGTTATCCCATCCGAACGTAGCTAATCAGCGGTGCACTTGGCAGTACAACTGACACACCAGAGGTTCGTCCGTCCCGGTCCTCTCGTACTAAGGACAGCCCTTCTCAAATTTCCTGCGCGCGCAGCGGATAGGGACCGAACTGTCTCACGACGTTCTAAACCCAGCTCGCGTACCGCTTTAATGGGCGAACAGCCCAACCCTTGGGACCTACTCCAGCCCCAGGATGCGACGAGCCGACATCGAGGTGCCAAACCATGCCGTCGATATGGACTCTTGGGCAAGATCAGCCTGTTATCCCGAGGTACCTTTTATCCGTTGAGCGACGGCCATTCCACAATGTACCGCCGGATCACTAGTCCCGACTTTCGTCCCTGCTCGAGATGTCTCTCTCACAGTCAAGCTCCCTTGTGCACTTACACTCGACACCTGATTGCCAACCAGGCTGAGGGAACCTTTGGGCGCCTCCGTTACTCTTTAGGAGGCAACCGCCCCAGTTAAACTACCCATCAGGCACTGTCCCTGACCCGGATTACGGGCCGAAGTTAGATATCCAGTATGACCAGAGTGGTATTTCAACGATGACTCCACCCGAACTGGCGTCCGGGTCTCACAGTCTCCCACCTATCCTACACAAGCCACACCGAACACCAATACCAAACTATAGTAAAGGTCTCGGGGTCTTTCCGTCCTGCTGCGCGTAACGAGCATCTTTACTCGTACTGCAATTTCGCCGAGTTTATGGTTGAGACAGCGGGGAAGTCGTTACTCCATTCGTGCAGGTCGGAACTTACCCGACAAGGAATTTCGCTACCTTAGGATGGTTATAGTTACCACCGCCGTTTACTGGGGCTTAAATTCCCAGCTTCGCCCGTAAGGGCTAACCGGTCCTCTTAACCTTCCAGCACCGGGCAGGAGTCAGTCCGTATACATCGTCTTGCGACTTCGCACGGACCTGTGTTTTTAGTAAACAGTCGCTTCCCCCTGGTCTCTGCGGCCCCGATCCCCTCCGGACAGCAAGTGTCCATCAAGGTTGGGGCCCCCCTTCTCCCGAAGTTACGGGGGCATTTTGCCGAGTTCCTTAACCATAATTCTCTCGATCGCCTTAGTATTCTCTACCTGATCACCTGTGTCGGTTTGGGGTACGGGCGGCTGGAACCTCGCGCCGATGCTTTTCTAGGCAGCATAGGATCACCGGATCCCCCCGTGAGGGGGTCCCGTCGGATCTCAGGTTCGTCATCAAAGACACCGTGACGGATTTACCTATCACGGACCCTACGTCCTTAGACCAGGTCTACCATCGCCTGGCCCGGCTACCTTCCTGCGTCACACCTGTTAATACGCTTACCTCCCAGGATCAGGTCCCGTGCTCGGCCAAAACCCTCACACCACAAGGGTGATCGGGCAGGCTCCGGACGGTTAGTGTCCCCTGCTTGGTATGGGCGGTTCTTCGCCGGTACGGGAATATCAACCCGTTGTCCATCGACTACGCCTGTCGGCCTCGCCTTAGGTCCCGACTTACCCAGGGCAGATTAGCTTGACCCTGGAACCCTTGATCATTCGGCGGACGGGTTTCTCACCCGTCTTTCGCTACTCATGCCTGCATTCTCACTCGTGTAGGCTCCACCACTGGTTTACACCGCAGCTTCACTGCCCACACGACGCTCCCCTACCACTCCAGACGACTGAACCACGAAGGCTTATCTATATCTGAAATCCACAACTTCGGCGGTGTACTTGAGCCCCGCTACATTGTCGGCGCGGAATCACTTGACCAGTGAGCTATTACGCACTCTTTCAAGGGTGGCTGCTTCTAAGCCAACCTCCTGGTTGTCTGGGCAACTCCACATCCTTTCCCACTTAGCACACGCTTAGGGGCCTTAGTTGGTGGTCTGGGCTGTTTCCCTCTCGACTATGAAGCTTATCCCCCACAGTCTCACTGCTGCGCTCTCACTTACCGGCATTCGGAGTTTGGCTGACGTCAGTAACCTTGTAGGGCCCATTAGCCATCCAGTAGCTCTACCTCCGGTAAGAAACACGCAACGCTGCACCTAAATGCATTTCGGGGAGAACCAGCTATCACGGAGTTTGATTGGCCTTTCACCCCTACCCACAGCTCATCCCCTCCATTTTCAACTGAAGTGGGTTCGGTCCTCCACGACGTCTTACCGTCGCTTCAACCTGGCCATGGGTAGATCACTCCGCTTCGGGTCTAGATCACGCCACTGCATCGCCCTATTCAGACTCGCTTTCGCTACGGCTTCCCCTCACGGGTTAACCTCGCGACGTAACACTAACTCGCAGGCTCATTCTTCAAAAGGCACGCTGTCACAGCAATCAGAGCTGCTCCAACGGTTTGTAGGCACACGGTTTCAGGTACTATTTCACTCCCCTCCCGGGGTACTTTTCACCTTTCCCTCACGGTACTTGTCCGCTATCGGTCATCAGGGAGTATTTAGGCTTACCAGGTGGTCCTGGCAGATTCGCACGGGATTTCTCGGGCCCCGTGCTACTTGGGATCCTCTCCAAGCGGCAGCATGCATTCCGGTTACGGGGCTAACACCCTCTACGGCCCGGCTTTCAAACCGGTTCACCTATACATCTGCACTCACTTCACCGATCCGGCAGAATCGGTACGGAAAGTCCCGCAACCCCAGTGATGCAACGCCCGCCGGCTATCACACACCACTGGTTTAGCCTCTTCCGCGTTCGCTCGCCACTACTAACGGAATCACTGTTGTTTTCTCTTCCTGTGGGTACTGAGATGTTTCACTTCCCCACGTTCCCTCCACGCACCCTATGTGTTCAGATGCGGGTCACCCGGTCACTCGCGCGCCGGGCGGGGTTTCCCCATTCGGACATCCTGGGATCAAAGTTCGGTTATCAACTCCCCCAGGCTTATCGCAGATTCCTACGTCCTTCTTCGGCTCCTGATGCCAAGGCATCCACCGTGTGCCCTTAAAAACTTGACCACAAAGATCAATTTATTATCGCTATCGAGAAAACCACGGTCTCACCAGGCACCCTTTGACAGGCACCCGGATCTACCAGGTTTTTCTGAAATTGCACTTAATATTTTAAGATGCTCGCGTCCACTATGTAGTTCTCAAACAACAACCCCGTCACACCCATCCCCGCACCCGACCACCCCGCAAAGGGCTGTCAGCGACACGGTTCCGGCCTGCGCAGGAACAAACAGAAACAAACCAGTCAACCCGCAGAACCACCCCCCGAAAGGGAGAAGAACACGGGTGCCTGTTGCTTCAGGACCCAACAGTGTGCCAAACGACTAACCGGACTTACCAGGGCCGCAGCGGATGTTCCAGGAACCTCCCCGAAGGAAGGAACGTACTGATCCATTACGGCCGGCATGCCGGCGCCTATCCATTGATATTCCACCCTTGAGCACCCACCGGAGAACATATGTCTCCGATATGGGCATCTCCTGCAAAGCACACATCCAACACTGTGGAAGGACATGGTCTTCGAGGTGCTCCTTAGAAAGGAGGTGATCCAGCCGCACCTTCCGGTACGGCTACCTTGTTACGACTTAGTCCCAATCGCCGGTCCCACCTTCGACGGCTCCCTCCCACAAGGGGTTAGGCCACCGGCTTCGGGTGTTACCAACTTTCGTGACTTGACGGGCGGTGTGTACAAGGCCCGGGAACGTATTCACCGCAGCGTTGCTGATCTGCGATTACTAGCGACTCCAACTTCATGAGGTCGAGTTGCAGACCTCAATCCGAACTGAGACCGGCTTTTTGGGATTAGCTCCACCTCACAGTATCGCAACCCTTTGTACCGGCCATTGTAGCATGCGTGAAGCCCAAGACATAAGGGGCATGATGATTTGACGTCGTCCCCACCTTCCTCCGAGTTGACCCCGGCAGTCTCCTATGAGTCCCCGCCATAACGCGCTGGCAACATAGAACGAGGGTTGCGCTCGTTGCGGGACTTAACCCAACATCTCACGACACGAGCTGACGACAACCATGCACCACCTGTAAACCGGCCACAAGTGGGGGACCTGTTTCCAGGCCTTTCCGGTTCATGTCAAGCCTTGGTAAGGTTCTTCGCGTTGCATCGAATTAATCCGCATGCTCCGCCGCTTGTGCGGGCCCCCGTCAATTCCTTTGAGTTTTAGCCTTGCGGCCGTACTCCCCAGGCGGGGCACTTAATGCGTTAGCTACGGCGCGGAAAACGTGGAATGTCCCCCACACCTAGTGCCCAACGTTTACGGCATGGACTACCAGGGTATCTAATCCTGTTCGCTCCCCATGCTTTCGCTCCTCAGCGTCAGTTAATGCCCAGAGACCTGCCTTCGCCATCGGTGTTCCTCCTGATATCTGCGCATTTCACCGCTACACCAGGAATTCCAGTCTCCCCTACATCACTCTAGTCTGCCCGTACCCACTGCAGACCCGGGGTTGAGCCCCGGGCTTTCACAGCAGACGCGACAAACCGCCTACGAGCTCTTTACGCCCAATAATTCCGGATAACGCTTGCGCCCTACGTATTACCGCGGCTGCTGGCACGTAGTTAGCCGGCGCTTCTTCTGCAGGTACCGTCACTTTCGCTTCTTCCCTGCTGAAAGAGGTTTACAACCCGAAGGCATTCGTCCCTCACGCGGCGTCGCTGCATCAGGCTTCCGCCCATTGTGCAATATTCCCCACTGCTGCCTCCCGTAGGAGTCTGGGCCGTGTCTCAGTCCCAGTGTGGCCGGTCACCCTCTCAGGCCGGCTACCCGTCGTCGCCTTGGTGGGCCATTACCCCAACCAACAAGCTGATAGGCCGCGAGTCCATCCAAAACCGCATAAAGCTTTCCACGGACCGCCATGCGGTGGTCCGTTGTATCCGGTATTAGACCCGGTTTCCCAGGCTTATCCCGAAGTCAGGGGCAGGTTACTCACGTGTTACTCACCCGTTCGCCACTAATCATTCTGTGCAAGCACAGAAGTCATCGTTCGACTTGCATGTGTTAAGCACGCCGCCAGCGTTCATCCTGAGCCAGGATCAAACTCTCCGTAAATGTGTTACAGACACAGCACCCGAGCCAAGGAAAATTGGCTGCAGGCACTGCACTAAATTCGAAACCGGCTAAAAAAACCGTCCCATACCCACGGGGTGGGCGGAAACGGCCTGTTCAACCAATCAAAATAAATTGGTATCAATAAACTTGGCACACTATTGAGTTCTCAAACAACAGACGCAATCCGAAAATACTCGGGAAAACAATTGTTTTCCTTTTCTTCTTCGCTGCAATGTTTTATATCTTATTCCATTCCGGCGTTATTTGCAATTCGCGGTTTCCCTTGTCGGGAACCCGTGAAAGGCGTTTTCCGCCGTTCCGGACCCAGCATCAACCGGAGTCTTTTCCACCGGCCCCGCGAAGGGCGCGCACTGGTTGGACTCTGTTTTTTGTTGGGGTTTGGCCGCCATGCTCGGGCGCTTTTCCAGCGTCCCGGCCGCGGCGACTCATGTAACTCTACACATCGCTTCCGGTCCTTGCAAACCGGATTGAAGTGATCCGCCGCACAAGCTTCCACACCCCATATCCAGGGCCGGCAGCCTCGCCTTTGACCGGCGAGGACTGCCCCCAAGTCCTGCAGGGTTTCGCCGAAGCGGCCCCCTTGCTTCCCTGGAAGTCTCCTATGGAAGTCCCCCCGTGGAAGTCCCCCCGTGGAAGTCCCCCGTGGAAGCCCTCCCCTAAGGAAGCATTAAAACTATACGGCGGAGACCTCAACGCTTGCAAGGGTCCGCTTTCCACGCCGGAGTACCAGGTACCGGCCGTGCAGCAGGTCCTTCGAATCCACTACGGCGTCGGCGTCGGTGACCTTGTTGTTGTTCACGTAGGCACCGCCCTCGGACACCGTGCGGCGTGCTTCGGACTTGGTCTTGGAAAGCTCCGATGCAACAAGCAGGTCGATGATGCCCAGCGAATCCGGGGACACCACGGCCGTCGGCAGCTGTTCCGTCGCAGCCTTCAAGGTGGCTTCGTCGAGCTCGGTCAGGTCCCCCTGCCCGAACAGTGCGGCAGAAGCAGCGATGGCCTTGTCGGTTGCCTCGGTTCCGTGAATCAGTGAAGTCACGTCGTAGGCCAGGGCCCGCTGCGCTTCCCGCTTATGCGGCGCTTCCTTCACGGCACGCGCCAGCTCTTCGATCCGTGCCCGGCTCATGAAGGTGAAGACCTTGAGCCGGTCAACCACGTCGGTATCGGAGGTGTTGAGCCAGAACTGGTACATGGCGTACGGGCTGGTCATGTTGCCGTCCAGCCAGACCGCATTGCCTTCGCTCTTGCCGAACTTGGTGCCGTCACTGTTGGTGATCAGCGGGGTGCCCAGTGCGTGGACCGTCTTGCCCTCCACCTTGCGCACCAGTTCGGTGCCGCTGGTGAGGTTGCCCCACTGGTCGGACCCGCCGGTCTCGAGCACGCAGTTGTACTGGCGGAAGAGCTCGAGGTAGTCCATGCCCTGCAGGACCTGGTAGCTGAACTCCGCGTAGCTGATGCCTTCATCGGAGTTCAGGCGCGAGGAGACGATTTCCTTCTTGATCATCGTGCCCACCCGGAAGTGCTTGCCGACGTCGCGCAGGAAATCGATGGCGCTCATCGGAGCGGTCCAGTCGAGGTTGTTCACCATACGGGCGGCGTTGTCGCCCTCGAAGCTAAGGAAGCGCTGCACCTGTCCCTGGAGGTACCCGACCCACTCGCCAACGGTTTCCTTGGTATTCATGGTGCGTTCCGCCGTCGGGCGCGGATCTCCGACCAGTCCGGTGGAACCGCCGACCAGGGCCAGCGGCCGGTGGCCGGCAAGCTGCAGGCGCCGCATGGTGAGCAGCTGCACCAGGTTGCCAAGGTGCAGGCTCGGTGCCGTCGGGTCGAAGCCGCAGTAATACGTGATCGGTCCCCCGGCGAGGAGTTTTTCCAGTTCCGCCTCATCGGTGGAGACGTGCACAAGGCCTCGCCACTGGAGTTCCTGCCAGATGTTGGCGAAGGAGGAATCATTCTGCTGGGCGCCGAGGCCCTCGGGGTTCACGATATTGTCTGACACGCCTTCTAAATTATCAGTCTTCGGGAATGCCTGCCGGGATCCCGTTTGCAGCGATCAGGCGCAGCCGCTGCGTGGGGCGGGTCATGGCAACGTACAGGTCCCCGACCTTGCCGGCTGCTGCGGTGAGCAGTTCGGACGGTTCCAGGATGACGACGCCGTCGAACTCCAGGCCCTTCGCCTCGCGCGGCGAGGTCACCACGATGTCCTGCTCCAGGCCGCCGGCGCCGGATCCCACGCGGGCTCCGTACACCCCGGCCAGCGCGCGGCGGACCGCGGAGAGCCGGTGGTCCTCGGCGATGACGGCGAGCAGGCCGCCGTCGAGTGCGTCCAGGTCCTCGGGCAGGGTGTCCAGCAGGCGCTGGATCTGGCCGCCCTCGGGCACTTCGTCAATGAACGGCGCCCAGCGGCCTTCCCGCACGGCCTTCGGCGCGGACACCACGAGGCCGGCGGCGTTGGCCATGCGCACCGCTGCCTCGGCGATCTGCGCCGGGGTGCGGTAATTCACGGTGAGCTCTTCGAGCGTCCAGCGCTCCCCCACGAACGGATCCAGTGCCGCCTGCCATGACGTTGCCCCGGCAGCCGAGCTGGTCTGGGCAATGTCGCCCACCACGGTGAAGGACTTCAGCGGGCAGCGGCGCATCAGCAGCCGCCACTGCATGGCGGACAGCTCCTGCGCTTCATCGACCACGATGTGCCCGAAGGCCCAGGTGCGGTCGACGGCGGCACGGTCGGCAGCGGTCAGGCGCTGCTCCCCCACCGCGTTGTGGTCTGCCAGGTCTTCCGCGGACAGGATGCCGTGGGCGCCGGAGTCCTCGAGGAAGCCCTCCGTATTGGCAATGGCGCTTTCGGCATTGGCGAGGTCGCGCTTGCGCTGTTCCTCACGGAGTGCGTTCTCGCGGCCGGCGGAGGCGTCAAGCTCGCCGAGGAGTTCGGCGGCTTCGTCCAGCAGCGGCACATCGGATTCGGTCCACGGCGCATCGGGGCTGCGGCGCAGCAGGTCCAGCTCCGCGTCGGAGAGGTCCGGGGCGGCCGCTTCCAGGTGTCCGGGCTTGCTGTACAGCTCGCTGATGAGTTTTTCCGGGGTCAGCGGCATCCAGCACAGGTTCAGCGCCACGCGCACGTCGCGGGCACTGCGGACGTCCTCCGCGAGGTAGGCCCGGTCGGTGCTGTTCCCGGCGCCGGCCGATTCCTCAAGCTGTTCGGTCAGCTGCTCGGTCAGTTCGCGCAGCAGGATCTTCACGAAGGTGACGCGGGCTTCGTTGTGCGGCTTGCCGGTGGCGCGGGCCTTGTCACGGGCGCGCTGCACCTGCTTGGGGGTCAGCGTGAGGATGGTGCCTTCGACGTTCAGCTTCCGCGGACCGGCGGGCAGCCGCTGCCGGTTGGCAACCGCACGCGCGACGACGTCGGCCATGTACAGCCGCCCCTTGACCTCGGCCGTGGCCGGGTCCTCTTCATGCGCGGCGGTGATGCCGGGCATCAACTGGCCCAGGCTGGACATCACGACGCCGGTCTCGCCCAGGGAGGGCAGCACGCGTTCGATGTACCGGATGAAGGCATTGGACGGCCCCACCAGCAGCACACCGGCGGACTTCAGCCGTTCCCGGTGGGTGTAGAGCAGGTACGCGGCGCGGTGCAGCGCCACGGCGGTCTTGCCGGTACCGGGGCCGCCCTGGACCACCAGGGTGCCGGACAGCGGAGCCCGGATGATGCGGTCCTGTTCCGCCTGGATGGTGCCGACGATGTCGGACATCTGCCCGGTCCGCTTGGAGTTCAACGCCGCGAGCAGCGCACCTTCGCCCTGGAGGGCTTCGCCTTCTTCCAGCATGGAGTAGTCCAGCACGTCATCCTCGATGGCCTGCACGTCGCGGCCCTTCAGGATCAGGTGCCGGCGGCGTCGTACGCCCTGGCGCTCGAAAGCGGTTGCCTGGTAGAACGTACCGGCTTCGGGGGCGCGCCAATCGACCATCAGGCGCTGCAGCTCCGCCGTCGAAAGGCCGATGCGCCCGATGTAGCGTTCCTCGCCGTCGTCGAGGTCCAGCCGGCCGAAAACGAGCCGGTCGTCGACGGCGTTCAGCTGCGCCAGGCGGTCCTCGTACATGGTGGCAAAGGCGTCCCGCTCGGAACGGTTCTGGTGCGAACCCGAGGCGTGGCTGCGCCGGATTGCGGCCAGCTGTTCCCGCTTTTCCTCACGCAGCTCATCGAGGCGTGAGTACAGTCCGGCGACGTACTGACGCTCGTGTTCCAGCTCGTTCGAAGCTGAAGGTGTTTCAGGCATGTTCGCGTTCCCTCTCGCAAAGGCAGAGCGTCAATCTTACAGTGCATTTGGACTTTTGCAGGTCCCTAATGTATGCGGTTTCTCTCTCAGCTGCTGCCTGCGAGGAACGCGTGTCGTGCGGGCCCTTCCCCTCGTTGAGGGGACGGGCCTAGTAGCGGATCAGAGCGGTAACCGGGGTGTCGCCGAGGCGGTCCCTGCCGCCGAGGTCGCCCAGTTCCAGCACGACGCCGAATCCGGCCACTTCCGCGCCTGCCTTGCGGATCAGGCGCGCTGCGGCACCGAGGGTTCCACCGGTGGCCAGCACGTCGTCAAGGATCAGGACGCGCGAGCCCACGGGCATGTCGTCGCGGTGCAGTTCCAGGGTGCTCTCGCCGTACTCCATCGAGTAGCTTTCGGAGAACACTTCGCGGGGCAGCTTACCGGGCTTGCGCACGGTGATGACTCCCTTGCCGGAAGCGTAGGCAGCGGCGGCGGCAAGCAGGAAGCCGCGTGCTTCCACCCCTGCCACGAAATCGAACTGTCCCTCGAAGGGGGCAATGAGGGCATCTACTACGCGCCGGAGGGCGGGCCCGTCAGCAAAGACCGGGGTCAGATCCCGGAAAACGATCCCGGGCTTGGGGTAATCAGGGATTACAGCGCCCAGGCGTTCGATGGTTTGATCAATGGACTCGTGGTTATCCGGTTCTGCCGGGGCATCTTTCACCCGTCTACCTTACCCGTTCCACCCGGTTTGACCGGAGCCGCACGGGCTCCTGTGGCACTTCTCTCCCGGGCTATCCGGCGCTGTCGGTCCGGGCCGGCGGAGGAATAAAGGGTCGCCGGCTGCGGTTGCCATCTCTCGGCCCCTTCGCACGGGACCGGAACCTACCCGCACAACAGTCAAGGACTGCACCACATATGGCTAACCTGCACGACGTGCTCAAGAACAAGATCGGCTTCGGCACAGCTCCCCTGGGAAACATGTTCCGCGACATTCCCCAGGAAGAGGCGCTGGCAACGGTTGAAGCGGCCTGGAACGCAGGCATCCGCTACTTCGACACCGCTCCCTTCTACGGAGTCGGCCTGGCGGAATCCCGCCTGGGCGAGGTCCTCTCGCAGCACAACCGCGATGAATATGTGCTTAGCACCAAAGTAGGACGGCTGATCCTGGATGAGGAAGAAGAAAAGGGCTCCGGCCTCTTCACCCACGGGCGTTCAAACAAGATCGCCACGGATTACAGCACGGACGCCACGCTGCGGTCCATCGAGGAGAGCCTGAACCGGCTCAAGACGGACCGCCTGGACTTTGTGTTCATCCACGACACGTCCCGGGACTTCCTCGGTGATGAGTGGATCTCCAAGTTCGACGAGGCGCGGACCGGCGCGTTCCGGGTACTCGCCCGCCTGCAGGACGAGGGCGTCATCAACGGCTGGGGGCTGGGCGTCAACACCACCGAGCCCATCGAGCTGGCCATGGACATGGACGAGGCGGCGCCGACCATGAGCCTCTCCGCCACCCAGTACACCCTGCTGCAGCACGAGCGTGCGCTGCAGCGCATGATGCCCATGGCGCAGGAAAAGGGAGTGGGCATCGTCGTCGGCGGCCCCTTCAACTCCGGCGCCCTGCTGGGCGGCGACTACTTCGATTACGCCGAGATCCCTCCGCAGGTTAAGGCACGGATCGCCGAGCTGACCTCGGTTGCCTCTCGGCACGACGTGAGCCTGAAGGCCGCTGCCCTGCAGTTCTCCACTGCTCACCCCGCCGTGGCGGCGGTCATCCCGGGCTCCAGCCGGCCTGAACGCGTCGCGGAGGATATTGCGGCGATGAAGGCCCAGATTCCGGCTGCCTTCTGGGACGAGCTGCTGGAAAAGAAGCTCATTTCCGCGCAGGCACCGCTTCCTCGCTCCTAGCAGCAGCTTCGCAGAACGGCGTTCCGGGTAACAGTTACCCGGAACGCCGTTCTGCGTTTCACTGCCGCAGGGCCGCAGCTGCCGCGGACGCCGGCTGCCTGCGCGGCTGGGCGGGACGGTACTTGGACACTGTCGGGTCCCCGGTGAGCCAGTACCGCCACGGATATTCGTCCGAGCCGCCGGGGCCGCTGACTCCCACCCTCGGTCCGGTTGACAGGAGTTCCCCGCCCACCGGATCGGCGGGCAATGCCAGGTGCAGGGGGTGGGCGAACACATCCGCCCCGTCCAGCGGCCGGGAAATGCCCAGCGCCTGGGCAAGGCGTGCCGGACCGCGCGCCAGGTCCAGCGGGTTGCGCGGGTTTCCACGCCGCACGGCGGCGATGTCGGCCCCCTCGACGATCTCGCCGGCGCGCAGCAGCAGCCCGGTGGCATCGCCTTCCGTTCCGCAGACTATGTTGGCGCAGTAGTGCATGCCGTAGGTGAAGTACACATAGAGGTGTCCCGCCGGCCCGAACATGGTGGCGTTCCGTGCCGTCTGGCCGCGGAACGCGTGGGAGCCGGGATCGGCGTCGCCCATGTAGGCCTCCACCTCGGTGATCCGCACACTGACGCGTTCGCCGTCGACGTCGTGGGTCAGGACCGCACCCAACAGCTGGGGTGCGGCGGAGGTGGCCGGGACGGCAAGACGTTCTCGTTCACTCGCAAAAGCCATACTCCGACGGTAGCAAGGTTCATTGGGGAGATTTTCCGTGCTGCCGTTCAGCTGCTCCCGGCAGAGGCTCCGTAGAACTCCTTCAGGGCCGCCAGCCTGCGGGAGCTGGGATGCCAGGGGTTTCCGGCAACGTGGTCGCCGGCGGCGTCCAGTGCCTGGTGCCACGCGGCGAGCAGGGCGGCCGCCTCGTCTGATCCGCCGTTTCCGCCGCTCAGCGGTTGCCGGACGACGACGCGGGTCCGGCCGCCGTCGTCCGTGATGTCGACCTCGGCCTCCGCACCGATGCCGAGTTCCGACGTCGCACGGTCCAGTGCGCTGCCGACGTCGCCGGCGGCTGCGTTGAACCAGCGTTGGAAGACGATCCCGGCGGCATCCGTTTGCCCCATCGTGGGTGAGACGTCGAATTCCTCCGCGTACGCGTCGCGGAGGGCCTGCCACTGGTCCATGGACGCGCGGGCAGGTTCCCGGCCCGCGGCGACGTCGTCGAACACGTCCAGGATCCCCTGCCACCCTGCGGCGCCTTCGGTGAGGAAATCCGCACTGGGCTCATGCGTGCGGAACTGCAGCAGGGAACCGTCGGGGGTTTCCAGCACCTGCCAGTCGAGGACGGATTCATCCCCCAGCGGGTCCTCCCAGGTGAACTGCAGGCTTAGACCGGGACTCATCTGCAGTACGGTTCCGGTGACCTCCGCATTGCCCATGTCCAGCCGGTATTCCTTACCGAGCTGCCAGCCGGGAGTCACCGTGCCGAGCCACTGGGCCACCTTGTCCCCGTTGGTCAGCACCTCCCAGATGTAGCCCGCGGGAAAATCGAACAGGCGCTCAAAGACCAAGGTGTAGCCGTCGGGGCGGCGCTCGATTCTTCCGGCGGGAACCGGGGTTTCGAGGGGGCTGGACTCGGTCATGGCGCGTCCTCCTGGGGTTCTTCCAAGGGTAGCTTCGGCGGGGGCGCCGCCGGGAGGGGCGGACAGGTGGTCGAACCGAAAAGACGGGTATCCGGGGTGCCGGCTGGGAGCCGAGCGAGCCTCAGAAGACCATCCGGTGCCGGATGTGATGCCGGTCGGCACGTGCCTGCCAGAATTCGATCTCCCTCGGCTTCAGCGCATACAGCTGCCACTGCGGGTTCGCGCTCCCGCCCGATGCCGGCCTGGCATCCCAGTCAGCGGCCGAAGCCTGCCGGGAGAGTTCCACTACGGCTCCGGCCACTCGAATCTGGCGGCCAAGTTCCGGCCAGTAGAAGTTCATTGCCGCATTCGGGTTCTCGGCCAGCTCTCCGCCTTTGCGCGAGGTACGGGACGTGGCAAACTGCCAGCCGCCGTCGTCGTCAATGTCCTTGAGGATGAGCATCCGGGAGGAGACGTGCCCGCCTCCGTCGGCCGTGGCAAGGGAAAATGCATGCGGCTGCCTTACCCCGGCGGCCAGCGCATCGGAAAGCCACTGGCGGAAAAGCTCCGCGGGGTCCTGAGGCGCTGCGGCCGGATCGAAGTCGGGCAGATTCTCGGGAAAGTCCGGAAGGGCACGCAGCCGGGCCCGGAAGGAATCACTCATGCCGCCCAGCGTAGCTGTGTGCCGGTGCCGCTGCCCCGCAGCCCGGCACGAAAAAACGGACCCCGGGGAGGTGCACTCCATCGGGGTCCGTCTCAGGTCGGGCAGATTCAGCCTGCGTAGCCGCGCACGTCGCCGACCTGGCGGATCAGCTCCGCCAGCTGCAGCTCGACAGCGGACCGGGCGGTGCCGCCCTGGGAGCTGCGGCTGTCCAGGGAGCCTTCGGTGCTGAGCACGGTGCGTACCTCGGGCGTCAGGTGCGGCGAAATTCCGGCATAGTCTTCATCGGTCAGGTCCCAGAGTTCGACGCCGCGCCCCTCGGCCAGCTGCACCGCGGCTCCGGAGAGCTCATGCGCCTCACGGAAGGGCACACCCTGGCGGACCAGCCACTCGGCAATGTCGGTGGCCAGGGCAAAGCCCTGCGGTGCCAGGGACTGCATCCGCTCGGTGTTGAACTTCAGGGTCGCGATCATCCCGGATACCGCCGGAAGCAGTACCTCGAGGGTGTCGGCAGCATCGAAGACCGGTTCCTTGTCCTCCTGCAGGTCACGGTTGTAGGCCAGCGGAAGGCCCTTCAGGGTGGCCAGCAGCCCGGCAAGGTCGCCGATCAGCCGTCCGGCCTTGCCGCGGGCAAGTTCGGCAACATCGGGATTCTTCTTCTGCGGCATGATCGAGGACCCGGTGGAGTACGCGTCGTCGAGCGTTACGAAGGAAAACTCCTTCGTGGCCCACAGGATGATGTCTTCGCTGACGCGCGACAGGTCGACGCCGATCATGGCGGCCACCCAGGAGAATTCGGCGTACACGTCACGCGCGGCAGTCCCGTCCAGGGAGTTCCAGACAGCCGAATCGAACCCCAGGTCCTTCGCCACGGCATTCGGGTCAAGGCCCAGCGAGGAGCCGGCCAGGGCACCGGAACCGTAGGGAGACACTGCCGCACGCTTATCCCAGTCGGCCAGCCGCTGCACATCGCGCAGCAGGGACCAGGCGTGCGCCAGCAGGTGGTGGCTGAGCAGGATGGGCTGGGCATGCTGCAGGTGGGTGCGTCCGGGCATCGCCACTCCGAGGTGTGCCTGGGCCTGGCCCACCAGGGCGTCGATGACCGACAGCACGCCGGAGCCGATGATGCGGGCGTGGTCCCGCAGGTACATCCGGCCCAACGTGGCGATCTGGTCATTGCGGGACCGGCCGGCCCGGAGCTTTCCGCCCAGCTGGGTGCCGGCCCGTTCAATCAATCCGCGTTCCAGTGAACCGTGGACATCCTCGTCGGACGCCGCGGGCACGTAGGCACCCGACTTCACATCGGCGTCGAGCTGGTCCAGGGCCGCAAGCATCCCCTCCAACTCGCCGTCGTCGAGCAGGCCGGCCTTGTGCAGCACGCGGGCGTGGGCACGCGAGCCGGCAATGTCGTAGCCGGCAAGCCGCCAGTCGAAGTGGGTGGATTTGCTCAGCTCCGCAAGGGCGTCCGCAGGGCCGCCGGCGAACCGGCCGCCCCACAGGGCACCTTGGACGGTTGAACCGGAGGTCCCGGCACCCGCTGCTTCTTCTGGCGACTTGCCGTCTGTCATCTGCTTACTTACCTTCTGCTAGGCGCTGGTCGCGGCCGGAGGCCACCTTGGAGGACATCCCGAACAACTCGATGAAGCCGCGGGCCATCGACTGGTCGAAGCTGTCACCGGTGTCATAGGTGGCCAGGTTGAAGTCATACAGGGATGACTCGGAGCGGCGTCCCGTAACCACCGGGCGTCCGGCGTCGAGGGTCATGCGGATGTCGCCGGAGACGTACCGCTGGGTGTCGCCGATGAAGGCGTCCAGGGACTGCTTCAGCGGAGAGAACCACTGGCCGTCATAGACCAGCTCGGTCCAGCGCTGGCCGACCGTCTTCTTGAAGCGGGCCTGCTCGCGCTCCACAGTGACGTTTTCCAGCTCGCGGTGCGCAGCCATCAGCGCCATGGCGCCGGGGGCTTCGTAGATTTCGCGGCTCTTGATGCCCACGAGGCGGTCCTCGACAATGTCGATCCGGCCGATGCCCTGGGCGCCGGCGCGGCGGTTCATTTCCTCGATGGCCTGCAGCGGGGTGACCGGCTTGCCGTCAATCGCGACCGGCACGCCTTCCTTGAAGGTGATGACGACTTCATCCGGGGCGGAAGCCGACGCCGGATCGGAGGTGTACTCGTACACGTCCGGAGTGGGGCCGTTCCAGATGTCTTCGAGGAAGCCTGTCTCCACGGCACGTCCCCAGACGTTGGCGTCAATGGAGAAGGGGTTCTTCTTGGTGGTGACGATCGGCAGGTTCTTCTCCTCGGCGAAGGCGATGGCCTTGTCGCGGGTCAGGGCCAGGTCGCGGACCGGTGCGATGCACTTCAGGTCCGGGCCCAGGGTCTGGATGCCGACTTCGAAGCGCACCTGGTCGTTGCCCTTGCCGGTGCAGCCGTGGGAGACGGTGGTGGCACCGAACTGGCGGGCAGCGGCCACCAGGTGCTTCACAATGACGGGACGCGAGAGGGCCGAGACCAGCGGGTAGGCGTCCATGTAGAGGGCATTGGCCTTCAGTGCCGGCATGCAGTACTCGGTGGCGAATTCCTCGCGGGCGTCGGCCACGTAGGCTTCGACGGCGCCGCAGTCCAGGGCTCGCTGGCGGACGGTCTCCAGGGACTCGCCGCCCTGTCCTACGTCCACGGCAACGGCAATAACTTCAGCGCCGGTTGCCTCGGCAATCCAGCCGATGGCTACTGACGTATCCAAGCCACCGGAATAGGCCAGAACAATACGTTCGCTCACGGATTTCGCTCCTCTTGCATTGGTTGCGGTCCCATCGGGGCCGCTGGTTGGTTCAGGATGAAAGTCTTGGGTTGTGGTTCAACGGGCCGGGGACCGGTTACAGGATCCGGCTTTCGGGTGCGGAGCCGTTGTTGCTGGCTTCGTCTGCGATCCGCAGGAAGCGGGCCGCGAGGTCGGGGCCGCCCTCGGGGTCCCGGGTCACCATCATCACCGTGTCGTCGCCGGCGATGGTGCCCAGTACGGACGGCAGCACGGAATGGTCGATGGCCAGTGCCAGGAAGTTCGCGGCTCCGGGCGGAGTCCGCAGCACCACGATATTCGCTGACGCCTCGGCGGTAACCAGCAGTTCACCGCAGAGCCGGGCCAGCCGTGCGTCCAGCACTTCCTGGGTGACGCCGGACTTGGGCGCCCGTTCTCCGCCCTCGGACGGAACGGCATACACCAGGGCACCGTCCTTGCCGCGCATGCGCACGGCGCCGAGTTCCACCAGGTCGCGGGAGAGCGTCGCCTGCGTAACCTGCACGCCGTCGTCGGCCAGCAGTGCCGCGAGCTCGGCCTGGGAACGGATGGAAAGACCCGTCAGCAGGGTGCGGATACGCGCCTGGCGCGCCGTCTTCGTTGCCGGCATGGTCATGCCCGTGCCTCCGGAATTCCCGTGAGGCCGGAATGCGCCATAAGCCAGACCATCAGGGCCTTCTGCGCATGCAGCCGGTTCTCCGCTTCGTCCCAGACCACTGACTGCGGTCCGTCAAGCACGTCGGCGGAGATTTCGTAGCCGCGGTAGGCGGGCAGGCAATGGAGCACGACGGCGTCGTCCGCCGCCTGCGCCATCGCGTCGGCATCCACGGCGTAGCTGCGGAACAGCTCCTGCCGGGCGGCCTTTTCGGCTTCCTGCCCCATGGACACCCAGGTATCGGTGGCGACGACGTCGGCTCCGGCCAGCGCTTCGACGGCGTCGGTTGTGATGGTCACGGAGCCGCCGGTTTCTTCCGCACGGGCCGCAGCGGCGTCGACAATCCGGGGATCGGGCAGATAGCCCAGCGGACCGGCCACCCGGACGTGCATTCCGGCGGTCACACCGGCGAGCAGGTAGGAGTTGGCCATGTTGTTGGCGCAGTCACCGAGGTACGCCAGGGTGAGGCCGGCGAGCCTGCCCTTGTGCTCGCGGATGGTCATTAGGTCCGCCAGGAGCTGGCAGGGGTGGTAGTCGTCCGACAGCGCGTTGATGACCGGAACCGAGGAGTTGGCAGCCATTTCCTCCAGGCCGGCCTGCGCGTAGGTCCGCCAGACGATGGTGGAAACCATGCGTTCCAGCACCTTGGTGGTGTCCGCAACGCTCTCCTTGTGTCCCAGTTGGGACTCCCCCGCACCGATGATCAGCGGAACGCCGCCCAGGTCGGAGATGCCGGCCGCAAAGGACACCCGGGTCCGGGTGGAGGTCTTGTCGAAGATGACGGCCACGGTCTTGCGGCCGGTGGATTCGCCCGCGAACGGCTGGTGTTTGTAGCGGTCCTTCTTGAGCGCATCGGCCAGATCCAGGACTTCGGCCTGTTCCGCCTGCGTGAGGTCGGTGTCGACCAGGAAATGACGGGTCATGGTTTTCCTTCAGTGGTTGTGCCGGTGGCACCGGGTACAGAGTCTGGGGTGGTCTCGGCGGCGGGACCGGCGGCGGCGCTTCGGGCTGAGGCGGCACCAGAGGCCGTTCGCAGGATACCCGGTAGTGCGTCCAGGAAGGTGCCTGCCTGCTCCGGAGTGAGGATCAGCGGCGGGGCCAGCCGCAGCGTTGCCGGGCCGGTGCTGTTGATGATGTACCCCGCCTCCAGCGCAGCTGCGACCACGGCGGGAGCAACGTCGTCGACCAGGTCGAGGCCGATGAGGAGGCCCTCCCCGCGCACCTCGGCCACGAAGTCCAGAGCTGCCAGTTCCCGGCGCAGGTAGTCCCCGGTGCCGCGCACATTGGCCAGCACATCGGAGGATTCCAGCACGGAGAGGGTCGCCAGGGCTGCGGCGGCAGCCACGGGGTTCCCGCCGAAGGTGGTGCCGTGCATTCCGGCCGCCAGCAACCCGGAGGTCCGCTCGCCGAAGGTGATCATGGCGCCGACGGGGAAGCCGCCGCCGAGTCCCTTGGCCAGGGTCATGGCATCCGGAAGGACGCCTTCGGAGGCGAACCACTTGCCCGTCCGGCCAATGCCGGTCTGCACCTCGTCAATCACCAGCAGCGCGCCTGCGGCCCGGGTGGCCTCGCGGGCGGCCTGCAGGTAGCCCGCGGGAAGCATCCGCACTCCTGCCTCGCCCTGGATCGGTTCCAGGAAGACGGCGGCTACGGTCTCATCTACTGCGGCCAGCAGCGCATCGATGTCCCCGAACGGAAGGTGTTCCACTCCCCCGGGCAACGGTTCGAAGGGTTCCCGGTAGGCAGGTTTGGCCGTGAGGGCCAGCGCTCCCATGGTCCTGCCGTGGAATGCTCCTTCGAGCGCCAGGATCCGGGTGCGTCCGGCAGCGGGATCGGAGTTCCGCCGGGCCAGCTTGAAGGCTGCCTCGTTGGCTTCGGCACCGGAGTTCGCAAAGAACACCTTGGAACCCTGCGGAGCGTCGGCGAGCGCGAGCAGCCGTTCGGCCAGCTCCACCTGGGGAGGGCTGGTGAAGAAGTTGGACACGTGGCCAAGGGTGGCAAGCTGATCGGCCACCGCCGCCACGAGCGCCGGATGGGCGTGGCCCAGCGAATTGACCGCAATGCCGCCCAGCAAGTCGAGGTACCGCTTTCCATCGGCGTCTTCCACATAGCAGCCGCTCCCGCGGACGAGCGCCCGCTGCGGAGCACCGAAGACGCCCATCAGGGAGGAGCCATAGCGGTTCAGCCAGTCCTCCTGCGCATCTGGAGCTGCCATTCCGGGGATGGTGCCCTGGGTATCCGGGTTATGCATCTTCGTCCTCCGGTACTACCTGGGTGCCGATTCCGGCTTCGGTGAAGATTTCCAGCAGCATGGAGTGCGCCATCCGGCCGTCAACCACTGCGGCACGGTCAACACCGCCGTCTACGGC
Source organism: Arthrobacter sp. zg-Y1171 (assembly GCF_025244845.1). Classification (NCBI taxonomy): domain Bacteria; kingdom Bacillati; phylum Actinomycetota; class Actinomycetes; order Micrococcales; family Micrococcaceae; genus Arthrobacter; species Arthrobacter sp. zg-Y1171. The sequence goes on along the minus strand of NZ_CP104264.1, from coordinate 1,226,164 downwards.
GGCGAGGCAGGCCTGCATCTTGGGGATCATGCCCGCTTCGAGGCCGGGCAGCATGGCCCGCAGTTCCCCGGCAGTCAGTGAGGAGATCAGCGAGGACTTGTCGGGCCAATCCCCGTAAAGGCCTTCCACATCTGTGAGGACCACCAGCCGCGAGGCACCCAGGGCTACGGCCAGGGCAGACGCGGCCGTATCGGCGTTGACGTTGAGCACCTGGCCGGTGGGGCCGCCGTCGGCGTTCACTTCCGGTGCCACGGTACTGATCACCGGGATCCGTCCGGCGGCAATGATGTCCAGGATCGCGCCGGGGTTGACCCCCGTCACTTCCCCGACCAGGCCGAGGTCCAGTTCCTCTCCGTCCACCACAACACCGGTCCGTACGGCCTCCAGCAGGCCGCCGTCCTCGCCGGAGAGTCCGACGGCGTAGGGGCCGTGCGCGTTAACGAGCCCGACGAGCTCGCGGCCCACCTGGCCGGTCAGGACCATGCGCACGGCGTCCATCGCCTCGGGTGTAGTCACCCGCAGTCCGCCGCGGAATTCGGAGGCAATACCGAGCCGGTCCAGCATGGCACTGATCTGCGGGCCGCCGCCGTGGACGACCACCGGGTGCACCCCGGCGTGATGGAGGAACACGATGTCCTCGGCAAACGCCCGCCGAAGGTCGTCGTTCACCATGGCGTTGCCGCCGTACTTGATGACCATGGTGGTGCCTGCAAAGCGCTGGATCCAGGGCAGCGCTTCGATCAGCGTTGCCGCTTTGTCCTGTGCCCGCAGCCGTTCGCCGGCTTCTGCTGGTGTGATCATGCCTGTCCCCCGGTCAGCTGCTGTACGCAGAGTTCTCGTGGACGTAATCCGTGGTGAGATCGTTCGTCCAGATGGTGGCGCTTTCCGTGCCCGCGTGCAGGTCGATTTCCACAGTCACGGCGCGCGGCGCCAGGTCCACGTCTTCCCGCGGATCTCCGATGCCGCCGTTCCGGCAGACCTGCACGCCGTTGATTACGACGTCGATCCGATCCGGTTCAAACGCCGCGTCGGTGGTGCCTACCGCGGACAGCACCCGGCCCCAGTTCGGGTCGTTGCCGAAAATGGCGGTCTTGAACAGATTGGAACGGGCGACGGCGCGGGCAGCTGTTTCCGCGTCGGCCACCGTGGCGGCGTTGACCGTGGTGATGGCGATGTCGTGGCTGGCGCCTTCGGCATCGGTGATCAGCTGCTGGGCGAGCGAGAAGCAGACCTCCGTGAGTCCGCCGGCGAAATCCCCTGCCTCGGGTGCCGCCCCTGAGGCACCGGACGCCATCAGGATCACGGTGTCGTTGGTGGACATGCAGCCGTCCGAATCGGTCCGGTCGAACGTCACCGCGGTTGCGGCCCGCAGTGCCGAGTCCAGGGCGGGTGCCGGGAGATCCGCGTCGGTGGTCAGAACCACCAGCATTGTGGCCAGTCCGGGGGCGAGCATTCCGGCTCCCTTGGCCATGCCGCCGATGCGGTAGGTCCGGCCCGCGCTGTCCGTGCCGGTGAAGACCGCCTGCTTGGCGACGCTGTCAGTGGTCATGATGGCATGCGCCGCGTCCGCTCCGGCGTCGGCAGACAGGATCCCGGCTGCCGCTTCGATGCCCGGAAGCAGTTTGCCCATGGGCAGCTGGACGCCGATCAGGCCGGTGGAGCAGACAAGCACGTCGGAAGCGCTGAGCCCCAGGAGTTCCGCGGTCTTTTCGGCGGTGGTGTGGGTGTTCCGGAATCCCTCGCTGCCGGTGCAGGCGTTGGCGCCGCCGGAGTTCAGGATGACGGCGTCTGCCCGTCCATCGGACACTGCCTGCCGGGACCACAGCACCGGAGCGGCCGCGATGCGGTTCCGGGTGAAGACGGCCGCGGCAGCCTTCGACGGACCGTCGTTGACAACCAGGGCGACGTCGCGTCCCCCGGAATCCTTCAAGCCTGCCGCCACACCCGCGGCACGGAAACCCGCCGGGGCGGTGATGCCCGTGACGGCGCCGGTGGTGCTGTCGGTGGTCAGTGATTCGGCGCTCATTACGGTGCCACTCCCTGCTGGGTCAGTCCCGCGGTTTCATCCAGGCCGAGGGCAATATTCATGGACTGCACGGCGCCGCCGGCTGTTCCCTTGTTGAGGTTGTCAATGACGCAGCTGACAATCACCCGGTTGGCGTGGGCGTCGTACGCCAGCTGCATCACGGCGTAGTTGGAGCCGACCACCATCTTGGTGGCGGGCCACTGGCCTTCCGGCAGCACCCGGACGAAATGTTCCGAAGCGTAGGCCTGCTCCCAGGCTGTGCGCAGGGCCGCAGGGTCGACGCCGGGGCGGACCTTCGCGGTGGCAGTGGTCAGGATGCCGCGGGCCATCGGAGCCAGCGTGGGCGTGAAGGACACGGCCACGGGCTCTCCGGCGGCGACGGAGAGGCCCTGCTCGATTTCAGGGGTGTGCCGGTGGGTGCCGCCCACGCCGTAGGGACTCATGCCGCCCAGGACTTCCGATCCCAGCAGGTGGGGCTTGGCGGCCTTGCCGGCGCCCGAGGTGCCGGAGGCCGACACGATGACGACATCCTGCGGCTCCAGCAGGCCGGCGGCAAAGCCGGGTGTCAGGGCGAGCAGGGAGCTTGTCGGGTAGCAGCCCGGAACGGCAATCCGGCGGGCCCCCTTGAGCCGGTCGCGGTGTCCGGGCAGTTCGGGCAGTCCGTAGGGCCAGGTTCCCGCGTGCGGAGAACCGTAGAACTTTTCCCAGGCCATGGGATCCTCGAGCCGGTGGTCGGCACCGGCGTCGATCACAAGGGTGTCCGGATCCAGCTGCGCGGCAATCCCCGCACTGGCGCCGTGCGGCAGGGCGAGGAAAACGACGTCGTGTCCCGCCAGCGTCTCGACGGTGGTGTCCTCCAGTACCCGGTCGGCGAGGGAATGCAGGTGCGGCTGCAGCTCCCCCAGCCGGCTGCCGGCGTTGCTGTGGGCCGTGATGGCACCGATGGATACCTCCGGGTGGCCGGCCAGCAGGCGCAGCACTTCGCCCCCGGCATAGCCGCTGGCGCCCGAGACTGCTACGGAAATCGTCATGCCCCCACCCTACAGCACACTTATGCACTGTCTCCAATATTTATGCAAACCGTATGATGGGGACCATATCGAGCCAGAACGTTCCAGCCAGCAAAAGAGGCCATGCCATGCACAAAGCCATTGTCGTCCCGCAGCCGGGCGGACCGGAAATCCTGCGCTATGAAGACGTTGACCTGCCGCAGCCCGGCCCGCGGCAGGTGCTGGTCAAGGTAGCCGCAACCGGCGTGAACTTCATCGACACCTATCAGCGTGCCGGCGTCTATCCCATGTCATATCCCTTCATACCCGGTTCGGAGGCCGCCGGGACCGTCGTGTCCGCCGGGCTTGAATCCGGCTTCCGGGAGGGTGACCGGGTAGCCACGGCGGAGGGCGGCGGGGCCTATGCGCAGTACATGCTGTTGGACGCGGACGTGGCGCTGCCGGTGCCCGCCGGCATCCGGGACGACACCGCGGCGGCGCTGCTACTGCAGGGGGTTACCGCGCATTACCTGTGCAACTCCACGTTTCCGGTGCAGGAAGGACAGACGGCGCTGGTGCATGCCGGTGCCGGCGGCGTCGGGCTGTTGCTGATCCAGTTGCTCAAGGCCAAGGGCGCGACGGTGATCACCACCGTATCCACCGAGGAGAAGGAGCTCCTTGCCCGCGGCGCCGGCGCCGACAATGTGCTGCGCTACGACGGTTTCACCGGGCAGGTGCGTGCCCTCACCGGCGGGCAGGGCGTGGACGTGGTGTACGACGGCGTCGGGCAGGCCACCTTCGACGGCTCGCTCGCCAGCCTGCGCACCCGGGGCATGATGGTGCTCTTCGGCGCCGCCTCCGGACAGGTCCCGCCCTTCGACATCCAGCGGCTGAACTCCTCCGGTTCCCTGTTCCTGACCCGGCCCACGATTGCGCATTACCTCCTCACACCCGAAGAACGCCGGTGGCGGGCCCGCGAACTGTTTGACGCGGTCCTGGCCGGGAACCTGGACGTGCGGATCGGACAGACCTATCCGCTGGCCGAGGCCTCCCGTGCGCACGCTGACCTTGAAGGGCGGAAGACCACCGGGAAGGTACTGCTGGTTCCGTGAGCCGGAAGCGACTCCGCCCGGTGCTGCCGGATCACCCCCGGTGCTGCCGGCGGAGCCCGCTCCTACCGCCCGCGCCCGGCAAGCTCCGCCGGAAGGTCCGTCCCGCTGCGGTGGAGCACCGTGTGGAACCCCAGTTCCCGCGCCGTCGAAATGTTCTGCGGGTTGTCGTCAATGAAGACGATGCCCTCCGGCGCAGCACCAAGGCCGGCAACCACCCGGTCGAAGATCCGCCGGTCCGGTTTCACCAGGCCCATCTGCCCGCTGAAGTACAGCTTGGAGAAGTAGTGCGCCCAGGATGATTCGGTGGAATACCTCCGCGACATGCCCTCCGGCATGTTGGAGAGCAGGGCAAGGTTGGCGCCCTCGCCGTGCAGCGTCTCCAAAACCTCCAGAGTCCGGGGATTCAGATGCGCCCACTGCGCGGCATCCAGTTCCTCCAGGGCTTCCACCTCTGCCGGGACCGGATCCCGGCCAAGCACGCTTCCCCAGTACTGCGCCGGGGTTAGCCGGCCGGCGTCGAAGTCTTCGCGCCTTTCCCAATACGGGCTCGTTCCGGCCGCCAGCTCCCGGAGGCCGGTGGCCTGTTCCAGCAACCGCCAGTCCTCCGGGGCAGGAGCGGTGGAAATCACCATGCCGTAATCGAAGAGGTACCAGTGCGGGCCGGAGGATGTCATCGCCACAGCTTAGCGAACGGTCCGGAGCGCGGCAGCCGTGTTCGGTTCCCGCCGGGATCCGGACACGACAGGGCTTAAACGCAGCAGGCCCCGCCGGATAACGACATCCGGCGGGGCCTGCTGGTTGTTGGATAAACCTAGCGCTGAACGGCATCGAACCGTTCGGCGGCCAGCGCGACGGCTGCGGCACGGGCCTCGGAGGCTTCGTCGGCGGTCAGGGTCCGGTCCGGCGCGCGGAAGCGCAGCGCGAACGCGAGCGACTTATGCCCGGACTCAATGCCCTGGCCTGCGTAGACGTCGAACAGGGCCACGTCTTCGAGCAGTTCCCCGGCTCCCTCGCGCAGTGCCTCGCGGACCTGCTCGGCGGGAACGTCCTCTGCCACCACCAGCGCCACATCCTGCGTGGAAATGGGGAAGCTGGAAATCGGACGGGCAACGATGACGTCGGGGGCGGCGTCGAAAACCGCATCCACGTTCAGTTCCGCAGCCACCGTGCGGGCAGGCATGTCCCGTGCGGCCAGGAGCTTGGGGTGCAGTTCGCCGGCGTAGCCCACGGTCTCGCCGCTGCGCAGTGCGATGCGCGCGGTGCGGCCGGGGTGGAACGCCTGATGGGTACCCTGTTCCACCACGAGTTCCACGCCGAGGACGTCACCCATCAACCGGGCGTAATCGACAGCGTCGGCCCAGTCCCAGGCGCGCGGCGTGTTGCCGGCCCCGGGAGCGGACTCGTGGCCGGCCAGCAGGACGCCCACGTGCAGCGGCTGGTCCGGAATTCCGGCGTAGAGCTCGTCCAGGACTTCCTCGGACGGCTTGGCGCCCAGCGGCGGGATGCTCTCCGTACCCAGGTGCTCACCGGGAAGGAAGACCGTGCCCGATTCGAACAGGGCCAGATCCCGGAAGCCGCGGGACATGTTGCGCTTGGCAACCTCGAACAGGCCGGGCAGCACCGAGGTCCGCAGGTAGCCGTACTCGGCGCTGAGCGGATTGGCCAGCTTCAGGGCCGGGCGGGCGCCCGGTTCCGGAGCGCCGAAGGTGTTGTTGTCCGCCTCGGTCACGAACGGGTAGGCCAGCACCTCCGTGAGGCCGGCTGCTGCAAGTGACTGCATGAGCCGGCGGCGCTGCTGCTGCAGGCGGGTCAGGCCGCGCCCGGGAGGCGCGACCGGCAGGGTGGACGGAATCTTGTCATAGCCCACCAGGCGGATGATTTCCTCAGTGAGGTCCTCGCGCGTCTCCAGGTCCGGGCGCCAGCTCGGCGGCGTCACCAGGTAGCCGTCGTCGGTCTTCTCGACCGTAGCGCCCAGGTCCTCCAGCGTCCCGGTGATCTGGGACTCGGTGAAATCCAGGCCGATCAGCTGGGCCGGGAACTGTGCGGGCAGTTCGATCCGACGCGGCGCGGGGGCCGTGCCGACGTCGGTAATGGACTCCTCGGCCGTGCCGCCGGCGAGTTCCACCAGCAGGTCCACTGCACGCTGCGCGGCGACGTCCGCGATGTTCCAGTCCACGCCGCGTTCGAAGCGCTTGGATGCCTCGGAGGGCAGCCGATGCCGGCGGCGGGAGCGGGCAATGCTGACTTCCTCGAAGTGGGCGGCTTCAATCAGGACGTTCTGCGTTCCGTCGGCAACCTCGGTGGCGGCTCCGCCCATCACGCCGGCGATGCCGATGGCACCGGTTCCGTCGGTGATCAGCAGGTCCTCCGGGGAGAGCCGGCGTTCCTTCTCGTCCAGGGTCTTCAGGGTTTCGCCCTCGGCGGCGCGGCGGACCACGATCTCGCCGGTGAGCTTATCCAGGTCGTAGAAGTGCAGCGGCTGGCCGAGTTCGAGCATCACGTAGTTGGAAATGTCGACTACCAGCGAGATTGACCGCATGCCGGCCAGGCGCAGGCGCGAGGACATCCACGGCGGGGTGGGCCGGGAGGTATCGACGCCGCGGACGGTCCGGGCAACGAACCGGTCGCAGCCGGGCTTGCCGTAAATGGGCGCGGCGTCGTCGAGCCGCACCGGATAGCCCTTGCCGTCGGCCTGCGGAACAACGACGGCGGCAGCCGGGTCGGTGAACTTGGTGCCCGTGGCGTGGGCATATTCACGGGCGGCGCCGCGGATGGAGAAAACGTAGCCGCGGTCCGGGGTGACGTTGATTTCCGCCGCCTGGTCGTACAGCCCCAGGAGCTCCATCGCATCGGTGCCCACCTCGGGGTCCAGCCCCAGGGTGGAGAGCACCAGGATGCCGTCATGGTCCTCGCCGATGCCGAGTTCACGCACGGAGGCAATCATGCCGGCCGAGACGTGGCCGTAGGTCTTGCGCGGGCTGATGCGGAAGTCTCCGGGCAGCACGGCACCGGGCAGGGTGACGACGACCTTGTCCCCTACCTTGAAGTTGTGCGCGCCGCAGACGATGCCCTGCACGCCGGAGGGCTCGATGCCCTTGCCGGTCAGGGTCTGCCCGGCACCTTCCGGCACCACGCGGACCGTGCACCAGTTGATGGTCTTGCCGTTGCTCTGCGGCTCCGGTTCCATGCTGAGCACCTGGCCCACCACGATCGGACCCTGCAGGTCATCGGTGGGACGGTGGACGTCTTCTTCTTCCAGACCAACGCGCACGAGGTCTTCCATCACGTCTTCGGCGGTTGCTTCCGCCGGTACCTGGGCATACTCGCGCAGCCAGGAAAGTGGGATTCTCACTTAGATCTCCATCCCGAAGTGTTCGCTGAAACGTACGTCGCCTTCAATCATTTCGTGCATGTCCGAAACCTCGTTGCGGAACATGAGGGCACGGTCAATGCCCATGCCGAAGGCAAAACCTGAATAGACCTCGGGGTCGATCCCGGCGGCGCGGAGCACGTTGGGGTTGACCATGCCGCAGCCGCCCCATTCGATCCAGCGCGGGCCGCCCTTGGCACCCGGGTGCCAGATGTCCAGCTCGGCGCTGGGTTCGGTGAAGGGGAAGTAGTTCGGCCGCAGCCGGACCTTCGCCTCATCGCCGAAAAGAACACGGGTGAAGTGCTCCAAGGTGCCGACCAGGTCTGCCATGGTCAGGCCCTTGTCGATGGCCAGGCCCTCGAACTGGTGGAAGACCGGGGTGTGCGTGGCGTCCAGCTCGTCGGTGCGGAACACCTTGCCGGGGCAGAGCACGTAGATCGGCAGGTCGCGCTCAAGCATGGAGCGGACCTGCACCGGGGAGGTGTGCGTCCGCATGACCAGGTGCGCCTCGGGCGGTTCCACGAAGAAGGTGTCCTGCATTTCGCGGGCCGGGTGGTCCGGCTTGAAGTTCAGCGCGTCGAAGTTGAACCACTCGGATTCCACTTCGGGGCCTTCCGCGATTTCCCAGCCCATGCCGACGAACACATCCGCCACCCGGTCCTGCAGGGTGGAGATGGGATGCCGGCCGCCGATGTGCCGGCGGCGGGGAGCTGCGGTGACGTCCACGGCCTCTTCGACAAGGATCCGGGCGTCGCGCTCCGCTTCGAGCTCAACGGTGCGGGCGGCGAGCGCGGAGTTGATCCGGCCGCGGGCGGGGCCCACGAGCTTGCCGGCGGCGGCCTTCTGGTCCTTGGGGAGCTTGCCGATGGTCCGGTTCGCTCCGCTCAGCGGCGACTTCTCGCCGGTGACGGCGATCCGGACTTCCTTGAGCTCACTCAGGTCCGCGGCAGCGGCAATGGCGGCGAGCGCCTGCTCGACGGCGGCGGCTATGGCGGCTTCATCCAGCGGATTCGGCGGCTCGGGCTGGGTGCCCTCAGGGGAAGTATCTGGGGAACCGGTCCCCGGTGTGGAGTTAGACATGTACTGTTCTTACCTGTTTCCGGCCCTAGTTGGGTTCTGGCTTATCATTTGCAAGTCTAGTAGACGCCCCCGACCGGGCCGTCATACTGCCGCTGGGAGGTTCCATGCCGTCCGTACCGATCGTTCTCCGACCGCGTGCAGCCTCCATCCGCCGCTGGATCAATCTGCTGAATCTCTCCACCCCTGCGGGGATGCTGCTGGCGCGTGCCACCGGGTGCAGCATCACCCCGGGGCCGCAGGAGATCACCCTCGCCGAGGGCTATCCGCTGCCGTTCCCCCGTGCGGCCGCGTTCACCGTCGGCAACGTGGTCCTCTACCGTTCCTCCTCGGCCCGCCGCATCCACGCGCCGGACAGCCCGCTGCTGCGCCACGAGACGCGCCACAGCACGCAGTACGCACTCCTGGGTCCGCTCTTCCTGCCCGCGTACTCTGCGGCGGCGGCTCTTTCGCGCGTGATTGCCGGCGATCCGGCGTCGGCGAATCCGTTCGAGCGGCTGGCCGGCCTCCGTGACGGCGGGTACCGGCCGCATCCCGGAAGGCCGCGGCGGCGCCCCCGGGCCCGCGTTTCGCCGGCAGTCCGGCGTCGCCGCCCGCCCCGCGGCACTACCCCCTGATTCGAACATATGTTCTAATGATGGGATGAGGTGGCAAGGTCAGGAACTGAAGGCATCACCCGCGAAGGGCTACGAACCCGGAACCGCCCAGGGGGAGCCCGGGCCTGCTACGGCACCCGGTTCGCTTCAGGCCCCTTCGGCAGCGCCCCCTGCAGCACTGCCCCTTACCGCAGTGTCGGGCACCACGGATCCGCTGATCCCGCTGCAGGGCCTGGTCCGCTCCGTGCGTACGCCGGACTTTGCCGGGGTGACCTTCCACGAGGTCGTGGCCAAGTCGGTGCTGAACAAGGTGGGCGGCGGCTCGAACATGCCCTTCGAATGGACCGTCAATCCATACCGCGGCTGCAGCCATGCCTGTGTTTACTGCTTCGCCCGCAAGACCCACACCTACCTGGATATGGACAGCGGCGCCGATTTCGACAGCCAGCTGGTGGTCAAGGTCAATGCTGCCGAGGTCCTGCGGCGGGAACTCGCCCGACCCTCCTGGCAGCACCACCATGTGGCCATGGGCACCAATACGGACCCGTACCAGCGGGCCGAGGGCCGCTACCAGCTCATGCCCGGCATCATTCGCGCCCTGGCAGACAGCGGCACGCCTTTCTCCATCCTGACGAAGGGCACCCTGCTGGCCCGCGATATCCCGCTCCTGAAGGAAGCCTCCGCGCAGACCGACATCGGCATGGGTATTTCGCTGGCACTGGTGGACCCCGAACTGGCTAAGCGGGCAGAACCGGGAACGCCCACACCCCGTGCACGGCTGGAGCTGATCAGCCGGCTGCGGGATGCCGGACTCCCCTGTTCGGTCATGGCCATGCCGATCCTGCCCTGGCTTACCGACGGCGACGAATCCCTCGATGCCCTGTTCTCCGCGCTCGCATCGGCCGGCGCCACGGGGGTCACGGCGGGTGCACTGCATCTGCGACCCGGTGCCCGCGAGTGGTACCTCGAGTTCATTGCCCGGCACTACCCGCAGCTCTCCGGCAAATACGCCGACCTGTACGGCAAGGGAACGTATGCGTCGAAGGAATACCGGGACTGGCTCGCCGGGCGGATCCGGTTCTTCAAGGCCAAGTACGGCTTCACCGGCGGCGCACGGTTCCTGCGGCCCGCCGGCACCCAGGCCACCCGCGCCGCTAACGGGAAGGAGACCGTCACTGCGGCCGCTGCCCAGGACGCTCTGTTCTAGCACGTTCCCGGACAACCCCTTGGCGCACCACCGTGGCTAAACCGCCTCGACAGCCTCCAGCAGCGCAGTGACAATCGGCAGGTCCGCCGGTATCCAGGCGAGGCCCATCAGTGCATCTGCGTTGAGATCAACCCAGCGGAGCTCGCTGTGGTCTTCGAGCGGCTCGGCTGTGCCTTCGGTGATCTCCGCTAGCCAGACCCGCATGGCAGCGACGTCGTTCAGCCTCCACCCTTCGTCCAGGGGCCCCGTGATTTCAGCCCCCAGCTGCACCCGGATGCCCAGCTCTTCGGCGAGCTCGCGGTGCAGGGCCTGCGTGCAGCTTTCTCCGGGTTCCACTTTTCCGCCCGGAAATTCCCACAACCCGGCAAGCGCTTCCGGGGCGCTCCGGCGCGCCGCCAATATCCGGGAAGGCTGCCGGAGGCTGTCCACCAGCGCACCGCCCACAACCTGTTTGGTGATTTGCGTTGATTCAATGGCCACGAAAGAAGTCTATGCGGACGTTCCGTAGGGCAGGCCGCCCGTGCCTGCCCGTAGCGGAATGTTCCGTCGCACAGGTCGGCGCCGGGGGTCCCCCTGCACTAGGCTGGAGGGGACGAAGCCGTCCCGGCGTCCGGCAGGAGCATTTCCTGCTCGTTGACCGTGAACGCCGTCCGCAGCGGCACAGCCGCACCCCACTCGGAAAGCGAACATGTCCCGGAGCACCACCGCGCCCATTTCATTGTCCGGCAAGCGCACACCCGACACGCGCCATACCACCGCTGCCAAGGCCATAGTCGCCTTGGCCGTGGGCAGTTTCGCGATCGGCACCACTGAGTTCAGCATTATGGGCCTGCTGCAGGAAATGGTCGAAGACCTGGGCATCTCCGTCCCCGCAGGCGGCCATGTGATCTCTGCCTACGCAATGGGCGTTGTGGTGGGGGCTCCCGTGCTTGCCGCTCTCGGAGCCCGGATGCCCCGCAAGACCCTGGTACTGGGCCTGATGCTCTTCTTCGCCCTGAGCAACTTGTCTTCGTTCTTTGCCGGGGATTACTCCTGGCTGCTCTTCACGCGGTTCCTGTCGGGGCTTCCGCACGGTGCCTTCTTCGGCGTTGCAGCGGTCATTGCCGCGTCGCTGGTGGCACCGACGCGCCGCGCCTGGGCCATCTCAATGGTCATGCTCGGGCTGAGCATCGCCAACGTCGTAGGAGTCCCTTTTGCGACCTGGCTGGGACAGCAGGCCGGGTGGCGGTGGATGTTCGTTCTGGTGGCGGCCATCGGCCTCCTGAGCGTTGCCATGGTGGCCCGTTTCGTCCCGTACCAGGCACCCCTCGCCGGTGCCAGCATCAAGGGCGAGCTTAGCGCCCTCGGGCGGACCCAGGTCTGGCTGGCCTTGCTGGTGGGAACTGTCGGTTTCGGCGGATTCTTTGCCGTGTATTCCTACATCGCGCCCACCATGACCGAGGTGGCGGGCATCTCCGAGAACGTGCTGCCCGTCGTCGTCGGGCTCTACGGCGTGGGCCAGGTGATCGGCAACGTGGCCGGCGGACGGCTGGCCGACATCAATGTCATGGGCAGCATCTACGCGATCCTGGGCGGCACAGTGGTAATCCTGCTGGCCTACGCGTGGGCGGTGCAGTACGCGGCGACCGCCATGGTGCTGGTTTTCCTGGTGGGCGTGATCGGCTCAATGCTGACGCCTCCGCTGCAGACCAGGCTGCTGGATGTTTCGCCGGGTGCCGAGTCACTGGCTTCGTCACTGAACCATGCGGCCCTGAACCTGGCCAATGCGCTGGGTGCGCTGCTCGGCGGCGTCGTAATCGCCTGGGGCTGGGGGTACCGCTCCCCCGCTGTGGTGGGAGCGGTACTCGCCCTGCTTGGTTTGGCTATTGCGCTGATCAGCGGGTCACTTGACCGGCGTCCTGCGCGTTCTTCGAAGCGAATACATCCGGCTCCAGGTAAATAGCGGTAGCGATCGGTACAGCGGCACGGATCCGTGCTTCCGCTGCGTTGATGCCGTCGGCGATCTCCTGCCCGGTTTGCTGTCAGCGCGGTCTGCGGGCAGAACCTGCGGGTTACCCGTTCTGGGCGCGTGCGGAGGCGTAAAGGCACACAGTTGCGGCCGTGCCGACGTTCAGGCTCTCGGCCCGGCCGTAGAGCGGGACGGCCACGCGGTGGTCGGCTGCGGCCAACTCTGCATCGGACAGGCCCTGGGCTTCGTTACCGAACAGCCACGCTGTGGGCAGCTCGAGCTGCGGAAGGGCGGCCTCTGCGGATCTGTCCGCCCCGTCGGGGCGGGAACTGCCGGTCTCCGAGGCACCGCCGAAGCGGCGCACAGCGCTGAGGTCCTGCAGCCGGTCCAGGTTGACGTTGCCGTAGCCGTCGGCCGCCAGGACCGTGACGCCTGCGGTATGCAGGGCGCGCATGACATCGGCGAAGTCGGCGCCGGTAACCACCGGCAGGTGGAAGAGCGACCCGGCGGTGGAACGCACCGCTTTGGGGTTGTAGATGTCCACGCTGGACGCCGTGAGCACTACGGCGTCGGCGCCGGCGGAATCCGCTGCGCGCAGCACGGTGCCCGCATTGCCCGGATCCCGCACCTCGCACAACACGGCAATGAGCTTCGCCTCTGAGGCTAGGACTTCCTCGAGAGTGGCGGTGGAGGTGTGGCAGACCGCCACGATGCCCTGCGGGGAAACGGTGTCGGCCATGGCGGCCAGGACTTCATCGGTGGCCAGGCGGAGCGTCACGCCGGAGGCCAGATCGGCCAGCTCGGGCAGCCGGTCCAGGCAGGCCTCGGTGGCATAGACCTCGTGGACGACGGCGGGGCCGCCGTCGACCGCGGCCGCACGGTGCGCGGAAAGCGCCTCCCGCACGGCCTGCGGCCCTTCGGCCAGGAAACGGCCGGATTTTAAGCGCGAAGAGCGCCCGGCAAGCTTCGCTACATCACGGACCCGATCGGCTCGGGGGTTGGACATAAGCGGTGCCTGCGGGCGCCCTTCAAGGTTCATCGGCTTTTAGGAACCGACTTAGCCCTGGAACTTCTGGCGGGATTCTCCGCCAGCGGGCTCCAGGCCTGCAGCCTTCGCTGCTTCAACGGAGTTGAACCAGTACTCGGCAACGGTCTGCTCGTACCAGGTGGAACCCGGGACGTGGTACTTGCCCGAACCCAGGTTGCCCTTGATTACGAAGCCTTCCGGGGCGTCGCCCTCGGAAGCCTTGAAGCCGCCCTGAGCGGAGGCAACGGCAGCAGCCGGCTTTTCGGCGGCGGCGGGAGCGGCAGCCTTGGCAACCGGAGCGGCCGCGACGGCCGGAGCGGAGGTGTCGGACGGCAGTGCGTCCTTGGCGAGCTGGACCAGTGCGGCGAAGGCGGCAGCGTCATTGACGGCCAGTTCGGCCAGCATGCGGCGGTCAACCTGGATCTCGGCCAGCTTCAGGCCCTGGATCAGGCGGTTGTAGGTCAGGCCGTTGGCGCGGGAAGCAGCGTTGATGCGCTGGATCCACAGGCGGCGGAAGTCGCCCTTACGCTTGCGGCGGTCACCGTAGCTGTACACAAACGAGTGCAGCAGCTGCTCTTTGGCCTTACGGACCAGGCGCGAACGCTGTCCGCGGTAACCCTTGGCGCGCTCGAGAATAACCCGACGCTTCTTGTGGGCGTTAAGCGCCCGCTTCACACGTGCCACGTGCGTACTCCTTTTGGTAAATCTCCCCGACTTCAAAAAAGTCTCTGCACCTGTTGATCCCAGGCGGGGAAAGCTTGATGGGTGATGCCGGCCCGGACGGGACGGCTATCGGGGACTGGCTAGATGCCGAGCATCTTCTTGATGACCTTGGCGTCCGCCGGTGCCACGAGCTTGTCGTTGGCGAGGCGGCGGGTCAGCGTGGAGGGCTTGTGCTCCAGGTAGTGGCGGCGGTTAGCCTGCTGGCGCTTGAGCTTGCCGGTACCGGTCAGCTTGAAGCGCTTCTTGGCGCCACTGTGGGTCTTCATCTTCGGCATGTCTACCGATCTCCTTTAGGTTTCCGCGGGCAGGCCCGCGGGGCTTCGGACACCTTGCGGGTGCCAGGGCTTATTACTGGACGCCGGAACGAGGCGCAGTGCAGTGAAACTACTCTGCAGTTCCGGGCTTGTTCTGGCCGGTGGTCCCCCGCGAGGAGGACGGCTTGCCGGCAGGCTTCGGTGCTGCGGCAGGCTTGGGCCGGGCTGCAGGCTTGGGCGCAGGCTTTGCCGCCGTCGGCTTCGGAACCGCTGCAGGCTTAGGCGCTGCGGCAGGCTTCGCTGCTTCTGCCGGCTTCGCGGGCTCCGCCGGAGCGGCGGGAGCGGCGGGAGCGGCAGCTTCAGCGGCAGGCACTGCGGCCGGCTTGCTGGCTGCAGCCACACGGCGTGCCTCGGTTGCAGCCTTTTCGGCAGCTGCAGCCCTGGCCCGCTTTGCGGCCTGTTCCTTTTCAGCCTGCTCCTGCTCGGCGCGGGCCTTGTCGGCAGCTTCAGCGGAGGAACCCAAACGCAGTCCATCCGGAAGCAGGTCCGCGAGGCTCTGCGTCATGGGAGCAGCCTTCTCCGAGGTGTTCACCCGTTCGGGTGCCTCCCCGTTTCGAACTGCCTCGTTCGCTGCCTTGGCGTCGGCGCGCTGGGTAGCCCGTCGCGCTTCGGCCTTGGCCTCGGCCTTGTTCTTCACCGGTCCAATGACCATAACCATGTTGCGGCCGTCAATACGCGGGGTGGACTCAACCACACCCACCTCGGCAACATCCTCAGCGAACTTGTTCAGCAGCTTCATGCCCATTTCCGGGCGCTGCTGTTCACGTCCACGGAACTGGATCATGGCCTTGACCTTGTCACCGGCGGCCAGGAAGCGCATGGCGTGTCCGCGCTTGGTTTCGTAGTCGTGGGTGTCGATTTTCAGGCGGAAGCGGATTTCCTTCAGAACGGTGTTCGTCTGGTTCTTCCGGGCTTCGCGTGCCTTGACGGCGGCTTCGTACTTGTACTTGCCGAAGTCCATTAGTTTGCACACCGGAGGCTTGGCCTGCGGTGCTACCTCAACAAGATCCAGGTCAGACTCGGCAGCCAGACGAAGCGCGTCCTCAATCCGGACCACTCCGACCTGCTCACCTGCCGGACCTACCAGCCGCACCTCGGGGACGCGGATCCGATCATTGATTCTTGGCTCGCTAATGTTGCAGCTCCTGTGCTCTTCAAAACGGCTACCGCCTGCAAATGAAGAAGGCCTCCAATTGCAAGCGCAATCGAAGGCCCTGTAGGGGGTCGGCAGCAACTGCTCCGAAGCCAGTTCGAAGGCAGTTAGCTCCCGGAATAAACCGCAGTAATACTGCAGCCCGTCCGGGGCCGACCTGAACCCGGCAACTCTGCCGCCAACGAGGGCGGTCAGGCTGACGCGGGTGGGAGGGGTCTCCGCTTGCATACCGGCGCCGTAGGCTTCCAGGAGGAAAGTGTGATTTTCATCCCGCCCGTGATGGGCATTGAAAGTAACGACAACCAGTCGGTCTGTGACAAGCTTACCAGTATGAGTACCCCACAGAGCAATCCGGCAGGCGAGGCAACCCGCCACTCCTTCCCGGGAACATCAGCAGAGTCCGAATCTGCGGCAGCAGCACAGCAGGAAGTCGTCGAGCAGATGCGCGACATCGCCGAGGTGCCGGCCATCGAAGTCATTACGACGGCGGCCGTGCACCTGATGAGCGCAGCAGCCGTGAAGTGCGGCCTGGCCGAAGGCGATGACGCCGAGGAGCTCAAGGACCTGGACGAGGCCCGCAAGCTGATTACCGCCCTTGCCGGTTTCGTCACCGCCGCCGCTCCGGAGATCGGCAGCCAGCATGCCGGTCCGTTGCGCGATGGACTGCGTTCCCTGCAGCTGGCCTTCCGGGAAGCCTCCGTTATCCAGGATGCCCCGGGCAAGGGTCCGGGCGAAAAGTTCACCGGTCCCGTCAGCTAGGACTTCCCTCCTCCCCCACACCATTGAATGCCCGAAGGGCCTGATGCCGGCAGCTGCCGGTACCGCGGAATCCGCGGCAGGCCCTTCGGGCTTTTTCGTGCCCGGAAGCTAGCTGACCGGAGCCGTGCGCCGGGCGAACCATCGGACCGTAAGCGTCACCAGCACCAGCACCGATGCGGCGCCGCCGGCCATCAGGAAGCCGGACCAGGGGCCTATGACGTCGATGGCCAGACCTGCCACCGGCGCACCCAGTGCGGTGCCGGCGGTCATTGACGAGCCGTACCAACCCATCGCTTCGCCCCGCCGTTCCTCCGACACGAGGTCGGCAACCCGCTCGGATGCCGAGGACAGCACCGGTGCGCAGAGCAGGCCTGCGGGGATGGAAAGCAGCGCCAGGCTGAGGGTGCTGGTGGCAAAAGCCATCGGCATGGTCAGGACGGCCATGGCCAGCAGAAGCAGCATCGGCGAGATCCGCCGGTTCATGGCACCGTAGAGAATCCCGCCGACAGCGGAGGCTGCGCACCACGCCACGAACACGATGCCGACCTCTGACGGGTTTCCGCCTGCTTCCACCAGCGCCACCATGCCGACGTCGGTGCTCGACAGCAGCAGGCCGGCGCCGACGGCGACGGCAAAGACCACGGCCACGCTCGGGGTGAACCAGCCGAAGTTCCCCGCGAGGCCGTTTCGCAGCCTGCCGAACAGGTTCTGCGGCCCGTCCGGCAGCCCCGCACCGGTGAGCTCCATCGGTGCTTCCTGCACGTTTGCCGGGGCCACGGCGACCGCGGCGGCCGCAGCGGCATCCTGCTCGTCTGCGGCGGTCACGGCGTTCCGGGGTTCCGCGGTCCGGGTGGGCGGGTTGAACCAGATCAGCAGCAGTCCCGCTACTGCGGCGGACACCCCTACTGCGGTCAGTCCGATGACGGACGAGCGAGTTGCTATTACCGCGCCCAGGGCAGGGCCCATCATGAAAATAAGCTCGGTGGCGATGGAATCCAGCGCAAACGCGGTGCGCCGCTGTTCGCCGGTGGCCAGGACGCCCAGCGACTGCCGCACCACGCTGAAGACCGGAAGCGTGAACACACCGCCGATCAGCGCCAGAACCAGCAGCCATTCGAAGCTGGCGTGCGGAGCAAGGCTCCAGATGACAGCTTCGGCAATAACCGAGGGAATCAGGGCACGCCTCAGGCCCACGGTGTCCACGCGGCGGCCCCGCCAGGGGGCACCCACTGCGATGCCGATGGTGACGACGGCGGCTACCGCGCCGGCGGCCGCGTAGCCCTTGTCCATGGTGTTGACCACGTGCAGGGTCAGCAGCACGCCGGCGGCGGAATGCGGGAAACGGGCGATCATCCCGATGAGCAGGACACGGCGGATAGGAGCTATCCGCAGCATCTCGCGGTACAGGCCAAAATTCACGGCAGTTCTCTTCTGGCGGCTACGCCGGACGGGTCAGCGCGTGATCTTCAGGTCAAGTGAATCCACGCGCTCAACAAACTCGGGGTTGGCAGTCAGGCGCTGCTGCAGTCCGGCCGCCAGGGCAGAAACGTCCTGCGGATCAAGTCCGGGCGCTAGCTGAAGCACCATTCTAAGCTCAGGACCGGCCCCTCCCCCGGCCACCGGAGTACCGGCGGCGGTCCGCGACGCGGTCCCCGGCCCCTGTTGGAGGGTGACGGCCAGGATCCGCGGGTCCGGCCCGGCGGCGGCTTCGGCCGCCGCGACGAGGCCGGCGTCGGCATAGGAGGGCACCCACTCCTGTTGCCGGGCCAGGGCCCACATGGCCGGGCGCCGCACCACGAAGGTGAACTCGGCTCCCGGGTCGATAACCAGCAGCTGGGCGTCTTCGGCGACGGCTGAGAGTGCGGCACGGTTGGCGTAGACCGCAACCGGCCGGGCTTCGGGATGCCAGTGTTCCAAAGCGTCCACCGAGGTGAACACCGGCAGCGCCTTGCGGCCGTCCGGGGCGTTGAGCGTCACAAGCGCCATATCGGCCTGCTTGTCCGCGGTCAGCCCGTGGTCGGATTCGGCTTCCTCCCCCAGCACGGCGATGATCGGCACGAAGACGCGGGCCGTGGCCAGGGAGGCTACGACTTCCGCTTCGCTTCCGCTCCCGGCAATCAGTTTCGCCAGGGCCGCCGCGTACCCTGCGTCGGTCTGCCCGTTGTCTGAGTCGAAGTTGTGCAGCGGGTTTCCCTCGCCGGCCAGGTCCCGTCCGGACCACGGCCGGCCCGCCGAATCGGTGGGGCCGCCGGCGCCGGCAAGGGCCGCCGCAATGTGGCCCGGTAGTTCGCGTGCTGCCATACCTAGCGTTCCGGGTGCCCGGCGACGTCGAAGGCCTGGGGCAAAGTGAACGCGCCGGCGTAGAGCGCCTTGCCAACAATGGTGCCCTCGAGCCCCAGCGGAACCAGTTCCCGGAGCGCGGCCAGGTCATCGAGGCTGGAGATGCCGCCGGAGGCGACCACCGGACGGTCGGTGCGTTTCAGTACCTCGCGGAGCAGTTCCAGGTTGGGTCCGCGCAGCGTGCCGTCCTTCGTCACATCGGTAACCACGTAGCGGGCACAGCCGGCCTCTTCCAGCCGGGCCAGGACCTCCCAGAGGTCCCCGCCTTCCTGGGTCCAGCCGCGTGCGGCGAGGGTGGTGCCGCGCACGTCAAGGCCGACGGCGATGGCCTGGCCGTAGCGGGCAATGGCGCTGGCGGTCCACCCCGGGTTCTCCAGTGCCGCGGTTCCCAGATTGACCCGGGCGGCACCGAGCTCCAGTGCCTTTTCCAGCGACTCGTCGTCCCGGATCCCGCCGGACAGTTCCACCTTGATGTCCAGGGACTTCACCACACGGCTGAGCAGGTCGAGATTCGAGCCGCGCCCGAACGCCGCGTCGAGGTCCACGAGATGGACCCATTCGGCGCCGTCGTTCTGCCAGGCCAGGGCTGCGTCCAGCGGATCGCCGTAGCTGGTCTCGCTGCCTGCCTCGCCCTGCACCAGTCGCACGGCTTGGCCGTCCGCTACGTCTACGGCGGGCAGCAGTTCAAGGACAGGGGTTTCGCTGAAGGGCATTTGGATGCTTTCGGTGGTGGGGTCAGGAGAGGTCGAGGGTCAGCAGGTACGCGCCCAGCAGGGCCATTCCGGCCAGGACCCAGAAACTGATAACGATGATTTTGGACATGCCCTGGCTGCGGAAGGAAACCGCACCTCCGATGAGCAGTCCGGCCAGGCCCATGAGGATAACGCTCCACATATCGGTGCCTAGCCCAGGGTCTTCAGCCAGTTGTTCAGCAGCGCCGCACCGGCGTCACCGGACTTTTCCGGATGGAACTGGGTGGCCGACAGGGCGCCGTTCTCCACCGCGGCGATGAACGGGCCGCCGTGGTCCGCCCAGGTCACCTGCGGCGGGCGCATGGCCGGCTGGGTGACGTCGAAGTCCCATTTCTGCACCCCGTAGCTGTGTACAAAGTAGAACCGCTCGTTCTCGATGCCCTCAAACAGTGCCGATCCTTCGGGCGGAGTCACGGTGTTCCAGCCCATGTGGGGTACGACGTCGGCGGCCAGCCGCTCGACCACGCCGGGCCATTCGCCCATCCCCTTGGTCCGGACACCGTGTTCCACGCCTTCGTCAAAGAGGACCTGCAGGCCTACGCAGATACCCAGGACCGGCCGGCCGCCGGCTACGCGGCGCCCGATCATGCGGATCGCGTCCACGTCCTTGAGGCCCTGCATTACCGCCGCGAAGGCTCCAACACCGGGCACCACCAACCCATCGGCGTTCAGCACATCGTCAGGCTTGGCGCTGAGCGTGACGTTGGCGCCGGCGTGCTCCAGGGCGCGGACAGCCGACCGGATGTTGCCGGATCCGTAGTCCAGGACAGTGACGTTGCGGGGACTCACAGTGCTCCCTTTGTGGAGGGGATGCCCTCGACGCGCGGATCGGATTCGACGGCTGCACGCAGGGCGCGGGCGAAGGCCTTGAACTGGGCCTCGACGATGTGGTGCGGATCGCGTCCGCCAAGGACCCGCATGTGAAGGCAGATCTGGGCGTGCAGGGTGATGGCTTCGAACACGTGGCGGGTCAGGGATCCGGTGAAGTGTCCGCCGATCAGGTGGTATTCCTGGCCGGCGGGTTCCCCGGAGTGCACCAGGTAGGGACGCCCGGAAATATCGACGACGGCGTTTGCCAGCGCCTCGTCCAAGGGTACCGTGGCTTCGCCGAAGCGGCGGATGCCGGCCTTGGTGCCCAGGGCAGTCTTCAGCGCCTCGCCGATGCTGATCGCGACGTCCTCGACCGTGTGGTGGACGTCGATGTGGGTGTCGCCGGTGGCCCGGACGGTGAGGTCCATCAGCGAGTGCTTGGCCAGCGCCGTCAGCATGTGGTCATAGAACGGCACCGAGGTGCTGATATCGGCGCGGCCGGTGCCGTCCAGGTCCAGCTCGACGAAGACAGACGATTCGCTGGTGGTCCGCTCAAGGCGGGCGGTGCGTCCGGTGGCGGTCTCCACAGTCATGGGGTTCCTTCACGAAGATTGGAAGCGGGGCAATAGGCAAAGCCCCGGCAGGTCATCAGTTTAGTCCCGAACGCCCCGACTCACTGAAACCGGGGTCATCCTGGGTGCCCGGCTTCCGCTCAGGCAGCGAGCAGTTCCCGCAGCCGCGTCAGGAACGCAGTGGTTTCGGCTTCGGTGCCGGCGGTGACCCTCAGGTGGCCCTCGATGCCGATGTCACGGACGAGGACCCCGGCTTCGAGCAGGCCTTCCCATACCGCCCGGGGATTCTCCATACCGCTGAACAGCACGAAATTGGCGTCCGACGGTGCCGGTTCCAGTCCGAGCGCACGCAGTTCTTTCACGATGCGGTCCCGCTGGCCCTTGATGTCTTCCACATTGGAGAGGAGCGCATCGGCGTGCGTGAGGGCAGCATTCGCAGTCGCCTGGGTGATGGCAGAGAGGTGGTAGGGCAGGCGGACCAGCCGCAGGGCGTCCGCAATCTGCGGCGCAGCGGCAAGGTAGCCGATCCGGGCCCCGGCGAGTGCGAAGGCCTTCGACATGGTCCGGGAGATAATCAGCCGCTCCCGGCCAGGGAGCAGCTGCAGCGCACTGGGGGTATCGGCGTGGGAAAACTCTGCATACGCCTCATCAACGACGACGATGGCGTTCGAAGCTTCTCCCGCTTCATAGGCGGCTTCGATCACGTCCAGTTCCAGGGCGGTACCCGTGGGATTGTTTGGGGTGCACAGGATCACGATATTCGGTGCCTGTGCCCTGACCTGCTCCGCAGCCGATTCGGGGGTCAGGGAGAAGTCCCGCTCCCGTGAGCCGGTGACGTACGCGGTGCCGGTGCCGCTGGCGAGCAGCGGGTACATGGAGTACGTGGGCGGGAAGCTCATGGCCGTCCGCCCGGGTCCGCCGAACGCCTGCAGGATCTGCTGGAGAACCTCGTTGGAACCGTTCCCGGCCCAGATATTCTCCGCAGCCAGTCCGTGGCCGAGATATTTGGCCAGGTTTTCCCGCAGCAGGGTGAATTCGCGGTCGGGATATCGGTTCAGGCCGGCGACCACTGATTCAATCTCGGCCAGAATGGCCCGGCGCACATGCTCCGGAAGTCCGTGGGTATTTTCGTTGACGTTCAGCAGGATGGGCACATCCAGCTGAGGGGCGCCGTACGGGGTCAGGCCCCGCAGATCATCGCGCAGGGGAAGTCTGTTCAGGTTTTCCAGCTGTTCGTTCACTTCTACAGCTTAGGACGGACTGCGGTGACGTTGTATTTGAGGGGCTTCCAGCACACCTCTGTTACGGGCACGCAGGTAAGGATCACCGGAGCGCGCTGGCCGGTGGATCAGCGCGAGACCGGGATGTAAATCTGGCTGCCGGCAGGGACGGTGGCGTCCGCCAGGTTGTTGAGTTCCACGATGTCGGCGACCACGGTGCGGGGATCCCGGTCCGGAGCGAACTCGGTGGCGAGCGACCACAGTGAATCCCCGGCGGATACACCCACCTGGATGGTGTGTGTCTGTTCCGGGGAGTCCCCCGAGGCCATGGCCGGTGCGGTGAAGAATCCGATGAAGGCCAGCAGTGCGGCGGCCACGATCATCAGCGGGGCTCCGACCAGGACGAGCCGGCCACGGCGAGTCAGGCGCAGCGGGACAGATGCCTGGGCGTCCGCGGTGGTGGCCATGCGGGCGGGGCCGGCCGCCCGGTCGGGGGAAGATCCGGTGAGGCTCTGCGCGGTGATGCTCTGTGCAGTGATGCTCTGTGCAGTGAGGGGAAGTACGTGTACTGACATGTCAATACCTTTCCGGTCCGAAGAGCAGCTCCGCCGATTCCCCCGCCTCCCGTAAAAAGCACCGGGAAAACAGTGTGGCTCGAAACTGCATTCGAACATCTGGTGGGTCCGCCGAGGTGTCGGTGGACCGTTTTCTACTCAGGGTCGAACATATGTTCGAAGCTGTACTCGAACATTTCTAGCACTTATCTACGAACATTGTCGAGACTCGCTCGAATATATGTTTGAAAATATGCCTGCGCTCCCCTAGCGTTGAACCTGTTGGAAGCGGCTGGGACCAACTAACCATCCGGCACTGACAAAACGGCTTGGCGGGATAGACCACCGCATCGAACCACTGCATCGAATCAACGCACCGCAGTACCTCAGCAACGCAGCACCGCAGCACCGCAGCACCAACCAGATACACCGCTAGAACCATCCGGCCCGCGTCCACGGGCCGACTGTGAAGGGAAGCCGACGTGGCCCGTGTTACCAATGGCAGCACCCCCTCCCCTGCCGCGCCCGCGCCGGCAGGACGTACCAAGGGCCTTACCGCCCGGCAGACGAAGATCCTGGAGACCATCCAGCGTTCGGTGAACGCGAACGGCTATCCCCCGTCCATGCGGGAGATCGGCGACATAGTGGGGCTGGCCAGCCTTTCCAGCGTTACGCACCAGCTGAGCCAGTTGGAGAAGCTGGGCTACATCCGCCGGGACCCCAAGCGCCCGCGCGCCATGGAGATACTGGTTCCGCTCCTGCTCCGCGATGCTCCCGTGCGCCGAGGCAAAGGCAACGCGGGCGACGACGGGAACACCGTGGAGGCTGCTGAGGGTGCAGCAAAGGGCGGCTCCGGCGGCGGCAGCCCACGCACGCAACGTTCCGGCAGCGTCTCCGACCTCACCACCGCAATCGACACCGCGATGGTTCCGCTGGTCGGGCGGATCGCCGCAGGCGGACCCATCCTGGCCGACCAGCAGGTCGAAGAGATGGTCCCCCTTCCGCGCCAGCTCGTAGGGCACGGCGACCTGTTTATGCTTCGCGTGGCGGGCGATTCCATGGTGGATGCGGCCATCTGCGACGGTGACTGGGTGGTTGTCCGCCGCCAGCCCACCGCCGAAAACGGTGACATTGTCGCGGCCCTGCTCGAAGACGAGGCAACCGTGAAGACCTTCCGGCAGCGCAACGGACACACCTGGCTGCTGCCCCAGAACACCCGCTACGAGCCGATCCTCGGTGACGAAGCCACCATTATGGGCAAAGTCGTCTCAGTGATGCGTTCGCTCTAGGCACAAGCTGACCGTCCTGGCCGGACGTAAAGGACCATGCAAAAGCAGCGCCTCCGGTACACGGCGGCGCTGCTCTTTGCTTTCCGGGATCCCCTTTCCCGGGCGGGGTTTACTTCTTCGCGCCCGCAGGTTCCGCGGCGAGCCGTTTCAGTGCCTGAAGCACCACGGAACGGTCGGTGGTGGACCAGAACGGCGGCAGGGCGGCCCGCAGGAAACTGCCGTAGCGCGCGGTTGCCAGGCGTGAGTCAAGCACAGCCACCACTCCCTTATCCCCGGAGGCGCGGATCAGCCGGCCGGCACCCTGGGCGAGCCGGACGGCTGCGTGGGTGGCGGAGACGCTCATGAAGCCGTTGCCCCCGGCCTTGGCAACCGCCCGGGTGCGGGCGGTCATCAACGGATCGTCCGGGCGCGGGAACGGAATCCGGTCAATGATGACCAGCCGGCAGGAGGCGCCGGGGACGTCCACGCCCTGCCAGAGGGACATGGTGCCGAACAGGCAGGTCTCGTCCTCGTCGGCAAACTGCTGGACCAGGGCGGACATGGTGGATTCGCCTTGGCAGAGGATCGGAAAGTCCACCCGCTTCCGCAGGGCTTCCGCGGCTTCCTCCGCTGCACGGCGGGAGGAGAACAAACCCAGGGCGCCGCCGCCGGAGGCCTTGATCAGCGCCTCCAGTTCGTCCAGCTGCTCCGGGGAGGTGCCGCGTCCCGGCTTCGGCAGGTCCTTGGCTACGTACAGGACACCCTGCCGCGGGTAGTCGAAGGGGCTGCCGACGTCGGTCCCCGTCCACTTCGGTGCACCGGCACCCAGCAGCCCCAGGGCCCCGGCCACCGGGCCGAACTCCGCCCCGATGGCCAGGGTGGCCGAGGTCAGCACCACAGTGTGCCCGTCGAACAGGCCTTCGCGCAGTCGGCCGGCCACGGACAGCGGTGCAACGTTGATGGTGGGTGGTGCGTCTTCTTCCGGGGCGGTGTAGCCGGTGCCCGGCGAGAAGGTGCTGGCACGCGACGCCCACAGCACCTCCCCTGAATTCACTGCGTCAAGGATCCGTTCGCACAGTTCCAGGACAGCCATCAGGCGCGAGCGTGCCATCTGGCGGCCGCCGTCGACGGCGTCGGAGCCTTCGGGCTTGGAGTCGGACAGCGCCGTGCGGCAGGCTTCACGCACGGATCCCAGGACCAGCTCCTGGTCTTCGGACAGCCCCGCGGCCAGCAGGCCGGAGGGCACCGGGGCAAACACCGAGTCGAAGGCCCGGCCGGCAGCGGCAAGCGGCTCCATGGTGGCGGACGTGTGTTTGCGTGCTGCGGAGACCGCCGCGGCAATGACTGTTCCGGAGAGTTGTCCGGTAACCGCTCCGGTAACCCTGTCCTGCAGCTCGTGGGCCTCATCGATCACCACTACGTCATAGTCCGGCAGGACGGCCAGTCCCTCGAACGCACTGATGGCCAGCATCGCGTGGTTGGTGATCACCAGATCGGCGACGGCGGCCTTGGCCCGTGCCCGTTCGCTGAAACAGGCCTCCGCCACCGGGCACTTCTGCGCCCCCAGGCACTCCATGGAGGTGACGGACACCTGACGCCAGGCACGGTCGCTGACGCCGGGAAGCAACTCATCCCGGTCACCGGTTTCCGTTTCCTGCGCCCATTCCTGCAGGCGGACGACGTCGCGCCCCAGGGCGGAGGTGGGCCCGCCGGCGGGAGCGGGATGGGAGACAGCCTGCTCGTCGCCAAGCAGGAACAGTGTTCCGGCTTCGTCTTCCTCGGGGAATCCGCCGCCGGTCTTGTGGACGCAGACGTAGTTGCTGCGGCCCTTGAGCAGGGCAACATCCACCTCCCGCGGAAGCTTCGGTTCCAGGGTCTTCAGCAGGCGCGGGAGGTCACGCCCGACGATCTGGGACTGCAGGGCCAACGTGGCAGTGGAGACCAGCGCGGGCTTGCTGCTTTCCAAGGCGTGCGCAATCAGCGGGACCAGGTAGGCAAGCGACTTGCCCGTACCCGTTCCCGCCTGCACCAGCAGGTGGTCGCCGGACTCGATGGCCTCGGCCACCTGCCGGGCCATCTCGTGCTGGCCGGGCCGGTTCTGCCCGCCCATGGCCGCCACCGCAGTGTCAAGCAGATCCAGGACCTGGTCCGGTCCCTGTGGCGCTTTCCTACCCATGGGTCACGAACTGCTCCAGCTCTGCTGCCAGCCCTTCGCGAACCTTCACATGCAGCTGGGTGCCGGCTTCGCCGTGCTCCAGGGAGAGGATCTCGGCGTCTTCCTGGTGCAGGCGCGAGACGATGTCGCCGCGCTCGTAGGGCACCAGGAGTTCCAGGTCCACGCCGGGGCGCGGAATGCCCTCGGAAATCGCCTGCAGCAGCTCGGGGATGCCCTCGCCCGTGCGGGCCGAGACGACCACGTGCCGGGGCTCGCGCTGGCGCAGCCGCTCAAGCACGAACGGATCCGCTGCGTCGGCCTTGTTCAGCACGATGATTTCGGGCACCTTGCGGGCGTCGACTTCGGTGAGGACGGTCCGGACGGCCGCGATCTGGCCCTCCGGGTCCGGGTGTGAAGCGTCAACCACGTGCAGGATCAGGTCTGCGTCGGCTACTTCCTCCAGGGTGGAGCGGAAGGCTTCCACCAGCTGGGTGGGCAGCGACCGAACAAACCCCACGGTGTCAGCGAGCGTGTAGCCGATTCCGTCTTCGGTCTGGGCCTTGCGGATGGTGGGATCCAGGGTGGCGAACAGTGCGTTCTCCACCAGCACCCCGGCATCGGTGAGCCGGTTCAGCAGCGAGGACTTTCCTGCATTGGTGTAGCCGGCAATGGCGACGGAGGGCACGGAGTTGCGGTGCCGGTTGGCCCGCTTGGTTTCGCGCGCCGGCTTCATGCCCGCGATTTCGCGGCGGAGCTTGGCCATCCGCGTGCGGATCTTCCGGCGGTCCAATTCGATCTTGGTTTCACCGGGGCCGCGCGAACCCATGCCCGCGCTGGCGCTGCCAACCTGGCCGCCTGCCTGCCGGGACATCGATTCGCCCCAGCCACGCAGGCGCGGCAGCAGGTATTCCAGCTGCGCCAGTTCCACCTGGGCCTTGCCCTCGCGGGACTTGGCATGCTGGGCGAAGATGTCCAGGATCAGCGCTGTCCGGTCGATGACCTTGACCTTGACGATGTCTTCCAGCCCGCGGCGCTGGGACGGAGCCAGCTCACTGTCCACGATGACCGTGTCTGCACCGGTGGCCGTCACAATGTCCTTGAGTTCCTGGGCCTTGCCGGACCCGAGGAAGGTGCCGGGGTCCGGCTTGAGCCGGCGCTGGATGATGCCGTCCAGGACTTCGGATCCCGCAGTCTCAGCCAGTGCGGCCAGTTCCTTCAACGAGTTTTCGGCGTCGGCAGCAGTGCCCTCGCTCCAGAGCCCGGCAAGGACAACCCGTTCCAGCCGCAGCTGGCGGTATTCGACCTCGGTAACGTCCTCGAGTTCGGTGGAAAGCCCGGCAACGCGGCGCAGTGCGCGGCGTTCCTCCAGGTCCTGCTGCTCGCCGTCGTGGACGGAATGCCCGCTATCGCTGTCGGAGAGCGCGAGGGCGCGGCCTCGCTGCTTGTCGCCGGGGGCCTTCGCTTCGACCGCGCTGTCCTTGGCGAGAATCCTGTCGATGACACCCTGGATATCCGAAGGACTCAGTTCGGGTGTGGAACTGTCCGTCGAACTGTCTGTCGAATTCACAGGACGGGAGTTGTTGATCGTCATAATCTCCTTATTGGAACGTACTTTCCATGGTAGGCCAGTGAACCGACAAATCCTCAGGAAAACAACCTTCTCCGCAATGGATCCCTACCGCGCCAGCTGTCCCTTACAACCCGTACGGCCACGCATAAATTCCATCCCACACGCCTGCAGCGACTAATCTGGACTGTTATGGGTTCAGACCACTACTTCTCCTCCACACCGTCCGGGCCCGAGGTCCGCAAACCGCTGCGCGTCAGCCTCAACGGGACAGAACGGACCCTGCAGACAGCGGGCGGGATCTTCAGCCCCGACGGGATCGACAAGGGCACGATGGTTCTGCTGGAGGAAGTTCCCGCGCCGCCGGAAACCGGCAACCTGTTGGACATCGGCTGCGGCTGGGGACCCATCGCCCTCACCCTGGCGCTGAAATCCCCCGCGGCCCGGGTCTACGCGGTCGACGTCAACGAACGCTGCATCGCGCTGACCCGGGACAACGCAGCGGCGTTGGGCTGCGGCAACGTCATGGCCTCGCTGCCGGAGGAGGTGGACCCCGAAGTACGCTTCGACACCATCTGGTCCAACCCGCCCATCCGGATCGGCAAAGAGGAACTGCATGCCCTGTTGCTGCTCTGGCTGCCGCGCCTGGCGCCGGGCGGCACTGCCTGGCTGGTGGTGCAGAAAAACCTGGGCTCGGATTCCCTGCAGCGCTGGCTGGCGGAGACGCTGCCGTCCGGATTCACCGTCTCCCGCCACAGCACCGCGAAGTCCTTCCGGACCCTCAAGGTGGAACGCAGCGCCTAGAGCAGGGTGCCGCGTGCCACCAGGACGGCCGGTCCGCTGAGCTCCACATGTTCGCGGCCGTCGGGTCCGGTCAGGAAACGGACGCCGACGACGCCGCCCGGCACAGTCACCGCCCAGTCATCGGGTGCGTCGGCTCCGGCCCAGAACCGGGTGGCTACGGCGGCCGCACAGGCGCCGGTACCGCAGGAGAGGGTTTCGCCGACGCCGCGCTCGTGGACGCGCATGGTGAGAAGCCCCACCCCGTCTTCTACGAGCGGCTCGGCCGGGACCACGAACTCCACGTTGGTGCCGTGCTCCGGCTCCGGCTGCACGGACGGAGCTGCCGTCAGGTTGGTCGCGGCCAGTTCATCCAGTTCCGCGAGGGCCACGACGGTGTGCGGGTTGCCCATGCTGACGGACAGGCCCGGGCGGGGCACCTCCAGTCCGTCTGCGTTGACCACCGTGTCCATGGATTTGGCAGCCGCGTGGTCGGGGTAAATGAACTCCCAGGGCCCCATGTCCACCGCATAGCCGCCCGCCATCCGGGTTACGGTCTTGACCCCGGCGCGGGTACCGATCACCAGGGACGCGCCTTCGGCCAGTTCCACCAGCCGCTCTTCCAGCAGGAAGTGCACGAAGACGCGCACCCCGTTCCCGCACATTTCCGAGATGCTGCCGTCCGAGTTCCGGTAGTCCATGAACCACTCGGCGTCCGGAGCCGTCTGCAGCAGGGCACGGCCTTCAGGGAGATGCCCGGACCGGACGGCCCGGATGAAACCGTCGCCGCCTACTCCGCGGTGCCGGTCGCAGACAGCGGCTACTTCGTCGGCGGCAAGATCATGCGCAGCGTCGGGATCGGCCACCAGCACAAAGTCGTTGCCGGTGCCGTGACCCTTCGCGAAGGGCAGTCCCGCAACGGAGGAGGGCAGGCCGGAGGCGGACAGGGATGCAGCGGAGGAAGCAGGAGTATTGGTCACTTACCAAGGATACTGGGCGGGTGCCCTTCCCGGACGGCCGCGGCCGCCCGGGCCACCAGCCGGGGGTCGTTGTGCTCCAGCCAGGTGATCCGGGGATCCGCACGGAACCAGGTCAGCTGCCGGCGGGCGAACTGGCGGGTAGCCACCACTGTTGCAGCCGAGGCTTCCGCCACGGACGATTTCCCGTCCAGGACGGCCAGGAACTGTGCGTATCCCAGGGCGCGCGAGGCGGTCCGGCCGGTCCGCAGTCCTGCCGGCTCAAGCCGCCGGACTTCTTCGAGCAGCCCCTGTTCCACCATCCTGTCCACCCGACGGGCCAGGCGTTCGTGCAGCACCGGACGTTCCACGCCCAGGCCGATCTGCACGGCCGGCGAGACGTACTGGCGCACCGGCATGAAGGAACTGAAGGGGCGTCCGGTCAACTCGAAGACCTCCAGCGCGCGTACCACCCGGCGCGCATCGGAGATCCGTTCGGCTGAGACGGGGTCCACTTCCCGCAGCCGGTCCTGCAGCGCGGGCAGGCCCCGGGTTTCCAGCTCGGCTTCGATCCCGGCGCGGACCGCCGGGTCGGTACCCGGGAAGTCCAGGACGTCCAGTGCGGCCCGGACGTACAGGCCGGAACCCCCGACCAGGATGGGGTACC
The DNA here is from genome assembly GCF_025244845.1 of Arthrobacter sp. zg-Y1171. Classification (NCBI taxonomy): domain Bacteria; kingdom Bacillati; phylum Actinomycetota; class Actinomycetes; order Micrococcales; family Micrococcaceae; genus Arthrobacter; species Arthrobacter sp. zg-Y1171. Next base: position 1,196,222 of record NZ_CP104264.1, on the reverse strand, counting down.
TGCCCCGCGCCCGGATCTCAGAAATCATCTCCCGTGCCTGCGCCTGGAAGGCCGAGACGCTTGCCTCTTCGGTCACGTCCATGATGTCCAGCAGGTGGTGCGGCACGCCGCGGCGTTCGGCTACGGAAATCTTCGCCGTGCCGATGTCCATCCCCCGGTAGAACTGCATGGAATCGGCATTGATCACTTCCCCGCCGAGTTCCAGGGCCAGGGCAACGCCGAGGTCGGACTTTCCGGACCCGGTGGGACCGACGACGGCGATCACCGGCCGTTCGTCGGCGGACGGCATGGAAGCGGACGGCATGGAAGAACTCAAGGGGGTTACCGCCGGGGAATCGGGGAGACTTTGAGAAGGGTTCACGGGCGCTCAGGAACGCGGCGGCAGCGCGGGCATGCCCAGGGACACACCGGTGCGGGTACCTGCAGGTCCGGCCGGCACGCCGCAGGACTCGGCCTGCGAGCGGTCCCAGGCATCGCCTGCGCGCGAACGCCGCAGCGAGTAGTCCGCGGGTCCGGCGGGGTCGGAGATCAGGTGGAACGCAGCGGCCGCCGTGACCGGCACGGTTACGAGGTCGCCCGGGCGCGGGACCGGCGCGCCGTCGGGCACCGAGAAGTGCACCAGGCGCTGGTCCCGGGAACGTCCGGACAGACGCCCGGTCTCGCCGGATTTACGGCCCGAAGTGGCGGTGACCATGACCTCGACGGTGGTGCCCACCTGCTTGGCGTTTTCCTCGGCGGCAATCCGGTCCTGCAGCGCGGTGAGGCGTTCATAGCGCTCCTGCACCACGGCCTTGGGCAGCTGGTCGGCCAGCTCTGCCGCCGGGGTGCCCGGACGCTTCGAATACTGGAAGGTGAAGGCGGTGGCGAAGCGGGACTGCTCCACGACGTCGAGGGTGGCGGCGAAGTCCTCTTCGGTCTCACCCGGGAAACCGACGATGATGTCCGTGGAGATGGCCGCGTGCGGCATCCGCTCGCGGACCTTGTCCAGGATGCCGAGGAACTTCTTTGACCGGTAGGAGCGGCGCATGTCCTTGAGGACCTTGTCCGAGCCCGACTGCAGCGGCATGTGCAGCTGCGGCATCACGTTGGGCGTCTCGGCCATGGCCTCAATGACATCGTCGGTGAAGGCCGCAGGGTGCGGGCTGGTGAACCGCACCCGTTCCAGGCCCTCGATGTCGCCGCAGGCCCGCAGCAGCTTGGCGAAGGCCCCGCGGTCGCCGAACTCCACCCCGTAGGAGTTTACGTTTTGTCCGAGCAGCGTTACCTCGATGGCGCCGTCGTCCACCAGGGCCCGGATTTCCGCCAGGATCTCCCCCGGCCGGCGGTCGCGTTCCTTGCCGCGCAGCGACGGGACGATGCAGAAAGTGCAGGTGTTGTTGCAGCCCACGGAGATCGAGACCCAGCCTGAATACACGGAATCTCGTTTGGTGGGCAGCGTGGAGGGAAAGACGTCCAGCGACTCCAGGATCTCCAGCTCGGCCTTGGCATTGTGGCGGGCCCGTTCCAGCAGTGCCGGCAGCGAACCGATGTTGTGCGTGCCGAAGACGGCGTCCACCCAGGGTGCCTTGCGCAGGATCGTATCCCGGTCCTTCTGGGCCAGGCAGCCGCCCACGGCGATCTGCATCCCGGGCCGCTTTTCCTTGACCGGCGCCAGCTGCCCGAGGTTGCCGTACAGCTTGTTGTCCGCGTTCTCCCGCACGGCACAGGTATTGAACACGACGATGTCCGCCAGGCCGCCGTCGGACGGCACATAACCCGCGCCTTCCAGCAGGCCCGAAATCCGCTCGGAATCATGCACATTCATCTGGCAGCCGAAGGTGCGCACCTCGTAGGTGCGGGGCTGGGCCGCAGCGGCCTCGGGGGCGGGAGAAGAAACAGTCAAACTCACCCTCCTAGGGTACGTCCATCGGCGGTACCGTCCGGTATGCCCCGCGGCAGACTTTTTCCTAATACCAGTTGTTGGCGTAATGGAAACTGAGTGCACCACAGGGGCTGCCGTAGCGGGACGCAATGTAGTCCAGGCCCCAGTTGATCTGCGTGGAATAGCTGACTTTCCAGTCGGCTCCGGCCACTTGCATCTTTTCCGCCGGGAGGGACTGCGCAATTCCGTAGGCCCCGCTGCTGGGGTTGAGGGCACTGGTCAGCCATTCCGATTCCTTCGTCCAGAGCGTGTCGAGGCAGGTTAGCTGGCCCGCGTCCCAACCGCGGGCGGGCAGGGACGAGGCAGCGTAGGCCTTGGCCGCGGCGGGATCGTCCAGCGGTACGGCGGCTCGGGCCGCGTCGTCCGCAGCCGATTGTGCGGCTGCCTCCGCTGCAGCGCTTCGTGCGGCCTCGTCGGCTGCGGGTTCCGCTGCGGGCTCCGGGGGTTCCGGCGCCTCGACCTCTGTTCCCGTCCCCGCTTCGACCGTCAGGGGATTCTCCGCCGCCTGCCGATCGGGCACGCTGTCAGTCGCTGGACGTTCGTCCGGTCCTGCTGCGCTGTCCCTGCCGTCGTCGGCGTCCTCTGCGGTGTCGGCAGCGGCAAGGAGCGGCTCGGCCAGGTTCACCAGCTGGATGCCGGCCGTGGCCCGGAGGTTCGCTCCGGCAGTGCCGAGGGCAGCGCCGGAAACACCTACCGCTGCCAGGGAACCCAGCGCGGTTGCGGCACCGAGGTGGAGCCGCCGACGGCGTCGCAGGGCTCGTCGGATGCGGGTCTCTTCGCGTCGCGTCAAGTTAGTTGAAGTCACAAGCGCAGGACCGTATCGGAGTTTTCTGGGAAAAGTCTCAAAACGGTAACGCTGCTATTGACGTCGACCAGGTAGCCTGCCTGTCGCTACAGGTACCCGCTCAGTACCAGTTGTTGCGCTGCCAGAAGGCGTAGGCCGCACACGGTGTGCCATACCGGGACTTGATGTAGTCCAGGCCCCAGCTGACCTGGGTCCGGTAATTGGTCTGCCAGTCGGCACCGTGGCTCGACATATTGCTCCCCGGCAGGGACTGCGGGATGCCGTAGGCGTCGCTGTAGGGGTTGTCGGCAGTGGTTAGCCAGTTGGACTCGTGATTCCAGAGGATGACCAGGCAGCGGAACTCGTTCCCGTCCCAGCCGTAGTCGCCCATGCGCCCGGATGCGTAGTTCTGTGCACCCGCCGGATCGTTCACCGGCTGTCCCGGTGCGGGCGCGGGCGGCGGGGCAGGCTGGACCGGGGCAGGTGCGGGGGCGGGGGCAGGCTGAGGCGCAGGCACCGCGACTTCCGGGGGCTGCGCTCCCGGCGGGTTGGGTGCTGTGCCGACCGGCGGATTAGCCGGCTGCTGCCCCTTCGGTACGGTTCCTCCTGCAGCCGCCCGTTCCGCGGCATTGTGCTGTTCCTGAAACGCTTTCTCGGCGGCTATCCCGCGGAGCCGGGCCTCCTCCGCGGCGGCTGTGCTGCCGTGCAGATCCGCCAACTGTGCAAGCAGGACGGCTTTGCGGGCTTCTTCGTCCTGCACTGCCTTGCCTGCGGCCGCTGCCGAGGCTCCTGCCTCCTGGAGTGCCTTTTCCGCTTCGGCGGCAAGCTTGGCCCGGGCATTCCTTGCTTCCTGTTCCTGCTCCCGGAATCCGTCAGCGACTTTTTCAGACGCCACTGCACCGGCATACAGGTTGCCCGCCCGCGATGAGACCCTGTCCATAAGGTCTGCGCCGTGCAGGGCATCTGCCGAGGCATCCGTGTCGAGCAGCATCAAAGTCATGCTGTCGGCGGCGGACCCGCCGGACTTGTAGGTCTCGGCCGCAAGCCCGGCGACTTGCCGCATCAACTCGTCGGACTGCTGCGCGGCGGCTTCCCGCTGCGCGGCCAGGGCAGCAAGCTCCTTGTCGCTGGCGGCAAGGGCATCCCTGGCCTCGTTGTGGCGGTTCGCTGCCTCCACTGCCGCGTCGCCCAGGGATCCGGCGTCCTTACGCAGGTCCGTAAGCAGACCCTCCAGCTTCTCTGCTTCAGCGGCTTTGGCCGACTCAGAGGATTTTGCCTGCTGGATATCATCCCAGGAAGGGTAGGGATCCGCGGCGGAACCAGGGGCGGCAGTGAGGACCGCCGAGGCCAGCACGCCCGTAAGGACCAGGGCATAGAACGGGGTCCTCCGGGCACGCAACGGAGAGAATCGACCTACTGGATGCAACATGGGCCCCGCCAACCTCATCTTTAACATAGTTGGCACAGCATACGATACGGCGCGTCGGATTGACACCACGACTAATAGCGCCGCTGTTTCGCCGCGTTCCCCAGGCCGGCCGGGCGCCGGCCCGCAGTCCGCCGGTTAGACGGAGTCCCCCCTGGCATCCCGGACTTCACCGATGACTTCAGCCGCTACCCGAAAGCCGAGCGACGGGGAATAACCCTTCCGGGCCAGCATCCCCACCAGTCGGCGGGTCTGTTTATCGCGCACGCTGCGGTCGGAAAGATCGGCGGACGCCTGGAGCTTTTTCCTCGCCAGGGCGCGCGCCGCTTCGAGTTCGTCGTCGGCACTGACCTGTTCAAGCGCTTCAGCGGCGAGATCCGGTGCAATGCCCTTTTCCGTCAGCTCGCGCCGCAGGGCCCCGCGGGCAAGGGACTTGCTCTGGGACCTGCTGCGGACCCACAGCCGCGCAAACTCGGCATCATCCACGAGTTGCACTTCTTCGAAACGGTCAAGGACCGCAGCTGCGGCTTCCGGCGGGATTTCCTTTTCCGCAAGCTTGGTTTCAAGCTGTTTGCGGCTCTTGGGAGAGGCAGTCAGCTGGCGCAGGACGATGGCTTTTGCCTCGGCGTAAGCTTCCTCTGGCGTCAGCGGGACGGCTTCCTCCGGCTGGTCCGCGTCTGCACCCTGCTGCCCCCAGCCCTGCCGCCCGCGGCCGGACTTTTTCCCTCCCCGCTTCGACCCGGAGCCGCCTGTACCGGGTTCCGCCCAGGGCTCGTCGGCGGGAGCTTCCTCACCGAAACCGTCTTCCTTGAAGGTATCGGGCGTCTTCGCGGGCGTCTTGCGGCGGCGGGCAGGCCTGGAAGCGCCAGGTTTGGCGTCCACCGGCTCAGGTGCGGTGCGCGTTCCCTTCGCGCCGCCCGGAGCGTCCCCGTCACCGGCGGGCGCAGTTGCCGCCGCCGCAGCGCTGATTTCGGCAAGCCGTCGCTTCAGCTCTGCCAGCGTCTCTTCCTGCGAGGTATCCATAACCATCCGCTCCAGGGCCTTGTTCCCTTTTCCTCCCCGGACTTCCACTCCCCCGGACCGCCGCGGAGAGTAGCTGCGCCGTAGCGCCGTTCCGTGCCGACTGGACCGACCGGACCGACCGGACGGGAAGCCGCCCCCATGCGGGAGCGGCTTCCCTGATCCTGCTGTCCCGGGACCGGTGTCCCCGGGTCCGCGGGCCGCTGCTAGGAGTCCTTTCCGACTGCCTTCAGCTTGGGTGCTGCCGGCTCTTCAGCGGCAGGAACACCGATTCCGAGCTTTTCGCGGATACGGCGCTCCAGCTCGTCCGCCAGATCGGGATTGTCCTTCAGGAAGTTGCGCGAGTTTTCCTTGCCCTGGCCCAGCTGGTCACCGTCATAGGTGAACCAGGCACCGGACTTCTTGACCAGGCCGTGTTCCACGCCCATGTCAATCAGTCCACCCTCGCGGGAAATGCCGACGCCGTACATGATGTCGAACTCGGCCTGCTTGAAGGGCGGAGCCATCTTGTTCTTGACGATCTTGGCACGCGTACGGTTACCCACCGGGTTGGTGCCTTCCTTCAGCGTCTCGATGCGGCGGACGTCGATGCGGACCGAAGCATAGAACTTCAGCGCCTTGCCACCGGTGGTGGTTTCCGGGCTGCCGAAGAAGACACCGATCTTTTCACGCAGCTGGTTGATGAAGATTGCGGTGGTATTGGTGTGGCTCAGGCGGCCGGCGATCTTACGGAGCGCCTGGCTCATCAGGCGGGCCTGCAGGCCCACGTGGCTGTCGCCCATGTCGCCTTCGATTTCGGCACGCGGAACCAGTGCGGCAACGGAGTCAATGACCACGACGTCGACCGAGCCGGAGCCGATCAGCATGTCCATGATTTCCAGGGCCTGCTCGCCGGTGTCCGGCTGCGAAACGAGCAGCGAGTCCGTATCCACGCCCAGCTTGGCCGCATAGATGGGGTCCAGTGCGTGCTCGGCGTCAATGAACGCGGCAATGCCGCCGTTCTTCTGCGCGTTGGCGACAACGTGGAGCGCGAGGGTGGTCTTACCGGAAGATTCAGGTCCGTAAATCTCCACCACGCGGCCGCGCGGCAGGCCACCGATACCCAGCGCAACATCCAACGCCACGGAGCTGGTGGAAATGGTTTCGGCAGGGGCGCGCACTTCGTCGCCCAGGCGCATGATCGAGCCCTTGCCGTATTGCTTGTCAATCTGGGCCAGCGCTGCCTCTAGGGCTTTTGCGCGGTCGGCTGGAGCAGCCATTCTTCACCTCGTGTTGTGGTTGTGGGCGGCCCGTAGGCCGGTCGTCATTTCTTATCTACGACCCTATCCGGCGGCACTGACAAAACGGCTGACCGGAACGTATAACTCGTTGTCTTGTGGATATCCCGGGCCGCATCGGCTAGGACGGGCCCCTGTGTAGGAGCATATCTTTATCCGAACAAATATTCGAACAGCGGACCCCGGCGTGTCCGTTGGCCGGGAGCGGCGGCAGCCCTAGTTTGCCTTGGGCTTGACGTCGCGGCCCAGCCGGCGTTCGGGTGGAACGTCCTGGATGTCGCATACCGCCAGCCATACGGATTTGGGTTCCATGCCCTTGTCCAAGGCCTGTGCAGCCGTGACCCCTCCGAGTTGCCCGAGCACCAGGTCCGCGGCCAGGACCCTGGAGTAGGCCGCACCGAACTCGTCATCCATAAGCCGCCAGAAATCGCTGATACGCATCGATTAATCCTCTCACGCACGAAACACGGCAGCGAACCGGCCCGCGGCTCCAAAAGCCCGAGGTATTCCAGTGCCGTGGAAGGGCGGCGATCCTACAATGGGAGGATGACCGAAACATCCGGTCCCGCCGCTTTACCCGACGGCAACCCTCCCTCCGGCGCCGAACCGGACAAGGACACGGCCATAGAGGACCTTGAGCAGGAACTCAGCGTGCTGTGGCGCCGCGCCCGGGCCAGCTCCCACCGGATCGCCCGGGAGGTGCACCCGGATATGGAACCTTCGGCCTACGGCCTGATGGTCCTACTCCATCAGCAGGGGCCCATGCGCCTGACGGATCTGGCCGCAGCGGTCGGCGTGGGCAAGCCCTCCCTGAGCCGTCAGGTAGCAATGCTGCAGTCGCTGGCGCTGGTGGAAAAGCATGCGGACCCGGAGGACGGACGGGCACAGCCGATCAATCTCACCGAGGTTGGTGCTGCCCGTCTGGAAGGAACGGCCACTGCGCGCAAGGAGCACTTCCGGCGTACCTGGACGGGGTGGGAATCTGAGGAACTGCATACCCTGGTCCGGCTGCTGCACAAACTGAATGCTTCCGTCCGGCCCGTCGGGGATCAGTTGGAGGACGAGCCTCCAGTGGAGGAAGGCCACTAGGCCCCGGACAGTTCAGGCACCGGACAGAACAAACCCCCGAAGGCACCGCGCCTGCGGGGGTTTCCTCTGGAGATTTCTTCGCCCTGATGCAACAGCGTCAAGGGGTATGTCTATGGGGCAACACGGTCACTACGGCCGATTCCGTTCGGCCTGCGTGACGCGCTGCGGTGTGCGGTGTGCGGTTTTTAGGATGTGCGGGCCAGATCCCGTGCCAGGTCTTCGGGGAATTCGCGGGCGAACTCCCGCGAAAACTCAGATGGCACGGTGTCTGGAATGGCAACGCCTTCGGCGTTTGCCACCCGGTCGCTGACCTCTCGGAGCATCAGGGACAGGGGCACATCGAGGGCACTGCAGATTGAAGACAGAAGTTCGGATGATGCTTCCTTCTGTCCGCGCTCAACCTCGCTGAGGTAGCCGAGAGAAACGCGGGCGCTATGCGACACCTCGCGCAGGGTCCGGCCCTGGCGCTGGCGCACGTCGCGGAGTACATCACCAATCTCGTGACGAAGAACTACCATCTTGCGCTCCTTAGGCTCCCGGTGTGCGTCTTCCGCCAACCCTACATCCCGCCAGCGGATCACGCCGTTCACGGATACGGGTTGCTTAACCATGTGTATCGTCCTGCTCCCTGTGAGTACGGACTGCGGCGGTACCGCAGACTGTCCAAAGATCGTAATAAAGGAACCTTGGCGGTTCCTGATACTAACAACTGACGCCCTGCCGGTTTTGTTCCCGCCTGCGCAGCTTCCCGATTTCCGCCCCGCTAGCGGTCTTCCAGCACTGACGCCAGCATGGCGAGTGCTTCCCTACATGCCGCCGTTCGGATGGCCGTACGGTCCCCCGCGAACAGAAACTCCCGGAAGGAGGTCCCTTCGGAAGTAGCGATCCCAAGGAACACGGTACCAACCGGCTTGCCGTCGTGTGTATCAGGTCCGGCGACGCCGGTGGTGGATACCCCGACGTCGGCGCCAAGAACCCGCCGCGCCCCGGCCGCCATGTGCTCCGCCACCCTACCGTCGACGGATCCGGCTTGGGCCAGGAGCTCGGCCGGAACCCCGAGGACGGACAGCTTGATTCCATTTTGATACGCAACCACGCCGCCCTGCAAAACCGCCGAGGCACCGGGGACCGACCCCAGCTCGGCGCAGAGCATGCCCGCGGTGAGCGACTCTGCAGTGGCGACGGTCCGCCCCGTGTCCCGGGCGACGGCCACAACCTCGCCCGCCAGGACGGCGGCAGGCGCGTCGCTCATGCGCGCTTGCCGGCGCGGCGCAGCTTGACGGCCTGCAGGACGTAATCGACGCCGGTAACGACTGTGATGACGAGCGCGGCAGCCATGAAGACGGCTCCGATCCACCAGGCCCAGGCACCCAGCCACGCGTTCAGCGGAAGCAGGAACACGAAGATGGCGAAGGTCTGGACCACGGTCTTGAGCTTGCCGCCCCGGGAGGCGGCCATAACGCCGTACCGGATCACAACGAAGCGCATCAGCGTGATGCCCAGTTCGCGGACGAGGATAACGATGGTGACCCACCACCACAGCTCGCCCAGCAGGGAAAGCATCACCAGCGCCGAACCGATCAGCAGCTTGTCGGCAATCGGATCGGCGATCTTGCCGAAGTCGGTGATCAGCCCGCGGCTGCGGGCAATATCTCCGTCGAGCTTGTCGGTGTAGATGGCGACGGCGAAGGTTGCCACGGCGAGCCAACGGAACAGGCCGTCACGGCCGTCGTCGGACGCCAGGAACCAGATAAAGAGCGGAACCATCAGGATCCGCGCCACCGTCAGGGCATTGGCGATATTGAGGGTCGGAACCCTATCGGTAGGAGAATTGCTCACGCCTTCAGCCTAGCGAAGATTCACCGGCCGGTGAGGTTCCAGGCATCTTCGGAACCGTCCGGGTCCTCCGCGTCGTCGTGGTAGTCGCTCGCCTGCGGCCTGCCCTCCAGGTCCGCGGCAACCAGGTCCACCGGCCCGGCAGGGTCGAAGCCGTGGTTGGCATTGGCGTTCTCCGCCAGCGCCGCGGCTCCGGCTCCCCCGGACGGCGCCGTAGCTTCGCCGCCGCTGATGGCAGCGAGGGTGGCGGCCAGGTCATCGGGCTTCACCAGCACGTCGCGGGCCTTGGAACCCTCGGACGGTCCCACCACGCCGCGGGACTCCAGCAGGTCCATGAGCCGGCCGGCCTTCGCGAAGCCCACGCGCAGCTTGCGCTGGAGCATGGAGGTGGAACCGAACTGCGTGGTCACCACCAGTTCGGTCGCCTGCAGCAGGACGTCGAGGTCGTCTCCGATGTCGTCGTCGATCTGCTTCTTCGGTGCCGTGACGGCGACGTCTTCGCGGTAGACGGCCTGCAGCTGGCCCTTGACGTGCTCAACGACCCGGTGGATCTCGGACTCGGTAACCCAGGCTCCCTGCACACGGATGGGTTTGTTGGATCCCATCGGCAGGAACAGGGCATCGCCCTGGCCCAGGAGCTTTTCCGCGCCGGGCTGGTCCAGCACCACGCGGGAGTCGGTGACCGAGGAGGTGGCGAACGCCATGCGGGAGGGGACGTTCGCCTTGATCAGGCCGGTCACGACGTCGACGGACGGCCGCTGCGTGGCCAGCACCAGGTGGATGCCGGCGGCGCGGGCAAGCTGGGTGATGCGCACGATGGAGTCTTCGACGTCCCGCGGGGCGACCATCATGAGGTCGGCGAGCTCGTCCACGATCACCAGCAGGTACGGGTAGGCCCGGATGACCCGCTTGGATCCGGCCGGGGGCACCACCTTGCCGTTGCGGACGGCCTTGTTGAAATCGTCGATGTGCTTGAAGCCGAAGTTTGCGAGGTCGTCGTAGCGGGTGTCCATTTCGCGGACCACCCACTGCAGCGCTTCCGCGGCTTTCTTCGGGTTGGTAATGATCGGGGTGATCAGGTGCGGCACGCCTTCGTAGGCGGTCAGCTCCACACGCTTGGGGTCCACCATCACCATGCGGACTTCATCCGGCGTGGAGCGCATCAGGATGGACGTGATCATCGAGTTCACGAAGGAGGATTTACCGGCACCGGTGGCTCCGGCCACCAGCAGGTGGGGCATCTTGGCCAGGTTGGCCACCACGAAGCCGCCTTCGACGTCCTTGCCCACACCCATGACCATGGGGTGCTCGGTCTTCCGGGCGGAGTTGGACCGCAGGACATCGCCCAGGGCAACAACTTCCTTGTCCGCATTGGGGATTTCGATGCCGATGGCGGATTTACCCGGAATGGGCGACAGGATGCGTACGTCGGAGCTCGCCACGGCGTAGGCAATGTTCTTGGACAGCGCGGTGACGCGTTCCACCTTGGTGCCTTCGCCGAGTTCGATCTCGTAGCGGGTGACCGTCGGGCCGCGGGAGAATCCGGTGACCTTCGCGTCCACGTTGAACTGCTCGAGCGTGTGCGTCAGTGCGGCGACGACCGCGTCGTTGGCTTCGGAGCGCTCCTTCGCCGGCGGTCCCGGGGGCAGGAAGTCCGACGGCGGCAGCGTATAGGTGATGTCGCCGGAGAGCTGCAGCTGCTCGGTGCGCTGCGGGATGGGTGTGTTCGGCGGGACCGGCTGGACCGGCCGGGACGGCACGGGCGCTACGGGCGGAACGGCGGCCAGGTTCAGGACTTCGGTGGCGCCGGGGACGGTGCTGATGGCCTCGGTGGGCGGCTCTGCGGTGTCCATGCCGCCGTCGACGGGCAGGCCCTGGTTGCGGCGGATCTTCTGCGTGGCCAGTTCGGACTGCGTGGGACGCCGGACTCCCGGGGGTACTGCCGGCGCGGCCGCGGCAGCGGCTGCTGCTTCATCTTCCTCGTCCTGCAGCAGAGCGCGTTCAAATGCTTCGTCGCCGGCGAAACCGTCCTGCGCGGCAGCGGCCTCCGCTTCCTTTTCGCGGCGGCTCTTGCGCGGCTTGCGGACCTTTTCCGGCTTAGGCGTGCCGTAGAGGTAGCTCTGGTCGTGCGCTTCAGGATCATCGGGGTCCAGGTCCTGGCCCATGAGGTGTTCATACATTGCACGCAGGCGCAGCGGAATATGGCGGAACGGCGTGGCCGTGATGATCAGGACACTCACGAACACCAGCAGCGAAAGGAGGACCAGCACCGGCCACTGAGTCAGGGCGGCGGACAACGGTCCGGCGACGAGGAAGCCGACGATGCCGCCGGAGGCCCAGAGCCGGTCGAACCCGTCCGACAGTGCGGGCAGGCCGCCCGCAATGTGCGTGATGCCGGAGCCGGCGAGCAGCATGATCACGAGGCCGATGCTGATCCTGCTGTTGGCTCGGTGCCGCTCCGGGTAGCGGAACAGGCGGACTGCGCCGGCGGTGAGCATAAAGGGCAGCACCACGGCCATCCAGCCGAATGTTCCGGCCGCGGCGGCGTGGATCACGTCGGCAACGGGACCGCGCAGGGCCCACCACTCGACGGTGGCGACGGCGAGGGCAAGCAGGATCAGGAAGAATCCGGTCCCGTCGCGGCGGATTTCGCGCTCGGGAGATACATCGGCGCCGAGCTTGCGGACGCCGGCCCCTGCGATGCGGGAGATGCCCATCCAGGCGCTCTCCACCGCGCGCAGCGGCAGCGGCAGCTGGTCCGGGGGCGCCTGGCGCGACGCAGAGGTCCCCCGGCCTCCGGATCCGCCGCGCGCGCTGGACTTGCCTGATGTCTTGCTTGAGCTGCCGCCGGCGCTCCGGGCCGTGGTCCGGCCGGAGGCACCGCTGCGTGCGGCAGGGGAAGTACGAGTCGCCATACGAGCCACGCTACCCGATGGGGCCCCGGATACCCTGAATTTACGCGGCCGGGAACGGTTTTCGGGCTACTTGCCCACCCTGTACCACGGCCCGGACTAGGCCTCGACCACTACCGGCACGATCATGGGACGGCGCCGCAGCCGGCGGTTGACCCAGGTCCCCACGACCCGCCGGACCACCTGCTGCAGCTGGTAGGTGGTGTGGTCGGTGTTGGAGCGCACCGCTTCTTCCAGGGCCGCACTGATCTTGGGAATGATCTCGTCGAAGACCGCGTCACCCTCGGCAAAGCCGCGGGCGTGGATTTCCGGGCCGGAGACGATGGTGCCGGTACTGCGGTTCACCACGGAAATGATGGAGATGAAGCCTTCCTCGCTGAGGATCCGCCGGTCCTTCAGGTCGGTGTCGGTGATCGCTCCGACGCTGGACCCGTCCACATAGACGAAGCCGCACTCCACTTCGCCCACCACGCGGGCCTTGCCGTCGCGCAGGTCGACCACCGTGCCGTCGTCGGCCAGGATGATGTTCTGCTCCGGGACACCGGTGGCAGCGGCCAGGCGGCCGTTGGCGATGAGGTGCCGGGTCTCGCCGTGCACCGGCATGGCGTTCTTCGGCCGCAGGATGTTGTAGCAGTAGAGCAGTTCACCGGCGGCTGCGTGCCCGGAGACGTGGATTTTCGCGTTGCCCTTGTGTACGACGTCGGCACCCAGCCGCATAAGCCCGTTGATCACGCGGAACACGGCGTTTTCGTTGCCGGGAATCAGGGATGAGGCGAGGATGACGGTGTCGCCCTTGCCGATGCGGATCCGGTGGTCGCCGTTCGCCATCCGGGATAGGGCCGCCATGGGCTCGCCCTGGGATCCGGTGGACATCAGCACCACCTTGTTGTCCGGCAGCTCGTCGACGTTCTTCAGGTCGACCAGGATGCCTTCGGGCACGTGGAGGTAACCGAGTTTCTCGGCGATCGCCATATTGCGCACCATGGACCGTCCGACAAAGCAGACGAAGCGGTTGTCCGCGGCGGCAGCGTCGAGGACCTGCTGGACGCGGTGGATGTGGGAGGAGAAGGAAGCGACAATGATGCGCTTGTCCACCTTGCCGAACAGTTCCTGCAGCACCGGGCCGATTTCGCGTTCGGCGGTGGTGAACCCGGGGACGTCGGCGTTGGTGGAGTCTGCCATGAACAGGTCCACGCCCTCTTCACCCAGCCGGGCGAAGGCGCGCAGGTCCGTGATCCGGCCGTCCAGGGGCAGCTGGTCCATTTTGAAGTCGCCGGTGTGCAGCACCGTGCCGGCAGCGGTGCGGATGAACACAGCCAGCGCGTCGGGGATGGAGTGGTTGACCGCCACGAATTCGCATTCGAACGGGCCGAGCTGCTCGATCTGCCCCTCGGTGACCGTCAGGGAGAACGGCTTGATGCGGTGTTCCTGCAGCTTCGCTTCCACCAGCGCCAGCGTCAGCTGCGAACCGATCAGGGGAATATCGTTCTTCAGCCGCAGCAGGTACGGCACCGCGCCGATGTGGTCCTCGTGGCCGTGGGTGAGCACCACGCCGACCACGTCATCCAGGCGGTCCTCGATGTAGGAGAAGTCCGGCAGGATGAGGTCCACGCCGGGCTGGGTTTCCTCGGGGAAGAGGACACCGCAGTCCACGATGAGCAGCTTGCCGTCGATTTCGAAGACGGCCATGTTCCGGCCGATCTCCCCGAGGCCGCCCAGCGCGACGATCCTCAGGGTTTCCGCCTCCAGCGGCGGCGGGGTCAGCAGGCCGGGTTCGGCAGTTTCGGCAGTTTCGGCAGTTTCGCTCATGATTGCTTACGCCTCGGTCCGGGAGAAGTCCATGCCGGCTTCTGCCAGGTCGGTCAGGATGGCTTCCATCTCGACGGCGTCGGGGGCCACCAGCGGCAACCGGACCGCTGCAGTGGGAATGACCTTCTGCATCGCCAGGATCTGCTTCGTCGAAACGGTGCCCGGAATGTGGGTCATTACGGCACGGACCACCGGATCCAGTTCGAAGTGGATGCGGCGGGCAGTGGCGAAATCCCCGGCTGCGGCGGCGTCGACCAGGGCGCGGAACTGCGCGGTGGCCACGTGCGCGGACACGCTGACGACGCCGACGGCACCGGCGGCCATCCACGGCAGGGTCAGCCCGTCGTCGCCGGCGTAAACGTCCAGCGTGGTGTTGGCCAGCACGCGGGTGATGCCGGCGAAGTCCGCCTTCGCGTCCTTCAGCGCCAGGATCCGGGGGTTCTCGGCCAGCCGGAAGATGGTGGAGGTGCTCAGGGCAATGCCGGCGCGGCCGGGAATGTCGTACACCATGACCGGCAGGTCGGTGGCCGCGGTGACGGCGTCGAAGTGCGCCAGCACGCCGGCCTGCGTGGGCTTGTTGTAGTACGGGGTGACCACCAGCTGGCCGTCGACGCCGGCACGCTCGGCACGGCGGGCCATCTCCACCGAGTGGGACGTGTGGTTGGTGCCGGTGCCGGCAATGACCTTGGCACGGCCGCCCACGGTCTGGGCGACCACGCGGAACAGGTCTTCCTTCTCGCTGTCTTCCAGCGTGGAGGTTTCACCGGTGGTGCCGGATACCACCAGGCCGTCGCAGCCGTCTTCGACGAGCTTGTTCGCCAGGTAGGCAGTGGCGTCGAAGTCCACTTCCCCGTCCTCGGTGAACGGGGTCACCATGGCGGTGACGAGGGTGCCGAAAGGAAGCGTGCTGTTTTGGAAATCCATGGGTGAAACGTTACCCGTTACGCACCGCAATGGGGCAACAGTATGTGGAAGCGGCAGCCGGCCCGGCGGCCTGTGAGACGATTCTGTGCATGAACCAACGCCGCCTGACCGGCATCGATGCTGCCCGCGGGATCGCCCTGCTGGGCATGATCGCCACGCACGTGCTGCCGCTCTACAACCAGGAAACCGGCGATCCCAGCCTGACCGGGCTGGTGTTCTCCGGACGTTCCTCGGCCTTGTTCGCGGTGGTTGCCGGCGTCGGGCTGGCGCTGCTGACCGGCGGCAGCGAACCCCATGAGGCGAAGGCAGTGAACCGGGACCGGCGCGGAATTGCGGTGCGGGCACTCATCATCGCCCTGGTGGGCCTGACCCTGGGCGGACTGGAAACCACCATCGCCGTCATCCTCTTCCATTACGCCGTCCTGTTCCTGCTGGCGCTGCCGTTCCTGGGTATGCCGCTTCGCCGGCTGGCCGTCTGGGCCGGGGCCTGGCTGCTCCTGTCCCCGGTGCTTGCCTACGTGGCGCGGGACTGGCTGCTGCGGAACCTCTCGCCGTCGGATATCGGTGGAAACATCACCTGGGAGGCGTTCCTCTCCCCCGCCGCGCTGGCAGCGGATGTCTTCGTCACGGGGTTCTACCCGGTGCTGCAGTGGCTGAGCTATATCCTGCTGGGGCTGGTGATCGGGCGGCTGGCGTTGACCAGCCTGCCGGTTCAGGTGGGACTGCTCACGGGCGGGGTGTTTGCCGCCGTGACCGCAAAGTTGGCCTCCTATTACCTGCTTGGTGAGCTGGGCGGTTTTGATGCCCTCCGGGCCACCGAGTCCGGACAGCAGTGGCCGCTGGCACGGATGCTGGAGGTCAATCTCAGTTCGGTGGAGCAGACCGGTTCCTGGTGGTGGCTCGCGTTGGCAGGACCGCATTCCAACACCAGCCTGGACATGCTGCACACCGCCGGCACCGCAGCCGCCGTGCTGGGCGCCTGCCTGCTCCTGACGCGTGCCCGGCCGAACCTCCTGCTGCCCCTCTCCGCGGCCGGCGCCATGACCCTCACCCTGTACAGCCTGCACGTGTGGGTGATGACCATGGTGGACCAGCAGAGCCCGCCCCTGGAACCGATGCCGGTGTACTGGATCCAAGCGGCGATCCTGGTGGTGCTGGCCGTCCTGTTCCAACGCATCGACGCACGCGGCCCGCTGGAACTGGTCACCTCGGGCGCCTCCCGGCTGGCCCGCGGCAAGGGCGGCCGGACCGCGGCCCCGGCCCGGCAGAAGCGCTAGGCTCCGGGCTGGTTCCGGGTTCCCGCATAGAGCCTGCCGGCCTGCCGCATGGTGCGCCGGGCGCGCGTGCGGTCCCCGGCGGCGTCGTAGGCGCAGGACAGCCGGAACCAGCTGCGCCAATCCTCGGGGGCGGCCTCGGTCTCGGCCTTGTACAAGGGGAACTGGGCGTCCGCGGCTTCCCGCACAATCCGTCCGGCAGGCGTACGCGGCAGGTCATCCACCGGCAGCCGGCCTTCCTCGGCCAGGATCCGGGCCATCTGCTCCGTCCGGTTGCCGAACATCAGCTCACGGATGAGCGCCCACGCGCCGACCACCGGCAGCACCAGGTAGGCAAGGCCCATCAGTTTGGCCGAAATTTCGTCAGAAGTGAGCAGCAGCCAGCCGCGCTGCGCCGAGACCCACAGGTAGAAGAAGAGCAGCAGGGTCACCAGGGCCACGCCGAGCTTGGCGCGGTTGGAGAAAAGGCCCGTGAAGAAAGACAACGTGTTCCTTAGTCGTTCAGGTTGAGGTAGCCGTCAAGTCCGACGGTCAGTCCGGGATGGTCGGCGACCTGCCGCAGGCCCAGCAGGACACCGGGCATGAAGGAGGCGCGGTCGAAGGAATCATGCCGGATGGTCAGCTGCTCGCCCGGTCCGCCCAGGAGCACTTCCTGGTGGGCCACCAGCCCGCGCAGCCGCACGGAATGCACGTGCACTCCGTCCACCTCCGCGCCGCGCGCTCCCGGCAGTGCCTTGGTTGTGGCATCCGGAGAGGGAGCCGCAGCGGCCTCGGCGCGTGCGGCGGCGATCAGCTGCGCGGTGCGTACGGCCGTTCCCGAGGGGGCGTCCACCTTGTCCGGGTGGTGCAGCTCAATCAGTTCCACCGATTCGAAGTACCGGGCGGCCTTGGCGGCGAAGGCCGAGGCCAGCACGGAGCCGAGGGCGAAGTTCGGCGCGATGAGCACACCGGTAGCGGGGGACGTTTCCAGCAGCTCCGCCAGGCGGCCCAGCCGCTCGGCATCCCATCCGGTGGTGCCGACCACGGCGTGCATGCCGTGCTCGACGGCGAAGCGGACGTTGGCCTCGGTGCTGTCCGGCACGGTCAGGTCCACTACGTACCGGGCACCGGCCGAGACGAGGGTTTCCAGCGGGTCGGTACGGCCCAGCGCTGCAACGAGTTCCATGTCTTCGGCGGCCTCGACGGCGGCAACGGCCTCGGACCCCATGCGGCCTGCGGCCCCGAGGACCGCTACGGCAAGTTTTTCGCTCATAGGCTCCAGATTACCGGTCAGGGCCGGTCGCTGACGCCCACCCACTCGGTGCTGCCGTCCGTGAAGCCCTGCTCCTTCCAGATGGGCACGTTCGCCTTGACCGTGTCCACGAGCTCGGAGCAGGCCGCAAACGCGGTGCCTCGATGGGCCGAGGCGACGGCAGCCACCAGGGCGGCGTCACCGATGTCCAGGTCCCCGGTGCGGTGGGCCACCCAGATCCGGACGCCGTCGTACTTCGCCGCAATTCCGGCGGCCACCTCGCCCAGCACGGACTGTGCCGTGGGGTGCGCGCTGTAGGCAAGTGCCGTGACGGACTTGCCGTCGTCGTGGTTGCGGACGATGCCGCTGAAGAGGACCACGGCGCCGCAGTCCGGCGACCACGCGTTCTGTTCGGCCTCGGTGCTGCTCAGCGGCTCGGCGGAGACGGTGGCACGGACAACTTCGCTAGTGTTCACGCTTTCCTTCCAACTGGCCGCAGATATGGCCGATGATCGGTTCCAGTACGGCCAGCCCGTCCGCCACCGCGGCCGGGGAACCGGGCAGGTTGACCACAAAGGTGCGGCCGGCGGTGCCGGCGAACCCGCGGCTGATGGCGGCCATCGGCGTCGAGGCCAGCCCCTTGGCACGGATGGCTTCCATGACTCCGGGCACGTGCCGGTCCAGCAGGGGCTCGGTGGACTCGGGGGTGACGTCGTCCGGGCTGAGCCCGGTGCCTCCGCTGGTGAGCAGGACCGAAGGTTCGAGGGCGAGGATGCGCTGCAGCGACGCGGCGACCTCCACGCCGTCGGGCACCACTTCGGCCAGCACAATGTCATAGCCCAGGGCATACAGCCAGTCGGCAATCAGCGGGCCGCATTCATCCTGGTAGGTGCCGGCGGCGGCGCGGGTGGAGGCAATCAGCACCCCTGCGGTGCGGCGGGATGACGGAGTGCTCACAACGCCCAGTCTCCGCTTTTGCCGCCGGACTTGGCCCGCACCATGATGTCGGTGATGCGGGCATGTTTGTCGACGGCCTTGATCATGTCGTAGAGCGTCAGTGCGGCCACGGAGGCGGCGGTCAGCGCTTCCATTTCGACGCCGGTGAGTGCCTTGGTCTTCACGGTGGCTTCCACGACGACGTCGCCCTCCCGCGGGGTGAAGTCCACGGTGACCTTCGTCAGGGGCAGCGGATGGCACAGCGGAATGAGGTTGGACGTCTGCTTGGCGGCCATGATGCCGGCCACCCGGGCCACGGCCAGCGCGTCGCCCTTCGGCAGCCCGCCGTCGGCAATCAGGCGTACCACCTCGGCGGTGCTGCGCAGCACGGCCTGTGCCGTGGCCTGGCGCGTGGTTTCGGTCTTGGCGGAGACATCCACCATGTGCGCGGAGCCGTCCTCGCGGACGTGGGTCAGGCCGGCGGGGTGGAGGTCTTCGGGTTCGGCGCTCACGGCAGGGTCCTTTCGGGCACGGCGTCCGGGCGGGACACAGTTGCGGTTATTCCAGTAGCAATACTGTCACTTCTGCGCCGGCTTCGAGGTGCTCCGTCCCCACGGGGACGGAGATCAGGGCGTTGGAGGAGGCCAGGGCATGGACCAGGTGGGACCCGGGTCCGCCCACCGGTTCCACCGTTCCGGCCGTGTACCGGCCGCGGCGCACCTGGTGCTTGCCGGCGGGGCTGCCGAGCGGGGCGGTGAGGCGGGCGGGCACTTCCGCCCGAGGCCGCGGCGCGCCGGTGACGGCCGTCAGGGCCGGACGCAGGAACATCTCGAAGGAGACCAGCGAGCTGACCGGGTTGCCCGGGAACCCGAGGAACGGGACGCCGTCGACCGTGCCGATGCCCTGCGGACCGCCGGGCTGCATGGCCACGGACAGGAACGCCACGTCCTGCGAGGCGAGGCCCTGGCGCACCACCTCGTAGGCTCCCTTGCTGATGCCGCCCGAGGTGAGGACCAGGTCCGGGGCGTCTGCGGCGACGTCGGCACGGAGCCGGTCGGTGAACTCCTGCGGGGAGTCGGCCAGGATCCGGGACCGGAGTACCGCCGCGCCCGCCTCCTCGAGCGAGCTGCGGAGCAGGGTGGTGTTGGCGTCGTGGATCTGGCCCGGCCCGAGCGGCCGGCCCGGTTCGATGACTTCGTCTCCGGTGGTCAGCAGCAGCACCCGCGGCCGGGCCCGGACGGTGACGCGGTCCAGGCCGAGTGCCGCGAGCAGGCCCAGCTGCAGCGGACCCAGCACGGCACCGGCGGGCAGCGCCGGGGTTCCTGCGGCAATATCGCTGCCTGCCCTGCGGACAAACTGCCCGGCGGGCACCTCTGCGGGGACCGCCACGGTGCCAGTGGGCTCCGCAGCGGGCACGAAGGTGTCGGGCGTGCAGGCCTCGATCGGAACGACGGCATCGGCACCCTCGGGCAGCATGGCACCGGTCATCACGGGTGCGGCGGTGCCGGGGAGCAGCGGCGGCGGTGCCGAGCCGGCCGGGATGGGTGCGGCCGTGGCCAGGCGGACCCTGCCGGGGGCCGGCGGCAGGTCCCCCGCGGCAGCGAGGTCGGCAACCCGGACGGCGTAACCGTCCATCTGCGAGTTCGTAAAGGGCGGCAGGTTCCCCGGTGCACGCACTTCGGCGGCAAGGAGCCGCCCGGCCGCGGCGTTCAGTGCCACGGTCTCGTGGGCGGGCGGATGCGCCTGGAACCAGGTCCGCAGGAGGTCCTCCACGGCTTGCCGGTGGGCCGCTGCCTGCCGGGGTCCGGCGGCGTCGGACGGAGCAGCGGATGCCGGTGCCGGGACACCTTGTGGAGCCGGTTCTACCGACATGTTCCTCCTTGGGAGATGGGTGGGCAGGAAGTCGAGGGCTGGAAAGGCCTCAGCGCACCGTCACCCGAATTGTATGCAGGCCGGTGGCTCCGTCGGGAAGCACTGGCCGTTTTTCTTCCGCCTGCCGGACGCCGTTCGCGTCCACGGCCCGGACCGCGATGTCGTGCCCGCCCGGGGCAAGCTCCACTGCGATCCGGTACTGCCGCCACGTATCCGCGGAGATCCCGGGAGCCAGCTCCGCGTCCTGCCAGCCGCCGTCGTCCACGCGCACCTGTACGGCGCTGATGCCGGTGTGCTGCGCCCACGCCACGCCGGCCACGGTGACCGTGCCGGCGGAGACCGGCGTACGGCCGGGAACGTCGATGCGGGAGGAGAGCTTGACCGGGCCGCGCTCGCCCCAGCCCCGGTCCGTCCAGTAGGCGGTCTCATCCGCGAACCGGGTGACCCGCAGCTCGGTGACCCACTTGGTCGCCGACACGTATCCGTACAGTCCGGGCACAACCAGCCGGACGGGGAAACCGTGTTCCAGCGGCAGCGGTTCCCCGTTCATGCCTACGGCCAGCAGCGCGTCCCGGTCATCGGTCAGTGCCTCCAAAGGGGTGGAAGCGCTCCACCCGTCCCGGCTGGTGGAGAGCACCATGTCCGCGCCCGGCTGCACCCCGGCCCGGGCCAAAAGGTCCCGGACCGGCAGCCCCAGCCACCGGGCGTTGCCGATCAGGTTCCCGCCCACCTCGTTGGAAACACAGGCGAGGGTGACGTAGCTTTCCTGCAGCGGCGCCGCGAGGAGTTCCGCGTAGCCCAGTTCCACTTCGCGGTCCACCATGCCGGTGATCCGCAGCCGCCAGTCCGCCGGGTCGATCAGCGGCACGCTCAGGGCCGTGTCTATCCGGTAAAAATCGGCAGCGGGTGTCACCAGCGGCGCCAGGCCGTCGACGGCGAGCTCGGCTCCGGCGGGTATCGCTGCCGCACGCCGGGACGGCACCGGCAGCCGGACCGTTTCGCGCAGGGCCGTGACGCCCATCTGTCCCCCGCGGGCTATCCCGGCCAGCGCGGCACCGAGCAGGGCCACCGCCGCGCCCCCGCCCACCGAGGTGAGCACCGTACGGCGGCGCACCGCGGCGTCGTCGTTCGTCTGCGCCGCGGCGAGGTCCCGGATCCGCGCCGTAAGCGCCCGCAGGACCAGGACGGCCACGCCGGCAGCGGCTATCGGCGGCAGGAGGGCCAGCAGCGAGAACTGCTGCCGGGTAAGTACTGCCGCCAGCCCGGCTGCCCCGAAGAGCCCCAGCACCGCGGCGCCCGTCGGCGGACGGCGCAGCTCCAGAACCCCGGCAGCGACGGCGGCAAGCCCGATGATCAGCCCCATCCCCACCAGCAGCGCGGCCTTGTCAGCCGTCCCGAAGAGGTTGATCGCGACGTCCTTAACCGGGCCGGGGACGGCATCGATGACCACCGAACCGACGGCGGAAACCGGGGACAGCGACGGACTGGCAATGGCGGCGAGCAGCTCCCCGGCAGCCACGCCGAGTCCCGCGGCGACCAGTCCTGCAGCCGCCGCCCACCACCGGTTGGTCCGCTCCGGACCTCCGGCGGACCCCCGGGCGGGCCGTCCCCGGGTGCTCATCGCGGCAGCAGCCGTCCGGTGGCGATTCGGGCCAGCAGCAGGACCAGCAGGTACAGGGCAATAAGCATCAGGCAGATGCCCAGGGCCGCCTGCGGCTGGTTGGAGTTCAGGCTCAGTTCGATCTGCAGCGGCAGGGTCCGGGTGCTCCCTTCAATGCTCCCCGCGAAGGTGATGGTGGCTCCGTATTCGCCCAGCGACCGGGCGAAGGCCAGCAACGTGCCCGCCACGATGCCCGGCAGCGCCAGCGGCAAGGTGATGTGGCGCAGGATCGCGGTGGGACCCGCTCCGGACGTGGCGGCGGCCATTTCCAGGTCCCGGTCAACGCCGGACAGGCTGTTCAGCGACGCGACCACGAAGAAGGGCAGGGAAACAAATACCTGGACAATAACGACGGCGGCCGGCGAGTACCCCACGTCCAGTCCCACGGTGCCGAGCAGCTTCCCGGCTATCCCCTGCCGGCCCCAGAAATACAGCAGGGCGATGCCGGAGACAACGGGTGAGAGCACCAGCGGGATCAGCAGGATTCCGCGCATCAGCTGGATCCATGGCCCCTCCAGTTTGCTGAGCAGCACGGCCAGCGGCAGGCCCAGCAGGACGCAGAGCAGCGTGGAGCAGGCCGAGGTGGCCAGGGAGAGCCCCAGCGCGGTGCGGGCCGCGTCGGAGCCCAGCAGTTCCGGCAGCGATGTCCAGGGGACATTCAGCAGCAGCGCCGCGACCGGTCCGGCGCACAGGAGCAGCGCGACGCCGGCCGGCACCCAGAGCCAGGCGGGCGTCGTGGCGCGTGCCTCCCGGCTCATGGCGGATGCGGAGCCCGGCGCCGCTTGGAATTCCTGCGTCCTAAGGGGCATCGTTGCTCCCCGGGTCCGCCGGGCCGAACCCTGCCTCGGCGAGGATGGCTGCCGCTTCCGGGCCCGTAAGCCATTCGTAGAATGCTGCCGCATCGGCGTTGCCGGCCCCTTCAGCGGTCAGTCCGGCCGGATACCGGTTAGGGGCGGGATCCTCCAGCGGCAGGTAGGTCACGCCGGACCCGGCTGCGGCCAGGGCATCGGTCCGGTAGACAAACCCGGCGTCGGCCTGGCCGGTGGCGACCTTGGTCAGCACCGAGCGGACGCTGTCCTCCAGGCTCGGTGCGGGAACGGCTACGCCGGCTGCCTCCAGGACCCGTGAGGTTGCCCGCCCGCACGGAACCGAGGGTGCACACAGGGCGGCCCGGACGCCGTCGACCGCAACATCGCGTAACACTCGGATCCCGGCCGGGTTGTCCGCGGCCAGGGCCAGCACCAGGTTGTTGCTGGCCAGCACCGTCTCCCGGTCCAGCCCGGTCCGCAGGGGGTCGAGTGCCTCGAGGTCGGCCGTAATCACCACGTCCGCTTCGGCGCCGGACTGCAGCTGCGCCACAAGCTGGCTGCTGGAGCCGATGTTGACGCGCAGGCGCCCGCCGCCGTCGTACGCCGCATTCAGCTGCCCGACCACGTCGGTGAGCGAGGACGCCGCAAAAACCGTGATGCCGGCTCCGCTGCGCGCGGCGGCGCCGGTGGAGTCCGGGGACGTGCACGCGGCTGTGGAAGCTGCAAGAACCGTCACGGCGCACGCTGCCAGGGTCCGGCGGCCCCGGGGAACAAAGCGCATTTATAGAGCCTAACTGTCAAAGGGCGTAACCTCGAGGAATGGGAACACAGCTGGGAATGCCTGCAGTACGCCCTTCCCCCAGTACACCAGAAATCAGCCCGGCGGAAGCCGCGGCACCGGGCAGCGGTTCCTCCGCTGCCGCGTCGGCGCTGCCCTCCCCCGCGTCTGCCCTGGCGCTTTCCCCGGCAGACGGACTGCTGGACCGGCACGGCCGCCGGGCCACGGACATGCGGCTGTCGCTGACGGACAAATGCAACCTGCGCTGCACGTACTGCATGCCCGCCGAGGGGCTCGACTGGCTGGCCCGGGACAAGGTACTTGCCCGGGACGAAATCGTGCGCCTCGTCCGGCTCGGCGTCGACCGGCTGGGCGTTCGCGAGCTTCGCCTGACCGGCGGTGAACCGCTGGTGCGTGCGGATCTGGTGGACATTGTTGCCGGTATCCGGGCCAACCACCCGGAGCTGCCGATTTCCCTGACCACCAACGGGCTCGGCCTGGACAAGAAAGCCCAGGCACTCAAGGACGCCGGCCTGACCCGTATCAACGTGTCCCTGGATTCCCTCCACCCGGATACCTTTGCCCAGCTCACCCGCCGCCCGTTCCTGGACCGGGTGCTGCGCGGGGTGGAGGAAGCCGCCCGGGTGGGCCTGGGCCTGGTCAAGATCAATGCCGTGCTGATGCGGGGAATCAACGACGCCGAGGCACCGGACCTGCTGGAGTGGGCGGTCAGCCGCGGCTTCGAACTGCGGTTCATTGAGCAGATGCCCCTGGATGCGGACCACGGCTGGACGCGGGACGGAATGATCACCGCCGCCGAGATGCGGTCCCTGCTGGAACGTGACTTCGTCCTGACGCCCGACCCGCGGGAGCGCAACGGCGCACCGGCCCAGCGCTGGGAGGTCCGCCGGCACGCGGACCCGGCAACGGTTGTCGGGACCGTCGGCATCATTGCCTCCGTCACCGAACCCTTCTGCGCCGAGTGCGTCCGCACCCGGATTACCGCCGAGGGAAAGGTCCGCAGCTGCCTGTTTTCCCACGATGAGACGGACCTGCTGGCACTGCTGCGCAGCGGCGTGGACGACGACGCCGTCGTCCGCCGCTGGCAGGAAGCCATGTGGGGCAAGCCCAAGGCACACGGCATGGGCCATTCCGGTCTCGGGGACTCCGACTATGTCCAGCCCGAACGAACCATGAGCGCGATAGGCGGCTAAGTGCTGATCAGATACTTCGGCGCTGCGAAGGCAGCAGCCGGCACGGAAGAAGAACACCTGGAGGAAGGGCCGCTGACGCTGGCCGAGCTGGCGGAAAAGCTTGCCGCCCGGTACCCGTCACCGGGTGCAGGCATCCCCGCTCTCGGGACGGTGATTGCGCGCAGTACGTTCCTGGTCAATGAAACGGCTGCCCGGAACCCGCACCTGCTGCTGCAGCCGGGGGACGTCGTGGACATCCTGCCGCCCTTCGCGGGCGGGTAAAGGCAGCGCCGGCGGTTAACCGGCAAAGGCACACCCGATCCGCTTGGCGCGGTTCGGGTGTGCCTTTCGTATAACGGCTAGAAGCCCAGTTCGGCCGCTGATTCGAACGGACCCACCACGGTGATGGTGCGGGGCGCGGCGGCCAGTTCGACGGCCAGTTCCTGGACCTGTTCCGCGGTGACCGAATGGATCCGGCGCAGGGACTCATCAATGTCGATGAACTCGCCGCTGACCAGCTCGGCCCTGCCCAGGCGGGACATCCGCGAGCCGGAGTCCTCCAGGCCCAGCACCATGCCGCCGGAGATCTGGCCCAGTGCCTTGGCCAGCTCGGCCGGCTCAACGCCGTCGGCGGCCAGTCGCTCGAGCTCGCTGCCGAGCAAATCGATGACCTGGCGGGTTTTGGCAGGCGAGCAGCCCGCATACATGCCGAAGTAGCCGGCGTCCGCGTACGACGCCGAGAAGGAGTAGGTGGAGTACACCAGTCCGCGCTTCTCGCGGATCTCCTGGAACAGGCGGGAGGACATGCCCCCGCCGAGGATCGTGTTCAGCACGCTCATGGCAAAGCGGCGGTCATCCGTGGCGGTCAGTGAGGGGCAGCCCATCACGATGTTGGCCTGCTCCACCGGACGGTTGATGACGTGGACTCCGGCGGTGCCGGAGATCGACGCCGGCGCGGTGTCCCGGCGCGGCGCGGGCGTTGCCGCCGGGTCCAGTTCCCAGCCGGCGGTCTGCAGCGCCTCCAGCACGAGTGCGCAGACCTGCTCGTGGTCCAGTCCCCCGGCAGCGGTGACTACCAGTTCCTCCGGACGGTAGTACCGCCGGTAATGGTCAAGGACCGCTTCGCGGGACACGCTCCGGATGGCGTCCGGAGTGCCGCCGATGGGACGGCCGAGGGCATGGTCGCCGAGGACGGCTTCGGAAAACTTTTCGTGGCAGAGATCGGCCGGATCGTCATTGTCCATGGCGATCTCTTCGAGGATGACGTCGCGTTCCTGTTCCAGTTCCTCAGGATCCAGGACGGCGGACGTGACCATGTCGGTGATGACGTCAATGGCCATCGGAAGATCGGTATCCAGCACCCGTGCGTAGTAGCAGGTGCTTTCCTTGGCGGTGGCCGCATTGGACTCGCCGCCCACCTCGTCAAACGCCGAGGCGATATCCAGCGCCGAACGGCGGCTGGTGCCCTTGAACAGCAGGTGCTCAAGGAAGTGTGTGGAGCCGTGCCGGCCCGCGGCTTCATCCCGCGAGCCGACACCAACCCAGAATCCGATGGCCGTGCTGCGCTGGCCCGGCATTTCCTCCGTCAGGACCCGGACGCCGCCGGGCAATACCGAACGGCGCACGACGGCGCCTCCCGGAGTGCCGACAACAAGGGTCGGGTCGGAGGAAAGAGTGGTCAGCGGAAGCTGGACAACCGTCCCGTGCCCCTTCGGTGAGGAAGGGGACACGGGACGGTTTCCATCGGAGTAGTCCGGCATTTACTCTGCAGACTCGGTTTCTGCTGCTTCTTCGCCTTCGGCGTCTTCAGCAACCACCGGGGAGAGCGAAAGCTTTCCGCGGTCGTCGATCTTGGTGATTTCCACCTGGACCTTCTGGCCCACGGAGACGACGTCGTCGACGTTGTCCACGCGCTTGCCGCCGGCGAGCTTACGCAGCTCGGAGATGTGCAGCAGGCCATCCTTGCCCGGGGTCAGGGAGACAAAAGCACCGAAGGTGGTGGTCTTGACTACCGTGCCGAGGTAACGCTCGCCGATCTCGGGGACCTGCGGGTTGGCGATCGCGTTGATCGCCGAGCGGGCAGCCTCGGCGGAGCCGCCGTCGGTTGCGCCGATGAGGACGGTGCCGTCATCTTCGATGGAGATGTCAGCGCCGGTGTCCTCCTGGATCTGGTTGATCATCTTGCCCTTCGGGCCGATGACCTCGCCGATCTTGTCCACGGGGATCTTGACCGAGATGATGCGCGGGGCGAACTCGGAGAGCTCGTCCGGTGCGTCGATCGCGGCCTGCATCACGTCGAGGATGTGCAGGCGGGCTTCGCGGGCCTGCTTCAGTGCTGCTGCCAGCACGGAGGCGGGGATACCGTCGAGCTTGGTGTCCAGCTGGATGGCCGTGACGAACTCGGAGGTACCGGCAACCTTGAAGTCCATGTCGCCGAAGGCATCTTCGGCGCCGAGGATATCGGTCAGGGCTGCGTAGCGGGTTTCGCCGTCAACCTGGTCGGAGACCAGGCCCATGGCGATACCTGCCACCGGAGCGCGCAGCGGCACACCGGCGTTGAGCATGGACAGCGTCGAGGCGCAGACCGAACCCATGGAGGTGGAACCGTTGGAGCTCAGGGCTTCGGAGACCTGGCGGATGGCGTACGGGAATTCTTCACGCGTGGGCAGCACCGGCATCAGGGCGCGCTCTGCAAGTGCGCCGTGGCCGATTTCGCGGCGCTTGGGCGAACCCACGCGGCCGGTCTCACCGGTGGAGTACGGCGGGAAGTTGTAGTTGTGCATGTAGCGCTTGCGCGTTACCGGCGACAGCGAGTCGATCTGCTGTTCCATCTTCAGCATGTTCAGCGTGGTGACACCCATGATCTGGGTTTCGCCGCGCTCGAAGATGGCCGAACCGTGCACGCGGGGCAGAACCTCTACCTCGGCGGTGAGCTGACGGATGTCCGTCAGGCCGCGGCCGTCGATACGGACCTGCTCCTTGAGGATGCGCTGGCGCACAACCTGCTTGGTGACGGAACGGAATGCGGCGGAGACTTCGCCTTCGCGGCCTTCGAACTTCTCAGCCAGTGCGGCCTTGACTTCGTTCTTCAGCTCGTCGGCGGCGGCGTCGCGCTCCTGCTTGTCGGCGATCGAGAAGACCTTGGCCAGCTTCTCGCCGGCAGCGGCTTCAACGGCCTCGTACACGTCATCCTGGTAGTCCAGGAAGATCGGGAACTCGACGGTGGGCTTGGCGGCGCGGGCAGCCAGGTCCGACTGGGCGTCGCACAGGACCTTGATGAACGGCTTTGCCGCTTCCAGGCCTTCTGCAACAACCTCTTCGGTCGGGGCGGTGGCGCCCTCTTCCTTGATGAGGTTCCAGGCGTTGTCGGTGGCTTCGGCTTCCACCATCATGATGGCGACGTCGTCACCGGCAATGCGGCCGGCAACCACCATTGAGAACACGGCGCGCTCCAGCTCGGAGTGCTTCGGGAACGCAACCCACTGGCCGTCGACCAGGGCAACGCGGACGCCGCCGATCGGGCCGGAGAACGGCAGGCCGCTCAGCTGGGTGGACATGGAGGAAGCGTTGATCGCAACCACGTCGTAGAGAACGTCCGGGTTGATCGCCAGGACGGTGACGACAATCTGGACCTCGTTGCGCAGGCCCTTGACGAATGCGGGGCGCAGCGGGCGGTCCATCAGGCGGCAGGCCAGGATGGCTTCGGTGGACGGGCGGCCTTCGCGGCGGAAGAACGAGCCCGGGATGCGGCCGGCAGCGTACATACGCTCCTCGACGTCCACGGTCAGCGGGAAGAAGTCGAAACCTTCACGCGGGGACTTACCGGCGGACGTGGCCGAGAGCAGGGCGGTGTCTTCGTCAATGTAGACCATCGCCGAACCGGCTGCCTGCTGGGCAAGGCGGCCGGTTTCGAACCGGATGACGCGCTTGCCGTACTTGCCGTTGTCAATAACGGCTTCTGAGAACTGAATTTCGGGACCCTCCATATGAGAGTCACCTCCGTTTCTTCTGTGGGCGGAGGCACCCAGCACCGTATCGAACTTCTTTCCGCGCGGCACGGGCCGCACGTTCAACACCCGGTCTTCGATCGAGGTCCTCGGGCAGATTCTCCCGGAGACCACTACCGAGGACCGCGAATGCTGCGATGCTGGCTGACTCCTGTGATGTTTGCTGGTGCTTCTTTTACAGCTGAACTACCTTCGCCGGTCCCCTTCGAGGGGGACCGGAATCAGACAGGTGCGCTTCCGGCTTTCCCGGTGTCCATGCCTGCCTGCGCAAAAGGCGGCTCCCCGTGCAGTGCACAGGTGCCGCCTTTCACAAAGACTATCGACGCAGGCCGAGACGCTCAATGAGCGCACGGTAGCGGGCGATGTCGGTCTCGCGCAGGTAGCTAAGCATGCGACGACGACGACCAACCAGGGCCATCAGGCCGCGGCGGGTGTGGTGGTCATGCTTGTGGGTCTTCAGGTGCTCGGTCAGGTCGAGGATGCGCCGTGAAAGCACAGCAACCTGAACCTCGGGGGAACCGGTGTCCCCTTCAGCGCGAGCGAATTCCCGAATGATCTCCTGCTTGACGGCGGGATCGAGTGCCAATGTAACTCCTAGAGTTGTGCCGTGAGGCCCGAGTCAGCACTTCGCTGCCGGGAATCTTCCTGCCCTGGGGCGTCAGCCCCGGAACATAAAGAAATTCAGCCGCCACGGACCGCAGCCGAATTTGAAACCAGTTTACCTGCCCGGGCCGCTTTCTGTCGAAAGGACCTCGCGGGTGCGTTCGACGTCGAGTCGCATCTGGGCGACCAGCGCGTCGGGCCCGGTGTACGCCACCATGCCCCGCAGCCGGTCCACGAATTCCACCACCACGTGCTGGCCGTACAGGTTGAAGTCCTCCACCTCTTCGGCCGGACGGTCGATGACGTGGGCTTCCACCTGGCGGCTCACACCCTCGAAGGTGGGATTGGATCCCACCGACACGGCGGCGGGCCACCGGGCGCCGGCCTCGTCCACCAGCCAGCCGGCGTAGATGCCGTCGGCGGGGATAAGGCCTGAGGATTCCGGGGCGAGGTTGGCGGTGGGGAAACCCAGTTCGCGGCCGCGTGCCGCCCCGTGCACCACTTCGCCGCGCATCCGGTGGGTGCGTCCCAGCAGGCGGGCAGCGGTTCGGACATCACCTTCCCGCAGTGCCTCGCGGATCCAGGTGGAGGAACAGCGCCGGCCGGAGTCCGGTCCGTCCGGAAGGGCACCGAAATCCTCCACCGCTTCCACGTCGAACCCAAGCTCGCGGCCGAGTCCGCGCATGGTGTCCAGGTCTCCTGCATTGCCCCGTCCGAAGCGGACGTCGTGGCCGATGACGACTGTCTTGACGTGGAGCGCCTCGACCAGGACCGTGCGGACAAATTCCTCGGCGGTCAGGGACGCCAGATCCAGCGTGTAATGCATCATCAGCAGGCCGTCCAGCCCGGTATCCGCCAGCGCCTGCACCCGGTCCACGAGGCCCATGATCAGTTCGGGTGCGCTCTCGGGCCGGTGCACCTGCGCCGGATGGGGATCAAAGGAGATGGCGACGGCGGCGGCATCCTGGGCGCGGGCCACCTTGACCAGGCGGTTGAGCACATGCTGGTGGCCCAGGTGCACCCCGTCGAAGTTGCCGATGGTGATTACTGTCGGACCAATATCGGCGGGTATTTCCGCCAGGTCATTCCAGTAGTACACACAGGCTCCTTAACAGCATTTTCCAGCGCCGGTCGAACGGCTGGTCCAGGTTTCCGGGCGGCTTTCGCCGCGCCGGGACCTATCCATTATGTCCGATCTGCGCCGATTACCGGGAACCGCCCGCAATCCCGGCATCTCCTCCGGCCTGCTGGCTGTATTCGCGGCGCAGGTCGGAGGTCTTGGCGATGAACCGGTGCCAGACCAGCAGCGCCGGCGGGAAAGCCAGCTCAACGATCATCAACACAATGAAGGTGAAATGCGGGGTTCCGGAGAAGGCCCAGGAAAGCACCCGGCCGATGCCGCCCAGGAACACCATCAGGCAGACGAGCCAGAGCATGTTCGCCCACTGGAATTTCACGGCAATGGCCACGAACGCCGCACCTACGCCCACCATCATGGCGGCGAAGAACCGGTACTGGCTCTCGAGGGTCGGATCGACCTCTCCCCCGGAACTGTCCGGCAGGCCTGCCGTGCCGGTGATGAGGTTATAGAGGCCGAACCCGGCCACGAGAATGCCCACCCCGATGACGACGGCGCGGAAAACACCCCAGTCGTCACTGCTCTTGTAGGGCTTGGCAGCCTTGGGCTGCTTTGCTGCCCTGCCCGGCTTGCCGGACCGCTCCCGGCGGGTCGAGGCGTCAGACGCGGGCACGCCCGGTGTTGATGTCCCCGGCGTCGATGTCCCCGGCGCCTTCGGTGCCTGGTTTCCCGGGCCGTCCGTGCCCGTGGGGCTGTTCCGGTCGCCCGGTGTCGGCGCTGCGTTGCTCATGGCTCCCCTTTGACGGAGTTGGAACTGAAGTTGTTCCTGCCATCGTCTCACGCACCCGCGCGAATTAGGTAAGCATACTTATTTCATCGGCGCGCGTCTGCGCGGTGCCGGTAAAGCCACCACAACCCGATCATCGGCAGGATCAGCGGCACATACCCGTAACCGCTGCCAAAGCCGGACCAGACCGTGTCCTCGGGCAGTGCGGCCGGATCGATCAGGCCGAAGACGCCGACGGCCAGCACCCCGACCATTTCCACGCCCACTGCCGCCACGGAGATCCGATAGGCCGTGGCGCCGGAGCGGGCCAGGCCGACGGTCGCCACGATGTAGACCAGGGCGGCAAAAGCGGACAGCAGGTAGGCCAGCGGCGCATGCTCGAACTTGGTGAGGATCTGGAACGCAGCGCGGGCCGACGCCGCCAGGGCGAAAATCGCGTAAACGGCTACCAGCAGGCGGCCGGGTCCAGCGTTGCGGGCCGCCGGAGCGGACATGTCCGCCGACTCGGCGTCGTCGGGATTTATGCTGCGGTTCATAGAAGTGTTGCTCCGTCCCAGATCTGTTCCATCCGGAACAGCATGACAAATACGGTGATTCCCACGGCGGAAAGCACGATGTTGCTCCAGCGGCTGCGGTCCAGGAGCGACCACCAGACCGCACCGACCGGGATGACCAGCGCGGTCAGCAGATAGCCCCAGAACTCCCAGGCTTCGCCGGCGATCCCTTCCCCTCCGGCGAGGCGGATCAGGGAAGCGGCGCCGTAGACCAGCAGGAAGAGTTCGACGGCGGCCGCAGACAGGATGGTGAGGTCGTTCGGTCCCTGCTTCAGGACGGCGGCACCGATGCACAGCACCACGGACACCAGGCAGACGAGGGAACCAACGAGGAACAGCGGGTCCATTTACGCCTTCTCGTTTCCGGGTGTGAAGACCAGCAGTGCCTTCGCCTGCTCACCCTTGTCCTCGAGCAGTCCCACCGCCCGGCCGTCCGGATCGATGGCCGCGACCGGCCCCGGCTGTCCGGTGCCGGTGGCGCTGATCCGGCGGCCGTGCGAGAGGTCCTCGGCTTCGGCTGCGGACAGGCGGCGTACCGGGAAGAGGTCGGCGGCGGCGTCGTCGAGGTCCAGGACCCGCAGGTCCTCGGCCAGTTCCTCGAGGGTGGAGGCCTGGTCCAGGCTGAACGGTCCCACGCACGTGCGGCGCAGCGCGGTCAGGTGCCCGCCGACGCCGAGCGCGGCACCGAGGTCACGGGCGAGGGCGCGGATGTAGGTGCCGGAGGAGCAGTCGACGGTGACGTCGACGTCGCGCAGCCGCCCGCCGTTCTCGCGCCGGATGGCGTGGACCTCGAACCGGGAGACGGTAACCGGCCGCGCGGGCAGGTTCACTTCGCCGCCGGCGCGGACCTTTGCGTAGGAACGTTCCCCGTTGACCTTGATCGCGCTGACGCTGCTCGGGACCTGCTGGATGTCACCCGTCAGGTTCGCCACCGCAGCCCGGATTTCCTCGTCCGTCACGGCGGCGGCAATGGTTTCGGCCGTGACTTCGCCCTCGGCGTCGTCCGTGACGGTCGACTGGCCGAGCCGGATGGTCGCTTCGTAGGTCTTGGTGGTGCCGACAATGTAGGTCAGCAGGCGCGTGGCCTTGTTGATGCCGACCACCAGCACGCCGGTGGCCATCGGATCCAGGGTGCCCGCGTGTCCGACCTTCCGGGTGCCCGCCAGCCTCCGCAGGCGTCCGACCACGTCATGGCTCGTCCATCCCTGCGGCTTGTCCACAATAATCAGTCCTGAACGGACCTGCCCTGAATTCACGCCTTTCAGTATATGTTGCGGCGACCGGCGTCCGTTCCGCACCACGGCCGCCCGCAGGCGGGGATAGCATTCGGATATGGCACAGCTCTCACCCCACGTCCGGAAAGTCCCGGCCAACCAGATCCGCCAAATCACCCAGGCCGCCTGGGCGAAGCCGGATGCGATTGTCCTGAGCATCGGCGAGCCCGGCTTCCCCACCCCGGGGCATATCCTCGACGCCGCCCGGGCCACGCTGGACCGGGATGAAACCGGTTACACCCCCAATGCGGGGATCGCTCCCCTGCGCTCCGCCTTCGCCCGGCATGCGGGTGCCGCCTGCGGGAAAGAGATCAGCGCTGAGCGCGTCTTCGTTACGTCGGGGGCGCAGCAGGGCCTGCATTTGGCCATAAGCCTGCTCCTGGACGCCGGAGACGAGATCCTGGTGCCGAACCCGGGATACCCGACGTTCGCGATGACCGCCGAACTCCTGCACGCAGTGCCGGTGGCGTATCCCCTGTATCCGGAGCACGGGTTCCAGCCGAGGATCGAAGACATCGAAGCCCTGCTCACGCCGCGCACGCGGGTGCTGCTGCTGAATTCCCCGTCCAACCCGCTGGGGGCCGTGTTCAGCGGGGAACTGACCCGTGCGCTGGTGGAGCTGGCGCGGCGGCACGACCTGTGGATTCTTTCGGACGAGTGTTACGAGGCGTTCACCTTCGATGTGCCGCATGTGAGCCCCCTGGCGTTCGACGGCGACGCCGGGGAACGCGTGATCACTTCCCTCACCCTGTCCAAGACCTACGGCCTGACCGGCCTGCGCATCGGTGCGCTGGTGCTGCCCGAGGGACTGGAACCGGTCCTGAGCACGGTCATGGAGTCCATCGTGTCCTGTGTGGCCTCCCCCTCGCAGTATGCGGCCCTGGCCGCACTCACCGGGCCGCAGGACTACGTAGACATGGCCTCCGCGCATTACCGGGCCAACCGGGATGCCGCCTGCTCCGTCCTTGCCGGGAAGGGAATCCGGTATCTCGAGGCACGCGGCGCCTTCTACCTCTGGGCGGACGTCTCCCATGCGACCGGAGGAAACGTCCGGGACTGGGCCCTCCGCTTCCTGGACGAGCACGGCGTCGCCGTAGCCCCGGGTACTGCGTTCGGATCCATCGGCGAGGGCTGGATCAGGATTGCGCTGTGCGGGGACCGCGCGGAGCTGCTGGAAGGCGTGAGCCGGCTGCCGGAGCCCTGAGGCTGTGTGTAGTTGAGGCTGCGCGAGGTTGAGGCTGCGTAAGGCAGGTTGGGCAGCAAAAAGGGAGCGGCCCCGTAAAACGGAACCGCTCCCTTTTTGAGGGTCTAGGACCTACTTCGCGTCCGAGTCGACCGGAGCATCGGATTCGAGGCCTTCGTCGAAGTCCTCTTCGTCCTTGCGGTACGGATCGGCGTCGCCTGCGTAGCTGGCACCTTCCTTGAGCGCTGCCAGTTCGGCGTCGCGCTGCTTGGCTGCCCGGATCAGTTCCTCGAGGTGGCCGGCGTTAACCGGGATCTCGTCGGCAACGAATTCAAGCGTGGGGGTCAGGCGGACAGTGATGTTCTTGCCCACCTCGGCGCGCAGGATTCCGCGTGCGGATTCCAGGGCTGCCTTGGTATCTGCCTGCTGCTCTTCGTCGCCGAAGACCGTGTAGTACAAAGTGGCGTGCTGCAGATCATTGGTGACCCGTGCATCGGTGATGGTCACGAATCCCAGCCGGGGATCCTTGATCCGCCGCTCGAGCGCCTGGGCAACTACTACCTTGATACGGTCAGCGAGTTTCGCAGCGCGTGCTGGATCTGCCATTACCTCTCCTTACTAAGACTGGAAACATGTATCCGCAGGCCGCCGGGAGACCCGGCGGCCTGCGGCCACGGATTAGACGCGCGGCTTCTCGCGCATCTCGAAGGTCTCGATGATGTCGCCTTCGCGCACGTCGTTGAACGAGCCCAGGCCGATACCACATTCGAAGTCCGTCCGGACCTCAGTGGCGTCGTCCTTGAACCGCTTGAGCGAGTCCACGGTGAGGTTGTCACCGATGAGCTTGCCGTCGCGGGTGACCCGTGCCTTGGCGTTGCGGCGGATAACACCGGAGCGGACGATCGAGCCGGCGATGTTTCCGAACTTGGAAGAACGGAAGACTTCGCGGACCTCGGCGGTGCCGAGCTGGACTTCCTCGTACTCGGGCTTGAGCATGCCCTTGAGTGCGAGCTCAATGTCATCGATTGCTGCGTAGATGACGGAGTAGAAGCGCATGTCCACGCCTTCGCGCTCTGCCAGGTCGGCAACGCGCTCGGCCGGCTTGACGTTGAAGCCGATGATGACGGCGTTGTCCACCGTCGCCAGGTTGACGTCGTTCTGCGTGATGGCACCGACGCCGCGGTGGATGACGCGCAGCTGCACGCCTTCGCCGACGTCGATCTTGAGCAGCGAGTCTTCCAGGGCTTCGACTGCACCGGAAACGTCACCCTTGAGGATGAGGTTGAGGGTGTCGACCTTGCCGTCAGCAACGGCCTGGTCGAAGTCCTCGAGGCTGATGCGCTTGCGGCGCTTGGCCAGTGCGGCGTTGCGGTCCGCAGCCTCACGCTTTTCAGCGATCTGGCGGGCGGTGCGCTCGTCGTCGGTAACGAAGAACGTGTCGCCGGCGCGGGGAACGTTGGACAGGCCGAGCACCTGGACCGGACGCGAGGGTCCGGCTTCGGTGACGTTGTCGCCGTTCTCGTCGAACATGGCACGGACACGGCCGTGGGCCGTACCCGCCACGATGGTGTCGCCGACCTTCAGCGTTCCGGACTGGACCAGCACAGTTGCTACTGCACCGCGGCCCTTGTCCAGGTTGGCTTCGATCGCGATACCGCGGGCGTCCTTGTTCGGGTTGGCGCGCATGTCCAGGGCAGCATCTGCGGTAAGCAGAACGGCCTCGAGCAGGGCGTCGATGTTGAGGTTCTGGCGGGCAGAGACCTCCACGAACATGGTGTCGCCACCGTATTCTTCGGGAACCAGTCCGTATTCGGTCAGCTGGCCGCGGACCTTCTCCGGGTTGGCGCCTTCCTTGTCGATCTTGTTCACTGCGACCACGATCGGCACGTTGGCTGCCTGTGCGTGGTTGAGTGCTTCCACCGTCTGCGGCATAACGCCGTCGTCGGCTGCAACAACCAGGACCGCAATGTCGGTGACCTTGGCACCACGGGCACGCATGGCGGTAAACGCCTCGTGGCCCGGAGTATCAATGAAGGTGACGGCCCGCTCGATGCCCTCGTGATCGAAGGCGATCTGGTAGGCACCGATGTGCTGGGTGATACCGCCGTGTTCGCCTTCCACAACGTTCGAGTTGCGGATGGCGTCCAGCAGGCGGGTCTTACCGTGGTCAACGTGACCCATGACGGTGACTACCGGAGGACGTGCCTCAAGCTGGTCGTCGCCTTCGGCTTCCAGTTCTGCCTCGAAGTCGATGTCGAACGTGCTCAGCAGTTCGCGCTCTTCGTCTTCCGGCGAGACAACCTGGATCTTGTAGCCCAGCTCCGTACCCAGTACGCCGAACGTCTCTTCGTCCAGGGACTGCGTGGCCGTTGCCATTTCACCGAGGTGGAACAGTACGGTCACCAGTGCTGCGGGGTTGGCCTCAATCTTGTCGGCGAAGTCCGTGATGGACGCACCGCGGCGCAGACGGACAACGGTGTTGCCGTCGCCGCGGGGTACCGAAACGCCACCCAGCGACGGAGCAGACATCTGCTCCAGTTCCTGCCGCTTGGCCCGCTTCGACTTGCGCTGCTTGCCGCGTCCTGCGCCGCCCTTGCCGAAAGCACCGGCAGTGCCGCCGCGTCCGCGGCCGCCCTTGCCGAAGCCGCCGCCAACCGGGGCGCCGCCGCCGCCGGTACCCGGGGCTCCGCCCGGTCCGCGGCGGGGTCCGCCGCCTGCACCGGGACGGCCCGGAGCTGCGGGACGTTCAGTGCGGTTGGGCATCATGCCCGGTGTGGGGCGTGCGCCGCCGGCGCCTGCTCCTGCCGGACGGGGGGTGCCCGGACGCGGTGCGCCGGGACGGGGAGCGCCGGGGCGCGGAGCACCCGGACGCGGTGCGCCGGGACGGGGTCCACCTGCACCGGCTGCGGGACGGGGGCCTGCGGCACCCGGCGTACCGGGACGTTCGGCCTCATCGCGGCGTCCACCCGGACGCGGCATGCCCTGCGAGGTAGCGAAGGGGTTGTTGCCCGGACGCGGTGCGCCGGTACCCCGTTCGCCGTCGCCGCGGCCACGCGGACGCGGCATGCCCTGGGAAGGCGCAAACGGGTTGTTGCCGGGGCGGGGTCCGCCACCGCCCGGGCGGGGTGCGCCGGGGCGGGGTGCCGAAGAGGCGGATGCCTTGGCGGCGTCTTCCTTGCCGGCTTCGGGTGCAGCGGGTTCCGCGGCGGGAGCCGGTGCTGCCGGAGCCTCGGCTGCGGGTGCAGCCGGCGCTGCCGGTGCCGGAGCGGCCTCAGCGGGAGCTGCCGGTGCCGGAGCGGCGGGCTGCTCTGCTGCGGGAGCTGCCGGGGCAGGCTTCGCGGAGCCGGGCTTGGGGGACGGGGCCGAAGGCTTGGACGCGGAAGCGTCAGCCTTGGCGGGGGCTGCCGGGGAAGCAGCAGCCTTGTTTTCAGACGCCGGGAAGGCGCCTCGAAGTTTCTTGACTACCGGGGCCTCAATAGTTGATGAGGCGGAACGGACGAATTCGCCCAGTTCCTGCAGTTTTGCAACTGCATCCTTCGAGGTAATGCCGAGCTCTTTAGCAAGCTCGTGTACGCGGACCTTGGCCACATTTCTCCTGTCTCGGTCCGCACCGAGCCAGGTACGAACCGTCTATTTACTGTGGGCTTCCACTGCAGTTGCAGCGGGGCCCATCGCAGAGCACAACAAAGTACTCATCGCTGGGTACTCATCGGGTTTCCATCAGATTTCTGACCCGCTTTCAGGTTGGACGGTTTTGAGTCCGTTCCCGGTCGGAACGTCCTCAAGGGCCTTGAACCAACGTTCAACGTCCGATATTTCCACGGAACCCCTAAAGGCCCGCGGAAAGCCCGAACGTTTCACTGCCAATCTCAGGCATGCCGTGTCGGGGTGCAACCAGGCACCCCTTCCAGGCATTCGGTGGTCCTCGTCGACACGGACGGCGTTGCCGCCTTCCATGCTGACACGGACCAACCGCAGCAGAACAGCTTGGTCATCCTTTTTCCTGCACCCTATGCACGTTCGCAATGGAACGTGCCTGGATACCCGATTTCCCGCGGCAGCGCCGGAAGCGGCTGCCGATGAATGGGACGCGGAGGGTGACCCGGCCTTATACATTCTAGCGCCTTTCTTGTCCGGCGCTGCATCCGCTTCCGGCACCGGAGCCTAGGAGGCCTTCGCGTCGGAAACGATATCGATCCGCCAGCCGGTCAGCTTGGCCGCGAGGCGGGCATTCTGGCCTTCCTTGCCGATCGCCAGGGAGAGCTGGTAGTCGGGAACCACAACGCGTGCGGACCTCAGGTCCTCGTCCGTAATGGTCACGGAGTTCACGCGCGACGGCGAGAGGGAGTTGGCGATGAACGTCGCCGGATCCTCGCTGAAGTCGACAATATCGATCTTCTCGTCATGCAGTTCGTTCATGACCGCACGCACGCGGGAGCCCATCTCGCCGATGCAGGCGCCCTTGGCGTTGATGCCGGGGACGTTGGCCTTGACGGCAATCTTGGAACGGTGTCCTGCTTCGCGTGCCAGCGCCACGATTTCCACGCTGCCGTCGGCAATTTCCGGAACTTCGAGTTCGAAAAGCTTGCGGACCAGGCCGGGGTGGGAGCGGGACAGCGTGATGGACGGACCCTTGAAGCCGCGGCGCACGTCAACGACGAACGCGCGCAGGCGGGAACCGTGGAGGTACTTCTCCCCCGGAACCTGCTCGGGCGGGGGCAGCAGTGCCTCCACCGAACCGAGGTTCACCTGGATCATGTGCGGGTTGTTGCCCTGCTGGATCTGGCCGGA
Organism: Arthrobacter sp. zg-Y1171; assembly: GCF_025244845.1. Taxonomy (NCBI): domain Bacteria; kingdom Bacillati; phylum Actinomycetota; class Actinomycetes; order Micrococcales; family Micrococcaceae; genus Arthrobacter; species Arthrobacter sp. zg-Y1171. The sequence goes on along the minus strand of NZ_CP104264.1, from coordinate 1,157,194 downwards.
GACCAGTTCACCTTCGCGGCCCTTGAACTCGCCCAGGATGTTGTCATCCTCGACATCGCGCAGGCGCTGCAGGATGATCTGCCGGGCCGTGCTGGCGGCGATCCGGCCGAAGCCGGCCGGGGTGTCGTCGAACTCCCCCACCGTGGATCCGTCGTCGTCGAGCTCAGCAGCCCAGATGGTTACGTGACCGGTCTTCCGGTCCAGTTCCGCCCGCGCCTGCTCCTGGGCGCCGTTGGTCTTGTGGTAGGCAACCAGCAGAGCCTGCTCAATGGTCGGCACCAGCAGATCCAGGGGGATCTCCCGTTCGCGTTCCAGCAGCCTCAGCGCACTCATATCTATTTCCATCTAGGCCTCCTCAGCTGTGGTTTCATCATCCGGGGCGTCCTCGCCTACCGGGTCGTCTTCAAGGTGGGCGAATTCGACTTCAACGCGCCCCTTGCGGATGTCGGCGAATGCCAGGCGGACCGGGTCCCCCTGTTTGGCCTTCATCCCTTTCTTGACCGGGAGTTCCGGTATCAACGTAATGCCGTCGTCTTCGACGGAGATCAGCCGTCCCATCACGTCGTCCCCGCGCTCAACGGAAACGGACACCATCCGGCCTGCGTTGCGGCGCCAGTGGCGCGGCTCGGTGAGGGGACGGGAAACCCCGGGGGACGAAACCTCGAGGTTGTAGGGACGTCCGTCATCGCCCGGATCGTTGTCCATGGCTTCGGAAATCACTTGGGCTGCGGACGAAATCCTGTCCAGGCTGACGCCTCCGGGCTGGTCCTCGGGAAGGTCCACGATGACGTGGACAGTGCGGTGGGCACCTGCCAGCTTGATCTCGATGTCCTCGAGGAACAAATCCTGCATCTCTACCGTGGGGGCCAGATAATTCTTGAGCCGCTGCGTCTCCGCGGCTACTTCTGCACGTATCGCATTCCTGCGGTAATCCGACGACGTGTCTTTTTTGGGGTTGGGCCGAACCGCCATAGCTGCCTCCCACTAGATGTTGTTGTAGTCCTAGACTACCGACATTCCTGTGTCCTTGAGGCATCGATGCAGATGAGAGCGCGTTCGTGACATCATCGACTGTTGTGGATGAGCCCCTGGAAAACCCCGGACCCGAGCCCGCGCCTGCCCGCCGGTTCCGCCGTTTGGGTGCCGGGACGCTGCGTCTTGTGTTGTTCCTCGCACTCGGGGCGGTGATCCTCAGCTTCGGCCTGGTGGCCGGTACCGGGGACGGCCGGGAGCGCACCCGTTCCTTCTCGGAAATTGCCCTGGCCGAGGCGCGAACCAGCGCCCAGGCCCTTTCCGCCGAGGCGGGGGCACTGGCCGCTGCAGGGAAAAACCCCGAAGCAGTCGAACTCCTGGCCCAGGCCGAGGGGCTGCGCACTCAGGCTGCCCTTCTGACCAGCACCGGCCGGGAACCGGCCGCTGCCCGGAACACCTTCGAGGAACCGCTCGTTGTTTCCGGCTCGGCGGGAAAGGACCGGGCGGGCTCGCCCGCAGTTCCCGAGGCACCGGATGCCAAGGACCTCGAGCCCTATGTGCGGGCACTGGCGGCGTCTGCAAAGGCCAACCTGCAGGCTGCGTGGCGGGCGGACGCCGGCACGGCGCGCCTGCTCGCCGCGACCGGGGCCGCCCAGCAGGTCTGGGCCACTCGTACCGCGGGCCTATACGGCCTGGCCTTGCCGGAGACCAACGGCCCGCACACCGGAAATCCGGCTGCCGCAGGCGAAGCCACCGAGGCGCCGGCAGCGGAGAAGAAGTTGTCCAACTGCCCGGATGCCGGCACCGGAGAAAAGACCGCCGACACGGCAGCGGGAACTCCCTCCGGCAGCGCGGCAGCCGGTTCCGCGGCCCCCGATGCAGCCGCTGCCCTGAAGGCCGCCATTGACGCGGAATTCGGCGCCGCCTATGCCTATGAGGTCGCCCTCGCGCAGGATCCTTCCGCCGCAACCCGCGGTGGGCAGTGGCAGACGCGCATGGCCGCGCATCAATCCCGTGGCACGGACGCGGTGGCCTACCTGCCCGGCCTGTGCCTGCCGGCGGTGCCTCCGGTGGCCGCCTACCGCCTGGATGCAGGTTTCCTGCGCAATCCTGCCGACGCCCTGCCCGCACTGGAACAGCAGTTCCCGGCGGTCTACGCTGACCTGGTGGCGTTGAGCGAAGGAGAACTCCGCGGCTGGGCGATCGACCGGCTCGCCGCTGTCTCAGCGGAACTGTATCTGCAGGCCGAAATCGTCCCCGCATCTCCCGGCCTCGACGCCGTCCCGGAGGATCTGCCGTGGAACTGATCCTTCGCCGCCCGCTCCCCCGTTCCGGCGGCCGCCATCCCCGCCGCAGCCGTAGCCGCCACCTCCGAGGAGAACTGCATGGCACCCGCCGTCGTCGTACCTGAGGCCCTGCGCCGACGCTACCTTGGCACCCGGGACGGCCGTACCTGGCTGGCTGGCCTGCCGGGACTGGTGGAGACCAGCCTGGCCGCTTTCCGGCTCGTTCCGGATCCGCCCGGGGCCGCGCCCTGGCACGGGCATGGAGCACTGGTGCTGCCCGTGCGTTCCGCCGACGGGAACCCCGCAGTGTTGAAGTTCCCGTTTCCGCATCCGGAAGCAGCCACCGAGACGGCTGCCCTGGCCCTCTGGGACGGCAGAGGGGCCGTACGGCTGCTGGACAGGGACGCGGCCGGAACCTGCCTTGTCCTGGAACGCCTCGACCCCGACCGCACGCTGTTGTCCGTGGACATGGACGCTGCCGTGCGGATCTGGGGTTCGCTCGTACGCCGGCTGAGCCTGCCGGAATCCGATTCGCCCCACTGGGCCGCCGTCCCCTCCCTGGCCCAGCATGCCGAACAGCTCTCGGACGAGCTGCCCGCGGAGTGGGACGCCCTGGGGCGTCCGTTTGAACGCTGGCTGCTGGAGGCCGCGCTGGAGGTCTGCCAGACCCGCGGCGCGGTGGGACGGCGGTCCGGCCGGGACGTCCTGGTCCACGCGGACCTGCATTATGCCAATGTCCTGGCCCGTCCCGGACACCCCGGCGACTACGCCGCCATCGACCCGCAGGCGGTCTTCGGCGAGGCCGAGTACGCCGTGGCTCCGATGCTGTGGAACCGTCTGCATGATCTGGATGCCTCGGCGCCGGAGGAGGCTCTGCTGGCACGGCTGGACGGCCTGTGCGCCGCCGCGGGCCTGGACCGGAACGCGGCGCTGGACTGGAGCGTCCTGCGTGAGGTCACCAACGCGCTGGATTACGTGCGCGAAGGGCAGCACGGCGACGCGCAGCGGTCCGTCTGGGTGGCATCGGCACTGACCGGCCGGCGGCATCCGGGCATTCCGCCGGTGCAGGAGCTGCCGGCCGCCTAGGCGCGGATGTTCTCCACCCAGACGTCGTGGCCAAGCTTGACGATCAGGGCGGCAACGACCACCAGGAAAACTATCCGGATGAACTTGCTGCCCTGCTTGACCGCCATCCGGGCACCGAGATAGCCGCCGATCATATTCGCGAAGCCGAGCACGAGTCCCAGTCCCCAGAGCAGCGATCCGTTCGGAAGGAAAAACGCCAGGGCCCCGAGGTTGGTCGCCATGTTCACGATCTTGGCCTTGGCGCTGGCTGCGAGGAAGTTGTACCCGAGCAGGGTCACCATGGCGATGATCAGGAAGGAACCGGTCCCCGGGCCGATCAGTCCGTCATAGAAGCCGATCACCAGGCCGATACCGGCTGCGGTGCCGTAGTGCCGGCGCCCGGTGTGGCGCAGTTTCGTCAACTCGCCGACGGTGGGCTTGGTTGCAGTGAACACCGCCACCGCCACTAGCGCCACCACGATGATGGGTTTGAAGACCGACGACGGGAGCGAGGCGGCCAGGATGGCTCCGCCGAAGCTCCCGGCCAAGGCAATGCCCGCCATCGGCAGCGCCGTCCGGAGGTCCGGATGGGCCCGCCGGTAATAGGTCACGGCACTGGTGGTAGTGCCGAAAATGGAGCCCATCTTGTTGGTCGCCAGGGCCTGGACCGGGCTGATCCCCGGTACGAGGAGGAGCGCGGGAAGCTGGATCAGCCCGCCGCCGCCCACCACTGCATCCACCCAGCCGGCAGCCAGGCCTGCCACCACCACAAGCGCGATGGTGGCAAGCGTGACCTCCTCGAGACCGGAGACCACGAAGGGCTACTGCGCTGCGGCGCGGCGCACGTACTCCACCGCTTCGGCAACAGGAACGTTCTCGGCGTTCCCGGTGGCACGGTCCTTGATTTCCACGACGCCGTCCGCCAGCCCGCGGCCGACCACCAGGATGGTCGGGACGCCGATCAGTTCCGCGTCGCCGAACTTCACGCCCGGGGATACCTTGGGACGGTCGTCGTAGATGACTTCCAGTCCCGCAGCCTCGAGCTCTTCGGACAGCTGGGCGGCGGCGTCGAAAATCTCGGAGCCGCGGCCCGTGGCCACCACGTGCACATCGGCCGGTGCCACCGCGCGGGGCCAGATGATCCCCTTGTCGTCATGGTGGGATTCGGCAAGGGCAGCGACCGCGCGGGTCACGCCGACGCCGTAGGAACCCATGGTGACCGTGGCCAGCTTGCCGTTGCGGTCCAGGACCTTCAGGCCCAGGGCATCGGCGTACTTGCGGCCGAGCTGGAAGATGTGGCCCATTTCGATGCCGCGGGCTGCTTCGAGCGGTCCGGAGCCGTCCGGGGCCTCGTCGCCTTCGCGGACCTCAACGGCCTCGATGGTGCCGTCCCAGGTGAAATCGCGCCCTGCGACCAGGCCGATGACGTGCTTGCCGGACTCGTTGGCGCCGGTGATCCAGCTGGTGCCGGTGACCACGCGGGGATCCACGAGGTACAGCAGGCCGGTGGCGGATTCGGTGCCCAGCACGGGCTCGTCGGTGCTCAGGCCCGGGCCGATGTACCCCTTGACCAGACCGGGGTGCTTCTTGAGGTCTTCGTCCGTGGCGGCGTCGACGGCCAGCTCGCCGCCCATTCCTACGTGGGAGCTGATGTTGGCTTCAATGCGCTTGAGGTCGACGGCGCGGTCGCCGGGCACGCCCACAACCACAATGCGGCGTTCCCCGGTGGGCAGGGTGACGGCCAGGACCACGTTCTTCAGGGTGTCTGCGGCAGACCATTCGCCTGCTTCGCGCGGGAAGCGGGCGTTGACGTCGTTTACGAGGGATTCGATGGTGGGGGTGTCGGGAGTGTCCACCACACGGGCTGCCGGCGCGCCGGTGTAATCGATGTCCGCGGGCACCACGGTGGTGACGGCTTCGACGTTGGCAGCGTAGCCGCCGGCCGAGCGCACGTACGTGTCTTCACCCACGGCCATCGGGTGCAGGAACTCCTCGCTCTTGGACCCGCCCATGGCGCCGGAGACAGCCGAGACGACGACGATTTCCAGGCCCAGGCGCTCGAAGATCCGCAGGTAGGCCCCGCGGTGCGCCTGGTAGCTGGCGTCCAGGCCTTCGTCATCCATATCGAAGGAGTAGGAGTCCTTCATGATGAACTCGCGGCCGCGCAGCAGGCCGGCGCGCGGCCGTGCCTCGTCGCGGTACTTGGTCTGGATCTGGAACAGGGACACCGGGAGGTCCTTGTAGGAGTTGTAGAGGTCCTTGACCAGGAGGGTGAACATTTCCTCGTGGGTCGGTGCCAGCAGGTAGTCCGCACCCTTGCGGTCCTGCAGGCGGAACAGGTTCTCGCCGTACTCGGTCCAGCGGTTGGAGGTTTCGTACGGCTCACGCGGCAGCAGCGCCGGGAAGTGCACTTCCTGGGCGCCGATGGCGGCCATTTCCTCACGGATGATGTTCTCCACCTTGCCCAGCACCCGCAGGCCCAGCGGCAGCCAGGAGTAGATGCCCGGCGCCGCCCGGCGGATGTAGCCGGCACGGACAAGGAGCCGGTGGCTGGCGACGTCGGCGTCGGCCGGGTCTTCGCGCAGGGTGCGCAGGAAAAGGGTGGAAAGTCGAAGGACCACGCTGGGAATCCGTTTCTGCAGCCAGTCGGCTGCATCTCTCAAGAATGTATGCCCTACTAATCTAACGCGCCCGGCTGTCGATGCCGGACAGGCGTACGACGACGGCGGGGCCGGACCTGCAGCGCAGGTCCGGCCCCGCCGGAATCGGGTAACGCCGGGTGAGGTGCCGGTTACTTCTTTTCCAGCTCGGCGTACACCGCGTTGATGAGTTCCTCGGCCTCGGCTACGGAAGCCTCGGGATCGGAAGCGTTCACGAACCGGGCTGCGATGTTCGTGGTGCCGCTGGCGGCTGCAACCTGGGTGATGCCTTCCTCGATGGTTCCGTTGGACGTGATCGAGTGGAAGGCCTGGGTGGTATCCGCGTCTGTCGACGCGTCAATGCCTTCATTGACCACCGTCGCCTGCCCTCCCGGACCTTCCATGGTGTATTGGGCGCATTCGTCCAACAGCGTGTCGTTGTCCTCGACCTGCTTTTCCAGGACAGCCGGGTCTGAGTGGCTGACGACTGTCAGTGAATCGGTCTCATTGAGCAGCAGGACTGCAATATAGGCGTTGTCCAGCACCTTGTTGACGTTCGTCGAGGCCAGCACGTCGCAGGCCGCCGGCGCTATGGTGATGTTTTCCAGGGGATCGACGGCGTTCATCATGTCCGGGCGCACCGTCTCATCGTTGCCGAGCGGGCCGTCCAGATTCTTGTCCTTCATGACCGCAGCGAGTGCGTCTTCCAGCTCATCCGCCGTGTACTGCTTCTCCCCGACCGCCTGCGTGGCGGGCGTGGGCGAAGACTCTGCCGACGCGGATCCCGAATCGCCGTCGGAGCTGCCGCAGCCCGAAAGTACAAAGACGCCGGCTACGAGCAGGGCGCCGGCCTTAATGGTTTTCTTCACTTTTCCCCCAGTTTGAAATGCTCCGCGGGCCGATCCGGCCGCGGTTGATGTTGTGTGTGCGTTCACGCCGCTACTTCGATTCGAGCTCGGCGTACACCGCGTCGATGGCTTCCTCCGCGTCGGCGATGGCTGCGTCCTCGTCGGCCGGATCGAACAGGGAAACGCTGACTTGGACGGTGCCCGAGATCCCTATGACGTGGATGGCCGTTCCCTCGGAACCGATTCGGTCAATCGTCGTCCGGTATGCCTGGGTGGTGGGCGCCTCCGTTGAGGCCTCAATCTTCTCCAAAGATGCGGCGAGCTCCGCTTCCCCGTTGGCCATCTGGATTTGCGCACAGTCGGCGACTGCCGTTTCGCTGCCTTCAACCTGCTCTTCAAGGACCGATGCGTCGTCGTAGCTGACCAGTGTCAGCACATCCGAGTCGTTGACACCGCCGAAGGCAAGGTTGCCTTCCTGGATTTTCCTGTCGAAGGTGGACGAAAGCAGGGCAGCGCATTTTTCCGGCTCAATTGAAATATCCGTGTAGGACGCGTCCTCGAACTGGGGCCGCAGCATCGCATCGTTTTCAACGTCGCCTGTCAGGATCCCGTCCTCCGTGACGGCCACCAACGCGTCTTCCAGCTCATCTGCGGAATACTGGTCCTGGCCGACTGCCAGCGTGGGCGCGGGTGAGGACTCTGCCTCCGCGGATCCCGAATCGCCGTCGGAGCTGCCGCAGCCCGAAAGTACAAAGACGCCGGCTAAGAGCAAGGCGCCGGCCTTAATGGTTTTCTTCACTATTCCCCCATTTTGGATGTTTCTCCGGCCGCAATCCGGCAACATTTCTTTGTTTTGCCGCCGGCATTGGGCCATGGCTTCCGGATAGGAAGCCCGCTGAGAATCCTAACCACGTGATCCGGCTCACCCTAAATCGGTGCTAGCCCCCAATGCGGTCCAGTACCTCCTCGAGGAGCGGCGCGACGTAGCGGATGCTTTCCTGGGGATCTGCCTCGTGGAGCGTGATCTGTACCGAATTCGTCCCGGACCAAGCGGTCAGTACCACTGACGTCTGCGTGGTGCCGTTGGCGGTCTGGCGGGTGACGTATGCCTGCGATGCGTCGCCGACGGTAGGCATGTCAAGCGCTTCACCAGCCAGGGAAACTGTCCGCCCGTTGGCGGTCAAGCTGTACTCGGGGCAGGACGCGAGCTGCCGCTTACTCATCTTGGATTCTTCCGCAACGGCCTCTTCACTGGACCAGCTGATAACGGAGATGGTGTCCGGCATGCCCGGGGCGTTGCCCTCGATAGCCAAGGCACCCATACTGGCCTCGCGGAGAGCCTTCGTCGGATCGATGCCCTCGGTCGGGTTGCAGGGGCTGTACTCGACACCCTTCATGGCCTCCACGCTCCGGGCCGTGTTCTGCTTCAGCTGGGCCTCTTCCAGCACCGTGCCGCCGATGTCCAGATCGGTGTTAACCTCGCTCAGGACGGCGGCCAGCTCCGCACCGCTGAGTGCTCCTGCGCCGGTTGCGGTCGCGGCCGCTCCGCCGTCGCGGGCAGCAGGCTCATCGCCTCCTCCGCAGCCGGTGAGGACCAGGGCCAGCGCCAGACCCGCGCCTGCGGCTCCTGCCCGCCGGGGTCCGGCCCGCAATGCGGAACTTGTTGTTTTTGTGGTGAAAGCACTCATCTTCCTGATCCCCCAACGTCGTTGTCGGCGGACAGGGTGCCTGGCCGCGCCTGCACCTCGGAACGGGGCTGCGGGCGTGCCGCCGGCGCATTGCACCTGCTCCCCCGTGCCGAGTGCGTGCCCAGAGCCTACGGCATCCCGGACACCGCGCCGAACAGACCTGCCGGGGCAGGGGCTGGGGCGGGGGCGGGGGCAGGCTAGAAGAGGATGGTTGCGAAGGTACCCACCTGATTGAAGCCGACGGCCTCATACGTGGCACGGGCCGGCGCGTTATAGGAGTTCACATACAGGCTGACAACCGGGGCAACGTCCAGGGCGGCGCCAACGACGGCGGACATGTAGGACCGGCTCAGCCCCTGTCCGCGGTATTCCGGATTCATCCAGACACCCTGCACCTGCACGGCCTGCCGGGAGACCGTACCGAGCTCGGCCTTGAACACCACCCGGCCGGCGGCGTCGAAATCCACCAGCGACTGACGGCGTTCGATCAGGCCCTTGACCCGCTGCCGGTAGTGCCGGTCTCCGTTGGAGACCGGCGAGTAGCCCACTTCTTCCTCGAACATGGCCGTGCAGGCGGGCAGCAGCACATCGAGCTCTTCAAGGCGGGCAGGACGCAGCCCCGGCGCCGCAACGACGGCGGAGGGCTCGGCGATCTGCAGCAGGGGCTGCTCCGGACGGACATCGAACGGCTGCGGGGAAACATTCCGAAGCTCGGACCAGAGGGAGAGCACCGCCTCTGAGGGACCGAAGATGGACGAGAACCGGTTCCGCGACTTGGCCAGATACTGTCCGACCTCCGGGCCGGTATCGGCATCGAGACCGACTGGAACCACGTTCACACCGGACCAGCACGCACCGATCAGCGTGCCGCCGTCGAACACTCCCACAATCCGTCCACCCGCCGAGGTGGGTGCTGCCGTCCGGGCCGTCTCCAAGTGGGAAAGCATGAAAATGTTGGCGACCGGGTCGGCGGCGGCCAGATCCCACAGTGCAACGGTGTCGTCGTCGCGCAGGATCCGCAGCGCCGCACTCGAGGAGGCGCTGCGGATATCGGACTTAGCTGACGGTAACCATGGGGCCACCCGTCCCAGCATCCTCGCCATCGGGTTCTCCCATATCTTCCGCGATCCTCATCGCTTCTTCGATGAGGGTTTCCACAATCTGGTCTTCGGGGACGGTCTTGATAACTTCACCCTTGACAAAGATCTGGCCCTTGCCGTTACCGGAGGCTACACCCAGGTCCGCTTCGCGCGCTTCACCGGGTCCATTTACTACGCAGCCCATCACGGCAACGCGCAGCGGGATGGTCATGCCTTCGAGGCCCGCGGTGACCTGCTCCGCCAGCGTGTAGACGTCCACCTGGGCGCGCCCGCAGGACGGGCAGGAGACGATTTCGAGCTTGCGGGGCCGCAGGTTCAGCGACTGCAGGATCTGGTTTCCAACCTTGATCTCCTCCACCGGAGGAGCGGAGAGGGAAACGCGGATGGTGTCGCCGATGCCCTTGGACAGCAACGCCCCGAAAGCAGTGGCGGACTTGATGGTGCCCTGGAAAGCGGGACCGGCTTCGGTCACGCCCAGGTGCAGGGGCCAGTCGCCGCGTTCGGCCAGCAGTTCGTAGGCACGCACCATGACCACGGGGTCATTGTGCTTTACGGAAATCTTGAAGTCGTGGAAGTCGTGTTCCTCGAAGAGGGATGCTTCCCAGACGGCGGATTCAACCAGCGCCTCCGGCGTTGCCTTGCCGTACTTGGCCAGCAGCCGCGGGTCGAGGGACCCGGCGTTCACGCCGATGCGGATGGAGACGCCCGCGTCCTTCGCGGCATTGGCGATCTGCTTGACCTGGTCGTCGAACTTCCGGATGTTTCCGGGATTCACACGCACCGCCGCACAGCCGGCGTCGATCGCCGCGAAGACATACTTCGGCTGGAAGTGGATGTCAGCGATCACCGGGATCTGGGACTTCTTCGCAATGATCGGCAGCGCGGCCGCATCATCGGCGCTGGGGCAGGCAACGCGGACGATGTCGCAGCCGGACGCCGTCAGTTCGGCGATCTGCTGCAGAGTCGCGTTGATGTCCGTGGTGGGGGTGGTGGTCATGGACTGAACGCTGATCGGCGAGTCCGAGCCGACTCCAACGGAGCCCACTTTGATCTGGCGGGTCTTGCGGCGGGGCGCAAGCGTGGGCGGCGGTGCAGCTGGCATTCCAAGGTTGACCGAGGTCAAAACGTCCTCCATGTGCCGAAACGGCAGGTATTAGGCTGTGAAGCGCGCGCTAATGAAACGCGCCCTTCCTATTATCACCCCGCCCCGGACAGAGACTGCTGGGGGCGGGCGAATATCACTGTGGGCTTAGAACGTCAGGGCTACGCGAGGTCGGAGAATGCGCCGAGGGCAGGTTTCCAGGCAGTGGTCTTCATACCGGAAATAGCGCCGACAACGGCGAACGGATCCTGCTTCAGCAGGGCAAGCAGGCCGGTTTCATCCTCTGCAACAACCAACAGCAGCGCTCCGGCGCCGTCCACGAACGCGCCCGCAGACAGGACATGCCCCTCATCCACAAGCTGCTGCAGCCACTGGCGGTGTGCGGGACGGTGCTGGTCGCGGAGTTCGGCCGAATCGGCGTCGTAGACATACTCAACTGCAAAAATACTCATGCCCTAAAGCCTACGGGATGCCCGGACTGCAGCGGGTCAGGGGGCCCGGCAGCGCACGGTTACAGCAGGAACAGGCGGATGGGAACGGCTACTGCCACGGCCCACAGCATGGAGGCCAGCGTGCCGATGATGAAGCGCTCCGCCGCCGCCGGGGTCTCCTTGAGCTCGGCGTACCGTCCGAGCCCCTTCACTGCGACGACGTAGGCGATCGCCACCGGCTCGTCGGCCAGGACCGCTGCGGCCACCGCGAGGCGTTCCAGCACGCCGATCGCCAGCCCGCCGCGGAGGATGGCAGCCGGCGGCGGAGGCGGCGGGTTCTGGACTGCGCTGGCCAGGCGCAGCACGCCGGCCGTCACGGGCCAGCCGAGCAGCGCGGCGGCCAGGAGCCCGGTCACAACCCACACAATCGTCATTGATCCGTCCTTCGTTGAGCTGGTCCCGTTCCGCCGGCGAGGTCATCGGCACGCTCCAGCAACACTGCCGCTGCGGGCCGTGCAGCCCATTCCTCCTGCCAGCCGCCCCGCCTGGCCGCCTTGCTCACCGCCTGGGAACTGATGCCGAGCTTACGGGCAGCAGCAGTCTGCGAACCCCATTTACCGGGGTCCACGTGCTGCAGGATCCGCCATTCGGCGTCCGTGCGTTCGGCGATCAAGCGGCCGAGCAGGACCAGGACCGCCTCTGCCTCGGGGGCGCCCGGCGATCCCTCCACCGCAACGGGCGGCCGGTCGCCGCTTTTCTTGGCCCGGTCCACCGCCCGGCGGGCCGCGACAAAGGCCGGTCCTCCTGCTGCGCGGGGGCTGGCCGGCAGGGGTTCATGGACCCCTCCGACGCCGACACCCACGTACCAGTCCCCGTCCCGCAGGACGCGTAGAACGGCGTCGGTAGCGGTCCGGGCCGAGTCGCAGACGCCCTGGATCTCATCCCCCACCGACCGTTCGAAGGCCAGCAGCATCGGCAGGTCTGCGAGGGCAGCCAGGAGCTGCGGCACCTTGTCTTCGCTGCCCTGGCTGTTGCGCTGGTCGATCGTGAGGACGAACATGTTGCAACCGTAAGCGTATGCAAATCAGATTGCAACCGTTTATGGGTTCATTCTCTTTTGCAACTCGGCGGGAGGGGTAACTGCTGAGGCGGGGGCCTGGGTCGCGGGGTGCCGTGGCGCGGGCGGCGGGCACAGCATCCCACCCGGTGGTACTGCTGTGGCGGATGGGACCCCAGCAGCACCCACCTGTCCCAGACAGTGGGACCCTCTGCGGCAGCGTGGCCGGAATTGGAAGCTCGAAGGCCTACGCCGTAGGCACGTTCTGACGGGCCAGGCAGGACAGGAGCCGGGCCGGTTCACGGCAGGACACCAGCACGACGCTCGGCCCGCATTCGATCCGAACTGACGGTCCGCCAACTAGGTAGCCTTTGGCCCCCGGAAGGCTCCGGAGCCCCATACCCTCCGCCAGCCCGGTAACCGGTCCTGCTGAGGCCCGTGTGATGTCCCGATACGGAATCTCGGTGGCAAACACCACCGCCACCCGAATTTGCACACTTTCCGGGCCTACCTGGATCCGAGCTGTCATCATCACGACGGCTACGAACACCACGGCTATCAGCACGCCCAGCACGAGCGGCAACGGCCCGGCTTCGAGTGCGGCAAGGATGCTCCCGCCTGCAGCCGCCAAGCCCAGCAGACCCACGATCAGCCGGTACTGTGCCGGCAAACCCGTACGGAAGGTGGTTGTTTCTGCTTCTCCCCCGGAACTCATGCCTGCCATCCTGCCACCCCGTGCCTTGAAACACGTGGATCCGAGGCCCGACTCAGATTCCCTGCGTTTTGTCGCAATCCCTGCGCCGCGCAGCGCAGGGATCCGGACAAACCGCAGGGATCTGGACAAACCGCAGGCAGCGGGAACCACCGGCACAGCACCCGCGCAGGCGCCCGGATAAGGCGGGGTCACCGGACCAGCGGGAACCACCGGCACAGCATCCGCGCAGGCGCCCGGATAAGGCGGGGTCACCGGACCAGCGGGAACCACCGGCTCAGTGCCCGCGCAGCACCCGCGCAGGCGCCCGGATAAGGCGGCTTTAATATCCCGGCGAGCTCTGCGAGCAAGGGATTTCGTTGCCGCCGTTCCGGCCGCCGGAGCGGGACCGGACGCCGGAGCGGCACCGGACCCGGCACCGCGCACCCGGCACCGGGACCGGGCACCCGGCACCGGGACCGGGCACCCGGCACCGGGACCGGGGAAACCTAGTTGAACAGGCTGACCGGCTTCACGATGTCCGCGTAGATCAGCAGCGCGCCCATCCCCATCAGCAGCACCGCCACGGCGTACGTCAGCGGAAGCAGCTTCGCCATGTCGAAGGGCCCCGGGTCCGGACGGCGGAACAGTTTCGCCACGCGGCGCCGCAGTCCCTCCCACAGCGCCCCGGCAACGTGGCCTCCGTCCAGGGGCAGCAGCGGAATGAGGTTGAAGACGAACAGCGCCAGGTTCACGCTGGCAACGAGTCCAATGAGCGTTGCCACCCGGTCCGTTAGCGGAATGGCTTCCTCGGCGGAGATTTCCCCGGCAATGCGGCCGACGCCCACCACGCTCATGGGTCCGTTCGGGTCCCGGGGTTCGGAGGAGAACGCGGCCTGGGCAACGTCCACCAGGCGCTGGGGAAGGTTGACCACCACGCCGGCGATGTTGACCAGGTTGTCCCCCACCGCAGGCAGCACAGCCGTGGCCGGCTGGTTCACCAGTTCCTGCTCCGCGCCGACTCCGATGAAGCCCACTTCCTCCGTGAGGTAGTTGCCGGCGTCGTCGGTCTTGGCGGCGCCGTCGTCGCCCACCACCGGACGTTCCGTGAGCAGCGGCGTGATGCTGGTCTGGGCTTCGACGCCGTCCCGCTCATAGGTCAGCGGAACCGTGCGTCCGGCAGCCTCGCGGATCCAGCCCGTGAGCTCTTCCCAGGACGTAACGTCCCGGCCGTCGAACTTCGTGATGGTGTCCCCGGGAAGCAGGCCCGCCTCATGGGCAGGGGCGGCCGGGTCGGCTTCCGTGCAGTCGGTCTGTCCGGTGGCGGCCTGCTGCTCGGCGGAAATCACGCACTCGTTGACCGAGGCCAGCGTGGTGGTGGTCTGCGCGGTGCCGAAGCCCATCAGCAGCACCGCAAAAAGCACGACGCCGATCAGCAGGTTCATGAACGGCCCACCGAGCATGATGATGATCCGCTTGTAGACGGGAAGCTTATAGAAGACCCGGTCCTCGTCGCCCTCGACCAGGCGGTCGGTCTCAGCCTGCCGCGCTTCGGTGGCGAGCTGCTGGAACATGCCGGTGCTGGAACGCCGCACCTCGCCGTCGTGTTCCTTGTTGGGCGGGAACATACCCACCATGGAAACGTAACCGCCCAGGGGCAGTGCCTTGACACCGTATTCGGTTTCGCCGCGGGTCCGGGAGAAAACGGTGGGTCCGAACCCGATCATGTACTGGGTGACCCGCACCTTGAAGGCCTTGGCCGGCAGGAGGTGGCCTACCTCGTGCAGGGCGATGGAGGCAGCAATGCCGGTCGCCACGAACAGCACGCCAAGGATGAAAAGCAGAATGGTCAACGGGCTTCCTTCAGTTCAACTGCGGCTCTTGTCATCTTCCACAACGCTTCCGCGCGGCGGCACGTGCCCACTCCTCCGCCGCCAGCAGCGACTGGAGGGTGAGCGGCCCCGAGTCCGGGGCTTCCTCAAGTACGGCGGCGATCGTATCAACGATGTCTGTGAACCCGATCAATCCGTCGTGGAAGGCGTCCACGGCTTCCTCGTTGGCAGCGTTGTAGACGGCCATGCGCGTGCCCCCGGCAGCGGCCGCCTGCTTGGCCAGCGCGACGGCTGGGAAGGCTTCCTCATCCAGGGGCTCGAAAGTCCATTCGGTGGCCTGGGTCCAGTCGCAGGGCTGTGCGGCGCCGGGCACCCGGTGCGGCCAGCCCATGCCCAGCGCGATCGGCAGCCGCATATCCGGCGGCGAGACCTGGGCAATGGTGGAGCCGTCCACGAACTGCACCATGGAATGCACCATGGACTGCGGATGGACGACGACGTCGATCCGGTCCAGCGGGATGTCGAACAGCAGGTGGGCCTCAATGACTTCCAGCGCCTTGTTGACCATGCTGGCCGAGTTGGTGGTGATCACCCGGCCCATGTTCCAGGTCGGGTGGGCCAGTGCCTGTTCCGGCGTGACGTCCGCCAGTTCGGCGCGCTTGCGCCCGCGGAACGGACCGCCCGAGGCCGTCACCACCAGCCGGTCCACTTCGCCGTGGGTGCCTGAGCGCAGGGCCTGGGCGAGTGCCGAATGCTCGGAGTCCACCGGAACCAGCTGCCCGGGAGCAGCGGCACGCTTGACCAGCTCTCCGCCCACGATGAGGGATTCCTTGTTCGCCAGGGCCAGCAGGTGCCCGGCGGCCAGCGCCGCCAGCGTGGGTTCCAGCCCGATCGACCCGGTGATGCCGTTGAGCACGACGTCGGCTTCGGTCCAGGCGGCGATTGCGGTGGCCGCGGACTTTCCAACAAACAGTTCAGGTGTATATCCGGTGATGCCGGCGGCGGCGGCAGCGTCGGAGATGTGCCGGTGCAGGGTGGGCAGGTCGACGGCGGCGCAGCCTACCGCCTCTGCCCGGGTGTGCACGGCCTGCCGGGCCAGGAGCTCCGGGTTGGACCCGCCGGCGGCCAGCGCCACAATGCGGAACCGCTCCGGTGCGCCGTCGGCCACGTCGATGGCCTGCGTTCCAATCGACCCGGTGGAACCGAGCAGGACCACCCGCCGGGGCAGATGGTCCGAACCGGGCCGGCGGGAACGGACGTAGTCGTGTTCAGAGGAGATCGAGTCGGAAGGCTGCATGCCTCCAGTATCCCGCAGCCCGGCGGCCTTCCGCATTGCCGCGCGCCGGGGAAGCCGGGGGCAAGCCAGTGAAGCCGGGGAAGCCGGTACCCGGAACTAGCGGGCCGGCTGCAGTGCCTGCACGGCGTCGGGAACAGGCGTGGTCCCGGAGACCAGGCCCAGCGCCTGGTGGACGCCGTTGCCGGTCTTCAGCAGCTCGGCGAGGACGGCGGCGACGTCCTGCCGCGGGATGGACTCCCGGTCTACCTCCGGGGCGAGTTCCACCAGGCCGATGGGGGCGTCGTTGGTCAGGATGCCCGGCCGGACAATTGTCCAGTCCAGCTGGCTGCGTGCCATCAGGTCTTCTTCGGCGGCGAGCTTGGCCACCAGGTAGGCGTACATCACCTCGTCCATCGACTCCGGGCGGGCGCCGCCTCGGACGGCGTCGAGGCCGCCGGAGGAGACCTGGAGGAACCGGCCGGCTCCTGCCTGCTCGGCGGCGTCGGCCAGCAGTACGGCGGCGGCACGGTCCACGGTGTCCTTGCGGGCAGCACCGCTTCCGGGTCCGGCGCCGGCGGCAAAGACGGCCGCATCCGCACCGGTGAGGACCTGTACTACGTCCTCCAGGGTGCTGTTCTCCAGGTCCAGCACCACCGGTGCGACGCCGTCCGCTTCCAGGTCCGTTGCCTGGTCCGGGTTACGGATCAGGCCGGCAACATCGTGTCCGTCCGCCGCCATGAGTCGTCCCAGTTCGCGTGCGATTCTTCCGTGGGCTCCCGCTATGACTATGCGCATGATGAAAGAGTAGCGGCCGTCACGGCCGGAATCAGCCCTGCGCGCGCCGCAGCGTCTGCTCGGCCTGCTTCAGCAGCGGACCGTCGATCATTTGTCCGCGGAAGTTAAACACTCCCCCGTGGTTCCCGGCCTCGGCCAGCACCTGCTCGGCGTAGGTGACGTCTGCGGGGTCGGGTGCGTAGGCGGCGCGCACGGCAGCGACCTGGCCGGGATGGATGCAGGCCTTGGCCGCGAACCCCGAGGCGACGGCGTCGCGCGCTTCGACCTCCAGTCCCTCGGTATCCGGGATGTTGCCGTAGATCGAGTCGATGGCCCCCTTGCCGAAGGCGCCGGCGGCGAGCAGCACCGTGGAGCGGGCCTGCACGGCGACGCTGCGGTAGGTGCCGTCCTGGTGGCGGCTGGATTCCCCGCCGAGCGAAGCCAGCAGGTCCTCGGCGCCCCACATCAGGGCCGCCACGTTCTCCGCAGCGGCAATGTCCGCGGCCCGTACCACGCCGAGCGCCGTTTCCAGCAGGGCGACGACGGTGAAACCGGCGAGCGCCCGGGCGACGGCGCTTCCGTCCTCCGTCTTGGCCAGCATCACGGTGCGGTACGGGGTCTGGTACAGGGCGGCGAGGTCCCGCTCGAAGTCCTCCGTCCCGAGCGGATTGACGCGGACAATGGTGCGTTCGGGGTCCAGCTCCGCGGCGATGATGTTCTTCCGGGCCGCTTCCTTGTCCCGGGGAGCGACGGCGTCCTCGAGGTCCAGGATGACGGCATCCGCCCGCTCGGCAGCCTTGCCGAAGCGTTCGGGCCGGTCCCCCGGGCAGAAAAGCAGTGCTGGTCCCATGGGGAAGGTCGTCATCGCTGTACTCCTAGGTCTTTCCTGTTGTGCTTGCCGATCCAACCTATCGCGTACCGGCGCCGGCCTCCCGTGCGGCGTAGCCCTCCTCCGTCCACATCAGGGCGGTCCGGGTGCACCGCCCGACAATGTCACCGTTTTGGTTCCTGCCGGTATGGGTCAGCGTGACGATCCCCTGCCCGGGCCGGGAAGAGGAGAGCCGTTTGTCCGCGACTTCGGTTTCGGTATACAGGGTGTCGCCGTGGAAGAGCGGGTGCGGGAAGCTGATCTCCCCCAGCCCCAGCTGCGCCACCAGGGTGCCCTGCGTCAGTTGCGCCACCGACTGGCCCACCATCGTGGCCAGGGTGAACATGGAGTTCACCAGCCGCTGCCCGAACGGCTGGACCTCGCTGTAGGCGGCATCCAGATGCAGGCCCTGGGTGTTCATGGTCAGGGTGGTGAACAGGACGTTGTCCGCCTCGGTGACTGTGCGGCCGGGCCGGTGGCGGTAAACGGCTCCCGGCTCGAACTCCTCGTACCAGAGGCCGCGCTGCTCAATGACCCGGGGCGCCATCGCGACCTCCTCGGTGCCGGCGTCGGGCTCCTCATACGTCAAGGGAAACCTCCAACGGTGCATCCGTGCCCGCAACCACTTCCTCGATGCTGACGCCGGGCGCGGTCTCGCGCAGCACCAGCCCCTGGGGGCCAACCTCGATCACGGCCAGGTCGGTGACGATCAGGTCCACGCAGCCCTTTCCGGTCAGCGGCAAGGAGCATTCGCGCACGATCTTGGGCCGTCCCGCCCGGTCCAGGTGCTCCATCATGACGATCACCCGCTTGGCGCCGAACACCAGGTCCATTGCCCCGCCCATGCCCTTGACCATCTTTCCGGGCACCATCCAGTTGGCCAGGTCGCCGTTCGCTGCCACTTCCATGGCACCCAGTACCGCGACGTCCACATGCCCGCCGCGCACCATGCCGAAGGAAGCGCCGGAATCAAAGAAGGACGCACCGCTGTTCACGGTGACGGTTTCCTTCCCGGCATTGATCAGGTCCGGGTCCAGCTGGTCTTCGGTGGGGTACGGCCCGACGCCGAGGATTCCGTTCTCGGAGTGCAGCACCACTTCCACGCCTTCGGGGATGTAGTTCGGAATCAGCGTGGGCATGCCGATGCCGAGGTTCACGTATTCGCCGTCGTGCAGCTCGCGGGCTACCCGGGCGGCCAGTTCCTGCCGGCTCAGTGCCATCTCAGGACTCCTTGCTTCCGTTGGTGCTGCCTGCGCCGGCCGTGACCGTCCGCTTCTCTATGCGTTTCTCCGGTTCGGGTGCCAGGACCACCCGCTGGACAAAGATCCCCGGGACGTGGACGTGTTCGGGGTCCAGTTCCCCGGGCTCCACCAGCTCTTCCACCTCGGCGATGGTGATGCGCCCGGCCATGGCGCAGAGCGGGTTGAAGTTCATGGCCGTGGCATGGAAGACCAGGTTTCCGTGCCGGTCTCCCTTCGCTGCATGGACGAGGGCGAAGTCGGGGGTCAGTGATTCCTCCAGCACATAGTCCGCGCCGTGAAAGCTGCGGACCTCCTTGGGATCGGAGGCCAGCGCCACGCCGCCCTCGGCGTCGTACTTCTGCGGCAGGCCGCCCTCGGACACCTGCGTGCCTACCCCGGCCGGGGTGTAGAAGGCCGGAATGCCGGCACCGCCGGCGCGCAGTTTCTCGGCGAGGGTGCCCTGCGGGGTCAGTTCCACTTCCAGTTCGCCGGAGAGGAACTGGCGGGCAAATTCCTTGTTCTCCCCCACATAGGAGCTGACCGTACGCCGGATCCGGTGGTCGGCAAGCAGCCGGCCCAGCCCCCAGTCATCCACGCCGCAGTTGTTGCTGACGGTTTCCAGGTCCGTAGTGCCTGCCGCATGCAGGGCGTCGATCAACGCCACCGGAATACCGCAGAGGCCGAAGCCGCCCACGGCGAGGGAAGCACCGTCCGGAATGTCGGCGACGGCTTCGGCCGCACCGGGGTACACCTTATTGATCATGGCAGTGTCCGTTCGTTCTCAGTTGGCAAAGTCACCGTCGGTTGTCACAGGCCCATACTGCGGGCAATCAGCATCAACTGCACCTCAGTAGTTCCCTCACCGATTTCCAGGATCTTGGAATCGCGGTAATGCCGGGCCACCGGGAACTCGTTGATGAAACCGTAGCCGCCGAAGATCTGGGTGGCGTCGCGGGCGTTGTCCATGGCCGCTTCTCCGGCCACCATCTTGGCGATCGCCGCCTGCGTCTTGAACGGGCGTCCGGCGAGCATGCGGGCGGCGGCATCGTAGTAGGCCAGGCGGGCCGTGTGGGCCCGTGCCTGCATGCGTGCGATCTTGAAGGAAATGGACTGGTAGGTGCCGATGGCCGCGCCGAACGCCTCGCGTTCCTTGGCGTACCGCAGGGATTCATCCACGCACCCCTGCGCGGCACCGGTCGCCAGCGCCGCGATGGCGATGCGGCCCTCGTCCAGGATCTGCAGGAAGTTCGCGAAGCCCCGCCCCCGGGCACCCAGCAGGTTCGCCTCGGGCACCCGGACGTCGGTGAGGGTCAGCGGATGCGTGTCCGAGGCATTCCAGCCCACCT
The DNA here is from genome assembly GCF_025244845.1 of Arthrobacter sp. zg-Y1171. Taxonomy (NCBI): domain Bacteria; kingdom Bacillati; phylum Actinomycetota; class Actinomycetes; order Micrococcales; family Micrococcaceae; genus Arthrobacter; species Arthrobacter sp. zg-Y1171. The sequence goes on along the minus strand of NZ_CP104264.1, from coordinate 1,136,978 downwards.
TGTTGTACGGCTTTTCAGCCGTGAAGCCGGGGGTTTCGGTCGGCACGAGGATGGTGGAGATGAGCTTCCGGACGGAACCGTCCGGCTCGGTGACGGTGTCAGTCACGGCCGTGACGGTCACCAGGCGGGTGATGTCGGTGCCGGAGTTGGTGATGAACTCCTTGCTGCCGTTGATGACCCACTGTCCGTCCTCGAGCCGGGCGGTGGTCTTGGTGCCCCCGGCGTCGGAGCCTGCCTCGCGTTCGGTGAGGCCGAATCCTGCGAGCGCTTCGCCGCTGGCGAGCAGGGGCAGCCACTGCTGCTTCTGCTCCTCATTGCCAAACCGGTACACGGGCATGGCACCGAGCGAGACGCCGGCTTCCAGGGTGATGGCCACGGACTGGTCCACCCGGGCGATCTGTTCCAGCGCCAGGGCCAGGGCGAAGTAGTCGCCGCCCATGCCGCCGTATTCCTCCGGGAAGGGCAGCCCGAACAGTCCCATCTCCCCCATCTGGGCGATGACCTTGTACGGGAAGCTGTGCTCCGCGTCGTGCTGGGCGGACACGGGGGCGATGACTTCGTCAGCGAAGTCGCGCACCGTGTCGGAGAGATCCTGGTATTCCTCGCTGAGTTCAAAGTCGGGCATGGTCTGCTCCTTGTTCGTTGTGCGGGTCTGTTGCGGCGTCGGTGACGGAATCCGTTTCCGTTTCCGGCGTGAGTGTGGCCAGGACCTGATCGGCCTTCACCAGGTCTCCGGGCTTCAGGCCGAGGGAGACGATGCCGGCCATGGGTGCCCGCAGCTGGTGTTCCATCTTCATGGCTTCGACGCTGAGCAGCGGCGCCCCGGCGGGTACCCGGTCCCCGTCCGCCACGGCTACCGCGACGACGGTGCCCGGCATCGGCGAGCGCACCACCGGGTCCGCCTCGCCGGCAACGCGTCCGGCTGCCGCCATGTGCCGGTCCAGCTGCTCGCGCCGGCTGCGCAGGCGCAGCCGGACCGTGAACAGCTCGCCGGCCGTTCCTCCGGCCAGCCAGAACGCCCCGGTTTCCGGTTCGGCGGCAACAGTGAAGCTGTGCAGGACCCCGTCCAGGGAAACGCTCACGCGTCCCCCGTCCCGGGTTCCGCTGCCTGCCGGCAGGGAGGCGGTGTGTGTGGTCCCGCCGATCCGCACCGTAGCGTCCCGTGCGGTGCCGGTAACGCCCACTTCGACGTCGTCACCGCCGGGAACGGGGGCGGCAAAGACCAGGTGCAGGGGCGTGCCTCCGGCGTTTCCGTTCCCGCCGCCCGCACCGCTGCCGGCGATCCGCCAGCCGTCCGCCCTCCGCCAGGGAGAACCCGACGCCGTGTCCGCCAGCTCCTGCGCGTACAGCAGGGCGGCAGCGGCGAGTTCGGGAACCTGCGGGGACCGGAACTTCAGTCCGGGCAGGCGCCGCTCGATCAGGGTGGTGTCCAGCCGTCCGGCGCGGACATCGGGATCGGCCAGCAGCAACCGGAGGTATTCCACGTTGGTGCCGATGCCCAGCACTGCGGTACCCGCAAGCGCCGTGTCCAGGCGGGCCAGTGCGGCAGCACGGTCCGGCCCCCAGGCGATGACCTTGGCCAGCATCGGGTCATAGCTGGAGGAAACGGCCAGTCCGGGCAGCAGGGAGGAATCCACCCGGACGCCGTCGCCGGCGGGTTCGCGCAGCCACTGCACCGAGCCCGACGTCGGCAGGAAGTCCCGCTCCGGGTCCTCCGCGTAGATCCGGGCTTCCACCGCATGCCCCGTGAGGGTGACCTCTTCCTGTTTGAGGGACAGCGGATGACCGGCGGCAATGCGGATCTGCTCGGCCACCAGGTCCACGCCGGTGACCATTTCGGTCACCGGATGTTCCACCTGCAGGCGGGTGTTCATTTCCATAAAGAAGAACTCGTCCGGAGCGGCGTCGGACACCAGGAACTCCACGGTTCCCGCGCCGGTGTAATCCACGGACCGGGCGGCATTGCACGCCGCCTCGCCGATGCGTTCCCGGGTGGCCGCATCCAGCAGCACGGAGGGTGCTTCCTCGATGACTTTCTGGTGCCGCCGCTGCAGGGAGCATTCCCGCTCCCCCAGATGGACGACGTTCCCGTGCGTGTCCGCGAGGATCTGCACCTCGATGTGCCGGGGTGAGGAGACCAGCCGTTCCAGGAACAGGGTGTCGTCGCCGAAGGCCGACGCGGCCACCCGCCGGGCCGTCTGCAGCGCCGCAGGCAGGTCGGCGGGGTTCTGCACAGCCTGCATGCCTTTGCCCCCGCCGCCGGCGGAGGGCTTGATCAGGAGGGGATAGCCGACGTCGGACGCGGCGGCCAGCAGGCGGGCATCGTCCAGGCCCGGTTCGGCGATCCCGGGAACCACCGGCACGCCGTGCGCCTGTACATGGTTCTTGGCGCGGATCTTGTCCCCCATCAGATCAAGGGACCGGACCGGCGGGCCGATGAAGGTGATTCCGGCATCTGCCAGGGCGGAGGCGAAGTCCGCGTTTTCGCTCAGGAAACCGTAGCCGGGATGCACTGCCTTCGCCCCGGTGCTGCGGCAGGCGGCGAGCACTGCGTCCACGGAGAGGTAGCTCTGCCGGGCGGGTGCCGGCCCGAGCCGGACCGCGAGGTCGGCTTCGCGCACATGGCGGGCACCGGCGTCGTCGTCGCTGTAGACGGCCACCGACCGGATCCCCAGCGTCTTCAGGGTGCGGATCACGCGGCAGGCGATTTCGCCGCGGTTGGCGACCAGGACGGTGTCGAAAAGCGGTGCGGCGTTATAGGGCTGCGGGGTCATAGTCGCTCACATCCGGAACAGGCCGAAGGAGGTCTCCGGCAGGGGTGCGTTGGCGCAGACGTCCAGGGCCAGGCCCAGGACGGTGCGGGTGTCGAGTGGGTCGATGATGCCGTCGTCCCACAGCCGTGCCGTGGAGTAATAGGGGCTGCCCTGGGTTTCGTAGGTTTCGCGGATCGGGGCCTTGAAGGCTTCCTCGTCCTCCGCCGGCCATTCCTCGCCGCGGCCCTCGAGCTGGTCCCGCTTGACGGTGGCCAGGACCGACGATGCCTGGGCCCCGCCCATGACGGAAATCCGGGCCGCCGGCCACATCCACATAAAGCGCGGCGAGTACGCCCGCCCGCACATGGAGTAGTTCCCGGCGCCGAAGGAACCGCCCACCACCACCGTCAGCTTGGGAACCCGGCAGGTGGCCACCGCGGTGACCATCTTGGCGCCGTTCTTGGCGATTCCGCCCGCTTCGTAGTCCCGGCCGACCATGAACCCGGAAATGTTCTGCAGGAACACCAGCGGGATGCCGCGCTGGTCGCACAGCTCAATGAAGTGGGCGCCCTTGAGCGCGGATTCGCTGAACAGCACGCCGTTGTTGGCGACGATGCCGATCCGGTGGCCGTGCAGCCGGGCGAACCCCGTGACCAGGGTAGTGCCGTACTCCTTCTTGAACTCGTGGAACTCGCTGGCGTCCACCAGGCGGGCGATCAGTTCGCGTACGTCATAGGGGGTCTGCAGGTCGGTGGGAACGGTGCCGTAGATCTCCGCGGGGTCCTCGGCGGGCGGCCGGGACTCGGCAATGTCCCACACGGGTTCCTGCTGCGGGAAGGTCTCCACGATGCTGCGCACTATCTCCAGGGCGTGGGCGTCGTTTTCGGCCAGATGGTCGGTGACGCCGCTGGTGCGGGAGTGCACGTCTCCGCCGCCGAGTTCCTCCGCGGTGACGATCTCGCCGATGGCGGCCTTCACCAGCGGCGGGCCGCCCAGGAAGATCGTCCCCTGGTTGCGCACGATCACCGTTTCGTCGCTCATTGCCGGCACATAGGCTCCGCCGGCGGTGCAGGAGCCCAGGACGGCGGCGATCTGCGGGATCTTCCGCGCGGACATCTGCGCCTGGTTGAAGAAAATCCTGCCGAAATGCTCACGGTCGGGAAAAACCTCGTCCTGCCGGGGAAGGAAAGCCCCGCCGGAGTCCACCAGGTAAATGCACGGCAGCCGGTTTTCCAGGGCGATTTCCTGTGCCCGCAGATGCTTTTTGACCGTCATCGGGTAGTACGTTCCGCCCTTGACCGTGGCGTCATTGGACAGGATCATCACCTGCCGGCCCTGCACCAGGCCGATGCCGGCGATCAGTCCCGCACCGGGGCACTCGCCGTCGTACATGTCCGCGGCGGCCAGCGGTGCCACTTCAAGGAACGGGCTGCCCTCGTCCAGGAGACGGATGACCCGCTCGCGGGGCAGCAGCTTTCCGCGTGCGGTGTGCCGCTCGCGGGAACGCTGCGGTCCGCCGGCGGCGGCGTCCGCCAGCCGTCCGCGCAGCTCCTGTACCAGCGCCTGCTGCGCCGCGGCATTGGCGGCAAACGCGGCCGAAGCCGTGTCCAAGCCGGATTTCAGTGTCTCCATTGACGTCTTTCTGCAACAGTGGCGAGGGAAAACCAGCACTAAGCTGAGTTAATAACCCCTAACCCAAGTCAGGTTATTGGTTATTAACTCACCTGTCCACCACAATAGGAATAAATGCGCAGTCCAATCAGAAGGGGTGGGAATGGACGTAGCAAAAGACGAAGCAACAGCGGAGGCCCGAATGACCGGGCGCAGCCAAGCGAAGGCCTCCCGGCGGGCAGTAATGCTCGACGCCGCCGCATCCCTGTTTGCCGAACGCGGCTACAACGGTGTCTCCATTGAGGAGCTCGGTGCCGCCGCAGGGGTCAGCGGACCGGCGGTCTACCGGCATTTCAGCGGCAAACCTGCAGTGCTCTCCGCCCTGCTGATCGGTGTCAGCGAGGACCTGCTGGAGGGCGGGAAGGCGGTGGTCGCCGAATCTTCGACCCCGGAAATCGCCCTGCGCGGCCTGGTGGAATTCCAGGTTGATTTCGCGCTGCGACAGGCGGACGTGATCCGGGTCCAGGACCGGGATCTGGGCAGCCTGCCGGAAAGCGACGAGCGGCGGGTACGCTCCCTGCAGCGCCAGTACGTCGAGGTCTGGGTGGACGCGCTTTCCGCGCTGCACCCCGGCTCCGACCTGCCGTTGCTGCGCCACCGGGCCCAGGGTGTCTTCGGCCTGATCAATTCCACCTCCCATACTGTCCGCGGCCGGATCAGCGCCCGCGAGACGGCAAGGCTGCGTACGCTGCTCGATAGAATGGCGTGGGCGGCCTTGAACGTCCGATAGCTGTCAGGCCTGCCGGCTTCCCGGCAGGCAGAACTCCACCCCCCGAGCAGAAAGACCTGCCGTGATTGAGCTTCGTGCCGTAGTTCCCGCCGACCTGGAGGAGTTTTTCTCCCACCAGCTGGACCCGAGTGCCAACCATATGGCCGCGTTCAGCGCCAAGAACCCGGCGGACCGCGGCGTCTTTGACCACCATTGGCAGAGCATCCTGAACGATCCGACCGTCACCGTGCGCACCATTGTGGCCGACGGCGAAGTGGTCGGCAGCATCCTTGCCTACCGTGACGGCGACATTCCCGAGATCAGCTACTGGATCGACAAGGCGCACTGGGGGCAGGGCATCACCACCGCGGCGGTGGGGTTGTTCCTGGAGGAATTCGCCGAACGCCCGGTCCGGGCACGTGCCGTTGCGGACAACGTCAGTTCCATCCGCATCCTGGAGAAATACGGCTTCACCGTCATCGGTGAAACGCAGGGCTTCGCCAATGCCCGCGGCGCCGTGGTCAAGGAACTCGAGCTCGAGCTGGCCTAGCTCCCACGACTTTCCTGCCACGCAGGACCGGGAAGCGCGTGATTTCAGGGCACCGGGAACGGATTCCCTTCGGTTTGTCGGAATCCCTACGGTTTGTGACAATCCCTACGTCGCGCTGCGCAGGGATCCGGACAATCCGGAGGGATCTGGACAAAACGAAGGAAAGGCCGGGCAGCGTCCGCCCCGGGAACGGAACGGGTCCGACGTCGGCGCCCGGATAAGGCGGCTTTAATATCCCGGCGAGCTCTGCGAGCAAGGGATTTCGTTGCCGCCGTTCCGGGCACCGAAGCGGGCCCCGCCGCCGGGCACCGAAACTGGCACCGTCGCCGGGCACCGGGTGCGGCAGGGCCAAGGGCCGCCTGCGGATTTCTCCGCAGGCGGCCCTTGATGCGTCTAAACGCTTCTACGCCATGGCCAGTGCCAGTGCGGGCTCGGCCAGCACGGCTCCCACTTCGCTCAGGAACCCTGCCCCCTGCTCGCCGTCGACGAGCCGGTGGTCAAAGGAGAGGCTCAGGGTCATTACCGAGCGCAGGGCAATGGCTCCGTTGTACTCCCACGGCTGCCGGCGGACGGCCCCCAGCGCCAGGATGGCTGCCTCTCCCGGATTCAGGATGGGCGTTCCGGTGTCGACGCCGAACACGCCCACGTTGGAGATGGAGATGGTCCCGCCTGCCAGGTCCGCGGGCTGCGTCCTGCCCTCCCGTGCGGTCTGTGCCAGGGATGTCACCGCAGCAGCCAGGCCATGCAGGCTCATTGTCTGGGCATCCTTGATGTTGGGAACCATCAGCCCGCGCGGCGTGGCCGCGGCAATGCCGAGGTTCACGTAGTTGTAGCGGATGATTTCCCTCGCGGACTCATCCCACCGTGAATTCAGCGACGGGAAACGCTTCAGCCCCAGACAAACCGCCTTGGCTGCCATCGTCAGCGGAGACAGCTTCAAGCCGTTGAAGGCCGGCTGCTGCCGGAGCCGTTCCAGCAGTTCCATGGTGGGAGTGACGTCCACCGTGAGGAACACCGTGGCATGGGGAGCAGTGAAGGCGCTGGCCACCATGGCGGCAGCAGTGTGCTTCCGCATGCCGGAGATGGCGATCCGTTCCTCCCGTCCCTCCGGCACCGGCGGGGCAGGCACGGCAGCGGCGGAGTCAAATACGGACGTTGGCTCCGTTTCGGCGGCGGGTGAAGCAGCACGGACGACGTCGGTACGCACCACGAGCCCGCCCGGGCCGGAGCCCTGTACCTGGGTGAGATCCACTCCCATATCCCGGGCCAGCTTGCGGACCGGCGGGGTGGAGCGCGGACGCTCCTGCTCGGGATCAGGCGCGGGTGTAGGCACGGGTGCAGCTGCAGCCACAGGTGCAGGCACCGCGGCAGATACGGGTCCCGGGGCAGGAGCCGCCCCGCGGCGTCGTCGGGCGGGGCGGCCGGTGGCATCCGGCACCGCACCGTACCCCACCAGGTTCGGCTCCCGCTTGGCCTGCACCGGCTCACCGGCCGCTTCTGCATCGGCACCCGCAGGCACCGCTACCTCGAATGAAACGATCGGGGATCCGACCTCGACCACCGTTCCGGCCTGTTCGTGCAGGTGCGCCACTGTCCCGGCATACGGGGATGGCAGCTCCACCACCGCCTTGGCGGTTTCCACATCGGCAATTACCTGGTTCAGCTGGACTATGTCCCCCACGCTGACGTGCCAGTTCAGGATCTCGGACTCGGTGAGCCCCTCCCCCAGATCGGGGAGGCGGAATTCGCGCAGCATCAGCTCGCCGCCGATCCGGAAACGGCGCCGGCCAGGGAACTGGGCCGGTCCATGGCGCAGTCCACTCCGTCGAGGATGCGGTCGAGGTCCGGCAGGTGGTGGGACTCGAGCCGGGAGGGCGGATACGGGATGTCAAAGCCCGTGACCCGCACCGGAGCATGCTCGAGGTACTCGAAGCAGCGCTCGGTGATGCTGGCCGCGATTTCCGCGCCCAGGCCGCCGGACTGGGCCGCCTCGTGGGTGATCACCAGCCGTCCGGTCTTGCGCACGGAGGCCTCCACGGTGGCGAAGTCGACGGGTGCGAGCGAGCGCAGGTCGATGACCTCCACCGAGACGCCCTCATCCGAGGCCGCGACTGCGGCGTCACGGGCGGTGGGGACAAGAGGGCCGTAGGCGACCAGTGTCACGTCGCTCCCCTCGTTCAGGACCCGGGCGGAACCCATGGGCAGCTGCGGTGCCGCTGCCTCGTCCACCTCCCCCTTGACGTGGTAGCGCCGCTTCGGCTCGAAGTAGAGCACCGGATCGTCGGAAGCGATGGCCTGCTGGATCATTGTGTACGCGTCCTGCGGGTTGGACACGCTGATGACGCGCAGCCCCGAGGTATGGGTGAAATAGGCCTCGGGTGATTCGGAATGGTGTTCAGGTGAGCCGATGCCCCCGCCGAACGGCACCCGGATGGTCAGCGGCAGCTTCACAGCTCCGCGGGTCCGGTAGTGCATCTTGGCCACCTGGGAAACTATCTGGTCGAACGCCGGGTAGATGAAGCCGTCGAACTGGATCTCCACTACGGGGCGGTAGCCGCGGAACGCCAGCCCCACGGCTGTGCCCATGATCCCGGACTCGGCGAGCGGGGTGTCCACGACGCGCAGCGGACCGAAGTCCTTCTGGAGTCCGTCGGTGATCCGGAAGACGCCGCCGAGTTTGCCGACGTCCTCGCCCATAATAAGGACGCGGGGATCCTGTTCCATTGCCCGGCGCAGGCCGGCGTTGATCGCCCGCCCGAAAGTCATGCTGGTCATTAACGGTTCTCCTCGCCAGCGAAACCGCTGAGATAGCGCGAGTACTGCTCCTGCTGGCGGTCCAGCCAGGAGTTGGGCTCGGAATAGACATGGGCAAAAACATCCGCGGGCACCGGATCCGGCATCCCGAGGCACGCGGCGCGCAGCTCGGCAGCCACGTCGTCGGCCCGGCGGCTGGCTTCGGCGGCGAACCCGTCGGTGAACAGCCCCATGGAGGCCAGCAATGCCTGCAGCCGGGACAGCGGATCCTTTCGCCGCCACCGTTCCAGTTCGGCCTGGTCCCGGTAGCGCGTGGGGTCGTCTGCCGTGGTGTGCGGACCCATCCGGTAGGTGACCGCTTCAATGAAGGTCGGTCCGTTGCCGGAGCGGGCCCGGTCCAGTGCCTCCCGGGTTGCGGCCATAACCGCAAGGACATCGTTGCCGTCCACCCGGATGGACGGGATGCCGAGGCCCGGGGCGCGGTTGGCGATGGGTACCTGTGCCTGCAGCGTGACCGGTTCGGAGATGGCCCACTGGTTGTTTGAGCAGAAGAAAACGACCGGCGAGTTGAAGCTCGCGGCGAAGACCATCGCCTCGTGGACGTCCCCCTGGCTGGTGGCGCCGTCGCCGAAGTAGCTGATCACCGCGTCATCGGTACCGTCGCGGGTGATGCCCATGGCATAACCGGCGGCGTGCAGTGCCTGGGCGCCGATAATGACCTGGGTGGGCGCCATGTTCACTTGATACGGATCCCAGCCGGCGCCGGCATTGCCGCGCCAGACCCGCATCAGGTCGCCCACGTCCACACCGCGGCAGAAAGCCACGCCGTTCTCCCGGTAGCTGGGGAAAACGAAGTCGGAGGAGCGCAGGGACCGTACGGAGCCGATCTGTGCGGCTTCCTGGCCGAGCAGCGGAGGCCACAGCCCCAGCTCGCCCTGCCGCTGCAGGGCGGTGGCTTCGGTATCTATCCGGCGGATGACCGCCATGTCGATGTAGAGCTCCTGCAGCCGGGCGCCGTCGATATCCTCGACCCAGCGGTCATACAGGGGGTCCGGGGTACGGACGCCGTCGGGGGTGACAAGCTGTACGTATGGGTCGGTGGGTGAGCTGCCGGAGTTTTCCGGGTGCCGCACCGGGGTATGCAGGGACACTTGGATACGCATCCTTCCGTGTTTGGGCCTCTGGGGTGGCGGGGCCAAACCGACCCCGGGCTCCATTGCCCGGGTACATGTGACCCTACTCACACTCAGCACCCGGCACAACCATTCCGGCAAAGACCGAGCATCCTGCCCTGTAAACGGCCAAAACACCGTGCTAGCGTTGCGCACTATGCAGCCCCTCGACACCACGGACCTACGCCTCCTCCTTGCCCTGGCGGAGGATTCAACACGTACGGCCGTGGCCCTGGCGGCGGTCCTCGGCCTCTCCCGCAACACCGTCCAGGCCCGGCTGGCCGGACTGGAACGCAAAGGAGCGTTCCTGCCGTTTGAACGCCGGATCAGCACTGCCGCGCTCGGCTACCCGCTGATGGCGTTTGTGCATGTCCATGTCCACCAGCCGAGCCTGGCGCGGATCACCGAAGACCTGGCCGGGCTGCCCGAGGTTGTCGAAGCGCACGGCCTCACCGGGGACGCGGACATCCTGCTGCGCGTCGTAGCTGCAGACGCCGAAGACCTGTTCCGCATCAACAAGCAGATCCTCGCCGTGGACGGCGTCCAGCGCTGCGACACCAATCTGGCCATGGGTGAACTCATTCCCCTGCGCGCCGCTCCCCTGCTGCGCCGCGGAGCAGGGCTGCCGCAGCCGCCGTCGTCGGCCCCCGAACGGCGGGACCAGGCCCCGGCAACGGCAAAGGCAGGCCCCGCCTGAGCGGAACCTGCCTTTTGCCGAGGCTGTTGCCCCCTAGTGGTCGACGGCCTTCTCGGCGCCGACGCCGGTCAGGGACCGGACTTCCATCTCCGCCTGCTTGACGGCGGATTCGGTGTTCTTGTCCAGCACGGTGCCCAGCCAGCCAAGGAAGAAGGCCAGCGGGATGGACACGATGCCCGGGTTGTTCAGCGGGAACCAGGCAAAGTCCGCGCCGGCGATCATTGAAGTTTCCGCGCCGGAGACGACCGGCGAGAAGGCAATGAGCACAATCGCGGAGCCGAGGCCGCCGTACATGCTCCACAGCGCGCCCTGGGTGGAGAACTTCCGCCAGTAGAGCGAGTAGATAATCGTGGGCAGGTTGGCACTGGCCGCCACCGCGAAGGCGAGGGCCACCAGGAAGGCCACGTTCTGCCCCTGGGCGCCGATGCCGCCGAGGATCGAGATGATACCGATCACCACTACCGTGGTGCGGGCTACCTTGACCTCGCCGTCTGCGTCCACCTCTCCCTTGCGGATGACGTTGGCGTAGATGTCATGGGCGAACGAAGCAGCTGCCGTGATGGTCAGCCCCGCGACCACCGCGAGGATGGTGGCGAAGGCGACGGCGGAAATCAGTCCCAGCAGTACCGGCCCGCCGAGCGCGAAGGCCAGCAGGGGTGCTGCGGAGTTCACGCCGCCCGGAGCGCTCTTGATGGCGTCTGAACCGATCAGCGCCGCGGCGCCGTAGCCCAGGACCAGGGTGAAGAGGTAGAAGATGCCGATCAGCCAGATGGCCCAGACAACGGACCGGCGGGCTTCCTTGGCGGTGGGGACCGTGTAGAAGCGCATCAGCACGTGCGGCAGGGCGGCGGTGCCGAGCACCAGAGCCAGGCCGAGGGAGACGAAGTCCAGCTTGGAGGTGTCCGACTTGCCGTACTGCAGTCCCGGATCCAGGATGGCGGGGTTGCCGGTGGTTTCGACGGCGGCACCCAGCAGTTCGGAGAGGTTGAAGCCGTGCAGGGCCAGGACCCAGACGGTCATGACGGCCGCGCCGACAATCAGCAGGAAGGCCTTGATGATCTGCACCCAGGTGGTGCCCTTCATGCCGCCGACCAGTACATAGATGATCATCAGGGCGCCGACGACGGTGATGACCACGGATTGACCGACCTTGCTGTCAATCCCCATAAGCAGGGAGACCAGTCCGCCGGCACCGGCCATCTGGGCCAGCAGGTAGAAGAAGCAGACCGCCAGCGTGGTGATGGCTGCGGCAATGCGCACCGGCCGCTGCTTAAGGCGGAAGGAGAGCACATCGGCCATGGTGAACTTGCCGGTGTTGCGCAGCATTTCAGCGACCAGGAGCAGGGCGACGAGCCAGGCAACGAGGAAGCCGATGGAGTACAGGAAGCCGTCATAGCCGTTCACGGCGATGGCCCCGACAATGCCGAGGAAGGACGCCGCCGAGAGGTAGTCGCCGGCAATGGCGGTGCCGTTCTGCGGTCCGGTGAAGGACCGGCCGGCGGCGTAGTAGTCGGCCGCCGTCTTGTTGTTGCGGCTCGCGCGCAGCACCACCACGAGGGTGACGGCCACGAAGACACCGAAGATGACCATGTTGAGCAGGCCGGTGTCCTTGATGGACTCGGCCGTCACTTCGGTGGCGGCGGAAATGTGCAGGCTGTTCACTTCGTCTCCTCCGGGCGGCTTACTCCGTGGGCCTCAAGGTCACGGCGGAGATCCGCCGCAATCGGGTCCATCTTGCGGTTGGCGTAGCTGACGTACCACATGGTGATGCCGAACGTGCTCACGAACTGGAGCAGGCCGAGGATCAGTCCCATGTTGATGTTCCCGATCACCGGGGTCGACATGAAGTCGTGGGCGTAGTCGGCCAGCAGGACGTACGCGAAGTACCAGACCAGGAAAACCACGGCCATGGGGAAAATAAAGCTGCGCTGGCGCTTGCGGAGTTCCTGGAACTCAGGCGAGCTCTGGACGTCCCGGAAGTCCACCTGTTCCGGGTGCGCAGCGTGTGAAACCGGCTGCTCTTCAGCCATTGTTCCTCCTCTAGTGGGGCCCGCCGCGCGGCATCCACCTGTGGAGGTCAGGACACGACGCTGTGCAAGCTGTGACGCTGATCACTTTCCTATAGTCCCGGCACGGTGTCGATCCGCCGCCCCGCGGCGTCGGTGAACGGTTGGTTCCGTGCGGTGAACGGCGATGAACGGCGTTGAACAGCGATGAACGGCGTTCCGGCCGGACGGGCCGTTAGGGTTGGTCCATGCTCAGTCCCGCCGTCGATATTGCCTTGGTCTGCGCCGTTGCCGTGCTGACCGTCGCCGTCGTGGGCGCGCTGGGCTTTCGGCTCAGCCGTTCGCAGCGGGATCTGGGGTCCGACGCCGAGCAGGCCACCTACTCAACCCTCCACACGGCGTCGCTCGCCTCGGCGCATCTGCGGGCCGGCCTGACCCCGGCCGGCGCCCGCAAGGCCAGCCGGCACCTGCGCGACCTGCTGGACTGCGACACCCTGGTGATCACCGATGCATCCGCCGTGCTGGCGTGGGACGGCGCGGTCAGCGACACTCCGTTCCGCCGCCAACGGCTGTTGTCGGCAGCGGCGCTGGTGCTCGAATCCGGCCGGACACGCGTCTTCCGCGGCGCCGCACTGCGCGCCCTGGGCATGGAGGACTGCGGCGAGCTGCTGGTCTCCCCGTTGCCGGTCAACGGCCAGACCCTCGGGACCGTCGCCGTGTTCGCCCCGACCGTCCGCGCCGGCCTGGTCCGGGCAGCCAACGAGGTGGCGGCCTGGCTCGCCACGCAGGTGGAGCTGGCGGAGCTGGATGCCTCCCGCGCGCAGCTGATGGAGGCCGAGGTCCGGGCACTGCGGGCACAGATCAGTCCGCACTTCATCTACAACTCGCTGAACGCGATCGCGTCCTACATCAATACGGACCCGGCCCGTGCCCGGGAGCTGGTGGTTGAGTTCGCGGATTTCACCCGCTATTCCTTCCGCCGGCACGGCAACTTCACCACCATCGCCCAGGAACTGGAATCCGTGGACCGGTACCTCCTGCTGGAACGGGCACGCTTCGGCGAGCGGCTGAAAGTGGCCCTGCAGATTGCCCCGGAGGTACTGGGTACGGTCATCCCGTTCCTGTCCCTGCAGCCGCTGGTGGAGAATTCCGTCCGCCACGGACTGGAGACCAAGGACGGGCAGGGCCGGATCAGCATTGCCGCCGTCGACGCCGGAGCGGACGCCGTCATCACTATCGAGGACAACGGGGTGGGCATGGACCCCGAGTACCTCCGCTCCGTCCTGGCCGGCCACGCCGACGGGGACCATGTGGGCCTGCGGAACGTGGATGTACGGCTGCGGCAGGTCTACGGCGAAAAGCACGGGCTCGTCATTGACACGGCACCCGGTGCCGGCACCTTGATCACCATGCGGGTACCCAAGTCGCAGCCGGAGAACCGGCCCACGAACGCGTAACCTGTTCTCCATGCGCAAACCTCTCCGGCCGCTCACCGTGGTAGTGGCCGACGACGAAGCCCCCGCCGTCGAGGAGCTCGCCTACCTCCTGGGCCTGGATGCCCGGATCGGCACGGTCCACCGGGCCGCCAGCGGCGCCCAGGCACTGCACGAAATCGAGACCCGCGACGTCGACGCCGTCTTCCTCGACATCCACATGCCGGCCCTCTCCGGCCTGGACATCGCTAAGGCGCTGGGCCGGCGCGAGCGTCCGCCCGCCGTCGTCTTCGTGACCGCGGATGAGGACCAGGCACTGCGGGCCTTTGACCTCGCCGCCCTCGACTACCTGCTGAAACCCGTCCGGCCGGAGCGGCTCTCCGAGTCGGTCCGCCGGATCTGCGAGCTCGCGGCCGACGCCGAACCGGAGGACGCCGACGTCGTCACGGTGGTCCAGGGCGCGACGACGAGGATTATCCCCCGCGGCGACATCCGCTACGTCCAGGCGCAGGGCGACTATGCCCGGCTGCACACCGCGGACGCCAGCTACCTGATCCGGGTTCCGCTGGCGGACCTGGAGGAGCAGTGGGCCGGTGCCGGGTTCGTGCGCATCCACCGGTCCTTCCTGGTGGCCCGGACCCACATCCGCCAGGTACGGCTGACCGGAGGGCGGGCAAGCGTGCGGCTGGGCGAGGTGGACCTTCCGGTCAGCCGGCGGCATCTGCCCGCCGTGCGCAACACACTCGCCGCCGGCCGCGTCCGGCCCACGCAGTGACCGGGGAATCCACTCCCGCCGCCGAACCTGGTTCCCGGCGCGTCCGGGTGACCGCACCGGGCACGGGCGCGGCCCCGTTCCCGGTGTCCCGGGAGCTGGACGAGCAGTCCGAGGTGGGCGAGCTGATCATCGGTTCCCTGATCCGCAGCCAGCTCCGGCTGGCGCTGGTGGTGGGCGGCGGCTTCCTGCTGATCCTGCTCAGCGTTCCGGTGCTGCTGGCTTTCCTGCCCGTGATTGCCGAACTGTCCGTTTTCGGTGTCCCTGCTCCGTGGATCCTGCTCGGCGTCGGCGTTTATCCGCTGGTCATCGGTTGCGGGCTGCTCTACGTGCTGAGTGCCCAGCGGAACGAGAACCGGTACCGCGACCTGGTGGACGGACGGTAGCCGGTGAACTGGGATGTGGCCGCAGGCATGAACCCCGGCATCGGCTACACGGCGCTGGCATTGGTTTCCGCCGCGACCCTGCTGATCGGTTTCTACGGCCTGCGGATCTCGCGGACCACCAGCGACTTCTATGTTGCCTCCCGGACGGTGAAACCTTGGTGGAACGCCTCGGCCATCGGCGGCGAATACCTCTCGGCAGCCAGCTTCCTGGGTGTGGCGGGGCTGATTGTCGCTTCCGGGGTGGACGCGCTCTGGTTCCCCATCGGCTACACCGGCGGCTACCTCATGCTCCTGCTCTTCGTCGCGGCGCCGCTGCGCCGGTCCGGCGCCTACACGGTGCCGGACTTCGCCTCGGCCCGGCTGGAGTCGCTCCCCGTGCGGCGCCTCACCAGCCTGCTGGTGATCGCCGTCGGCTGGTTGTACATTGTGCCGCAGCTGCACGGTGCGGCGCTGACCATGCGCATCACCACCGGGCTGCCCGCGGAGATCGGCTGTCTGGTGGTCACCGGCGTTGTCTGCCTCAGCGTGGTGACCGGCGGGATGCGCTCCATCACGTTTGTGCAGGCTTTCCAGTACTGGCTGAAGCTGGTGGCGATTGCCGTACCGGTGCTGTTCGTCCTCTTCCGCCTCGCCGGTGACGGCCCGCCGGCCGGCGGCGGGCAGATCCTGGCGGAGGCACTGAACCCGGAAACCCACGCTCCGCTGTACCGCAATATTTCGCTGAGCATCGCCCTGCTCTGCGGCACCCTGGGACTCCCCCACGTGCTGGTCCGTTTCTACACCAACCCCGACGGCCCCTCCGCCCGGCGGACCACCCTGATTGTCCTGGGGCTGCTCTCGCTCTTCTACATCTTCCCGATCACCTACGGCGTGCTGGGCAGGATCTATACCCCGGACCTGGCCGCCGGAGGTGCCGCGGATGCGACCGTGCTGCTGCTGCCGGGGCGGGTGTTCGACGGCGCCACCGGCGACCTGCTGGCGGCCCTGGTCACGGCTGGGGCATTCGCGGCGTTCCTCTCCACGAGCAGCGGGCTGACGGTCTCGCTCGCGGGAGTGATCAGCCAGGAGTTCTTCCGCGGCAGTGTCGGCGGGTTCCGGGTCTCCGCCGTGCTGGCCGCCGTCGTCCCCCTGGTCATTGCCCTGCTGACCGAATCCTCCGCGCTGGCCGGCAGCATCGGCACGGTTTTCGCATTCACGGCCTCCACCCTGTGCCCGCTGCTGGTGCTGGGCATCTGGTGGCGCCGACTGACGGCGGCGGGCGCCGGAGCGGGAATGCTGACCGGCGCGCTGCTGTGCGGCGGGGCAATGGCCGCCGCGGCCATCCTGCCGCGGGCGGGTGCCGGCGTACCCGCCTGGATCGAACAGCCCGCGGCCTGGACAGTTCCCGCAGCGTTTGCCGTGATGGTGGTGGTGTCCCGGCTGACCGCCGGATCAGCGCCGGACGGAACGGCAAAGTTCATGGCGCAGCTGCACACGCCGGAACCACTGGATCGGCCCCGGCCGGGGACAGGAACAGGGGCCCGCTAGGACCACCTAGTCGATGGAAGCCATCAGTTCGACCACCCGGTCGAGGAAGGCATCCACCTGGCTTTCCTCGTATCCCTGCTCGCCCTTGGCCTC
The DNA here is from genome assembly GCF_025244845.1 of Arthrobacter sp. zg-Y1171. NCBI lineage: Bacteria > Bacillati > Actinomycetota > Actinomycetes > Micrococcales > Micrococcaceae > Arthrobacter > Arthrobacter sp. zg-Y1171. Next base: position 1,120,455 of record NZ_CP104264.1, on the reverse strand, counting down.
ACGGAAGACGGCGCGGCGCACCACGTCTACGCTGAGGGGCCGGTCGTGTTCGAAGTATCCCAGGAGTTCGTTGCACAGTGCGTCAACGTCCTCGACGTTGTAACTGGTGACGCGTTTCCTTCCGGGGCGGCGGAACCGCTCCCCCGGCTTGCGGTGCAGGCGGGCCCTGAGGACCGCGGACATCCGCCCGATCTGCAGCAGCCAGGCTTCTTCGCCGCGGTCGGAAATCAGGCGGTCCCGTTCCCGCTGGGCGAAAACGTCCTCCAGCCGGTCCAGCGCGGCGTCCACCGCCTGCGGCTCGTAACCGCCCTTCGCCGGGTCGAACGCCATGGACCGGACGTCCGCGCTGGTCACCGGATTAGCCGACGTGGAATCCGAGTTGTAGTAGTTCCTGGCTTTCGTCAGGAACTCATCGACCTGGCGGATGTTGTAGCCGTAGTCCCGTCGTCCCACGCGTTCGAAAGGGGCACTGGCCTGCCGCACATCGTCCATGAATAAATTGTTCCTCTGTGGTTTTTCCCCGCGGAGTTATTGCCGCTGGAGCCGGTTGTCCCTACAGGGCGCCTGCCGGGCATCGTCTGAAAACTCTCAAACATCTTACGATGCCCGTGCCGTGGACGTGATCCGGCACACCGGCCGTTGCCGGACCGTTACGGTTGCTCCTGCTAGGAAGCCGTAGAGAGCAGCACCGACAGCAGGAACACCACCGGGGAGGCGAAGACCACGGAGTCCAGCCGGTCCATTACACCGCCGTGTCCCGGCAGGAGGTTGGACATGTCCTTTACCCCGAGTTCCCGCTTGACCATGGACTCGGAGAAGTCGCCGGCGGTGGCCGCGGCCACTGTCGCCACTGCGAGCACCACGCCGAACCACCAGGGCTGGTCCAGGAACAGGACTGCAGCCCCGACGCCGACGATGGCGGCGCCGACGGCAGAGCCTGCAAAGCCTTCCCAGGACTTCTTCGGGCTGATCTTCGGCGCCATCGGGTGCTTACCGAAGAAGGCACCTACCAGGTAGCCGAAGGTGTCATTGGAGACCACGAGCAGGAGCAGTACGGCGACTCGAACCTGTCCATCGGGTTCGCGCAGCAGCAGGAGCGCAAAGCTCAACAGGAACGGCACCCAGAGAACCACGAAAATACCGGCGAGGATGCTCTGGATCGCTTCGGCAGCGGTGTCGATGCTCCGCCACAGGAGGATGGCAACGGACGTTGCGACCATCGCAAAGGCCAATGCTTCTGTGCCGCCGAAGAACGCCGCGAACGGCAGCGCCACGGAACCGACCAGCACCGGCACCTGCGGCACTTTCATGCCGCGCACTTCGAGCGCACGGTTGACTTCCCAGACGCCGACGGCAGCGAAGCCGACCGCAATAATCACAATGGCGAAAGGGAAAAAGAGGAGGCCGCTAAGCAGGGAGCCGAGCAAGATCACGCCAACAGCGATGGCAGCAGGCAGATTGCGTCCGGCGCGCGAGACCTTTACGGGTTTCTCGGCAGACCGGCGGCCCCGGGCGGTGCGGCCGCCGACCTGTCCTGAATCAGCTGCACTCATTTCCTTGGCCTTTGCTGCTGCCGGAACTGTCTCGACGGACGGTGAACCGCCAGCCCGGGTTGGAGGCTGGGCGTCACTCATCAGACCTCGAGAAGCTCGGCTTCCTTGCGCTTGAGGAGCTCGTCAATGGAATCCGTGTGCGCCTTGGTCAGTGCATCGAGATCCTTTTCCGCACGAGCGCCGTCGTCCTCGCCCACTTCGCTGTCCTTCACCAGGCGGTCAATGCCGTCCTTAGCTTTGCGGCGGATGTTGCGGACGGAAACCTTGGCATCCTCGGCCTTGCCGCGGACAATCTTGACGTATTCCTTACGGCGGTCCTGCGTCAGCTCGGGCATGATGACCCGGATGACCTTACCGTCGTTGGACGGGTTGGCGCCGACCTCGGAGTCGCTCAGTGCCCGCTCGATGGCGCGCAGGGCGCTGACATCGTAGGGCGTGATGAGCAGTGTGCGGGCGTCAGGAGTGGCGAAGGATGCCAGCTGCTGCAGCTGCGTCGGGGAACCGTAGTAGTCCACCAGCACCCGGTTGAACAGCGCCGGGTTGGCGCGGCCTGTGCGGACGGAGGAGAAGTCCTCCTTAGCAACTTCCACCGCCTTGTCCATCTTGTCGGCGGCCTCTTTCAAGGTGTCTTCGATCACGGTCTCTCCTCATAAAACAGTGTCCACCAAGCGCTATCAGCTTAGTGGCCGGACTCTTCTATCATCCTAAGCCAAAAGGGTGCGGGTTCCCTGCACCGAGCCTGCGAGGTGAAGGGGAACCCTTTCGGCGCAAAAGGGTACGGGTTCCCTGCACCGAGCCTGCGAGGTGTAGGGAACCCGCACCCTGTATATCGCTCCAGAGTTAGTTGGAGACGATGGTGCCGATCTTCTCTCCGCGGAGTGCCCGGGTTACGTTGCCTTCACCCTCCATGCCGAAGACAACCATGTTCAGGTCGTTGTCCTTGCACATGGTCATGGCCGTCTGGTCCATAACGCGGATGTCCTGGCGCAGGGCGTCGTCGTACGTCAGGGTCTCCAGCCGTACCGCGGTGGAATCCTTGTTCGGATCGGCAGTGTAGACACCGTCCACGCCGCTCTTGGCCATCAGCACCTCGTCTGCGTGCACTTCCAGCGCGCGCTGGGCGGCGACCGTGTCGGTGGAGAAGTACGGCAGGCCTGCGCCGGCACCGAAGATGACCACGCGGCCCTTTTCCAGGTGTCGGATGGCGCGCCGCGGAATGTAGGCCTCAGCCACCTGTCCCATGGTGATGGCGCTCTGGACGCGGGTCTCGACGCCGGCCTGCTCCAGGAAGTCCTGCAGTGCCAGGCAGTTCATCACGGTGCCGAGCATGCCCATGTAGTCCGCACGGGAGCGGTCCATGCCGCTGGTGGACAGCTCCGCGCCGCGGAAGAAGTTGCCGCCGCCGACGACGATGGCCACTTCAACCTCGCCCACGGTCGCAGCGATCTGCTTGGCCACTGCCCGCACGGTATCCGGATCCACACCGAGTTTGCCGCCGCCGAACACCTCTCCCGAGAGCTTCAGCAGGACGCGTCGTCGCGGGGAATCGGTTTCTTTCAATACGTGGGCCATTGTGCCTCCCGGGCATAGGTGCTGGTGCTGCTTTTAAGACTAGTGAGCTGTTCTGGGCAGAGAAAAGGGGTGGTCACCCGTGGTGACCACCCCCTTTGCTGTGATGACGTTTCCGTCGAAACCGTTGTTACCTAACTAATTAGGCGCCTACACGGAAGCGGGCGAAGCCTGCCGGTGCAACACCGGCTTCTTCGAGAACCTTGCCCACGGTCTTCTTGGCGTCCTTGGCGAACGGCTGGTCCACCAGGACGATTTCCTTGAAGAAACCAGTCAGGCGGCCTTCGACGATCTTCGGCAGTGCGCCCTCGGGCTTGCCCTCTGCGCGTGCCGTCTCGTCTGCAATGCGGCGTTCGTTCTCGACCGTCTCTGCCGGAACTTCGTCGCGGGTCAGGTAGGTCGGGGCGTACGCAGCGGTGTGCACGGCGATGTCGTGGGCGGCGGTGGCAGCTTCTGCGCCTTCGCCGTCAACGGCGAACAGCACGCCGACCTGTGCCGGAAGATCCTTGGAGGTCTTGTGCAGGTACGCGTCGACGGTCTTGCCTTCGATGCGTGCCACGCGGCGGACGACAACCTTCTCGCCCAGGATGGCGCCTTCTTCGACAACAACCTCGGACAGCGGCTTGCCGTCAACGTTGTAGGCGAGGAGGGATTCGGCGTCGGCAGCAGCAGATTCAACTGCAGCGGCCAGGACCTTGTCAGCCAGTTCGATGAACTTCGGGGACTTGGCAACGAAGTCAGTCTCGCAGTTCAGCTCGATCATGACGCCAACCGTGCCGTCGATGACCTTGGCGGCAACCAGGCCTTCAGCGGTGGAACGGCCTTCACGCTTGGTCGCGCCCTTCAGGCCCTTGATGCGGATAAGCTCCATGGCCTTGTCGGCATCGCCGTTGGCCTCGTCCAGAGCCTTCTTTACATCCATCATGCCTGCGCCGGTGCGCTCGCGCAGTGCCTTGATATCAGCAGCAGTGTAGTTCGCCATTTGGACTCCAGTCCTCCCGTAATAAGTATTGGTGCGGTTCTGCCAGTGCGGCTGGCCGGTAAACCGGCCAGCCGCACCACAACCCATGTCCAGGGGATAACTTCCCCCGGACTAAGGAAATACGTTCTTTACTTCTCGGTTACTTCAGCGGCCGGGGCGTCAACGATGGCGTCGACATCAGCGGCGGGAGCCTCAGCAGCTTCAGCGGCCGGAGCGGCTTCAGCAGCGGGAGCTTCAGCAGCGGCGTCAGCGGCCGGGGTCTCAGCAGCACCTTCGAGGAGCTCGCGCTCCCACTCGGCCAGCGGCTCGGCCGGGGCTTCCGTGTTGCCGGACTTGTTGTGGCGGACGATCAGGCCCTCGGCCACGGCGTCGGCAATGACGCGGGTCAGCAGGTTGACGGAGCGGATGGCGTCGTCGTTACCCGGGATCGGGAAGTCGACGTCGTCCGGATCGCAGTTGCTGTCCAGGATGGCAACAACGGGAATGTTCAGCTTCTTGGCCTCGTCAATGGCGAGGTGTTCCTTCTGCGTGTCAACAATCCAGAGCAGGGACGGAGCCTTGGTCAGGTTGCGGATGCCGCCGAGGTTGGTTTCCAGCTTGGTCAGTTCACGACGGAGAAGCAGGAGCTCCTTCTTCGTGTGGCCGGAGGAAGCGACGTCCTCGAAGTTGATCTCTTCGAGTTCCTTCATGCGCTGGATACGCTTGGCGACAGTCTGGAAGTTGGTGAGCATGCCACCGAGCCAGCGCTGGTTCACGTACGGCTGGCCAACACGGGTGGCCTGCTCGGCGATTGCTTCCTGCGCCTGCTTCTTGGTGCCGACGAACAGTACGGTTCCGCCGTGGGCAACAGTGGCCTTGACGAACTCGAATGCACGGTCGATGTAGGACAGCGACTGCTGCAGGTCAATGATGTAGATGCCGTTGCGCTCGGTGAAGATGAAACGCTTCATCTTCGGGTTCCAACGGCGGGTCTGGTGACCAAAGTGGACGCCGCTGTCGAGCAGCTGGCGCATTGTAACGACGGGCATGTCGTCACTCCTTCCGGCAGCAGCCGTGCGCACGGCGCACTGGTCCTACTGCCAATTGACGGTTTTAGCTGTACGCCCGGGCGGGCGAAGCTCCTGGTATCCATCAGCCGCTGCCCCGTAGGAGCTGCGGCATGCCTCCCCTGCCGGCGTTGCCGGACCGTTGGAGATGCACCCCCTGTGACGGGGATAATTGGGATACGCGTAGTCAGCCTCCATGCCGGTGGGTGAACCCGGTGAATACCGGACAAACCCGGGACCGGACCTGGACTAAAACGTCCGGGCAGGTCCCATGGCACAGCAAGCTGCTCCGTCAAGTGTACTACAGCGCCGGACCCCCGCCATCCGGCGTCAACCTTTCCTCCCCACCCGGCTTCCGCGGCCGGGCTCCGAACAGGACGCCCGGGAAATCGGCAACGGGAGCCCGCGCGGATGCACCGTTGCTCCATGAAGCGAACACCTGTCCTGCTCCTCGCGGCGGTACTGTCCGTCCTTGCCCCCGGGTCGGTGGCAGTCGACCCGCCGTCCGCTGCCACCGCGTCGGCATATTCCCCGCCCTGGAGCTGGCCCCTGGCCCCGGAGCCTGCCCTCCTGCGGTCCTTCGATCCCCCGGCACAGCCGTGGCTGGCGGGGCACCGCGGTATCGACGTCGCCGCGGCCGAGGGCGCCGCGGTCCTGGCCCCTGCGGACGGGCGCGTCGTTTTTGCCCGCCGGGTGGTGGACAGGTCGGTCCTGACCATTGACCACGGACGCGGCTTGTTGAGCAGTTTTGAACCCGTCGAAGCTTCCGTGCCGGTGGGTACCGAAGTGCCCAAGGGCACTGCGGTGGGGTCCGTCCGGTCGGGATCGCACTGCGGCCCGGGTTGCGTACATTGGGGAGTCCGGCTGGACGGGGACTATGTGGATCCGCTCAACTATGTATCCGACCGCCGGCCCTCGGTCCTGCTTCCGGTGCCGCCGCCGGCCTCCCGTGAACCGCCCGGGTAGACATTCCGGCTAAACGCCCCGGTTAAACGTCCCGGCCGGACCCTTTGCAGGATCCGGCCGGGGTTCTTTGCTGGTCTAGCGGACGTTGATTCCGAAAGCGGCTATACGAACGCAGCCACTCCGGTGATCGCGCGTCCGGTGACCAGAGTATTGATCTCGTACGTGCCTTCGTACGAGTAGATGGCCTCCGCGTCAGCGAAGATCTTAGCCATGCCGTAATCGGTGACAATGCCGTTTCCACCCAGGATGCTGCGGCCCATGGCAACGGATTCGCGCATCCGGGCCGTGGTGAAGGCCTTGGCGAGGGCGGACTGCTCATCCTTGGCCTGTCCGAGGTCTTCGAGCTGCGCCAGGCGGACCATCATGCCCAGCGAGCTGACGGTGTTGCCCAGGATCTTCACCAGCTGTTCCTGCACCAGCTGGAAGGATGCCAGCGGCTTGCCGAACTGCTTGCGCTCTACCGCGTACTTGCGGGCGACGTCGAAGGCAGCCATCTGCTGGCCCACGGCCTGCCAGGCCACGGCAAGGCGGGTGACCTTCAGGACCTTGTTGGTGTCGCGGAAGCTGTTGGCGCCCTTGAGGTGGAACTCGTCGCTCACCACTACGTTGTCGAGGACAATGTCTGCGTTCTGGACCGTGCGCAGGGCGATCTTGTTTTCGATCTTCGTGGCCGTGTAGCCCGGGGTCTTGGTGTCCACCAGGAAACCCTTGACCTGGTTGTCCTCGAGGTCGCGGGCGTAAACAACCACCCAGTCGGAGAAGGTCGCATTGCCGATCCAGCGCTTTTCACCGTTGAGGATCCAGTTGTCCCCCTCGCGGCGGGCAGTAGTGCGGGTGCCGCCGGCAACGTCGGATCCGCCCAGCGGTTCCGTCAGGCCGAAGGCGCCGATCTTCTTCATGGCGTAGATGTCCGGCAGCCAGGCTGCCTTCTGCTCCTCGGAGGCCAGGGCCTCGATGGAGCCGGTGAAGAGACCGTCGTGGACGCCCATGAAGGTCGCGAAGGACGTGTCCGCACGCGTCATTTCGGCATGGCAGAGGCCCGCGAAAAGGTTGGAGTAACCCTGCCGGTAAACCGGGCTCATAACGTCCAGTTCGGCAATCTTGGGGATCATGTGGTGCGGGAATTCTCCGGCGTTCCACCAGTCAGCAGCATGCGGCTTGACCTCGGCTGCGAGCCAGGCACGGATCTCGTGCAGGCGGTCGCGCTCCTTGTCAGTGAGCAGATCTTCAAATGCGTAGAAGTCGCCGTCCGGGTACGGAAGGTTGTCGACGTCGATAAGTGCCATGGAAATTGTCCTTCGCTGCTGATCATCGGTGATCCGCTGGTGCCCATCCGGGAACCGGCTGAGCCCATGTTACCCACCAGTAACAACGATCACAACGTCTGCGGAAAATTGCCTCCGACGGCGTGCGGCGGCGTGCGGCCCACTGGGAGGACAGATAAGGGGCTTACGGGGTGCCTCCGGCGACATCGCAGGAATGCCCAGGCAAAAGAAAACGCCCCGGTCCGCAGACCGGGGCGTTTATCAAGGCGGATCGGGACGTCGTCCGATCCATTACAGGTAGGGCTGGTGGGGCTTGAACCCACGACCCACGGATTATGAGTCCGCTGCTCTGACCAGCTGAGCTACAGCCCCGGGTGCCCAAGAAGGCAACGATGCCATCCTAGTGGGTCCGGGGACTGGACAACCAATCAGCGCGCATCCACGCGTTTCCCCGGATCCCCGCGGTAGAGATCTTCAAAGGTGGACAACGTGGCTTCCAGGCTGTGCCGGTCCACCATCTCGCGGCTGGTCCGGCCCATCTTCGCCCGCTCGTCGGCGGGCAGCTCCAGGATTTCCGTGATGCGCCCTGCCAGCTCGGAGCTGTCGCCCGGCGTAAACAGGTAGCCGTTGCGTCCCTTGTCCACGAGGTGCGGCAACGCCATCGCATCGGCCAGCAGGACCGGTTTCGATGCCGACATCGCCTCCAACGTCACCAGTGACTGAAGCTCGGCGGTACCCGGCATGCAGAACAGGTCGGCTTTGAGGTACGCCTCGCGCAGTTCTTCATCGGAGACCAGTCCGCGGAAGACCACCCGGTCCTGCAGTCCCAGTCGCTGCACCTGGGCTTCCAGCCCGGGACGGACTTCGCCGCCGCCGATGATTTCCGCCCGCACTCCGAGGTGGGCGGGAGTCTTCGCTACGGCGTCAATCAGCACGTCCACGTGCTTTTCCTCGGCCAGCCGGCCGACAAAAAGAACCGTGGGCGCTTCGTGCGGGGGAATCTGCTCCCCGTCGCGCAGCTCGTAAACCGACGCGTCAATGCCGTTGGACAACGGCATCACGTCGTGCAGGAAGGCGTGGCGGTACATCGCCTCGGCAGCCAGCGGCGTGGGCGTGGTGACCACGTGGGCCTGGCCCATGACCTTGCCCATGTCCTTCCAGGAGTTGGTGGCGACAATCTGCTTAACCCATTTCGGGAAGGGCAGGAACGGATCCAGGTTTTCCGGCATGAAGTGGTTGGTCGCGATGACACGGATGCCGCGCTTACGGGCTTCGTAGAGCGTGTACTCCCCCACCATGTAGTGGCACTGGATGTGCACGACATCGGGCTGCACCCTGTCGAACAGCAGGGTGATTTCCTTCTTGATCTCCCAGGGCAGGCAGATCCGCCAGTATTCATGGGTAGGCACCCCGTGGGAACGGAGCCGGTGGACCGGCCACTCTCCCTCAAGGTCGCTTCGGCTGCCGCCGTTGACATCATTGGGAGCCAGTACGTGGACGTTGTGCCCACGCCCGTGCATCCCCCGGGCCAGCCGGTAGCCGAACTGCGCGGCGCCGTTCAGGTGGGGAGGATAGGTGTCACAAGCGATGAGGACAGTCAGCGGTTTGTCTACCGGGGCGTCGGTCACGTTGTAGGTCCTGCTTTCGGATTCTTTGAGGCCGGCTTCTGCCGCCTCCGCTCTTCGTTCCGACGCTGGATAACGTCAGGGTGATACCTCGAAAGGGCAACGACCCCAACAATAGCAATCAGGGCCGCCACGGACATGGCCACCGCGGCCACGGCCGGCACATCCGGCCGCAGTTCGTGCAGGACTCCGATGCCGATGGCGATCCCCACCATGGGGTCGATTACCGTCAGCCCCGCAATCACCAGGTCCGGCGGGCCGCTCGAGTAGGCGTTCTGCACGAACCAGGAACCGAGTGCACCGGCAGCGGCGATCGCCACGATGGTGTACCAGGGCACGTTCAGGAGGAACCGGCCGTTCGGGTTGAGCAGGTCCCCGGCAATGACCTTGGTCAGGACGGCAACAAAGCCGAACAGGATGCCGGCGCCGAGGATGTGGGCGATTGCGCGGAGCCGCTTGCCGAAAAGCACGTTCAGTCCGCCGAAGAAGATCACGACGACGGCGAGGATGAGGACAATGGTCACTTCCTGCCGCGGTTCCACGACCTGCTCTGAACGGGTGACCATGATGGCCAGCGACACAAAAAGCATGCTGCCGGCCACGCACGCCGTAATCGCCGCGACCGTAATGCGGTTCATGTGCAGGCCCTGGTCCCGGGAATTCACCACTGTCGTGATGACCAATGCGATGGAACCAATCGGCTGCACCACCGTCAGGGGCGCCATCGAGAGTGCAGCCACGTTCAGGGCCATGCCCGTCCCCAGCAGCAAAAGCCCGAGAAGCCAGCGGGGGTTGCGCAGCAGGCGGCTGATCTGGGAGGAGTTCAGGCCCAGGCCGCCGGTGTCCGCCTTGACGGCGCTGCCTTGGCGCTGGGCACCGAAGGCAAGGAAAAAAGCGCTGGCCAAGGCACAGGCTACGGCGATCCCTACCATCGGCCCGGTCCAGGTGCTGCCGTGCTGTGCGGGGAAACGGAGTGTGTCCTAGGGTGCATGGCCGGTTCCGGTTCCGGCCGGTACATGCTCGCGCTGGTGCAGGTATTTGCGCCACGCAGCCACGAGGTATCCGGCGGCCGCCGCAACGTGGCCGATGCAGCCCAGTGCCAGCACGGCGGAACCTGCAACCGAGAGCCAGTGGTGGTCAAATCCCTCCACCCGTTCCAGCAGCAGCAGGGGCGCACCCAACAGCAGCAACGCGGTGCGGATTTTCCCGACAATGCTCACCGGCAGGTAGGGGTTGCCCCGGAACAGCAGGAGCGAATTGGCGATCAGGACGGCGTCGGGGATGGCGATGCTCAGGATCAACCAGGCCGGTGCGATGCCGTCTGCCACAAAGGTGGCAGCCACTATGATCAGTGCCAGCCTGTCGGCGACCGGATCCAGCCACTGGCCGGTAGCGGAGACCTGGTTCAGCCGGCGGGCCAGGTAGCCGTCTATCCAGTCGGTACAGCCCACTGCCACCAGGGTGAGGAACGCACTCCCGTAGCGGTCCTGGCTGATGAACAGCACAAACAGGGGGATGCCGAGAAAGCGAAGGACCGTGACCAGATTCGGTAGGGTCCAGAAGCGTTCCAATACGGTAATTTCCGTATCGGGACGCGCTCCGGCACCGATAAATCTGATCACGGTCCGTTCCCCTCGTCAAAGATGTACGAGTACAGCTTACTTTCGCGCGAGCCGACGGGACATGAGGAGCAGTGCCAGCAGGGATGCGGCCATTACCGAAAGCGGCTGCCAGCGTTCCTTGATCATGGCCAGCACGTCGTCGGCCGTGGAGGGACCGTCGCTGCTGCTGTCCTTGCCTCGGGCTGCAGCGGCGCGGCGGGACTTCAGCTCCTGGATGCGGGCCTTGACGTCCACCTTCTCGCCGAGCCCGTCCCGGACTGCCGCGAGGTGCTCGCGGCGCTGCCGCGCACGGGTGCGCAGTTCTTCCGGAGTGGGCTGCTTCGGGCCTTCAGGCTTGTCGTCCTTCTCGGCCTTCTTGTCCTTCTTTTCCTTCGGTTCCTTGGGCTTGTCCAGCGTGGCCGGATCGAAGCTGCGGCCTTCCTTCAGCACGCCGACGTCGTAGCGGATGCCGCGGATGGCCTCCTCCGGAAGCAGCGGGAGGGTCTTCTTGAATCGGCTGTAGCCAATGAATCCGGCGATGCCTGCAATCACCAGGAACAGCGCGGCAACCAGCAGGGCAGCCAGCCAGCCCGGCAGGACCAGCGACAGTGCGAGGATGCCGGCTACCAGCAGCGAAATGGCCAGCGCTGCGACCATAAGCAGCGCCACCACCATAAACGCGGCAGCAACGCCGGCCTTGATGCCCTTTTGCTTCATTTCGGCTGTGGCGAGGGCGAACTCGTCATTCAGCTGACGCGGCGTCAGGCGGGCCATGACTTTCGCCAGCCCAACCAGCGACGAGCTTCCCGCCGTTCGCTGTGTCCGAGTGCTAGCGGAGCGGTTCATGCGCCCAGCCTCCGTCCCCTGTTCAGTATTCACCGTTGCCATAACCCCAAATTACCATTCTCCTCAGTGTTATCAGTTTGCCCATCCGCACCAGCTGCGCGTCAGGACGTTTCGAGGCCCTCGCGGTCCTCGAGTTCGCGGCCGGACAGCTCGGGAAGTTTGGTCTTCACGAACCAGAAGGACAGCACCGCGAACGCGGTAAAGATGGCGTACATGATCCAGACCCCGAAGTTATCGCTGACCCACGGGAAGGCAAGGGTAACAATGAAATTGAAGATCCAGTTGACCATCGCGCCCAGGCCCAGGGCCAGGGACCGGATGTTATTCGGGAAGACCTCGCCCAGGGTTACCCACATGACCGGCCCCCAGGTCGCCGCAAAGAAGACCACGAACAGGTTCGCGCCCACCAGGGCAACCGGTCCCCAGATACCGGGGAGGGAGACTTCGCCGTCTACGTCCACGGCCTGGAAGAACGAAACCGTGGCTGCCAGCAGGCCCACGAACATACCGGCCGAGCCGATCATCAGCAGTTTGCGGCGGCCGATGCGGTCCACGAAGGCGATGGCAACCAGCGTCATCACGACGTTCACGATCGAGGTGATCACCGACGTCGTGAAGGAATCGCTTTCGCTGAAGCCTACGGACCGCCACAGAGTGGTGGAGTAGTAGAAGATCGCATTGATGCCGACCAGCTGCTGGAATGCGGCAATGGCCATACCGACCCAGAGGATGGGCTGGAGCCCGAACTTGGGACCGCGCAGGTCCCGGAACGTCGGCTGCGGGCTCTTGAAGCTGTCGCGGATGTCGGCGATCTTGCGGTCCGTATCCGTCACACCGGAGATGCTGGTGAGCACCTTGGCGGCTTCTGCGTCGCGGTTCTTCCGGACCAGGTACTGCGGGGATTCCGGAATGGTCAGTGCCAGGACACCGTAGACAATGGCGGGGACGACGCCGACCAGCAGCATCCAGCGCCAGGCCGGCAGGCCCCACCACAGTTCGCCAAGCGCGCTGCCTGCGGTGTTCGCCAGGAAGGCGTCGGAGAGCAGGGCGGCAAAGATGCCGATCGTGATTGCCAGCTGCTGGACTGAACCCAGCGCACCGCGCCACTTTGCGGGTGCTACTTCGGCAATGTAACCGGGGGCGATGACGGACGCGGTACCGATGGCCAGGCCGCCGATCAGCCGCCACAGCATGAGGTCCCACTCCGAGAAGGCCAGTGCCGAGCCCACGGAGTTGGCCGCAAACAGCACCGCGGCACCGACCATAACCAGTTTCCGGCCCAGCTTGTCCGCCAGCTGGCCGGCAAACCATGCACCGGCAGCACAGCCGAGCAGCGTGATGGCCACGGTAAAGCCGAGGATGCCCGGGCTGAGCGTGAATTCCTCGCCGATAGCATCCACCGCACCGTTGATCACTGCGGTATCGAACCCGAAGAGCAAGCCGCCCACCGCTGCGGCAACGGTGACGCCGATCACCTTGCCGGGGTGGGCCACCCGTTCGGATCCGCCTTTGTTAGGTCCTGGCTGCGTCGCGCCCATCGACCGTTCCTCGTTTTCTACTCAACTAGCTTCGTACATGTGACTGGTGTCAAAACACTTAAGCCTACGCATAACACTAAGCATGCTTGTTCATGCACGGTAGCCGGAGCACGCCTCCAGCAACAGATACGCACCCATCGATCCGCCCCGGCTGGAGGTCCCCGCCCTGGAATTCCGGCGCAGGCACCGGGCGGAGCGCCCCGTCGGGGCACCGGAACCGTGGAAGGGGAACATGCCCAATGTCGTCCACTTCACACGGCCCCGGCTTTGCTTCGACCGCAGCCGGTTATCCTGATGCCGCCGCCACGGCTGCTGCGACCGCGGGTGCCACCCTGGGATCCAACGGGCTGGGCACGATGTATTCCGCGTGCAGGTCCTCCCCCACGAGATCCGCAATTGCCGCAGCCGCGGCAACCTTCATCCGGGCGGTGATTCGGCGGGCGCCGCTGTCCAACGCGCCTCGGAAGACGCCCGGAAAGGCCAGGACGTTGTTGATCTGGTTGGGAAAGTCGCTGCGGCCGGTGGCGACGACGGCGGCGTGCCGGCGGGCGATGTCCGGATGGACTTCGGGATCGGGGTTGGACAGGGCAAAAATGATGGCTTCGGGTGCCATGCCGGACAGGACCTCCTCCGGGACCGTTCCCGAGGAGACGCCGACAAAAACGTCTGCACCCTTCAGCGCCTCGGCCGCGCCGCCGTCGACGCCCCGCGGATTGGTCCGGGCGGCCAGGTCCGCCTTGATGCTGGTGAGTCCGCTCCGGGAATCCGAAACGATGCCCTGTGAGTCCAGCACAACGACGTCGGCAATCCCCGCCTCCCGCAGGATGTTGGCGCATGCGACCCCGGCAGCGCCGGCGCCGGAAATCACCACCCGCAGGTCCCGCAGTTCCCGGCCGGTCACGCGGGCGGCGTTGCGCAGTGCTGCCAGCACCACAATGGCGGTGCCGTGCTGGTCGTCGTGCATTACGGGACAGTCCAGCGCTTCGATCAACCGCTGCTCCAGTTCGAAGCAGCGCGGCGCGGAGATATCCTCCAGGTTCACGGCTCCGTAGCTGGGCCGCAGCCTGACGAGGGTTTCGATGATTTCGTCCACGTTGGTGGTATCCAGCACCAGCGGAATCGAGTTCAGGCCGCCGAAGGTGCGGAAGAGTGCGGATTTCCCTTCCATCACCGGCAGTGACGCGGCCGCACCGATGTCGCCCAGTCCCAGGACGGCGGTGCCGTCGCTGACCACCACCACCAGCCGGGAGGCCCAGGTGTGGGTTGCGGCCAGTTCCGGGTCGGCGGCGATGGCCCGGCTGACCTGGGCGACACCCGGCGTGTAGGCAATGGACAGGGCCCGCTTGGAATCCAGCGGCAGCCGGGTTTCCACGGAGAGTTTCCCTCCCTTGTGCGCGGCAAGGATTTCTTCGGCCGTAATGGGATCGGCACTGTTCAAATTGGCGGCGGCGGGCGCGGGCGCGGGCGAAGGAGTTTCTGATGTAGGCATAGCGGTGTGCTCCAGCTGTTGGTTCCAGGGAAGGTCCCGCCGTGCGGGCCCGGGATGAACGGGCACAGGGACGGCGGATACCGGAAGCCGTGGGGCTCCGGGCCAGAGGCAACAGGATGGGATGCCTTAGCGGCCGGGGGCGGGGTCCGGGGATGCCGGAACTGCCCTGCCGGGCGCGATAACTGCCAGTGTAAGCGCAGGAATGGGCCAGCCGTCCACTTGGCGCGCGAGCTAATCCCCCCGGGGAGCGGGTGCATCCCTGCGTTTTGTGCAGATCCCTGCGCCGCGCACCGCAGGAAACCGGACAAAGTGCGGGGATCCAGACACACCGCGGGAGGACCGCTGAAGCGCCCACGAAAAAGGGCCTGAAACACGGGAAACCCGGTCACAGACCCTTTGCTGGCTCCCCCGACTGGACTCGAACCAGTAACCCTTCGATTAACAGTCGAATGCTCTGCCAATTGAGCTACGGGGGAAAGCGGCGTCCTCAACTATACAGGAAGTTTCCGGTCCTTCCGAACCACACCTCCCTGGAGGTGTTCCACCCATTCGTACCGGTCGGCCCACCACGGCGTCGACCTACCCACCCCCGGCTGACGGGGCTGACAGCGGTTCACAACTGACCGTTGTCAACTGGTTACTGCCGTGGTTGAGCACTATCAGCCGATCGGGTAAGGGGGTTAACTCTTCCACGCCCACAAGCGCACCCGCTTCCGTGGGGATACTCGCCGGTTCCCCGTTCCCGGCAAAGACCACCTGCCCCATCTGAACGACGAGGCGGTTGTTGCCCGCCAAGCGTCCCCGGGAGTAATGATAACCAAGGTCTAGGACAGGGCAGTCGGTGAGAAACAATTCCGCTTGGGTAACAGGGTCCACTGAGGACGCACCCGGGACGGCATAGATGCTGAGGTCAACCTGCCAGAGCCCGTCCTCCCCCACTCCCGGAGTCCCGGGCTGCTTGCACCCTCTGATCACATAAGCGGGCGGTTGTCCTTGGTCCACTTGGTCCACTTGGACCGGGGTGCCGTCCGCCTCGGGGTGTTGCTTCCGGCACTCGGCAACAGGATCAGCCAGCGGCTGCAGCTCCGCTGCCAAGGTCCATGCCGCGATAGCTAAGCCAGGCACTCCCAGAACGATCTCAGGCCGCTTCCACCACCTCGCGCTCGAGTCCCTGCCGCCGCTTGTCGGCGGTTCCTCCCGCACTATCCCGCCTCGTCGACGTTCATACGGGGAGTATCCGCCCGGCTCTCCACCCCGTCAATGAATACATCGAAGAACGACCGCCGGACTCCGGCATGAGACAGTTGCGCATGATCACGCATACCCGGAAAGTCGTCTGCTATGCGGTACAGCAGGGCCACCTGCTGGTGTTTACCCATAAGGAAGTGCCCCTGGAAGTCACGGGCGTGCAGGTTCCGGCGGGAACGATCCGGCCCGGTGAAGAGCCGGCCGATGCCGCAGTCCGCGAACTGCAGGAAGAAACCGGATTACCCGGCAAGGTCTCGGCATATCTCGGTGAGTCCCGGTACGACCTGCGGCCGATGCGGCAGGAGATTGCGACCCGGCACTTCTTCCTGCTGGAGGTTCCTGCCATGGATCCGGCGGCCCGCTGGGACGCCGGCGAGCCGGATCCGGAGCACGGCGGGCCACCCGCAGCCTGGACCTGCTGGTGGATACCGCTCCCCCGGGCCCACGTCCTCGCCGCGGGCCTCGGCACCATGCTTGGCGGGCTCGGGCAGCACAAAAAAGACCCCTGACCTGCATAGCTGCAGATCAGGGGCCTTCTTAGTTGCTCCCCCGACTGGACTCGAACCAGTAACCCTTCGATTAACAGTCGAATGCTCTGCCAATTGAGCTACGGGGGAAAGCGGCAGGTTTTACTTTACAGAGATTCTGCGCCGAAACGAAATCGGCACCGTGCCGGAGGAATCCGGGCGGTTACTGGTCTCCCCGCAGGGCCCGGCGCTGCATCTCCAGCTCCATGAGCTCACGGTTGAGCTGGTGGAACAGTTCCGGATCGGCGTTGGGGTCCAGGCGCTGCAGCTGCCCCAGCTTTTCGGCCTTGAGGTGTGTCACCTGCAGTTCGAAGAGCCGGTTCAAAATGTCCCGGCAGTACAGGGCCAGCGCATCGGCGTCGCGGGCCGGCAGCGGCGTCACGGCCAGCTCGCTGACGAAACCGCGCATCGGCTCCGGCAGTTCCTCGCGCACCCGTTCCACCCAGGCGGCGGGCGCGGTTCCGGCTTCACCGGCAGCACGGATAGCGTCGTGGACAGCCACGTAGGCTGGAACCGTGAACCGGGCCGCCTTGAAGCGTTCCCATTGTCCGTCGTCGAGCATGCCCGGCTGCTGCAGGGCGACTTCCAGTGCCTGCCGTTCCATCCGGGCAGCAGGATCATTCGGGTTGGGACGGCTGAACCCGGATGACGGCTCCGGCTCCGGCTGCCCGCCCTGCTGGCCCTGCCACTGGCGCGGCGATTGCTCATCGCGCCGGCCGTACTGCTGCTGGCTGCCGCGTTGCTGGCCCCCACGCTGCTGGCCGTATTGCTGCTGGCCCCCTCGCTGGCCGTACTGCTGCCGACCCTGCTGCCCTTCCGGGCTGCGTCCGGCCGGTACCTTCTGGCCGCTATTGTCTCCGCCCGACCCCGCCGTTCCGCGCTTGGCAGCGGCATTGACCGCACGGCTGACGTCGTCGACGTCGGTACCGAGCCATCCCGCGAGTTCCCGGGCGTACGCGGGGCGCATGGCCGGGTCACGGATGTCCGCCACCACCGGCGCCGCCGCGCGCAGTGCGGAAACGCGGCCCTCCACGGTGTTGAGGTCGAACTTACGCAGCGTGGAGCGGATAGCGAACTCGAACAGCGGGCGGCGGGACGAGATCAGTTCGGCAACAGCGGAGTCGCCGTGGGTCTGGCGGATGTCACACGGGTCCATGCCGTTGGGGTCCACGGCCACGTAGGTCTGGGCGGTGAACCGTTGGTCCTCTTCGAAGGCGCGCAGTGCTGCCTTCTGTCCGGCGGCGTCGCCGTCGAAGGTGAAGATGACCTCTCCCCCGGTGCCGTCGTCGGAGAGCAACCGGCGGGCGATCTTGATGTGGTCGGTGCCGAAGGCAGTGCCGCAGGTGGCGACGGCGGTGGTGATGCCTGCGAGGTGGCACGCCATCACGTCGGTGTAGCCTTCCACGACCACCAGCTGCCGGGTCTTGGCAATGTCCCGTTTAGCCAGGTCGATGCCGTAAAGGACCTGCGATTTCTTGTAGAGCGGCGTCTCGGGAGTGTTGAGGTACTTGGGGCCCTGGTCGTCTTCGTAGAGCTTGCGTGCGCCGAAGCCGATGACAGCGCCGGTGAGGTCCCGGATAGGCCAGATCAGCCGACCCCGGAAACGGTCGTAGAACCGGGAGGCATCCGAGCCGGTGGAGAACATCCCGGTTTCGGCCAGTTCCTCGCGGGTGAAGCCCTTCGACGTGAGGTGCTTGAGCAGCGAATCCCAGCCCTGCGGTGCGTAGCCGACCCCGAAGTGCTCCGCTGCTGCCGGGTCGAAGCCGCGTTCCTGCAGGAAGTTCCGGGCAGCGGCGGCTCCCTGGGTGCCGAGCTGGCTGCGGAAGAACTCGGCCGCCACCTTGTGCGCGTCCAGCAGGCGCTGGCGTTTGCCGACGTCTTCCCGGCGCGGCCCGGTGCCGCCGTCTTCGTAGTGCAGCTCGTAGCCGAGCCGGGCGGCG
Source organism: Arthrobacter sp. zg-Y1171 (assembly GCF_025244845.1). Classification (NCBI taxonomy): domain Bacteria; kingdom Bacillati; phylum Actinomycetota; class Actinomycetes; order Micrococcales; family Micrococcaceae; genus Arthrobacter; species Arthrobacter sp. zg-Y1171. Next base: position 1,102,260 of record NZ_CP104264.1, on the reverse strand, counting down.
AGTTTCTCCACGGTTTCGGAGAAGGTGCCGTGGTCCATCTTCTGGACGAAGGAGATGACGTCGCCGCTCTCACCGCAGCCGAAGCAGTGGTACGTGCCTACCTGGGGGCGGACATGGAAGGACGGCGAGCGCTCGTCGTGGAAGGGGCACAGTCCCTTGAAGGAACCGATACCCGCCGACTTCAGGGTCACGTAACCGTCGATCACGGCCTTGATATCAGTGCGCAGCCGCACTTCATCGATGTCTTCACGCTTGATCAGTCCGGCCATAGCATCCAGTCTATTCTTCCCCGCCAAACCGGCCCGTGGATCAATAGCGGACGCGCTCAGCGCCCGGGACCGCAGCCCCGGGCGCTGAAGACGTCCGGTGTCCGGACCTGTTGGCTCAGTCCTCCGTCCGGCGCCGGGTGAGGTAGATACCCAAGGCACCCATCAGGCACAGGCCGGCTCCAAGCGCCAGGTAGATACCAGTGGATATCGACAGGCCGGTCGATGGGAGCCCTGAACGGCCCGGCTGCTCCGGTGCAGGCACCGGGCGGGGTTCAGGCTCCGGAGCCGGAGTCGGGGCCGGCGACTCCACGAAGGCATAGGTGTTGGTCACGATGGCGGAGGCGGTGCCGTTTGCCGGCACGCTCACCGGATCGGGCAGCTCGGATTCCACCCGCACGGCAGAGGTGGCGCCGGTACTGGTTTCCGTCACCGTGCATTCGGCGCCTGCAGTAAGGCCGTCGAATTGGGTGGTCACTTCCCCCGTGGCACCGGCAGGGATGGTTACCGTCTCGTCCAGGGAGGACCCGTCCGTGCCGCACCGGACTTCCAGGACCACTTCACCCTGCTCACCCGCGGCAGCACCGGTAATGACCTTGGTGACCACCAGCACGCCCGGGTTGAAGCCGTACGTATTAGTGACCGTCAGTTCCGCACCGCCGGCGGCCGGGATGGTGACCGGGTCGGTGATCACCGTGTCCACGGAGACCGTAGCCGTGGCACCGGTTTCGGTTTCGGTGACGGTGCATTCCGTGTCGGCGGGCAGGTCCGCGAAGTTGGTGGTCACCGTTTCGGCCGTTCCGGCCGGAATGGCCACGGTTTCGTCCAGGACCGATCCATCCGGTCCGCAGGTCACCTGCAGCACCACCTCGCCCTGCGCTCCTGCCGCGTCACCGGCAAACACCTTGGTGACGGCCAGCGTACCCGGCGCAAAGCTGTAGGTATTCGTCACCGTGGCGGCGACGGTATCGCCCGCAAGAATTTCGACGTCGCCGGGCAGATCAGAGTCCACGGTGACGGCGGCGGTGGCCCCGGTCACCGGCTCCGTAATGGAGCAGGAGGCTCCTGCCGGGATATTCGAAAACTCCGCACCCACGTCTTCGGTAGTACCGGCCGGAATCTGTGAGGTCTCTTCGAACACCGTCTCCCCGTCCAGGGTGCACAGGACATCGATCTCCACCGAATCCTGGTTTCCTGCCGCCTCACCGGCAATGACTTTGGTGACGGTCAAGGACCCCGGGTTCACCGCGTAAGTGTTGGTGACGGTGGCTTCCGCCGTCTCCCCGGCGGCTATGGTCACGTCGTCGGGCAGGTCGACGGTGACACCCACCGCGGGCGTTTCACCCGTTCCCGGTTCGGTGACCGCACAGCTGGCACCTTCCGGGATTCCATTGACCGTGCGGGGAACGGTCCCTCCGGCACCTGCTTCGATCGTGATGTCCTGCCGGATCACCTCTTCTCCGTCTGCGGTGCAGACGACCTCGACAGTAATGGGCCCCTGCTCCCGGGCTGCCGGGCCGGCGATCACCTTGTCGACGGTCAGGGCACCGGGGTTCACCGTGTAGGTATTCGTCACGGTCACCTCCACACCGGCACCGGAAGGAATCGTTACCGTTCCGCCCGCAGGATCAGCCACGGTTTCCACACTGACCTGGGTGGTGGCGCCGTCGGCGGTCTCGGTGACCGTGCAGCTGGCTCCCGTTGGCAGGTTCTCGAACTCCTCGGTGGCCGGTTCAGTGGTGCCGGCCTCAACGGTCACCGTCTCGTTCAGGACTGTCGCACCCCCGGCGGTGCAGGTCACCTGCAGTGTGACGACGCCCTGCCGTCCGGCCCCGGCCCCGGCGATGTCCTTTCGGACGGCGAGGGTTCCGGTGGTGAAGGTGTAGTCATTGGTCAGGGCGACAGTAACGCTGCTTGCGGCCGGAACCGTTACGGTCCCTTCCCCGGTCACGGTAACGGCCACGGCTTCGCTTGAACCGTCAACCGTTTCCGTCACGGTACAGCTGGTGCCGGCTTCAAGGTCGGGGAATTCGGCCGCCTCGGGGGTAATGGTTCCGGCCGGAATGGTCACCGTGGTGTCCACCACGGTGGTCCCGTCCAGGGTGCAGACGACCGAGATCGTCACCTCGCCCTGTGCGCCGGCGGCCTCCCCGGTATTGGTCTTGGTCACCACCAGCGTTCCCGGCGTAAAGGTATAGGTGTCCGTGACCACCGCCGTCACAGTGGTTCCGGACACGATCGTGACGGCGCCGGGCAGGATGGTGCTGACTTGGACGCTGTCGTTCTCTCCGTTGGTCGGTTCGGTGACGGTGCAGGTGGAGCCCGCGGGAATATCGTTGAAGGTCTCGGAGAGTGTGCCGGTGGCCTCCGCGTCGATGGTGAAGGTGAACTGGTTCCCGGTGCCGCAGTCGATATTGATAACTACGGCATCCTGGCTGCCGGCGGCCGGGCCGGCAATCGTCTTCGTGACGGTAAGGGAGCCCACCTCGGTGAAGGCGGCCGCCGCCGTCGCGTTGGAGCTGAGCTCACGTGTAACCGCGAGGATCAGCTTCTGTGCATTCTCCACCCCAGGCGTTGCCGCGTCGTACAGGTAGACGTTTCCCGTGGGGACGGTGACCGCTGCCCGGGCCGTGAGGTTTGCCGGTCCTGTTGCACCCGTGTCGCTGCGCACCCAGACCTGCGTGCCGCTGGGCACCGGACTGTTCAGCGGAACGGTTCCGGCGGCGTCGGCGTAGAGGCTGAACCCCTCATCCACCGTTACTTCGATTGCATCCGCTTCCGACGTCACCGTATGCGGCCCTGCCACTTGGGTCACGGGTGCCTCCGTGACCGGCGGCGTGATGGCGATAGCCGGTGGGTCGGGTTCCTCCAAGGGGCCGGCTGCGATGGTGTCATTCACGATCGCAGCCACGGTCGAATAGAGACTGCTTTGCCGATTGAGGACAAACCCGTCCGTGAAGAACCAGATGGCAGCCTGCACAGCGGCGGCTTTGTTGTTGACGTTGCCTGCCGGGAGGTCGGTAGTCGGGTAATAGCTGTTCAGGATCCGGTTGACGTAGCCGATGTTGGGAATGTTGGACTCGTCCCAGGTGCCGTTTTCGTAGCCGATCCCGACCCGCGTGGCGGTGCGGAGATCGATGCAGTACATCTCGGCGGTGGTGGTGCCGTAGGCGTCCTGGGTATTGATGATGCCGGCAAAGCTGACGTTTTCCGTCTGGTACCCGGCCGGGACACCGGCGGGGTACGCGTCAATGGGCCAGGTCTGCCCCAGGGGCGGCAACCCTCCCGACACGCTTCTCCCGGCTCCCAGCGAGGTGATCACGATGTCCGTATTCGCCGCGTCGGCAGGCGCTTCGTTCCGCGGCGGTTCCGGAACAATCTGCGCCTGTGCCGGCACAGCCAGGGGAAACCCGGCCAAGGCCAGGGTCAGCAGAAAAACCAGTATCCGCCGGACTCGGGTCGTCCGTGTCCAGGCAAAGACATGACGTGGGCGTTTTGCAGGAGACAGCTGGCTGCTCATAAGGGTCCTCGATACGCGTGTCCGGCTGGGCATCTCCCGACAGTGGCTCGGGAGACTCTGGACGCCACACGCTAACGGCCGGTGGACCCACCGACCAGAGAGCTGCCCGAAAATGCCGTCGTCAGCCCCGAACGGCAATCCCTACCAGAGCGCCGGAACCGGTCCTACCAGCCGCTCATGCAGGGCAAGGGCCGAACCGTCCGTCAGCGAGGCCACTTGGTCGACGACGACGCGCAGCCGGGCGCCGTCGTCGGGCGCGTCCCGCCAGTCCGCCGCGAACATCGGGTCCAGGTGCTTGTCCCCGGTGGCGGAGAGCTGGGCGACAAGGGCAGTGAGGATTTCACGCTGGCGTTCGTACAGGGGCTGGCGCTGGTCAGTGGTCATGACGAACGTGGTGGCCAGGCCCTTCATGACGGCGATTTCCAGCTGGGTGACCTCGGGGACCACCATTTCGGCGTTGTACCGGGTCAGCGGATCGGTGCCGTAGATGCCCCGCGTCGCTTCGAGGGCGCTGTTGCAGAACCGGCCGATGAGCTGGCTGGTCATGTCCTTCAGGGCCGCCATCGCACGGCGGCTGCCGTCCGATTCGCGCACCCACACGTTGGTGGCTTCCAGCCGGGCGAGGGCGGCATCAATGGCCGCGGCTTCAACACCGGGCAGGTACCACTGCTGCGTGTAGCCGACCACGCGTGCACGCTGGTCGGGATTGTCCAGCCACTTGAGCTGGACGTGGCCGGCGACTATCGCGTCTTCGACGTCGTGCACCGAGTAGGAGATGTCGTCCGCCAGGTCCATCACCTGCGCCTCAAGGCAGGAACGTCCGTCCGGAGCGCCGTCGCGCAGCCAGGTGAAGACAGGGAGGTCATCCTCGTAGACACCGAACTTGGTGGTGCGGTGCCCGTTGACGATCGGAGCATCCGCAATGGACCACGGGTATTTGGTGGCGGCGTCCAGGCTGGCGCGGGTCAGGTTCAACCCGGCAGGCGTGCCGTCGGGAGCAATGATCTTCGGTTCCAGCCGGGTCAGCAGCCGCAGCGTCTGTGCGTTTCCTTCGAAGCCGCCGATCGCATGCGCAATGTCGTTCAGCGCGGTTTCGCCGTTGTGGCCGAAGGGCGGGTGCCCCAGGTCATGGGACAGGCACGCGGCGTCGACGACGTCGGGATCGCAGCCGAGCGCATTGCCCAGTTCCCGGCCCACCTGCGCCACTTCGAGGCTGTGCGTCAGCCGGGTGCGGACGAAGTCGTCCGTGTCCGGGGCGACCACCTGGGTCTTGGCACCCAGCCGGCGCAGCGCGGAGGAATGCAGCACCCGCGCACGGTCGCGGCCGAACTGCGTGCGGTTGGTGTTTTTCGCCGGTTCCGTAACCCAGCGGGCCAGGTCAACTTCGGTATAGCCTGCGGTTTGGACTGCCTGCGGGAAGGTCATGGGTTGCTTTAGCCGCCTGATACGTCGAGTTCGGCTGCCGAGATGATGGATTTCTGGGCGGCGTTGAGTTCCCGCCCGTCCAGCCAGCCTTCCGGCAACGCTGTCTTTTTGGGTGTTCCGGCCCGTCCGCGCGGTCCCTCGGCGTCTGTGCCGGGGTAGGGAGCATCGGGGTCCAGCTGGTCCAGCAGTTCACGGAGTACCGCCAGGGACGGTACCGTGGCCAGTTTAGCGCGGAGGTCTCCCCCTACTACGTAGCCCTTGAAGTACCAGGCCATGTGCTTGCGGATGTCACGCAGGGCAATCACTTCGTCGCCGAAGGTCTCCACCAGCAGTTCCGCATGCCGGTACACGCTGTCGGACACCTGCTTCAATCCGGGCCGGTGCCGCTCGGTGCTTCCCTCGAAAGCCGCTTCCAGGTCACCGAAGAGCCACGGGCGGCCCTGGCAGCCGCGTCCGATGACGACGCCGTCAACCCCGGTCTCGCGCACCATGCGGATGGCGTCTTCGGCGGACCAGATGTCGCCGTTGCCCAGAACGTTCATGTCCGGCAGGGCTTCGCGCAGTTCCGCGATGGCGGACCAGTCGGCCTTGCCGGAGTAGAACTGCGACGCCGTGCGTCCGTGCAGGGTCACGGCGGCCACACCGGAGTCGCGGGCGATCTTCCCGGCATCAAGGAACGTCAGGTGGTCCTCGTCAATGCCCTTGCGCATCTTGATGGTCAGCGGCACGTTGCCCCGGGAGGCTTCCTTCACCGCCGTCTGCACAATGGCGGTGAACAGGTCCAGCTTCCACGGCAGGGCCGAACCGCCGCCCTTGCGGGTGACCTTCGGGACCGGGCAGCCGAAATTCAGGTCAATGTGGTCGGCGCGGTCCTCCTCCACCAGGAGGCGGACGGCTGCACCGACGGTCTTGGGATCCACACCGTAGAGCTGGACGGAGCGGACCTTTTCGTCGTCGTCGTGCTTGATGATCCGCATGGATTCCGGCGAGCGTTCCACGAGGGCGCGGGAGGTGACCATTTCAGTCACGTACAGCCCTCCCCCGTATTCGCGGCAGAGCCGGCGGAAGGCCTTGTTGGTGATGCCGGCCATGGGTGCCAGGATCACCGGGGTGTCCACGGTGATCGGGCCTAATTGCAGCGGGGGAAGCTCAAGCTTGAGTTCCGGAGATAAAACAGTCACCCCTCTATTCTCGCAAGCCGATGCAAATCCGGTACCGCCCCGCGCCGAGCCCGGGCAACGCTGCCGGTGCGGGGAATTGACACCGGTTCCCTGCACCCCTAGCGTGCTGGTGATCTGCATCACTTTTCACTTCCGCATCACATCGGTTTCGCCGCTGCAACCGAAGATTCGAGGTTTCCCATGACCACCGCTGCCAAGAGCACCTCCGCACCGTCCGAGAAGGGGCTGGCCCGGGTAGCCCAGGTGATGGCCCGCTGGACGGAGAAATGGTTCCCGGATGCTTATGTCTTCGCTCTCGGCGGCGTGGTTCTTGTCGCTTTGGCGGCCCTGCTGAACGGTTCCTCGCCGCAGGCCGTGGTGGACTCCTTCGGGAACGGATTCTGGGACCTCACGGCCTTTACCCTGCAGATGGCCATGGTGGTGCTCACCGGCTACACCGTGGCCACCTCCCCGCCGGTGGCGCGGCTGATCGCCCGGCTGGCGCTGGTTCCGCAGACCGCGGCAACCGCCGTCAGCTTTGTGGCTTTCCTGTCCATGTCCGTGTCCTTCCTGAACTGGGGGCTCAGCCTGGTCTTCGGCGGGCTGCTGGCACGGGCGATTGCCCGCCGGCGCGACCTCCAGGTGGACTACCGCGCCCTGGGAGCAGCGGCGTTTATGGGGCTGGGCGCCGTGTGGGCGCTGGGGCTCTCTTCCTCAGCCGCCCAGCTGCAGGCGACGGCGGCCTCCCTGCCGCCGGCACTGCTGGAGGTCACCGGGGTGCTGGACTTCGGCAAGACCATCTTCACGTGGCAGTCCCTGCTGACCTGCGCCATCCTCATCGCGCTGACCACCCTCATTGCCCACTTCTCCGCTCCGCGCGGGGCTGCCATCCGCACGGCGCAGGACCTCGGCGTGGACCTGGACGACTCCCCGGAACCGGCGGCCAAACGCGAGCGTCCCGGCGAGTGGCTCGAGTACAGCCGCATCCTGCCGGTGCTGCTGGGCCTGCTCACCGTGGGCTGGCTGGTATCGCAGTTCGTGACCAAGCCCTTCCTGACAGTGATCTCAAGCCTGAACGGCTACCTGCTGGTCTTCCTGGTCCTGGGCCTGGTGCTGCACGGCACCCCGCGCAACTTCCTCCAGGCGGTGACCAAGGCCGTTCCGGCAACCGCCGGCATCCTGGTGCAGTTCCCCCTGTATGCGGCCATGGCGGCCATCCTGACCAAGGCGGAGGGATCGGGCGGCATGACCGTCTCCGCGCATCTGGCCGAGTTCTTCACCAGCATCGGTTCCGGCGGCGGCTTTGCCGTGGTGATTGCGGTCTATACCGTCATCCTCGGCGTCTTTGTTCCATCCGGCGGCGGGAAGTGGCTGGTGGAGGCACCCTACGTGATGCAGTCCGCCACCGACGTCGAAATGAACCTGGGCTGGACCGTGCAGATCTACAACGTAGCCGAGGCCCTGCCGAACCTGGTGAACCCCTTCTTTATGCTCCCGCTGCTGGCGGTCTTGAAGCTGCGGGCCCGGGACCTGGTGGGATTCACTTTCCTGCAGTTCACCATCCACCTCCCGGTGGTGCTGCTGCTGGTCTGGCTGCTGGGCATGACCTTCAGCTTCGAACCTCCCGTGATCCCTCCGGAGGCACCCGCACCGGCACCGTAGTCCGGCGCGGGCCCGGCGGCATCTAAGATCGAAGGGACAGTATTTCCCTTCCGCCTAAGGACCCATTACCGCATGCCCCGCGAATCCGGCACCAAGCGCGCCATCCTCGACGCCGCATTGGACCTGGCCGCCGCCAACGGCATCTCCGGAACCACCATGGACGACGTGGCCGAACGGGCCGGGGTGGCCAAGGGCAGCCTCTATTACAACTTCTCCTCCAAGGACAAGCTCTTCGAGAAGCTCCTGCTGGAGGGTGTGGGTGCCCTGACCGAGTGCCTCCGGAACGCGCGCAGCGGCCTGGCCGGTTGGCAGGCCATCGAGTCGATGGTCCGCGCCCTGCTGGAGCTGCTGTCCGAAAACCGCGCCCTGGCCAAACTCATGGCTGCGGAGATCCTGCGCACAGACCGCACCTGGCAGCACTCCCTGCACCTGCTGCGGCAGGAGGCGCTGGCCGAGTTCGTGGAGCCCATCCGTCAGACCGGCGGGCCCGCCGGCCTGCCCGACGGCGGATCGGACCGGCTGACCCTGATTGCCGGCAGCGTGTTTGGCGCCACTTTGATGGGTGCACTGGACTGGCTGGTGTTCGATCCGGAACGTTCCGTGGATGATGTGGCCGCAGCCGTGCTTTATGCGTTGTCCGGGCGGCTGCAGTCCTGACCCCTGACGCCAAAGAGGCGGCCCCCGCATGGTGCGGGGGCCGCCTCTTTTCGTTCCAGGACAGGCTAGTCGCTGAGGATCAGCGTTTCGCTGCCGACCTGCCGGGCCACGCCCGCCTTGATCAGCGGTTCCAGGGCCCGGACCACTGCGGTCATGGACTCGTCCACTTCCAGCTGCACCGGGTACTGGTACGCGAGCATCGCCACCAGGGACTCGACTGCGGCCTGCGCCTCGTCGAGGTCCAGGGTGGTGTCATACCCCACCAGCACATCGGCGGGTTCGTCCGTGCGTTCCTGCGTGTAGCTCACGGCGAAGGCGGCGATCTTCCCGCCGTCCTTCTTCGGCTTGTCCCGCAGCACCACGGCGCCGGAAGCACCGGTGGCGTCGTTGAGCAGCATCTGCTGGGCCTTGCCGAGGGTCATGTCGGCGCGGTCCCAGTCATGCACGGCATTGTAGAACTGCGTGACTGCCTGGGTGAGCTCCACCGAACCCGTGGCCGCTTCGTCCAGCTGGGGTCCGTCGTCGGTGAACACCGGCAGCTTCAGCTTGCCCGGTTCCACCAGCACCACGCAGGACCGCTGGATCGGGGCGAGCCCGGCTGCTTCGGCGAACCCGGCGGCCGGGGTACCCGGCTCCACCTTGGCGCGGAGCCGGGTCACGCCCGACGGCGCCGACTCGGCTTCCTTGCGCAGCATGCCCAGCAGGGTGGTGCCCAGGCCGGTGCGCCGGTTTTCCCGGGCTACCTCCACGTAGGCCCACAGCCGGTCCGGGTGCAGGCTCGTCTCGTAGACAACGCCGGCTGCCACCGGAATGCCGTCGTCTTCGGCCACGATGCAGCGGCTCCACGGCTCATTGGAGGACGGGCGCAGCACGGCACGGAACTGCCCGGCCTGCGCACTCTCCGGGTCGCCCCAGAGCTGGTTGAGCTTAAGATCGTCGTCTTCCCGCCATTCGCGGAACGAAATAGCCATTACGCGCCGATCAGCCGTTCGGCCAGGTAGCCCTCGACCTTGTCCAGGCTCACGCGCTCCTGCGCCATGGTGTCGCGTTCGCGGACGGTCACAGCCTGGTCTTCGAGCGTGTCGAAGTCGACGGTGATGCAGAACGGGGTGCCGATCTCGTCCTGGCGGCGGTACCGGCGGCCGATGGCGCCGGCGTCGTCGAAGTCGATGTTCCAGTTGCGGCGCAGCTGCGCGGCGAGGTCCTTCGCCTTGGGCGAAAGGTCTTCGTTGCGGCTCAGCGGCAGCACCGCGGCCTTGACCGGTGCCAGGCGCGGATCCAGCTTCAGGACGGTGCGCTTGTCGACGCCGCCCTTCGCGTTGGGTGCCTCGTCCTCGGTGTAGGAGTCCACGAGGAACGCCATGAAGGAACGGGTCAGACCGGCGGCGGGCTCGATCACGTACGGGGTGAAGCGTTCGTTCGTGGCCTGGTTGAAGTAGCTCAGGTCCGTGCCGGAGTGCTTGGAGTGCGTGCCGAGGTCGAAGTCGGTGCGGTTGGCGATGCCCTCGAGCTCGCCCCATTCGGAGCCGGCGAAACCGAAGCGGTATTCGACGTCGGTGGTGCCCTTGGAGTAGTGGCTGAGCTTCTCCAGCGGGTGTTCGAAGAGGCGCAGGTTCTCCGGGTTTATGCCCAGTTCGGTGTACCAGTTGAACCGGTTTTCGATCCAGTACTTATGCCATTCCTCGTCCGTGCCCGGCTCGACGAAGAACTCCATTTCCATCTGCTCGAACTCACGGGTGCGGAAAATGAAGTTGCCCGGCGTGATTTCGTTGCGGAAGCTCTTGCCGATCTGGCCGATGCCGAACGGCGGCTTCTTGCGCGAAGTGGTCAGCACGTTGTTGAAGTTCACGAAGATGCCCTGCGCGGTTTCGGGGCGCAGGTAATGCATGCCTTCTTCATTGGCCACGGGGCCGAGGAAGGTCTTGAGCAGGCCGGAGAATTCCTGCGGTTCGGTCCACTGGCCCTTGGTGCCGCAGTTGGCGCAGGCAATGTCGGCCAGGCCGTTTTCGGGGGCGTGGCCCTTCTTTTCCTCGTAGGCCTCTTCGAGGTGGTCGGCCCGGTAGCGCTTGTGGCAGCTCAGGCACTCCACCAGCGGATCCGAGAACACCTCAACGTGCCCGGAAGCTTCCCAGACCTGGCGCGGAAGAATGACGGCGGAATCCAGCCCGACGACGTCGTCGCGGCCGCGGACCATGTGCTGCCACCACTGCTTCTTGATGTTTTCCTTGAGTTCGACACCCAGGGGGCCGTAATCCCAGGCGGACCGGGACCCGCCGTAAATCTCTCCCGACTGGAAGACGAACCCCCGGCGCTTGGCCAGGGAGATGATGGGATCCAGCTTGGATTTGGTCGAAGCCATGGAATGGTACCGCCGTTCTTTTCGTGTCGAGGGGGCCGCTGGGTGCGGTCCTCTTCTGGTGTCCCTTGGGCATCCGCACCACCGCGAAACGGGTGCACGGTTCTGAGCCGCCGGGCAAAGCTACAACTACCAGCTTAAGGCGGCGACACCCCGCTTACCTACCGGCCCGCGCGAGCGGCGTTTTCCGCGCTCAGCGCGGGGTGGACTGCGTCCGGGGCCCGCCGGTACGACGGCGGCGGAACGGACCGCCGCCGGGCATGTTCCACGGCAGCGTGGCCAGCACGATGGCGAGCAGCGTCAGCAGCGTGCCGAGCACCGTTGCCGCCACTACTACCGAGCCCGGCGCGGGGAAGACAATGTCCAGGAGCAGCGAGCCGATCAGCTGTCCGCCGATGAGCCCGAGACTGGTCAGCAGGACTCCCAGGCTGCGCACCAGCAGGGCACCGACACCGATGAAGATGCAGCCCAGCGGCCCGCCCAGGTACAGCCACCACTCGCCGGGCAGCGGATTGCCCGGTCCCGAAACCGCCACCTTGATCCCCCACATCGCGGCCAGCAGGACGGTGCCGGAAATGAAGTTCACCAGCGTGGCGGTGATGGGGGTGCCGTAATGCATGCCCGTGGTGCCGTTCATGGCCTGCTGGAAACTCATCAGCATGCCGGCGGTCAGGGGCAGCAGCACCGGCAGGAGCCATTCGGACGGCTCTCCCCCGGCCCCCAGCTTCGGGCTGACCGCCCAGGCCACGGCGGCAATCGTCAGCACCGCGCCCACTACGCGCATCACGGTCAGCGCCTTCTTGCCGGCCGGTCCGATACCGAGCCGGTCCACCACCAGCCCGGTGAGGGTCTGCCCCGCGACGGCGGCGACGGTGAACACTGCCACGCCCAGCACGGCCACCGTCAGGGTCTGGGAGAGGACGAAGTAGCCGCCGATCATGCCGGCCAGCACGTAGTAGCGGGGAAACCGCCGCTCCCGCAGCGAGGGAATCAGCTGCCCGGCGCCGGCCCGGCCGCGGGGCAGGGCCAGGCTGATGCCGATCATAACGACCAGCCCGACCAGGAAGCTGACCAGGGCGGCGGCCAGGCCGTCGTCGAGCCGTTCCCCCAGGGCGCCGTTGACGCGGGCCTGGGACGGGATGGCAACCCCGGCAAGGAGGGACAGGGGCAGACCGATCAGCGGGGACATCCGCACAGCAGCATTTGGCACCCGACTACACTACAACTGTCAAACGGCTCGGACCGGCCGGCGGAAGCAGCGGCGGGAAAGTCGGGCAGAATGGAGGCATGAGTTCTTCCGATGCCCAAGACCTTCCCATCCGCGACGAAATGATCCGCCTGGGCCAGCTGCTCAAGCTCGCCAACCTGGCCGAGGACGGCATCCAGGCCAAACAGCTGATCGAAGACGGAATGGTCAAGGTCAACGGCGACATAGAAGAGCGCCGCGGCCGCCAGCTGCACGCCGGCGACCTCGTCTCCGTCAACGGCGAAACGGTGCGGATTACCCGCGAGGGCTAGTTCGCCCGGGTGCCCGCACGCAGCACCGTATGCACCAGGAACTCCTTCACATGGCCCAGCTCCTGCATGTTGATGCCGTGGCCCATGTTCGAATAGAGGATCTTGGTCAGCGCGGTGTGGGCATTGAGCCAGGCATGCGTGTATTCGATCCGCGGCGCGTCGATGACCGGGTCAGCCTGGTCGCGGCCCCAGAAGAACTGCAGGCCGCCCGGCTGCAGTTCGTCGTCGTGGAAGAACGGGTTGTCCTGCGAAGGGACCACAAAACCGGAGAGTCCGACGACGGCGGCAAAGTCCTGCGGCCGGTGCCGCATGAGGGTGGTGGCCACGGCCATCCCCATCGAAAAGCCCAGGAGGCTCACACTGGTGTGATTGTCCCGAACGGTGTCGAGCCACGCGGCCACGTCCGCTACCGAGTCCACCACTGCGTCCACTGAGTAATCGGCGTCGCTCATCAGCGGAAACCAGGTGTAGCCCGGCCCGGAGGGCTGCGGCGCCCGGACCGAGGCGATGGTGAAGTCCGAGGGCAGGTAATCGGCCAGCCCCATCAGGTCCTCTTCATTGGCCAGGTATCCGTGGAACAGCACCAGCAGCGGGGTGCCGGCCCGTTCAGCTTCGGGTTTGGACCAGAGGACAACAGGATTCCACGCGGATTTCGTCATGCTTTTATTCTGGCATGCCGGTATTTACAACCTACGGTCGCGTAGCCAAGGGTCGGTTTGCAAGTATTGACCGGTGAGTACAAATTCCTTGCCCGAAGCCGTTTCCGCCCCCGAATCCCGGCAGGAGCAGCAGCCGCTGCACCTGTGGTCCCGGTTCGTGGCCATGGGCGATTCCTTCACCGAGGGCATCGGCGATCCCAATCCGGACAGTCCGGGCGGCAACCGCGGCTGGGCGGACCGGGTGGCGGAGGAACTTGCTTTGGGCCAGCCCGACTTTTCCTACGCGAACCTCGCCATCCGGGGACGGCTGCTGAACCAGATCATTGACGAGCAGCTGGAGCCGGCCCTCGCCCTGAAGCCGGACCTGGTCACCATCTGCGCAGGCGGCAACGACGTGATCCGCCCCGGCGGCGATCCGGACCGGCTCGCCGAACGCATGGACGGCGCCGTGGCCCGGCTGCGCGGATCAGGCGCCGGAGTGGTCCTGTTCACCGGCCCGGATCTCGGGAGTACCCCTGTGCTGGGCAGTGTCCGGGGCCGGGCGGCCGTCTACAACGAAAACCTGCGGACCGTAGCCAAGCGGCACGGCGCCGTCATTGCCGACATGTGGGCGCTGCGCGAGTTGAATGATCCGCAGATGTGGGCTCCGGACCGCCTGCATTTCTCCCCGCTGGGACACCACACCATTGCCGCGATGGTGCTGGATACCCTGCAGGTGCCGCATTCGCTGCAGCCCCTGGAGACCAAGCCGCTGCCGGCAAAGAACTGGCGGACGGCCCGCTCCGAGGACATGGTCTGGGCCCGTGAATTCCTGTTCCCGTGGGTGGTCCGCCGGGTGCGGCACCAGTCCTCGGGAGACGGGATCTCCGCCAAGCGTCCAGAGGCCGGCCCGATGTTCGGGCAGCGGATGCCGCAGGGATCAGCTGACTAGACCTGTTTTTCAGGAACCGCCCGCCTGCTGCGCCTGGTCGGTTTTTTCGGCCTGCTCAATGAGGTTCGCCAGGTGGAAGGCCCAGCCTTCCCGGTGGGCTGCGGAGAGTTCGGCGCCCACGCCGGCGTCGAGCGCCGCAAAGCCGCTCTCGGTCACCGCTACCCCCGTGGCATCTATTTCGTCGGTCAGTTCGAAACTGACCACCGTATGGGCACCCCATTCGGGTGCGGTCCAGCGGAAGGAAAGCAGCCGGCCGGGGGCGACGGCCAGGACCGTACCGGTGGCGGTGTGCTCCACTCCGTCCTCGCTCCACCGTTCCTTCAGGGGCGCTCCCGGATGCGCGGCGAAGTCCATGTCCGGCCACCAGGACGCCCGGTTATCAACGAGCACGTGCCAGAGAACCTCCGGGGTGCACTGCGCCCGGCCGGAAAGCGAGATCCGATCTGCCATGGGGAATGTTCTCCCATGAATTGCCGCGGCGGGCAAGGGGTAGGCCCCTGTTGTCCGCCGAACGGGGTTGGTATAACTGCGGATATCCCCTGCCGTTCCTCCGGAAAAGGGCCCGCCATGCCTGCTGCACCCGAACGTTTCCCTTCCGGTTCCCCCTGCTGGGCGGATCTGGCCTCCTCCGATCCTGCCCGGGCCCGGGAGTTCTACGCCGGGCTGCTCGGCTGGGACGCCGTGGACCTGGGCAGGGAATCCGGTCATTACCTCCACTTCCGGCACAACGGAGACGTGGTGGCCGGCATGATGCAGAAACCGCCGGAGAACACGTTCCCGGATTTCTGGACGGTGTACCTTGCCTCTGACAACGCCGGCGCCACAGCCGGTTCCGCTGCCGCCGCCGGAGGACAGGTGATGCTGGACCCGGCGCGTGCCCTGGACCAGGGCACGGCGGCGGTGCTCGGCGACCCCACCGGAGCGGCCATCGGTGTCTGGCAGCCGGACACCCACCGGGGATTCGCGCGGATCGATGAGACCCGGGCACCGGTCTGGTACGAGCTCATGACCAATGACTATCCGGCGGCCCTGGCGTTTTACCGGAACGTGTTCGGCTGGGAAACGGAGGTCCTCTCAGACACGGACGAGTTCCGCTACACCACGCTGCAGAGCAACGGCCGCCCGGTGGCCGGGGTGATGGATGCCGCCGCTGAACTGCCGGAGGACATCCCCTCACACTGGGAGATCTACTTCGGCCATGCCGATATCGACGCCGCGGCCGAGCAGGCGGAGCAGCTGGGCGGATCGGTGCTGAGTGTGCCCGAGGATTCGGACTTCGGCCGGATGGTCCAGCTGGCCGACCCCACCGGAGCAGCGTTTTGGCTGATGGAGGCCCCGGACGCCTAAGCGTCCTACCCGAACACCTCCCGCTTCAAGGCACCGGAAATCTCCCGGACGCTGGTCAGGAACCCGTCATGCCCGATGGGCGCCCGAATGAGATGGACCTGCGTTCCCCGGGGCAGGGCCGCTGCCAGATCCGCCGACTGCTGGGGAAAGTAGAGCCGGTCCGATTCCACCGCGGCAATGAAGAAGTCCGCCGTCGTGCCTGCGAGCGCCGCGCGCAGGGTTCCCCGGCCCCGGGCGACGTCGTGGCTGACCAGGGCTTCGGTGAGCACCAGGTAGCTGTTGGCATCAAACCGGTCGGCCAGTTTTCGGGCCTGGTGGTCCAGGTAGCTCTCCACGGAGTACCGGCCCCTTCCTGCCGGGGAGGCGGCGCCGAAGGGGTCCTCGGAAGCCTGGGAACTGCGCCCGAACCGGTATTCCAGTTCCGGTTCGGACCGGTAGGTAATGTGCGCAATGCGGCGGGCCAGGCCGAGCCCGGCCAGCGGAGGAATGCCGTTGTAATAGTCCCCGCCGTTGAAATCCGGATCCAGCCGGATAGCGGCCAGCTGCGCCTGGGCAAACGCGATCTGCTCGGCCGTGCTGGCTGCGGTGGCTGCGATTACCCCGCAGTGCAGCACCCGGTCCGGTTCGGTCACCGCCCATTCCAGCGCCCGCGCTCCCCCGAGCGAACCGCCCAGCACGGCATGCCACCGGGCAATGCCGAGCCGGTCCGCCAGCCGGGCCTCCGCCCGGACCGAATCCCGGATGGTGACAAACGGAAACCGTGAGCCCCAGGCCAATCCGTCCGGGTCCGGCGAGGCAGGCCCGGTGGAGCCGTAGCACCCGCCCAGCATGTTGACCGAGACCACGAAGTACCGGTTAGTGTCCACGGTCCGGCCCGGGCCCACAAGCTCCTCCCACCAGCCCGGTTCGGTGCTGCTCCCGCGGGCTACGTGGGTGCTGCCGGTCAGCGCATGCGGAATCAGCACGGCGTTGCCGGCGTCCGGGTCCAGCTGCCCCCACGTCTCGTAGGCCAGGACGACGTCGGGCAGGTACCCGCCGGTTTCCAGCTCCAGTCCGCCGATGGCGGCGTACTGCAGCACCCCATCGGCGGGGTGCCGCAGCGGGGGCACCGTCAGCGGCTCGTGCCGGGGTGCCGGATGCCGGGACACAGTCGCTATGCTCCCTTGGCGGCCCGGAACCCCGCGTCAAGGTCCGCGAGGATGTCGTCGATGTGCTCGATGCCCACCGAGAGCCGCACCAGCCCCGGGCTGACCCCTGCGGCCAGCTGCGCTTCGGCCCCCAGTTGGCTGTGGGTCGTCGACGCCGGGTGGATCACCAGGGAACGGACGTCTCCAACATTGGCCACGTGCGAGTGCAGCTCCAGTCCGTCCACAAAGCGCTTGCCGGCGTCGACGCCGCCCTCGATCTCGAAGGAGACAATGGCGCCGGTGCCGCGCGGCCCGTATTTGCGGCCGCGCGCAAACCACGGGCTGGACTCCAGGCCCGCATACGCAACCGACACGACGTCGTCGTGGCCTTCGAGCCAGTTCGCTACGGCGACGGCGTTGGATACGTGCCGCTCCACCCGCAGGCTCAGCGTTTCCAGTCCCTGGGCAATCAGGAACGCGTTGAACGGCGACACCGCGGACCCGAGGTCCCGCAGCAGCTGCACCCTCGCCTTCAGGATGAAGGCCAGGTTCGCTCCGAGGGCCCCGTTGACGCCCAGGTCCCGGGCGTAGACGAGCCCGTTGTAGCTTTCGTCCGGGGTGTTGAACCCGGGGAACTTCTCCGGGTCCGCGGCGAAGTCGAAGTTGCCCGAATCGACGATGACGCCGGCAATGGCCGTCCCGTGCCCGCCGAGGTACTTCGTGGCCGAGTGGACCACAATGTCGGCTCCCCATTCGATCGGACGGATGAGGTACGGCGTCGACAGCGTGTTGTCCACGATCAGCGGCACGCCCGCCTCATGGGCCACGGCGCTGATGCCTTCCAGGTCCAGGACATCCTGCCGGGGGTTGGAGACCACCTCGCCGAAGAAGGCCTTGGTATTGGGCCGGACGGCATCGCGCCAGTGGTCCAGGTTGTCCGGGTCCTGCACGAAGGTGGTTTCAATGCCGAACCGCTTCAGGGTGTGCTTCAGCAGGTTGTAGGTGCCGCCGTAGAGGCTGGGGCTGGCGACCACATGGTCACCGGCCTGCGCCAGGTTCAGCAGCGCGAAGGTTTCGGCCGCCTGCCCGGACGCGAGCAGCAGGGCGCCGACGCCGCCCTCAAGGGAAGCGATCCGGTTTTCCACCGCTTCCTGGGTAGGGTTGCCGATCCGGGTGTAGATCGGTTCCAGTTCGGCCAGGGCAAACCGGTTCGCGGCGGCCTCTGCACTCGGAAAAACGAAGGATGTCGTCTGGTAGATCGGCAGGGCTCGGGCACCGGTGACGGCGTCGGGCTCCTGGCCTACATGGATCTGGCGGGTTTCAAATGACCAATCTGCACTCATGATGCTCCCTCAAACCAGGGGCCGCACAACGCCGCCGGGGTGCATCCGGGTACGCCGGATGTCCGGTGGGGTCGTGGGACCCGCGCTTGCCGGACGCCCGTTTGGCGTACGGCCAGGTCTTCACCCGGGGCACCCCACCGCGGTTGGAGGGTTGCCGGCCAGCAAGCCGGGGCTATCTGCTGGCACTCATGACCTGCACCCATGGAAACCGATATGCCGCCGTCGCGCAACCTCTGTGACGCACCGTGAAATATCGGCGCTTTTTCGCCGTAATTCCGAGCTGCGGCCGGGAACATTCCGCACTTAGGCTTCCCTTGGTCGAGACGCGTATCACAACGTGCCACAATGGGCCGCATGCGCTTGGACCATGTTTCTTATGCCTGTGAATCCGACGGTCTTTTGGCCACCACCGAGAGGATTGCTGCTGCTCTCGGCGCCGATTACGTGAAGGGTGGCGTCCACCCCCGATTCGGTACCCGCAATATGATCCTGCCCCTGGCCAACAACCAGTACGTCGAGGTGGTGGAGGTCCTGAACCACCCGGCGTCGGACAAGGCTCCGTTCGGCCAGGCCGTGCGCCAGCGCTCCGAATGCGGCGGCGGATGGATGGGCTGGTGTGTTGCCGTTGACGATCTCTCCCCCTTCGAGGAACGCCTCGGCCGGGCCTCCGTGCCGGGCAACCGCAAGTTCCCCGACGGCCAGGAGCTGACCTGGCGGCAGATCGGCATCAACGGATTGATCGCCGATCCGCAGGTTCCCTATCTGCTCCGCTGGGACGACGGCACCGACGAGCTGCACCCCTCCAACGCCATTCCCGGGATGCCCGGTTCGGTGAAGCTGAAGTCCCTGACCATTGCCGGCTCCGCTGCACGCGTCACCGACTGGCTGGGCCATCCCGTGGAGAAGCCGCTGGAGAACGTGGATGTCACGTGGATTGCTCCGGCGGGTACACCGGGCATCATGTCCGTCACCTTCGACACGGCGAACGGTCCTGTCGAGATCTAGCACTGGGTTTCTGCTGCCGGTTCGGGGTTTTCCTGCCGGATCCCCGTGGTCTGTCCGGCGTGTCCGGATCCCCGCGGCCTGTCCCCGCAGCCTGTCCGGATCCCTGCGGTCTGTCCCCGCAGCCTGTCCGGATCCCTGCGGTCTGTCCGGATCCCCGCCGCCTGTCCCCGCAGCCTGTCCGGATCCCTGCGGTCTGTCCGGATCCCCGCGGTCCGTCCCTGCGCTGTGTCCGGATCCCTGCGCTGCGTCCGGGTCCCTGCGGTATGTCCCCGCAGCCTGTCCCCGCAGCCTGTCCGGATCCCTGCGGTATGTCCGGATCCCCGCGGCCTGTCCCCGCAGCCTGTCCGGATCCCTGCGGTCTGTCCGGATTCCTGCACCGCGCGGCGCAGGAATTGTCACAAACCGCAGGGATCGCGACAAACCGCAGGGCTTCTCCAGGCCGAGGTACCAGAGGGTTGTCCACAATAGGGAGGCTTACCCTCGCGGGTCCGCTGTTACCCATCCATCTTTGAGCCCATGGATCCGGAGCTCATCTTTACAGCCGATGCTGAAGCCCACGGTACTGACCGTCGTTCCTTAGCCTCGAGCTGCCGGGCCGGTCAGCTGATCCGCCTCCGTACAGGTGTCTACATGCAGGCGGATGAGTGGCAGCATCTTTCCCCTTGGGAACAGCAACGCGTCCGGATTCGGGCTGCTGTGGAACAGGGACACGGTCAGCGCATCCTTATCCAGCAATCTGCTGCGGTCATGTGGGGGCTGCCGGTCATTGGACACTCTGCTGAGGTGCTGCTGTTGGCCGCACCTCCCACTCACGGCCAGCGTCGCGGCGGACTCCGATGGGTGGAGCGCCAGTTGCTCGAACCGATCACTGCCTTGGAAGAGGTGCCCCTGACGTCCCGGGCCCAGACCGTTCTAGACATGGCTGCCTATCTCCCTTTCGAGCACGCGGTTCCCGCCATGGACCACATGCTGCGGCCGGATCCCGTTCGTGGTTTGCCTCCCCTGGGAAAGGACCATCTGCGGAAAACAGCCGGGAACCTGCCCAGTCAAGTAAAGCGGCTGCGGGCTCGACAGGTCATCGACTTCGCCGATCCACGCTCCGAGTCGGCGGGCGAGTCCTATTCCCGGGCCGCCATTCACAGGCACCGCTTCCTTCCGCCCGAGCTCCAGCAACAATTCAACACCTCCGCCGGCCGCTATCGGGTCGACTTTTATTGGCGCGAGCAGAGGCTCGTCGGGGAGTTCGACGGCGCGGTGAAATACGGTCGGGGCGATGCAGCCCTTGCCCCTTCGTGGGACACACTGCGTCAGGAGAAACGGCGCGAAGATGCCATCCGCGCAACGGGGGTCAGTTTTATACGCTGGTCCTGGGACGACATCTCAAGAGAGCCCCAGCACCCTGAGTCCTTGGTACAGCGCTTGGTCCGCGCTGGTCTCCCCCGTTCCCGGCGCCGCTGATTCCCTCCGGGTTGTCCAGATCCCTGCGGTTTGTGGCAATCCCTGCTCCGCGCGGTGCGGGGATCCGGACAATCTGCGGGGATTGGGCGCAACGGCGCTTTACACGGTGCTATTTTGGTCAAAATGAGGACCATTGCCGCACCGGACGGTGCGCAGATATCTGTGCAGCTCAATCAATCGGATGAAAAACCTCCCCTTTTGGTACTTCCGGGCGGACCGTGCAGGGACCCCGCGTACCTGGACGATCTAGCCGGGCTCGACACCGTGCGTTCGTTGGCAATCCTCCACCCGAGGGGAACCCCGGCCACCGGAGGCTTGTCCCAGGGATGGTGGCGTGACGCTGCGGACGTCCTTGCTGTCGCTGATGCACTCGACCTCCACACCTTCGACATCCTCGCGCATTCTGCTGGGACCCGACTGGCTCTCGCCGTGTCGGCGCAGTATCCGGAACGTGTCCGGTCGATGGCTCTGGTGACACCCGCAGCCGCATGGTTGACCGGGGCCGATCACGACGGCCCCGTCATTGCCGCGCGAAGGGCAACACCCTTGGTCGACGCTGCCCTGGCATCAATGGCGGCGGAAGAGCCGGCAAATGAAAGTGAGTTCCAACGCGCCTTAGTACTGGAAGCCCCGGCCGGATACGCCAAGTGGACGGCAGGCACGAAGCACCACTCCACAGTTGGAGCAATGTCTCTAGCGGCGGCCTCAGCCTGGTTCAACAACATCCCCCTGGATGCCGCCCGGAGCATCACCGAATCACTCCGGCCGCCCACCTTGGTTGTAGGCGGCACGCATGACATTCTGTCCGGTGTTGACCCCGTCCGTGCCTACGCCAAAGCTCTTGGTGCTCGTCTCACAGTCCTTGAGGACTGCGGCCACTACCCCTGGATCGAACAGCCGGAAACCTTCCGGCGGGTCCTGGGTGGCTGGGTGGATCGCTGAACCCCCGTTCCCGGCGCCGCTGATTCCCTCCGGGTTGTCCAGATCCCTGCGGTTTGTGGCAATCCCTGCTCCGCGCGGTGCGGGGATCCGGACAATCTGCGGGGATCCGGACAAAGTGCAGGGACTGAGCGGATCCCGAAGGCAAGCAGCACGGGTCAGCCCCCGGCAGCCCGACGAAGCCTCGCATTGAGTCCCCGCACCAGCTCGGCGTCGAGCTTCACCACCCGGCGGTCATAGGTCAACAGCCCGTTGACCTCGTCCTCGACGTCGGTGAGCTGGGTGTAGACCGTGGCGGCAAGCCCCCGGGCCACCGCAGGTTCAATCTGCCGCCGGTGCAGCCGCTCGTAGGCGCGGGCCAGGGCACGCCGGGACCGGAACCGCCGGTAGCCGAACTCCTTGTCGTTGAAGGTGTGCCCGGGGATCCGCAGGCTGTACCCGCCGTATTCGGACAGCACCACTGCACGGCCCCCGGCCAGCCAGCCCTTCCGCAGCCGGAACGGCACAAAGTAGACGTGCACGCTCTTGAGGTCTCCCCCGCCCTGGTCATGCCAGCCGCTGGCATGGTCGATGGTCCGGGTCGGATCGAGGCCCCGCAGCAGGTCGGCGACGGCATTGGCATCGAACTGGCCCCACCCTTCATTGAACGGCACCCACACCACGATCGACGGGCTGTTGCCCAGCAGCTCCACCGTGCCGTGCAGTTCGGCCAGGAACTGTTCCCTGCCCTGCTCGTCGGCACGCCCGAAGGCGGCATAGTCGCCGTCGGCCCGGTGCGCCGCACCCACCGCGGGGGCAGTGACCACGGCGTGCTTGTAGGACGTGCCGCCGTTGACCAGGTCCTGCCAGACGAGGATGCCGAGCCGGTCGGCATGGTAGTACCAGCGCAGCGGCTCGATCTTGATGTGCTTGCGCAGCATGTTGAAGCCCAGGTCCTTCGCCGCACGGATGTCGGAGGCCAGGGCCTCGTCCGACGGCGCGGTGTACAGCCCGTCCGGCCAGTACCCCTGGTCCAGCAGGCCCGCGTGGAAATACGGCCGCCCGTTCAGCAGCAGCCGCAGGTGCCCGGCGTCGTCGGGCCCCGTGCCGACGGTCCGCAGCGCCGTGTAGCTGCGCACGCGGTCCGCTTCCTTCCCAGCGGTGAGCAGCCGCACGGCGACGTCGTACAGGAACGGATCCTCCGGGGTCCAGAGGTGCGGATCCGGAATCGGGATCCGCACCGGGTTTCCGGGAACGACGACGGCGGCCGCCACCTGCTGCCCGCCCGCGGATACGGTGACTTCCGCCTGCAGGTCAGCGCTGTCCGGGGCGGACCGGACGTCGTCGACCAGCACCGTGGCGGTCACCGAGTCCAGGTCCGGCACGAGGACCAGGCGGGAAATGCTCGCCTGCGGCACCGCTTCCAGCCAGACCGTCTGCCAGATCCCGGACTGCGCCGTGTACCAGATGCCGCCGCGGTCCAGGGTCTGCTTGCCGCGGCTGGCGGAACCGGTGTTGCTCAGGTCCCGGACCCGGACCACGATTTCGTGCTCGGCCCCGGGGGAACCGCCGTCCGGACCCGCAGCCAGCGCGTCGGTGATGTCCAGGGAGAACGGCAGGTAGCCGCCGTCATGCCCGCCCTCGGGAATGCCGTTGACCTTGACCCGGCAGCTGGAGTCCACGGCGCCGAAGTGCAGCAGTACCCGCTCCCCCGCAAAGCCCTCCGGCAGGGTCACGGTCCGCCGGTACCAGAGCAGCTGCTGCGGCTGGAGGTGCCGGTTCACGCCGGAGAGCGGCGCCTCTGGTGAGAACGGCACCAGGATGTCCCCGTCCCAGTCCCCGTCCCGTGGCGGCTGCTCCCGGCGGGCGCCGGTGATGGCGTACTGCCAGTAGCCGTTGAGATTGAGGTAGCTGTCGCGGGCCAGCTGGGGTCGGGGGTATTCCGGCAGGACGGATTCGGGGTCCAGGGCTGCACCCCAGCGGGTCATCAGTGTCACCGGGCCATCCTATGTGCCGGCGGAGTCGCGGTGCCCGTCTAGTCGCCGATCCCGATGGCAGAACCGAACAAGGCGAACCCGACAAACCCGGCAATGTCCACCAGCGCATGCGCAATCACCAGCGGCATCACCCGCCGCGTCCTGGTGTAGACGTAGCCGAAGAGCAGGCCCATCAGGAAGTTCCCGATGCCTGGGCCGATCCCCTGGTAGAGGTGGTAGCTGGCCCGGATCAGGGCGCTGGTGAGGATGATCGCCGGCGTCCCCCAGCCCAGTTGCCGCAGCCGCAGGAACAGATAGCCCACCACAATGACTTCCTCGAGCACGGCATGCCGCATGGCAGAGAGGATCAGCACCGGCAGCGTCCACCAGTAGGTGTCCAGGGCTGCCGGAACAATGGCGGTGGTGATGCCCAGTGCCCGTCCGGCGGCGTAAACGCCAAGCGTCCCGATACCGATGACCGCTGCCAGAGCCACCCCCAACGCAAAGTCGCGAAGCGGCCGGGCAAACGTGAACCCGATCCGGCGGAACGCGGATTTCCCGGGTTCGGTCAGCAGGAACAGGACCAGCGCCACGGGCAGCAGGGAGAAGAAGATCCCCAGCAGCTGGTACACCAGGTCGAAGTACGGCCGATCATCAAGGACGGGATTCAAGGTGGTGGTCTGGTCGCCCAACGGTGCCTGGGTGGCTTTCTCAATGAGTTCGACGACGGCATAGACCCCGGACCTGCCGAGCGAAAGCCCCAGCACAATCAGGATTTCGAACACCAGCATCCGGCGGGCTCGCGGATCCAGGGATTCGGCGGGGGCGGAGGGGAAGGCAGCGCGCATGGACACCATTGTGCCGGACACATCGGCATGCAGGAGGCGGGCTTACCGACTCTCGTATCGAACCTGGACCATGCCCCGCGGCCCCGCTCAGCGGCGCACCGGCACCCCGGCTCGAAACACCATGCCGGTCAGCGGCATGCCGGGCCGATACGCCAGATGGGCAGCTGAGGGCGCGTTGAGCAGCTGCAGGTCGGCACGGTGTCCGACGGCGAGCGAGCCGACAGCCCGGGCACCGTCCCGGTCGGACCCGGTGTGCACCCGCAGTGCCAGGGCGCCGCCGTAAGTGGCGGCCCGGACGGCTTCCTGCACGGTCAGTCCCATCTGGAGCACGGCGGTGGCCACGCAGAAAGCCATGGAGCTGGTGAAGGACGTTCCCGGGTTGCAGTTGGAAGCCAATGCCACCTGCACCCCGGCGTCCAACAGTTTCCGTGCCGGAGCCAGGGGTGCCCGGGTGGACAGGTCGCAGGCGGGCAGGCACGTTGCGACGGTTCCGGGAACGCCGGTACCCGGGTCCCACCCGGACCATGTGTCCGCGAGCGCGGCGACGTCGTCGTCGGGCAGGTGGTTCACGTGGTCGACGCTGGCCGCCCCGAACTCCGCGGCGAGCCGCACCCCGGCCCCCGGGCCGAGCTGGTTGCCGTGTACCCGCAGCCCCAGGCCCGCATCCCGGGCCGCCTGCAGCACCCGGCGGGACTGCTCCTCGGTGAAGGCTCCCTTTTCGCAGAAGACGTCCGCCCACTGGACGTACGGGCGCACCGCAGCGAGCATGTCGGTGCAGACCAGCTCCGTGTACTCGTCGGCGTCGGCTCCGTCCGGGACGAGGTGCGCGCCCAGGAACGTGACGGCGTCCGCCACCGTGGAGGCGATCCGGGCATGCCGGCGTTCCTCCTCCACGCTCAGCCCGTAGCCGGTCTTGGTTTCCAGGTACGTGGTGCCGCCCGCCGCGGCTTCGGCGGCACGGGCCAGGAGCATCCGGGTCAGGTCATAGTCCGACGCCGCCCGGGTGGCTTCCGTAGTGACGGCGATCCCGCCTGCTGCGTAGGCCTGCCCCGCCATCCGTGCCTCGAACTCCGCGCTGCGGTCCCCGGCAAATACCAGATGGGTGTGCGAGTCCACCCAGCCGGGCAGTCCGGCCCGTCCGCCGGCGTCGATGACCTCGTCTGCCGCCGGTGCGTTCCCCGCCGGGCCGATCCAGCTGATCCGTTCCCCCTCGAACACCACGGCCGCGTCCCGCAGCACGGGGGTATCCGCGGTGTCATCCTGGGTTGAGAGTTCGCCGATGTTCGTGATCAGTGTTGAAGCGGAGCTCATGGGCGCCGGGTTCCTTCCAAGCGGGTTTTGTCCATCGGAGCGGCCGCAGAGTCGACGGCGGCGATGGCCTCCCGCAACAGGGTGGCCGGGTTTCCCAGCGAAGTGTGTGAACCGTTCCGGGCGCGCAGCCGGCCGCCGACGACGACGGCGGTCACGTCCGCAGCCGTGGCGGAGAAGGCCAGCTGGTCGGGCCGTGACCCGGTGGTACGCAGGCTGTGCGGGTCCACGGCCATGAGGTCGCAGGCCTTCCCCGGTTCCAGCCCGGGGGCTGTGCGTGCCTGAGCGGCGGTGCCGGCGTCGGACGCGGCGGCGTGCAGTTCCGCCGGGGTAAACGCCCCGCGCCTTCCGGTCCGCATCCGTTCTCCGTATTCCAGCGCCCGCATTTCCAGCCACGGATCGACGACGGCGTGCTGGTCGCTGCCCAGCGCCAGGGCTGCCCCGGCGTTCCGCAGTGCTCCCGCCGGGCCGAGTCCGTCAGCGAGGTCCGCTTCCGTGGTGGGGCAGAACACCGCAGTGGCTCCGGCTTGTCCCAGCAGGGCGATGTCGGCGTCCGTCAGGTGTGTGGCGTGGACGGCCGAGAGCCGCGGGCCGAGCAGCCCGTGCCGGTGCAGCAGCCCG
Source organism: Arthrobacter sp. zg-Y1171 (assembly GCF_025244845.1). NCBI lineage: Bacteria > Bacillati > Actinomycetota > Actinomycetes > Micrococcales > Micrococcaceae > Arthrobacter > Arthrobacter sp. zg-Y1171. The sequence continues at coordinate 1,076,155 of NZ_CP104264.1, read as the reverse complement.
GTGGGGGTCAGCCCGGTGGCAGCGAGGCAGTCGGCGTTTTCCTGCGGCTGTTCGGACAGGTGGATGTGCAGCGGAATCCCGGCCGGGAGCCGCTCCGCGATGCGGGCCAGCGCAGCTTCCGGTACGGCGCGGATCGAGTGCAGGGCGGCCCCGACACTCACCTGCTCCGGATCGAACCGCTCCCCGACCGCCGCCTGCAGCGACGCGAACCGCTCCAGCCAGGCATCGGCGTCGGCGTCCCCGAAGCGCTGCTGCCGGGCGTCCAGCGGCGTCCCGGACCCGCCGGGCCCGAAACCGCCGGAAAGATAGCAGGTGTCCAGCAGGGTCAGCCGGATGCCGGCGGCAACTGCGGCCCGGGCCAGGGCCAGCTCCATTGCGTGCCCGGGATAGGCGGACCCGTCCGGGACATGGTGCACATAGTGGAATTCGGCCACGCTGGTGTATCCCGAGACCACCATCTCCGCGAACACCGCCGTCGCCAGCTGCTCGTAGAGTTCCGGCGTGAGGGTGCCCGCGGCCGAGTACATCTGCTCCCGCCAGCTCCAGAAGTCCCCGTCGGTGTGGGTGCGGCCACGCAGCACCCGGTGGAAGGCATGCGAGTGGGCGTTGGCGGCTGCCGGATAGACGACGCCGGACAGCACCAGGTCCCCGGGCCCGGCATCCGTACCCGGTACCGCTGCCGTGACTTCGCCGGCGGAGTCGACCGTCAGCCGGATGCCTGCCCGGATACTGCCCTCGTACCACCCTGCCTCACACCAGACGGCAGCACCCCCGGTCGGAGGACCCTCGACCAAAGCGCCTGCCGCGCCGCTCACAGCAGCGCCTCCAGCGCGTCGGCAAGCGCCACGGCTCCGGCGTCGGCGTCGTCGGCCTCCACGTGTTCCTCCGGGGAGTGCGAGATCCCGGTGGGGTTGCGGACAAACAGCATTCCGGAAGGCACATGTCCGGCGAGGATGCCGGCGTCGTGCCCCGCCCCCGTGGCCAGCACCGGCGCTCCGGGAAGAGCCAGTTCCAGGCTGCGGCCCAGTGCGGCGTCGAAGCTGACTGCGCCGGTCCAGGATTCCGGTGTCAGGGAGACGGTGCAGCCTTCGAACGCGGCGATTTTCTGCGCCTTGCCGTGGATGCTTTCCACGAGGGCCAGCGCGGTGGCGTCGTCGGGGTGCCGGGCATCGAGCCAGAGGTCCACCCGGGAGGCGATGACATTGGTGCCGCCGGGCACCGGCGCGATCCGGCCCACCGTGGCCCGGGCGCCGTCGACGGCTTCGGCTGCCTTCTGCACGGCGAGGATGATTTGGGCGGCGGCAACCATGGGATCGGCGCGGTCCGCCATGGCCGTGGTGCCGGCATGGTTCCCCTGCCCGGAAACGCTGATCCGCCAGCGGCCGTGGCCCAGCACGGATCCGCCTACGGCCACCGCCGGTCCGTCCTCGCCGAGCCCGCGGCCCTGCTCCACATGCAGTTCCACGAAGTCCCCGATCCGGGCCAGCGCCTCGTCGTCGCGTCCCAGCCGTGCGGGGTCGAGTCCGTTGGCCCGGGCGGCGTCCGCAAAGGTGGTGCCGTCCGCATCGCGCAGGTTCCGGGCCTTGTCAGCATCGATTTCGCCGGTCAGCAGCCGCGAACCCAGGCAGGCCACGCCGAAGCGGGACCCTTCCTCTTCCGGGAAGACGGTGATGGCGAGGGAGCGGTTGCGGCTGATTCCCCGCTCACGCAGCAGGTCCACGGCGGCGAGCGCGGAGGCCACCCCCAGCGGCCCGTCGAAAGCTCCGCCGCCCGGCACGGAGTCCAGGTGGCTGCCGGTCACGAGTGCCCCGCGTTCGGGTTGCCCCCACCAGGCCCAGAGGATGCCGTTGCGGTCCGTTTCCACGTCCAGTCCGCGGCTTCGGGCTTCCGCCTGGAACCACTCGCGCAGCGTCAGCTCCGGCGTGGAGAACACCGGGCGCGAGTAGCCGCCGCGCCGGGAATCCCGTCCGACGTCGGCAATGGAAGCGAGCAGGCCGGTAACAGTGTCAGTGTCCATGGTTTTCTCCAGGCGGGGTGCTTATTCGTTCATGGGGATGCGTACTCCGCGTTCGGCGGCGACGTCCGCGGCCCGGGAGTAGCCGGCGTCCGCGTGCCGCATCACGCCGGTGCCCGGATCATTGGTCAGAAGGGTTTCCAGTTTACGGGCGGCCAGCTCGGTTCCGTCCGCCACGCCCACCTGGCCGGCGTGGATGGACCGGCCGATGCCCACGCCGCCGCCGTGGTGCAGGGACACCCAGGTGGCTCCGGAAGCGGTGTTCAGCAGGGCGTTGAGCAGCGGCCAGTCCGCAATGGCATCCGACCCGTCCGCCATGGCCTCGGTCTCCCGGTAGGGAGAGGCCACCGACCCCGAATCCAGGTGGTCCCGGCCGATCACGATGGGCGCGCTCACCTTGCCCTCGGCCACGAGCCGGTTGAACAGGAGCCCGGCCTTGGCACGGTCGCCGTAGCCCAGCCAGCAGATGCGCGCGGGCAGGCCTTCAAATTCCACATGTTCGGCCGCGGCGTCGATCCAGCGGTGCAGGCGGAAGTTCTCGGGGAACAGCTCCTTGATGGCTGCATCGGTCACCGCGATGTCCTGCGGATCGCCGGAGAGCGCCACCCAGCGGAAGGGCCCCATTCCCTCGCAGAAAAGCGGACGGATGTACGCGGGGACAAAGCCGGGGAAGTCGAAGGCCCGCGCATAGCCGCCCTGGCGTGCCTCGTCCCGGATGGAATTGCCGTAGTCGAAGACTTCGGCACCCGCGTCCTGGAACCCGACCATGGCGGCAACCTGCCGGGCCATGGACTCGCGGGCCTGCTTGGTGAAGCCTTCCGGGTCCGCGGCGGCTTCGGCCTGCCAGCGGTCCACGGGGATGCCGGCGGGCAGATAGCTCAGCGGGTCGTGGGCGGAGGTCTGGTCGGTGACAATGTCGATGGTGACCTCCCCGGCCAGCTGCCGGCGCAGCAGTTCCTCGAACACTTCCGCGGCGTTGCCCACCAGCCCCACGGACAGGGCACGTCTTTCGTTCCGTGCAGCCATGACGCGGGCGACGGCGGCGTCCAGGTCCGGTGCCACCTCGTCCAGGTAGCGCTTCCCGACGCGTCGGCGCAGGCGGGCCTCGTCGACGTCGACAATCAGGACCGCTCCGCCGTTCAGCGTGACAGCCAGCGGCTGCGCGCCGCCCATTCCGCCGCAGCCGCCGGTCAGGGTCAGGGTGCCGGCCAGGGTGGCGTTTTCGTCGCCGAAGAGCTTCCGGGCCACGGCTCCGAAGGTTTCAAAAGTGCCCTGCAGGATGCCCTGGGTGCCGATGTAGATCCACGAACCGGCCGTCATCTGGCCGTACATCAGCAGGCCCTCCGCTTCCAGCCGGCGGAACTCGGGCCAGGTGGCCCAGTCCCCCACCAGGTTGGAGTTGGCGATCAGGACACGCGGCGCCCATTCGTGGGTGCGGAAAACCCCCACCGGTTTGCCCGACTGCACCAGCAGTGTTTCATCGTCGGCCAGCGTGGAGAGGGTCCGGATGATGGCGTCGTAGGCCTCCCAGCTGCGGGCGGCCCGTCCGGTGCCGCCGTAGACCACCAGGTCCTCGGGCCGTTCGGCTACTTCCGGGTCCAGGTTGTTCATCAGCATCCGCAGCGGCGCCTCGGTCTGCCAGCTGTGCGCGGTGAGGGTGGTGCCGCGGGGCGCCCGGATGCGGCGGGACGGGTCAGAGGTGGAAGACATAGCCAGACCGTAGCCCCGGGCGGTTCAGGGGTCATCCACCCCGCTGCGGACGTCTGGGATTCCAGACACATTGGGAGCAGGCTGCGGCCGGGCGCCGAGCCGGCGGGAAAGCTCTGCGGCGCACCGCAGCAGATCGGGCAGGACCTGGCCTGCCAGCGCCTGGATGCCCGGTGCCGGGGCCAGGTTGGGCGCGGTCAGGGTCAGGCCGGCGACCGCGTGCCCGGAGCGGTCCGGTACGGGCACGGCAATGGAAGAGAATCCCTCGGTGACTTCATTCTCTTCCCAGGCATAGCCGCGCCGTCGGACCTCTTCAAGCAGGCCCGGCAGGCCGGCGCCGCTGCTGCGGGAGGACCGTACCGTCCCCGGATCCGGATAGAGCGCCCGCAGCTGGGCACCGGTCATCCCGGCCAGCAGGACCCGGCCGCTGGCAGTCCGGTGTGCCGGAAGCCGGATGCCGGCGTCGGTTACCAGCGGCTGCTGGCGCGGAGCCCGTTCCTCGATCACGTAAATCACGTCCGTTCCCTGCAGCACTGCCAGATGCGCGGTGAAGCGGGTCTGCGCCACCAGCCGGCGCAGCGGGAACCGGGCAATCCGCTGCAGCGGAGCCTGCCGGGCATAGCCGGTGCCCATTTCGTGTGCCGTAGCACCGAGGGCATACCGGCGTTCTTCCGGCAGGTGCACGGCAAAACCATCGCTTACCAGCGCCGCGAGCAGGTGGTAGGTGGTGGAGCGCGGCAAGGAAAGGTCCCGCGCGACCGCGGACGCACTGACCGGACCGGCCTGCTGGCCCAGATAGCGCAGGATGGCCAGGACCTGGGCTGCGGCCGGGACCTGGACACGGGTATAGGCGGCTGGCATGTCCAGAGTCTAGGCCAGTGTCTGGGATCCCAGAAGCGGAATCTGTCCGGGTCCCTCTCCGCACCGGGTTGAAAGGGCAAGATGGATAGCAACCGGGGCCCTCCAAGCGCAGAAGGAACAAGCATGCAGCTACGCAACAACAACGTGGACGCCGCCGTCGAGCTGGGGGTTGGTCCGCTCTCCGGCGAGGATATCCTCGCCGTCGCCCGGCACGGGGTGCGGGTGGCGCTGGCTCCCGAGGCCCTGGCTGCCATGGCCTCCTCGCGCGGGGTCATCGAGGCCCTGGCCGCAGACGACAAGCCGCACTACGGCGTCTCCACCGGATTCGGTGCCCTGGCGGTCAAGCAGATCCCGCCGGAGCAGCGCATCCAGCTGCAGCGCTCGCTGATCCGCAGCCACGCGGCGTCGTCGGGCACCGAAGTGGACCGGGAAGTGGTGCGTGCCCTGATGCTCAACCGCCTGGCCACGCTGGCCACGGGCCGGACCGGAGTGCGTCCCGCCGTCGCGCTGGCCTACGCGGGGATACTCAACGCGGGCATCACCCCTGTGGTCGGCGAGTACGGCTCCCTGGGCTGCTCTGGAGACCTCGCTCCCCTCTCCCACTGTGCCCTGGCGCTGATGGGTGAAGGGGAAGTGCGCGACGCCGGCGGGCAGCTGGTGCCCGCCTCGGCAGCGCTCGCCGCGGCCGGGTTGGAACCGGTGGAGCTGCAGGAGAAGGAGGGACTGGCGCTCATTAACGGCACGGACGGGATGCTGGGGATGCTGACCCTGGCCATTGCGGACCTGCACCGGCTGCTGGCCACGGCGGATCTCGCCGCGGCCATGAGCGTGGAAGGCCTGCTCGGCAGCGACAGTGTGTTTGCCGCCGACCTCCAGGCACTGCGGCCCCAGGCCGGGCAAAGCGAGTCGGCGGAGAACATCCGCTCGGTCCTGTCCGGATCGGCGTTGATCGAGGAGCAGAAGACGGGCGGATTCACCCGGGTGCAGGATGCCTACTCGCTGCGCTGCGCGCCCCAGGTTCATGGCGCCGCCCGCTCCACGCTGCTGCATGCCGAAGCCGTGGCCGCAGCCGAGCGGGCCTCGGCCATCGACAACCCGGTGGTGACGCTGGACGGACGGTTGGAGTCCAACGGCAACTTCCACGGTGCGCCGGTGGCCTATGTGCTGGATTTCCTGGCCATCGCCGTCGCGGACGTTGCCTCCATGAGCGAGCGGCGCACCGACCGGTTCCTGGACCGGTCCCGCAGCCACGGCCTCAATGCCTTCCTCGCCCACGACCCCGGTGTGGACTCCGGGCACATGATCGCGCAGTACACGCAGGCCGGAATTGTCTCGGAGCTCAAGCGCCTGGCGGTGCCGGCATCGGTGGATTCCATCCCGTCCTCCGCCATGCAGGAGGACCATGTCTCGATGGGCTGGGCGGCGGGGCTGAAGCTGCGCCGGGCGCTGGACGGACTGACCCGGGTACTGGCCATTGAGCTGTTGACCTCGGCGCGGGGGCTGGACATGCGCGACGGCGGCACGGCCACTTCCCGCAGCGCTCCCGCAGTGACGGCGGCACGGGCCGTGATTCGGACTGTTGTCCCCGGGCCCGGTCCGGACCGGTACCTCGCCCCGGAAATCGAGGCTCTCAGGGTGCTCGTCGACGGCGGCTCCCTGCTGGCAGCGGTGGAGGCAGAGCTGGGAACCCGCCTGCACTGATTTTCGCTTCGAAGAACCTCCGGCCGTCGCGGCGCTCCCGTGCGGTCACCCCGCGCGACGCATTGGAGATGCAGCTACGCTGTCCAGATGAACGAGCAAGAGCATCCGGAAGGAACCGCCCGCCGGCTGACGGCCCGGATTACCGGGGAGGTCCAGGGCGTCGGATTCCGGTACCGCACCCTTCGGCAGGCCGTGCAGCTGGGCCTGACCGGCGTGGTCTCCAACGCGGCGGACGGATCCGTCCACGTGGTGGCCGAGGGCAGGGAACCGGCCTTGGACGGACTTCGGGAATTCCTGCGCGGCCCGAAGGCTCCGGGCGTGGTGGTCGGCGTGGAGGAATCCTTTTCCCCGGCCACCGGAGAATTCCGCGAGTTCAGCGCCGAATAGCACCGGGCCGGCAAGACCTGCGGGTTAAAAGGGAAAACGCCGGCAGACTTGGGGCTGGTTGGGGGAAACAACCCTAGTCTGCCGGCGTCCGGACCGGTCACTACTCGGTCCATTCATCACTCGCACCCTTATGAGGTACTAACGACGATAAACGGCCCGTCTGGGTAGGTGCTGAAGACAACCTGACAACTACCTGAGTATGCGGCGCCGCGGACGGTCAGGCGGCGATGAGCTGACGCGGGCCCGGACCTGCGGGACGGGTTGCACCGGCTGAGAGACCGCAGGACGGGGCACCGGCCTGGCGGGGAAGAATTTCCTGCTGGGCCGTGCGGATCCCGGGCATGCTCACTTCCGGAGCCGCGGCTCGTTCAGGCTTCTTGGTTCCGGCAGACCCGCTGCTGGAGGCCTTCTCCCCACCGGAACCTTTCCCGGCCGAACCCGGCTTCTTGCCGCCGGTGTTCTTTTTCGGAGCAGTGGAGGCCTGGCTGGCGGTGCCGCGCGAGCCGTTGTTGTTGGCGGGGCGGGACTTGGCGGCCTGTGCCTTCTTGGGCTGGGCAGGCTGCTTCGGAGCAGCCTTCTTCTTACTGGCGGACTTGTTTACGGCCGACTTGTTTACGACCGACTTGTTCACTGCGGACGTGCTGCCAGTCGACTTTCCGGGAGCAACCATCGCAGCGGCGGCGGCCGCGGACTTCTCGGCGGCCACGGCAGAGGTCATTGCAGCCGTCCGTGCCGTCAGCGCTGCGGCCACATCCAGGGCATCCACCGACTGGGGCATCCGCACGGAGACGCCGGGGCGGCCATACGGCGCGGCCGGACGGAGAGCGGCCATGATTTCTTCGGTCGCTGACCGGGTGGTGTCCACGAACACGGCGGCGGCGTTGTCATCGGGGGCGGCCTCAACCCGCTGGCGTGCCGCACGGGAGAGGACGCGGTAAAGCGCCGTAATGACAACCAGCAGGGCCGCACCCGTGCCGTAAAGAAGAATCAGGGAAAAGGCGAGCGATGTGGTCCCGCCGGAAAAGAAACCAATGCCGATAACGGCAGAAATCAGCCACAGCGTACTGAGAATTTCCAGGATGGAACGAACCCGGATGTAAAGCGGACGCTGCTGCACGCCAACAAATTTTGGCGGCAAGAAATCTGGCACTGAGACTGACCTTTCGGGCACCGAAGTTTTAATGCATTCGGGTTTTTGGGAACGCGCTTGTTAGTACAACTCTAGGCATGTCTCGGGAGCCTAATGACCATACGCGCGCACCTTGGCTGATTCGTTACGCGCCGATTGGTGAGACTTTCGTCACACTTGCACTCGAGCGGGGCTAAGGGCGTTCCGGGCCTCTTTTCCCCCGGCCTCGCCAAGCAGGATCCCTGCTGCCAGCTCTGCGACGGCGGACGAGGTCTGGAACCCGTATCCGCCTTGTCCCGCCAGCCAGAAGAACCCCGGCACGGCTGGATCCCAGCCGACCACGGGCACCCCGTCGGGTGCCTCCGTCCGCAGTCCGGTCCAGGCTCGGGCAACCCCGGTGATACCCATGGTTGTGACGCTGTTCACCACTTTCACGAGCGCCTGCACATCCGCGTTCCGTGGCCGGGCATCCTCCGCCACGCTTGGCTCACTCTCCGACGGCGAGATCAGTACCTGCCTGCCCTCCGGCCTGTAGTAGAACCGGTCAGAGGCGTCAGCCACCATCGGTGCGCCGGCTTCCAGCGGTCGCTCAACGTCGACGACGGCGGCGGTGCGGCGGTAGGGCGTGAGCCGCAGGGACTGCGCCCCAAAGACACCGGCGAGGGTGTCTGCCCAGGCGCCGGCCGCGTTGACCACCGTTGAAGCCTGGAAACGCATGCCCGGAGCAGACACTTTCCACAGCGTCCCCTCCCCTGCCTGCCGGGCAGCTTCGACCCGCTGCCCGGTGATAATCCGGCCCCCCGCTGCCAGCAGCCGTGCCCGATGGAATTCCAGCAGGGCGTCCGTGTTGCAGGACACCGAGGTGGTGTCCAATCCGGCAGCACTGAAAGTCTCCGGCCGCAGCTCCGGAGCCAGTCCCAGGGCTTCAGCCGGCATGACCGGATGCATGTGGGCGCTTGCCCTGTCCCGCACCGCCTCCTCATCCCCGATCAGCAGGAAGCTCCGGGGCGCCAGGATCGGTTCGGGCAGATCTGCTTCCGCTGCCCGAATCAATGCCAGGGTACGCAGGGTCAGGTCCTGGATAACGGGCGGACCGTAGCTGGGGATCAGCTGCCGGGCCGAGCGGGAAGACGTGTGGTAGCCCAAGGTCGGTTCAGCTTCCACCAGGACAACCCCGCCGGCCCTCCCCCGGGTTTCCGGGGATGCCGCCAGCCGCGAGGCTAGTTCGGCGGCCAGGGACAGGCCGGCGATCCCTCCGCCGATCACCAGGACGTCGCAGGAAATGTCAGCCGTCATGGGAGGTCCTTTCCAAGGTCAGGATGGTGGCGTCGTCAGCGCTTTCCCCCAGCCCCGACTGCAGCGTGCGCAGGGCCAACAGCATCTCCTGCGCGGGGACGGCGGAGCCTGCCGCCGCCAGGAAGCCGCCCGGCCCGTCGACAATGCCCAGGTCCACTGCCCGCCAGGCACCGTCGGAGGCGAGCACCACCCGCCGTGCCGGGCCGAGCCGGACTGTGCGGGCCTGGTAAGCGGCTTCGGCTTCCCGCCGGGCGACCCATAGCCGGCCCGGGGTATTGCGCAGTTCCCGGTCCAGTACCCGCATCTCGCGTTCGCGCGCCGGGTCCGCCGAATGTTCCGTGCCGATCCGGATATCGGCGGGTTCATGGGTGACGTGCACCAACGAACCGTCTTCCAGTTCCACCACCGCGTGGCAGTCCGCCAGTGCCAGGATCTCCACGCCGTCCCCGGTCAGCTGGGCCAGGCACAGGGCCGCAGACGGGAAACGGATCCGCTCCTCGCCGGCCAGGGTACGGGCCAGCTGGTCCATCCGGGTCAGGGCATCGGCCAGCACCTGCGGCGCAGGCGCAACCCCAACGGCAACCGCGGCATCAGTCAGTAACAGGTCAAGGTTCCGGGCATACCAGGCCGGGTCAGAGGGGCCGGGCAGCCCGAGCTGAGGCAAGAGGGAGCTGGCGCCGTCGATTACCCAAGCCGTGGAACCTGCGTAGCCGCAGGTGTCCTCCTGCACGTGCCCGTCGCCTTCAGTGGAAATCCGGACAGAATGCTTCCAGCTGCCTGCCGCCACCGGGTTAGAACCTCTCCCGGTCGCCGGTGAGGATCTCCATCAGGGTTTCCGAGCCCACCAGGTACAGCCCCGGGGCATCGTCGGAGTTCGCCAGCAGGATGGTGGCCATGCAGATCGCCCAGCCGCGCGCCCGCTCCCACACGTACGGGTCGCCGTCGTACTGGTCGCCCAGGCTGCGGCGGAAGGTGTCCCGGCCCTCGGCGTCGAACACCAGCCAGGCGGCAGCTAGGTCCGTGGCCGGATCACCCGCGGTGAGATCGCCGAAATCGATGACCGCCTGCAGGGTGTTGTCCTTGGCCACCAGGTTCGCCGGGTGCAGGTCGCCGTGCAGCCACAGCGGGGGCCCGGTCCAGGCCGGGATGTCCTGTGCCTGGTCCCAGAGTTCCTGCACCCTGGCGGCGTGGGGAACCATGCCGCTGTTCAACCTGCCCTGCACTGCTTCGTCCCGACCGGCCAACGGTCCGCCCCGGAACGGATTGCGGGGATAGCCCGCCGGTGCCGGCCGGTGAAAGGCGTTCAGGAAGGCGGCCAGCGGCTCGGCCAGGGCAACGTTGCGGTCCCGCGGCGATAAGGACACGTCCTGGCCGTCAAACCAGGCGGTGATGCTCCACGGCCAGGGATAGAGCTCGCACGGGGTCCCGCGGAACAGCGGGGCTGAGGTTGATACGGGCACGTCGGCGGTCAGCTGCGGGAGCCAGCGCTGCTCGTTGGCCGTGAGTCCGGCGGCGGACTGCCGGCGGGGCAGCCGGATCGCATACTCCGTGCCCAGCCGGTAAATGTAGTTGTCCCAGCCGCTGGCGGCCTGCGTCAGGGAATGCCCGCCCAGGTCCGGGTGCTGCTCCCGCACCAATTGCCGCACCAGCGCAGGGTCGGCGGAGATTTCGGCAGCGGGAAGGTTGGCCATTTCGTCAGCGTACCCGCCGGGTGTGCAGCGGGCCACACACAGCGGGCCACACACAGCAGGACCCCGACAGGCACAATGCCTGCCGGGGTCCCCCCACGATCTCTCGGTGCGTTAGCCCTGCACGCCGAGGCGTTCCAGGATCAGCTCGCGGACGCGGCCGGCGTCGGCCTGGCCGCGGGTGGCCTTCATAACCCCGCCCACGATGGCGCCGACGGCCTGGACCTTGCCGCCGCGGATCTTGTCCGCGACGTCCGGCTGGGCCGCCAGGGCGGCGTCGATCGCTTCAAGCAGGGGGCCGTCGTCGGACACCACGGCCAGGCCGCGCTTCTCGATGACTTCCTCCGGGGCGCCTTCGCCGGCGAGGACACCGTCGAGCACCTGGCGTGCCAGCTTGTCGTTGATCTTGCCGGTCTGCACCAGGCGGTCCAGTTCCACGATCAGCTCGGGCGTGACGCCGACGTCCACCGGATCCACTTCGGCTTCCTTGGCGCGGCGGGCAACCTCACCCATCCACCACTTGCGGGCCACCTGCGCGGACGCACCGGCGGCAATGGTTTCCTCGATGGCTTCCATGACTCCGGCGTTGACGACGTCGCGGAACTCGGCGTCGGAGTAGCCCCAGTCTTCCTTGAGCCGCTTGCGGCGCTCGGCCGGCGGCTCGGGCAGGCGGGAGCGCAGCTCTTCGATCCATTCCGTGGTGGTGACCACGGGAACCAGGTCCGGTTCCGGGAAGTACCGGTAGTCATCGGCGTCGGACTTGGGCCGGCCGGAGGTGGTGGACCGGGTGTCCTCGTGCCAGTGCCGGGTCTCCTGGACAATCGTGTTGCCGGAGTCCAGGACGGCGGCGTGGCGCTGGATTTCGAACCGGACGGCGCGTTCGACGGCGCGCAGCGAGTTCACGTTCTTCGTTTCCGAACGCGTGCCGAACTTTTCCTGGCCGTAGGGGCGCAGCGAAACGTTGGCGTCGCAGCGGACGTTTCCGCGCTCCATCTTCGCGTCGGAGACACCCAGGTTCTTCACGATTTCCCGGATGGCCGCCACGTAGGCCTTCGCCAGCTCGGGGGCACGCGAGCCGGCACCCTCGATCGGCTTGGTGACAATCTCGACCAGCGGCACGCCGGCGCGGTTGTAGTCCACCAGGGAGAAGTCTGCGCCCTGGATGCGGCCGGTGGCTCCGCCCATGTGGGTCAGCTTGCCGGCGTCCTCTTCCATGTGCGCGCGTTCGATCTCGACGCGGAACACGGTGCCGTCTTCAAGCTCAATGTCCAGGTAGCCGTCGTACGCGATGGGGTCTTCGTACTGGGAGGTCTGGAAGTTCTTGGGCGTGTCCGGGTAGAAGTACTGCTTCCGGGCAAAGGTGCAGGATTCGGCGATCTTGCAGTTCAGCGCAAGGCCGATGAGGATCGAGTACTCCACGGCCTTCTTGTTCACCACCGGCAGCACGCCGGGCATGCCCAGGTCGACCGGGGTGACGGCCGTGTTGGGCTCGTCGCCGAAGATGTTCGGGGCGTCGGAGAACATCTTGGTTTTGGTGTTCAGCTCCACGTGGACCTCGAACCCCAGCACTGGGTCGTACTTCTCCATGGCCTCTTCGAAGGACAGGGTTTCATCCTGGATATGGACGGACATTTACTTCACTCCTCCGAGTACGGGTGCCGAGGCCAGCAGCGGGCCGCCCCACTTCTGCTCGAGCAGGCCCTCCAGGGCTGCGCCGGCACGGTAGAGGCGGATGTCTTCGCGGGCCGGGGCCAGGAACTGGATGCCGACGGGCAGGCCGTCGGACAGGCCGCCGGGGATGGAAATGCCCGGGACGCCGGCCATGTTGGCCGGGATGGTGGCGACGTCGTTCAGGTACATGGCCAGCGGATCGTCCAGCTTTTCGCCGAGCTTGAACGCCGTGTTGGGCGAGGTCGGGGAAATGAGCACGTCGGCCTGGGCGAACGCGGCGTTGAAGTCGCGCTGGATCAGGGTGCGCACCTTCTGGGCCGAGCCGTAATAGGCGTCGTAGTAGCCGGCGGACAGGGCGTAGGTGCCCAGGATGATGCGGCGCTTGACCTCGTCGCCGAAGCCGGCGGCGCGGGTGGCACTCATGACGCGTTCGATGGTCAGCGGCGGCTCGGCGGGCAGCTCGCGCATGCCGTACCGGACGCCGTCGTACTTGGCCAGGTTCGAGGAGGCCTCGGACGGCATGATCAGGTAGTAGGCGCCGAGTGCGTACTTGAAGTTGGGGCAGGACACCTCAACGATTTCCGCACCCGCATCCCGCAGCATGTCCAGGGACTCGGTGAAGCGGGCCTGGACGCCGGCTTCGTAGCCTTCGCCCTGCAGTTCCTTGATGACGCCGATCCGCATGCCGGCGACGCTGCCGTTGCGGGCGGCGTCGGCCAGTGAACCCACGGGGTCCGTCAGGGAGGTGGAATCGCGGGGATCGTGGCCGCCGATGAGTTCCTGCAGCAGCGCGGCGTCCAGCACGGTGCGGGAGACCGGGCCGATCTGGTCCAGCGAGGAAGCCATGGCGATTGCGCCGTAGCGGGAAACGCCGCCGTAGGTGGGCTTCACGCCCACGGAGCCGGTGACGGCGGCCGGCTGGCGGATGGAGCCGCCGGTGTCGGTGCCCAGTGCCAGCGGTGCTTCGAAAGCGGCGACGGCGGCAGCGGACCCGCCGCCGGAGCCGCCGGGGATGCGGTCCAGGTCCCACGGGTTGCGGGTGGGGCCGTAGGCGGAGTGTTCCGTGGAGGAGCCCATGGCGAACTCGTCCAGGTTCGTCTTGCCGAGCATCGGCATGCGCGCGGCACGGATCTTCGAGATCACCGTGGCGTCGTAGGGGCTCATCCAGCCCTCGAGCATCTTGGAGCCTGCCGTGGTGGGCTGGCCCTTGGTGACGATCAGGTCCTTGATGGCGATGGGGACGCCGGCCAGTTCGTGCAGTTCCTCGCCGGCGGCGCGGGCCTTGTCGACGTCGGCGGCAACCTGCAGCGCCTCATCGGTGTTGACGTGCAGGAAGGCGTTGATGGCGCCGTCCACCTCCGCGATGCGGTCCAGGTGGGCCTGTGTGACCTCGACGGCGGACACTTCGCCGGAAGCCAGCTTGGCGGCCAGCTGTGCGGCGCTTGATGTAATCAGTTCACTCATGGAAGCTTTTACTCCTCATCCAGGATGGCAGGGACCTTGAAGCGGCCGGCGGCGTTGTCCGGGGCTCCGGACAGTGCTTCTTCATTGGTCAGCGTCTGCCCCACAACGTCTTCACGGAAGACGTTGACCAGCGGGATGGGGTGGGAGGTTGCCGGGATGTCCTCGCCGGCAACTTCGCTTACGGATTTGATCGAATCCACGATGACATCGAGTTCGCCGGCCATCTTGTCCAGCTCGTCGTTGGTCATCTCAATGTGGGCCAGCCGCGCCAGATGCGCCACAGCCTCACGATTGATCTCAGACATGAGTCTCCCATGCGTCTTTTAGGAACGTTTTTCGGCTTTACGCCGGTATCCGTTCCAGTCTACGGCGTTTCGGGGCAGGGCATGGAGGCCGCCGCCACACCCTGCCGGCGCGCTGCAACACGCTGCCGACGCGCAAAAGCCGTCCCGCCGCCGTCGGGCACCGGGACGGTCGGGGCCGCGTACTGATTGAGGGCTAAACGGCCTTGCGGAACACCCAGAGAATGTAGTCTTCGCCGGGAACGGTCCAGTCCCGTTCCGGAACGCGTTCAAACCCGCAGGACAGGTAGAGGGCGTGGGCGTTCAGCATGGTGGTCATGCTGGTGAGGCTGACGGCCTCGATACCGTCCTTGTTCCGGGCGTAATCGACAATGGCGTTAACCATCGCGCGGCCCACTCCCCCGCGCTGGAGGGTCGGATCCACGGCGAGCATCCGGAATTCCAGTTCGCCTTCAATGGCGATGTCCGTGTAGGGCTGGCCCGCGTAGGTGATTGCGGCGGAGGCAGCCACCTTGCCGTCGAGCTCTGCTACCCACAGCTCGGTGTGCTTGGCGCGGTCCTCGACGTTTTCCAGTTCCTTGACGTAGGGGTTGTCAGCCTCGATGTGATTGCCGTGCAGGTAAGCCTCACGGGTAATCCGGCGGATGTCGTCAAAGTCAGCCTCGGTGGCAAGCCGGATGGTGATGCTCATGCGTGGTACGAGTCCTTAAGGTGTTGGTTGAAGTGCACGTAGATTCTATCCCCGCCCCGCCGCGTTTCCGGACGGCGGTGAGGCGGCGCACACGGTTCAACCGCACCGTCGCCGGTGCGCTTACCGCCGGCGGGCTGAAGCGCACTCCACGCAGAAGCGGGTTTCGGGCCGGATTTCGAGCCGGGCCGCCGGGATCGCCGTCCCGCAGCGTTCGCAGATGCCGTAGCTATCGGTGTTCAGGCGTTCCCGTGCCTCCATCAGTTCAAGGAGCGATGTTTCCGCTGCGGCCAGGAGTGCCACCTCGTTGGCCCGCTCTACGGAAACCGTAGTTCCTTCGGGATCGTGTTCGTCGTCTGCCGGAATGTCCTTGGCGGCCAGGGTGACTTCCCGGATCACGGCCGTTAATGTGCTGATCTGCTCACGGGTGTGTTCCATCCGCTCGTCGATCAGGCGGGCGAAGTAGGCCGCGTCCAGTTCCGGCGGGGTCTGTGGAGTCAGTGGGGTCTGCGGGGTGGGCGGGGTCTGCGGGGTTGAAGTCCGCGGGGTGGGAGTCTGCAGCGCGACCGCTGTTGGCTCGGGAGTTCCGCGGATGGTTTTGCGCGGGGCCGTGGGTGCTTTCTTAGGCATGCGTTTTCCTCCTGTGACTCGATGCTGCACGGGATGCATCGGAATAAATTATCCGACGGCGGAGCGCGGAAAAGTGCCCCCGAGGACGGTCCTTTCCTCAGGGCTTAATCCCGGTAGGATTCGGGTCAACTGTCCGAAATCCGGGGGAATGATGGTTGACACGTTCTACAACGAGCCGCGGCTCGTGGCTCTCTATGACGAAGACAATGCCGGGCAATGGGACACCGACTTTTATGCCGGCCTTATCGGCGATAAGCCGCTCCGCATCGCCGACGTCGGATGCGGCACCGGCAGTTTCGCCGTGCGTCTGGCGCTGGCGGGCCACACGTTGACCGGCGTCGATCCGGCCTCCGGCATGCTGGAGGTGGCGCGGTCTCGCGAGGGCGGCGAGAGGGTCACCTGGTTGCAGGGCACCGCCGCGGATCTGCCGCAGGGTCCGTTTGATGCTGCCCTGATGACCGGGCATGCGTTTCAGTGCCTCCTGACGGAGGCCGCGATCCTCGAAACGCTGACGGCCGTTCGATCCCGGCTCGTGCCCGGCGGCACCTTCTATTTCGAGACCCGGAATCCTGCGGCGAAGGCCTGGCTGGAGTGGGACAGCGGCAATGCTGGCCCGTCGGTCCAGGAATCTTCGGCGGGAACGCTGGAGGTGGAGTGGGAGCTGATCTCGGTGGAAGACCAGCCCGACGGCGCGTTGGTCACGTTCGAGGACCGCACCGTCTTCCGGTCCGACGGCGAGCGGTTCATCAGCCGCAGCACCCTGAAGTTTGTGCGGGCAGAGGTGCTGAAGGACCTGCTGGACCGGGCCGGGTTCCGATCCGTGGACTGGTACGGGGATTGGGAGGGCGGGCCGTTCATGGAAGCGTCCAGCCGGGAGATCATTGTGGCTGCTCACCGACGAACCTAGCAGTCAGTCGGCGGCAACTCGGCTCGGAGACGGTGGGGTGCAGGTTACAGGTTGCAGGCGGCAGGTGGGAGACGGTGGGGCGGGCGGCAGGCTGGCAGGTCTGGGTTAAGTCAGGCGAGTGGCCACAATCGCACTGCCGGCTCCAGTCCGGCACCTGTCGGTAACCCCCGCTGCCGGAGGTGGCCGGAGGTGGCCCGAGCCTGCGGGGCAGCTTGGCAGTGGAGAAACCGGCAATGGTAACCGAGCCGTACCCGCTCAGAATGGCGGTGCCTGTTCCTGCCGGGACTCGTGCCGCACTGAACTCTTGGGCCTTGAATCCGTCTGGGTGAAATTCTCCTGCCGGGGATCCGTACTCCGGCTTACTGCCGGACCTGGCAGATCCAGTTCCAAGAAGGGCTCGGTCCGATAAACCCGGCCTGTCGGCGAGGTCCATTCAATTACCCCCGGCACGGATTGGGAGGCTTTCCAGTAACCCAGGGTCTTGAACCGGTGATGCCGACGGCACAGGTGTTCCAGGTTCCCATGGTCCGTGGGTCCGCCTTGGGCCCAGTCGGTCGTGTGGTCGATGTCCGAATTCGCGGTGCTCACCCGGCAGCCCGGGAACCTGCAGGTTCCGTCCCGCGCCCGGAGCCAGCGCCGGAGCCCGGCCGGGACTCTTCTGCGCCGACCCACGCCCAGGATCTCTCCGGTCTGCGGATCCTGCGCCAGTCCGGTCCATCCGACGGCGTTGCGCGCCAGTCGGCGGGCTTCTTCGGCGCTGATGGGCCCGTAGCCATGCAGTTCTGCCGGCTTGTCGTCGGCTCCGAAGAGGGTTTCGGCGCTGATCAGGACCATGATCTCCGCCCTTGGGACGATTTCCTCGTCCGGCCTGGAACGGCGATAGGGCGCACCCTCCGAAGCGCCACCAAAGCCGCTTCCTTCCTCGTCCTGGGTGGCTGCGTCAGCGCCAGTGTCAGTGTCAGTGCGCCCGGTGGTGCGTCTGACTCCGGTCCCACGCCCGGTTCCAGTCTCGTCCGGGGTTCCAGGCGAGGTGAAGAGTCCCCGACTGCTGCCCATCAACAGCTGCGCCAGAATATCCGCACGCAACTGGTCCGTGGAACGTGAATCCCCTCCCGCCTGCTCACCCCGGGCCGCAGTACTGAGTGCCGTGTAGATCTGCTGCGCTTCCGCAGCCCGTAGCCAGGCCGACAGGCAGGACATCCCGTCCTCTTCCCGGTCCAGGATGACCTTCCGCTGCTCAAGCGCGGTCAGGTGCCGCTTGCTGACGGTCTCTGGAAACTTCTTTTCCCGCAGCCGCCGGGCCTTAGCCGAGAACTGCGCCCGCGTTTGACCCTCAGCGGCCGCCAACAGGTCCGCTTCGAACCCTGGCAGCTTGTCGGGCGGAACGTTCTGGCACTGCTCCAGGACCACCTGCGCATGCTGGTACGAGAACCGTCCCTCCTCCAACCCGGCCAGCGTCGCGGAATGGGTGCCGCACAGCCGGTTGGCCTCGCTCAGCAGCCGCTGGCCCGTCACCTCCGGAACGTTCAAAATGGCGGCGCATTCCGACGCCGCAAGACTAAACGCCATACCGGGCTCGACCCTCCCCGACGCGGCCTGGAACCTGTCCCGGAAAATTTGTTCCATCCGGTGCACCAGACGGGCTTCCAGCGCCTGCGTCCACGCGAGCAGGTGCGCCATCCGGGACAGGGCTTCACCGACCGTCTGCTCGTCGAAGGCTTCAAGGTTCTGCAGGGCCAGTGTCCCAGTGAAGCCATCCGGGTAGATGTCGGCTGGACTTTCAGCACCGCCGGTAGCGGTCCCGGCATCCTTCGCTGGGTCCGAGTTGAACGAATCGTCAGACCGAGCGGATGCAGTGCCGGCAGTTCCAGTAGTCCCAGCAGCGTCGTCGACGGGCACTGCAGCGGCCTCTGCCGAGGCCTCAATCAGTTCCGCCCTATATACAGCCAGAGTGACTGAAGAACAAGGTTGCTCGCCATCACCGGCTGTGCCCTCCGACTGCTGGTTCTCACCACTCTGCTCTTCAGTTGTTGGTTCGGCATTCCCGAGCTGTTCCATACCTCAGGATTTCATCCGGCACTGACATTTCAGGCCCAAAAACAGGCTGAAAACGTAGCGCCTGAAAAACCCAAATACCCGTCTTTCGTGCCCAATTACCTACCCGCACCTGTCCCCTTTAGGCTCCGCTGAGCCGACCGAGTTCAAGAACTGACCGTGTCGCAGCCGGTGCAGGAAGCCGGATTCAGCTCCGCCCACTGGTACGGGGACTGGCACGACGGCCCCTTTGTGGAAGCGGCGAGCCGGGAGATCATCATCGCCGCCCGCTGCCAGACGAGTGCCCGGACCGCCAGGAGCGTCCGGGGAACCGGATAGGCCATCATGGTGCCATGACCGCGAATCCCACGGCCACCCGCTGGCCCGTCATCACACCCCGCCTCACCATCCGTCCCGCCGAAGCCGAAGACCTGCCGCGCATGTTTGAGTACCGACGGAAGCCCGAGGTCGCGCAGTGGATGACAGCCCAGCCCACGGACGTGGACGCCTTCGTGGAGCGGCTCCGGCAGCCGGAGCATTTGGCGGCCACCTTTGCCGTAGAACAGGCCGGAACCCTCGTCGGTGACCTTTATCTTGCCCGCCAGGACGCGTGGGCGCAGCAGGAGGTAGAGGAGTTGGCGCGCGGCACGCAGGCCGAGATCGGCTACGTCATTGCACCGGAGTTCGCCGGGCAGGGGTACGCGAGCGAAGCTGTAACTGCACTAATGCGCGTCTGCTTCGAGGACCTGGGCCTGCGCCGGGTGGTGGCGGAGTGTTTCGCCGACAACACCGCTTCCTGGCGGGTCATGGAAAAAGCCGGGATGCGGCGTGAGGGGCGGTTCCGCCAGGGGTCCCTCCACCGTTCGGGGCGCTGGCTGGATGACCTCCGCTACGCGCTCCTGGCCGATGAATGGCATGCATCCGGGGCCGGCGGAAGTGCCGTGGCAGACTAGCGTCCAGCCGCAGCTAACCCAGCAGCGCTGCCCCGGCGACAGTGACGGCGTCGAGCCGCTCGGCATCGTCGGCAGGCTGCGGCGGACGCTGGACAGGCACACCGGCTTCCTCGGCAATCAGGGCACCGGCTGCGTAGTCGTATTCGTTGAGACCGCGCTCGATATAGGCGTCCAGGGAACCGTCCGCCACCATGCACAGGTCCAGGGCCGCGGACCCCAGGCGCCGCACATCGGCGAATTGCCCGGCCAGCTGGGGCAGGGCCGCGTACTGCTCGGAACGCACCGAAGCATCATAGGAGAACCCGGTGCCCAGCAGCTTTCCGACGCGCTGGGGATCGGGACCGGTGAGCTTCCGGACACTGCCGTGCTCTGCCAGCCAGGCGCCGTGCCCGCGGGCCGCCGAATACACGCGTACCAGCGCCGGAGCGTGGACGACGCCGGCCAGCCACTCGCCGTCGTCGTTCACCGCCGCCACCGAGGTGCCGTAATAGACGATGTCGCGGATGAAGTTGGTGGTGCCGTCCAGCGGATCGATGGACCAGCGGATGCCGGAGGGATGCACCGGGACAGCCGGTTCCAGCTCCTCCCCCAGCACGACGTCGTGCGGACGCAGGCGGGCCAGGACTTCCCGGACCGCCACCTCGGCGGCGGTGTCGAAGTCCGTGACCCAGTCGCCGTCGGCACTCTTGTTCACCGCGTTGAGGCCGCCGGCAGAGCGCTGTGCCAGCACAGCGGCACCCGCTGCGGCAGCCTCGCGGGCCACTTCGAGCAGTTCCAGCGGGTCAGCTGCGTCGGGCAACGGCATCATTCGGACTCCTCGGTCGGCTCGGATTCAGGTACCGGCCCGCCCGGCACGGACCCCTCGGCCAGCAGCGTGCGGAAGCCGTCTTCGTCGATCACACGCACACCCAGCTGCTCGGCCTTGTCCAGCTTGGTGCCCGCGTTCTCCCCGGCCACCACATAGTCGGTTTTCTTGGAGACCGAGCCGGAAGCCTTGCCGCCACGGGTCAGGATGGCTTCCTTGGCCTCGTCGCGGCTGAAGTTGGGCAGCGTGCCGGTGACGACGACGGTCAGGCCCTCCAGCGTCCGCGGCACGGATTCGTCGCGCTCGTCGGCCATCCGCACCCCTGCGGCGGCCCAGGCGTCCACGATCTCGCGGTGCCAGTCCTCGGCGAACCATTCCTTCAGCGCCGCGGCGATGGTGGGTCCGACGCCGTCGACGTGCGCCAGCTGCTCTTCCGTCGCAGCCCGGATGGCGTCCATGGAACCGAAGGCACCCGCCAGGGCGCGTGCCGCCGTCGGGCCTACGTGCCGGATGGACAGGGCCACGAGGACCCGCCACAGCGGCTGGGTCTTGGCCTTCTCCAGCTCGGTAAACAGCTTGTGCGTGGTGGCGCTGGGCACGGACGGCTTTTTGGCGGTGCCCTTGGTGTAGAAGTACGGCACGAGTTCGGTGCCGTCCACCACGCCCTTCACACGCTTCGGCCGTTCGATCCGCACGTCGGCCAGGTCTTCGATCAACAGGTCGAACAGACCCGCCTCGCTGGTGAGCGGCGGGGTTTCCGGCTCGGCCGGCGAGGTGAGGGCGATAGCTGCCTCCCAGCCGAGCGCTTCGATATCGAAGGCACCGCGGCCGGCCAGGTGGAACACCCGCTCGCGCAGCTGGGAGGGGCAGGACTTGGAGTTGGGGCAGCGGATATCCACGTCCCCTTCCTTGGCCGGCTTCAATTCCGTGCCGCAGGAGGGACAGTGGGTGGGCATCACGAAGTCGCGTTCGGTGCCGTCGCGGAGTGCGACGACGGGGCCCACGATTTCGGGGATCACGTCGCCGGCCTTGCGCAGCACCACGGTGTCGCCGATCTTCACGCCCTTGGCCTTCACCACGTCCTGATTGTGCAGCGTGGCCATTTCCACCGTGGAGCCGGAGACCAGCACCGGCGTCATCATCCCGTAGGGCGTGACCCGGCCGGTGCGGCCCACGTTCACGCGGATGTCCAGCAGCTTGGTGTTCACTTCCTCCGGCGGGTACTTGTAGGCCACGGACCAGCGCGGCACGCGGGACGTGTTGCCCAAGGCGCGCTGCAGCCCGAAGTCGTCCACCTTGACCACGATGCCGTCGATTTCGTGGGAGAGATCGTGCCGGTGCTCGCCGTTGTCGGCAATGTACTTCAGCACTTCCTCATAGGTGTCGAGCACCTTGTAATAGGGCGACGTCGGCAGTCCCCACTGCTTCAGCAGTTCGTAGGTCTCGGACTGGCTCGCCACGTTGAGTCCTTCGCGTGCCCCGATGCCGTGCACGTACATGCTCAGCGGGCGGCGGGCGGTGACTTCGGGGTCCTTCTGCCGCAGGGAACCGGCAGCGGCATTGCGCGGGTTCGCAAAGGGCGCCTTGCCCGCTTCCACCATGGTTTCGTTGAGGTGCGCGAATTCCTTGGAGGGGATGAAGACCTCCCCGCGGATTTCCATTTCCGCCGGGAGGTCCTCGCCCTTGAGGGTGCGCGGGATGGAGGCGATGGTCAGTACATTGTGGGTGATGTCCTCGCCCGTGGTGCCGTCCCCGCGGGTGGCGGCCCGGACCAGTTCGCCGTTGCGGTAGAGCAGGTTGACCGCGAGGCCGTCGATCTTCAGCTCGGTGAGCCACTTGATCTGCGCACCGGGGGCAATATTTGCAACGGAGGCTTCGGCCTTGCGTATCCAGGCGTCGAGCTCATCGAGGGAGAAAACGTCCTCGAGGCTGTACATCCGCTGCAGGTGTTCCACCGGGGCGAAGGCGGCGGATACTTCGCCGCCTACTTCCTGGGTGGGTGAGTCATTGGTGACCAGCTCGGGGTGCAGCGCCTCGAGCTCTTCCAGGCGGCGGTAGAGCCGGTCGAATTCCGCGTCCGAAACCAGGGGTGCGTCTTCGTTGTAATACGCGAAGCGGTAGCGGCGCACCTGCTCAGCAAGTGTCTGGTACTCCTCGCGCAGGTCTTCTGCGGGCGGGGCGTCTGTGCTGACCGATTCGACGGCGGCTTCGGTGTCCGTGGGTTCAGGAGATGTCTTGGCTGTGCTCACCTAACCAATCTTGCCGTATCGCGTCCGGTTCCGGGAGCGGTGCGGGACTACGACGCCGGACCGGCCGGGCTGTCGTTGTCCGCATCCCGTTCCGCTTCAGAATCATAAGTCGTCGTCTTTCCGCCACGAGAGTTCGGACTTGATATTGCCGACCAAGGCAGCTTGGAGCCAACCGAAAACCGCCGACCGGGTGACGGGCTCGTCATGAAACGTATGGAACCCGTGATCTTTCAGCAACCGCTCCTTCAGTCCAAGGTCGGTGGTGAACTTGGTAATAACAGCAAGGTTTCCGCCCTGATCCTCACCATGGATCGTCACGACGCCCCTGGGGCTCAACTCTCCAGTTGCCCGCACGGCGTGAATCTTCGAAACCTCCTCATATGGAACCCTCAGCGAATGCCTGACGCCGGGCGAGGGGAACTGGTCCCCATGGTCAATCGTCATCCAGCCCACACCTGGAGAGTTTCCGCCATATTTAATAAGCAAGATCGTTCTGTCATAAGGCGTCGTCGAATCAACCTCGACTTCCTGCCCCCTCCACGTACCGTACGAACCGGTCAATTTCGTGCCGCTGGAACTCCACATAGCCAGGAAATATACCGCCGCCAAACCATTACTACCGGAATTGGTTGTTCTAAGAAACAACCGTTTCCGACGATCAAAACTGCCCTCAGACAGCGACAAACACTTCCTACTGCATCAGGTCCTTTTCTTCCATCCTGATGTCTTCCAGATCCTCCCACCGGAAGGTGCCCACATACTCAATCCGATCGACCTGGACAATCTCGGGAATTTCTCCCCGGTCAATCTTCGGTTCCTGGGCCGGGTGCGGTTCCACCCAGGCGTGAACGACGCCGTCGGCATACCTGGCGATGCCGATCTTGTTGCCATGCCACGTCGCGGTCACGGCGAGCCTCACAAAACGGTCCACCTCATAATCGGCGATTTCCAGGGTCCACGAGGCGTGCCCGCCTCGTCCATCCCTCGCCGAAATGGAGGTCCATTCCGGTCCCGGCGGCGCCGCCTCATGGAACAGAGTGATGAACCCCTTACGCAGCCGCGCAGCCCGGTACCACCGTCCCCTCCACACCGCGTATTTACCGGGCGGCAGCATACCGTTCGGAAGCGTCTCCGGTAGGGGTTGGGACACGGGACGGGAAGCTCCGCGGCGGCCTGCATCTTCGGGTCCCGGAGTTTCCTCATTCAACCGCCTGCACCCTTCTCCACATTCCATTCCCGTATCTTCCGAATAACGATAAACCCGTGTATGTGGTGCAGTTCAGGGCTGCCGAGGGGCCGGAACACATCCAAATCCCGGATAAGGCCGCTATGCACGCGTGCGCATTAAAACAACAACGGCACCGGATCCAGCCCGGCGCCGTTGTGTTGTGCAATCAGTGATTAGCCGATGTTCTGCACGGCGGACTTAGCCCGCGCACCCGCACCCGCAGCCGTCTCATCATTCTGCGACAGCGTCTGCTTCACCAACGCAATAATGTTCCGCGTCTCATTCGCTGCATTCCGGAAACGGTTCTCCACCGCCTGGTAATCCTCCGAAACACCGTCAGCCTGGAAATCCGACATAGCCGCATTCACAGCCTTCTCACGCTCACCGATCAACGACTCCAGCCGGGCAACAATCGACTGGATATCCCCCTGCACCGCAGAGGAAGTATCAGTGTCATAGCTCAAACGATCCTGGGACATGGCAAATCCTTTCAACACCGGCACCCACGCGCCGGAAAGCAACCGAACTAAGGAAGAACTAGGAAAAGGGACAGAAGAACTAGCGCGAAGAACCAAAACGCGCAGAGTCGAACGACGCCGACCCCTGCTGCTGGGCCGCATTGTCCGCAGCCTCCTGGTCACCGGTCTGGAAGTGCCGGTCCATCTCCGACTGACCCATCAGGATCGCCGAGAGGGAGCTGTTGAGCTCATTGGCAACCTCGTCCGTGCGGGCCTTGAACTCGTCAAACTTCACCCGGCCGGCACCGTTGAACTTGCCCTCCAGCGGCGCCGCAGCCTCCATCAGGCTCCGCACCAGCTGACCCAGATCCTCATTGGAGGAACTCGTCTGCTGCGTCAACGTCCCAAGGGTCGAAGAACCCATATCAAACTTCATGGCAAACCACCTTTTCGGCACCCCACGGCGCCCTCGTCCGAACTGTTCCCCCGAGCAGCCGGACGAATTCACCAAAAAGGTAAATCCCGTTCCATTTGCCGGTAACCCCCATCAAACCCACCAAAACCAACCCGGTCAAGGAAAACACATGGGCAGAACTACCCATGTGGTGTGTGCCCACGGATAACGTCCACCAATTCCGAAGGCGCCCGCCGTCGCAAGGACGGCAGCAGTCCTTGCGGCGGTGCGCCCGGACTGCTAGGCCTGTTGGTAGATAAACTGCGGTAGAAGCAGTCGCCGCCTTAGCGGCAGACATCGCGATGAAGGGAAGTGCGGCGTGGCCAGGAAAGAACCCCGCGTTAAAGAAGTCAACGAGAGCGACATAGAGGTCAAGGGACAGCCGAAGGAGTGGGCGGCGGGACTTCCTGCCGTCTACCACTCCATGAAGCCGGCGATTGAACACATGGGGCTCGCCCGCGCCTTGGGGACCACCTTCCGCATGAACCAGAAGCACGGGTTCGACTGCCCGAGCTGCGCCTGGCCCGATCCGAAGGACCGCAGCCCGTTCGAATACTGCGAAGAGGGCGTCAAAGCCGTCACCTGGGAAGCCACGCCGGTGGTTATTTCTTCGGACTTCTGGGCCGAACACAGCCTCACCGACCTGCGCGGGCGTTCGGAATACTGGTTGGGCATGCAGGGCAGGCTGACCGAGCCCCTGTACAAGCCGGCTGGTGAAGACCATTACCGGCCCGTCAGCTGGGATGAAGCACTGGGGATTGTGGCTGACCGGCTCAAGGCCCTGGATTCCCCGCACGAAGCGGCGTTCTACACCAGCGGGCGCACCTCCAACGAGGCGGCCTTCCTGTACCAGCTGTTCGTTCGCGCCTATGGCACGAACAACCTGCCCGACTGCTCCAACATGTGCCACGAGTCCTCGGGCTGGGCCATGGGCCAGACCATCGGAATCGGCAAGGCCACGGTGACCTATGACGATTTCGGCCAGGCCGACCTGATCATCCTCATGGGCCAGAACCCGGGCACCAACCATCCGCGCATGCTCACCGCACTGGAACTGTGCAAGCGCAACGGCGGCAACATCGTAGCCGTGAACCCGCTGCCCGAGGCCGGACTGAAGCGTTACAAGAACCCCCAGAAAGCCCGGGGCATCGCAGGAAAGGGCACCGAACTCGCGGACCAGTTCCTGCAGATCCGGCTCGGCGGGGACATGGCCCTGCTTCAGGCAATTTCCAAGCGGGTGTTCGAGGCAGAGGACAAGAACCCGGGGACCGTCCTCGACCACGAATTCCTCGAGGAGCACTGCGAGGGGCTGGCAGACCTCAAGGAACATCTGCTGCTGCTGGACGACGAGGAAGTGCTGGAAGCCACCGGGCTGCGCGCCGAGGAAATCGACGAACTGGCCGAACGCTACCTTCGGGCCGAAAAGGTGATCATCACTTGGGCCATGGGCATCACCCAGCAGAAGAAGGGCGTTGCCACCATCAAGGAGATCATCAACCTCCTGCTGCTGCGCGGCAACATCGGCAAGCCCGGCGCCGGCGCCGCCCCTATCCGCGGGCACAGCAACGTCCAGGGCGACCGCACCATGGGCATCTGGGAGCAGATGCCGGGGACCTTCCTGGACTCGCTCGGCAAGGAATTCAACTTCGACCCGCCGCGCGAGCACGGCGCCGACGCCGTGGAAACCTTCCTCCGGATGCAGGACGGCCGGATCAAATTCTTCATGGCACTGGGCGGCAACCTGATCTCCGCCATCTCGGACACCCACTTCGCCGAGGCCGCCATGCAAAAGACGGACATGACCGTGCAGATGTCCATCAAGCTCAACCGCTCCCACCTCGTCACCGGCAAGGAAGCGCTGATCCTGCCGGTGCTGGGCCGCACCGAAATCGACATCCAGGAAACCGGCCGGCAGTTCGTTTCGGTGGAGGACACGGTCTGCGTGGTCCACGCCTCGCACGGCGGGGTGGAACCCGTCTCGAAGAACCTCCTCTCCGAACCGGCGCTCGTTGCCCGGCTTGGTGCCCTGGTGATCGGAGACCGGATCGACGCCGACTGGGCCGGCTACGAAAAGGACTACGACCTGATCCGGGACCACATCTCACGGGTAGTGGAGGGCTGCGAAGACTACAACGAGCGGATCCGCCACGAGGGCGGGTTTGTCCTGCCCAACGGCCCCCGGGATTCGCGGACCTTCCACACCCCCACCGGCAAGGCGGTCCTGACGGTCAATGACCTGGAAGCGGTCCAGCGGCCGGAAGGCACCCTGCTGCTGCAGAGCATGCGTTCCCATGACCAGTGGAATACCACCATCTACGGGCACAATGACCGGTACCGCGGCATCAAGGGCGGCCGCCACGTGCTGTTCATGAACTCCGGTGACATCGAGGAACTCGGCCTGGCGGACGGCCAGTACATCGACATCCACGGTGTCCACCACGACGACGCCGAGCGTGTCCTGCGCAATTTCCGGGTGGTCTCCTACCCCACGCCCAAGGGCTGCGTAGCGGCGTACTACCCGGAAGCCAACGTGCTGGTACCGCTGGACCACGTTGCCGAGGGCAGCAACACCCCGGTGTCCAAGACCGTGCTGGTCAAGGTGGAACCGGCCGCACAGCAGACTGCGGGCCCGGAAGACAAGATGCGCCGCGAAACGGCGCCCGTGTAGGGGCACCGTAGGGGCACCCATGTAGGCAGCCAAACGCACAACAGGCCAGGACTTCGGTCCCGGCCTGTTGTGCGTATGGGCGTCTGCTTACTGGGCAGAGCCCTTCCAGCCGGGCTGGTCCGGGCCTTCCAAACCGGTTTCAGCCAGCTGGAAGGCGGTTTCCGCCGCTTTCCGGACCGCTTCTTCAGAGGATTTCCGCCCGCTGGTGGTGGTGAGTCCGGCTGCGTACCCGACCACAAAGGCACTGACCAGGCCCGCGTTGTCTGCAACGGTCCGGGCCGACTTCTCCGCCAGCTCCACGAGCATCTTGTGGTCCACTTCAAGATCCAGGATCTGCAGCGCCTGGGTAAGGCGCCGGCTCCAATCGTCCAGTCGGCGCTCTTCCATCTCCGGGTTGGTGCTCATTGCGGCTCCTTCATCGGTGCGTGTGCGGTGAATAATTACTCAAGCTTTAGCACCCGCGGCCCGGCATCCACAACGTACGCCGCAGCTTCGGCGGTGCGGCTCCGGCGCGTGTGACGCAGACCCCACCCGGATCGTGTAAGGATATGTCGGTACTTGTCCAAGTGGTGGGGGGACTTATTTTGGCGAGCGACTATGACAATCAGCTGATCGAATCCGTGACCGTGCGCCGGAACCGGCTGCTCGGCGCCCTGCTGTACGGGGAAAACCCGAACGAGCGCCGGTGGATGGACAGTGTGCGCCTCTTCCTGTTCAGCGTGGCTGCCGCAGCGGTCATCGCCGCGGTCTGCGTGGGGTATTCCTTCGTGAGCAACCTCCTGGAAGAGAACCGCCAAAAGCAGGAGGAGCAGCGCCGGCAGCAGAATTCGGCTGCCTACCACTCTTCGGACCCCCGCGATGCGCATTACGACGTCGGCCCCGCCGGCCGGTACAACGTTGCCTTTTCGATGCAGACAGGATCCTAGCCGCCATGGCCCATGCTTTCACCCGAGTGACACTGATCGGTTCCCGGCGCCACCTGGACCTGCTGCTGCCGTCGGACCAGCCCGTTGGCGCACTGATGCCGCAGGTCCTGGAGCTGCTGAACGACCCGCCGGCAGATGAGGTAGCCGCCAAGGTCCTGGTAGGACCCGACGGCACCGAGTTGGCCGCGGAGAGCACGCTGAGCAGTGCGGAAATAGCCGACGGTTCCTCCCTGCTGCTCTGCAACGCGTCCGAGGCGCCCCCCGCCGCCGTCGTCTACGACGTCACGGACCTGGTGGTCAGCGAGACCGAGGCCGTCTCCGGCCGCTGGACGGACAGGTTCCGGGAATTGACCGCCGGCATCTTCGCTGCCGTGGGCCTGTGGGCAGGGGCAGAGATCCTCCTGGGCTCGGTGGCCCCCGACGACGCCTGGTGGCTGTTGCTCTCCGCGTCCCTGGTGCTCCTCACGGCCGGCACTGCGCTGGCACGGCCGCCACGGACCTCGGCCATCGGTCCCACCCTGCAGGGGGCCGGCTGGCTGCTGGGCCTGGGCGCCCTGCTGCGCGGCGACCTGGAACCGGAAACAACCCTGCTGTTGTTCGCCGGACTGTCCGTGCTAACCCTTGTGGGAATGGGACTGAGTGCAGCCAACCCGCGGGCCCTCTTCACGGGCGCCGGCACCCTTGCCTTGGCCACCGTGATCTGGGCGGCGGCGGGGATCGTTTCCGAGAACCCTTCCCGCACGGCAGCGCTGGCCGCCGTGGCGAGTGTCCTCCTGCTCGGCCTGCTGCCGAAGCTGGCACTGTCCGCCTCCGGCCTGGCAACCCTGGATGACCAGCGCGCCACCGGTGGAACCATCAGCAGGACGGATGCGCTTGAGGCCGTGGCCGGTGCCCATCGGGGCCTCACCCTGGGCGCGGTCCTTACATCGGTTTCCATAGCGTTGGGGCTCTGGGTGCTCGGCACCGACACAGAGCACCAGAAATGGACGCTGTCGCTGCTGTTCGCCCTGACCCTGGCGGTCTTCCTCCGGGCCCGGTCCTTCCCGCTCGCCGCCGAACGCATTTCGCTGTACGCCGCGTCCGGAGTGGGGCTGACCGCCCTCACCCTCGCATCCCTGCGGTTCTTCTCCTCCGCGCCCTGGGCTGTGGGCCTGGCGGTGCTGATCCTTGCCGCCTGCATCGCGGTCAGCCTGACCCTTGACCTGCCGGACCACGCCGAAGCCCGCCTTCGCCTGCTGGCCAAGCGCCTGGAGACCTTCGCCATCCTGGCATCGATTCCCCTGGTCATCGGGATGTTCGGCATCTACTCCCAGCTGTTGGACAGCTTCTGATGGGCGAATCGCTTCACCCGCGGGCCTGCCCGCCATCCGCCACCTTTCATCCCGCTGATCCGGCCGCCGCGGCCGGTGGAGGACTATAGCCATGAGCTCACCCGTGAACGCCGAGCCGCTGCCCTACGGTGCCCCTGGTACCGCCACCCCGGACGGCTTCGAATCAACACCCCAGAGACTCCGCCGCACCCTGCGGACCCGTCCGGCCGAGGGCCTGCTCCGCCGGTCGGTCAGCTCCGCGGGGAACCTCTTCCGCGGGGATGATTATCCGCACCGTCTGGCCGAGGCCGCGGCCGGGGCGCAGGCCCCGGTGTCCACCGGCCGGCGCATCGCCGTCGTCGGCTCCCGCGGCGGTGCCGGAAAGACCACGCTGGCGGCCCTGCTCGGATCGGTCTACTCCTCCATGCGCACCGACGCCGTTACGGTCCTGGACAACGCTCCCTCCGGCGGCACGCTGGCGCTGCGCACCGGTGTCCCCGACGCAGCCTCCCTGGATATCGCCGCAGCCGAGCTGTCCCGCCGCCCGCCGGCGTCGCTGGCTGACCTCTCCGCGCTGCTGACCCCCGCCGGCCGCGGAAACCTGCTGGTCACCGGGCGCCGCGGCACCGGTGGACGGCCGGCCGCCGACGACGCCGCCGCCAAGGCACTGTCCCTGACCATCTCCCGGTACTGCCCCATCACCGTGATGGACTGCGGCACCGGGCTGGATCTCCCCAGCACGCGGTGGGCGCTTTCCCAGTCGCATCTGGCGGTCTTCACGACAACGGCCTCCGTGGCGGGCCTGGAAGATGCCGGCCTGTACGCCACGGCCTGGCAGCGGGACCCGGCACTGGCGGCCGTGCCGCTGCTGGTGGTGGTAGTCCGGAACCAGCCGGACGGGCCGTTCCGCGCCGACGCCGAAGCCCGCCGTCTGACGCGCATGGGTATCGACGCCGTCGGGCTGGGATATGACCGGCACCTCGCCGCCGGAGTGGAAATCAGCCTTGGCCTGCTCGCCCGGCGAACCCGTCTCGAGGCGGCCGCCCTGGCCGCCGGCGTCCTGGCGAGGGCCACGGCATGAGCGTTCGGATCCTGCACCGGCCGGCCCGGACCACGGCGCCCGCCCGCGGCCTGGAACCGTTCACCATGGACGCCCCGCCGCAGATGCAACAAGGCAAGGGCGGCATGAACATGATGTCGCTGGTCCCCCTCCTCGGCGCAGGCGTCTCCATGACGGTCATGATGCTCTTCCGCGGATCCCCGCTGGCTGCCGTGGGCGCTCTGGCCATGGTGGTCACCATCCTGGCCTCCGTCATCATGATGGTCAGCCAGCGCGGCAAGCAGGGCCGCCAGCGCAAGGAACAGCGGGAAAACTATCTCGAGTATCTGGAACGCTGCCGTGCGACGCTCCGCGCCGAGGAACACACGGCCGTCAAGGTGGCCCGGATTGCCAGCCCGCCGCCGGACGCCCTGTTCGACATCATCCGCAACACCCGACGGATCTGGGAGCGGCGCCGGCACAACGAGGATTTCCTGCACGTGCGCATCGGTACCGGTCCGCGCCAAAACCGTGAAGTGCAGATCATGAACTCCGGTTCGGCGGTAATGCAGAGTGACACCTTCATGACGACCGAATTGGAGATCCTCAAGCGGCGCTACGAGTCCAGCCCCGAACTGCCGTTGACGGTACCGCTGGACTGCGCCGGGAATGTCAGCATTGTCGGCTCAAGGGAGTTCGTGCTGCGGGTCAGCCGCCTGCTGCTGGTCCAGGGTGCGGCCTTCCATTCCCCGGAGGACCTCCACCTGGCCCTGGCCGTGCCCGAGGCCGAACGGGAAAACTGGGAGTGGGCCACGTGGCTGCCCCATCTGGCCGATCAGAAAAGCACCCACCGCACCGGACCCGTCCGGCGGCTCGCCCCGTCCATGGACGTCTTGTCGGATCTGCTGGCCGATGACCTCCACGGACGTTCCAGCCTGGCCGCGGAGTCCCGGAAAAACTTCCTGCGCGGAGGCGTGGGCACGGCGCTGCCCCGCCTGCTGGTGGTTGCCGACTCCTACGGAGAGCTGCCGGTGGAGCTGGCAGTCCCGGACAAGCAGTCCTCCCCCGGCGCCCTTGGGATCACCACGCTGTTCCTGGTGCAGGAACGCCGGCAGGAACCCAGCGAAGTGGCCATCCGCATCAGCGAGGACGGCGAGGGCTTCCGGGTGGAAAACTACCGGGCCGACCCCGTGGAGCCGGTGATCGAGGCGGGCACCCTGGACCAGTTGCCGGTCCCGCTCGCACAGTCCCTGGCCCGCAGCCTGGCCCCGCTGCGGCTCTCCCCCGATTCGATGGAACACGATTCGTCGGAAAACTCCCAGGGGTTCCTGGAAATGCTGGGCCTCTCCCCGCGCCTGGATGAAGCCGATATCCGCCGGTTGTGGAAGCCCCGCGGGGAGGTGGACTTCCTGCGGGTTCCGCTGGGTCCCGATGACCGCGGCCGTCCGGCCCTGCTGGACCTGAAGGAATCGGCACAGTTCGGGCACGGCCCGCACGGCCTGTGCGTGGGTGCCACCGGCTCCGGCAAGTCCGAAATGCTGCGCAGCCTCGTGGTGGGCCTGCTGGCCACGCACTCCCCCGAGGTGCTGGCCATGGTGCTGGTGGACTACAAGGGCGGCGCCACGTTTGCCCCCTTCGCCAACGCACCCCAGGTCACCGGCGTCATCACCAACCTTTCCGACGACGTCAGCCTGATCGAACGCGTCTATGCCAGCCTCTCCGGCGAGATCCAGCGCCGGCAGGAAGTCCTTAAGGAGGCCGGCAACCTCGCCAACATCACCGACTACCAGCTGCACCGGCAGGAGCTGCTGGCGCAGGGCAAGGACCTGGCACCGCTGCCGCACCTGGTGGTGATCATTGACGAATTCGGCGAGCTCCTGACCGCACGCCCGGACTTCATCGAGCTTTTCCTGTCCATCGGCCGCATTGGGCGGTCGATCGGCGTGCACCTGCTGCTCTCCAGCCAGCGCATCGAGGGCGGCAAGCTCCGCGGCCTGGACACCTATCTGTCCTACCGGATCGGCCTGCGCACGCTCTCCGAGGCTGAGTCCCGGACCGTGCTGGACACCCCCGATGCCTTCCACCTGCCGCCGGTCCCCGGGTTCGGGTACCTGAAGGTGGACACCACCACGTATACCCGGTTCAAGTCCGGGTATGTGTCCGGCCCGCTTGAGCTGGAAGAAGAGGACGAGCCGGAGACGGACGACGCCGGGCGGCCCGCCGTCCTGCGCGTCCCGCGGTATGCCGCGACCCTCGAAGAGGCTGTACCGCAGGACCCCGCCAAACCGGCGTCGACTTCCGGCTCCAAGCGGACCACCGGACCCACGGTGCTCTCCACCCTGATGGACACGCTCGCGAAATTCCCCCGCGCCGTCGAACCGATCTGGCTGCCGCCGCTCCCCGGAGGCATTGCGCTGGACATCGCCGCGGGCGGGCTGGACGCCACCAGCCACGGCATTCGCCTGGCTACCGGCGGCGGTTTGAAGGTCCCGGTAGGGCTGCTCGATGATCCGGCGAAGCAGTGGCAGGGCATCTGGGAACTGGACCTGGCTGCCAACGGCGGCAATGCGGCAATTGTCGGCGGACCGCAGACCGGCAAAAGCACCGCCCTGCGCACGCTCGTCGCCAGCCTGTCCCTGACCCATTCCCCGGCCGAAGTGGGTATCTACGCCATTGACCTCCTCGGCAGCGGCCTGGTTCCGCTCGAAGGGCTCCCCCACGTGGGTGGTGTGGCGGTACGCACCAACCGTGAGGTGGTCCGCCGTACGGTGGATGAAATCCTGGCCATGCTCTCCCAGCGGGAGCGGATCTTCGAGAAGTACCAGATCGACTCGCTGCCCACTCTGCGCCGTCTGTGTGCGCAGGGCGGCATCCCGGAACTGCCCAGTGCGGACATCGTGATGGTGCTGGACGGCTACGGGCAGCTCTCGGACGAGTTCGAAGAGATTGAAAAATCCGTGCATGCCCTGATCAGCCGAGGCGGCGGGTACGGCATCCATGTGGTGGTGACCTGCTCGAGGATGAACGAAATCCGCATTGCGCAGCAAAGCTTCTTCGGCAACCGGATTGAACTGCGCCTGTCCGATCCCGGGGAATCTGCGCACGGCCGGAAACTGGCCGAGGCCGTGAGCCCGGGAACGCCCGGCCGGGCACTGATGGACCGGAAGCTGCAGGGGCATTTCGCCCTTCCGCGCATCGACTCCGAATCGGACCCGGACACCGCCAACTCCGGGATGCGGGACCTGGTGGACGCGGTTTCCGCCTCCACGGACGAACGCGCCATGCAGGTCCGCGTCCTGCCGGCAGTGGTGGACGCAGCAACCGCCCCCACGCCGGCGGCCCCGGCCACGGTGCCGCTGGGCCAGCGCGAGACGGACCTGGGCACCGAGCTGCTGGACCTGCACAACAAGGAACGCCATCTGGTGATCATGGGCGACGACGGCGCCGGCAAGACCAACGCCATGCGGTCGGTGATCCGTCGCCTGGCCGAACAGCACAACGCCGAGGACATTGTGTTCGCGGTTTTCGATCCGCGGCGCACGCTCGCGGACGAGGTGCCGGACGACTACCTGGGCGGTTATGCCACCAGCGCGGCCCTGGCCGAACAGCTGGCATCCGCCGTAGCTGGGGAGCTGCAGAAACGGATCAGCGCCACCCCCGAAGAGGTCGCCGCCCTGCCCCGGGTGGTGCTGGTGATCGACGACTATGACGTACTGACCGCCGGTGGCTCGTCCCCCCTGAGCAGATTGACGCCCTTCCTGCCGCTGGCCCCGGAGATCGGGCTGCACGCCGTGCTTTCCCGCCGGGTCCGCGGTGCCAGCCGGGGCATGTACGAGTCCTTCTTCACGGCCCTGCGTGATTCCGGTGCCGCGGCGCTGATCCTCTCCGGCGACCGCGGGGAAGGCACGCTCATCAACGGTGTCCGGGCCCGGGCACTGCCACCGGGACGCGCCCAATTGGTCCAGCCCGGACGGCCGGTACAGACCCTCCAGCTGTTCTGGAACGAGACGGCCAGCGACGTGCTGGTGGGAGAACCGGCGCGCTGATTACAGGCTGGACGCGGCCCGGGACTCCTAGGCCCGGGAGACGGTGAAGCTGCGGTCACCGAAGAAAACGGTGCTGCCCGCGGGGGCAAGGACGGGGCGCAGCGGTTCAAGCTCCT
This sequence comes from Arthrobacter sp. zg-Y1171, assembly GCF_025244845.1. NCBI lineage: Bacteria > Bacillati > Actinomycetota > Actinomycetes > Micrococcales > Micrococcaceae > Arthrobacter > Arthrobacter sp. zg-Y1171. The sequence continues at coordinate 1,041,424 of NZ_CP104264.1, read as the reverse complement.
CCCGCAGTCCCTGGGCGGTGACGACGGCGCTGCCGTTGGTCGAATTGCGGTCCGTCACCCAGACGCCGTTTGGATCCGCCTGCAGGTGCAGATGGGTCTTGGAGACCGAGCGGCCCATGTCCGCGAAGTCGAGTAGCTGCCCCACCGTTTCCTGGGGCTTGGTTGCCGGATTCCGCCCCAGCAGCGCGGTGCCGGTGACGACGACGGCGGCACCGTCGTCGAACTGCACCAACACGCCGGTCGAGCGGTGCCGGGACGCCACCCGGGTCATTTCCAGCTCATCGTCCGGATGCTGGGGAACGTCCGCCGGGGCAGCGGCAGCGGCCGGGGCTGGGGCCGGCACAGGGGCCGGCAGCGCCCCGGCAGTCAGCGCCGCAGCCGCCGCGCGCCGCGGGGAGACCGGAGCCGGGACGGGCGCACCAGCCGGTGCGGCAGGAGCACCAGCCACGGCGGCAGGCACGGTCTGGAACGGGGACGAAGCAGTCTGGGGGACGGCGGAAGAGGGGAACCCCGGCACCGCAGTGACCGGGGCGGCAGCAGAGCCGGCTGATGGCGCCGAGGAAGGGTCTGCGCTGCTTTCGGGGGCAGCGGCGCCGCTGGCACGGATTCCGCCCGTCAGCAGCGGATCACGGCCGGCCCGCACGTCCACCACCAGGGTGCCTGCAACCTTGTCATGCCAGCCCTGCCGCTGGTGGTTCTTATCCCACAGGTTGGAGACCAGCAGAACCACCGGCCCTACCACCACGACGCCGGACACCCCGAGCAGTGCGTTTCGCAGCAGCACGGGGACCAGCCCCGGGGCGTGTCCGTTGCCGCTGGTGGTCCGGATGCCCAAGGCGAGGTTTCCCGGGGTCTTGCCGGAACCGGCTTCCCAGATCCAGAGCCACAGCGCATATCCGCCGGCCAGTACCGCTCCCGTTGTCATCCCCAGTATCCGGGTGTCGTCGCCCCCGACCAGCGAGAACAGCCAGGTCACGGCCAGCAACAGCACCGCGGACGGCAGCGCGTCCAGTGCCTTGGCGGCCAGTCGCTGGAAAGCCGTGGCATTGACGAGGTTCGTGCTGGAGGCCATCTAGGTGTTCCTTGTCGTTCTGTTGATCGAAGTACGGGCCCCGGGCAATGCCGCTTCGGGTGCCTGCTGCTGCACGTTTTCGCGGATAGGAGCGGCCCCTGCCGGATTATCGGCAGGACGGTCCAACAGTGCCAGGTCGGCCGAGGTTACGAGCTGGGATGTTACGGCATGCTCCACCAGACGGGCCCGCCGGTTCGACGCCGGCTTTCCCTCGGCTCCGCGCAGGCCCGCCACACCCACCCGGTCCAGCTTTTCGCACACGTTATCCAGCTTCCGGTTGAACCGGGTCTGCGACCAGCCCAGCCGCTCCGCTGCCTCCGCGGATGTCGGCAGGGCACTGTAGCCGGTGCCGTCCCGCCGCAGCAGCGGTTCTGCCAGCGCCACCATCACTGCCTTCTGGGACTCGGTGAAGAGCACGGGACCGATGGTGGTGTCCCCGCCCTCGGCTGCGCTGAGGGGATCCTGCCGGAAGGTGGGCGTTTTCAGGTGCACGTCGAATTCGTAGGTGGTGGAACCGGCACTGAAGATGATCCGGGTCTGTTCAAAGACCACGGGAAGCCGGGCACCGGGAGCCAACCAGGCCTGCATACCGCCGCCCGAGTCCGCAATGGTGGCCGAAATCCGGCTGCCGATATTCGTCAGCCACCAGATGCCGTTGTCCTTGGCAATGCTCAGGAACTTCCGGTGCAGGTAGGGATTGTCATCGATAGCCAGGTCGCCCTCCCTGCCGATGCTGAAAACGGCAGGCTCCTGCGGCTCGTACCATTCGCCGCAGTACTCTATGGCAAGCTCCCCCACGCGTCTCCCCCTTGTCCGGTTGCCCGGCTTTCCGTGCGGCTCCCCCATGGCCCCGCTACGTCCTCATTGTCCATCTGCACCTGCTGCTTCTCACTGCGGCGCGCAGAACGCCACCGGCGGCGATGCTTTTCCGTTGTCCCTCGCCACCTGCACTTCTATGCAGGTCTCGCCGTCCGACGCCGGAACCTGTGCGTTGGTCTCCGGTGTCCGGATCATCTCTCCCCGGGCTGTGGCGCTGACCGTCCGCCACAGATAGATATCCCCGTCTGCGGGTTCCGGGTTGCTCCAGGTGAACAACACCGAACCGTCCGCCACAGTGGCCGCCAGCGATTCCGGCGGAAGGACCGCACCTTCGGTTCCCGCCAGGGGGTTCTGCGCGGATTTCGACGGCGTGGGCAGGACGCTCTTCGGCTCCGTCTCGGGCAGCAGCAGGGCCGCGGCGACAATGCCGACGGCGGCCGCTGCCGCTGTCACCAGACCGATGCGCAGTGCAGTCTTACCCCGGCGCCGAGGCGGTTCCGGCCAGCTGAAAGCCTGCGGAGCTGCCGGGTCCACGGCCCCCGGAACCGGTACCGCCGTCGCAAGTCCCGAACGCATTACCGTGCCCTCATGGACCGCGGCAGCTTCGCCGCCGCCGGAGGGGGCCGGGGAAACCGTGGCCGGGACCGCCGCCCGCGCCGTACCGGGCGCGCCGGTGACTGACGACGTCGGGCGCTGCAGGGGTGCCCGGCGCGGCGGCGTGGTGGTGCCTGGATCGATGGAGACGACGCGCCGGATGCGGGTGCGGTCCTCGTCCTCGCCGCTCTCCTCAGTCGGGTCCGGTTCCTGCAGCACCTCGAACGGGGTACTGGCGAGGTTCAGCTCGCCTTGGATCCGCTGCAGTGCCAGCCCGAAGGCGTAGGCGGAAGAGAACCGCGACTCGGGCGACTTGGCCATCGCCGTGGCCAAAGCCAATTCCAGGGATTCCGGGACATCCGCCCGTCCGGTGGGCCGCAGCGGCTGGCTGACGATCCGGTCGATCAGTTCACGCTGGGTATTGCCCTGCCCGGGCAATACAAACGGCGAACGCGCTGCCAGCAGGGTGTACAGGGTGGCGCCGAGGGCCCAGACGTCAACGCGGATTCCGTCCGCCCGGCCGCCGGTGAGCGCTTCCGGAGGCGACCAGGGAATGGACAGCCCCAGGTCCTCGTCCTCGGCGGCCTCGGTGGTGCCGGAAATCCCGAAGTCGGTCAGGGCGGGACGGTTGTAGTCCGTGGTGAGGATATTGGCCGGTTTAATGTCCCGGTGGGCGATCCCGGCACGGTGGGCGGTCTCGACGGCGGACGCCACCTGGATGCCGATGGTGAGCACTTCAGCCAACGGCAGGCCGCCCTGGCGGTACCTGATGTCGAGGCTGGGCCGGGAGCAGTACTCCATGGCCAGATAGGAGTGGCCTGCCTCAGTGATGTCCGCTTCATAGATGGTGACGATGTACGGGTGCGAGGACAGCTGTGCCATGAGGTTCGCTTCGGCCTCGAAACTGCGCCGGGCACTGTTGGTGCGCAGGTCCGAGAGGAGCACCTTGACGGCAACGCGCCGCCGGGGATGGTCCTGCTCATAGAGGTAGACGTCGGCAAAACCGCCGGAGCCCAGGTGCCGCAGATAGCGGTAGCCGGAGATCTCCGGCGGGGGCGCCGGAGCACGCTTCTTCATGCCAGTCCTTCGAACCGGATCCAGACGTCGTCGCCGAGCTCGGCGGTGTCGCCGTCGAGCACGATTACCCCTTCACCCTGGCCAAGGCGGTGCGGCAGCTGTCCTTCGCGGACCAGCACGGTGCCGTTGGTGGAGAACAGGTCCCGGAGCATCACATGCCATCCCTCCAGCCGGATCTCGGCGTGCGAACGGGAAATATCGCCTCCGCTGCTGGGCACCTGCACCATCCGCGGCATGTCGGAGCCCTGGGCCCTGGCCACTGACGGCTGGCGTCCAACAATAATGTTCCGGTCCAGGACCTCCGCGTGGCCGGTGGAAAACACCGCCCGTCCCAGGGCAGGACGGCTAACCGGGTGGGGCTCCTCGCCCAGCGGCTGCCCGCAGTGTACGCACACGCTGCGCGTAGGCGGATTTGCGTGCCCCTGCGGGCAGGTGCGGGCCAGAACCGTCGGGGCCGTATTCGGGTGCCCGGCAGGGGCCGGCGCCGGTGCTGCCTTCGTCAGTTCGCTGCTCATGATGGTGTCGCCGTCGTGGTCCAGGTCTTCCGGCGCCTGATCGGCAGTTGCCGCCGGTGCTGCCGCCGGTGCCGGGGCTGCAGGCACGGGGGCTGCAGCAGCCGGAACAGGGGCTGCAGGCACGGGGGCTGCGGTCGGACGCCCCGGGGCACCGACGGGAGCCGTCGAGGTGCCGCCCAGCCACGGAACTGAATCGATCAGCGCACCGGACGGCGCGTCAGCCGCCTTCGGTGCAGGCGGAAGGGATGCTTCGGCAGGCTGGAGGGTATCCGACGGGACGAAAGCCTCCTCCGGGGGACGGACGGTCTCGCTCAGGTCCGGTTCCTCTGCGGAAACCTGCTCCTGCACGGGTTCGACGGTTTGCTCCGCTGCCGGAACGGGTTCGCCGGAGGCGGCAGCGTTCCCTTCCGGGGAAGCGACCTGGATTGGTGCCGGCCGGGATTCCACCGGCTGGACAGGCACGGGCTGGACCTTCGCGGGCTGGGCTTCGGCGGGCTTCGCACCGGCGGTTTCCTGCGCACCGACTACCCGCGCCCCGACGTCCAGGGAGCCGAATTCCAGCATCGAAACCAGGGCAACGCCGCTTTCGAGCGGCAGCAGCGGATTCTCCGCGGAATTTCCGGCAGCACCAGCCGAAGCCGCGGTCTTCAGGGTGAACGAACCGCCGGCAGGCAGGACCCGCTCGCTCCAGGTGGTGACAAATTCGCCGGACGCCGCAGGCTCGTCCTTCCCGGTCTGCTGCAGTTCCAGCGGACCGCGCAGGATGACGTGCAGGCGCTCCCGGTCCCGCAGGGAAAGCACACCGAAGGAAGGCATATCGGCCAGGCTGCCGGAGAGTCCCCCGGAGACAACCGAAAAAACGCGGTCAAGTGCCGGCTCCGTGGCCAGCAGTGCCCAGATCTCCCGTACCCGCTCTTCCCCGGTGTCCGGGGGCAGCAGGCACAGCACCGCATCGCGAACCAGACACACCCACGTCCCGGGGCGGTAGCGCAGGTTTTTCATTCCTCCGGGGTCTTCCGTGATACCGCCGGGTCGGTCCCGGCACCCGCCGGGTCGGTCCCGGCACCCGCCGGGTCGCCTTCGACCGGACGCGGGCCGGTGGGCTGCTGTTCCTGGGCCCCTCCGGGCAACGTAATGGCGGCGGACTCATGTCCGTCCGGTCCGCCCTCGGCATCGATGACCAATACCGTGACGTTGTCCCGCCCGCCCGAGCGCAAGGCAGCCTGCACCAAGGCGGCACAGGCGTCCTGGGGGTTGGTGACGGACGTCAGGATCTGCAGGATGTGCCCGTCGGCAACCTCGCCGGTGAGGCCGTCGGAGCAGACCAGGAGCCGGTCCCCCGGTTCCACCGGGATCAGCCAGAAGTCCGCTTCGGCATCGTTTCCGGTGCCCAGGGCGCGGGTGACTACGTGGCGGCGCGGATGCACCAGGGCCTCGTCCGGGGTGATCTGTCCCAGGTCCACCAGTTCCTGGACCTCGGAGTGGTCCACGGTGATCTGTTCCAGCACGCCATGGCTCAGCCGGTAGGTGCGTGAATCGCCCACGTTGAACACCAGCCAGTAGGGGTTTCCCCCTTCCCGGACGAGGACGGCGCCGGTCAGCGTGGTGCCGGCCCGCCCGCCTGTGGCTTCACGGATGCGGTGGTCCGCCTCCTTGACCAGGGCCTCCAGCTGTTCGGCGGAGAACTCCGGCAGGTGCTTGCCCACTATCGGGGAATCACCAAGGGTCCGGACACAGATGCTGCTGGCCACCTCCCCCGCCTCATGCCCGCCCATGCCGTCGGCGATGGCAAAAATCGGGTCTGCGGCGATGAGCGAGTCCTCATTCAGTTCGCGGCGTAGTCCGCGGTCCGAGGCGTAGCCAAACACGGCGTGCATATCGGTATCCGGGGATGCAGTTTCGTCGGAGTTCATTCACGCCCTATCCGGAAGGTTCACTAAAGTGATCTGGCTTACGAGTTCTCTTGCTTACCCTAGCCGACGGCAGCGCCCAGCGGCCCGGGCTGAGGCGGCGGGTCCACATCCGCGCGTCGAGCAGCAGGGAGCGCGGCGAATAGCGGGCCCGCTGGCGCCGCCAGAAACCCACGGATCCTGCGAGCCTGCCCAGGTGCTCCTCAACCTGCTTCCAGTACTCTTCCACCTCGGCCTCGGAAGGTTCACCCGGGCCGAAGATACCTGCGTCGGCGCGCCGGGCCAGGAGAGCAGTCGAATCCGCCGTGACAGGGAACGCATGCTGCAGGAGGGCGGCATGTTCGCGCCGGGTCGCGTGGCTGGGCGGGCGGCTGCCGAGATCGGTGGCCAGGCTCACCACTTCCTTCCAGCCGCCGCCGACCCGCCGGGAGGGTGTGCCGGACTTCCGCCGGGACCGGCGCCGTCGGACCTTGACCAGCAGGATCAGCAACAACGGGCCCAGCAGGATGACAAGCGGCAGCGAGGCCAGGGCCACAAGGCGCAGCCAGTACCGGAACGTAGCCCAGAAGTCGTCTTCCTGCTCCTCCGGGTCCTGGGCCTCGGCCTCGGTGTCCGGAGGCAGCTCGGCAGGTTCCTGCGGCGGAGGCGGCGGCTGCAGGACCTGGGGTTTCGGCGTGGACTTCGGCTGCTGCTGCGGCGGCACCGGTTCGTTGTCCTCATCCGGGGTGGGGAAGAACGGAACCCAGCCCACGTGTTCGAACTCCACCTCCACCCAGGCGTGGACGTCGTCGCCGGTGATTTCCAGCGGCGCCGACGGATCCTTCACTTCGTCCCAATCCGGATAGAAGCCCATGACCACGCGAGCCGGGATGCCCAGCTTGCGTGCCATCAACGCCATGGCGACGGCATACTGCTCGTCGTCGCCGACCATTTGGTCCGCGTCCATCAGCCGCAGCATCCGCGCGGCTCCGTGGCCGGGCAGCGAGGGGGTCTCCCCCTCCTTGCCGTTGCTGAAGAAACCCTCCGAGGCGAGGATCTGCTGCAGGCGGCGCACGCGCTGGACCGGGCGGGACTCATCCCCCACGTAATCCGCCGCCTTCGAGCCCAGGATCGGCGGATCGTTGTAGACCCGGGGAAGCTGGGTGGAGGAGAAGCGGTATTTGGCCAACTGGGCGTCGTCGGGCTCTTCGGGGAAAAGGACACTGGCCTCATAAGTGTCCCCGGGCTGCAGCTGCGCCACCGTCAACGCCGTACCGGAGGCTTCGCTGTAGTAGAGGCCGGCGGCAAGGTCCGCGGCCCGATCACCCGATACCTTGAAGCCCGTGGCCTGCCCGCCTGCCGGAACCCAGGCGCCGCTGTACTCGCCAACGGTGAACTTCAGGTTCGCCTTGGTTCCGTCCTCGTCGGCCGTCTGGGCCAGGTCCGAGCGTGCGTCGCCCACGCGGGTGAAGTTCCCGTTGCTGCCCGGGTCCACGGTGTAGACCACGCCGTCGTAGGCGTCCAGGGCGGCCAGGCGGATGCGCTGGCCCTCGGGCAGTCCTTCCACCGTAAAGAGGGTGGTGTCCGATTCGTCCTTCACATACCGCCGGAAATCCGTAAGCGGGCTGGGATAGTCGAAGAGGTCCACGGGTGGTTCGACGACGTCGCGCAGCACCCGGCGGTCGGTGCCCTGGTCCAGCAGCGGAGCCGTTCCAAGGGACGCAGCCAGCGCTGCGGCAAGCACAGCCGCTCCGAAACCGAGCCGCCGCGCGCGGGCGGCACGGGCCGCAGCGGACGGTTGCCCGGACGCACTGCGGAGGTTTCGCCGGGTAGCCTCCCCCGCGGACGCCGCGGCAGCCGGGCCGGTGCCCTCCAGGGTAATGGTTTCAACCGTGGACCGGCCCAGCTCCCGCCGGTAAGCGAGCCAAGGCATCGTCAGGGCAATCAGCACGGCCCCGCGGATACCGGGCAGGGGCGCCTCGTCCGTGCCGAGGGCTATGCCTGCAACGAACACGGCCAGGACAGGAGCCAACACCCAATAGGGCCGGCGGGCACGCCAGGCGAGGAGCCCGGCCACCAGTCCGCCGATCAGGCCAAGCAGGAACGGCACCACCAGCATGCCTGCCGCGAGGCCCACCGGCGGCGCGATGGTCAGCAGGTCCTTCCACGCGAAAACGATGCCCAGGACCAGAACCCGGACGGAAGCGAACGAGGGAATGATGCCGGCGATGGCTTCGAGCGGTGCCGCGAAGGCGCTGCCCAGCAGTACGTAGGTGCCGGCCGCAGCGCCTGCGGTGGCCCAGAATCCCCAGCGCAGCCTGGCGGATGCTTCGGCCAGGCCCAGGCCCAGCAGGATGCCGCCGATTCCGGCTACCAGGAACCGCATGTACCAGCCGAAGGTGGGTCCGAATCCCAGGATCCCGAGGGTCAGCACTGCCGTGAGCAGCGCCCAGTCAGCCAGCCGGGGCAGCAGGGCTGCCGCCTTCGGGCCGGTTACGTTCGTGCTCACGCGACAGCCTTCCGCAGCACGCCGGGGAGGGACTCCAGGTCCCCGATGTCCAGGACCGCAAGATCGCCTATGGCGGCCAAAGCGGGTTCCAGGCCCGTTCCGCAACGCAGCGCAATACAGCGGATGCCCGGCGGCACCTTCATCGAGGCGGACCGCAGCGCGGCGCCGTTGGGTTCGGTGCCCGTTACAAGGAACACGACAGAGGCGTTGGGCACGGCATCCGCCGTGATCCGGGCGAGGTCGACGATCCCGGAAGTACGTGACTTACCCTCTGCCTCGGTCAGGCCGTCCAGCATGGCACCCGCAGCGGTGCAGCGCAGCGGCCCGTCCTGGGTCAGCACCGACAGTGCCAGCTGTTCACGGAACGCCTGGACTCCCAGCGAACCCGCAACCGACACTGCCAGTTCCAGGTCCTCCTCGGAGGTGTACTCGGCGCTGCTCAAAGACAGTGCGACCGCCACGTGGGAACGCCGGGTTTCCTCAAACTGACGGACCATCAGGGTGCCCGTCCGCGCGGTGGTCTTCCAGTGGATGTGCCGGCGGTCATCACCGGGAACATAGGCCCTGAGGGCATGGAAGGCCACGTCCGAGCTGGACAGGTCCGTAGTGGGCTCGCCTTCCAGGTCCCGGATGAACCCTGTGGTGGAACCGCTGAGGGACACGGTGCGGGGGTGCACGTACAGGTCCACGGGATCGGCCCAGATGAGCCGCCTGCCCATCAGCCGCAGCGGATCCTGGCGTACGGATTCCACGGGTCCCACTTTGATGACGGCTCGGCGGCGCGTAGGGATGCTGAAGAGTTCCTCATGTGTGTGTCCCGGACGCATGCGGGGCAGGTCGAACGCGGCGACGGCTCCGCCCACCGGAAGCTCAAAGGTCACCGGCAGCATCGACCGCGCGGCCGTGCTCGTGAAGCTGAGGCTGCCTACCGCGGCGTCGCCGACGGCAACCCGGGTGCGGGCCAGGTCCAGTGCCACGTCATAGGAGAGCCGGCCGACGACGAACGCCGTTCCCAGCACCAGCAGGACACCGGAACCTACGGCAGCAACCAGCGCCTCCTGCCAGTTGAACACGGTGCCGAGGAGAACAAGAACAAAGGTGAGTCCCACGGCCAGCCAGCCCAGCGGGCTGACGGCGGCCATGGCCGCACGCAGGCGGCGTCCTCCCGAGCCGAGTCCGGCTCCGGTCCGCTCCAGGACCGGAGCCAGGCGCCGGGCGACCGGCGCCAGTTTAGGTGCGGCGGCCCGCCAGTAAGCGGAGCGGAGGACTGCACGGCGCATTCGCAGGGCACGCCGGCGCAGGCCGACTGCGGCGCGCCGGCTCCACCGGCCGGTGCGCCCGGAAAACTTTGGCATGGTCGTCCCTAGGCCTGCGCCTGGGCCCGCTGCTGGGGTGCAGCCACGTCGGCAAGCACTGACAGCAGGACGGCTTCGGGGCTGGCTCCGGCAAACTCGGCTTCCGGGTCCATCACGAGCCGGTGGGTCCAGACGGCCGGTGCCAGCGCCTTGACGTCGTCGGGGAGGACATAGTTCCGGCCCTCCGAAGCTGCCCGGATCTTCGCGACGCGAACCATCGCCAGGGCCCCGCGGACGCTGACGCCAAGCCGTGTTTCGGTTGCCGTACGGGTGGCTGACACGAGGTGCGAGATGTACTCCAGCACTGCGGGTTCCACGTGAACGGTGGTGCCCAGCTCGGCCATGTCCCGGACCGCCGTCGTCGTGATCACCGGGGTGAGGGCCGCCGAACGGTCTCGGGTGGAGGAGCCGGAGAGCAGTTCCAGGGTTGCCTCGTGGTCCGGATAGCCGATGGAGGTCTTGATGAGGAAGCGGTCCAGCTGGGCTTCGGGAAGCCGGTAGGTGCCCGCCTGCTCGATCGGGTTCTGGGTGGCGATCACCATGAACGGCCGGTCCTGGGTGTACGTCTCGCCGTCCACGGTGACCCGGGATTCCTCCATCACCTCCAGCAACGCGGACTGCGTCTTGGGCGAAGCGCGGTTGATTTCATCCGCAAGCACGATGTTCGCGAAGATGGGCCCGCGGTGGAATTCGAACAGCTGCTGCTTCTGGTCATAGATGGTGATGCCGGTGACGTCGGAAGGCAGCAGGTCCGGGGTGAACTGGATGCGGGAGTTGGATCCCTGCACCGTGGCGGCCAGCGAACGGGCCAGCATGGTCTTGCCGGTGCCGGGGGCATCTTCAAGCAGCACGTGGCCTTCAGCCAGCATTGCGGTCAATACGAGCCGGACAACGTCCTTCTTGCCCAGCACCGCTTCACCGACGTTCGCCGTGAGCCGTTCAAAGGTCTCCGCGAACCAGGCTGCCTGTTCTTCGGTCATTGCCATCGTAGTCATTTCTCCAGTTGTTGTTCTCGAGTCGGTGTTCGGCGGGTTGGTGTTCGGCGGGTGCGGCAAGGTCAGTCTTCGTTGCCGGTGCACATGGGCAGTGCGGCGAGATTGGGCCCTTCCGCGTGGGTAACGTCGTTGGAATTCAGGTACCTCATCTCGTAGAAGCCGCCCTTGGGAATGTAAAGCCAGGTGTCCTTATTCCCGACCCATTTACAGGTGGCCTGTACTTTCGCATCGATTGCAGGGGCGCCTGTGACGCAGTACTCGCCCACAGGTTTCACCGGCCCCAGGGGGTGGCTCCAGCACGTCAGCTTGTTCACCGTGCCCTTGAACGGGATACCCGTCTTGTACTCCCTGACCGATACCTCGCTCTTGGTCCCAAGGGAGTTCACAGAGTAGGCCTCCACCTTGATCGTCTGCTCAAGCACGTTGCCCAGCTCGAGCTGGCCTGAAAGCCCATATTGGGTGAACGGCTCGTCATTGACCTTGATCCAGACCTCACGGGTGTCGTGGACGCTGGGGTCCGGCGGCTGCCAGGTCGCAACCGCATGGATGCTCTGGGGATTACCATCGGTCCCGCCGAGAACGGGTTTACCCGCCGCGCCGTAGGGTTTCACCTCTGCCGCCGCGGCGCTTTGCGGACTCTCATACCTAGCTCCGTCAAAGCTGACGGAGGCCGTGAGCGAGGCCGTAATGGCGTTACCGTTGGTGAAGCCGTACAGGACCTGGCCGTTCGTCACCGGGACGGTAGTGCCGTTGCTGAAGTACGCGTAATAGACAATCTCGCCCGCCTTGGCACCGTTCCGCTGCTCCTTGCTGAGCTCGGTGAAGGTTATCTTTACCGCTCCGCCGGCCTTGGACGTGTTGTCGGCAACCAGCGTGGGAGGCTGCGGGGGCTCCGGATTACCCCGTGCCCGGCGCGGCGCCGACATGGGTCCGGTTTCGCCCCAGCCGGAACGGTTGTGGGCGCGCACTGCATAGGAGTAATCCTCTTCCGAGTTGGACACCGTGATGGTGGTGCCCGTCTCGGCCGTGCCGGGGAAGGTTCCCACCTGCGTGCCGTTCTGGAAGACCAGCACCTCATACTTGTCGATCGGAGCGCCGTTGTTCGGTGCTGCCTCCCAGCCGATTTTGAGCTGCGATTCGGTGCCCACCGGCTGGGCGGTAATAGTGTTCGGTATGCCCGGGGCACCCGGCAGCCCGTTGGGGGTTTCCGGGACGGAATACTCGCTCCATTCCGACGGGTCGGGGGCCAGATTGCGCGCCTGGATGCGGACGCGGTAGCTGGTCCCGTTCTCGAGGGAACCCCACGTGATCGAGCCCCCTGCCGCCGGAGCGGACTTCTGCGAGACCCCGTTGGGCGGCGCCGGGGAAATCTGGAGGTCGTAACCGGTGATGGGTGAACCCTCGTTGGGCGGCGCCACCCAGTTCACCGTAAGCTCCTTGTCGCCGTAGACCAGGCCGGGCGGTGCCGGGCGGCCCGGCTGCGTATCGGGCCTGGCCACTGCAGACGTGGGCGACGGCGCGGAGGTGCCGTTAGCGTTGGTCGCCGTGACCCGGAAGACGTACTCAACGTTGTTGGTCAGTCCGGTCAACGTGCAGGTGGTGGCCGGGCAGGCCTGGCTGAAACCGTTTGCCGCAGTCACGGTGTACCCGGTAATGGGTGACCCGTTGGCCGCCGGCGGATTCCAGGCCAGCACCACGGTCCGGCTGCGGGTGGACTCAATCACCGGAGTGGAGGGCGCCGCGGGTTTCCCCTGCACCGTCAGGCGAATCTGTCCGACGGCGTTACGCCCGGGTTCGCCGGTGCGGTCCCTGATTGTGTAGCGGACGGTCATGTTGCCCACGAAGTCGGCCCCCGGCGTGACCACAACGGAGTCCCCCTGGCGCACAGCGGTTCCGTTTCCGTCCGCTGCCACGTCGACCAGTTCGAGCGGCTTGTCGTCGAAGGGATTGACGTCGTTGGCCAGGACCGGAACCGTGACGGCACGGCCCTGGACCGCATCCGGAACAATGTCGTCGTTGGCGACGGGAAGTGGGCGGTTCGAGGCCAGGACGATGAGGTCCACCCGCCCGATGACCAGGTCCCCGCGGCCGTCCGTCACCGACACCGAGAGCTCACCCAGTGTGCCGACGGCGGCGTCATCGCGTGCGCTTACCTCAAGGAGGCTTCCGTCCAGCTTCGCGTCGAAGCCCAGCGGCACCGACCCTTCCAGGCGGAACCGGAGCCGGCCTGCGTCCTCCGGGTTCGGGTCGGAGGCCAGGGAAGCCAGGTCCAGCACGGACGGGGCTTCCCCCTTTGCGGTTTCCAGGGAGCCCGAGCTGATGGTGGGCGGGAAGTTCTGGGCCGGCAGCGGAATAACGTTCACCAACACGGTCAAGGTGGCCTTCAAACCCTCCGGATCCTCCGCGCTCACGCCGTCGGTTACCTCGAAGGTGACCGAACCGAGCCCCGAATAATCCGGATGGGGAGCATAACGAAGGACGGTCGGACTGATGATCCGGACCCCGCCGTCCTTGGTACCGATGGCCTTGATGCGTTCGGCCGTGGTGACGCGCGGAGTATGCCCGTCCCGCACGGTTACCAGACTCTTGAGGTTAAGGTCCAGGGTGCTTCCGGCGCGCACTTCCAGCGGCTCGCCCTGCCGCAGCATGGGATATTGGGTGCCCAGGCCGGGTACCCAGATGATGGCGCTCGATGTTCCGCCGTCCTGGTCCACCGCCGTGTACGGGACGATCTGTGCCTCGGTTGCCAAGTCGACCCGGACGACGCCGTCGCCGGAGACGGACGCGCCCGGATGGTCCCCGAGGATCCGCACTTCCATCTCCGTGGCAAGCCCGTCAGGATCCTCGTCGTTTTCCAGTACGGGAACTTCCACGAAGCTCTGGTCACGGATCTCGCTGACGTCCACCAGATCATCACGCGAGAGCGGCGGCAGCAGCGGGGCATTCTCGTCCGACGTCACGGTCACATTGCCGGTTGTCGACGCCCCGCGGTTGTCCTTGAGTCCATAGCTGATGCTGTAAACCCCCGGTGTCTCCGGGGCGGAGAACAGCAGCCTCGGCGGATCTCCGCGGGTTTCCAGTGCCGGATGACTGCTTGTTATGGCCGCTACGTTAAGGGAAACCGGGTCCCCGTCCGGATCCGAATCGTTTCGAAGCACGGACATGGCATGGGCGCGGCCCGGCCGCAGCGCCACGACGTCATCAACGGCCACCGGTCTCTGGTTGGCCTCGGCCGCCGGGGCGATACCAACCTGCACCGTGCCGGTGTTCTCCAGGCCCAGACGGTCACGCACCGTATAGGTGAAGGTGTCCGTTCCTGCCGACTGGGCAAGGGCCGTGTAGTCAATGTAGTTGGGACCCGCGAGCGCCGCTCCCAGGGTCGGTGCGGAACCAATACCGTTCAGGACCACGGAATCGCCGTCCGAGTCCAACCCGTCCAGCGGAATCGGGATGCGCACCGTGGCGCCTGCGACCACCCGCCCTTCCACGTTCTGCGGGATGGGGGGTGTGTTTTTCTCGTCGTCGCGGGGTCGGATGTTGATGCGGACCTGGGCCGAGTTTTTCTGCCCGGACTCGTCTGAGACCTCATAGATGGCGTACACGGTCTTCGCAGTCTGGCCCGCCACGAAGCGCAGTTTGTCCTCCGAAACGAACATTTGTCCGTCGGCCGGATCCACCGACTGCGGAAGTACCGGATTCAGCGTCAGCTTCTCTCCCACCGGCGAGGAATCATTGTCCAGCACCGGGATGGTCACCACGTCCCCCACCCGGACCACCGCTTCGTCGGGACCGGTGACCGGGGGCAGCACCGTTTCAGGACGGTCAACCGGGATGACATTGACTTCACCCGTTGCCGTGGACGTTCCGTTCGAGACGGCATATTCGATCGTCATCTGCCGGTCCAGCCCCCGCACGTCATGGATCTGCAGGAGGTTGCGGTCCAGGACAGCCACGTTCACGGGCGTTTCAAGTGCAGAGGTGACGGACTGGACAACCAGCAGGCCGCCGGCCGGGTCCGTATCGTTGCCAAGCACGTCCACAAGCACGCTGCCGCCGCTGGGAAGCAGGGCGACGTCGCGCACGGCCACCGGAGCTCCCTGCCGGCCCGCAGGCTGTGCATCAACGCGGATCAGGCCGCTGGCGCTTTGCGGACCGTTCGTGACCAGGTACTCGATGTAGTAAGTCCCCGGCTCCGTGGGCAGGAAGCCAATGGAACCCGTTTGATAGTCCGGCGTCAGCGCCAGGCCGTTCTCCCCCTCCGCCTTGGCCAGCGAAAGCTGGCCGCCGGCCGGGTCCAAGTCATTCTTCAACGGGAACATCTGGATGTGCTGGTCCACCGTGGCGGTGAAGTGGTCGAAGTTCACCACCGGAGGCAGGACACCGGTGGGGCGGACGTCGAACGTCACGATGCCTTCCACCTCGTCAGTGCCGTCCGACACCGTGATCGGCACTTCCTTGATCCCCTGGGTCTTGCCGACGTCCCGGAAATCCAGCAAGCCGTCCGAGTTCGGGTGGACCTGGTCGCCGTCTTCCGTCATTTGGGCATCGGTCAGGACCAGGTCGTCCCCGTCAGCGTCTTTCCAGTCGTTGAGGATGTTCTGGCTGACGGATTTCCCCTGTTCCAGCAGGATCTTTGTGCTGCGGCGCGGCTCAGGCGGGGTGTTGGTTCCCGCGCCGGGTACCGTGACCGTCACGGTGGCCGTGTCCGTGCCGCCCCGGCCGTCAGTGATCTCGTAGGTGAAGCTGCCGGTTCCGGCCGGTGTGCCGGAGGGAATGACAATCTGCAGGGCGGCACCGTTGTAGATGGGCTGCACCGAACCGACCAGGGGCTGGCCGCCGACCACCGAAGCGGTCAGGAGGTCCCCGTCGGGGTCGCTGTCATTGTCCAGCACCTGGAGGATGGTGGTGCGTCCGGCCCGGGCGCCAAGCTGGTCATCAGCGGCCGCAGGCGGACGGTTTTCAGTGGTGCGGTCGGGCAGGGTGTTCACCGGGTTTTCGCTGGCCGACTCTTCCTCGTCGTCACTCGAATCCTGCTGGGGCGGAATGATGTCTCCCCAGTTATCCACCAGCTGCATGTTTTCGAGCACCAGCCAGACGTCACCGCCGTTGACATCGTTGAGCACCACCACGTCCCGGTTGACCCGGAACACCAGTTCGGAGGAGGCGGTGAGGTCGGGGATGTCTTCGCGGGCGTCTTCGGCATCGTTGCCACAGTTCCGCACGTGGGTTCCGGCTCCCGCCCAGGCTGCGTATACGCAGTCCCCCAGCTTCACCGGCGCGGCGGCCCCGCCGCCGGCGTCGATGTCCGTGACTTCCGGATCTCCGCCGTCGAGCGGCTGCAGGATAAGTGCTTCCTCCGTGGCTATGGCCACGAAGTCGCTCGCCGGCCCGCTCTGCTGGAGTTTGGCGTTCTTGGAGCCAGGAATGCCGACCGTGTCACCGTTGGGCAGCAGCAGCGTTTCGGTCTCCGTGTTCAGGACCACGGCCTGGTTTCCGACGGCGGCGATCTGCGCGTCCTTGAAGTCCTTCAGCGCCGGGGCTTCCTGCTCCTCGGGTTCGCTGTACCCGCCGTCTTCATCCTTCTCGAAGGTGTAGAGCATGCCGTCTTCCGGTGCTGCCACCAGCACGTGGTCACCGGCGGAAACCGCGGCAAGCACCCCGGGGTTCCCTTCCAGTACGGGCTCGGTTTCCCCGTCGCTGAAGAAACCCATCTCGCTGACAGGGGTAATCCACACCCTGCCCTGTGCCGGGTCGGTGACCGCCACGGTCTCGGTGCCGAAAGAGAAAGCGGCCGTACCGGGAAGCTGGACTTCCGCACCGCGGACCACGTTGGCCACGTCCACGGGGCTGATCTTGGACTGGTCGGTGTTGAGGTTGAAGACGGTGCCGGCGTTCTGCAGGACATCAAAATTGTCGCTGTTGGCGGTGTAGCCGCCGTCCAGAAGCTTTGAGGGGTAGTTCAGGTGGCCGACCATGCCCTGGGTCCGGTTGGTGACCCAGACACCGCCGTCGTTCAGGTCCACGTCGGCACTGGCAAAGCCGGGATAAAGCAATGCGCCGGTGACCAACGCCGTGGTCACGGCGACAGCCGACCCTACCGAGACTGCTTTCCGCCGCCTACGGCTAAGCAGACGTGCTTTTCCCCCGAGCACTGCCACGATGTTTCCCCCTGGTTATGAACCTGCACCGGAACCGTGGCTCCACCGGGGACAACGCGGCGGACACAGCAGTTCCACCGCATAGTGTTGCACAAATCCCAGGGGTGGGTGAGCTACCTCACCCGCAGCCCCGCAAAGCCGAGGGGCCGGAGGGTCCGCTAGTCCAGCACGAGGCCGGATCCGGTCCCCCGGGCCAGGGTCACCGGATGGATTTCACCGAACCCGCGCACGTTGCGCGGCTGGTGCGGGATGAGCACGAATTTGGGGTTGTCCTTCAGCGCCGCGGCAGTGGAGGCATCGGTAAGGACCGTACCGGGTTCGGCCAGGGAGGTGAGCCGGGAAGCAAGGTTGACGGTGGGTCCGTAGATATCGCCAAGCCGGGAAAGCACCCGGCCCCAGACCAGGGACACCCGGGCAGAGGGCAGCAGATCGTCCTCGGTAAAGGCCTTCGCCAGCGCCAGCGAAATCTCCGCTCCGGCCTCCGGGCTCTCGGCGTTGAAGAGGACTTCGTCACCGATGGTCTTCACCAGCCGTCCGCCGCCCACCGAGATGATCTCTGCGCACTTGTGCTCGAAACGCTGCACCATCTGGGCCAGGGTCTTCTCGTTCATTTGCCGGGAAAGGCTGGTGTAGGAGACGAGGTCGGCAAAACCGACGGCGCGCGCCAACGGCAGCGGCGCGTCATCGGAGGCGGCGTCGTCGTGGCTGGCCAGGCCTGCCTCGGCACGCAGGGCCAGGCGTTGGACGGCCGCGTTGAGCTGGCGTTTCCAGGCGTAAACGAGGGTCTTTTCGAGCGGCTCGATCAGGCCGGGAAGAGCCTCGACCAGCCGCTTGCGGGCTTCGGCGTCGGTGATACCGCGGCGGACCACCATTTCCTCCACCAGCGCTTCGACCTGCCAGACCACCATTCGGTCCGTCATCTGGCCGATGGACCGCATGATCGAGATGGCTGCATCCTCGGTGAGCTGCTCGTCGCGCACCAGTTCGATCACGGTGCTCAGGGCCTCGCGGTCCTGTTCGGTGAAGAAGACGGCGTCGTCGTCAAGGTTGGGGAAACCCATGGCCCGCCAGAGCTTGCGCGCGGAAAGCAGGGACACGCCCGCTTCGGCGGCGGCTTCACGGCGGCGAAGCGTACGCGGGCCGCCGAGCAGCTGCGCCTCAAGCTTGCGCACGTCCTCCCGGTCGATCTCGGTGCCGGTACTGGCATGGGTGTAGTCGGGACGGGGCACCGGAACGGGCTGCACGGGCGGGGTCGTTGGTTCGGGGTGGCTCGCGGAACCGAGCTCGCCGTGGCCGGTATCAGTCATCGTCCCTCCCTTCGTAGTCGTATTCCCCGTCTGTTTCCATATCTACACCATCAAACATGGCAGTCAGCGGCAGCTGACCGATGGCGGAGACCACCATGGCGCGGAAACGGTGCACCTCCGGCACCGCCGGATACTGCATAATCCGCCCATGCCCCAGGTCGAGGATGAGGGTGCCGCTGCGCTGCATCCGGTCCGTCACGGACTGCCGGATTTCCAGCTGGTAAATGGCGGCAAGGGCAATTTCGTGCTCGCGGCGCATCAGCACTCCCTGCCGCTGGATCAGCCTCCGGTCGGTGAGGATGATGCGTCCGGCCAGCCAGCGCAGCACGGGCGGAACGGCGTAGCGGGCCAGCAGCAGCACGGCCAGCACCACAACCGCCGGCTGCAGGTAGGGGCTGAATTCGGCCAGTTGTCCGGGCAGCGAGTCCCGGCTTAGCCAGCCCAAGGCGTAACCGGCCAGGGCTCCGGTGATTCCCGCAAGCACCAGTGGTTTCCACAGGGAACGGGCGTGCGGGCGGCCCGCGGCGATGATGTGCTCGCCGGGAGAGAGTTTCAGGCGCACGGGTCGCCTCCCGGCAGGCGGGTGGGTTCAGCCCTCACGGCTGCTCGGGGCGCAGGTGTACGACGTCGGCCGCGCTGACGGTATGCGTGGCGCCGGCGTCGTCGACAATGACGAGGGCACCCGTGGGCGCCAGGGCAACGGCACGGCCGGTAAGGACGCCGCCGCCGGGCAGCTGCGCGCTTACGCCGCGGCCCAGGGTGCCCAGGCGTGCCGAGACCTCGTCCCGCAGTGCCTCCCGGGATCCGGCAGGCACTGCCTCCGGATCGCCGTCCACCGAGCAGAAGGACCGGTACCGGGCTGCCAACGCCAACAGGTAATCCTGCAGCAGGACGTTCCGGTCCGTAGTGGAGGCATACTCCATCAACAGGCTGGTGGCGGTGGGGACGGGCAGGTCTTCGTCCGTGAGGCTCACGTTCAGGCCGGCGCCGACCACCACGGCCGGCGGGCCGCCGTCGGATGCCGGAACCAACTGGGCCAGCACGCCGGCGAGTTTCCGCCCGTCCACCATGACGTCGTTCGGCCATTTCAACCGGGCTTCGACGCCGGTGCGCGCCGCCACGCTTTCCGCCATGGCCAGGGCGGCCAGCAGCGACAACCAGCCATAGGAGGTTGTGGGCAGGGGGCGTCCGGACGGGCCCACCGGACGCAGCAGTACGCTGACGAACAGCGAGGAACGCTCGGGAGCCACCCAGCTGCGGTCCATCCGGCCGCGGCCTGCCATCTGCAGCTCAGCGGTCAGGACGGTCAGGTCCGCGACCTCCCAGGGGCGCAGCCGTGCGGCGTCCGCCAGATCCGTATTGGTGGATCCGGTCTCCGCCACCACTTCCAGCGCAGCGAAGGGACCGTTGGGTACCACCAGTGCCGCCCTCAGGCGGCCGGGGTCCAGGGCCGGTCTTTCCATGCTGGAGTAGTGCAGTTGCATTCTTCCGATCTTACGCGGGCGCCCCGACATTCCCTTCGCGCCCGGCCCTGCAGCGCGGGTTAGAGGAAGAAGTCCGGCATCAGCTTGTCCGCGGGCACTCCGGGAGCATAACGGCTGAAATCCGTGATTCCCTCCTCGCGCAGCACCTCTTCGTCGGTGTAGAAGTTGCCGGTGGACTGTCCGCTCGGACGGGTGAGGATCGCGTGTGCGGCGTCCGCCATGATGTCAGCGCTGCGGGAGGCCGCGGCAAGCTTGTCCCCTCCGGGCATGTTGCGGATGGCCGCGGTGTTAAT
Source organism: Arthrobacter sp. zg-Y1171 (assembly GCF_025244845.1). NCBI lineage: Bacteria > Bacillati > Actinomycetota > Actinomycetes > Micrococcales > Micrococcaceae > Arthrobacter > Arthrobacter sp. zg-Y1171. The sequence goes on along the minus strand of NZ_CP104264.1, from coordinate 1,021,357 downwards.
GCCGGTCACCGGCCAGAGCGAGTTCACGGACACGCCGTCGTTCTTCAGTTCCTCGGCCAGGCCGAGCGTGGTGAGGGACATACCGTACTTGGCCATGGTGTACGCCAGGTAGCCGCCGGCCCACTTGGGATCCAGGTTCAGGGGCGGGGACAGGGTGAGAATGTGGCCGTTGCCGGACCGGCGCAGGGCGTCCAGGGAGAACTTGGAAAGCATAAACGTGCCGCGGGTGTTGATGTCTGCCATCAGGTCATAGCTCTTCATCGACACGGCGTCGGTGCCGGAAAGGTCGATGGCAGAGGCATTGTTCAGGACAATGTCGATCCCGCCGAACTGCTCGATGGTGGATTCGACGGCGCGGGCAACGTCTTCGTCGCGGCGCACGTCGCCGATGATCGGCAGGGCCTTGCCGCCGGCTGCTTCGAGCTGTTCGGCGGCCGTGTAGACGGTACCTTCGAGCTTCGGGTGCGGCTCCGCCGTTTTGGCGAGCATGGCGATGTTGGCGCCGTCCGCTGCTGCGCGCAGGGCAATGGCGAGGCCGATGCCGCGGCTTCCGCCGGACATCAGGATGGTGCGTCCGGCGAGGGACCGGGACGCCGTTTCCGGGGTGCTGTTGGGGATGCTCATAGCCACAGGGTAATGCACCCTGCAGCTATGTTACTAGCCAGTAACATCATGTCTCCGGAGATTCCCTTCCGGGGACCGGACCAACCGGCAGGAGACGACATTGTAGGTTTTCTACACTCTGTCCCCCCGGCGCGGCTCATTAGACTGGGTAAACCGTCACGCATTTTGTGCGGAACCTACTTAACGCCCTGCACTGCCCCATCCTCGGGATTCCCCGAAGGCGCGGCAGCGTCTGAACTGAAGCACCCGGAGGCCCCTTTGAGTATCGACCAGGACCTGTCCCTGCATACGACGGCCGGCAAGATTGCCGAGTTCCGGCGCCGGCAGGCCTCGGCAGCGGTGCCCTCGGGGCAGGCGGCAGTGGAAAAGCAGCACGCCCGAGGCAAGCACACCGCCCGCGAGCGGATCGACCTGCTGGTGGACGCCGGGTCCTTCGTGGAGTTCGACGCCCTCGCCGTGCACCGCTCCACCGCTTTCGGCATGGAAAAGAAGAAACCCCTCGGCGACGGGCTGGTTTCCGGCTACGCCACCGTCGACGGACGCCCCGTGGCCGTCTACAGCCAGGACTTCAGCGTCTACGGCGGCTCCCTGAGCCAGGTCAACGGCGAGAAGATCGTCAAGGTGCAGGAATTCGCCCTGCGCAACGGCTGCCCGGTGATCGGCATCCTGGACGGCGGCGGAGCCCGCATCCAGGAAGGCGTCGCCTCGCTGGCCATGTTCGCCGATATTTTCCGCAACAATGTCCACGCCTCCGGCGTCGTTCCCCAGATCTCACTGATCATGGGCCCCTCCGCCGGCGGAGCGGCCTACTCCCCCGCCCTCACCGACTACGTGGTGATGGTGGACAAGACCTCGCACATGTTCATCACGGGTCCCGACGTCATTAAGACGGTCACCGGTGAAGACGTGGATATGGAAACCCTCGGCGGCGCCCGGCAGCACAATGCGAACACCGGCACCTCCGCCTATCTGGCCTCCGACGAAGAGGACGCCGTCGAGTTCGTCCGCGAGCTGCTCGATTTCCTGCCGTCGAACAACCTGGCCGAAGCACCGCTGACCGCGTTTGACCAGGACCCGGAAACCACCGACGCGGACCTGGCCCTGGATGAGCTGATCCCGGACTCCTCAAACCAGCCCTATGACATCCGCACCGTCATCGAGACCGTCCTGGATGACGGGCACTTCCTGGAAATGCAGGCCCTGTACGCCCCGAACGTGATCATCGGCTACGGCCGCATGGAGGGCCACACGGTAGGCATCGTGGCCAACCAGCCAATGCAGTTTGCCGGCACCCTGGACATCGCCGCCTCCGAAAAAGCGGCCCGGTTTGTCCGCAACTGCGACGCCTTCAACATCCCGATCCTGACCTTCGTGGACGTGCCGGGCTTCCTGCCGGGCAAGGACCAGGAGTTCCAGGGCATCATCCGCCGCGGCGCCAAACTGCTCTACGCCTACGCCGAGGCCACGGTTCCCAAGCTGACGGTCATCACCCGCAAGGCCTACGGCGGCGCGTACATCGTGATGGGTTCCAAGAAGCTCGGCGCCGACATCAACCTCGCCTGGCCCACTGCGCAGATCGGCGTGATGGGTGCCCAGGGCGCGGTGAACATCCTCTACCGCGCGCCGCTCAAGGCAGCGGCCGACGCCGGCGGCGACGTCGAGGACGTCCGGCGCCAATACATTGAGCAATATGAAGATGAGCTGCTCAACCCCTACCAGGCGGCCGAGCTCGGGTACGTGGACGCCGTCATTGCCCCTTCGGACACCCGCCTGCAGCTGATCCGGGGCCTGCGGGCACTGCGGGACAAGCGTGCGTCCCTGCCCGCCAAGAAGCACGGGAACATGCCGCTGTGAGTATTGACGGCAGCACCCCGGAACCGGCTTCGGAGCCGCTGTTTTCCGTGGTTTCCGGCTCCCCGACGGACGAGGAACTCGCAGCCCTGACCGCCGTCGTCGCCGGGCTGGGAGCGCAGGCTGCACCCCTGTCTCCCGCCCGCCCGGCCCACCGCGCGTGGGCACGGCGGCGGAACCTGCGCCTGGACCCGAAGCCCGGGCCGGGGTCCTGGCGGCGGAGTTACCGCTAGCCCCGATAAGTGCCTCGGGGCCGGTGTGCGGTTAGGCTACCTTTGTGACTCAACAGACACCTTCCTCCGCGCCCGTGTCCGCCACTGCCGGCAGTACCCCGGTGCGCCGGCCCACAGCCATCGACGCCGTTGCCGATGCCTTCACCGCCACGTTCCTGCAGCTGGATCCGTCCCTCGCCACGTCCCTGGGCATCCCGGGCCGGGAAACCGAATACGGCGATTACTCGCCGGCCGGCCTGGAGTCCTATGCCGAAGCAGTCCGGGAGACGCTCAGCCGGCTGGACGGACTTGAGCCCGCAGACGACGTCGACCGCGTGACCCTTGACGCCATGCACGAACGCCTCGGCCTGGACCTGGAAATCCACGAGTCCGGCTGGGACCTGGCCGAGCTGAACAACATTGCTTCCCCCGCGCAAAGAATCCGTAGCATCTTCGACCTCATGCCTACGGATACCGAAGAGCAGTGGCACCACATTGCCGGGCGCCTGAACAACGTGGACGACGCCGTCGCCGGCTACATCACCAGCCTGCGCAGCGGCATCGGACACGACCGGGTGGCCGCCCGCCGGCAGGTAAAGATCGTGGTGGAGCAGGCTTCCGCGTATGCAGAGGACGGCGGGTTCTTTGACGCCCTCGCCGCCAATGCCGCCCTGCCCGGAGGCGGAGAGCTGCCCGACGCGCTCCGCGCGGACCTGAAGGCTGGAGCCGAATCCGCCCGCCGGGCCTATGCCAACCTTGCAACCTTCCTGGAGGAGGAACTTCTTCCGGCTGCACCCGCCGCAGATGCCGTAGGCCGGGAGCGTTACGCGCTGATGTCCCGCCAGTTCCTCGGATCCGCCGTGGATCTGGAGGAAACCTACCAGTGGGGCGTGGAGGAACTGGACCGCATCATCGCCGAGCAGGAAGCCGTGGCCGAGCAGATCCGGCCCGGCGCCACCGTGGCGGAAGCCATGCGGATCCTCGATGAGGACCCGGCTCGCCAGCTGCACGGAACGGATGAACTGCAGGCCTGGATGCAGGACCTCGCCGACCGCGCCGTCGAAGACCTCGCCGGATCCCACTTCGAGATCACCGAACCGATGCGCCGGATCGAGTGCATGATTGCACCCACCCAGGAGGGCGGGATCTACTACACCGGTCCCAGCGACGATTTCTCCCGTCCGGGCCGCATGTGGTGGTCCGTGCCGGCCGGCGAGGACACCTTCACCACCTGGCAGGAAACCACCACGGTCTACCACGAGGGCGTTCCTGGCCACCACCTGCAGATTGCGACGGCGACGGCATCGCGCGGACTGCTCAACGACTGGCGACGCAACATCTGCTGGGTTTCCGGCCACGGCGAGGGCTGGGCCCTCTACGCCGAAAGGCTGATGGAGCAGCTGGGCTACCTCAGCGACCCGGGCGACCGGATGGGAATGCTGGATGCGCAGCGGATGCGTGCCGCCCGCGTGGTCTTCGACATCGGCGTCCACCTGGAACTGGAAATCCCGGAACGGTGGGGTGAAGGCACCTGGACGGCCAACAAGGGCTACGCGTTCCTGAAAGAAAACATGTCGATCAGCGAAGGGCAGCTCAACTTCGAGTTCACCCGCTACCTGGGTTGGCCGGGACAGGCCCCGTCCTACAAGCTGGGCCAGCGGCTCTGGGAACAGATCCGCGACGAGGTCCGCAGCCGTGAGGCCGGTGCGTTCGACGAGAAGGCTTTCCACACCCGGGCACTGCAGCTCGGCTCCGTGGGGCTGGACACGCTGCGGCGTGCCCTGCTGGGCGAGTAAACGGAAGCGATCTTAGTCACAGCGGCCCGGGGAATATCCCGGGCCGCTGAGGCGAAGCCCCGTGACAGCGCGGAATTGGCGACCGTCAGGTGAGCACTCCGACTTTTTCCTGCCGTCATATTTCGCAACTTGGAGGCGGTTCTGGTAATGACGCACCGCTAGAGTCTTTCCCGTGACCTCACAGACCTCCTCCCCTGAATCCACCGCCCGGCGGCTGCCCAAGTGGGCAACGTCCTTCGGACCGCAGATCATCGCCGCCCTTATTGCGGGCCTGGCGCTGGGCCTGCTGGCCAAGTCAATGGGCACCGTTGACGATGAGCCGAACTGGCTCACCACCACGCTGGACACCATCGGCACCAGCTACGTATCGCTGCTGAAGGCCGCCGTTGTCCCCCTGATCTTCACCGCCGTGGTCAGCTCCATCGCCAACCTCCGGGCCGTTTCCAACGCCGCCCGGCTGGCCTGGCAGACGCTGCTTTGGTTCGCCATCACGGCACTCATCAGCGTGGTCATCGGCATCCTGCTGGGCTTCTTCCTGCAGCCCGGCAACAACGCCGACGTCAGCCAGGGCGAGGAGTTCAGCGGCAGCCAGGGCAGCTGGGTGGGCTTCCTGACCGGCCTGGTGCCGGCCAACTTCCTGGGACTCGGCGCCAGCTCCAAGGTGGCGGAGTCCGGGGACGTCACCACCAGCGTCAGCTTCAACGTGCTGCAGATCCTCGTGATCGCCATCGCCGTCGGCATTGCCGCCCTCAAGGTCGGCAAGCCCGCCGAAGCGTTCCTGGCCCTGAATGCCTCGGCCCTCGCCGTTATCCAGAAGGTCCTGTGGTGGATCATCCGCCTTGCACCGGTCGGCACGGTCGGCCTCATCGGCACCGCCGTCGCGACCTACGGCTGGGACACCATCGGTTCCCTGGGCATGTTCGCCCTCACCGTTTACCTTGGCCTGTTCCTGGTGCTGTTCGGTGTCTACCCGGCACTGATCAAGGCCCACGGCCTCTCCGTCCGCCAGTGGTTCTCCGGCGCCTGGCCCGCTATCCAGCTGGCCTTCGTTTCGCGCTCCTCGGTGGGTACGCTGCCGCTGACCCAGCGCGTGACCGAGCGTAACCTCGGCGTGCCCCGGGCCTACGCCTCCTTCGCCGTACCCCTGGGTGCAACCACCAAGATGGACGGCTGCGCCTCCATCTACCCGGCCGTCTCCGCGATCTTCGTGGCACAGTTCTTCAACGTGGACCTGGTCTTCACCGACTACCTGCTCATCGCACTGGTTTCGGTCCTGGGTTCCGCCGCAACCGCCGGCACCACCGGCGCCGTCGTGATGCTCACGCTGACCCTGTCCACCCTCGGCCTGCCGCTGGCCGGCGTCGGCCTGCTGCTGGCCATCGATCCGATCCTGGACATGGGCCGCACCGCCGTGAACGTGGCCGGCCAGACCGTGGTCCCCACCCTCGTGGCCCGGCGCAACGGACTGCTGGACAACGGACTGTACAACGCCCGCCGCCAGGGCGATCCCTTTGCGGACGATTCCGAGCAGATCGAGGTTCCCCTGCTCGTTGAGTCCAAGAGCTGATCCCTTCGGGCAGCAGCGCCGGGCCGTCCCTTCGGGGCGGCCCGGCGTTTTTGGTTTCCGGGCCGGTCCGCCGCGGCACTAGGCTTGAACCCGTGACCAACCCGAACCTGAGCCTCATCCTGGCCTCCGCGTCCCCCGCCCGCACCAAGCTGCTGACCGACGCCGGCATCAGCCATACCGTCCTCGTCTCCGACGTCGACGAAGACGCCGTCACCGCCCGCTACGGCCTGACCGACCCGCACGATACGGCCCTGCTGCTGGCCCGCGCCAAGGCCGAAGCCGTAGCGTCCCTGCCCGAGGCTGACGGCGCGCTGGTGATCGGCTGCGATTCAGTCTTCGAATTTGCCGGCGAGGCACACGGCAAGCCGTGGGAAGCCGACGTCGCCCGCGGACGGATCCGCCGCATGAGCGGTTCCTCCGGGGTACTGCATACCGGGCACTGGCTGGTGGACTGCCGCGACACCGACGAGGACGGCTCCGGAGCCACCCTCGGGGCGGTGTCCTCTGCAGAGGTGCACTTCGTGAAGCTTTCCGAGGACGAGATCGAGGCCTACATCGCCACGGGCGAGCCGCTGCAGGTGGCCGGTTCCTTCACTATCGACTCCCTGGGCGGGGCGTTCATCGAGCGGGTCGACGGCGACCCGCACGCCGTCGTCGGGCTTTCCGTTTCGACGCTGCGGGAGCTCCTGGCCAGCGCCGACGTGCGGATCATCGACCTCTGGAAGTAGCGTCTGCTGCGTTCCCGTCGCCGGGGCGGGCTGCTGTACAGCTAACGGGCGTATCCGGGCCTGGTCCGCGGCGGATGTACAGATAACGGGCTTATCCCGGCGCCAATACCCCGTTATCTGTACTAGCACCGCGCCACCGAGGCCGTTGTACAGCTAACGGGCCTATCCCGGTCCGGTCAACGGCCGTTGTACAGCTAACGGGCCTATCCGGGCGCCAATACCCCGTTATCTGTACTAGCACCACAGAACCTCAGCCTTACGAGCCGCTACCCGTGCGCCACCCGGCCAGGGCCAGGCCTCTGAGTACCTTTGCTCTGATACGGTGCTGGCCCTGCGCAAAGTCAGCTTTGCTTATCTTGACCTGAATCCACCCCAACTCCGCCGTCTTGAGATCCCTGTAGTGGTCACGGGCCTGCTGTTCGGGTGTTAGGTGATGCGCGCCGTCGTACTCAAGACAGGTCCGGAATTCCTGGCAGCCGAGATCAGCCCATACCTGCGGCTCTCCCGCGGCATCACAGATGGCAACATTTGGGAGGAATTCGGGCAGCTCCGGGTCAGCAAGCAGCATCAACCGCAGCCGCGTTTCCGGCGGTGAATCCACTCCCACCCGGAGGCGTTCCAGTGCACTCCGGCATTTGCGGACATGAGCGTTGCGCGCCTTCCCCTCGATGAAGCCGCGCAGATCCGCCAGTGGTACGAGTGCTACACGGGGCGTTCCAAAATTCCGATGATGCTCACTGACGATCTGGTCCCCCATAACCACCAGCTCTTCCGGAGACAGCATTCCGGCAAGGTCCAGCCATGTGCGGGCAATGCTGGTGACCGGCAGTCCCTGGACCGTCTCCGTCTCATCCGCCATTAGCTCCAAACGGTGCCCCACCACATTCCTTCTCCTCGGCGTCCCTAGCCCCGGGGGTCGGCTCAGATGGATCACCGGTTCCTCAGCCAGCCGCCAAGGAAGCACCAGTCCGTGCAGCCGCGCCGCCGTCGCATGGCTCAGGACGGCGTCCGGCAATAACTCCATATACGGCCGGCAGCTGTCGGCCAGGGAGAACCGGCCTCCCACGGGCACCCGCACGGACCGGCTGGGAGTCCTTAGGTCAGAAGCACGGAGCCGCTCCGCGCTAACGCCATGCGCTTCGGCTTCTGCCACAGTGAAAGGCCTGCCGTGGAGTGCAGCCGGCAATGGGTTAGGGGATCTCATGTCTCCATCCATCACCTGTCGCGAACCTCCCCGCCATCTCGTTCGGGCTCCAGATCGAACTGGCACCTTCGAGAATCCGGCGGTGGAGGGATACTTACCCGACTTCCACCAGCCGCCGGGAACCTCCGGCCTTTTGTAGAATCCCCACAACGAACGGGCGGTTCCCACGCAGAAACAGCACGCATTATGGCCCGAGACCACAAAACCGCGCTAGGCTCCGAACAGATCAAAAGGAGCCAGTGCACCAATGAGCCAGAACATCCCCGCGCCTGCTGCGACCCCCGCCAAGGCACTCACCAAGATCCTCATTGCCAACCGCGGCGAGATTGCGGTCCGCGTCATCCGCGCCGCCCGCGATGAGGGAATTGCCGCCGTTGCGGTCTATGCCGATCCCGACCGCGACGCCCTGCACGTCCGCCTCGCCGACGAGGCCTTTGCGCTCGGCGGCAGCACCGCGGCCGAGTCCTACCTGGACATGGACAAGATCCTCGACGCCGCCGCACGCGCAGGCGCCGACGCCATCCACCCCGGCTACGGCTTCCTCTCCGAGAACGCCGAATTCGCCCAGCGCGTCATCGACGCCGGCCTGACCTGGATCGGCCCCTCCCCCAGCGCCATCTCCTCGCTCGGGGACAAGGTCCAGGCCCGGCATATTGCCGCCAAGGTCGGCGCCCCGCTGGTTCCGGGCACGGCGGATCCGGTGGAGTCGGCCCAGGATGTCCTGGACTTCGCGGACCGGCACGGGCTGCCGCTGGCCATCAAGGCAGCCTTCGGCGGCGGAGGCCGCGGCATCAAGGTTGCCCGCACCCGCGAAGAGATTCCCGAAATGTTCGACTCGGCGGTCCGCGAGGCCACAGCTGCGTTCGGCCGGGGTGAGTGCTTCATCGAGCGTTTCCTGGACGCCCCGCGCCATGTGGAAACCCAGTGCCTTGCTGATGCCTACGGCAACGTGGTGGTCATTTCCACCCGCGACTGCTCCCTGCAGCGCCGCAACCAGAAGCTTGTCGAGGAAGCCCCGGCCCCGTTCCTCACCGAAGAACAGAACGCGAGCCTGTACTCGGCGTCGAAGGCCATCCTCAAGGAAGCCGGCTACCAGGGCGCCGGGACCTGCGAATTCCTGGTCGGCAAGGACGGCACCATTTCCTTCCTGGAGGTCAACACACGGCTGCAGGTGGAACACCCCGTCTCCGAGGAAGTCACCGGCCTGGACCTGGTCCGCGAGCAGTTCCGCATCGCCCGCGGCGAGGCGCTGGGATACGGCGACCCGGAAGTGCGCGGCCACTCCTTCGAGTTCCGCATCAACGGCGAAGACCCGGGGCGCAACTTCATGCCCGCCCCCGGTACCGTCTCCGAGTTCAAGCTGCCCACCGGCCCCGGCGTCCGCGTTGACTCGGGCATCGAAGCGGGCGAAACCGTGGGCGGGAACTTCGATTCCATGCTCGCCAAGCTGATTGTCACCGGAGCCACCCGCCGCGAAGCGCTGCAGCGTGCGCGGCGCGCCTTGGCGGAGATCGACGTCGCCGGCCTGCCCACCGTGCTGCCGTTCCACCGCGCCGTCGCTGCGGACCCCGCCTTCACCGGCGAGGAGACCTTCGGCGTCCACACGCGCTGGATCGAAACCGAGTTCACGAACACCATCCCGGCCTGGAGCGGCGAACCCGGAACGGGCGACGACGACGACGAGCGCCGGCGCGTCACCGTTGAAGTAGGCGGCAAGCGGCTCGAGGTCGTGCTCCCGGCCGGCCTGGGCGGCCCCGCAGCCGGCGCATCCAACGGCACCCGCGGCAACGGCAAGGCCCGCAAGCGTTCCCGGGGCGGTGCATCCACCGCGGCCGCAGGCGATGACCTGACCTCACCCATGCAGGGAACCATCGTCAAGGTGGCCGTCGAGGACGGCGCAGCGGTTCGCGAGGGTGACCTCGTGGTGGTGCTCGAAGCCATGAAGATGGAACAGCCGCTGACCGCGCACAAGTCCGGCACCATCTCCGGCCTGAGCGCCCTGCCCGGCGCGACGGTGTCCGCCGGCGCCGTCATCGCCTCGATTCTGGACTGATCCCGGAGCAACCCCGCGCAACACCAGCAGCAACGCAAAAACACAGCAGGCCCGGTTCCCCCAACGGGAACCGGGCCTGCTGCTGTGTGCTTGAAAGGCCTAGGGGACCTTCACGCCCTCACTGGAATTGTTTTCGTAGTCGACGTCGCGGGTTTCCTTGGTCACGAACAATGCGATCAGCGTCAGCACCGCCATGGATGACAGGTAGATGCCCACCAGCCACGGGCTTCCGTCCGCGGCCTGCCAGAGGGCGACGGCGATGAACGGTGCCACCGCTGCGCCCAGGATCGAGGAGACGTTGTAGGCGATGGCCGACCCGGTGTACCGCACGTTGGTCGGGAAGAGCTCCGGCAGCAGGGCTCCCATGGGTCCGAACGTCAGGCCCATCAGGGTGAAGCCGATGATCAGCAGCGCCATCACCCCCACGGTTCCGCCGCCCAGCAGCGGCGAGAACGTGAAGCCGAAGAGGAAGATGCCGGCGGTGACAACCAACAGTGTCTTGCGGCGTCCGAACTTCTCCGCCAGCGGACCGGCGACGAGCGTGAAGATCCCGAAGAACACCACGCCGATGATCAGCATGATCAGGAAGTCGTTGCGGGCGTAGCCCAGGCCGGCGGCGAAGGTCTCCGGGTCGAATGGCTTGCCGGCCTTTTCCGCGGCGGCCTTGGCCGCTTCCGCGCTCTTGGCCGCGGTCCCGTAGGACAGCGTGAACGTGGTCATCAGGTAGAACAGCACATACGTCGCCAGCATGATGAAGGTGCCGGCAATCATCTGGCGCCAGCTGTACTTGAAGGCGCGGCTCAGGGGCAGTTTGCTGACCTCTCCCGAATCCACAACCTTCTGGAAGGCCGGCGTCTCAACCAGCTTCAGCCGGACGTACAGGCCGATGATCACCATGACGGCGCTGGCCAGGAACGGCACGCGCCAGCCCCAGGAGTCGAACTGCTCGGCATCCAGCTGGAAGCTCAGCAACAGGAACAGGCCGTTGGCCAGGATGAACCCGATCGGCGCGCCCAGCTGCGGGAAGGTTCCCCAGACGGCACGCTTGTTGGCCGGCGCGTTCTCCGTCGCGAGCAGCGCCGCTCCGGACCATTCCCCACCCAGGGCCAGGCCCTGGGCAAACCGCAGGACCACCAGCATTGCGGGAGCGAGGACCGTCCAGCCGTTTTCCGCGGTCGGCAGGCAACCGATCAGGAACGTCGCAATCCCCATGGTCAACAGCGATGCCACCAGGGTTCCCTTGCGGCCCACCTTGTCACCGAAGTGCCCGAAGACGATGGAGCCCAGCGGCCGGGCAATGAAAGCCACCCCGAACACGGCGAACGAGCTCAGCAGGGCCGTGATGCCCTCGGCATTCGGAAAGAACAACCGGGGGAAGACGAGGACTGCTGCCGTTGCGTATACGTAGAAGTCATAGAACTCGATGGAGGTTCCGACGAGGCTGGCAACAATCACGCGGCCCTTGGAATTGGTTTTGGCCGGCGCCGGCGCCGGCGTAGATGCCGCGGAGGGATTCTTAGTAGACATTGGAACTCTTTCGCAAGAGGAAATGAAGTATCCATATCGTAGGAGCATGCGTCCGTTATTTGAGATTTGTGTCCATATACCGGACAAATATTTCATGCTGCCGGTTCACGGGCATAAAAAATCCCGCGCCCGCAAACGGATAATCCGATGCGGGCGCGGGAAGAAGAAGAGTAGTTCGTTACATGTGGACGTGCAGGCGGCGGGCGGCTTCGGAAATGGAGCCCGTGAGCGACGGGTAGACGGCGAAAGTATTGGCCAGGTCATCCACGTGGAGCTTATGGGTGACGGCGATGGCGATCGGGAAGATCAGCTCCGAGGCGCGCGGACCCACCACGACGCCGCCGATCACGGTGCCGGAGCCCTTGCGGGAAATGATCTTCACGAAGCCTTCCTTGACGTCCATCATCTTGGCCCGGGCGTTGGTGTGCAGGGACAGCTTGATGACGTCGCCCTGGTACCGGCCCTCGGCAATGTCGGCCTCGGAAACGCCCACGGACGCGATTTCCGGGGAGGTGAAGATGTTCGAGGCCACGGTCTTGAGCTTCAGCGGCTTCACGCCGTCGCCCATGAGGTGTGCCACGGCGATGCGGCCCTGCATGGCCGCCACGGAGGCCAGGTTGAAAACGCCGGTGCAGTCGCCCGCGGCGTAGACGTTGTTGGCCGTGGTGCGGGAGACGCCGTCAACCCGGATCTGGCCGCGCTCGTCCAGCTGCACCCCTGCTTCTTCCAAACCGATGCCCGCGGTGTTCGGGATGGCGCCCACGGCTACGAGGCAGTGGCTGCCTTCAACAGTCCGTCCGTCCGAAAGCGTGACCAGCACGCCGTCGCCCGTATTCTTCACGGAGTCGGCGCGGGACCGGCTGAGCACGGTCATGCCGCGGGCCTGGAAAACGTCTTCCAGCACGACGGCGGCATCTGCGTCCTCGCCGGGCAGCACGCGGTCGCGGCTGGAGATCAGCGTGACCTTGGTGCCGAGCCCGTTGTAGGCGGAGGCAAATTCCGCGCCGGTGACGCCGGAACCGATGACGATCAGGTGCTCGGGAACCTCGGTGAGGTTGTAGATCTGCTTCCAGGTGAAGATCCGTTCACCGTCGGGAACAGAGGTCTCCAGCTCGCGGGGGTTCGCGCCGGTGGCAATCAGCAAGGCTTCGGCCTTGACCGTTTCCACGGTGCCGTCGTCGGCGGTGACTTCAATGGTGGTGTTGTCCAGCAGGCGGCCTTCGCCGATCTTCACCTTCACGCCCACCCGTTCCAGGGTGCTGCGGATGTCATTGGACTGTTCCTTGGCCAGGGCCAGCAGGCGATGATTGACCACCTTCAGGTCTGCGTAGACCGGCGAGGCCACGTCCCCGAATTCCACGCCGAGATTCCGGGCCGCATTCAGCCGGGTCATCACATCGGCAGTGGCAATAAGTGTCTTGGACGGAACGACGTCGGTGAGCACGGCGGAGCCGCCCAGCCCCTGCCGCTCGACGACGGTTACGTCCGCTCCGAGGGATGCCGCCACGAGGGCAGCCTCATAGCCGCCGGGGCCGCCTCCGAGAATCGCAAGTTTTCGGGCAGTAAAATCTAGTTGGGTGGTCACAAGGGTCTATTCTGTCCCATCGAGTGACGGCGCTCAAACGGCGGTGCAGGCGCGGACTTCGGCAGGCCGGCAAGGCTGTAAGTTTGTTAAGTGACTAACGACCCATTTGAACTTGCCCAGCAGGCCGCCGACTACATTGCAGAGCACACCGGCGTGCCCTCCCACGACATTGCACTGGTCCTCGGAAGCGGCTGGGGTGAAGCCGCCGAGCTGATCGGCGAGACCACCGCTACGCTCTCCGCCTCCGATATCCCGGGCTTCTCGGCCCCCTCCGTGCAGGGGCACGTGGGCACCATCCGCTCCGTCCTCACCACCGACGGCAAGCGCGCCCTGGTCCTGGGTGCACGCACCCACTACTACGAGGGCAAGGGCGTACGCGCCGTCGTGCACGGTGTCCGCACCGCAGCCGCTGCCGGCGCCAAGGTCATGGTCCTCACCAACGGCTGCGGCGGGCTGAATCCCGAGTGGCAGCCGGGCACCCCGGTGCTGATCAGCGACCACCTCAACCTCACCGCCACGTCCCCGCTCGAAGGCGCGACGTTCGTTGACCTGACAGACCTGTACTCGTCGCGGCTGCGCGACGTGGCACGCAGCGTGGACCCGACCCTGGATGAAGGCGTTTACGCCCAGTTCACCGGCCCGCACTACGAAACGCCGGCCGAGGTCCGCTACGCCAAGACCATCGGCGCCGACCTGGTCGGCATGTCCACGGCACTCGAAGCCATTGCCGCACGCCACGCCGGCATGGAGGTCTTCGGGATCTCCCTGGTCACCAACCTGGCCGCCGGCATCAGCCCGGTGGCACTGAGCCACGGCGAGGTCCTGGAAGCGGGACAGGCCGCCGGACCGCGCATCTCCAAGCTGCTCGCCGAGATCATCAACAAGATCTAGCAGCTTTCCGCCGCACAGCTACCCGCACCAGCAACAGTAGGTATCCACATGACTCTGATCCCCGCCGACCTCGAAGAACTCACCGCCGCCGCGCACGCGTGGGCGGACAGTGACCCCGACCCGGACACCGCCCGTGAGCTCCGCACCCTCCTCCGCACCCTCGCGGACACGGATGGTGCGGACGCCGACGGTGCGGACGCCGCTGCGGCGGAACTGGCGGACCGGTTTGCCGGCACGCTCGAGTTCGGAACCGCTGGGCTGCGTGCGGAGCTGGGCGCCGGTTCAAACCGGATGAACCGCGTGGTGGTGCGGCGCACCGCTGCAGGCATCGCGTCCTTCCTGCAGGACACAGCCGGCGACAACTGGACTCCCAGCGCCGTGATCGGCTACGACGCCCGGTACAAGTCGAAGGACTTCGCGCTGGAAACGGCTGCCGTTTTCGGCGCCGCCGGCATCGAAACGTTCCTGCTGCCCTGCACGCTTCCGACGCCGCTGCTCGCCTACGCGGTCCGCGCCCTGGACGCAGACGCGGGCGTGATGGTCACTGCCAGCCACAACCCTGCCGCGGATAACGGCTACAAGGTCTACCTGGGCGGCCGCACGGTCAAGGGTCCCGGCCGCGGTGCGCAGATTGTCTCTCCGTACGACGCCGAGATCGCCGCACGGATCGACTACACCGTTCCGCTGGACTCCATTGAGCTGGCACCGGACGGCTACACCGAAGTTTCCGAGTCGCTGATCGCCGACTACATCGGCGCCGTCGACGACCTGGCGCACCGGGAAGGCTACCCGGCACGGGACCTGGACATCGTCCTCACGCCTATGCACGGCGTCGGCGGCGAAACCATGTCCGCCGTGCTTCGCGGTGCCGGGTTCACCTCGGTGACCCTGGTTCCGGAGCAGGCACTGCCGGACCCGGACTTCCCCACCGTTGCCTTCCCGAACCCGGAGGAACCCGGAGCGCTGGACCTGGCCCTGAAGCTTGCCGCCGAGCGGGACGCGGACCTTGTCCTGGCCAATGATCCGGACGCCGACCGCGCCGCCGTCGCGGCCAAGGACCCTGCCACGGGCGAATGGCGCATGCTGCGCGGTGACGAAGTCGGCGCCCTGCTGGGCCGCCACATTGCCCGGCGGATCGCTGCCGGCCGCTGGAAGGTACGGGGCGAGAAAGCCCGTTCCGGCGTTGTCTTCGCCAACTCGATTGTTTCCTCCCGCCTCCTGGCCCGCATTGCGGATGCTGCAGGTTTTGAGCACCAGGAAACCCTGACCGGGTTCAAGTGGATCTCCCGGGTGCCGAAGCTGACCTACGGATACGAAGAAGCACTGGGCTACTGCGTGGCACCGGGACTGGTCCGGGATAAGGACGGCATCTCCGCCGGACTGCTGCTGGCCGAGCTGGCCGCTGCCCTGAAGGCGAAGGGCCGGACCCTCTTTGACGAACTCGACGAGCTGGCCCTGGAGCACGGCCTGCACCAGAGCGACCAGCTCTCCGTCCGGGTGGAGAACCTGGGCCTGCTGACCGAAATGATGCAGCGGCTGCGCCAGCACCCGCCGGTCTCCTTCGCCGGCTCCCCGGTGGAAACCGCCGTCGACCTTGCCGAAGGCGCCAACGGACTGCCGCCCACGGACGGGCTGCGGTACGTTACCCGTGACAACACCCGGGTCATCATCCGTCCCAGCGGAACCGAGCCGAAGCTCAAGTGCTACCTCGAGGTGATTGAGCCCGTCGGTTCAGCGGCTGATCTGCCGGCTGCGCGTTCGAACGCACGCGCAACCCTGGATGCAGTGCTGGCCGATGTACGGACAGCCCTGGGACTCTAACCTAAGCGGGAGGCCGGCATGGGACGGCTGATCTACACCAGCATCACGTCGCTAGACGGGTACATAGCGGACGAGTCCGGGTCCTTTGACTGGAGCATGCCCGATGAAGAGGTCCATTCCTTCGTCAACGGGCTTGAGCGGGACGTCCACACGCATCTGTTGGGACGGCGGCTTTATGAGGTGATGGCTGCCTGGGACGCCGTCCCCGCAGAGGACGAGCCGCCCGCCATCCACGAGTACGCGCGGATCTGGCAGGGGGCGGACAAGGTGGTTTTCTCTCGAACCCTCGCCGGCCTCTCCGCCCCGCGCACGCGGCTGGAACGGGAGTTCGATCCCGCTGCCGTGCGGGCACTCGTGGAGGCGTCCGACGGCGACGTGTCCGTGGGCGGAGCGGACCTCGCCGGCCAGGCGCTGCAGGCGGGGCTGGTTGACGAGTTGCAGCAGCTGCTCTCCCCCGTGATTGTCGGTGGCGGGAAGCGGTTCCTGCCGGACGGTCTGCGGCTGGATCTGGAGCTGCTGGAGGAGAAACGATTCGCCAACGGCGTCGTGTTCCTGCGGTACCGGGTCCGGAACTGAGCTTCCTTCACCTGCGTCCGGGCGCCCGATTAGGCCAGCAGTGTCCGGTTACGCCAGCAGTTCCGTGGCCAGCGGCAGGCGGCTGCCGCTGGTCAGGAGCGTTCCCACCTGCCCGGCGGTGAGCGGCCGGCTGAAGTAGTAGCCCTGGCCGCTGCAGCAGCCCATGTCCTGCAGTAGTTCAGCCTGCTCCAGGGTCTCTATTCCTTCGAAGACTGCTTCCATTCCGGCGGCCTGGATGAGCCGGTGAACGGCGTCCACGAACTGCAGCTGCCCTTCGTCGCGGCTGATCTCGGCGATCAGGGCGCGGTCCACCTTGACGGTATCCACCGGCAGGCGCCGCAGGTAGCTGATGGATGAATACCCCGTGCCGAAATCGTCGATTTCCAAGCGGACGCCCAGGGCTTTGAGCGACCTCATGGAGTAAGTCTCAACGTCTCCGCTGCCCACGAAAGCGCTCTCGGTGATCTCGAGAACCAGATCCTGCGGAGCTGCGCCGGCTTCCCGCAGCTGCGCCCGGACAAAGTCGACCAGGTCCATGCTCTGCAGTTCAGACGGGGAGACGTTGACGCGGATATGGAAGCCGTCCTGGTCCTGATCGGCCTCACGCCACTGCGCTAGTTGCTCCAGGGCAGACCGCAGCACCCAGCGTCCGATCCCCAGGATGGCTCCGCTTTCCTCGGCCAGCGGAATGAAGATGTCCGGCATGACCAGTCCCTGCGTCGGATGCTCCCAGCGCAGCAGCACCTCCACACCCTGCATCTTTCCGGTGACCAGATCTACAACGGGCTGGTACGCCAGCCGAAACTCGTTGCGTTCAACGGCATTGCGCAGATCAGAGGACATTTTGCGCCGCAGTTGGCGGGCGTAGAGCATCACCGGTTCAAATAGCCGGACCAGGCCCGGACCGTCTTCCTTCGCTTCGTACATTGCCGTGTCGGCGCGGAGAAGCAGGTCTTCGGCGGACTGCCCAACCTCGGCCAGGTGCACGCCAATGCTGGCACGGGGCCAGACATCCAGTTCCTCCACCTTCATTTTGAACCCCAGTGCTTCCTGCACACGCTCGGCCGTCGCCCGGGCGGACATGCGGCTGACGTCAGGGAGCAGAACCGCGAATTCGTCGCCGCCGAGCCGTGAAACGGTGCTATCCCCCGGCACGCAGGCGAGCAATCTTGTCGCCACTTCTTGGAGTACCCGGTCACCCGCTTGGTGTCCGAAGCTGTCATTGATGTCTTTGAACCCGTCCAGGTCAACCATCAATACCGCCGGCGCGGTATCCCGAACTTGCTCGACGTTCCAAACCGTCAATGCGTCCTCAGCTGCCTGCATCAAGGCAGTTCTGTTTCCAGCCCCGGTGAGGGGGTCGCTAAGGGCCATGTGCTGCATCTGGGCGTGAGCTTCCCGGAGCTCCTGGGTACGGTCCTGCACACGCTGCTCAAGGTCCCGGTAAATGTCGTCCAGTTCTTCGGCCAGCAGATTAATGCCCGTGCTGACGGCATCAATCTGGTCGCGTGCGGGCGAAACGGGAATTCGCGATGTGAGGTTTCCCGCCGCGATGCTGACAATGCCCTCGACTATCCTGTTCAGCCGGACGGCTTCGCCGGACAGATTGGCGGCTTCAGAGTCAGGTGTCATACCGCAAATCGTTTCAGCCAGCCAAGCGCGTCAGGTTCGCTTGAGAAGTAGCGGGTGGGACACGGCTGCACTTCGCCGCCCAGCAGAAAATTGGCAATAACGCGGTCCACCGGCGAGACACCCATGACGGCCACCGCCGAGAGCGACCGCGCCGCACTGAAAACGTCGCGGGCGCTTCGGGATACTGAATCCACTCCAGTCAGGACCAGGAGCAGAGGCAGGGTGCTGGCTCCGGCGAGGGCCTGGATCTTCTCTGCCGCCTGCAGGGCCATCGTCCCGGTGATCACTTCACCTGGCGGCAACGCCAGTACCAAATGTCCCTCCTCGGCGAATTCGACCGAGATGTGCCCGGGGGAAATCCTTTTATCCCCGGTTAGCACGCCCTTGCCGTCCGGCGGGTTCTGCGGGTCGGCATAAGGGCGTGTCCCTGCGTACTGCAATCTATCGCGTCTAGCCATGCTTCCCCCAAGTCGCTGCGCAGGATCAAATGCAGCGGATTCCCTCGCCGATTTGGAACGGCTCGTCCGTGATTGCCGCCGATAATTCGAAAGACGGTGTTTGTATTGTGCGCCTTCGATACATAAATATCGAGTTTCTAGGCCTGACTTTTCGTTTCGTGTTCAACTGTTTGGGTGATGGAGTCATTTCGGAGGATGGTCCTGATAATCTCCCGTGCTCTTTCGGCTTGGACCGGTGCCCCTAGACCGTCGAATAGTCGTTCACCTTCCCGCGCCGCGTCCAATGCCTCGCCAGCTCGCCCAAGGTCGAACAGGCATCTCGCCAAAACCATCAGTGCCTGTGCACGGGTATACGGGAATAATTCTTCGGCCTTGGTGGCCACGTCCCGGAGCTTTTGTTCGGCTACCCCATTATTCCCGGCCAAGTGTTCCCAGTGGGCGCGTGATAAGAGGATCTCCAGCCGGTCGGCCAGGTTTCCCTCGGAAACCGAAATGGCTACTTCCGCCCGTTCAATGCATTCGAGGGTCTCCGGCTGCACTACCCCTGCATCCATGCGCAGGTTTGCCGAGGCCTTATTAAACAGTGCCCATAGGTTGACGTCCCCCAACGGGGTCAGGGCCGTTGCTGCCTGCTCGTGGAACCGGAGTCCTTCCTCGATCCGTCCGGACATAAATGCCGAATTTCCGATCGTCCAGTAGGCCATGCCGCTAGCCCTTGCGCCTGCTTCAGGACCAACGAGGGAGTCCAGCACCATCGCTTCCTGCCACGCCGCTTCCACCTCCCCCTCCTCAGCCAGGGTTGCCACCATGGAATGTTGAAGAGCGGTACGCAATTCCTTGGAACGATCCGGAACGATACTTATCGCCTCTTCTGTCGCAACCAGCGCACGGTCGCTTGCCCCCTTGTTCCTCAAGGCCTCGGAGAGGATCACCCGGGCGCGGGCAGCGGTTTCCGGGAAGTCGACAATGACGGGATGAGCTGTCAACGCGTTTATTGTATGGATGCACTCATCCATCAGCCCCAGGTCGTATTGGTACCGGGCAATGCTGAGCGTCAACCGGCAGTATCCCCAGGTATCACCGGCCTCAAGTGCAGCTTCACGCGCGAGCACCGAATATTCGACCGCCTTGCCGTAGTCACGACGCTGGCTCGCTTGTTGCGCCTTGTACTCGTTGGCTAAATACACCTGTTCATCTTCCAAGGATTCTGGTCCTTCCAGCGACAGAGGCCCGGTGCCATTCTGCAATAATTACTCAGAATTCACCAAAGATGGCCAATCGCATATCAATAAGAGCTTCAGCATAGCTATACTTCAGGTGTTTCACCCCACCACATCGTTTCTCTCAAGGAGCACGACATGAAAAAATTCGGTGCAGCTGCACTCCTGGCCGCCCTTATCTTCGGAGCGGGCGCCGTGGCCCAGAATTCCGACGCAGCTCCTGTAGCTGGAGCCGGCAAGAATGCAGTCCAGCTGTTTGGCAACTGGCCGGCCGTAGGATAATTGTTCGGAAATAAGTGAATCGGCCGGGCTCCGCATTGCGGACCCGGCCGATTTTTTCATCCTTGCGCACGCCCCGGCAGCCCGCCGCCACCGTGATCTCGACCACGCGGCACCACTGCCCTATGGCAAGATAGATCCCATGTCTACACCCATTGCCTCGTATATTGATCACACGCTCCTCAAACCCGAGGCCAGCCGCGACGACATCCTCCGGGTCTGCTCCGAAGCCGCTGAGTACCAGTTCAAGTCCGTCTGCGTTAACCCGATCTGGGTCGGCACCGTCCGCAACGCGCTGAAGGGCAGCGGAGTGCTCACCTGCTCGGTCATCGGCTTCCCGCTGGGAGCCACCACCACCGAGGTGAAGGTCTTTGAAGCCCAGGGCGCGCTTCAGGACGGCGCAGATGAGATCGACATGGTCATCGACATCGCCGCAGCCCGGCGCGGAGACCGCGCCGCCCTGGTCCGCGACATTGCAGCCGTCGCCGACGCCGTGCATGCTGCCGGCGGCATCCTCAAGGTCATCATCGAAACCTCCCTGCTCACTGATGAGCAGAAGGTCCTGGCCTGCGAAGCTTCGGTCGAAGCCGGAGCCGACTTCGTGAAGACCTCCACCGGTTTCAACGGCGGCGGAGCCACTGCCGAAGACGTTGCCCTGATGCGCCGGACGGTCGGTCCGGACCTCGGAGTCAAGGCCTCCGGCGGTGTCCGTTCGCTCGAAGATGCGCAGGCAATGATCGATGCCGGGGCCACGCGTATCGGAGCGAGCTCGGGAATCGCTATTGTTAATGGAAGCAAAGCCACGTCGGACTACTGACCGGCATAGCTACTGACACTTTTTGAAACGGAGAACTTCATGGTTGGAACACGGTCAAAGCAGCCTTCACACTCGGGCGAGGGCCATCTGGTCAGCAACATCCTCATCTTTGCCGTGATGTTCGCCATCTTCCTGGGCGCCATCTACGCGGTGAACTGGCTGACCCTGGACAACGTGTGGCCGATGGCCGTTCTGCTGGTCGCCGCGACCGGCATGTACCTCGTTGCATTCAGCATCGGCCGTTCCGACACCACCACGGAGTTGGCCAAGGGATACTCGCACAACGAGTAGTTTTCCTGCGTAAACAGCGATGCACCCCAGCCCTCGGGCTGGGGTGCATCGCGTTTAACTGAGTAGTCGCCGGGGTTAAGCAGGTGTGTCCTACTCTTAGCGGCCGCGCCCAGCCGTCCCTAGATTCGGTTTATGACTACCACCATGACCCGCAGGGAGTGGCGCCGGAACCGGGCCCTGCAGCAGCGCATCGTCCTCGTCGGTTACTCGGTACTGGCCTCCTGCGTAGTGGCCGCCGCCGGTGTTTTCGTCATTGCGGTGACTGGCTAGCCTCCGGCTTACTCCTTGAACACGGCGTCGAGCACCTGCTTGGCCCAGGCCAGGATTTCGGCGTCCACCAGATCCCTCCCGCCTATCCTGGCGGTCTTCGGCTTGGGTACCAGCACCGCGTTCAGCGCCGGCTTCACGAGCGCCCCGGGATACATACGCTGCAGTCGCATGGTCCTCGACTCGGGCAGGTCCGCCGGTGCGAACTTGATGAAGTTGCCCTGCAGCGCGACGTCGGTGAGCCCGGCGGCGCGTGCATCCACCCGGAAGCGGGCTACATCGATCAGGTTCTTCACTTCCTGCGGGGGCTCGCCGTAACGGTCCACCAGTTCGGCCAGCACTTCGTCGATCGCCTCATTGGTGAGTGCTGACGCCAGCTTGCGGTAGGCCTCCAGCCGCAGCCTCTCCCCCGGAACGTAGTCGTGCGGGAGATGGGCGTTGACCGGCAGCTCGATCTTCATTTCGGCCGCCTTCTCCTCGGCCTCGCCCCGGTAGTCGGCCACGGCTTCGCCTACCAGCCGGATGTACAGGTCAAAGCCGACGCCGGCAATATGGCCGGACTGTTCCCCGCCCAGCAGGTTGCCGGCACCGCGGATCTCCAGGTCCTTCATGGCCAGCTGCATGCCCGCACCCAGCTCGTTGTGCGTGGCCACGGCCTTCAGCCGTTCAAGTGCCACCTCGCCCAGCGGCTTTTCGGACGGGTACAGGAAGTACGCATAGGCCCGCTCCCGGCCGCGCCCCACCCGGCCGCGCAGCTGGTGCAGCTGCGAAAGCCCGAAGTGGTCCGCACGGTCCACGATCAGGGTGTTGGCATTGGAGATGTCCAGGCCCGTTTCGATGATGGTGGTGCACACCAGCACGTCGAAGCGCTTCTCCCAGAAATCCACAATGATCTGCTCGAGCTTGGACTCGCTCATCTGGCCGTGCGCGACGGCGATCCGCGCCTCCGGCACCAGTTCCCGCAGATGGGCGGCCGTCCGGTCAATCGAGGACACCCGGTTGTGGACAAAGAAGACCTGGCCCTCGCGCATGAGCTCCCGGCGGATGGCGGCGGAGGCCTGTTTGTCCGTGTAGGGGCCCACATAGGTGAGCACCGGGTGCCGTTCCTCCGGCGGGGTGGCCAAGGTGGATGTCTCGCGGATACCGGTCAGGGACATCTCCAGGGTGCGGGGAATCGGGGTGGCGCTCATGGCCAGCACGTCCACGTTGGTGCGCATCTTCTTCAGCGCTTCCTTGTGTTCGACGCCGAAGCGCTGCTCCTCGTCCACGATCACGAGGCCCAGGTCCTTGAACCGGACCTCTTGGGACAGCAGACGGTGGGTGCCGATGACCACGTCCACGGCGCCGGTCTTGACGTCCTCGATAGTTGCCTTGGCCTGCTTGGCGGTCTGGAAGCGCGAGAGCGAATCCACCCGGACCGGGAAGCCGGAGAAGCGTTCGGCGAAGGTTTCCATATGCTGCTGGGCCAGCAGCGTGGTGGGCACCAGCACGGCCACCTGTTTGCCGTCCTGCACGGCCTTGAACGCTGCACGCACCGCGATCTCGGTTTTGCCGTAGCCCACGTCGCCGGAGACCAGCCGGTCCATGGGGATTTCACGCTCCATGTCCGCCTTGACCTCGTTGATAGTGGTCAGCTGATCCGGGGTCTCGACATAAGGGAACGCTTCCTCGAGTTCACGCTGCCACGGGGTGTCCGGGCCGAAGGCGTGGCCCTTGGACGCCATCCGGGCGGAGTAGAGCCGGATCAGCTCCCCCGCAATCTCCTTGACCGCCTTGCGCGCCCGGCTCTTGGTCTTGGCCCAGTCGGAACCGCCCATCTTGGACAGGACAGGGGTTTCACCGCCCACGTACCGGGTGATCTGGTCCAGCTGGTCGGTGGGGACGAACAGCCGGTCCCCCGGCGCCCCGCGCTTGGAGGACGCGTATTCAAGCACCATGTACTCGCGCACTGTCTTGTTGGTGCCGGCGCCGGTGGCACGCTGGATGAGCTCAATGAACTTGCCCACGCCATGCTGCTCATGCACCACGAAGTCGCCCTCCTGCAGCTGCAGCGGATCGACGGCGTTGCGCCGTTTGGAAGGCATCTTGCGCATGTCGCGGGTGGAGTAGGTGCTGGCGCGGCCGAGCAGGTCCGCCTCGGTCAGCAGACCGGTCTTGAGGGTGTCAAAGACATACCCGCGGCCGGCGCTGGCCGTGGTGATGGCGATGACGCCGGGGCGCGGTTCCTCGTCCACGGATTCCACCAGCGCTGCGGGAATGTCGTTCTCCCGGAACAGTTCGGCCAGGCGGGAGGCCGGGCCCGGCCCCTCCGTCACCACCACCACACGCCAGGCGTCCCGGACGCGGCCGCCGATGAACTCCATCATTTCCGCTACGTCGCCCCGGTAGCCGCGCGGTTCCCGGGCGTTGATGGTCAGGGTGTCGATGTCCAGGACGGTTTCGTCGTCGGGGTTGAAGGATGTAATGGACCACCAGGCCACGTCATTGGCGTGCGCGGCAGTGCGCGTATCGGCCAGGGAACGGAAGCTTGCAGCGTCCAGGTCCGAGGCCAGCCCGGCGGAAAGATCCAGGGGCGCCGCACCGCCGTCGGACGCCGTTGCCCAGGCTGCGGCCAGGAACTCCTCGTTGGTGGCGGCCAGGTCGTGGGCGCGGGCCCGGACCTTTTCCGGCTCGATGACCACGGCAATGGATCCGCGGGGCAGCTCCCCCATCAGCGGGACCATGGAGTCCACCAGCACCGGAGCGAGGGATTCCATGCCTTCCACGGCAATTCCGCCGGCGATCTTTTCCAGCATGTCCGAGGCGGCCGGCATCTGGTCCTTGAGCTTGGCGGCGCGGCTCATGACCGACGGCGTGATCAGGATTTCCCGGCACGGCGGGGCGTAGAGCTCCGAGGGGTGGGTGATGTGCTCCCCGGTCAGGGTCCGCTGGTCAGCGACCGCGAACCAGCGCATGGAATCGACTTCGTCGCCGAAGAAGTCGATGCGGATGGGGTGGTCCTCGGTGGGCGGGAAAACATCCAGGATGCCGCCTCGCACGGCAAACTCGCCGCGGTGGGAGACCATATCCACCCGCGCATAGGCGGCCTCCGCCAGTGCCTGCACCACGGAGTCAAAGGGCTGCTCCTGGCCGACCTTCAGCGCCACCGGCTTGAGTTCGCCCAGTCCGGCCACCAGCGGCTGGAGCACGGCGCGCACCGGGGCAACCACAATCTGCACCGGGGCGGTTTCCGGGTGCGCCAGCCGGCGGAGCACCGACAGGCGCCGTCCGACGGTATCCGAGCGCGGGGACAGCCGCTCGTGCGGCAGGGTCTCCCAGCTGGGGAACTCTTCGATACCGGCCAAGGGAAGATAACTGCGCAGCGCGGCTGCCAGGTCCTCGGCCTCGCGTCCCGTCGCCGTCACGGCCAGCACCACCGGCGGAACGCCGGCACCGGTTCCGGCCGATGCCAGGCCGTCCACGACTTCGGCCAGCAGGGCGGCGCGCATGCCCTGCGGAGCCCCGATCTGCAGGTCTTCGCTGCGGCCTGCGGGCGGCCGGGAGGAAAGAGTCCGCACCCTTGCGTACGAGGGGTCCTCAGCGAGGGCGGCACGCAGTCCGTTCAGGCTCATGGGGTGTTTTCTCCTTCATGACGGCAACGCAAATACCCGAAGTCCACAAACGGAACCCCGGGGTTTTCTTCCACATTACCTGCTGCCGGGGCACCGGTCCGGCGCTCGCGCTGAGAGCGGAAAACGTGCGAAAGCGCGAGGTGCGCGGAGATCCGGACCCGGGCTGCAGCGCCGCTGGATCTGGATTTTCGCCGGGCCGCCTGCCACGCTGGAAAAGCACGGGTCACCCGAAGACGGCAGTTATCCATTCGCCGGCCTCGCCTTTCGACAACGTAAGGATTGCCCATGGCACGCAAAGCGACCCTCCTGGCCACGGGATGTGCGGTATTCGCACTGGCCTTCACCGGCTGCGCGGGCACTTCCGACGGCGACGGCGACAACGATCCCGAAGGTTCCCCTTCCTCTTCCTCATCCAGCCCTTCGCCCTGCGGCACCGATTCCCCGGACGCCAGCGGAGAAAACTGCCAGGCGGCCGGCGTTCCCGGCCGCACTGCCAACCCCGATCGCTGCGGAAAGTTCACTGCGTCCCCGACTCCGGGCGGGATCATCGAGGGAACCTTCGGCCCGTACTGCGACGACGCCGTAGCGACCACCTACAGCACCGCCTTGATCCCGGATGAGTCCGTTGCGATTGTCACCGTGGAGGAAAGCGCGGAGAACACCACCGTTCAGCTCCAGGCACAGAGCTTCGCCGCCGACACGACCTACAGTGCCCGGCTGCACGAGGATGACTGCGGAGCAGATCCATCGGACGCCGGCGCGGAGTACCAGGGCAGCCAGGGCGGCCTCGTCCTGGACTTCACTACCGACACCGCCGGCAATGCCACCGCGAGCACCACGGTTCCGTGGACGCTGCCAGACGACGACGCCGAGTCGCTCCTCATCCTCGATGCGGGGCAGGGCGGTGCGGCGGGAAGCCCCGTGGGCTGCATCAATCTGGTGCCCTGACCCGGTCCGGGACTCCCCGGCCCCGGTTTCGGGGCAGCTGTGCGTGCGGTTTAGGATGAGGGTTGGCCGGCCGGCGGGCTGTACAAGCCCGCGGAATCCGGCATTACCGCTCACCTTACGGAGGACCTATGGCCCTGAACGCATCAACTATCCTGCCCTACGACGTACGGACCGTGACGGACACGTTCGCTGACGAGGGTTTCCTGCGCAGCATGAGCGAGCACGTAGGCGGTTCCCTGGTTTCCGCTTCCGTGGACGGTGACACCGCCGGGGCATTTGTCCTCACTGCTGTGCGGACGATGCCCACGGACCGGTTGCCGGACATTGCGAAGAAGTTTGTTGGTGCCACCCTGACCGTGACCCAGAAAGAGCAGTGGGCCGCACCTGCTGCCGACGGATCCCGTGAAGCGGCAGTGGAGCTCTCCGTGGGCGGGGTCCCGCTGAAGGTCAACGCCGTGCAGCGACTGGTCAGCACCCCCGAGGGCACCCGCGTGGATGTTGACGGCAAGGTGGCCTCCAGCATTCCGTTCCTTGGCGACAAGATCGCCAAGGCCGCCGAACCGATGATCGGCAAGGCCCTTACGATCCAGGCAGGCCAGGCCGGCAAGTGGATTGAAAGCCGGAAGAGCTAACCCATGGTCCTCTCCACTCCCCTCGCGCTGGTCCTGGTGATCGCCGGTCTCTGGTCCCTCATCGTCTGGCCGCCCTATCTGCGGGACGTCCTGAAGTCCCCGCAGGCGCGGGACGCCAAAGGTTCGCCGACCCGGTACATGACCACGAACCTCATGAAGATCAGCACGGCCATGGTCTTCGGACTGGCAACCCTCGTGATCGGCGTCCGTGGCCTGATCGGCTGACTTTCCCTGATGACGCACGCCCCGGCAGCTTTCCTGCCGGGGCGTTTTGCTGCCCGGTTCGTCCCTCATCACACGCTGCCTGGCTGATGCAGTTAGACTGGTACACGGTGCGCCGGGAAGTCTGGTCGGCAATAACTTTGCCGTACCCGAATCTGATTGGAACCTTTCATGGCCTCTGAGCCCTCCTCCCCCAAGCCCACTGGCGCGCACACAGTCCTGGGCAGGCGCAGCTACGGAGAGACACTTCGCATCGGCGAGATCCTCCGTCAGGAAACAGTGGGCGGCGTCCTGCTGCTGATCGCCACCATCGCAGCCCTGATCTGGGCCAACTCTCCGGCCGCGGATACCTACTTTGCGGTGCGTGACTTCGAAATCGGCTACGAGCCGTGGCACCTCAAGCTGAGCATCGGCACCTGGGCGGCCGACGGGCTGCTGGCCATCTTCTTCTTCCTGGTCGGCCTCGAGCTGAAGAAAGAATTCATTGCCGGGGACCTGAGGGACCTCAGACAGGCGATCGTCCCGATAGCGGCAGCGGTGGGCGGCGTTATCGTGCCCGCACTGGTGTACGTTGCCGTCAACCTGATTTCCGGTTCGGACGGCCTGCGGGGCTGGGCCATCCCCACCGCCACCGATATTGCCTTCGCCCTGGCAGTCCTGGCGGTCATCAGTTCGCACCTGCCCAGCGCGCTGCGCATCTTCCTGCTGACCCTCGCCGTGGTGGATGACCTCATCGCCATCGCCATCATTGCCTTCTTCTACTCCGAAGACGTGCACCTTAGCTACCTGCTGTGGATGCTGCTGCCGCTGGCCGCGTTCACGCTGCTGGTCCAGCGCGTCCCGCGCTTCTTCGGCACCCGGCGCTGGCCCGCCTGGGTGATCCTGCTGCCCCTGGGTGTCGCCACCTGGGCGCTGATGCACGCTTCCGGCGTGCACGCCACCGTGGCCGGGGTGCTGCTGGGCTTTGCCGTTCCGGTGCTGCGCCGCGGACCGGACCGGCAGAAACTGCCCGCTGACCCTGAGGCCCCCGGCCTCTCGGAAATCTTCGAGCACCGCTTCCGGCCCGTCTCCACCGGCTTTGCCGTTCCGGTCTTTGCCTTCTTTTCCGCCGGCGTGGCTCTGGGCGGCTGGAGCGGCGTGGCCTCGGTGGTCACTGATCCCGTTGCCATCGGAATTATCCTGGGCCTCGTTGCAGGCAAGCCCGTCGGCATCCTGCTCACCACGTGGGCGGTGACCGCAGGCACACGGGCAAAGCTCGACCCGGATGTGCGCTGGATTGATCTGGCAGGCATCGGCATCCTGGGCGGGATCGGCTTCACCGTCTCCCTGCTGGTCAATGACCTGAGCTTCGAGGTCGGCTCGCTGCACAACGACGACGCCAAGGTCGGCATCCTCGTGGCCTCCGTGCTGGCAGCCCTGCTGGCTTCAGCCCTGCTGACCGCCCGGAACCGGCGCTACCGGCTCATCGAAGCTGAAGACCGGCGCGACGATGACCAGGACGGCATCCCGGACGTGTACGAGGACCGGGAGAACTAGCGCGAGCAGGGGTAGGCCAGCAGTCCCGGCGGCGAGTAATAGAACATCGGGAGCGTGGACGCCTGGGAAGCGGACAGGACATCGCCCTCGCTGATGGGCGTCACTGACGGGACATCCTTTTTGACCGTGGCTGTCCGCAGCGTGACTGTCAGGGACACCTTGTCATAGGGGGTCCTGCCCAGCGCGTCGCTCAGACCGCTGAGGTATACGGGCTTGACCATAGTAGTGCTGCGCGGAACCGCGTAGGTCTTGGTGCGCCCATTGACGGCGAAGGACAGCACATAGACCACGTCGGAGTCCACGTCCGTTACGGCGGTCCAGCTGATCTCGTTGGCCAAAACCCGAGTGGTGCAAACGGGAGCGGCGGGCGTTTGAACCTTTGCGGTCGGGAGCCCTGAGATGGTCACTGCAGTCGACTGGCTCCAGTACGCATACGCGGCGGGACCGCCCAGGCCCAGAACCACCGTGAGCACAAAGACCACCGCAGCGGTCCGGAAACCCGGCTGGGCACGAAGCCGCCTCAACGGGCCCGGACGGGTCTCCGTCACGGCGTCGGTGCCCGCCGCAGCCCCCTGCTGCGTTTTCCTGCTCATCGGCTCCTGCTTCGTAGTCGGATTCCGGCGGCGGCGAAGAACGCCACCGACAGCACTATCAGGAGCGTACCGGAGAGCGAACGGATGATGGGTTCGACGGTGCTTTCGAACGACGCGGGCGAAGCCGCTTCCAATCGTCCGGTTTCCGCCGGCGGGACCTGGGTGTTGAAGCGCGCGTCCGGGTCCTGTGCCTGCGCGGGGGCAGCCGGGAAAGCGGCCAGCACCGCTGTGCCGTCGGTTGGCGCAGTGCCCTGGACCGTGGCTGCCGCCGGCCGCTCCTGGCCAGCCTGCTGGCCCGCGGTCCCGGTGTTCCGGGTGTCATCCGAGGAGTTTCCGTTTCCGGGGACTTCGGCATTGGGTGTCCCCGGATCCGCCGGCGGCGTGTCGCCGGTGTGGCCGTTGTTCCCCAGCGCCTCGCAGGCGCTGGGTCCGGTGCCTGCACCGTCCGTGGACTGCAGGTAAAACACGACGTCGAACCGGGCACTGCGTTTCATGGCCGCGTTGGGAGCTTCCGCGGCAAGGCCTGCCGTGAGCTGCACGAGGACGGCGTCACCCGCGCCCAGTTCCCAGCCCCGGTAAAGGTCACTGCATGCTCCGGGAGCGCCGAGGTATGCCGGCACGCCGCCTGCGGCACCGGCCGATCCGCTCACGCTGACCAGGCCCGACAGCTCCGGGTCCATGGCGGCGCTGACGGCGCCGGCGGAGAGATAGGCTGCCTCGGTGCCGTCGTTCCGCACCCACACGCTGCCCCCCGTGGATGCTCCCGGGACCAGTTGAACCGCCTGGTTGAAGACGGGCCGGGTCAGTGTTGGGCTGAAGCCGACGCCGTCGGGGCTGAAGCTGAGGTAGCTTCCGGATGCGGAAGCGGCAGGGATACCGGCGAGGGTGATGGTCGCCGCGGCTCCGCACACGGCACCAACCGTCAGCCAGTGCCTCACCGGTTTGGGAATCCGCATTAGACGGCTACGGGCTTCCGGTGGCTGCGGACATGCGGGTGGGCGCTGTCGTGGTTGCAGTGCTCGCACTCTTCCAGGACGGGATCGTCATGATCCAGCGGGTCCTGGGTGCGGAAGGCGAAGAACGGGTCCGCGCCGTCGTCGGTGGAACCATTATCCGGATCGTCGTTGTCTGCCTGCGGGGTTTCCCCGTCACCGCGTTTCTTGGCCAGCGCGCCGCGGACCATGGAGATGATCCCGTAGCCCATGAGTGCGACAGCACCCCATTGGAGTGCCGCTCCGCGGTCCGAGTTACCCAGGGCATTGGCGGCAAAACCTACAAACGGTACGGCGTAGAAAAGCTTGCCGCGGACCTGGACTTCGCGCACAGGCTCTGCGTCGGCAACGTCATTGTTGTCGCCCTTGGTGATCAGGGTGCGTTCGCCGTCCTGCGCGGTGCCCACGGACGTGATCCGGTGGGTGATGACGGCAGAGCTGCCGGACTCGATCTGGTAGGTGATCACGTCACCTACGCGCAGTTCCTCGAACGGGGTGGGCTTGACGACCAGGAAGGTGCCGGGGGCGTAGTGCGGAGCCATGGAGCTGGTCAGGACGCTGAAGGTCTGCGAGCCGGTCACGAGGGGAATGACTACAAGGACCAGGGCAACGAGGGCCGTGGCGCACAGGGCGATGTAGCTCAGACCGGTTCCGATGAAACGCAGCGGGCTGGCGGGCTTCTCTGCTGTCCTGCGGCCACTCGACATGGTTTTCCTATCCATCAACTAAGCTGCCGGCGCAAGCTGCGCCACACTGAGGTTTACCGGGATGCTGATCGGCGTTCCGAGCTGGTTTGCCGGGGTGTTTTGCTTGACTTCTACCTTGAAGCAAATGGTCTGGGTGGTTCCGGTGGCCAGGACCGGAAGAACCGGGGTTCCGGCCTGGTAGGCCAGGTTGGCGGTGCAGATCGCCGATCCCCGGACAACCGCGGTGTGCACAGTCAGGTTGCCGTTGAGCAGGCTGCCGGGTACCGGGAGCGAAACGGCGGGCTGCAGGACCAGCGGGGACTGCGCGGTGACGTTGGTGTTGTTGGTCACCTTCACTGCGGTGAATTTTGGTACTCCGCGGTGCAATCCAGCAACGTCCAACGACAGGGTCGGTGTCTGGGCCATGTTGGCTTCATTCACCAGGATGTTGAAATCGGCGGCCTGGACGGTGCCGGCGTTCTGCTGTGCGGCGGCGTTCCACAGGGCATAGCTTCCCTGGACCGTCATCAGTCCGAGTACCACAGCGGCCAGAATCAGGCCGGCTGCCTTCAGTACTCGGGAGCTCTTCACGGATTTTTTCCTCCAGGGGAACGGTTGTGCGCGGGACAGGTGTTCCGCGCACAACCGGGGTGAGAACAAGGGGCTTAGGGAATGCTACTTGGCGACCTGGGTCAGGACGTAGTTCACGCGGGAGAGGTCCAGGCTGACGTTGGTGTCCGTGCGGGCGCCGGTGTCCTTGTTGAAGACGAAGACGGCCTTGGCGGTGACCACTCCCGCCCTGTCGACGTCGTTCGCGGCGGTCAGGTTCGCCGCGTTCAGGGGCTTGCCGCCCTGGGTCAGGGTGGGAACCGGCTTGGCGCTGCCCGTGAAGCCGTTGCTGACGTCCTCGTTGATAACCAGCGTCGCCTTCATCTGGTCACCGTCGAGCTGCAGGCTGACATCCTGGGTGAAGGTCAGTTCATCGCCCGGTACAACCATGTACTTGGTGATGTCGATTTCGGTACCGGCCTTGTTGGTCCACTTACCCGGCGCGGCGGTCACGTCAAGGTCACCGGAGACGATGGTGCCGGCGTTCGCAGTCTGGGAATCGTTCCAGACGGCGAGCGTTCCGCCGCCGCCGAGCAGCATTGCCGAGCCGATACCGATTGCCAGTGCACCCTTAGCCATCTTGTTCACGCTGTTCCCCTTGTTCGAAAGTCTTTTGGCTCGGAAGGCTTTCCTCGCCGCTGGGTATTACTTTGCCGCCCTCCCCTCAAGAAACAACGCCGCCCAAACACAGGGTTCATGCAACATTCCGGCAAAGCTCAAGCGCCACACAAGGTAACCTCAACACCAGCACAACCGGCCGCATCCGGCCCGGGAACCAGCCCTATCCGAAGCCTGAGGACATGAGACCCACCGCTGCTCCGTTCCGAATCCTGACTGTCTGCACCGGCAACATCTGCCGCTCCCCGATGGCCGAGCGCCTGCTCCAGGCCGGACTGGACAGCGTTGCCCCCGGTGAATTCGAAGTCACCAGCGCAGGCACCGGCGCCCTGGTCGGATCCGGCATCGAACCGCACGTGGCCGGTTTCGTGAACATTTTCGGCGGCGACTCCGCCGGCTTCGCCGCACGGCAGCTCTCTGCGGAGATTCTCGAGGGGCAGGACCTCGTGCTGGGCATGACCCGGGCCCACCGGAGCAGGATCGTGGACCTCGCCCCGGCGTTGCTGCGGCGCACCTTTACGCTGCGCGAACTGGCCCGCCTGCTCCCGCTGGTCGACGCGGACCCCGATGCCCCGGCCGCCGAACGGTGGCAGACGGCAATGGCCCGGGCGCTGCGGCTCCGCAGCGCCCATCCGGCGGGACCGGAGGAAGACGACGTAGTGGACCCCTACCGCCGCAGCGACGACGTCTACCAGCAGATGGTCCGCGAGCTGACTCCGGCGGTGGGTGAGCTGCTCGCCTGGGAGCGCCGCTACCGGTGAACCTGGTCATCCGGGATAGACGACGACGGCGGCTGCTGGCCGGGCTCTTCCTCCTCTACATAGGGGTCGTGGCGCTCATCGCGTTCTGGCCCTCCCCGGTCGACGCCGGATCGGCCGGCACCCTCCGCGCCGTCCTTACTGCCCTGCACAGCCGAGGCGTGCCCGAATGGGTCGACTACACCCTCGTGGAGTCCGCCGCGAACGTGGTCTTGTTCATTCCCTTCGGTGTCTTGGCCGCCGCTTACCTCACCGACCGTTTCGCCTGGCTGGCCGCCGTCGTCGGCATGGCCGCCTCCTGCGCCATTGAAGCCGGGCAGCACGTGTTCCTGCCGGCCCGCTACGCCACTGTCCACGACGTCATCGCCAACTCGCTGGGTGCGGCGCTCGGCACGCTGGCGGTCTATGCCTTCCGCAGCCGGAAGGGTGATTAGCCGGCGGCCTGCAATATTGCCTCGATCTTGAGCGTTGCAGGCAACTTTTCCTGAGGTTGGGGTGAGACCGTAGGACATCAGCCGGGAGTATTCGGCTGGCTTCCATCAGGCACCGAACCGCCCGACGGCGACCCCACACCGAAGGATATTTTGTTTGTCTCTCACGCCCCCGCAGCCCCCACCGGTCCGGCCACCGCGCCGGTCCGCCGCTGCACGAGTATTACCGCGGAATCGGAATGCCGCCCTGCCACTCAGGAGCGCCGGCTGATGACGCCCCAGGAAGAACTCGAGGCGCGGCTGATCTCCTTGGACCGGCTGCGGGAACTTAGCGACCAGGTTGGCGTGGAATCCTGCCGCCGGTTCGTCGCCAACTTCACATCGATGTGGGAGGGCCGGTTCACGCGCCTCCACCAGGCGGTGCAGGGCCGGGACTTCGACGCCGCCATGGATGTGGTCCTCAGCATCAAGATTTCCAGCCATATGGCCGGAGCTGAACGGCTCTCGGCCCTTGGCGCTGCTGCGCAGGACCTCGTAGCACGCCGCGATTTGCGGGGCCTCGAGGAGATGGTGACCGCTGTCCGCACCTGCGGCGCCGAAACCATGGCCTATCTGAACGAGTCAGACCTGTTTTCCGCCGCCTAAGTCCCGCTCCCACCATCCCGACCGCCGTGCCATGGGAGTGAGCGCGGTCACGCCTGCCACATACCACCGGTATCGTTAGACCCTGTTGTGTTTTACGAGGGGGTCACGCGTGTCGCGGTTGTCGCAGTCGACGCTGAAGTTTTTCGGCATTTCGTCCCAATTCCACGAGCTTCCGCTGCGGTACCGGACCGCAGTGAGCCAGGCCCCGCTGGTCGTCGTGGTGGCGCTGATCTGCGCGGTTGCCGCCTGGCAGTTGCCGGAGGTCTTCCACCGCCGGGAATTCGTGGCCGGCCTGGTCACGCTGGCCGTTGCCACCGCCGTATGCATCGCCCTTCCCTGGAACCGGCTCTGGTATCCGTCCTACTGGATCATCCCGCTGCTTGACTTCGTGGCCATCGCCCAACTCCAGCACGGCAGCACCGGCATCCTTAACGGGCTGAGCCTCCTCCACGTGTTTCCCGTGTTCTGGATGTCCTGGTCCCGCGTCTCCCCGCCGGCCGCCCGGTACCTGAGCTTTTTCTGCCCCCTGCTGTCCGTATGGCACCCCTTCATCCTGGGCACGTCCGGTCCGGTCAGCGGTGCGGACCTCTCCGCCCCCCTGCTCGTTCCCCTGGTCAGCCTTGGCGTCGCGATCACCGTGTCCGTGCTGCGCGAAGACATCCGTTCCCAGCGCGAAACGCTGGAGAACAAGGACCGGCTGCTCGAGGCCGCGCTGGCGGAGAGCAAACGGCAATCCCAACAGCTCGACGGGGTGCTGAACGCCATCAACGTCGGTGTCCTCCTGGTGGACGAGGACGGCGTGCCGCGGCATATGAACCGCCGCCAGCGGATGCTGCAGGAACGTGCACTGCCCCCGGGCACGGTCCACCCGCATGAACGCGACCTGTTCCTCTACACAGTTGACCGCACTACTCCCGTACCCTTCGACCAGCGTCCCGTTGCCCGCGCCCTGCGCGGCTCGGACTTCAGCGACCTGCAGCTGTGGCTGGGTCCGCCCGGCAGCCAGATGGCAATGAACGTCTCGGGGGCCGTGCTGCGCAATGACGACGGCGGTTTCAACGGTGCGGTGATCGTTTTCTCCGATGTCACGGCCATGGTTGGTGCGCTGGCCGCCAAGGACGACTTCGTGGCCAGTGTCTCGCACGAGCTGCGAACTCCGCTGACGTCGATCATGGGCTACCTGGACCTGGCCCTGGACGAGGCAGAAGAGACCGGGCTGCAGGGCACCATTCCCGGATCAATGCGGGTGGCCCTGCGCAACAGCGAGCGGCTGCTCCGGCTGGTGTCGGATCTGCTCACAGCGGCCTCCGGCACCGTTCAGCTGGAATCCCGGCCCATGTGCCTGGCGGAGATCATCCGCAACAGCCTCCGCACGGCGGAAACCCGTGCACGGGAGGCCGGCGTCGATCTGGTCAACGATGCCCCGGCGGAGCTCCCGATGTTCGCGGACCCGCACCGTATCGCGCAGGTACTGGACAACCTGCTTTCCAACGCAGTCAAATACTCCCCCGACGGCGGCACGGTCACGGTCAGTGCGTGGCGCGAAGGGGACCGTGCGGTGTTCCGTGTGTCGGATACGGGCATGGGTATGACCGCGGACGATGTGGATGATGTCTTCGAGAAGTTCTTCCGGACCGGCACGGTTCGGCAGGCGGGCATCCCCGGAGTCGGGCTCGGCATGGCCATCAGCAAGGACATCGCCGAGGCCCACGGCGGCAGCATCCGGGTCGAGAGCACGCTGGGCCGCGGCACCAGCTTTACCGTCGAGCTCCCTGCCGGCGTGCCGGCGCTCGCTTAGCAACGCCGCCGGTACTCACGCCGGCCCAGGGCCCGTGGGCTCGGAGGGCCCGTGGGCTCGAGGGCCGGGACCCTGCCGGTCAGGCCTGCGGAGCCAGGCGGTAGCCGACGCCGCGTACGGTTTCGAGCCAGCGCGGTGCCTTCGAATCGTCCCCGAGTTTGCGGCGCAAATTGCCCACGTGCACTTCCACGGTCCGCTCATCGGCGTCACTGATGAAGGATCCGGTGTCATACTCCTCGCCCCGCAGCCGCCGGACCAGGTCGGTTTTAGTCCGTACCAGGCGGCCGCCCTCAAGGAGCGCCTGCAACAGGTCGAACTCGGTGCGGGTCAGCTCTACGCCCTTGCCGTTGATTTCGGTGGTGCGCGTCCCCGGGTTCAGGGTCAAACCGTTGTGGGCAAGCGTGCCCGGGGCCGCTGCGGGAGCCGGAGGCTGCACCGCTGCTGCGGAGGGGGTTCCCTGGCTTCCGCCGAGGGAGGAAGGAGCATCAGCGGACACGGGCGTCTCGCCTTCGCCTGCAGACTCTCCACGGGGACGGCGGAGCATGGCTGAAATCCGGGCCCGCAGTTCCCGGGGCCGGAAGGGCTTGGTGATGTAGTCGTCGGCGCCGGCTTCCAGCCCCATAAGGGTGTCGAGCTCCTCAGCCCGGGCGGTGAGCATCACGATGTAGGCATCGCTGAACTGCCGCAGCTGCCGGATTACCTCAAACCCGTCAATGTCCGGAAGACCCAGGTCCAACGTGACGACAGTGGGATTATGCAGCCGCACTGCCTCAACACCTTCGGAGCCGTTCGGAGCAGTAAAGACGTTGAAACCTGATTGCTGCAGAACTGCGTTAAGAAGATCGCGGATATCTGCATCATCCTCGATGATGACGGCTACACGTTGAATTTCCATGTTTTTGTTTTTTCCTGTCCTGCGAGACCTTCTGAATCCCCGCTCCCCTTGCTCGGTATCCTACAGGAGCACCCCTATACTCTGAGCTACCACTACAGGAATCCGGGGGTTCCCTTTTTTCATGTCCAGTCTCAAAGACCGAGTGGCCACGCTTCCTGGTATCAAATCGCAGTTTAATGAATTGAGTCTTCGGCGCCGGCTGCTGGTAAGCCAGCAGCCGTTGCTGATATCGGTTGGCATAGCGATCGTGATTACCGCCGTGGTGGCCCCGGATGTATTACGCAGCCACAGTTTTCAATTCGCACTGGTGCTCCTTGCCGCTCTGACTTTGGCATGCGTGGTTGTCCCGTGGGAACGGTATCCCCCGTTGGCCTATTGGTGCATCCCCGTCCTGGACTTCGCTGTTGTGGGCGGCCTCTATTACGAGGGTCGCAACTCAGTGATCGGACTTAGTTTCCTGGCAGTCTTCCCCGTTTTCTGGATGGCCTGGTCCGGTGCTGCTCCGCGCAGGGCATGGCTACTCAGCTATGTCTGCACCACGATGCTGCTGTGGGCACCACTGTTCACGCAGGCGGGCGGTTTCCCCGCCCGGGAGGATCTGGTGGCCCCCCTCCTCATCCCGTTCGTCATGTTTGCCATGGGCGTGGTGATCTCGACGATGGAATCGGATACCACGTCCCAGCAGAAGCGGCTTGTGGCGATTGAAACCGAGCTGCAGGCCAGCCTGCGGGAGACCCGCCGACGCTCGCAGTTGCTGGACGCCGTGCTGGAAACGGTCGATGTGGGCGTGATGGCGGTGGATGCTGCGGGCCGGACCATCCTGATGAACAGCCGCCAGCGGATCAACCATGCGTTGGCCGGTCTCCACGACGGAGCAGACACGGGCAGCGATGCCCGGATTTACGGCCTGGACCAGCTCACGCCGGTGCCCCTGGCGCAAAGGCCTTCGCAGCGGGCCATGCGCGAAGAATCTTTTTCGGACGTCATTGTCTGGGTTGGAACCGGGGAGCGGCAGCGTGCCCTCGCCGTCTGTGCCCGTGCCATGCACGAACAGGGAGAATTCGCCGGCTCCGTGCTGGCCTACAGCGATGTCACGGAAATGGTCAATGCACTCAATGCCCGGGAGGATTTTGTTTCCAGTGTCTCCCACGAGCTGCGGACCCCGCTGACCTCGATCATCGGCTACCTCGACCTCGTCGTTGATGACGAAGAGACCGCCGGCCTTCCGGGGCACCTCGTGAACGCCCTGCAGGTGGCCCAGCGCAACGCCGAGCGGCTGCTGCTGCTGGTGGCCGACCTGCTGACCACCGCCTCCGGAACCATGCACCTGCAACGCTCCGAAACCGATGTCGCCGAATTGGTGAGTGTGGCCTTGGACTCCGCCCGGCCCAGAGCCACCGCCATCGGCGTGGACCTCGGCTGTGACTGCGAAGCGGAACTGCGTGCGTCGGTGGACCCGGCCCGGATCTCCCAGGTGCTGGACAACCTGCTCTCCAACGCCATCAAATACTCCCCCGACGGCGGCAAGGTCACCGTTCGCTCCCGGAGGGAGGAAGGGAACCTGGTGCTGGAGGTGGAGGACACCGGTATCGGCATGAGCGAGGCCGACCAGCGGGACGTGTTCACCAAGTTCTTCCGCACCGGCCAGGTGAAGAAGGCGGCCATCCCGGGCGTGGGCCTGGGACTCGTCATCACCAAGTCGATCGTGGAAGCCCACGGCGGGCGGATCTCGTTCAGCTCGGAGCTCGGTGCGGGGAGCACGTTCCGGGTGGAGCTGCCCGGATCCGGAAACTAACCTTCGCCGGACATAAGTCACCCGTCCTGGCCGTCCCGGGGACCGCGCCGGTTTTGGCAGGTTCGTGCCGAGCCTAGCCGCGCAGTGAGGTGAGATGGCTCCGATACCAGGACACTGTGTCCCGAATGCCGTCCTCGAAGGGGATCTGTGCGGTCCAGCCGGTGGCAGCCAGCTTGGAGACGTCGAGTAGCTTTTGCGGGGTGCCGTCGGGTTTCGAGGCATCCCACTCCACGGACCCGTTGTAGCCCACGGCGTCGGCGACAAGTTCGGCGAGTTCCTTGATCGTGAGGTCTGATCCCGTTCCCACGTTCACCTGCTGCGGTCCGTCATAATGCTCCAAGAGGTGGAGGCAGGCAGCTGCCATGTCGTCGACATGCAGGAATTCACGCCGGGGCGAACCTGTACCCCAGTTGGTCACGGTGCTCAATCCCTGTTGCGCTGCCTCGTCATAGCGGCGGATGAGAGCCGGAAGGACATGGGATCCTTCCGGCGAAAAGTTATCCCCCGGGCCGTAAAGGCTGGTGGGCATCGCTGAAATCCAGGGCAGCCCGTCCTGGCGGCGGACGGCCTGGATGTGCATGATTCCGGCGATCTTCGCGATCGCATATGCGTCGTTGGTGGGTTCGAGATGCCCCGTCAGAAGCGAATCCTCCGAAATGGGCTGCTCGGCAAACTTGGGGTATATGCAGGAAGATCCCAGGAAAAGAAGACGTTCCACGCCCTGTTCGCGTGCGGCATCCAGCACATTGATCTGGATCTGCAGGTTCTCGGTCAGGAAGTCCACCGGGTACGTATTGTTGGCGAGGATGCCTCCCACCTTCGCTGCCGCCAGGACCACATAGCGGGGCGTGGTCTCCGCAAAGTATTCGAAGACGGCCGGGCGATCCTTCAGATCCAGTTCACTGGAGGTCCGGCCCAGGAGATTCGAGAAACCTGCGGATTCGAGGTTGCGCCAAATGGCCGACCCTACGAGTCCACGGTGTCCAGCGACGTAGAAGGGAGCGTTGCGGTCGAGTTTGCCGGGCTCGAAGCCCGTGTTGTCTGCCATTGAGTGCTGCGCCACGTCAGTCATTCCAAGACTCGAGGTTCACGGTATCGACCCAATTACGGCCCGAGTGCTTGAGCATTTCGGTGTCAGCATCCACCATGATGCGGGCGAGATCGGGAGTATGTACCGTGGCTTTCCACCCAAGCTTCTCCTGTGCCTTGGAGGCATCACCAACGAGTGCGTCAACCTCCGTGGGCCGAAGATACCGTTCATCGAACTTCACGTGTTCTTCCCATTCGAGCCCTGCGTGTTCGAAGGCGATGGTGAGGAAGTCCCTCACGGTGTAGTTTCCACCGGTGGCCAGCACAAAATCCTCGGGCTCGTCCGCCTGCAGCATGCGCCACATGCCCTCCACGTATTCCGCGGCGTAGCCCCAGTCACGGATGGCGTCCAGGTTACCCATGTACAGATACCGCTGCTGCCCGGCCTTGATGGCGGCTACGGCGCGGGAAATCTTACGGGTGACGAATGTTTCGCCGCGGCGGGGGGATTCGTGGTTGAAAAGAACTCCGTTCACCGCGTACATGCCATAGGCCTCGCGGTAGTTCTTCGTGATCCAGTAGCTGTATACCTTCGCGGCGCCGTACGGCGACCGTGGATAAAACGGAGTGTCCTCGTTCTGCGGCGGCGGAGTAGCGCCGAACATTTCCGACGAGGATGCCTGGTAATACCTGGTGTCTATTCCAGTGAGGCGCACTGCCTCGAGGAGCCGAACCGAACCCATGCCCGTGGTGTCCGCCGTATGTTCGGGTTCGTCAAAGGACACACGGACATGGGACTGGGCGGCGAGGTTGTAGACCTCATCCGGCCGCAGGCCGGCGAGCA
Source organism: Arthrobacter sp. zg-Y1171 (assembly GCF_025244845.1). NCBI lineage: Bacteria > Bacillati > Actinomycetota > Actinomycetes > Micrococcales > Micrococcaceae > Arthrobacter > Arthrobacter sp. zg-Y1171. The sequence continues at coordinate 981,316 of NZ_CP104264.1, read as the reverse complement.
GCGTCGCCAGGCGCGACCCGTCGCTGAGGTCTCCGTAGTGCAGGAACAGTTTTGCCTCCGGGTCGTGCGGATCCACGTAAAGGTGGTCCACCCGGGAGGTATTGAATGTCGAGGCGCGGCGGATAAGCCCGTGCACCTCATATCCCTTCCTCAGCAGAAGCTCCGCAAGGTAGGAGCCGTCCTGCCCGGTGATTCCTGTAATGAGTGCGCGCTTAACCAAAACAATCCCCCGATTACTTAATGCGTTCCTTTTGATGGTGGGCAGTGAGATGCATGAGATACGAACCATACTTAGCGACGGCGTGCTCCTCAGACAATGTCGTCTCCATAAAACGGCGGCCGTTTTCAGCAAAACGGAGCCCTTGTTCCTTGTCCGCCGCCATTGCCTCTGCGCCGCGGACAAGATCAACCGGGCTCCCTGCAGCCACTCGCATACCCGCCTGCGCGGTAGCGATTTCCTCGGCCGTGACGCTGTCCTTGTCGGTAGCGGCCAGTATGGGAACACCGGAGCTGAAATATGACGTCAATTTGCTGGGCACGGACATCTCCCGGACGCCCGGCAGTTCATTGACCAGGAGGACGTCCGCCGCGGCGAGGGCTTCCTGGAATCGATTACCGGGAAGTGAATCCACAAATTCGATCTGACCAACGCCCTGCGCGAGTTGTTCAAGCCGGCTCCGCTGGTTGCCGTCGCCGACCAATACGAAACGGACGGCACTACCCTCGCGAGAGGCAACGCGGGCTGCCTCCACCACGTTCTCCAGCCCCTGTTTGGCGCCCATATTCCCTGCATGAAGGACAACCACGTCGTCCGGCGACCATCCGAACGAGGCACGGGAAGCAGCGCGGTCCTCAAGGTTAAACGGCTTGAGGTGTGTCCAGTTACGGACGACTTCCACTCGGTCGGGGTCCACTCCGAGTTGCCCGGTCACGTAATGGCGAAAGCGCTCATGAACGACCACAACACGGTCGGCTGATCGCAGTATTTTCGATTCAACCCATTCCATGACCTTGCTGACTGCGGAACCGGAGGTTCCGGTCTCCGTAATGCCCAGGCTGTAGAGATCGTGCACCCAGATGAGGACGGGGGGCTTGGCCGGGGCCATGCGTGCTCGGAGCAGAGCGATCCCCGTGGCGAAAAGGGCTGGGCTAACGAGGATGACCGCGCTCTGCGGGCCCCAGCGTGCAAAGGCCAGTCGAAGGCCAAAAGAAAGCTCCATACCGAGCCTTGCGAAGCTCCGAGGCCTGGCAGGGACGAGATGGTTTAACCGTCGAACGGATACGCCCCCGATTGCTTCAGAGATACTCCATCCCTTGTATCCCGGGCGCCGCCGCCACTCCGGGTAATGCGGATAGCCCGTAAGTACGCTTACTCGGTAACCCTTATCGGAAAGTCCGGTAGCCAACCCAGAGATATATGGCGCGTTGCCGGATGGCTCAGGGCTGTAATTCAAGCCCGCAATGAGTATTTTTGGGTTAGTTGGAATCACATGGGGAGACTAGCAGTCGGATGAGACCTAAACGATGGATTGAATTTCATTTAGTACTCGAAGCCGCAATGCGTGGTTGGGTGCCCTTTTATGAAAAACAAGTGTTTATGTGAGTACCGGAAATGCATGCAGTAGGTGATTTCTTCCGTAACCATCGCTCGCCGCACCCCCCAACCAACCGTTCAGCTGCCGCTCTCGGCGGCCCACCCGGAGAAAGCAAGGGCTACCGGCCCCGTGCAGCCAACAGTCCCGGGTTCCGTGCGCACACGGCTCAAGGGATAGGCTGGTAGCCGTCTTCCGCTATCGAACCTTTGGGGTAACAGTGCGTCTCTCGGTTATTGGCTGCGGCTATCTGGGCGCCGTCCACGCGGTTTCCATGGCCCGGCTTGGACATAACGTTGTGGGGATCGACGTCGACACCGCAAGGATCGCGGACCTCGCCGCGGGCCGGGCGCCGTTCTTCGAGCCCCGCCTGCCTGAGCTCCTTGCGGAAGGGCTGGAGAGTGGCCGCCTGAGGTTCAGCAGCGACCTGGCGGACGCCGCCGGCGCTGACGTCCATTTCGTCTGCGTGGGCACGCCCCAGCGCAAAGGCGAGTACGCCGCGGACATGCGGTACGTGGACGCGGCAGTCGCCGGCCTGGCGCCGTACCTGGCCCCCGGCAACATAGTGGCCGGCAAGTCCACCGTCCCGGTGGGCACCGCCGCACGGCTGGCCGATCAGCTGGCTGAAGCCGCGCCGGAAGCGATCCTGGCCTGGAATCCGGAATTCCTGCGCGAGGGTCACGCCGTCCAGGACACGTTAACCCCTGACCGCTTTGTCTACGGTGTTCCCGACGACGCGGCGGGAGCCGCCGCCGTCGCGGCGCTGGACGAGGTTTATTCCACCCCATTGTCCGCCGGCACCCCGCGCATGGTGGTGGACTATGCCACGGCCGAACTGGTCAAGACCGCCGCCAATTCCTTCCTGGCCACCAAGATCAGCTTCATCAACGCCATGGCGGAGGTCTGCGAGGCGTCGGGTGCGGATGTCACGGCCCTGGCCGACGCCATCGGCATGGACGAACGCATCGGACGGAGCTTCCTGAATGCCGGCGTCGGGTTCGGCGGCGGCTGCCTGCCCAAGGATATCCGTGCGTTCATGGCACGGGCCGGGGAACTGGGTGCCGACCAGGCACTGACCTTCCTGCGCGAGGTGGACGCCATCAATATGCGCCGCCGCTCCAAGGTTGTCGAAATGACACGCGAAATCTGCGGCGGCTCCCTGCTGGGCAAGCGGGTGACCATCCTGGGCGCCGCATTCAAGCCGGAGAGCGACGACGTCCGCGACTCCCCTGCCCTGAGCGCTGCGGCCCAGATGCAGCTCCAGGGTGCCACCGTGACCGTGGCCGACCCCCAGGCCCTGCAGAACGCGAAGGGCCGCTTCCCCGAACTGAACTACGAGCCCGTCACCGGGAATGCGCTGCTGGGGGCCCATGCCGTGGTGCTGCTGACCGAGTGGAAGGAATACCGGTCCCTCGACCCGGAAGCCACCGGGACCCTCGTTGCGGATCGGAACATCATTGACGGCCGCAACGTCCTCGACCCGGCCGCCTGGCGGGGCGCCGGTTGGAACTACCGCGGCATGGGCCGGCCCTAACCGCCCGGGAGCCCGTTAGCCGTCCGGTCCGGCAGCCGCACGAGGTCGCACGAGGCCGGACGCCTCAGTTTGCCGCCAGCAGCGCTTCTTCCAAGGCAACCCAGGCGAGCATGGCGCACTTGACCCGCGCCGGGTAGCGGGCCACGCCTGCAAAGGCCGCGGCGTCGCCGAGCACTTCCTCATCCGGTTCAATGCTGCCCCGCGAACGCATCAGCGTACGGAACTCGTCCACCAGCGAGAGGACTTCGTCCCGCTCCAGGCCGGCCGCGAGTTCCGTCAGCACAGAAGCGGACGCCATGGAGATGGAGCAACCCTGTCCTTCCCAGCTGATGCCGTGCACGGTGGAACCGTCGACGGCGGCCCGCAGGGTGATCTCATCGCCGCAGGTGGGGTTCAACTGGTGGGACTCCCCCGAAGCCAGCCCGTCCGGGGCCGCTGCCAAGCCGTCGCCGCGCCGCCGCTTGGCGTGTTCCAGGATGATCTGCTGGTAGAGCTGCTGCAGGTCCGAACTCATTTACTTCACTCCAAAGAACGGACGGACGCCGGCCACTGCGGCTAGGAACGCGTCAACGTCGTCCGTGGTGTTGTAGAGGTACGTACTGGCACGGGTGGTGGAAACCAGCCCCAGCCGGCGGTGCAGCGGCTGGGCGCAGTGGTGGCCCACCCGCACGGCAATCCCCTGGTCATCCAGGAACTGGCCTACGTCGTGGGAGTGGACGCCGTCGACGTCGAACGCCGCCAGGCCGATCCGTTCCACACCGGCTTTCGGCCCCAGCACGCGGATCCCGTCGATGGCCGCCAGCCCCTGCACCAGGCGCTGGCCGAGCGTGGTTTCCCAGGCGTGGATGCGGTCCATCCCGGTCTCGGTGAGGTAGTTCGCTGCCGTACCCAGGGCCATAGCCTGCGAGATCCGCTGCGTTCCGGCCTCGAAACGCTGGGGTGCGGGCAGGTACGCGGCCTTTTCCATCGTCACCGTGGTGATCATGGACCCGCCGGTGAGGAACACCGGCATGGCATCCAGCAGCTCGGCCTTGCCGTAGAGGGCGCCGATGCCCGTGGGCCCGAGCATCTTGTGCCCGGAGAAGACCAGGAAGTCGACGTCGAGCGCCTTCACGTCCACCGGCAGGTGCGGCACGGACTGGCATGCATCCAGCACCACCAGGGCGCCATGGCGGTGTGCCATGGCCACCAGGGTCTCCACCGGGTTGATGGTGCCGAGCACGTTGGAGGCATGGCTGAACGCCAGGATCCTGGTGCGCGGCCCGATGATGAGCTCGGCCTCCTCGAGCCGCAGCGCGCCGTCGTCGTCCACCGGAATGTAGCGCAGAGTTGCGCCGGTGCGGGCCGCAAGCTCCTGCCACGGGATCAGGTTGGCGTGGTGCTCCATTTCGGTGACGACTATTTCGTCCCCGGGTTTCAACGCGAACCGGGCTGCAGCTTCTCCCCCTCGGCCCAGGGAAGCGTTGGAGAAGGAGTAGGCCAGCAGGTTCAGGCCTTCGGTGGCGTTGGAGGTCCACACCAGCTCATTGGGACGGGCGTTAATGAAGGCCGCCACCGTTTCGCGGGCCTGCTCGTAGACGTCGGTGGCGGCGACGGCAAGGGTGTGGGCGCCGCGGTGGACCGCGGAATTGCGCTGCTCGTAGAACTCCTGCTCGGCTTCGATGACACTCAGCGGGTTCTGGGAGGTGGCACCCGAGTCAAGGTAGACCAGCCGGTGCCCGTTGACCTCCTGGTCGAGGATCGGGAAGTCGTTGCGGATGCGCAGCACTTCGGCGTTGTCCATGGGCCCGGTTGCCGGGCGCAACGTTGCGGGGGTAGTCACCACAGGCACGTTCGTTACTCCTCTGCTGGCGGCGTCCTGCATTACGCAAGACAAATCTTCCCTAATCGTCCCACGCAGCAGGGGGCAATGCATCTGAGTCTGGCCTAAGTTCCGTTCGTCCCTGGGCGAAATACTACAAACCCAGCGGCAGCCCTTGGGCACCGGGCCGTACGACGGCGATGCGCCGGACGGTGCCGCCGCAGGAGTAGGTAAGGCCAGCACAAAACCGGGTATGGGCCCGCGTTAAGGTTCCGCCTCCCAACCGGTAGCTTTCCAGCCAAAGACGTTTGGACAGCCGGGAAGGAACATGCGCAGGAAATCCACCGAGCGCCCTCCGAGCTACCGGATCCGCCGGGCAGCCAAAGCTGCTGCCGCCGTGGTGCTTGCAGCCGGCATTCTTGCGGTGGTCCTGTGGCCTACACCGGTCGACCGCCCGTTGTACGGGAGGCTGCTGAGGGCCCTGCAGCGGCTCGAGGAGCTGGGCCTGCCCGGGTTGAGCTACGCCGTCCTCGAGGCCTCCGCAAACGTGGCGCTCTTCGTGCCGCTTGGTTTCATGGCGGCCCGCCTTATGGCACCGCAGCGGTGGTGGATCGCTTTGTTGATCTGCACCGTGCTGTCCGGAACCGGCGAACTGGCCCAGGAGCTGTTCCTGCCCGAGCGGGTGGGCAACGCGAGGGACGTCCTGTTCAACTGCGCCGGCGCGCTGGCCGGGATCGGGATGGCCGCGTTGCTGCGGCGGGGTGCGCGGCGGGGTGTGCGGCCGGAACTGCCGATCAGGTGATTGCCACATTGCGGAACTCCACCGGGAAATCCCCGGCATAGTTGCGGGTGAGGCTGAAGTAACCGCCGCGGTAGCTGCGTTCGACAGCCATGCCTGCCCATCCGGAGCTGTCCCGGCGGGAGAAGCGCAGGCTGTCGGGGGCTATCTCGACTCTAAACGAGAGCCATTCGCCGGATTTGGCCGGCTCGGTCTCCAGGACGGCGAGCCGCAGGCCGTTTGGTTCGCCTGAATGGCGCAGCAGCAGTGCCATTTCCCCGTTCGGCCGGAACACGAGGTGGTAGCCGCCCACCTCGCTCGGTATCAGCACCCGGTAGGGCAGGTCGTTATCCTGCCCGAACGCCAGGCCGGCGTGCCCTTCGACGCCGGGAAGCTGTCCCGGCCAGCGCATCTCGAACTCAATGCTGTACACGTCCTGCTCCACCGGCCCCATGGACCCCATCCGGTAGCTGCTGTTCACCGGGGCGTGGAGCCGAAGCACCCCTTCGTCCGCGTCCAATTGCGGCTGCACGTCCCACCCTTGTTTCACTGTCCAGGGGAGGTCCCCGGCTGCCCGGAGACCATCCCCGAAGCGATCGGCGGTCTCCGGCGAGGTCCGGACCGACAGATAGGGAACGTTGGCACTCATGAGCCCCGCGACTCCAAGCCCGATCAGCCGGTCCCGCTCCGCCCGGGAGTGGACCTCCCAGCAGATCACCGGCTTCCCCGTTGCCACCGCGGCGGTGATCTCCGCGTCCGTGGCGAGGGTGTTGATTCCCAGGAACGTGAACCGCTCAGAGTTATCCGGCAGCAAGGACATCTGTTCCTCGGTGAAGTAGCCCCAGCTGTCGTATCCCCGCTCGGTCACCGCACGAATCTGCTTTGCAACTGCGGACTGCTTCCAGATGATGTGCCGGCGCGAATCCGGATAGGTGTCCATCAAGTCCAGGAGGGCTTTGGTGTTGGTGCCCTGCTTGTCCTCGAGGAAGATCACATGCGTGCCGGCGAACGCGTCCAGGACCTCCTGCAGCCGGGGAATCGGTTCCACCGGCATGTGCGGGCCCAGCCACGGCCGGGCGTCGACGCGCAGCCGCGACAGGTCTTTCCAGGTCGTATCGCCAATGACCAGGTTCTGCCCGGTGGTTCTTCCGGTATCGATGTCGTGATGACAGACCAGGGTGCCGTCCGCCGTCGAGCACACCGAAACTTCCAGGGCCGGAGCCCCGGCACGGGCCGCTTCCCGGTAGGCAGTCATTGTGTGTTCGGGCCAGTTGTCCCAGGATCCGCGGTGGGCCACTTGGAAGGGATGCGAATCGAAGAGTGAGCGCACCGTGTGCACCTGGGCTGCCGCGGGGGTCTCTTCGGAGGCACCGGCGTCCGGATCCACGTCCTTGGGCATGCATCCGGCCAAGGCCAGGCCGATGGTTCCCAAGGCCAATACGCTGCGGCGGCTCGGCCCGGAGGGCGCCGGGGCGCCCAGGCCGGGAGTGCCGCGGTGTTTCATGCGTTCAGGGCAGAGTCGCCGGGTAAACCGGTGATTGCGCTCAGCGCGCGGCGCAGCATCGTAGAAGAGGTGGTTGCCGTATACGGCAGGTAGACGACTTCGACACCGATCAGCTTCATATCCCGTTCCAGACGTACGCCCTTCGGTGTGCCCCGCCAGTCGTCGCCTTTGAAGAAAACGTTGAATCCGACTTCGCGCCACGTCTCGGCCTTATTCACGTGTTCATCCACCACCACGGCGTCCACGAACCGGATACTGCGCACGATCTCCAGCCGCTCGGCCAGCGGAACCACCGGGGTGGTGCCTTTAAGCCGCTGGGACATTTCCGCCGAAGCGACGCCGGCGATAAGGAAATCACACCGGTCCCGGGCCTCACGCAGCAGGTTCAAATGGCCGATATGGAAGAGATCGTAGACGCCCGAGGCGTAACCGACTTTTACAGGCATGACCTATGGACCCCCAGCTGCGACAGTGACTTTCCGGCTTATCTTCCAGTCCCGGGAACCGGCGGTAAAGGGCATTTTTCGGCTTCGAGTAACCTCACTGCAAACACGGGTACCGGTGCGCGGATGCCGCGTAACGTCGGGCACAAGTCGGGTAATGGACACCGTGCAAACGGCCTCTTCCGCATGGCTACGATGCTCACAGTCTCGGGCAAATCGTCCCGACCCCATGTAAACGAGGCGTGGCGTGCGTAAATCATTAGCAGCTCTATTGGCGGTTGCGGCCCTGGCAGCAACCACGTTGGCAGGGACAGCAACGCCGGCGTCTGCCATTAGCCCCGGCGTCGCTTTTTCTGCCACCGACCTGCCCACCTGGCAGACCAACGGCATCGTCTGGGCATTGGCACAGTCCAACGGCATCGTCTACGCCGGCGGCACCTTCACCGCCATCCGCCCGCCCGGCACCACCGCCGGCGGCACCGGAACACGCAGCGCCGTGAACTTCGCCGCTTTCGACGCCTACACAGGGAACCCGACCAACTGCAACCTCTCGGTCACCGGCGGCAGCGGCACCGTCCGCGCCATGGATGTTTCCCCTGACGGGCGAACCCTCTACATCGGCGGCAGCTTCAGCTCCGTCAACGGCGTCAATGCCTCAAGCATCGCCGCGATCAACCTGCCCGGCTGCACCGTCAAAACCAGCTTCAATCCCGGCGGCGTTTCCGCCACCGTCCGCGCCATCGACGCCACCAGCGACACCGTGTATTTCGGCGGGGACTTCCGCACCGTCCGCAACACCCCCCGTGAGCGCCTCGCCGCCGTCACTCCGACCGGAGCACTGCTGCCCTGGGCCCCGTCGGCGGACCTGCCCATCCGGGCCCTGCACGTCCCGCCCGCCAAGAACGTGGTCATCGCCGGCGGAGACTTCACGACCATGAACGGCACCGACTCCAAGTCCCTGGCAGTCCTGGACCCGGTCTCGGGCAGCAACATCAGGACATATCCGAACTTCTTCATTCCGAGAACGTCAGTAGTGAAATCCATCACCTCCGATGCCACCAGCTTCTACATCGGCAACGAAGGAACCGGTGGTGGTGTCTTCGACGGACGGGCCCGCCTCGATCTGGGCACGTATGACCAGGTCTGGAGGGACACCTGCCTCGGTGCCACGCAGGCCGTGTCCATCTACCAGCACAGCCTCTACGCCGCGCATCACTCCCACGACTGCGGCAGCATGGGTTCATTCACCGATGGAAGCCGGATCCACCTCAGTGCCCAGGACGTGGACAACCCCTCCCCCATGATGCAGTGGAACCCCCTGACCAATGACGGGCAGGGTGAAGGCATCGGTCCGCGGACCCTTGCACACACCACCACCGGATCAAACGACGTGCTGTGGGTCGGCGGGGAGTTCACCACCACCAACGGCAAGGCCCAGCAAAGCCTGACCCGGTTCGGCCCCGGTCCTGGCACCGCCGGCCCCGGCACACCCCGGTTCGTCAGCGTCGAGTCCCGCGCCGTCGGGCAGAACACCATCCGCTGGCAGACGGCAACAGACCCCGACGACTCGGAGCTGACCTACAGCATCTACCGCAACGGATCCTCCACCCCGTTGCGCACCGTAGCGGCGTCCTCTCTCTGGTGGAACCTGCCGCAGGCCTCATTCACGGACACCACCGCGACACCCGGGGTCAGCTACTCCTACCGGGTCCGCGCCAACGATCCCGACGGACACGCGGGACCGCTCTCGGCCCAGGTACAGATCACCACGGCCACCACGGCGCAGGCCTACTCCTCCAGGGTCCGCGCGGACGGCGCGGAAACCTACTGGCGCCTCGGCGACTCCTTTGCCGCCGCGCCGGATTCCGCAGGCGACCGGATGGGTCTGCCCTACGGCTCTCCCGTCATGGGCTCAGCCGCCGGCGCACTTGCCGGCGACGCCAACCGGGCCACCAGCTTCGACGGTGTGGACGATTTCGTCTACGGCCCGCAGCGGGTCACCCCGCCCAAGGTGTTCAGTGCAGAGGCCTGGTTCCGGACCGACACCACCACGGGCGGAAAAATCTTCGGCTTCGGCAACGGACAGCCGCGCCGAAACAATACTTCCCCCGGCCTCAGCAGCAGCTACGACCGGCACGTCTACATGAACAACGCCGGCAACCTGATCTTCGGGGTCTGGAACGGCAGTGCACAGACGCTCGTCTCGCCCGCTACCTACAACGACGACGCCTGGCATCATGTGGTCGCCACCCAGGGGCCCAACGGCATGGTTCTCTATGTCGACGGCGTGCAGGTGGGCGCGAACGAGGTGACCACCAACGAATCGGTCGCCGGATCCTGGCGGATCGGCGGAGACCAGCTGGGCTCGACGTGGCCGCAGATGCCCCGCAGCCGGTATTTCAAGGGCAGCGTTGATGAATTCGCCGTCTACCCCACGGCCCTGAGCCAGGCCACGGTGCAGGCGCACTACACAGCCGCCGGCGGAGGCGCCCCGGCTCCGGACAGCACGCCGCCGTCGGCGGTGGGAGGTGCAACTGCCTCCCTCTCGGGAACCACCGTGAATCTGGGCTGGACCGCTGCCACCGACAATGTTGGAGTCACCGGGTACCGGGTCCATCGGTCCACCGTGGAGGATTTCACTCCGTCCGCAGGAACCCTGCGGGCCACGGTGCCCGGAACGGCACTGTCCTACGAGGACAGGGAACTGGCACCAGGGACCTACCATTACCGGATCGTGGCAGTTGACGCCGCGGAGAACAGCGGACCGGCTTCGGCGCCGGCCTCCGCAACAGTTCCCACCGCCGAAGTCCCCGTGCAGCCGGTCACGCTGACGTTGACGCCGTCGGAGGACACCTACGTTAATCAAGCAGCACCGAACTCGGCGTTCGGCTCCCCCGTCACCATGGCCTCCCGCGGCAACCTTGGCTACACCTCGTATCTGCGGTTCCTGCCCGGCACCGAAGTGCCGGACGGGATGCGCCTGCAATCGGCCACCCTCCGGCTCTACACCACGACCGAGTCCATCGCGGGATCGGTGGACCAGCACACAATCCACTCCGTTACCGGCAGCTGGTCGGAGGCGGCTACCAGTTGGAACACCAGGCCGGCTCTGGCTTCGACCCTGCTGGGCAGCATCGCACCTACCGCAGTGAACAGTGCCTACACCATCAACCTTGATCCGGAGGCCGTCTCCGCGCTGTTGGCCGGACCGGTGAACCTGGGCATCACCAGTACCGGCACGGACAACGCGTGGTTCTACACCAGAGAAGCATCATCCACCCGCCGTCCGGTCCTGACCCTCGTCTTCGCCCCCTGACATCCGGCCGGCGGGGCACACGTTCCGCCTTGAAGAGAAAGCGCATCGCATGAAAACAGGTCTCAGTAAACAACCCGTGGCGGCACGTCTGCTCGCCGCCGGGCTGTTGGTTCCGTTGCTGGGGACGGCCACAGCCTGCAGTTCCTCCGATCCCGGGCAGGGAAACCCGAAGGCTACGGCCAGCTCCATCCCCTCCGCACCCCCTTCCCCGTCCGGCGGCGGCAGCACCGCCGCCGAATCCCCGTCCGGCGCTCCTGACGCGGAGGAACAGCCCACCGGCGACCAGTCCCCGCAGCCGGCACCGGAGCCCACCTTCAACGACGCCGAGAAGGTCTTCCTCGAGGGCAAGGTGCCCGAGGGCGTTGATCCTAACGCCGTACTGCAGGTCGGCCAGGAACGATGCGACGTTCTGTTGAGCGCAAAGGCATCCGATCCCGAGGCCGTGGTCAGCGAGCTGATTACGAATCCCTCGACCGAGATGGCCGACGCGATCAATGCTCTGTGCGCGGACCTGCTGCCGGAGCTCGAGGCATCCGCACTCGGATTCCCGGACGGGGTTTTCATTGTGGGCGAGCCCGCACCCCACGCAGAAGAACCCTCCATCGCTCCCGGCACCTACCGTGCCTACACAGGCATCGACGGATGCAGCATCTCGATCTATACCGGGTCCGGCGCGCTGATCGGAAACTACGACGGCTCCGCACCGGTCACTATCGGGGCAGATGCCGCACGGGTGGATTCCAGCCAGTGCCACTCCTGGTTCCGCTCATGAGGCGCCGGATCCACCAAGCACCGCAACCAACCAGCCATCTTATCCAAGGGAAGGGGTAACCAATGGATATGCGCGAACAGATTCTCGTCCTGCGACGAAATTGGATGCTTATTGTTTCATTCGCTCTTATTGGCCTGATCACGGCCGGCGTGGTGTCTGTCATCATGCCGAAGGATTACACCGCAAACAGCAGTATTTTTGTCTCGACCCAAAACGTGGAGTCATCGGCCGAACTACAGCAGGGCAGTGTTTTCGCGCTGGCCCGGGTGCAGTCCTACGTCGACCTGGTCAGGAAGCCGCAGGTCCTGGACCCGGTGATTGAAAAGCTCGGCCTCGACACCACCGCGCCGGAGCTGGCGAAGAACGTCAAAGCCTCGACCTCCCGCAACACGGTGATCATTGAGATCGAAGCCGTCGACTCCTCTCCTGAGCGTGCCGCGGAAATTGCCAACGGCGTTGTCTCAAGCCTGATTGTGTCCGTGGCAGACCTGGAGCGTCCCACCAACGGACTGCCCTCGCCGGTCCGGCTGTCCTCAGTGGACACTGCGCAGGCACCGGCCAGCCCGTCCAGCCCCAAGACTTCCCTGAATCTGCTGCTCGGCCTGCTTTACGGCCTGGCCGCCGGGCTGGTGGTAGCCATCCTGAGGAACGTCCTGGACCGGCATGTCCGGACGGAAGCAGATCTGCGCAGGTCCACCTCGCTGGCGCTGCTGGGCGGTATCACTGAATCGGCGACCCCCGGGGTCTCCTCCGCACCGTTCGTGCTCGGCGGCTCGGGCAGCGATGCGTTCCGCCAGCTGCGGACCAACTTGGAGTTCGCCGCCGTCGGACATGAGATGCAATCCGTAGTAGTCACGTCGTCCCAGGCCGGAGAAGGCAAAAGCACAGTAGCCCTGAACCTGGCGCTGAGCATCGCGCAAAGCGGCCGCAGCGTCCTGCTGGTCGACGCTGACCTGCGCCTCCCTTCGGTGGCCGCTGCCACCGGTTTGGAGCAAACCGTGGGACTGACCACGGTATTGATCGGGCGTACCAACCTCTCCGATGCGGCGCAGCACTGGGGCAACGGCGGCTTGTCCGTCCTGACCTCGGGTCCGTTGCCGCCAAACCCCACGGAACTGCTGGGTTCATCCACCATGCAGAAGCTGATCGGGGAAATGGAGGAGGCATACGACGTCGTGATCTTTGATGCCCCGCCGGTGTTGCCGGTCGCCGACGCCACTATTCTGACCCGGTACACGGACAGCCTGCTGCTGGTGGTCGGTGCGACAAAGGTCAGCCAGCACAATCTGTCCAAGGCAGTTGAACAGCTGAACCTGGTGAAAGCCAATGTCATCGGGGTCGTCCTGAACCGCATACCGCGGAAGGGCCCGGATGCGAACTCGGCGTACCTCGCCGGCTACGGAGCCGTTCCGGCGTCCCCGCTGGACGGGGAGCAGAGCGGCCAGCCGTCGTCGCCGATCGCCGAAGCTGAGGCTGCCATCGTGCACGGCGGTGAGGGCCGCAGCGCCCGCCGGAAGCACCCTGTAAAGAGCTGATTCCCAGTCCCCCTGCGGACCCGACGGACCGCACTGTGTCATGCGGCAGGCAAAGGCCCGGCACCTGATCACCCTGGTCAGGTGCCGGGCCTTTGCCTGCATTCCTCCCCTGATGGGGCACCGGTACCTTCTGCCCGTGCAGCCCGGCTGTTCGGACAGCGGCTCCCGCGTCTACCGGCTGGAGACCTCCTGCGTCATCGCTGCCTCAGCTCCGCTGCGGCGCCTGACGGCCAGACTGAGCAAGCCGCAGGCCGAGGCCAGGGCGACGGCACCTGCAAAGCCCCACGCTGCGGCCACCACGGATCCCGTCAGGGCGAAACAGAGCGGCAGTACCAGGGTTAGGCCGGCAAGGACTGCACGCATAAGGGTGGAAAGCCGGTTGGCCTCGGAGGCCCGGAAATAGGCCAGCATGACCGTGTAAGGGACCATGGCCAGGTAGTGCATGGCATACGGCCAGCGCAGCTCCGTGGCGTTGGACCAGGTATCGCCCAATACGAATTCCCCGGCAGCATCGGGCAGAAGCAGTACGGCAGCACCCCAGGCCACAGCGAGTCCACACACCACCGCCGAGGCTTCCAGCAGCCGCCGCCGGAACACTGCCGTCCCCCGCGAGCGCACCAGTTCCGGAATGATCGCCGTCTTCACTGCACCGAAAACCGTGTTCAGCGGCGAAAACAGCAACTGCGCCGCACGCAGTGCCCCGACACCGGCGGCCCCCAATGGAAAGACCAGCAGATACAGCACCGCGAAGCTCGAGGCGTTGAGGGCAGCGAACTCTGCGAGATAACGGAATGCACAGTCCCGGTTCAGCCGCAGCCAGCGTGCTCCGGCCATCACAGCCGGCACACTTCGGACAAGTATCAGGCCAACGACCAACGCTGCGAACGCCCCCGCGATCCACCATAAGAGCACCGGAGCCAGGGACCAGCCAGCGTTCGCCGCCAGCAGCATGGCAGGAATGGACAGGCCTGCCCAGAGCCCGTCTATGGCCAGCGCCCGTGCCGGCAGTCCCTGACAGATGAAGAGGTACCGAAGGCTGTCCTGCAGCAGGATAAACGGTGCTGCCAGCGCCATGACCATCCACAGGAGTGCGTCCTGCCCTTCTGCGAGGGCAGCAACTCCCAGCAGGAACAGCGCCGCCGGTACGGCCACGAGTACCGATCCGCCCAGGCTGGCGGCGATGACCTGTGCGTTGAGGGCACCGGTGCGCGAGTAGCGCACCAGCAGAGTTTCACCCACGAATGCGCGCTGCGCTCCGAGGAACAGCAGCAACCCGGCATACGCGAGCGAAAACTGGCCGAACTCGCCGGTGCCTGCCACGTTCGCCGCCACGGCAACGGCCACGAAATTGGACACACTCGAGACACCCTGGTCGGCGAAGGTGGCAAAGCGGCGCATTGCTCCCATCAGCGCAGCCGGAGGAGCTTGGACCGCCAGTGCCGTACGAACGCGGCACCGAGCACAACGTGTGCGGCGGCCAGGATGAGGTAAACGGTGAGGAAGACCGAAGGCGCGGGCAGCGCCAGGAAAGCCAGGCAGGTAATTCCATAATCCGCGGGGAGCATCACCACGGAACGGACGAACAGGCGCCGGTCGGCATTCGGATTCGCGCCGGCGACCTGTCCGGAACACCCATCGGGCCCGTGACCCGGGCCGCGATCCGTCCGGGCGTTCCTGGCCAGCTGGTCGAAGAGCATTCCCCCGAAGAAAATCACAGAGCTGGCCAGCAGGAAAACACCGCAGGCGAGAGCCAGCAGCACGACGTCGTAATCCGTTGTCCGCGCGAGAAAGCAGAAAGCAGCCACATGCATTACCGTTATCCGGCCGTTGTCCAGCAGGTGGTCCAGCCACTCCCCGTAGGCCGTGCTGCTGCCCTGCAGCCGGGCCAGCTGCCCGTCCGCGGAATCAAGGACATACCCGGCAGCGAGCAGCACGCCCGCCAGTGCTGCCGCCGGCTCGGGCTGCGCCCAGAGCGCCAGCCAGACCAACGACCCGTAGGTCAGGACCGCTCCGGCCCAGGTCACATGATTGGGGGCGATCCGGGTTCCCCGAAGGGCCGCTGCGACGGCGCGGCCGGCCGGCCGGTTCACGTAGAGCAGATACAACGGGGCGCCCTTGCGGGTTTTCTGCGCCTGTCTCAGCTGGTCAAAGGAGGCACGGAATCCCGGGCGGTCCGGTGCCTGGGGCAGGGGCAGGGGCCCGCTCATGGTGTGCTCCTTTCGCGGCCGTTGGCCACGGTGGTCAGGATGAGGATGGAAACCGCCAGGATCATCAGCCGGCCCATGGACTGAAGCAGCGATCCGCGCATCAGGATGAAGAGGTAGCCCGCAAAGATCGAGATACCCAGATACCCGACGGATCCCATTCCCAAAACGTCTGCCCGGTACGCCGTGTCCAGGCGGCGGGCCAAGACGCCGAGGCCGGCGAAGGCCAGCACCACGCCGAGCAGTCCGAAGTTGATCCAGGCCTCCGCCCATAGCGGCGCCGACAGGTTGAGATTTGAGTTGTTCATCCAGATGCCAACCTCAACACCGGTGTCGTACGGCTTATCCGGCCAGCCCACCCGCGGCACCCAGAAAAGCAGCGGCCCCAGCGCCTGCATACCCCAGGACAGTCCGTGGTCAGCGGTATAGCCGAGGGTGTTGGCCAGCATGGTGAACTGGTCGTAATCCTTCGTGGCGATCATGGTCCACACCGAATCGACCTGCAGCGGAGCCTGCGTACCGGCGGCCCGGCGGGTGATGTCCGACAGCGGGAAAACGAAGATCGAGGCAAGTGTTCCGCCCAGGATGGCAAGGTTGAACAGCGCCTTGCGTCCCCGGATCAGCGGGAGGACCAGCCCGAACAGTACAGCCAGGACCCAGTAGCGTGAATTGGAGATCGGGTTGTTCACGACGACGTTCATCAGCACCAGCGCCACCATGAGGATGACGTCCAGGATTACCAGCGCATGCTCCCGGGTACGGACCACGTGAATGTAGAAGATAAGCGCGCAGAGGTTGGCCACCGACCCTGCGCCGGAGATGATCGCCCGCAAGGCCTGGCCGCTGTCCGGGTTGATCGCATCAAGTGCCGCGCCGGCCTCCTGCCTGCTGAGGAAAAAGACGGCCATACCTCCCACCTGGACGATATAAATCAGTCCCGCAGCCAGCGCACCAATGGAAAACATGCGCAGGACCCTTATGCCGCGCAGCCTGTGCACACGCATCCGGGGCTTATCTGCCTGCGGCCGGCGCAGCCGTGAGTGGTATGCGATGTCGAAACAGACGCATCCCAGAAGGGTAAGCAGGCTGGCCCCCGTCAGCATCTGGTCGTCCACTTGGATCGCGAGGGCTGTGGACCGCCCAGTGGTCAACTGCGCGAGCGGTGCCACCCCCATACAGGTATAGACGAAGATCCAGAACACACCGGAGACGGGGCGGATGGCCCGTTGGCTAAGCACGAGGGAAAGTTTCACAGCGGCGTAGAGCACGACAGCGTAGCGGATCAGGAAATCCGTGTCGGTGTAAAAAACGGCGCTGGCGCCGCGGACCAGCAGTGGGAGCACCACGCCAAAGGCGAGGAACGCCACCATGGCGGCGGCGGACCGGGCGCTCGAGCGCTTCTCGATCTCGGTACCGGCGGGCAACAGGGTTGTCATAGCTGCCTTCCATCCGACCCGGCTACGCCGCGATAGGTTGTGAGCAGGTCTTCGGCCAGTGCGCGGGTGGACCAGTTATCCCGGTGAATTCGCCGCGCGTTGCCACCTATCCGCACACGGGCAGCGGGGTTTCGGGCCAGCTCAAGCATCGCGTCCCGAACGGTGGAAACATCAGGTTCCACCACGACGGCGGCGTCCTTCCGGGCCATTAAGGGAGCCAGCCCGCACTGCACAGTGAGGATCAGCGGTGTGCCCAGCGCAGCCGCCTCAAGCACCGTCATGGGGTATGGCTCGGACAGCGCGGGCAGGACGTAGGCCGTGCACGCCGCCATCCGCGCCTGGACGCCGGCCGCCGGCAGCTCTCCGACGAACTCGAAACGGTCCGCGTGCCGGGAAGCAGCAATCAAGGCGCGCACCTTCGCTGCTTCGCCCTGATCAGGTCCGACAATGACGAACCGGGCGTCCAGTCCCGCGTCCAGGGCCTGTATGGCAGCCTGCACGAAGACCCCGGGCTGTTTGCGCGGTGCCAGCCTGGCCGCGAACAGGAACACGGCCTTGTCCGGGTCCGACCACCTTTGCCGCGGTTCCGCCGTCGCATTCACGACACGGTGGAAACGGGCGGGATCCACTCCCAATTGAGCCAGCCCCCGTTCCTCGTCCTCGGTGAGGGTCAGCCAGAGAGTCGGGATCCGCAGGATGCGGCGGGTGATCAGCAGGTCGAAAGCCCGCAACAGGGGGCGCCGCGACGGCTGGAGCATCCCGTGCGCCTGGGCCACCACCGGCACCTTGGCCCGGCCAAGCAGGAACACCGAAGCGCAGGTCACGAAATCCCGGCAGAGGTGCACGTGCGCGACACCGGCCCCTGCTGCGGCTCTGAGTACGTAGCGCGGCAGTGCCAGACTGACCGGAGCCCGCAGTCCGGCTCCCGGTGCGGGCCGACGCATCCGGAAGAGGCGGGGTACCACCGCTGGCTGCCCCTGCTCCGCCGGGAGGGACGGAGCCTGCGGCGCAGCTGCGCCGACGTGCGTAGCCGGCGGAACGCCCAACCAGCCACCGACCAGGTCGACTTTCACTCCCAGTCCGGCCAGGGCATCACTTTGCATCTGGGCCACTACCCATACGCCACCGGCTGCCGTGCCCGCGAGCCCGCCGATCTGCAGGACGGCCGGGGCCGGACCCGAACGGTCCCGCCGCCGGTTCTCTTGAGCAGCAGAGCCCACGGTTGGTACGGCAGCGGTCTTTGGGACGGAGGTGAGCAGTCCACCGGAAGCACCCTGCTCCCTCGCCTTCACTTGCCGCTCCCCTGGTCAGCGGGAGAGGCGGACCCCGCGTTTCGCTGCTGCCCGTCCCGGCAGTATCCGTCCGTTTCGGGAATTCCGCGAATAGCGCTAAAACCGAATGACAGGAATGCATTCTGCACCATCCGGCGTCCAGATTTCAGCCCCGGCCCCGCACAATGCCAATAAACGGGTGAATCAAGGACTGCAGGCCGCATAAACCGCTCCGGAGCATATCCCCCGGCTGCCCGCTCGCACCAAATCCCGAAGTTTTGATGCCCGCCTCCTTTTTCGCGCTGAACTCCATCATTAAGGAAGGAGGTACCGGAAAATACGCGGCAAGACGGGGCAATCGCAGCCGCTCGGCCCGATCCCGCGATGCCCTGAAGGAATGTTCGACAGGACGCACCGAGCGCTCCGGACGACATTACTGAGACATTTTTGGCATAGCTTGTTTCACTCAAAAGAAAAACAGGTATTTTACCCACGTACTCCCCCTGGATTAAGTATTTATGGACCGAGTCAGCATCTTTTTACGGGATTATTCGATTACGATTCAGGAATGCCTACTCGACATGGACGCCACACATCCAAGCGCCGTTCCCGGAGGAGACGGCAGGGCCGGAAGTTCGTCTGGTTCCTGGTCCTTGCCGTGACTGCCGGCTTGGTCTCGGCGTACGCGCTTTCCCAGGCCCCGGAGACCAGCCGGGCTCTTTCCCCGCGCCCGTCTTCCGGAGGCCCCGGCACAGGCGAGGTCTTCGCAGATTCGGTGGTCAAAATCGATGTCCTGGGCGATTCCTTCACGGCGGGTTCCGTGGAAGGCGGCCGCGGGGCGGCTAACTGGACCCGGCTGGTCGGCACCCGGTTCACGGACCGCGGCGATACGGTCGAACTGAACGTCATGGCGCAGCCAGGGTCCGGCTACATAGCCCGCGGCATCGAAGGTCTGACCTTCCGGGAGATTGCCACTCTCCGGCTGAGGGAGGATACGGATGTCGTCCTGGTTTTCGGCAGCAGGAATGACGGCCTCCAGACGGACGATGCCATGTACGTTGCCGCCAAGGCGCTGTACGCGGACGTCCGGGACCGTGCACCGGGGGCCCGCATCGTCGCCGTCGGACCGGTCTGGCCCCAGGACACCGCTCCGGATTTCATCCAGGCCAACAACGAGGCCATGGCTCGGGCCGCCAGCGAGGAAGACGTCCGGTACGTTGATGCCTTGGCGGCCGGCTGGTTCGCCGGCGACAACACCGGATTGATCAGTGAGGACGGTGTCCATCCCACGGACCTTGGCCATGACTACCTGGCGGGGAAGATCTTTCCGCTGCTGGAGGACGCCCTGCGCGAAGTCCGCGCCGCATAGCGGGTACCCGGCTGCGGCCCTCACGAAGATTTCCGTTCCGCATTGCTGCTCTCCGCGGCGGACACGAACCGTTCCCCGAGCCCGGTCGGTCCGACGGCGCTGCCAAAGACCTGTCCCGGCGGGACCGTCCCCTTGACCACGGTCATTGGCTGGATGACTGCGGACTTCCCGATTCGGGTTCCTCCCAGCACCATGCAGCGCGACGTGACCCAGGCGCCGTCGTCAACCCGGATGGGACTGGTCACCAGCCCCATGTCGGTACGGACCCGGTGGCTGCCCGTGGTCAGGAACGTTTCCTGTGAGATGACGACGTCGGCTCCGATCCAGATGTCGTCCTGGTTGTGGAACCACACGCCTTCACCGATCCAGGACCGGGGACCGATGTGGAGCTTCCACGGTGCCTTGACGCGGGTGCGCGGACGGAAGATCACGCCGTCGGCAACCTCAGCCCCGAAGGCCCGCAGCACAGCGACCCGCAGACGGGAACTGATCTGCCACGGGTTCGTGACAAAGACCAGTTCACACGCGGACCACAGGGCCACCACATACAGTGGCTTTCCCCAGGATTCCTTGGAACCGGGTGCCTTGGACAAATCGATGACAGCGCCGGCGTTTTCCCCTACCGGTCGGGGCTTAGGCCGCAGCATTGTGCGGCCTCCGAGGCATCCGCCGGGGTTGCCTGGGCCAGTCCCCCCGGGAGGAGGCGACCAGCCGTGGTGCACCGGCTCCGGTAACGAAAGATTCCATGGTTTCCGCTTTCTTCTTGGGGAGACCAGCCGAAGCCGGCGGGCACGCGCTAGTAGGCGCCGACTGGCCGGCGGAGCATCTGCACCGTACGCCAGAGAATGATGAGGTCTCCGGCAAGCGACCAGTTTTCGACGTAGTACAAATCCAGCCGGACGCCGTCTTTCCAGTTGAGTTCCGACCGCCCGTTGATCTGCCACATACCGGTGAGGCCGGGCTTGATGTAAAGGCGGCGGTGCACCCGGTTGCCGTACCGGGCCACTTCGCGGGGCAAGGGCGGCCGCGGGCCGACCAGGGACATGTGGCCCACGAATACGTTCCAGAACTGGGGCAGCTCATCGAGGGAGTACTTGCGCATCCATCGACCCACGTCGGTGACCCGCGGGTCGTGCTGCATTTTAAAGAGCAGGCCGTCTCCCTCATTACGGTCCAGCAGTCCGGCAAGATCATCTTCGGCGGTTTCCACCATTGACCGGAATTTGTACATGAGGAACTTCCGGCCGCCCCGCCCTACGCGTTCCTGGCGGAAGAGAACCGGACCGGGGCTGTCCTTTTTGATCAGCACGGACAGGATGATGAAGACCGGCAACAGCACCAGCAGTGCCAGCCCGGAGAGGGTTATGTCCAGGGTCCGTTTCATGGCATGCCGGGCACCGGCGTACTGCGGGAGCTCGACGTGCATCAGGGGCAGTCCCTCCACCGGGCGGGCGTGAATCCGTGGGCCGGCTACATTGGTCAGTCCTGTGGTGAGGATCAGTTCCGTGGCTGATTCCTCCAACTGCCAGCCAAGCTCCTGTACATACTTGCTGCCGCCCTTGGTGGGACCCGCGACAATGACGGCGTCGGCACCCACGCGCCGCACGGCGTCGACCACCGAGTGCTCATCCGACACCACGGGAACGCGCGTGCCGTCTACTTCCAGCCAGGTCCGCGGCTTTCCGGTCAGCGCCACCCCCACCACCTGGTAGGCGGCCCGTGACTTCCTCCCGATCTGGTGGGTGACGTAGCGGACGTCCCGCGGCCTGCCCAGAACCACCACCTTCGAGAGGTAGCGGCCGCGTTGCCGCTGGCCGGCCAGCCATTGCCGCAGAAACCACCGGCTGCAGACCAACCCGGCAGTGCCGGCGAAGAGCACGAAGCCGAAATAGCCCCGCGCAAGGTCGAACTGGAAAGCGACTGAGGCAAGGGCGAGCCCGCCCAATAGGGCGACGGTGGCATTCACCAGCCGCTTGTATTCGTCGGTGCCCATTCCGGTTATTCGTTTATCCCGGGTCCGGTAGACAGACAGTGCCAGCAGCCAGGCGCAGCCCGTGACCGCCGCTACCACCAGGTAGCTGGTCTCGAACACGCCGACCGGCAGTACGGCGGGCTCCAGCCCGAACCGCACGAGATAGCCGCCAAAGACAGCAGCGAAGACAATCAGTGCGTCACAGACCGAAAGGATTCGGGCGTAACGGCGGTTCCAAAGTACTGCCGCGCTCCTGGTACGCCCGGTCCTGCTGAACGGCTTGGCAGTGGTGAAACTCGGAAAGACAAAAGGCTGCGCCGGCAGGACGGTTTCAGCTGCTCCGCGGACCTGCGCCATAACGGAGCCGTCGGAATGCGCGCCGGGAGGACCGGTGGCGGAAAAATGCACCAGATCTGGCGCCTTGCGTTCGGATACCGTCCGTTCGGCTGCCCTGTGTCTTGCCTCGGCGGGCACAGCGTTCGCCGCCTTACGACGGCGTTCTTTCGGCAACAGACGAGTGCCCATCTTTCCCCCCAGACCGAGACCGGCGTCCCTTTTCCCAAATCAACGTCTACCCAACTGACATCAATTTAGGAGCGGCAATGCAGGGCGGACACGCGTAACGGATACTCAAGTCAGCGGGCTGATCTCGCCCTGACAAACGGCAGTACCTGTCTTGTACTCGGTACCTCTACGTGTGCGCATACCGGCACGCTCCGACCGTGGCTTTCCGGACGGTCGATTACAGCAGAGGCGCAGTTCGGGGGCCCGGTTCCAGGGCGCGGTAGGCAGATTCCAGATCCGCCCGCCGGCTGATCCCCAGCTTGACGTAAATCCGGTACACATGCCCCTCCACGGTCCGCTGGGACAGTGTGAAGTGGCCGGCAATATCCTTGGTGGTTGCCCCGGACAACAGTAATGCCACAATCTCGTGTTCCCGTCGGGTGAGCCGGACCAGGTGCAGCGACGGACTCAGGTAGGAGACGGTTACTCCCGCCAGTTCCTCCCGTCGCCGCCGCAGCTGCTGGATAAGCGCACGCTGCCGGCGCAGGTTTCCATGGTTTCCGTAGAAGCGGATGGCGTGGCCAATGCTCTCCACGGCCACCAGGTACTTCTGTGCTCCGATCGCGTCCTCGGCGGCGGCAACCATACGGTCCGGATTACCGGAGGCGACTGCCGCGGCATAGGCGTGCAGGGCCTGGGCTTCTGCGCCCTCGAAGTCCGCCGTCAGCTCGGCCAGCCGTCCCACCTGGGTCAGGTCCCCCACGGCAAGGCACAGTTCCAGGATGTCCTTTTCGCTGCTGCGCAGCCCGGCCGCCCGGGCCTCGGCGGCAAGAACCGCCAGCCTGCCGGAAGTCGGCCCCTCGGTGGACTGGGAGGCCTCAGCAGCCGCCGCATAAGCCTGCGCGGTGAGCCACAAATGCCGGGGACCAGGGTAGCCTGCGGCGGATACCTGGGTGCCCGGCCCGGCGGCAGGAGTTCCGTCTCCGACCACCGTCGAGGCGTAGCCGGCCAAGCCGAGGGCGTAGGGAAGCATCAGCTCGGGGTCCTTGTCGCGCAGCGCTTCCACGGCAGGGCGCAGCCTCTGCAGTCCTTCGTGCAATCTCCCCCGGTGGATTTCGAGGGCGGCTTCGAAAACGCCCAACGTCCCTCCCAGCACGGTCAGCAGGTACTGGGGTCCGGTGTGCATCTTGGCGATCAGCTGTTCCAGTTGGACAAACCGGCCGCCGTGGAGCAGGGCGAGGGCATGGCGGACAAAAACGAACCCGGCATAGCTCCGGAACCGGCCGGCACTGCCCGCGAGGAGGTTCGCGGCGGCCTGCGCCTGTTTCAGTGCCGGTCCCACGTCGCCGCATGCCCCCAGGACTTCCGCATAGAGCGCGTGGATGATCACGGCCCGCTCGACGTCGTCGGCAGACCGGGGTTCTTCCTCGTCGCCGGCGAGGGCGGCCAGCCGGGTGCGGGCTTCGGCGTAGTCCCCCTTGAGCACCAGTGCGGCGGCCGTGAGCACTCCAGCACCGGCGGATACTCCCGGCGGCGTGCCGGCGGACGCTATCTCCCTTGCGGCCATTCCGGTTGCCACGTCGGTCCAGCGCTGTGCCAGGGCATTCAATTCCTCGGCGTCCACGTTGCTCTGGCGGAGCATCAGCGCACTTGTGAAGGCAGCCCGCTGCAGGCTCCGCTGATCCCAGGTCTCACCCGCACCCGTCTTGAGTGCTTCCAAGTGGGTTCGGGCGCGTCCGTAGCTGCCCTGTGCGGCAGCCGAAACTGCAAGCTCCACTTCTGCGGCCTTACGGAAGGCAGGCTGGTGGACGGCGGCAGCGAAACGCTGAGCGCGTGCTGCCTCCCACATTCCGTTTGCCGCTCGCGCCGCCGCCAGCAGCTCCTCGGCGGAAAGCCGTTCGCCGCAGTCGAGGGCCCACTCCGCGTACCTGAGCAGGGTATCCAGGCCGGCCGGTTGCACCGTATCCAGCAGGGATCCGGGCTCGTAGCGGCCCAGGACCCGGGCACGGATTTCGGAGCTGCGGGCGGCCGGAACCAGGCTGCGGATGATCTGCTCATGCAGCGGCTGCACCAGATGTACGGATTCATCCCGGTCCGGCAGGATTTCCAGGATCCCGTCGATCAAGAGCGAGCGGACGGCGTCGTCGTCGGACACCGCCGATACAACGGCCCGCGGCAACCGTTCGGCGAGCGCCACCGTTTCCAGGACATTGCGTTCTGCGGGGCTGCGCGAAGCCAGCATGCCCTTGACCAGATCCACCAGGGAGGTGTCGAGGCTGTCGGGTTCTTTCCCCAGGTACCAGGCACCGTTCACTTCGAGAAGCCGCTGCTGCCGCTGGGCCCGGGTCAACAGTTCCTTCACGTACAGCGGGTTGCCGCCGGACATCCGGCTCAACAGTGTGCTCGAGGCCTGGAGTACGGGGCCTCCGAGGGCGCTGACGCAGAACTCGTGAACGGCGTGCCGGGACAGCGGTCCCAGGTCTATCCGGGCCAGCAGACCGTCCCGGGCCAGTGAGAGCAACTCATGTATCCGCGGTGCCCGGGCGCGGGAAATGACCATCAGCCGCAGTTCTCCGGACATGGCCAGCTGGGTCAGCAGGTGCGCGCTGGCCTCGTCGATGTGCTGGGCGTTATCCACCACCAGCAGGGACTGCATACCGCTGGTTTCCGTCAACCGCTGGAAATGCGCCCGCACCGTCCGCAGGACCGCGAGCGGGGACTCCATTTCTGCAGCCGTGGCAGAACCCAGATAGGTGGACAGGATGCCGTACTGCATCCGGGACAACACCGGGGACCCGCAGACATAATACGGAACCATGATGGAGCTGAGGCGCTCAGCCGCCAGTTCGGCGAGGGAGGACTTCCCGATCCCCTCGGCTCCGAGCAGGACTACGCCGCGCAGCCCCGGATCCAAGAGCCTGTTAGTCACCTCTGCAAGTTCACGTTCGCGGCCGAACAACCGGCGCCCCTGTCCCCAGTGCGTCATTTCTTCGCCCCTGACTGCTCAGCAATTGTTCGGGCCAGTTCCCGTCGGCTTCCCACATGGAGTTTGGAGTACACCTGGTAGAGATGCCCTTCGACTGTCCGGACCGAGATGCCCAGTTCCTCTGCGATTTTTTTGTTGCTGGTGCCCGCCACAGCCTTCCGGGCGATGGAGCGTTCCCTGGCGGTAAGTGCTCCCAGGAATTCGTCCGCGGCTTCGGCCGGAGAATCGGGAGCTGCCACCCGGCGGCTGCGGTGGATAAAACGGACGGTGGCGCGGTCCCCGGCTCCCGAGGCGATGCTCAAGGCGTGTTCCGAGATTTCCCGGGCCAGCAGCACATGCCCGACCCCGGCGGCTACCTCAGACGCCCGCAGCAATACCTGGGCGTCTCCGTTGCCCAGCCCCTTGGCATAAAGCTCGCACAATGAGGCGAAGTCCCCTTCCAGGTTGGCCGCCACCGAGAGGACGTCATCCAGGCTTTCCTCATCGCCCAGCCTCATGGCGGTGAACCGGGCCAGCAGTTCATAGGCGTACGCTCCCCGCCGGTGGTCCTGCGCTGCCAGCGAGGAAAAACGGGAACTGCCCGTCTCGGATCCAAGCGCTGCTTCGGTCAGGGCCGCGAAGTGCCGGGCACCGCGGCGAACCGTCCAAGGGCCGCCGTCCGCCGCCGAGCGCTGTACCTGGAGGTACCGGCGCGCTTCCTCGCTCCGCCCCTCCACGGCGTGGCAGTACGCTGCCGCGGCAGCGGCGAGCGGAAGGAACGCCGCGGGTCCGCTAACCGTCAGCTGGCTGACCCCGGGCGTCAGTGCGGCGAGTGCCGGTTCCGGCCTGCCGGCGAAGGCATGCAGTAAACCTTCAGCCAGTTCCGCGTACGTGCCCTCCATTCCCTCTGCAGCAGACCGCTCCAGCAACCGCTCGCAGGCGGGGAGCGCCCCGGTGAGCGCGTAGGTGTGCAGCAGCCTGCTGACCACGCGGGCACGGGTACCGGCAGTAAGCTCCGTGCCTTGGAGCAGCCGCTCCACCTTGCCTGCCTGCTCGACGGCGTCATCCTGGCGGTTGGTCATGCTCCATGCCTCGGCCTGCCAGGCGGCACGCAGTATCCTGAAGCCCGCGTCGGGGAGCTCCAGGTCAGCCAGGTAGGTGGCGTTGGCGACGAACCGGCCGTGAGCGGAATGGCATTCGGCGCGGGCCAGAGCAAGTTCCCTGACCAGGTCGGCGACATCTCCCCCGTTGTCTCGGAGGTCAGCGATCTCCTGTTCCGCCTGCTCAAAGAGATCCGTATGCCGCATCCGGGCCGGCTCCGCGGGAGTTTCCGCGGAGCGGGGATCGCGCAGTCCGGTGGCCTCAATGCACATCACCTTGCCCTCGGCGAGCAGCAGTCGGATCCGGTCCTGGCCGGACGGAACCGATTCGCTGCCGCGGAAGCGCGCAAGCACCCCCATTGCTGCCCCGTATTCGCCCTGGGCTGTGCGTGCACGTGCAAGTTCGACGACGGCCCCGGCGCTTTCCTCACCGTCGGTGACCTCCGAAAGCAACCGGACAGCGGTCTCCGGCTGCCCCGAGGCGGTGGCAAGACGCGCAGCCCGCAGCACCAGTTCCAAGGACGGCGCTTCGCCGATGGCACTCAGCCAGCGGGCCAGGACGAGCGGATCCAGGACGAGGCCGGTGTTCAGCGCCGGCGCAAGTTCTTCAAAGAGCTGCCGCTGCCGCGCCGGTGTCAGGCTAGCCCGAACCGACCGTGCCACTACGGGATTGGAGATCAGCACGTCAACAACGGGACGGGCATCGAGTGTCACGATTCCCTTTTCCTGCAGCGCGTCCAGATCCGCACTGTCCAGCCGGGCAAGGACCACGGGCAGCGGGAGCGACTGCGCCATTGACAGCAACTGGAGGAGATTGGTCTGGGCGGGCGGCAGGTCGGAGAGGTTGCCCATGACTGCTGAAGCGACCCGCCCACCGCGGATTTCTTCGCCTGGGGCAAGGATCCACGTGCCGTTATGCAGTTTCAGCCGCCCGGCATCCTGGAAGTCTGTTCGGGCCAGCGCCAGCAGATGCGGGTTCCCTCCGGCGTGGTCGTGGACTGCGGCTGCTGCTGCCCGCGAGACCGTACCGCCCAGCAGCGAACCGAGGTAAGCGGCGGTTTCGGGGACGCTCAACGGCTCAAGATCCACCCGCTCCAGGATGCCGTCCCGCCACAGGCCCGCAAATTCCGCCGGAGCCGAACTGAAATCGCGGAATGCCACGAGCATGCCGGCGCTGCGGTTAAGCACCATCTGGGTAAGCACCATGGCTGAAAACTCGTCCAGCTCCTCTGCGTTGTCCACGGACAGGAGCACCGGCCGGCCGCCGGAACGTTCCGACACCAGCTGCGTGAGGCCGCGCAGGATCATCACCGGATGGCTGGAAAGCTCCGGATCCAGGTCCGAGAGCAGGAACGTCAGTGCGCCAAACGGTGTCCGCCCCGCAAATACCGAGCCACGCACCTGCACTATGTACGTGTCTTCCTGCAGGTTGCGGAGCACGTGCTGCATCACGGCGGTCTTGCCGATACCGGCCTCCCCCACAAGCAGGCAGCCGGTTCCCTGCGCGCCCCCGGACAGGTTCCGCAGTATTTCTTCCAGTACCTGCTCCCTGCCGACGACGGCGGGCTGGGCCTGCTGTCGGGCGCCCGTGCCCGCTGCCGCGTCCGGCGTATCGGCGGCGGTTAGAACGGGAAAGGCTGGTTGATCTTCATGAGGCTGCACTTTGAGACCCGTTTTCTGTCGGTTAACGTTCTTCGGTTCACGTACAAGCGGTTCTGGAACATGTTCGGCAGGGAGCTGTCACATCCAGGCACCATCGGTGTGCGGATTCCGCGTAGGACTCGGCCCTGCTGCCGTGCACCAGAGTAGAAAGGGTGGGTGTGCACTACACGAGTAGCACTCCCTAGTGATGCCACTTGGGTTACTTGGAAATATAGTGCCGGGGCAGCTCGTGCCTACGTGGTTTTTCCGTACAAACCACCCGTAACGCTGCCAACACTGGGCAAAGGGCGACTCATCAGTTACGGGGGCGCTCCGCCTCGAGGCACTCCCTCAGTTCTGCCCGCCCCGAAACACGTAGTTTCTGAAAGATGCGGCCAAGGTGCCAATCCACTGTTCTTGGCGAGAGGTGCAGGCCACCGGCCAGCTGTGAACTGTTCTTCCCTGCTGCTGCCCCGAGCGCCAGCTCCCGTTCAAAGTCCGACAGTTCCGGTAACCGGTCGGCAACCGAGTTGGCCGCCCGCAGCAAACGGTAACTGGCGTTCTCAAGTCGACGCGCTGCACGCAGCCGCGCACGGTCCGACTGCGCGCGTGCCAGGCGGACTGCCTCGCCGGCTGCCCCGTGTGCCGTCAGATACTGGCCCAGGCCGTGCGCCCTCTCCGCTGCCCTGAGCAGGCTGGCGGGTCGGAGCGCCGTGAGCCCCTCGGCCAATTCCAGGTACATCTGCGCGGATTCCCCGCTGCAGCCGGCCGCTGCTTCCCGCAGTTCCTCGGCTGCCCCAGGCCTGCCGTGCAGCGCGGCAGCGGCCAACACCAGCATGGCCTCCGGAAGGCCCTCAGGTCCGCCGTGTGCCGCGACAGTAGTGAACTCCCCGTTGCCTCCGGGGATCGTCACGCCGTAAACGGCGCACAACCCGGAAAAGCTCCGGGTGAGGGCGGTTTCCCAGTCGAAGGTCCGTGCGCCGGCATCCGTGGAAGGAGCATTGGCACCGCCCGTACGCTGCCGGGCGCCCGCGCCGGCCGCCGTAAGGTAGCCGCGGGCAGCATCGCCGTCGCCAAGCAGCACGCAGGCATAGGCTGCGGCCGATTCGGCGAGGGGAACCAGGTCCTCTGTTCCTTCTGCCTCGAACTGCGCGACGGCCCGCTGCAGGGAGTCCAAGGCACGGTCGGCGCGGCCGTCCAGGACCTGCACAATGCCCTCGCACAGGTCATTGCCTCCTCGAAGCTCCATCCCCTCGACTGCCTCGCCTGTTTTTGCCAGGACATCGGCCGCATGCCGCAGCTCGCCGCAGCGCAGGAACACACAAAACAGCTCCGACAGGAGGTCCCGGCGCCAGCGGCCGGTTATTCCACATCTGTCCGCCAGTTCCAGCCCCGCCTGCGCGGCTGCGCTGGCTTCCGTCCACCGGCCGGAGCGAGACAATTTCCCTGCTTCCTGCGCTGCTACCCGTGCAGCAGCCATTTCCGCGGCAGGTGAGGGCTCCCTGTTGTCTTCGGCTTTCTGCTGCCTCTGGACCGAGGCAAGCCGGGACCGGATCTCTGCGGCGCGGCCCGGCGGAACCAGTGCGGCCGCGGCCTCGGCTAGCAGCGGGTCCTTGAACCGAAGGAAACCGGCTGATCCGGAGGAGACCAGGAGATTCTGCTCAAGCCGTTCCACAGCCGGCGGATCGGCAACCTGCAGGAGCAAAAGAATAGGAAGGGCGCCACTGACCGCGAGCACGTCTGCGGCGAACCGTTCCGCCGTGGACAGCCCGCCGGTCTCCGCCTCCACCCGCTCGGCGAGGGCGCCGGAATATGACACCGACCCCGTCCATACCCATATTCCCCGCCGGCGGACCACTGTCCCGGCGTCCATCTGTTCCCGCAGGAACACGGAGGAAAGCAGTGGGTTGCCCCGGCTCCGGGCCTGTACCTGGGCCACCAGCCGGCTGGAAACCGTTCCCCCGGCCAATCCCTCGAGCAACACCCGGGTTCCCCCGGGACGCAGCGGCTCCAGGACTTCCCTGTGCACTGAATCTTCGGACCACCATCGGACGAACTCGCTGGTGCAGGCGGAGAGATCCCGGACAGTTGCCAGCATCAGGGCACTGCCTGTCCTGCACAGTTGGAGAAGGACGGCGATGGTTGCCGCATCCATGTCCTCCACGTTTTCGATTGCAAGAACAAGACGCCGTCCGGCAGCCTTGCCCTTAAACACCCGCCGGAGGAATTGGAGTACGTACACCGGATCGGACAGTGCCTCAGGCGGCAGCTCGCTGAGCAGCCAGAACAATCCGGCGAAGGGTTTTTCGGCCCACGAGGCCGCCCCGCGCAGCTGCAGCACCGAGTAGCGGTCGCCGAGCCCGGCCAGGATACCGGCCATCGCGGTGGACTTACCTGTTCCCGCGGCCCCCGTCACCACCACGCTCCGGTCTTCGGACAATGCTTCAAGGGCTCCTGCAACTGCGTTCTTGACCTGCGCCAGGAGGGGTTCGCCAAGTTGGTTTCCCGTTTCACTTCCGGGGTTCCGGCTGCTTGCAGTCAGGGTGCGTCCGGCAACTTCCATCGAACGGCTCCTTCACCGGCGTCGTGCAGGGCTGGCGTCACGCGCATAGTGGGGGTTTTGGTGCGGGCGCATGAATGCGCCCGGGAAGGAGCCGACGGCGGCTGGGGGGACGCCCCGGTCTCAGAGGGCATCGACGCCGCCGGCTCCGTATGTGGGACCCGAGGTACCGGGGCGGCAGGACCGGATGGAAACCCGCTGCCGTAACCAGGTTGAACCTTGAGTGACATGCACAAGGCTACGAACCCCGGAATGGCGGCGCCCGAGTAAAACCTACTGGTGTTCCCGGCGGAAATTACTCGGCCGGAGCGGGCCGGTTCCAACCTCCGGAGGGGCGGTCAAGCAGGGGAAACCGTTCCCTCAGTTCTTCCCGGCGGCTGATCCCCAGTTTTTCGTACGTGCGGTAGATATGCCCTTCGACTGTTCGGACGGAGAGGTTCAGCGCGCTGGCTATTTCGGCGTTGCGCTGTCCGGCGGCGACCAGCGCAGCAACATCGCGCTCCCGCCGGGTCAACTCCGGAAGCATGCTGCGGTTCCCGCCGCCGTGCCGTCCGGTCAGCCGATGGATCCGGTTCAACAAGGCACGGTCGTTGTTCCTGCGGGCCAGCCGCTGGGCTTCGAGCAGGCATTGCCGGGCCAGCTGCAGGTCAAGTTCCGGCTCCGGGTCCGAGGCCAGTGCCACCAACGCAGCGCTGTCCTGGTCCAGGACGGCTCGGGTCACCCGGTTCATGACCAGAGCCTGCGGTCCCTCGAATCCCTCCGTCACCTTCAGCAGGCGGCCGGCCTCGGAAAAGTCGCCCAGACGCATGGACAGGTGGCGCAGCGTGAACTCCACCGCTGTGAAGGAACGCTCCTGCGCCGCAGCGGCGGTGTCGCGAAGCTTTTGCAGGTAGGAGCCGTCGGCGTCCAGCGCAAACCGTCCCCCGGCGAGAATACCCTCGGCCAAAAGCCGGTATTGCTCCGGTCCCCGCGGCGGAGTCCTTCCCGCAGCGGCAAGCAGCCGTCCGGCAACTTCCCGTTGCCCAAGGCTCGCAGCGGCAAAGGAACCCATCGCCAGGGACAGCGGAAGGATTCCTTCGGGATCGTTGCCGGTCGACGCTTGGACTGCAGCGGAAAAATCCTTCACGGCCTCGTGCAGGGCATTGGAACGCAGGTGGCTCATGCCCATCGCAAAATCCGCGACACCGCCGGAATGCAGCAGCGCGCGCTGAACGGGTGAATCCGCGGAGGCAACGGACCGCTGCAGTTGTTCCCATTCCCCAAGCCAGAGCAGCGCGGTGAGATGCCGGTGCAGGATAAACGGACCAAAGAGCTTTGAACCGGCAGTGGCTTCCCGTAACAGTTCCATGGCAGTCGTACTGTGTTCAAGCGCGGTTTGGGCCCGGCCCGTCGCCACGTGGACCTCGGCCGTTATCGCTTCGGCAAAAAGGATTGCCTCGGTGTCTGCGCTTTCACGTGCCTTGCGGAGTACCTCCGCCAGTTCCAGTTCTGTTTGGGCGTATTCGCCCGCCCAAACCCGGGACAGAAGACGGAGCATGTGCGCCCCGCAGCGGGCCGCCTCAACCGCCTGCGCCGGCTGGCTCCCGGACAAGCGGTCTATTGCGCGGTTCCACTGGCTGGCCAGGGGAACCTCCCAGCCGGTCCCGGTTGTGGACTGCTGCGCCAGCTGGACGTGCACCATCATCGACTGCTTCACGGTGCGCAGGTCCGGTGCCTGCTCGAGTGTCCCCTCCAACGTTGCCGCCGCCTGGCCCGCTTCGCCGAGCAGCAGCAGTGCGCGCGCCTCCTGTATGCGTGCCGGTATGCGCAGCACCCCTCTTCCGACAGCAGCGGCAGCCCTCAGCGCCAGCCGGGGATCGGATCGGTTGTTTGCCGTTTCCGCGGCATACAACAGCTCCTGCTCCGGGACCTGCACCCCGAGTGCCAAGGACCACGAGACAAGGTGGAGTTGCCCTTCCTCCCCGATGTCCACGCCTGCCAGCACGGCTTGCAGCTGTTTAAGCAGGCGTGCACTGCGGGCAGCCGGAACCATCCCCCGGACAACTTCTCCATAGATCGGATGCAGCGGACGCACAACCTGCCCGGCGTCGGACGCACCTGAAACCACCACCAGGAGGAAATCCGCAAGACGGTCCACGGAGGCATGCAGTCCCAGCCGGAACGCAAGCCGCAGCGGCAGCGGTTCAGCAAGCGAAATGATCTCCAGCGCCGTGCGGTCCTCCGGGTCCAGACCCCGGATCTGGGCCTTGACGAGGTCTCCCACGCGTCCGCCGACGGGCGTCTCGCTTTCCGTCGTTCCCCAGATCCCCTGCCGCTGGACCAGGAAACCGCTGCGCACCGCCTCGTCAAGGAAGGCGAGCAGGTACATGGGATTTCCTCCGGTGAGACGGGCCAGCTCAACCGCGGCCGTGGTGCTGACCTGGCCTTGGAGCTCCTGCTGGCACAGCTGAAGGACGTCCAGTTCGTCCAGCGGCAGGAGGTGGTGGCGGGTTACCTGACCGTCCCACATGTGCGGCAGCACGCCCGAAATGTCCCGGAAGGACCGGGTGAGGACGAGCAGCCTGATGTGGCGGGCGTCAAGGAGTTGGACGAGTAGGTCGAAGCTGGGGACGTCAATATCGTGCGCGTCGTCAACTACCACCAACGGTGCCGCACCCGGCTGGTCCGCGGGTGCTCCCCCCGCGGGTGCCTGGGGAATGATGCGGGCCATCAGGGCACGCATCACCGCAAGGGCAGACCCCGTCTGCCCTTGCGCCAGGTCAGGCAGGAGCGCAGCCAGTGCACCGTACGGCACGGACTTCAGGGCAGGGCTGGAGTACACCCAGTAAACGGGCATCTCGGCCTGCATCTCCTGGACGACAGCCGTTGCCAGGGCGGTTTTGCCAAGCCCGGCTTCCGCCGCCACGGCGGCACCGTGGCCCGCGGGGCGGCGCAGGCTCTGCAGCACGGAGGCAAGGACGGTGTCCCGGCCCGTCAGCGACCGTGCGTTCAACCCGTGCATTCCATCCCCCCCCCGTCGGTCCCTAGGCCAGGATCTCGGACAGCTCAATGCGGCCGGAGACGTGGAGCTTCGCGAAAATCTTTCCCAGGTGCCACTCGATGGTTCGGGGAGACAGGTTCAGTTCCCTGGCTATCTGCGTGGTGGTGGCCATCGTAACCGCCCGATGCGCAAGATCTGCCTCGAATTCACTCAGTTCTGCCAGCGTTTCTGCGCGGCCGCCGGAATGCTCCATGCGGCGCATGCTCGCATTTGCCACTTCACGGGCAGTTTTGGCCAGTCTTTTCCGCTCGTCTGCGCTGCATTCTGCCAGGCTGTGCTCGACAGCCCTGGCGGCATCCCGTGCGAGCAGGTACTGCCCGCAGTCGAGGAAACCCCTTGCCGCAGCGACCAGCCGGGCCGGATCATCGTTGAGCAAACCGGCAGCGAAGTCCGCCATCCGTTCGCTGAACCTTCCGCTCACCTCCTTGGACACCCTGATCACATCGGCGGCAGCGTCCTTGTCACCGGCCCGAACAGCTGCAGACAGGAACAGCAGCGCCGGTGCCGCGTACCCTGCCGCGTGCGCGGACGCAGCTTCGGCGCGCAGGCGCCCGCCGCGGATTCCGTCATCGGCGCCGTCGGCCAGGATGGAGAAATAGCGGAGGAGGAACCCCCGGAAGTAGCTGGGATGTTGCCTGCCGATGCCTGCCTGCCGAAGCAGTTCGGCGGCTTCCGGGCGCCGCTCACGATGGATATAGGCCGTAAGGGTTCGGGCAAGGGGAAGCATGTCTTGCGGGTCATGGACGCGGAGCTGCCCGATAGCACCGGTTAGCGCATCCCGGGCCATGCCCTCCTGTCCTTGCCAGGCAGCCAGGATGGCCACGGCCAGTTCACCTGCGCTGCCCTGGTAGGAGGGGCGGACCCCGATCGCGTCGAAGGCCTTGACGAAATCTGCAGCCCGGTCCAGCTCGCCTGAAAGGACATAGGTATCGAATATGCGGGTGCAGGCTTCCCCGGCGTTCCCGCCATTGACCGCGTAATTCTCCGGCGGCCCCAGCTGGTCGAGGATGTGCAGTGCTTCATCGGTCCGGCCGGCCAGGGCGAGGACATGGGCGGACAACGCTGCTGCCTGCATCCGAGTGGCCTGCCCCAGTTTTCCGTCCTCCCTAAGGCTGGCGAGCCGCTCCGGGACCAGCGGAAGGCGCCCCCCGTCCGCAGCCAGTGCGCTGCGGGCCATGACCAGTGCCGCTTCAAGCTCTGGTGGTTCCCCTTCGGCCGGGCATGACTCCTCTATCGCGGCAAGCGCCTGTTGCGGGTCTCCCGATCCGGGAACACGGGCCAGGGTATAGCTGTAAAGCAGCATCAACGGCACGAAGCTGGAGCGCTTCTCCGAGGCCAGGCGGGGCTCGGCTTCACGCAAGACGCGGAGTGCCTTGTCGAGATGGCCCACACTGTGCAGGGCGCGGACCTCTTCAAGAACCATCTCCTGGCCGGGCGTTTTCGAGGCCGCCGCCCGGACAAACCGGAGCGCGGCCGCTGCATCCGCACGGTCGTTGGCCACACGTGCGGCCAAGAGGGCCTCCCCCGGACCGATCTCCTCCCCGCAGGACAACGCCCAGCCCAGGAACCCGGTCAGTTCCTCGCCGTCCATGTCCGCAGGGTCAAGCCGGACTCCCATGTCTTCCCACAGTTCCCGCCTCCGGCCGGGCGCCATGCTCGCCGCTATTACCGACCCCGGATTTCCGCCGCCGAGCCGCACTGACGGCGGGTTGCCGCCAACAGAGATGATCTGCTGCTCTTCGAGTGCCTCGACGGCGGCTGCCGGTACCAGTTCCAGGACGATGGACAGAGGCAGGCTGACGCACAGCGCCAGGACCTCGACCAGCCGGCGTTCGTGTGCACCCAGCCGGTCCAGCACGGTGTCGAAAACCTCGCTGACCTCGCCGGTGCGGACAAAGGGAGCGGTCCGGACCCATACCGCTTCCCGACGCACCAGGGTCCCGGATCGCTCCTGTGCAGCTGTCATGAGCCGGATGAGCCGGGGGCTGCCCGCTGTTTCCTTCCACATTGTGCCCGCGGCAAGGGAGGAAACGGGACCGCCGAGCAATTCCTGCATAAGCTGGCGGGTCTCCCGCTCGGTAAGCAGTTCAAGGTCGACCCGTTCCAGCAGGCCTTCGCTCCAGAGGCCCACCAGCTCATGGTCTGCTTCCCAGTCGAGGGACGCCGCCGCCAGCACGTCAATCTTTCCCCGCCGCAGCAACTGGGACAGCACCATGATGGAAAATCGATCCAGCCGATCCGCGTTGTCCACCGTAACCAGCACGCGGTTTTCCCGTGCTTCGGCGTCAAAGGAGCGGCTAAGTTCCTGCAGCAGCTGAAGCGGATCCCGCTCCGCGCCTTCGGGCAGGCCGCTGATGAGATAGGCCAAGGCTCCGTAAGGAGTCCCGGCGGCGATGGCCGTACCGCGGACCGGAATGATATGGAAGTCTGCCCGGAGGCGGTCCGCCACTGCGTGCAGCACGGCAGTTTTCCCGGCACCGGGCTGACCGAGGATAACGGCTCCGGCACCGCCGGCAGTAAGTGCCGAGCACAGGTCGTCAAGAAGCTCAGTTCGCCCGATTAGCCCGGCGACAAGTGAAACACTTTCCATCAGCCAGCCCACGCCCCCCACAACGCCTGCACGGATCCGGACTCCGGATGCCGCGGCTATCGGTAGCAACTGCTCAGTGGGATGGAGCATACGCGCGTATGTGGGCGGCGTCTAGATACAAAAACATGCATTTAGACGCGACCGCGCTGAGCGCGTCGAGCAGGTGCGTACCTGGGCCATGGATAACAGACCGAGGCTAACTGTCAGACTAGGGCGGTCAGACTGGGGGGAACAAGACCGGGGCGAAAGCGGGATGAATAAGGGACCGACGCCGGGATGGGGGTGGCCCAGTCTCGGAGGCCTCCCGACGTCGGCCCCGCTTTGGGAGCCCTTGAGGCTGATTCCATTTTAGGCCCGGTCACCGAACCGAAACAATGGTCACCCGGCATTCGGGACGCTGGAAAACTACTCCAATCTGCCCCGCCGCTACCTAGCTGTGACGTCAGGCGCCTGTGGCGTGAAACTTCTGCTGAGCGGTGGTAAGGCCCTCGGACAGGAGCAGCTCCACGGCATCGGCGGCGTCGCCGACGAGGAACGGAAGCTCCTTGGCCTCGGTACCGGAAAAATCCTTGAGCACGTAATCCGCGGTATCCATGCGCCCGGGCGGTCGGCCGACGCCTACCCTCACACGGAGGTAGTCCTTGGTGCCCAGGGCCTTGCTGATGTCCCGGAGACCGTTGTGTCCGCCTTCTCCTCCGCCGAGCTTGAGCTTAACGGTGTTGAAAGGGATGTCGATCTCGTCATGCACGGCCACCACGTGTCCGGGGTCGATATCGAAGAACCGTGCCAGGGAGGAAACCGGGCCGCCGGAGAGGTTCATATAGGTCAGCGGTTTGGCCAGCACTACGCGCGGTCCGCCGATCCCGAGGCGTCCTTCGACAATGGAGGCGTGCGACCGGTGGGTCTTGAACTTTCCGCCCATCCGGGAGGCCAGCTCGTCGAGGACCATCTGACCGATATTGTGCCGGTTACGGCTGTAGCCGGGCCCGGGGTTGCCGAGCCCGGCTACAAGCCAGGTGTTGCTGTTCACTGCGGGTACTGCTCCTTCGCTAAGAACCGGACGGCTCCGTTACCGGGAGCAGACCCCGGAAGTGGGTTACGCCTCGGCGCCGACTTCAGCAGCTGCAACGGCAACCTGCTCGTCGGACGGAACACCCAGGTCCTGCACGGCGGACTCGGAGATGTTGATGATCATGGTCTCGGGATCGAGCAGCAGCTCGACGCCGGCAGGCAGGATCAGGTCGGAGGCGTAGATGTGCTCGCCGGCCTTGCGGCCTTCGATGCT
This sequence comes from Arthrobacter sp. zg-Y1171, assembly GCF_025244845.1. Classification (NCBI taxonomy): domain Bacteria; kingdom Bacillati; phylum Actinomycetota; class Actinomycetes; order Micrococcales; family Micrococcaceae; genus Arthrobacter; species Arthrobacter sp. zg-Y1171. Next base: position 944,104 of record NZ_CP104264.1, on the reverse strand, counting down.
CACCACGATGGTTTCCGGCAGGTCGGTGGCGTCGGCGGCAACCAGGACGGTGTTGGCTTCCTGGTTGTAGACGGAGTCGCCTGCTTCCAGTTCGCCTTCAACGTGGACGTTGACCTCTACCTCGACCTTTTCGCCCTTGCGGACGGTCAGCAGGTCGATGTGCTCGATGATCTGCTTGATCGGATCGCGCTGGATGTCACGCGCGAGGGCCAGGTGGGACTCGCCGTCGACGTCGATTTCCAGCAGGGCGTTGGAGGTGCGGACGGCCAGCGTGGTGGCCTTGGCCGGCAGCAGGATGTGCATGACATCGGCGCCGTGGCCGTAGATGACGGCCGGGATCTGGCCGGCGGCGCGGGCCTTGCGGGCGGCACCCTTGCCGAACTCGGTGCGGGCGGTTCCTGCGAGCTTCTGCTCAGACATTGCTACTCCTGTAAGTGGTGTTCCGTGGTTGCCTCAGGCGCCGGTTTCGGAACAGTGCACCGTACGGACCGGATAACGGTCCTTTGTACGATCAGAAGTTGCCAGCCACCGTCGATAACGGAGTTCGTCCGGAGTTCTCCGGGCCGCTCCCTCGCCTAGGCATCGGTCTCCATGCTACCAGCACAAGTCCGCCCGCCCGAACGGCCGTGAGGCGCGGCCCGGGCGGGCGGTTGGGTAAGCAGGGTGCCGTAAGCGCCTAGGCCTTGCCGTCGAAGAGACTCGTGACGGATCCGTCCTCGAAGACTTCCTTGATGGCCCGGGCGATCAGCGGGGCAATCGAGAGGACGGTCAGCTGGTCGAAACGCTTGGCGGCCGGGATGGGCAGGGTGTTGGTGACAACTATCTCGCGGGCACCCGATTCAGCCAGGGTCCGGGCGGCCGGGTCGGAGAACACGGCGTGCGTGGCGGCGATGATGACGTCCTTGGCTCCGGCTTCCTTGAGCACGCGGACGGCACCGGCAATGGTGCCGCCGGTGTCGATCATGTCATCGATCAGCACGCAGGTGCGGCCTTCAATCTGGCCCACGACCTGCTTGGACACGGCCTGGTTCGGGACGGTGAGGTCGCGGCTCTTGTGCACGAAGGCCAGCGGTGCGCCGCCCAGGCGCTCGGCCCACTGCTCGGCAACGCGGACGCGGCCGGTGTCCGGAGACACGACGGTCACATTGGAAACATCCACGCGGGTGCGGATGTAATCGGCCAGCAGCGGGATGGCCATCAGGTGGTCCACGGGGCCGTCGAAGAAGCCCTGGATCTGGGAGGTGTGCAGGTCCACGCTCATGATGCGGTCCGCGCCGGCCGTCTTGTACAGGTCGGCGATCAGGCGCGCCGAGATGGGCTCGCGGCCGCGGCCCTTCTTGTCCTGACGGGCGTACGGGTAGAACGGGGAAACCACGGTGATGCGCTTGGCGGAGGCCCGCTTCAACGCATCCACGGTGATCAGCTGTTCCATCAGCCAGTTATTCATCGGTGCCGGATGCGCCTGGATCACGAAGGCATCGGTACCGCGGACACTCTCGCCGGGACGGACGTAGATCTCACCGTTCGCGAAGTCATAGGACGCCAGCGGCAGCAGGTCCGTGTCAAGACAGCGTGCAATCTCCTCCGCCAGCTCCGGGTGTGCCCGGCCAGTGGCAAGGACAAGCTTCTTTTCACCTTGTGCGGTGATCTCGCTGCTCATTAATGATCGCTTTCTCGCGTGGGGGAATCAGTTTCGGAGGAAGAAGTGCTGATGGCTGAAGCTGCGGCGGCCGCAGCGTCGGCGGCGGCGGTACCGGGGCGCTTATCCAGCACCCAGCCGTCGAGGTTGCGCTGTGGCGCCACATTGATTGCCAGGGCACCGGCGGGGACATCCTTGCGGATCACCGTTCCGGCTCCACTGTACGCTCCGTCGCCCACCGTGACGGGTGCCACATACATGTTGTCGCTGCCCATGCGCACATGCGAACCGATGGTCGTATGGTGCTTGTTTACGCCGTCGTAGTTCACGAAAACCGAGGCTGCACCGATGTTCGACTGCTCGCCGATGGTGGCATCCCCCACATAGGAAAGGTGGGGAACCTTGGATCCGGCGCCGATCTCGGCGTTCTTGGTCTCCACGAAGGTTCCGATCTTGCCCTTGGCGCCCAGCACTGTTCCGGGGCGCAGGTACGCGAACGGTCCCACGCTGGTTCCGGCACCCAGTACGGCATCGCTGCCGTGGGTCCGCACCACCGAAGCTCCCTCGCCCACGGACACGTTGGTCAGCGTGGTATCCGGCCCGACGACGGCGTCCCGGGCGACGCTGGTGGAACCGTGCAGCTGCGTGCCCGGAAGCACCGTGACATCTTCCGCGAGGGTCACTGTCGAGTCGATCCAGGTGGTGGCCGGATCAACGACCGTGACACCCGCGCGCATCCACCGATCCAGGTTGCGGCGGTTGTGTTCTGCGTTGAGGGCAGCGAGCTGGACACGGTCATTGGCGCCCTCCACCTGCCAGGTGTCGTCGGTGACAACGGCGCTGATGCGTCCGCCCGCCGCGCGGGCGATGCCCAGGACGTCGGTCAGGTACATCTCCCCCTGCGAGTTGGAGGTGGTCACCGATTCGAGCGCACTGCGGAGCACCGCGGCATCGAAGGCATAGATGCCGGAGTTGATCTCGTTTACGGCACGCTGCTCGTCAGTGGCATCCTTGTGCTCGACGATTCCGGTCACTGTCCCGTCTGCTGCCCGCAGGACCCGTCCGTAGCCCGTCGGGTCCGTAAGCCGCGCGGTCAGCACGGTCACCGCGTTGCCGTCCGTTTCATGCACGGCCACCAAGCTGCGAAGTGTCTGCGCCTCAAGCAGCGGGGTATCCGCGTAGGTGACTACAACGGTGCCGTCGAGCCGGGCGACGGCGTCCAAGGCAGAGAGCGCCACCTGGACCGCGCGGCCGGTGCCGGGAACCGCATCCTGGTCGACGATGACGGCCCCGGGGGCCTGTTCGGCGACATGTCCGGCGACCAGGTCCCGCTCGTGGCGCACCACGACGGCCAGGAAACGGGGGTGCAGCTCGGAGGCTGCGGCGAGTGCATGGCCGAGCATCGAGATGCCGCCCACGGGATGCAGGATTTTCGGGGTCCGGGACTTCATCCGGGTTCCGGCGCCGGCTGCGAGCACAATCACCGCGGACAAAGCGCCGGCGGAGGCCTCATTGGTTCGGACATCGTTGGTGGTCACGAAAATGGCGCTCCTCGGTGGTACGGCCGGTCTTTGTCGAAGCGCGGCCGATCCCCGGAAAGGATTCTCCTGGGGCGTCGCGCAGCGTTCCGCCCATAGGATTCGAACCTATACTCCACGGCTCCAAAGGCCGGGGTGCTGCCATTACACCAGGGCGGATCGTCTGCCTGGCTAGCCACGCACACAAGAGTTTAGTCTGCCACGGGAGCCGTTGGGTGCGCGAGTTGAGTCCCCGCCCGCTGTGTTGGCGCCGAGGTGGCAGGGGCGCGTGGGTACACTGGTCCGGTGGTAAAGACTTCCGCCGGCGGCACACGCCTGCGTATGACCGGCGTCCAGCGCCGCGCCCAGCTGATCGAGGTGGCACGCGGGCTGTTTGCCCTGCGCGGCCTCGACGGTGCAACCATCGAGGAGATTGCCGCTGCAGCGGGCGTGTCGAAACCTGTGGTCTACGAGCATTTCGGATCCAAGGAAGGCCTCTACACGGAGGTTGTTGACATTGAGTTCCGCCGCCTGCTGGAAGTGATGACCGAGTCGCTCAGCGCCGACGCCGGCCCCCGGGTGCTCCTCGAACGGGCCGCGTACGCCTTACTGGACTTCATCGAGAACCACACGGACGGCTTCCGGATCCTCACCCGGGACTCCCCGCCGTCGCAGCCGGAGGGGACATTCTCCACCCTGTTGTCCCGGATCACCCGCCATGTGGAACACATCCTGTCAAAGGAGTTCGGCAGCCGCGGCCTGAGCGCCGAGGTGGGAGGGATGTACGCACAGATGCTGGTGGGCATGGTCGCCATGACCGGCCAGTGGTGGCTGGACACACGGACCCCGGACAAGGCCGCCGTGGCAGCACACCTGGTAAACCTTTCCTGGAACGGACTGGCGGGCCTGCAGAAGGATCCCCGGCTCTCCCACATGCCCGCGGGCGCCGTTTTACCGGAGGGCGGCTACGACGGGCAGTCCCCGACGGTCCTGCGGCTCTCCGCGGTCCTGGTCACCGACGACACCGGACGCATCCTGCTGGTGCGCAAGCGCGGTACCTCCCGTTTCATGCAGCCGGGCGGCAAACTGGAACCCGGCGAAACCTTTGCGGAGGCGGCGGCCCGCGAGGTGGGCGAGGAGCTGGGGCTCGACGTGGCTCCGGAGGAGCTCGGATCCGAGGGCCGCTGGTACGGACCGGCGGCAAACGAGGAGGACACCTTCATTGACGCCGGGCTGTTCAGCCTGGACCTGCCGGCCGGAGCGCCGATGCCCGAGGCCGCGGCGGAAATTGAGGAGCTCCTCTGGCTGCAGCCGGCGGCAGCCGCCGCACGCAAGGACCTCTCTCCCCTGCTGCGCGACCACATCCTCCCCCAACTGCTCTCGGCCTAGAAGCCCCCCGGAGGCAGCGGGTTCCGAGAGTATTGTCCCGTCCTTGGCCCACCTCCTTAGCGTGAGACCCCCGAACAGTTCGTAGCATATACGGTTGTCGTAGACTGAACGCATGGTAGAGAAGACGGACCCGCAGGGCACGCTGCCGAGGGGCGTGCTCCAGGCCTGGGGGCAGGACAAGCCGCAGACCAGGCCGGGGCCCAAGGCAATGCTCAGCATTGCGGGCATCGCGGCGTCGGCGATTTCGCTGGCCGACACCGACGGAGCTGAAGCCCTTTCGCTGGGACGGATCGCCGAACGGCTGGGGGTGACGGCCAATGCACTGTACCGATACGTGGATTCCCGGGATGACCTCGACGTCATCGTCCATGACCAGGCTCTCGGCGCCCCGGCGGGCATCGGTCCCGGGGAAGACTGGGCATCGGCGGCCGCGGCCTGGTGCCGGGCCCTGCGCCAGCGATACGAGAGGCACCCCTGGCTCACTGACCTGCGGATCCGCATACCGTTCGCACCCAATGCGCTCGCTTGGCTGGACAATCTCCTGGAGCGCCTGGAGCCGAGCGGCATGAGCGGGCGGCAGGCGCTCCAAGCCGCAGGCCTCCTCGACGGCTACGTGCGTGCCCGTGCGGGAGCAGAGCGCGACGTCGCCCGGGAAGGCAGCTCCGCAGATCCCGAGGCGCTGGTGGACCGCATCGGCGCCCATCGTTTTTCGGCTCGGCTCCCCCGCGTGTCCGCCCTCATCTCGGACGGCCACTTCCGTCAGGCTGCGGCCGGAGCGGATGAGGACTTCGAGTTCGGACTGGCGGCCATCCTCAACGGACTTCGCCGACTCCCCCGCCACGACGCCGGCCCCCGGAAATCCTGAACGTCGGCACACCGGAAACCTTCGTGCAGCCCCTTCACGCATGCCCGCCATCCGTGTACAGTCCTAACTGTTCATGGCAGGCACAAAGGAGGCCGAACGATGAACAGAGCAGCCATCAGTACCCCGGCACGGGCGCCAACGGCTCCGGTGGTCCTGGAGCGGGTGTCTAAGACCTACGGGTCCGGTGCGCGAGCCGTCACCGCCCTGCACGAGACGGACTTGGAGCTACCCAAGGGATCCTTCACCGCCGTCATGGGGCCTTCCGGATCCGGCAAAAGCACCCTGCTGCACTGCGCGGCGGGTCTTGACACCCCGACCACCGGGCGGGCCATTCTGGTTGGCCATGACCTCAGCGGCCTCTCCGAGGATGCCCTCACCCGACTGCGCCGGGAGCGGGTGGCCTTCGTCTTCCAATCGTTCAATTTGATGCCCGCCCTGACGGCCGCGCAGAACGTTGAGCTCCCCGCCGTCCTGGCAGGACGCCGACCGGTCCGGCGGCTGGCCGAGGACGCGTTGGCCCTGGTCGGGCTTTCCGACCGGTCCGGCCACCGCCCGGGTGAGCTCTCCGGCGGGCAGCAGCAGCGGGTGGCCATCGCCCGGGCCTTGGCAGCCAATTCGGAGGTCCTCTTTGCGGACGAGCCCTCCGGAGCCCTGGATTCCCGAACTGCCGCCGGCGTCTTCGAGCTGCTGCGGGAGGCAGTGCACCGGCAGGGACAGACCATCCTGATGACCACCCATGACCCCATTGCGGCGTCCTACGCCGATTCGGTGATCTTCCTCTTCGACGGCCGGATCGAAGAACAGCGCGGGCACGGATCAGCCGGGGAAATCGCCTCCGCCCTTTCCCGCCTGCCCGTCACCGGCCACGGACGGTGAGGCGTCATGCTGACGCTGATCCTTGCGGGCCTGCGGCACCGCACCGCTGCCCTGCTCGCCATCGTGGTTTCAGCGGGCCTCGGTTCCGCGCTCATCGTGATGTGCGGCGCGATGATCGAGACCGGTATCCGGCTTTCGGCGCCGGCTGAGCGCATCGGCGCGGCCGACCTGGTGGTCATTGGTGATCCCAGCTATACGATGCTCAACCGGGACGGCGAACAAACCACCGATCTCCGCCCGTTGCCCGAGCGGCACCGGCTGTCAGCCTCAGCAGCTGAGGCGGCAGACGGAATCGGCGGCGTGGCACAGATTGTGCCCGTCACGTTCCTCGATTCCTTCGCCCGGAGCGCGGCGCGGGCCCTCCCGCTCACGGCGCAGAACTGGGCATCCGTCGCCGTCAGCGGCATCGACCCTGTTCCGGTCGCAGGTCCCGCCGCCGGCGAGGTAGTGCTCACCGCCGCCGCCGCGGACGCCCTGGCAGCGGGTGAGGACGAAGACCTGCTCCTGACCATGGAGGGACGGACCCTCAGCGTCCGGACCGCCGCCGTCATCGGCGGACCGGAGGATCCGGCGACCGTGTTCTTCAGCGAAGAGGCCGCTGGGAACCCGCTGGACGCATTGGGCGTGGTGCTGGCTCCGGATGCCGATCTGTCTGTCGTCCGCGCGGCGCTGCAAGCGGAGCTCGCGGACGTGCGGGTGCTGGCCGGTGATGGCCGCGGCGCCGCCGAGGATCCGGCTGTGTCGGCGGCCCGCATTCCCGCCATCATTGTCGGGGCGGTAACCGGAGGCATCGTCCTGACGGTGCTGGCGACCGTCATCTCCGGAGTCGTCGCCCTGTCCGTGCGCCAGCGCAGCCGCGAGATCAGCCTCCTGCGCGCCACCGGCGCAACCGGACGCCAGGTCCGTGCACTCGTCGTCGGCGAAGTCATGGCCGCGGGACTTCTCGGCGCCCTGCTCGGCCTCGTCCCGGGCATTCCGCTGGCCTACCTCCTGCACCTGGGGATGCAGGCCGGCGGCGCCCTTCCCAAGGGACTCGAGCTGAGCGCCGGGCCGGTCCCGCTGGCCGCCGCCGCAGCCGTAACCGGGCTGGTGATCCGGCTGGCCGCCGGCCTGGCCGCCCGGACGGCCCGCCGCTCCCGGCCAATCGACGCGATGCGCGAAGCTGAACTTCCCCCTGCCCGGATCGGCATTATCCGGTGGCTGGCAGGAATCCTGTTCGGGCTTGGCGCCGTCGCCCTCGCCGTGCTCACCTTCCTGATGCCGCCCGCCCTGGTCTCCGCCACAGCCGGTCCTGCCGTGCTTGCCGGCACCATTTCCGCCGCGCTTCTCGCCCCGGCCTACCTGCGCCTGGGCGCGGCCGCGCTCCGGCCGGTGATGGGCGACCACCGGCACGGCGTCGCCGGGCTCGCCGGGACGAGTATCCGCGCCCGGGCGGCGGCCCTCTCAACCGTCACCGGGGCCGCCGCACTGGTCTTCGGAATCGGCGCCGGCAATCTCGTGTCCTCATCCATGCTCACCGCAGCTGCCGCCGACGCCCAGGTCGAGACCATCACGGCCGACGCCGTCGTGACCGGCGCGGCCGGCGCCGCTGCCGAACGCGCAGACGAAATCGCCGCCCTGCCCGAGGTGGACGCGGCCACCCCGTTTGTGACATCCGGGGGCTGGATCGAACGCCCCTACGACGCCTCGCACCGCGACCGGCACTGGCCGGTGCGCGGGCTCGACGGCGCCCAGGCGCAGGAGGTGCTGAGCAACCGGCTCGTCGCCGGCGGCTTCGCTGATCTGACCGGCGCCTCCGTCGCACTGCCCGTCGATACCGCAGCTGCCCTCGGCGTGGACATAGGAGACACCATCGGCTTCCGGTTCGGTGACGGCGACGGCGCCGAACTTCGTGTCGCCGCCACCTACGAGGACCTGCCGGGCTACGAAAACCTCCTGCTGCCCGTCGAGCTCCTCACAGCCCACACGAGCGACCGGGCACCCGCGGCACTGCTGGTCAGCGCCAGCGACGGCACCGCCGCGGACGCCGTGGCCCCTGCCGTGGAAGGTGCGCTGAACGGCCATCCCTCACTGCGGGTCGGGGACCGCAGCGCGCTGGAGGTGTCCCTGCAGGAGGGCCTCAACATCAACGCACTCATCAACGGCCTGCTGCTGCTGGTTGTGCTGGCCTACGCGATGGTTGCCGTCACCAACACCGTTGCCGTCTCCACCCTGGGCCGTCGCCGCGAGCTGGCCATGCTGCGCCTGACCGGCGCGACCCGCGGCCAGGTCCGCAGGCTGCTGATTACCGAGACCGCCGTGTGCGCCGCCGTCGGCATCGCCATCGCCGTCATCGTTGCGTGCGCCGCAGTCCTGCCCACCGCCGTGGTTGTAGGCGCCAGTCCGTTCACCCCGCTGCCGCTGGCTATAGCCGGCGCCCTCTGCGCCGCCGTTGCACTGACGACGATGCCGGTCGCCACGATGACGGCGCGGCGGGCGATGCGCGGACCGCTCAGTGCCACGGCAGACACCATGTGAGCCGGCGGGAGACCCGGGTCCGGACCAGGAAGCGGCGCCCGCACCTTGGGGCTACTCGAGGATCTCCGAAGCCTCGAGCCACTCCATTTCCAGCTCCTCCTGCTCGGCCGCAACGGCCTGCAGCTTGGCGTTGAGCTCGCCGATGAGTTCAAAGTCCGCGCCGCCGGCCTTCTGGGTGGCGTCGTTCATCTGGGCGTTGATCTTTTCGGCCTGCGCGGTGAGCTTGCTCAGCTGCCGCTCGATCCGGGTGAGGTCCTTCTTGGCCGCCCGCTTTTCAGCTTCGGATGCACCGGAGCCGGCCAGCGCCGTCGTCGTTCCGCCCCGGGCGCCGGCTGGAGCAGCCGCGGACGTGCCGCCGGGGCGCGTGGCGCCGGCCGCAGCGGCGCGGGCCGCCTGGGAGGAGCCGCGGGCAGCGGTGGACGCAGACGAGTTGGCGGCCAGGGCTTCGCCGCGCAGTTCCAGGTACTGGTCCACGCCGCCGGGCAGTCCGCGCAGCTTGCCGTCGCCGAGGAGCGCCATCTGGTGGTCGGTGACCCGTTCCAGCAGGTACCGGTCGTGGGAGACCACCACGAGCGTGCCGGGCCACCCGTCCAGCACGTCCTCGACGGCAGCCAGCGTGTCGGTGTCCAGGTCATTGGTCGGCTCGTCGAGCATCAACACATTCGGTTCACCCACCAGCAGGCGCAGCAGCTGCAGCCGGCGCCGTTCGCCGCCGGAAAGCTCGCGCACCGGTGTCCACTGGCGCTGGGCGCTGAAGCCCAGCTGCTCCACGAGCTGGCCGGCGGACAGCTCGCGGCCGCCCACGTTGAAGACGCGCTTCTCGTTTTCAATGACTTCAATGACGCGCTGGTCCGCGACCTCATCCAGTTCCCGGACCTCCTGCGACAGCACGGCGGTCTGGACCGTCTTGCCGCGCTTCAGCCGGCCGGACGTAGGCTCAATGTCGCCGTTGAGCAGGCGCAGCAGGGTGGTCTTGCCGGCGCCGTTGACACCCACCAGGCCCAGCCGCTCCCCCGGGGCCAGGCGCAGGGTGATGTTGCGGAACAGGTCGGTGTCCCCGAGCGTCAGGGAGACGTTCTCCAGGTCCAGGACGTCCTTGCCCAGGCGGGCGGTGGCCATCTTGTTCAGGGACAGCGTGTCGCGGGGTTCGGGGACGTCCGCAATCAGGTTGTTCGCGGCCTCGATGCGGAACTTGGGCTTGGCGGTCCGGGCCGGGGCGCCGCGCCGCAGCCAGGCCAGTTCCTTCTTGACCAGCTGCTGGCGCTTGCCTTCCACCACGGAGGCCATCCGGTCACGCTCGGCGCGGGCCAGCACGTAGGCGGCGTACCCGCCGTCGAACGGATCCACCATCGCGTCATGGACTTCCCAGGTCCGGGTGCAGATTTCGTCCAGGAACCAGCGGTCGTGGGTGACTACCAGCAGGCCGCCGTCGGAGGGGCGCCAGCGCTGCTTCAGGTGCCGGGCCAGCCAGGCCACGCCTTCGACGTCGAGGTGGTTGGTGGGCTCGTCCAGCATGATGACGTCGTCGTCGCCGGTGAGCAGCTTGGCCAGCGCCACGCGGCGCTTCTGCCCGCCGGACAGGGAGGAGACCTGCGCGTTCCAGTCCACTTCCTGCACCAGGCCGCTCATCACGTCGCGGATCCGCGCATTGGACGCCCACTCGTAGTCCGCGGCGTCGCCGACGATCGCCTGGCCGACGGTCAGGTCCCCGTCCAGTACGTCCGTCTGGTCCAGGTAGCCCACGGTGACATCGCGGCGGCGGGTCACGCGGCCGTCGTCGGGCGTCTGCCGTTCGGCCAGCAGGCTCATCAGGGTCGACTTGCCGTCGCCGTTGCGGCCGACCATGCCGATCCGGTCGCCTTCCTCGAGGCCGAGCGAAACGCCGTCCAGGATGGTGCGCGTGCCAAAGGAAATGCTGAGGTTTTCAGCACCAAGCAGGTGTGCCAATCGGTACTACTTTCTGTGCGTCTGAGGTGCGGTGGTGTCGGCAGCCGTGACGGCGCCGTCGGCCGGCCCGTAAACGGCCAGGGCCGAGTGGCCTTCGGTGCGCAGCGCGGCGGCCAGGGCGGACGCAGCTGCTTCATCCGCGGCCAGGAAAGCCAGGGTGGGGCCGGAACCGGAAACCATGCCGGCGAGGGCGCCGAGCCGGATCCCCGCCTCAAGAACGGTCCCCAGTTCGGGGGCAAGTTCCAAGGCCGCCGGCTGCAGGTCATTGACTAGAACGCCCGCCAGTGCGGCAGTGTTCCCGGCGGCGAGGGCGTCGAGGATCACGGGGTCCGCTTCGGTGGGCTCGGCGACGTCGGTTCCCGTGCGGAGTCGGTCGACGGCGGCATAGACCTGCGGGGTGGAAAGCCCGTAAGGTGCCGGGACGAGGACCCAGTGCAGCCGGTGCGGTGCCGGCACCGGGGTGAGCCGGTCCCCCACGCCGAGCCCGGCAGCAGCACCGCCGAGCAGGGCAAACGGTACATCGGCCCCGAGCCCGGCAGCCAGGCCGGCCAACTCAGCCTGAGACAGGCCCGCGTTCCACAGCTCATTGCAGGCGAGAAGCGCGGCGGCGGCGTCCGCAGAGCCGCCTCCCATTCCGCCTGCCACCGGCACCCGCTTGGTGATGTGCAGGTGGACGCCGGGATGCTCCCTGCCAATCCGGGAAGCCACTGCCCGGGCGGCACGTGCGGCCAGGTTGTCCCCGTCCAGGGGTATGCCTCCCTGCGGAAGGCGGCCGTCGGGATCGCTGAGCGTCAACCGGATCTCGTCGGTTTCCAGCGCCGTGGCCGTGACCTCCTCGAAGAGGGACACCGCAAGGTAGACGCTGGCAACGCTGTGGTAGCCGTCCGGACGCAGCGGTCCCACCTTCAGGGACACATTGATCTTGCCGGGGGTCCGGACAGTGACGGAGCGCGGTGCGGCCATCTCTTCGGTTTCCTTTCCCTCAGGCAATGAGCGGCTTCCGTGCCTCGGCGATCCGGGCAAATGCCGTGATGTCCAGGACCTCGCCGCGGGCGCTGGGATCCACTCCTGCAGCACGCAGTGCCTTTTCCGCTTCGGCGGGGCTGCCGGCCCATCCGGCCAGGGCGGCGCGCAGGGTCTTGCGCCGCTGCGCAAAGGCAGCGTCAATAACTGCGAAGACCTCTTCACGGGTTGCTCGCGTCTGCGGCGGTTCGTGCCGGACAAACCCGACCAGGCCGGAGGCGATCTTGGGCGCCGGCCAGAAGACGTTCATGCCGATGACGCCGGCCTTGCGCATCTGCGCATACCAGGCGGCTTTCACCGAGGGCACCCCATAGGTCTTGGAGCCGGGCTTGGCTGCCATCCGGTCCGCCACTTCGTCCTGGACCATGACCAGGCCGTGCTGCAGGGACGGGAAATGCTCCAGCAGGTGCAGCACCACCGGGACGGCCACGTTATAGGGCAGGTTCGCTACCAGCGCGGTCGGTTCCTTGGGCAGCTCGGTGATCCGCATGCCGTCGCCAAGCACAACGTGCAGCCGGCCGGCCGCTTCCGGGCGCCGCTGCCCCACCGTGGACGGAAGCTTTCCGGCCAGGACGGGATCGATCTCCACAGCCACCACCGACTCGGCTGCGTCGAGGAGCCCGAGCGTCAGGGACCCGAGGCCGGGGCCGACCTCCAGCACGGTCTCCCCTGGAGCGATGTCCGCCGCAGCCACAATCCGGCGGATGGTGTTTCCGTCAATAACGAAGTTCTGGCCGAGGCTCTTAGTGGGGCGGACTCCGAGTTCTTCTGCCAGCGCCCGGATATCCGAGGCACCAAGGAGTGCGGGAACTGGTGTTCGGGGGGCAGGTTCGGATTCTCTCACCCAGTAATACTAGCCGAGCGGGCGTGGCTGCCGCCGCCGAGGGTACGCCGGTGCAGCCGTCCGGTCCACTCCCCGGAGGTCTTCCCACGCCCGGGTGGCGCGCTTCGAAGGTGCCGGAATCGAGTTCGCCGTTTTGCGTTCCATAAGCACGGAATGCCCTGCCGACGACTGGTCTCCACCGGTAGCATCGAGCGCATTGCCGGCACCGGTAACAGTGTGCCGCACCCCGGAGATCGGCGGTATCGACGATGGGCAAATCATTCGGTGGAAAGCTGCGCTCGGCGCGGCAGGAGCGAAACCTGACGCAGGCCCAGCTAGGACACGGTGCTTTTCGGCCCCGTGAGATCTCGCTTTTGGAAGCCGGGCGGAGGGAACCCGTTCCGGGTGCGGTCAGCCTGCTCTCCGACCGGCTGGACTCAGGCGCCGCCCCGGGCCGGACAGGGAAACAAACGGCCCTGTTCCTGGAACTTTCCGCCCGGCAGGCGCTGGATGAGCGCGACTACGGAGCGGCATGCTCACTGGCGGATGCCGCCGCGGGTGCGGCGCTGGCTGAGGGGCATCCGCAGTCCTGGTGGGATATGACCTATCTGGCAGCCCACTGTCTTTGCACCACGCACGCCTACCGGGACTGCATCGCGAAGGCGTCCCTGCTGGCCCGCCATCCCCTGGCGGCGGAGTACCCCGGCCTCCGGGCACAGGCGGAAACACTGCTCGCCACCGCCTACCTGGGCACCGGGGAACTGGGTTCGGCCGTGACCCATGCCCGCAGCGCCGTTGCGCGGGTGCAGGAAGCCAGGGTCGGTGCGGCTGCCTTCCTTGACGCGTGCGGAGCGCTGGTCACCGCGCTGGCCGAGGCGGGCGGGCTCGACGAGGCATGGACCTACTGCCGCACCCTGGTGCTTCCCCTGCTGGAGACGGGGGTTGGCCGGCAAATCGAGGGTAAGGCCCGCTGGGCGGTGGGCACTGTGGCCTTTCGCCGCGGGGACATCTCCACCGGGCTAATGCACCACCGTACTGCTGCGGACCTCCTGGAGCCGGGCGTCGACGTCGAGCTGTGGGCCCGCTTCAATAACGCCACCGCTGCCATCCGGCTCGGGGCGGGCATCCACGACAGGGAGACCCTGACCTGCATCGAGCATGCCGAGGCGGCCATGTCGGTGGTCGGACTGCATGGTCCCGAGCGGCTGGAAGCAGACCACAGCCGGGGAATCTGGCTGGACCTCAACGGCGACCATGCGCGGGCTGTGTGGATGCTCTCGGACGTGTACGCCCACCGGGGCGAGCTCTCACCCCAGGACTCGGGCGAACTGGCCCTCCACCTCGGCCTGGCCTTGGCGCGGACCGGCATGCCCGACGCCGGTTCCGTCTATCTGGCGGATAGCGAACAGCGCTTCCGCTCGGCCGGAGCCAAGGACCGCGCAGCACACGCGGCGGCCCTGGCCCACGAGATGGCGGCCGGGTGAGAAGCAGCCGGGGTTGGGCGGGCCCGGGTTAGAGCAAGCCGAGCTTCGAGGCGCAGGACGGCCAGTGGCCCCATCCGCCGTTGGCCCGCAGCTTCTCGGCTACCGCAATCTGCTGCTCCGGGGTGGCTTCACTGGCAACAGGAGCGTACGCACCGCCGCCGGCACCCAGCCAGCTGCCGGAGCTGAACTGCAGGCCGCCGTAATAACCGTTGCCGTTGTTGATGTGCCAGTTGCCGCCGGATTCACACTGCGCCAGGGCGGCCCAGGTCCCGGAGGCCGGTGCCTCACCGCCGCCGCCGGCCCTCGGACCGGCGGCAGGCTTCGCCTCCGGGCGCTTCTTGGTGCCCTTGGCGACGGCTTCGGCTACCGGTTCCTTGGTCACGCTTTCCTTCACGAGGGTACGGCTGACTTCCTTGCCGTCTACGCGGGTGACCGAGAAGACACGGGAACGTTCCCCGTCCACTCCGGCTGTGGTGACCTTCTTCTCGCCTTCGAGCAGGTCCGCATCGGGAACCTCGGAGCTGGTAAACGGCACCGCTTCCGTGACGGTCTCCTCAACGCCGGCCGAAACACGCGTGACCTTCAGGCCCATGCCGTCAACCAGGCCGGCGCTGCGCGGAGCCGAAACCTGGTCCCCGGTGCCAAGCTGCATCCCTGATTCCTTCAGCAGGTCCCGCACGGTTCCCGCTGTGGTGGTGTGTTCGTGGGTTTTCCCGTCCACGGTGACGAACACCGTCTTGGGAGTGGAGATCGAAATCCTGCCGTCCAGCCCGTCCAGCGAGGTATCCATCGGGGCGGAGACGGCGGAGTTGGTGGCCACCCGCAGCTCCGAAACCAGATCCTCGACGGTTTCGCCGGTGGTGTGGACCGTGGTCCCCTTGCCGTCCACCACGACATCCACTGCGAGGGCCCGCTGGACTTCGATGGTGGCGCCGTCTTCCAAGGCTGCCGTTGGCTCCGGTGTCACCCGGTCAACGGCGGTTACAGTCACATCGGCCTGTGCCAGTACATCCGCAACGGTAGCGTCGAAGGTCTGCACCTCCTGGCTCTTGCCGTCGACGGTCAACACCACCGACTTGCTGGCGCCGACAAAGGCGACCATGCCTAGCAGCAGGCACACCATAACGGTTGCCTGGCCAACGAGCTTTATCCCACGCCTTGCAAGTGTTCTCGCCACGAGATTCCAAACGGTCACAGAATCCGGGCACGGGGACTTTAAGCGCCGTGCGCATTCCGGGGCACCTGCCGGAGGGCAGGGCAACGGGACGCGGCCAGGCACAGGCTTGGCGAACAAAAACCAGCCGCAGCAGCGAACTGACGCGGACCGGTATCACAGGTCCGTGCAGCCGCTCGGCGGCATGGGCCCGCAAATTGTTGCAGTGTTATGCAGTGTTCATGCAGTGATAGTCCGGATGCCTTCCCCGACCCCGGCTAATTGCTCCCTACCGTAACCGAACCGTGATGTGAGGGCAAACAGGGGTCCCCGGGTAGTCGTGCGGCCCGCGGCGCGGCGCGGGCTTCGACGCGTGCTGACTGCCGTTCCTACTGCTCGGCCCAGGAGCCGTAGGCCCGGACAGTGTTCGCGGCCAGTCCTGCTCCCAGCTCGGAAAGGTCCACTCCCATGCGGTCTGCCATGGACCGCACCGTATAGGGGACCATGTAGCTGGCGTTGGGACGCCCGCGGTGCGGGTGGGGAGTCAGGAACGGAGCATCCGTTTCAACCAGCAGCAGGTTCCGGTCCGCGATCGAGAGGGCCTCGTGGAGGTCGTGCGAATTCTTGAAGGTCACGGTGCCGGAGAACGACATGTACCAGCCGTTTTCATTGCAGGTACGGGCCAGCTCGCGGTCCCCGGAGAAACAATGGAAAACCACCGTGTCGGGGGCGCCTTCCTCCTTCAGGAGGCGGACGACGTCGTTATGCGCATCGCGGTCATGGATCTGGAGTGCCAGGCCCAGGCGCTTGGCGATGTCGATGTGCCGGCGGAATGAGTAGTGCTGCCGTTCCCGGCCGTCTTCCCCGGTCCGGAAGTAATCGAGCCCGGTTTCGCCGATTGCCCGGATGCGCGGATGGGCTGCGAGCGCCTCGATCTCGGCCAGCGCCGGTTCCAGGGTCCCTTCCGCTGCAAGCACGGGGGCATCGTTTGGGTGGATGGCCACCGCACCCAGCAGGCGCGGATCGGCGTCGACAGCGGAAACAGTGAAGCGGGAAGACTCGAGATCGGTGCCTACCTGGACGGCACCTTGGACGCCGGCTGCCTCCGCCGCGTCAAGGGCAGCGGCGAGGGCAACCGTAAAGTCGCCGGCCATGTCGCCGGCCATGTCGCCGGCCGGAAAGTCGAAATGCGTGTGGTTATCCATTACGGGCACAGGCAGCGGCTCAGGAGCCGGCGGATAGCCTTTGCCCTTGTGCCGGACGGTTCCGGCGCCTTCGGCGGACGGGAGGTAGGCCGTCGGTGTGCTGCCCGGGACAAATCCACTTCGATTAATCATGTTCTTAAGCCTAGGTGAGCTAGTAGCCTGAACAGACAAACTGCTGTTGGAGCTCCCGCAGGTCGAAAACGGATAGCGGGGCTTACTCCGCCTGCCGTGTCACCGCAGGTGCGGTCTGTTTGCTGCAGCTGCAACCGCCGAGTATGGAAGGTGTCCATGGACGCTCCGATCCCGTCTGCCGCCGCAGCGTCCCTTAACGGCTTTCCTTCCCGGCCCTCGGCCGCCACCCTCCATTCCCCTCCCGCCGCGGTCGACGCCCAAGCCTTCTCCGAAGCGGCAGAGGGAATCCTGGCCGCCGTGAATACGGTGATTGACGGCAAGGAAGACGCCGCCCGGCTGGTGCTGACGGTCCTCCTTGCCGAGGGGCACGTGCTGCTCGAAGACGTTCCCGGGGTCGGCAAGACAATGCTCGCCAAGACACTGGCCCGGACCATTGACTGCACAGTCAGCCGCATCCAGTTCACCCCGGATCTGCTGCCGTCGGATGTCACCGGGGTGTCCATCTACAACCAGGACAGCCACCGGTTCGAATTCCGCCAGGGCCCGGTGTTCGCCAACGTGGTGATCGCCGACGAAATCAACCGGGCTTCCGCAAAGACCCAGTCGGCTCTGCTGGAATGCATGGAGGAACACCAGGTGACCGTCGACGGCGGCACCCACCGGCTCTCGGCACCCTTCATCGTGGTTGCCACGCAGAATCCCATCGAGATGGAGGGGACCTATCCCCTGCCGGAGGCGCAGCGGGACAGGTTCATGGCCCGGCTTTCCCTTGGCTACCCGGATGCTCGTTCCGAAGTGGAAATGCTTGAGAACCATCAATCCGGCTCACCCCTGGACAGCATTACCCCCGTTGTGGGAATACGCGAGGCCTCGGCCATGATCGCCAGGGTCCGCGATATCTACGTTTCCGACGCCGTCAAGGAGTACACGGTTTCCCTGGGCCGGGCCACCCGCGAACACCCGGATCTCCGGCTGGGTGCCAGCCCCCGGGCCCTTCTGCAGCTGCTCCGTGCGGCCAAGGCCTACGCAGCGCTCGAAGGCCGGGATTTCGTGCTGCCGGACGACGTGACGAGGCTGGCGGATCCCGTACTCGCCCACCGGCTCCTGCTGCAGCGAAAGGCAGCCGGAACGGGGATCAGCGCCACGAGCATTATTGCGTCCGTGATTGCGGCCGTGCCGGTTCCCCGGTCCGCCGGAACACCGCAGCGGCTGCACCGCTAGCGGCCCCGACAGGTTCCACCCGAGCCGGCTTCCCGCCGCACCGAGCCCGCACAGAGTCCGCACCGCCGAGCGAAAGGCTCCCATGGACACCTCATCCGTTACGAGGTTTTTCACCCCGCGCGGCTGGGGCCTGGTGTGCGCCGGGACGGCGGCGCTCCTTGGGGCAGTCACTCTGGGCCGCCGGGACCTGCTGGCACTCGCTGTCCTGCTGATCGCACTGCCGATCCTGGCCGCAGCACTGCTTCGCCTGTTCAAACCCGGCTTTGAGGTCGAGCGCAGCTTCTCTCCCCCGCTGGTGGAAACAGGCACGGCCGCCACGGTATCGCTGCGGGTGCTCAGCCGCGGAACCCCTGCATCCGAAGCACTCATCCGCGAGGGGCTGCCGTTCCGTTTCGGGCCCAGCCCGGTGTTCCGGTTCCCCTCCGGTTACGCGGCGGAGAACGGATCCAGTACCTATGAGTACCGCCTGCGGTCGAGCCGTCGCGGCCTCTACGGCATCGGCCCCGTAACCGCGGACTTCGTCGATCCGCTGGGCCTGGCGCGGACGGTACACACACTGGGCGGAACCGACCGGTTGGCAGTGGCGCCGGCCCCGCTTGAGCTTCCGCCGTCGTCGTTGTTCAGTGCCATGGGCACCGACGGCAGTGCGCCGAGCAGGCGCCGCGGAACGCCCAGCGAAGATGATGCTTCCACCCGCGAGTACCGTCATGGAGATCCCATGCGCCGGGTGCACTGGCCGGCGACGGCCAGGCACGGGGAATTGATGGTCCGGCAGGAGGAACCGGTGACCGCGCCGACCGCTTCCATCGTGCTGGACCAGCGCCTGGCCTCCTACGATGACGGATCGCCGCTGAATCCTGACAACGGCGAGCTGCTGACGTCGGAAACATTCGAATGGGCGGTTTCGGCAGTTGTTTCCTCCGCCGTTTTCTTCTCCGAGTCCGGCTACGGCGTGCGCTTCACCGACGAGCTCTCCCGGCCCGGGCTGGCCCGTTCCCCGTCTGCCGTAGACAGCAGCGAGACCGACTTCCGCGGGTTTGACGGGGTGCAAAACCTCGCCGAAGGGCTGGCCGCCCTGGGCCTGGAATCTCCGCCGCCCCCGACGCCGGGGAATCCCACCGATGCCGCTGCCCCCTTTGCCGCGCTGGACGTTTCCGGCCAGGCGCCCGGCCCCCTGCTCGTTGTTGCCGGCCGGATCGACACTGCCCAGGCGCATACGCTGGCTCCGGCCGCACGGTATGCCCGCCAACCACTGGTGCTGCTGGTTACCGACCGGCCGGCCGCGCTGCGTCCTGTCCTGACAATCCTGCGGGAGGCCGGGTGGATTGCCGCGGCGGTAACACCGGCAACTCCGGTACCCGCGGCCTGGTCCCTCCTTGACCACGATCCCCAGGGCGTCCACGCCGGGGGGCGGGTATGAGCGCCCTGCTGAGCCGCCCGGAGGCCGTGCCGGCGTCCGGCCACCTGCAGGGTACGGAACCGGCGCCCCGGGGCGACCGCGGGCCGGCCAACGTTGCGGTAGCCGGAGCAGGAGCGCTGGCGGTCCTGCTTTGTTCGCTCAGCGTGCACGGGGTCATCGAAGGCTGGTCCTGGCTGCCGCCGCTGTTTTTCGCCGTCCTCGTCCCGCTGGCGGCCACCGCCGGTGCGCGGCGGCTGAAGGTGCCGCAACCTCTGGTTCCGGTGGCAGGCATGGCGGTCCTGGCGTGCACCCTGACCTGGCTGTTCGCTTCATCGGCGTCATTCCTGGGCTTCCTGCCCGGCCCGGGCACCCTTGCCCGGGCGGATGCGCTGCTGGCCGAGGCGCGGACGGTCGTCCTCACCGAAGTCGCCCCCGTGCAGCCGCTGCCCGGCATCCTGTTCCTGTGCTGTGCCGGCATCGGGCTGGTAGCCGTCCTGACGGATACCCTGGCGGCCACCCTGCGGATGCCGGCAACCGCCGGGCTGGGCCTGTTAGCGGTGCTGATGATCCCCGCAGTGCTGAAACCCGCGAGCCTTGGAGCAGGATATTTCTTCCTCGCAGCGGTCGGATACCTGCTGTTGCTGACGGTCAGTGCACGCAGGGAACAGCACGGGCACGGTAACCCGCGGACCTGGCTGGCACGCGGAACGGCAGTTTCCGCATCTGCCCTGGCATTGGCACTCCTGCTGCCTCCGGTGTTGCCCGGATTCAACGGCGGCGCCTTCCCGGAAGGCACCAGATTCAACTTCTTTTCCGGCAGCACCGGGCTGAACCCCATAGTCACGTTGGGCAATGACCTGCGCCAGCCGCAGTCCTCAGGCCGGATCACCTATGCAACCTCGTCCGTCGAACCCGTGTACCTCCGCTCCACTACCCTGGAGGATTTTTCCGGGAGCCGCTGGGCTCCCGACGTGCGCGAGGACGAACGCCGGCAGGGCGTGGCAACCATGTCGGGCGGCGCCTACACACCGCCGAGGGGAAGCCAGGCCGAGGCGGTGGTGACGCGGATCAGCTCCAACACGTATTCGAGTCCGTGGCTGTTGGCCCCCTACTATCCGCTGGGCGTTACCGGTGCCGAAGGAAGCTGGTCCTGGGATCCCAAGACCATGACCGTGCTGGACGACGATTCCGAGGGCGCGGCCCGGCAGGATTACCAGGTGCTGAGCATCGCGGCCGAGTTCACGCCGGAGCAGCTGGCGGCAATTCCGGCGGCCGACGGCGCGGGCCTGGACCCCGTTTTCACGGACCTGCCCGCTGACCTGCCCGGAAACATCCGGGAGGCAGCCGCGGAGGCAGTCGGGGATGCCGCCACACCGTATGCCAAGGCCATGGCCCTCCAGAGTTATCTGCGCGGGCCGCAGTTCAGCTATTCACTGGAGGCACCTGTGGAGGGCGGCTACGACGGGAACGGGATTTCGGTCTTGTCCGAGTTCCTCGAACGAAAGGCCGGCTACTGCGTGCATTTCGCCGCAGCCATGGCCGTGATGGCCCGGCAGGAGGGCATCCCCAGCCGGATGGCACTGGGCTACGCGCCCGGCCAGGACACCGGCGAGACCCCGGACGGGACCGGCCCCAACGGAGAACCGCTGCGCGAGTTCGAGGTCGATTCCACGGACGCCCACGCGTGGCCCGAGCTGTATTTCGAAGGTGCCGGCTGGGTCCGCTTCGAACCCACCCCTTCCCGCGGATCCGTGCCGGACTACGCCCAGCAGCAGCGCACGCCGGGGACTGCCACTATTCACAACGACGACGATCCCCGGGTCCCTGACGCGCTGGCGACGGCGCCGGCTGTCCCGCAGGAGGAAGCTCCGCTGGCACCCGAAACCGTGCTCGAACCCACCGACACGGGCACGACCGCGTGGCTGGGCGCCGTCCTCGGAACGCTGGCGGCAGCGGCTGCCGTGCTGACGCCCTGGGCGATGCGGCGGCACCGTGCGGCCCGGCGGCGGAAGGCCGCCGCCGCTGGTTCCCGTTCGGGGCCGGTCTGGGACGAAATAGCAGATCTGGGGATCGATTACGGGTGTCCCGGCCGGACCTCCGACACTCCCCGGACGTACGCCCGCCGGTTGGCGGGCGAGGCCGGCTTCTCCCCGCAGGCGGACGAGGCGCTGACCCGCATCCGTCTGGCATTCGAGGAAGAGGCCTACGCCGGCTCCGGCCGCCGCGGACGCGGCGGCCGGGGAGCCGCCCCGGTATGGGAGGACCTTGAAACGGTGCGGAACGAACTGCGGAGCGGCACCAGCCTGTTCGGCCGGCTGCACGCGCGGTTCCTCCCGCCGTCGCTGGCCATGCGGTTTCGGCACGACTGAGCCTGACCTGAAAGGGCAAAAGAAACCCAGTGACGCCGGCGGCGTCACTGGGTTTCTTCCTTTCGGTTACCTACCCGGCGTAGGGGTCGGCGATCCCGATGTACTGCGTGTATAGGTATTCCTCGATGCCTTCGGCACCGCCCTCGCGGCCCAGCCCGGACTGCTTGACTCCGCCAAACGGTGCGGCGGCGTTGGAAACAACTCCGGCGTTGAGTCCCAGCATGCCGGATTCCAGCTTTTCGCCGATCCGCAGTCCGCGGTTCAAATCCCGGGTGAAGACGTAGGACACCAGTCCGTATTCGGTGTTGTTGGCGAGCGCCACGGCTTCGTCCTCAGTGGAGAAGGTGACGATCGGTGCCACCGGACCGAAGATTTCCTCTTTCAGGATCCGGGCATCCGGGGCAACGTTCTGCAGGACCGTGGGGCGGTAGAAGTAGCCCGGGCCGTCCACGGGTTCCCCGCCGACCAGTGCCACTGCGCCGCCGTCGACCGCTTCGCTGACGAGGGCGTGCACCTTGTCCCGCGACTTGCCGTCAATCAGCGGCCCGATCTTGGTGTCGTCTTCGGTACCCCGGCCGGTAGTCATGGCGCCCACCCGTGCCGCGAACTTCTCTGCGAACTCCTGCGCCACCGTGTCCTGGACGATGAAGCGGTTCGCCGCGGTGCAGGCCTCGCCCATGTTCCGCAGCTTTGCGGTCATGGCACCTTCCACGGCCTTGTCCAGGTCTGCGTCCTCGAAAACAATGAAGGGGGCGTTTCCGCCGAGCTCCATGGAGGTGCGCAGGACGTTCTCGGCTGCGTCCCGGATCAGGCCCTGGCCTACGGGTGTGGATCCGGTGAAGGAAACCTTCCGCAGACGGGAATCCTTGAGGATGGGGCCGGTGACGTCGCCGGCGGAAGTGGTGGAGACAACGTTCAGCACGCCGGCAGGCAGCCCGGCTTCCATCATGACGGCCGCGAAAAGCTGGGAGGTCAGGGGCGTCAGCTTGGCGGGCTTGAGCACCATGGTGCAGCCGGCCGCCACGGCGGGGGCGATCTTGCGGGTGGCCATGGCCAGCGGGAAGTTCCAGGGGGTGATCAGCAGGCACGGGCCCACCGGCTTCTTGTTCACCAGCAGCCGGGACTTACCGTCGGGAGCGGTGCTGTAGCGTCCGGAAACCCGGACGGCTTCCTCGGAGAACCAGCGCAGGAACTCCGCGCCGTACACCACCTCGCCGCGGGCTTCCGCCAGCGGCTTGCCCATTTCCAGCGTCATCAGCAGGGCGAAGTCCTCGGCGCGTTCCGTCACCAGTTCAAAGGCGCGGCGCAGGATTTCCCCGCGTTCGCGGGGTGCCGTCCGTGCCCAGGCATCCTGGGCGGCTGCGGCGGCGTCCATGGCCAGCGCACCGTCTTCCGTGGAGGCATCGGCAATGCTCATCAGCACCTTGCCGGTGGCGGGATCTTCGACGTCGAACGTGCGGCCGCCGGACGCCTCCCGCCACTGGCCGTCAATCAACAGGCCGGTGGGGACCTGCGCCAGGAGTTCGGCTTCACGGTCTGCGGGAATGCCCATAGGGAATGCCTCCAAAATCATCGGATCCACCGCGGGCGGCGTGCCCGTGGTCTCACTAAACCGTAGGCTTCGGCGGCACTGCCTGTAAATGCGGGTATGCACTACCTTCCGGAGGAGCTACTGTGCATCTGCCCATCCCCAGGCATAGGTCGGAGCGCTTAGCTGCGCGCTTCCAGCACCGCCGAATACAGTTCGCGCTTGCTGATCCGGGCATCCTCGGCCACGGCGGCGACGGCGTCTTTAAGCCGGATGCCCTGCTCCACCAGGGAATTGACGGCGGCCACATGGTCCGCCGCCTGTTCCGGGGCGGCGTCCGGTGCGCCTTCGACCACCACGGCGATTTCCCCGCGCACGTCCCCGGCTTCCGCCCATTCCAGCAGCTCGCGCAGGGGCCCGCGCAGCACCTGTTCATGCAGCTTGGTGAGCTCGCGGGCGACGGCGGCGCGGCGGTCCCCGCCGAAGGCGGCGTCCAGGGCACGCAGCATGGGTTCGAGGCGGTGCGGAGCCTCGAAGAACACCATGGTCCGCTGCTCGCCGACCAGCTTCGCGAGCCGGCTGCTGCGTTCCCCGGGCTTCCGGGGAAGGAAGCCTTCGAAGCAGAAGCGGTCCGTCGGCAGGCCGGAAAGGGCCAGTGCGGTCAACACCGCTGAGGGTCCGGGGGCGGCGGTGACGGTCAGTCCTTCGGCGGCCGCAGCCTCCACCAGGCGGAAGCCCGGATCGGATACGGCGGGCATGCCGGCATCGGTCACCATCAGGAGGGTGGCGCCGCCGCGGACCATCTCCAGCAGATCGGCAGTGCGGGAAGCTTCGTTGTGCTCGTGGTAACTGATGATCCGGCCCCGCGTGGTGATGCCGAGGGCGCTTACCAGCCGGTGCAGGCGCCGGGTGTCCTCCGCGGCAATGATGTCGGCGCTTTCCAGCAACCCGATCAGCCGGTTGGTTGCATCACCCATGTTGCCGATGGGGGTTGCCGCCAGGACAATCTGCCCCGGCCCTGCGGCGTCGTTGTTCGCGGTGCCTGCCATGGTGCCTGTCCTGGTGCCTGTCATGCTGCCTGTTACCTTGCTCGAGTCCACCCTCTAACCCTACGCGACAGGCTATAGAGTGGTGCGCGTGAGTCTCTCCGGTACCTCGACGACGCACCGCGAGGCACCGGCCGCGGTCGAGTCCCCACAGCATGCGTTCACCTTCGAAGCCCTGCGGAACCGCCTGCTGGGCAGCAGCCTCATGCCCCTGGGGGCGGCCGGCTGGATCCTGCCGCTGATGATGGCGGTACTGGGCGGTGTGCTGCGCTTCACCCGCCTGGGTGAGCCCGGCGCCCTGGTGTTTGACGAGACCTACTACGTCAAGGACGCCTACTCGCTGCTGCAGTCCGGCTATGAACGTGCCTGGCCCGAGGATGCAAACGAGTCCTTTGCTGCGGGCCGGCCCCAGGTCCTGCTCGATGAGCCCGAATATGTGGTGCATCCGCCTGTCGGCAAATGGATGATCGCTTTCGGCATGGCACTTTTCGGATCGGATAATTCCTTCGGCTGGCGCTTCGGCGCCGCGCTTACCGGCGCCCTTACGGTCCTGCTCCTGGGGCTCATCGCCGCACGGTTGTTCTCCTCGGCGACTCTCGGCGCCCTGGCCGGGTTGTTCCTGGCCGTGGACGGGCACCATCTGGTCCATTCCCGCACCTCCCTGTTGGATGTCTTCCTGACGTTCTGGGTGGTGGCCGCGTTCGGCGCGCTCCTGTTGGACCGACGGGACGGCCGGCTGCGGCTGGCACATGCCCTCTCCCGAACGGCCGGCGCCGGTGCCCCGGACCGCGCAGACCCCGGCGGTGCACTGCTGTACGGGCCGTGGCTGCTCTGGCGCCCCTGGCGGATCGTCGCCGGCGTCTGCCTCGGCCTGGCTGTGGGCACCAAGTGGTCAGCCCTGGCCTTCGTTGCCGTCTTCGGCCTGATGACTGTCCTTTGGGATGTCAGTGCCCGGCGGGTTGCGGGCATCCGCCAGTGGGAAAGCGCGCTGTTCCGGGACGGCGTGCCGGCGTTCCTCACCATCATCCCGGCCGCGTTGATCACCTACGTGGCCAGCTGGAGCGGGTGGCTGTTGTCCGATGACGCGTACGACCGGCAGTGGGCCGAGGAGAACCCAGACGAAGGCTGGAGCTGGCTTCCTGCTTCGCTGCGTTCACTGGCCGAGTACCACCGCAGTGCCTATGCCTTCCACAACGGACTCAGTTCGGAGCACAGCTACTCCTCCACCGCCTGGACCTGGCTGTTCATGGGCCGCCCCACGTCATTCTTCTACGAGTCCTCTGCGCAAGGAGAAACCGGCTGCGCCGCGGAGAGCTGCTCCACTGCGGTCACCTCCGTCGGCAATCCCCTGATCTGGTGGGCTGCCGCCCTGTCGCTGCTGGTGGTGCTCTTCTATTGGGCCGGCCGGCGGGACTGGCGGGCCGGTGCGGTCCTGTCCGGAGTGGCGGCTGGATACCTTCCGTGGTTCGCCTATCCTGAACGGACAACTTTCTTCTTCTATGCGGTCTCCTTTGAACCGTTCCTCGTCCTCGCATTGGTGTACGTGCTGGGCCTGATACTCGGCCGGCCCGCGGACAGTCCGCAGCGCCGGCGGATCGGCCTCCTGCTTACCGCCTGCTTCGTCGCGGGGGTCCTGGCGCTATCGGCATATTTCCTGCCGGTCTGGACGGCGGATACCATCCCGTATTCTGGCTGGCGGCTGCGTATGTGGATGCCCAGTTGGATTTAGTCTCATTACCCATGTGCTCAATGCACAGAAAGAGAGGGTCATAAGTGCGCGAGTCCGCCACTGACCTCCTGGTTAGCCTTCCCGAAGATTCGAATGTTACGGATCTCCTGCTCCAAATGCATCGAAAAGATCCCGCCCGCGTCCTGTACGCGGTCAAGAACGGCAGCAGCTGGGAAGACATCACCGCCGCGCAGTTCCTCGCAGAAGTTACCCGGCTGGCCAAAGGCCTGATCGGATGCGGTGTCCGTCCCGGAGACAGCGTTGCCGTCATGTCCCGGACCTCTTACGAGTGGACCGTGGCGGATATGGCCAACTGGTTCGCGGGAGCCGTGACCATCCCGATCTATGAAACCTCCTCCCCCTCCCAGGTCGAGTGGATCCTCAAGGATTCCGGTGCCCGGCACGTGTTCGTGGAGGACGCGCGCAAGGCCGACGTCGTGCTGGCCGCCGCTTCCGCCCTTGACGGAGAGTTCTCCATCTGGCTGATGAACAACGGCGACGGCGCCGACACGTTCACCGGCCTCACCGCCGCGGGAAGCAGTGTCAGCGACGACACGCTGGAAACCGCCCGCAGTACCGCGAACCTCAGCGACACCGCGTCGATGGTCTACACCTCCGGCACCACCGGCCGGCCCAAGGGCTGCGAAATCACGCACGGCAATTTCGCCCTCTTCGGCGTCAACGTCATTGAAGTCCTGCCGGAAATGCTGAAGATCCCCAACCCGACCACGCTGATGTTCCTGCCGCTGGCGCATGTGCTGGCCCGGGCGGTCCAGGTGGGCTGCCTGCACGCCGGCGTCAAGGTGGGCCATTCCCGCAGTGCGTCCGACCTGATGTCGGACCTCAAGTCCTTCTCCCCCACGTTCCTGCTGGCCGTGCCGCGGATCTTCGAAAAGATCTACACCGGCGCCCAGGCTTCGGCCGAAGCCGCCGGCAAGGGCAAGGCCTTCGAGGCTGCCGCCGCCACCGCCGTTGCCTACTCCGAGGCACAGGACTCGGCCGCCCGCGGCGGCCGCGGCCCGTCGGTGGCGCTGACCTTGAAGCACAAACTGTTTGATCGGCTCTTCTATCCCAAGGTGCGTGCGGTCCTTGGCGGAAATGCCGCATTCGCGATCTCCGGCGCCAGCGCGCTGAGCCCGATGCTCGCGCACTTCTTCCGCGGCTGCGGAGTCACGGTACTGGAGGGCTACGGCCTGACCGAAACCACCGCCCCGGCGAGCGTGAACCAGGCGACCCGCACGCGGGTGGGCTCGGTAGGCCTGCCCATGCCGGGCACCACCATCCGGATTGCCGACGACGGCGAGGTCCTGGTCCGCGGCGCCGTGGTCTTCAAGGGCTACCACCGCAACCCTGAAGCAACTGCGGACGCCTTCGAGGGCGAGTGGTTCAAGACCGGCGACGTGGGCGTTCTCGACGACGACGGTTTCCTGCGCATCACCGGCCGCAAGAAGGACCTGCTGGTCACGGCCGGCGGCAAGAACGTGGCTCCCGGCCCGCTGGAAGAAAAGATCCGGGAGAACCGGCTGGTCTCACAGGCCATCGTGGTGGGCGAAGGACGCCCGTTCGTTTCCGCCCTGATCACGCTGGACGAGGAGGCCCTCGCCGCCTGGAGCCGGGAGAACGGCGCCCCGGACGGTATTGCTGCGGAGGATCCCCGGGTGCAGCAGCTGCTGCAGGAGTCAGTCGACGCCGCCAATGCAACGGTGTCCCGGGCCGAACAGATCCGCAAGTTCACCGTGCTGCCCAAGGATTTCACCTTGGAATCGGGCCATCTCACGGCCACGCTGAAGCTGCGCCGCAATGCGGTGATTGCGGATTACTCCGACGAGGTCGACAAGCTCTACGCCAAGTAGGCACACACACCGGCAGTAAAAATCCCCCGTACCGATACCGGTACGGGGGATTTTTATGCTGCGGGGCTGCCTAGAGTGCTTCGAGGGACTCTGCGTAACGGCGGCGGGCGTCTTCCCGGGCCTGCTGCACGCGTTCCCGGCGTGCCCGGGTGGGCCAGCAGCAGACCAGCACGACAACGCAGGTGAGCAGCACCAGCGCGGCAATGGTAATCCCGGCGTCCATCCAGAACTGGGCCGGGAAGAGCCGGATCAGCGTGTCATCCAGCCGGAAGGTCCAGTTCCCGTTCGAGAAGAAGACCGTGTGCAGCTGGGTGAAGAACTGTTCCCAGCCCAGAACGGCGAGGACGACCAGCGCCGCCACCAGGACCAACGTGATCACCGCACCGGAGAACAAGGACCGGCGGATGCCGCCCGGGCTGCGTCGGTGCAGATAAAGTGCGGCGAAGAGGCTCAGCACCGCCATCACCGTCGCAGCGATGAAGGCCACCGTCAGCACTGTCTTGACATCGGCCATGTGGCTGACTTCGCTGGCCAGGTACAGCGGTTCTCCGCCGTCTCCGACCAGGTCCCCCAGATACCGGGATCCGCTGAAGTTGAGCAGGTAGTCCACGGCGTAGGAACCGTAGGTCATCCGGTCATCGGTGGAGAATCCGTAACTGTCTGCCGGGAAACCGGGCCGATGGTACTCAGCCCACAGGAACAGGGGCGTCGCGACGGCACGGATCGCCGCGGCCAGCACCATGACCGGGAAGAACACGGCAATCATGACCTGCAGGACACGGGCCAGGACGGGCTTACCCGCTGCAGCCTTCTCGCGTTCCTGTGCACGTCGCTGCGCTTCAGCCAGTGCCGCGTCGGCGTCGTCGGCGTGGTCTGCCCTGTCAGTGGCTGGCTCTGTCCCGCTCTCCGTCTCGGCAGAGTGGACGATAACCGGTGTGACGGCGGTGTTTGTAGACTCGGCAGCCACCGCCGCAGTGCCGTCCTGCACTTCGCCGTCGGCGTCGTCGGACGTTTCGGTTTCGCGCTCCGGCGTCGTTTCGGTTTCCCTTTCGGAGTCCCCGGATGCATCGGCTTCATGCCGGCCGGCATCGTGCGCTCCGGAGGGCACGGCATGCGGCCGTTCCTCGCCTGCTTCCACTGCGCCCGAAGGCGTTTGGGCGGATGTTGCCGCCATGTCCTCATCCGTGCGGTCCCGGTCCCGGTCCTCGGGGCCGGCGTCCACGGCGTCGTCGGTGGAGGAATAACCGCTCAGGTCGGGGAGGGTGCTTGCCCGGCGCATGGGAAGCTGGCTGCGCTGGGCGACCTTCGGGTGCCCGCCCGGGACGGTGCCACCGGCGCCTGCAGTTGCTGCCGCATCACGGTTTTCGGACGCGGCCGGGCCCTCAGCCGCTTCCCGGTTCCGGAGGGCCTCAGCGTCCTCCGCGTCTTCCGGGTCTTCCGGGTCCTCGAGGTCCTCCGGCGCTTCCGGGGTCAGCTCGACGTCCGATTCTGCGGCGTCCGGTCCTGCGACGTCCGGTTCGGCGGCGTCCGGTTCTGCGACGCCGGCGTCGCCTGCCTCATCTGCTGCAGCCTCCGCGTCGGCCTCGGCCTGCTCGGATGCGGTGAGGTTGTCGAACTCCGCGTCCCAGTCGGCGTGCTCACGGGTCCCGGCGGCTTCCGGGGCAGTAGCGGCATGGGAGCCGGATCCGTTGGGGTCCTTCCCCTGCAGCGGCGCTGAAGCCTCGGTTCCGTTGAGCGGCTCCCCTCCGGCCGTCGATCGATGCGTGGGGGTTTCGTCCTGACTTGCCACTGCTTCCTCTTTCACTTCCCTGAACTGTTCTCCGCTGGTCTTACACTCGACCCTACCGGGACAGCACCGGGTGGACTGCACGCCACCCCGCGGCTAGGCAGTACGCAGATACGCTCCGGCGTCGCGCGCGGACAGGTCACCTCGGTGACCGGCCCGGTAGGCCCTCCCGCCGAGGATGAGCGTGTACGCCCAGTACGCCGCAAATACTCCGAACCCGATGGCCAGGCGCAGCCAGGCCGGCAGGGGGCTGGGTGTAACGAAGCCCTCAACCAGTCCGGAGATAAACAGGACCACTACCAGGCCTAGGGCAACCGTCATCAGGGAACGTCCCTCCTGAGCCACGGCGGTCATCCGGGAACGCCGCCCGGGTGCGGCGAAGGCCCAGAAAATCCGCAGCCCGGCGGCTGAGGCAATGAATATGGCGGTCAGTTCCATGAACCCGTGCGGCAGGATATAGGTGAAAAACACGTCCAGGCGGCCGTGTGCTGCCATCATCCCCGCGGACAGGCCCACGCTTACGGCGTTCTGGTACAGGATCCAGGGCACCCACAGTCCGGTGATGCCGAACGCGACCGCTTGGACGGCGATCCAGGCGTTGTTGGTCCAGACCATGCCGGAGAACGACGCTGCCGGATTTTCGGAGTAGTAGTTGACGAAGTCCTCTTCGACATAGCGGCGGACCTCCTCATCCGACCCTACTGCGGCCAGCACCCCCGGCGTATTGACGGCCCACAAACCGGTCAGCCAGGCCACCAGGACGAAGGCTGCACCTATCGCAACGGTCAGCCAGCGCACGCGGTAAAAGGCGGCTGGGAGGGACGAAACGAAGAAGTTCGCCAGGTCCTCCATGAAGTTGGACCGGCTGCCGGTAAACCGGGTCCGGGCGCGGGACAGGCGCATGGAGAGGGAGGCGGAAAGCGTTCCTTCCGGGGCTACCGAGCGCACGATGGAAAGATGGGTGGAGGCACGCTGGTAGAGCCGAAGCAGTTCGTCCGCTTCCGGGCCGCTTAAGCGGCGGCGCGCAGCCAGCTCGTCGAGGCGTTTCCAGTCATCGCTGTGCACTGCAGTGAAGGCATCGAGGTCCACGGTTACACCCTAACGGGTCGGTACAGTGGTCCCCATCACTTCAGGAGGACACGAATGAGCAGCATTGTTACCGGCGAAGCCGTGGTCCTTGAGCTCCGTCCTGCCGGCTTCGCGGCGCGGATGGTCAGCGCCCTCATCGACGTCATTGCCCAGGTCCTCGTGTTTATCGTCTTGATGCTGCTGGTCGCGCAGGCCGTCGCGTCGTCGGACCCGGCCCTGGCACAGGCACTGTCGCTGAGCCTTGTGGTGCTGCTGTTCGTGTTGGTCCCGGCGGCGGTGGAAACCCTGACGCGGGGAAAGTCGCTCGGCCGCCTGGTCATGGGGCTGCGGATTGTCCGCGACGACGGCGGTTCGGTGCGGTTCCGGCACGCCTTCATCCGGGCGTTCACCGCGGTACTGGAGATCTACATGCTCGCCGGTTCGCTGGCCGTCATGGTGGCGTTGTTCAATGACAAGTCCAAGCGCCTCGGGGATCTCCTGGCCGGCACCTATGCCCTGCGGGACCGGGTGGTGGCACCGTTGCCGGAGCTGGTGGCGGCTCCCCCGGAGCTTGCCGGCTGGGCGGACCTGGCCGATATCGGCCGCCTGCCCGACGGGTTGGCGCGCCGCATCTCCCGCTTCCTGGCCCAGAGCGGGCACATGACCGGAACGGCCAGAATGGTGCTCGCATCCGAACTTGCCTCGGAAACCACTGCGCATGTATCCCCGCAGCCGCCGCCGGGCACGCATCCGGAGGCCTACCTTCGGGCGGTCGTCGCCGAGCGCCGGAACCGCGATTACGTCCGGCTGGACCGCCAACGGCTGCAGTCCCGGGCCCTGGCCGAACGGCTGCACCGGATGCCGTTCAGCGACTGAGTCCGGGCCCGTAACAAACCCCGGCAGTCAGTACCGGTAGTGCTCGGGCTTGAAGGGACCCGCCACGTCGACGCCCAGATAGTCCGCCTGGCTCTTGGTGAGTTCTGTCAGTTCGACGCCGAGGGCGGAAAGGTGCAGGCGGGCCACCTTTTCGTCCAGGACCTTGGGCAGCACGTAGACCTGGTTGGCGTAGGTCCCGTCGCCGTGCCTGGTGAACAGCTCAATCTGCGCAATGGTCTGGTTCGCGAAGGAATTGCTCATCACAAAGGACGGATGCCCGGTGGCGTTGCCGAGGTTCAGCAGCCGCCCTTCGGAGAGCACAATGATGCTGCGCTGCGCGTCGGTGCCTTCATCGAACACCCATTCATGGACCTGCGGCTTGATCTCGACCTTGCGGATGCCGGGCACCCGGGCGAGTCCGGCCATGTCGATCTCGTTGTCGAAGTGCCCGACGTTGCCGACGATCGCCTGGTGTTTCATGGCGGCCATGTGCCGGGCCATGATGATGTCCTTGTTCCCGGTGGTGGTGATGAAAATATCGCCCTGCGCCAGCACGGATTCCAGCTTCGCCACTTGGTAGCCGTCCATCGCCGCCTGCAGTGCGCAGATGGGGTCGATTTCCGTGACGATCACCCGGGCGCCCTGCCCGCGGAGTGCCTCCGCGGCGCCCTTGCCGACGTCGCCGTAGCCGCAGACCACGGCAACCTTGCCGCCGATAAGCGTGTCAGTGGCACGGTTCAATCCGTCCGGAAGGGAATGCCGGATGCCGTATTTGTTATCGAACTTGGACTTGGTGACGGAGTCGTTGACGTTGATGGCCGGGAACAGCAGCCTGCCCTCGGCCGCGAGCTGGTAGAGGCGCAGCACACCGGTGGTGGTTTCCTCCGTGACGCCCCGGATGCCCTTGGCGATTTCGGTCCACTTCCCCGGATGCTCCGCCAGGCTGCGCCGCAGGCGGTCGAGGATCACGGTGAACTCGTAGGAGTAGTCCTCGTCGCCGTCCTGCGGGTTTTCCGGTACGAACCCCGCCGCATCGAACTCCACGCCCTTGTGCAGCAGGAGGGTGGCGTCACCGCCGTCGTCGAGGATCATGTTCGGGCCGCCGGATCCTTCGGGCCAGCTAAGGATCTGCTCGGCGGTCCACCAGTAATCCTCGAGCGACTCGTTCTTCCATGCGAAGACCGGAACGCCTGCGGGTTCCGAGGCCGTTCCCCCGCCTACCACCACGGCAGCAGCGGCTTCGTCCTGCGTGGAGAAGATGTTGCAGGACGCCCAGCGGACTTCAGCGCCCAAGGCCGTCAGCGTCTCGATCAGCACGGCGGTCTGCACCGTCATGTGCAGGGACCCGGCGATTCGGGCCCCGGCCAGCGGCTGGCTTGGACCGTACTCGCGCCGCAGCGCCATCAAGCCTGGCATCTCGTGTTCGGCCAGGCGGATCTGGTGGCGCCCGGCTTCGGCGAGGGAAAGGTCAGCTACTTTGAAGTCAATGCTCACGCTGGAATCCTTACGGGTTCGCGGCGGGTCCGGGCGGTTAGCCCTCCTGCCGAGTGGCGGCGGCCTTCAGCAGAACCGGAATGCCTTCTTCCACGCGGTACCGCACCCGTTCGCCGCTTGCGTCGGGAACGGTCGAAACGAGTTCGTCACCGTCCTGGACGAGGACGGATCCGGTGGCAGGGCAACGCAGGACGTCGAGGAGTCCGGCTGTCAGATTGGCCATTGATACAGCACTTCCTTGAAATCGGGTGCCGCGGTGGGCGGCGCATCACAGCCAAGCCTAGCGCTTGGAAGCCAGCTGCCCGGCGAAGGGCGGTGCCTAGTTCTGCTCGCGCAGCACCTTCAGGTGCGCCCGGCGGGTCCCGGGGGTCTCGGCGGGTGGCTCCAGGGCATGCTTTCCGCCGCGCTGCGACTCCGTGGCGTCCTCTTCCGTTGCCTTCGCTGCCTGTTCGCGTACGGCGTCCACCAAAGCGGAGAGTTCGTCACTGGTCGGAGTCCGGGGCTGGCCCTCCAGGTTCAGGCGGACAAGTTCCCATCCCAGCGGGGCGGTAAGCCGGGCGGAGTGGCCGGCACACAGATCGTAACAATGCGGCTCGGCGTACGTGGCCAGCGGGCCAAGCACTGCAGTGGAATCGGCGTATACGTAGGTCAGCGTAGCTACCGCCGGCTGGCGGCAGGCTGACCGGGAGCACTGGCGTAAGGATTCCACGGAGGATCACTTTACCCGCTCCCTGCGCGGTGCCGGTGCAGGCGCGCCGGAACCGCGGTCCCCGGGCACGGCTGCGACGCAAGACGAGTGCACAAAAGATAAGGGGTCCCCGGGGCTGGGACCAGCGGTTAGAGTTCTTACATGTCCATGGGATCTTCATTCCGGGTGCGTCTCGAAGATGAGTCAAGTGCCGCAGCCGCTTCCTCCCCCGGTGCGCCCGCCCGGTCCTTCCGGCAACGGCGGCGCAACCGGCACGGGCGCGGCCTGCGGGGAGACGTGATCCCGCCGCATCTGGCCGGTGCCCGCACGCGCGCGGAACGTTTCGACGAGTGGGTACTCGAATCAGCGCAGCGGCTGGAACGGCTCTGGGGCGAACGGATCCAGACCTACCAGTTCGTGGTCGAGGAGATCCCTCCAGGACTTGAGGAGCTGGCGCGCTCCGGCGGACCCATTCCGCTGGGCGCCGGGACCGCCTCTGCACCAAACCGGCCGCCGGTCATCACCATCTACCGGCACGCCGTCGAAACCGCTGCCCGCTCCCTGGTGCCCGTCAGCGAGCTGGTGCATGACGTCATCGTGGAGCAGCTGGCGATACTGATGGGAATGGACCCCGAAACCGTTGATCCTGCCTACGGCCGGTTCCGCCCCCTGTAACCGAGGTCTAGTACCCCACACCCACCTGTACGCGGCTGCCGCCTACAGTGCCCCGGGGCAGGGGCACCACGCTGATCCCGGTATCTCCCCCGGTCACTATCTGTGCCCCGTAAACCGGGGCTCCGGTGGCACTGACCAGGACTGCGGCGGCGGGTCCACCGAGATCGGCCGGGTTGACCACGGTAGTGGAGGCTGCCTTGAGCTGCACCGTCTTTTCGGCCAGCAGGACACCGTCGGCGGTGACAGCAGCGAGGCGCACTTCGGAAGCGCCTTCCGGTGCCGTGAAGGAGAGAGCGGAGTCCCCTGAGGCCAGCACCGCCAGGTGCTCGCTGCCCAGGCGTTCGCCGGCGGGGGCAACGGCAATATCGGTCCCCTTCTCGGCATCGGAACCCCGGCTGAAGACGGCTGAAGCGGCCACGGCGACGTCGGACGTAATATCCAGCGTATAGGTGCCCTCGGGCAGCGTATCCAGCGGAAGGCGCGTCACTGTGCCTGCCGCAGCGTTGTAGCTTCCGCCGCCCGCCAGGACGGCTTCGCCGCCGCTGCCGAAGACGCGGACATTCACGACGGCGTCGCTGCCGCCCGGAACCGCTACCTGCAGTGACGGCGTCACCGATGCATAGCCCTCTTCCTTGGCCAGGTTGCGGGTAGCCTCCGGGTTCTGGATGCGCACGCCGCTGACCACCTGCGCCGGACCGGGTGCCGCCGTGGGCTGGATCAGCTCCACGCCGCCGGGGGTCAGGCCCCGCAGCAGGTTCTGCGAGATGACCGCTGAAACCGGTCCGCCCGAACTCCGCACCCGCACGGCCAGGGACTCCTGGTTGGCGGCCAGGCCGGCAAGGACCACTGACTTGGTTTCGCCCGGGGCTACGGCGATGCCCCGGGTACCCGGCCCTTCCACCGGACCGGCAGTGCCGTAGAGCTCCAAATCGACATCGGCCGGGGTAAGGGACGGGTTGGTCAGCTGCAGCACCGCGGTGGCACCCACGTTCGTCCGTGCTCCCACCAGCCAAAGGTCGTTGGCGGGCGCCTGGCAGGTGGCCGCCGTGAGTCCGGCCAGATCGCCGTCTGCGGCGGTATAGGTCATGGTCGCTCCGGCCGTGACCTGCTGGGCATCGGCTGGCTCGGCGCTCAAAAGCGCCGCCGCGGAGACCGGCGTCTCGCGTACGACGCCGGCGGTCCGCTCTCCGGCGAGCGGTGCTTCCGTGCCGCCGCCGATGCCTTGGAGAACCGAACCGTCCGAGACTGACGACAGTTCGGCAGCCGGCAGCGGGTTGCCCGCATCAGCCAGGAGAACCGCGCTCACTACGGACTTGGCGGAGGTGGACTCCGCACTGAACTCGGCATCCGTACCGGCCGTGTTGCCGGCGAGCAGCCGCGGCGGCTGCGGGCACACACCGGTCAGGGGCCCGGCGGGGACTTCGGCATAGGGAACATCGACGGCGCCGCCTGCGGAACCGGTTCCAACAAGCGACGTCCCCGCCACCAGCGCACCGGAAGCAGTCAGGAGCAGGATCCCCGTCGTCCAGCGTCCGGCGGTCCTGGCGCCGCCGGAACCGGCCCTGCGGGCAGTGGCTCCGTCGGCCCTGGAGCCGGCCGGCGCGGACGCCGGAGGCGTTGATGAAGCCGCCTCGGGCGCCTCCCGGCGCAGCTCAGCCTCGTCCTCCGTAGAAGGAAGTTCCTGCTCCCCCGGCTTGTTGCCGGACTTGTCCCTGCTCATTGCTGGCTTCCTTCCGGGGTCCGGTCAACCCGGTGCGGGCCTGCGCCGAGGGGCACGGGCGATTCCTCTTTTGCGGCCGTCTGTGCCGAGCCGGGTGCCGGTCCGGCCGCGGGCTGCGGCTCGTTTGCCGCCGTTGGCGTCTCGGGTAATTCCCGTTTGCCGGGAAGGCGGACAGTCTGGCCGGTGGGCGTGGGAAGCGCCAGCAGCAGGGTCAGGCCGATCACCAGGATCTGCAGCGCCTCAAGCCACGGCGAGGCTGCGCTGACGTAGTCCACGCGGAGCTCTCCACCCTCGGCAGGCAGTTCAAAGGCCTGCTCCCACTGAAGATCCGCTGCGGTCAGCGGGCTGCCGTTCAGGCTCGCCTGCCATCCGGTGTCGGCACGTTCGGCGAGGACGAGCAGCCGGCCTTCCGCGCCGGCCGGTATGGAGGCGCGGATTTCTTCGGTCTGGGACGGCACCCCTGCCGCGGTGCTGCCGTCCGCATTGACGATGCGTGCCCTGGCACCAAGCCCGGACTGCGTTTCCGTACCGGCTGCGCTGAGGGGTTCGCTCACCCGCCAAAGCCACCCGGAGCCGGTTTGTCCCACCGCGGACAAGCCGGGTACGGAGTCCATCCGCCCGGCCAGCAACTCTGCGGCCGTATCGGACTCCTGCAGCACCACGAAGGCGACGCCGAGACGGGCGAGGTCTGCCCGCGGGTCAACTCCGCTGCCCGCAGTGATCGCGGCCACCGCCCGGCGCAGGTCGGCAGTCGCCGGATCGTCGTCCGCCAGCGTTTCGCTGCCGACGCCGCCCTTTACCCCGCGGGCAGCGTAAATGGTCGAAAGCTGCTCGAGGGTTGTCCCGCCGCCCCGCATGAGCGCAGCTGAGACATTGCCCTCCGCGTCGGCATGAAGGACGAGGCTGCGTGACTGGGTGGTGTCATGGCCGGCATCGGCTGCCGTGGCGGGCAGGCTGCGGGCTTCCGCACCCTGGACCTCCAGGCTGGTTCCCGGCAGGATGGCTGCGGCGGCCACGTCCGGGCTCTGCGTTCCGGGGAAACCGCTGCCGGTGAACTGCGGGATGACCCAGAGGCCAAGGCTGGCGGCCGGACCGGCCGCCAGTACTGTTCCAAGAACCGCGGCCAGGATGCGGTTGCTGCGCGCAACCGTACGGCTCCGTGCACCGGACAGGAGATCGCCGGCAAAGACCAGCGCCGGGCAGAGAAGCAACAACGTGCAGGCGGAGACGAGCGGGCCGGTGAACGCCGTCACCACGGCATCCGGCGCGGCAGCGGTTCCCAGGTACGATGCTGCGGCGTTGAGTGCCAGGGCCGTCAGGACCAGCAGCCAGCTCAACCTCGCCAGCGGCGCGGACCGGGTGCGGAAAAGGGCAAGGGCCGCCAGGAACACAACCGGAGCGCCGACCACCAGGGCCAGGACCAGGTTCCAGGGACCGGCCGGAAGCAGGCCCGCCAAGGTGCCGTTGATGTCGAAGGCCAGTGGATAGCCGAGCAGTTGCTGCCAGGCCTCGGAGCGGGTGAAGGCAAGCGGCAGGCCTGGATCCGCCGGCACGGCGCGGAGGTTGGGCACCGCCGAGAGGACCTGCGGGAGCAGGAGGACGGCGCCGGGCAGCAGGGACCACCACAGGGTCCTTGCTCGGCGCCGCAGTCCCAGCGTCAGGAGGAGGACGGCGGCGGCAGCCAGCACGAACACCAGCGGCGCGGCAGCAGTGACGGCGGCCAGCAGAAGGCCTGCGGTAGCGGCTGCGGTCCAGGATGCGGCTCCGGCGGGTACCGGTGTTCCGGCGGCCGCGGTCCCAGCGGCCGCGGTCCCAGGTGCTGCGGTCCCGGATGCTGCACCCGAGCCGACGGCGCGGGCAACCGCCAGCACCGTCAGGGGAAGCAGCAGATGGACAACCAGGGCGCCGAGCCGGCCGCTGCCCAGGGCCACTTGGAACGCGGGAACCGCTGCCCAGAACATGGCAGCCCAGAAGCGCAGCCCGCGATGGCGGGTAAAGGCTCCGGCTGCGAACCAGGCGCTCAGCCCGGCCAGCGGGAGCGCCAGCAGCAGCAGGATCAGCAGGGCGGCATTGCCGTTGCCGAATCCAGCGATCGCCAGCAGTGTGAGGACAAAGTTGAAGGGGTCGCCATGGGCCGGGGCTCCGGAGCCCAACTGCGCCCACCAACCGGTAGCGGCGGCCCAGATTTCACCCACACCCTGGCCCAGGGGCACCAGCGCACCGCCGGCCGCGGCCGAGGCGCCGAAGAGCCGGTGCAGCCCGGCCAGGGACAACCCTGCCAGCAACAGCACAGCAGCCAGGGCGCCAAGCCCCACCCAGGTGCGCCCGGGACCTTCCAAGGCGGCGAAATCGTTATTGGTGTCCCCGCTGGGGACGTATTCCGCGCTGCCTGTTTCGGCAGTTTCCGGCGAATCGGCCCGGTACATTGTCCGCCGGTGCTCCCGGACCTCCCTGCTGCCGCTGCGCAGTGCGTTAACCGCGTTACGCGGGCGCCGCCTGGTCACCGCTGCCCGCCGTCGGGAGCGGTACAGATCGACCGGGCGCAGGACGGCCGCGGCGCTGGTGAGCAGCGAGGACACCGCATATCCCGGGTCCTTGGCCACCATGCCGAGGAAGAAGCGGCCAATGCCGCCCAGGACCGCACCTACTGCAAGGAACGGCACCTGCCACAAGGGTGCGTGCTTGAGCCGGAGGAAGATCTCCGCCCGTCGGGCGGCGGATGCGGAGGCCGCGGGGTTGGGACGGTTTCCCGCATGGCGCATCCGTGCGGAAGGCACCACCACCACCCGGTTTCCGGCCAGCCGGTTCCGCCAGCAGAGGTCAATGTCGTCTCCGCTTCCGGGCAATGCAGGGTCGAATCCCCCCAACAGGTCCCAGGCGTCGCGGCGGATCAGCATGCCGGCGGAGTTCACGGCAAAGATGTCGCTTCGGGAGTCGTACTGCCCCTGGTCGAGTTCATCGGCATCGATAAGCGTGAGCCTTTCGGCCCACCGGTTGATGCTGACCCCCACGTCCACCAGGCGTCGGTCGTTATCCCATTCCACCTGCTTCGCACCGGCAATGGTTACGGAAGGAGCGCGCTCAACGGCTAGAAGCAGTTCCTGCAGTGCCCCTGGATCCGGAGCCGAGTCGTCATGCAGCAGCCAGATCCATTCCTGCACGCTGCCGGCGCCGTCCTCGGTGCCGCTGCCGGAAGCGGAACCGCTGCCGGTGACGCGCAGGTTGTCCGGGAGTTCGGCCAGGCCCGCCTTCACCGCGGCTCCGAAGCCGCTCCGCGCCGGAACTCCGATGACCGGGCTGCCGACCGGGAGTCCCAGCTGCAGCAATGACGCGCTGGCGTCCGTGGAACCGGCGTCAACGCCGATGTAGAAGTCCGCGGGCCGGGTTTGAGCCGTCAGCGCGGAGAGTGTATCGGGTAGATAAGAGGCGCCGTTATGGGCTACAACAACAGCGCAGACATGGACTTGCGAATGAATTAGACTGCCTGC
Source organism: Arthrobacter sp. zg-Y1171 (assembly GCF_025244845.1). Classification (NCBI taxonomy): domain Bacteria; kingdom Bacillati; phylum Actinomycetota; class Actinomycetes; order Micrococcales; family Micrococcaceae; genus Arthrobacter; species Arthrobacter sp. zg-Y1171. Next base: position 904,594 of record NZ_CP104264.1, on the reverse strand, counting down.
TTCCGAAGCCGACGACGTTCGCGCTCGGACAGGCCGCCCCAGATTCCGAACCTCTCGTCATTGGCCAGTGCATATTCGAGGCATTGCGAACGCACGTTGCAGGCGGCGCAGACCTTTTTGGCGTCCCTCGTCGAGCCGCCCTTTTCCGGAAAGAACGCCTCGGGATCGGTCTGCGCGCAGAGGGCATCCGCCTGCCAACCCAACTCGCCTTCGTCGGCGTAGTCCTGGCCCAGGCCGGGCAATCCGATCCAGACGGGCCGGCTATCGGACTCCGGCGGAGCCTGGAACAACGTAACGGGCGGGTCCAGGACGAGCTCCTCGTCGGCAGGAGCATCCGCGAGTGCCTCATGCGCCGCGAGGAAGGCAGTGGCCTGGTCCTCGAGGGTGCCGGCGGTTTCCCTGCGGTAGCGCTCGGCAGCAGCCGGATCTGCAGGATCCACGTACCAGTCGACGGGAACGCCCCTTGAGCCGTAGCTGGCCGAAGCCTGCCCGGCAATGACCGTGTTGTCCTGCGTTTCTTCTGCTTGCCCCATGGAGTCCTCCCGGTGTTGCTGCTCCAGCGGCGGCTGTGTGGTCGACCCGGCGGGGCCTGGGCCCTGCGGGTCCTCCCATGTGGCTGGAACAAATCCGATACCTAATTACACGCGTGTAATACGGCTCCGTCAAGCTGTTCAGGCATCCTATAGAGTTCAATCAGCGGATGCCGGGAACGCCACGCCCGGGATTTCGCACATAAGCCCGGCGCGTCGCACTTTTCCCGGTCAGGGAACCGCGAATAGCGCGTTCCATGTTTATTACGCGTCGCCATTCGCCGTACGCCGATGCCCGCCGTGCCGCCAAGCTGGAACCAACGAAAGAGGCCCTCTCCATGACCATGTCCGCAGCAAGCACCCTACTGTCAGGGCTGCGCACGAGCCAGGCTACCTCCCCCGCCCTGATCTGGTACGGCCCCGCCGGGGAACGGATCGAGCTTTCCGGGAAGGTGCTGGACAACTGGGTGGCCAAGACCTCGAACTTCCTGGTCGATGAACTGGACGCCGAGCCCGGCCGGCTCGTCCGCCTGGACCTGCCCATCCACTGGAAAACCCTGGTCTGGGCCCTGGCTGCCTGGCAGACCGGCTGCACCGTGAACCTCGGTTCCCCGGCCGAAGGAGGACCCGTGGACATCACGGTCACCGACGCGGCGGACAGCGGCGCCGAGGGGACCGTCGTCGCCGTCGCGCTGGGGGCACTGGAGCTGGCGTTCCCGTCGGAGCTGCCGGCCGGCGTCGTCGACTACGCGGCGGAGGTGCGCTCCTACGCCGACACCTTCATGGAGGGCCCCCGGCCCGACGACGGACAACCGGCCCTTGAGGTCGGAAGCCCTACCGCCGCCCGCAAATTGAACGGAACAGTGTCTTACGGATCGCTCGGGACCCTGTTCAGCGCATCGGACGGCTCCGCCGAAGTACTGCTCGCTTCGGCTCCGGACCTGCCGCTCGTACTGGAGGCGGCTGTAGCCACGTGGGCCTCGGGCGGCGCCGTCGTGCTTACGGCGGCCGGCGTTGAACCGGACGAACGGGTATTGGCCTCTGAGAAGGTTACGAAGCGCTTGGAGGCTTAGCGGCGCCGTACCGGTTGGCCTTGCCGGGCGGGACTATGGACTCGTCGATCAGTTCATAGTCCTGCTCGAAGCCGGGCTCCTGGTCCAGTTCAACATTGAAGACCCAGAACCGGTACGCAAAGAACCGAAGGACGGTGGCGACGGCGATGCCCAGCACGCCGGCCAGGAACAGCATGTTCTTGTCCTCGATACCCATCGGGTAGCGGGCCACCCAGGTGAAACCTGTGGAAATGACAATGCCCACGCCGTTGATCAGAACGAACAGTCCCAGTTCACGGCCCACGTTGTCCACCCTGCGGCGGCGGCGGAACGTCCAGTAGCGGTTGGCAACCCAGGAGACCATGGTGGCGACGACGGCGCCCACGAAACGTGCCTTGACCTCGCTGCCGGACATCGGTCCGTGCATCAGGTAGAGGGTAAGGCCGTTGTCCACAACGAAGGCCACGGCACCTACCGTGCCGAATTTGGCAACCTCGCGCCAAAAAAGGGAAACCAGGCCCCGAAGCCGATCTGACAGCGATGTATTCATGACCCTCCGAGGCCGATCGACGGCAGCACCCCCAAAGACTCATTCAAGAATCGACGGCTGCCAGTTCCCGACGCGCGGACGCGCGGCGGTCAACAGCCGATATTACCGCGCCTTTATGGGAGTCTGCTTAGTGTCAGGGAGGACAACGGTGCCGCGAGGCGGGAATAACAGCCCCTTTCGGTACGCTTAAGCCGTGGATTTCCCAATTATCGGCGTGATAGGCGGCGGCCAGCTCGCCCGGATGATGGCCCCGGCGGCCACAGCCCTCGGATTTGAGCTGCGCGTGCTCGCCGAGGGCCCCGACGTATCTGCTGTGGCGGCAGTGGCCAATGCCACAGTGGGTGATTACCGGAACCTGCAGGATTTAGCGGATTTTGCCGCCCAGGTGGACGTTGTCACGTTTGACCACGAGCATGTGCCCGCTGAACATCTGCGGGCCCTCGTGGAGAAGGGCATCAATGTCCAGCCCGGTCCCGCAGCACTGATCCATGCCCAGGACAAACTGGTCATGCGTGCCGCCGTGGAGCGCCTCGGACTGCCCAATCCCCGCTGGGCCGCGGTTTCCACGCCCGGGGAGCTGGTCTCGTTCGGCAACTCCGCCGGCTGGCCGGTGGTCCTGAAGAAACCGCGGGGCGGCTACGACGGCAAGGGCGTACGCATAGTTGACGACGCCGCCGCTGCCGCGGACTGTGCCGATTGGTTCGGCTCCGAACCCCTGCTGGTCGAGGAAAAAGTACCGTTCAACCGGGAATTGTCCGCCCTCGTGGCCCGCACTCCCAGCGGTGCAAGCAGTGCCTGGCCGGTTGTCGAATCCATCCAGGTCCACGGCGTCTGCGACGAGGTCATCGCCCCGGCACCGCAGCTGGATCGGGCCGTCGCGGAGGCTGCCGCATCAGCGGCCCTGCGCCTGGCGGACGAACTGGGCGTCACCGGCGTCATGGCTGTCGAGCTCTTCGAGACCCCCGGCCGCGGCCCCGGCTTCCTGATCAACGAACTGGCCATGCGACCGCACAACTCCGGGCACTGGACCATGGACGGCTCCGTCACCGGCCAGTTCGAGCAGCATCTGCGCGCAGTCCTCGACCTCCCGCTGGGCGCCACCTTCCTGAGGGGCGGGACAGCCGTGATGAAGAACTTCCTCGGCGGCGACAACTCCGACCTTTTTGCTGCCTATCCCCTGGCACTGGGCGCCGAACCCGCCGTCAAGGTCCATACCTACGGCAAATCCGTCCGGCCGGGACGTAAGATCGGCCACGTTAATGCCGTCGGTTCCGCCGACGACCTCCCCGCCCTCCGCCGCAGTGCCGGCCGGGCAGCAGCCATCATCCGTGACGGCCGCGACCCCCTGAAGGAGAACTGAAGCATGCCCCACCGTGCTGCCACGCCGCTGGTAGGCCTCGTCATGGGTTCGGACTCCGATTGGCCGGTCATGGACGCAGCCGCTGCCGCCCTTGCCGAATTCGGCATCCCCTATGAAGCCGACGTCGTTTCGGCCCACCGGATGCCGGCCGACATGCTGGAATACGGGCAGGACGCCCACCGACGCGGGCTGCGCGTCATCATTGCCGGAGCAGGCGGCGCCGCCCACCTCCCCGGCATGCTCGCCGCGGTTACCCCGCTTCCGGTCATCGGAGTCCCCGTGCCGCTGAAATACCTGGACGGCATGGACTCCCTGCTCTCAATCGTCCAGATGCCCGCCGGAGTACCGGTGGCCACGGTTTCGATCGGCGGTGCCCGGAACGCCGGGCTGCTGGCTGTCCGGATACTCGCAGCGGGTACGGACCCCCTCGCTGCCAGCCTCCAGCAACAGCTCATCGAGTTTGCGGGCGGGCTGCGCCAGTCCGCCATGGCCAAAGGCGCAGCACTGCGCACATCCCTGCCCGGAACGGACTAGCAGCAATGAACCAGCAACGTTCCGAGCCCGCGGGCGGCTCCTTCACCGATCCCGTGCGGTATCCCCAGACCGCGGCCCCCGCGGTGCGGACCAAGCGTGCCTTCATCCTCCTGCTGCTGACCCTGGTGCTTCCCGGGTCCGCGCAGGTGGTAGCCGGGGACCGGCGCCTCGGCCGGCGTGCCCTGAAAGTCACCTTCGCAGTCTGGGCGGTGGCTGTGGCGGCCATCATCCTGGCCGTCACCAACCGTGCACTGCTGATCAACATCCTGGCCAACGGCTGGGCCTCGTTCGGAATCATGATCGTCCTGGCCGCTCTGGCCGTGGCCTGGGGACTGTTGTTCCTGAACACCCTGCGCATCATCCGCCCTCCGCTGCTGCAGCGCCGGGTACGGCCGCTCGTTGCCGCCTGCCTGGTCCTGCTGATGGTGGGAACCAGCGGCAGCCTCGCCTACGGCGCCTACCTGATGAACGTCAGCCGGCAGACTTTCGGCTCCATCTTTTCCTCGGGCCCGTCCCTTGATCCGGTGGACGGCAGGTACAACTTCCTGCTGATGGGCGGAGACGCCGGCGAGGACCGCACCGGCCTGCGTCCCGACAGCATCTCGATGATCAGCGTGGATGCGAAAACGGGCCAGCCCGTGACTTTCAGCATTCCCCGTAACTTCCAGAACGCCCAGTTCCCCACGGATTCCCCGCTGCACGATGTGTACCCCGACGGTTACAACTGCGGCGACGAGTGCATCATCAACAGCCTTTACCAGACGGTGACGGAGAATTACGCGGATCTCTACCCCGGGTCAGCTGATCCCGGCGCCGAAGCCATGATGGAGGCCGTCAGCGGCACCCTGGGGCTTGAGGTGCAGGCCTACGTCATTGTGGACATGGGCGGTTTCGAACAGCTGGTCGACGCCATGGGCGGCGTCACCGTCAATTCCGGCGGCTGGGTGCCTATCACTGCCGGCGAGATTCCCGGCACCAACCGGCACTATCCCCCGGACGGCTGGATTCCGCCGGGCACCCAGACCCTGGACGGCTACCATGCCCTTTGGTACGCCCGCTCGCGCGAATTCGTGACTGACTACCACCGGATCGCCCGGCAGCAGTGTGTCCAGCAGGCCATGGTGGCGCAGATGGACCCGGCTACGCTCCTGACCCGCTTCCAGGCCATTGCCACCGCCGGTGAAGAGATCGTGAAGACGGACCTCCCCCAGGACCAGCTGGGCAGTTTCGTGGACCTGGCGTTGAAGGCCAAGGGCCAGCCCATGGAGCGGATGACCATCGGCCCGCCGGACTTCGGCACGGCGGCGGACAACTTTGTGACCTATCCGGACTTCAACCTGATCCATTCCCGGGTGCAGGACTTCCTGGCCGGTTTGGAAGCCGCACCGGCCGAGCCGGCTCCGGCCCCTGCTCCGGCGGAAGAAGCCGCACCGGCTCCGGAGGAAGCTGCTCCAGAGGAAGCCGCACCGGCGCCGAAATCAGACACCGGCGCCGACGGTGAGGCAGCCGACGGAACTCCCATCACCGAGGTGCCGCAGGAGGAAACGGAAATAACGGTGGAGTATCTTCAGTACCTCGCGGAAATCGGCGATGACGCCACCCTCGGATCGCTCCTGAACAACAACGGCGAGTGCAGCGTGGGATAGTCCTCCCCTTCCCGACCCGACCCGATTCTCAAGCACCCGAAAGAGGCCCGTGTACCTACTCCGGAACACCCTTCGACCCTATGCCTGGGGATCAACCACCGCGATCGCCGAACTGTTCGGCCGGGAACCTTCCGGCGAGCCCGAGGCTGAGTTGTGGATCGGTGCGCATCCCGGGGCTCCCTCGGCGTTGGTTCCGCCGGTGGGCGGCTGCGAAACGCTCGACGAGTTGATTGCGGCCGACCCCGAGCTGATGCTCGGTGCCGACGCCGCCGGGCGTTTCGGTTCCGAGCTGCCGTTCCTGGCAAAAATCCTGGCGGCCGGGGCTCCCCTGTCGCTGCAGGTCCACCCTACGACCGAGCAGGCCCGGGCCGGCTACGCAGCGGAAGAGGAAGCCGGCGTGGACCGGGGCGCCCGGGAGCGCAACTACAAGGACGGCAACTCCAAGCCCGAGATGATTTTCGCGCTCACGCCCTTCGAGGCGCTGTGCGGCTTCCGCGAGCCGGAGGAGTCTGCGGGCCTCTTCCGGGCCGTCAATGCTGCGGTCACCGCCGCCGGCCGGGAGGTGCCCGACCTGCTGGAATGGATCGCGGCGGAACTGTCCTCAGGCCATCCGGCACCGGCTCGGCTGCAGTCCGTCTTCCGCACCCTCATCAATGACGGCGAAGCCGTGCGTGAGGCCGTCGAACTTGCCGCCGCTGCCGTCGCGAAGCTCACCGACTACGGCGAATATGCCCGCGAATTGTCCACACTGACCGAGCTGAACGGCTACTACCCGGGCGATCCAGGTGTCCTGATCTCCCTGCTGCTCAACCGTGCTTCACTGCAGCCCGGCGAAGCGGTGTACCTTCCGGCCGGCAACGTCCACGCCTACCTCAGCGGGTTGGGGGTGGAGGTTATGGCGGCGTCGGACAATGTCCTGCGGGGCGGGCTGACCCCGAAGCACATCGACGTACCGGAGCTGCTTCGGACCGTCGATTTCCGTCCCTTGGGCGTCCCCTACGTGGCGGCCGAGGACACGGGGGCAGGTCAGCAGGTATTCCGCCCGCCGTTCGAGGAGTTTGCGCTCCAGCGCCTGGAGCTGGCCCAGGGGCCTTCCGGCGCCGAGGGAGACTCGCTCCCGGCCGAAGCGGCAATACTGCAGCACGGACCCGCGGTGGTCATCGCCGTGCGGGGCACCATTGCCCTGACGTCGCCCTCGGGCAGCCTCACCCTCGAGCCCGGAGACAGTGCCTTCCTTCCGGCGTTCGAGGCACCCGTGGTGGCCCGGCTCGCTGCGGACTCCGCCCAGCACGACGACGGCGCGCTGGCTTTTGCCGTGACGGTCGGGTCGGTTCCGGCCGGGGAAGCAGATGCCCCCCGGCTGGATATCGAGGCCTAAGGGATCTCAGACTTACCGGCCGAGCCGCCTCCCTGCCCCTGCGGGGACACGGAGAAACCAAGCAGGGAAGAGAAGTGCTGAGCGCCCTCCAGGACGAGCCCGGTCCAGATCTCCTCCGGATATTGCTGCCATCGCGCCACGGGAACTGACATGCTGATGGCGGCTACGACTGCCCCCGTACCGTCACGGACGGGGGCTGCGACACAACGGATATTCGGCGTCGATTCTTCATTCTCGAAGGCGACGCCGCGCTCCCGGATACGTTGGAGCTCGACCTCGAGTTCAGCGAGAGTGCCAATGCTGTTCTGCGTCATCCGGGGCAGGTTATCCGGGTCCAAAAACCGGGTGGCGAGAGACTGCGGAGACGCATACGCAAGCAGCGCCTTACCCAGTCCCGTCACACTCGCAGGCAGCCTCTGGCCAATGCTGGAGGGAAGGCGAAGGTTGTCACGGCTTTCTATCTTTGCCAGATAGAACACGTCTCCACCTTCGAGGAGGGCAACGCTGACAGTCTCGCCACTTCGTTCCGCCAGTTCACGAGCAACGTCATTTGCAGCTGAGAGCATATCGAATCTGGCCGAATAGGCATTCCCCAGATGAAGGAGCCGGACCCCTAAGCGGAATGTGCCTGATACGTCATCCTTCTGCAGGTAGTCCCTGGCAACAAGGGTTGCCAGGAGCTCATGCACTGAAGTGCGGGGAAGCCCTGTCTTCCGAACGACATCCGGGGCGCTCAGCGGTGCTCCGTCATCAAGAAACAGTTCCAGAATGTCGAGTGTCCGCAGCACGGCGGGGGTAAGTCGGGCCATATCCCAATAGATACCCGGTAATTCAGGGTGCTGCAAATGGACCTATTGACATTGCCCTTTGCCTCGTGTTCGATGCCTAGAACAGGTGCCGAAGTTTCGAACAGATACAGGCGCGCTAAATACTACGACAGGAGCTGAGCATGGCTGAGGGCATTCCCGCAGCGATCATAGGTTCAGGCAATATCGGCACTGACTTAATGATCAAGATTCTTCAGCGCAACGGGATCGTCTCCATCCGCGCCATGGTCGGCATCGACCCCGAGTCTGATGGATTGGCACGCGCAAGCAAGTTAGGCGTCACAGCGATTTCCACGGGGGTGGAGGGCCTCATCGCGTCGCCCGTCTTCGCTGATATCCAGATAGTTTTCGATGCGACATCGGCCGGAGCACACCATTTCAACGCCGACAAACTGAGGTCGGCCAAGCCGGACATTCGCCTGATCGACCTCACGCCGGCCGCTATCGGCCCCTATTGCGTGCCGGTCGTGAACCTTGCTGAGCACATTGATTCACTAAACGTGAACATGGTTACCTGCGGCGGCCAAGCGACCATCCCGATCGTTGCTGCCGTCTCTGCCGTTACACGGGTTCATTACGCCGAGATCGTTGCGTCCATCTCCAGCAGATCAGCCGGGCCTGGAACCCGGGCCAATATCGACGAATTCACCGAAACAACCGCTGAGGCGCTCAAGTTGGTTGGCGGTGCCGCCGCAAGCAAAGCACTCATTGTCCTCAATCCCGCAGAGCCGCCGATGATAATGCGCGATACCGTTCTGGTGCTGACGCCAGCCGCCGCCGACAGGGACGCGATCGAGGCTTCCATACGCGAAATGGTGGCTAAGGTAAACGCTTATGTTCCCGGCTATCGCCTGAAGCAGGAGGTCCAGTTCGACGACGTTCTGGAACCGGTCAATGTTCCGGATTTTGGGGCTTTTACCGGCCTGAAAACCACTGTTTTCCTCGAAGTCGAAGGGGCAGCTGATTACCTCCCCTCATATGCGGGCAATTTGGACATCATGACGTCCGCTGCGCTTCGCACCGCAGAAATAGTGGCAACCCATGTCCAGAAAGCAGGGGCGGCATCATGAACGATTCCCTAGTACCGGAAAAACTGTTTATTTCGGACGTTACCCTGCGGGACGGCAGCCACGCAGTACGACACCAATACACCGTCAAGAACGTCCGCGACGTCGTTTCGGCCCTTGACGCCGCTGGAGTCGACAGCGTGGAGGTTTCGCACGGCGATGGGCTCAATGGTTCCAGCATCACATACGGGTTCTCACGCCACTCGGACGTTGAATTGATCGAAGCAGCAGCGGAGGCAGCAAACAATATCGCCATCGCCACCCTGCTCATCCCGGGCATCGGCACGATATCCGACCTGAAAAGGGCTGCGTCCGCAGGTGTCGGATACGTGCGCGTGGCAACTCACTGCACAGAAGCCGACGTCTCAGCACAGCACATCGACACGGCGCGGAATCTCGGCTTGAACACGACCGGTTTCCTGATGATGAGTGCACTGACCACGCCTGCAAAGCTTGCCCAGCAAGCAAAACTCATGGAGGGGTTCGGTGCTCAGTGTGTGTACGTGGTCGATTCCTCCGGAGGTCAGACAATGACTGATGTGACGGAACGTATCACCGCTCTCAGGGATGTCCTTTCTCCACAGACCGAGATCGGGATCCATGCCCATCACAACCTCGCTCTGGGAGTTGCCAACTCGATGGCAGCCGTTGAGGCAGGAGCCATCAGAGTAGATGCAAGCCTGGCAGGTATGGGAGCAGGAGCAGGCAATACGCCCCTTGAGGTTTTCGTTGCTGTCGCGGACAAGCTCGGTTGGAATCATGGAACTGACGTGATGGCGCTTATGGACGCAGCGGACGATATCGTCCGGCCTCTTCAAGTCCGTCCGGTACAGGTTGATCGCGAGACTCTGGGCCTCGGCTATGCCAACGTCTACTCCTCGTTCCTCCTTCACGCTGAAACAGCAAGCGCCAAGTACGGCATTCCAACCATCGAAATCCTCCTCGAGCTCGGACGCCGCAAAATGATCGGCGGCCAAGAAGACATGATCGTCGACGTAGCCCTGGATCTACTCAAGGCAAAGGGCTAACCGCGATGCCATACAGCGCACTAAGCCGTGGAAGCCACTCACGCATCTCATTTCCACACCCGCCGGAAATGCCGGAAGTCATACCCTTCAACGACGAAAGGTTCACGTCATGAGCACAATCGCTCAGCCCTCGGCTCCAAGAGACAAGTCAGAGCTAATCGATGGCCCAACGCGCCGGCGGGCCCTTTTCGGGAGCGCAGTTGGGAGCGCAGTCGAATGGTACGACTACTTCCTCTACGGGACCATGTCTGCACTCGTGTTCGGTCCGCTGTTTTTCCCGTCCGGCGACCCGGTGGCCAGCCAAATGCTCGCATTGGCGTCATTTGCCTTGGCTTTCCTCATCCGCCCGATCGGCGGCATCATTTTCAGCCACATCGGTGACCGCATCGGCCGCAAAAAGACTCTGGTTATCACCCTGACCATCATGGGCGTGGCGACCGTAGCCATAGGCCTCATGCCGACCTTCGAGACCATCGGGATGTGGGCCCCCATCCTGCTGACCGTGCTTCGGCTGCTACAGGGCCTGGCACTCGGCGGGGAATGGGGTGGCGGACTCCTTATGGCCGTCGAATACGCACCTCGAAATAAGCGCGGCCTTTATGGTGCTGTACCGCAGACCGGGGCATTGTTTGGACTGGCCCTCGGGAACCTGGCCGCCTCCGCAACAAGTTCGATTTTCTCCAACGAGGATTTCCTTTCCTACGGTTGGCGCATCCCGTTCCTATTCTCCGTGGTCCTGGTCGGAATCGGTCTGTGGATCCGGCACAGCGTGGCGGAAACCCCCTCATTCCAAAATGTTGTAGCGACAAACTCGACAGTCAAGGTTCCGCTTATGAAGACACTGCGCCATCACTGGCGTGCTGTCATCATCACCATTGGCGCGAAATTTGTGGAAACGTCGACCTTCTTTATCTTTGCGACCTTCACTGTGTCCTACGCGGTGAGCCTCGGGTTTGCCCGCAGCGAGGCGCTGAACGCAGTTTTGATAGCAGCGATTGTCGCGATCCCGGTCATGCTCGGCGTCGGTGCGCTCTCTGACCGGTTGGGCCGCAAGAAAATGTTCCTTACGGGTGCCGGACTCATAATGATTTACATTATTCCGTTCTTTTGGCTGGTCAACCAGGAGTCATTCCTCCTGCTCACCGTGGCCGTAGTTGTCGGCTTCAGCTGCATCTGGTCCATGTACGGGGCCGTGTTGGGAACGTTCTTTGCCGAAAGTTACCCGGCGGATGTCCGCTACACCGGGGTTTCGCTCGGCTATCAGATCGGGGCAGCCCTGGTGGGGGGCCCCGCACCGCTCATAGCCACAGCCCTTCTTACCGGATTCGGTGGAAGCTACATACCGATCGGTCTGTTCATCATCGCCTGCAGCGTGGTCTCGGTGGTTGCCGTGCTGTTCGCCAAGGACCGTTCGGGGGAAATCCTCGATTAACTGATCAACTGATGACCGGGAGGACGCCCGGCCATATCTCTAAAGTTGAGGCCAGACTCGCGATCGGCGAATCTGGCCTCAACTCTGTCCTGAACGAGAGTGGCGCAGCATGCCTCAGCCTCCCGGCATGCAACGCGGGTGCTAGCGGCCCAGCCGGGCCTTCAGCGCGGCCGCTGCCCCGCGGGCCTTGCGCATTCCTGTCTTGGCCAGCGGCAGCGCGGTGGAGAAGACCGGGTAGAGCGGCGAGAGGGGCTTGTCCCAGGTGCCGGCCAGCTGATCCTCGTGCTTCGCCCAGCCCATCTTGAACTTCGAGACTCCGTCATTGAGCAGTCCGTTGAAGTCGTACCGGGTGATCCCCCGTTCCTTCATATCGGAGATGGCGTGCCATTTAAGGGCGTAGTTCGCCCGCAGCCGTTCGCCCTCCTCCGTCATTCCGCCGTAGAGCTCGAACGAGGTGTAGTTGCTGGTGGAAAGCCACAGGAACGCGACCACGTCCTCGCCCTTGAAGGCAGCGTAGACCGGTGAATCCTCGCCGAGGTTGTCGAAGATATCCAGGTAATAGGAATCCTCGTGGATGCCGAAGTTCGCCCGCTGGGCGGTCAGCTTGTACACCGCCAGGCATTTGGCGATTTCCCCGCGCGTCACGCGCCGGTAGGTCAGGTCCTCGCGCCCGGATTTGCGGATGTACTGCCGGTGTTTCTTGCTCATGTCCCCTGACAGGTCCTCGAGGCTGCGCTGCAGGTCCAGGATCAGTGTCCGGCCGATGAGGATGGTGTTGTCGCTGCTGCGGAAGCCCAGCCCGGGCAACCCTGCCACCAGCTTCCCGTCCGCATCCCAATCGGGTTCGATGGACAAGGCCACGGCGGAATGGGTGCTCTTGACGTAATCCGCAACGGCGTCCAGGACTTCGAGTTCCCGTCCCGGCTCGCCCTGCGGGCCGCGGGGAATGTAGGCCAAGGCCCGGAAGGGGAAAGGAAGTGCACGCAGCAGGACCTGCGCGCACCCGAGGACCGTGCCGGCGTCGTCGCTCACCAGGACGCGGTCTACGTTCCATCCGTGGTCTGCCTTGGTCTTCCCCCAGCCCCACAACTGCTGCGGATGTCCGCGGAAGCGGTTCACGGTTTCGTTCCAGGCGGCGGCATCGGAGCAGGGGGTAACGCGCAGTGTCATGCCTTCCAGCCTACTTGGCTCCGCTGCCACACCCGAAAACAGCGGTACCGGACCGCTTCCGGTTTTCGCCGCGCCACTGCCGGGCGGTTGGCTGCTTTGTTACGGTCAACTATGAGTTCCTACGCATCCAACACCCGGACGTCCCGGACCAGTTCCGGCGGAGCTGACTTGGCCCGCCTCAGCACCGTAAGTATCTGTTTCGCGGCCTGCATTGCCGGTTCGATGGTCGGTGTGGGTGTCTTCGGCGGCACTCCCATTGCGGAGGCGGCCGGCGGCGCCCTCAGCGCAGACGCCACGTACCTCGCCCCGGCCGGCTCGGCCTTCTCGATCTGGCCGGTGGTTTACACGGGACTGGGCCTCTACACCGTCTACCAGTGGTTCCCGTCCCAGCGGAGGTCGGACCGGCAGCGCTCCCTGGGCTGGCTGGTCGCCGCCTCGCTGGTGCTTAACGCCGCCTGGATCCTCACCGTCCAGGCCGGCGCGGTCATTCTGAGCGTTGTGGTGATTGTGCTGCTGCTCGCCGTCCTGGCCTTGTGCTTCCGCCGCTACGCCACCACCCGGGCGTCCGGCTGGCTCGAAGCCATCGCCGTGGACGGAGTCCTTGGCCTGTACCTGGGCTGGGTCTGCGTGGCCACTGCCGCGAATACGGCCTCGGCACTGACTGCCGAGGGATTCCGGGGATTCGGTATTGCTCCGGAAGCCTGGGCCTGCGTTGTGCTCGCCGTGGTTGCCGGAGTGGGCGCCGGGCTCGCCGCAGCCGGACGCGGCCGTCTTGCCCCGGCGGCGTCGCTGGTGTGGGGGCTGGCCTGGATCGCCGTTTCCCGGCTGAACGGAGGACTGGAATCGGTTCCCACCGCTGTCGCCGCCGTTGCCGCCGCCGTGGTTGTAGCCGCAGTAACCGTGGCCTTCCGTGTCCGGGCGGTCCGGTCCGCGGCTTCAGTAAAGGAAGCCCGGTAAACAGTTGATGCTGCCTGCGGACGGGAGCCAGGCAGCATCAACTGTGTCAGTAACGCCTAGTTGGAGCGGGCGTAGGACTCCCACTTGTGCGCCTGGTGCTCGCCGTCCACCACGCGGATGGTGCCGGACTTGGAACGCATCACGATCGACTGGGTCAGTACCCGGTCCTTCTTGTACCGCACGCCGCGCAGCAGGTCGCCGTCGGTGATCCCGGTGGCGGCGAAGTAGCAGTTGTCGCTGGTGACCAGGTCATTGGTGGACATCACGCGGTCCAGGTCATGTCCGGCGTCGATGGCCTTCTGCTTCTCGTCGTCGGAGGTCGGCCACAGCCGGCCCTGGATGACGCCGCCCAGCGTCTTGATGGCGCAGGCCGTGATGATGCCCTCGGGGGTGCCGCCGATGCCCATCAGGGCATCGACGTCGGTGCCTTCGCGTGCGGCCGCGATGCCGCCGGCAACGTCGCCGTCCATCAGCATCCGGGTGCGCGCACCGGCGTCGCGGATTTCCTGCACCAGCGGCTTGTGCCGGTCCCGCTCCAGGATCATCACGTTGAGCTGGTTGATTTTCTTGCCCTTGGCCTTGGCGATCAGGTGCAGGTTCTGCTTCACCGGAAGGCGAAGGTCCACCATGTCCGCGGCTTCGGGCCCCGTGACCAGCTTTTCCATGTAGAAGACCGCCGAGGGATCGAACATGGTGCCGCGTTCCGCAACGGCCAGCACGGCAAGGGCATTGTTGATGCCCAGGGCAGTCAAGCGGGTGCCGTCGATCGGATCCACGGCGACATCGCACAGGGCTCCGGTGCCGTCACCGACGTACTCGCCGTTGTAGAGCATCGGCGCTTCGTCTTTTTCGCCTTCGCCGATCACAACCACGCCGTTGAAATGGACCGTGGAAATGAGTGAGCGCATGGCGTCCACGGCAGCACCGTCTGCCGCGTTCTTGTCGCCGAAGCCCACCCAGTGGCCGCCGGCGATGGCCGCCGCCTCGGTGACGCGCACGAGTTCCAGGGCCAGGTTGCGGTCCGGCTCGGAGTCCCCGACTGCCAATGCGGGGGAAAGTGTGGAGTACTGGGCACCTTTGGACACGTCAAACCTCATCTTCGAAATTATGATGTAAAACTCTGCTGTAAACGTCTGCGGACACCGCCGAAAGCGGGTGGCCTTTGTCCGATCATAGTCTGCGTGCTTCCCGTCACCACCTCAGCCAGCGGATTTCCGCGGCGGTGCATTACTCGGAGTAGGACATAAGCATCCGAATAGGAGATTATGGATGGGTGAGTGAAACGCAGCCCGATCCCCAGCAGACCGATGAACCCGTAACGCCGGTATTGACCGCCAAGCAGGCCAAGCGGGCCAATGCCACCGTGATAGGCATGCTGATCGCCACCGGGCTCACCCTGGCGCTGTGCCTGGTGCCGGTGCTGCTTAATCCCGCACCCAAGATGCAGGCCCGCAACGTCGATGTTGCTGCCGCTGCCAACCAGGCTGCCGGCGACGCCGGCTACCAGCCGCTGGCACTGGAGCTTCCGGACGGTTGGAGTGCCAACTACGCCCGCTGGAACGCCGGGACCAACAACGGCGTCCCGAACTGGGAAGTCGGATATGTCACTCCGGATACCGAGTTCATCTCCCTGACGCAGACCAACGCCGCCAATCCCACCTGGATCTACGAACACAGCGGCGATTCGACCGTGTCCGGTGAACGGCCGGCAGGTGGAGTCACCTGGGAACTGCGTGATTCCTCCAATGCGGACTCAACCCTGGTCGCGGAGATCGACGGGCAGACCGTGATCCTCACCGGTTCCGCCGACCTGGCGGAATTCGATGTGTTGGCCGACCACGTGGTCCGCGAACTTCGCAGCAACTAACCCTGACGGCTGCGGGCGTTCCTGCTGAGGCCCCGCCGGTTCCCATAGGAGTAACCTCGATATCGTGGAAACAGCGAGCGAAAAGATCATCACACCCGCCCAGGCCTGGCAGAAGCTGCGCGAAGGCAACGAACGTTTCGTGGCCGGCACCGCCAGCCACCCCAACCAGGACGCCCCCCGGCGCAGTTCGCTGGTTGAAGGGCAGAACCCGTTTGCAGTGATTTTCGGCTGCTCGGATTCCCGCCTTGCCGCCGAGATCATCTTCGACCTCGGCCTTGGGGACGCATTCGTGGTGCGCACCGCCGGGCAGGTCATTGACGACGCGGTGCTCGGCTCGCTGGAGTACAGCGTGGGCACGCTGGGCGTGCCCCTCATCGTGGTGCTGGGGCATGACAACTGCGGCGCCGTCACTGCCGCCAAAGCCACCGTGGACACGGGCGAAATGCCCACCGGCTACGTCCGTACCCTCGTCGAGCGGATCACTCCGTCCGTGCTGGCGGCGCAGCGCAAGGACCTGCACGACGTCAACGACATGGTGGTTGAACACACGAAGCAGACCGCGGAACGCCTGGTGGAAAGTTCCCGCCTCATTTCCGCGGCTGTGGAGGAAGGACGGGTCGCCGTCATCGGCCTGTCCTACCGGCTGGCGGAAGGCAACGCCGAGCTCGTCTCCGGGTTCGGTGCCCTTGAGCACCCCGCCGTGCTGCGTTCGGCGCTGCCGAAGTAGCGGTTATCACTGCGGTGCCTTCGGAGATTAGGCTTGGGGGCATGACTTCTGACACCTCCGAATACCGCATCGAACACGACACCATGGGTGAGGTCCGCGTTCCGGCCTCCGCCCTCTACCGTGCCCAGACCCAGCGCGCCGTCGAGAACTTCCCCATTTCCGGCACCACGCTGGAACCCTCGCACATCGAAGCGCTCGCCCGGATCAAGAAGGCCGCGGCGACTGCCAACGCGGAACTGGGAGTGCTCGACGACGAGCGCGCCCGGGCCATTGAAAAGGCCGCCGACGCCGTCGCCGCCGGCACCTACAATGACCAGTTCCCGATCGACATCTTCCAGACGGGTTCCGGCACCTCCTCGAACATGAACACCAACGAGGTGCTCGCCGAGCTCGCCACCCGTGCGTTGAAGGAAGCCGGCAGCGAGACCAGCGTCCACCCCAACGACCATGTGAATGCCTCGCAGTCCTCCAATGACGTCTTCCCGACGTCGGTGCACGTTGCCGCCACATCCGCCCTGATCAATAACCTGGTCCCCGCCCTCGAGCACCTTGCCGTGTCCCTGGAGCGCAAGGCCGAAGAATTCAAGGACGTCGTCAAGTCCGGCCGTACCCACCTGATGGACGCCACTCCGGTCACCCTTGGCCAGGAATTCGGCGGCTACGCCGCGCAGGTGCGCTACGGCATCGAGCGCGTGCAGGCATCCCTGCCCCGCGTAGCCGAAGTCCCGCTGGGCGGCACCGCCGTCGGCACCGGCATCAACACTCCCGCCGGATTCCCGCAGCGCGTGATCGAGCTGCTGGCCGCTGACACGGGCCTGCCGCTGACCGAGGCACGGGACCACTTCGAAGCACAGGCCAACCGCGACGCCCTGGTTGAGGTGTCCGGCATGCTGCGCACCATCGCCGTGTCCTTCTCCAAGATCGCCAACGACCTCCGTTGGATGGGTTCGGGTCCCAACACCGGCCTGGGCGAAATTGCCATCCCTGACCTGCAGCCGGGCTCCTCGATCATGCCGGGCAAGGTCAACCCCGTCATCTCCGAGGCCGTCCTGCAGGTCGCCGCGCAGGTAGTGGGCAACGACGCCGCCGTGGCCTGGGCCGGAACCTTCGGCTACTTCGAACTCAACGTGGGCATCCCGGTGATCGCCGCGAACCTGCTCGAATCCATCCGGCTCCTGGCGAACTCCTCCCGCGTGATGGCGGACAAGATGATCGACGGCATCGAAGCCAACGTCGAGCGTGCCCGCTACCTGGCCGAGGCTTCCCCGTCCATCGTGACTCCGCTGAACAAGTTCATCGGTTACGAAAACGCCGCGAAGATCGCCAAGTACTCGGTCAAGGAAGGCAAGACCATCCGCCAGGCCGTCGAGGACCTCGGCTACGTCGAGCGCGGCGAACTCACGGTGGAGCAGCTGGACAAGGCCCTTGACGTCCTGTCCATGACGAAGCCGCCGCAGGCCTAAGGACCACCGCCGTCCCCGCACGGCAGGCCTGCCGAAGGAGCGTCCGGAATCCCGGGCGCTCCTTTTGCTTGCCCGGCAGACCGGAAATTTGCACCCGCTGATGCAGAGTGCAAAACTTTACGCCATGCCGAATAGTGCAACAGAAGACTGCGGCCTGCGCGAACGCAAGCGTACGGCCACCCGGGCCGCCATCACGGCGCAGGCCCGCGCGCTGACCGCCGCCCACGGCGTCAACGGCTTCACCGTCGAACAGCTGTGCGATCAGGTCGGCATCTCCCGGCGGACGTTTTTCAACTACTTTCCCGCCAAGGAAGACGCCATCCTGGGCTCGCCCGCTGATGACCTTCCGGAGGATCTGGTCCGGCGTTTTATCGACGGCGGGACCGGCACCGCGAGGGAAGGGATCTCCCCTGCCCTGGTGGCGGACTTCGTTGACCTGGCCGTCGGCATGACCGAACGCATGGCCATGTCCCGCGTGGAGATGGCCCAGCTGAAGGAAGCTGTCAGTGCCGAACCCCGGCTTATCTCCAAGGCCATGCACGGCTCGCAGGAGACCGAGGAAGCCTTTGCACGGATAGTAGCCGCCCGTGAATCCCTGCCTGCCGATGATCCACGCGTCCGGGCAACGGTTGCCGTCTTCGGGGCACTGGTCCAGCGCGCCGGACTCCGCTTCTTCGATCCGGCCAACACAGATTCCTACCGCAGCATCCTCGTCACGGAGGTCAATGCCGCAATCGAAGTGTTTTCGGCGGCGCCCCTGCTTCCCCCCGCGCCGACGGATCCCCGCCCTGCCCCCACCGCCCCATCCGATACCGCCCCATCCGATACCGCCAAGGACACGTAAATGACCTCCACCGCCGAACGTGCTTCCGGGCCGCTCCTGCTGACCCAGAAACGCATCTGGATCATCTTCTCCGCCCTGATCGCCGGCATGCTGCTTGCCAGCCTCGACCAGACCATTGTTTCCACCGCCATGCCCACCATCGTGGGCGAACTCGGCGGCGTCGAGCATCAGACCTGGATCACCACCGCCTACCTGCTGGCCACCACCATCGTGATGCCCATTTACGGCAAGTTCGGTGACGTGCTGGGCCGCCGCAACCTGTTCCTGTTCGCCATTGTCCTGTTCACCGCGGCCTCGGTCGGATGTGCCTTTGCCACCGATTTCTGGGGCTTCGTGGTCTTCCGGG
The DNA here is from genome assembly GCF_025244845.1 of Arthrobacter sp. zg-Y1171. Classification (NCBI taxonomy): domain Bacteria; kingdom Bacillati; phylum Actinomycetota; class Actinomycetes; order Micrococcales; family Micrococcaceae; genus Arthrobacter; species Arthrobacter sp. zg-Y1171. Next base: position 885,816 of record NZ_CP104264.1, on the reverse strand, counting down.
CCATTCAGGGTCTCGGCGGCGGCGGCCTGATGATCCTGTCGCAGGCCATCATCGCGGACATCGTGCCGGCCGACCAGCGCGGCAAGTACCTCGGCCCCCTCGGCGGCATCTTCGGTCTTTCCGCCGTCGCAGGTCCCCTGCTGGGCGGCTTCTTCGTGGACCACATGACCTGGCAGTGGGCGTTCTACATCAACATCCCGATCGGCATCGTTGCCTTCCTGATCGCCTTCTTCACCCTGACGCTGCCGAGCAAGAAGGCAACCAAACGGATCGATATCGGCGGCGTGGTGCTGCTGTCCATAGCCACCACCTGCCTGATTTTCTTTACGGACTTCGGCGGCAGCGACGAGCGCGGCTGGACCGACCCGCTGACGCTGGCTTTCGGCGCGGGGATGCTGGTTGCGGCAATCCTGTTCGTGATGGTGGAAAACCGCGTTGCGGACCCGATCATCCCGATGAGCCTGTTCCGGAACCCGATCTTCGTCAACAGCACCGCCATCGGCTTCACCCTGGGCATGGGCATGTTCGCTGCCCTTGCCTTCGTGCCGACCTTCCTGCAGATGTCCACCGGCACCTCGGCAGCCGTTTCCGGCCTGCTGATGCTGCCGATGATGGTGGGCATGATGGGTACCTCGATCTACTCCGGCCTCGCCATCACCAAGCACGGCACCTACAAGAAGTACCCGATCATGGGTGCGGCCCTGGTGATCGCTGCCATGCTGTGGATGACATCCCTTTCGGCTGACACCCCGGTCTGGGTGATCTGCGCGCAGCTGTTCGTCTTCGGCGCCGGGCTCGGTTACATCATGCAGGTGGTTGTCCTGGTGGTGCAGAACTCCGTGCCCGTGGACCAGATCGGCACCGCCACGTCCAGCAACAACTACTTCCGCGAGGTCGGCGCCGCCTTGGGCGTGGCCATCTTTGGTGCCATGTTCACCTCGCGCCTTTCCGAGAACCTGCATGAGGTCTTCACCAAGGCCGGCTTCGATCCTTCCGCTGCGGGCGAGGCCACCGCGACCCTGCAGCCGTCCGTCATGAATGATCTGCCGGAACCGATCCGGGACGGCATTGTCACCGCTTATGCCGATTCCCTGGCCCCTGTCTTCTGGTACCTGATCCCGTTCCTGGTCATCGCACTGGTCCTGGCCCTCTTCCTGAAGCAGATTCCGCTGTCCGACGTCGCCGGCATGGTGGCCCGCGGTGAAGCTGTCGCCGGCCCGGAGGCGGACCGGCTGGAAGCGGAACGCCTGGCCGTGCTCAAGGGAACCGGCCGGGACACTACCGCCCCGTCGGGCACGGAAGCCGGGCGTGCGGATGCTTCGGAGGCTCCGCTGCAGGCTCCGGAGAACCCCTACCGGGAGAAGTAGCGGCTTCGGTTTAACCGGCGAAAGGGTCGTCCCGCTGCTGCGGGGCGGCCCTTTGGGTTGTCAGCGGCTCAGCGTTCGAAGACCGGCACGCCGTCGGCCGTCAGGGCCAGGTCAATCAGCATTCGGTGCCGTTCGCTCAGGGGCGGCAGGGCATCCAGGTGATACCAGCCCACCTCGGTGGACTCGTCGTCGTTCACCCGTGCCTCGCCCGAAACGTACCGGCAGCTGAAAGCCAGGTTCAGGAAGGAACAGACATCCCCGTTGGGGAAGGTGACCGGCCCGTGGGCGCCGACGTGGATGAGGTGCTCCAGCTCGGCCCGGATACCGGTCTCCTCTTCCACTTCACGCACCGTTCCCGGCCCTGCCTCCTCCCCCGGCTCGAGCATTCCGGTGATCAGGGCCCACCGTCCGTTGTCCGCGCGGCGGCCCAGCAGCACCTGCCCTTCCGCGTTGAACACGACGGCTGTGACCCCGGGAAGCCAGAGCGGATCATGTCCTATCCGCTTCCGCAGGGACAGGACGAAATCAGGCGTAGGCATGCTTCTACTGTAGGGCAGGGGCAGCCATGGCCACGGCGGCCCCCAGGAGCAGGAACGGGCCGAACGCCACCGTTGACGACGCCGTACCCCGCCGGGTAATGATCAACGCCAGCCCCCAGAGTCCGCCGAAAACAAATGCAGCCACCACCCCTGCCAGGACGTGGCCGGCACCGAGAAATCCCAAATAGAGGCCCAGCAGTCCGGCCAGCTTGACGTCTCCGAAGCCCATTCCGGCCGGACTGAGCAGCCGCAGGGCAAAAAACCCGATCCACAGCGCAGCGGCCCCCAGCAGCATTGCGCCAACACGCTCCGGTTCCCCGCCGGCCAGCGCGGCACCGGCCAGCAGCACGGCGGCTACGGGATAGGACGGCAGGACCACGGCGTTGGGCAGGCGGCGGGTACGGATGTCGGCCAAGGCCAGCCGGACGGCGACGGCCGCAAACCAGGCCAACGCGGCAACCAGCAGCACCGCGGCAACGGATGCGCCTGATCCACCGCTTGCGCCCGCTGCCCAATAACCCGCCAGGATGCCCACCATGGAACCACCGTAGCCGGAGGCCCGGCCGGTTCAGGCGGCCGGGCCGGCGGCTGTGGACAAGCTAGCCGATCTGCCCTTCCTCCAGCAGCTCGGTCACCAGCGCGGCAATCGGCGAGCGCTCCGAGCGGGTGAGCGTCACGTGGCCAAAGAGCGGATGGCCCTTGAGCGTCTCCACCACGGCGGCCACGCCGTCGTGCCGGCCTACCCGCAGGTTGTCCCGCTGGGCGACGTCGTGGGTCAGGACCACCTTGGAGTTCTGTCCGATCCGTGACAGGACCGTCAGCAGCACGTTCTTCTCCAGGGACTGTGCCTCGTCCACGATCACGAAGGCGTCATGGAGTGAACGCCCCCGGATATGGGTCAGCGGGAGCACCTCGAGCATGCCGCGGTCCAGGACCTCCTCCACCACCTCCACGGAGACCAGCGCCTCAAGGGTGTCGAAGACCGCCTGCCCCCAGGGGCCCATTTTCTCGGACTCCGTGCCGGGCAGATAGCCAAGCTCCTGGCCGCCCACGGCGTAGAGCGGCCGGAACACCATCACCTTGCGGTGTTCCCTGCGTTCGAGCACCGCTTCCAGCCCCGCGCACAGGGCCAGCGCGGACTTACCCGTCCCTGCCCGGCCGCCCAGCGAGACAATGCCCACCTCACGGTCCATCAGCAGGTCGATGGCCAGCCGCTGTTCAGCCGAGCGTCCGTGCAGCCCGAAAACGTCCCGGTCCCCGCGGACCAGCCGCAGCCGCTTATCCGCCCCCACCCGCCCCAGCGCCGAAGCCCGCCCGGCCATCAGCACCGTGCCGGTGTTGACGGGCAGGTCCGCGGCTTCGGGGATCAGCAGCGGCTGGTGGTCGTACAGCAGCGCCATGTCGGCGTCGGAGATTTCCAGTTCCGCCACTCCGGTCCAGCCCGAATCCCGGACCAGTTCGTTGCGATATTCATCCGCTGCCAGCCCCATCGCCGAGGCCTTCACCCGCATGGGCAGGTCCTTGGACACCACTGTCACGTTCCGGCCGCCGTCGGCCAGGCTCTTGGCCACGGCGAGGATCCGGCTGTCATTGTCGCTGCCCCGGATGCCCGCGGGCAGCACGTCCGTGGAGATATGGTTCAGTTCCACCCGCAGCGTGCCGCCGCTCTCCCCCAACGGGATAGGCGCCCCGAGGCCGCCGTGCTGGACCCGGAGGTCGTCCAGCAGCCGCAGCGCGTTCCGGGCAAAATACCCAAGCTCGGGATCCTGGCGCTTACGCTCCAGTTCGGTGATGACCACCAGGGGAAGTATTACTTCATGTTCGGCGAAGCGGAGGATCGCCCGTGGATCGGACAGTAACACCGAGGTATCCAGCACAAAGCTGGCCCGCTCCTGCACTTGCTGTTCAGCTGCCATGTGGAACTCCCGTCAGGGGCGCCCCAGGGCCCCGGTCGCTGGATGTATTCCATCTCAATGTTGCGTTGGACGTTCCGCCCGCTGCCTCAGCCGGGCCGATAGCACCAAAGTACGCCCGCAGGGCGCCGCCCCGCAGCAGGACACGGCCGTTGGCGGCCGTGCGGGGAGCCCGCTAGGAGCCGAAGCGCCGCTGCCGGCTGGCGTAATCGCGCAGGGCACGCAGGAAGTCCACCCGCCGGAAATCCGGCCAGAGCGCTTCGCAGAAGTAGAACTCGCTGTAGGCGCTCTGCCACATCAGGAAGCCGGAGAGGCGCTGCTCGCCGGAGGTCCTGATGACCAGTTCCGGGTCCGGCTGGCCGCGGGTGTAGAGGTATTCGGAAATCTTGGCGTCACAGATTTCCTCGGTGACTTCCGCGATGCCTTTGCCTTCGGCGTCGGCGTCCCGCAGGAGTTCCTTGACGGCGTCGACGATTTCCCGCCGGCCGCCGTAACCGATGGCCACGTTTACATGCAGCCCGTCGGCGTCGCCGGTGCTTTCGCCAAGCTCCGTGAGCTGTTTGGCCAGCCGTGACGGAAGGATCTCCAGGGCCCCTACCGGCTGGACCCGCAGGTTGCCCTCTTCGCCCAGGCGGTCCAGGGTGTTGCCGATAATGTCCAGCAGCGGTTCCAGCTCGTCCGCGTCACGGTTGAGGTTGTCCGTGGACAGCATGTAGAGGGTCACCATCCGCACACCCAGTTCCTGGCACCAGCCCAGGAACTCCAGGATCTTGTCCGCTCCGGCCTGGTGCCCGTCGCTGGTAGGCGCGCCGGCCAGTTTGGCCCACCGCCGGTTTCCATCCACCATTACCCCGATGTGTTCGGGGATGCGGTCTCCAATCAGGGACCGCCGCAGCTTACGCTCGTAGTAGGCGTAGACAACACCGGGGAATTTCATTGTTTGCCTCACGTACCTGGGATCCGGAGCGGCACCACCACATGGTCCCGCCTGCCCCGGGTCTGCCCAAAGGATAAAAATCTTCTCCTAGGCTACCGCTAGCTCAGCTTGCCGAAGCGCAGACCGGAGCGGGCGCGGGGTTACCCAGCCATAAGTTACCCGAACGTAGGTTAGAATTTCCGTTATGGATTCGTCACCATTTTCCGCCCCTGCCTCCCGGGTTCCAGCCCAGCACGACCCGGAATCGAAGACCGCACCCGGCCCCCTGGAAAACGCGGTTGAAGCAGTCGCCGAAGAACTGGAAATCAAGCCGCGCCTGCGCGGCTGGCTGCATGCCGGTGCCACTCCCCTCGCGCTGGCGGCCGGGATCATCCTCGTAGTCCTCGCTCCGACGGCCGACACCCGGATCGCCTCCGCAATCTATGCCTTCACCGGCGTGCTGTTGTTCGGCACCAGCGCCGTCTACCACCGCGGCAACTGGTCCCCGAAGGTGAAAACGGTGCTCAAGCGCCTGGACCACACCAACATCATGCTGGTCATTGCCGGCTCATACACCCCGCTGGCCTGGTCCCTGCTGCCCCGGGACACCGCCGTGACCCTGCTGTGGATCATCTGGGCCGGTGCCCTGGTCGGTGTCGCGTTCCGGCTCCTGTGGCTGCATGCTCCCCGCTGGCTGTACACACCCGTGTACATTGCCCTGGGCTGCGCCTCCCTGTTCTACCTTCCGGATTTCTACACGGCCAACCCGACGGCAGCCATCCTCATCTGCGTGGGTGGTGCCATGTATATTGCCGGTGCCGTTATGTACGCCATGAAGAAGCCCAATCCCTCGGTGGACTGGTTCGGCTTCCATGAGATTTTCCATGCCTTTACCCTGGCTGGATTCGCCGCACACTACATCGCCATCATGATGGCCGTCCGCTCGGTGGCCGGCTAGGAACGCAGCGCGCTGAACTGGGCCGCCAGCTCCTCCGGGTCGGATACCGGCCGGTTGCAGACCATCCCGCGGCACAGGTAGGCCAAGGCTCCCCCGTCCGGTGCGGGCCGGTCCCGCAACAGCGGCACCGACGTTTCCCCGCCGGGTCCGCTGGCCACGACGACGGCGGGACCGCCCGCGGCCCGGCCGGCCCGGAGCAGCTGCCGCACCAGCACGGGATCACTGCCCGTAACGGCCAGCTCCCGCGGCCCCTCCAGGGCCTGCACGAGGACGGACATCGCCCACCCGCCGGCGCGCGGTGCACGTGCCGCCACCAGCTGAACGTGGGCCAGCAGTGCTTCCGCGAGGGCGCGGTGCCGGGAGGAACCGGAATAGGCCGCGTACGTCACCAGCACGCCGGCAAACAGCGCTGTACCGCTGGGCGCGGGGCCGTCCATCGGATCCGCTGCTGAGAGCGCTCCCTGCGCGGCTGCCAGCTGATCCGTGCGCACAGCGGTGTCCTGCAGGACCCCGTCCACGATGAAACGCTGTTCGGCGGCCAGCACCAGCTCCTCAGCGGCGCGGTACCACTGTTCCTCACCGGTGGCGGCGTAGAGTGCAAACAGCCCCTCGGCCGCACCGGCATAATCTTCGAGCAGGCCTTCAATGCCGGAGGCGGTGCCGGCATGGGAGACCCGGGACAGCAGACCGTTGCGGTAGTGGACGCGCAGCAGGTATTCCGCGGCATCCCGGGCCAGGTCCAGCAGAACGGCGGCCTTCTCCCCCGGGTCCCCGGCATCGTCGAGGGCCAACGCCGTGTCGGCCAGGCCCGCGATGGCCAGCCCGTTCCACCCTGCCACCACTTTGTCGTCGCGGTCCGGCTGGGGCCGCCGGTCACGAACGGCCAGCAGCGCAGGCCGCACGCGCTGCCAGAGCAGCTCCTCCTCCGGCTCCAGGCTGCGGCCGAAGTGGAGGGTGGACCCGCCGTCCTCCATTCGGCCGGTTTCCAGGTCCAGCAGGGAAAGGACCGCATCTGCGTCGGCACCGGAGACGGCGGTGCGAAGCTCCTCGGCTGTCCACACATAGGTGGCGCCTTCGCGGCGCTGCCCGTCCACGAGGGTATCGGCGTCGAGCGAGGACGCGAATCCTCCTCCCTCCACGCGCAGCCGCTTGGCCAGCCAGGCTGCGGTATCGGCGCTTACCTGCAGGGCAAGCTGCCGCTGGTCCTCCGTGGGCGCCGAGCGGCTCCAGTGTGCGTAGAGGCGCAGCAGCTGGGCATTGTCGTAGAGCATTTTCTCAAAGTGCGGAATGGCCCAGGCCCGGTCCACGGTGTACCGGGCGAAGCCGCCTTCGAGCTGGTCGTACAGTCCGCTGCGGGCCATGGTTTCCAAGGTGCGGCCAGCCACGGACGCCGCGGCGCCGGCGGCCGGCCGGTCAGTCGATCCGTACACCAGCAGGAACCGCAGCAGGGGCGACGGCGGGAACTTCGGTGCACCGCCGAGCCCGCCGAAACGCGGGTCAACTTGTTCGATAACCGCGCCCACCGCAGCCTCGAGCACCTCGCCCGAAAGCGGACCGGATTCGGGAGTAACCTCGAGGCTGCCGATCAGCCGGCGGTTTCCCGCCTGGGCGGAGGCCAGGTGGGCGGCGATCTGCGCCGCGCTTGCTTCCACTTCGGCCGGGCGGTCCCGCCAGGCGGAGGAAACCGCTTCCAGAACCTGCTGGAAGGACGGCATGCCCTGCAGCTGCCGGGGAGGAAAATAGGTGCCGGCATAGTAGGTGCGGCCGTCCGGAAGGGTAAACACGCTCATCGGCCAGCCGCCCTGGCCGGTCAGTGCCTGCGTCGCTGCCATGTACACGGCGTCGACGTCGGGACGTTCCTCGCGGTCCACCTTCACCGACACGAAGTGCTCATTCAGGTACTGCGCCGTGGCGGCATCCTCGAACGATTCGTGCGCCATGACGTGGCACCAGTGGCAGGCCGCGTAACCCACGGAGATAAAGACGGGAACATTCCGGCGCCGGGCTTCGGCGAACGCTTCCTCGCCGAAGGGCCACCAGTCGACGGGGTTGTCCGCATGCTGGCGCAGGTAGGCCGACGCCTGGTTCCTCAGTCTTTCCGCCATGGCACTCCCGCTACCGCAGGTGGTCCCAGGTGGTGTCGCGGTCCGCGGGATCATCCCCGGCCTTGTCCATGGAAAGCGCCGTCCGGGAGGCATCCGGCTGGCCGGAGGCGTCGCGCTCGGCGGCTTCCTGGGCGGCCAGCACCTGTTCGCGGTACCGGACCCGGCGGATGCGTTTGGTCATATCGCGGATCAGGAAGATGATCGCAATCACCACGAAGAGCGTGAAGAGGAACCCCAGCGTGCCCGGGGTGACGTCTTCTGCGGCAACTCCAGGCGCGAGGGACTCCTCGGGTGCCGGGGTGGCGGCCGTAGCCAGGCTGTACAGGAAGTTCACGGTATATCTCTCTTTTAGCCAATACTGCGGCGGAACCTACGTTCCTAGGGTCTATCGTATGCCAGCGAACAGGTCGGTTTCGGGCAGTTCTGTTTCCACCCGCGACTCAATCAGCGAGTAGTCCTCCCAGGGCCAGACCTTGCGCTGCAGATCCGGGCTGACCGCGAAAAAGAAGCCGTTCGGATCCACCTGCGTGCGGTGGCTGCGCAGGGCTTCGTCACGGACTTCGAAGAAGTCACCGCACTCGATCTGCGTGGTGGTCGCATGAGTGGGAGCGGGCGGCTGGTGGCCTTCCGTATCGGTTTCCTGCCAGGCGGCGATCCGCTCTGCGTACGGGGACTGCAGCCCGGCCTCTTCCAGGGCAAAGTGCAGGGCACGGAACCGCTCCGGGTTGAAAGCCCGGTCGTAGTAGAGCTTCGACGGCTCCCACGCGGCACCTGTCCCGGGGTACCGCTCCGGATCGCCGGCCGCGGCGAACGCCTCCACGGCGACTTTGTGGGCCATGATGTGGTCCGGGTGCGGATAACCGCCGTTTTCGTCGTAGCTGATGATGACGTGCGGACGGAACTCGCGGACCAGCTTCACCAGGGGTGCCGCAGCCCGTTCCAACGGCTGCAGCGCGAAGCAGCCGAAGGGCAGGTCCGGCAGCGGATCCCCCTCGGGCAGCCCGGAATCCGCAAATCCAAGCCAGCGGTGCTGGATCCCCAGGGCCGCCTGTGAAGCAGCCATTTCACGCCGGCGCAGTCCGGCCAGGTCCCGCTTGCCTGCGGGATCGTCTTCGGCACCGGGGTTGAGGATGGATCCCCGTTCCCCTCCGGTGCAGGTGGCAACCATCACTTCGACGCCGGCGGCGACGTAGGAGGCCATCATGGCCGCGCCCTTGCTGGCCTCGTCGTCGGGGTGGGCATGCACCGCGAGCAGGCGCAGCGGGGCGGTAGGCCGGGAATAGGTGCTTTCGCGGGCAGACAAGGCAACTCCTGAAGTAAGCGGAAAACGGCGGTGGAATGGAGAAGCTAAAATGGGCCTGTGAGCACTTCGGAAGGTCAGCCCGAGACGTCGGCACCCCATCAGCCGGACGTTTCCACGTCCGACTCCAGATTAGCCAATCGCTACGGCGCTCCAAAGCGGCGCCTGTCGCGGCGGACGCGGATCATCGGGGTGTCGGCCGCCGTGGCCGCCGGTGTAGTGGCCGCGGCGTGGATGAACATCCCTGCCTCCACCGGAACGGTCACGTCCAAGGATGTGGGTTACACCTTGCCCGAGGACGGCCGCGTGACGGTGGATTTCAAGGTCGATAAATCCGCCGGCAGCACCGCTGCCTGCGCCATCCAGGCACTTAACGAAAGTTACGCCGTCGTGGGTTGGAAGACGGTGGTCCTGGGACCGGATGCTCCGGAAAGCAGCACCCAGCGGGTTGAACTCCGCACGGACTCCCCGGCAGTGACCGGCGGCGTGTCCTCCTGCTGGATAGTGGACGAGGACTAGCCCCCTAAGACGTTCCGTCCCGCATATTGGGTTATGTGCGCGGGCAAACTACTATGGGAACTTACGACATGCCCCGCCCAGGTGTCCGGCTGGTCTTTGGTAGACATTCCAAACCAGTTGGTCTCCGCCCGGCGGGGTCTTTGCTTGTCAGGCCAATCCGGCCGGCGGGCATTCAGCCATGCCGGACCAATCGATGGCCCGGACGTTTATATAAGGAGATACCCGTGTCAACCAACAGCGCATCTGTCGCCTGGCTCACGCAGGAGTCTTACGACCGCCTGAAGGCGGAACTGGATCACCTGTCCGGCCCCGGTCGGACGGAAATCGTTGCCCGCATCGAGCAGGCACGGTCCGAGGGCGACCTCAAGGAAAACGGCGGCTACCACGCAGCCAAAGAGGAACAGGGCAAGGCTGAGGCCCGGATCCGGCAGCTGACGCAGCTCCTTGAAAGTGCACAGGTTGGTGAATCTCCGGCCGACGACGGCGTCGTAGAGCCGGGCATGCTGGTGGAAGCCCGCGTCGCCGGCGACGTGGAGACCTTCCTGCTGGGCAGCCGCGAGATCGCCGGCGACGGCAACATCGACGTCTACAGCGAAAAGTCCGCGCTGGGTGCGTCCATCCAGGGCCTCAAGGCCGGGGACAGCACTACCTACACCGCGCCGAACGGCAAGAACATCACCGTCGAGATCATCTCCGCCAAGCCCTACACCGGCTAGGTTTTCCGCGGTTCAGTGGCGGCGGGCTCTCCTACGGGAGGGCCCGCTTTTGCGTTGGTGCGCGGCGGTCATGCCGCAGCACGACGGCGGCCAGCACGCCGCCCGCTGCCCCGAACAGGTGCGCCTGCCAGGAAACGCCCAGTGCAGTGGGGAAAAGGCCCCAGAGAATTGATCCGTACACCAGGAACAGCACGGCGCTGAGCAGGATCTGGCCAGTGTTGCGGTTGTAGAAGCCGCGGACGATCAGATACGCGAATAATCCGAACACCACGCCGGAGACGCCTACGGTCAGCCCGCTGCCGAACAGCCAGACTCCGATGCCCGAGCACAGCCAGGAGATGGCCAGCACCGAAACAAAACGCCGCACCCCTTCCAGCAGCGTCAGGAATGAAAAGACGATCAGGGGCAGGGTGTTGCCCAGGAGATGGGACGTCCCGGCGTGGAGCAACGGGGCGAACACCACGCCGTCGAGCCCCTCAAGCTGCCTCGGCAGGATTCCCAGCAGCGGGAAGAGGACCGGCTTGAAGAGCAGCGTGAGCAGGTAGACCGCCCAGAGCACGGCGGCGAACAGGAGCGACCCGGCCAGTGCGGTGCGTGCACGAGAGGCAAACATGGCTTAACCGGCCAGTACGACGGGTTGGAAACCAACAGTACGCAGGTTCTTCAGCACCAGTTCGCAGTGCTCGTGCCCCTTTGTTTCCATGTTGATGGTGATCGCTACGTCTCCCATGCTGATTGATCCTCCTACCCTTGTGTGGTCCACTCCAGTGACGTTGGCGTCCGCTTCCGCGATGATCCGCGAGATGGTCGCCAGCGACCCCGGACGGTCGTCAAGGAGGATGCGGACCACCAGGTAACGGCCCGCAGCCGCCAGTCCCCGCTGGATGACCTTCAGCATCAGCATCGGGTCGATGTTGCCGCCGGACAGGATTACCGCCGTATTTCCGGGATTATCTATCTTCCCTTCCATCAACGCAGCCACTCCCACGGCCCCGGCCGGTTCCACGACCATCTTGGCACGCTCGAGGAGGAAAATCAGTGCACGGGCAAGGGCATCCTCGCTCACGGTCACCACATCGTCCACCAGCTCGCGGATGATTGAAAAGGGCAGTTGTCCGGGCCGGCCGACGGCAATGCCGTCCGCGATGGTGCTGACCCTGGTGAGGGGTACCAGCGCGTCAGCGGCCAGCGAGGGCGGATAGGAGGCTGCGTTTTCCGCCTGCACCCCGATGATCCGGATCTCACGGCCAAGTTCCCGTGCCCGCGACTTGATCGCGACAGCGACGCCGGCGAGCAGGCCGCCGCCTCCCACCCCCATCAGCACGGTGTCCAGGTCCGGTATCTGGTCCAGGAGCTCAAGGCCGATGGTCCCCTGTCCGGCCACCACATCCACGTTGTCGAACGGGTGGACAAAGACGGCGCCCGTTTGGTCGGCGTACCGCTGGGCCTCGGCCAGGGCCTCGTCGACGGTATGGCCGTGAAGGATGACTTCCGCGCCGTGTCCCCGGGTGGCAGCCAGCTTGGGCAGCGCCACTCCCTGCGGCATATAGATCCGGGCGGAAATGCCCAGGCGCGCCGCAGCTACGGCCACGCCCTGCGCATGGTTGCCGGCAGAGGCAGCCACCACTCCCCGGGCTTTCTCCGCAGGGGACAGCTTGGCCATGCGGACGTAGGCGCCGCGTACTTTGAATGACCCTGCCCGCTGGAGGTTTTCGCATTTGAGGTACACCGGTGAACCGGTTTCGCGGGCCAGCGCCCGTGATGACTCGACGGGGGTGTGGGCAATAACTCCGTCGAGGAGCTTTGCCGCTGCCCGGATGTCATCCAGGGTGACGGGCAACTGCGACAGATCGGTCATGGGCGGCGCTCTTCCTGTGTAGCCGACGTGTCCTCCGTGCCGGAACCGTTTTCCTCCGGCACAGGGTTATCGCCGTCGTCGTCCTCTTCCCCCTCCGGTTCCATGGCCGGGTCGTCCTCCCAGCCGCGGGCCGCTATGTAACGGACCATCGTGTTGAGGATGGCCAGCAGCGGCACTGAAAACAGGGCCCCGGGGACCCCCGCGGCGAGGGTGCCGCCCGTGACTGCCAGGATCACGGCCAGGGGGTGGAGGGAGACGGCCCTGCCCATGACCAGCGGCTGGAGGATGTGGGATTCCAGTTGCTGTACCAGCAGGACGATGCCCAGCATGATCAGCGCGTTGACTCCGCCGTTGGCCACCAACGCCAGCAGGACGGCCACGAAGCCGGTGACAAACGCACCTACCAACGGAACGAACGAGCCCAGGAACACCAAAACCGCGAGGGGCAGGGCGAGCGGAACACCGATGAGGGCTGCGCCGCCGCCTATGCCGATGGCATCGATGAGTGCCACCACCACCTGCACCCGCACGTAGTTGACCATGGATTCCCAGCCGTGGATGCCGGCTCCGTAGGCGGCGGGCCGTGCCCGGCGCGGCAGCAGTCCGGAAGTGAACTCCCAGATCCGGCGGCCGTCCAGCAGGAAGAAAACCAAGGCGAAGAGGGTCAGCAGGATGCCGGCGGCGAAGTGGCCGGCGCTGCTGCCCACGCTCAGGGCACCGGAGAGGATGTTGGCCGAATTGTCCTGCAGCGTGGTGGTGGCTTCGTTGAACAACGAGTCCATGTCACCTGCAGTGATGTTCAGCGGGCCGTCGGACAGCCAGCCCTGGATCTGGCGGACCCCTGCAAGGGTTTCACCCCAGAGATCCCGGAACCCGAGGGCAAGCTGCCGTCCCACCAACGTCAGGGCAGCGATAACGACGCCGAGGAAGGCCACGATGGTCACGGCAACCGACAGGCCGCCGGGAAGCCGGTTGCGCCGCAGCCAACTCGAAACCGGCGACAACAGCCCGGCCAGCAGGGCGGCGATCATCAGCGGAATGATCAGCAGCGAGAAATGGCTGAGGATCCAGACAAGCCCGGCGCCGACAATCAGGACAATGCCGAGGCGCCAGGCCCAGGCGGCACTGACCCGCAGGGCGAAAGGGACCTCGTCGTTGTTCCGGTTGGAATTCGCCGCCGCAGCCTGCAGCGCGCGGGGCGCCGATGTGCGGCGTGCATGGGGTTTCATGGGGCCATCTTTCCATACCGGGCTTGGGCCCGGACCCCCTTTACGTGCCTATCCTCCGCTGTTACCTCGAGCACTGCTGTCCCCTGCCGCCGGGGCCAGCTCGGCGCGGATGCCCCAGCGGGCGGAGAAGACCTGCCCCGGGGGCAGCCACGCCAGCCCCTCCCCCGAATTCAGCGCGTTGGCCGGAGCAGTCATCGGTTCTAGGGCCACCGCGCGGCGCTGCCCGGGGAATGTGTCGGTGACGAAAACGTGGACATAACCGCATTCGGCTCCGGTCCAGAGACTCACGCTTCGTCCGTCCGGCGCGGTGAGCGTATGCCGGTGCGTGCCGGGGGCTGCCTCATCGAACGAAAGGTCCGTGTAGGCGTTGTCCAGTGCCAGATCCCCTACCCGGGCCCCGCCGCGGAGGTCCGCTGCTCCGGCTGGTTCCCGCCGCCCATTGGGAATGAGCCGCTCATCAACGGTCAGCACGGTGGAGGCGGACACTGTGAGCACCAGGTCTTCGGTCGGTACATCGCCGAGCCGCAGGAAGGGATGGGCGCCGAGGGCAACGGGAGCGGCCGCTGCGCCCGCATTCGTCAGGCTTTGCTGCACCCGCAGGCCGCCGTCGTCGTCCAGGCTGTAGCGCGCCCGGTGCACGAGGTGGAAGGGATACCCGTGCTGCGGGAAGATCTCCGCGCTGAGTTCCACGGCGCCCGGCACCTGTTCCCGGACCGTGTAACCGGTATTGCGCAGCAGTCCGTGGCTGGCGTGCCCGCGGGAGGGCTCGGTGATGTCCAGCTGCTGCGTCTTCCCCGCCAGGGTCCAGCGTCCGTCCGCCGTCCGGTTGGGCCAGGGCGCCAGCAGCACCCCGTTGGCGGACGGGGGTATGGCGTTGTCCGGATACGTCTGCACCAGGTCAACCCCGTCTACCGTGTACCGGCGCAGCGCGCCGGCCAGGGAGGCGATGACGGCGCGGGCCTTGCCGCGGCTGATTTCGTATTGTGCACCGGTGGCCGGGCCGGCCTCTCCCGGTTCGCTGCCGGTTGCGTTCATGCCATCCGATCTTACCCGTGCGCCCGGCGGTCACTCATCAAAATGTGTGTTGACCCGGTCGCTGACGGCAGCCACCACGCCTGCTGCGACATTGCGGATTTTGATGTTGCGGCTGTTCGAGACACTGCGGAGGATGTCGATGGCAGCCTGCTGGCTGCAGCCGTTCTGCCCCATGATGATGCCCGCTGCCAGGTCCACCACCGTCCGCGATTCCAGGGCGGCCTGGAGATTCGCCGCCCGGTTCGCCTGCGCATCGATCTGCAGGGCCAGCCGGAGGACCTTGGCTGTTTCGGCGGCAACGGCACGCACACCGGCAACCTCGCCCGGGCCGAACGCGTGCGTCCGCGGCGAAAAGCAGCTGAGGACCCCGCGGTCCCCCTCCAGCGGCAGGGCGACGGCGGCAACCGACCGGATTCCGTTAGCGGCGGCCTCGGCCAGCCCCGGCCATCGCTGCTCCGCGGCCAGGTCCGTCACCACGACGTCGGGCCCGCCGCCCAGCACGGTTCCGCCCGGGCTGCCGGGACCATGCTCCGCCCGGACTGCCGGTAACCCCGGGGTCCGGACGCTGAGCAGCGGCCGCCGGCTGCGTTCCACGGCGATCGAACAGCCGTCCGGTGCAGACAGGCCCAGCCGTCGGGCAGCGATCCCGGCGGCAACGGACAGGAATACCTCGGTATCCGACCCGGCTAACAGGGCGGCAACGAGCTCCTCGACCACCGGCTGCCGCTCAGATTCGGCCATCGAAGCCCCCTTTCCCGGTCCCCCAGCGGCCATGCTACGTCCGTATGCGGAGGGTGCCCAGAGTCCAGCGCCTTAAACGGCGGAAGGACCGCAGGCATTGCCTGCGGTCCTTCCGGGAGTGCTACCGATGTGTCGTTGCCGGGAACGTCTAGTCGTTGCCTCGGAGAATCGACAGGAGACGGATGATCTCCACGTACAGCCACACCAGCGTCACGGTCAGGCCGAACGCAGCGGTCCAGGAGTAACGCTCGGGGGTGCCGGCCTTGACGCCCTGCTCAATGGACGTGAAGTCCATGATGAGCGAGAACGCTGCCAGGCCGATGGCCAGGACGCCGATGAAGACGCCCAGGGGAATCCCGAAGATCTCCACGCTGCCCCGCAGGCCCCACGGGTCCTGCACGCCGCCGAAGATCATCAGGCCGACGTTGAGCAGCGAGAAGACCGCGTAGCCGATGATGGCGATCATAAAGAAACGGACGGCCTTGGGAGTCGCGCGCACCTTGCCGCTGCGGAACAGCACGAGGGTGACCGCGAAGACTGCCAGCGTGCCGAGCACTGCCTGAAGGCCGACGCCCGGGTACATGTTGTCCAGGACAGCGGTCAGACCGCCGAGGAACATACCTTCAAGGAAGGCGTAGGCCAGGATCAGTGCGGGAACCGGCTCACGCTTGAAGGAGTTCACCAGGCCCAGGACGAAACCGCCCAGGGCGCCCAGGATCATCAGTCCGCTGCCCATTCCCGGCAGCAGGAAGGTCGGAACGGCGGCACCCACCAGGACCATCGCCAGGCAGAACACCGTCTTCATGATCACGTCGTCATAGGTCATGCGGCCCATGTCGGACGGCTTCGCCGAAGGGGCCGTGTAAAGATCCTGCAGCTGCTGCGGGGTCATGTAGCTGTTGTCTGTTGCCAGGGAGCCCGTTGCGGTACCGCCGCGGGTCTGGGAACGGAAGTTTTTTCCGTTGAATACCGGATTTCCGCCAAGTGCCATTGAATCTGTCCTCCATCTGGGGGCTGTTTCAGCCCAGCCTACCAAGTACAACGAGCACGGGGGGCGGCGGATTCCCGCGAAACCGCTGCCTGGCGGTAACGGTTTGGTACCGCGGGTCCCCTCGGGGGAAGGCTTCGCTTGCGTTGCCGCAACGGAGTCGTTACTCGATTGCGACATGCACGCCGGGAGAAAGGTCATTGCCTGAAACATTCTGTGGGTAGCATGTTCTCCAATCGGTGACCTGTGTCACATCTGCCCGCCTGCGCGCCGTTCCCTCGGTTCCGCAGCCCTGCGTGGAGGTTTCAAAACTTGGTAAGAACATCGGCGCTGACCCGTTATCTGGGGATGCTGGCGGCCGTGGCGGCAATGTTTGCTGCCCTGCTGCTCGCGGCTCCAGCCGCGTCTGCAACAACTGCAACGTCTGATGCCTCGCCATCAGCCACCAGTCCTGCCTCCGGGGCGGACTACCGCGACCGGATCAGCGGCGTCATCAAGAATGCGGGCACTCCGCTCGAGGGGGTGAAAATCACCGCGAACGGCAACGGATACGAGGGCGAAGCCGTCACCGGGGCAAACGGCTCCTGGTCCATCGGCGTCCCGCAGCAGGGCGCGTATGAAGTGGAGCTGGACGAATCAACGCTTCCGGAGGGCGTCGCCCTGGCGGAAGGCCAGCAGAACCCGCGCACCGTGACCTTCGCCAACACCACCAACATCACCACGCTGTTCCTGCTGGGTGAAGGCATTGTGCTGCAGGAGGAAAGCTTCGGATCCCTGCTTCTCGAGCGTGCCGTGGCGGGCCTGAGCTTCGGGCTCCTGCTGGCGCTGAGCGCCGTCGGCCTCTCGCTGATCTTCGGCACCACCGGCCTGACCAACTTCGCCCATGGCGAGATGGTGACCCTGGGCGCCGTCCTGGCCTTCGCCTTCGCCTCTCTGGGCATGCCGCTCTGGGCCGCTCTTCCACTGGCGGTAGTGGGCGGTGCGGCCTTTGGCTACGTGCAGGACGCCGGGATCTGGAAACCGCTGCGCCGCCGCGGCACCGGTTTGGTGCCCATGATGATCGTCAGCATCGGCCTGGCCGTGGCGGTCCGCTACACCGTGCTGTTCTTCTTTGGCGGCGGCACCCAGCAGCTGCCGGGCTCCCAGAGCCCGATATTGGAACTCGGCCCCGTCTCCATCCCCCGGAATACCCTGGTGTCCCTGATCGTCAGCCTGGCCGTCATCCTGGTGGTCGCGCTCCTGCTGCTGCGCACCCGGATCGGCAAGGCCACCCGGGCAGTGGCGGACAACCCCGCCCTGGCCGCGGCGTCGGGCATTGACGTGGACCGGGTCATCCGGCTCGTCTGGGTCATCGGCGGAGCCCTTGCCGCCATGGGCGGCATCCTCTGGGCGTACTACCGTCCGGGCGTTTCCTTCAACATGGGCCAGCAGATCCTGCTGCTGATCTTCGCCGGAGTGACCCTCGGCGGCCTCGGCACGGTATTCGGGGCGCTGGTCGGTTCCGTCCTTGTGGGTCTCTTCGTCGAGATTTCCACCCTCTGGCTGGAGGCGGACCTGAAATACGTCGGCGCCCTGGTCATCATGATTCTTGTCCTGCTGGTCCGGCCGCAGGGACTCCTCGGCCGCCGCGAGCGCATAGGTTAGGGGCTTAGTTACAGATGGATTTCGCCAATATTCTTCTCGGTGCCTTCACCGAAATCATCAGCCCCACCACGGCCGCGTATGCACTGGCCGCCCTCGGGCTGGCCGTGCACTTCGGCTACACCGGCCTGCTGAACTTCGGCCAGGCCGGCTTCATGGCCGTCGGTGCGTACGGTTTCGCCATCCCTATCCTGTCCTTTAATGCCCCCCTGCCGCTGGCGCTGCTGATCGCGCTGCTGGCATCCGCGGTGTTTGCCGTCATCCTGGGCATACCCACGCTTCGCCTCCGTGCGGACTACCTTGCCATCGTTACCATTGCCGCCGCCGAGATCATCCGGTACGTCGTCACCACCAACTCCATGACACCGGTGACCGGATCCGCCAACGGCCTCGCCGCGTTTACCGGCAGCTTCTACGCCCTCAACCCGATTCCGGCCGGCTCCTACAGTCTCGGCCCCGTCTCCATGAATGAGCGGGACCTCTGGATCCGCCTGGTGGCCTGGCTCCTGGTGGCCCTCGCCTGCCTCCTGGTGTGGATGCTGATCCGCAGTCCCTGGGGCCGCGTACTCAAGGGCATCAGGGAGGACGAGAATGCCGTCCGTGCCCTGGGCAAGAACGTGTACGCCTACAAAATGCAGGCGCTGGTCATCGGCGGCCTCCTGGGCTCGCTGGCCGGAATCATCTTCACCCTCCCCCGGGACGCCGTGCAGCCGGCAAACTACGGGACCGAGCTGACGTTCTACCTCTACACGGCCCTGCTCCTGGGCGGAATGTCCACCGTGCTGGGCCCGGTCCTGGGGTCGATGATCTTCTGGGCCATCCTCTCCGTCACGCAAGGTGTGCTTTACGGCGCCATTGAATCCGGGTACATCACGTTCATCACCACTACCCAGGCAGGCCAGATCCGCTACATCCTTGTAGGCGTAGCCCTGATGCTGCTGATGATCTTCCGGCCCCAGGGCATCCTGGGCAACAAGAAGGAGCTGTCGTTCGCATGAGCCACCAAGCAGACGAGCCTCGGGCGGCCGCAGACAACGAATACATGGACGACACCCGTCCCATCGCGCAAGGTGAGATCGGCCCGGGCTGCGCCAAGCGGGATCCGATCCTGGTCGCGGAAAACGTCACCCGGACCTACGGCGGAATCAACGCCGTGGATGTGGAGCATGTGGAGATTCCGCGGCATAAAATCACCGCACTGATCGGTCCCAACGGTGCCGGGAAAACGACTCTGTTCAACCTGCTGACCGGCTTCGACACGCCCCAGTCAGGCACGTGGCAGTTCGAGGGCAAAGACCTGGCCGGGGTCTCCGCCTACAAGGTGGCACGCCTTGGCATGGTCCGCACCTTCCAGCTGACCAAGGTCATGGGCAAACTGACCGTCTTGGAGAACATGCGCCTGGGTGCCACCGCACAGCCGGGGGAATCCCTCAGGCGGGCGCTCCTGCCTCCGCTGTGGCGCCAGCGGGAAAAGGAGATTACCGAACAGGCCGACGTCCTGCTGGCCAAGTTCAAGCTGGACACCAAGCGGGGCGACTATGCAGCGTCCCTCTCCGGCGGCCAGCGCAAGCTGCTGGAGATGGCCCGCGCCCTGATGGTCCGCCCCAAACTGGTCATGCTGGATGAGCCCATGGCGGGCGTGAACCCGGCGCTGACCCAGTCCCTGCTGGATCACATCAAGAACCTAAAGGCCGAGGGCATGACCGTCCTGTTCGTTGAGCACGACATGCACATGGTCCGCCATATTGCCGACTGGGTGGTGGTCATGGCCGAAGGCAAGGTGGTGGCCGAGGGGCCGCCTTCCGAGGTCATGAAGGACCAAGCCGTGATCGACGCATACCTGGGCGCCCATCATGACGTGGACCTCGCCGATTCGGAGGGTTTCGAAAAACTGGAGGCGGAGCTGGAGCACGACGCCGAGTCATCGGTGGGAACCGAACCCGCCATCCAACCTGCCGGGGCATCGGCCCGGCACCACGACGAACGGAAGGACCAGGCATGAGCGCGGAGGCATTTGACGGCGACTCGGTTGTCAAGGTGACCGACCTCGTGGCGGGGTACATCCCCGGGGTGAATATCCTCAACGGCTGCAGCATCGAAGCCCGCCGGGGAGAGCTGATCGGGATCATCGGACCCAACGGCGCCGGCAAGTCCACCCTGCTCAAGGCGATGTTCGGCCTGGTCAAGGTGCATTCCGGGACCGTGGTGGTCCGCGGCCAGGACCTCACCGGGCTCAAGGCCAACAAGCTCGTCAGCCGGGGTGTGGGGTTCGTCCCGCAGAACAACAACGTCTTCCCCTCCCTGACCATCGAGGAGAACCTGCAGATGGGTGTCTACCAGGCGCCCAGGACCTTTCGGGAACGCTTCGATTTCGTGGCCGGAGTGTTCCCCGAACTGGCCAAGCGCCGGGCCCAGCGGGCGGGTTCCCTGTCCGGCGGTGAACGCCAGATGGTCGCCATGGGCCGTGCCCTGATGATGGATCCCGCAGTGCTGCTGCTGGACGAACCCTCCGCCGGGCTCTCCCCCGTCAAACAGGACGAGGCGTTCCTGCGGGTGCATGAGATCAACCGGGCAGGGGTCTCCGTGATCATGGTGGAACAGAACGCCCGCCGCTGCCTGCAGATCTGTGACCGGGCGTACGTGCTGGACCAGGGCCGGGACGCCTACACCGGTACCGGGCGCGAACTCATGAAGGATCCGAAGGTCATCCAGCTCTATCTGGGCACCCTGGCAGACACGGCCTAGCCCCGGGCCGGGCAACGCTCGGCGAGGCGCCGCCAAGGACAGTCAGAAGCAAGGAAGAAGCCCCCGCCGGAACCGGCGGGGGCTTCTTCCTTGCTGTTCTGCTTCAGTTACAGTTTGCCCGCTTCGGAGCGGCTCGGCTGCGGCACGTTGTCAGCGTCGTACTGGTAGATACCGATGAAGGCTTCCGTCGGGTCTCCGTTCTCATCGAACGTGATCGGTCCGGAGTAGCCGTCATAATCGATGTCTCCGCCGCCGCGCAGGATGGTCACGCAGCCGGCAAAGTCGTAGCATTTCTCGCCCTCGCCGGACACGCTCTCCAGCTGGGCGGCTATGGCCTTGCCATCGGTGCTGCCCGCGGCCTCGGCGGCCAGCGCCAAGAGGGTGACGGCGTCATAGCTTTCACCCGCGTAGGACCAGTCCTTCAGGGCCGGATCGACTGCAAGCAGGGACTCCTTGAAGTTTTCCGATGCGAAGGTTCCGGGAATGGTTCCCTGCGCCCCTTCAAGGGTTCCGGCGTCCAGGTCCTTGCTGTAGTCCGACGTATTGCCGTCCACAAAGAACAACTGGCTGGAGTCGACACCCTTGGCCGTCAGCAGCGGCACGATGCTCTTGGCCTGGTCGAAGCTGATCACCACGATGGCGTCGGGCTTTGCTGCCACAACGGAGTCCACCTGGCTGCTGAACTGGGAGTCGCCCTCATTGAACATCTCCTCGGCCACCACCTGGCCGCCGGCGGATTCAACCGAGGTCTTCACATTGCTCTGCAGCCCCGTGCCGTAAGCGTCGTTAAGCACGATCATGCCCACGGTCTGGGCGCCGCAGGACATGATGTAATTGCCCAGGATGCGTCCCTGCAGGAGATCCGAGGGAGCGGTCCGCCAGTACAGTCCGTTGTCATCCCACGTGGTGAAGTCCGGTGAGGTGTTGGCCGGGGAGAACTGGATAACGCCGGCGCCGGTGATGTTGCCGATCACCGTTTTGGAGACGCCCGAGGACGCTGCACCGACAATGGCGCTGACGCCCTGGCTGAGCAGGTCGTTTACCGACTGGGTGGCGATATCCGTGGTGGTGTCGCCGGAATCGCGGTGGACAATTTCGATGTCCTTGCCGAGGACGCCGCCGGCCGCATTGATTTCCTCGACTGCCAGGTTGGTGCCGGCGATTTCCGGCGGGCCGAGGTAGGCCAGCGAACCGGTGGTGGGCAGCAGCGTGCCGATCTTAAGCGGTACGTCCGTGGTGCCGGTGGAGGCGGGCACTGCTGCGGGATCGCCCTTGGCGCCCGGGTCCTCCCCCGTTCCCCCCTGGCTTTCCGGGCAGGACAGGACTGAGGCAGCGGCGGTTTCGGTCTCTGCGGATGTTTCTTCAGCGGACGATTCCCCGCTGCTGCTGCTGCAGCCGCTGGCGAACAGTGCAAGCCCCAGTCCAAGGGCGGCGATCTTGGCGGTGCGGGCGTATCCCGTGCCCTGGCCAAGACCGCTGGCAGTGCGTAGTGCAGTCATAAAAGTTTCTCCCCGATCGAAAGGCGGGTGCCTTTGACGCAATTACCAGGTGTTCCTGATTAGAAGAAAAGCTAATGGAACATTGTGACGAATATAAGAGGCTCCGGTTACAGCCTTGTAACGCTCGTCACATTCCAACATTGGCGCCCTTGCCGGGAAGTGCCTGTTCGACCTATACGATGGCCGTAGAACCGTTATCTTGGGGGAAACAATGCACGTTCCACGCCTGTCCACTGCCGCTTCCGCATTTCCGATCGCTGCCCTGCTCCTGATGGGGCCAGCTGCTCCGGCACAGGCCCTGGAGTGCGCGCCGGGCTACCTTTCCGCCGTCGTCGACGGGGTCGAGACGTGCGTCGTCAGCACCTACAGCCCCGCGGTGCCGGCACCGTCCTACAACCCGGGCGAAAGCAACTACGATCCGTCCACCGGCAACTACTCCGAGGCGGTTCCCGCCGTTCCGGTTCCGGCGGCACCAGCCCAGCCCGCGGAGCCCACACCGGAAGCCACACCGTCCACTCTGCCGCCCTCCCCGGCTACCACCGGCAGTACGGGTGGAACAACCGGAGGCGGAGCCCGAGGGAACTCTTCCGCCGGCACGCCGTCGCCGAGTCCCAGCCGGACCGCCAGCCCCTCGCCGTCCGCCACGGACGAGGTTGGGGAGGAACGGACCGCCTCGGATCTGGCGCTCCCGGCGATCGCGGCCGTCGTCATCCTCGGACTGCTCGCCGGCGGACTGCTGCTGCGCCACCGCAACCGCTCGCGCGGCTAGTCGGTCGGGGTACCCCAGGTCGGACTCGAACCGACAACACGCGGATTTTAAGTCCGTTGCCTCTGCCAATTGGGCTACTGGGGCTCTGCGATTGCCTTCCAAGCCTACTGGACACGCGCGGACCGCAGGAAACACAACAACGGCGGCCCTCCTGCTGGAGGGCCGCCGTCGTCTAAGAACGAATGCGGAAGACTAGGCCTTCACGGCCGGCTTTTTAGCCGGCGTTGCTGCTTCCTCGAAGCCGCGGCGCGGGTCTTCCAGGTTGCGCAGCGACGTCAGGTCGCGGCCGTAGCTCACGTTCAGCAGCCAGCCCGAGATGACGCGGAACTTGCGCTCGAACATCGGCATGGCCAAGCCGTGGTAACCGCGGTGTGCCAGCCAGGCCGGGAAGCCCTTCAGGCCGAAGCCCATGATGTTGGCGACACCCTTGTACTGGCCGAGGCCGGCCACAGCGCCGAGGCTCTTGTGGTTGTACTCTTCCACGGTGCCGACGCCGTAGCGGGCAGCCATGATGTTCTTGGCCAGCAGCTTTGCCTGGCGGACGGCGTGCTGTGCGTTCGGGACGCAGAAGCCGCCTACACCGCCGCCGGAGAGATCCGGAACGGCGGAGACGTCGCCGGCAGCCCAGGCACCGTCGATGGGGCCGTCGTCGCCGGTGATGCGCAGTTCGGCGTTGGCGCGGACACGGCCGCGCTCGTCGATCGGGAAGTCGGTGGCGCGGACCATCGGGTTCGCCTGCACACCGGCAGTCCAGATCAGCGTGTCAGCACCGAACTCGCCCGCCGGGGACTTGTCCGCCATGTTGATCAGCTTGAGGACGCCGCCTTCTGCGGACGCCAGCGAGGTGTTCAGCAGGACCTCGATGCCGCGCTCACGCATGCTCGAGACAACCCACTCGGCCTGGTCAGGCTTGACCTCGGGCATGACCCGGCCCATGGCCTCGATCAGGACGAAGCGGAGGTCTTCGCGGCGAAGCCGGTCATTGATGCGGACCGCGTCGCGGGCCATGTCTTCGAGCTCGGTCAGGGTTTCGATGCCGGCAAAGCCGCCGCCGACGACGACGAAGGTCAGGGCGCGTTCGCGCTCCGGGCCCGCGGGCATGAGCGATGCGGTTTCAATGCGCTCAAGCACGTGGTTGCGGGTGGCCATGGCTTCTTCGATGCTCTTCATGCCGATGCCGGCCTCGGCGAGGCCCGGGATCGGGAAGGTGCGGGTGATCGAACCGGCGGCCAGGACAACGTCCTGGTAGGGCAGGTCGAACGGCTCGCTGCCGTCGCCCGGCTCAATGGTCGCGGTGCGGGCGGCGTGGTTGATGGAAGTCACCTTGCCGTTGATCAGCTCGGTGTTCTTCAGGTGCATGCGGTGGGACACAACGGCGTCGCGGGCTTCAATGGTGCCTGCGGCAACCTCGGGAAGGAAAGGCTGGTAGGTCATGTACGGCAGCGGATCCACTACCGTAACAATCCCTCCCTGTTCCTTTACCTTCTTCTGGAGGTCTTTGGCTACGTACAGACCGACGTAACCACCGCCGACCACCAGAACGCGGGGACGATCAGAAAACTGCTTGTTCGATGCCATGCCCTAATCCTACCTGAGTTTGTGAAAGTCTTCACGAACCAATTGACAAACCGGGAACCGGGCCTTTCGCTATCGGATCCCGGCCTCGTCCAGGGAGTCCGCTTCGGTGTTCCGGGTCCCGCCGGCTGCCTTGCCCCGGCGTCGAACATGGGTCACATGCACTGTGCCGGCCACCAGGAGGGCCACCAGGAGCCCGCCGAATCCGAGTACGACGACGGCGGGAAGGTTGCCGTCCGCGGCAACCGGCTCCTGCGCCACCGGGACCGCCGGCTCCGGCAGGTCCGGGACCGTGGGGGCGGGAATGTCCGCGGCGCCGGGCGCCTCCTCCGCCACCCGCCGGTGCACGCGGATCCACTCGGCAATGGTTCCCAGCGGGTTGCTGGTGACCGAGGGAACGTCGGCGTTCACTGCGGCGTTGGCGTCCAGGATTCCGTAACCGTAGATAGTGTCCGTACCGGGGTCCCCGGCGTCCCGCGCGGTGCTGACAATCCGGTTGATCACATCCGCCGCGCTCATTTCCGGGTGGGCAGCACGGATCAGTGCAGCGACGCCGGAAACCAGCGGCGCCGCCCCGGAGGTGCCTTCCCATGTCGCATACCGGGATGTGTTCCCGGGCATCCCCCCGATCAGGTCTTCGGCAGGAGCGGCAACACCAATGCTGATGCCTTCGGAGGACGAGTCCAGGCTGGCCTCGCCCTGCCGGTTCAGGCCGGCCACGGTAAGTACGCCCGGAATGGTGGCGGGTGCTCCCACCTGGGTCATGCCCCCACCGCGGTTGCCGGCGGCTGCGACCACCACCACGTCGTTCTGTTCGGCGTAGAGGAACGCGTCATCCCAGCTCTCGGGCCAAGCTGTCGAGGTACTGCCAAGGGACATGTTGATGACCTTGGCGCCGTTGTCCACGGCCCAGCGGACGGCGGCGGGGATCTGCGTGTCAATCGGAACTCCGCCGGGATTTGTTCCGCCGATCCAGGTGGAAACGGCGAGGATCTCTGCCTCCGGGGCAACGCCGATAATGCCGTCGGGGCGGTCGGCGGGCTTGTCCTTGTCCTTGTCCTCGCCCTCCTTCTTCTCCCCTTCGCTGGCTTCCTTGTCCTCCTGGGGTTTCTCGTGCCCCCGGCCCGCCAGCAGGGTCGCCACCAGCGTTCCGTGCTCGGGTGTGCTGCCCAGGCCCTTGGCGCCCTGCGGGTCGCCTGCTCCTGATACATCGAACCCTCCGGCGACGGCGCCGGCAAGGTCGGGGTGAGTGGCATCGACGCCGGTATCGATCACGGCCACCTTCACGCCTGCGCCCTTGGTGGTCTTCCAGGCCTCGGTCACACCGTAGTCGGTAAGCCAGTACTGTTTGTCCCGCCATTCATCGGCCTGCGCCGGAGCAGGTGCCAGAAGCGGCAGCGCCACTGCTGTGCAGAGCGCTGCGGCAGCGGCCCTCAGGCGTGCTGCGCCTCCCCGGCGGCGGCCTGGGGCGGTTCCCGTTGCCCTCACGCGCTCAGCGCAATGCCGTCAAGGATGTCGTGTTCGCTGGCGAACGCCGTGGCCACGCGGCCGTCGGTCAGTTCGTCGATGCGGTCCACGATGGTGCGCCAGATCAGCGCTCCGGCCCCGATAACGTCCACGCGGCCCGGATGCATGTACGGCAATGCTGCCCGCCCGGCACGGTCCTGCCGCAGCAGGGAGTCGGCCGTCTCGTCAATCCGTTCCCGGCTCAGCTCGGCCCCGTGAATGGCCTCGGGAGAGTACTCCGCCAGGCCCAGGGCTGCAGCGGTGACGGTGGTGATCGTCCCGGCCACCCCCACCAGCCGATCGGCTTCGGCCAGCGGCACGGTGACCAGCGCGGAAGCAATCATGTCCAGGATCTCGGTGCGTGCGGACGCGATTTCCGCTTCGGTGGGTGGATCCGACAGGAGGTACCGTTCGGTAAAGCGCACGCAGCCCATATTGGTGCTTTTCGCCGCCAGGACGCCGGTGCCGTCACCGAGGACGAACTCGGTACTGCCGCCGCCCAGGTCCACCACGAGTGTCTTGGCGCCGTTGCCGTCGGCGAAGACGCTTGCCGCACCGGCGAAGGAAAGCGCCGCCTCCTCGTCTCCGCTGATCACTTCGGGTTCCACGCCAAGGCGTTCGCGGATTCCGTCTACGAATTCCTGCCGGTTTTCGGCGTCACGGCTGGCGGAGGTGGCAACGAACCGGACGCGGGACGCGCCGTGCTCGCGGATCAGGGCGGCATACTCATCAGCCGCGGCAAAGGTGCGTTCCAGCGCTTCCGGGGCCAGCCGTCCGGTGGCATCCACTCCCTGTCCCAGCCGGTTCACCCGCATCAGGCGTACGACGTCGGTGAGCCGGGCTGCGCCGCGCTCGTCCCGGCTGATGTCCGCGATGAGGAGCCGGATGGAGTTGGTGCCGCAGTCGATGGCTGCAACCCGCACGCTTTCCGCGCGGTGATCTTCCTGGCCTGTCACAGTTCCCCCTCGTTCATTGCGGCATCCGTTGCCTGCCGGCGTGCGGCCTTCTTGCTCTCGAGCTCTTCCGGGCTGAGGCCCTGCGTCTTCGTGTGGCGGCTGAGGTCACGCGCGGGAGCGGGAGCTGCAGTGTCCCAAGCACCTTCGCAGTAGCAGCGGTCGGTTGTCCACCACTGTTCAATAGCGGCCAGCGCTTCGTCGCCCAGCGGATTAACCCCGGGACCGGCCGCCAGGGAATGGCCCACCAGCACGTGCAGGCACTTCACGCGGTTGGGCATCCCGCCGGCGGAGACACCGTCGATTTCCGGTACCGGACCGGTTCCGGTGCGCTCCCCGATCTCGTCACGGACCCGGAGGTAGTGTTCATGGGCGCTGCGGTACCGCCGCGCCAGCTCCGGGTCTTCCTCCAGCCTGCGGCTCATATCGGTCATCAGGCCGGCGGCTTCCAGCCGGGATACGGCAGCTGTGATGACCGGGTGCGTCAGGTAATACGTGGTGGGGAAAGGTATGCCGTTGCTCAGCCGGGGGGCCGTGGTGGCTACCAGAGGGTTGCCGCAGACGCAGCGTGCGCCGATTTCGACGACGTCGCGCACCGGGCGGCCAAGCTGCCGGCTCAGGGTTTCCAGGTCTTCCTGGGTGGGGGCGAGCTGGTCCTGGGTCATGCAGGAGGTTCCTTCCGTGGGGGCCGGCGAGGGCCCCGGGCTGCTTCTTCTATCAGCCTCCAGATTACTGTGCCGTGGCGGATTTCTTGACCGAGTCCCACAGCGAATCGACCCACTGCAGGTCTTCGGGCTCTTCTTCGGCAGCAAGCTCCTCTGCCTGCTCCACACCGTTTTCACCCTTGACCAGGTACCGTTTCTCCCCCGGCATCACCAGGAAAATGCGGTCCCGCGCTTGCTGCTTGATGTAGGCAGGGTCTTCCCAGCGGCCCAGCTGGACTTCCAATTCGGCCTGTGTTGCTTGGGCCTCGGCAATCTCCGTCTTCATCACGGCGATCTCCGAGCGCTGCTGGAGGTACGTCCGAACCGACGGTGCCAGCAGGACGGTGATGGCCACCATCACCATGGCCAGGACCAGCAACCGTCCGGAGAATGCCTTTGCAGGTACGGGACGCAGCTCATCGGGAGCTTCCACCTCCGGCACAGCTGCGGGGGCTTTGGATTCGGGTGCCGGATCGGACTTGCGGCGGATCGCGCCGGAAAGCTGGGAGCGCACTGCTGCGCGGGCGTCCGATGCCGACAGCTTCCCGAAGCGCTGGTTCCCCGGCTGGGCGCCGGCCTTCGAAGCTTCGGTTTTCCGGGCCGCCGGCTGCTTTGCCTCGGCTTTGGGGGCCGGTGATTTCTTAGCTGCAGCCTTGGGCGCTGCAGCCTTCGGGGCCGCAGCCTTGGGCGCTGCAGCCCTGGGGGCCGCCGTCTTCGCTGCAGCCCTGGGCGCCGCAGCCCTGGGCGCCGCCGTCTTCGAGGCGGCCGGCTTCGCCGTCACCGGTTTCGACGCGTTGCCTCCGCTGGCTTTTACCCTGTCCGGGTTCGCTGGGGCCGCGGGCCGGGGCACCTTGGGGCGTCGGGTTGGCATGCGCTTCCTGTCTAAATCGGTGCTGTCAAAAAGGCGGGGAAGGCGGTTAAACACAACCGCGGGCGGGTTCCCTCCTATGAGGTTACCCACCCGCGGTGTTTGGAGCCTGTTCCGCAACGCCTACGGTCCCGGAATCGGGCCGGCATCCGCTGCGGCGGTACGGCTACTTGGCGTTGTTGAAGCGCGGGAAGGCGCTGCGCCCTGCGTAGCGTGCGGCGTCGTCCAGCTCCTCTTCGATGCGCAGCAGCTGGTTGTACTTGGCCACGCGCTCGGAACGGGCCGGAGCGCCGGTCTTGATCTGGCCGGCGTTGGTGGCAACGCAGATGTCGGCGATCGTGGTGTCTTCGGTCTCACCCGAGCGGTGGGACGTGATGGTGGTGTAACCGGCGCGCTGGGCCATGGTGATGGCGTCCAGGGTTTCGGACAGGGTGCCGATCTGGTTGACCTTCACCAGCAGCGAGTTGGCGGCGTTGTTCCGGATACCGGTTTCCAGCCGTGACGGGTTGGTGACGAAGAGGTCATCGCCCACAATCTGCACCTTGTCGCCGATGGACGCGGTCAGGGTCTTCCAGCCGTCCCAGTCCTCCTCGTCCAGCGGATCCTCGATGGAGACCAGCGGGTAGTCGCGGACCAGTTCTTCGTAGTAGGCGGACATTTCCGCCGCGGTCCGGTTCTGCCCCTCGAAGACGTACGAGCCGTCCTTGAAGAATTCGGAGGCTGCCACGTCCAGTGCCAGGGCAATGTCGTTGCCCGGTACGTAGCCGGCACGCTCGATGGCTTCGATGATCAGGTCCAGGGCGGCACGGTTGGAGGGCAGGTTCGGAGCGAAGCCGCCTTCATCGCCAAGACCGGTGGAGAGGTTCTTTTCCTTCAGCACGGACTTGAGGTTGTGGTAGACCTCAACGCCCCAGCGCAGGCCCTCGGAGTAGGTCTGGGCGCCCAGGGGAACAATCATGAATTCCTGGATGTCGACGTCGGAATCGGCGTGCGATCCGCCGTTCAGGATGTTCATGAGCGGCACGGGCAGGATGTGCGCGTTGGGACCGCCGAGGTAGCGGTACAGCGGCAGTGCAGCGGATTCGGCGGCGGCACGGGCCACGGCGAGGGAAACGCCGAGGATGGCGTTGGCGCCCAGGCCGGACTTGTTCTCGGTGCCGTCCAGGTCAATCATGGCCTGGTCGATGGCACGCTGGTCGGCGGCGTCGAACCCGAGCAGTGCCGGCTGGATCTGTTCGATCACGGCTTCAACGGCCTGCAGTACGCCCTTGCCCTGGTAGCGGTTCTTCTCACCGTCACGGCGTTCGTTGGCTTCGAAAGCGCCGGTGGAGGCGCCGGAGGGAACAGCCGCGCGGCCGAAGGTGTCGTCGTCGAGCAGCACCTCCACCTCGATGGTGGGGTTGCCGCGGGAATCAAGAATCTCGCGGGCATGGATGGCATCGATGATGGCCATTGAATTGCTCCTGTTCATTGGAACGATTGGGGAGAAAACCGCGTTGCTGCGTGGGCAGCAAGTCACAGTGTCTGCCTCTTAGCCTAATAGAATCACGGCTCCGAGTAAGGTCCGGTGAGCTGAATCACGGACATTGGGGATCTCTTCGGCACAGGCCGGCACCGCCGGAATCAGGTGCCTGCGTCTTCGGCTGTGTACCGGCGGACCGCTGCCCGCAGGGCCGTTTCGGCGTCAAGCCCCTGCTCCGAGGCGCGGCCGACGAGCGAAAACAACACGTCACCGAGCTCGTTTTCATCGGAAAACTCCACAGTGGAGGCTGGCTCCGGTGGCTCCCGGCGTCCGGCACGGCGTGCCCGGGAGAGGGTCTTTGCGGCCAGGAGCAGCGCCGGCAGGCCGGCCGGAATTCCTTCGAACGGCGAGGTCCGGGAGGGCGTCTCGGCTTTCTTCGCCTCGTCCCATGCCTGTTCAATTGCCGCAATACCGGAGTCCCCGCGCTCTTCCCGGAGGCTGCCGTCGGGGCGGAAGACATGCGGGTTGCGGCGGATCATCTTGGCGGTGAGGGAATCGATCACGTCTGCAACGGAAAAGCTGCCGGATTCCTGCTGCAGGCGGGCATGGAGCATCACCTGCAGCAGCACGTCGCCGAGTTCGCCGCGTAGTTCCGCGGCGCGCCCGGGACCGGATGTTCCGCCTTCCACCGCTTCAACGAGCTCGTACGTTTCCTCCACGAGGTACTCGAGCAGGGATTCGTGGGTCAAGGCCCCGGTCCAGGGGCAACGTTCCCGGAGGGCACCGATGACCTCGGCGAGGCGGGTAAACCGCTCGCCGAGGTCATCGGGAAGGGGGATTTCAGCCACGGGCGCGGTTGAATCCCTCGGTGACGTAGGCCGAAAGCGCGGCACGCTCGTCCAGCGGCAGGAACGCCGCGTTGACGGCGTTCATCGTCAGTTCCAGGACATCGTCGAGGTCGTAGTCGAAGGTGTCCATCAGGAGCTCGAACTCGCCGGTGAGCGTCACCGAGCTCATCAGCCGGTTGTCCGTGTTGACGGTGACGGCGAATCCCGTCTGGTAGAGCAGGTCGATCGGGTGGGTTTCGATGTCCTCGCCGAAGGAGGCAACGGCACCGGTCTGCAGGTTCGAGGACGGGCACACCTCCAGGGCAATACCGCGGTCGCGGACCCAGTTGGCCACCCGGCCCATGCTCACGATGCCCACTTCGGGTTCGTCCGGCGTGCCGTTGTCCTCGAATTCGACGTCGATGTCCTCGGCAATCCGCACGCCGTGACCCAGCCGCAGTGCCCGGCCATGTACCAGGGCATCCACGATGCTCTCGATGCCGGCTGCTTCTCCGGCGTGCACCGTGGCCGGGAACTGGTTTTCGGCCAGGTAGGTGAAGGCGTCTTTAAACCGCGAAGCCGGGAAGCCGTCTTCGGCACCGGCGATATCGAAGCCCACGGCGCCGGAGTCGCGGTGCCGCACGGCCAGCTCGGCAATTTCCATCGCACGGTCCGCGTGCCGCATGGCGCTGATCAGCTGGCCCACTTGGATGAAGCTGCCGGCGGCTTCCGCGTTCGCAACGCCTTCTTCGATGCCGGCCTGCACCGCTTCGACGGCTTCGTCCAGGCTCAACCCTGCCTGCACATGCTGTTCCGGCGCCCAGCGGACTTCCGCGTAGACCACTCCGTCAGCTGCGAGGTCTTCGACGAATTCGCGGGCCACCCGCACCAGGCCCTCGCGCGTCTGCATGACGGCGATGGTGTGGTCGAAGGTTTCGAGGTAGCGCTCCAGGGATCCGGAGTCCGCCGAATCGCGGAACCACTCCCCCAGTGCGGCGGGGTCGGTGCTCGGCAGGGTATGGCCGACGGCGGCGGCCAGCTCAATGATGGTGGCCGGACGGAGGCCTCCGTCAAGGTGATCGTGCAGCGATACCTTCGGCAGGCTGCGCACGTCGAGGGAAGAGGATTCGGGGAGGTTTGTAGGCTCAGTCACACGGCAACTCTACGGTGTTTCAGGCGGCCTTCTGCGTGCTCTCGTCGTCATCGGCGTTCGGCATGTCGTCCGCTGCCGCTTGTGTCGTCTCCGCTGCGGAGCCCCGGACCATGGTGATGATGCGGTCGATGACCAGGCCCAGGACAAGGGCACCGGTGACACCCACCGCCACGCCGAGCAGGTGGTGCTCGTTGAACCAGGCACCGGCTATCGCGCCGATGGCCACACTGTAGGCCGCCCAGACAATCCCGGAGATCGCGGTCAGTGAGATGAACCGGCGTCGGGGGAATCCTGTCGCGCCTGCGGTGAGGTTTACTACCACGCGGCCAACCGGGATGAACCGGGCCACGAGGATCAGCGACATGGAGCGTTTGTCGAGTTCATGGCGTGCCCATGTGAAGGAACGGCGCATCTTCGGCGTGCGCATCCAGCGGAACCTTTCGGTCCCGATCCAGCGGCCCAGGAGATAGGCAAGGTTGTCGCCAAGGAACGCTCCCAGTGCTGCTGCGGGAATGATCAGCCAGATATTCACGCCGGCGCCGCTGAGCGCCAGCGATGCCAGCGCGACCACCAGTGACTCGCTGGGCACCGGCGGGAAGAAGCCGTCGATCAGGCAGCAGGCCAGGAGCCCGATGTAGACCCACGGCGAACCCGCTGTGGAGAGGATGAAGTTGTTTATGCCGTCCACTGTGGCACTGAGAACGTCCAACAGCTGCCGCTCCTTGAAATAAGCTACCTAGGTCCTTTACAAGCATGCCACGCAGATACAGCTGCCTGCGGCGAACCTTCCGGGCGACGCGCCCTCCTTCACCCGCCCCGGAGGGACGTGGAGGGCGGGCGTAGAGCACCCCGCCACCTGAGGGACCCGGTCCCTCCGGTCTGCGGAGGGCGGGCGCGGGGCTGGACCGGCGCGCCGGACCCGAAGGGCCGCGGAGGGCCCCGGAGGAAGGCGGCTTTAATATTTCCTGCGAGCTCTGCGAGCACGGAAATTTCGTTGCCGCCGTTCCGGGGCCTGTAGGGCCCGCAGGGCCCGGCACCCCCAGGCACCCCGGCCCCGGCACCCCAGGGCCCCGGAAGCAACGAGGGCCCCGAACCCCCTAGCTGATCCGGTCGATGATCAGCTTCCGGGCCGGACGCGACCCCTCGGGGGCAACGACGACGGCGTCGGCCAGTGCTTCGCGCGCCCGGTCGAACTTTTCGGGGGTGTCGGTCAGCAGCGTCATCAGCGGCTCACCGGCCCGGACGACGGCGCCCGGCTTGGCATGCATAACGACGCCGGCACCGGCCTGGACCGCGTCTTCCTTGCGGGCACGCCCGGCACCAAGGCGCCAAGCTGCAACGCCTACGGAGAGGGCATCGAGTTCCACCAGCACACCGTCGGCGGGCGCGTAGATGGTTTCGGATTCGCGGGCCACCGGAAGCGCAGCATTCGGATCGCCGCCCTGCGCGGAGATCATCCGGCGCCAGACGTCCATGGCACGGCCGTCCTTCAGTGCTGCTTCCGGGTCGGCATCGGGCTGCCCGGCAGCCGTGAGCATCTCCCGGGCCAGGGCCAGGGTGAGTTCCACGACGTCCTCGGGGCCGCCGCCGGCAAGGACGTCCACGGACTCCTGCACCTCGATGGCGTTGCCGGCCGTCAGGCCCAGCGGCGTGGACATGTCGGTCAGCAGGGCCACCGTGTTTACGCCGGCGTCCTTGCCCAGGGCCACCATGGTCTCGGCCAGTTCACGGGCGCGGGCTTCGGTCTTCATGAATGCGCCGCTTCCGACCTTGACGTCGAGCACCAGCGAACCCGTGCCTTCGGCGATCTTCTTGCTCATGATCGAGGAAGCGATCAGCGGGATGGCTTCCACGGTTCCCGTGACGTCGCGCAGCGAGTACAGCTTCTTGTCGGCCGGAGCCAGTCCGGCACCCGCTGCACAGATGACAGCGCCGACGTCGCGCAGCTGGGCCATCAGGGCGTCGTTGGTCAGGGCGGCCTGCCACCCGGGGATGGCTTCGAGCTTGTCCAGGGTGCCGCCGGTGTGGCCCAGCCCGCGGCCGGAGAGCTGCGGGACGGCAACACCGAAAACAGCCACCAGGGGTGCCAGCGGGAGGGTGATCTTGTCCCCCACACCGCCGGTGGAGTGCTTGTCCGAAGTGGGTTTTCCGAGGGAGGAGAAGTCCATCCGCTCCCCCGAATTGATCATGGCGGTGGTCCACCGGGAGATTTCCGCCCGGCTCATGCCGTTGAGCAGGATGGCCATGTTCAGCGCGGCCATCTGTTCGTCCGCGATTGCTCCGCGGGTGTACGCGTCGATGGTCCAGTCAATCTGTTCCGGGCTCAGGGTGCCCCGGTCCCGCTTGATTCCGATGATGTCTACGGCGTCGAACTTTTCAGCGCTCATGTTTATTTGTCCTGCCCTTCGAGGTGCTGCGGTCCAAAAGCATCCGGCAGGACTTCGTCCATGCTTTTGATCCCGCTTACTGTCATCAACTGCATGCCCGGTGCCCGGAATTCGTAGAGCAACTGCCGGCAGCGGCCACACGGCATGAGGACATTGCCGGAGCCGTCCACGCAGGCGAAGGCGGCCAAGCGGCCGCCGCCGGTCATGCGCAGCTGGCTGATCATTGAACATTCTGCGCACAGAGTCAGCCCGTAGGAGGCGTTTTCGATGTTGCAGCCGGAAACGATCCGGCCGTCGTCGGTAAGCGCCGCGGCACCCACCGGATACTTCGAGTAGGGCACGTAGGCGTGGGCCAGGGCCGCGCGTGCGGTTTCCAGGAGCTGGTCCCAGTCCACCTGGCCGGGGGTCGTCTGTGTCATGTCTTCCTTCCAATTGGGTTTCCGGTCCGGTCGGACCGGAAACCAAGAGGGACCTGCCGCCGGCTTCCCGGCAGCAGGTCCCCCTGAGAGCTATCCCTTGATGTAGGGCACGCCGCTGGCAGCCGGTCCGCGGGACTTGCCCACGACGCCGGCCACCGCGAAGATCGTCACTACGTAGGGCAGCATCGACAGGAACTGGCTGGGCACCGGGGTACCCAGCAGGCCCAGGACGTACTGCAGGTTCGTGGCAAAGCCGAACAGCAGGGCCGCGGCTGCGGCACCGAGCGGGTTCCAACGGCCCAGGATGAGGGCCGCGAGGGCAATGTAGCCCTGGCCGCCGGTCATGTCCTGGCCGAAGCTGGAGACCGATACGAGGGTGAAGAACGACCCGCCGACGCCGGCCACCGCGCCGGCGAGCAGCACGTTGGTGAACCGGGTCCGGTTGACGTTGACGCCCAGGGTGTCGGCCGCCTTGGGATGTTCTCCGACTGCACGGGTACGCAGGCCCCAACGGGTGTGGAACAGCCCGAAGTAGACCGCGGCAACAGCGAAGTACATCAGGTAGCCGATCAGCGACTGGTCGAACAGGATCGGTCCGATGATCGGGATGTCTGCCAGGAACGGGATCCGGATGTTCGGCAGGCGCGGCGCCGAGTTCAGTTCCGACGGGTTCGCGCTGAGCACGGTGGAGAAGAGGAAACCGGTGAGGCCGGACACGAGCACGTTCAGCACGACGCCCACGATGACCTGGTTGACCACGTACTTGATGCTGAAGACTGCCAGCACCAGGGAGACGAGCACACCGGCAACGGCTGCTGCCAGCAGACCGACGAAGGCGCTGCCGGAGACAGTGCCGGCCACTGCGGCGGCAAAGGCGCCGAAGAGGAGCTGGCCCTCGATGGCGATGTTGACCACGCCGACGCGCTCACACAGGACGCCCGAGAGCGAACCGAAGATCAGCGGCACGGCCAGGGTGATGCTGCCGGCAAGGAGTCCGTAGAGGGCGATGTTGGGGGTGCCTGCACTGCCGACGGACCAGGAGAGGAACGCCGCCACGAACACGACGCCGAAAATCACCGGGAGCCAGAGCGGCAGGCGCCGCCCCGACCGGACGAGGACGAAGGCCCAGGCAGCGGCCAGGACGAGCACGATTGCGCCTGCCCAGCCGAAAGCCTTGGCGGAGAACACCAGGTCCGGCAGCGTGATGGCCGCCCCGGGGTCGGTCAGTCGGAAGGTGACGTCGGTGGCCGGGGCCCCGAAGGCGAAGAACACCAGGGACAACAGGGCGAGCACGCCCAGCAGGATGGGTGTTTTCCAGCTGCGCACAAGTGTGGCGGGCGCCGGGTTCAGCGCGGGGGTGGTGGTGGTTGCGGTGCTCATGCTGCTCCTCCGGCACTTGCGGCGGGCTTGCGGGCGGAGCGGAAGGCTCCGGGCGGCGGGATCCTGAAC
This sequence comes from Arthrobacter sp. zg-Y1171, assembly GCF_025244845.1. Classification (NCBI taxonomy): domain Bacteria; kingdom Bacillati; phylum Actinomycetota; class Actinomycetes; order Micrococcales; family Micrococcaceae; genus Arthrobacter; species Arthrobacter sp. zg-Y1171. The sequence continues at coordinate 849,675 of NZ_CP104264.1, read as the reverse complement.
AGCGAACGCACCAGCGGCGGGGCCGCGATGAACAGCACGATCAGGGACTGGACCACCAGGACAATGTCGATGCTGGTACCGGTGTTGGTCTGCATGGCGACACCTCCGGCGCGGAAGGCGCCGAAGAGCAGGCCGGCAGCGAAGGTTCCCCACGGCGTCGAACGGCCCAGCAGCGCCACCGTGATGGCGTCAAAGCCGAAGCTGGCAGCCACGTCAGTGGTCAGCACGCGCTCGGTTCCGGAGACCTGGGACACGCCGGCGAGGCCGGACAGGGCGCCGGCGATGAGCATAACCACCACGTAGCCCTTCGTGGTGCTGATGCCGGCGTTTCGGGCGGCGTCGGGGTTGGCGCCCACGGCACGCAGTTCGAACCCGATGGTGGAGCGGTTGAGCAGCCACCATACGAAGACCGTGGCCGCAATCGCCAGGATGAAGCCCCAGTGCAGGCGGAAGTCAGCGCCGAACAGCTTGGGGAACATGGCACTGTCAACCAGCAGCGGGCTGATCGGGTTGTTGCTGCCCTCCCGCTGGAAACCGGGAGTGGTGAGCAGGAATGCCACCAGCTGGATGGCCACGTAGTTGAGCATGATGGTCACGATCACCTCGTGGGCACCCGTGCGGGCCTTCAGCAGGCCTGCAATGCCGCCCCAGATGGCTCCGCCGAGCAGGCCGGCGATGATCACCAGGAGGATGTGCAGCCCTGCGGGCAGCTGCCAGGTGAACCCGACCCACGCCGCCAGTGTGGCGCCGATGATGATCTGGCCCTGCGCACCGATGTTGAACAGGCCGGCACGGAACGCCAGCGCGACGCCGAGGCCGGCGCAGATCAGCGGGGTGGCGGTGGTCAGCGTCTGGGTGAGGGGGTAGATCGCACGGGTGAAGGACTCAGCCTCCAGGTTGATGATCGACCCCTGGAAGAGCGAGTAGTACGCTCCGGCCGCCGCGTCCCAGGCCGCGGCGAAGAAATCGCCGGGACGGTTGAACAGGTAGCCGGCTGCCTCGGTGGCTTCCTCGTTGGTCAGGGCGATCAGCACCCCGCCCACAACCAGGGCCATCAGGACGGCGAGGACGGACACCAGCCCGTTTCCGGTCACGATCCGCTCGAGGACGCCGCGACGGGCGTCCAGCTCCGGCAGGATGGTGCTGCCGACGGCGGCGGCGGGCGGCGCCAGCTGGCCTCCGGCCGTCTCCGCAGCTACTTCGAGGCGTGCCTCGTCGGCAGCCGAAATCTTGCGGTCTGGTGCTGGCCCACCAGTGGTGGACTTTTCCGGGCTCACTGCGCCCCTCCCTCAATAATTGGTGTTTCCTCGGGCGCGGCCTCTCGGGCCAGCGCCTCGTCGGCGGTCATGCCGGCCATCATCAGGCCCAGCACATTCCGCGATGTGCCGCCGGGCACAATGCCCATCAGGCGGCCGCCGTACAGCACGGCAATGCGGTCACCGAGCTCCAGGACCTCGTCCAGTTCGGTGGACACGATCATCACCGGCGTGCCGGCTTCCCGTTCGGCGATGATCCGCCGGTGCAGGAATTCGATTGAACCAACGTCCACCCCGCGGGTGGGCTGGCTGGCGATGAACAGTGAGAGCGGCCGGGACAGTTCCCTGGCCATAACCACCTTCTGCTGGTTGCCGCCGGACAGCGTGCCCGCCGGGGTGGCAGCAGTCTGGGTACGGATATCGAACTCGGTGATCTTTTCCTCGGCGTTGGCGCCGACCACCGCTGGCTTCATCGACAGGCCGCGCGCAAACGGCGGCTCGTCATAGCGGTTGAGGACCAGGTTTTCGGCAACCGAGAAGGTGCCGACCAGTCCGTCCACGTTGCGGTCCTCGGGGACGAAGCCGACACCGGCGTCGATGATCTTGTGGGTCTTCATGCCCACGAGTTCCCGTCCGTCCAGCTTGATGGAGCCGGTCACGTGTTCCTGCAGGCCCATGACCGCTTCGGTGAGCTCGGTCTGGCCGTTGCCCTGCACACCGGCAACGGCAAGGATTTCGCCCTTGGCAATGCCGAAGCTCAGGCCGTTAACCACCGGCTGGCCGCCCGCGGAGACAACCGTGAGGTTCTCCACCCGGAAGGTCTCCTCGCCCGGGACGGCCGGAGCCTTGTCCAGGCTCAGGCTGACCGAGCGGCCCACCATCAGTGCTGCAAGTTCCGTAGTGCCGGCGCTGGGTTCTGCGGAGCCGACTACCTTGCCGCGGCGGATTACCGTGATGACGTCGGAGACGGCCTTGACCTCGCGGAGCTTGTGCGAGATGAAGACGACGCCCTTGCCGTCACTGGTGAGCTGGCGCATGATGCCCAGCAGTTCGTCCGTTTCGCGCGGGGTAAGGACGGCGGTCGGTTCGTCGAGGATCAGGACTTCAGCGTCCCGGATCAGCGCCTTGATGATTTCCACGCGCTGCTGGACGCCGACGGGCAGGTCCTCCACGAGGGCATCGGGGTCGACGTCGAACCCGTACTGGTCCGAGATTTCCCGGATACGGCGGCGGGTTTCGTCCAGGTTCAGCATTCCGGCGAACCGGGTTTTTTCGTTTCCCAGGGCCACGTTCTCGGCCACGGTAAAGACCGGTACGAGCATGAAGTGCTGGTGCACCATGCCGATGCCGGCGGCCATGGCATCCGAGGGGCCGCTGAAGGTTACCGGTCGCCCGTCGATGAGGATCTGTCCCTCGGTCGGCTCGTAGAGGCCGTAGAGGACATTCATCAACGTCGATTTACCGGCGCCGTTCTCGCCGAGCAGGCTATGTACCTGCCCCGGCTCGACCACGAGGTCGATGTGGTCATTGGCTACCAGCGAACCGAATCGCTTGGTGATGCCTTGAAGCTCGAGTTTCACAAAACCCCAACCAATCTGTTCTAAAAAGTGCTGTGTGGGAGGTAGGGCTGTCCGGCACAGACAAACCGCCATGTCCGGCAGTCGCAACTGCGGGGCATGGCGGTTGTCTGAGGGCAGTTCGGTCCGCTGTTACTGCTGCGGGCTGGACTCGGATTCGATCTTGATCTCACCGGAGATGATCTTGGCCTTCAGGTCCTCGACCGCGGACTTGACCTCTTCGGGGACGTTGGCTTCCTGGTCGTGGAACGGTGCCAGGTCGACGCCGCCGTTCTCCAGGGTGCCCACGTACGGCTCGGCGCTGAAGTTGTCTTCGGTGGACTCGGTGATGACGTCCTCGACTGCGTCGCCCATCAGCTTCATGACCGAGGTCAGGATGAATTCCTGACCGATTTCCGCGGTCTCATATCCGTCGGAGTCAACCCAGACCGCGCGGACGTTCTTGCCGCCTTCGTTGGCCTCGACCACGGCTTCCATGGTGCCCAGGCCCACCGGACCGGCGACGGGCATGATGACGTCGGCGCCTTCGTTGATGAAGTTCTGCGTCAGGGTCTTGCCTGCGGCACGGTTGTCGAAGCTGTCGACGAAGGAGTCAGCTCCGAGGAGCTTGACGTCCTTGCCGTTCTCCTTGTTGAAGTACTCAACGCCCTGGGCGAAGCCCTCCATGAAGATGGTGACGGTGGGGATGTTCATGCCGCCGTAGGTAGCGACGGTGCCGGTCTCGGAGGAGCCTGCAGCGACGTAGCCGGCAAGGAAAGCTGCCTGGGCCGTGTCGTAGATGATCGGCTTGACGTTGTCGAGCTCGATGGCGTTGTCATCGACGATCGCGAAGTTCACGTCGGGGTTCGCTTCGGCAGCGGCCTTCGTGGCGTCGGAGAGCAGGAAGCCGACGGTCACGGTCAGGTCGCAGCCGGCCTGGACCATGCTGTCAACGTTGTTCGTGAAGTCGGTGGGCGCCTGGGACTCAGCGTCGCGGGTCTCGATGCCCAGGGAATCCTTCGCCGCCATCAGGCCTTCGTAGCTGGACTGGTTGAAGGAGCGGTCATCCCAGCCACCGGCGTCGGAAACAATGCAGCCGGTGAAGTCGCTGTTGGCTGCCTCGGAGCCGCCTTCTTCCTCTTCCGGTGCAGCACCGCAGCCGGAAAGCAGGAGAGCTGACACGCCGAGCATGGCGGCGGAGACGCCTGCGTTGCGCTTAAAGCTGCGCGGGTAATTCTTCAATGTTCCTCCAGAAAAGAAATGGTTTTCGCCGAACGGTGCCCTTGAAGGTGCAGCGTGTGGCGCAGCGCTCCGTCCGTCGTTGGACCGCAGCAACATAACCATAATGTGTCGGAGGCAACACCAAGTCCAAATCCGGTGCTGGTGGAACATTGTTTACATGTTGTTATCAAACGGGCACTTCCGGCCTGAACCGGGCTGATATGGTCCCGCCCCGTTCACATGCGCAGCGGCAGCCGCTATTGTGTCGCCAAGTTACGCGGGCCCGCAGGTCCGGACGGGCGCCGCTGATTCAGTGCCGCAGGCCCCGGGCGGCGCGGAGGGCGGCCGCCGCCATCACGCTTACGCCGCAGCTGATAGCCCGTTCATCCGGGTTGTAGTCTCCGCGGTGCAGATCGAAGGTTTCCCCGCCCGGCGAACGTGTGCCAAGCCGCATCAGGGCGCCCGGAACCGCCTGCGTCATCCAGGCAAAGTCCTCCCCGCCCATCGACTGCGGGGCCAGCACGACGGCGTCTTCGCCCAGTTCGGCGCGGGCCGCCGCTTCGATCAGGCTGATCTCGGCGTCGGCGTTGATAACCGGGGGAACGCCCCGGATGTGTTCCAGATGCACGTCGACGCCGAACGGCGCCGCGATTTCCCGAACCACCTTGTCCAGCAGCTCTCCGGCGGCATGCCAGGCCTCGGCGTCGAGGCAGCGCATGGTGCCGGCCATGAATCCGTGTCCGGGAATGGCGTTGGGTGCGGAACCTGCGTGCATCTGCCCCCACACCACGGAAACACCGCTGCGCACGTCGATGCGGCGGGAGAGCACGGCCGGAACACTGACGGCAATCTCGGCCAGCGCGAAGACCAGGTCCTCCGTCAGGTGCGGGCGGGAGGTATGCCCGCCGCGGCCGCTGAGTTCGATCCGGATGGTGTCTGACGCCGAGGTAATCGCGCCGATACGGGTGCCTACCTGCCCCACATCCACCCGGGGGTCGCAGTGCAGGGCCAGGACGCGCGGGACACCGTCCAGGGCTCCCTGCTCGATCACCGAGAGGGCGCCTCCCGGCATGACTTCTTCGGCCGGCTGGAAGATAACGCGCACCCGTCCGCCCAGCTGGCCGGCGGCGTCGAACCCTGCGAGCACCTTGGCCACGCCCAGCATCACCGTGGTGTGGATGTCATGGCCGCAGGCATGGGCTATGCCGGTGTTCTCCGAGGCGTACGGCAGCCCGGTCTCCTCCAGCACGGGAAGGGCGTCGATATCCGCCCGGACCGCCAGGCGGACGGGGCCCTCACCGATGTCCACCACAACGCCCGTGTTGTCGAGTCGCTTCGGCGTCAGGCCTGCATGCTCCAGGGCTTCGACAATGCGGTCGGTAGTGCGGAATTCCTTATGCGAGAGCTCGGGATGCGAGTGCAGGTCCCGACGGAACTCGATCAACCCGCCCAGGAGCGGCGCCACGCTCCCCTGTATTGAGGGGATTGGCGAATTGCTCAAAGGGATAGTCTGCACAACCTCAAGGTTAGCCAATTCCGGAGCCAAAACGGGAATGTGCGACGCCGGAAACGACGCTGCGTGACGGTGTTCCGCGGACGGCCTACAGGACGTCGGTGTCGCCGCTGGCCTTCAGGTGTTCCACGGCTTTCTTGACTTCCTGCGCGTGTTCCTTGGTGGTCACCAGCAGGGCGTCGGGTGTGTCCACGATGACGATGTCCTCGATCCCGATCAGCGCAATGACACGCTTGGTATCGGAGACGACTATCCCGGAGGCGTTTTCGGAGTAGACGCGGGCGCCCTCCCCCATCACCGTCAGGTTGCTGTTTTCCGCTGCGGGGTTCAGGCGGCCGATCGCGGCGAAGTCGCCTACATCGTCCCAGCTGAAGGCGCCTGGGATCATTGCGACGTCGCCTGCTGCGGCCGCCGGTTCAGCGACGGCATAGTCAATGGCGATCTTTGGCAGCGTGGGCCAGACCCGACGGACCACTTCGCGGCGGCGGGTGGTGTCCCAGGCGTCGGCGATTTCCATCAGGCCGGCGTAGAGCACCGGCTCATTGGCTTCCAGGTGCTTGAGCATCAGGTCCACCGGGGCCACGAACATTCCGGCGTTCCAGCTGTAGCTGCCGCTGTCCAGGTACGTCTGCGCAACGTCCGCGGACGGTTTCTCCACGAACTCGACCACGGCGCGCGCGGTCGGTGCGCCGGCAACCCGGAGCTGCTCGCCGGCACGGATATAGCCGAATCCGGTGGACGGATGCGTGGGTTCGATGCCGATGGTGACGATATATCCCTGCGCCGCGGTGTGCACGGCTTCCCGGACGGCGGCCTGGAAGACCTCCACGGGGGCAATGACCTGGTCTGCGGCGAAGGATCCCATGATGATCTGCGGATCCCGCTTGTAGAGGATCGCCGCTGCAAGGCCGATCGCTGCGGCCGAATCCTTCGGCTCGAGTTCCAGGACCAGGTTCTTGTTGGAGATTTCGGGCAGCTGCTGCCGCACGGCCTGCCGGTGCACGGCCCCGGTCACCACCATGACGCGGTCTCCGCTGAGCGGGCTGAGGCGCTCGTACGTGGCCCGGATCAGGGTGGACCCCGAACCTGTCAGGTCATGCAGGAACTTGGGTGCGGCCGCACGGGAAAGGGGCCAAAGTCGCGTCCCGACGCCGCCCGCCGGGATGACCCCGTAAAAACGGTCAAGAACGGACGCAGTGTCTGCTTGTGGCTTTTCGTTACTCATCACAGCCAAGATTAGCCCAGCCGGTCGGCGAGCATCAGGAACCACCCCCGATACAGCGTTTGCGCTGCGGGTTCAATGTAATCAGCGTCACACCATAGGCGAACCTAAATTGAAACCCCGGTCACGCAAGCCTAGATTATGGTAGAGCTTATATCGCTGTCGCACCGGCGTCATCACTGCGTGGAACACGCGCTAACGCCGCTGCGATGCAGGGAGGAAAATTCAGTGTCGAAGTTACCAGCAGGCACTCTCTACCGTGGCCGTGAGGGCCAATGGTCGTGGGTTGTGCACCGTATCACCGGCGTGGCGATCTTCTTCTTCCTTTTGGTCCACGTTCTGGATACGTCTTTGGTGCGCGTTTCGCCGGAGGCCTACAACGTGGTGATCGAATCCTACAAGAACCCGATTATGGGCCTCGGCGAGCTTGGTCTCGTTGCGGCCATTGTGTTCCATGCCTTCAACGGCCTGCGTGTAGTCCTGATCGACTTCTGGAAGAAGGGGCCGAAGTACCAGCGCCAGATGCTCTGGGGCGTTGTTGCCCTTTGGGCCGTTACGGTTATCGGCTTCTCTATTCGCCACCTGCCCAACGTCTTCGGGGGTTAATAACCAATGAGCACATCTACTAACGAAGCGCACGCCCTCGAAGCACCCCGTTCAGGACGCATCGCCCCGCGCTACACGCGCAATTCATCGGGCCGCGGCAACTTTGAAATGCTTGCGTGGCTGTTCATGCGCGTCTCCGGCGTCATCCTTGTTGTCCTGATCTTCACGCACCTGTTCATGAACCTGGTCCTGGGCGACGGCATCCATGCCGTCGACTTCGGCTTCGTTGCCGGCAAGTGGGCGAGCCCGCTGTGGCAGGTCTGGGACCTGGTCATGCTGTGGCTGGCTATGCTGCACGGCACCAACGGCGTCCGCGTCATCATCAACGACTACGCAGACAAGAAGGCCACGCGCATGTGGCTCAAGACTGTCCTCTATGTCGCGACCTTCGTGATCATCGTGCTCGGCACCCTGGTGATCTTCACCTTTGACCCCTGCCTTGCAGGCGCCTCGGCTGAGACGCTCCAGGAGTTCTGCGGCGCCAGCTAAGGCCGGCGCAGGACAACCAGGGTACGCCCACGAATTTCTAGTAGTTTCAACAGAAAGAGCATCTGCTATGCAGGTCCATAAGTACGACGTCGTCATCGTCGGCGCAGGCGGCGCCGGTATGCGTGCCGCCATCGAATCAGGTCAGCGCGCACGTACGGCGGTACTGACCAAGCTGTACCCCACCCGCTCCCACACCGGTGCGGCACAGGGCGGCATGTGCGCGGCCCTGGCCAATGTCGAAGAAGACAACTGGGAATGGCACACCTTCGACACCGTCAAGGGCGGTGACTACCTGGTGGACCAGGATGCAGCCGAGGTCATGGCCAAGGAAGCCATTGACGCCGTGCTGGACCTGGAAAAGATGGGCCTGCCGTTCAACCGCACGCCCGAAGGACGCATCGACCAGCGCCGCTTCGGCGGGCACACCCGTGACCACGGCAAGGCACCGGTACGCCGTGCGTGCTACGCCGCAGACCGCACGGGACACATGATCCTGCAGACGCTCTACCAAAACTGCGTCAAGCACAACGTTGAGTTCTACAACGAGTACTACGTCCTGGACCTCATCACCGTCGTCGACCTCGACGGCCAGAAGCGGGTAGCGGGCGTCATTTCCTATGACCTCGCCACCGGCGAGCTGCACATCTTCCAGGCCAAGTCCGTCGTGTTCGCCTCCGGCGGCGCCGGCAAGGTCTACAAGACCACGTCCAACGCACACACCCTCACCGGTGACGGCATGGGCATCGCCTTCCGCCGGGGCATTCCCCTGGAGGACATGGAGTTCATCCAGTTCCACCCGACCGGCCTGGCCGGACTGGGCATCCTCCTCTCCGAGGCCGCCCGCGGCGAAGGTGCCATCCTCCGCAACTCCGAGGGTGAGCGCTTCATGGAGCGCTACGCCCCGACCATCAAGGACCTGGCGCCGCGCGACATCGTGGCCCGTTCCATGGCCAACGAGGTACGCGAAGGACGCGGCTGCGGCCCGAACAAGGACTACGTCCTGCTGGACCTGACGCACCTGGAACCGGCGCACATCGACGCGAAGCTTCCGGACATCACCGAGTTTGCCCGCACCTACCTCGGTGTGGAGCCCTACACCGAACCGGTGCCGGTGTTCCCGACGGCTCACTACGTGATGGGCGGCATTCCGACCAACATCAAGGCCGAGGTACTCCAGGACAACGACACGGTGATCCCCGGGCTGTACGCGGCCGGCGAAGTCGCCTGCGTGTCCGTGCACGGCTCCAACCGTCTGGGCACCAACTCGCTGCTGGACATCAACGTCTTCGGCAAGCGGGCCGGCATCTACGCTGCCGAATACGCCCTGACCGCCGATTTCGTCGACCTGCCGGAGAACTCCGAACTGGACACGGTCAATCTGCTGGACCACGTCCGCAATTCGGAAGGCACCGAGCGTGTCTCCGAAATCCGCCGGGACCTGCAGAACACCATGGATGCCAACATGCAGGTGTTCCGCACTGCGGAGACCATCCAGCAGGTCCTGACGGACATCGCTTCCTTCGAGGAGCGTTACCAGAAAATCAGCGTCCAGGATAAGGGCAAGCGCTTCAACCTCGACCTCCTCGAGGCCGTGGAGCTGGGCTTCCTCCTGGAACTGGCGAAGGTCATGAGCGTTGCCGCCCTGCACCGCACCGAATCCCGCGGCGGACACTTCCGCGAGGACTTCCCGGAGCGCGACGACGAGAACTTCATGAAGCATTCCATGGCCTACAAGGTTGACGAAGCCGAGAATGCCGAGCACACCGCCGGCATTCGGCTGGACACCAAGCCGGTCATTTTCACGCGCTACGAGCCGATGGTGAGGAAGTACTAATGACAACCGAAATCGCCGAGCCGGCCTCGAAGGTAGAGCTCCCCGAGTCAGTCGGCGGAGAGATCCCCTCGTTTGAGATCACCCTGAAGGTCCGCCGCTACAACCCCGAGGTTTCCGACGAAGCCTACTGGGATGAGTGGAAGCTGACCATGTACGGCACGGACCGCGTGCTGGACGCACTGCACAAGGTCAAGTGGGAGCACGACGGCTCGGTTTCGTTCCGCCGTTCCTGCGCCCACGGTGTCTGCGGCTCCGATGCCATGCGCATCAACGGCCGCAACCGCCTGGCCTGCAAGACCCTGCTGAAGGACCTGGACACGTCCAAGCCCATCCTCGTCGAGCCCATCAAGGGCCTGCCGGTGGAAAAGGACCTGATCGTGGACATGGAGCCGTTCTTCCAGTCCTACCGCGAGATCATGCCGTTCCTGGTGACCAAGGGCCACGAGCCCACGAAGGAACGCCTGCAGTCCGCCGAGGACCGTGAGCGCTTCGACGACACCACCAAGTGCATCCTCTGCGCCGCGTGCACGTCCTCCTGCCCCGTCTTCTGGACCGACGGCCAGTACTTCGGCCCGGCGGCAATCGTGAACGCGCACCGCTTCATCTTCGATTCGCGTGACGACGCCGGAGATATGCGCCTGGAGATCCTGAACGACAAGGAAGGCGTGTGGCGCTGCCGCACCACCTTCAACTGCTCGGAAGCATGCCCCCGCGGCATCCAGGTCACCAAGGCCATTTCAGAGGTCAAGCAGGCCATCCTGGCCCGTTCCCTCTAAGTACTTCCCTGCGCAAGGCGCCGGTAAGCGGATTTCCCCGCTTACCGGCGCCTTTTGCGTACTCGATAGAGTTGCTCCATGCCTTCGTTTGAATCTGTGTCCTTTTCCGGCGTCAACGGGACCACGCTCTCCGGAACCCTCGATGTCCCCGACGGCGGTGCCCGCGCCTGGGCGGTCTTTTGCCACGGCTTCACGCTGGGAAAGAACAGCGCCGCGGCCTCCCGGATTTCCAAGGCCCTGGCCGGCCACGGCATCGGGGTGCTCCGCTACGACGCCGCGGGGCTGGGCAGCTCCACCGGCAGGTGGGAAGACGGCAGCTTCAGCACCAAGGTGGCAGATGTGCTCAGTGCCTGCGGCTTCATGGCGGATACCGGCCGCCCGGTCTCCCTGCTGGTCGGACATTCGCTCGGCGGCGCGGCCGTCCTGGCGGCCGCTTCACGGGTTCCCGGACTGGACGCCGTCGCCACCATTGCCGCGCCCTTCCGTCCCTCACATGTAGTCCACCTCTTTGAATCGGAGCTGGACCGGATCCACGAAGAGGGTTCGGCAGCCGTGGATCTGGGCGGCGGGGAACTGGAAATCCGCCGCCACCTGATTGAGGACCTGCGCGGCCATGACCTCACGGACAGCATCAAGGAGCTGCACCTGCCCCTGCTGGTGATGCACTCCCCCACCGACAACACCGTGGGCATCGACAACGCGAGCGAGATCTTCCGGACGGCACGGCATCCCCGGAATTTCATTTCGCTGGAAGGCAGCGACCATCTGATGGTGGACCGGGCCCAGACAGCGCGTGCAGCGGCAATCATCGCCGCGTGGGCCGGCACCTATCTTGATCTGGGCAGGGAGTCCTAGTCCGGCTGTTTCCCGGATCCGAGCCGGACGTGCTCCTGCAGCTTCCACAGGCCGGTGGCATCGTGCTCGTAAAGGCCAACGCAATCCACCGTAAAACCTGCGGAATAGCGGTCCAGCCGGCGGACGGCTTCGTCCATGCTCTGCTCGCTGACATCGTGCGCCACCGTAACGTGCGGGTGGAACGGGAAGGCCAGGTCCCGGGCCAGCGGGCCGCTCTGGAGCTCCTTATGCAGCGCCGTGCACTCGTCAAAGCCCTCCTCGACGTTCAGGAAGACCACCGGCGAAACCGGCCGGAAGGTGGCGGTCCCCTCCAGCGTCACCCGGAACGGTTCCTGCGCCGCGGCGACCTTGCGCACATGCCGCAACGTCGCTTCCCAGTCATCCGTTTCCGTCGTCGTGACCAAGGTGATGTGGGCAGGGATCAGTGCCGCCATGGGATCCCCGAAGGATGCCCGTGCCGCCTTCAGCTCGCTCGCCATCGGCTCCGGAACCGCAATCACGATCCCCACGCAGCGCGCATCGCATTGAGGAGCGTGGCTGCCGTTCATGCTGCCTGCTGCCATGGCCTGGTCGTAGGATTCGGAGATTCTCATGGGATTACGCGGTAACGCTGCCCAGCGGCAGGAAGCCGACCTTGTTGTACACGTCCGCGAGGGTCGCCGAAGCCGATTCCCGCGCCTTGGCGGCACCCACTGCGAGCAGGCGGTCCAGCTCGGCCGGATCGTCCAGCAGGTGCAGGGCACGTTCACGGATGGGCCGGATGTGTTCGGTGACGACCTCCGCGAGGTCCACCTTCAGGTGTCCGTACATCTTCCCCTCGTACTCCTTCTCCAGTGTTTCGACGCTGCGTCCGCTGATCAGGGAGTAGATGGACAGCAGGTTCGAAACCCCGGGCTTGGCGTCCCGGTCGAAGCGGATCTCGCTGCCGTCGTCGGTCACGGCCGATTTGATCCGCTTGGCTATGACCTTGTCCTCATCGAGGAGGTTGATCAGGCCTGCCGGCGATGCGGCGGACTTGGACATCTTCGCCGAAGGGTTCTGCAGGTCGTAGATCTTTGCTGCTTCTTTTTGGATAAAGACCTCGGGCACCACGAAGGTCTCGCCGAACCGGGTATTGAACCGCTTGGCGAGGTCCCGGCTCAGCTCCACGTGCTGCCGCTGGTCTTCGCCCACGGGCACGCCGTGCGGCTGGTAGAGCAGGATGTCGGCCACCTGCAGGATCGGGTAGGTGAACAATCCGACGCTGGCCGAATCCGAGCCGAAGCGCTGCTGCTTGTCCTTGAACTGCGTCATGCGGGAGGCCTCGCCGAATCCGGTGAGGCAGTTCAGCACCCAGGCCAGCTGGGCGTGCTCGGGCACCTGGGACTGTACGAACAGGGTGGCCTTGTCGACGTCGACGCCGCCCGCGATGTACTGGGCAGCGGTGACGCGGGTGCGCTTGCGCAGGTCCGCGGGATCCTGGGGCACCGTGATGGCGTGCAGGTCCGGGATGAAGAAGTAGGCGTCGTATTCGTCCTGGAGCCGTACCCAGTTCACCAAGGCGCCGAGGTAGTTGCCCAGATGCAGGGAATCCGCGGACGGCTGCATCCCCGAGAGGATGCGCCGGCGGCTGCTGGAAGACTCAGATGTCATGGAGGAAACCCTTAGAACTGGTAGTCGATCACTACTGGAGCGTGGTCTGAGAAGCGCGAGTCGTACGTGGGGGCACGGTCGACGACGGCGGTGACGGCGCGTGCCGCCAGCTCCGGCGTGGCCATGTGGTAATCGATCCGCCAACCGGAGTCATTGTCGAACGCCTGTCCGCGCCAGCTCCACCAGGTGTAGGGTCCGTTGACCTCGCCGGCCAGGGACCGGTGGACGTCGGTGTAACCGATCTCTTCGCCGAAGAAGCGGTCAAAGTAGGCACGTTCCTCGGGCAGGAAACCTGCGCGCTTGACGTTGCCCTTCCAGTTCTTGATGTCCAGGGGCGTGTGTCCCACATTCAGGTCCCCCACCACCAGCACGAAGTCGCTCGTCTGTGCCAGGGCCGGAAGCCGGGCGGCCATCGTGTCGAGGAAGCGGTACTTGTCCACCTGCTTGGGCGTATCCACCTCGCCGGAATGGACGTAGGCGCTGACGACGGTGAGGATCTTCTCTTCTCCCGCGACGGCAACCTTGAAGTCCGCCTCCACCCAGCGGCCCGAACGTGCGAAGTACTCGTCGCCGATGTGTTCCCGGACGGCCACGGGCTCCGTGCGGGAGGCGATGGCAACACCGGCACGGCCCTTTGCATCGAGGCATTCGGCGTGCTGGACGTGCCAGGTATCACCGAGCAGGTCCTTCAGGATCGCGTCGGGGGCGCGCACCTCCTGCAGGCACAGGATGTCCACATCGCGTCCTGCCAGCCAATCGGCCATGCCCCGCTTGTAGGCGGCGCGGATGCCGTTGACGTTCACGGACGCAATGCGCAGCGTTTCCCCGGAACTGTCCACAGTCCCTGTTGATGCCGTCCCTGTTGATGCCGAACTCACGCGAATAACCATACTCCTCAGTAGCTGTTCATCCCGAAACGGCCGTCCCCGGCACGCCGCGTCGATGCGGCGCTTCCGGAAGCGGCAGGCGGGAACTAGTCGACTACGGTGCCTTCGACGGACCCGCCGTCGTCCTTCTTGATCATGCCACGGCCGTTGTGCGCCGTGATCTCGATGGTCTCCAGCGCGCGGTCCACCATTTCGCGGTCAGTGTCCAGGTTTTGGGCAATGACATTCGCCTGGACCTGGATGATCTTGAAGCTGTGGTCCAGTTTCTGGTCGCGCACAGTAGTGCTTTCGTCGACAATCTGGACGCCGCCCCGGGGAGCAAGGCCGGCAGTGGCTTCGGCGAGCTTTGCGGTGGCCTTGCGCGTGGCACTCCGAACGGAGAACACAACGAACGTAGCGAGGAACAGCCAGCCGAGGGACACAATAACCACTATCCAACCGATGACGTCATTCTGGTTGGCGGCGAAAACCACTGCCACCAGGAAGACAATGAGCATCACGACGATGCCCGTAGAGCCCATCTTGCGGCTAATGCCGCGGCCGGGCGAGGACGAGGACGACGGCATCTGGCCGTTTCGGATCGACTGCATGGTTTTATTCTCTCAAACTCGGACAGGTGCCCGGTGCCGCGTTCGCTCTGCGCTGGTGCCTGCCTCCCCCCGGCGGTGGAAAACGGGGCAGCTGCAGTGGCAGACTGGCTCGATGCAGATCACGATCGCCACCGGTGACATCACCACCCGGGATACCGACGTCGTCGTCAATGCCGCCAACTCATCGCTGCTGGGCGGCGGCGGGGTGGACGGCGCCATCCACCGCGCGGCAGGCCCGCAGCTCCTGGCAGCCTGCCGGGAGCTGCGGAAAACATCACTGCCGCAGGGACTGCCCACCGGCCGGTCCGTCGCTACCGAGGCGTTCAACCTGCCGGCCCGGTGGGTGGTGCACACCGTGGGACCCAACGCCGGGGCAGGGGAAACGGACCCGGAGCTGCTGAGGTCATGTTTCCGCACTGCCCTGGCCGCGGCCGAGGACCTGGGCGCCGAGAGCATTTCCTTTCCCGCCGTCAGCGCCGGCATTTACGGCTGGGACCCGGAGACCGTGGCCGGGATCGGGCTGCAGGAGCTCCTGGACCACACCCCGGGGACGTTGAAGCGCGCGGAGTTCGTGCTGTTCAACGACCGCCTGGCCGGAATCTTCGCCCGCAAGTATGAGCAGCTGGCCGGCTGACCGGCAGTTATTTCAGGAACAGCGCCCGGAGCCTATGAGTGGTAAGGGTCAGGCCCAGCACAATCATCACCACGAAGTAGAGCAAGTGCCCTGCCGTCCCCCAGCTGAAGATGCCGACGCTGATCTGCCGGAGCAGTTCCACGCCGTGCCAGAGCGGCAGCGCCTGGATCACGGACTGCACCGCCTCGGGGTAGACGCTCAGCGGGTAGAAGGTGGCAGAGAGCAGGAACATGGGCAGCATGAGCATTTGGATCCAGTCCATTTGCTGGAACGTCTTCATGTAACTGGTCACGGCCATCCCGAAGGAGGCGAAGCCGAACGCGATCACCACGGCTGCCGGAATCATCAGCAGCGCCCAGGGCGAGGTGATCAGTCCCATGGCGCCCATCACGGCGGTAAAGCCGGTGGCGTAGAGGGCACCGCGGAGCAGGGCCAGGAAGATCTCCCCCATCGCGACGTCCAGCGGACCCAGCGGCGTCGAGAGCATGCCCTCATAGAGGCGGGCGTAGTTGAGCTTGAAGAACACGTTCATGGTGGAGTCATACACCGCGCCGTTCATCGCGGAGACTGCCAGCAGCGCCGGTGCAATGAAGTTGGCATACTCCATTTCCTGCCCGCCCGGGCCGGTGACCGCCCCCACCAGGGCACCCAGGCCGATGCCCATGGCTACCAGGTACAGCACCGGTTCGACGAACCCGCTGACCATGATGCTCCAGTTGGTGCCCCACGTGGCCTTGAGCCCGCGGGCAATCACGGCACGGATGTTCCGCCCGTACAGCGAGCCGAGGAACCGGTCCTGCGGTACAAGCATCGTGGGCGCCGTGCGGTTTTCGATGCTCATCCGTCGAGCCTCCTCGTGAAGTTCCGCCGGGCCAGCTGCAGCCCGCCGAGGGTTAGGACCAGCAGGTACACCACGTGGACTACGGTCATGGCTGCCGGTTCCGGGTGCCCGTAGCTGAGCACCCGGCCCAGTTCAGTGGAATGCCAGAGCGGTGAGATCCAGCCGATCCAGCGGACGGCCAGCGGCAGCGACTCCAGCGGAAAGAAGGTGCCGGAGAACAGGAACAACGGCATCACGATGAACCGCTGGACCAAGGCGAACTGCCCCTTGTCCTCTTTCAGGGTGGCGCTGAAGGCCATCAGCGGCATCCCGAAGGCCAGTCCGGCCAGCAGCGCGGTGAAGATCATCAGCCAGCCGGTTGCGGGCTGCGCAACCGCACCGAAGAGCACCAGGAACAGGTAGTAGATGCCTGTGGTCAGCAGGATGCGGACGGTCAGTCCCAGGACATGTCCGACGGCAATCTGCCCGCTGGAGAGCGGGGAGGCATTGGGTCCGTAGTAGGTGCGGTGCCATTTGAACCCGCCCATGACGGTGTAGGTGTTTTCCTCGCTGGAGACCATCAGGGCGGCGGTTGCCACGAGGGCCGGTCCCAGGAACATCAGGTAGGACACCGTCGAGCCGTTGGCGCCCGGGAAACCCGCATTCGAGTTCCCGTCGATCAGCACTGCCAGGCCCGTGCCCATGCCCAGCAGGTAGACCAGCGGCGTGCCAATGGCGGTCATCAGCACGGTCCCCTGGTAGCCCCGCATCCGCCGGACCCACATGTCTGCGTAGTAGAAGGAGCCGAAGCGCCGCGCCCTGGCGGCGGTTTGGCGCGGGGTCAGCGGCGACCGCAGCCCGAGCACCTCATGGCGCTGGACGCCGGGGTCGGCGGCTTCGGGCTTACTCAACGAGGCTCCTGCCCGTCAGGCGGAGGAACACGTCTTCCAGCGAGGAGCGGCGCACCAGCGACGTGATGGGCCGCAGCCCCCGGCTCGTGACGGCTTCCAGCGCGGCTTCGCCGTCGTCTGCGTAGATCAGTACCCGGTCCGGGAGGGTCTCCAGCCGCTCGCCGATTCCCTCAAGCTCGCCGGCCACAGTGGTGTTCCGCTCGGATCCGAACCGCAGCTCCACCACCTCGCGGGTGGAGTACTCGCGGATCAGGGCGGCCGGGGAACCCTCGGCCATGATGGCCCCCTTGTCCACCACGATCAGCCGGTCGCACAGCTGCTCCGCCTCGTCCATGTAGTGGGTGGTGAGGATCAGCGTGACGCCGGCTTCCTTGAGCCGGAACAACCGGTCCCAGAGGATGTGCCGGGCCTGCGGATCCAGTCCGGTGGTCGGCTCGTCCAACAGCAGGATCTTCGGGTCATTGATCAGGGACCGGGCAATGGTCAGGCGCCGCTTCATTCCCCCGGAGAGGGACTCCACGCGGGCCTTGGCCTTGTCCGTGAGCTGCGCGAATTCCAGCAGTTCGTCTGCCTTGGGCTGCAGGTAGCTCTTGGGCAGGCCGAAGTAGCGGCCGTAGGCTATGAGGTTGTCCCGCACACGCAGGTCCTCGTCCAGGTTGTCCTGCTGGGGCACAACGCCCAGGTGGGCGCGGACTTCGGGGCCGTACCGGTTCGGATCCAGGCCCATAATGCTCAGGTCTCCGGCGGTGCGCTGGGAGACGCCGCCGATCATCTTCATGGTGGTGGATTTCCCGGCGCCGTTGGGCCCGAGCAGCCCGAAGGACTCCCCCGGCGGGACGTTGAAGGAGATGCCGTTGACGGCGGTGAAATCACCGTAGGACTTGGTCAGGTTCCGTGCGGAAATGACAAAGTCGGAGCGGGTTTCGGGGACGGTTTTGCTTGATGTGATCTGCGACACTTGAGACAGCATAGTGGACGCAGGACGGGGCCGGCGCATGTCGCTGCGCACCGGCCCCGTCAACTGCTCCGATTTGGTCCTAGACCAGGATTCCGGCCTGCCGTTCGGCGGCTTCCACCACGTTCGCCAGCAGCATGGCGCGGGTCATCGGGCCCACGCCGCCGGGGTTGGGCGAGATCCAGGAGGCGACGTCGGCCGCTGCCGGTTCGACGTCGCCGGTCAGCGTTGTTTCCCCGGTTTCCGGATCGGTGACCCGGGTGACGCCGACGTCCAGCACGATCGCGCCGGGCTTGAGCTCCTCGGCCCGGATCATTTCCGGGAAGCCGGCCGCGGCAACCACCACATCGGCTGCCTGCAGGTGCTCGAACAGGTCCGCGGTCCCGGTGTGCGCCAGCGTGACCGTGGCATTGATCGGACGGCGGGTCAACAGCAGGCCGAGCGGCCGCCCGACGGTGACGCCGCGTCCGACCACGAGGACCTTCTTGCCGTTCAATGAAATCCCGTTGCGGACCAGCAGCTGCACGATCCCGTGCGGCGTGCAGGGCAGCGGCGACGTCATCGGTTCGCTGACGTTGAGCACCAGGCGGCCCAGGTTGACCGGGTGCAGCCCGTCCGCATCCTTCTCCGGGGCGATCCGCTCCAGGATGGCATTGGCATCGATGTGCGCCGGCAGCGGCAGCTGCACAATGTACCCGGTGGTGGCCGGGTCCTCGTTCAGCTCGTCAATGACCTTTTCCAGGTCTGCCTGGCTGATGTCGCCCGGTAGGTCCCGGCGGATGGAGTTAATCCCCACCTGTTTGCAGTCCTTATGCTTGCCGCCCACGTAGGAGTGGCTGGCGGGGTCATCACCCACCAGCACCGTTCCCAACCCCGGAGTGACGCCGTGCTCTTCCTTCAGCACGCGCACCCGTTCGGTCAGGTCCTCCTTGATCTCCCGGGCGGCGGCACGGCCGTCGAGGATCTTCGCCGCAACCGGAGTGCCGAAATCGGTCTTCTCCTTGACGTCCCAGCCGAGGTTCACGCTGGCGTCCTCGCCGGTCACGGCGCCCTCCATATTGGTTCCTTTCTCCACGGTTACCATTCCTCCTGTCCGGGGTAAAGCGGGAAATTGTCTGCCAGCGCCCGTACGCGGCCCCGCAGGACCTCGACGTCGGGAGCGGGTTTCAGTGCGGCGGCAATGATCTCGGCAACCTCGGTGAATTCCGGGGCGCCGAAGCCGCGGGTTGCGAGCGCCGGGGTGCCGATCCGCAGGCCGGACGTGACCATCGGCGGCCGCGGGTCGAAGGGTACGGAGTTGCGGTTCACCGTGATGCCCACGGAATCAAGCAGGTCTTCGGCCTGCTTTCCGTCCAGGGCGGAGTGCCGCAGGTCCACCAGGATCAGGTGGACGTCCGTGCCGCCGGTGAGCACTGAAACGCCGTGTTCGGCTACATCCGCTGCGTTCAGGCGGTCGGCAATGATCCGCGCACCCTCGAGCACGCGTTCCTGCCGTTCCCGGAACTCCTCGGTGCCGGCGATCTTAAAGGCCACGGCCTTCGCAGCGATCACGTGCATCAGCGGGCCGCCCTGCTGGCCGGGGAAAACGGCGGAGTTCAGCCTCTTCGCGTATTCCTTTTTCGCCAGGATCATTCCCGAGCGCGGCCCGGCAAGGGTCTTGTGCACGGTGGAGGTGACGACGTCGGACACCGGCACCGGGTTGGGGTGCAGTCCCGCGGCCACCAGTCCGGCAAAATGCGCCATGTCGGTCCAGAGATAGGCACCAACTTCATCGGCAATGGATCGGAAGGCCTCGAAGTCCAACTGCCGCGGGTAGGCGGACCAGCCGGCGACAATAACCTGCGGGCGTTCCGCCAGCGCCTGTTCACGGACCCGCTCCATGTCCACCCGGTAGGTCTGCTCATCCACCCCGTAGGCCGCGACGTCGTACAGCTTGCCGGAGAAGTTCAGTTTCATGCCGTGGGTAAGGTGCCCGCCGTGGGCCAGGTTCAGCCCCATCAGTTTCTCGCCCGGCGCCATCAGGGCCGCGAGCGCGGCAGCATTGGCCTGCGCGCCGGAGTGCGGCTGGACGTTGGCGAACTCCGCACCGAACAGGGCCTTCACCCGCTCGATGGCGAGGTTCTCTGCCACGTCCACATGTTCGCAGCCGCCGTAGTAGCGGCGCCCGGGATAGCCCTCGGCGTACTTGTTGGTGAGGACGGAGCCGGAGGTTTCCAAGACGGCGCGCGGGGCGAAGTTCTCGGAGGCGATCATCTCGAGGGTGCTGCGCTGGCGGGACAATTCATCATTCAGGACCGCTGCTATTTCGGGATCAACATCGATAAGCGGCGCGTTGGTGACGGACTGGGTGGATACTCTCACGTGGGATCTCCTGGGAAGGGGTTCTCTATAGGTCAGGCTACCTGTCGGGGCATAGGCCGGGCATGGCACAACAGTTTCGCGCGTGACCCGCGGCCCAGGCGTGCGATCCGTGGTCGTTAGGACACCCCCGCAGGGGTGCCGTGCCGCTTCCTGGTGGTAATCCACCTAACGCCAGTCGCGACGCTCTCCATCCTAGCCTCACCTGTCCCCCGTCTGCAGGGCTTCGGCGGAATAGCCGCAATGCCCGGACCGTTACGGTTCTCAGGAACGAAGGAGTGCACAGGTGGAAACGGACATACTCGTGATCGGAGCCGGCCAGGCCGGGCTCAGCGCCGCTTACCACCTGCGCCGCCGCGGCCTGGAGCCCGGCGCCGGCTTCACCGTGCTGGACGCGAACCCCGGGCCGGGCGGGGCCTGGCGCCACCGGTGGGATTCGCTGACCTTCGGTGCGGCGCACGCCCTGCACGATCTCCCGGGGATGCCGCTGGGCTCGCCCGATCCCGCCGAACCCGCTTCCGCCGTCGTCACCAGGTACTACGGACGCTATGAGCAGGAGTTCGGGCTCGACGTCGTCCGGCCGGTCTCCGTGGCGGCGGTGGCGGAGGGCGACGGCGGCAGGCTCACGGTCCGTGCCGTGGATGGCCGCGAGTGGCAGGCCCGCACGGTCATCAACGCCACGGGCACGTGGGACCGGCCGTATTGGCCCTATTACCCCGGGCGGGAGTCCTTCCGCGGGCGGCAGCTGCATACCCGGGACTTTCGCAGCGTGGCTGACTTTGCCGGGCAGCGGGTCCTTGTGGTCGGCGGCGGCACCTCCGCCGTGCAGTTCCTGCTGCAGCTGCAGCGTGCCGGTGTGGAAACCGTCTGGTCCACCCGCCGGCCGCCGGAATTCACCCTCCGCCCGTTCGACTCCGAGTGGGGGCGGGCCGTGGAAGCGAAAGTCAGCGCCAGGACCCGTGCCGGCCTGCCGCCGCTGAGCGTCGTTTCCGCTACGGGCCTGCCGCTGACGGATGAATACCGGCGGGGCATTGAGGACGGGGTGCTCGTGTCGCGCGGACAGATCGGCCGCCTGACCACCTCCGGAGTTGTTTTCGCAGACGGGTCCGCCGAGGCCGTGGACACTGTCCTCTGGGCCACCGGCTTTCGTGCCGCCCTGGAGCATCTGGCGCCGCTGCACCTGCGCGAACCCGGCGGCGGGATCCGGATGGACGGGGTCCGCGTGGTGCGCGAGCCCCGCCTGCTGCTGGTGGGCTACGGTGAGTCCTCCTCCACGCTGGGGGCTACCCGCGCCGGCCGGGCAGCCGCGCTTGCCGCCCTGCGCCAGCCGGCTACGAAAGCAGCTCTTCCCAGTTGATGGAAGTTACCGTGCCCTGTTCCCAGTCACGGCGCAGGATGGCGTAAACCACCGTGGCCACCCTGCGCCCGTCTTCCAGCGGCCAGTCCTCCCGGTAATGCGCTTCCTTCACGAAACCTGAACGCAGCAGGGTCTTGCGCATGGCGATGTTGTCCTCGCTCGTATGGCCCGCGAAGCGGTGCGCTTCGGGATAGTCGTCGAACACCATGCCGGTCAGGGCTTTCAGCACCGGTACGCCGTTGCCCCGGCCGCGGAACTTCTCCACCAGGCGCAGGTCCAGCACCGGGGTACTCGTTCCCAACTCCTCCAAGATGACCAGGCCCATGCGGTGGTTGTCGCCGAACACCCAGAAGGTACTCACGCCGTCGCTGTCGAACCGTCCCTCGATCAGGAGGCGCCGCACCAGCCCCTCGGAAGGCGCCTTGATCCGGTGGTAGGGAAAGCTGTTGGTAGTGAGGAAACGTACGAGCTCTCCCTCGTCCTTGTCGGAAAACGGAAGGAACATCACATCCATGTGCCCACCCTAGGCCAGGGCACGGAAACCGGTAACCTAGCAAGGGTGACAGACATGAGCTCTCTTCCCGACGCCTCCGCCGCCAACGCCTTTACCCTGACGTTGTCCTGCCCCGACCGTCCCGGCATTGTCCATGCCGTCAGTGCTTCCCTGGTGGCGGCCGAAGGCAACATCACCGAGTCCGCGCAGTTCGGCAGTCGGGAAACCGGCTCCTTCTTTATGCGCGTGGACTTCACTTCCCCGCGCTCCTACGAGCAGGTCCATGCGGAACTCGCTGCAACGGCGTCTGCATTTGCCATGTCCTGGGAACTGCACCGCGCCGGCCGCCGGACCCGCACCCTGATCATGGCGTCCAAGTCCGGCCACTGCCTCAACGACCTGCTGTTCCAGCAGCGTGCGGGGACGCTGCCGATCGATATCCCGGCCATTGTCTCCAACCACCGCGAGCTGGAATCCCTCGCCGACTTCTACGGCGTGCCGTTCCACCATGTCCCCGTCACTCCGGACACGAAGGGCCAGGCGGAGGACCGGCTGCGCGCCCTGATGGCTGAACTGGACATTGAGCTGGTGGTCCTCGCCCGCTACATGCAGATCCTGAGCAACGACCTCTGCCGTGACCTGTCCGGGCGTGCCATCAACATCCATCACTCCTTCCTGCCTTCCTTCAAGGGAGCGAGGCCCTACCACCAGGCGCATGCCCGGGGAGTGAAGCTGATCGGTGCCACGGCGCATTACGTAACTTCGGACCTGGATGAGGGTCCCATCATCGAACAGGAAGTCATGCGGGTGGACCACGCCCGTTCGGCTGCCCAGCTGGCGGCCCTGGGCAGCGACGTCGAGGGGCGGGCACTGTCCAAAGCCGTGCAGTGGCATGCCCAGCACCGGGTCCTGCTGGACGGCGGGCGGACCATCGTCTTCAACTAGGCGGTTCCTGCTGCGGGTGCCGGCTTCCGCTAACCGGCCTCCGGGCGGCGCTACGCTGGGTGGCATGGCACACATCATTGAATTCCGGGGCAAGACCCCCGCCGTCGATTCCAGCGTCTTCCTCGCTCCCACCGCTTCGCTCATTGGCGACGTCACCATGGCAGCGGACTCCAGCGCCTTCTACGGCGCCTGCGTCCGCGGTGACTCCAACAGCATCCGCGTGGGCGCCGGAACCAACCTCCAGGACAATGTGGTGCTGCATGCGGACCCGGGCTTCCCGACGTCGGTGGGCGAGCGGGTCAGCATCGGCCACAATGCCGTGGTGCACGGCTGCACGGTCGAGGATGACTGCCTGATCGGTATGAGCGCCACGATTATGAACGGTGCCGTGATCGGCGCCGGTTCCCTCGTCGCCGCCGGCGCACTGGTTCTTGAGGGTACGGTGGTCCCGCCCCGCTCGCTGGTGGCCGGCATGCCGGCAAAGGTCCGCCGCACGCTCACGGATGAGGAGTTCGCGGGAGTGAAGGCCAACGCGGAAAGCTACCGGCAGACGGCTGCCGACCACCGCTCTGCCGTAGCCGCGCAGCCCTAGTCTTGTGTTCACTTCTTGACTGCAAGAGTGTGATGTAGCACTCTAAACTAATGCCAGCCGATCCATCCTCGCCGTTGAGGACCACCCGCACGCCGGGGACCACCCCGCCCAATCCGGGCTCGCAGAGCGCCCTGCGCGAACGCAACCGGCAGCGCATCATCCAGGCCCTTTTGGCCTCGGGTCCGTTGACGCAGGCGGAACTTTCGCGCCAGACGGGGTTGTCCCGCGCCACGGTCTCCAACATCGTGGGCGATATGAGCGACCGTCAGCTCGTCATCACCGAACCCACCACCAGCTCCGGGCGGAGGGCGCTTTCGGTGCGGCTCAACGAGTCAGGAGCCGTTGCTGCCGGCATCGACATCGGTCGCCGGCACGTCAGGGTGATCCTGGCCTCGCTCGGCCACCGGATCATGCAGGAGGAGTCCATCCAGCTTCCGCTGGGCCACTCCGCAGCAGAGGGCATGGATGCCGCTGCGGCCCTGCTGGCCCGGCTGCTGCGCCGGCAGGGGGTGGACCGCAGCGCGGTCCTGGGTGCCGGCGTCGGCATCCCCGGCCCCATCGACCGTCGCACGGGCACTGTGGTCCAGGGCGCAATCCTCCCCGAGTGGGTGGGGATCAACATGCGCGAAGACCTCGCCGACCGGCTGGGTGTCCCGGTCTACATCGACAATGACGCCAACCTCGGTGCGCTGGCGGAAGTCACCTGGGGGCCGCACGGCTGCAGCGAAAACCTGATCTTCATCAAGGTTGCCTCCGGCATCGGCGCCGGGCTGGTCATCAACGGTTCGCTCTACTACGGCAATGTCGGTATCACCGGAGAAATCGGCCACGCCACCATCTTCGACCAGGGGCTGATCTGCCGGTGCGGCAACCGCGGCTGCCTGGAAACCATCGCCTCGACCTCCATCATGATCGAGCTGCTGAGCCGTGCTTCCAACGGCACCGTCACCACCGCGGACATCCTTTCACGCGCCGCCGGAAAGGATCCGGCCACCCTGCGCGTCATTGACGACGCCGGCGTTGCGGTCGGGCGCGCCGCCGCCAACCTCGCGAACACCCTGAATCCGGAACTCATCATCATCGGCGGTTCGCTGACCGACCTCGGCGACACGTTCCTGGACCCGATCCGCCGCGGCCTGCTGCGGCACGCCGTTCCCCTCGTCGGCGAAACCTCCACCGTGCTTATGTCCTCGCTCGGGGACCGCGCCGAAGCCCTGGGAGCAGCGGCACTCGTCCTCCAGGAGCAGGGAACCGCGGCTGCGTAGTACCTGCCCGGCGGCCCGCAAACTACCCGAAACCGCTCCTGTTGCGTTCAAGACTTGACGGCAGTGCCTGTGACCGTGGTAACTTCCTTACGGCCCACTCTGTGGGCCGTATCACGACAAAGAGGTCACACGGAGGCACTCATGCGAGCAGAAGCAGCTCCGGCAGTCGGCGCGCGGCGCGCTCCCTGCCATCACGGCAGGGACAATACGCATGTCGCCTAGTCCATTCATTCTGGAAATGCACTCCATCACCAAGGAGTTCCCCGGCGTCAAGGCCCTCGCGGATGTGGCCCTGAACGTCCGGGCCGGCGAAATCCACGCCATCTGCGGAGAAAACGGCGCAGGAAAATCCACGCTGATGAAGGTCCTCTCCGGCGTCTACCCCCACGGTACGTACACCGGAGAAATCGTCTTCCAGGGCAAGCCCGTCCAGTTCCGCGATATCCGGTCCAGCGAAGCCGCGGGAATTGTCATCATCCACCAGGAACTGGCGCTGATTCCCGAACTCTCCATTGCCGAGAACATTTTCCTGGGCAATGAACCCACCCGGTTCGGCGTCATCGACTGGGACAAGGTCAACTTCGACACCCTGGACCTCATGGAACGGGTCGGACTCCAGGAAGACCCCACCACGCCCATCAAGGATCTGGGCGTGGGCAAGCAGCAGCTGGTGGAGATCGCCAAGGCACTGAACAAACGGGTACAGCTGCTGATCCTCGACGAGCCCACCGCAGCGCTCAACGAGACCGATTCCCAGCACCTGCTGGGCCTGATGTCAGGCCTGCGGGACAAGGGCATCTCCTGCATCATGATCTCGCACAAGCTCAATGAAATTGAGCAGATTGCGGATTCCATCACCATCATCCGCGACGGCCGCTCGGTCGAGACGATCGACGTTGCCGCCGAAGGCGCGGACGAAGACCGCATCATCCGCGGCATGGTGGGCCGTTCGCTGGAGTCCCGGTTCCCGGACCACACCCCGACGATCGGTGAAACGTTCTTCGAGGTCCGCGGTTGGACCGTGGGCCACCCCTCCGTCGCGGACCGCCTGGTCTGCAAGGGCGCGGACTTCCACGTAAAACGCGGCGAGATTGTCGGATTCGCCGGACTGATGGGCGCCGGACGCACCGAGCTGGCCCGTTCCGTTTTCGGCCGCTCCTACGGCAACTTCATCTCCGGCCAGATCATCAAGGACGGCAAGGAGATCACCCTCAAGACGGTGCACTCCGCGATTAACCATGGCCTGGCCTACGTCACTGAAGACCGCAAGACCCTGGGCCTGAACCTCCTGGACGACATCAAGGCCACCACGGTTTCGGCAGACCTCAAAAAGATCACCCGGGGCCTGGTTGTCGACAACGACGCCGAGTTCCGCCACGCGGAGGAATACCGCAAGAGCCTGCGCACCAAGGCACCCACTGTCGATGAGGGCGTTTCCAAGCTCTCCGGCGGCAACCAGCAGAAGGTCGTCCTGGCCAAGTGGATGTTCACCGACCCGGACCTGCTGATCCTGGACGAACCCACCCGCGGCATCGACGTGGGCGCCAAGTACGAAATCTACGGAATCATCCAGCAGCTCGCGAACCAGGGCAAGGGAGTCATCGTGATCTCCTCTGAGCTCCCCGAGCTCCTGGGCCTCTCCGACCGTATCTACACCATCTTCGAAGGGGCGATCACCGGCGAGGTCTCCAAGGCGGAGGCCAACCAGGAGAACCTCATGAGGCTCATGACCTCCCCCGCCCGGAAGCCCGCCGACTACGCCACTCAAGGAACACTTTCATGAACGCCATCAAGCAACTCCTGGGCGGCAACGGCCGCCAATTCGGGATGATCTTCGCCTTGGCCATCCTGGTCGGCCTGTTCCAGGTCCTCACCGGAGGCAAGACCCTGACGCCCACGAACATGATCAACCTGTTCAACGGCAACTCCTACATCCTGATCCTGGCCGTGGGCATGGTCTTCGTGATCATCGCCGGCCACATCGACCTCTCGGTGGGATCCGTCGCCGCGTTCTCGGGCATCGTCGTCGCAATGGCCATGCGGGACTGGGGCCTGCCCTGGTACGCGGGCATACTCCTGGGCCTGCTGGTGGGCGCCGCAATCGGCGCCTGGCAGGGCCTGTGGGTGGCGTACGTCGGAATCCCGGCGTTCATCGTGACGCTGGCAGGCATGCTGATCTTCCGCGGAGCCAACCAGTGGGTGGGCAAGTCCAACACGGTTCCGGTCCCCTCCGAATTCCAGTTCATCGGCGCAGGCTACCTGCCCGAGGGCGGCCCGATCCCCGGCTACAACAACCTGACGCTGCTGCTGGGCCTGATCCTCTGCGCCGCAGTGATCTACGGCGAAATGCGCAAGCGTTCCCGCAACGCCAAGCTGGGCACCGCCAACCCGCCTGCCTGGGTTCCGGTGGTCAAGATCGGCCTGCTCTGCGCCGTCATCCTCTACGCCACGTACCTCTTCGCCACGGGCCGTCCCGGCACGTCCTTCCCAGTATCGGGCATCATCCTGGGCGTCCTGGTCCTCTTCTA
This sequence comes from Arthrobacter sp. zg-Y1171, assembly GCF_025244845.1. Classification (NCBI taxonomy): domain Bacteria; kingdom Bacillati; phylum Actinomycetota; class Actinomycetes; order Micrococcales; family Micrococcaceae; genus Arthrobacter; species Arthrobacter sp. zg-Y1171. Next base: position 822,380 of record NZ_CP104264.1, on the reverse strand, counting down.
CGGCTTCGTCTCCAACAAGACCATCCTCGGCCGCCACGTCTACGCGGTGGGCGGCAACCGGCACGCAGCAGAGCTCTCCGGCGTGCAGGGCAAGAAGGTCAACTTCATGGTCATGATGAACATGTCGATCCTGGCCGCCCTGGCCGGCATGATCTTCGTGGCCCGCTCCACCGCCTCCGGTCCGTTTGACGGCACCAACTGGGAACTCGACGCCATTGCCGCCGTCTTCATCGGCGGAGCGGCCGTGTCCGGCGGCGTCGGCACCGTGGTCGGTTCCATCGTGGGCGGCCTGGTCATGGCCGTCCTGAACAACGGCCTGCAGCTGCTCGGCGTGGGCGCGGACACGACCTCCATGATCAAGGGCCTGGTCCTGCTCCTCGCCGTCGCACTGGACGTCTACAACAAGACCCAGGGCAAGCCCTCCATCACCGGACTGCTGATGCGCAACTTCGGCGGCAACAAGCCCAAGCCGGCCCCCGCCGTCGTCGACGCCACCCCGGAAATGCCTACGGGCACCAAGACCGTCATCTCCACTGACGCCTAGACCGCACCACTTACTCCGCACTATTTTCCACAACCGCTATTCAGAAAGAGAACACCATGCGTAAATTCGCAAAGTCCTTCGCCGTTGCGGCAACGGTGGCAGCATTGTCGCTGTCCGCCTGCGGCCGTACCGAAGAAACCGCTTCCGGCGCCGAAGAAGGCTTCGACGACGGGGCATCCATCGGCGTTGCCCTGCCGCAGAAGACCTCGGAAAACTGGGTGCTGGCAGAGACCCTCTTCAACGACGGCCTCAAGGAAGCCGGCTACGAAGGCCAGGTCCAGTTCGCCAACGGCGGCGTGTCCGAACAGCAGAACCAGATCAGCTCCATGATCACCAACGGTGTCGAGGTCCTGATTGTGGGTGCCATTGACGGCAGCCAGCTCGGCTCGCAGCTGCAGGACGCCAAGGACGCCGGCATCACCGTCATTGCCTATGACCGTCTGCTGACCAACACTGAAAACGTTGACTACTACGTGGCCTACGACAACTTCAAGGTCGGCCAGCTGCAGGGCCAGGCCCTGCTGGACGGGCTGAAGGAGAAGAAGCCCGAAGGCCCGTACAACATTGAGCTGTTCGCCGGTTCTCCGGATGACGCCAACGCCCAGGTCTTCTTCGACGGCGCCATGGATGTCCTCCAGCCGGAGATCGAAGCAGGAAACCTCGTGGTCGGTTCCGGCCAGACCGAGTTCAACCAGGCCGTCACCCAGGGTTGGAAGGCGGAGAACGCCCAGAAGCGCATGGACACCCTGCTCTCCAGCAACTACGCCTCCCAGGAACTGGACGGCGTCCTCTCCCCCAATGACACCCTGGCCCGCGCCGTCCTGACCTCGGTCTCCGGCGCCGGCAAGACGCTGCCCGTCATCACCGGCCAGGACTCCGAGGTGGAATCCGTCAAGCTCATCATGGAAGGCAAGCAGTACTCCACCATCAACAAGGACACCCGCAACCTGGTGAACCAGAGCATTGACATGGTCAAGGCACTGGGCGCCGGTGAAGAGGTCGAAATCAACGACGACGAGAGCTACGACAACGGCAAGAAGGTAGTCGAGAGCTACCTTCTGGAGCCGGTCATCGTCACCAAGGCAAACGCTGCCGAGGCCTACGCGAATGACCCCACGCTCTCCGAGCTGACCAAGTAAGCACGTATTCACTGCCCCTCGGGGCGGAACAGCCCGGGTTTCCCTCAGTGGAGACCCGGGCTGTTCCACGCCTGTTCCACTCTGTTCCACACACCGGTCGCCTGTACTTCGTGCCGCACGAACCCAGAGTCCATCCCTAGGCCTATGGCCGGGGCGACCATAGAGTAGGGGTACTCCCTGCAACGACGCGGAAGACGAGGACCATGACTGCCGTTCAACACATACCCACCCCGCCCTGTGTCCAGCCGGGAGCTCCCAGTCCCGTCCAGTCCACGGGACGAACCCTGCGCTGGGGCGTAGTCGCCACCGGGAACATTGCCGAGCGTGTCACTGAAGACATCGCCCGGTTGGAGGACGCCGTCCTGCAGGCGGTCAGTTCCCGCCGCCGGGCCACGGCCGAGGAGTTCGCCGCCCGCTTCGGTTTCGCCAGCAGCTACTTCGACTCAGACGATGCCTCGGGCTACGACCTGCTCTTTGCCGATCCCGATGTCGACGTCGTCTACATCGGGACCCCGCACGCCCAGCACTATCGGATTGCCCGGCGGGCTCTGGAGGCCGGCAAACACGTACTGTGCGAAAAGTCGCTGACCATCAATGCCCGCGAAACCGAGGACCTGATCGAACTGGCCCGGTCCCGCAACCTGTTCCTCATGGAAGCGGTCTGGACCCGTTTCCTGCCCTGCATCAACCGCATCTGGGAACTCATTGCCTCAGGTGAGCTCGGCGACATCAACTGGGTGCAGGCAGACCTGGGCTTCCCGGCACCGTATGACCCTGCCAGCAGGCTCTGGGACCCGGCGGCGGGCGGAGGCGCACTGCTGGACCTGACCGTCTATCCGCTCACTTTTGCCCTGGGCGCGCTGGGCTACCCGGAGACGGTCCACGCAGTAGGCAGCATCAACGCCGACGGCGTGGACACACAGAACGCCTTGACGCTCGGGTACCCGTCCGGCGGCCTGGCGCAGCTGACCTCGTCTCTGGTCTCCTCCTGCCCGCGGACCGCGGTCATTTCCGGCACCAGGGGCTGGCTCCGCACCGGCGCACCCCTGCATAACCCGGTGGAGCTGACCATCGTGCCGCAGGACGGCGAGGCCCGCGTGGAGCGGTTCCCGCAGGTCGGCAACGGCTACGCGTACGAGCTGCGCGAGGTGACCCGCTGCATCCAGGCGGGCATGGTGGAAAGCCCCACCATGACGTGGGCGGACTCCCTGCGGACCATGCGGCTCTTTGACGCGGTACGGGCGCAGATCGGCGTGCTGTACGCCAATGACAAGGCCACTGTCCCCGCTGACTGAGCCGTGGAGGCGCAGCAGCTGGCAAGGCACTAAAAACGACGGCGGTGCCGCACCTTTTGCAGGTGCGGCACCGCCGTCGTTTCAGTGCCGTGCTAGCCGCCCAGTCCGCCCAGGCCACCCGGGAGTTTCCCGAGCAGGTCCTTGGGGTTTACACCAAGTTTGTCCAGCAGACCCGAGTCGCGCTCGGTATCCACCTTCTCCGGCAGTTCGGACTCCGCCTGGCCTGCCTTCGAGCTGTCGCCGCGATTCTTCAGAAATTCGATAATCTGCTGCTTGTCGATCTGCATCAGGTACTCCTTTGCTGAGTGACGCGTGCTGCGGTGTGGTGTGGTGCCTGCTAGGCGTTCTTCACGTTCTGCGGCGCTTCGGAAGCGGAATCCTTGACGTCCGCGGCGGCTGCCTGGCCTTCGGACTTCACGTTCTGCGCGGCGTCCGTGGCAGTGGCCTTGATGTTCTCGACCGCTTCCTGGGCCGGTTCCTTGAGGCCTTCAGCCATTTCCTTGGCTGCGCCTGCCAGTTCGTCGGTCATCGGCTGCGCGGCGGTCTTGATGTTGTCAGCAGCGACGCGCTCCTTGTCGCTGGCGGGGATCAGCGTTGCCGCCAGCAGGCCGGCGCCGAAGGCAATCAAACCTGCGGCAATGGGGTTGCCCTGCGCCTGGCCGGCGAGCTTCGCCGGTGCACCCTGGACGGCGGAGCCGGCGGCAGACATGCCGTCCGAAACACTGCTGCCCATGTCGGACACGCTGCCGCCGATGTTGCTGCCGGTATTGCTCGCGCTGTTACCTACTGAATCGGCCACACCCATCACCCTGTCCTTCACTCCGAATACTTTGTCCTTCATCTTGTCCGTCTGGCGCTGAACGATGTGGGAAGGAGTTACCTTGTCCGCCACGGCGTCCACGTTGGTGCCTAGGCGCCGGCGGGTTGCTTCGATGTCGGCGCGGATCTCATCCGGGTTTTCACTCATCGTGTTTCCTCGCTTGGTTTCATAGTCTGGGGGATCTCCTGCAGCGTCTCGGACGTCTGCGGCATGCCCTTGATCTTCTTCATTTCCTTGCGTCCGCGGGAGGCGAGGACGGCAGCGACGATGGCCCAGATAACCGCCACGATCACTGCGGACCAGCCGAAGCCGATCGCCGTCGTGCCCAGTGCGTACCACAGGGCGACCGAGAGGAAGAGGAGTACGAAGTAGCCTGCGACGGCCGCTCCTGCGAACATTCCGGCACCCGTGCCTGCGCGGGTTGCGGACTGCTTCAGTTCGACCTTCGCCAGCTCCACTTCCTGACGCATGAGGGTGGACATGTCCTGCGTCACCTGGCCGAGCAGATCGCCCAGGGACGTGGACTCAGCCTTAGCCTGTGCTGGTGTGGGAGGGAGTTCGGTACTCATCAGTGCCGACCACCGCTGTAGGGATCAGCTGCCGGAACGCCGGTGGAGGGGGTGGGCGGAAGAGTCTGGGCCGATGCGGGACCCGTACCCGGCTGGCGGACCGGTTCGGTGCCGAACGGATCGCTGGTCGCGGCGGTGCCGACCGTGGGCTGTGCCACCGGTGCCTGCGGGACAGGCGTCACGGGCGGAACGGGCGGTCCCACGTGCTGGCCGGCGGATCCGGACGCACCCTGCGTCGGGAGGCCTGCGCTGAGGCCCTTGTTGAGGCGGCCTGCCAGGAAACCGGCTCCGGCTGCGATGGCGAGGAAGGCGACGGGGCGCTGGCGGGCAAAGCCCTTGACCTCGTCCAGCAGGGATCCCGGATCGCGGCCGTCGAGCCACGTGGCGGCCGAAGACGCACGGCTGGCGGCCTGACCGACGAGATCGGTGGCTACCCCGGACTGGCCGGACTGCGCCATGGAGTGCAGTTCGTCTGCCATCGAGCGAAGGCCTTCAGCCACCTTCTGCTGCTGGGTACCTGCCTGCTCGGTGAGATCGGAACGGGCCTGGGTAAACAGGTCCTTGGCGTTGGTCTTTACCTCGGAGGCAACACCCGCTGCTTCAGACTTGGCGGTGTCCGCTACCTGAGCGGCGTTACCCTTGGCCTGCTGGGCGATGTCACCGGCCTGCTGCTTGGCCGCATCGGCCTTCGCAGCGGCTGTGGAGTCATTGGTACTTCCGGCCGGGGATGCTGCATGGCTTCCGTCGCGCGGAGTGAAGTTCTCTGTCATCATCGCTCTCTTTCGTCATTGCAACTGCTGATCAAGATCGGATGGTCCGTACAAAGATAATAAGCACACTTAGTTACGAATGTGTAGCGTGTTAGGATTGTAAGTGCCCTTGCTATTGGATTCCGTGCGTGGTTTTCTTTTTCCACCGATCAGAAGAGCCAGCGGACGCCGTACCCTGCCGAATAATCCGGCAGGGCAGTCCCCTCGGCCACAACGCACAGGAGCATCACATTGGCTGCAAATCTAGTAGCACGATCCGTCCATGACCTCACGGCGGCGGCTTGGTTCGGCGGTTCCCTGATGGGCGCCGTCGGACTTAACGGAGCAACTGCCGAGGCCAAGGATCCCACTGAGAGAACCCGGCTGTCCGCCCTCGGCTGGAAAAAGTGGGCCCCCGTGCAGGCCGGAGCTATCGGATTGCATTTCCTGGCCGGACTCGCGCTTATCGGTGACAACAAAACCCGGGTCTCCAAGCAGGAGGGGGTCGGTTCCCTCACCGTATACAAGGCAGCCGTGACGGCGCTGGCGGCGGTAGTCACCCTCTATTCAGGCATCCTGGGCGGCAAGGTAGGGAAGCTCTCGGAGCAGGGCAGCCAAGGGGCAACGGAACCCCGCGAGGGCGCATCCAAGGAATTGAAGTCGGCCCAACGCCAGCTGAAGGTCCTGCAGTGGAGCATCCCCGTGCTTTCGGGTGCGGTGATTGTGATGGGCGCCCAGCACGGCGAGATGCAACGGCCGGCCAATGTCCTCAAGGGCCTGAAAAAGAAGTAACGGGCAATGGGCGCAGAAGTTACGAGCAGGACCTTCAGCCGGGCGCAGCGCACGGCTTACCGGCAGCGCTTGCTGGAAAACCTGGACCACTTCGCTCACTTCCTTTCCACCGCGCAGTTTGCGGACACGGCCAGCATTGGCCTGGAACTGGAGCTGAACCTGACCAACCGTGATTTCTCCCCCGCCCTCCGCAACACGGCTGTCCTTGAGCGAATCGCCGATCCGGCCTTCCAGACCGAAATCGGCGCCTTCAACATCGAGATGAACCACCCCGCACTGTCGGTGGCACAGTTTGGATTGAAGGAGCTCGAGGACAGCCTCCGGGTGCAGCTCAACCGTGCCGATGAGCGTGCCGCCCAGGAAGCGGCAGACATCATGATGGTGGGCATCCTCCCCACCCTCACCCCCCGCTTCATGGACGGATGGGATTGGCTCAGCAGCGGGCAGCGTTATGCCGCCCTGAACACGTCGGTCCTCCAGGCCCGGGGAGAAGACGTCCTCCTCGACCTGTCCGGCCCGGAGCCGTTGTCCTTCTACGCACAGAACATCGCGCCTGAGGCTGCGTGCACATCGGTCCAGCTGCACCTGGAAGTCTCGCCCGAACAGTTTGCTCCGGCCTGGAACGCGGCACAGATGATCGCAGGCCCCCAGGTTGCCCTTGCCGCCAATTCACCCATCTTCATGGAACATGTGCTGTGGCACGAGACCCGGATTGAACTCTTCAAGCAGGCCATAGACACCCGGCCGCCGGAGATGCGCAACCAAGGGGTACGCCCCCGTGTCTGGTTCGGGGAAAGGTGGATTACCTCGATCTTCGATCTCTTCGAAGAAAACGTGCGCTATTTCCCTGCCCTGCTTCCGGAGTTGTCCGGCAGCGGAACGGAAGCCACCGCTTTCGGTGCCCCGCTGCTGCCCGAGCTGCGCCTGCACAACGGCACGGTCTACCGCTGGAACCGGCCGATCTACGACCCCGGCAGCGGCACACCCAACCTGCGTCTGGAGAACCGGGTGCTGCCGGCCGGCCCGTCCGTCCTGGACGTCGTCGCCAACGCCGCGTTCTACTACGGGCTCGTGGAGTACATCCGCACAGCTGACCGGCCGCTGTGGAGCCGCATTGCCTTCAAGACGGCGTCGGACAACTTCCTGGCCTGCGCCCGGTACGGACTGGAGGCAGCAGTCTATTGGCCGGGCATCGGCGAGATTCCGGTGGCCGAACTGATTGTGCGCCACCTGATTCCGCAGGCCGCCGAGGGCCTGAGGGAACTGAAAGTGGATTCCTCCCTGATCGACCGCTACCTGAGCGTGGTGGCCGAACGTGCCCGCACGGAGCAGAACGGCGCTGCCTGGCAGATCGCCACGCTGCGCCGCCTCGAGGATGCCGGGATGCCGCGGCCGGCGGCCCTGGGCGAGCTCTCCCGGCTCTACTGGGAGAACATGCACACCAATGCGGCTGTCCACTCCTGGCCGGTCGGCTGACCGGGCGAAAACCGGGCGCCTGGCGGCAAGAATCGGACGCTGAACCTAGCACTCAAAAGTGGTGAGTGCTAGCGTGAATTCCATCGTTGAGTCATGACGACTCAACCTTTATCGACCCTTTTCCAACAACGGCATTCCAACCACCGGTGCCCGGCGGGTACCGGGGCAACAGGAGTTGATGACAATGGCGATGAAGTTTGATCCTTTCCGCGAGCTTGACCGGATGGCAGGCGCCCTTCTCGATCCCCGGCAGCGGCTGCGGCTCATGCCGATCGACCTCTACCGCGAGGGCGACCACTACATCCTCAACGCGGATTTGCCGGGCATCGACCCCGGCTCAGTGGACGTGGACGTTGACGGCCAGTTGCTGACCATCAGGGCCGAGCGGACCATCCACACCACCGAGGGGGTTACCTGGCTTAACCGCGAACGGGAAAGCGGAACCTTCCTGCGCCAGCTGAATCTTGGCCAGGGCATTGATATTGACTCGATCTCAGCGAAGTACGAGAACGGGGTGCTGAGCGTCTTCATTCCGGTGAGCGAACGGTCGAAGCCGCGCAAGATCGAGGTGGCGGCCGCCTACAAGGACGGCCACACCATTTCCGGGCAGTCTTCGTCGGAGCCTGCCTCGGTCTCGTCCAGCGGCTCGGGTTCCGGCGGTTCGGGCTCGCCGGGCTCGTTCGGCCACAGCAGCGGCAGTTCGGGCTCATCCGGTTCCGGATCCGCGGGCTCGGGATCATCCGGTTCCGGGCAGTCGTCGTCCGGCGATCCAGGCGCGGGCATCTAACCGCAGAACGGCCGGCACAACCGGCGCAGGCCCCGGACAGCGTGTCCGGGGCCTGCGCCGCGTCACGGGCGTTTCATCGGCTGCGCTGGGCCTAACCGGCCGGACGCTCAGCTGGTGGGGCGCCGCTGCCAGATGGCTGCCATCAAGGCACCGCTGACGTTGTGCCAGACCGAGAAGACCGCTGCAGGCAGGGCCGCTTCGGGAGCGAAGTACTGCCTGGCAAGTCCCGCGGCCAGCCCGGAGTTCTGCATACCCACTTCAATGGCCATGGTCCGGCGCGAGGGAATCGGCTGCCGGAACAGTTTCGCTGCGCCGTAACCCAGCCCAAGTCCCAGGCCGTTGTGCAGCACCACCGCCAGCAGGATCAGCCAGCCTGCGGTAAAGATGGCTTCGGCGCTGCCCGACACCACGGCAATAACCACGAAGGTAATGGCCAGCACCGAAATCCAGGGCAGGACAGGCAGGACCCGGTCCACCACCCGGGGCGCCAAATACCGGATGGCCAGGCCCAGCACCACCGGGATCAACACAATCTGGACAATGGACCATGCCATTGACCCGGCGTCCACCGCCATGTACCGGCCGGCGAGCCACAGCGCGAGGAGCGGGGTCAGCAGCGGCGCAAGGAGTGTGGAAACCGACGTCATGGCGACGGAAAGGGCTACGTTGCCGCGGGCCAGGTACGTCACCACGTTCGACGCCGTACCGCCGGGGGCACAGCCCACCAGGATCACGCCGGCCGCGAGTTCTGGGCTGAGCTGCAGCGCCCAGGCGATGCCGAAACCTAGCAGCGGCATAATCAGGTACTGCGCAACCACTCCCAGGAGGACGGGCAGCGGCTGCCGGAGAACCAGCGCGAAATCCGGCAGGGTCAGGGTCAGGCCCATCCCGAACATAATGAGCATCAGCCCGGGGTTGATGTAGCCGGACAGTCCGGTGAAGGCCTGCGGGAAGAACAGGGCCACCGCTCCCCCGGCAACAATCAGCAGCGGGAACACGGTTACCGCTATGCGGGCGCTTCGCTCTTCGGCGCTCTTCGCGGCGGGCTGCGCAGTGGTGGAGTTCGACATCCCCACATGGTGGCACCGCCCGTGCGGCAGCGCTAGTTGTTACGCAGGTGCTTAACAAGGCGGGGAACGACGACGGCGCGCCGCCCCGTAAAGGGGCAGCGCGCCGTCGTCGTTGGTGCAGTGGTGCTTAGGCTGCAACCTCGGCGCCCAGGCGGGCCTTGAGGTTCTCGTCCAGTGCGGCGAGGAACTCTTCCGTGGTCAGGTAGGCCTGGTCCGGGCCGACCAGCAGTGCCAGGTCCTTGGTCATCTTGCCGGATTCGACCGTCTTGATGACAACGTCTTCAAGGGTCTCGGCGAAGCGAATGACCTCGGGGGTGTTGTCCAGCTTGCCGCGGTGCATCAGGCCACGGGTCCACGCGAAGATCGAGGCGATCGGGTTCGTGGAGGTGGGCTTGCCCTGCTGGTGCTGGCGGTAGTGGCGGGTAACCGTACCGTGTGCAGCTTCTGCCTCGACGGTCTGGCCGTCCGGGGTCATCAGCACGGAGGTCATCAGGCCCAGCGAGCCGAAGCCCTGTGCCACGGTGTCGGACTGGACGTCGCCGTCGTAGTTCTTGCAGGCCCAGACGTAGCCGCCTTCCCACTTCATCGCGGAGGCAACCATGTCATCGATCAGGCGGTGCTCGTAAGTGAGGCCGGCTGCTTCGAACTGGTCCTTGAACTCGGCGTCGAAGACTTCCTGGAACAGGTCCTTGAACTGGCCGTCGTAGGCCTTCAGGATCGTGTTCTTGGTGGAGAGGTACACCGGGTAGTTGCGCTGCAGGCCGTAGGCGAAGGAAGCGCGCGCGAAGTCCTTGATGGAATCGTTGAAGTTGTACATACCCATGGCGACGCCGCCATCTTCGTTGTACGTAACAACCTGCTGCTTGATTTCTTCGCTGCCGTCGGCGGGCGTGTAGGTCAGCGTCAGGGTACCGGCACCGGGAACCTTGAAGTTCGTGGCCTTGTACTGGTCGCCGTGGGCGTGGCGGCCGATGATGATCGGCTTGTTCCAGCCCGGGACCAGGCGCGGGATGTTGGAGATGATGATCGGTTCGCGGAAGACCACGCCGCCCAGGATGTTGCGGATGGTCCCGTTCGGGGAGACCCACATCTTCTTCAGGCCGAATTCCTCGACGCGTGCTTCGTCGGGGGTGATCGTGGCGCACTTGACGCCTACGCCGTGTTCCTTGATCGCGTTGGCTGCGTCGATGGTGACCTGGTCGTCGGTCGCGTCGCGGTTCTGGATGGAGAGGTCGTAGTACTTCAGGTCTACGTCCAGGTACGGGTTGATCAGGCGATCCTTGATGAACTGCCAGATGATGCGGGTCATCTCGTCGCCGTCGAGCTCTACTACAGAGCCCACAACCTTAATTTTCTCAGCCACACGATCTCCTTGTGTGTTGGTGGGCACCGGAGCATGTCTTGTGGCATGACGGAACCCGTCTTTTTGGCTTTTATTTGAGTTCAACTATGCCACAGCCCACTATCCGCGCCCTAAACAGCAAGGCGGCGCATTACCTGCACCGCCTTGCCGTCCCAGGGTGGACTTCAGTGGAAGAAGTGGCGCGCACCCGTGAAGTACATGGTGATGCCGGCCGCCGCCGCGGCTTCAACCACTTCGTTGTCCCGGACCGATCCGCCCGGCTGCACCACCGCGCGGACACCGGCGTCGGCGAGGATCTGCAGGCCGTCCGCGAAGGGGAAGAACGCGTCGGAAGCGGCTACGGAGCCGTGGGCCCGTTCCTCGCCGGGAGCGCCGAGCGTATTGGCACGTTCGACGGCGAGCCGGCAGGAATCCACCCGGTTGACCTGTCCCATGCCCACGCCCACCGACGCGCCGTCCTTCGCCAGGAGGATGGCATTGGACTTGGCTGCACGTACGGCAGACCAGGCGAAGGCCAGATCGGCCAGCGTCGATTCGTCGGCGGCCTCGCCCGCTGCGAGCGTCCAGTTTGCGGGGTCATCGCCCTCAGCCTGAAGCCGGTCCGCCTTCTGCACCAGGACACCCCCGGACACCTGCCGGAATTCGGTGTTGCTGCGCCCGTAGCCGTCGGGCAGCGTCAGGAGGCGGATGTTCTTCTTCGCCGAAAGGATCTCCACGGCTTCCGGCTCGAAGTCAGGAGCGATCACCACCTCCGTGAAAATCTCCTTCACGGTCCGCGCCATGCCGGCAGTGACCGTGCGGTTGGCGGCAATGACTCCGCCGAAGGCCGAGACGGGATCGCAGGCATGCGCCTTGGCGTGCGCGTCCGCGATTGGGTCCGCGGCACCGGGCGAAGCCACGGCGATGCCGCACGGGTTGGCATGCTTGACGACGGCGACTGCCGGTTCCGTGAAGTCGAACGCTGCGCGCAGGGCAGCGTCGGCATCCACGTAGTTGTTGTAGGACATGGCCTTGCCATGCAGCTGGTCGGCCTGGGCAACGCCGGGATCGGCACCCTTGTCCACGTAAAGCGCCGCGTCCTGGTGGGGGTTTTCCCCGTAACGCAGCACCTCGGCGCGTTCCAGGGAGAGACCGGTGTAGGCCGGCCATTTGGTGCCGTCTTCGGTGCCGTCCCCGAACTGCTCTGCCGTCCAAGTGGCAACCGCCGTGTCATAGGCAGCGGTGTGCGCGAAGGCCTCGGCGGCCAGCCGGCGTCGTTCCGCGAGGGCGAATCCGCCTTCGGCTGCCGCGGTGACGACGTCGGAGTATTTGCCGGGATCCACCACCACAGCCACCGAGGGGTGGTTTTTCGCCGCGGCGCGGACCATGGAGGGGCCGCCGATGTCGATCTGTTCCACCACTTCGTCCTGGCCGGCGCCGGAGCGGACGGTCTCCACGAACGGGTAGAGGTTCACCACCACGAGGTCGAAGGGTTCAATCTCCATTTCCTCCAGCTGGGCAATGTGGTCCTCGCGGCGGCGGTCGGCGAGGATCCCCGCGTGGACCCGCGGGTGCAGCGTCTTGACGCGTCCGTCCAGGCATTCCTTGAACCCGGTGACTTCGGCGACCTCGGTGACCTCGACGCCCGCTGCGGCAATCTGCTTTGCGGTGGAACCGGTGGAGACTATGCTGACGCCGGCTGCCGCGAGGCCCTGCGCGAGTTCCGTCAGGCCCGTCTTGTTGTAGACCGAGATCAGGGCCCGGCGGATGGGAACACGGTCAAGGACGGGATTGCTCACAACTGACACTCCAAATGGTCGATGATCGGGGCGCAGGCCGTGCGGCCCACGAGAAGTTTATGCCTTCGCTTCCTTCCGGTCCCCGGGCTGCGTGTAACAACCCGTCTCGGGCCCGTTTTCCTGCCCGGCTGCCTGTGATCCAGCCATGGCAATATGCTCCCTTCCCGCGCGAGTCCCTTCGGTTTTATCCACATGCAGGGGCTCCGCCGCGGTAGTGTTCTCCCCGAACCCGCGCACCTCCCCTCCGAAAGGCCCCGAAACACATGTCCGTCACCAACGCCCTGCCCACCGGTGACCAGGTGGTCCAGAACCTGCCCTGGCGGTGGAAGGTCCAGGGCAAAATCTTCCTCATCGGCGGCCTCGGCTTTATGTTCGACGCCTGGGATGTAACGCTGAACGGCGTCCTGATTCCCCTGCTCTCCAAGGAATGGGCGCTGGCCCCGGCACAAGCGGCCTGGATCGGAACAGCCAACCTGCTGGGCATGGCCATCGGTGCCTTCGTCTGGGGTTCCATTGCCGATGCGATCGGCCGGAAGCGGGCCTTTTCCGCCACGCTGCTGGTGTTCTCGATCTTTACGGTGCTGGGCGCCTTCTCCCCGGACATCGTCTGGTTCTGCATCTTCCGTTTCATGGCCGGTTTCGGGTTGGGCGGCTGCGTTCCGGTGGACTATGCCCTGGTGGGCGAGTTCACTCCGAAGAAACAGCGGGGAAGGGTGCTGACCGGCATGGACGGCTGGTGGCCCGTCGGCGCAGCGCTGTGCGGTGTCACCTCAGCGGCCATCATGGCCACTTTCGCGGATTGGCGCTACACCATGCTGATCATGGTGATCCCCGCGTTCCTGGTCTTCTGGGTGCGGCGCTCGGTCCCGGAGTCTCCGCTTTATCTGGTCCGGAAGGGCCGCACGGAGGAAGCCTCCGCGGTCATCGACGATCTGGTCCGCCGCACCGGCGGGACACAGACCGAATGGCGCCTGCCCGAACCGCAGGCCCCCGAGAAGCTGTCCCTGCGCACCGTCGGCACCCAGCTCACGGACCTCTGGCGGTTCAGCGCCAAGACCACCATTGCGGCCTGGTCCCTGTTCCTGACCATCCTGCTGGTCTATTACCTGGCCCTGCAGTGGATGCCGAAAATCCTCGTGGATGCCGGGTTCGCCGAACACCGCGCGTTCCTGACCACTTCGGGGATGGCCGCCGTCGGCCTGCTGGGCGTGATCGTGGCCGCGCTGCTCGTGGAAAAGGTCGGCCGGAAATGGATCCTGGCGATTACCGGCCCGCTTTCGGCTGCCATCCTGGTGGTGGTCGCACTGGTGGTGGATATCCCCGCTGCCGCCACGATCCTGCTGCTGGTGTACGGGTTCGTGGTGCAGGTAGCCATTCCCGTGCTCTATGCCTATGTGTCGGAGCTCTACCCCACCAATCTGCGCGGCAGCGGTTTCGGCTGGGCATCCACCGTTTCCCGGATCGGCGCCGGCTTCGGTCCGCTGATCTTCGTGTCGGTGCTCTGGCCCTACCTGGGACTGCCGATGTCCTTCGCCCTGGCCGGGATCCTGGTGCTCATGGCCGTACTGTGGATGGCCCGGTTCGCGCCGGAGACAAAGGGTGCGGCCCTGGACTAGCCGGTGGTTACAGCGCCGGCAGGCCCTCGCGGCTGATCCGGTCCAGGGTTTCAATCAACAGCCGCCGTTCCTGCACCTTGATGCGTTCGTGCAGCGTTTCCTCACTGTCGCCGTCGAGCACCTCGACGGCGGCCTGGGCGAGGATCGGACCGGTGTCGACGCCGGCGTCGGCCAGGTGAACCGTGCAGCCGGTGACCTTCACACCGTAGGCAAGTGCGTCACGGACCCCGTGCGCCCCGGGGAAGGACGGCAGCAACGCCGGGTGGGTGTTGAGGTAGCGTCCCTCGAAGGTGTCGATGAAATCCTCGTCCACAATCCGCATGAATCCGGAGGAAAGGACCAGATCCGGCTCATAGGAGGCAACCTTTTCCGTGAGGGCCCGGTTCCAGTCCGCCCGCACCGGGAACTCCCGGAAGGGGACCACGAAGGTCGGGTAGCCGGCGTCGGCGGCGCGCCGGACCCCGTAGGTTCCGGGCCGGTCGGAGCCGACGGCGGCAATCTCCACGTCAAGCCTGCCGTCACGGACGGCGTCCAGCACCGCTTGGAGGTTGGATCCGGTGCCGGACACGAGGACTACGATGCGCATGCGTCCACCATAGGACGCGGCGTCCCCTACGCTTAAACCCATGACCGACGGCACCCAGCACCAGACCAAGACCTTGCCCGCGCCCGACAGCCGCCATCCCGCGCCTACAGACGAGCAAAAGCGCAACGCGATTCAGTATGTGCGAGTGTTCTGGCTCCTGATGTTCGCCATGCTGCTGAGCAGCAACCTGGTCCTGCCGTGGAAGCTGATCCCGCTTGCGCTGGGGATCGCGGCGTTGGCGGTGGGGATCATCGCCGTGGTCAAGCTGGCGAGGCGCCGGATGGGACCGCTGATGCCGGTACTGGTGTCGCTGGGCCTGGTCATTACGGCCTTCACTACTCTGGGGCTGGCCGGAATGGCCTTGCTTTGGGATGAGACCGTAACCTACGAATCCTGCATGCGCTCCGCCCTCACCCTCGATGGCGTGGAAGCCTGCGAGGCGGAATACCTGCCGTTCCAGCAGATCCGCTAGGCGTCCGGCTTGGGTTCACGCTCGAGCCACGGCCCTACGGCGTAACCAATAACGACGCCGATCCCTACTTCCGCGGCCACCCACAGCCCCAGGCACAACGGGTCCGGTCCGAGGCTGACGAAGCGTCCGATGCCAAGGGAGCCGAGGGCCAGCCAGGCAGCGCCGGCGGCCAGCACTCCGGACACCAGGCCGACGATCACCCCGAGTACAAGCGTGGAAACGGGTGCGGTGAACCAGCGGGCGCGGATCTTGATGGAAAGCCACTCGTCGAAGTGGTTTTCGCCCTCCCGGAGGAACCACCAGCCCGCCAGGATCCCGGCCATTACCGGGATCAGCAGAGCCGCGTAGCCGTATTCCATGTTTCCCACGGGCAGCGCCGCCAGCACCGGCAGTGCGGGCAGCGGACCGACGGTGGTTTCCAGCGGACTGATCATGCTTCCGGTTCCCAGCGAGAAGCCTGCGCCGGACGCCCAGCCCAGCGTCCACACCACGAAGTTGGGCATCAGGCCCAGTTCCACCACGGTGAGCACCGCCCCGCCCAGCGCACCGGCGTCGAGCCGTTCGTAGACGGACGCGATCTCGGCCCAGTTCATCGCCAGGGCCACCACCAGCAGCACGGCGGACAGACCCAGCGCGGCGAGGGTGCCTACGGCGCCGGCGCGCATCGCGGCCCACATGTAGGAACCCGCCCAGCGGGAATGCTGGCTGGTGCGGGCAATCCAATCGGTCAGGTCCATGCCGATCAACCGCACCCAGGAACCGGCCTCTATGCGGGCACCCACAATGAGCCCGGCACCTGCGGCGATCAGCGGAACCAGGGCACCTGCCGTCACGGAAATCCGCACGCCTTCGGTACTGCAGAAGTACGCCGCCGCGGCACCGATCAGCGCATAGGTGCCCAGTGCGCCCAGAACTGCCTGCCAGAGCTGGTCCGTATAGGAGGCCCGGGCAAGCCGGCGGCCCGCACGCCAGGACAGGAAGAACGGAATCAGAGTCAGTCCCAGCGGAAAGAAGGAGAGCAGCCCGGAGGCGGGTGCCTCTCCCAGTTCACCGGCGGGGAAGCTCAGTGACATCGGCACGCCGTGGATCAGCAGCCAGGCCTGTCCGCCCAGGCGGGCCAGCGAGGTGAAGTCCCGATCCGTAAACCCGTTGGCAAACCACACGCCGATGAGCGGCAGGAGGACCAGCAGGGCGGAAAGCACGGCGGCCTGGCCCAGTTCGAAGGTCCCCTGCAACCAGAGTGGCATGGGCGGCACACCCGGCTTCTTCGGCCGCAATAAAATTTTCATCGTTTCTATCGTGCCATCCGGCCCTGCACAGCCCGTTGAGGCGCCGGCGTGAGTCGGGTAACTCCGGCGCTGCCCTAGAGGTCGACCAGGCCCTTGACCAGTGCCGCTGCCGCACCGATGAACGCAATAACGATCACGGCCAGCCGCGCCTGGTCATCGCGGATGTAGCGCTGCAGTTTCTCGCCGACGAAGATGCCGCCCACGATCATGACCCCGATCAATGCCCACGCCCAGGACTGGAACGGCGGCATCTGCCCCGGATCCAGCAGTAGCTTGGACGTCAGGGTGACCGTGGCGGTGGTGACGAAGAACGGCTGCAGCGTGGCTGCGAACGGACGTTGCGGCCAACGGGCCAGCAACGCATACACGCTTACGGCGGGACCGCCGACGCCGGCCATCGCGTTCGTGATCCCGGAAGCGAAACCGGCCACGGCTTTCGGGACGTTGCCGGTCAGCACCACGGAGGTGCGCTGCAGCAGCAGCGAGATGCTCAGCGCCACGAGGACGACGGCGCCCACCGTCACGGCCAGCGGTGCGGCGGGCAGGTAAACCGCGGCTGCGGATGCCGGCACGCTGGCAATAACCGCTGGGACCGCCAACCAGCGGTACATGGACCAGTCCACGTCCCGCCAGACACGGGACATGATCAGCAGCGAAGAGACCAGTCCGCAGATGTTCACCATCAGCACTCCCCCGTGGGAGCCGAGGATGATCACCAGGAAGGGGGAAATCAGGAGCGCAAAGCCCAGGCCGGCGATCCGCTGGGCGATCGCGCCGATGAAGATGGCGACGAGCACCACTATGAGGAGTCCGGTAGTCACTCGAACACACTACGCTGGACGAATGGTATCTCCTGTCACAGCCCTTGACACCGCCGATTGGCGCCGTAACACGTTCGCCCTTTACGAGCAGGCGAGGCGAGCCGCTGACGGCATGTCGGCGTCGCACTCCCATGCCTTGTGGGCCACCGGACGCGACCGGCTCTTCGGCACCCATCCGGCGTCGCCCCTTCCCGAAGACACGCGGCGCCGCTTCCGCGGGCTGCGGACGGCCCGCTACGATCCGGCGTTCCGGTTCGAGGCGGTAATTGACGACGGCGGCGCCGGCGAGAAGATGGAGGTCGCTACGGGGACGGACGGCGTAGTGCCGTTTACCCGGCTCGGCACGGTCTCCGCTGACGGCGTGGGCAGCCTGGCGGTCTGGCATCTGGACTCCTACGGCGGCGGAATCTTCATCCCCGTGCGGGATGCGACATCCGGCGTCGACGGCGGCAGCTACGGAGGGGGACGGTACCTGCTGGACACGATCAAGGGAGCGAACCTCGGGACGGGCGATCTTCCCGGCAGCCTGATCCTGGATTTCAACTTCCTCTACAACCCGTCCTGCGCGTATGACGAGGCATGGGCCTGCCCGCTGCCGGGTCCGGACAACACCGTGGACGCCGCACTGCAGGTGGGCGAGCTCTACGCACGGTACTGATTTCGGGAAGCCTGCCGGGTTACGGGGCGGGCCGGTGAGCCGTTCCGCCTGCCTATGCTGGAAGGGTGCAAGCTTCCATTTCATCCGCAGACCTTGAAGATGTCCCCGGGCTTGCCGACCTGGCTGCCGCCACGTTCCCGCTGGCCTGCCCACCTGAGGTAACCCCGGAGGACAGCGCGGCGTTTATTGCGGCGAATCTTTCCGCCGAGCGCTTCGCCGGTTATCTCGCTGACGAGACCTACCGTGTGCTGGTCGCCCGGACGGAGGGCCGGCTCAGCGGTTATTGCCTGCTCGTGCTGGCGCCGCCGTCCGATCCGGAGGTCGTGGAGGCGCTGGAGTCGGGGCGGGCGGCGCTGCCCTCGGCCGAGCTGAGCAAGTTCTATCTGCGTCCGGCTGCGCACGGAAGCGGTCTTGCCGGGCAGTTGGTCGAAGCTGCTGCCCGGGCCGCTGAGTCGGCGGGCGCCCGGTCCATGTGGCTGGGCGTGAACAACCGGAATGTGCGGGCCCAGTCCTTTTACCGCAAATCCGGGTTCCAGGCCTTCGGGCGCCGGTCCTTCCAGGTGGGAGTCCACACTTTCCGGGACCTGATCATGGTCCGGCAGCTCGGCACCCGCGGGCAGTGACAGACTAGGCCCGTGCAGACCTTCCTTCCGTATCCGGGCTTCGCCCGCAGCGCCGCCGTCCTGGACCAGGCGAGGCTTGGCAAGCAGCGGGTGGAGACCCTGCAGTTATTGCGCGGGCTGGTGGTTCCCGACTACGGCTGGCAGCGCCACCCCGCCCTGCTGATGTGGAAGGGCTTCGTGCCGGCGCTCACCGCCTACGGGCTGGCGATGACGGATGAGTGGATTGCCCGCGGACATGCCGATACCGTCCGGGAGCAGATCCTGGAGTTCGCTCCGGAGGCTGCGGAAGCCGACGTCGATCTTCCCGCCTGGATCGGGAACGAAGAACTGCACCGCAGTCATCGCTCCAACCTCATCGAGAAGTCTCCGGACGTCTACGGACCGCTGTTTCCGGATACCGAGGCCGGATTGCCCTATGTCTGGCCCTCCCCTGCCGACGTTCCGGATCCCGTTGACCCTGGCCCGGGTGAAGGACTGTGGGTGGTGCGTGCAGTGCCCGACGGCGATGCTGCCGCCATCGTGCTGCCGATGCTTTCCGCCAAGGGCACCCCGATCACCGGTAAGCGGGGCCGGCAGTTGGTTCGGTTGCTCGAGGACATGGACGACGGCGACCAGGTGGCTGTTCTTTCTCCGGCTGACCGGACCCGCCTGCTTCTGGGCCGTGCCGGGCCAGTGGAACTCACGAACGATACGGCGGTGCGGCAGGTGAAGCTGAACGGGGAAATTTCCCGGTCAGCGTTCGCCTACCCTGCGGTTCTCCAGGATCCCCGGACGCTGTTTGCGGTGCCGCGGCCGGGATCCGTCTAGCAGCCGTCATCTGTTGGGTCCACCATGCACGTACCTTCGCGGTGGTGACGACTTCCACTTCGCCATCCTTGTCCGGATCCTCCCTGCGGTTTGTCCGAATCCCCGCGCCTTGTCCGGATCCACCCTGCGGTTTGTCCGAATCCCCGCACCTTGTCCGCCCCCCCCCTGCGGTTTGTCCGAATCCCCGCACCTTGTCCGGAGCCACCCCTGCGGTTTGTCCGAATCCCCGCACCTTGTCCGGCCCCCCCTGCGGTTTGTCCGAATCCCCGCACCTTGTCCGAATCCCCCCTGCGGTTTGTCCGAATCCCCGCACCTTGTCCGAATCCCCCCTGCGGTTTGTCCGAATCCCCGCACCTTGTCCGAATCCCCCCTGCGGTTTGTCCGAATCCCCGCACCTTGTCCGGATCCCCCCTGCGGTTTGTCCGAATCCCCGCACCTTGTCCGGATCCCCGCGCTGCGCGGCGCAGGGATTGTCACAAACCGTAGGGATTCCGACAAATCGAAGGATTTCCGGGCCCGGCGCCCGGAACTCACGCGATTCGCGGCCCTCCGGGGCAGACTGCTCGGCATGGAGAGGCAGGAAGAGCCCGACTATGTGCCGCACCGCTCTGCCGGGCCGGAACCGGCTGATCGCTGTCACACTCCGGGCTGCTAGTCACTCTACGAGCCCCGCTTCGCCGGCTTGAAACCGTAGTTCGCAGGCTCATACCACGCTGTGTCGGGCTTGTGTCGGGCTAGCATCCGACACCGCTCGGGTTCACCAGGCAGTTGTCGGCGACGCTGCGGGTTTCCGCCCGCCAGACGCTCAGGGTCTGGGCTTCGGAGGACACCGCTGCACGACCATCGATGGGAATCATCGGTCCGCCGTTCACGGAATAGGCTCCGGAGAAATGCACAGTGGCACCCACATGGTAGTCGCCGCTGGCATCGTATTTGTGGCTGGTCTGGGTCTGCTCACCCCACCGCTCCTGGGCCAACGGTGCCCCCGGGACACTAGTAGGCCCGTACACGGTGCCGTCCCCATAGTTCAGCTCGAACTCGGTGGGGGTAGCAACAATCCGGACCGTCTGGTCCAGCAGCACCATTTCAAAGACCTGCTCTGCGGCCTCGACGTAAACGTTGGTTTCCATCCCTACCAGCGTGTGGGGACTGGGTTGCAGGACCAGTTTCCCGGCAGCTATCTGGCGCTCCTGGAAGGCGGTGAGGATCTGCGCCTGGATCTGCTCGCCCACGTCCACGGGCTCTTCGGAATAGATGCAGGACGGGGTTTCGCTGACCTTTGTCCAAGTACTTGGGTCCGTTGTCTTCAATCCGGAGAACCAATAGACAAGCCGGCCGTCCTCGCCAGCTGTGCATGCGGCCTGGTTCGCTGCCAGGCAGGAGACATCGCCCGCAAGGTCGTCAAAACACACCGGCTCAAAACGATAGCCGGAAGGGTCCTCAGGGATACCTACCGGGAGAGTCGTCCATACCCCTGTTGCCGGGTCCTCCGAGTAAACAGAACCTGAAATCTTGTCGTCCTCGTGCCAACCAACATCCGCCTCACCCGCCTGAACGGAAGTCGAAGAAAACGAGACAAGGAGACAACATGCCCCCGCCCAAAGAAACCTTGAGGAGGCCTTCATGTCGTTGGGCTCTTGATCGTGACGACCACGTCGGCGGACCACCCTCTGTCGCTGAAGCGCGCTTCAATCATTTGGACTCCTGAAGCTTCTGTTCCCGCGCGCGTCCCATACGGGCCAGCCGGACCAAAATAGGAAATTTCGTCCTGCTTCTCCTGAATAAGGACCTGGTAGCGACTGTCGGGTGTCAAAACGAAGTCTGAGTGGACACCTTGCACTTCGATTTGGCCTCCAACTATCCAGTCGTCGTTTTCATATCCTTTACCCACCATCAAGTAAAAAGTGTCACAGACAGCACAGTCCGGGCCGCTGATTGCGCGGATCGGTTCCACGTCTCCGGTTTCAAAGCCGTAATTGACCAGCTCATACCAATACCGGGCGAAGGCCTCGAGCCCTTCTTTGGACTCGACCTTCGCCTCCTCCGGCATCACCGGCAGCGGGACGTTCTCCGCAGGCCCCTCAGCCGACGCGGGCTTGTACTCGGCGCTGGGAGTCGGAGTCGGAGTCGGCGTTTCCGAAGCCGTGGCAGCCGGACTCGAAGGCTGCTTCCCTGCTCCGGAATCACCAGACGCACCCGAGCACGCGGTCAGGAACAGCAACGGGACCGCAACCGCGACGGTCGCAAGCCTCACTCGGACGGTACGGCGGAGAACTTTACGCATTCGAAAACCCCCAAGGCTGGGTGGGCCGCGAGACAAAGGATCAAGCAGTCGGTTCGGCCATAGTAATCAGGCCGCTGCAGAGCGTAGCGACTTATCCACAGGGCACCAGAGTGCTCACAGAAATCAGCCGGCTTATAAATGAGGCATTTGGGAGTCTCGGATGAAAGTGCTCCCGCAGCTGCCCACCCGGTCCTAATCCGCGTTGCGCAGGGACGTCAGCATCTCCTTGATGTCGCTGTATTCCTGCGTCTCCCGGTACCGTTCGGCACCGTCGAGATAGGTATCCGTGTCCTGCGCATCCCCGGAACCGTCCCCGTACTCCCCCGCAAACCGTCCCCCGCTCGACTCGGTCAGCCTGAAGAAATCGAACAGCCCGCATTCCGGACTCTGCTGTTGACCGCTCACCACGGCGTAGGTTGCCTGGGCATTGCGTGGCCCGGACGGTGCCAGGGAGCGGTAGACAAACCGCTGGTCGGACCCCTGTTTCGACTCCAGCTTCGGCATCGGCACGCTCTCATACTCCACGTAGGACGCCGGTTCGGCAGGTTCGGTGCAGCTCAGGTCCGTGATGATGCCGGTGTCCAGCCGGGCAAGCACGCGGCCGCCGTCGTCGAGCACTTCCAGCGACACCCCGCCCGCCGGATCATTGGCGCGTGCCGGAAGCTCCCGGATGTCCCACCCGGCCGGGTGCTCGAAGCGGAGGCTGCTATCCGCCGTCGTATAGGTGGACCACTGTGGCGCGGACGACGTCGGGTCCTCCTGCGGCGGCGCAGCGCAGGATGAGATACTGGTGAGGAGCAAAGCTGCCGCGAGCAGGCCAGTGTTACGGGCGGTTATGTTACGAGCCATGGCTTTACGCGCGGTGCTGCCACGGGCGGTGTTACGGTATCCCACATCTACTCCCGGAATGTCCGTGTCCGAAGACAATGCTACTGGCGGCCCGCGGTTGAGCACATAGCGTTCGGAGCATCCCCGGCGCATCTTGAAGGACCCGCCGGACGCCCGGCAGCAGTTCCCGTGCAACGCAGCACTCATCAGCGCCTGCACTATGGGCGCCCACCCGCCCTAGGAGGTTCCTATTACCGATACAGCCGCCGAACACGATATCTACTTCGGAGCCCCGGAACCGGATCTCGAACCGGAGACCCTGCTCGCCGCTTCCCCCGCGGTGCTCCAGCGAGTGGAGCAAAGAACCAATGTCGCCCTGGTCAAGGGCCGCCTGGCCCTCATGGACACCGGTCTCACACCGCACGAGGCCATGGTGGAGGACCTGCTCTTCGTGCGCAGGGTGCTCGACGACGCCGGGGTGGAGTACCTTCTGGTGCGCGGAAACGACCAGCGTCCGGTCATTGCCGTCGACCTCCGGGTGCGCCAGCAGCTGCGGAAGGCGATGGTCGAGGCCTGCCGCGACGAGCCGTTCTACGCCCGGACCGTCGATACCAAAAAGAGCCGGACCCTGCTGATCGCAGACGGGGACCTCTCCTCCATCGACAAGGCCCGGATCATCCGCGTGTACCGCCCGCGGGCATTCACCGGCACAAACCTGCTGATTTCAGGCTCGGCCGGGGTGCAGATTGAACTCTGGGACCTGGAGGGCGAGAACATCACCCTGCCCGTGGAGAACTCCCTCACCCGCCGAACCCTGCCGGCTGCCGAGGTGGTCCGCGGCACCGTGGAAAAGCACGGACTGCTCTGGCCGACCATCGAGAACATGTTCGCGGACCACGCCACGGACATCCGGTTCGACATCGATCTGGTGTTCTCCTGGGTGGACGGCAGTTCCCCCGAGTTCCAGGCCGCCCGCGCCGCCCGGATGAGCGGCGCCGTGGTGGGCGAAGGCGACGACCACGAGGCCCGGTTCCGGCAGATCAACGAATTGAAGTACGCCCTCCGTTCAGTGCACATGTTCGCCCCCTGGATCCGCCGCATCTTTATTGCCTCGGACTCGCCGCGGCCGGACTGGCTGGCTGAGCACCCGTCCGTCACCTTCGTGCCTGCCTCCGAGCACTTCAAGGACCCGTCCGTGCTGCCCACGCACAACTCCCAGGCGGTCGAGGCCCAGCTGCAGCACATCCCGGGACTGGCGGAACACTTCCTGTACTCCAACGACGACATGTTCTTTGGCCGTCCCGTTGCCCCGGACATGTTCTTCTCCCCGGGCGGGATCACCAAGTTCATTGAAGCCAGCACCCGGATTGGCCTGGGCGCCAATGATTCCGAGCGCAGCGGCTTCGAAAATGCTGCGAGGGTGAACCGCCGGCTGCTCTGGGAGCGCTTCGGCCGGGTCACCACCCGCCACTTGGAACACACGGCAGCTCCCCTGCGCCGCAGTGTCCTGCTGGAAATGGAGGCGGAGTTCCCCGAGGAGTTCGCTGCCACGGCCGCGAGCACCTTCCGGGCCAAGGACAACATCTCCGTGACCAACTCGCTCTACCACTACTACGCGCTGCTCACAGGCCGGGCGGTCACGCAGGAGACGGCGAAGGTCCGGTACGTGGACACCACCAGTTACGCCGGCCTGAAGATGATGGACCGGCTGCTCGCCAAACGCCACAAGGACATGTTCTGCCTTAACGACGGAAGCTTCCCGGAAGTCCCCGCGGCGGAACGGGCCGAACGGGTGACGGACTTCCTCGAAAAGTACTTCCCGGTCCGGGCACCCTGGGAAAAGTAGGGAATTAAACAACGACGGCGCGGAACGCACTAAAAGTGCGGCCGCGCCGTCGTTGTTTGTGGAAGTTCCTTACCGGGTAACTACCACGTGCTCATTGGGCACGCAGTGGGTCATGGTGAGGCCTTCGACGTTCCGGGGACCGTTGTGGCCCAGGTTCTTCATGCGCTCGGTTTCTTCCTCGTTGAGTGTCTGGGTGGCCAGCGGGCCGAGATCCTTGATCTCGTCCAAGCTGATGCCCAGGCCCTCGCCGACGCGTGCGCCCAGCTCGTCATCGCTCATGTAGAAGTGCCAGAGCATGCGCTCCTGCACCGGGCGGACAGCCTGGCCGACGTTGGCAATGAAGTTGGCGACCAGGTCGTCCTTCTCCCACTGCTCCATCAGCTGGTAGCGCTGGCCGGCCTGCATATAGTCGTTTGTGCGGGGCAGGCGGGCGCGGGTCAGGCGGCCCTCAAGCTCGGGGCCAACCTCGGCCTGCTCCGGCTTGGCTGCTTCCTGCAGGCCGCCGGTGATGTTCGGCTCGTAGTTCACGTGCGGGTTCTGGCCCGGCGCGAGGTCGGTGCCGAAGGACATCTGGCCGCCGCGCTGGTTGGTGGCGACGCGTGCGTTCTTCGCGGAGTTCACCGGAAGCTGCAGGTAGTTCGGGCCTACGCGGTAGCGCTGCGTATCGGAGTAGCTGAACGTGCGGCCAACGAGCATCTTGTCGTCGGAAAAGTCCAGCCCGTCCACCAGGACACCGGTACCGAAAGCGATCTGCTCGTTTTCGTTGTGGTGGTCCGTGATGTTGCGGTTCAGGGTCATGGTGCCCACGTACTTGGGCTCAAACTCCTGCTCCGGCCAGGTCTTGGTGTCGTCCAGCGGATCGAAGTCCAGTTCCGGATGATCGTGGTCATCCATGAGCTGAACGTACAGGTCCCACTTGGGGTAGTCGCCGCGTTCGATGGCCTCGTAGAGGTCCTTCGAGGCGTGGCCCAGGTCGTTGGCCTGGATGTTCGCGGCGTCTTCCTCGGTCAGGGACTTCACGCCCTGCTGCGGGAGCCAGTGGTACTTGACCAGCTTCGATTCGCCGGCGGCGTTGACCCAGCGGTAGGTGTTCACGCCGAAGCCCTGCATGTGGCGGTAGTCCGCGGGGATGCCGCGCGGGCTGAAGAGGTTGACCAGCATGTGCATGGCTTCGGGAGTCTGCGACATGAAGTCGAAGATGCGGGCCGGTTCCTGGCGGAACGTGACGGGGTCCGGCTTCAGGGAGTGGATCACGTCCGGGAACTTGATGGCATCGCGGATGAAGAAGACACCCAGGTTGTTGCCGACCATGTCCCAGTTGCCGTCTTCGGTGTAGAACTTGACGGCGAAGCCGCGGGGGTCGCGTGCGGCCTCGGAGGAGTCACGTCCGCCGATCACGGAGGAGAAACGGATGGCAACATCGGTCTTCTTGCCGGGCTCGGAGAAAAGCTTGGCGCGGGTGTACTTGGCAATGGGCTCGTCGCCCCACTTGCCGGAAGCCTCGAACTCGCCGTACGCCACGAAACCGCGGGCGTGGACTACGCGCTCGGGGATCCGCTCACGGTCGAAGTGGCTGATCTTCTCGAGGAGCTGGTAGTTCTCAAGCGTGGCCGGGCCACGGGCTCCCACGGTCCGGGTGTTCTGGTTGTCGTAGACCGGGTGTCCCTGGCGTGTGGTCAGGGTCTTCGGGTCTCCGGCGTCGTTCTGGCCGGAAGTGGAATGCTGCTGTCCTGCGTCTGTCATAAACGTGTGCTCCTCGGTGGTGAGGTTTATTGCTGGCGGGGCAATACTACCTAGTCCACTCTCTTGCAAGGGCCGGGACAGAGTCAAGTTCATAAGCAACCTGATGGTGGCGGTGGTCGGACACCGTTGGCACACTGAGTGCATGACTAATGAAGAGCTTCCCCCGGTCGTTGAACTGTCTGATGAACAGAGCTGGAAGTACTTGGAACACACCCACCACGGCCGTCTGGCGGTCAGTGTGGCGAACCGGCCCAGCATCTATCCCATCAACTATCTGGCACACGACGGCGTGCTCCTCCTTCGCACCGCGCCGGGCACGAAGCTGGCGGAAATGGCGGTCAATACGTACGTCGCGTTCGAAGCCGACGGCGTCCACAGCGACCAGGCCTGGTCCGTCGTCGTCAAGGGGACAACCCGCTTCCTGGAGACGGGCGCCGAGATCGAAGCGGCGGACAGCCTTCCCCTGCAGCCCTGGGTTCGGACGGAGAAGTACCGCTACGTGGAGATTGTGCCCGAAACCGTCACCGGCCGGTTCTTCAACCTGGGTCCGGAGCCGCCCCGGGACTAGGCGGATGTCAGTGTGAGCGCATCTGGTAGCCGGATACCTGCTTCCGCCAGACGGGCAGCGGTTTCCTCCGGCCCCACCTGCTCCCCCACGGTGCCGCTTTCCTCCAAAGGCACCACGGAGTGCACCACCGAATCTTCGTAGAGGTGGACCATGTTGTAGCCCTGGCCCGCGTCTTGGCCTCGGGTTCCCGGCGTCGTGAGGTCCTGCGTGTAACAGGTGGCTGACGCCACGGACACGGGGATTCCGGCGAAGGTCCCGAACGTCGAATAGTGCAGGTGCCCGGCAATGATGGCCCGGACGTCGCTGCCCGCCAGGACGCCTGCAAGCCGGTGCTGCTGCCGCAGTTCGACCAGGACGGAGAGGTCCTGCACGCTGGGGACCGGCGGATGGTGCATTGCGAGGATGGTTCCCTCCGGAGCGGCCGTCTGCAGTTCACGGCGCAGCCAGGCAAGCTGGCCGTCGCTGAGCTCCCCGTGGTGGTGGTCCGGGACGGTGGTGTCCAGGGTGATGATCCGCAGCCCGCCGAGGTGGTGCACCTGGTCCACGGGTGACATTTCCGGGGCCTCGTCCAGCAGGACCTGCCGGAAAGCCGCGCGGTTGTCGTGGTTGCCCATCGCCCAGATCACCCGGGCGCCCATCCGCTCAGCGGCAGGGAGAACGATCTCCCGGAGCTTGGCGTAGGCACCGGCTTCCCCTCGGTCCGCCAGGTCGCCGGTGAAAATCAGAGCCTCAGGCCGTTGTCCGCTGTCTTCGAGGCGGGCGAAAAGCGCACGGAGTTTGGCATGGCTGTCCACTGCGCCATACAGGCGGTTGTCACCCCCGAGCAGGTGCGTGTCGCTGAGATGGAGGAGGAAATGACGCGGGCGAGGATGCTCACCCGGGAGGTATTCCATCGGAACCTTCTTGTGTCGACAGCTGCTGCAGCGTACCCCTTTATGAAAGCAGAGATGGCGACCGGTGAGTAACCTGTTCCCCCGCGTTTCGGACATTTTTGCCCCGCTCTTCGCCACCGTTCGTTCCAGCGTCTACTCTGGCGCAGGCACCGCGGCGGCCGTAGGCTCGGAATTGCATCGTCTGTGAAGGGACCCCCATGAAACTCAGCCACATTCCCCTGCGCCTGACCACCGGCGCCTACATCCTCAACTCCGGCCTCAACAAGCGCAATATGGATGCCGAAAACGCGGCCTACCTGCAGCAGATGGCCGCCCATGCCTTTCCCCAGGTACAGGACATTGAACCGGCGAAATTCGGCAAGCTGCTCAGCACGGCCGAGATCTGCGTGGGGCTGTCCCTGCTGCTCCCGTTCGTCCCCAGCCGTCTGGCCGGGCTCATGCTCGGCTGTTTCTCGGGCGGCATGGTGCGGATGTACCTCATGACGCCGGGAATGACCGAGGCGGACGGCATCCGCCCCACCCCCGACGGCCTCGGGCTGGCGAAGGACACCTGGATGGCCGGCATTGCGGCCGCACTGGTCCTGGACCGCAAGCGGCCGAAGACCAAGGTCAAGGTCGTCACGGTTCCGACGCCGGTGATGGGTACCGCAGCAGCGGTCGGGGCCAAGGGTGCTGCCAAAGCCGCCAAAGCCGCCAAGGCCGCCAAGACTGCGAAGGCTGCGAAGGCCGCCAAAGCCGACAAAGCCGACAAGCACGGAAAGGCCGTGAAGGTCGCCAAGGCCGCTGCAGCCGTGAAGGTTGCCAAGGCCGCCAAGGACCGTGCCGGGAAGTCCGGCGGCAAATAGGCTCCAGCACGGCTACTGCAGGTCGATGATCCCCTTCACCAGGGCGGATACGGCTCCGAGATAGGCCAGGACGACGACGACGCGGCGGGCCGTGGACTCGGGAACGTGCGGTGCCAGCCGGCTTCCGGCTCGAAGTCCGGCCACCGTGAGGATGCCCAGCAGTGCCCAGATCCACCAGGCAAGCTGCGGCCACTCCCCCGGGTCCACCACGGCGTGGGCCGCCAGTGTCACGATGCTCAGGGTGGCAAGGAAGGGCTGCATGGTTGCCATGAAGGAGGCCTGCGGCCACCGGGCCAGTACCGCGTAGGCGCTCACGGCCGGAACCCCGGCTCCGGCCATGGAGTTGCTGATGCCGGCCAGAAGTCCTGCGGCAGTTTTCGGCGAACCTCCGCGCAGCACCACCTGGGTGCGGTTCAGCACCAGGGATGAGGTCAGGGCGGCGAGCATGAATATTCCGACCCCGATTTCCAGCGGGCCCACTGGAAGGACCGATGCCGCGTACGTTCCCAGCACGACGCCGAGCGCCGCCGGGACGGCCAGCGAGGCGTACATTTTCCAGTCGATTCGCTGCCAGACGTGCCGGATCACCAGACCGGCGGCGAGCATCCCGCAAACATTGGTTACCACGACACCCGGGTACGGGCCGAGGGCAACAATGAAGAACGGCGCCAGCAGCAGCCCGAAACCAATCCCGGCCACACGCTGCGCGATTCCCCCAACAAAGACGGCGATCAAGATGGCCAGCAGCAGTCCGGAATTCACTGCCGAAGTCTATGGCGGAAAACTGCAGGCTCCCAATTCCTCCGCATACGCAAATTACGCAACACGACGGAAACAACCCGGTGGCAGAATCGGCGCATGTTCCTCACTCCCGCTGATAAGGACAAGCTGCTGCTTAGCGTTGCCGGCATGGTGGCACGGGACCGCCGCGAACGCGGCATCCGGCTCAACTACCCCGAGGCCGTGGCCCTGCTTTCCTGCTGGGTGATGGAACGGGCACGCGAGGGCGGGCTGGTCGCCGACCTGATGAGCGAGGGACGCTCGGTCCTGCGCCGCGACGAAGTGTTGGAAGGGGTGCCGGAAATGATTCCGGATCTGCAGATTGAAGCCACGTTTCCTGACGGCCGAAAGCTGGTCACTATTACGGACCCGATCTCATGAACCTGGTGCCGGGTGAGATCCGTACCGCGCAGGGAGACGTAGAGATCAATGCCGGACGTGAAACCCGCAGCCTGGTGGTGACCAACGACGGCGACCGTCCGGTCCAGATCGGCTCCCACTTCCATTTCGCGGACGTGAATCCGGTGCTGCGCTTCGACCGGGATGCCGCCGTCGGCTTCCGGCTGGAAGTCCCGGCGGGTACGGCCGTCCGCTTCGAACCCGGTGCCTCCCGCGAGGTCACCCTCGTCCGGTTGGCGGGCACCGGCACCGTTCCCGGCCTTCAACTCCGGGGTACCGCGCAGGAAGGGGCCTGAACATGCGGATCAGCAGGCACGAATACGCCCACCTGTACGGCCCCACCACGGGCGATTCGATCCGGCTGGGCGATACCGATCTCTGGATCAGCCCGGAACAGGATTACACCTTCGGCGGGGACGAATCCGTCTTCGGCGGCGGCAAGAACATCCGCGAGTCCATGGCCCAGTCCACCCGGACCTCCGCCGAGGGCGCTCCGGACCTGGTGATCACCAACGTCGTCATCGTGGACCACTGGGGCATTGTGCGCGCCGACGTCGGGGTCCGGAACGGCCGGATAACGGGCATCGGGAAGTCGGGCAACCCGGACATCATGGACGGAATCGATCCGGCGCTGATCATCGGCCCCGGAACCGAGATCATTTCCGGCGAGCGCCGGATCCTCACGGCCGGCGGTATCGACACCCACGTCCATCTGCTGGGCACGGACGCCCTGCGGGAAGCGCTTGCCTCCGGCATCACGACCGTGGGCGGCGGCGGCACCGGACCGGCCGAAGGGTCCAAGGCGACGACGGTGACCCCGGGCGCCTGGAACCTGCAGGTGATGCACCGGGCACTGGACCACCTCCCGCTGAACTTCCTGCTGTACGGCAAGGGAAACACCGTCAGCCAGGCCTCGCTGGAAGAGCAGGCCCTGGCCGGAGCCGCGGGCTACAAGGTCCACGAGGACTGGGGCTCGACGCCGGCCGCCATCGATGCCGCGCTGACCGCCGCGGACCGGTGGGGCGTCCAGGTGGCCCTGCACGCGGATTCACTGAACGAGGCCGGCTATGTGCAGAACACGCTGGAGGCGATCAACGGCCGCGGCATCCATGTATTCCACGCCGAAGGTGCCGGCGGCGGGCACGCTCCGGACATCATCACAGTGGCTGCCGCCGCGAACGTCCTGCCGGCGTCGACCAACCCGACCCTCCCCTTCACGGTCAACACCGTGGCGGAGCACCTGGACATGCTGATGGTCTGCCATCACCTGAATCCCCGGATCCCCGAGGACCTGG
This sequence comes from Arthrobacter sp. zg-Y1171, assembly GCF_025244845.1. Lineage (NCBI taxonomy): Bacteria > Bacillati > Actinomycetota > Actinomycetes > Micrococcales > Micrococcaceae > Arthrobacter > Arthrobacter sp. zg-Y1171. The sequence goes on along the minus strand of NZ_CP104264.1, from coordinate 791,645 downwards.
CATTTGCCGAGTCCCGGATCCGGGCCAACACCATGATGGCCGAGGACGTCCTCCAGGACCTCGGCGCCATGTCCATTACCTCCTCCGACGCCCAGGCCATGGGACGCATCGGCGAAACGATCACCCGCACCTGGCAGGTGGCGCACGTTATGAAGGAGTACATGGGCGCCACGCACTCACAGCTTCCGGCCGACAACGAGCGGGTGCGCCGTTACATTGCCAAATACACCATCTGCCCGGCCGTGGCGCACGGCATCGACCACGAGGTCGGATCCGTCGAGATCGGCAAAATGGCGGACCTGGTGCTGTGGGATCCGGCGTTCTTCGGCATCCGCCCCACCCTGGTGATCAAGGGCGGAGCCATTGTGGCCGGCCAGATGGGTGACCCCAATGCCACCCTGCCCACACCCCAGCCCGTCTGGATGCGGGAAGCACTGGCGGGAACGGCGTCGTCGGCACCGCATCTGTCCACCTCCTTCGTGGCGCCGGCCGCGCTCGACGACGGATTGGCGGACCGCCTCGGGCTGACCCGCACACTGACCGCCATCCGCTCCACCCGTGACGTCACCAAGGCGTCCCTGCCGAACAACACGGCGCTGCCGGACATCCAAGTGAACCCGGAAACATTTATGGTCAGCATCGACGGGCAGGTCATTGAACCGGCCCCCGCGTCCGAGCTGCCCCTGACCCAGCGCTACTCGCTGTTCTAGTGGAACCGATGCTGCCAGCTCCCGACGCCGGTGTTGCGGCTTTCCTGCTGGCCGATTCGCGGTTGCCCTCCGGGGCGTACTCACATTCGGCGGGCCTGGAGCCTGCGGTCCTGGCCGGCCTTGGGGTCGACGGCGTGTATCACTACCTGCTCGCCCGGCTGCACACAGTGGTCCGGGTGGAAACCGCCGCCGCGGTGCTGGCGCACCGGTCCGCCTGCGGCGCAGCGGGCATCAGCTTTGCCCGGATCGAAGCTGCCCTCGACGCGCGGACGCCCTCCGCTGCGCAGCGGGAAGCCTCGCGCCGTCTGGGCCGCGGCATGCTGCGACTGGCCGGGAAGCTGAGACCGGACTCTCCCGCCGTCGTCGAGCTGCAGCGGACCGTCCCGCGGCCCACCCGGCCCGTGGCCCTGGGGGTAACTGCCGCTGCGCTCGGCGTCGGCGAGCTGCAGCTCGCCCGGCTCTGCTGCTACGACGATGCGCAGTCGGTGGTGGCAGCTGCCCTGAAGCTGCTGCCCATCGATCCGATGGATGCCACCGCCTGGATCCTGGACGCCGCCGGAGAGATCGACGCCGTCGCCGTGGAGTCGCTGCTCATTGGCGGCTTAGACGATATTCCCGCCCTCAGCGCCCCGTTGATGGAGCACTGGGCCGAAGACCACACCACTAGAACAAGGAGACTATTCGTTGCCTGACAATTCGTTCCCCGCTGCTGCCCCGTCCACCCGTTCACTGCGCCTGGGAGTTGCCGGTCCGGTCGGTACCGGCAAGAGCTCGCTGATTGCCACGATCTGCCGGTCCATGGCCGGCGAGCTGCAGATCGGCGTGATCACCAACGACATCTACACGGATGAGGATGCCCGGTTCCTGCGCTCCGCGGGTGTGCTTCCGGAGGAGCGTATCCGCGCAGTGGAAACCGGTGCCTGCCCGCACACGGCCATCCGCGATGACGTGACCACCAACCTGCTCGCCGTGGAGGACCTGGAGTCCGACTTCGCGCCGCTGGACCTCGTCCTGGTCGAAAGCGGCGGCGACAACCTCACGGCCACCTTCTCCCCTGCCTTGGTGGACGCACAGATCTTTGTGCTGGACGTTGCCGGCGGCGGCGACGTCGCGCGGAAGGGCGGACCGGGTATTGCCCGTGCCGATCTGCTGGTGATCAACAAGATAGACCTGGCTCCGTACGTGGAAGTGGACGTGGAACAAATGGTGGCGGACGCCGTCGAGGCACGGGACGGCGCTCCGGTGCTGGCCCTTTCCCGCAAACAGCAGGACACCGTAGACGAACTCTGCGCCTGGGTCCGCGGGTTGGTGGCACTGCACCGATCCGGGCAGCATACGCCGCAGGACCCCGGACCCATGGCGCCGCATTTCCATGCGGACGAAGACGGCGGGTTTGTCCACGCGCACGGGGATGAAGACACTGTCCACCAGCACTGAGCGGGTGCCTTCTTCCGCACCGTCCGGCGCGCACCCCGCCGGGCAGCGGCCTACCCGTATCGCGGTGGAACCCTCCGGGGAGGGAGCACGTTTCGCGCTCCTGGATCAGGGGCATTATCTGGCGCCCCGTCCGGTTGCCGGCGGTTCCGGGGCTTCCGGGGGTTCCGGGGGTTCCGGGGCACGGCAGCTGCGGGTGGCACTGATCGGCATCCACATGATGCTGCTCGGCGGAGACGACGTCCGGATTGAGGTGGCTGTGGGTCCGGGTGTCACCTTGGAAGTGGTCGAGCCGGCCGGCATGGTGGCCTACGACGCCGAAGGCAAGCAGGCCCGCTGGACGCTCGAGGCGGTGCTGGATGAGGGCGCGGTGCTGATCTGGGAGGGAGCACCGTTTGTGGCTGCCGCCGGATCCAACGTGCTGCGTGAAACCCGTGTGAAGCTGGGCGTCGGCGCCCGGGTGTTGCTCCGCGAAACGCTGGTCCTTGGCCGCTCCGGAGAGGAGGCCGGGCCGCTGCGGAGCATCACCCGGTTGACCGGCCCGAACGGGGACTACCTGTACGAAGACCTTGACCTGCGCGGCACCCGGCAACGCGCCGTCGGCGTCCTCGGCACCGCCAAGGTGCTGTCCAGTGCGACGGCGGCCGGTTGGCGGCCGCCGTCCCTGCATCCGAACGGCGCCGGGCCGGTCGGCGGCCCCAAGCCCGGTAACGGCGCCGGGCGGGGTGACGGCAGTGCACAGCGCCTGGATTTAGCGGCGGAGGGAGCAGTGATCCGGGCGCTTTCGGATACGGCACATGAAGCCGCACGGGAAACCGACCCCGTCTACCGGTCGTGGAAGGACCAGCTGCGCGGCGATCCCCCTGCCTGATCCGGTACACCTGTTCGTGGCAGAATCTGCGTATGTTCACGGACCGATACCCCATTCGCCAGGTTCGGGAGCACCCCTTGGAACCCCTGGACCGGCAGAAGTGGCCTGCAACCCTCCCGCCGGTGGCGCAGCTGCTGAAGGCGGGCCTTGACCTTGCCCAGGCCACAGTCTTGGTGGGCGAAAACGGGTCCGGCAAGTCCACGCTGATCGAATCGGTGGCACTGGCATTTGGCCTCTCCCCCGAAGACGGTTCCACTGGTGCCCGCCACACCACCCGCAGCACCGAATCAGAGCTCAGCCGCCACCTGCAGCTGGTCCGTAATCCCGGCGGGACGAAGCGGGGCTACTTCCTGCGGGCCGAGACCATGCACGGCTTCTTCACCTACCTGGAGGAGAACCCCTCCACATCCCGCCTGGATGTGGAGTTCCATTCCCTCTCGCACGGGGAATCCTTCCTGGCCCTGGCGGAGGACAGGTTCCGCGGCCCGGGGCTGTGGGTGCTGGACGAGCCCGAATCCGCGTTGTCCTTCTCCGGCTGCCTGGCACTGCTGGGTGTCCTGAAGGACAAACTTGCGGACGGCAAGTCGCAGGTCCTGCTCTCCACCCACTCGCCGCTGCTCGCTGCGCTTCCGGGAGCCCGGATCCTCGAGCTGGGTCCATGGGGATTCCGGGAGCGTCAGTGGGACGAACTAGATCTGGTGACCAATTGGAAGAGTTTCCTCAACGGTCCGGAACGCTACCTGCGGCGGCTGTAGCGGGCCGGCTCCACTAAGCCGCTGCCGGTGCGGCGGACTCAGCCCTTCTCTGCCGCAGCCAGCCGCTCCCCCGAGACCCGCCAAAACGCGTAGGCAATTCCCCAGACGCCAACAAACAGACCCACCACTGAGAAGCCGAGATACTCCAGGTTCAGGTTACCCAGCCACGCGACGGGCCCCGATTCCAGCGCCAGTGTCTCGGTGAACAGTCCGCCAAGCACCCATGCGCCGACGCCGAAGGCAGCCAGCACCGAAACGGCTGTAATGACCAGGTTGTAGAACAGTTTCCGTTTTGGAGAGTCGAAGGCCCACCGGTACACCCGGCTCATGAGGATCCCGTCCAGCGAATCGAAAAGGACCATGCCCGCAGTGAACAGCAGCGGCAGCACCATCACCGCCTGCCACGGCAGGACGACGACGGCGCCGCCCGCCACCACAAACAGGCCGATGGTGGTGGCGGTGTCCAGCCCGAGCCCGAACAGGAAGCCGAGTGGATACAGCTTCCAGGCCTTATCCACGCGGCGTGCCACCGGAGCCAGCATCCGGGCAACCAATCCGCGCTGATCCAGCGTCCGCTCCAGCTCGACCTCGTTGTATCTCCCGTCCCGCAGTTTCCGGTACGCCCGGACAATGCCGCGCAGGGCCAGCAGGTTGATGGTCCCGATTGCCAGCAGGAAGGTGCCGGAAACAGCCGGCCCCCACACCCCGGAAAACTGTCGAAGCACCGAGGCATCGTCGGTGAGCTGCCCGGCGACTGCGTCAACGCCGGCCGCGAGCAGTCCGACGGCGAGCAGCACAACGGTTGAATGGCCCAGGGCAAACCAGAACCCGGTCGAGACCGGCGGGTCGCCGCCGGCAGCCAGTTTCCGGCTCGTGTTATCGATCGCCGCGATATGGTCCGCATCGAATGCATGCCGCACGCCCAGCAGGTAGGCGGTCAAGGCAAGTCCGGCGCCGAACCCTGATCCGGCGGCCGTGCTGTATCCGTGCGGTGCGACCGCCAGCAGGAAACCGCCCCACCCCAGCAGATGCAGCGCGAAGACGGCGAGCCCCATCCACGCCAGTGTCCGACGACGGCGGGGGTCGTGCGGGGCGGCTGGACCAGACAGGGCAAAGGGACGGGAGGGTGCAGTCATGGGCCGATCGTAGGGAACGTAGATTTCCGCGACGTAACAGCGGGGTCGGAATATTTGGCAGCCTCCTCGGTTATGCCTTTATGAGCACACTGGAGAGCACACCTCGTATTCGGACCATCGGCTTTATCGGCAGCGGGAACATCGGTTCACAGTTGGCGCGGCTCGCCGTGAAGCAGGGGTACGACGTCGTCCTCAGTAACTCGCGGGACCCCGAGACCCTCCAGGCACTCATCATGGAATTGGGCGGGCATGCCCGCGCAGCCACCCCGGCCGAAGCCGCGAAAGCCTCAGACGTAGTGGTGGTGAGCATCCCGTTGAAGAACTACGCGGATGTGCCGGTGGAGGAACTGCGCGGCAAGACCGTCATCGACACCATGAACTACTACCCCCAGCGGGACGGGAACATCGCCGAGCTCGACGACGAGTCCCTCACCACCAGCGAACTCCTGCAGAACCACCTGCCCGATTCGCACGTGGTGAAGGCGTTCAACAACATCGCGGCCGATCACTTGACCAGCCAGGCTACCCCCGCCGGAACGCCGAACCGCCGCGCGCTGCCGATTGCCGGCAACGACGCGGCGTCCAAAGAACTGGTGACGTCCCTGATTCGCGAATTCGGGTTCGACGTCGTCAACGCCGGTCCGCTGGCCGAAGGCTGGCGCTGGCAGCGCGACACACCTGCCTATGTGAAGGCGCTGGATACCAAGGGACTGGAACAGGCCCTTGCCAATGCTGTCCGCTACGCAGACATGCCGTAGCGGACGACGCTACGGGATCAGCACCAGGCGGATCGGGTTGCCTTCCTTCGCGTCGAGCGCCTTGACCGCCTGCTCGGCGTCGGCCAGCGGGATGCGCGCACTGACGGACTTGGCGAAATCGAGCCGGCCCAGCCGGGCCAGGGACACCAGCTGCGGCACGTGGTGCGCGTCCGAGCCGTAATGGCCGCGGATCTGCTTGCGTGCGAAGGAGAAACCGGTGCTGTCATTGATGGTCATCGGCTTGCCGGACAGACCCACGAGCACGAGGCGTCCGCTCCGGCCCAGGCAGTTGATGGCCTGGGTCCGGACGGCGTCAACACCGGCGAAGTCCAGGGCGACGTCGAGCCCCTGTCCGGCGGTGGCGGCCTTCATCGCGTCCGAGAAGTCCTCCGCCATCGGGTCAAGCGCCAGATCGGCACCGAATTCCAGGGCACGCTCCCGGGCCTCGGGGATGGGATCAACGGCAATGATGGGCGCGGCACCAATCAGGCGCAGCAGCTGGACACCGTGCGCACCGAGCCCGCCGATGCCCCAGACGCCCACTGCTTCACCGGCGCGCACTTCAGCAGTGGAGGCAATGGCAGCCCAAGGAGTGGACACGGCGTCGGGAATGATGGAGGCCTGGTCGAAGGGAATGTCATCACCCAGCGGCACCAGCACACCGGCGGGAACCACGAGGTACTCGGCCCAGCCGCCGTCGTAGTCAACGCCCATCGTGAGCGTGACGCCGTTGTATTCGTACCCGGCCTGCACCACCACCCGGTCGCCGGGAGCCACGGAGGTGACACCTGCACCGGGAAGGTCCACGGTGCCGGCCACCTCGTGGCCGAGGGTGACCTCGTTGCCCTGGAGGAACTGCGGACGCAGCAGGCCCTGGATCAGGTGGACGTCGGACAGGCACACGCCCGCGGCTCCGACCTTGATGCGCACGAAGCCCGGGCCAGGATCGGGAATCGGAACTTCCTGCATGGCGAAGGTGCCGGTCTCTACGTTGAGCCGTCCTGCAATCATGGTGCCGTTAGACATGGAAAACCTCTTCTGAGCTGAGAACTGCGGGAGCAGACGCGGCCGCAGTTCTCATTATCTGCCGGTGCCGCCAATGCGCAAAAAGGCGGCACCCGCTACCGGATGCCGCCCTCCTGCCCGCAGGATGACTGGTCAGGCCTGCAGGATCACCTTGAGCGCGTTCGTTTCGGCGGCCCGGGAGAAGGTGTCGTAAGCCGTAAGGATGTCGCCCAGCGAATAGCGGTGGCTGATGAACTCCTCGGCCGGCAGCTTCCCTTCGGCAATCAGCTTCAGGAGCATGGACAGGGTATTCGTGTTGACCAGGCCCATGCTGATGTTGATGTTCTCGATCCACAGCCGGTCCAGCTCCAGGCTTACGGGCGTCCCGTGCACCCCCACGTTGGCCATATTGCCGCCGGGCCGGACGATACTGGTGCACATCTCGAACGTGGCAGGGATACCGACGGCCTCCACCGCGACGTCCACGCCCCAGCCATCCGTCAGGTCCATGATCTGTTCCCGCCAGTTCTTATCCCCGGAGTTCACTCCGTGGGTGGCACCGAATTTTCGGGCCTGCTCCACCCGGTTGGCGTCCAGGTCCACGGCGATGATTTTCGCGGCACCGTACAGTCCCGAGGTCGCAATCACGGCCAGCCCCACGGGGCCTGCGCCGATCACTGCGACGACGTCGCCCGGCTGGACCTGACCGTACTGCACGCCCATTTCAAACCCGGTGGGGAAGATGTCGCTGAGCAGGACACCGTGCTCCTGGGAGACGTTTTCCGGCAACCGGTACATGGACGTGTCCGCATACGGCACACGGATGTACTCGGCCTGCGTCCCGTCGATCAGGTGTCCGAAGATCCACCCAATGCCGGGCTGCCCTTCCTCTCCGGTGCAGTGCGAGTAGAGCCCCTCCTTGCAGAAACTGCATGAACCATCCGCCGAGACGCAGGACAGGATTACTTTGTCCCCGGTCTTGAATGCGTTCACCCCGGAGCCCGTCTCCGTGACGGTGCCGACACCCTCATGGCCTAGGATCCTGCCCGGCGTAACTGCCGGTACGTCGCCCTTGAGGATATGCAGGTCGGTGCCGCAGATGGTGGTGGTATCTATCTTGACGATGGCATCGCGCGGGTCTTGGATCTGGGGGTCGGGAACGTCCTTCCAGGACTTCTGGCCGGGGCCTTCATAAACGAGTGCTTTCATAGTGTCCTCGCCTGCTCATCCGACTTACGTGCAGGACCTCTGATGCGCCTGCATTTCGGGAGCTTCCCTGAGCGTGCCTTTTTCGGGGCCGCCGTCGGATGCTTTCAAGCCTAGGTCCCGCCCGTGGCTGTCCGGAAGAAGCGGCGGGCTATCGTCCCTCCACATAGAGCCATTGACCCCGTTCACGGACAAAGCTGCTTCGTTCCTGCTGCGTACCGCGCTGACCGTCCTGCCGGTAATGGGCACGGAATTCAACTGTGCCGGTGTTGTCCAGGGGGCCTCCGCCGGAGGTGGAAAGGATATCCAGGCGCCGCCATTCGATCCCGGTGTCCAGCTCGAGGTTCGCGGGGCGGTGGTCCGGATGCCACGTGGCCAGCAGGTAGGGAACGTTTCCGGTGGCGAAGGCGCTGTACCGCGAGCGCATCAGCGCCTCCGCGGTGGGGGCGGTGGCGGCTCCGGAGTGGAAGCGCCCGCAGCAGTTCCCGTAGGTTTCCCCGCTAAGGCACGGGCAGCGGCTTTCCTCGGTGACAGCGGTGGACGGGACGGGTGTAGAGGTACTCATCGCTCCAGTATCCCGCGCCGGTGCGTTACGGCCCGAAGTTGTCCTGCAGCCGCTCCAGGTTCTGCCCGATCTCCCCCGGAATGACGCCGCCGTCCGGCAGCGCCCCCACGCGCCCGAGCATCAGGACCACCGCCGCCGTCAGCACGGCCATCACCAGGACGGCAAGCAGGGCTCGTCCGGCGAAGGACTGCCGCGGTTCGACGAGCACCTGTACACGCGGCGTCGGCTCGGACAACGGCTTTGCGGCTACCGTCCCTACGGTGGGCGGGACACTCGGCGGAGACGTGATCTGCCCGGACAGTGCCGGCAGGTCCATGGGCGGGGGAACCGAAGGCAGGGGCGCCGAGGGATGCCCGCCCAGGGCCTGGCCGCCATCGGTCCCGTCCGTTTCCCTTGGGGTAACGACGACGCCGGTTCCCCCGGCGGCGTCGTCGGCTTTCACGGAGGCAACATCCGCCTGCGTTGCCGGTCCGCTCCACGGGTCCCAGTCCGGTTCGGCGGGAGCCCGGTCGGCGGGGGCCGGCGGACCTGCTGGTCCGCCCGGACCCGAGGCCAGCTGCGGCACCCGTCCCGGCTGCACCGTCCCTTCCGCCCAGCGGTAGTCCAACAGGGTCGCTGACACTTCAGCGGCCGTCGGCCTCAGGTCCGGGTCCCGGCTGGTCATGGCGGAAAGCAGGCCGCGCCAATGGCTTTCCAGGGACTCTGGAATCGCGGGGTCGCGGCTGAGGCGGGCGACAGCCGCCTCGATAGCGCTGCCGTTGAACTCCACCCTTCCCGTGACGGCCTCAAGCAACACCAGGCCAAGGGAGTAAATGTCGCTTGCTGCCTCTGCCCCAAGTCCGGACGCCTGTTCCGGGCTGAGGTAGTTGGCGGTGCCGAGGGTGGCACCGGCAGCAGTGATCCGTGCGCCGCCCAGTATCCGGGCGATACCGAAATCCGTCAGCTTGGCCCGCGGCGATGTCCCCGCGACAGCCGGCGGCAGGAGGATGTTTGCCGGCTTGACGTCACGGTGAACCACACCCCTGTCATGGATATAGGCCAGGGCTCCCGCCAGCTCGGCCCCGATGGAGGGGACATCCGCAGACAGGACGGCACCCTCGCGCAGGCGCTTGCGCAGGTCCGGCCCGTCCACCAGCTCCATGACCAGATACGTCCGCGGCTCCCCCGCTTTGCCGTTCCCGTCGCCGGGGCCGGCGTCGTCCTTGCCCGCATCGAACAAGGTGACCAGGCCCGGATGCGAAAGTGAAGCGAGGAGGCGCATCTCGTTTTCCTGGCGCCCGATGTCGTCCGGAGCCACGGCACTGGCGCGGAAGAGCTTCACCGCAATGTCGCGGCCGAGCGCTTCATCCTGGCCTCGATAGACGGTGGCCATGCCCCCGCGTCCAATTGGTTCGATGAGTCGGTATCGGCCTGCGATGAGCCTGTCGAGGCCACCTGTTGCGCTGGTTTCCATCCTGCAACCTTCTCTCGCCGCTAATAGCGTAGCTGAGCAGAATCGCTGCGTAGATGGCCCGTAAGCACTTTTCTTTTACTCTGTTTTACCCCTCGTGGAAGCCCGCCTGCTGCGCTAAACTAGCCCGCCGCGAAAGGTCCGCGGCGGGCCGGCCTGCGGGAGCTCTTCCGGAAGTTACCGTGCCGCTACAGCGCCTTGGCGATGTTGTCCCACAGCTGCTGGATGCCCAGCGCAATGAACAGCAGCGCCGTGAAACCGAGGGCGAGGTTGGTATGGAGCTTGTTGGCCCATTGCTTGGGGATGCGGCGGCCGTTGAGCAGGCCGAGCAGGGTCACCGCAAGGAAGGGCATAAACAGCGAACCCAGTACGCCGTAGACCAGGATCAGGCCGATGGGTTGTCCGAGCTGGAACAGGATCATCGGCGGGAAGGTCAGCCAGAGGACGTAGAAGCGGAAGTACTTTCCGCCGATACGGGTGTCGGGGTGGCCGGATTCCTTGCCTCGGATGTTCCCCCAGAAATCGGCGAACATCAGCGAGACGCCGTTCCACACCCCGATGATCGAGGAGAAGGAGGCGGCCCAGAACCCGATCAGGAATCCGGTGCCAACTACGTCTCCGTATTCCAGCTTCAGCACGTCGTACAAATCCAGCAGGCCTTCGTCGCCGCTGGAAAGGGAAACTCCTGCGGAACGGACCACTTCCGCGCCGACAATCAGCATCGCCACCACGAAAAGGCCCGTCATCACGTACGCCATGGAATTGTCGATGCGCATGACCCGCATCCATTTGGGGGTGTACCAGCCTTTTTCCCGCAGCCAATACCCGTACGCGGCCAAGGTGATGGTTCCGCCCACACCGCCGGCCAGCGCCAGTGTGTAGAACACTCCACCCTCGGGGATCATCGGAACCAGTCCGGCGAACATCGCCGGAATATTCGGCACGGCAATCACGGCCAGCCCCACCACCGTGACGAACATCAGCCCCACCAGCACGGCGGTGATTTTCTCGAAGGTGGCGTATCTGCCGAACCACACCATAACGAAACCGGCCAGGCCCATCAGGACCGCCCACGCCGTCAGCGGGAGGGCGGGGAAAACCGCGGCCAGCGGCAACGCAGCGGAGGACATGGCGGTGGCTCCGTAGATGAAGCCCCAGATCATGATGTAGGGGCCGAAATACCAGGTGGTCCATTTACCCAGGGACCGCCAGCCCTCGAAGATGGTTAGACCGGTTGCAAGGGTGAAGCGTCCGGCACCCTCCACCAGGATGATTTTCAGGACGACGCCGAGGATCACCGCCCAGAGCAGCGCGTACCCGTAGCGGGATCCGGCAACGAGGGTGGCCACCATGTCGGCGGCGCCGACGCCGGTAGCCGCCACCACGAGCCCGGGGCCGACCAGCTTCCATTTGGCGGGTGCACCGCCGTCGTCGTCCACTGCATCGGAGTGGTTTACGGGCCTCTTGGGAGGGGTATCAGCAGACATGCCTGGTTCCTAACCTTGGGGTGCGCGTGTGGCCGGAGCTTACCCTATGGTGCACGCCACTCCGAGCCCGGTTAGCTTCGCATCCAGGCAGGGGCACACGGCATTCGGCGGGTCATCCTGCGTTAGATTGCTCACGCGTCCCGGCCCGCCCGCGAGGGCCGGCAATGGACGGCCAGCGAAAGAATCCGGCGGGCAAAACAAAAGCAGGACGGGAATTAATCCCGTCCTGCTCCTGATTCAAGCCGGCCCGTGAAACGGACCTAATGTCTTATTAGACAGCCTGGATGTTAACCGCCTGCGGACCCTTGGGGCCCTGCTCGGTGTCGAAAGTGACCTTCTGGTTCTCTTCGAGAGACCGGTAGCCACTGGAGTTGATAGCGGAGTAGTGGGCGAAAACATCGGCGCTGCCGTCATCGGGCTCGATGAATCCGAAGCCCTTTTCAGCGTTGAACCATTTCACGGTACCTGTTGCCATTTTTAATCATCCTTCTGAACGAAACCTGCCCCGACCTTCGGGGAGTTTCACGCTGCCGTGCCTTCCATGCAAAATACAGAAAAAGCGGCTGGCCCTAGATCTGGGTTTCGCCGCTTGAACGTACAAATTGCACAACACTGCAACAACAAAAGTATACCGCGCACCCCGTGGAGAGTCACCCCTCCGCAAGCACCTAGGCTTGAAGTATGGACTCCCCGATCGAGAACTACCTACGCAGGATCCACGCCGAGATAGCCGGATTGAAAGACGGCACCCCGTACCGCGGCATACCGGCCATGGCCAATGTGAACCCGGATTGCTTCGGGATTGCCCTCGCCACCGCCGACGGCTTTGTCTATGAGGTTGGGGATACCCGCGAAGAGTTCAGCATCCAGTCCATCTCCAAGCCCTTCACCTACGCCCTGGCCCTCGCAGACCTGGGCATGGAAGCGGTCGACGAGAAGGTGGACGTGGAACCGTCCGGGGACTCCTTCAACGAAATCTCCCTGGCCGAAGGTACCGGCCGCCCGGCCAACGCGATGATCAATGCCGGCGCCCTGACCGCCACCTCCCTGGTCAAAGGATCCGGCGGCAGGTCCCGGTTCAAGCGCATCCTGGATACCTACTCGGCCTTCGCCGGCCGTGACCTCGACGTGAGCCAGCGGATTTACGCCTCCGAGCTGAGGTCCGGCCACCGCAACACCGCGCTGGCCTACCTGCTGCGTTCCTTCGGAATCATCGAGTCCGATCCCGCCCCGATTATCAAGGACTACTTCCGGCAGTGCTCGGTCATGGTCAACGCCCGCGACCTGGCCCTGATGGCCGCCACCCTGGCCAACAGCGGCCGCCATCCCCTCTCCGGAGAAGAAGTCCTGGACCTGGCCTCGGTGGAACGCGTCCTTTCGGTGATGACCACCTGCGGCATGTACGACGACGCAGGATCCTGGATCAGCAGCGTAGGCATGCCCGCAAAGTCCGGCGTGGCCGGCGGCATCCTTGCCGTCCTGCCCGGTCAAGTAGGCCTGGCGGTCTATTCCCCTCCCCTGGACGCCCACGGCAACAGCGTGCGAGGGGTGGCGGTCAGCCAGCGGCTCTCCCACGACCTCGGCCTCCACTTTGTCCGGGCTGCACGGACCGGCCGCTCCGCCATCCGCGCCATCTACGACATCACCTCCACTCCTTCCGGCATCCGCCGGACGGACGAAGCTGCGGAGATCCTGGCCGAGCACGGCCATCGGGTCCAGGTGATCGAGCTCAACGGCGACCTGCTCTTCGCCGGCGCCGAGTCCATGGTGCGGGCCCTTACCGAGCTGCCCGACGACGTCGAACTCGTCATTGCCGATCTGCGCAGCGTGGACGAAGTGTCCGACGTCGCTATCCGGCTGATTGCCGAGGCGGAAGACATGCTCCGCCGTGCCGGGCGCGAGCTGGCCCTGGTGGATGTCGAGGGGTCGGTTACGGCCGCACTGCAGGAACTGGACCGGAAGACGGAATCCTTCACCATGCGTTCCGCGGCCATCGAGTGGTGCGAAAACAGGCTGCTGGAAGGCTACGGCACCGAGCTTGTCCTGCCGGACAGCATCGATCCCGCAGATTCCCCGGCGCTCAGCCCGCTGGACCCCGAAGAAGCGCAGCTGCTGCAGCAGATGATGGAGGACCGGGCGTACGACGACGGCGACGTGGTCCGGCGCGTGGGCCAGCGCTTCGGGGGTGTCTTCTTCATCGTTTCCGGGCACATCACCACGTCCATGCCCGGTCCGGACGGCAGCAGGGTCAAACTCGCCACGCTGGGTCCGGGCATGACCTTCGGTGAAATGGCGATGGGTGAGGACAAACGCCAGGAAACCACCGTCAAGGCGGCGGGACCGGTGAAGGTCAAGGTGCTGACCGCCGATTCGATCGACGAGCTGGCTGAAAAGGATCCGGTGCTGAGCATGAACCTGTGGAAGGCCCTGACCCAGGACGCGTACAGCCGGGTTGAACAATACCTGCGCGAGGCAGCCGTCCGGATTCACGACTGAGGGCGCTGCGGCGGGCCTCCGCAGCCTCCTGCTCCGGCGCTTCCCGCTCCGGCACCCGGAACGGCGGCAACGAAATTCCTCGCTCGCAGGGCTCGCAGGAATATTAAAGCCGCCTAACCCGGGCGCCTGCACGGTACGTCGGGCCCGCACATTCCAGCTGACCGCGCCCCTGCGCTTTGTCCGGATCCCTGCAGTTTGTGCCAATCCCTGCGCCGCGCAGCGCGGGAATCCTGACAAACTGCAGGGAAACCCGCTTTCCGGCGACCTTCAGCCCCAAGCACGCCGGTTAAACACAAGAGCAGGACGGGAGATCCCGTCCTGCTCTATGTAGTATCGGCGCTAAGCGGCCGTTACAAAGTCTCTAAGAAATTTAGAGGGCCTGGATGTTCGAGGCCTGCGGGCCCTTGGGGCCCTGCTCGGTGTCGAAGCTAACCTTCTGGTTCTCGTCCAGCGACTTGTAGCCGTTGGAGTTGATCGCGGAGTAGTGAGCGAAGACGTCGGCGCTGCCGTCGTCGGGCTCAATGAAGCCGAAGCCCTTTTCGGAGTTGAACCATTTCACGGTACCTGTAGCCATTTTTTTAATTCCTTCTGCATTCGAAACACATCCCGACTTTCGGGCGGTTTCAGTCGCGGTGTTCCTTTACCGCTTCTACAGAAAAAGCAGCTAGACCAATTGGGTTTCGCCACTTGAAATACAAAATGCGCAACACAACAACTGCGTTTCAGCCTACACGAGGTTTGCCCGAGCGCCTAATCCACTCCCCCGCGCCCTCCGTTTACCTGATCAGGCCCTTGGTACGGGCCTCAGTGATCCAAGCTGGATTGTCGTCGACCCTGGCGTCGAACAGGGCTTTGTGCCGTGGTCGGCGTCGCCCCTTGACCTACTCGGGAAGCACCAGCTCACGCGGAATCCGGGACGCGTTGGTCACCCTGAGCAGCAGCTGGGGAGCAATGAGCTCACCCCGGCGCAGAACGCTGACCTCGCCCGTGGGCTCCAGGATCGCCGCTGCCACTTCGGTCAGGTTCCGGATGCCGGACTGCCTCAGCTTGAAGAACAGCTCCTCTTCCAAGATGTGCGCCTTACGCAGACCCTCCTGCACCACTTCGCTTCCGGCCATCAGGAGGATCGGCCGGCTGGACAGGTAGGCTCCGTGCCTGCTCCGGCGAAGGTAGCCCTCCAGGCGCAGCATCCCGAACATGGTGGCCAACCCGATAACGCCGGCGGCCAGGGTGGGCGTGTAGCCGAGGACCACCCGGCCGAGCACACCGCCCAGTGCAATGACGATGGCGCGGTCCAGCGTGGACCAGCTAGCCAGCGCGCGCTGCCCCAAGCCGCGCACCAACAGGGAAAAGGCTGCGTAAATGCCGAGGGCACTCAGTACAACCCAAAGAGCTTCGGACGGGGTGATGCCGAGGTTGTGCCACACGGCGCATCTCCTTAGCTTCCGGGGGGGGGGGGGGAACCTGCCGGGACTACCGAAGATGTTATTGGCCGGGGCGGGCCGATCATAGGGGCCGCCGGGGGTCGGCCGGGACTTCACGCGAAAACGGAAGCTCCGCTGTGGGCAGCCGCCATTTCCCGTTGCGCCGGCGTCAGCCGCTGCAGCGCACCCGTTGCGCCGTCGACGAAGGCCAGCGTGGTTTCCGCGCGGACACAGGCCTGCTGTGTCACCGGGTCATGTATGACGTAGGAAAGCGTGAGGCTCGCGCCCTTGACCGCACTGATCCAGACGTCGACGTCGGCCGGGATGTTCCGGTAGGTCAGCTCCGCAACGTACCGGACACGGTGTTCGACGACGAGGGACTGGGTACCGGGCGGAACATCGCTGAACAGCGGAACAGCCGGCTTGTGCCCCGGCCCTCCCGTTCCGCCGGGAGGGCCGAAGGCATGCACGCGGGCTTCCTCGAGAATGCGGACAATCTCCACGTTGTTGACGTGGCCGTAAGCATCCATGTCCCCCCAGCGCATGCCGACGGAACAGTGGATGACGTGGGGCTTAGAACTCATCCTTCATATCTAGCACAGCAGCCGCAGGCCACCGTGGATGAGGCAGGGTTCAGGCGCGGACCGGCAGCGCCGCATCCGCAAGCAGCTGGAAGGAGCGGAGCCGCGATTCCAGTGTGGCGGTCTGAGTGGCAACGATCAGTTCATCGGCCTGCGCATGCCCGGTGAACCAGTCGAGGTAGTCCCGGACTTCCTCGGGGTTGCCGACGGCCGAGTAGCGGCCCATCTGCTTGACCTGCTGTCCACCCGGTGACTGAAGGATGGCATCCGCCTCTTCATCGGTGAAGGTACGGTCCCGGCCGAAGAGCTGGGTCACGCGGCGGCGCTGCGAATCGGCGAACATCTGCTGCGCCTCTTCGGTGGTCTCGGCAGCCACCACGTTCACGCCGGCAATCACGTACGGCTCGGCCAGCTGGGCCGAGGGCTTGAAGTCGCGGCGGTAGATGGTCACTGCGTCCTGCAGTGCCTGCGGAGCGAAGTGCGAGGCAAAGGAGTACGGCAGGCCCAGGGCCGCGGCAAGCTTGGCGCCGAAGAGGGAGGAGCCGAGGATGTACAGCGGCACGTTGGTGCCTGCTCCCGGCGTCGCGTTGATGCCCGGGATGAGGGTGTTGCCGCTCAGGTATCCCTGCAGTTCCTGGACATCCTGGGGGAAGCTGTCCGAGGACATGTGGTCCCGGCGCAGCGCGTGCAGCGTCTTCTGGTCCGTGCCGGGAGCCCGGCCGAGCCCAAGATCAATGCGGCCCGGGAACAGCGTTTCGAGGGTGCCGAACTGCTCCGCAATGGTCAGCGGAGCGTGGTTCGGCAGCATAACGCCGCCGGCGCCGAGCCGGATGCTCTGGGTGTGAGCGGCAATGTAGCCGATCAACACACTGGTGGCTGAGGAAGCGATGGTGGGCATGTTGTGGTGCTCGGCGTACCAGATGCGGGTATATCCGAGCTTTTCCGCTTCCTGTGCCAGCGCCAGTGAAGAAGCAAAGGAATCGCGTGCGGTCTCGCCCTCATCGATGATGGCGAGATCGAGAATGGAGAGCGGAACAGTCATTGAAGCGTGCCTTTCAGTTGCTTGCGCTCCGGACCTTTTTGTCCGGGCACGCTAGTAGCAACCCCGACACAGCCCGGGTTATTTCATCCGGGGGCCTGCCTGCAGCAACGGCCGGGTCACGCCGGTCCGCGTTGTCCGGCCAGATAGCGGGCCAGCCGCTTAAAGGACTCGCTCCACGCGCTTTCATATCCTTCGATGTCCCTGCCTGCACCGAAGGGACCCTCCCGGAATGTCATGCGGGTCACGGGGGGCCCTTCCCCGACGTCCATGGCCTGCAGCTCGACATTGAGCACCCGCTTCGGACCCGCCGGAGCACCGTCCGGCTGCTGCCACTGCTGCGTCACTCCCAATCGGTGCGGCGGATCGAGGACCAGGTATTCACCGCCCCACCAGAGTTCGTCGCCGGTGGCGGGATTGATCATGCACGCCTGGTAGTCCCCGCCAACGTGCTGATTGGCGGAGATGCGGTCCGGCGGGACGATAAAACCTGCCGCGCCCCACCAGGAAGTAATTCGGGCCAGATCGATCCAGGCCTCGTAGATGGCGGTGGGGCCGGACGGCAGATCCCGCACCATGTGCAGGAAATCCTCCTCCGGCAGCACGCTATCGGGAAATTGGTCACTCATTCGACGCTCCTGCCTGCAGGGGGGTGGCACGGCGGGATCCCCTTCCAGTGTGGAACCCGAGGGAGGCACGCACAATCCCGAAACGGTGCACAGCCAGCGGCTAGTTTGGATGCTGTGAGCATCCATATCGGAACATCGGGCTGGGCCTACACCCACTGGCGCAACGTGCTGTACCCCAAGGGCGTGCCGGCCCGGGTATGGCTGGAAAGGTATGCGAGCGAATTCGACACCGTGGAGTTTAACGGCAGCTTCTACCGCTGGCCCCGCGAGGAGGCGTTTGCCGCCTACCGGGACCGGCTGCCGGAAGGGTACGTTTTTTCGGTCAAGGCTCCCCGGGGGCTGACCCACGGGCGCAAGCTGCGGGATCCGGATGAGTGGGTCGGCCGGATCGAGCGCTGTTTCGCCGCGCTGGGAGACCGCAGCGGAGTGTTCCTGCTTCAGCTTTCCCCGGATATGGAGCGCGACGACGACCGCCTGGATTACCTCCTGGCGAAACTCCCCGACAACATCAGGGTGGCTGTGGAGTTCCGGCACGACAGCTGGAACGACGACGAGGTCTTCCAGCTGCTGGAACGCCACGGCGCCGCCTACACCGTCATGAGCGGGGCGCACCTGCCGTGCACCCTGCGCGCCACCGCCCCGTTTGTGTACGTCCGGCTGCACGGACCGAACCCCGAGCAGCTCTACGTCGATTCCTACACCGAGGAAGACCTGCAGTGGTGGGCGGCCCGGATCCGCGAGTGGGAGTCCGCGGGCAAGGACGTTTACGCCTACTTCAATAACGACCTCGGCGGACATGCGGTCCGGAACGCCTGGCGGCTGCGAGAACTTACATCGATGTGATTCCTGACATAGTTGGACGCCGTACTTCCCACACGCACCAACGGAACGGCAACTAAGCAATGACAGATCAGACGTACAAAGTGATCGCCATGACGATCTACATGCTCGCCATGCTGGCGATTGGCTGGTGGGCCTACCGCAAGACCAACAGCCTGGACGACTACATGCTCGCGGGACGGGACCTGAAGCCCGGCGTCGCGGCCCTCAGCGCAGGCGCCTCCGACATGTCCGGCTGGCTGCTGATGGGCCTGCCGGGCGCCATCTACGTTTCGGGATTGGTGGAAGGCTGGATTGCCGTCGGCCTGACCGTCGGGGCCTGGCTGAACTGGAAGTTCGTGGCACCCCGCCTCCGCGCCTACACGATGGTCGCGAACAATTCCATCACGGTGCCCAGCTTCCTCGAGAACCGGCTTCGGGACCGCTCACGGCTCCTCCGAGTGGTGTCGGGCCTGATCATCCTGGTCTTCTTCACGTTCTACGTCTCCTCCGGCATGGTCGCCGGCGGCGTCTTCTTCGAAAGCTCCTTCGGCTCAAGCTATGTAACCGGCATGCTGATCGTTGCCGTCGTCACCATTGCCTACACGCTCTTCGGCGGATTCCTCGCCGCCAGCTACACCGACGTGGTGCAGGGCCTGATGATGGTGGCCGCCCTGGTACTGGTTCCCGTGGTTGGCCTGGTCAACGTGGGCGGCTTCGGCGGCATGACCGACTCCCTCCGCGAGGTGAACCCGGACATGCTGGACCCGATTGCCGGCGGCACAGCGCTGGGCATCATTTCCGCACTCGCCTGGGGGCTGGGCTACTTCGGCCAGCCGCACATCATTGTCCGCTTCATGGCGCTGCGCTCCCCCGCCGATGCGAAAGCAGGCCGCCGGATCGGCGTCGGCTGGATGCTCTTCAGCGTGATCGGTGCCGTTTTCACTGCGCTGGTAGGCGTGGCCTACTTCCAGCAGAACAATCTGACCCTGGACGAACCGGAAGCGGTCTTCCTGAGCCTCGCCCAGATCTTCTTCCACCCGCTCGTGGCCGGCTTTGTCCTGGCCGCGGTGCTGGCCGCGATCATGAGCACCATCTCTTCCCAGTTGATCGTGACGTCCTCGGCGCTGGTCGAAGACCTGTACCGGATTGCGCTTCGCCGCGAGGCCTCCCCGCGGTCCCTGGTGATGCTCGGCCGGCTTGGCGTCCTGGTGGTTTCCGTGATTTCCATCCTCATTGCGCTGGGCCGTAACGACACCATTCTTGACCTGGTGGGCTTCGCCTGGGCCGGATTCGGCGCTTCCTTCGGACCGACCATCCTGCTGGCCCTGTTCTGGCGGCGGCTGAGCACTGCCGGCGCCCTGACCGGCATGATTGCCGGTGCCGTGACGGCCTACATCTGGGGCAGCGTGGATGCGCTCTCGGGAACCCTGTACGAGATTGTTCCCGGCTTCGTCATCAACGTGGCCCTGACCGTGGTGGTCAGTCTGCTGACCCACAAACCCTCACCGGAGATTGACGCCGAATTCAACGACGCCGTCCGGCTGGCGAAGGAACCGGCACAGGAACCCGAGCCGTCAGCAGTCAGCTAGGAACCCCGGACCCGTAAGGACCGCGCGCCTTACGGGTCCGTCAGATTCCCAGTGACTTCAGAGTGCCCTGCAGGGTCTCGGCCGAGGCCATGAGCTTCCCGGTCTCTGCCTCGTCCAGCGGCATTTCGAGCATCTTGTAGACCCCGTTGTGGCCCACGATGGACGGGAGGGACAGTGCAACACCGCTGATCCCGTACTCCCCGTCCAGCGTGGCCGCAACGGGCAGGACGGCATTTTCGGCATTCAGCACCGCTTCGATGATCCGCACTCCGGCCAGGCCGATCGCGTAATTGGTGGCCCCTTTGCCCTCGATCACCCTGTAGGCGGCGTTGACGACGTCGTCCGTGGCGGCGGCAAGGAACTCATCGGTAAAAACCTGCCTTCCGCTGATCTTCCAATCCCGGATGGGCACCGGCCCGATGGTGGCGTTGGACCAGACAGGGAACTCGCTGTCGCCGTGTTCGCCGATGATGGTGGCATGCACGCTGGTCATCAGAACGTGGGCTTCGCGCGCCAGCAGCAGCCGCAGCCGGGAGGTGTCCAGAACCGTGCCCGAGGAGAAGATCCGGTTGCGCGGCAGGCCTGCGATCTTCTGCGCCGCAACGGCAAGGATGTCGGCCGGGTTGGTCACCATGATGTAGACCGCGTCCGGAGCCTGTTCCATCAGCTGCGGCATCAGGTTCTCCAGGATCCGCACGTTTGCGCCGGCCAGGTCCAGCCTGCTCTGGCCCGGCTGTTGCCGGGCACCGGCGGTGATGACTATGACGTCAGCCCCGGCCAGGTCCTCGACGTTGCCTCCGCCGGTGACCGTGTTGGCGCCGGTGAACTGCGTGCCGTGCGCCAGGTCCAGCCCCTCGGCTTCTGCCCGGACGGCGTCGATGTCGTAAATCGCAATCTGGCGGGCCGTGTCTCGGATGATCGCCGCGTACGCCAGTGAGGTGCCGACACTTCCGGCTCCCACGATTCCAAGTTTTGTGACGGGTCGGGTGGTGATATTGGCCATCTTGAAGCCTCGCTCACAGTAGGAGGGAACCCCTCTTGAACTATAGGCTCGGGGCTCACCCGAACGGAACGGCCGGAGCTCCCATCCCCCATGCGGAAGGGGGAAGCCGGCGTCAGTCCGGGGCGGGACGGAAGCGGCTCAGGTAACCGGCACGGGATGCCTGGATGTGCGCTTCCATCAGCTCCGCAGCCCGGGCTGCGGAACCGGCGTCGACGGCGGCCATGATCCGGCGGTGCTCGCTCCAGGAGTCCTTGCCGCGGGAGCCGACGTCGGCCGCGTAGAGCCATTCGATCTTGCCGGCGAGCTGGCGCAGCAGCGCCGTCAGGGACCGGCTGTCCGCGAGCGCCGCGACACCGAGGTGGAACCGCACGTTCAGGTCCGGCAGCAGGTCAAGGCGTCCGGCGGCAACGGCCGCATCGCCGGCGTCGAGGATCCGGGCCATGCCGCGCCGCGCGTCCCACCACGTTTCATCCGGTGCACCGGCGCTGAGCTGGCGGGCAGCCCGCTCAGCGGCCCGGCGCGCGGTCGCAGCTTCCACCACCGCGCGCACTGCGAAAAGGTCATCCGCCTCCTCCACCGGTATGGCTGAAACCGTTGATCCGGCGTAGGGCCGCGATTCCACGAATCCCTCGGCTTCCAGCGCCCGCAGCGCCTCACGCACCGGGACCCGGGACATGCCGTACTTCGCCGCCAGGGCCGCTTCCGTGATGCGCGTACCGGGGTTAAGGCGGCCGAAGATGATGTCCTGCCGGAGGGTGTCCCGGACGCGCGAGGTGCCGTCAGCGCCCGGCTGCATACCCCTGCGCTCCCCGCGGATTCGCGGCTGCCTGCAGGAGGCCCGAATCAGGCGCGCGGACCACCGAGGACAACCGCCCCAGCGCCCAGTCCCCGGCCCGGGTCACCACGTGGCCCCGGGATTCGAGCTCGGCTATCACGTCCTCCCCCAGCCGGTCTTCGACCACTGCGCCGCCGGGTGTCCAGGTGCGTGGCCAGAACGAACCGGGAATGGACGTGGTGTGCAGGGCGGGGGCGTCGATGGCCTGCTGCGGGGTGTACCCGCCGACGATGGTGCGCAGCAGGTACAGCAGCTGCCACTGGTCCTGCTGGTCCCCGCCGGGCGAACCCAGGGCAACCACCGGTTCGCCGTCCTTCAGCACCAGCGTGGGGGTCAGGGTGGTGCGGGGCCGTTTCCCCGGCGCCAGGGTGGACGGCGCGCCCTCTTCCAGCCAGGTCATCTGCAGCCGGGAGCCCAGGCAGAAACCCAGTTCCGGGATGGTCGGCGAGGACTGCAGCCAGCCTCCCGACGGGGTGGCGGAAACCATGTTCCCCCACCGGTCGACGACGTCGATGTGGCAGGTATCCCCGCGGGTCTCGCCGGTGGGCATCACTGTCGGTTCGCCGACGCCGGCAAAACCGGCTCCGCCCGCACCGGCCAGGGCGGGCGGCAGGTAGTCGGTGCGCAGCGGCGGCACAAACGGCGTGTGCCCGGGCACCGTGCCGGGTCGGAAATCGCGGGAAGCGCGGTCTGTGATGAGCGCGCGGCGTTCCGCGGCATATTCCTCGCCCAGCAGGTAGTCGAGGGGAACCTGCGCGTCACCGTAGTACGCCTCGCGGTCCGCGATCGCCAGCTTCTGGGCCTCCAGAATGGTGTGGGCGCCCAGCGCGGTGGACGGGTCCAGCCGCTCATCATCGAAGCCGGCGAGGATGGCCAGGGTCTGCAGCAATGCCGGTCCCTGCCCCCAGGCCCCGGTTTTGGCAATGGTGTGGCCGCGGAAGTCGAAGGTGACAGCAGGTTCAAATCCCGCTTCGAAGGCCGCGAAGTCTGCGGCGGTAATAACGCCGGCATGGTCTGTGCCCGATGAGTGCCGGTGCGGTGCGGCCGTGAAATCGGCGGCAGCGCGCGCCACGAAGCCTTCGCGCCATTCGCGCCGGGCGGCATCGATCCGTTCAGCCCGGCTGCCCGCGCCGGAGCCGGCCTCCACCAGGCGGTCCAGCACCTTGGCATAGGCCTCGTTGCGGATGAGGTCTCCCTCCCGCGGCACACGCCCTTCGGGCATCCACTGCGCGGCCGAGGTGGGCCAGTGCTCGGTGAACAGCTCCGCCACGGACTCGATGGTGGCGCCGACGCGGCCCAGGACAGGGTGGCCGCTGCGGGCATAATCCACCGCGAAGGCCAGGACGTCGGCAAGTTCCCAGGTGCCGTGCTCCCGCAGCAGCAACAACCACGCGTCGACGGCGGCGGGAACGGCCGCGGCGAGGGCACCGGCGCCCGGGACCAGTTCCAGGCCTTCGGCGAGGTAGTGCTCCCGGGTGGCTGCGGCGGGAGCCGGTCCCTGGCCCATCAGCACCATCGGTTCGCCGGGGTTCTCCGCCGTCGCGAAAACGCCGGTCATGTCCCCGCCCGGACCGTTGAGGTGCGGTTCCACGACATGCAGCACAAAGGCGCCCGCTACCGCGGCGTCGAAGGCGTTTCCACCGCGCTCAAGCACGGCCTGCGCCGAGGCCGTTGCAAGCCAATGCGTCGAGGCAGTCATGCCGAAGGTGCCCTGCAGGGTGGGACGGGTGGTGAAGGGAGCAGGCGCTGTGTAGGACAAGGCGGCAGCTTTCAGCAGACGACGGAGGTAGGGGAATCCTTGCATCATCTGGCGCAATTTTGAATACAATCGGACATTCCGCCACCCGTTCGTATACGGACGGCTGCCTAAGGAGACATTCCGCCAGTGAAACGATTGAACGCCGTACCAACCGAACGGGTGCATTTATGGCTGATGCTGGCCCTGACCTTCTCCACGGGGGTGGTCGACGCCGTCGGTTACCTGGGCCTTGACCGGGTCTTCACCGGAAACATGACGGGCAACGTGGTGCTCCTGGGCATGGCCTTTGCCGGCGGTGCCGATCTGCCGATCCTGCGCCCTGTCCTGGCGCTGGTCTTCTTTATGCTGGGTGCGGCCCTGGCCGGACGGATGCTGCGCAGGGAGCCGGAGGGCTGGTCCGGGCGGACCACTCTGTCACTGATGGTGGTCGCCGGTGTCATTACCGCACTGGCCGTCCTCACGGCCGTGGTGGACGTGCAGGCCAGTTCGCTTTTGGGCAGCATCACGACGTCGGCTCTCGCCGTCTCCATGGGGATCCAGGCCTCCACCGCCAAGCGGTTGAAGGTCGCTGAGATAACGACAGTGGTGGTGACCTCAACCATCACCGGGCTCGCCTCGGATTCGCGGCTGGCCGGCGGGGACAGCAAGCACTGGGTTCGCCGTGCCCTCGCAATTGCCCTGATTCTGCTTGGGGCGGTGGCCGGCGCTGCTGCCCTGCAGGTCGGGCTCTGGCTGGGGTTGACCGTCTCTGCCGTCATCTCGATAACGGTGGCCGTGACCGGTTACGTCCGCCACCACCGCGAACGCGCCGCGGCCGGGGTTTCGGCCGGCTGAAGCGGCCCGGAAGGACACTTCCTCTCCGGTACAGGGCTGCGGATGCCTTCCGGGGGTTACCAGCCGGGAACCCGGCCTTAGGCTTGGAGGAACGCTTGATCCAGCGCTTCCCAGGTTTGACCGGTGTTCCGGTTCGGCCGGGAAGCTCCATCCGTTGAGCCCCGCTTCCGGCTCGACGCGGAGGCCCCTATGGACAGCTTTACTCCCAGCACCGATCCCGTGCTCAACAGCGTTGCCCTCTCCGCCCTCGTGGCGCTGCTTCCGCTGCTGACCTTTTTCTTCCTGCTGGCCTTCGCCAAGACGCGGGCGTACGTGGCCGGAGCGTGGGCACTGCTGGTGGCCCTCGCCGTCGGCGTCTTCGGTTTCGGCATGCCTCTTGGGCTCGCCCTGCTCTCCGCCACGCAGGGGGCGGCTTTCGGGTTGTTCCCGGTGGTCTGGATCATTGTGATGGCCGTCTGGCTTTACCAGGTGACGGTTCTCAGCGGCCGGTTCGAGGACCTGAGAAGGGTCTTCGACGCGATCGGCGGCGGGGACCTGCGGGTGCAGGCCATCCTGGTGGCCTTCTGCTTCGGCGGACTCCTGGAAGCCCTGGCCGGGTTCGGCGCCCCGGTGGCCATTACCGTGACCATGCTGCTGGCCCTGGGCATCGCCCCGATCCGTGCAGCCACGGCGGTGCTGGTGGCCAACACCGCCCCGGTGGCCTTCGGCGCCTTGGCCATCCCCATCACCACCGCCGCCAATCTGACCAACTACACCGGCGACGAGATCGGTGCCGTGGTGGGCCGGCAGACACCGGTGCTGGCACTGTTTGTCCCGCTGATCCTGCTGTTCATCCTGGACGGCCGCCGCGGCCTCCGGGACTGCTGGCCCGTAGCCCTGTTCACCGGCGTCGTTTTCTCCATCTTCCAGTTCCTTTGCTCGAACTATTTCTCCTACGAGCTCACCGATATCGTGGCCTCCCTCGTGGCCATGCTGGCCGCCGTGGGGTTCCTGCGCGTCTGGCATCCGCGCAACGGAGCGGAGGCGGGCCAGCGGATGAAGGCGGAACTGGCCGAGGCACGGGCCGATGGATGGACGCCCTCGGGGACCGGCGCGGCGTCGGACGTGCTGACCGCGGCGGATGACACCGCCGAGGACCGGTTAACCCCGTCCCGGGCGTGGATGGCCCTGTTCCCGTATGTGGCGGTCATTGTCATTTTCGGCTTTGTGAACCTCTGGACGCTGGGCATCGACGTGCCCGAAGCACTCGCGAAGACCAACATCGAGATCCCCTGGCCGGTGCTGCACGAAGCCCTGCTGGACAGCAACGGCCAGACCCAGTCCTCCACGATCTATTCCTTCGAATGGCTGATCAGTCCGGGTACGCTGCTGCTGATCACGGGCCTGATAGTCGCCCTGGTCTACTCGCGCTTCAATGAAAACGGCCGGTATCCGCTGACCATGGGAGCGGCGGTGCGGGAAATCTGGACGACGGCGGTGCGGATGCGTTCCGCCGCGCTGACCATCCTTGGCGTGCTGGCCCTGGCGTACGTGATGAACTTTTCCGGACAGACGGTATCGATCGGCACGTGGCTCGCGGCGACCGGCGGCTTCTTTGCCTTCCTCTCCCCCGTGCTCGGCTGGATCGGCACGGCGGTTACCGGTTCGGATACCTCCGCGAATGCGCTTTTTGCCAAGCTGCAGCAGACAGCCGGAATTGAAGCCGGCCTGGATCCGCAGCTGATGGTCGCCGCCAATACCGGCGGCGGAGTCATGGGGAAGCTGATCAGCCCGCAGAACCTGGCCATCGGGGCTGCCGCCGTGAATATGAGCGGGCAGGAATCGGTGCTGCTTCGCAAGGTGATCGGCTGGAGCGTGCTGCTGCTGCTCGCCCTGTGCATCCTGGTGTATCTGCAGTCCACCCCCGTCCTGGAGTGGATGCTGCCGTAGCTCCGCGGCCATCCTCCGGGGTCCTTCTCCGGGGTCTTCCTCCGAACCGGATGGTTCCGGCTCCGGAGCGGAACCATGGACACCGGTTTCCGCGGTCGCTAGGGTAACGCGCATGACTCCGGACCCCGCTGAAACGCCTTCCGCCCCCGCGCAGCTACTCGCGGATTTTTCGCTTGAGATGACCGGGAAGGACATTGGCGCGCTCCAGGAAGCGCAGCCTTCCATTCCCTCGGGGACGCGGATCAACGTCACGTTCCTGGGTAATGAGGACCTCCCGATGCGCGTCGCCGCCGCTGCGGCCGTCCGGGCCGGCGGATTCGTTCCCGTTCCGCATATTTCCGCGCGGCGGCTGGAATCCCGGGAAGACCTCGGCAAGTTCCTGGTGGCACTCGAGGAAGCGGACGCAACGCGTGAGCTTTTTGTGGTCGGCGGAGACCCGGTGTCCCCGCTCGGCCCCTTTCCGGACGCATTGTCCGTGATCCGCAGCGGACTGCTGCCCGGGCACGGTGTCCGGGCAGTGAGCATCAGCGGCTATCCCGAGGGTCATCCGGACATTGGTACCGACACCCTCTGGACCGCCCTGGAAGACAAGATCCAGGCGCTGGACGAGACCGGTTTGGACGCTTCGATCACCACGCAGTTCGGCTTCGACGTGGCTCCTGTCCTTGCCTGGCTGGAGGAACTCCGCAGCCGCGGAGTGAGTGCACCCGTCCGGATCGGCGTCCCCGGACCCGCCGGCGTGAAGCGCCTCCTCGGTTACGCCCGCCGGTTCGGGGTTTCCTCCTCGGCCGGGATCGCCCACAAGTACGGGTTTTCCCTGACCAATCTGCTGGGTACGGCAGGCCCGGACCGGTTCATCCAGGACCTGGCCGAGGCTCTTTCACCCGCAGTCCACGGTGATGTCCGGCTGCACTTCTACACCTTCGGCGGGATCAAGGCTACGGCGGATTGGGTACACGGGTACCGCCGCTGAACTCACCCGGACCGCGGCAGGAGCTCTTCCAAATTAGGTTCCTCCTCGATCAGTCCGCGGTCGAGCGAGATGCGCATGACCTCCTCCAGCGAATCCTGGTTGATCTCGCCGTAGTACCTGGGCAGGGTCAACTCCTCGATGACGTCGGGTTCCAGCGAGGTGTAGCTCGGCAGGACGGCGCGTACCTCGTCAGGATTCTGATCGGCATATTCCAGCGAAGCCGTCATGGCACGGACAAACTTCTCCACGGTCTCCGGGTTCTCCTGCGCGTACTGGTCCGAGGTGAAATAAACGGCCACGGTGAGGTCCTTGATGGGCTCCGCGTAGTTCGAGAACACCGGAACGGCGCCCTGCGCCTCGGTGATGGTCACAAAGGGTTCCACTGCGGCAATCGCGTCCACGTTGCCGCCGTCGAGCTGGGCCGGCATGTCGGGAAACTGCATCTCGACAAACTCGATGCTCTCGTAGTCACCGCCGGCCTGCTTCACTGCTTCGGAAATGGTGGAGTCTGAAATGTTGTTCAGCGTATTCACGCCCACCCGCTTGCCGGCCAGGTCCTCGATCTCCTCGATCCCGCTGCCGGGAAGCGTCATCACCGACGCGAAATCCGCATCGACGTCGCCGGTGGTGCTGGCGCCCGGTGCCACCATCTGGAGCGGCAGGCCCTTGGACTTGCCCACGATCATGGAGGTTACGTTGGAGAAGCCGAACGCCATCTGTCCCGAGGTGACTGCCGGGACAATCGCCGCGCCGCCCTGCGCAAGCGTCAGGGTCAGTTCCAGGCCTTCGTCCTCGAAGAATCCCTGCTCCACCCCCAGGTAGATCGGCGCCACGTCCACAATGGGAATGACCCCCACTTCTATGGACACCAGGTCCTCGCTGGCTCCGGTTTCGTTTTCGGTCTCGGACGACGGCGAACCTCCGCCGCATCCCGTAAGGCCCATTAGGCCCGCTGCCAGGACCGCAGCAACACCGGTTTTCCTCATCGTGCCCTCCAGTTTTCACTAGCCGGAGGCAAGCCAGGTCCCGGCCGCCCTGTCGGTAGCTGCACCCTAGCCGTGTTTAGCCTGCTCGGCCAGCGAGGTATTCGGCGGGCCGGGGAACCCTGCCGCCGGGGGCTCCGGGTGGCGACTCTCGACAGCACTCGAAGATGGCCCTAGGGTCAGGTCAATCCGTGCTGCTTCTCCGCGGGTGGGCGAGGGACGGCAAGAGGATTCCGTGGTCCGCCGGCGGAGGCGCGGCTTGCGGAGAAAAGCGTTCCATTATCCCAGCGAAGAAGAGGTTCAACGTGGCACCTAAGAATCTGCAGGACGTCCTGGATTCGAGCGGAAATGTTGTGGATCGTCTCCGTAATTCCCAGATCGGGGCGTACATCTATCCCGTCGTGGCGCCGGAGTTCAGCAACTGGCGCAGCGAACAGCGGGCCTGGCGGGAGACGGCCGTGCTGTTTGACCAGTCCCACCATATGGACAACTTGTTCATCAAGGGCCCGGACGCCCTGAAACTGATCTCCGACACCGCGGTCAACAGCGTGGCGAATTTTCCGGTCAACAAGGCGAAACAGTATGTTCCCACCGGCCCGTCAGGCCATGTGATCGGTGACGGCATCCTCTTCCACGAGGACGACGACGAATACATCTACGTGGGACGCGCGCCTGCGGCAAACTGGCTGCTGTTCAACGCAGAAACCGGGGACTATGACCTCGAGGTGCAGGTCGACCGGCGTTCCCCCTCACGGCCGATGGGCCGTCCGGTATCCCGACGCTACTGGCGGTTCCAGATCCAGGGCCCCAATGCCTGGCAGATCATCGAGAAGCTGAACGGCTCCTCGGTGGAGCAGCTGAAATTCTTCAACATGGACCATATGACGGTTGCGGGCGAACGGGTTCGGACGCTTCGCCACGGCATGGCCGGAGCTCCGGGGCTGGAGATCTGGGGCGATTACGGGTCCTACGAGAAAGTGCGGGACACCATCATGGACGTCGGCGCGGAGTACGGGATGGCCGCCGTCGGCGCCCGCGCCTATCCGTCCAATACGCTCGAGTCCGGCTGGATCCCTTCTCCGCTGCCGGCCATCTACACGGGTGAGGAGCTGCGGCCGTACAGGGAGTGGCTGGGAGCGGACAGCTACGAAGCTTCCAACGCCATTGCAGGCAGCTTTGTCAGCCCGAACATCGAGGACTACTACCTGACCCCGTGGGAATTGGGCTACGGGTCCTTCGTGAAGTTCGACCACGACTTCATTGGCCGGGAGGCCCTGGAACAGATGGACCCGTCGGCACAGCGCCGCAAAGTGACGCTGGATTGGAACGCCGAAGACCTGGGGAAGATCCTGGCCTCTCCGTTGGGCACGGAGGAACCCTACAAGCACTTTGACCTTCCGCTGGCCAACTACGGATCCTCCAACTACGACTCGGTCATCGATGCGGACGGGAACGTAGTGGGCCTCTCCATGTTCACCGGGTACTCGGCGAACGAGCGCCGCGGCCTCTCGCTGGCAACGGTGGATCCGTCGGTGCCCCTGGGTGCCGAACTCCGGGTGGTCTGGGGCGAGCCCGACGGCGGCAGCGCCAAGACAACGGTGGAACCGCACCGGCAGCTTGATGTGCGCGCAACCGTGAGTCCGGTGCCGTTCTCCGAAACGGTCCGCAAGGAGTACAAGGGCGGCTGGCGGACGGGGAACAGCCCGGCCTGAGAAGTGACGCGCCGGGCGCTGCAGATGCCGGGGACCTTACGGAACCCGCTGCAGCGTCCGGCACGCCTGGGCACGCTGCCCGGAATCCGGACAGCGCGTCCCCGCAGTGCCGTCCAACACCACCGGCCATGAGATTCCTCGCAGCTGCCGGCCCTGAGCCGCTCAATGGCGCGGAACCCGCCGAAAGGGGCCGGATTCCGGGGATTTAACTTAAGGGGATGAAGCTCTCCTCGCTTACTGCGGCGGGGCTCCTGGCCGGGGCGGTCGCCGCTGCCGGTATCAGTGCCGCTGCCGTGCTGCAGCGGGGTCCCCGGCCGGCTGCACTGCTCATTCGCGGGGTTTTCGCCGGTGCAGGCAAGGTCCCGGTGAAGAAGGTCCTTCCCCATATCCCCCGGTTCACAGTGACCAGACACCGGGACCTGCGTTATCTGGGGTCCGCCGGCAAACCCTCCCTTGACCTGTTCCTTCCCGACGATCCGGCCCGGAAACCGCTCCCGGTGGTGATGTGGATCCACGGCGGTGCATGGATTTCCGGCTCCAAGGAAGATGTGGCGCCGTATCTCAAGGTCCTCGCCGGATACGGTTACGCCGTATTGGGGGTTGGGTATTCGATCTCACCCGAAGCCGTCTATCCGACCGCGGTGAAAGAGCTCAACACTGCGTTGGGCTTCATCCGCGAACGCGCGGACCGTTACGGGTTGGATCCCGACCGGATTGTGCTGGCCGGCGATTCCGCCGGCGCTCAGCTGGCCGCACAGCTGGCCTTGGTCATCACCAACCCGGAGTACGCCCGGGACACAGGGGTTATTCCGGCGGCGGGCCCCGGGCAGCTGTGCGGAATCGTGTTGAACTGCGGAGTCTTCGATCTGGAATCCGTGGCCCGCATGGCCGGGCCGGTGGGCTGGGGACTCCGGAAAGCCCTGTGGGCCTACACTGGGTCCAGGAACTGGGCAGCCACCCCTGCCGCAGACCACATGTGCATCCCGAAACACGTGGATCACCGCTTTCCGCCCACCTATATTTCCGGTGGAAACGGCGACAACCTGACCCGGGAGCAGTCGATGCCCCTGGCAGACCGGCTCCAGGACCTTGGGGTGCCCGTACGCCGCAGGTTCTGGCCAAAGGAGTACAAGCCAAGGCTGGGACACGAGTATCAGTTCCAGCTGCACCGCCCCGAAGCGATGGAATCGCTGCACTCGACGGTTGCCTTCCTGGCGGACGTGACGGGCGTATCCGCCCTGCCCGGGCAGCCGCCGCAGAAGGTGATTTCCCGGGGCAAGGACCTCCTGGAGGACCTGTCCCGCACGAAGGGGCTGCTTGCCGCCTAGCCGGGCTGCAAGGTCAGGTCCGGATGATCACCACGTCCAGTCGCCGCGGCCCGTGCACGCCTTCCACCCGCTGCAGTTCGATGTCGCTGGTGGCACTCGGACCGCTGATCCAGGTCAGCGGATGGGTGACGTCCAGGCGCCGCACCGCTTCGGGAAGCACACCCGCGATGTCCCGGGCCCGGACCAGGCACACGTGGTGGTCCGGAACCAGTGAACACGCCCGCCGGCCCTGCCCCGGGCTGCCGTCCAGGATAATGGTGCCGGTTTCCGCCACCGCCGCCGCGCAGCCGGTCACTACCGCGTCAATGCCGTCCAGCTCCTCCACGCTCAGCGGCTCCTCCGGTGAATCCACCACCCGTCCCGGGGCCAGCGCCGTCCAGCGTTCATCGAGTCCCGCGGGAACCACATAGGAAGTCTCCCCTGCGAGCAATTCGGCCACCCGGGCGGGCACGGATGCCTCATCCACCACGCTGACGCCGGCCTTGTAATCCAACAGCCGGTCGCTGAGCAGTTCGATGAGTTCGTCCTCGTTCATGCCGGAGTTGTGCCGGTACTTCCGTGGGATTTCCGGTGCTTCCGGGGCATCGTGGAGGGCGGACCGCAGCCGGTCCAGGATTTCCGTACGGGCGCTCATGCTTGCTCTTTCGACGCAGTGTCTTCGTGCTCTTTGGCCCACCAGTCCCGGAAGGACTGCGCAGGCGGAGCCGGAATGTCGCGGCTCCTGGTCCACCCGGCTGCGAGGCCGGGAAGCTTCTTGATTTTCCTATCCGGTCCGGCCGCCAGCTTTCCCAACGGCAGGGCCTTCTCCACCAGGGCCATCCGCCGCCCCGAGCCCATCATCCAGGACGCTGCCTTCATGGCAACGTCCATCTGCCCCGGCACCTTCTTCGTCCCGCGGCGGCTCTGAACATCCTCGGAGCGCAGGTGCACCAGGATTTCCGGAATGTTGATCTTCACCGGACACGCGTCGTAGCAGGCGCCGCAGAGCGAGGAGGCGTACGGCAGCGACGCGTTCTCTTCGGAGGTGATCCCGGTCAGCAGCGGCGAAAGGATCGCCCCGATAGGTCCGGGGTAGGTGGAGCCGTAGGCGTGCCCGCCGGTGCGCTCGTACACCGGGCAGACGTTCATGCAGGCGCTGCAGCGGATGCAATGCAGGGCAGAACGCCCTCGCTCATCCGCGAGCGCCGCGCTGCGCCCGTTGTCCAGCAGCACCAGATGCACATTCTGCGGCCCGTCGCCTGCCGTGACTCCGGTCCAGAGGGAGGTGTAGGGGTTCATCCGCTCCCCCGTGGAGGAACGGGGCAGCAGCTGCATAAACACCTCCAGGTCCGTCCACGAGGGCAGCAGCTTCTCCACCCCCATCACGGTGATCAGCGTTTCCGGCAGGGTCAGGCACATCCGGCCGTTGCCTTCGGATTCGACGACGGCGAGCGTGCCCGTATCGGCCAGGGCAAAGTTCGCGCCGGAGATGGCCACCTTCGCGGAAAGGAACTTCCGGCGCAGGTGCAGCCGCGCCGCTTCGGCCAGCCGGGCCGGGGTGTCGGTGAGTTCCGGATCAACATCCGGCATCTCGCGCAGGAAGATGTCCCGGATCTGGCTGCGGTTCTTGTGGATGGCCGGCACCAGGATGTGGCTGGGCTTGTCATGGTCCAGCTGGACAATCAGCTCCGCCAGATCGGTTTCGAACGCGGAAATGCCGTGCTCTTCGAGGTATTCGTTGAGGCCTATTTCCTGGGTGGCCATGGATTTGACCTTGACCACTTCGTCCGCGCCGGCGTCGCGGATCAGGTCCCGCACTATTTCGTTGGCTTCCGCGGCGTCCCGCGCCCAGTGGATGACGCCGCCGCGTGCGGTGAAGTTCCCCTCGAACTGCTCAAGCAGTTCGGGCAGCCGCGCCATGACAGCGGCCTTAGTGGCACTGCCGGCTTCGCGCAGTTCCTCCCAGTCCGGCAGTTCGGCCACCACGCGCAGCCGCTTGTCCCGGATGGTGTGGGTGGCGTGGCCGAGGTTGGCACGCAGCTGCGCGTTGTCCAGTTCCCGCCGCGCTGCGACCGGAAAGGGCTCAGTGGTGTGCAGGTTGCCGCTGCCGAAAACCGGAACCGCCGGCATGCCCAGATACGTGGAACTCATTGTCCGGCCTTTCCCGTGAGGCGAGCGGTGCTCCGGGCCCTGTCCTGCCCGGCACCCGGCGGCGGTGCCGGGTGGTCGTGCGTGCTGGCGAGGATCTCCGCGAAGTGCAGGGTTGTGATGCTGCTGCCTTCGCGGGAGAGGCCCCCGCCGATGTGCATGAGGCAGGAGGCGTCGCCGCCGGTACAGAGTTCCGCGCCGGTGGCAGCGATGTTCGCGTTTTTGTCCGCCAGCATGGCCGCGGAGACGTCCGCGTTCTTGAGCGAGAACGTTCCGCCGAAGCCGCAGCATTGGTCCGCTTCGGGCAGCGGTTCCAGTTCCAGGCCTTCCACTGTGCGCAGCAGGTTCGCCTGCCGGTCCCCCAGCCGCAGCAGCCGCATGCCGTGGCAGCTGGGGTGGTAGGTGATCCGGTGCGGATACCAGGAGCCCAGCTGCGCGGCGGCGTCCGTCACGCCCAGGACATCGGTCAGCAGGGCGGAGAGTTCGTAGGTCCGTGCGCCGACGGCGGCGGCCCGGGATTCGAGGTCCGGATCGCCCACGGATCGGGCCAGCATTGCGTGCTGGTGTTTCACCGAGGCAACGCAGGAGCCCGACGGCGCCACGGCGACGTCGTACTCCTCTGCCTCAAAAGCCTCCACGTGGTTGCGGACCACGGGCACCGCTTCCGGGAAGTACCCGGAGTTGAGGTGCATCTGCCCGCAGCAGGCCTGGCCGGCCGGGAACACGACGTCGTGCCCCAGCCGTTCCAGGATGGAGACCGTGGCACGGGCCGTGGATGGATACATGGCGTCCACAATGCAGGTGGCGAACAAAGCAATCTTCATGGCTGCCTTTCAGCGGAAGTGCGGCGCTGCACATCCTCGGGTGGAACCATCTTTCAATATAACTCCGTCGATTGATATGCCTGCTGCGGGTGAAGTTCGCGATCGGTCCCCAGCACCCTCCCTCCCGGCCTCCCGCAGGGCAATCACCGCTGCGCTATTCTCTGTTGCATGACGAACATGGGGAATGCAAAAACAATCAGTCTCGACATAACCTCCAAGCGCGCCCGCGGCCGGGGCGAACTGGTGATCTCCGCACCTGTGGCTGCCCTGCCGCCCGCCGTCGAGCGGGCCGCACACCGGTTACCCAAGATGACCCTCACCGGGGTGTGGCAGGAACGGGCCGAGTTTTCGGTCGGAATGACCTGGAAGTCCTACGGATCCAACATTGTGCTCTCCTTTGAACCGGTCGACGCCGGCACCACGCGCGTGGTGGCCACGAGTACACCGGCGGTTCCCACCACATTGATGGACTGGGGCCAGGGCAAAGCGGACCTGGCCGAGCTCCTGAACGCCGTAGCCGCCGAGCTCTAGGACCGCGCGGACCGGGGCGATGCCAGCCGCCCCGAAAGGGCCAGCGCCGCGGCGGCCAGGCCCGCGGCGCTGGCAAAGGCGCCGATGAACGCACCCAGCGGCGCCACCGGCAGCATCAGGGCAAAAGCCACGGTGCCCAGAGCCAGCCACAGCGACTGCACCAGGTTGTCGTTGACCTGCAGGGAAGAACTGTTGGTGCCTTCCTCCCCCTCGGCGGAAAAGTCCAGCATCAGTACCGACAGGGTGGGAAACGCCATCCCGATGCCGGCACCCGCAACTGCCCAGCCCAGCACGGGCAGCAGGATACTCACCTGGGGATCCACGCTCCATGCCGCCGCACCGATGCCTACGGCCAGGAAGAGTGCCCCCAAACGGACCCTCGCCACCTTGTTCGCCAGGACCGCCAGATTGGCCGCGGCCAGCGATCCGGCGAACCAGGCCACTGCCGAGACGGTCAGCAGCAGCCCGGCCTGCGTAGGCGTGAACCCCCGGTGCACGGACAGTGCCAGGGGCAGATAGGCCTCCGCCCCGATAAAGGCAGCTCCGATGAAACCGCGCAGCAGGATGGTTGCCGGCAAGCCGCGGCCCAGGGTCCAGGTCCGTCGCGGCAGCAGCCGCGGGCCGGACAGGAGCACCAGGGCGGCACAGGCTGCAGCCGGCAGCAGTGCCCATCCCGTGGCGTCACCTCCGGTCAGCCCGATGCCAAGCACGCCCCCGGCCGCAAGGACTGCCCATGCAGTGCGCACATAATCCGGACGCCAGGCTTTACTCCCCGGCAGCTTCCGGAGCACCGGCGCCAGGCCTGCGTAGGCGGCCACGGCGAACAGCGGCGCCACTCCGAAAACCGACCGCCACCCCAGCAGGTCATTCAGCCATCCGGCAAGGGCCGGTCCCACCAGCGCGGGAAACACCCAGCCGCTGCTGAGCACGGTGAAGGCCTTGGCCCGCAGGGACTGCGGGTAGGCGCGGGCAATGACCACGTACATTGCCACTCCCGCCAGTCCTGCCCCCAGTCCCTGCAGCGACCGGCCAAGGACCAGCATCACCATGGACGGCGCCAGTGCTGCGGCGACAATGCCCACGGAAAACAGGACGACGCCGGTCCGCAGCGCCGGGGCGGGTCCCCGCGCGTCGGTCCAGCCGCCGGCCAGCGCAATGGTGACGACGGCGGTGGCCATCGGCGCACCGAAGGCCAGGCCGTAGAGGGACAGCCCGTCCAGCTCCCGTGCAACCACCGGCATGACCGTGCCCACGGCGAGGGATTCGAAGGCAAACAGGAAGGCAAGGGTAAAGAGCCCTACATTGGTCGGGAGGTAACGGCGGGACCAGAAACCGGTGCGGCCGCGCCCGGTGTTGACCTTGTGTTCGGCCTGCAAAGTAATGCTCCTTGAGGATGTTGATTCCGGATGTGCTGCTCGAAGTCAACAAGCTCAAGTGCGGTTGAGGTCAAGCGCGGCAGGTGTCAGCGCCTGCCGGACAGCGGGCAGGCCTGCGCTACAGCTGTGACGGCAGGGTGGGCGGGATCTCCGGCATTTCCTGCAGCGACCACTGATTGCCATCCGGATCGCTGAAGTAAACGAACGTTCCCCAGTCCAGCGGGGTGATCTCGCTGGCGGCCACGCCGTGGTCCACGAGGTGCTGCCGGGCATCGGCCGCGCTGGGAACCACCACCTGGATGCGCTGGGTACCGGGGACCATGTCGGTGGTGCCGGGACCGATCACCACCGAGCAGGCAGACCCGGGCGGAGTCAGCTGCACAAAGCGCAGGCTTTCATCGATGCGTTCGTCGTGGTCGGCGTTGAAACCCACCTGGTTTACGTAGAAGTTCTTGGAGGCGTCGACGTCGGACACCGGCACGGGCACTAGTTCAATTTTCCAGTCCATGGCCTTCACGCTAGGGCCGCCGACGACGGCGTGGAACGGTGCTGCGGACAGCTTCTGTCCTCGTCCGGCAGGCTAGTCCGGACCGCAGCTGTCCGTCGCACCGGTACCGGCTAGACCCTCGCCGCTTTCCGCCAGCCGCCGTCCGTGTACGTTCGGCGGACCACTTCGGAGTACGGCACCGGGCTGACATCCACGCCGACGTTGTATTGCCGGTGCGGTTCCACCGACGATTTCCGGGTCCCGCCGTCCGGTTCGCCCCAGACCACCGACAGCCGCGACCCGATCTCCACGTCCCGGTCCACCACGGCCAGCGATAGCGGACGCTTCTCATTCCAGCTGTAACCGGTGAACATGGAAATGCCCACCACCCGGCCCGAGTCGTCCAGAACCGTGTCGAAATTCGAGGCACCGTAGTTGGCATTGGGCAGGTCGAAGAACTTGTAGGGCAGTTCCTCTTGTTGGTACATCGAGGCGTGGATGGTTGCCACGTCGTCGCCGTCCCAGGCCAGCGTGACCTTCCGGCGCTGGGCCTGCGGGTCCATGGCCTCCAGCGCGTCCCGGCCGATGAAGTCGTGATCGAACTTGATGAAGGAGCCGTAGCCCAGTTCCCAGGGGGTGGTGTAGTACCCCTCGACTGAGTCCGGCACATAGGACCCGGCCACGGCGGAGTGAGCTTCGAAGCTGTCGGCGCCCAGCCAGCGGCGGTAGCCTGCCAGCTGCTCCCCGCTGTAAATGCCGGGCAGGGGTGACGGGATCCACCCGGATTCGAGGGTGTTGCAGGAGTAGGCGCGCGCGCCGGCAGGTTCAAGCCCGAACTCCGCGCCGGCGCTGAGGATGGTGTCCCGGATCCGGTCGTAGTCCTCGTACGGACCCCAGAGTTCCAGGCCGGGCGCTCCCGCCATGCCGTGGCGCAGGGTCCGTACCCGGGTTCCGCCCACGTTCATATGGGACATGCTGAAGAATTTCAGCTGCTCCAGCGGGCCGCCGTTGACTTTCTCGATGACGTCCCAGGCGCGGGGTCCCTGGATCTGCAGCCGCCAGTAGTCCCGGAATACGGGTTTGCCCATGGGGCGTGACGGCGAGCGCCGGTCGGTCTTCAGCTCGACGTCGAATCCGCCTTGCTCCGCGTTGTAGAGCAGCCAGTTCACGGCAGGCGAGCGGCCGACAAAGACGAATTCAGTCTCATCTTCCCGAAACAGGATTCCGTCCCCGATGACGTGCCCGTAGGGGGTGACCGGAACATATTGCTTGGCCCGGCCGACGGGAAAGTTCGCCATCGAGTTGATGGCGGTATCGGACATCAGCTGCAGGGCTCCGGGCCCGGAGATGCTCAGGTTGTCCATGTGGTGGGACTGGTCAAACAGCACTGCCGATTCGCGCCAGGACCGGACCTCGTTGCGCCAGTTGGTGAACTCGGCAGCGACGACCGGGTAAACGTAGGCGCCCACCTGCACATTGCGCAGGTAATCCACGGCGTTTCCGGACGCGTCCAGAACCTCCTGCAGGGAATTCGGGGACATATTCGGTTCCTTTCGTGGGCCTCAGTGGGCAGCCGCGGCTGCAACTTCGTCAAGGTGGGCAATGGATCGGGTGTCCTGGAAAGCCCGGACGCCTTGGATTCCCTGTTCACGGCCCATACCGGACTGCTTCATGCCGCCGAACGGGGCGCGAAGGTCCAGACGGGTTGCTCCGTGGTCGTTGACCCACACGTAGCCGCAGGCCAGGCGCGAACCGACTGCGTTGGCCCTTGCCGGATCCTCGGTCCAGACCGAGCCGCAGAGCCCCGCCCAGCTGTCGTTCGCCCAGGTAACGGCTTCGTCTTCGGAATCAAACGGAATGATTGGAATCACGGGCCCGAACTGCTCCTCGGTGACCACGCGCAGTTCCGGCGGCGGATCAAGGACCAGCGCCGGGCGCAGGAAGTTGCCGTCCCGCAGGTCCGGATCCCCGGGAAGGGTGCCGAACCGGCGGACCTCGGCGCCGGCAGCCTCTGCCTCTTGGATCAGGTCTTCCACGAAGGCCTTCTGCGCCGGCGAATGCAGCGGCCCCATGGTCGTTCCTTCGTCGAGGCCGTAGCCGATGACGGCGTTTTCCAGCCGGGCGGACAGTCCCTGCACCAGTTCGTCGATGCGGGAGCGGTGAACGTAGATCCGCTTGGCGTTCATGCAGATCTGGCCCGTTGTATCGAAGACCGCGGCATGCAGCCGGTCCAGCCGGGTGTCATCCAGCAGTGCATCGTCCAGGATGATGGCCGCATCGTTTCCACCGAGCTCGAGGGTGACCCGGGTCAGTGACCCGGAGGCCATTTCCATAATCCGTTTGCCGCCGTTGACGCTGCCGGTGAAACAGACCTTGGCAACGTCGTCGTTCCGGATCAGGCCGGACATGTCGCTGTCCCGGCCGGTGACGACGTTCAGCACTCCCGGCGGCAGTTTCTCGGCCACGCGCTGCACAATCCGGGTGGTTGCCAGCGGCGCGGTGGGCGGCGGTTTAACGATGGCGGTGTTCCCCGCCAGCAGGGCGTGGGGCAGGGATGCGCCGAGGATTGCGACCGGCCAGTTGAAGGGCACAATCACGGTCACCACGCCCAGCGGCTGATAGGACACGGTGGTGGTGACGGGAATGCCCGGCGCCGGTTCGAGGATCGCGTCGCTGTCCACCTGATCGGCCAGGGACAGGGCAAGCTGCCAGCGGAGCTCGAAAACGAGGGCGTCCACCCAGCTCTCCATAACGATCTTGCCGTTCTCCCGGGACAGGATGGCCGCGTCCTCATCCCGCAGGTCGGCTATGCCTGCAATCGCGTCGGCCATCTGCTCCGCCCGTTCCTGCGCGGACAGCGCAGACCAGGCGGGAAAGGCCGCCTTCGCGGCGCTGACGGCGTCTGCCACGTCCTCCGGGGTTGCAGCCGCTGCGTGGCCTGCCACCTGCCCGGGCCTGGCAGGATCCGCGACAGCCAGGGTTTCCTGCGTCCTCCGGGGCTCGCCGTTGATGTACAGCCCGGTCACCACCTGGGCGGAAGTCTTCGTCATCGCCAACACCTCTCTGTGTTGCTGCTGCTGCTGCTGCATCCGCCGGCCGGAAGCTTCGAATGCCCTGCCACGGTGGGTACAAGGTAGCCCACAGCGGGGGTCCGGACAACAGGGTCCGAAAGGGGGCCGCCGGCACCTAAGTAAGGATGCTGAGGAATAAACCCGGCGACGGGCCTTGTTGACGCCTACATGACTGATACGACGGAAACCTCTCCCGCCCTGTCCCCCACCATCGACCTCAAGGACCTCGGCATTGTCCACCGCCTTGGCTTCGGCGCCATGCGGATTGTGGGACCCGGTGTCTGGGGCGAGCCGGAAAGCCGCGGAACCGCCGTCGACGTGGTGCGCCGCGCCGTCGAGTTGGGCGTCGACTTCATTGACACCGCAGACTCCTACGGACCGAACATCAGCGAAGAAATCATCGCCGAGGCGCTCTACCCCTACCCGGACGGCGTCCGCATCGCCACCAAGGTCGGCTTCGTCCGCACCGGCCCGGACGTCTGGGTACCGGTGGGCCGCCCCGAATACCTGCGCCAGCAGACCGAACTCGCGCTGCGCAAGCTGCGGGTCGATTCCCTGGACCTGCTGCAGCTGCACCGCATCGACCCCAAGGTCGATCCCGAAGAGCAGTTCGCCGTCCTGCGCGACCTCCAGCAGGAGGGCAAGGTGAAGGCGCTCGGCCTGTCCCAGGTCTCCGTTGCCGAGCTGGAAGCCGCGTCGAAGTTCTTCACCGTCTCCACCGTGCAGAACCGCTACAACCTCACCGACCGTTCCTCCGAGGACGTGCTGAAGTACGCCGAGGACAACGGCATCGGCTTCATTCCGTGGGCCCCGATCTCCGCCGGCGAGCTGGCCCGGCCGGGCGGTCCCGTGGACGAAGCAGCGAAGCGCTTGAACGCCAGCACCTCGCAGGTTGCCCTGGCCTGGCTGCTGCGCCGCTCCCCGGTCATGATGCCGATCCCGGGCACAGGCTCCATCGAGCACCTCGAGGACAACCTGGGTGCCGCAGACATCTCACTCGACGACGCCACCTTCGCTGAGCTGGACGCCGCCGGCGCCGCCGCAGCACCGGCCAAGTAACAACACTTTCCGCTTTTCCCGCCAAGCAAAGGAGAAAAGAACGCATGGCAAATATCCTGATGGTTGTATCCGCAGCAGACTCCCTCACCATGAAGGACGGCAGCGAACACCCCACCGGCTACTGGGCCGAGGAACTGGTTGAATCCCACCGCGTGCTGCGCGAAGCCGGACACACCGTCCGCATCGCCACCCCCGGCGGCATGAAGCCCACCGTGGACCAGGTCAGCCTGGCTCCCGAATCCGCCGGCAGCCCGGAAAAGGCCGCTGCCTTCACCCAGTACATTGCCTACATTGACGCCGAGCTCTCCTCGCCGCTGGTGCTCGCCGACGCTGACATGTCAGAGTACGACGCCGTGGTCATGCCGGGCGGGCACGGCCCCATGGCGGACCTGGCCTTCGACAAGGACATGGGCCGGATCCTCATCGCGGCCGATGCCGCGGGCAAGATCATTGCCCCGTTCTGCCACGGCCCGGCCGGCCTGCTGGCCGCCGAAACCGAGGACGGCGAATTCATCTTCTCCGGCCGCAAGCTCACCGTCTTCACGGACGAGGAAGAGCTTAACGGCGGCACCGGGGAGAACACCCCCTGGTTCGTGGAGGAAGTGCTGCGGAACAAGGGCGCCGTGATCGAAACCGGTCCCGCCTGGACCAGCTACGTGGTCCGCGACCGGAACCTGATTTCCGGCCAGAACCCCCAGTCCAGCGAGGATGTGGCCAAGGCCGTCATCTCCGCCCTGGCTGAGTAGAACATGACGGTCCTGATCGCCGGCTGCGGCGATCTGGGCACGGAGGCCGGCCTGCGGTTCGCTGCGGCCGGCTTTTCCGTGCTCGGCTGGCGGCGCTCCCCGGAGAAACTGCCGAAGGAGATCACCGGGCAGACCGTGGATCTGGCAGGCGACCTGCCGCGCATTCCGGCGGACACCGACGTCGTCGTCATTGCGGTGGCCGCCGATCAGCGGACCGAGGAGGCCTACCGTGCCGCCTACGTCACCGGCACCGCCAACGTCCTGGACGCGCTGGAGCGCGACGGCGTGGAGCCGCGCCGCATCCTGTTCGTTTCCTCCACAGCGGTGTACGGGGATGCCGACGGCGGCGAGGTGGACGAGGAAACCCCGGCCCGCCCGGCGTCGGCCACCGGGGCCGTCATCCTTGAGGCCGAACAGCTGCTGCATGCCCGCCGCCCCGACGCGGTGGTGCTGCGGCTTTCCGGCATCTACGGGCCGGGACGCACCCGGCTGATCGACTCCGTGAGCGCCGGAACCGCCGTCGTACCTGCCGGCACGCAGCTGACCAACCGGATCCACCGGGACGACGCAGCCGCGGCCATCGTGCACCTGGCCACCCGGGTTTTCCATCCCGCGCCGCTGTATGTTGGAGTGGATATGGAGCCGGTGGAGCTGGCCGAAGTGCTCGGGTTCCTGGCTGCCGAGCTCGGCCGCGAGCTGCCGCCGGCGGGCGACACCTCCAGCAGCCGCGGCGGCAACCGCAGGCTGAGCAACCGGCGCCTGCGCGGAACGGGATTCGACTTCGCCTACCCCACGTACCGGGAAGGCTACCGCGCCGTGCTGGCCGGTGCCGGCGTACGCCATCCATAGAATTTAGGAACCACAACCGCACCAGGAGTGCCTGTGAGCGATACCCCGCCCAAAAACGGAACACGAAACCGCACCGCAACCCGCACGAGCATCAAATACATCCTGATGCTCGGCGCCCTGGCCGCGCTTCCGGCAGTGACCACGGACATGTACCTGCCCGCCCTGCCGGAGGTGGCCGAGGACCTGCACACCAGCGCCGCCGCCGCGCAGTTCACGCTCTCGGGCACCCTGCTCGGTGCCGCCGTCGGGCAGCTGGTCATCGGACCGTTCTCGGACCGCTTCGGGCGAAGGCTGCCGCTGATCATCGGCATTGCCCTGCA
The DNA here is from genome assembly GCF_025244845.1 of Arthrobacter sp. zg-Y1171. Classification (NCBI taxonomy): domain Bacteria; kingdom Bacillati; phylum Actinomycetota; class Actinomycetes; order Micrococcales; family Micrococcaceae; genus Arthrobacter; species Arthrobacter sp. zg-Y1171. The sequence continues at coordinate 748,942 of NZ_CP104264.1, read as the reverse complement.
CGTGGTGGTTTCGCTGCTGTGCTTCCTGGCTCCCAACATCGGCGCGCTGATTGTGCTGCGCCTGCTGCAGGGCTTCTTCAACGCCGCCGCCGGCGTGGTGGCCCTCGCCGTGGTCCGTGACCGGTTCACCGGCTCCTCCGCCGCCGCGATGCTCTCCCGGCTGATGCTGATCATCGGCCTGGCCCCGCTGCTGGCCCCCAGCATCGGGCAGGCCGTTTCAGGCCTGTGGAACTGGCGGGCGGTGTTCCTGGCGCTGGCGCTGATCGGTGTTGTGCTCGGAGCGATCGTGCTGAAGTGGATGCCCGAAACGCTGCCGCCGGAACGGCGCCGGACCAAGGGCGGAGCCAGCACCTTCAGCGGTTTCCGGGTCCTTTTGAAGGACCGGCAGTTCCTGGCGCTGGCCACCATTCCCGGCCTGGGCATGGCAGTGATCATGAGCTACGTGGTGGGTTCGCCGTTCGTCTTCCAGGACGAATACGGCCTCAGCCCGGCACAGTACGCCGCAGTGTTCGCGATCAACGGCGTCGGCATGGTCATCTCCGCGCAGCTCAACGCGTGGCTCGTGGGCCGCTACTCCCCCATGGGGATCCTGCGCCTGGCCGTGGTCCTGCTGCTGGGGCTGACCGTCCTGCTGCCGGTGATTGTGCTGACCGGCTTCGGCGGCGCCGCCGGCCTGACCGCCGGATTGTGGCTGGTCCTGGCGATGCACGGCTTCATCGCTTCGAACTCCTCCATACTCGCCCTGAACGACTACGGGCATATGGCCGGAAGTGCCGCGGCACTGATCGGTGCCCTCCAGGTGGGCCTGGCCGGGATCATCAGCCCGCTGGTCGGCATTCTCGGAGGCGGGGCGATGGCCATGGTTTCGGTGATCATCGGCTGTGCCGCCCTGATTGTCCTTATTCTGGCCACGGCGACGACGGCGTACCGCGGCGGCGGCTCCAACCGTCCGGGCCGGCGTCGGCTGCGTTCCGGTGCCGCTGAGCCCGCGGCCCCGTCTGAGCCGGGCGCCCCGCTGGCCACGGAGTCCTAGGGCTTACCCCAGCTGAACGGGCGGGCCAGCGGAACGGTTACCCCAGCTGAACGGGCGGGCCGAGGTAGAGCAGGACGCTGAAGACCACGGCCACGGCAACCAGGGCCACGATCCCGGCGGCGATCGGCCGGCGCAGCACCAGGGCGGCAATCCGGTCCACGCCGTTGGTGGGCTCTTCGCCGCCGGGGGCCATCCGCCAGCCGCCCTTCAGCATGCCGCGGCGGTCCACCGACTTCTCGAAGGGAATGGTGGCCCACGGGATCACCGTGGTGGCCAGGCCGAGGATGCCGGTGCGGGCCGGCCATTTCTGGTTGGCCCAGACAAAGAGGGTGACCACGCCGTAGGACAGGAAGACGAAGCCGTGCAGGCCGCCGAAGATGGGCGTGAGCGCTTCAAAATCCAGCACGTACTTGGCGAACATGCCGATCAGGAGCAGGGTCCAGGTCACGGCTTCGGCCAGGGCGAGGGTGCGGAACAGTTTGCGGGGTGACATCGAGGGATCCGCCTTCATTTCGGGTTTACCAACAGTATGTCAGCATGCCAGCGGGTGGCGCGAATCTGCTCCTGGGCCCGGGACCGCCGTCGATGCCCGGCCACAGAAAAGGCTGCCGCGACACGATGCCCCGGGGTTCGGGGTCGTGTCACGGCAGCCTCCTGCCGAAGCCGGACCGGTCAGGCGTGCGCTTTTTCGAGCTGCTAGCGCGTGGCGTAAGAGGTCTGGGTGCCGCGACGCCGGGCTCTACCGTCAGTAGGCCAGCGGTTCGGTGATCCAGTCGATGTCGTCCCACGGATCCAGCCGTTGCACTATGTCGAAGCTCGTTCGGCAGAAGTCCACCACGGCCTGCTGCGGATCGTCATAACTGAAGGCGTCCTTGAGCGTGAGGATGAACTCGCTGGACCGAGTGAGGAATTCTGCCTTGGCCGGAGCCAGCATGGTCCCGTAGCTGCCGATGTTGGAGAGGAACGGATAAGGCATCACGTAAAACGCGGGTTCGGTGGAGGACGGGTCGCCGGGCCAGAAGCCGAACTCGCAGAACCGTTCATCAAAGCAGTTCACGGCGATCACGCCGTTTCCGGGGTAGGGCTCCGACTGTCCGCTGAAGATGGTTCCGGAAAGGTCCATGGTGCCGAACCAGTACGACGGTGCGAAGACCTTTCCGCGCACCGGCCCGAGGAACTGCCCAAGGCTTCGGTGGGCAAAGTGCAGGTTGTCCAGGAAAAGTTCCACCGCGTGCTTGTCATAAGTGGAGTGCTTGGTATCGGCGTCGAAAGGCACAGGATCGTAGAATTCCTGCGGGTCGGTGTTGATGACCGTGGGCGCCTCGATGAATTCCAGCGCCCCCATCAGTTGACGGTAGAAGTCCGCCACGCTGAGGCCGTCGGTGAGTTCAATCCGGGTGCGGATGTAGTTGCTGTTCTGCACGTCCACATGATGCTGGCGCAGGTTGAAGTAAATCTCGAAGTTCGTATCGGGTCCCGGCATGATGCCGGTCCCGATGCCCTGGACGGTGAGGGGCATCCGTACGTGGCCCCATTCCGGTTCTGGGTAGCTGCGCTCCAGTTTCACCTTGCCCGCCACCTGCAGGTAGAGGTGCAGGGTGTCGGCGGTGGCCTGCCAGTCCGGGTAGTTCAGGAAGTTCTTGTCCATGGGAAGCGCCTTCGGTCGGGGGCTCGGTGGCGGTGGCTCAGGTGGCTCGGTGGCGGACGCTCGGTGGTGGACGGCGAACGTGCTGCTCCCAGTCTGGAACCCGCCCCGGAGCCGGTCAACGGCACCTTCTGGCACAATCAGGTCCGTTACTGCAATCAGTCGGGACTCGGGGGATTCATGCGGCTGCACCATGTACAGGTTTCAATACCCACGGGCGGGGAGGACCAGGCCCGGCGGTTTTACGGTGAGGCACTGGGACTGACTGAGGTGGACAAGCCGCCGTCGCTCGCCGGCCGGGGAGGCTGCTGGTTCCGGGCGTTCGACGGCGAGGACGTCGTCGCGGAGATTCATCTGGGAGTGGACTCCCCCTTTGTTCCTGCCAGGAAGGCGCACCCTGCCCTGCTGCTGGATTCTGCTAATGCACTCGAGGAACTGGGAGCCAGGCTCTCGCGGCACGGCTTCGAAGTCTCCTGGGCTGACCGGCACACGTTCGAGGGTTACGAGCGTTTCCATTGCAGGGACCCGTTCGGGAACCGGGTGGAAATCCTTTCCCCGCCTGCGGGCTGATCCTGCCGGGGTACCGGGTGCAGGGTGGTCCGACGGTTCGGGGCGGGCCTGTCTAGTCAAACGCGAAAGTGCGCGCACGGACCAAAGGCACGCGCAGCTTGGTGACCGCGCCAGCCATGGCCTCGGTGCCGACGTCCGCAAAGGAGCCCATCCCTCCGTACAGGCGCAGGCAGTCAGCGGCCCTCTCCCGCAGGTCGGAGACTTCGGTAATGCCGGCAAACATGTGCTCAATCCGGTTTGCCACCCCGCTCCGCCACTCGTCGTCGTCCACCCTCGCTGCGGCTCGGACGGCAGAAGCGGCCGAAAGGATTTCATCGCGGACGTCTTCAACACTTTGCGGCATAGCTGGGCGGCTCTCTCTCCGGTGTATCGGTCCCGCTGACCTTAGCCATGATCAGGGGGGCCGTCGAACCTGGGTGCTGGGATGTCGGTGCTGAGAGGCGTTGGGGGGCGTTCGGGGCTCCCCCGGCGGACCCTTCCGGAGCCAGGTTCCCGGGGTAGGTAGTGCTGCAGAAAAGACAGGTATTTTCGATTTCCGGGGAGGCCAGTTAGGGGCTGGTTTGGGCCCGGAAATGTCAGTGCCGGATGAAATCCTGAGGTATGGATCAGCTCGGAAATACCGAACCGACAACTGAAGAGCCAGGCATGGACCAGCCGCCGACAAGGCCGGCTGGTAACGCGGAGGCGCCCTGCTCTCCCGTAACTCTGGCGGTGTTTCGCGCGGCGCTGGCAGTGACTGTCGGTGACGGCGGGAAGCCCGACGCCGGCACGACCGGACCTGCCTCCACTTCCACGGCTACCCCTTCTGGTTTCCCCGCCGAAACCGACCCGGTGGAAACGGTTTTTCCGAATGGAGCCGCGGAAACCCGCGCCGCCGGGGACACTGCTGATGCTTACCCGGACGGTTTCACCGGGACCCTTGCGTTGCAGAACCTTGAAGCCTTCGACGAAGCCGCGGTTGGTGAGGCCTTGGTCCGGGTGGAGCATCTGATTTCCTGGGGGCAGGCGCAGCGGGCCCACCTGTTGAACCGCATGGAGGAAATCTTCCGGGACAAGTTCTTCGACCCGTCGGAGCGGGATAAACCCGGGATCGCTTTCAGCCTCGCGGCTGCCGAATGTGCCGCCATCCTGAATGTTCCGCAGGTGACCGGTCAGCGGCTGCTGAGCGAGGCCGGGCAGCTGTGCGGCACCCATACGGCGACCCTGGCAGGGCTGGAGGAGGGGCGGTTCTCGTACCAGCATGCCCAGGTGGTCCTGGAGCAGTGCCAGAACGTTCCTGCGGAGAAACTCCCCGGGTTCGAGGCCGACCTGCTGAAGGCTGCGGAGGGTCAGACGCGGGCGCAGTTCTCCGCCAAGGCCCGGCGGCTGCGCGAAAAGACGTTCCCGGAGACGGTCAGCAAAAGGCACCTGACCGCTTTCGAACAGCGCAAGGTCACCCTGGACCGCGAAGAAGACGGTATGTCCTGCCTGTCGGCTCACCTGCGTGCGGCGGAAGCGCAGCAGATCTATACCGCTCTCAGCACTTGCGCGCGGGGTGAGCAGGCGGGAGGGGATCCTCGGACCACGGACCAGCTGCGTGCCGATATTTTGGCGCAGCTGCTGATGGGCGGCAGCCGGGGACTTTTCGCGACTGCCGGAGCCCGAGACAAGGCCGGTTCCCGAGACGCGTCCGGAACCCGACCCGGCACCGGCCACACCAGCAATGACACTGGCGCAGCCACCCGGGACGAGGACGGAACCGGCTTTGGCAACGGCCCGGAGGGCGCACCCGATCGCCCAACAGGACCGGACGATGGAATCGTCCCGAGGGCGGAAATCATGGTCCTGATCAGCGCAGAGACCCTCTTCGGAGCCGACGACCAGCCGGCAGAACTGCACGGCTACGGCCCCATCAGCGCCGAAGAAGCCCGCCGACTGGCCCGCAACGCCGTCGGATGGACCGGACTGGCCCAAAACCCGCACACCGGAGAGATCCTGGGCGTGGGACGGCGCAGAAAGGTCCCTGCCGGGCTTCGCCGCTGGCTCCGCGCAAGGGACGGAACCTGCAGGTTTCCCGGCTGCCGGGTCAGCACCGCAAATGCGGACATCGACCACACCATCGACTGGGCGCGCGGCGGTCCCACGGACCACGGGAACCTTGAACACCTCTGCCGCCGGCACCACCGGTTCAAGACTCTGGGCTATTGGAAAGCGTGCCAGCCCATCCCCGGGGTGATTGAGTGGACTTCGCCGACCGGCCGAGTCTATCGCGCAGAGCCGTTTCTCGATTTGGTTTCTCAGCAGCCGACGGACCCGCGGACGGATCATAAGCAGCGGCTCCCGGACCTAGGGACGGCGCACGCGACGACAGACCATGAGAAAAACATTCCTGAAGCCCCACCGCCGTTTTGAGCGGAGTGCAAAACGGCGGCATGAGATCCTGGCGTCCTTGTGTCGGGACGGCTTACAGGATCACGGCGTCACGGGCGCACGGGCGCCTCGGGTCGTGGGCGCACCGGCTCACGGCCTCACGGCCTCACCGCGTCATCGCGTCACGGGGCTCACGGGCTCACGGGCTCACGGGCTCACGGGCTCACGGGCTCACGGGCTCACGGGCTCACGGGCTCACGGGCTCACGGAAAGACGCTGGCAGCAGTGGGCACCCGGGCGCCTCGGGACCCAGCCGGGACCCACCCAAGCCTATGAGCTGACGGCCGCTGGTACCCGAGCAGTACTCTGCCGCACCACCAACGAGGTGGCCAGGTCCAGGCGCAGGTTGTTCGGCCGCTCCCCCTCGAACAACCGGACCGCCATCCGGGCAGCTTCTTCGGCCATCTCGATCAGCGGCTGGTGCACGGTGGTCAGCGCAGGACTGGACCACTGCGCCACCTGCAGATCGTCATACCCGACAATCGACAGCTCATCCGGGACGCTGATACCCAGCTGCCGGGCGGCGTCGAGCACCCCCAGCGCCTGCAGGTCGCTGCCGGCAAAAATGGCAGTAGGCCGGTCCGGAAGCGACAGCAGTTCCAGCGCATGGTCGCGGCCGCCGTCAACGTGGAAGTTTCCGTACCGAATCAAATCCCGGTCGAGCGGCAGTGCGGCGTTGTTCAGCGCAGATCGGTAGCCGTCAATCCGCGCCAGCGAACACATCATGTCCTCCGGCCCCGTGATCGCAGCAATCCGCGTGTGCCCCAGATCGATCAAATGGCGGGTGGCCATCATGCCGCCGGACCAGTTTGCCGACCCCACGGACGGCACATCCGGAGCAGGATCCCCCGCCGGATCGATGATCACAAACGGAATGGACCGCGCTTCGAGCTGCCGACGTGAGTCCTGCGCCAGGTCGGAAAAGACCAGTACGACGCCGACTGGCCGGCGGGCGATGACCCCTTCCACCCACTCGGGCGACGGCGCGTGCCGGGTGCCGCTCTCCGTCAGGACCACGCTCAGGCCCTTCTCCCGGGCAATGTTCTCCACGCCGCGGATGATCTCCAGTGCCCAGGCGCTTTCGAGTTCGTGGAACACCAGTTCCAGCAGCCGCGACTTGGCCCCGCCCTTACGGCGATAGCCGTGCTCCTCCAGCAACGCCTCGACTTTCGCGCGCGTTTTCCGCGAAACGTCCGTTCTGCCGTTGAGAACTTTCGAAACTGTCGAGAGTGAAACCTCAGCCTCGGAGGCCAGGTCCGCCAGCGTGACCGGGTTCTGCGGCAGTGATGACTGCATAGGTAGTCCTTCGGGTGTTCGAGCCAGCGCGGACAACAGTTTATCGAAAAGTGTTGCGCATCACATTACGCGCATCTTATGCTGACGGCGTCTAGTAACTTTCGACCAATATACCGAAACTTTCGGAAGGTGTTCAACGATGAACAAACCCTCGTCCCGGACCCCGGTCCTGGCTGCCGCCGGCATACTGGCGCTCAGCCTCACCCTGGCCGGCTGTGGAGGCGGCGACTCCGCTGCCTCGGACCGTCCCGAAAACGAGATCCATGTCCTCGTTTACGGAGACGCGAGCAACGACGTCGAATCCGCCATGGTCGAACGCTTCAATGAGACCTCCGACGTCAAGGTGGTGCTGGATACCATCCCCGGCGCCGAATACCAGCAGAAGCTGCAGACGGTCATGAGCACCGACGCTGCACCGGACATCTTCTTCAACTGGGGCGGAGGCAGCATCTCCGACTTCGTCGATGCAGATCTGCTGATGCCGCTGGATGACTTCATCGAGGAGGATCCGCAGCTGAAGGACGCCTTCCTTCCCTCGGTGTTCGACGTCGCCACGGTGGATGACACCCCGTACGGAGTGCCGATGCGCGGCACCCAGCCCGTGATGCTCTTCCACAACAAGGAAGTGCTCGCCTCGGCAGGCATCGAGGAAGCACCGCAGACCTGGGACGAACTGCTCGACGCCGTCGAGAAGCTCAAGGCTGCAGGCAAGACCCCGATCGCCCTCGGCGGCGGCGACGAATGGCCCACCCAGATGTGGTTCTCCTACGTCTATGACCGCGTAGCCGGACCGGAACTCTTCCAGTCCGCTATCGACGGCGACACCGACGTCTGGGATTCCGAAGAAAGCCGGGAATCGCTGGGCATGCTGCGTGAACTGGTGGACACCGGGGCCTTCGGCACCAACTTCCAGTCCGTGAAGTTCACCGACGGCGGCTCCCACACCCTGCTCTCCAGCGGCCAGGCAGGCTTCGAACTGATGGGCTCCTGGGAGTACTCCACCATCCAGGACGTCAACCCCGAGTTCGCAGCCAGCGGCCTGGGCTGGAGCGAATTCCCCGAGATCGAGGGCGGCAAGGGAGATCCTGCCAACCTGGTCGGCAACACCAACAACTACTACTCCGTGCTGGCGGACACCCGCTACCCGGAAGCCGCACGGGACTTCCTGAAGCTGATGTACTCGGACGAGTTTGTCCAGGAGCAGATGGCCATCGGCAACCTGCCCACCACCACCAGCACCGAGGGATTCCTGGACCAGGCGACCAACCCGGACTACGCCCGGTTCCAGTTCGGACTGGTAGAGGATGCGCCTAACTTCCAGCTGTCCTGGGACCAGGCCTACCCGCCGGCCGCAACACCCACCATCCACAGTGCTGTTGCCGACTTCTTCGCCGGAAGCATCGACGAAGACGGTTTCATTGAAGCCATGCAGTCGTTGAAGAAATAGCCGGACCGATTGCCGAGACCATGACCACTCTGCTTCCACCCCGGCCGCCGGCCGCACCGGACAACCCCTCCAAGGGACGTCCGGTGCGTGCCGGCCGGGCCCGGCTGAACCGTCCGGGCGTCGCCTGGACCCTGCCCGCCACCGTCTTTTTCCTGCTTTTCGCCGTGGTCCCGTTGATCGCCGTCGTCGTCCTGTCCTTTATGACCTGGACGGGCTTGGGCGAACCGAAGTTTGTCGGCACGGAGAACTGGGAAACGCTCGCCGGCGATTCGGTAATGCTCAAGAGCCTGTGGCTCAGCGTGCTGTTCATTGTGCTGGGTGTTGCCACCCAGACTCCCGTGAGCATCCTGCTCGGTGTCTGGGCAGCAGGACCGCAGCGGAACCGCGCCGTGCTCAGCGCCATCTTCTTCCTCCCCCTGCTGCTCTCCTCCGCCGCCATCTCGGTGCTGTGGCGCGCATTGCTGGATCCGAACTTCGGGGTTCCGGCGCAGCTCAAGTGGCTGTTCGGGGACGGCAACCTGTTCGGCAACCAGTCCACCGCCATCGGCGTGATCATCTTCGTGGGTATGTGGCAGTTCACCCCCTTCCACACGCTGATCTACCAGGGCGCCGCCAAGTCCGTTCCGCCGGTGCTATACCAGGCCGCGGAAATCGACGGCGCCGGACGGGCACGCCAGTTCTTTTCCATCACCCTGCCGCAGCTGCGCAACAGCATCATTACCTCGGTGATCCTGATGGTGGTGGGCGGGCTGACCACCTTCGAGACGGTGCTGATCCTGACCAACGGCGGACCCGGGACGGACACCACCATCACCGCGTTCTACATGTACGAGGAAGCCTTCCGCCGCTACAACTTCGGCATGGGCTCCGCCATCGCACTGGTCCTCGTGGTGGTGGCCACCGCCATCTCACTGATCATGGTGAAGGCCTCCGGCTACGACAAAATGCGCAGCACCATGGAGGGAGTCTGATGCGTACCCGCCCCAATTACATTGCCGGAGCCGCGGTCACCGTCTGGCTCCTGATCGTGGCCCTGCCGCTGTACGTCATGGTTGCCGCCAGCGTGCAGAGCCGTGCCGAGTTCAGCGCCAACGGCCCGCTGTCCGTGCCCACCAGCCTGACCTTCGAGAACTTCCTGCTGGTCTTCGACAGCGGTTTCGGCAAGTACTTCCTGAACACCTTCCTGGTTACGGCCGGTGTGGTGGGCATTGTCCTGCTGGTGGTGCCGCCGCTGTCCTACGCAATTGTGCGCAGCCAGTCCCGCTCCACAACGCTGATCTTCCGGTTCTTCCTGCTCGGGCTGGCCATTCCGGTCCAAGCAGTGATTGTGCCCATGTTCTACCTGATCAACTCGGTGGGCCTGTATGACACCCTGCTGGGCATCATCCTGCCCACGGCCGCGTTCGCACTGCCGATCTGCACGCTGATCCTCTCCGGGACCATGCGGGACATCACCCCCGAACTCTACGAAGCCATGTCCGTGGACGGAGCGTCCACCACACGCACCTTCCTGCGCCTGGTGCTGCCGCTGTCCAAAGGCGGGCTGTCCACGATTGCGGTGTTCGCCGCACTGCAGGGCTGGAACGGGTTCCTGCTGCCGCTGATCCTGACCCAGTCGGAATCCACCAAGGTGATCACGCTTGGCCTCTTCAACTTCCAAACCCAGTACGGGATCAACGTGCCGGGCATCCTCGCCGCTGTGATGCTCTCCATGGTTCCCGTCCTGCTGGTGTACCTCTTTGCGCGCCGCGCACTGGTCCAGGGCCTTATGGGCGTTGGCGGAAAGTAGACATGACAGAAACAACAGTCCAGCACCTCCCCTGGCGGGACACCTCCCTGACCGCCCGCGAGCGCGCCGCCCGGCTGGCAGAGCAGATGACGCTGCGGGAAAAGGTGGCCCAGCTCTTCGGCGTCTGGGTCGGCGCCTCCAGCGAAGGCGGCCAGGTGGCACCCCACCAGCACGATATGAAGGAACCGGTGCCGCTGGAGGATCTCCTGCCGAACGGGCTGGGTCAGCTCACCCGACCGTTCGGCACCCTGCCCGTCGACGCCGGCATGGGCGCCCTGTCCCTGATGCGCACCCAGCAGCGGATCGCCGAGTCCAACCGGTTCGGCATCCCGGCCATGGCACATGAGGAATGCCTGGCCGGGTTCGCAGCCTGGGGTGCCACGGCGTATCCCGTGCCGTTGTCCTGGGGTGCCACGTTCAACCCGGAACTGATCGGCCGGATCGGTGCGGCTATCGGCACCGACATGCGCTCGGTCGGCGTGCACCAGGGCCTCGCTCCCGTGCTCGACGTCGTCCGCGACGCCCGCTGGGGCCGGGTGGAGGAGACCATCGGCGAAGACCCGTATCTGGTGGGCAGCATCGCTTCGGCCTACATCCGCGGACTTGAAGGCGCGGGCGTGGTGGCCACGTTGAAGCACTTTGTCGGCTACTCGGCATCCAAGGCCGGCCGCAACCTGGCCCCGGTCTCCGTCGGCATGCGCGAACGCGCGGACGTCCTGCTGGTGCCTTTCGAAATGGCCGTGCAGGAATCCGGGGTGCGCTCGGTGATGCACGCCTATACCGACGTCGACGGCGTCCCCTCCGCTGCGGACCGCTCACTGCTCACCGGCCTGCTCCGCGAGACGTGGGGTTTCGACGGCACCGTGGTGGCCGACTACTTCGGAATCAGCTTCCTCAAGGAACTGCACCGGGTGGCCGGTTCGCTCGGCGAGGCGGCTGCGGCGGCGCTGACCGCCGGCGTGGACGTGGAACTTCCCACCGTGGATGCCTTCGGCGAGCAGCTCATCGAAGAACTGGAGTCCGGGCGGCTGGATGAAGCCGTCATCGACACTGCGCTGCTGCGGGTGCTGACCCAGAAGGTCGAACTCGGGCTGCTGGACCCGGACTGGTCCGCGGTGCCCTCGGCCCTGGCCGGTATGGACCTCACGGACTCGTCCGGCGTGCTGGGTTCGGTGAACCTGGACCGTCCGGAGAACCGGTCCCTGGCGGCCGAGGTCGCCGAGCAGGCACTGATCCTCACCGCCAACAATGGAATCCTGCCGCTGGCAGCGCCGGGCCGGATCGCCGTCGTCGGACCCAATGCCGACAACCCGATGGCGTTCCTCGGCTGCTACTCCTTCCCCGCCCACGTGGGTGTGCAGCACCCGGAGGTGGCAGCGGGAATCGAGCTGCCCACTGTCGCGGCAGCGCTGCGCGGCGAGTTCCCGGACAGCGCAATGACCGTGACCGCCGGCTGCAGCGTGGACGGACCTGAGACGGACGGATTCGCCGATGCGCTGTCAGCCGCCCGGGAGGCCGACGTCGTCGTGGCCGTGCTGGGCGACCGGTCCGGACTCTTCGGACGCGGCACCAGCGGCGAAGGCTGCGACACCGAATCGCTGGTCCTGCCCGGAGTGCAGCAGCAGCTGCTGGATGAACTGCTGGACACCGGCAAACCCGTAGTCCTGGTGCTGCTGACCGGGCGCCCCTATGCCCTGGGCCGCGCAGTCACGGAAGCCGCCGCCATTGTGCACGCGTTCTTCCCCGGAGAAGAGGGCGGACCGGCGATCGCCGGTGTGCTGAGCGGCAGGGTGAATCCCAGCGGCCGGCTGCCGGTCAGCGTTCCGGCATCCCCCGGTGCGCAGCCGTCCACCTATCTGGCCGCTCCGCTGGCGCAGTTGAGCGACGTGTCCAGCATCGATCCAACGCCGGCCTTCGGGTTCGGCCACGGGCTGGGTTACAGCAGCTTCGACTGGTCGGACGCCTCCCTCGACGGACCGGCCGAGTTCGGCGTCGACGGCGAAACGTTCGTCTCCGTCACGGTAGCCAACACCGGCGGGCGCGACGGTGTCGAGATCGTCCAGCTCTACCTGCACGATCCGGTGGCCTCGGTGGTGCGACCGGTGCAGCGGCTGGCCGGGTTCGCCCGGGTCCCGCTGCGCTCGGGGGAAGCGGCGAAGGTGCGGTTTACGGTTCCGGCCGACGCCGCGTCCTTCACCGGGCGGGAAGGGCAGCGCATTGTGGAGCCCGGTGAGCTGGAGCTGCGGCTCGGGGCTTCCAGCACTGATATCCGGGCAACCGCCGGTGTTACCCTGACGGGAACCGTCCGGGTAGTGGACCACACCCGGCGGCTGCACTGTCCGGCGGACGTGGTGCCGCTGGGCTGAACACCCGCAACCGCACGCAACGCGCACCTTCAACCCGGGAGCCGGAAACGCATGTACTACGACCTGCCCGCTGACCAGCTTGCCGCCTATCGAGGCAGCACCAGCGCTCCGGAGGACCTGGACCGGTTCTGGGCGGACACCCTGGACGAGGCACGGCAGCACCCGCTGGCGGTAGGGGTCACCCCCTACCCCGGCGGGCTGCAGACGGTGGAAGTTTACGACGTGGTGTTCCCGGGTTTCGGCGGTGAACCCATCCAGGCCTGGCTGCGGCTGCCCGCCCGGAGCGTGCGAGGTGATGGGCAACTGCCCGGCATCGTGCAGTTTGTCGGTTACGGCGGCGGGCGCGGGGACGCCCGCGAGAGCCTGTTCTGGGCCTCCACCGGTTTCGCCCACCTGCAGATGGACACCCGCGGGCAGGGCGCGGGGTGGAGCACGGGTGCGACGCCGGACGCCGCCGGCAGTGCAGGTCCGCAGGTTCCGGGGGTGATGACGCGAGGGGTGCTCGCCCCGCAGACCTATTACTACCGCCGCCTAATCACCGATGCCGTCCGGGCGGTGGAGGCTATGCGTTCGCTGGCCGGCAGCGGAGCCGCACCGGTCGATCCGGCGCGGGTGGCCGTGCTGGGACAGAGCCAGGGTGGAGGGCTGGCCCTGGCTGCCGCTTCGCTGTGCCCGGAGGTGGCCGCCGTCGTCGCCCTGGTGCCGTTCCTTTCCGACTTTCCGCGGGCGCTGACCGTCACCGACGGCTACCCGTACCGTGAAATCGTTGATTTCCTGTCCATGCAGCGAGGTGCCGCCAACCGGGTCATGGAAACGCTGCGCTATTTCGACGCCGTGAACCTGGTGCCGCGCGCCACGGCCCCCGCCCTGTTCTCGGTGGGGCTGATGGACACCACCACTCCCCCGTCCACGGTCTACGCCGCGTACAACAACTACGCCGGTCCGAAGGAATTGTCCGTGTGGCCGTTCAACCAGCATGAGGCCGGCGGCATCGAGGACGAGGTCCTGGCCCTGGCGTTCCTGCAGAAGCAGTTCGCGTAACCCTAGCCCGGGTTTTCGGCGGTGAAGAGCTCGCAGACGGTGTTGTAATACCGGTCCGTGCTGCCCTGGTGCTGCAACCCGATTTTCCCGCAGACCCGCATCGACGCCGTGTTGGCGGGGTTGGTGACGGCCACGACCTGCGGCAGGCCCGCCGCGAACGCGTGTGCCAGCACGGCTGCCCCCGCCTCCGACGCATAGCCCTTGCCCCAGCTGTCTGGATGGAAGTGCCAGCCGATTTCAATATCGTCCGAGGGCTTCCGTTCCGGGCCCGACGCCGGGATGGGCTTGAGCAGCAGCGTCCCGGCCAGCTGACCGGTGTCCTTGTCCTGCACCGCCCAAACGCCGCAGGTTCCGTCGTCCCTGCCGGCCCACGCCTCAATGAGTGCAAGCGCCTCGGCCCGGTCCTGCATCAGCTTGGGGTTGGTGCCCAGAAAACGCTGCACCTCCATGCGGGAGTACAGGTCCAGGACGAACGCCGCGTCCTCGGACGTGAACGGGCGCAGGGTCAGTCGATCGGTCTCCAGAGTCCGCATCCGGGAAGTCTACTGCCGCGACCTCTCAGAAACGGCCGCGATCCGGTAGGACAGCCGGTGATCCTCGCCGGGTGCCAGCACAATGAGGCCCTCCCCGGAGTTGAAGGCATCCGGGGGGCAGGTCATCGGCTCCACGCCCACGCCCAGGCGGTCCATCTTCTCGCCGGAATAGACCTGCAGCCACGGTGCCTCCTTGCCGCTGGCGGACAGGACGGCGCCGAAGCCGGTCTCCGGGTCGGTGAGCGTGGCCTGCCAGTCGCCGTCGGGCAGGCCGGTGAAGGCATGGTCCACAGTGCGTGCGCCGATCGGTTCCGGAGCGGAGAAGGAGAGCACGGTCCCCTTGGTGTCCCGCAGTTCGCTCAAATCCAGGGGCCTGCCGGACTGCTCCGGACCACCGAGGACCTGCGCGGCAGGAACGTCCAGCACGCACCGGTCCACCGGCACCCGGTCTGCAGTGAGGTAGGGGTGGGCAGAGGCTCCGTAGGGTGCGGGCGCAGTGCCCGCATTGGCGGCGGACAACTCCACGCTTAGTCCGGTGTCGGCATCCAGGGCATAGACCGCCTGCAGTTCCAGCTGGAACGGATAGCCGGGCTGTCCCATCAGCCGGTGCCGCAGGACCGCGCGCTCCGGCGAGGTTTCGACAACGTCCCAGGCATCCCAGGCCACCAGCCCGTGCAGGGCCATGCCGGTCTCGGGCTCGTTGACCGGCACCTGGTACTCGGTGCCGCCAAAGGTGTAGCGGCCGCCGGCAATCCGGTTGGGCCAGGGCATCAGTACCTTGCCGGTGAAGGCCTCCGGAATTTCGTCCTCCGCGAGCGGCAGCACCACGTCCCGGCCGCCGAAGGTCAGCCCGGCGAGCGTGGCACCCACCGGCAGGATGGTGGCCCGGTAATCCCCGGCGGCCAGGGAAACCGGATGGCCGTTGGGCCCGAAAGTGGAAGTCATGGGCCCGATCCTATCCGGCAGCCGGCAGCGCAGGGCTTCCCGCAGCCTGCCGGTAACGCTGCAGCACCCCGGGCGTGGGATCCGCCGTGACCACCACGGACGCGCCGTCGTTCCACGCAGGCCACTCACCGGTGAGGATGGCTGCGGCCTGCCGGGCGGCGCCGTCGGCCACGTACTCCCCCGGCCGCGGGACGGTGACGGGAAGCTCGAAGACAGCGGCGATGACCTGCTGGATCGCCTCGGACCGGGCAGCTCCGCCCACCAGGATCACCCGCTGCGCGGAGACCCCCGTGTTCTTCAGCGCCGCGAAACCGTCCGCGAGCGAGCAGGCCACGGCCTCGACGGCGGCCCGGGCCAGGTTGGCGGGAGTGAAGTTCCGCAGCGTCATGCCGTGCAGGGACCCGGTGGCGTCCGGCAGGTTAGGGGTGCGTTCCCCTTCGAAGTAGGGCACCATCACCAGGCCGTCGGCACCGGCCGGAGCGGAGAGGGCCAGCCGTGTCAGTTCGTTCAGTTCCACCCCGAGCAGGGCGGCGGTGGCGTCCAGGATGCGGGACGCGTTCAGGGTGGCGGTCAGCGGGAGGAAGTGACCGGTGGCGTCGGCAAAGCCGGCCACCAGGCCGGTGGCGTCCGACGTCGGATTGTCGACGACGGCGAACACGGTGCCTGAGGTGCCGATGGAGACCACCACATCCCCCACCCCGGCAGCGACACCCAGTCCGGCAGCGGCGTTGTCACCGGCGCCGGGCCCGATCAGCGCACCGGCGGGAGTGCGGGCACCCGCTTCGAGCGGGCCCAGGACGCGGGGCAGCTGCGGCACGTGGCCGAGGGTCTGCTCCAGGATTTCAGGGAGGTACTCGCCGGTGGACGGGGACCAGTAGCCGGTGCCGGAGGCGTCGGACCGGTCGGTGGTCAGAGCGGCCAGCCCTTCCGCACCGCTGCCCGGCCCGTAACCGGCCAGGCGCCAGCTCAGCCAGTCGTGCGGCAGGCAGACGGCGGCGGTGCGGGCGGCGTTTTCCGGTTCGTTTTCGGCCAGCCAGCGCAGCTTCGTCGCAGTGAACGAGGCCACCGGCACCGAGCCCGTGGTGTCGGCCCAGTACCGGGCACCGTCGGGCCCGGCATCGGCAACGAGCTTGTCCGCGGCAGCGGCGGAGCGGACATCGTTCCAGAGCAGGGCCGGGCGGACCACGGCACCGGTTTCATCCAGGCAGACCATGCCGTGCTGCTGCCCGCCTACCGAGACGGCGTCGACGTCGTCCAGTCCCCCGGCAGCCGCCGCAGCTTCCAGGAAGGCTGCCCACCATGCTTCCGGGTCCACCTCGGTACCAGCCGGGTGGCGGGCCGTGCCTTCGCGCAGCAGCGCGCCGGTCTGGGCATCGCGGATGACTACCTTGCAGGACTGGGTGGAGCTGTCGACTCCGGCAACGAGTGGCATGTCGAGCCTTTCAACGGGTGCTGCCGCCGGTCCCCCAGGGCCCGGCGGCAGCACGATTCGGTGATGTTTTGCGCGTCGTGCGCAGGTAGCCTAGCGGGCACCCATCAGGTGTTCCAGCGCAAGCTGGTTCAGCTTCACGAAACCGAAGTCGCGGTCCGCGGCGGCGTCGGCGTTGAAGTCCTCGAAGGACGCGGAATCGGAAAGCAGGTCCGTGACGGATTCACCGGCAGCCAGCGTGGGCTGTGCCAGCTCGGTAATGCCGGCGTACTGCATGGCTTCCTGTACCTCGGGATCGGCGCGGAAGGCCAGGGCACGTTCCTTGAGCAGCAGGTACATGTCCATGTTGGCCTTGGCGGATTCCCAGACGCCTTCGTAGCCCTCGGTGCGGGAGGGCTTGTAGTCGAAGTGCCGCGGGCCTTCGTAGCGCGGTCCGCCGTTGGGGAAACCGTTCTCCAGCAGGTCCACGGTGAAGAAGGCGCTGGTAAGGTCGCCGTGCCCGAAGACGAGGTCCTGGTCGAACTTGATGGACTTCTGGCCGTTGAGGTCGATGTGGAACAGCTTGCCGGACCACAGGGCCTGGGCGATGCCGTGGGTGAAGTTCAGCCCGGCCATCTGCTCGTGCCCGGTCTCCGGGTTCAGGCCGACAATGTCACCGTGCTCGAGCTGGGCGATGAATGCCAGGCCGTGGCCGATGGTCGGCAGGAAGATGTCGCCGCGCGGTTCGTTGGGCTTGGGCTCGATGGCGATGCGCAGCCCGTAGCCCTTCTCCTTGATGTAGCCGGCAGCGGTGTCGATGCCCTCACGCATGCGGTCAAAGGCTGCGGAGAAGTCCTTGGAACCGTCGTATTCGCTGCCTTCGCGGCCGCCCCACATCACGAAGGTTTCCGCGCCGAGCTCCGCGGCGAGGTCGATGTTTCGCAGCACCTTGCGCAGCGCGAAGCGGCGGACGGAGCGGTCATTGGAGGTGAAGCCGCCGTCCTTGAACACCGGGTGCGTGAACAGGTTGGTGGTCACCATGGGTGCCTTGAGGCCGGTTTCGGCCAGGGCGTTGGTGAAGTTCTTGATGATGATGTCCCGCTCCTGCGCCGTGGCGTCGAAGGGAACCAGGTCATTGTCGTGGAAGGTCACCCCGTAGGCGCCCAGTTCAGCGAGCTTGTGCATGCCCTTGATGGGATCCAGTGCGGCCCGCGTCGGTGTGCCGAAGGGGTCGGTTCCGGTCCAGCCGATGGTCCAGAGGCCGAAGGTAAAGCGGTCGGAAGGCGATGGCGTCATTGTCACGATAGCTCCAGATCAAGTATTAGTTGGAAGCAACAACATATTCGGGCAGCGGTCCGGTGTCAATGGTTCCCGGACGAAAAAGCTTCCGCCCCGCACGCAGTGCGGGCTGCCGGAGGATATTTTGTTGCCGCCCCCAACCAAATCGTGACGTCGACAGGTAGGCTGGAGGATGACCAGTAACCGGGGAGGAAACAAAGACGTGGAACGCGGCATTATCAGCGCCCCTGCACCGGCAGGCCGCGGTACCGATAACCTGCGGTCCGCCAACCTCTCCCGCATCCTGACCCTGCTGCACCGGAACGGGCAGCTCTCCCGCGCGGACCTGACCCGGCTTACCGGCTTCAACCGCTCCACCATCGGTGCCCTCGTCGGCGAACTGGCCGGCATGGGGCTGGCTTACGAGACGGATCCGCCCGCCGGACGGGTCGGCCGGCCCAGCCCGCTGGTCCACCCCAACGAGCGGGTGGCCGCCGTAGTGGTCCATCCCGACGTCGACGCCGTGACCGTCGGCCTGGTGGGACTGGGCGGCCGGGTACACCGCCGGGTCCGCCACGACACGGTTTCCCGGCCGAGCGTGGCCGAGACGGTAAGCATCACCCGCGCCGTGCTGGCCGGGATGGCTCCGGACCTGGCCGGAATGGACCGGATTGCCGGGGTCGGCGTGGCCGTTCCCGGGCTCACCCGCACCTCCGACGGCCAGGTGCTGCTGGCACCGCACCTGGGTTGGCGGAACGAGCCGCTGGCCGATCCCCTGGCCGAGGCACTGGCCCTGCCGGTCTTCGCCGGCAACGATGCCACCCTGGGTTCGGTGGCCGAGAGTCTCTTCGGTGCCGCCGTCGACACCGACAATGCCGTCTACCTCAACGGCAGTGCGAGCGGGATCGGCGGCGGGATCATCGTCGCCGGCAGGCCGCTGCGCGGGGCGGACGGCTACGCGGGCGAGCTCGGACACACGCTGGTCCGCAGCGACGGTGAACGGTGCCACTGCGGCCGGCGCGGCTGCCTGGAAACGGAAGTGAACCTGGCCGGACTACTGGAGGTGCTGGGCCTGGACCGTGCGGACCAGGACACGCTGGACGCGGCGATGGCCGAACAGCAGACCGCTGCAGTCCGCGCCGAGGCGGACCGGCAGCTGGATCAGCTGGCAGTGGCGCTGACGAACTTCGTGAACATCTTCAATCCGGACACGATTGTCCTGGGCGGTTTCCTCGGCACCCTGTTTGCTTCCAATCCCCAGCGGCTGACCGACGCCGTTGCCGCCGAGGCGGTGGCAGGCCTGGGCCGGCGGGTACAGCTGCGCCGGGCGGCGCTGCGTTCGGAACTGCTGCTGGTCGGCGCCGCGGAGCTGGCCTTCGCTCCGGTGCTGGCCGCGCCGCGCCCGGCCTAGGAACCGGCCTAGGAACCGGCAAGCCTAGAAACCCGCCGGCTTAGGAGTCCCAACCGAAATTGAAACGCTCGGGCCGGAACGGTTCCAGCAGCGGGTGCCGGCGGCCGGTGAGGATTTCCGCGGCCACCAGCTCCCCGGCGATCAGGCCGAGCGTGGCCCCGGAGTGCGTGAAGGCGGTCCAGCAGCCGGGCAGCGCGGCAAGCTCACCGAGCACCGGTTCGCCGTCCCCCGGCACCGGTTTCAACCCCGGCTGCCGGCTCTGCGGCACCACCTCCGGATGCCCGGCCAGCACCCGGCTCGCCTCCGCCGCCAGCTCGGCCGACACCTCGGGATCCACACTCCAGCTGCCGTCCTCCAGGCGCTGCACCCGGTCCAAGTACCAGGTGGAATCCATGGCGAGCCGTCCGCCGGGGTGCGGGCGCAGCGAAATCCGGGGCGTGTTCAGCACGGCCCGCAGTCCGTGGTCCACCGGTTCGCTGATCACCAGCATGGCCGGGTCGGAGGCATCGGGCAGGTGGACGCCGGCCTCGGCGAGTACTGCGGGGGTGCCGGCTCCGCAGGCGACGACGACGGCGTCGGCCCCGTATTCTTCCCCGCCGGCGGTGCGGATCCCGCGCGCCCTGATGCCGCCGTCGGGCCCGGCGCCGCCCGGAACCGCGCGGGTAACCGTGCACCTGCCGGCGTATTCAATCAGGGTGCCGCCGCGCATCGTGAATTCCTCGGCCAGGTACCGGACCAGGTGCGGGAGCGACACCCAGCCTTCGCCCGGGTTGACCAGCACCCGGTGCGGCAACACCCCCGGGTCCACGCCGGGCACCATTGCCGGAACGTCTTCGCGTTCCAGCATCCGGGCGTCGTAGCCCTGCCGGGTCTGACCGTTGTGCCGCTCGACGACAACGAACGGGTCGTCATCCCAGTACAGGCCGCCGTCGAAGGCAAGCCATTCGATGCCGGGGTTCTGCGCCAGCAGGGTCCGGTACCGGTCGATACCGGCCATCCGCAGCCGGTAGTAATCCTCGCCGTAACCGCCGCCGGCGTTCAGCCAGGACAGCGAGCGCCCGGAGGCTCCGCTGCCCACCTCCGCTTCCGTCACCAGCAGCACGTCCGCACCGCCGCGCAGCAGCTGCACCGCAGTGGAAAGTCCCAGCACACCGCCGCCCAGGACGGCGACGGTATCCCGCGGAAGCGTGGTCGGCATGCCTTCCCCCTTCATGAAGTACCGCAGGGTTTAATTCTCTGGTTACCTTGTCAGGTAATTTCCAGCAGGTTAAGCGAAAGACGGCGCCGTGCATTCTTCTTCCTCCCCCGATCAACCGCGCCGCATCCCGGTGATTGCCGACGTCGACACCGGCGTGGACGATGCCCTGGCCCTGACCTTCCTGGCCCGCAGCCCGCGCATCGACCTGCGCGCCGTGACCTGCGTAGCCGGGAACACCGACGTCGACCAGGTGCTCCGCAACACCCTGGACGTGCTGGACCTCGCCGGACGGCCGGACGTTCCGGTGGCCCGCGGGGCGGAGCGGCCGCTGATCAACGAGCCCCGCAATGCACACGCCTTCCACGGCGCCAACGGGATCGGCGGGCTGCAGCTGCCCGCCGCCAGCGCATCGGCTTCACCCCTGGCCGCCGTCGAACTGCTGCACCGCACCATCGAAGAGTCTCCGGAACCGGTGACCCTGCTGGGCATCGGCCCGCTGACCAACCTGGCGGTGTTCCTGCGGGCCTACCCGCTCACGGCCCGGAAGCTGGAACGGATCGTGTTTATGGGCGGATCCGCCGGGATGGGTAATGCCACCTCGCATGCCGAGTTCAATGCCTGGCATGATCCCGAGGCGCTGGCAGTGGTGCTGGAGAGCGGTGTTCCCGTGACCATGTACGGGCTGGACGTCTTTATGCTCGCGACCCTCGATGCGCCGCAGTACCTAAAGCTGGAAGCCTCCGCGGATCCCGGTGCCCGGCTCGTGGGTTCGCTGCTGGCCTTGGGTGCCCGGACCCGGGCGGCCGGAGGTGTCCTGGGCGCGGAGCCGCTTCCCACGGTGAGCGCCAATGACGGCACCCTGGACCCCATGACCATCGGCGACGCCGGTGCCGCCTGCCTGATTGCCGCACCGGAAACCGTGGTGCTGGAGGATTACCCGGTGCGGGTGGAGCTTGCCGGGCACAGCCGCGGCCAGACCCTGGTGGACCGGCGGAGAATCGCCGGCGAGGACACGGTGCACGGCCTGCTCGCCCCGGCACCGGTGATTTCGGTGGCCATGGCGCTGGACCACCCCGCCATGGTCCGGACCTTCCTGGACACGGTGGCTCCGGGCGAAGCTATTCGTAGCTGAAGAAACCCTGCCCGGTCTTCCGTCCGAGTTCGCCGCGGGCCACCTTCTCCCGGAGGATCTGCGGCGGCGCGAAGCGGTCCCCCAGTGTCGAGTGCAGGTACTCGGCAATCCCCAGCCGGACGTCCAGTCCCACCAGGTCCGTGGTGCGCAGCGGGCCGGTGGGATGGCGGTAGCCCAGCGTCATGGCGGCGTCGATATCCTCGGCGGACGCCACCCCCTCCTCGACCATCCGCATGGCCTCCAGGGCAATGGCGACGCCGAGCCGGGAGGACGCGAAGCCGGGCGCATCGCGGACGACGACGGCGGCCTTGCCCAGGGCTTCGATCCATTCCTGTGCGCTGGCGGCCAGCTGCTCCGACGTCCGGGCGCCGAGGACCAGTTCCACCAAACGGGAAGACGGCACGGGATTGAAGAAGTGCAGGCCGCAGAAGTTCTCCGGCCGCTTCAAACCCGCAGCCAGCCGGTCCACGGACAACGAGGACGTGTTGGTCGCCAGCCAGGCGCCGTCGTCAAGCTGTTCCTCCACAGCGCGCAGGGCCGCGGACTTCAGCGCGAAGTCCTCCGGTACCGCCTCCACCACCAGGCCGCAGACCGCAAACTGTCCGTAATCCACGGCGAAGGCTGCACGGTCGGCGAGCTCTTGGGCACTTGCGTCCGTATCCCCGCGTTCCACGCTTTTGGCGAGGGACCCGGCGATCCGGGTGCGGGCGGCGTCGGCGGCTTCCCGGTCCCGTTCGACCACCACCACCTCCGCTCCGGCCAGGAGGAAGGCGTGGGCAATACCTGCTCCCATGCGTCCGCCGCCCAGCACCCCTACCCGTGCCGGAACGGTGCCGGTGTCAGCGCTCTCGAGGGCCACGGGAATTCTCCTTGCGGTCGAGGAAGTCCTGCATGCGGTCGAACTTGGCCTCGGATTCAAAGAGGATTCCCTGGGCGAGGTTGTCGATCAGCGGATGCGCTTCCCGCGGGGCGGCGAAGGCCGCTTTGGTCAGGCGGAGGGCCAGCGGATCGGAGGCGGTGATGCGGTCCGCGAGCGCGTGGGCGGCGGCCAGCAGGCCGGCGGGGTGGTGGAGTTCGGTGATCAGCCGGACGGCCAGTGCTTCCTCCCCGGACAGGATCCGTCCGGCCAGCAGCATGTCTTTGGCGAGCGGCTCCCCCACCAGCTCCTTCAGCCGCCAGGTGGCTCCGGCAGCCGCCATGATTCCCAGCCCTGCTTCGGGCTGGCCGATCTTCAGCCGTGGTGTGCCCAGCCGGAAGTCCGCGGCGTAGGCCAGTTCCGCTCCGCCGCCCAGGGCAAATCCGTCCAGTGCGGCGATGACCGGCAGCGGCAGGGCGGCTATCCGGGTGAAGAGGCCGGAGTTGATGCCGGCCAGGGCGTCATCGCGGCGGCGTTCGCGCAGCTCGGTGATGTCCGCCCCGGAGGCAAAGAACCCCTTTCCGCCGGCCTCGGTACCGGAGAGGATCAGGACCCGCGGCTGCCGCTCCAGTTCGGCGCAGACCGCATGCAGTTCCTTCACCATGGCCGCGTCAATGGCGTTGCGGACCTCGGGCCGGTGCAGCTGGACGTGGACCCGGTCCGCTCCCTCGCTCACCCGGAGCGTGGCGAATCCTGCGAATGCCTGGGTCTGCTGCGGGGGTTCCGTCACGGTGCGACCGTCCTCTCGTTGCTGGCCGGCGTCCTTGCCGGCAGTCCTAGTATTACGCAGCCGCCGGGCTTTGCCGTGATGCGGCTCACTGCGGCACGGGGTGCCCTGCGGCCCAGCGGACCAGCTCCGCCGTCATGGCACGGTAGCCCGCAGAGGTGGGGTGCAGCAGCTCCTGGCTGGCGGTAACCGAATCGGCGGCCTGCAGCAGCCCGGAGACATCCGCGGCATGGACAAACGGTTCCGGGCTGCAGGCGCCGTGTCCGGCCAGGGCCTGTTCGACGGCGTCCACGTAGTAGACGTTCGGCGCGGAGGAGCTGTCCACGGCGGACCGGATGACGGCGTTCAAGTCATTGATGAGGTCCCGGCCGAAGCGTTGCTCCTCCGTGCTGAGCCGGCCGCAGTCGCCGTCTGGCTCATCGAAAAGCTGGGGGTACGGAAGCACCAGCACGGGAGCAGGGACGGCCGTCGCGACGCTGGCATAGGCGTCCATTAGGTCGGCCTCGAGGCCGGACAGCTGCTCCGCCGCGTGGGCGGCCAGCTGCGGGTCATCGCTGCAGGGAGTGGTTTCCAGCAGGCAGGCCTGCAGGATTCCGGCGAAGTCGAGGTTGTTGCCGCCCACCGAGAGCACCACCAAGGTCGGTTCGAAGCCCTGCAGCTGCTCCAGCTGCGCCGGGACCGTGCCGGGGTCGGTAGTCGGTCCGGCTCCGGGATCCAGGGCGGCCAGTCGTTGCGGAGCGGTCAGGTGCCCGGTGGTGGCCCGGGAACATGCGAGGTTCGCGATGTTCTGCGGGGCAAACAGTTCCGCAGCGGGCGGGTGGAGGCTGCGGTGGCAGGAATCCCGGACGCCGGGTACCGCAGGCTGGTAATCGCCGGCCCCCTCTCCCGCGGCGAAGGAGTCACCGAGGATAGCCAGGCGTCCGGCGTCGCCGGTTACCTCCGCGAGCCAGCCCGAGGGCCGGGGCGGTAACGGCGTGGGGGTTGGGCTCGGGGTGGGATCGGGGCTGGCCGCCGACGCCGTCGTCGTACTGCCCGACGGCGGTCCCGCGGCAGGGGCGGTCGAGCACCCGGAGAGCAGTATTGCGGCCCCCACGATGCCGGCTGCTGCACGCCGCTTCGCGCCAGGGCCTGCGGAGTTTTTCATGAGCGCCCCTGAATCCTTGAGCGGGTGGAAGTTAAAGGCCGGCGGCCGGCGTCGTTGGCAGTGATAACCCGTACCAACGACGTCGGCCGCCGCTTCATACCTATTACTAAGGGCCGGTTACCGACGGCGGCCCAGCGCCTCGTTCACGGCCGGATCGCCGAGCTGGCTCAGCCAGGTCAGCAGTGCCGGGTAGGTGGACGGGTTGGCTGCCACGACTACCCGGGCCCGCGGGTGGGTAGCCAGCTCCTGGAGCCGGACCAGGGGTGTGGCCGGATCGGCAGCTTCGGCCAGGAGGGCGGCATCCGGGTCAGCGGCCGGCGTACGCCGAACGGTGTCCTCGGACACTTCCTCGTCCTGGTCCTGGCCCTGGTCCGGGTCCTGGTCCTGGTCCGGCGACTCGGTTACCGCAGTCTGCACGGGTTCCTGGACGGGAGCTGCGTGCTGGGGCGCCTGGACGGGAGCCTGTTCCACCACCGGTTCCTGCACGGGAGCCCGCTGGGGCTGAACCGGCGCCTGCTGCTGGGGCTGAACCGGTGCCTGCTGCTGAACGGGCTGTCCAGCGGGCTGGCCCTGCTGCGGGAACTGCGGCTGCTGAGCCCCGACGAAAGTGGCCGGCGTCGGAATGGCGGGAACCTGTGCCCGGGCCGGAGCCCCTTCAAAGGCGAAACCGGTGCCCGAGTTTCCGGAAGCGGGCAGCGACTTGAAGTGTGCCCGCGCAGCCTTGTCCAGCCAAAGCACGGCCAGAACCGCGAAGGGCATAACCCAGGTCAGCACCATGATCAGGGACATGACCGTTCCGATCGGCAACGGCGCGGTGCGCGTCGTCGAATAATCCAGGTCCTGGACTTCGAAAAGGATCATGAGGATCAGCGACAGGACAAACAGGGCACCCGCATACACGCTGCCCATCACGAAGGCGGACCGCTCGTCACGGGCGGCAAGCTTCCGGACCACTACGGTGGCAGCCACCAGCAGGAGCGCAAGGACCAGGCCCACGGACCACGTGGCGACGCCGTCGAGGTCCTCCAACAGGGTCTGCACCAGCCCGACCACCATGAAGACGGCCAGGGCCGACGCCAGGATCAGGGTCAGGAGCAGCAGGGGTCGGAGGGCAGTGAGCCGGTCCGCAGGGGCAACTGCGGTCCGGTGCGTGGTGCGGGCGACGGACGGAGCGGAAACCGCAGCGCCGAAGGCCATCCAGAAGAAGGTGGAGAACCCGGCAACCCCCGGGAAGAAGCCCTCCCCAAGTGAATCCACACCCATGAGTGCCAGCATGGTGAGGAAAGCCGCGCCCACACCGAGTGCCGCACCGGCGAAGCGCCAGGCGTCGGAGCCGCGGAAGACCTTCAGGGCAACAAGCCCCAGGACCCCTACTGCAAGGAGCGCAGCAACAATCTGCGCAATCAGGAACAGCCACGCTCCGGCGCCTGTGTAGTAGTCATGCGCGTCCATAACAAACAGGATGATCTGCACGATGGTGACGACTGCGGCAAAGCCCGCAATGCCCAGCATGACGAACAGCCAGCGCCGGTGGCGGGCATGATCGACGTCGCCCGGGGCTATTTCACCCTTCCGGGGCTGTGCAGCGAGGAGGGCACCGGCCAGTCCGACGGCGACGGCGCCGCCCAGGTAGCGGTAGCTGTCATCCCCGAAGCCCGATACCAGGCTCATGACGAAGTACACCAGCACCAGGATGATGTACGGGAGGTTGGCCAGTAGACGAATGTCCTGGATTTTCCGGTAGCCGACCGTCGGGCCGAAGACGCCGCCGCGCCACAGGTAGCTGATGCCCAGGGACAGGATGCTCAGGAGGGTAATCAGCAGTACGTCGACGCGGGCACCGGCTTTGGTGCCGTCGTCGTAGCTGCTCGTACTGATGGTCCACGTCATGAACAGCGAGGCGAAGAGGGCCAGGAACGCGATGCCGTCCCGGACGTAGTCGCTGACCGGAACCCCGGCAAAGGGGGACGGACGCTTGGTGCCGGAGGAAGCCTGCGCCTGGGCCTGGCCGTAGCCGGGGTTACCCGGATACTGCTGCTCTTGACGCTGCTGGGTCGGCTGACCGTACCCACCCTGGCCGTAGGCCTGGCCGGGCTGGCCGGGCTGGCCGTAACCGTGCTGACCTGCCCCGACTGCGGCGAGCTGCCGGTCTTCCACCGATCCGGCGGTTGGTGCTGCGGGATGGGCGGCAGGTTCCGTACCCGGCGCGGAGGCTGCAGAAGCGGGCGCGGCACCTATGGCATACCCGCACTCCGCACAGAACCGGCCCCCCGGTTCTTGTTGTTTCCCACATTCGGGACAGAATTTCATAACGCCTTCCTTGGATCTTCAAGAATCATTTACGCCGGTGGTCCGGCAGACCCGGCGGCGGGCTGAACCGCCGCCGGGAAGCGGTGCTACTTCGTCTTGACCGCGACCGTATAGCTCACAAGAGCGAAGTCGCTCTCGGGAGTCGAGGACAGTATCTGGACTTTCAGCTCGTGGTCCTTCCCGTCAGCGGGGTAAGCGATGGAGTATTCAGTCCGCTCCCCTGCCGGGATTTCAACTTTCTCTTCCTTACCGTCCAGCGTGACCCCAATCACGATCGTTGAAGTCGTTGACCCGAGTGCGCTGATCTCCAGATCGGCTTCGACGTCGGTGCTCGAGAGGGTGTGGCTCTTCACGGACTCTGACGAGGCACCGGTGGAGAGCACACCGTAATCGCTGCTGATGTACGAACCGGAAGGCACTGAGCCCGCAGAGTAATCCGAGTCAGAGTAAGACCCCTTCGAGAAGTCGTATCCCTTCCCCTCAACCAGGGTCAGGTCGGCGGAGTACTCGAAGTCCGTGCCCTTTTCAGCGAACTCTTCCTGCCATTCCGGGCCGGCAAAGACCACGAGCTTGTAGTTGCCTGCCTCGACCTCATCGCCCCATCCGAGGTCCGCGATCTGCTCCTTGCCGTCCTCGGAGTACACCAGCATGTCGCCGAAGTCGCCGTCTTCTGCCTGCAGTGCCATGTCCTCGTCCACCGTCAGGTTGAGGACCGCGAAGCCGGCCGAGTTGAACTCCACCTCGGTGGATTCGTCCACGCTGATATCTCCGGTGGCGTCCTCGGTGTTCGCGAGCTGCATCAGGGCCAGGGCCTGCTCACGGGTCAGGGAATCGGTCCAGTTGATGATCCAGTCCGCGACGGTGTGTCCCAGGCTCACCCGCCACTTGCCGTCCTCCTCGATGGTGGTCAGGCTCATGATCTTCGCCCCGCCCAGCATCTCCACGGAGGGCTCAATGGAGTAACCGGAATCGCCGAAGCAGATGCTGTCGGACTCCCGCTCGCCTTCGATGCAATCGCTGGTCAGGGTGATCTTGTCGCCGTATTCGCTTTCAACGGTGATGTTCTCGACGACGGCGACGGCACGGTCGCCGTCCTTGTCACCGTCCGTGAAGCGCACGTCGCTGATGTTCAGCTCTTCGCCGCCCGCCCCGGCCATCATGTCGTCAAACAGGTCCTGGTACAGGTACAGCAGGCTGCCTTCGTGGATGGACAGCGTCCCGGCCAGCGGCTCCAGGCTTCCCTCGGAAACCACCTCCGGCACCGCCTCCACTGCGGCCTGCGCTGCTGCAGCCGGGCTGTCGCTGCCGCCCGCTGTTTCGGGAACGCTGCCGCGGTCATTCCCTTCACCCTCGTTGATGATTTCGGCGATGCTGTACATCGGGCTCACGTACCAACGGCCGCCACGTTCCGTGGCCACCAGGGTCAGCGGAGAGCCGTCCGCTCCAAGTTCGTTGAGCTGGACGGTTTCATCGATCTTTTCTTCGTCTTCGTAGCCGCCTGCCTCGAGACCGGAGCGGATGGCTCCGGTGGTTTCCGCCGGATCCAGCTGGATCCGTGCCTCACCGGTGGTGTACGTGATCAGCGCAGTGGAGTCGTCGATCTCGGTGACCTCGGGATCGACACCCTCGAAGGTGATGCTGATGCCGTCAAAAGTCAGTTCGTCGTCGACGTCGGCGTCTTCGTCGGCGACCTTGTTAATCGCTTCCTCCAGGCCGAATTCCTCGACCTTGTCCATCACTTGTTCCTGGATGCGCTGGAGCGGTTCGCGTTCCTCCGGCGGCACCATGGTGGCCAGTCCAATGATGTCCTTGGACTCGATGGCCTCCACCACCTTGTCGGCTGCGCTTTCGGCGGACCCGGCACCTCCGCGGACCATGTTCTGCACGATGAAGAACGCCGCCAGCCCCAGGATGACCAGGAGTGCCAGTACGGAGACCAGGATGATCGTCAGCTTGCGGGAAGGCTTCTTGCCGCCCGACGACGGCGCGCCGGGTCCGGTGGGTCCCTGCGGGCCGGCGGGGCCGCCGTCGTTGGGAGCGCCGTAAGTCGGACCGCCTGAGTTAGGACCGCCTGCCTCCGGGCCTCCGGAGGCGTGACCTGAGCCGGCGTAGCCGGTGCCGGGCTGGGATGCGGCGTGCGAGACAAAGGGCGGGTCGAAAACTGAAGTCGGTGCTCCCGGAGCGCGCATGGCTGCGGTCTGCTGTTCGCTGTGCTGCTGGGCCGGATGCTGCTGGGCCGGAGCCTGGTCGAAGCGCTGCGTCTGCTGCTCGGCCGGAGCCTGGTCGAAGCGCTGCGTCGGCTGCTCGGCCGGACTCTGGGAGTCGACGGCCTGCGGCTCGGTCTGAGGGAAGGCTGCCTGCGGGGAGGCTGCCTGCGGGGCTGCGTCCTGCGGGGAGTCGGTGCGGTGCGTTCCGGAATTCGGGGCCGCATTGGCTTCCGTGCCCTGAGGTGCGGTGGTTTCGCCGCCCGACTGTGCCGGCTGAGGCGCCTGGCAGTTGGTACAGAATTTCCAATGCGGCTGCAGTTCAGCGCCGCAGGACGTGCAGTGTTTCAAGACTCCCCCAGGATGTCAGCAAGGACCCGGAAGGAGTAAGTGATGGTCCCCCCGAGCCAACAGATACGTACGGCACTAGACCCTAGCACGGGCCTTGGTTCGGTTGGGGGGCAGGTTCAGCGGGTGAGACTGGCGTAAACAACGTAGTTGTCGTCAAAGGTTCCGGTGGAAGGGTCAAAACCGTCGCAGGTGATCAGGCGCAGCTCCGCACCGGCGGTATTGCCGTAGACCGCGAGCGTAGGGAACTCGTCCTTGCCGTATTGCTCTCCCCGGTCCACCGAGAAGACCGCGGTGGTCCCGTCTTCCCGGGCAATTTCAAGCCGGTCGCCGGGCACCAGGTTCCGCAGGCCGGCAAAGACTCCCTCGCCCCCGCCGGTGGCGTTGACATGTCCCAGCAGCACGGCGGGCCCGCGCTCCCCCGGGGTGGGCGATCCCGTGTACCAGCTCGCCGGCGATCCGGGAGGCTCCGGCGGAACTTCCAAGGAACCGTCCTCCCGCAGTCCTAGACGCAGGAGCCGGGATTCGGTGCCGGTGGCAGGGATAGTTAAGGACACCGGCGCGGAGGGTGCCAGCACCGGAGGAGAGTCAGCCTGCGGGGCTGCAGGCTGGCTTGGCGCGGGGGCCGTGGAATCCGGGGAGGCCGCCGTCGTCGTGGTTGTTGTAAGTGGTCCGGTCTCCGGGGCGGCTGTGCCGCTGCACCCGGAGAGCAGGAGAAGCGCGGCCGCCGCGCAGGACATCAGTCCTGCGCGGCGGCCGGGGCGGGATGCCGTCATGGGAATCGACGCTTCAGCTACGGGGGTCAGTCTTAGGCGTTGGCACGACGGCGGATAGCCATCGCCCCACCGGCCAGGGCCAGGACACCGGCGCCGGCTACGGCAATTCCGGCGGTGTTGCCGTTGCCGGCTGCTGCCTCGACCCCGGTGTCCGCTCCGCCTTCGGGCATCGCATCCATCTGCGAACCGGCGAGCGTGCCACAGGCCGCGGGGAGGGTCGCTGCGGCAGGCAGCGTCTCATCGAGGTCGGACATCTTCTCCGCTGCGGCGGCGGGCATCAGCGCGGGATCCACGCCGTGGACTACCACTACCGCGGACCCATCCTTCAGTGATGCTGCGGTCTCCGGAGTCAGTTCGAAGGTGCGCTCGTAGGTGTAGGCGGATCCGCCCGGGAAACGATCGATGGCCAGCGCGGAGTCTGCACTGGTGTCGCCCTCGGTGGTAAGCGAGTTGCCGATGTGGCCGTAGAACGGGTGTCCCTCGGTGGTGTTGACGACGCCGTCGCCGTCGGTGTCCGCATCGGGACCGGGGCAGACACCCTGGGCAGCGATGTGGATGTGCTGGGCGTGCGGGAAGGGGCCGTCCATGAAGGTCTCGGCCGCACCGGAGACGTTGACCGTGACCTTTGCTTCCATGCCGTGCACCTCCACCATGGCCTGTCCGGTGGTGCCCGAATTGTTCATGGTGTTCAGCGTGGCCTGGCTCGACCAAGAGTCTTCGCCGTGGGCCATGGCGGGACCCGTCGAAAGGGCCAGCGCACCCAGGGCCAGGGTGGGAACGGCAAGCAGGCGCATCTTCTTGTTCATGATCGGTTCCTTCGTCGTGTCGGTGTGCACATCGAGGTGCGTGCATCGGTCGTTAGACATGGAAGGTTCGGAGCCGATCCGTTCCCGGATGGGTCGTGAGGGAAATTACTTTGAAATCTGTGCGGGCTACCTGTCCGGGGAGATAAGAGGGGCACCCATCCATCGGCGGCCCGGCTGCGAACACTGGGTATGGAGACTCGGTATCTGCGCGGTGCAAAAGTATGACAGTGTTCTCAGCGAACATCTCCCCGTCCGTTGCCTCGGCCGGGGGCCGTCGTCGAAGGGATGACCTGTGGGAGCCCATGACTGACTCGGGAACCGGCCCGACGGACTTCACCGCTCGGCCTGCCTCCGCACCGGACGACGGGCACGAGGACCGAGGGCCCGGGCTCGCCGATCTGGTGCGACGCTGCGGCGAAGGTGACGAAACCAGTTTCGCGGCCCTGTATGACGCCACCTCCGCCAAGGTGTACGGGCTGGCGGTGCGGGTGACCAGGTCTCCGGAAATCGCGGCCGAAGTTGTCCAGGAGGTCTATTTGATGGCCTGGCAGCAATCCGCACGTTTCGACCCGGCGCGCGGGACAGTGCTGGGATGGTTATGCACCCTTGCCCACCGCAGGGCAGTGGACCGGGTACGCCAGGTGGCCCGTGAACGCGAGCGGGAACAGACCTACGAGGACCAACGGACGGGAACGCCAGTGGACCAGACATGGCAGGAAGTGGAGCAGGGGATGAAAACCCACGAGGTGCAGAACGGGTTGAGCACCCTCACCCCGCTCCAGCGCGAAGCCGTTGCCTTGGCCTACTACCAGGGATTCACCTATCAGGAGGTTGCCCTGCGCCTGGATATCCCGTTGGGCACGGCCAAGGCACGGATCCGTGACGGGTTGAAGAAGCTTCGCTCGGCTTTGGGGGGACAGTCATGAACCAGCACAGCCAGAACGCCGGGGACCTCCATGAGCTCGCCCCGCTGTATGCCGTGGACGCCCTGGAGCCTGCCGAGCGCGAAGAATTCGAACAACATCTGGCGGACTGCCCCCGCTGCCAGGCGGAGGTCGCCGAATATGCCGAAGTCACCGCCGGCCTTGCTGCGGAGACGGCCCAGACTCCCCCGCCTGCCCTGCGCAGCTCCGTATTGTCTTCCATCCACGGCACCCAGCCGCTGCCCGGCCCCTGGACCGGGCCGGCCGCCGTCGTCGTCTCCCTGGAGGAACGACGACGACGCCGCGGGCGTCGTCTCCTTGCCGCCGCAGCGGCTGCGGTCCTGCTCCCCGGAATCGGCCTGGCCGGCTGGAACCTGGGGGTCCAGTCGGAGCAGCGCGAGCAGGAACAGCAGGCAGCTCAGGAACAGGACCGGGAAACCCGGCTGCTGGCCGCACCGGATGTCGCCACGCAGCGCGTCGACGTCAACGGCCAACCGGCCACCCTGGTTGTTTCCCGGGAGGAGGATGCCGCCTTGTTCGTCGCGGACACCCTGCCGGATCCCGGCGAGGGACGGGAGTACCAGCTGTGGCTGCTCGAGGGCGAGACTCCCATTCCGGATACGCACTTTTCCGGAGGGGACGTCAGCGTCTGGCTCAGCGGCGACGTCGCCAAGGCCGGAGCCGTGGCCCTGACGGTTGAGCCTGCGGGCGGGTCCGCCACGCCTACCTTCCCGCTGGTGGCCGTCGCCGAGATCTAGGCTTCGCTTTAAAAGGAACGTCCCGCCGCATCGACTTCGTGCAACGGGACGTTCCCAGTGGAGTGGAGGCTAGCGGTCGCCGCGGCGCGCCAGTGCTTCGTTCACGCCGGCGTCGCCAAGCGCACCGAGCCAGGCCAGCAGCTCCGGGCCGGCAGCGGGGTTGGCTGCCACCGCAGGGCGCGCCAGCGGGTGGTCGGTGGCCAGTTCCTGCAGCCGGAGCGGGTCGGTACCCGGATCTTCGGCCTCGGCCAGGACGGCAACCTCGGCGGGGTCCACCTGCGCGGGCGGGGCGGCGGATGCGCCGCCGCTGACGACGTCTGCTGCCGGAATGTTCATAACCGGTTCCGGATTTCCGTTCCCAAACTTTTCGTCCTGCATGCAGTCCTCCTTCAAATGGGTGCCTGAGTAAGCAGGCTTTCCATTATTCTTTCAGACCGCGAGGGCCGCCGCCCAATCGCCGCCGCCTCGTCAAAAGGACTCAACGGACTGCCGCAGTCGGCCGCTGCTCTGGCGCCCTGCACTCCCCTGGCTCTACCCTCTCCGCGAACGTCACCGCCGGTAGTTGCCCGCGGTGTCCGGGGTGCGACATACTGAAGCCTAATTCGATTCGGATGAAGCCATCCTCTACCTAGTTTTTGCCCTTTCCGCCCCCACCGGCTGCGCGCAGGAACTGAAGGAGCTGCAAGCAGAGTGTTTTTCAAAACTTTCGGTTGGTCGTTTGTTATCACGGCCGCCGCGCTGGTAACGGCGTTCTTCTACGGCGGGGTAGAGGCACTCATCCTCTGCGCCATCCTGGGCGTTCTCGAAATCAGCCTTAGCTTCGACAATGCCGTGGTCAACGCGCGCATTCTCGAAAAAATGAGCCCCTTCTGGCAGAAGATGTTCCTCACCGTGGGCATCCTCATCGCCGTCGTCGGCATGCGCATCGTCTTCCCGCTGGTCATTGTGGGCGTCACCGCCAGCATCAACCCGATCGAAGCGCTGCAGCTGGCCCTCGAGAAGGGCGATCCGGACGAGCCGGGCAGCTACGGCTACCTCCTG
This sequence comes from Arthrobacter sp. zg-Y1171, assembly GCF_025244845.1. Lineage (NCBI taxonomy): Bacteria > Bacillati > Actinomycetota > Actinomycetes > Micrococcales > Micrococcaceae > Arthrobacter > Arthrobacter sp. zg-Y1171. Next base: position 715,488 of record NZ_CP104264.1, on the reverse strand, counting down.
CATGAAGCCCACCCGCAGATCGCCGCCTTCGGCGGCCTGTTCCTGCTGATGATCTTCCTTGACTTCATGTTCGAAGACCGGGACATCCGCTGGCTGCGCTGGCTGGAAACCCCGTTCGCTAAGGTCGGCAAGGTCAACGGCGCCTCCCTGATCGTCGGCCTCGGTGCCCTGCTGGCCGCCGGTGCCCTCTCGGATCCCTCGCACACCACTGACGTCTTCATCGCCGGCGCCGCCGGCCTGATCACCTACCTGCTGGTCACCGGCCTGGGTGACATGTTCGACGTCGACGGCGACGACGACTTCGATGCCGACGACGTCGAGGCACGCGCCCCGAAGTCCGGCAACGGCGCCCTGGTGAAGGCCACCGGCAAGGCCGCCTTCATGCTCTTCCTCTACCTGGAAGTCATTGACGCGTCCTTCTCCTTCGACGGTGTCATCGGCGCCTTCGCCATCACCTCGGACCCGATCATCATTGCCCTGGGCCTTGGCCTCATCGGTGCGATCTTCGTCCGGTCCCTGACCGTGTTCCTCGTGAAGCAGGGCACCCTGGACGAGTTCGTTTACCTGGACCACGGTGCCCACTGGGCCATCGGCGCCCTGGCGGCCATCCTGCTGCTCACCATCGAAATCGAGATCAACGAGGTCATCACCGGCTTGATCGGCGTGGTCTTCATCCTCGCGTCGCTGACCTCCTCGATTGTGCGTAACAAGCGCGCAGCGAAGTCCGCCGGTGCATCCAAAGATCCTGTTTACACAAACTAACGAGGGAGAATCATGGGCCTGAGCCTGCAGAAAGGTCAGTCGCTGTCACTGACGAAGAAGGACGGCGGAGCACTGAGCAAGACCCGCCTGGGACTGGGCTGGGATTCCGCTGCCCCGGTCAAGCGGGGACTGTTCGGCGGCAAGAAGACCGCGGAAGTGGACCTCGATGCCTCGGCCATCTTCTTCGACGCCAACGGCAACGCTGTTGACCAGGTCTGGTACGGCCAGCTCGCGAGCAAGGACGGCTCCGCCAAGCACACCGGCGACAACCTCACCGGCGCCGGCGAGGGCGACGACGAGGTCATCCTGGTGAACCTGGCAGCCGTCTCCCCCGCAGTGCAGAACATCGTGTTCGTGATCTCCAGCTACAGCCGGCAGACCTTCGACCAGGTCGAGAACGCGTTCTGCCGCCTGGTCGACGATTCCACGCCCGGCAGCCCGGAAATCGCCCGCTACCAGCTGACCGACGCCGGCAACCACACCGCCATGGTGATGGCCAAGGTCGGCCGCGAGGGGTCCGGCTGGAGCTTCAAGGCCATCGGCGAACGCGCCCAGGGGCGCACCGTGATGGACCTGATCCCCACCGCAGCCCGCTCGCTCTAACCACCCGCCCATCCGTAAGGAGAGCACCTTGTCCGGCCTGACACTTTCAAAAGGAAGCAACCTTTCCCTCACCAAGGCTGACCCGGGCCTGGAACGGGCCCTGATCGGCCTGGGCTGGGATCCGCGCACCACCAGCGGAGATCCGTTCGACCTGGACGCCTCCGCTCTGCTGCTCGGAGCCGACGGCAAGGTGCGCTCCCAGGATGACTTCATTTTCTACAACCAGCTGTCCGCCAAGGACGGCTCGGTGGTCCACCAGGGCGATAACCGCACCGGCCAGGGCGACGGCGACGACGAGCAGATCCTGATTGACCTCAGCATCCTGACCGACGACGTCGACCGCGTGGTCATTGTGGTCTCCATCGACCAGGCCGAAGCGCGGCACCAGAACTTCGGGCAGGTGCGCGATGCGTACTGCCGCGTGGTCAACCAGGACACCGACGCTGAGGTGGTCCGCTACGACCTCAGTGAAGACGCCGCAGCGGAAACCTGCATGATTTTCGCCGAGATCTACCGCAACCGCGGAGAGTGGAAGTTCCGCGCCATCGGCCAGGGCTACGCGTCCGGGCTGTACGGGGTTGCCACCGACTTCGGCATCGCCCTCGACTAATCCCCACGTCTACAAGGAGCTGAACACCATGGCAGGACTGACCCTCACCAAGGGCAACAACCTTTCCCTCACCAAAACCGATCCCGGACTCCAGAAGGCCGTAGTCGGCCTGGGCTGGGACCCGCGCACCACCACGGGCGAACCCTTCGACCTGGATGCCTCGGCGCTGATGATCGCAGCCAACGGCAAGGTGCGCTCCTCCGACGACTTCATCTTCTACAACCAGCCCGCTGCCAAGGACGGCTCCGTCACCCACCTGGGCGACAACCGTTCCGGCGCCGGCGAAGGTGACGACGAGCAGATCCAGATCGACCTGACGCAGATGGCCGCCGACGTCGACCGCGTGGTCATTGTGGTTTCCATCGACCAGGCCGAGGCTCGTAACCAGAACTTCGGCCAGGTCCGCGGAGCGTACTGCCGTGTCATCAACCAGGAAAACGACAGCGAGATTGTCCGCTTCGACCTCAGCGAGGACGCCGCGCCGGAGACCTCCATGATCTTCGCCGAGGTGTACCGCAACAACGGCGAGTGGAAGTTCAAGGCCGTAGGCCAGGGCTACGCCACCGGCCTGGCCGGCATCGCCACCGATTTCGGCGTGCAGCTCAGCTAGACTCGCTTTTCCAGTTACACCCTGCGGGGAGTGTTCCGCAGGCCGGGACACTCCCCGCATCCGTATACGCAGCTCACAAGAAAAGGCTGGACCATGACCACACCGTTGACTCCCCCGGACGCCACCGAAGCCGCCCTGGTGCTGAAAGCCCCGGAACCGCCCGCTCCGGTCGCTCCCGAGAGCGCCCCGGGCATGGTTCCGGTGCCGGAGGAACGCCGCGTCGAAATCGCCGCCCAGGCCAAGTCGTTCATGGAGGAAGTCTCCAAGCTGGACGCCCGCAGCCCCGAGTTCACCGCCCAGGTGGATTCCATCAACAAGCTGGCCGGTGCGGAAATGGTGCAGTCCGCCGGATACTCCACCCGTCTGCTGGACCGTTCCTCCACCTCCGTGGCCGGGGCGAAGAAGTCCGGCAACGATGCGCAGAAGAAGGTCGCCGTCACCCTGGGCGACCTGCGCAGCACCGTCGAGGACCTCACCCCGAACCAGGCGAACCTGGGCACCGGACGCAAGATCCTCGGCATCATCCCCGGCGGCAACAAGCTGGCGAAGTACTTCCAGAAGTACGAGTCCGCGCAGGTCCAGCTGGACAAGATCATCAAGGCCCTGATGGCCGGCCAGGATGAACTGCTCAAGGACAACGCCTCCCTCGCCGGGGAAAAGGTGGAGCTGTGGAAGACCATGCAGACCCTGAGCGAATACTCCGTGCTCGCCGAGTCCCTGGATGCGGCCTGCGTGGAAAAGGTGGACAAGCTCAAGAACTCCGGGCAGATCGAGCAGGCCAACGCCCTGGAAGCGGATGTCCTCTTCCCCATCCGCCAGCGCCGCCAGGACATCCTCACCCAGCTGGCCGTGTCCGTGCAGGGCTACCTCGCCATGGACCTGATCCGCAAGAACAACGTGGAACTGATCAAGGGTGTGGAGCGGGCGCGCACCACCACCATTTCCGCGCTGCGCACCGCCGTCATCGTGGCCCAGGCCCTGGCCAACCAGAAGATGGTGCTGGACCAGATCGACGCGGTGAACACCACCACGAACAACATGATCCTGAGCACCAGCGAAATGCTCAAGGACCAGACCGCCCGGATCCACCAGCAGGCCTCCAGCTCCGGCGTGAGCGTGGAAACCCTGCAGAAGGCGTTCGACAACGTGTACCAGACCATGGACGCGATCGACACGTTCCGCTCGGAAGCGGCCCGCAATATGGAAGGGACCGTGAAGTCCCTGGAATCCACCATCACGCAGGCCAAGCCGTACCTCGAGCGCTCCCGCCAGAGCGAGTCCCGCTAAATGCCGGGCAGGACAGCACCGGTGGGTAGGAGCAGGCCATGGCAGTAGGCAGGTTCTTCGGTTCCCTCTTCGGCAACTCGCCGGAGCCGGAACCGCCACCGGCGCTGTCCGCGGCCACGCCGCCGTCGGGCCCTGACGCCGAACACCAGGAGACCGTGAAGTCCCTGGAGAACCTGCGCAGGGCCGTGCGCCGGGCGGGCGCCGCCCTGCCGACCCTGGTGTCCTCCATGGTCCGGCAGATCGATGACATCCTGGCGCCGTTGGTCGAATACGTGGGCAGCCACGGCGCCTCCACCGAGCAGCGCGTGCTGCTCAACGCCATCATTACCAATTACCTCCCTACGCCCCTGCGTGCCTACGTGGCCCTCAGCGACCGGGAGCGGACCGAGAGTTCAGAGGCCACCACATTGCTCGTTGACCAACTCACCATCCTGGAAGGCATTGCCCGGGACCTGGAGAACCAGGTCCGCACCGGCGCCATTGCCGAGCTGTCCACCCACGGACGGTTCCTCGATGACAAGTTCTCCCCCTCCTCCCTGACCCTCGGGGACCGCTGATGGGAACCCTGGTAGCCGGCGCCAATGCCGCCCTCACCGCCGAAAACCCCGGCCTCAGCTCCGTCCTGGTGGGACTGGGCTGGGACGTGATCCCCAGCCGCGGGCCCGCCGCCGAACTCGTTCCGCTGACCCTGCTGTGCGGCTCCGACGGCCGGGTCCTCTCCGACGAGCACCTGGTCTTCTTCAACCAGATCGCCAGCCCGGAGGGTTCCGTGGTGTTCGAGGGCGACGACGACACCGAGCAGATCGACGTCGACCTGTCCCGGGTGCCGGACGCCGTCTCCAAGATCGTCTTCGCCGTCTACGCCGACCCGGAGATGCGCGGACCGGGCACCTTCGCCGCCGTGCGCAGCGCCTACATCCGGGTGGCACGGCCCAACGGCGGGGAGCTGGTCCGGTTCGACCTGCCCTCGGCGAACCGGGACAGCATCACCGCCATGATGTTCGGCGAGCTGTACCGGCACCGCACCGACTGGAAGTTCCGCGCCCTGGGCCAGGGGTACACCACCGGCCTGCGCGGACTGGCTGCCGACTTCGGATTCGATCTCTAGGCGATGGCCGTCAACCGCTCGTCGGCCGTCCGCACCGACCTTCCCTTCCTGAGCCGCCGGGTTAAACCGCGCGCTGCCGCTCCGGCTGCGCCCCAAGCTGCCCCGGCGCCGCAGGCTGCCCCCCCGCCGCGGACGCCGCCGGCCCCTGCCGCAGCGCCGCGCACTTCCACACCCCACGCGTCCACCCCCGCCGCCCGGCCGGCCACCCCTGCTACTCCGGCTCCGGCTCCGGCTCCGGGGTCCCTTTCACTGTCCCCGCCGCCGCGGCAGCAGCCCGCGCCGTCGGTCTCCCCGTCGCTTTCGCTGGGCTTGTCCCCGAATGCCGAGGCGGCCAGCAGCCGGGCCGCTGCCCCCGCAGCACCACGGCCAACGTCGTCCTCCCGCACTTCCGAACCGGTACGGGTGGAGCCCCTGCACAACAGGCTCTTCCCGGCACCGGGCATGGGCGAGCTGCGCAGCCTGGACCGGCAGAACCCGGTACTGCGCCTGACCCCCATGGAATCCGCCGTGGGCAGCCTCGTGGTTGCCGGTACCGTGCGTGCGGTGTGGGAGGGCCCGGGATACAGCACCGGCTCCATTTCCGCCGGCGAGTTCCGGCCCGAAGACCTGGACGGCGTCCAGGTCCAGGCTCCGGGCAACCGGCCGCTGGTCGGCTATGAAGATGACCTCGCGCTGGTTCCGCTGCGCCATGTTCGAATGCTGCGCCGGGCACTGTTCTTCCCGAAGCCGAAGCAGCCCATGAGCGTGGGGGTCTACAACGGCAAGTCGGTGACCATCCCGGCGCAGGCCGGCCACCGCAGCTACTACGCGCTCTCCGTGATCCGCATTGACGACGTACTCGAGCTCCGGGCCGAGGAACTGCCGTACGGCATGGAGTTCAAAGCCATCTGGGAGGCCTTCGGCTTCACCATGACCACCCGCCTCCCCTACCAGGGGCGGTAGCCCGGTGCGCCATTTCTCCTACCTCAGCGAGCCGGAAACCGCCCGTCTGTTCCACCTCGCACCGCAGGAACTGACCCTCGATTCCGACGCCGGACTGCTGGCGACCGCGCTCGGGGCCACGCTTTACTGCCCCGCAACCCGCCCGGACCTGGTCAAGGACGTCCGCAAACAGGCTGCCCGCGGAGCCGTCAGCATGGTCATCTGCCTGGAGGATTCCATTGCCGACGCCGAGGTTCCGGCAGCGGAGACCAACGTGGTGGAAGCCCTCGCCGAGCTGCACGCTGCCGGCATCCGGAAAGCCGGCGACCCCGAAGACCTGATGCTCTTCGTCCGCGTCCGCACGCCCGAACAGCTGCTGGGCCTCGCAGAACGCGGCGGGCAGACCCTGGACGTCCTCACCGGGTTCGTGATTCCGAAGTTCGAGAACACGTCCGGTGCCGCCCAGCGCTTCCTCGACGCCCTGCACACCGTGAACGACGCCCGCTGGGCCGCCGATCCCGGTGCCAGGCCGCTGCGGATCATGCCGATCCTCGAGTCTCCGCTGATGATCCACGCCGAGACCCGCACGCATACCCTCGGCGGCATCTTCGACGTACTGGAAGCGAACCGGCCGGACATCCTGGCCGTGCGGATCGGCGCCACGGACATGTCCAGCGCCTACGGGCTGCGCCGTTCCCGGGACCTCACCATTTACGACGTCAAGGTGGTCTCCGCGGTGATCGGGGACATCGTCAACATGCTCGGCAGGCCGGGCGGCTTTGTCATCAGCGGCCCGGTCTGGGAACACTACAGCTCCGGCGAGCGCCTGCTGCGCCCGATGCTTCGTTCCTCCCCCTTCGCGGACGCCGACGAGCTGGGCCTGCGCCAGCGGCTGCTGACGGCGAACCTGGACGGGCTCATCCGCGAAATCGAACTGGACCAGGCCAACGGACTGCTCGGCAAGACCGTCATCCACCCCTCGCATGTTCCCCTGGTCCACGCCATGTCCGTGATCAGCCACGAGGCATACCTGGATGCCCTCCACATTTCCGGCGAGGCCGGGGGCGGCGCCGCGGCGTCGCCGTACCGCAACAAGATGAACGAAATGAAACCGCATCAGGCGTGGGCAGCTTCCACCCTCGTCCGGGCCGCTGCCTTCGGCGTGGCAGCCCCCGACATCACCTATGTAGATCTTCTGGAAGCGAGCATGAATTGAAGCACCACCCCTGGACCGGCGGATTTGTGAACGAGGCCCTGGGAGTGCGGATCACCTCTGATCCTGCAGCGCTGTTGCCGGTAGAGGACCTGGTGGGACTGGCATTGCGCCGCAACCCCCGCCGCGCGCACCTGCTCGTGTCCCGCGTGCTGGCCAAACATGTACCTACCGAACCGGCGCTCGTCCTGGCTGCCGGAGAGCTTCTCGGCGCACTGGCCGGAGCGGCACTCGGCAGCACGGTGGACGACGCCGTGCTGCGCGGCGTCGCAGCCGACCTTGCGGCGGTGCTCGAGGACTGCGAGAGTACAGCCGGATCCAGGCGGGCAAACGACGACGGCGGCCGGCACGCCGCGGCCCGCACACCGCGCGCCCGGCTGCAGTATGCCCGTGAACGGCTCTGGGACCTGCCCGTCGCCCACCCCGAGGTGGTGACCATCGGCTACGCCGAGACCGCCACCGGTCTGGGCCGGCTCGTCGCCGACATGCTGGGCTCCTACTACATCCATTCCACCCGGCACGCACCCGCGGGTGCGGTGGCGTACGGCGCCTTCGAGGAAGCCCATTCGCACGCTACCTCGCACCGGCTGCTGCCCGTGGATCCTGCCCTGCTGAACAGCCCTACCCCCGTGGTGCTGGTCGACGATGAGCTCAGCACCGGCGCCACCGTCATCAACACCATCACCGAACTGCATGCCGCCGCACCGCATCCGCTCTACGTGGTGGCCTCGCTGATCGACCTGCGCTCGGACGCCGACCGTGCCCGTTTCGACGAGCTCGCGGACGCGCTGGGCTGCAGCATCCGCGTGGTCGCGCTGGGGACGGGCAGCATCGAACTGGGCGAGGACATCCTGGCCCGGGCCGAGGAACTGATTAGCGGATTGGCTCCTCCGGAGCCGGCCTGCGCAGAGCCCGCCGGCGCTGAGCCGGCCGGTACTGAGCCGGCCGCGTTGTCCGCTGCCGTTTCCGACCCCGGTAGGGTGACCGTGCTGGATTACTCCAGTGCCGCACGCAGCCTGCGCAGCGACCGCTTCGGCAACCGTGCCGGCATCTCCTCCGAATACCTCGGCACCCTGCCGGACGCCCTGCCCGGAGCAGTCTCGGCAGAGAGCCTGGCACTCGTTGCCTCCCGCATCTCCGCCGCACTGCCCGCTTCGGCGGAATCGGTGCTGGTCCTGGGCTGCGAGGAATTCATCCATGTGCCGCTGACCATCGCCAACGCCGTGGCCGAAGCGCTGCCGGGTGCCACGGTCCGGTTCTCCACCACCACCCGTTCCCCCATCGTCCCGATCGACCGGTCGGATTACGCCATTGCCAATGCCGTGGACTTCGCCAGCCACGATGTCACCGAGGACGGTCCCGGCCCGCGGCACGCGTACAACGTCGGACCCCGCCGAGCTGCCGACGACAGCGCCTCGGACACCGGCTTCGACAGCATTGTGCTCCTTCCCGAACCCGGCACCGACCCTGCATCCATCAGCGGCCCCGGCAGCGTGACCGAGGCGCTGCGCGCGGTGACCGGCGCCGTCGTCGTTGTCCTGTTGCCGGCCGATGTCCCCGCGCCCGAGGACTGGACCGGTTCCGTTGCCGCGGCCGTGCCGCTGACCGGCCCGGAGTTCGGGTCCTACGCGCCCGAGGACGTGACCTGGCTGCTGAAGGACCTGCGCGACGCCAAGCTGGAGGCCCCCACCGCCGAGCGGGAGGCGGCCATCCAGTCCGGCGGGGCGAACTACGCGGAGTCGCTGCCGATGGAGTACCTGCCCTCGGCCCAGTACCAGGACCTGTACGAGGAGGCGCTGCGCCGTTCCGCGCCCCGGGTCGCGTCCGCCGTCGGCACCGTGACCGAACTGGCGCTGGCCGCCCGAAACCGCGAACCGGTGCTGGTGTCGCTCGCCCGGGCCGGCACACCGATCGGGATCCTCATGCGCCGTTGGGCGCAGCGGATGCATGGGCTGGACCTGCCGCACTACACCATGAGCATTGTGCGCGGCGTGGGGATGGATGAAACGGCGCTGCGTTATCTGGCGCGGACGTACTCCCCCGAGCGGATCCTGTTCGTGGACGGCTGGACCGGCAAGGGTGCCATCACACGCGAGCTGACCGCGGCGCTGGATAAGTTCGAAGCCACCGACGGCGTGCGGTTCTCCCCGGAGCTCGCGGTGCTGGCCGATCCCGGCCACTCCGTGGGGCTGTTCGGCACGCGGGAGGATTACCTGATTCCGTCGGCCTGCCTGAACTCGACCGTCTCCGGGCTGGTGTCCCGCACGGTCTTCAACAAGGACCTGATTGCGCCGGACGATTTCCACGGCGCGAAGTTCTACGCGCATCTGGCCGGCGCCGATGTGTCGCGGGACTTCCTGACGGCGATCGAACGGCACTTCGACGACGTACGCCCCGAAGCGGAGGCTGCTGCGGCGTCACTCGCTGCTGCGGACCGGACCCCCACGTGGGTGGGCTGGCAGGCAGTGGAGCGCCTAAGCGAGGAATACGGCATCCACAACGTGAACCTGGTGAAGCCCGGCGTCGGCGAGACCACCCGTGTGCTGCTGCGCCGGGTGCCGTGGAAGGTGCTGGTGCATCCCGGGGCGCTGGAGGACGTGGCGCATGTGCTGCTTCTGGCCGAACAGCGCGGCGTGCCCGTGGAAGAAGTGCCGGACCTGCCGTTCAGCTGCGTGGGCCTGATCCATCCCCGGTTCACTGCCGGCGCCGTGGGCGCCGACGGACGGGCCGTTGCTGCTGCCGTTCCGGGAGCCGACGCGTGAAGACGATGCTCGCGTCCGATCTGGACCGCACCCTGATCTACTCCGCCAACGCGCTGTTCCTGAACACCGAGGACGCCCTGGCTCCTGCCATGGTGGTGGCCGAAGTCTATGAGGGTAAGCCGCTGTCCTTTATGACCCGTGCCGCCGAGGCGCTGCTGGTCTCCGCCGCGGAAGTCTCCGTGTTCGTCCCCGTGACCACGCGGACCGTGGCCCAGTACCGCCGCATCCAGCTGCCCGGCCCGACGCCGGAGTATGCCGTCACCACCAATGGCGGCGTCATCCTGCACCATGGAGAGCCCGACGCCGACTGGCAGGCCTCCGTGCGCGGCCTGGTGGGTTCCGGGTGCGCGCCGCTGGCCGAGGTCGAGGCCTACCTGGGCCGTCCTGAATTCCATGAATGGATTCTGAAGCTTCGTTCCGCTGAGGACCTGTTCGTGTACGCGATTGTGGACCGGGATGCCCTCCCCGGCGAGTTCCTGCTGGCTCTGGAGGACTGGTGCGATGCGCGCGGCTGGACCGTGTCGCTGCAGGGCCGCAAGCTCTACTGCGTGCCGACGCCGGTCACCAAACAGCAGGCCGTTGCCGAGGTTGCCCGCCGCATCGGTGCGGACCGCATCATCGCGGCCGGGGATTCCCTTCTGGACCGGCCGATGCTGGAGTGCGCCGACGTCGCGTTCCGTCCCGCGCACGGCGAGCTGGACGACGCGGGCTACTTCGATCCGCACCTTCAGGTCACCGAGGCGCGCGGGATCCTGGCCGGGGAAGAAATTGTCCGGCTGATGCTGGGGCTGGTGCGGGGATAGGTCTGGCTGGTCGCGAGGCATTTTAGGCTGCCGGAAAGGCGTTGGAAAAATCAGGCATTTATGCCGTTAAGCCTTCGATTGTTATTCCCTTTCAAGGATAGGATCGGCTCCGCAACCTCGCTCTTTGCTGGATTTATGAAAGGTCTCATTCATGTCTCAACAGCCCGGCGCTTTGAAGGGCGGGGTACGCCCTCCCCGTAAGCCTCCCTTTTTGCCGCTCCTCTTTCCCGTCATGGCTCTGGCTGGTGCTGTGTACGTGTTCGTCTATGGAAATCAGGATAAGTTGCCCTCTGATTTCCCTTTGCTTGGGGCTGGTCTGCTCTTTGGTGCCATAGTCGTGCTGCTTCCACTCCGGTCGCCGTGGATTTTCCTCGCCGCCCTGATTGGCTCATGTCTATCCTTTTTCATTGTCGGCATGCCCGCGCTTGCATGGAATCTAGGTCTCATTGTCGGCATGCTGACCGGAATTGGCCTGCAGGAGATGCGGATCGAGATGCGCAAGAATGCCCGCACCGGAGAGTGGTTTTTGGGGTATCGAGGATTTAACTCGGTCAGCGAAATCTGGCAGGCCGCAGTCACGGAACTCCACGCCATGGACGGCGGCCGGAAGGCGAAGCACTCGCTGCTGATTGAGCATGGATCTGCGCACCTGCAAATCTCGGGAAGTATCACCACGGGCCTGGTGTGCCACCGCAATCCCGATGTTGACCACCAGGACACCTGGGCCGTACTGATTGTTGATCAGTCATCTTCGGGAGCGGGTTCCGGCTTCCAGGTCACCGCCCCGCAGGGGAATAGCGAACCCGTGGTGTTCGTACACGGCCTGAGCACGGCGGAGAAGGCATTGAATGACTTCCTCGCCAATCCCGACGAAATTCCCGGGCCCCCTAACTGGAAAACAGGAATTCCCAAGAGTGCAGTCCCGAAGGTCCGCTGGTAAGCCCTTTCCACTCGCAAGCTGATGGACGGAGCTGCGGATACACCGGCCTAGATGTTGATCCGCGGCGGGGCAGGAGCGGGCTCGGTGATGGGGCGGTCCCTACCGATCACCCCTGCTGCGTAGCTCAGGAATTCATCCAACCGCCGGTTGAAGCTCTCCGCAACACCAAAGGACTTACCGCTGCCGATCCGGAAACCGAAGGTGTCGAACGCATGGACCTCGATGGAGGTGCCGGTCCCGGATTCGGACGCGTTGAAGGTCAGTGCGACGGGCATATTGGCGCGGCCTTCAGCCGTCATGTTGCCCCAGGTCCGGTACAGCGCGTTGGACCCGATGTGCACTTCCAGCGAGGACTTTCCCCGCCGGACCTCCTCTCCGTGGGTGGAGAAGGCCGTGGCCAACGCGTCCAGGACCGCCTGCGGCGGCTGGGCCGAGGTCCACTGTTCCTTCTTTTCCACTATCGGTTTAGTGCTGAACAACCCCATGAATCCCCCTGTGTTTGAATAGCTTGTTTTCCTAAACCCGCTCCAGCAGCATCGAGACGCCCTGGCCCAGCCCCACGCACATGGTCACCAAACTCTTCGACGCCCCCTCACGTTCCATCCGGTTCAGCATCGTCACCGTAAGCCGGGACCCGGACGACCCCAGCGCATGCCCGAGAGCGATGGCCCCGCCGTCGCGGTTCACGATGGACTCGTCCAGGTTCAGGGCGCGTATGCACGCCAGCGACTGTGCGGCGAAGGCCTCGTTCAGCTCCACGGCCTCAATGTCGCCAAGCGACCAGCCCGCCCGGTCCAGCACCTTCTGCGTCGCCGGCACCGGCCCGATGCCCATCACGGCCGGCGCCACACCGGCGGAAGCGCCGTCGACAATCCGGGCGCGGGCATTCAGACCCAGCCGACGGACGGCACTGGCGCTGGCGACGACGACGGCGGACGCGCCGTCGTTCAGTGAGCTCGAGTTCCCGGCGGTCACCACGCCGTCGGACCGGACGATGGGCCGCAGCTTCGCCAGCGCCTCCATGCTGGTTTCCCGGCGCGGACCCTCGTCGGTCTTCACCACGCCCTTCTTCGTTTCCACCGGCACGATCTCGTCCGTGAAGCGCCCCTCGTCAATGGCCGCGAGCGCGCGATGATGCGAGCGCAGCGCGAAGGCGTCGGAATCCTCACGGGAGATCCCATCCCGGGCGGCCAGCTCCTCGGCGGTTTCGGGCATGGAGTAGGTGGTGCCGGGCAAGTCGTAGAACCGAGGGTTGGTGAACCGGGCGCCGATCGCGGAATCAGCCAGCTCCCCCGGCTTGGCGAAGGCCTTCTCCGGTTTCGCCAGCACCCACGGCGCCCGCGACATCGACTCCACTCCCCCGGCCACCACAATGTCCGCAGCACCCGAGCGAATCATCTGCGAGGCCGTGATGATCGCGCTGAGCCCGGAGGCGCAGAGCCGGTTTACGGTCATCGCCGGCACGGTATCGGGGAACCCGGCCAGCAGGGCCGCCATCCGTGCCACGTTCCGGTTGTCCTCGCCGGCCTGGTTCGTGTTGCCCAGCAGTACCTCGTCGACGTCGGCCGGATTCACCCCTGCGCGGGCCACCGCCTCCTGCAAGACCAGGGCCGCAAGGTCGTCGGGGCGGACACTTGAGAGGGCACCGCCGTAACGGCCGACGGGAGTGCGGACGCCGGACACCAGATAAGCCTCAGTCATGCTGGAAATAGTACTGCGCCCGAAATAGTAATGTGACTTGGACAACACGCCGCCGATTCCGGCAAGACACCACGTTCGGGCCGCGAAGCTGCGGCCGCAGGAGGAACCATGAGCACGCCCACGACGCCGTCTACCCCGGCCTCCCCGGACCCCGCGGCACCGGACCTCGAGACCCTCCGGACGGCGTCGGACGTCTTGGGCCTGGACGGACTCCTCAGCGAGGACGAACTGGCCCTGCGCGCGAAGGTCCGCGCCTTTGTGGACGAACGCATCCGGCCGAACATCAAGGACTGGTACGAAGACGCCGTCTTCCCGGTGGAGATCGTCCGGGAACTGGGCGACCTCGGTGTGCTCGGCATGCATCTGGAAGGCTACGGCTGCCCCGGCCGCTCCGCCGTCGAATACGGGATCGCCGCGATGGAACTGGAGGCCGGCGATTCGGGCCTGCGCACCTTCGTCTCCGTGCAGGGCTCGCTGGCCATGACCGCCATCCATAAATGGGGCTCGGAGGAACAGAAGAACCGGTACCTGCCGGGCATGGCCCGCGGCGAACTGATCGGCTGCTTCGGCCTCACCGAACCCACCGCCGGATCCGACCCGTCCAGCATGAGCACCTTCGCAGTGCACGACGGCGACGGCTGGGTCCTGAGCGGCGCCAAGCGGTGGATCGGGCTGGCCTCCATTGCCGACGTCGCAGTGGTCTGGGCGCAGACCGACGACGGCGTCCGCGGCTTCCTCGTTCCCACGGACACCCCGGGCTTCTCCGCCGTGCCGATCGAGCCGAAACTGTCCATGCGTGCCTCCATCCAGTGCGATGTGTTCCTGGAGGATGTACGGCTGCCGGGCTCGGCGCTGCTGCCCGGCGCGAAAGGCCTGCGCGGACCGTTCTCCTGCCTGAACGAGGCCCGCTACGGAATCCTCTGGGGGTCGATGGGCGCGGCCCGGGACAGCTACGAGGAGGCGCTGAAGTATTCGCTGGAACGGCTGCAGTTCGACAAGCCGCTGGCCGCCTACCAGATCACCCAGGAGAAGCTGGTGAACATGCTGCTGGAAATACAGAAGGGCGTGCTGCTGGCGATCCACACCGGCCGGCTCAAGGATGCGGGGACGCTGGCGCCGGTGCAGATTTCCGTGGGCAAGCTGAACAATGTGCGCGAGGCGATCGCGATCTGCCGGGACGCCCGCGCCATCCTGGGCGGCAACGGCATCACCTTGGACTATTCACCGCTCCGGCATGCGAACAACCTCGAATCGGTGCGGACCTACGAGGGCACCGACGAAGTGCACACCCTGATCCTGGGCCAGCACATCACGGGGATTTCCGCGTTCCGTTAGGCGGTCCAGGTTACCGGGCGGCGGGCAGAACGGCTTCGATGGCCGCCTCGGTTGAATCCGGTGCGTCTGACGGTGGAGCGAACGACGACGGCCGCGGGGTTGGCCGCGGCGGCGACGGCGGATCGGGCGGGAACGGGAATTCCGGCGGAATGACCGGAATATCCGGGTCCGGCGACGGCGGTTCCGGCGGACCCGGCGGTGTGGGTGGTGCCGGGGGCGGTGCCGTCGGATCGGGACTCGGCGGGGAGGTGGGCGGGGAGGTCGGCGGTTCGGTGGGAGGTTCCGTCGGCGGCTCCGTCGGTGGCTGCGGAGGCGGCCCGCCCGGGTCGGTCGGCGGTTCAACCGGCGGCTCAACCGGCGGGGGCAGTGGCGAATCGGCCGGCGGATTCACCGGGGGCTGAGGCAGGGGTTGGGGGTTCCGGGCGGCTTCTTCAGCACGTGCGCGTTCTTCGGCTGCCCGCTGCTGCGCCTCCTGCTCCCGTCGGTTCGCTTCCGCCTGACGCCCCCTTTCCCCTTCCGCCTGGCGTGCCTTTTCCTCCTGCTCGGCCTGCACCTGCTGGGATACGGATGCACGGTCCAGCCATACGAGATCCCCGGCCGGGTTGCGCGTGCAGCGGTACTCGACCTGGCGTTCCGTGCGCGTATCCCCTTCGCTGACACACGGACTGTTTCGAAGGGACACCTGCTGAACCGGCTCCTGCACCAAAGCATCCGCAAGTACGGCAACGTCGCCCGGCTCGTCCGTCGAATCGTCGATCGCGTCCTCCACACCCGACGGCAGCGGCAGGTTCAGCACAGCCCCGGGCGGCGGCGTCGTCGGCGGCAGGGCGAAAAGATCGGGCCGCGGCCGAAGGCCTTCGGCATCCGCGGACACAGAACTTCGAACGGGATCGGGCGTCGAGACGACTCCTGCGACCATACCGACCACCAGCACCACGGCCCCGAGCGACAAGGCGAATTTGCGCTGTTCGAGTGTGTCCAGATTGGCCCAGCTGCGGCGTCGGAAGCCCAGCGCATACAGCGCGGTGAGCACCAGCAGCGATCCGGTGGCCAGCAGCCACACGATGACGCCGAGGCTCCCCTGCAGCGCCGCAACCCAGAGCAACCCGGCCGTCAGGCCGAGGACCAGCCAGGCGGAGCGTGGATTCCCTAGCCCGGGACTTCGCTGCGGCATGGACGCATCGAGGGGACCTGCTGCCGGTGTTGATTCGTGCGACATGATGCCTCAGCGCTGTGGAACCGGGCCGGCCTCCCCCGTTCCGCAAACCACGGCCAGCTTCTGATGCGGCAACAACGCCGGTTTCCGGGATACCGGAACCGTTAACGGAAGTTGCCCTTGGAACCACGCTAGGCGGGTCCAAGGGCAACATCTACTGCTTCCGGAAACTGGTGGGATTACTCGCAGCCGACGCCGTCGCCGTCGCGGTCCAGGTGGGTGCCATAGCCGGGCCCGCCGGCGTAGACGGGAGCGCCTCCGGCGTTACGAGCCGCAGTGCAGTTGGGGTAGTAAACGTTGGCTGGCGCGGGCGGTGCCGGAGCCGGAACCACGGGGGCGGGAACAGCCTGCTGGCGGGCCTGTTCATCCGCCACCCGCTGCGCTTCCGCCGCGGCTGCCGCCTGCTCGTCGGCCACGCGCTGGGTCTCCGCTGCTGCCGCCTCGTCGGCAAGACGCTGCTGTTCGGCTGCGGCGGCTTCCTCTTCCGCCTGCTTGTCCGCAGCTTCCTGGCGCTCGGCAATCAGTTTGATCGAGCTGTCCTCGTCCATCCAGACGAGCAAGCCGTTGTCATTCTCCGTGCAGACATAGACCACGGACTGGGACGTCGGCGTGGCTGACGGCGTGGCTGACGGCGTGGCTGACGGCGAAGCCGTTGTCGTCGACGGAGACGCGGATGGCGAACGCGTGGCCTTGGCGGATTTGGTGGATGCGGACGGCGTGGGGGTGGGGGTTGCTGTTCCCGCCTGCTTCTGCGTCTGGGTGGCACCGGCGGTCTTGCAGGCCTTATTGGCGATCTGCGTCGCAGTCGGCGTCGGCGTCGGGGACGAAGTGGTCTTAGTCGGCGACGGCGACGGAGTGGCGGCAGCAGGTTCGGCATCGCCGCCGCCGCAACCGGACAGGACGACGACGGTGCTGAGCGCCAGCGCGCCGAGTGTGAGCACCCGGGAGCGGGCGGAAGATGCGGTGCTGCGGGTCATCGTTGACGCGGTGCGGCGGGCGGGCAAAACAGACATAGGTCCCCCATGGGCAAAACAGTCGAATGTGGATGCAAATGCATCGACCCGAAGACTACAGGACTTGTGGAGGATCAGTTGCCATTTGGAACTGGCACCTAGTAGTCCGGTCCGACGTCGATCCTCTAGCCGATGCCCGGACAGCACCGTAGCCTCTCTGCACGTCCCCAGGAGGTTGCAATGGAGTGGAACGTTCTCTGGCCCGTCCTCGGAGTGCTGGTCGGCTTCGGTGCAGGCTGGCTGGCCAAGCGGAGCCTGGATCGCCGGCACGAGTCACGGGCGCTCAACGAGCTGGTCACCTACCTGCACCTGAAGCGGACGCTCGCGCCGATCGATCCGCAGCCGGCGCAGGGCGGACCGATGGAAGCCCGGCACCGGTCCGCCGTGCAGGACCTGCGGGAAAACGTCATGGAGACACTCGCGCACCTCACGCCCGGATCCGGTGCTACCGAGGTAATGATGCGGATGTCAGCCGCCAGCAACCGCTACCTGCGCGATGTTGCCGCAGATCCGGGGAGCTACCAGTTCGCGCTGATGGAGCTGCGGAGGAACCTGGATGAGGACCTGCGCATCCTCACCGACGGCCGCCGCGACGTCCGGTACCTCAGCCCCGGCGGGGCCCCGGTTCGCAAACGGACGCCGCCGTCGTCGTCCGGGATTAGGCGACCGGGCGGGACTACGCGGCCGAGCGGGAGGGCCCGAACCCGTCGATGACGAAACCCGCGGTGGCACGGCCCGTGGCCGCCGCGCCTTCCGGCGAGGCACCGCGGAGCAGCATGCCCAGCACACCCGTGAAGATCAACAGCAGGTGGGCCGCCAGCGCGTCGGCGTCGTCCGCGCCGACAACGGGCACCGCAAGTTCGCGGAAGCGGTCGGTGAGCAGCTGCGTATCCTGCGACAGGGTTTCGGCGAGCTGCCGGCCCGGGTCGACGGTTTCGGCAGCGACGCCGAGCGCGGCACACCAGCGCGCAGCGGATGCGCCGGACCGGTAGCTGGTCAGGGCGGGAAAGACCGCCAGGAGCCGGTCCCGGTCCGTGGCGGCGGCAGCGATTTCGAGCTGCCACGCCGCATCCCAGTTCTCCAGCCGGCGCCGCAGCGCCTCCGCAATCAGGCCCTCCTTGTTGCCGAAGTGCGCGTACAGCGTCGCCGGAGCAACGTTGGCGCGCTGCAGGATCCGGTCCACGGGTGTCGCCGCGACACCCTGCGTGAAGGCGAGCTCCTCGGCGGCGTCGAGCAGACGGTTCCGTGCACTGGGTTGTCCAACCATGCCGCCAGCATATAACGTACGTTTCAATGAAACGACCGTTACAGCCTTCTGTTCCAACCGCCGGCCCGCTCTTCGCGGTCGCCGCGGTAACCCTTATCGCCGCGACCTACGGCCTGGCGCGGCTGGGCTACGGCCTGTTCCTGCCCGCCTTTTCCACGTCCTTCGACCTGACCCCGGCCGTCGGCGGACTGCTCTCCTCCGGCGCCTCGGTGATCTACTGCGTCTCGGCCGCGCTGGGGTTCGTCTACGCGCCGCGCCATCCGCGGCTGACGACCATTTTGGCGGGGTCGACGGCGGCACTCGGCTCAGCGGGTATCGCCGCGGCTCCGTCCACGGGCTTTTTTGCCGCGGCCGTGCTGCTGGCCGGGATGGGTGCAGGGTTCGCCTCCCCCGCCCTGGTGGAACTGGTGCAGCGGAACACGAAGCCGTTCTCCGTGGCGAAGCGGCAGTCGGTGGTGAACTCCGGCACCGGCTTCGGGGTAGTTGCAGCCGGGCTGCTTGCACTGCTGCTGGGATCGTCGTGGCGGCTGGCGTGGGTACTGATCGCGGTGATCGCAGTGGCGGGCATGGTCGGGGTGCTGCTGGGTGACGTCTCGCGGGGCCGCGGGAGCGGTGCAGAAGGTGCAGGCGGCGCGGAAGGCGCGGGCGGGAACGACGACGCCGGGCGCGGGCAGCGCGGCGGAAGCCGGCAGCGGGGCCTGGGCCTGGGTGCGTTGAAATGGCCGCTCGCTGCGGCCTTCACCTACGGCATCGGCTGCGCCGCGGTCTGGGTGTACGGACGCACCCTGCTCGAGGACCAGGGCGGCATGCCCGTCACTTTGTCTGCCGGAGCCTGGATTGCCCTTGGTGTCGGCGGTGCGGCCGCAGTGCTGACCGCCCCGTGGCTGGCCCGGCACTCGATCCGCCTCACCTGGCCGGTCACGGTGCTGGCCACCGCGGCGGCCACCGCGGGGATGGCCGTCGCACCGGGAAGTACCGGGATCTCCTTCGCCACGGCCGCACTGTTCGGACTGGCCTACACCGCCGCGACGTCGGTCCTCATCATCTGGGCCACCGCCACGGCGAGCAGCAGTGCCGCCGGCACCTCGGCCCTCTTCATCAGCCTCATCCTGGGACAGGCCGCCGGGGCGGCCCTGACCGGTGCCCTCATCGAAGGGTCCGGCTTCGGGCTGGCCTTTGCCGTTTCCGCAGCGGCGTGCGGCGTCAGCGCTGCCGGGGTCATTGCCCACACCCCAAACCATGGCACGTCAGCAGAAGACGGCCTCCGAGCTGCCCGCTCCGAGGCCACGTCCTGATCGAAAGCCGGGGCGGTCGTCCGGGGGTTGCTGCCGCAGCCCCGGAGCCCGCAGGGTCACACGCTGCGGATATGCTCCGGACGCAGCTCGGCCACGCTCGTGACGCCGAGCAGCTGCATCACCAGGGTCATTTCCGTCCGCAGCAGGTCCAGCGTGCGTTCGGCGCCCTGCCGGCCGCCGGCCATCAGTCCGTACAGGTAGGCCCGGCCGATCAGCGTGAAGTCCGCGCCGGCAGCAAGCGCCGCCACAATGTCGCCGCCGGACATGATGCCTGAGTCCAGGATGATCTCCGCCTCGGGTCCGACGGCGGCCCGGATGGACGGCAGGATCCGCAGCGGCACCGGGGCACGGTCCAGCTGCCGTCCGCCGTGGTTGGAGACCACCAGGGCGTCCGCGCCGCGGGCCAGGACCTCAATGGCGTCGTCGGGCGTTTGGATGCCCTTGACGATGAGCTTGCCCGGCCACGTCTCGCGCAGCCAGTCGAGGTCGGTGAAGTTCAGCGAGGGTTCGAACATGGTGTTCACGGTTTCGGCCAGGGAGACCCGTTCACCCTCGAAGTTGGCGAAGCCCAGCGGTTTGGTGGTGAGGAAGTTGAACCACCACTCGGGCCGGTAGGAGGCGTCCAGAATGGTTCTGGCGGTCAGGGAGGGCGGCATCGTCATGCCGTTGCGGGTGTCGCGCAGCCTGGCGCCGGCCACCGGGGTGTCCACTGTGACGATCAGCGCGCCGTAGCCCGCCGCGGCGGCCCGCTGCACAAGTTCGCGGGAACGTTCGCGGTCCTTCCAGAGGTAGAGCTGGAACCATTTGGCGGCGTCGGGCACCGTGGCGGCCAGTTCCTCGATGGATGCCGTACCCATGGTGGAGAGCGAGAAGGGCACCCCGAAGGCGGCCGCGGCCTGCGCGCCGCCCACCTCCCCTTCGGTGTGCATCAGCCGCGTCAGCCCGGTGGGACCGATGCCGACCGGCATGGCCGACTCCGTGCCGGCGATCTTGGTGCTCAGATCCACGTCGGTCACATCGCGCAGCACATGCGGCACGAATTCGATGTCATTGAAGGCTTCGCGGTTGCGCTGCAGGGCGTGCTCCCCGAACGAGCCGCCGTCCACGTAGTCGAAGGCTGCGGCCGGGATTCGCCGCTTCGCGATGTCCCGCAGCTCCCAGATGTTGGTGGCCTTGGCCAGGCGGGCACGACGGCGGTCCAGGTCGAAGGATCGAAACTGGACGAGATCACGGAGTTCGGAGTACTGGGGAATTCGGCGTTTCATGGCTGCTTTCTGGCTCGGCTTGGCGCCAGTCTAGGACGGCGGGGCCGTCATGGAGCAGGAGTTGACCGATCTTTACGCGCAGCCTCAACGCCTTCCGGAAACAGCGAAGCCAGCGGAGGATATCCGCTGGCTTCGGTTGCAGCCATCCACCGACCCCCCACAGGCAGCGGATGCTACAGATACAGCACGCCGAGACGCGCCGGAAAACGGGAACGGAGGCCGGTGAGCCTTCGAGGTGGAGACTTCGGCAGTGACCCCCCAGCCACAAATGCACGAAGATTCCCCATCGGCCCAGGATCGCTCCGTCCGCCGTTCATGAACTTTTCAGTCCGTCTCACACATGTGTGAGACATGGGTGAGACGCTACCACCGCTCGGTGTCCGGGTCAAAGTATTTCTCGGCGACGTGATGCTTCGAAGAACGCCGCGGGGACTGTGACTGACGCAGGTTGAGGCGGCGGGGCGGCGAGGCGGAGGCCTAGTGATCCTCGTCCAGGATCTTCGCGATGGCCTTCAAGGCCTCGGGATCCACCGGGCCCAGAGCCCGGGCCGCGAAGTTCCGCACCTCGGCGCGGCGCAGGCTGCGGAGCAGTTCCAGTTCGGCCTCTACCCGCTCGGGCAGGTTTCCGTCCTCCTGCAGCAGGTAGTCGGGATCGACGTCGAAGACTGCGGCAATGGCGCGCAAGGCTTCCTCTGGAACCACTTGCTCCTTGCCGGACTTCAGCAGCGACCACCGGGTGCGCGAGAGGTAGTAGCCCGCTTTCTGCGCGGCGTCCCTAATTGTCGGGTAGTCAAAGGGCTTGCCGGAGTCGGACATGATGACGTCCAGCAGAAGGTTGATCTTCCGGGCAAGCGTTTCGGCTCGTCGGATGCCCGCAGCGCGCTCCGGGGGAAGATCAAAATCATTCACGTAGTTCAGCTCCATGTCATCACTGCGAGGAAACAGCAGAAGGTGGCCACTCCCAGGGCCGCGCCGGACAGCGCCTCCCGCAACGTATGTTCGCCGAGGGACACCCGGCTGAAGATCATCAACGGCGATAGTATCAACAGCCACGCCCAGCCCGCCCCGTATGTCGCCATAATCCAAAGCACGCCGAAGGTCAGTACGGATACGTGCGCCGAAACGTTGAGCCAGCGCCGGAAGAAGACGAGGCCCAGGTTGCCGAGCAGCAGCCCGGTCACCGTTTCGGGCACCGGCGAGGCCACGGGCAGGAGGTAGCAGACGACGGCGCCGGCCAGCATCAGGGCAGCCACCAGGGCGGCCCGCCAGCGGTCCGGTATCCCGCGGCGTCGGAACAGTCCCTTGGTGCCCTTGTAGATCGTCCCGGGCACCACGACGACGCCGGCCAGGAGCAGGAGCACGCCAACCGGTCCCAGCCCCGCCTGGATCCCCGCAGCAATGATGAGGACGGCCAGCACCAGGGCCGGCGGCAGGATTCTGGAGTACCAGCTAGCCGCCGAGGACAGCTGCGCGGCGGGCCGGTGTTCCGTTGTCTTCAATTCTTCTGCCTATCTCGTCAATGATGCGGGTCTCCTCCGGCGACAGCAGCCCGGGTTCCAGGACCCGGATGTCGCCGATGAGGATGAACCAGCGGTAGAGCTGGGTCTTGGAGGTGCGGGCGTCAAGGGACACGTTGGCCGCTTCCAGTGCCCGGGTGCCTTCGCAGGTCTTCATCAGGCGGCGCACGATCGGCCGCAGGGCGTCCAGGTCCTCGGCACGACGACGGCGGGCGGCAGCGGCGGTTTTGAGGCGGGCGTAGGACGGTACCGCGAATCCGACCGCGAAGCCCAACATGGTCAGCGCCATGAGGATGCGGTAGCCGATGTAGAGGCCGAAGGATGCCTGCTCGCCGGCAAATTCCAGGCCGATGAGCAGCATTTTCACGGACACGGCGCCGACGCCGGCTCCGCACCCGGCGCTGAGGATGCCCACGCCGATGCCGAATTCCCGGGATTCTCCGCTCCTGTCCCGGCGCAGGCATTCGACACCGGTGTAGCCGAGCACCAAGCCGATCCAGGCAAAGAAGCTCGCCTGGTACGGGGCAATCGTGGGGATCGAGGCGAAGGTGTCGGTGAAGTTGGTGGCGGAGCCTGGGGTATCGGACACCAGCAGCAGGGTCGTCTGGATGACGGCCAGGACAACACCCATGCCGATCAGTACCTTCACGTGCCGCCCGCCGTCGTCGTCCGTTCTGCCGGTGGCCTTGAGCAGCAGGCGGCTCAGCTCCGTCATGCCGGCACCCATGAGCAGGTGGACGATCAGGTTGAGCAGGTTCCGCTCCCCCAGCAGGGAATCGACGAAGAGGTAGACCTGGTCAATGTTCAGGGTGGCGCCGGTGGCCACCGCGGCCATGCCCGGCAGGATGCCCAGCTTCCAGCCGAAGCGCAGGCCCACCAGCCGGATGATCACCAGCGTCCAGAGGGCGGCAGCCGGCAACATCTGCAGGGTGATCACTGGAAGGTCCGTTCAAAGGTGCTGGCGGTGTCGCGTTCACGAGGCAGCAGGGCCAGCGAGAGGAGGTAGGCCACCTGCTCGGCGGCGCGTTCGGTTGCGTTCCAGGTCAGGGACCGCGCCAGCATCCGCCGGATTCCCTGGCGGCTGCCGATGTGCTGGAACACGGACGGCATGGCTGTTTCCACTCCGCCGCATCCTTGGTGGCGCAGGAGGATGTGTCCGAATTCGTGGCAGGCGGCGTGGGTGCGGTGCAGCCGGTTGTCGCCGGAGGGCAGCAGGATGATCGACTTCGTGTCCTTCTCGATCCAGAGACCGGTGACGGAAGGAATGACGGCGGAGTCGATGTCGCGCAGTTCAATGGGTTTTCCGTGCGTCTTGGTCACGGCGGCCAGCAGTTCATCGAAGGTGACGTGCTCGCCCAGCTGCAGGGCGGCGACCACTGCTTTTGAGGTGGCCCGTTCACCGGCGGACTTCCCGAATCGCGTTGTCATGAATCCCCCATCGTTGTTTCACATCTTTGCCAGGCAAATATGTAAAGAGACTGCCCCCGACTTTATCGCAATCTGTTGATTGGCCTCAGCGCGGGGCCCTAGGGCAGCAGCATGGCTGCGGCGAAGGTCAGGCATCCGGCGATGTGTCCGGCCAGGACCTGGGTGGGCGTGTGGTCGCCGAGCTTCACCCGGGACCAGCCCGTGGCCGAGGCCAGCAGCAGGGCCAGCGCTGCGCCGACCGCCGGGATCGGTGCCAGCAGGGCCAGCCCGACGTAGGCGGCGACGGCGGAATGCACCGACAGCTTCCACACCAGGTTCGCTGCCAGGCACAGCATCATGCCGATGAACACGCCGCCGATTTCGCCGAACATCGCGGCCGGGGCATCCAGCAGGACTAGGAGCAGTGCGCCGATGCCCAGCGACACGGCGGAGGCCGCCAGGATCGGTGCGCGTTGCGTCCGTACGCCCACATGATGGTCGGTGACCCTGCCGCGCCGCTTCAGCACCAGGATTCCGGCGAAGGGCAGCCCCACCGTGAACAGCGCCGCCGTGATGCCCTGCAGCCAAGTCACGCCCGGGCTGAGCAGCGGCTGCAGCAGAAGAAGAATTCCCACGAGGACGGCCGGTGCGGAGACTTCGGTGACGATGCGTGCCAGGCGGGTGGAGACGGTGGTGGCGCGTGATGCGGGCGGTGCGGTGGGCTGGCGGGTTTCGGGCATCCGTCGATTCTACTGGGGCAGGGCTGAGCGGTTTCGCTCCTGGCCATATGGCCATATCGGAGTCCCTATTTTCAAAATGCCCAAATGTGACCCTTGACACAATCAAATCCGGGCACATAGTGTCTCTCGTCATACCGTAATACCGTCATATGAGAACGATGGAAGGCAGCCATGTCCGAACTACCGACAGCTTCGTCACCGGCGACGGAGTCCCCCAGCTCGGTGGCCCAAGAGGCCCGCTATCCCTTCGGCAAGCGTGAAATAGCCGTAGGCATAGGCAACTTCATGGAATGGTTTGATTTCGCGATCTACGGATACTTCGTGGCCTATATCAGCGCGACGTTCTTCCCCTCGAATAACGAAACGTCAGCTACTCTCGCGGCGTTCGCCGTTTTCGCCGTCGGGTTCTTTGCCCGCCCGCTGGGCGCTGCCGTTCTAGGTCCCTTGGGCGACCGCTTCGGCCGCCGTCTCGTCTTGATGATTTCGGTGCTTGTCATGGGCGTGTGTACCGCCCTGATTGGCCTCGCCCCCGGCTTTGACACCATCGGAATTGCCGCTCCGATCATTGTCACCGTGCTGCGTTTTGTTCAGGGACTGTCTGTGGGCGGAGAGTGGACAAGTTCGGCGATGTTCCTAGTGGAGAGCGCACCCAACTCCCAGCGGGCCACCCGTGCCAGCGTTGTTTCCGCTTCTGCGGCGTTGGCATTCATAGCCGGCACCGGCGTCGCACTGCTCATCAACTCGGTGCTGAGCGCAGAAGACGTCGCTTCATGGGGTTGGCGTATTCCGTTCGTCATCAGCCTGCTGCTGGGTGCAGTCGCGCTCTACATACGGCGTAATTTGGAAGAAACACTGGTCTTCCAGCAACTCGAATCCCGCCGTAACGCAGGGGAGGTAATCCGTGCACCGCGGGGTGCCTTCTGGCGCGGGTTCCTGATGGCTTTCGCCATCGCAGGTATTTTCGGGGTTTCCCTGTATTACCTGGTGACTTACATGAACAACTATCTGCAGCAGGTTGCAGGCATGGAAACCGTGCCGGCCCTGACTGTCTCCATCATCGGCCTGGTTATCTACGCCGCCCTCAACCCCATTGCCGGCATGGTCTCCGACCGGATTGGTCGGCGCCCGATGGTCATTGTGCCCACGGTGGGCTTCGCTGTCCTGGGGTACCCGTTGTTCCTGATGATCTCCACCGGGGAATTCTGGCTGGTCCTCATCGCGCTCATCATCTGGGCGGTGCTGCAGGCGATGATCGCGGTGATGGGCGTAGTCGCGATGGTCGAATTGTTTCCCGCTTCGATCCGGTCTACCGGATCATCATTGGGATACAACGTGGCCTACGCTCTCCTGGCGGGTCCCGGGCCATTCATCGCTACCTGGCTTGTATCCAGCTACGGTCCTGCAGCACCCTCCTTCTATCTCATTGCAGTTGCCGTTGTCTGCGGCGCCATCCTCATCCCGCTGATGCCCGAAACCAGGTACAGGAATCTCAATGACTGATCTGACAAAAGTTGCCGTAGTGCAGGCGGCATCAGCACTGTTTGATACGCCGAAGGCCATCCGCCGGGCGGTTTCCCTCATGCAGGAATGTGCCCGTCACGGTGCCGAGCTGGCGGTCTTCCCGGAAGCCTTTATCGGAGGTTATCCCAAAGGCGCGGGCCTGGACTCCTACGTGGGCCGGCGGACCCCGCAGGGCCGTGAACTCTTCCGCAGGTACTTCGACTCAGCGGTGGAATTGGACGGTCCAGAGCTGCGGGAGCTCGGGGAAGCTGCCCGTGATGGGGAGCTAACCGTCGTCATTGGTGTTATCGAACGCCTCGGGTACACCCTGTACTGCACTGCGGTAACGATTGGACCCACCGGCCAGATCCTGAATATCCACAGGAAGCTTATGCCCACGGGTTCTGAACGTTTGATCTGGGGATTCGGCGACGGATCCACGATCGACGTCGTAGACACTCCTGTCGGCCGGGTCGGTGCGGTCATCTGCTGGGAGAATTACATGCCGTTGCTGAGGTACGCCATGTATGCCCAGCAAATCGAATTGTACTGCGCGCCCACCGTGGACGACCGCCCCACCTGGCTGCCCACCATGACGCACATTGCGCTCGAAGGACGGGTGCATGTGCTCAGCGCCTGCCAGATCCTGCGAAAGGAGGACATCCCCGCAGAGCTGGAGCCCGAACTGCCCGAGGACCAGCAACTGGCCCTCCGCGGCGGCAGCGCGATTATTTCACCGCTCGGTGAGCTGCTCGCAGGTCCGCTCTTTGACGAAGAGGGCATCCTCTACGCCGAGATCGACCTGGCCGACCAGACACGGGCCCACCTCGATATGGACGTGGTGGGGCATTACGGACGCCCGGACATTTTCCAGCTGCAGGTGGACCGCCAGCCGAAGCAGCCCGTCACCTGGCTGGATAATCCGGTGGCCCTCGCGGGTCAAGGGGGTGTGCATACTGCTAAGGCACCAAACTGAGTATGTCTGTTCCGCGCAGATGCACTTCGAAGAAAAGACCGGGTAAGGAAAACGCTATGACCATCCAAAAGACTGCAGCCCCTCTGCGAGAGCAAATCGTCGAGGCCATCCGGCGGGAAATTATCAATGGATCCTTCCGCCCGGGAATGCGTCTGAAGGAAAAGGACCTCGTCGAAAAGTTCGGCGTCAGCCGGACCGTGATCCGGGAGGCCCTGCGGCAGATGGAATCGGAGCGGCTGGTACGTATCGAACCGAACGTGGGTCCGATCGTGGAACGTCTCACCGTGGAGGTGGCCGCTGAACTCTACGAAGTGCGGGAAGCCTTGGAATGCGCCATCATGCGGCTGGCGGCCCGGCGCCGCGACAGCACGGACATTGAGGACATGACGATCCTGATGCTCGAACTGCGGGCATCGCTCCAAGCCGACGTCGAGGACATCACGGCCATCAAGGACCGCTTTTACGCACTGCTGGTGTCCATCTCGCGCAACCACACGATCGGGGAAATGCTGCAGAACGTGCAGACACGCATCAGCCAGTTGCGGCGTCTGACGCTCTCCTCCCCCGGCAGGGGCGAGCGGATGCTTCAAGAGATCCAGGCCATGGTGGACGCAGTGGTCGCCGGCGATGAGGACCGGGCGCTGGAATGCGCGCGGACCCACGTCCACATTGCCCGGGACATAGCTCTGGCGCACCTGAGGAGCGAAACCCACGACAGCCTTTCCGGAACCGAATATCCAGAGCCCGAGGGGGCACGTTTATGACAGGGCAGGACTGGGAAATCCTGATTGTCCGGCATGGACAACGGACCACCACCAGGAGCGACGCGTATCTGAACTACGACTGGTACAGCGAACCCGACGCCGAGCATGCAATGGGGTACTACCTCTGGGTGATCCGCAATGCACAAACCACCATCCTCGTGGATACCGGTTACGCCGCCGCCCCGGCGCGGGCGCGGAACCGCGAAGTACTGGTGGATCCACTGACGGCACTCCAGCACTTGGGTGTCACAACCAGTCCCGACGCCCTGATCCTCACGCACGCGCACTATGACCACATCGGCAACGTGGACCGGATTTCTCCCCGGCGTGCCTACATGGCCAGGAGTGAGTACGAGTTCTGGACCGGCCCACTGGCCCGAAAACCCCTGTTCACCAATTTCGTCGAACCCGGGGAAATCGCCGAACTGGTCAGGCTTCTTGCCGCGGGAACGCTGGAGCTTGTTGACGGGGTTGTCCAGGTCGCGGAGGGGGTCCGCATGATTCCGGTCGGCGGTCATACCCCGGGCCAGAGCATCGTCGAGGTGGATACCCCGGCGGGAACCGTGCTGCTGGCCAGTGATGCCGGGCATTTCCACGAGGAGATTGAGAAGGACATGCTCTTCAAATCCATGGCGGACTGGCCCACCTCCTACGGGGTGCTGGAACGCATCCGGGACGGTGCCTACGCCGGCGTCATCAGCGGCCATGACATCAGCGAGTTGGACCGGCACGATCGGCTGGAAGGCACCCTGGGGACATTCGCCAGCACAGTGAAAGCTGCTCATCATGTGGAATAACGGCATCCAGGCCCTGCGGGACGACGCCGAGTTCGGGGCACTTTCCCGCGGCGCCGAGGTGGCTTTTGAACTGGTCTCCGACGGCGACGTCCTCACCATTCACCTCGCCGACGGAAAGCTCCTGGACGCCGAGCCCGGCCAGGTCGATTTCTCCCTGCACGGCACGGATGGAACCTGGCAGCGGCTGCTGGATCCGGCCCCGGAACCGCAGTGGCAGTCCGTGCTGTCCTGCCTGCTGCGCGGTGATCTGGACCTGACCGGATCCCGGAAGGTTCTGGAACAGCACCTGCAGATAGTCCGCCGCACCCACGAGGTCCTTCGCCGTACATCGTCAGCAGATGAACCGGTTCCCCCGCCACCGCCCCTGCAGGGCAGTTACCACCGCATTGAACACAGCACCTATGGCACATGTGATGTCTTCGTGGAGCGGGCCGGCGGCGGCATCCCTGTGCTGTGCGTGCCCACCGCCGGCAGCGACACCACGCAGTTCCACGGACTGGCCGGGTGCCTGCCGGAGGGGATCGAACTGATCTGCCTGGACCTTCCGTGGCACGGGAAATCCCAGCCGGCCTGGGGCAGGACAGGAACCGACTACACCCTCAGTGAGAACGATTATCTGGAAACCGTGGTCCGTGTGGCCAAAGCGCTGAATCTGGACCGCCCTGTCATTTTGGGTGCATCCATGGCCGGCGCCGCCGCAGTCCGGGCAGTAATCCGCTACCCCGAGGTATTCCGGGGTGCGATTGCGGCCCAAACCTGTGTGCAGGTCGGCAACCGGACAGCGCCCTGGTTTGATGCCGTGGACGTGAACCAAAACATTGCTGCGGCCGAATGGATATTCGGCGCCATGTCGCCGTCGTCCCCGAAATCCTGGCGCGACCGCGTCTGGTGGGGTTACACCAACGGCGGATACGGCACTTATCCCACGGATATCAAAAGCTATGTGACCTGGGATCTGAGCACTGAGCTCGGCAGCCTGGACGGCTCAACGCCGCCGGTCATTCTCCTCGGCGGCGCCTACGACACCACGGTCCCCCCGGAGAAAGTAAAGGACCTGGCGGACAGGATCCCGAACGCCGAGTTCATCCTGATGGACGACCTTGGCCATTTTCCCCATGCGGAAGCACCGCACAGCTTTGCCCGGTACCTGCAGGAAGCATTACTGCGACTATCCACACTTGGTTCTTAGGAGGAACTACATGACAGTCCTGTTTATCGGACTCGGCACCATGGGTGAGCCCATGGTGCGTAACCTGCACCGTCATACCGGAGATTCGCTCACGATTTTTGATGCGCGCCCAGATGTGACGGAAAAGCTCGCCCGGGACTTATCGATTGCAGGGCTTTCCTCGCTGGCGTCCGTCCCTAAATCCGTGGACACTCTCGTGCTGATGCTGCCGAATTCCGCCATCGTGGAATCGATCTTGCAGGGCGGGGACGGCCTCCTGGCGGCGCTGGCCCCGGGGGCACTGGTCATTGACATGAGTTCTTCGGAACCGGAAAGCTCCAAGGCGCTTGCCGCGGCCGCGAAACAGCGAGGTATCGATTATCTCGACGCTCCCGTCTCCGGCGGCCAGCGCAAGGCTGTAACCGGTGAGCTGTCCATCATGGCGGGCGGTACAGAACAGGCATTTGACCGGGCGAGGCCGCTGCTCCAGTCCATGGGGACCGCTGTGCACCATGTCGGCCCCGCCGGCAGCGGTGACGCCGCCAAGGCCCTGAACAATCTGCTGTCCGCAACCAACATTGCCGCCGCCGCCGAAGTCATTACTGCCGCGGCGAAATTCGGCATCGCCCCCGAGACCATGGTGACGGTCCTGAACGCTTCCACCGGACGCAGCCAGGCCAGCGAGGTGAAGTACCTGAACCATATCCTGACCGGGACCTTCGATTCGGGGTTCGCCTACGACCTCATGCTCAAGGATCTGCGGATCGCCCAGGGCCTGACCGGGGGGATCACCACACCCGTCACCGACCGGGCGCTGGCCGTTGCCGAAGAGAACCGTCCCTTGCTCGGAGAGCATCCGGATCACACCGAACTGGCCCGGTACTACGAAACCCATACCTCCATCCAAATCAGTAACACCAGGGACGACGAAAGGACCCAAGAATGAGCGAAGCACAGGAATACATTGACCAGATGGCCACCAGCCGGGGGTACGTCCTCGACTACCACAAGGTGATGGCCGCGGCCGATTTCCCTGCCCTTCAGGCCGCCAATGACCTGGTTCAGGCCGCGTACCTCAGCGAACGGCTGCTGGACCGCAAGACCAAAGAACTTCTGTTCATCCTCAGCCTGACCGTGATGCGTGCCCCCAAGCCGCAGCTGAAGAGCCACATCCAGGTAGGTCTGGGACTGGGCCTCACTCCGCAGGAAATCCTGGAGGCTATCGAAATCTCGCTGCCCGAGGCTGGCATCGTCTCGTTCCAGTACGGCGTTGAGGCGTGGGCAGAAGTGGTTGGCGCGGAACGCCTGGAGCCCACTGTCTCTGTTCATACCGGCACCGAATAGGTCCAACGCCGCTACCCCTCGGGCCGCGTCTCCGGGCACGGCCCGAGGGGTTCCTGCTTATCTAAGCGAAGAACCAACATCGCCCCCTATTAAGGAGACAACCGTGCCAGAGAAGACCTTCGACGTCGTGGCCGTCTACACCGTCACACCGGGCTCCGAGGACGAGGTGCTTGCCGAACTGAGGCTGCTGGCTGAAGCCAGCCGGACCGAGGCAGGCAACCTCCGCTACGAGTACTTCCGCGGCGTCGAGGACCCGCGCAAAGTTGTGATACTGGAGTCCTACCGCACGGCGGCTGATTTTGACGCCCACCGCGAGTCCGTCCATTTCCAGCAGATCGGCCGCGGCCGCATCATCCAGTTGCTTCAGGACCGCACGGTATCCATGTACGGGTCGTAGGCGGTTTGGTCCTCCCGCCCCCGCTGCCCCGGCGGGATCCGTCGTCGCGGCGTCCCCGGCCGTCGTCGTCGTTAGTCGAGCCCGTCCCGGACGATCGGGCAGGTCATGCAGTGCCCGCCGCCGCGGCAACTGCCCAGCTCGGCACCGACAGCCCCACGCGGTTGGCGATGATCTTGCGGTCCAGCAGCCAGGTCTGGACCTCGGGGCGCTCCGTGGTCTGGCAAGCAGACAGGGAATTCGACGACGTCAACGCTGGCGCGGGAGCGCTGGGTGTTCTCCACCCTTATGGTGTGGCCAGCCCGCGAGTCCGCTAAATCAGAGCGCTATCCAGCCCCGGGTCAGGGCGAGCACGCCTGCAACGGCTCCTGCCAAAGTAATGAGGAAAAGAACCAGCTCCCCTCCCCGGAAAACGCGCTGCCCTTGTTCACGGCGGGCAATCACGAACAGGACGGTGGCGGGGGCGTAGAAGATCATCGAAAGCAGCACCAGGGGCAGCCCGGCGGCATAGACCAGGAACACTGAATAAATGGTGGCAATGACGGCAATGGCCAGGTCGCCCCGCCGGGTGCGGCTCGGGGCTCCTTCATACGTTTCCCCGCTCCAACCGAGCTTGAGGGCGTAGAGGGCCGCGAAAAGGAGGGAAAACAACGTCAGGACCGCTGTCATGTCCAGTGCGAAGTCGAAGGCGTCCCCGGAGAAGTAGGTGATGACCATTACCAGCTGGCTGAGCAGGGTGCTCAGCAGCAGGGCGTTGACCGGGACATCGTCATCGCTGACCCGGGACAGGAACCGCGGCATATCCTTCTCCGTGGCCGCCACGAACAGGACCTCCGCTGCCATCAGGCTCCAAGCCAGATAGGCCCCCATCACCGAAATGATCAGGCCTGCGCTGACGAACACCACACCCCAGGTCCCCACTCCCGCTTCCAAGACACCCGCCATGGATGGTTGGCGCAGCTCGGCGAGCTGTTCCATCGGCAGGACGCCGTAGGAAACGATCGTGACCGAGGCAAAGATGGCAAAGACGCTCAGAAATCCGAGGACGGTGGCCCGGCCAACGTCCTCCCGCCGTCGGGCATGGCGCGAATACACGCTGGCACCTTCGACACCGAGGAAAACGAAGACCGTCACCAGCATCGTGTTGCTGACCTGCTCGAACAGCGGCCCCGTATAGTCCGCACCGGTAAGGTTTCCCGCGAAGACGGCGGGGTCGAACAGGAAGACAGCAAACAGCACGAAGACCAGAATGGGAACAACCTTGGCGATCGTGACTATCCGGTTAATGGCTGTGGCTTCTTTGATGCCGCGCCTGATCAGGAAGAAGAATCCCCACAGTCCGGCCGAGGACAGCACGACGGCGAGGAAGGTGTCCCCTGCGCCCAGCTGCGGAAACAGGGCTCCCAGCGTGGACATGGTGAGCACCCAGTAGGTGACGTTTCCAACACAGGCACTGGCCCAGTAACCCGCCGCGGAGAAGAACCCCACGTAATTTCCGAAGCCGGCCTTGGCGTAGGCGAAGACCCCCGCATCAAGCGCCGGCTTGCGCATGGACAGCCGCTGGAACACAAAGGCCAGCATCAGCATGCCGGAACCCGCAATCAGCCAGGCGACCAGCGCACCCCACACCCCGGTTTCCTCGGCGAAGCGCTGGGGCAGGGAAAACACCCCGGCCCCGACCATGGACCCGATCACCACGGTGGTGAGGGTCAGCAGGGAGAGTTTGGCTGCTGGAGCCTTCCCTCCCTGAGCAGGCGGATTAGACATGGTTCTTTCCAATCGGGCGTGGCGGCTGAGGTCACACCGGTTAGACAACAGTGGATGGGCCGCCCGCTCCCTGCAGGGGTTCCTTTTTCGTCAGCAGCCTTACCATTATTCTCTCAGAAGGAGGCGACGGGTTCCGAATCGGCGGCCAGTGCCCGCAGGCGGTTGCCGAAGGGGCCCTTGCAGTGGAAAGGCATGTACCCGTCAACGGCGGTGCGTTCGCTGGAGTCCACATCGAAACCGTGGCCGGGGCCGCGGTCACATGCCAGCCGCCGCCCGGCCACCGCCGTCGTTGCTAGTCCAAGCCGTCCCGGATGATCGGGCAGGTCATGCAGTGCCCGCCGCCGCGGCCGCGGCCGAGCTCGGCCCCGACAATCGGGATCACCTCGACACCGGCGTTCCGTAGCGCCGCATTGGTCTGGGTGTTGCGGTCATAGGTGAACACCACGCCCGGTTCCAGGGCGACGGCGTTGTTCGCGCTGTCCCACTGCTGCCGTTCGGAGGCCGAGTAGTCGCCGGCCGTCTCCACCAGGCGCAGCTTTTTGTAGCCCATGGACTCGGCCACCACGTCCACGAAGCGGCGGTCGCGGTGGTCCCGCACCTCCAGCCCGGGGCTGCGGTCCGAGGGGTGGATGGTGAAGGCGTGGATGCCGTCCACGATGGCCGGGTGGATGGTGGCCAGGTCCCGGTCGGCGAAGGTGAACACGGTGTCCAGGTGCATCGCGGCGCGCAGTTTGGGCATGCCGGCCACGACGATCCGCTCGGCGGCCTCGGCGGCGAACAGCGACTGCGCGAGCTGGGTGATGGCCTGGCGGGAGGTGCGCTCCCCCATGCCGATCAGCACGGTGCCGTTGCCCACCGGCATCACGTCCCCGCCTTCGAGGTAGGCCTGGCCCCAGTCCTGTTCCCCGTCGCCCCACCAGACGGTGGACGCCGCGTACTCGGGATGGAACCGATAGATGGCCTGCATCAGCAGGGTCTCGTCGTGGCGGGCCGGCCAGTACAGCGGGTTCAGCGTCAGTCCGCCGCCGACCCAGCAGGTGGTGTCCCGGGTGTAGAGGGTATTGGGCAGCGGCGGCAGGAGGTACTCGGGCCGGCCCGAGGATTCCCGGGCCAGGGCGATGTAACCGGTGCGGTAGTCGGCGGGAAGGTCCGACGTCGCGAGCCCGCCGATGAGATAGCGTGCCAGCTCCGTGCCGGTCAGCGAATCCAGGAACGCCCGGGTGCCGGACACCAGTCCCAGTCCGACCCGGTTGGCGACGATTTTCCGGTCCAGCAGCCAGGTCCGTGCCTCGGGCAGGTCCATGGTCTGTCCCAGCAGGTCGTGCAGTTCCACGACGTCCACGCCGTGGTTTTCCATCTTGGTGACGAAGTCGGCGTGGTCGCGCTGGGCGTTTTCCACCCACATCACGTCATCGAACAGCAGGTCTTCCCGGTTGGTGGGGGTGAGCCGTTCGTGGGCGAGGCCCGGGGCGCAGACCAGGACTTTGCGTAGTTTCCCGACCTCGGAGTGCACCCCGTAGGTGGCGGTGGGTTCCTGTGTGCGAGTGTTCATCGGCGGGCCATCCTGCCGGATCGGAACCCTGTTTTCATCCACCCGATATTCCTGTCTGGTCCCTGCACTGGATCCCCTTCGTCAGTAGCCTTACAAGCATCCTTGCAGAAAAGGGAGCAGGGATCCGAATCAGGCCGAAAACTATGCCTCCATGCGCGGCTGAGGCGGAGGGGTTGGCGTCGCAGACGACTTGACTGGTCACCCGATCGGATTCACGTTCATCAAAGGCCGTCTTTAGCGGTAAGGATTATGGCTTCACTGCGCGTCATCCACTTCACTTGCAACATAATCAAAAACTTGCAGTAGTGAATGCAACACTTCAAAAGGATCAGTATTTTTTTGAAGCAGCCCTTCCAGCGCATCTAGATTCTCGCCCCGGTAAGCCGAGAGCAAGGCTGTTCCCAGGAGGGCGCGGTCGTACGCCATCAATAGGTCGGGATCCTGCATGACCATGTCCAGCACTTCGGGATCAAGTGTCCGGTAACTTGAAAGGCAGGCATCTGCAACTAACTGCGATGGAAGGCCTGCTTCGATGCCCTCGTCCGGAATCAGGGCGGCAGCCCACGCGGGGATACTCGAATGGGCACCGGGAACAAAGGCCAGGTTGATGCAGCCAGCCGACTCATCAAGCTTCCGGCTTGTCAGGGTTAGCAAGGAAGCGAGGAACTGCCGGTTGGTGAGATGCAACCACGTTGCCTGGAAGATGAGGGCGCCCTCGTCATCTCCCCTTGCTCGCGCGGCCATAGCTTGCGAGACCGCTTCAATTCCTTCTTCCACAGCCACTTCGTGAGTATGCGGGGCTGCCCAAATAATTCCGTCGTGATCGGTTTCCGGGTCTGGAACGGGAGGTGCTTGAAACGGGTTGTCGCTGTCAATCGTGGACATGGTTTCACCTTTCATCACGGGTTGATAGCTGCCACAAGGGAGAAAGGTGAGGCAATCATTAAAGATACTCTTATGGATGCATCTGGGTATTCAAACCCACACCTCACCGGCCGCAAGAGAAAGCTGAATACTGCTCGATCTTTCCATTGAGTGCCATCCATTAGGCACCTCGGATTTGTATCGCCATTCTGCTCCGGGATAATAATTCCGTTCTACTACCCTCGCAGGCATGTCGACAGGAAGTCGTCAGCCTCGCTCAAACTTCCGCAGCCGGCGACGATAGGGATGTGACACTGGGGCCATCGCTGCCGCAGTTGCACGAGGCCCATACAGCTACAGACCCTGATCAGGGTTCCTGAACCTCGTTGTGGTCCGCATCCGGGTGCCACAACCAGGAGGTCAGCTGCACTCCGTCCCGATGCAGGTCCCGCTCCAATGCACTGAGATCCGTCTCTCCGATAGCAAGTGATTCGATCCCGCTTGGTCTGGAGCGCACCATCTGATTAACACAGCGTCCGGCCGCTTTGTGGAGAAGGTACGCCCTCCTCAACGGGTTACAGGAACCCAGTAGCCATGCATTGCCATCCCCGTGGTTAAGCGAATACAGCTTCCTCCCCGAGGCGCCAAACCGAAGCGGTGCCATCCCCAAGCGGCGTCCTTTTCAGGGTCGGGGTTCTCGGCGTATCTCCAACTGCTCAATGTTGCCGTAACCCGGTCGATGCTTCGGTGCACGGAAGCGAGGTCGGCAGGCGGATACCCGGCATGCGCAGTGCTGACATCTGCAGATGCATACGCTCCGCGTCCTCCGCGTCGTTCAGTTGCGGGCGGTAGTCCACGCCTGCGTCCTGGTACGGAATCACAAGAACACTCAAGGCGGACCCCGTACCAAGCGCGATGGTCTCCTCGGCGCCTTCCAGCAGCAAGATGTCGGGACGATCAATCATAAGAAACCTCCAGGATGATGAGAAGGACGACGGCGGGCCCGGGTGTGCGTACCGCCGTCGTCATGTGGCTAGTTAGGCCCAGCCCGCGTACAGAATTTCCCGCGCCGAGGTGAGGACCAGCAGCATGCCGGGCTGAACCGTGCCCCAAACTGCGGTGTTCCACGGGTCACGGCCAGGTGAATGCAGCACCACGCGTGTCTGCTCCCCGGCAGGGCTCGCGTGGGCAACAAACCAAGTGGCGGTTCCGTGTTCGACGGCAATGGCGGTTGCCGCAGCCCAGCGCTTTTCACTGCCGAACCGCCGCTCCCCTTCGCCCCAGACAATGCAGACGACGTCCTTGACAAGGACCACTACGCCCAGCCAGGCGTAGTCGCTGCCGCCCAATACCGAGTGAACCGAGGCCGCCAGCATGGCCAGCGCCAGCAGCACGGCACCAATCAGCCAACGTCGCCCGGCACGGATCCGGTAGGCACGGACTAGGCACAGGATCGGGACCAGCATGAACGTGAAGATGGCGCCCAGAAGGTCGCCGCTCAGGGCTGAGGGCACTACCAGGATGGCAGTCAGGGCAGCAGCAGCGATGGTCAGGCTTTTGTGTGGGATGGAGCGTGTGGGCAGGGCGGGCAGAGTTTCCAGCTGGGTCATTATTTTGCTTTCTGTTAAGAATTCGATGGAACTTGACGACACAGCACCGGATCATTCGCGGGCGAGCAACCCGATCACTCCGAAAAGGCCGATCCAGACAGCCAGCGCGATGGAGAGCTGAGTCAGCAGTTCAAGCCCCTCCGTCGTAGGACCCGTATAGTTGGCCACCCAGATCACTGTGCGGAACATGAGCAGCAGGAACGTCCCCAATCCGCAGATTCCGCCCAAAAGCATGCCTGCTCCCGCTGATGTGTTGCTGCCGATCAACAACAGCACCGCCACGGCAGCCACGATCAGCAACCACGCAGGGGGATAAAAGTCCGGCGTCATCTGGTCTACCGTTCGCATAAACACGTGCATGTTGTTCCGTTCTTGTTTCCGGCGGCAATCCGCCGCGTATCGGTTGTCGTGTCACCCTCTATGTGTGCGGCAGCCGGCCATACCTTCACCACTGTGCCGCGGGACCCCCCCCGATATCCCTGGTCGGGCGGGGCCCGTAACTCCTATGTGTGCGGCAACCCATGAGTCTCTCCCCGCCTCTGCTGCCCGCCGTCAGCAGTCCTGGATTGAAGCGGTTCCGACTGACTGGGAAACAATGGTGGGATGCATCTCGCGAGCGGAACCAGCCATGCCTGCACGGCGATGCCCGTGCGGTGCTACGGGCGCTGGCCGAGTCAGGCCCAACCGACTCCGCGCGGCTGGTGTATGCAGACCCGCCCTACAACACTCGGCGGTCTGAGCGCAGGCCGTTCAGGGATCACCGCACTGATGGGGACTGGCCGGAGCTAATCCGTTCCGTAGCGGAGGGGTCACGCATGCTGCTGCGGGAGGACGGGAGTTTTGGGCTGCAGGTGAATGACCGGCAGCTGGGGTTGGCGCGCGTGGCCTGCGATGCGGTGTTCGGGTCGGGGAACTACGTCGGCGCCGTGGTGTGGGAACGCACTCGCCGACCTAGCTACTTGCATGGCGAGCTGGCCAGCACCCTTGATTTCCTGCTCGTGTATGCCCGGCGGCGCACCGCAATGCCTCCGCTCGTTTCGGGGGTCACCGGTGCGAGAAAGCGCGTGCCGTTAGCGCATCGGGAAATCCGATTGTCATGCTCCGGTTCCCGGCGGGAAGCGTCAGTTTGAGCTGTGCCGACAGCATCTACGCTACGGGCGACCATTCCTCACCGGGGATCGCCGCCGAGTTGATGGACGACGTCGTTATCACCGCGAGACGAAACGAAGGCGGATTCCGTCTGCGGTTGCCAAGCCGGTACAGTCCGGATCGCCTCGCGCAGATGTTGGCCGAGGGTGCGGAGATTGTGATTCCGAGAGTTCCGTTCCGCCCGTCCTATGTCTCCCAGAGGGAAACCCAAAATGGTGGGAAACCTGTGGTCCTAGCGGCTGGATGCCGACATACCAACCATGAGGACGCGTACCGGGAGCAGCAGACCTTCGCTGCACCATTCGCCTATGCCAAACACGTGACACTGTTCCGTCGGATGGCTGGAAGTGGTCTCAGACCCTGGTGACCTAGTGGTGGATCCGTTCGGCGGGTGGGGCACCAGGGAGCGGGCTGCCCGGGAAACCGGACGGTCCTCACTCCAAGCACTCCTTCCTACTCTCACGGACACTTGCATGATGTTCCCCCACTCATTTCCATCGTCGCTCCCGGCTTCGCTCGGGTCATTGGCTCCATCTAACACCGCGGAATTTGAGTCTTGCTGCCTTGTGGCCTGTCACCGTGCTGATGGCCGGCAAGTGCGCAGCGACAACGGCAGCCGGCTCAGGACAAGGAAACCGGCAGACCGCGCGCAACAAGCTGCCCCGCTTTCACCACCTGTGGCAGGATCAGCACAGCGGCCGGACCCAGCGGAAGGTCCGGCAAGAACGCTAGCTCCCTCCGCGTGGGCGAAACACACCGTAGTGCTGAACTCCGGGAACATATAGACGTACCCGCGGCACATATCAGAAGCGGGCCGGCTATGCGCACCGTCTCACTCCTCGCTGTGGATAGGCCGCCCAGCAGCCGCATCACGTTGACCACCACAACCACGGAGGCCAAGAACTGGTCCGCGATTCGACAAGACACACCGCCGGGGACGCTGCGCTCAGCTCTGGGCCGGGGTTGTGACGACGCACCCGGTCCAGCTCCGGCACGTCCTCACCGAGCACGCAATCGTCCGTTGCTGCCTCGGCGCTCACCTGACCAGCCCCTCTATCTTCAGGGTTGCGGAATACGCCCCATTGCCCGCGCATAGTCCATCCCCCTTTGAACCTGGCGCGTGGCGACTTTACTCCCTCTCATCCGGCCAAATAGTTGCAAGACACCTCGCGTCAGTTCGGTGTCAGTTCCTTGTCCGTCAGCTTTAAGCAGCGAGACAGCTGCATTGGCGATTTCCACAGGGGAAATCTCATGAAATGGGCGCTGCGACTCTGTGCTGGTTCGGTAAATCAGCCACTCATCGCGGTTGATTCCCAAAGGCCAAACGAAACCATCTCCATCCACATGGACGGATGCCTTTGAAATTTGACCCAGTATTCTCTTGGCCCTCTGTGGTGCCAATCGAGAGAACCCGAACGCAAGGCCCACTAGCTTCGCGACGCGGTCCTGGTGCACTGGTCCTTCGGATTCTGCGATGATTTCGATCAGACCTCGAACGCTTTCCTTAACGCGATTTGTCCGCATGGAATCCAAGTCTTCCTGCTCGCCGACCACAACGGTGGTCCACGGCTCCCAAGGGACTTGACCGAACAGACCGTCATCGTAGACGGCTCGGACATTGCCGGATTTTTTCTCCTCCGAGTCCCGAGGAACGTGAGTCACTTGCTCAGTCGTCACCTTCGAAGACTGCTCGGCATCGACAAGCTCACCGAGAAGCGTTGTCCGGATGTCTGCCACCTTGGCCGATGCATCAACATCGCCTATATGTGCCAGAACGGTCCTGACGGTATCTACAGCATGGAGAGCATCGAAAGTCTCGAATTCGCCCCCATGAGAGAGACGATTCCGCACGATCCTGAGGACAGATCCATATGAACTCAAAGTGCGGTTGGGGTCACCGTCATCAAACGGGTATCCCAACCCGCCCAGACGCTCTGTCAGCATGCGTAGCTGCAGGGCAGGATCCCTCGTCGAATAGGTCCACGAACCCTTACCACGCATCTTGTCCAGTTCCTGGAGTATGGATGTCCACTCCAAAGTACCGCCCAGCAGCGGCTTCATCGTGGTCTGAATGTATGCGTCAATCGACACGGCAAATACGTCGAGCGCCTGTTGGACATGGACTTTTGTCATGGTTCCCCCAAAGTTGACGACCCACTGATTCGAAGGTCTCGGAGTGTCATTTAATTTTCCTTGACATCCTACATTTAGGATATATAGTCGACATATATCCGGCAAGCACCTAGGGAAAATATGTCAGGCGAAACGCGTAACGAACGCTTCAGGCGCCTCGCATCTTCGCGGGGAGACCGGCTCATACGAGAAATTTCTCTTCTGGGAAATCTATCGAACCAAAAGAACTACGAGTACACACCCGACGAGGTTGAAGCGCTGTTTCGCCCTATCGAGGACGAATTAACGGCGGTGCGTGCACTATTTGACCCGTCTACCCCATCCACCAGAAAGGTGTCATTCGAATGACATCCCCAAATTTCGGGTTCTATTTTGAGACCGCTGGAAGAGGTGCCTCGCAAGGCGCGATCTCTCCAGCGGAGCAATTCTTTGAAGGCTCTCTGGCCGAGTCCTCGCTGGTTCGCGAAACGGTACAGAACTCCATAGACGCCCGTTTGGGATCTGAACCCGTGAAAATGGTTTTCGAGCTCAGGAAGATGAAAACGGCAGACGTTTCTGGCATCGAAGGCCTCCGTGCAACCCTGAAACAGGTTGCGGAAGAAACCGTCGGCACCCAAGGCCATGCCAACATGACGCTCGCATACAAGACAGCCCTAAAGGAACACGTCGAGGTGCTGCGCATCAGCGACTACGGCACAAGGGGTCTGACAGGTTCGGAGTCAATCGACCACCCAACGTCGGCTCTAAGTGCTCTCACTCGTGGGGCAGGTATATCGGCCGACGACGGTTCGCGCGGCGGTTCTTTCGGAATCGGTTCTGCTGTTGGGCCCATGGCGTCGAACATGAGCACGGTCCTCTACACATCCCGTCCTCATAACCAACTGTCTACGGTTTTCGCCGGTTACAGTTGTCTGGCGAGCCACCGCGATCTGGACGGAAAGTGGCACGTCGGTGATGGATTCTTTACCGACCTCACGCGTGACGATGATTTCAGCTACCTCCGTGATCCTGGTCCAGTCGGCCCCTTCACAGAGCGGACCACGCCGGGTACCGACGTCTTCATCCTCGGCTACCGAAAAGCCCATGCTGATCCAGACTTGCGCCACATCAAGGTAGCCGTCATGCGCAATTTCCTCTTGGCGATCGACCGGGGCAACCTCATCGTGGAAGGGATAACGGAGAACGACACCTGGGTCTTGGACTCGAACACATTGGGCGACAGTGTTCTTGAGGATTCCGAAGCTAACGCCTTTTATCGTGCCATTAAAGAGGAGCCCATAATCGGTACAAGTGACAAGCTCGGCTCTCTCTCTCTCTACAT
Organism: Arthrobacter sp. zg-Y1171; assembly: GCF_025244845.1. Taxonomy (NCBI): domain Bacteria; kingdom Bacillati; phylum Actinomycetota; class Actinomycetes; order Micrococcales; family Micrococcaceae; genus Arthrobacter; species Arthrobacter sp. zg-Y1171. The sequence goes on along the minus strand of NZ_CP104264.1, from coordinate 673,774 downwards.
CAACGTTGACGACAGCCTTGATAAGACCCTGCACACCATCACGGTCCGCAAACCGCTCATGAAGATCGATACTTTCAGGCATAACTCAATTCCCATCAAGTACGCAGCAGTTTTGGAATGTTCCGACGACGAGGGAAATAAACTCCTCCGCAGCCTAGAACCTCCACAGCATCATCGCTGGGATCCCGAACGGGCTCTACACGGTAAGGCCGCAATTAGGGAACTCAAAAACTTTGTCCGGGAAGGGCTGAAGAGCCGTGTGAAACAGCACTTCGGTGATCAGGTCGAGATCAAGGGGCTGGCTCGGTATCTGCCTATGGAGGTTTTCGAAGACAAGTCCCACACACTAAGAGATTCTGGGACCCCCGTAAACGGTCTAGGGACTAAAAATGAGTCAAGCACCGTCCATGGTACGGATGCAGGCAGCCAGCCAGTTCGGGTTCGCTCTGGCGGTTCCTTCAGCGTAGGCGTGAGCACGCCAGCTGCGGGTGAAGGTGAGATTCCCGCCAAGAAAGGTAAAGACGCGGGGGGCTCGTCCACTCGAGCCAACTCCGGGGGGGATCTGTCAGGCACCGGCTCCCCAGGGGACGGATCCGGCAAGATTACGGCAGGGGACGTGCGATTCCGCAGCTGGTGCGAGGCAGCGACGGGCGACCTGTGCCTTTCCATCACCGCGGGAGAGACTATCGAAGGCGACTTGGAGCTGGTGCCGCTCGGACCTGGTGGAAGCATGGAGGACGGATTCGTGCTTCCCCTCAGCGGAGGGACCATCACCACTGGGTCAACTCAACTTGTGCTCAGCAATAAAGGCAATGTTCTGTCCAATCTGAAGCTAGAGGCCGGAGTGACTTCACACATCCGCCTGAAACTATCGTCGGCACATCGGTACCGACTGGGGGTCAAATGAAAACAGCAGCCAAGAGAGGTTCGTACCCTCATCCGGTCCTCGATGCCTCAGACGACGTCAGTACGGAATTCCAGGTTCTCAACGCCGTGGTAACTCCCACCGTGAACGACGTCGAAGTCAAATTCCAGGTCCGCATGACAGATCCTGACATTCAAGCCCTGCTCGACACAGGTCTCGCACGCTACAGCTTCCGATGGACGTGTTCGTCCACCATCGCGGCGGGCGAACTGGGTGCCACCGTCCAGCAGCGCCACGTCGACGGAGCAACATATGTCGGATCCATTGATCAGGAGGACGTACGACGACTTGTAATCGTCGAGCTCAGGATCGTAGCCATACATGCGATTCCCAACCACCGGCTCACAAATCAGAATCCCGAATACGGGAACGCCACATTCAGCATCCTCCCGGGTGACGTTCTTGCGGAGGGTGGATCTTTCCAGTTTGAACCGGAAAAGCGCTACGATCCGCTCATGCCGCCGGTCGGCTCTTGCTTCCGCTTTGAAAGCGACCCCAAAAGAACCAAGGGCATCGACGTCAAGTTTTTTGACGACGAGTACGTGCTCGTGACTTTCCCAGAGCGGCTCCAGCCACACTTCGCCGCAGCCGGCCCAGAAATCCAGATAGGGCTCGTCGTCCTACCGGCCCTCATGGAAGCCGTTAACTTCATTAAGGCCAACGAGTCCTCCGACAGCAGCGAAGATTTGACAGAAAAGTCGTGGTATACGGCGCTGTTCAAACTAATAAGTGAAAATGGGTCTCTGGCGCACCCCACGTTTGAATTGGCACAGAAAATGCTCGGGTACCCGCTGGACACGGCACTGAGTGCCGCTTTGGATCATATGGGGGATGAATAGTGAACACGCAAGCTAAGGCCCTAACCTATGGCGCACTTAAGGACTTGAAGTTAGCTCTGGATGCCGCATCCAGTCCCGAAGATTTTTTTGCCGAAGCCGATGCCACTCTCAGTAACCCTGATAGCGTTTTACAGCTGCCTATCGACCTCGGTGTTCCTGATCCGTTGGACCCCGGCGCCCAGCAATCATCTGGGAGGGACGTAGACAACGCCCCTCTCGTGTACCAGTACTTGGGTGCGCTCGACAGGGCCAACGCCTCAGACCGCCGTCTGTGGACCTTCCTCGCCTTCGGAACGTTCCGTGAATACATGGAAAAGAGGTGGCCACTTGATCCCGATAAAAACTGGAAGTCCCGCGTCGAGGACCGATGGTTGATGCTCAACGCGACCCGTGGCTCACTCGTCCGCCATGGAGTCGCCCGCCTTTGGTGGGTCACCACCCTAACCTACGATGCGACAGCCCAGCATCCGCTGTCACGGGCGGCAGCTGACCCTTTCGCATACACTCGCGAGGCGTTCCACCGCGAAGACCGTATCTTGGCGCTTTTTGACCGAGAGTCAGGTGCGCTCCCCGGGCTGGTTCGTGCCGTACTCGGCCATGTTGCCCAGGGCGGAGTCTTCTCCGAGGACAAGCACATACGTGCACTGATGAAGGAAATGACTTTGGTCTACGGTTACCGAGACTTGGGGACCCTAGATGAGACTGAGGTAAGCAAGATCATCGACGAGTCCTTCGTTGTCCGGCGGCCATACGCCTTCTGAACACTACGGCGTTACGGCACCCTACGGACCAGTAGGAATAGAAGTAGGGTGGCTATACCCCGGCAACATCCAGGAAGGACCAACGCATCCGGAGGGGTTCGTTTTCTTAGAACCCCTCCGGATTTCACGGGTTCGTCGGCCGACGTCCATTCAGGCCTACAGCCGTGCCCTCTGCGCAATCCTCATCTGGGTTCCCTGAGGCCACCTCCACTGCCCCTGCACAGGTCCTGTTCAACGGAGCAGTTGTCCCCATCAGAACAACGGCGGTAGAAGTGTCTGTGCTAGGACATAGGGTCATCCTGCAGGCCACCAATACGGAGACCAGCATGCGACCCCGATGACAGGTCTGGGTCAGAATAGTGACATACTGTCATCCACATGACCCCCCTAATAAGGATGCAATGAACAGCGCGTATAACCTTCTCGATCTTGCCCGTGCCCGCTACAGCCAGCGTCAGTTGGCAGACATGCTGAATGTTTCAACTCGAACTGTTGCCCGATGGGAACATCACGAGACTGCTCTACCCACCATGCTCGCCCCGGCATTGCGGGAAATCTTGGACTTGAAGGACGCCGCAGGAAACGAGGAGTTCACGTTCATTGACCTCTTCGCTGGGATCGGTGGGATTCGGATGGGTTATGAAGCACACGGCGGGAAGTGCGTATTCACCAGTGAGTGGAACAAATTTTCTGAAAAGACTTACTTGACAAACTTCCCCGACGACCACGACAACGAACACACATTTATTGGGGACATCCAGCAGTACGAGGCAAACCTGATACCCGACCATGACGTCCTACTTGGAGGCTTCCCCTGCCAGCCGTTCTCGATCGCGGGGGTCAGCAAGAAAAACGCCCTTGGACGCGCTCACGGCTTCGAGGACGCAACCCAGGGAACCCTCTTTTTTGATGTGGCCCGAATCATTGACGAGAAGCGCCCAGTGGCTTTCATGTTGGAAAATGTCAAGAACCTAAGATCTCACGATAAAGGGAAGACATTCGCTGTGATCATGGCGACCCTCCAAGATGAGTTGGGCTATGAGGTCCACACCAAGATCATTGATGGCATCAGTTTCACACCGCAGCACCGCGAACGCATCATCATCGTCGGATTCCGCGAGCCTACCGACTTTACTTGGGACGATCTTGAGCTCCCGCCCGTTGGCCCCAAGTTGGAGACCATATTGCACCGCACTGACGGCACAGAACCGTTCCTTGAATGGGACGGTGATCGGTACTTCGACCACGAGAACAAAAAGGTGCAGGACAAGTTCACTCTGACCCCGCGGCTGTGGGCGTACCTCCAAGCTTATGCCGCCAAGCATAAGGCTGCCGGTAACGGATTTGGGTTCGGATTGGTACATCCCCAAGGCACTTCTAGGACCCTCTCCGCACGGTATTATAAGGACGGTTCGGAGATCCTTGTCGCCCAAGGCACGGATCGCCCGCGACGTCTTACACCCCGTGAATGTGCACGCCTGATGGGCTTCGATGACAGCTTCCGCATTCCGGTCAGCGACACCCAGGCTTACCGGCAGTTCGGCAACAGCGTCGTGGCCCCCGTCATGCAGGAAGTTGCACGTATTGTGGCTCCTCACGTAGCTGCCATAAAGTCTCGTTCCGCACAGGGATCTGCCATGGAAGTCGCGACACCGGAAACGCACAACCGCGCTACAGCCATAGTAGAACTAGCGGACCAGTCCGAGCTGGTGACTGCCTCCACAGCCTGAACCGTTCGTGTCGTTAGCGGCGCCGTGCAGCTGAGAGCCCTTCAGCTGCATGGCGTACTGGCCATCAAATATGCCAGCCGGCCGTTTCTAAGCCCGCGGTTTCGGTCTCGAGGTGGACACCATTAGGAAAGACGACCTCATTCAGGTTCCTACAGAACTACCTTCTCAAAGGACCGATAAAGGGCCGCTGCGTTGGTCAGTGAGGACCTGAATTGGTACCTCGTGTGATGTTTCCATACAGCATTTTTATCAAGTTTCGTATTCAAACCAGGGTCAAGAACGATCGACCCTGCAGCCACAGCGGCCAAAAAGTGTAGGAATGACGTTCCTTCGCCAACATGTACACGCGTTCCGTAGCTAAACTCTTCTGGTTGTCCTTTTTTGGTAATGCAGGGCACGAATACCGCCTTGCCGTGTTTGGCTTGCCAGTGAGTCAATAGTTTGGAGAAGGACCAGCGACCGAGGTCAATATCCTTTATCGGATCCCGCAGGTATAGATAGCCGTCGTCGGTGATCTTCTGGCTTTCCGCATCAAAGCCCTCGATTCCAAATTCCAATCCGGTCTTACCGTGAACCACACCCGCCCTATGGACACCTGACAGATCGTAACGGCTGGATGTCTCATTTGGTTTCCCATAGGTCTTGGTTAGCCAGGTCGTACCAAAGTCTTTTGCTTGACCACTATCGGGATTTGGCGTCAGCAAGGTGATTCGGGAGCTTAGGTGATTAGATAGGTGCTTCACCCGGTGCGCCTTTACCTCCCAGTCGAGATAATCGGGCATTGCCCGACCATTTGCTGTAATTCCTAGCTCGCTCTCGAGGGTGACCCCATGGCTATTTGTTCCATGACACTCCTCCCGCAACCCATCAGGCCGGAGTCGATAGGCCTCGATCCAATTCTTTTTATGGATCAGTCGCAACTCGTGGAACAGCACCTCTCGAGAATCCGCCCGGTCCGCACGGAGGCTTAGTTGCAACAACGTACCTCGACCTTTGTTGAATTCCCTCAGGTAACCCGCAGCCGGAGACAAAGAGGAAACAACCATCGCGAAGACCTTTTTATCCTTACTGGGTCCGAAAATCAGACACCGACCTTCCTCTTGACCCCGTGACCCAGGTGCCTCACTGAACGCCAATAGTTCCCTCGGACCTTCCGGCGAGGCATCAAGGAATCCTGACAGCCGAATCTCGGGGTACTGGGGGTAGTAAATGAGTTTTGTTTCCGGAGCGGGGGACAAGCCACTTTCAGAGAACCATACCCACGGTAGCGACACCCTGTAGATCGGCGGTCCGGCTTTGGGCTTACCTGAGGTTGCGTCGTGAGCAGTAACGGGTCCGGGGAATAAGTGGCTCAAAGCCGTTAGATCGCTGCCCAGTCCGGCAATCTGGTTTTTGCTGTTGTGGTTACGGGTAAGGAACTTTACCTGCACCTGAGTGACACCATGGTCCCTAAACCTGCTCTCGATATCTTTCCAAGTCACACGATCGTGCCATAACGTCTTCATGCCCAGTTAGATCCCCACTCATGCCGATCCCTATACTTTCGACCTAATCGTATACGTTTCACAGCGCAGTTCCGGACAGCGGACCACACAAGGGATATCGTGCGGTTGACAAATTATAGAAATCAGAACATTTTCTTCTCCACGGCTCGTGAACATCACGTTCTTGCGAAGTTGCCTCGAAAATAATGGCTGCTAAAGACCATGGGGGCCGCAGCGCAGCTATCCCGGTGTTTCGGCACCCAATGCAGGCCAGCCGTAGCAGCGATGTAGGAAGGCAGGCCACGCATCGCATTTGCGACATTCCGCTGCTGTAAGGACGGAAATATCGTGCAGTGGACAACAACGCGCCGAGCGTCCAAAGCTTATTGCTACTGACTGCTAGATTTAGTGGACTGAATAACAGGGGGAATCATTGAGTAAAGAAACAGCCGGTGCTTACGCAACACTAGGTGCCGGCACCCGGACGAAGGCGTTTACCAGCACGCCGGAAGCACTCAAGGCGCTGGCCGCAGCAATCAGCGAGGCGCAGCAGGGCCGTCCCCTCCACCCGGTCACGGTGATCGCCCCGTCCCACTCCTCCGCCCTGGACATCAAGCATTACCTCGGCAGGACCCTCAACAACGGCCGCGGCAGCGCCGCCGTCCGCACCGTAACCCTCCCCGACCTCGCGGACGAACTCGCGGCGGCAGGCGGACAGCTCACCGGCCGCGCTCCCCTGCCGGCCGTGGTCCGTGAAGGTGCCATCACGGCCATCCTCGCCCAGGTGCCCGGGTTGTTCGAGCAGGTGGCCGACCAGCCCGCCACCGCCCGCGCCATCGCCAGCACCTCCTCGGTACTGGATGCAGCCTGCCCCGAGAACCTAAACAACTTGCCCCGGCTGGTCCGCGAAGTGGCCCGCGTCCACCGAAGCGCCACCGCAGCCCTGGGCGCCCGCTGGTACACGGACCACGAGCGGTACACCGCAGCAACAAACTCCCTCGGCACACCGCAGGCCGCCCGGAGGCTGGGCAGCATCATCGGCTTCCAGCTCGCCCCCGAACAGGATCCCTCCGCCAGCGCCTTCCGCACCGCGCTGGAATCACAGCCCGGCATCACCCACCTCACCGCCGCCTCTGACCTCACCCGCGGCGACACGGTCCTCAGTGCCTCCGACGCCGACGACGAGGCGCGCGCCGTCGTCCGCCTGATCATCGATCGGCTGGCCGAAGGAGAACCCGGGCACCGCATCGGAGTGTTCTACTCCGCCGCGGACCCCTACCGGACCCTGCTGGCCCGGCGCCTGACCGAGGCCGGGATCGAGTTCGTGGGCCCCGGCGCCCGCGGGCTGTCGGATTCCGCCCTCGCACGCGGCCTCGTAAACCTGCTGAGCCTGGACCCTGCCGCCCCCGACGTCCGGATCATCCTCGACACCCTCTCCCAGGGTGCGCTCCACTGGCGGGACGGAGAGCTGCCCAGCAGCGCTGTCTGCGAACGCCTGCACGCCCATCCCCCCGAGGATGCGGAGGAGGACGACGCCGAGGAGATCCTCCCGGCCTTCGAACAGCAGCGGCGGCAAAACTACGCCCGCTTCACCGAGTTCGTCGCCATCCTCGGCGAACGCCTCGCCCGGCTCTTCAACGCCGGCAGCTGGACCGCCGCTGCAGCGGACCTCACCGACTTCGTGGACGAATTCTTCGCCCCGCGCCAGGGCTCCCCTGAGCTGGAGCCGCTCGAGGCCCGTAAACGCGTCACCGACCTCCTGCGCGAACTGGACCTGCTGGAGGGCATCGCCCCTGCACCCTCGGCAGCCGCCATCCGCGCCGCCGTCAGCCGCGGCATTGACTCCGGCCGCTTATGGGCCGGCAGCAGCGGCACCGGCGTGGTCCTGGGCTCCTACGCCGACGGCGTGGGCCGGGACCTGGACACGGTCTTCATTGTCGGCGCAGCGGACGGGCTGGCCCCGGCCCGCATCCGGGAAAACCCGCTGCTGCCGGACGCCGCCATCCCCCTGCTGGCCGTCCCGCTGCCCACCGTTCATGCCCGCGCCGCGGCGGCAAAGGACCAGTTCCAGCGGCTGCTGGCCACCGGCACCCGCCGCACCGTCCTCTATCCGCGCGGCAGCCTGCGGGCCGGCGGCGGGCTCTCCCCCTCCCGCTGGCTCGGCGACGCCGAGATCCGGGACCTGCAGTCCTTCGCCCACGGCCTCACCCACGGCGATCCCAGCGGCCTCGCCGCCACGCCCCAGGAATGGCGGGTCCGCCGACTGCTGACCGAAGGTCCGGACTCCGACGCCGTGGATCCGGTCCTGGCCGCAGCCCTGGAGGTCCGCGACCACCGCCGCACCGGAACCTTCTCCCGCTTCAACGGCAACCTGGCCGCCGTCGCCGGTTCCATCATCGATCCGGACGTGCCCATCTCCCCCACCAACCTGGAGGACTGGGTGATCAGCCCGCTGGGGTATTTCCTGCGCCGGATACTGAAGGCCGAGCTGTTCGAGGACGTCACCCTGGAAGTCCAGATCAGCCACATGCAGCGCGGCAACCTGATGCACCAGGTGCTGGAAGACTACGTCCTGGAACTGACCTCAGGCTCGCACCCGGACGCCCGTCGGCTGCTGGAGATCGCCGAAAAGGCGTTCGAGGACACTGCGAATCCGGCCTGGCTGAAACACACCTGGGACCGGGACAAGTCCCGGATGCGTGCGGACCTGGCTCAGGTCCACGACGCCGACGACGCCGCCCGCCAGACCGGCTGGACGCACATCGGCGTGGAGGCGGAATTCGGCGTACCGGAGGAAGAACACCCCGTGGAGCTGGACCTGCCGGACGGCAGCACCGTGCGTTTCCGCGGCAAGGTGGACCGGGTGGACCGGCACAGCGACGGCCAGGTGCTGGTGATCGATTACAAGACCGGCAAACCGGACAAATACAAGTCCCTGAAGGAAAGCGATCCCACCGCCGGAGGCACCCGCTTCCAGCTGCCGGTCTACGGACTCTTCGCCCGCCGGTACCGGCAGGACAACACTGCGGAGGTCCGCGCCGAATACCGGTTCATCACGGCCCGCGGCGACTACCGGAGCGTGGGGTACGCAGTGACCGACGACGTCGTTGCCACCCTCCGCGCGGACGCGGGACTGATCATGGCAGCACTTCGGGCAGGGGTTTTCCCGCCCCGACCCGAATCGGACCGCGGCATCAACCACACCACCATGATGGGCGCCGCCGGCGTCCGGCACACCTGGGAGCGGCTGCAGGCCGACCCCGCCCTCAGCGATTATTCGCGGTTCTTCCAGGAGGAAAAATGAGCTGCCCGCAATGCTCCCCGCCGGAACAGAACACGAAGAAGGACCAGGCGGCGCGGGACCAGATCGCCGCCGACCTGGACACCACCGTGTTCGTGGACGCAGGTGCCGGCAGCGGCAAGACCCACGCCCTGGTGGGCCGCATCGCCGCCCTGGTGGACAGCGGCATCGACATCGGCAGCATCGCCGCCATCACCTTCACGGAAAAGGCCGCCAGCGAGCTGCGGGAACGGCTCCGGAAGGCCCTGGCAGACCGCTGCCTTTGCGTGTCAGAGGCGGCTGCCGGGCTGCGGGATGAGGCCCTGAACCGGCTGGATTCCGCCCCGATCGGCACCATCCACGCGTTCGCCGCCCGGCTGATCGGCGAATATCCGATCGAAGCCGGCGTACCTCCGCTGATTACCGTGGTGGACGAGCTGCGCGCCCAAATCGCCTTCGAGCGGCGCTGGGAAGAGGTTCAGCAGGCCCTGTTCACGGATCCCGCCGCGGACAAGGCGCTGCAGGTGCTGCTCGCCGTCGGCGTCACGCTGGACCAGCTGCGCAATGTGGCCGAGACACTGGACGAGAACTGGGACCGGCTGCGCACCCGCCCGCCGGAGCGCCAGCGTGTCCCCGCCATCGACGTCGGACCCCTGCTGCGCGCCTCGGAACTGGTCCTGGAAAACAAGTCAAAGTGCACGGACCCGGCGGATCCGCTGCTGGAGCGTTTCCCTGTTGTGGAGGCGTGGCGGACCCGACTGCAGGAAGTGCACGGCTCCGAAGACCTGGGCAGCATCATCGATGTGCTGAACAGCTTGCCCAAAAACGGGTATTCGGGGGGTCGCAAACCCAACTGGGGCGGACACATCGACAGCGTCCGGGAGCAGTTCAAGAACCTGGTCGCCCAGCGGAACCAGACCATCACGGAGATGGTTTCCCCCGCCGTCGCCACGGTCAGCGCCATCATGGCCCAGATCCTGCTCGACGCCGCCCGGACCCGGCAGCGCAGCGGCGAACTGGAATACCACGACCTCCTCGTCCATGCGCGGGATCTCCTGGTCGGCGCGGACGACGACGACGCGCCGGCCCGCCGACCGCTGCAGCAGCGCTACACGCACCTGATGCTCGACGAGTTCCAGGACACCGACCCGGTGCAGGCCGAAATCGCCGTCCGGCTCGCCGCAAGCACCGGCTGCGGGCCCGAGGGCTGGGCCGAGCTGCCGGTTCCGCCGGGGCGCCTGTTCATGGTGGGCGACCCGAAGCAGTCCATCTACCGCTTCCGGCGGGCCGACATTGCCACGTTCCTCTCCGCCCGCAACCGCGCGGCCGCGGACACCGGCTCCGCCATTGCCACCCTGGAGATCAACTTCCGATCCACCACCGCGGTGCTGGAGTGGGTCAACGCCGCCTTCGGCCGGCTCATCCAGGGCAACGGGACCGTGCAGCCGGAGTATGCCGAACTGGCGCCGGACCCAGACCGGCCGGAGTGGACCAACGACGGCGGCCCCGCCGTCGCCGTCATCGGCCGCGGCAGCGGCAGCGGGAAACTGTCCGCTGCCGAACGCGGCGAGATGGAGGCCCGCGACGTCGCCGCCGCCATCCGGGTAGCGACCGGCAGCGCCGGCACCGCTGCCTGGCGGCATCAGGGCGGAAACAAGGAAAAATACGCCGGGGAGGACCTGCAGCTGAGCGACGTCTGTATCCTGCTGCCCGCCAAGACCGCGCTGCCCTACATCGAGGATGCCCTGGACGCGGCGGGCATCGAATACCGGGCCGAGGCCTCCTCCCTGGTGTATGCCACGCAGGAGGTCACCGACCTGCTGCTGGCACTGCGGGCCCTGAGCAACACCGCTGACCAGGCGGCCCTCGTGCTCACCCTGCGCTCCGCGCTTTTTGCCTGCGGCGATGATGACCTGTTCCGCTGGAAGCAGGCCGGGGGCCACTGGAATCTCTACGCCCCCGCACCCCAGGGGCAGAAGGACTCAGCCGTCGACAAGGCGCTGGCCTGCCTCCGGGAACTGCACGGCAAGCTGCCGGTCCGCTCGCCGGCCGAACTGCTGGAACAGCTGGCCGGGGAACAGCGGGTGCTGGAAGCGGCCACCGATACGCCGAGGTACCGGGATGTGTGGCGCCGGATCCGGTTCGTCATCGACCAGGCCCGCGCCTGGTCGGAGGCCACCCACGGCGGGCTGCGGGACTACCTGAACTGGGCTGCCTCCCAGCAGGGGGACAACGCCCGGGTCAAGGAAGCCGTGGTGCCCGAAACGGATCTGCACGCCGTTCGGATCATGACCATCCATGCGTCCAAGGGCCTGGAGTTTCCCATGGTGATCCTGGCCGGGGCAGGGTCCGCGCCGCGGCCCGTGTCCGACCCTGTCCTGTGGGACGGCGCCGGGAACACCCTGGTGCGTTTCCTCAAGGACGTGGAAACCTCCGGGTTTGCCGCCGCCAAGCAGCTGGAAACACAGTTCAGCGACGCCGAACGCCTCCGCCTGCTGTACGTGGCCTGCACCCGTGCCATGAGCCACCTGGTGGTCTCGCACTACAGCGGGTCCGGATCAAGCATGAGCGGCCAGCTTGCCGACATGGAGAAGAAAGCCCAGGCGGAGCCTGCCGACCCGGGAAAGAAGTATCAGCCGGCGCCGGATCTGGAGCTTCCGCACCAGCTTCCTCCGCTGGACAAGGCTCCGGTGACACCGGCGCCCGTGCCCGCGTTCGAGAAGTGGGAAGAGGACCGGGCTAAGTGGGTGGAGCAGTCGGCCCGTTCGTCGCGGACGTCGGCCACCGCGCTGGCCAAGGGCGACGGCGCCGGGTCCACGGATCCCGCGGCCGACGGCGGCGTCCCGGCGCCGGAGGCCACCTCGTCCTTCCAGCCGGTTGACGGAGCAGAAGAGTCGCTGCCCGGGTTTGACGGGATTCCGGTGGAGCACGGGCCGGTGTTCGGCACCGCCCTGCACCGGCTGCTGGAACTGACCGATCTGGAACTCTCGCCGTCGCTGTCCGGGCTGGCGTCCGGGGTGGCCGCTGCTGCCGGGCTGCGCATCCCTGCCGATCTGGAGGCCTACGCACGGGCAGCACTGGAAACTGTGCCGGTGCGTCGCGCCGCCGACCGGGAGCACTGGCTGGAGCTGCCGATGGTGGCTCCCCACGGAGACCAGACCCTGGAAGGCATCATCGACCTGATGTACCGGGAGGACAACGGGAGTCTGGTCATCGCCGACTTCAAGACCGACGTCAGCGTTGGCGCCGAGCAGCTCGCCGCGTACTGGCGGCAGCTGGGCACCTATGCCCTGATGATCGAGCGGATTACCGGGGAGCAGGTCAGCGAGCTGGTCCTGATTTTCTGCCGTGCCGGCGGAGCAGAGGTTTTGCAAAGAACACTAACTGGGGGAACAGAAGAATCATGATTAACGCGCAAGCCGCCGGCGATACTGACCGGGATTCCCTGGTCGAGGCCCAAACACCGGAGTTCAGCTGGAAGACTGTCCGGGTCACCTACATCGTTCCCCTACCCGAAATGCCCGGGGTTCCGGAGCCGGCGCTGCCGGGCGATACTCCGACGACGAGCAGCTGGGCACCAATCGGAAATGAGATTAAATCACCGAGGCCCGGCGGAAAAGGCCTCCTCTCGAAGACCCTCGAGGCTGAAATGAAGGGCGCAGCCAGCCAGTATTCCCAGAATCTGTTGGGGAAACCAATGGCGAGAGCGTTGGGATTCGAGGACGGGTCGTTGGCCATCCGCGAGAAATGGACCGGGACGAGAACCGGCATTCCCGGTGTCGCCGACTGGGATGCTGAACGTATTACGTTCAGCATCGGGAGTAGGACCAGCCGCTTCCTTATCGTCGGACTTGATGTTAAGGCCGGAACGGACCTTGAACGTTTCCTGGTGCAGTCAAAGGAGGGACCGAAAACCGGCCCTCCCGGAGCTTTGAAGTCCGTTCTCTGCGAGGTCGGACTACCCGCATTGGTTTTTCAAGGCGACGGCAGACTGCGCCCGCCAAAGGGAGCCGATGAACTCGCCGTCTCATCACGGCTCTATATTTCCACTGTGACCATGGCAGTCCAGAGCGGCCCCGGGGTTCCGCCGGCCCTCCAGAGTCTGCGCAGCTATGAAAACTGGGGCGACACGCCCACACAGAAATGGTCCTATTTTCTGGCAACCCACAACCGCCATAGCCGGCGCCTTCCGCCCGACTCCAAGGCGTATGCCGACGCAGGCTTCCTGGAGCGGACGGGCGCGTATGAGGTTCGGGTTGAGCCTTTCGGGACATCAGTGGTTTTTGCCGATGATGTTCCGAATGCATCGTGGGACCAACTTAAGGTTCTGAGGTCGGGTACGAACCCCTTTGTGGAACTTGCCCTCCTGAGCTATTGGCAACATGCATGCCTGGAATACTTTACGGATGAACTCGCTGCGCAGGCCCGCAGCATGGAAATCGACAAGCCGGACCTGAAAACATCCTTGAAAGCCCTGCGCGACTTCGGCGACAGCTATTTCTTCTTCAGAAACTGCATCTGGTTCGACAATGTTCCGAACCAGCCGGAGTGGACGGAATACCTGCAAAAGCTGCAGCAGAGCCTGGGAGATCGGGAAGCTTTCGCCCGCCTCGCAACGGATTACAACGACTGGACCAGCCACCTGGGGAACCGTGTGGCGCTGGAAGAGGAAGAACGCAAAGACGTCAACGAACGTCAGGTCAGGGAATACTCAACCCTCATCGGAGCCGGCGGCCTGGCGCTGGGCTCGGCGGCGATCTTGGTGGAGCCGGCCACGCCGTGTGGGTACGTCCTCGGGGTGATCTTGCCTGTGGGATTCCTGCTGTGGTTTGCCGGAATCCGGAAGCGTTATCCGAAGTCGCCGCGGACAGCCGTTCCGCGAGCCTCCGGTCCGGAGGCTCGCGGTGGGGTACGTCGGGTACCGCCTGCCCCCTAGAGCTCCCCGTGGCTGGCCACATGGCCAGCAAAGTCTCCCTCGCAATCCGGCAGGTGCAACTGGCACATCCGGGCCAGGGTGAGGACATAATGCCGAACGCAGAAGACTTCGGCGTCCGGCCCTTCGGCCAGCTCGAGGGCCACGAAATGCGTGGGCGGATCCACGCAGACCGAGTCGTCCCACAGGCAGCGGACGGAGCCGAAGTCCGCGACGGTCCCGGTACCGGAGGTGGTGTCGTCCTTGGTGCTAATCATTTACTGTTCTCCTTGATCATCCGGTCCAGGGTGTCCATGCCCGCCAGGATTTCCTGGTGGGTCAGCTGATGGTCGGCGTCCAACCAGTCCGCCCACCGGGTGTGGAAGGCACGTTCCCGATCCAGTTCCCGGCGTCGGCCCTGGTATTCGCGCGCCGTGATCCGGGCGGCAGCGCCGTCGTTGTCAGTGCTGACCTTGAGCATGGTGCCAGCGGCGGGAAAGAGGATGCAGGTCCTGGTATCACGCACGCTCAGCACGAACCAGGACTGCATGTCCACCGTGGCTCCGCTCGGCAGCAGGTACGGTTCCAGCTCATCGAAGTCCAGGCAGCTCACCGCGTGGAAGGACTCCACCTTTTCCCCGTCCATCACCGTATTCAGATACGGCTGAAACAGATGGCGCCCGGTATCCGGGTGCTCCCAGGTCCGGAATCCGGCCCACGGGGAGAAGAACTGCTTTGATTTCCGGACCTTCAGCTCCGGACCTTCAGACCGCTCGTAGGTGTGTTGCTGGAACACGGGCATGGTCCCCGCCTTGAGCAGCAGCGCCGCGTCATTCAGAACGTCGACACTGATGGGGAGGTTGTGCCGGCCCAAGGCGCTCTTCAGCCAGGTCTCCAGCTCCAGGGCGGTAACGAACTGGGAGGTGCCGGTTTCCTGGTCGTCGTAGTCCACGATGTGATGTTCCAGCCGGTACAGCCGGGCGTCGAGGCTGTTACCCTCCCAGGGCTGCTTGGGTCTCCGGTGTCCTTCCGGAACCGAATCTTCAAGGATCCAATCCGCCCAGTCGGTGGCCAGGGCTCCCAGTCCCTGCTCCGCGCCCGTCTCCGGATCGACGTAGCGCTGCAGCACTCCGTCCACGGCGCACAGAAGCTCCAACGGGCCCAGCTCCTGGGTTACCGGATACAGCAGTTCGTACAGGTGCTGCGCACTGCGCACGTAGGCGACCACCGGTCGGTGCGTGTTGATCTCGTCGCGGTGCGGGAACAACAGGTCATTGGCGCACAGTTCCGCGCCCTGAGGGGCGGACATCCGCCCGAGATCATGGGCAGTAACCCAGTCATGGAGCAGGCCCTGGCGGTTGGCGGCAAACGAGTCCACGCCCGGCAGTGGCCGGGGACCGGCTTTGCGCAGGGTAACCCCCGGCAGCGCCAGCGCGGCTTCGAGACCCCGGACGAAGAATGTTTCCCGAAGGGAAAGCATCCCGTCCTGCCCGCCGTCATACTCGACGATGGTGACATTTCCGTCGGGGGTTACCAAGTACACAAAGTGGGAGTCATTCTGTGCCGTGTCGACAAGGAACGGGGTCTGCCAGTAACCGGCCAGAGCGGCGAGGGTGGGTGATTTCCCGTTCTCAGATTCGCTATACATGTGCTTCCGGGACGTCATGAACAGCGTGAACTTTTCAAGGGTCCAGCCCGGTTCGCCAAAGATGTCATATCCGGTGGATTCCCCAACAATGTCGTGGGCTATTGAGGTGCTTTCACAGCTGTACGCGGCGTCGCCGTTCTCGTCCACGAAAACCTCAACCGGCAACGTTTCCGCGGGAATCCGCAGTCCGGGCCAGACCGGTTCCGCGTTATTCATGGCTTCGAACACGGTCTGTACCCGCGGCCACTCAGCGGCGGGAATCCAGACGGTACAGTCCGTCGGCGGGGAGGGGGACGCTGATTCCATGAAAGAACTCTCCAGTTTCTGGGCGGCCCGCTGTCGAAGCCGTTAGGGGTGCATGGAACCTCAAATTCCTGCATCTAATGATGAACAACAAGGTACCGGGAAGCACTGACACTTTCCCGATGTTGGAAAGTGTCAGTGGATACGATGCCGAATTGAAACTATCCGCCTTCGACTTTCCCGCACCCCGTCCCCGTCCCCGAATAACAGGAGGGCAATATCCAAAAATACGACGCCCATCATGAAATAGCGGCAATTCATAGTGGCCGGGCACCAGGGAAGATGGTCTCTATACGCTCCATATCAATGTGACAGAAAAGTCTGCACGAAATCCTTGTCCTTCTCGGGGAGTCGGAGGTGCAGAAGACGTGCCACAACCCCTAAGCAACAGCTGCCGAACGCAGCTGCAGTTTTCGCGCCGGGTGAGGGTGAGGCGCTCACATAGCAGCCCGGGATGTAAGTAAGCGCCTTATCCGTCTAGGCCGGCACCCCAACTCCTGCCGCCTTCCCAAACGGCCCCTCCGCCGCAAACGCATACTCCGCGAACCGCTCCCCGATCAGCCGGTGCGTAGCCGTGTCCGGATGCAGCGCGTCGGGCAACGGGTGCGCCTCAGCATCCTCTGCCCCGTAAAGAGTCAGGCCGTCCAGGAAGTGCAGGTTCGGATCCTCCGCCCGGCGTGCCACCAACGACGACAACGCCTCGCGGATCACCCGCAGCGTCAGCTGCCCGGCAGCCACCCCCTCCGGCGAACCGGTAGCGATAAACCGAACCTGGTCCGTACCGAACGACGCCGGGTCGAAAGCACCGGGGCCCGGAGTGTCCTCATGGATACCGCAGAAGATAGGCGAAATAAGCACCAGCGGCGTCTCCGGATGCCCCTCGCGGATCGTGTCTAGGAAGCCGTGCACCGCAGGCACAAAGGCGCGCAGCCGCATGGAATCCATGTTCACCACGTTGATACCCAGCTTCACGCTGATCAGATCCGCAGGCGTGTCCCGCAGAACCTGCGCCGTGAACGGGTCCACCAGAGCGCTCCCGCCAAGGCCAAGGTTCTGCAGTTCAACCCCGCCCAACTGGGCCGCAACCACAGGCCAGATAGAGGACGGCGTGGCGGCATTCGAACCGTGGCTGATGGAGCTTCCGTGGTGCAGCCAAACGGGTTTGCCCGAGGAATACGGCGCCACCGGAGCGTCCGAGCGCATCTCGACCAGCTCAACCGCCTCATTGTGCGGCAGCCAAACCTCCACCACCTTGGAGCCCGCAGGCAGACGGAACACGCTGGTGTGCGACGGCCCCTCAAACGGAGTCGCAGCCCCGGTCGACATATCCACCTCGACGTAGTCGCCGCCGGTGAGCTCGTCGCTCTCGAGCAACTTCCCGTCCACGATCAGATCCACAGAACCCCGCGGCCGGTCCGCACCCCGGTAGACCACCCGGGACGGGTGCACCACAACCGCCAGGACCTCCGCCGTCGTCGACATTGCCAGCCGGACACCGGACGGCTGGCTTTCCGCCATCATCAGCTGCGGATCGGGGAACCGGGTACGCACCGAGGCCGGCAGCCGGTGCGGCCGCAGACCGCGGGGAGTCGTTTCCAGTTCTGCCGCACCAATAACGAGCGAAGGCGTAATGGGGGTGGTGATCATGAAGCGCGCTTCTCTCGGTTGTCCGGCTCAAAGGTTAGGCACCCTCAGTTTACGCGGCAGCCACGCACGACAGCGGCACCCCGGTTTCCCGGGATGCCGCTGCGAATGCCAAACGGATGTAGTTACGACGTCTTCTCGGAGAAGGATGAATCGATATAGGTGTCCTGCTTGATGGCTTCCTCGTACTCAATGGCACCGGATTCCATCCAGACAGCTTCCATGCCCTCCAGCTGCTCGGGCAGCGGCTCCAGATTCGGCATCCAGGTGTAGAGCGGAACGGATTTCAGTTCCTCGACCGTCTGTCCCGTCGCGTCGGCAATGATCTTCAGGTTCTCGTCCGAGTAGCGGTCCTCGCCCTGCAGGTCCTTTGCAGCACGGGCTACAGCATCGAAGAACTTCTGTGCGTTCTCGGTGTCGGCGAACTGGCCGCCGTACAGCATGCCGGTGCCGGAAGTTCCGGCCGGCGGGACAGCCATGGAAACGCCGGTGCCGTCGTCGATGGCCAGCGTGGAGAATGGAGCCGAGATCAAGCCGGCGTCCAGGCTGCCGTTGGCCAGCGCCGTCGGCATGTCCGGGTTGCCGAGGTTCACAATCTCGACGTCATTGATGGTCAGGCCTTCTTCTTCGAGAGCCAGGCTGAGCAGGAAGGCACCCGTGCCGCCCGCACCGCCGGCAGCACCGATCTTCTTGCCCTTCAGGTCAGCGATGCTGGTGATATCACCGGAATCAACTTTGGCCTTGGAGACCACCAGGTCAGTCGGGCTCTTCTCGGTGTCGCCGTCGCTGACGCCCATGGACGCCACAACCTTGATGTCCAGGCCGGTTGCAATGGCACTGAACATGCCGGCGGAGAAGCCGGCGGCAACGACGTCGAGCTTTCCGCTGGACGCCAGCGGCACCGCGTCCTGGCCGGACTTCACGGTTTCGAGCTGGACGTCCAGGCCCGCTTCGTCGAAGTAGCCCTTCGCTTCAGCAACGTAAATCGGCGCGAAAATCGGCAGCTGGACAATTCCGACCTTCACCGTTGCGGTTTCCGTTGTCCCCTCTTCGGAGGAAGAGGAGCCCGAGTCCGCGCCGCAGGCGGAGAGGGCAAGTCCGGCCAGCACCGTTGCTGCCAGGACCTTGAGGTGTTTTTTCATTTTTGATCTTTCTTCTTTGATCCGGATGAGTATTTCCAGGGCAGGGCAGCCCGTTCAAGAAGGATGATGAGCGCCGTCACCGCTGCGCCCACCAGGGACACCACAATGAGGCCGACGTACATTTTGCTGGGCTGGAACAGCTGCCAGGAGTTCCAGATGAGATAGCCCAGTCCGTTGTTGGAGGCGACAAACTCGACGGCGGTGATCACGATAACGGACATTCCCGCGGCCACGCGCAGGCCCGTCATGATCGCCGGAGTTGCGCCGGGAAGCAGTACGTAGCGGAAAAGCTTCAGTCCGCTGGCCTTGTAGGCCCGGGCCGCTTCCAGCACCCGGCTGTCGATCTGGACAATGCCGGCCAGGGTGTTGATCTGCATTACGAAGAACACGGAAATGGCAACGGAAAGCACCTTGGGTGTCTCCGTCAGCCCGAAGATCAGCAGCAGCAGCGGAACAATGGCGATTTTCGGCAGGGCATATAGGGCAGTGAAGGTCGGCCCCAACGCGGCGCGCACCGGCCGCCAGACTCCCATCAGCAGGCCGGCCAGGATGCCGGTGAGGGCGCCCAGCACGAAGCCCAGCAGCAGTCGGCCCATGGTGGCCGAGGTGTGCTGCCACAGCTCGCCGCTCAGGGTCATCTTCCATGCCTGCTCGGCGATGAGGCTCGGCGGGGTGAAGAGCCGGGCGTCCAGGGCACCGTTCCGGGCGGCCACCTCCCAGAGAGCCAGGAGCAGCACCGGGGTCAGGGTGGACAGCAGGATGTCGCGGTAGCGCAGCCGGATAACCTGCCGATACTCACGGCGGATGGCACCGTCGAGCTCGGAGGAGTCCGTGGTCTTGGGGGCAGTTGCGGTGTTAGTCATTAGGAGAACCTCAAAGATGCTTGTACCTCGTCGCGGAGGGAATCCCAGATGTCCTGCTTCATGGAGCCGAATTCGCTGGTGCCCTCGATTTCCATGCTGCGGGGACGTCCGAAGGGCACGTCGATGATCTCCTTGACGCGGCCCGGGCGGGCGGACATCATCACGATCTGGTCGCCGAGCAGGAGTGCCTCGTCGATGGAGTGCGTCACCAGGACAACGGTCTTGCGTTCCAGTTCCCACAGCCGGACCAGTTGTTCCTGCATCAGCATGCGGGTCTGCGCGTCCAGGGCTCCGAGCGGCTCGTCCATGAGCAGTGCCGGGGACCCGGTGGCAAAGGCCCGGGCAATGGCGATGCGCTGCCGCATCCCGCCCGAGAGCTGGTGCGGATAGCTTTCCTCGAAACCGGTGAGGCCGGCTTCCGCAATCCAGTGCCGGGCGTGTTCGAGGCGTTCCCGCTTGCCGACACCGGCCATGTGCTCGCCGAAGGCCACGTTCTGCAGGACGTTGAACCACGGGAATACCCCGTGTTCCTGGAAGACAAAGGCCGACGCCGGCACCTTCTCCGCGGAAACGTTCCGGGTGACCGTGCCGGTGGTAGCCGTTTCCAGTTCCCCCAGGATCCGGAGCAGGGTGGACTTCCCGCAGCCGGACGGGCCGACGATGCAGGTGAAGGAGCCCTCTTTCAGCTTGAGGTTGATGTCATCAAGGGCGTGCACGTTCTGCGATCCGGTGAAGACCTTATGGACCGAGTCGACCTCGAACGCGTAGCGGACCTCGGGTGGAGCTTGTGTCATTTCGAAATTCCTCATCAGGTGGAGGGATGCATGCTGGGCTGGCGGGGAGGACGCGGCGAGCAGAAGACGCCGCCGATGAACTGACGGTCCCACTCGGACTCTGCGGCCGAAGCCGGTGCCCCCGGACCGGTCAGGTCTCCGGCGTAACGTTCTGCATCATCCTTGGGAACGTAGCCGAGGGCGGCCCCGGCGTCCGGCGAGAGATAGCTTCGCGTGTTGGCTGAAACCCCCCAGACAATCCGGAATCCTTTCACTGAATCCGTCAGGGCTGCCGTAAAGAGGCGGGCGGCGTCGTCGGGCGAGAGCCAGGTGCTCAACATCCGAACGTCCCGCGGCCGGTCGAACCGCGACGCGATGCGCAGGCAGACTACGTCCATGCCGAAGCGATCGGAGTAGTAGCTGCCCAACGCTTCCACCGCCGCCTTCGAGACGCCGTACAGAGTGTTCGGCCGCACCGGGGTGTTGTCCGGAATGAAGTCCCCGGCCGGAGGTACCGGGGTGAACCCGGCGGCATGGATGGAGCTGGCAAGGATCACCCGCGGCACCCCGGCCATGTGGGCGGCTTCCAGGACGGAATGGGTGCCGTCGATATTCGCGGCCAGGATCCGGTCCCAGTCATCTTCCAACGGAATCCCCGCCAGGTGGATGACGGCACCGCATCCGCGGAACGCCTTCACGAGCGTCCCGGTGTCGGCCACCTCGGTGAGCACCCAGTCCTGTCCGAAGGATTCGGCCGGCGGTGTCCGGTCCACGCAGACCATGGAGTAGCCAGCATCGGCCAGCCGGGGAATGATGTCCCGGGCAAGGCTGCCGGCGGCACCGGTGACGGCGATCCGTTTGGGGTCCGGATGGTTGATACTCACAGCAGGGCCCCCTGGTCTTGAAGCAGTCCGCGCAGCTTGGAAACGTCCACACTGCCGGTGGAACTATGGAGTGATGCGGCCAGGCCGGCCGCATGCCCGGTGGCGAACGAGGTGCCCATCACCCGCAGCGAGGCAAACGAGCGGCTGTCACTGCTGGTGAGCCGGCCTGCGCCCCAGAGGTTGGTGATATTGGCACTGGTCACGGCCCCGTAAGGGATGTCGTACCACTTGCGGTCCTTGATGCCGCTGTAGGTGGTGGCGCCGGGGGTCGCATGGTCCTCCATCGGCCAGCCGCACCGGGCAATTCCGTCGGCCGGACGACGCCGGGCGGTCAGGACGTCGTCGGCGGTTACGCTTTCGCGGCCCTGCATCCGGCGGGCTTCCCGGATGCCGATCTGCGGACCGGTGGAGGCCAGGTACGCGCCGGACCAGCCGCGCATGCCTGCCTTCAGCGCCTCGAGGTAATGCCGGGCCTTGACGCGGCCGTCCTGTTCGGCGCGGGAGATTTCGTGCACGTCCAGGACGTCCACGTATTCGTCCGCGAGCAGGAGCATCAGCTCGCGTGAACGGGGCATCCGTACGCAGGTGCCGTTGCTCCGGGTGAGGATTTCCCCGGTGGTTTTGCCGTAGGCGGCGAAGGCGTCATCCATGGCCGCGGTGGACAGGTCCGCGTCTTCGCCGACGCCGCCGACCCGCATCACCAGGGTGCTGGCCTGGCGGCGTTCGGTCGGCGAAAGCTGGAACTCGGCGCCGGCGGCCTGCAGCAGCGCGCCGTCCCCGCTGCAGTCCACGAACGCGGTGCCGGAAAGACGCAGGTTGCCGCCGCGGTGCACCACCTGCACGGCGCTGATTCCGCCGGCGTCGGTATCCGCGGCTACGAGGGTGCTGTGGAACAGGACGTCGACGCCGGCCGAGCGGACCAGCTGGTCCAGCACCGACTTAGTGGTTTCCAGATCGAGGACCACGATGGTGTTTCCCGTGGCGGGCGAGGTCTCGAAGTGCAGGAGTTCCTGGCGTTCCAGCTCGTCCAGGAAGTCCTGCCCAACGCCGCGCACCACCTGTTCCCTGGTCTGGTCAAAGAAGCCGCAGTAGGCCAGGACCGAGCTGTTGGTTGCGGCTCCCCCGAGGAATCCGTATTGCTCAATAAGGCAGACGCTGGCTCCGGCACGGGCAGCGCTGACAGCTGCTGCCACCCCGGCAGCGCCGCCACCCACAACGACGACGTCGTAGGTTGCGGTGGTGGAAAGGGAAATCATCAAAATCCTTAGATTGCAGGTGAATCACGGAGTGAGCTGAGTCACACCAAGCACATAAGAACCATGGTCCACTTGTATGCATAAATCAAATGCCTAAAAGTGCCTGTCGGTATGCCTTTTAGGTATCTCAGGTCGCAGGGGGCACGAACATGGAAATCCGGCAGTTGAAGTACTTCGTCCGCACGGCGGAGACCGGCAGCATCAGCGGCGCCGCCGTTGAACTGCATATGACGCAGCCGGCGCTGAGCCGGCAACTCGCCGAGCTCGAGAAGGAACTCGGGGGTGCCCTGCTGCAGCGGAACCCGCGCGGCGTGACGCTGACTACCCTGGGACACGTCATCAAAACCCACGCGGACACCATCCTGGCTCAGGTGGACCGCACCCCGGAGCTGGTCCGGTTGGCCGCGGGCAGCCGCTCATTGATCCGGCTCGGCGCGCCTCCGGGATTGCCGCATGACTGGTTCCGCGCTGCCGTCCAGACGGTGGAGTCCGCAGGGTTGGCGGTGCGCTTTTCGCTCTATGAGGCCAGCAGCGATGAGCAAAGCCGCTTGCTGCGGGCCGGCCAGATCGACCTGGCCCTCCTGCACACGGAACCCGCGGAAGGCATCAACGGGCAGCACCTGCTCACCCAGCCGCTGGGGGCAGCCGTCCGGCCGACGTCGCCGCTCAGCACCCGGGATGTCCTGGGCCTCTTTGATTTGGACGGCCTCACGGTCATGGCACACGCTGCCGGGGAAATCCGCATCCAGGAGGTCAAGCTGCGCAGCGCCGCCGAGGCCGCAGGCGTGCGTACGCACTGGGTCTTCCGGCGGTTCAGCCACCACAGCCTGCTGATTGCTGACCTGGCCGACGCCGATGCGGCGCTCACCACCGAGGCGTCCGCAGGGCTCAACTTTCCCGGGTGGAAGTGGGTGCCGCTGACGGCACGGGATGCGGCCGGGCATTTACTGCAGGTCGAGACGTGGGCGGCATGGAACGCTGCGGCGTCGCCGGAGGTCCGGAAGGTCGCCGACCTGTTCCGGTCGACGCCGGTGCAGGTCTTGGACGGGCCGGAAAGCTAAACCCCCACCCGCCCCGCAAGCATCCGCTCCACACTCTCCGCAGACAGCGCATGCTGGATGGCAAGCTGGGACGCACCGAGCATCCCGGCGTCGAGCCCGGACGCGGACTGCACAATCCGCAGGTGCTGGGTGGCCAGCGGCATGGTGCGCGAATAGACCACTTCGCGCACCCCGGCAATGAAGTGCTCGCCGGTCAGCGCCATCGAGCCGCCGAACACGATCACCTCGGGGTTCAACATGCTCAGGCAGGCGGAGAGCACCTCGCCCACCTCGCGGCCGGCCTGCCGCACCGCATGCACCGCCTCGTGGTTGCCGGAATGGACCAGGGCGACGACGTCGCGCCCGTCCTCAGCAGCCAGTCCCAGGGACTGCAACCGGGAAGCCACCGCCGGCCCGGAAGCCAGCGCCTCCAGGCAGCCGCGGTTCCCGCACCGGCAGAGCAGGTCCTCCCCGGACGGCACGCGGATGTGGCCGATGTCCCCGGCGACCCCGTCGGCGCCGCGCAGCAGGGCGCCGTTGCAGATGATCCCGGCGCCGATGCCGGTGGCGACCTTCACGAAGACGAGGTTCTCGACGTCGGGCCACGCGGCCTCGCGCTCCCCCATCGACATCACGTTGACGTCGTTATCCACCAGCACCGGGACGTGGAAGGACTCCTGCAGGTAGCCGGGGACGTCGAAGCCGTGCCAGCCAGGCATGATGGGCGGATTGATCGGCCGGCCGGAGCGGTGTTCCACAGGTCCGGGCAGCCCGACGCCGACGGCAAGCAGCTCTGCACTGGACCGGCCGGTCTCGGCCAGCAGCGCATTCCCAAGCTCCACCACGGTGTCCAGCACGGCACCCGGACCGTCACTGACCAACAGGTCGCGGGAGGCGTCGGCCAAGGCCGTGCCGGCCAGGTCCGTGAGGCCCACGCGCAGGTGGCTGGCGCCGACGTCGACCCCCAGGACCACACGCGCCCCGGTCTGCAGTGCGAACCGGGAGGACGGCCGCCCGCCGGTAGAGACCGCGTCTTCAATGGGTGCCACGAGCCCGAGGTCCATCAGCAGCTCCAGCCGCAGCGCAATGGTGGAGCGGGCCACCCCCACCAGATCGGCCAGCTCGCTGCGGGTGCGGGGCTGTCCGTCCCGCAGGAGCTGGAAAAGTTCGCTGGCCCCGGGAGCGGTGGGGTTATTCCTTATATCGACCACTGGGCAATTGAAGCATAGTGATCGACGCTACGGCGTCGGCCCGGCGACGCGAACGGTCCAACAGACACCCTCATAACGCCCCCTTCCTTCGGCCGGTCCCCCGCACGGCGAACCGCTGCTGCAGCAGCACGGCCACCACAATGATCGCTCCGCGGGCCACGGCCTGCACCGAGGTGTCCAGGTTGTTCTGTGTGAAGACGTTGATGAGTGTGCTGAACAGCAGCACGCCCAGCACGGTGCCCACAATGGTGCCGCGCCCGCCGATCAGCAGGGTTCCGCCGACGACGACGGCGGCAATCACTTCCAGCTCATACAGCAGCCCGTGGGTGGAGGTGCCGGCGGTGGTGCGGCCCATCATCATGATCCCCGCGATGCCGGCGGTGAGGCCGGAAAGGACGTACAGCAGGACAATGTGCCGCTTCACCTTGATGCCCGCCAGCCGTGCGGCCTCCAGGTTCCCGCCGATCGCCACGGTCCGGCGCCCGAAGGTGGTGCGGTTGAGCAGGAACCAGCCCGCGACGGCCACCAGCAGGAAGATCCAGATCAGCAGCGGGATGCCCAGGAAGTTCGAGCGCATCACGGAGAGGAAATCCCGGTTGATGACAATCTGCGTGCTGCGGCCGGAGATCAGTTCCGCCACGCCGCGCGCGGCCACCAGCATCGCGAGGGTGGCAATAAACGCCACCACGTTCCCGTACGCGATGATCACCCCGTTGATCAGCCCCGTCCCCACGCCGACCGCGAGCGCCACCACCACCATCAGCAGCCAGCTGCTGTTCGTGGCGGCCAGCTGCACCGAGGTGAGGGTGGCCAGCACCGTGGTCAGGCCCATCACCGAACCGACCGAGAGGTCGATGCCGCCGGCGGTAATCACAAAGGTTGCCCCGATGGCGATCACCCCGAAGATCGACGCGTACCGCAGGATCGTCAGCATGTTGTCCAGGTTCAGGAAGCGCTCGCCGCTGGTGACCGCCCCGACAATGAACAGCAGCGCCAGGGCAATGATCAGGCCGATGTTGCGGCCCGCGGAGCCGCCCAGGAACTTTCCCAGCGGATTGCTGCGAGGCTCCGCAGCCGTGCCGCCGCTGGGAGGCGGCTGCAGCGCCGCCGTCGTTGATTCGCTCACTGCGCACTTCCTTTCAGCACCAGGTCAAGCACGGCGTGCTCGTCCATTTCGTCTGCGTTGCCGGTGGCGAGGACGCGTCCGGCGTCGAGCACCAGGATCCGGTCCGCCAGGCCGATCACTTCCTCGATCTCGCTGGACACCACCACAATCGCCACGCCTTGGGCCGCGAGGCTGCGGATCAGGGCGTAAATCTCGGTCTTGGCGCCGACGTCGACGCCGCGGGTCGGCTCGTCCAGCAGCAGCACCCGGGTGCCGTGGATCAGCCACCGGGCCAGCAGCACCTTCTGCTGATTGCCGCCGGAGAGGGTGCGGGCGGCCCGGTCCGGGTCGGGCGGACTCAGCTGCAGGGCGTCGGCCTGCTCGCGTGCCGCCTTCTTCTCAGCGCGTTCGTTCAGCCAGCCATGCCGGGCGAACCGGGCAAAGGTGGACAGGGTGACATTGCGGTAGATGGGCTCCT
Source organism: Arthrobacter sp. zg-Y1171 (assembly GCF_025244845.1). NCBI lineage: Bacteria > Bacillati > Actinomycetota > Actinomycetes > Micrococcales > Micrococcaceae > Arthrobacter > Arthrobacter sp. zg-Y1171. The sequence continues at coordinate 647,496 of NZ_CP104264.1, read as the reverse complement.
CGAGCAGCAGCCCCTGGCTCTTGCGTTCCTCCGGGGACAGGCCGAGCCCGGCGTTCACCGCCACCCGCACCGACCCGGGCCGCAGCGTCCTGCCCTCCACAGTGACGGTGCCCGACGTCGCGCGCCGGGCACCGTAAACGGTCTCCAGAATCTCCGAACGGCCGGATCCCACCAGCCCGGCCAGGCCGAAGATTTCCCCGGCCCGGACCGTGAAGCTCACGTCGTGAAACGAACCCGCCAGCCCGAGTCCCTCCACCTGCAGCGCCACCGGGGCGTCCGACGACGGCGGCCTCCGCGGCGGGAACACGTTGGCGACGTCCCGGCCGGTCATCAGCCGGACCAGGTCGGCGCGGGACGTCTCGGCCACCGGGAGGGAGGATGCGGTGCTGTAGCCGTCCTTGATCACCGAGATCCGGTTGCCGATCTGCCGGATTTCCTCCAGCCGGTGCGAGATATAGACAACAGCGATGCCCTGGCCGGTGAGTTCCCGGATCACCCGGAACAGGTTCGCCACCTCGCCGGAGTCCAGGATGGCGCTGGGCTCGTCCATGATGATCAACCGGGCGTTGCGGGACAGGGCCCGGGCCAGGCTGACAATCTGCTTCCCGGCGGCGGACAGGCTGCCCACTTCCGCGGACGGTGACAGGTCCTCGTGTCCCAGCCGCGCCAGCAGCTCCCGGGTCCGACGGCGCGCGTCCCGCACGCGGAGCACTCCCCCGCGGGCGTCTTCGTGGCCCAGGAAGATGTTCTCGGTGACGCTCAGTCCGTCCACCACATCTAGTTCCTGGTACATGGTGGCAATGCCCAGTGCCAGGGCGTCGGCCGGCCGGGCCAGTTCCACCGGTTCCCCGTTCCAGCGGATCTCCCCGCCGTCCGGTACGTACACCCCGGACAGGGCCTTGATCAGGGTGGATTTCCCGGCGCCGTTCTGGCCCAGGACGCAGTGCACTTCACCGGGCAGGACGTCCAGATCGACGCCGCGCAGCGCCCGGACGCCGGCGAAACTCTTGCTCAGGCTGCGCACCTCAAGCAGCGGCTGCTGTACCGGCTGAGGAGGGGCGGCAGATGCTCCCGATGCTGTCATGGCACGGAGCTTACACACTTATGTCGATCATCAGTAGTATGTTGGCGCTTTATCGTCGGACTTCTGTTACTGTGACGCATGTCACGACGATGTGCAGTGCGCTGGCTGGTTCCGATGGGGTGCGGACTCGCCTCAGCGCCCCACTTACAGAGGAGAGAACCATGCACGCACCACGCATGCGCGGGAAGATCATCACCGCTGCGGCCTTCTTCGCCGCCGGCGGGCTTGCCCTCACCGGCTGCACTGCAGGCGAGGACACCAATGCCGAACCGACCAACAACTCCGTGGAAGGCAACCAGTCCGAGGGCGAGACCGTGGTCATCGGGTTCTCCGGACCGGCCGCGGACCACGGCTGGCTGGGCGCCATCAACTCCGCCGCCACCGCCGAAGCCGAGAAATACCCGGACATCGACCTGCGGGTGGCCGAAGGAACCAATGACGCGAACCTGCAGATCAGCCAGGTGGAGCAGTTCATCAATGACCAGGTGGACGCCATTGTCCTGCTGCCCACCGACGGCGCTGCCCTCACCGACGTCGCCATCCGCGCCATGGAGGCGGGCATCCCCGTGATCAACGTGGACCGTGAGTTCTCCAGTCCCTTCGCCGCCCGTGCCACCGTCCTCGGCGACAACTACGGCATGGGCGTCAGCGCCGGTACCTTCATCTGCGAGCAGGTGGGCGACCAGCCCGACGCCGTGGTGGCCGAAATTGCCGGCATCGACGCCCTGCCGCTCACCCAGGACCGCAGCGAAGGCTTCAAGGACGCCCTCGCCGGCTGCGGGCTCGAGGTCAACAACCGGGTGTCCGCGGACTTCACCGTCCAGGGCGGCGAGGCCGCAACGTCCCAGCTGCTCTCGGCCGCACCGGAAATCGACGCGCTGTGGAACCACGACGACGATCAGGGCATCGGCGTCCTGGCCGCCATCGACGCCGCCGGGCGGGACGAGTTCATCATGGTGGGCGGCGCCGGCTCCGCGAACGCCATGCGGGAAATCCAGTCCGGGGACAGCGTCCTGCAGGCGACCATCATCTATCCGCATACCCAGGCCGCGGACGGCATCCGGCTCGCCCGGCTGCTGGCGCAGGACAAGGCCATGAGCGACCTGGTCGAGATCGAGGTGCCCAACCGCGTGGTCCTCAACGCCCCGGTGGTCACCAGCGAAAACGTCGAGGAATACCTGCCTACCGCCTTCGAGTCCTGACCGGGCGGTCCGAACGCGGGCCGGGCGGCCGGGCACCCGCGCAATCAGCACAGCACTAAGGAGAAAACATGCAGGACAAGAAGCCGCTGAGGGCGGCACTGGTGGGCCACGGCTTTATGGGGGCGGCCCACTCGCAGGCCTGGCGGGTGGCGCCCCGGTTCTTCGACCTGCCCCTGCAGCCGCGGATGGACCTGCTGGTCGGCCGGGACGCGGACCGGACCTCCGCCGCCGCCCGCAAATGGGGCTGGGCCGAGTCCGCCACCGACTGGCGGGAGGCGGTCACCCGGGAGGACATCGACGTCGTGGACATCGTGACGCCCGGTGCCTCCCATGCCGAGATCGCCATCGCAGCGCTCGACGCCGGCAAGCACGTGCTCTGCGAAAAGCCGCTGGCCAACACGGTGGAAGAGGCGCAGGCGATGGCCGACGCCGCCGCCCGCGCCGAGGCCCGGGGCGTCAAAGCGATGGTGGGCTTCACCTATCGGCGGCTGCCCGCCACCACCCACGCCCGGAACCTCGTGGCCGCCGGTGCGATCGGTACGGTCCGGCAGGTGCGGGCCGTGTACCTGCAGGACTGGCTGGTGGACGAGGACTCCCCGCTGACCTGGCGGCTGCAGCAGGACGAAGCGGGATCCGGTGCCCTCGGGGACCTGGGCGCGCACGCCATTGACCTGGCCCAGTACATCACCGGGGTGCCGCTGGCCGAGGTCAGCGGCACCCTTGCCACCCTGGTCCCCACCCGCCCGGTGCCCGAAGCGGACCAGCGGGGCACGGGCCTGGGCGGAGGCGGCGCTGGTTCGGGCAACGACGCCGGCCCCCGCGGTCCGGTGACGGTCGACGACGTCGCGCTGTTCCTCGGCCGCTTCGAGGACGGTGTGCTCGGGTCCTTTGAAGCCAGCCGGATGGCCACCGGCCGCAAGAACGCGTTCCGGCTGGAAGTCTCCGGCAGCAAAGGTGCCATCAGCTTCGATCTGGAGGACCTGAACTTCCTGGGCTTCATGGATTACACGGTTCCGCCGGACCGGCAGGGGTTCACCCGCATCATGGTGACCGAACCGGACCACCCGTACGTCTCCGCGTGGTGGCCGGCCGGCCATTCGCTCGGCTATGAACACGGCTTCGTGCACCAGGCGAAGGACTTCGTGGAGGCCATCGCCGCCGGAACCGCGCCCGCGCCGTCGTTCGCCGACGGCCTGCAGGTCCAGGAAGTCCTCGACGCCGTGTCCCGCAGCGCCGCTAAATCCAGCGTCTGGCTGCCCGTGCGCTGACCGTCCCGTCCCGACTCACCATCCCCCCGTCCACGCAGGCAAAGGAGCCCGTCATGTCCCGACCAGTCACTCTGTTTACCGGCCAGTGGGCCGACCTGCCCCTTGAAGAAGTGGCCCGGCTTGCCTCCGGCTGGGGGTACGACGGGCTGGAAATCGCCTGCTGGGGCGACCATCTGGACCCCTGGCGGTGGGATGACGAGGAGTACGTGCAAAGCCGCCGCGACATCCTGGAGAAGTACCACCTGAAGGTGTTCGCCATTTCCAACCACCTCAAGGGGCAGGCGGTCTGCGACGATCCGATTGATCAGCGGCACCGGGACATGGTGTCCGACGCGGTCTGGGGCGACGGCAATCCGGAGGGCGTCCGGCGCCGAGCCGCCGAGGAAATGAAGCACACCGCACGGCTCGCCGCGGCCCTCGGGGTGGACACCGTGATCGGCTTTACCGGTTCATCCATCTGGAAATACGTAGCCATGTTCCCGCCGGTCTCGGCGGAAGCGATCGACGCCGGGTACCAGGACTTTGCCGACCGGTGGAATCCGATCCTGGACGTGTTCGACGAGGTGGGCGTGCGCTTTGCCCATGAGGTCCATCCCAGCGAAATTGCCTACGACTACTGGACGACGCGGCGCGCGATGGAGGCCATCGGGCACCGGCCCGCGTTCGGCCTGAACTGGGACCCGAGCCACTTTGTCTGGCAGGACCTGGACCCGGTGGCGTTCCTCTGGGACTTCCAGGACCGGATCTACCATGTGGACTGCAAGGACACGAAGAAGCGGATGACCAACGGCCGCAACGGCCGGCTCGGCTCGCACCTGCCCTGGGCCGATCCGCGGCGCGGCTGGGACTTCGTGTCCACCGGCCACGGCGACGTGCCGTGGGAAGACGCCTTCCGGATGCTCAACAGCATCGGCTACGCCGGCCCGATCTCGGTGGAATGGGAGGATGCCGGAATGGACCGGCTCGTCGGAGCACCGGAGGCACTGGCCTTCGTCCGCTCGCTGGCGATGGATCCGCCCGCTGCGGCGTTCGACGCTGCGTTTTCATCGCGGTAGGCCCGGAAACGACGACGGCGGCCTCCTCCTTCGGGAGGTGGCCGCCGTCGTCGTTAGTTGCCGTGAAGCGAGCGGAACCCTACCGGGCGTTGCGCTTCCGGCTGAGTCCGAACACGACGGCTGCCAGCAGCACCAGCCCCTTGATGATCTGCTGCCATGCCGCATCGACGGACAGGATGGACAGGCCCTGGTTCAGCACGCCCATCACCAGGCCGCCGATCACGGCGCCCACCACGGTGCCCACGCCGCCCTGTACCGAGGCGCCGCCGATGAACACGGCGGCAATGGCGTCCAGCTCAAACCCGCCGCCGGCCGAAGCCACGGCTCCGCCGGCCCGGGCGGTGCTGACCACGGCGGCAAGTCCAGCCAGGAAGCCCATGTTCACGAACACCAGGAAGTTCACCCACTGGGTCTTCACGCCGGACATCATGGCGGCGTTCAGGTTTCCACCCATCGCGTAGATGTGCCGGCCGAACACTGTGCGGCCCAGCAGGAACGAGTAGGCCAGCACCAACCCGGCCAGGATGATCAGGATGATCGGCAGTCCGCGGCTGTAGGCCAGCAGGTAGCAGAGGTACATGATGGCGAACACGGCTACGGCGTTCTTGAACACGAACGAGCCCGTCCGTTCCCGCGGCAGGTCGAGCCGGCGCAGGTCCGCGCGGCCCTTCAGCTGCTGCACCACCAGGGCAATCGATGCCAGCGCGCCGATGCCCAGGGTCAGCAGGTCCGGAGTGCCGGTGGAGGGCAGGGCGCCGGAGCCGATGGCGTTGAACGGCCGCGGCAGGCCGCTGACCGTGCCGCCGGTCAGCAGGACCAGGGCCACGCCGCGGAAGACGAGCATGCCGGCGAGGGTAACGATGAAGGCGGGGATCCCCACAAACGCCACCCAGAAGCCCTGCCAGGCTCCGATCAGCGCACCGGCCACCAGTGAAAGCACTACGGCCGCCCACCAGGGCATCCCCCAGTCGTTCATGGCCAGGGCGGCAATGGCGCCCACCGCGGCCACCACGGAGCCGACGGACAGGTCAATGTGTCCGGCAATGATCACCATGACCATGCCGATGGCCAGGATCAGCACATACGCGTTTTGCTGGATGAGGTTGCTGACGTTGCCCGGATAGAGCAGCCGGCCGCCGGTGAGCACCTGGAACAGCAGGATGATCACAACAAGTGCGGCCAGGATGCCGTATTGGCGCAGGTCTATCCGGCGGCGCGTCTTCGCAGCTGCGGCTTGCGGCGGCAGCGGTGCCTTCGCCTGTTCTGGGGTCGTGGTGGTCACTGGACTTGTACTCCTTGGGTCCTGGCAGCGGTCATGTGGCGCATCAGTTCTTCCTGGGTGGCGTCGGCGCGGTCCACTTCCGCGGTGAGCCGGCCCTCGGCGATGGTGTAGATGCGGTCGCAGAGCCCGATCAGTTCGGGCAGTTCGCTGGAGATGACGATTACGGCTTTGCCCTGGGCCGCCATCTCGTTGATGATTCCGTAAATTTCGTACTTGGCGCCGACGTCGATCCCGCGGGTGGGTTCGTCAAGGATCAGCACGTCCGGGCCGGAGTAGATCCACTTGCTGAGGACTACTTTCTGCTGGTTTCCGCCCGAGAGGTTGCCGACGGTGGACGTGACGCTGGGCGTGCGGATGTTCATCCGCTGCCGGTACTCGTCCGCCACGGCGTATTCCCGGTGCCGGTCAATCACGCCCAGCCGGGCCAGCTTCCCCAGTGCGGCGGCGGAGACGTTGACGGCCACGTTGCCGATCAGGTTCAAGCCGTAGCGCTTGCGGTCCTCGCTGACGTAGGCAAGGCCGTTGCGGATTGCCTCACCCACGGTACGGGTGCCGATTTCGACGCCGTCCTTGAAGACCCGCCCGGAAATCCCGGTGCCGTAGGAGCGGCCGAAGATGCTCATGGCCAACTCCGTGCGGCCGGCACCCATCAGGCCGGCGAACCCGATAATCTCCCCGGCCCGGACGTTGAAGGACGCGTCCTTCACCACCACGCGGTCCGGATCCACCGGGTGGTGCACCGTCCAGCCTTCCACCCGGAACTTCTCCTCGCCGATGTCCGTTTCGCGGGGCGGGAACTGGTGGTCCAGCGGGCGTCCGACCATGGCACGGATGATCCGGGTTTCAATCTCGTCGGTGTCCTCCACCGGGAAATCTTCGATGGTGCGCCCGTCGCGGATCACCGTGACGGTATCGGCGATCGAGCGGATTTCCTTGAGCTTGTGGGAAATGATGATCGAGGTGATCCCCTGGCCGCGCAGCTGGTCGATCAGGCCCAGCAGGTGGGCGGAGTCGTCGTCGTTCAGCGCTGCGGTGGGCTCATCGAGGATCAGGATCTTCACCTCTTTGGACAGTGCCTTGGCAATCTCCACCAACTGCTGTTTACCCACACCGAGTTCAAGGATCTTCGTGGCCGGATTTTCATCCAGGCCCACGCGTTTCAGCAGTGCCGCGGCCTGCAGGTTGGTCTGGTTCCAGTCGATCACCCCGCCGCGGGCCACCTCGTTGCCGAGGAAAATGTTCTCGGCAATGGACAGGAACGGGCTCAGGGCCAGCTCCTGGTGGATGATCACGATGCCGTCGCGCTCGCTGTCGTTGATCGAGCTGTAGTTGACGGGCTTGCCGTCGAGGGTGATGGTCCCGGCAAAGCTGTTGTGTGGATAGACCCCGCTGAGCACCTTCATCAGGGTGGATTTGCCGGCGCCGTTTTCGCCGCAGATCGCGTGCACTTCGCCGCGTTCAACACTGACCGAGACCTCGTCGAGGGCCCGGATGCCGTTGAACTCCTTCACTATGCCGTCCATGGACAGGATGACGTCAGTCATGTGGTTCTCGCTTCAGTAGCTTCAATACAGGCGGCAGCGGCGTGCGGCGGTTTTCCGCCGTCGCACGCCGCTGCTTTCGCCCGTCGAAAGTAACGCCCGGGGATCAGAGACCGACGTCGCCGGCTTCCATGAACCCGGAGTCCACCAGGGCGGACTGGACGGTCTCCTTAGTGACCACCTGCGGATCGAGGATGTAGGTGGGGACCACCTTGACCTCGTTGTTGTAGGTCTCGGTGTCGTTGACCTCCACGTCCTCGCCGTCAACGAGGGCCATGATCATGCTCTCCACCTGGGTGCCGAGCTCGCGGGTGTCCTTCCAAACGGTCATGGACTGCTGGTCTGCCAGCATGGCCTTGACGTTTGCGACGTCGGCGTCCTGGCCGGTGATGAGCGGCCAGTCCGAGCCCGGCTCATATCCGGCGGAATTCAGCGAGGCCTCGATGCCCAGCGCCAGGCTGTCATTCGGGGAGAGTACGACGTCGACTTTCTCGCCTCCGGTGTAGAAGGACTGAAGCCGGTTGTCCATTTCCGCCTGTGCATCGGCGGACTGCCAGCCGAGGATGCCGATGGACGTCCACTCGTCATTGCTCGCCGGGGACTTGCCGGAGGGAACCACCAGCTGGCCGCTTTCCACGTAGGGAAGCAGGACGTCCCATGCGCCGGAAAAGAAGAACGTGGCGTTGTTGTCGTCGGGGCTGCCGGCGAAGGGCTCGAGGTTGAACGGGCCCTTGCCCTCGGCCAGGCCGAGCTGCTCTTCGATGAACTCGCCCTGGAGCTGGCCCACCTTGTAGTTGTCGAACGTGGCGTAGTAGTCCACGGCGTCGGTGCCGTTGATCAGGCGGTCATAGGCGATGACCTGTACGTCCTGGTCCTTCGCGTCCTCGAGCGCCGGGCCGAGAGTTTCGCCGTCGATGGCCGCGACCACAAGGATCTTGGCGCCGCCGGCGACCTGGTTCTGGATCTGGCTGATCTGCTGGTCGGTCTTGTCATCCGCGTACTGGAGGTCAACGGTGCAGTCCTGGGCTTCAAGTTTTTCCTTGAGCCCCTCGCCGTCATTGATCCAGCGTTCGAGGCTGCGCGTGGGCATGGAGATCCCGACGTTGCAGGAGCTGGCTTCCCCGTCACCGTCTGTATTGGAGCCCGCGGGCGCACAGGCCGACATGCCTGCCGCCAGGCCAACGGCCAGGAAGACGGCCGAGACATTTTTGATTCTGGTCATGCTGCAAAACCTTCGAAAAGGATCCTGCCGGTGCGGAGCCGTTCCGCCCGCTGTCGGCGGAACGGCCACGGGTCCGCTGCAGGCTGGATCGAGCGGATACAACGCTGTAGCGCCCTGTCGACGCATGGCATCAACAATTTGTAGGCGAAGACAACATATCCCGAAGTGGCATCCATCACAATAGAAACTCGAAAAGTTACCGCATCGAATTCCGCGGGATCGGGAACCCGGCTCCGACCGAAATGTTCCCCGCAGGCAGCACCCCGGCCATCCCGTATTGACGCCCGTGCCCCGCGCCCATACCGTCCCCAATACACTCGCGCCGCCGCACCGTCACTGGGTGCGGCCCACCGCGGGCGCCGCCGGCCGGTCGAAGGTGGCCGGCCGGCGGCGTCCGCACCGCCGCACGCCTGGGCGCTCCCTTATTCCCGGGACGCGGAGTGCCGGTACCCGCTGGGCGTGAAGCCCAGGACTTCCCGGAACGCGTTGGCCAGATGTGCCTGGTCGGCGTAACCGAGATCGGCGGCAACATCGGCAATGGAGAGTTCGGTGTTGTCGCGCAGCCGTTCCGCAGCCTCCTGCAGCCGGTAGCGGCGGATCATTGCCAGGGGCGGCAGACCCACAAACCGGCGCGCCAGGCGCTGGAGGGTCCGGACGGAGACGCCGAGCTGGTCGGCGGCCTGGTCAACCCGGGTCAGCTCCCGGTCGGATTGGATCAGGTCCTCCAAGCGGTTGGCCGCCTCGGCTTCGGCGGTAGGTAGCGGGACCCGGGCCGCCAGCCACTCGGCTACCGCCGCCGCAGCGCGCTCCCGGCAGCAGGCGCCGTCGGCGTCATTATTCGCGGTGCCGCAGCTCATGGCCGCGGTCACCGCGGCGTGCAGGTCCGGCGCGTGGAACGGGATTTCCGCGTCGCGGAGGCTGCCCGGGTCATCAGTGAAGACCGGTACGGCGGCGGGACGCAGCAGCATTCCGACGGCCCAGCCCCGCCCCGCCAAGTCGCGGAAGGTGCGCCGCGTGGTGGGACCGGACAGGCTGACACCCTCCGGCTGCACCACCAGGTTCAACGCCGGGAACGGCAGGACCTCCTGCCGGGAGACCTTGCCGGGTGCCAGGTCCCATTCCGGAATCCAGACCCACCGCAAGCGGTCCCGGAGGGCGTCCGGCGGGAGCAGCCGGTGAAAGGCAGGCAGCCGGGCGGGATAAAGCAGCCCGCGCCACTGGTCCTCCATAGCCTGCTCATTTCTCCGGTTATTCGGCTGCTGCCGGCGGTCGTGAATCGTATTGTCGCGAATCTTCAAGCGCCGCCCTACTGCTGCTGCCTAGCTTTGCAGCATGACATTCATAGACAACACTGCTTCAGACGAAACCATCACCGGCCTCACCGGACAACACACCACCGGCGGGATTCCGCACGGTGCCACCACCCTGACCCCGTTCCTGGCCGTACCGGATGCCCGAAACGCCATTGCGTTTTACCGCGACGTGTTCGGGGCCCGGGTAATGGACGTGACCGAGATGGACGGCACGGTGGTGCACGTCGATCTGGACTTCGGCCTGGGCCGGCTGCAGCTGGGCGAGCCCAATCCCGCTTTCGGGTTGGTGCTTCCGCCGGAAGGGGACAACGACTGCTACTCGCTCGGGCTCTACTGTGCCGATGCGGACCAGACCGTCTCCCGGGCGGTGGCGGCCGGCGCCGTTATCCGCGAACCACTGACGACCTTCGTCTCGGGAGACCGCTTCGCCAGTATCCGTGACCCGTTCGGGGTCCGCTGGTCGGTGATGTCCCGGGTGGAGGACCTTTCCGAAGAGGAGAGCGCCCGCCGGGTCGCGGAGTGGGCGGCGACGCAGTCCGGCGGAGACAGCAGCTGAGCCGCCGCTGTGAAGGCGGCGGCTCAAAGTGCCGGGCGGCCCAGGGGCTGGAGGCGGTTCAGCGGCTAGAGTCCTCAGTCTCAATGCTGATCATCCAGCTGGTTCCGAACCGGTCGGTCAGCATGCCGAACATATCTCCCCACGGCGCCTTTTCCAGCGGCATGGTCATCTGGCCGCCGTCGAGCAGTTTGTCCCAGTACCCGCGCAGCTCCTCCCCGTTATCACCGCTGAGGGAGATGGAGTAGCTGCTGCCCTGGTCCATATTCATGCTGTTCGGCGTGTCCGAAGCCATTAACACCAGGCCGTTGTCAGTGGTCAGGGAGGAGTGCATGATCTTGTTTGCCTCGGACGGATCCTCGGCCATGTTCATGTCACCGAAGGTGGAGCTTTCCAGCGTTCCTCCGAAAACGTCCTGGTAGAACGCCATCGCTTCGGCGGCGTTGTCCCGGAAGCTGAGGTAGGGGTTCATCAGGGTGGACATGGTTGTCTCCTTACGGGTGACGGATCGGATGCTCCCGAGTATGCGCCGACCTCCATCCCTGCGGAACCCGCCGGACCTAATTCCGCAGCGATATTTCGCAGCGAAGCTACGCGGTCCGGCTGCCCCGTTTACTTCCCCGCGGGCCGCCCGCGCACGGCAGACCACTCGCTGCTGAGCACGGCGTCGCCCACCGGCTCCCAGTCATTCGTTTCCACGAGGGAAGCCACGGTGTCCCGGTTCAGGTCCGGCGCGCCGCCGTCGACCTCCGCCGTCGGATAGCAGACCCAGAGGGATCCGCCGGGCTCAACGGCGGCGGCCGCCTTGGCCAGTTCATGTGCCAGATCGGCCGCGGAAGCTACGAACAGCAGCACGACGTCGGCCGGGAAGCGCCCGTCATCCTCGGCGAGGAACGCGGAGTCCGGCAGCAGCCCGGCCACCTCGGGAAAGTTCTTCGCACCGTAGACGGTGACGCGGTCCGTTTCGGAAACTTCAAACGGCTGGGCTGATTCGGGTGACACTTGGGGGGCTCCATTCCTGGGCACGAGACTCTGGTGGTACGGGCGGCATCGAACAAGTAACCAGTAAGCCGCCTTCCCTATTGTTTCAGTTACAGCCCCCGGATTGCCCCGCTTTCGGCGATTCGGAAGCACCGAAACTGTAACGACGGCACCTTCCGAAACGCCTGGCACTCGTCGTTCAGGTGACCCAAAACACTTCGGCTCCCCTACCGGGTGAACAACCCCCGGCCGATAGGTTCTGAGGGATAGTTTCAACAGTTGGGGAAAAATTAATGATCAGCAGCAAAGCAGCGCTGGCCGCAGCCGCGGCCGTCGTCGTTGCAGCTTCGGCGGTGGGATGCTCCTCGGCATCGACCGCGGATAAGTCGAACACAGCGGAAGTCGTCCGCGTCATTGACGGCGACACCCTCGTGGTCGACTTCGAGAACGAGGAACTCACCGTCCGTCTGCTCAACGTGGACACTCCGGAAACCAAGGATCCCGACAAGGCTGTCGAGTGCCTGGGTCCGGAAGCAACAACCTTCCTGGAGGAGGCCCTGCCTCCCGGCAGCACGGTCACTTTGGAGTTCGACGTCGAGCGTGAGGACCGCTACGGACGCACCCTCGCCGGGGTGTACGACGCCGATGACCGCCTTATGAACGCAGAGGTGGCCCGCCACGGTTTCGGTATTCCCGTGACCTACGAGCCGAACGCCAAGTTCCGCCCTCCCGTGGACGCAGCCTACGAAGAAGCGCGGGACAATCAGGCCGGGCTGTTCAGCCCGGAGGTTGAGTGCACTGTGCCTGCCCAGGTCAGCGCGCTTGAAGACGCCGCCGAGGAGGCCGTCTCCAATGGCACCTCGGCAGGGATCGCTGCGGCCGTAACCGCTGCCTACGCTGTCGCGAAAACCGTAGACGAGGGCTTCGACGCCCTTGAAGCCGCGTCCAAGGCCGGCGAATCGATGGTCTGGGCTGCGCTTTCCGAGACGGAGCGGGCTTCACTTATGGGCCGTGCTGCGGCGGCGAAAACCAAAATCCATTCGCAGCATGAAACGCTGGTTGCCCTGGATGAGGAGCGCCTAGCCGCGGAGGAAGCTCAGCGCCAGGCCGCGGCTGAAGAAGAACGGATCGCGGCGGAACAGGCTGAGGCAAACCGGATAGCGGCCCAGGCCGAAGCGGACCGGCAGGCTGCGGCCCAGGCGGAAGCAAACCGGCGGGCGGCGGCACCGGCACCTGCACCGCAGTATGTGGCGCCCCCTGCGCAGACCAACCCGTACCCGGGCTACACCGGACCGCGTTGCTACGCGCCCGGCGGCAAATCCTGGAAGCCCTGCTAGAGGCGCACCGCATCAAAAAGTTAAGGGCCTCCCGGACGACGAATAGTCGTTCCGGGAGGCCCTTTGCTTTCCAGTTGGGGTTCAGCGGTAACCGATCCTAGCCGCGGCCTCCCCCGTGCCCTCCGCCGCCCCAGCCAGCGTGGTGGCTCGGATGGCCGTGGTGTCCGTGGTGGCCGTGATGGCCGCCGTGCCTGTCACTGACGTAGAGACTTCCGGCCAGCCGGAGATCCTCCACCGAGCGGCCCACATAGATAGGGACCTCCCCGGTGGGGGTTACCCACGCGCTCTCCGTCTCGTCCCAGTACTGCAGCGACCGCGGATCCAGTTCGATCTCCACCCGGTCCGACTCCCCCGGCGCGAGCGTCACGCTGCCGTACCCGGCGAGCTGCAGGTCCGGCGTCGGAACATCGGTGGGCAGGTTGCCCACGTACACCTGCAGTGTTTCTTCACCGGTGTAGTGCCCCGTGTTCCATACCCGCACCGAAACCGCTGCCTCCGGATCGGAGGCGTCCACCTTGTGCGTGGTCCGCAGTTTCCCGTAGTCGAACTTGGTGTAGGACAGGCCGTGTCCGAAGGGGAACAGTGGTGTCAGCCCCTGCTCGAGGTAGCCCTTGTAGCCCACAAACACACCCTCAACGTAGGGCACCTCGGGGTCCACGATCTCAATGAGCGAGAACGGGTTAGGCGGTGCCACCTGGACGGCCTGCTCATCGCTGGCCGGGAAGGTGACCGGCAGCTTGCCGGACGGGTTCGCGTCGCCGAACAGCAGCGCCGCCGTCGACGTTCCCTGTGCCTGCCCGGGGTACCAGATTTCCATCACCGACGGGACGTCCTCGATCCACGGCATAGTCACCGGACCGCTCGTCGCCAGTACGACGACGGTATTCGGGTTCACTGCCGAGACCGCCGAAATGAGCCGGTCCTGGTCCTGCGGAAGCACCAGCGACCCGCGGTCAGCGGCCTCCCCGGTGTAGTCCCGCGCCACGATCACGGCCACTTCGGACTCGGCGGCGAGAGCCACCGCTTCGGCCATGGCCGGCGGCAGGACATCCTCCGGCGGCGTCCAGCCGAAACGCATCATGGCCCCGGGCTGGTCATTGAGTCCGCCGTTGAACTGGTTCGGCGCGTCCGTGGTGTAGTCGATCCGCACGGCCACGTTCTGTCCGGCGGTCAGGTCCACGGTCACTTCCTGGGTGCCGAAGGGCGCCGCCGGTCCGGTGATGACTTCCTGGTCATCCAGGAACAGCCGGGCGGTGCCCAGATGGGTCAGGGACAGGGTGTAGCTTCCCGTGGTCGGAGCCGCCAGGGTGCCGGTCCAACGAACGGAAATCGGCTGGGATGCCAGCTGCGCCCCGATCCCCGGTACCTGGGAGGTGTTGATGGTATCGGCCGAGATGCCGGTCCGCAGATTCACCTGCAGCTCATCCCGGGCCAGCGCCGGTTCGCCTTCGAAGGTATTGATCCCGGTCCAGTAGCTCGCGGACACGTCCGTCAGCACTCCGCTGGGAACCGGCGGCGGGCCGGGAATCGTGTCGCCCAGGGACACCGGATCCGTACCGGGTGCCCACTCGACGGCTGATCCGGCAGCCCGCGCGGTGATCCCGTCCAGGATGGTGGTCAGCCGGGCGGGGTTGGGAATCGCACCGCTGCCGCCGCCGTCGATGTACCAATCGGCGTCGGAACCGATGACCGCCACGGAGCCGGCGTCGTCGTCCAGCGGCAGCGTCCTGTCCTCGTTCTTCAAAAGCACCGCCGCTTCCAGGGCGGCCTGTTCCGCCACCGCGGCGTGCTCGTCGAGCATTTCCGCGGGCACCGGCGGGTCGGCCGGCTGCGGGTTGATGAAGGAGCCGACCGGCGGGTCATCCACGATGCCCTTGGCGAACATGGTGCGGGCCACCCGGCGGGCGGCGTCAGTCACCCGTTCCTCGGAGACCTGGCCGTTCTGCACCGCCGCCAGGAGCGCGGGCCCGGAGAATTCGAGGCCCGGCCCGGCGACGTCGAGCCCCGCCGCGTAGTCCTCGAGACTGTGGGCGGCGTTGAAGTCCGAGGAGACGAATCCCGGGAAACCCAGCTGGCCCTTGAGGATCTGGTTGAGCAGCGTGTCATTGCCGCAGGCGAACGGCCCGTTCACCCGGTTGAAAGAGCACATAATGGCGCCGGGATCACCCTCGCTCACCATGGTTTCCCAGGGTCGGGTGTAGGTCTCCTGCAGGGTCCGCTCGTCCACCAGGACATTCACGTGCCCGCGGCGGGTCTCAAAATTGTTCAGGTTGTAGTGCTTGGGAAGCGCCGAGATGTCCGCGCTCTGCTCCCCTTGGACCTGCCCCGCGGCAATGTCGCCGCTCAGCATCGGGTCCTCGCCGAGGTCTTCCCACATCCGCCCGTTGAAGGGCGTCCGGACCAGGTCCATGGTGGGGCCGGCGATGGCGTTGTAGCCGGTCGCCCGGGCTTCTTCTCCGCCCACGGCGCCGTAGGCCTGGGCGAGTTCCGGACTGAAGGAGGACGCAAGTCCCACTCCGGCCGGCAGCGCCGTGGTGTCCTGGGTTTCCAGGGCGAGTCCGCAGCAGCCGTCCTTGCTGCGGATGGGCGGCAGGCCTAGTTCCGGCAGTCCCGGCCCGCCGCTTTGGATCAGGTAGGTCACCTTTTGTTCCAAGGTCATCACGGCGACCACCAGGTCCGCCCGCTCATCCGGCGTCAGTTCCGGGTCCATCCACGGCATGCCCGGCGGCGCCTGGGACGGGAGCGCCACCCGGGTTTCGGGTGTTAAGGGTGCCGCAGCGGCACCGGCGGGATAAAGGCTTCCGGCAACCAGCATCGCCGCAAGCGACGCCAGCCCGAGTCGTACTGATTTCTTTCGTTGATGCATGGCGGTTCCCTCATACTGGGCCGCGTTCACCCCCAGGGGCGCAGCGGTGTCAGTTGCCGCATCCGGCAAAGATGCGAGAGTTCGCAGAACGGGTTGGCCCCTCCCCGACGGGCGGCCCGTGCAGCTGACGTGCCGTTCCGGGTGGCGGGACGGCGGTGCGAGTGCAGGAAGGACGCTATGGGGCGGGATGGGAAGGGACAACCAAGGTTCGCGGTATCGGTTGCGGGAGGCGCGGATTAGCCCGGCGACCCACCCTAAGGTTGGGGGCCGCCCTTGATTCCCCGCCGTACCAGGCGAAGAATTCTTCCCAAGCGCGGCAGGAAAACCAAAGGACCGGACACCATCCCGGCGTCCGGCGGTGTGCCGCCCAAAGGTGGTGGGCCGCATGGTCCCCGAACTCTCCCCTGACGCCGTCGCAGCCCTGCGGACTTCCCTGTCCGGTTCCGTTGTCCTGCCCCAGGACGAGACTTACGACGACGCCCGCCGCGTCTGGAACGGCATGATCGACGTCCTGCCGGCGATGGTGGTGCGCGTTGCTTCCGTCGAGGATATTGCCGCGGTCCTCGCCTTTGCGCAGCAGTGGGACCTGCCGCTGGCGGTCCGCGGCGGAGGGCACAATGTCGCCGGCAACGGCACGGTCGCCGACGGCGTCGTGCTGGATATGGGTGGCCTGCGGGACGTCAGCGTAGACGCGGACAGCGGCACCGTTACGGTGCAGGCGGGAGCCACCATGGGCGATGTCGACGCCGCCACCGAACCCTACGGCCTGGCCGTTCCCATGGGCGTCGTTTCCGGCACGGGGGTGGCCGGGCTGACCCTCGGCGGTGGTGTCGGCTGGCTGACCCGCGCGCATGGACTGAGCATCGACAACCTGGAGGCTGCCGACGTCGTCACCCCCGGCGGCGAGGAGGTCCACGCATCCGCCGATGATCACTCGGAACTGTTCTGGGGGCTTCGCGGCGGCGGCGGGAACTTCGGTGTCGTGTCGTATTTTACCTTCCAGGCGCATCCGCTGCCCCCGCAGGTCCTCACCGGGAACCTGGCGTACGGCAATATGCACTGGCGCTCTGCGCTGCGCGCCTATGACGCGTGGGCGGCCGGCCTGCCCGATGAAATGACCACCATCATCAGCTGCCTGGTACCGATCGAGGAATGGGACATGGGAGACCAGCCGCTGATGGTGATCGGACTCGCCTGGGCGGACCCGGATCAGGAGGCCGGCGCCGCGTTGATCCGGCAGCTTACCGCGGCAGCTCCCCCTGACATTGAAGCAGTGGAAGCGGTGCCCTGGTCCGACTGGCAGACGGCCATGGACTCAACCTTCCCGCCAGGCTCACGCGCCTACTGGAAAAACGCCTCCATCGACCGGCTGGATGACGCCGCCATCGACGCCCTGGTCCGCGCCGGCTGCGAGCAGACCTGGCACGGGACCGGCTTTGACATCCACCATCTGGGTGGCGCCTACGGCCGGGTGGCGGACGACGCCACCGCCTTTCCCACAAGGGATGCCCCCTATTGGCTGAACATTTACGGCTTCTGGCAGGACCCGGCGGACGACGCCGCCCGTACGGCTTTTGTCCGAGGGGTGGCGAAGGCGGTGGAGCCGTTCTCCTCCGGCGCGCAGTACGTGAACTTCATGGGCGCCGAGGATCCGGTGGCGCAGGGCACCGCCCCGTCCGTCTACGGCCCGGACAAGCTGGCCCGGCTCACCGCGCTGAAGACCGCCTACGACCCGCAGAACCTCTTCCGGCGGAACCACAACATCGTGCCGACCGGGTAACGACTTAGGGTGCGTTCCGGGAGACGTCGTTCTGCATGGACGGATGGCTGGAGCACTCCCCGTGCAGGGTTATTGCCCGGTGGCTCGTGCTGACGGCATAGTCGACCATCAGCCCGTTCTCCCCTCGTCCGAAGGCGTTCCACGCCGCGCCCTCCGGATACGAAGGATCTCCGAGGACACCGCTGACTACCGCGGCCTGCCGACATCAGCAACAAACCATAGACGAGGCCTGCGCCCGGATGCTGCTGAGGCGCCTGCGGCACCGGAGTCCTCGCCTCCGGGCTCTCCGGACGCCCCTCCTAGCGGTGTTCCCGCCCACCCTCACCGACCGAAATTGCCGAAAACCCCTTGACCCGGCCCCGGCGCCGTCGTACGTTCGTAATCAACCGCAAGGTTGAACAACCAGTACCTTGATTACACGTCTACAGAAGCTGACCGAATCGCATGGACTCCCACAGCGACGAACCCCTTCTGGACAAGGCCTTCCTGGCCCTGGCCGATCCGGCCCGCCGCCAGATCATCGCCCGGCTTTCCCGGGGCCCTGCCACGGTCAACGAACTGGCGGAACCCTTCGAGATCTCCAAACAGGCCATCTCGAAGCATATCCAGGTCCTCGAGCAGGCGCAGCTGGTCACGCGCAGCCGTGACGCCCAGCGCCGGCCCGTTCACCTGAATCCCGCACGGTTGGAGGCACTCACCGCCTGGATCGGCCAGTACCGGCTGGTCCGCGAGGAGCAGTTCCGCAGCCTTGACGCCGTGCTCAACGCACAGGCCGCAGCGAAAGGCGGCCCGCAGGCAAAGGATTCATCATGACCAACGCACTGCAGCTCACCGTCCCGGAGGGTGTCCCCTTCATCGATTTCAGCCGCGAGGTGGACTATCCCGTGGAGCAGGTCTTCCGGGCGTACGCCGAACCGGACCTGCTGGTCCAGTGGCTGGGGCCCCGGGGAATGAAGATGGACATCAACCACTACGATTTCCGCACGGGAGGCTCCTACAGCTATATCCATACCGGGCCGGAGGGCGTGCCCTACGAATTCCGCGGCATTTTCCACACCGTGCGGGAAAATGAATCCGCGATCCAGACCTTCGAGTTCTCCGGCTATCCCGACGTCACCAGCTTGGAGTTCATGACGCTCGAGGCGCTCGACGGCGGCCGTACCCGGATCACCGCCCACGCGGTCTACCCCTCGATGGAGGCACGGGACGGCATGGCGGCCTCCGGCATGGAGTCCGGCGTCTCCGAGGGCTTTGACCGGATGGATGAGCTCCTCGCCCAGCTCCAGCCGGAGGCCCTGCAGGGAAGGGGCGCGTGATGAGCAAAAATCCCCTGACGTTGAGTGCCCCCGCGGGAGAACCCTTCCTGGAATATCAACGCGACTTCGATTTCCCGGTCAGCGCTGTGTTCCAGGGACACACGGATCCGGACCTGTATCTCCAATGGATCGGCCCGGAGGAGCTGACCACTCGGATGGACGTGTTCGAGCCCCGGTCCGGCGGTGCCTACCGAGTAGTCCAGTCCACAGGTGACGGCGAGGAATATGCCTTCCACGGCATGTTCCACACGGTGCGCGAGAACGAGTTTCTGCTGCAGACCTTCGAATTCGAGGGCTATCCGGACGTGGTGACGCTCGAATACAGCACCTTCACCGAACTGCCCGACGGCAGGAGCCGGGTGACCGGCCGTTCCCTGTACCCCTCGGTCGAATCCCGGGACGAGTTCCTGGGCAACGGCATCGAAGAGGGCATGTCTGACGGCTACAACCAGTTGGATGATCTGCTCGCCTCCGTCCGGATAGGAAGGTAGGTGCTGAGCATGGACTGGACCCTTGAGGTGATAATCGTCCCGGTCAGTGACCAGGACCGGGCGATCGCTTTCTACCGCGACCAGGTGGGCTTTCGCCTGGATCACCGCACGTCCACCGACCAGATGGACTTCGCGCAGCTGACACCGCCCGGCTCCGGCTGCTCGATTGTGCTCGGGGATCCGGGCTCCCAGCAGGGCATGGTGCCCGGTTCCCTGCGCGGACTGCAGCTGGTGGTGCCGAATGCGCGGGCTGCCCGGCAGGAACTGCTGGACCGCGGCGTGGAGGTTGGCGACGTCACCGTCTTTGACGAGCGCGACGGCGGAACCTTCTTCAGCTTTGCGGATCCGGACGGCAACGCCTGGACCGTGCAGGAGATGAAGGTCCGGGCGGACAAGCCTCTGATTCCGCATGAGGCGCGGATCAGCTATCCGGCGGAGCAGCAGGCCTAAGCCGGGTCTTTTAACCTATGTCGCCGGGGCCTCCATCATGGAAGCCCCGGCGACTAGTACGCGCCGCTGGCGCAGGGAAGGGAAGGTTTACTGCACGGCCCAGTACACGCCGTCGTTGCCCTGCATAGAGAAGGTCGGCTCGACCAAGACCTTTCCACCGGACACCGCGTCAGCCGGGACGTCCATGCAGACCTGGTATTGGGCAGTGCCGCCCTTTTCCAGAGTCGGTACGTCGTAGTCACGCAGCGCTACCACTACCCCGGTCGCCGAGTCGTACTGCTTGGCATCGGTTCCCACGAACTTGGTTTCCAGATCCACCCAGGGATCTCCTTCCTCATTGCCCACGTACTCAACCGTCAGGTCAACCAGCACATATTGTCCCGCTGGATCATCGTTGAGCGGGTTGACGGCCAAGACCTCCTGGGTGGCGTTGGTGTCCACACCGGTCACGGTGACGTTGTACTCCCCGACCCGTGCTGTTTCTCCCAATGCCTCAGTCTGCCCGGCGTGGCTGGAATCGGCCGCCTCAGCGGTGTCGTCTGCAGCGGGCTGCTCGCTGCCCCCAACGGATTCCGTGACCTCATCGATGACGTGCCCGTAATAGGCCTGTGTTGCCACCACCCCGACCAGGGACAGGACCACGAGGATGAGGCCCGCAATCGACATCCCTTTGGACCGTGACTTGTTCCTGACGGCAATCACCACCGCGGGGATAGCGAATCCCAGTCCGATTAGGCCAAGGAGGAATACGAGGTTGTTGACGATGGGAACCCAACACAGCAGCAGGGACACAAGCCCGATGACCAGCGCCGTGATGGCCAGGCCCCGTCCGGCATCCGGGTTGCCGACAGCTTTGCCGGGCTGTTCAGGTCCACCGGAGAGGGGAGCATCAGGAACAGGCCCTTCGTCCTGTTGCCGGTCGGGAGCGGATTGCTTGAACGTGGTGTTGTTGTCCATTTGAATCTCCCCGTGTCGTGAAAACAGTCCCATGAATGCGCCACGTCTGCAGGGGTCCCGCGCTTCGACTCCGGGAAGGACCCAGTGGCGCTGAACTTCCTTGTTTCAAACAGGGGTGGAGGTTGGGGTATCTTCACGGTTCAGCGACGCTGGACAGCTTCATGACGGATAACCGTCGAATACCGTTCATCAGCGCCGAATACACCCAACGTACCCATGTGTGTGCATTTCCGCTTGCACAGTTAAAGATTAATTCTTCAACAATTGAGGCTCCATGAGATCGATCACGCAGACCCGCCACGGAGCTATGAGATGGCTCACCCTGCCCTTTAGTGCCCGGGGCGTGGGACGTAACGCAAAATCCGGGTGGCGCCAGCAGGCGTAATATGGATTGGCCCCTGAACTGGGCCTACCCCCACATTCCAAGGTGCGTTTTCTTGAAGTCCTCCTTTACCCAGGCATTGGCCCGCGGGCTGAATGTCCGGCACATCCGCTTCATGGCGCTCGGCTCGGCCATCGGCACCGGCCTGTTCTACGGGTCCGCATCGGCCATCCAGTCCGCCGGACCGTCCGTCCTGCTGGCCTACATGATCGGTGGCGCCGCTGTCTTCCTGGTTATGCGGGCCCTCGGCGAGATGGCAGTCCGGCATCCGGTAACGGGTTCGTTCGGCCACTACGCCAGCCGCTATCTGGGCCCGTTTGCCGGGTTCATCACGGGCTGGACGTTCGCCTTCGAGATGGCCATCGTCGCGATTGCCGACGTCACCGCCTTCGGCATCTATATGGGCTTCTGGTTTGAAGACGTGCCGCGCTGGATCTGGATCCTCGCCGTCATCCTGCTGATTGCCGCACTGAACCTGATGCGGGTGAAGGTCTTTGGCGAGACCGAGTTCTGGCTCTCACTGATCAAGGTCTCGGCGATCATCGCGATGATCGTCGGCGGTGCGGCCATCGTAGTCTTCGGGTTCGGACTGCCCGACGCCGCGAACCCCGGCCTGGATACGATGCTGGGTTCCGGAGGGTTCTTCGCCAACGGATTCTGGGGCCTGCTGGCGTCCTTCTCGATTGTGATGTTTGCCTTCGGCGGCATTGAAACCATCGGCATCACCGCCGGCGAAGCGGACAACCCCAAGAAGGCCATCCCCGCGGCAGTGAACACCGTTCCGGTCCGCATCCTGCTCTTCTACGTATGCGCCCTAGGCATCCTGATGATGATCTTCCCGTGGCAGGACATCAACGGCGAAACCAGTCCGTTTGTGCAGATCTTCGACACCCTGGGCATCCCGGCCGCGGCGCACATCCTCAACGCCGTGGTCATCACCGCAGCGATCTCGGCCATCAACTCCGACATCTTCGGTGCCGGCCGCGTCCTTTACGGACTCGCACAGGAAGGCCAGGCGCCGGCGTCGTTCGCCCGGATTTCCCGGAACGGGGTGCCGTGGATGACCGTGGCAACCATGGCGGTGGTGCTGCTCGTCGGCGTCGTGCTGAACGCCCTGCTGCCCGAATCGCTGTTCACGATCATCGCGTCCATCGCCACCTTCGCGACCGTGTGGGTATGGCTGATGATCCTGCTCTCGCACATCGCCATGAAGCGGGAAATCAAGCGCCGGAACCTGCCGGCCTCGGAATTCGGTGTGCCGTTCTGGCCGGCCGCGTCCTATGCGGCGCTGGCTTTCATGGTGTTCATCGTGGTGCTGCTCGGCATCATGCCGGACACCCGCGTCGCCTTGATTGTGGGCGCAGTATGGATCGCGCTCCTGTTCGGCGCCTACCGCCTGTGGGTCCGCGGCGACGGCCTGGTCCGTGCGGAACTGGCGGATGAAACGTACGACGACGGAACGCAGGGAGCAGCGGAAAGCCGGGTCTGATCTGCCCGCTGCCCTATCCCCAGTGGATCGCCGTCGCGATCACCGAGGCGAGCAGCCCTGCAACAGCGAGGATGCCTCCGAGCACCCGGTTCGGCAGGTCCAGCCAGGACGGCCGGTTGGTCAGGACCGTGTACAGCCCGGTGCACAGAGCGATCAGGCCGGCCGACCCCAACAGGCCGGTGAACCCGGTGGCCACCCCTTGGGCAATGATGAGCAGCAGCATCACCAGCCCAACAACCAGGATGGTCCACCGGGACCCGCCCACCGTCGTCGTGCGCTTCCTGCCCGAGTTTGCGCTGTGTCCCGCGTAACCACCAGTCATGTGATCTCCAGCCGGGGCCGCCGTTCCGCCCAGCACGGAATGCGGCGGTAGCCTCTTCGCTCAAAACGCTACTCCCGCTACCCCGGAAGAAGTCTGGACGCCCCGTGTGAATGGTGGACCCGTCCGGACGGCAGCCAGACGGTACGGAGCAGAGCCACCTGGAAACGCCCGAAGCGCAGCGTGATCAGCGGCCAGTCGGTCTGGACACGCCCCGGTCCGTCCGCTTGTTCCCGCTCCTGCAGGATTCGCCGGAGGCGGTGCCGCTGTTCCATCTCGGCTGCCCGCAGGCGGTGTTCCATCTGGGCAACCTCGATCTCCATGAGTCCCATGCGTGCAACGCTAGGCACCTTCACGGGGTGCGGCCACAGCCTTGCGGACACCCTCGGTCCGCAGCCGAAAACCCTTCTGCAGCCCGGGCAATAAAACTCCCAACGCCCGGAGAATGAAGGCCACCGCGGACAACACCGCACCCGAATAGACTGGTCTTGTGCCTCATTCCTCCGCCGCCGGCCGCTTCGCTCCCAGTCCCACCGGTGAGCTGCACGTAGGAAACCTGCGCACCGCCCTGCTGGCCTGGCTCTTCGCCCGCAGCACCGGCCGCCGGTTCCTGCTGCGGATGGAGGACCTTGACCGGGTGCGCTCCGGCGCCGAAGCGGCCCAGCTGCGCGACCTAACCGCCGTCGGACTGGACTGGGACGGCGAGATCATCCGCCAGACCGAACGCACTGAAATCTATCTGGACGCCATCGACCGGCTGCGCAGTGCCGGACTCGTGTATGAATGCTTCTGTACCCGGCGCGAGGTGGCGGAAGCGGCGTCCGCCCCGCATGCGCCGCCCGGGGCCTACCCCGGTACCTGCCGGAACCTCACCGAAGAGCAGCGTGCCCGACGACGGCGCGAACGCCCCGCCGCCCTGCGCCTGCGGACGGAGGTAAACGAGTTCACCGTGACCGATGAGCTGCACGGCAGCTACACCTCCGCGGTGGACGACCTGGTGCTGCTGCGCAACGACGGCGTCCCCTCCTACAACCTTGCGGTGGTCCTCGACGATGCACTGCAGGGCATTGACCAGGTAGTGCGCGGGGATGACCTGCTCAGCTCGGCACCCCGCCAGGCGTACCTCGGTTCCCTCCTCGGGTTCCCTCCGGTCAGCTACGCCCATGTTCCGCTGGCGCTGAACACTGCTGGCCAGCGGCTGGCCAAGCGCGACGGCGCCGTCACCCTCACCGACCTCGCCGCAGCGGGGCTGGATGCGGATGCCGTCCGGGCCCTGATCCTCGGGTCCCTGGGCCTGCCCGGAGACCTCAGCGAAGCACTGGCCGAATTCTCTCCCGCGCAGATCCCGCTGGAGCCGTGGATCTTTGAGGCCAAGGCCTACGTGCCCTAGGACGTGCAGCCCACGCCGTCGCCGTCCCGGTCGAACTTGGGATCCCAGCCGGCGTCGCCCGGGCGGATCGGCGCCACACCCGCGGCCTTCACCGCCGTGCAGTTCGCATAGACGGTTCCGGCGGGTGCAGCGGGAGCGGGTTCCACCGCGGGAGCGGCGGGTGCGGGTGCGGCAGGTGCAGGTGCGGCAGGTGCGGGCTGCGCGGCGTCGGCTGCAGCAACCGCTGCGGCAGGCACGGTGCCGTCCCGCGCGGGAACCGGCTCGTCCGGGCAGCCGGACAGGACGGCAGCGATCGCGTCATGCTCTGCCTGCGTCATCCACAGCCGGTATTCGGCTTTGACTGCAGTCTGGCGGGCTACATATTCGCAGCGGAAGTCCTTGTTGGCGGGCAGCCAGGTGGCGGCGTCGCCGTCGGACTTGGAGCCGTTGGCGGGCCCGTCGGCGGCCATGAGGTTCAACGGATCATTGGCCAGCTGCCGGCGTTCCTCGGCGGACAGCTGCTGCGCCCCCTTCTGCCAGGCATCGGAAAGGGCCACCACATGGTCGATCTGGACGGCGGTGCTGGTGGTGTTGCCGCGGACAAACGCAATGGTGGTTCCCGTGTAGGGATCCAGGAAGGTGCCCGAGGCAACCACGCATTCCCGGGTTCCATCCTTGTACACAATGTCCACGAGGTCGCGGGCGAGGATGTCGTTGCGGGTGTCGCAGCCGTTGTGATCCGTATCGGCCCAGGCCGGACCGAACTGCTCGCGGTCGTACCCGGTCTTCGGTGCGCGGCCCTTGATCGGGATGCCGGCCAACTGGTCCAGCGCGGTGCCTGCTGCGGCGGGCTCGGCAGGGGCGGCGGGCTCGGCAGGAGCGGATGGGCTCGCGGGTTCGGTGGACCCCGTCGCGGGTTGGGTCGCGGAGGACGGGGCTGGTTCGGAGCCGGTGTCGGTGGCGGGGGTGCAGCCGACTACGCCGAGGGCGAGCAGGGCAACGAGCGACAGAGCTTTGGTGCGTAGTGAAGTCATCGCCAACCATTATCTGCGGCATGGCACCGCCTGCCGCTCAGGCGCGCCGACCATGCTGCCCGCCGCCGTCGTACACAGAGACCCGTTCCCTCTTCCAATCAGTAGGCAGTGCCGCGTAAGTTCGGATAACCCAACCGGCAGTGGAGATGTCATGGCAACCAGTAAGAACGGCACCAAGGAAGTTTCGGCCCGGCAACCGTCAGCAGCCAACGGACTCGCGGCGGATGAGCAAAGCCTGGACGGTCAGCGCGTGGCGGTCGCGGAGGACTATGCGCAGGAACTCGACGAGCTGCAGGAACTGAAAACGAAGGGCAAAAAGCTCAAGATCAAGGTCGACGACGACGCCTGGCGCCAGAACTACCCCTACGACACCAAGCTCAGCCGGCGCACCTATGACCGGCAGAAACGCCGGCTCCAGATTGAACTGCTGAAGATGCAGCTCTGGGTCAAGGAAACCGGGCAGAAAATGCTCATCATCTTCGAAGGCCGCGATGCCGCCGGAAAAGGCGGGGCGATCAAGCGGTTCGACGAGCACCTGAATCCCCGCGGTGCACGCGTGGTGGCATTGGAGAAGCCCACCTCCGAGGAGCAGACCCAGTGGTACTTCCAACGGTATATCCGCACCCTGCCCAGCGGCGGAGAGATCGTGATGATGGACCGCTCCTGGTACAACCGGGCCGGCGTCGAACGCGTGATGGGGTATTGCACCCCGGCGCAGTACCTGGAGTTTATGCGGGAGGTTCCGGAGCTCGAACGGATGCTCGTCAATTCCGGCACCCTGCTGCACAAGCTGTGGTTCTCGGTAGGCCGGGCGGAGCAGCTGGCCCGGTTCGCTGCCCGGGAAACGGATCCCGTGAAGCAGTGGAAGCTCTCCCCCACAGACTTGGCCAGCCTGGATAAGTGGGACGCGTACACCGAGGCGAAGGAAGCCATGTTCTTTTACACGGACACCGGAGATGCGCCCTGGACCGCAGTGAAGTCCAATGACAAGAAACGCGCCCGGCTCGAAGCGATGCGCCATGTGCTCAGCACAGTGGAATATCCGAACAAGGACAGCTCCATTGCGCATGCACCGGATCCGCTGATTGTCGGAAGGGCCTACAACCATTTTGAAGAGGACGATGAACCGCACGGCAGTTTCCCGGTGGTGAAGCCGCAGGGAAACGCTACGACGCAGGCCGCGGGGTAGCTGCAGCGGAGCCGTGCCGGTCACGGTTCAGACTCCGGCCAGTCGTTCCGCCCGGGCGGGCAGGGGCGCGCATAGGATCGCGGGGTGATTGCCCGCGAAATAGGAAACGGCCAACCCCTGGTGCTCATACACGGGTTTGGCGTGGACCACCGGATCATGCTGCCCCTGGAAGGCGCCCTTGGCGACCTTGCCTGGCGGCGCATCTATCTTGACCTTCCCTGGGCCGAGCACGGTTCGCGGACGCCGGCCGCCGGCGCCCAAGAGGTGGCAGACGGCGTCGTCGAGGAGATCAGGAACCGGCTGGGCGACGAGCCGTTTGCCCTGATCGGGAATTCCTTCGGCGGCATGGTGGCCCGGCACGTGGCCCATACCCTGAAGGACCAGGTGCTCGGGTTGGCAACCCTGGCTTCGGTGTTCACGGCGATCCATGCAGACCGGGTCCTGCCGCCCCGGCAAATCATTCACCGGGACCCGGCCCTGATTGAGGCCGGGGCAGATGGCTCGGCCGACTTCGAGGACGAGGCGGTCCTGCAGACAGCCGACGCTTTTGCGGGCTTCTCCGAGTACGTGCTCCCGGGCCTCCGGGGCGCGGATCAGGCACTTATGGAACAGATTGCCGCTGACTACGCGCTGGACACGGAGCCCGAGCTCGCCCACGCGCAGCCGTTCGATGCACCGTCCCTGCACATTTTCGGCCGGCAGGACCATGTCACGGGATACGAAGACGGCTGGGCAGTGCGGGAGCATTACCCGCGTGGCACCTTCACCGTGCTGGACGCCGCCGGGCACAACCTCCACCTCGAACGTCCCGCGCTGGTCTCAGCTTTGATGCGGGATTGGATCGAACGCGTCGAAATCCATGTCGGCTCCGGGTCACCGGCGTCCGCCGGACTGCCCTAGCCCTCGGCCCGGTATTCCTCCTCCAGCATTCCGAGCAGCATCTGGTCGTGGAACTCTCCGCGGTGGAACACGGCGGCGCGGCGGCGTCCTTCCTCACGGAACCCCAGCGACCGATACAGATGAATGGCCCGCTGGTTATAGGACCACGTCTGCAGTTCGGCCTTATGCGCACCCATTTCCTCAAAGACAATCCGCAGTCCGAGCTGCAGGGATTCCCGCCCCAGGCCCTGGTCCTGGAATTCCGGGCTGATGATAATTGCCATGGTGGCAATCCGTTCCGGAACGGATATTCCCCAGACGCTGATATGTCCGATCAGCTTTTCGGCCGGATTGACAATGCTGTAGCCGAAACCGGACGGTGACTCGTTCTTGCTCCAGGTCCGAAACAGGGCCGCCGCCGCCTCCTGCGGGCGGACGGTGACCCGGTCCTGCTGCAGGATCGCCTGGGACGGGTCATTCCACCACTCGGCCAGGTGTGCGAGGTCAGGTTCACGAAGCTCGCGGAAGCGGACCCGCTCGCCGGTGAGCATTGAAGATGACCATTCCTGAAGACCCGCCGAATCATTCATGCGGCGATAATAGCGCACGGGTATTTGGGAGCCGGGACTGCACCGGAGGTTCAGGCGGAGGAGGGCGGACGACGACGGCGGGCCAGCTCTGCAGTGTGAAGCGGCGGTTCCCTGCGGGTACCCGACCCGGGGAAAGTGAAACGCAGATCACGCCATTGTGATCCGCGCTACTAACATCCTAAACAGGGCACCCCGGGGCCTGCCAAATTCCCCGAAGGAACCCGGCGGCGGAAACCGTCAGTACTGCGTGAGACGATAAAACCATGCTCGAAACCCCTCCGCTCGTAGACGTTACCGACGTCATCCGCGTGGTCGGCGGATCGGCGTTTCAGCGGGGCCAGACCTACGCCAAGGGCGGTGCCGTGGAGACCCTGGAGTGGGATGCGCAAGGCGAGGTGCTGCGCGCGTCTGTTCGCGGCAGCGCGTCGGTCCCCTACCGGACCATGCTGCAGCTCGGCGCTAAACGCCAGGGTGATTACCGCCTGCTGGATAACCACTGCAGCTGCCCCCTCGGCTTCGACTGCAAGCATGTTGCCGCGGCAGCGCTGCAGAGCAACACCGAGCATTTGATTTCCCGGCAGGAACTCTCCGCCCCCGCCCTACGGCCATCCGTGCCGGCCTGGCAGCAGTCGCTGCAGACCCTGATCGATGCGGATCTGGCAGACAGCACCAAGCCCACGGAAACCACTCCCCTGGCACTGCAGTTCGAACTGCGGAACTTTGCCGCGGCAGCTGCGCCCCGCTGGGGCGCTCCCGCCCCGCGCAGCCGGCACCGGGCCACCCCCTTCCGGCTGGGGGTGCGTCCCGTGGTGCGAAACTCCAAGGGCAACTGGGTCAAGAACAACCTGGCGTGGAGCAACATCAGCTACCAGACCTACGGACTGCGGCTGGATCCGGACCAGCACCGCTGGTTCTCCCAGTTCCCGGCCCTGCACCGCTCCAACGGGGTGAGCTACTTCGGGCAGAACGACTCCTGGCTGTACCTCGACGACTTCGCCAATCCCCTGCTCTGGCAACTGCTGGATGAAGCGGTGCGGCTGGGCATCCCGTTTGTCGGCACCAAGAAGGACGCCGCCGTCCGCGTCGGGAAACTCGCCACCCTGTCCCTGGATGTCCGGGCCGCCGGCGGGGACACTCCGGCGCCGCTGCAGCTGCTGCCGACGCTCGAAGTGGACGGCTCGCCGGTCCCGCTGGAAGATGCCGGGATTATCGGCAGCCACGGTATTTACCTCCGGTCTCCGCAGAACACCATCACGCTGGCGCCCACGGCCAAGACCCTGACGGAACAGGACAAGGGCCTGCTGCTCCAAGGCGCCCCGGTAATGGTGCCGAAGGCAGACGCCCCGGTATTCCTCGAGAAGTTCTACCCGCGGCTGCGGCAGGTCCTGCCGGTCACCAGCAGCGACGACTCCGTGGAGTTCCCCGAGATCGAGCCGCCCGCGCTGCTCCTCACCGCTGCCTTCGGCCCTGAGGACCAGCTGACCCTGACCTGGAGCTGGGTCTATCAGCACGGCAGTTCCCAGACCCGGCTGCCGCTCACCCGCACACCCCAGAGCGGCAAGGCAGGGACAGCGGACGACGGCGATACCTCCTACCGCGACATCCCCGCCGAAGCTACACTCCTGGCGGCCGCGGGGAAAACCCTGCACGCCGTACCCCGCAACCGGATCCTGCGCGAAATAGAGGCCGCCGAATTCACCGAGCATGTCCTGCCGGAGCTGGAGAAGCTCGACGGGGTGCGGGTGGAGGTCGAGGGAACCCGGCCCGATTACCGGGAGCTGCTCGAGGCGCCGAAGCTGAAGATCACCACCGTGGAAACCGAACGCCGCGACTGGTTCGACCTCGCCGTGATGGTCACGGTGGAGGGCCGGCTGGTGCCGTTCGCGGACATCTTCAAGGCCATAGCGCAGGGCAAAACCAAGCTGCTGCTCGTGGACCGGACCTACCTTTCCCTGGACCGTCCCGAGTTTGAACATCTCCACGCCCTGATCAATGAGGCACAGGGCCTGCAGGAATGGGACACCGGAGAACTGTCCATCAGCCGTTACCAGGCCGGGCTGTGGTCCGAACTGGAGGAACTGGCGGAGGAAACCGAGGAAGCCGTCGCCTGGCGGGAGTCCGTCTCGGCCCTGCTGGATTTGGAGTCCGTGGACCCGGTGCCGCTTCCCGCCGGGCTCCAGGCCAGCCTGCGGCCGTATCAGCAGGACGGCTTCAACTGGCTGGCGTTCCTCTGGGACCATGGCCTGGGCGGGATCCTGGCCGACGATATGGGGCTCGGCAAGACCCTGCAGACCCTCGCCCTGCTTGCCCACGCCCGGGAACGGCAGGCACAGGGAGGATCTGCCGCGGTAGCTCAACCCCGCCGGCCCTTCCTGGTGGTTGCCCCCACCTCGGTGGTTCCCAACTGGGCGTCCGAAGCCGCACGCTTCACACCGGGGCTGAAGGTGGTGACGGTCTCCGACACCAGCGGCAAGTCCCGCGTACCGCTGGCCGAGGTGGTGGCAGGGGCCGACGTCGTCCTCACCTCTTACGCGGTGTTCCGGCTGGACTTCGCCTCCTACCGGAAGCAGGAGTGGGACGGCCTGATTCTCGATGAGGCGCAGTTCGTCAAGAACCGGGTGACCCGGGTGCATCAGTGCGCCCGGGACCTGCCCGCGCCGTTCAAACTGGCCATCACGGGCACCCCGATGGAAAACAACCTGATGGAGCTCTGGGGGTTGTTCGCCATTGTGGCTCCCGGCCTGTTCCCTTCCGCCCGGAAGTTCGCCGACGAATACCAGCGGCCCATTGAACGCGGCGACAGCCCGGAGCTGCTGGCACGGCTGCGCCGGCGCATCCGGCCGCTGCTGATGCGCCGGACCAAGGAAGCCGTGGCCAAGGACCTGCCGGAGAAGCAGGAGCAGATCCTGGAGGTGGAACTGCATCCCAAGCACCGCAAGATTTACGAGACGCATCTGCAGCGCGAACGGCAGAAACTCATGGGCCTGATCCAGGACATGGACCGGAACCGCATGATCGTCTTCCGTTCCCTGACCCTGCTGCGCATGCTCAGCCTGGACGCTTCACTCGTTGAGCCGGAGGAGTACGACGGCGTGCCCTCGGCGAAGCTGGACGTGCTCTTTGAGCAGCTCGAAGACATTACCGCCGAAGGCCACCGGGCACTGATCTTCAGCCAGTTCACGTCCTTCCTGAAAAAGGCCGCCCAGCGCCTGGACGAGCAGGGCATCAAGTACGCCTACCTCGACGGCTCCACCCGCAACCGGGCCGAGGTGATTGCCTCGTTCAAGGACGGCGTTGTTCCGGTGTTCCTGATCAGCCTCAAGGCCGGCGGATTCGGGTTGAACCTGACGGAGGCGGATTACGTCTTCCTGCTGGATCCGTGGTGGAACCCGGCAGCGGAATCCCAGGCGGTGGACCGTACGCACCGGATCGGGCAGAAAAACAACGTCATGGTGTACCGCATGGTGGCCCGCGACACGATCGAGGAAAAGGTCATGGCGCTGAAGGAGCAAAAGGCGAAGCTGTTCTCCTCCGTAATGGACGACGACGCCGTCTTCAGTTCCGCGCTCACCGCCGACGACATCCGGTCGCTGCTCCAGTAGCGGAACTGCGTTGGGACTGCTGCAGTAACGGGCCTGTATCAGCAGCGGATCCCGACGTGAATTCGGCCACCCTGCATCTGGGGACAGCCGCTCAATCCCGCGCCGGCGCCGGGATCAGCCAGATTCTACGGCGCGTGGAACCGATTACCTTGGAAACAGGGCCCGCTTCCGCCGTCGGACGGCGTCGGGCCGAGCAACATGCGTACCAAGGAAAGGCAATGAGCGTCCAGGAATCAACGCTGGTCCGGCCGGTCGAGACTCGCCCCAAGGATGAAGACGATCTGGTGCACATTTTCTGCACCCCCTGCAAGCGGCGGGCACGCAGCCGTGCACGCCGCCCGGTCCCCTACTGCGGCAAACAGATGCCCAACCGTCCGCTGCAGGACGATACCGGCGACCTTCCCGTGTGCGCGGTGTGCCTGGACCTGGCCCGGTCCGCCCCCTGTCCCCGGTGCGGCACCCAAGCCCGCTTCGACTGAGCCGAACCCTGGTGCTTGGTCCGGCGTGGCGTCCAAGCCCGCTTCGACGGTGGCCTACTGCCTGCACCACTGCCATTCCCTGCACGGGGTTTGATTTGTACAGTGGAGTGATGGCGAATCAGGAGCGTCCCATCGGATTCTGGCTCAAGCTCGTCGACCAGCTGGTCGACGACCAATTTGGTGCCAGCTTCGAAGAACATGGCGTGACCCGCCGGCAGTGGCAAATGATGAACCTGCTGGTTGAGGGCCCCGCTACCCAAAAAGAGTTGTCGGACGGCCTGCGCCCCTACTTTCCCGCAGTGGAGACCGGCACCTCCGCGGAGCTTATCGAGGAGCTGCGGGAATCCGGTTGGGTGCTGCTGGAAGACGGCCAGTACCAGCTCACCGACCTTGGCAGCCGAAGCCTGGAGAACCTCCGCGGTGCGGTGGACCGGATTCGGCAGCTGATGACGGACAACATCACCGAAGAGGAATACACCGCCCTGCTTGCCGTCCTGCAGCGGATGGCCGGCAATCTGGGGTGGGACGGCGACGTCGCGTCCGGCCCCCGCGTGGACACGTAGGTTTAGTGGTCCGTAACTGCTGGCGCTTGCGTAACTACTGGCGCTGTGTCTGGGCGAGCAGTTCCTCGAAGGGCAGCGACTGCGCCGGATCCCGGCGCTTCTGCACCGGTGCATCCCCCAGCAGCGCCACCAGTTCTCCGGCAGCACGGCGAACCCGCTGGTCCAAAGTGCCCGTACCGGTTTCACCCGTCCCCCAGTCCCCCGGTGCGGCGTAGACAGCGGTGGGGGCCACCCGCGCACGGAGGTAGCTGAACATCGGCCGCAGGCAGTAGTCCAGGACCATGGAGTGCCGGGCACTGCCGCCGGTGGCACCAAGCAGTACCGGTTTCCCGTCCAGTGCGGTGTTGTCGATGACATCGAAGAAGG
The DNA here is from genome assembly GCF_025244845.1 of Arthrobacter sp. zg-Y1171. NCBI lineage: Bacteria > Bacillati > Actinomycetota > Actinomycetes > Micrococcales > Micrococcaceae > Arthrobacter > Arthrobacter sp. zg-Y1171. The sequence goes on along the minus strand of NZ_CP104264.1, from coordinate 614,537 downwards.
ACTTAAACAGTCCGCTCATAGACGCGGTGAAGACCGGCGTGACCGCCACCAGGGCATCAGCGGCAATCAGTTCATTAATCGCCGCGTCCAGCCGCGGCGCCGCGTAACCCGTCACCATGTTGTTGGCAATGTCCACGGCGTATTCACGCAGTTCGAAGGTGCTGACGCTGGCGCTCAGCCCAAGTCCCTCAATCTCAGCCTTGGCTGCGGAGGCCAGGGCGTCGGCAAGCATCCGGGACGAGGACGGGACACCCAGTCCGCCCGAAACCACGACAATCCTGCGATCCACCATGTTCGACTCCTCTTCATGCGTTTGCATGTTCATCTCAACTGCGGCGGGGACGGCATTATTCCGGTGCGGAAACCGAAGCGGATGCAGCGCTGGAGCCGGCGGTTCCCGGGTAATCCTTCCGGCGGACCCTGGCATGGGTGCATCCGGATAAAGACACGGTGAATCTCCCCCGGAGTGGGGAGGCGCAGATGGGGAGATCTTGGCTACGCTGGGCCGAAACGACCGTTTGTCATTTCCACAAACCGTAGCCCAAAGCACCTAAGGGGAAAAATGAGTACGCCTTCGAACTACAACTACAACGCCTTCAGCGGGGGACAACCTGCTGCCACTCCTGCCGCGCCGCAGCGTCCGGCTGCAGTGGAGCGTGGTTTTTGGCTCCTGATCGCTTCTGCCGTTGTCAGCCTCATTGCCGGAATCCTTTCCATTGTCACCTTGATGTCGGATGAGGGCCGCAGCGAACTTGCCCGGGTCAGCGGGCTCAGCGCCGCTGAAGCGGACACGGCAGTAACCATCGGGATTGTTACCGGCGTCGTGATCGGCGTGATCAGTGTTGCGGTCAGCGTCCTGTTCGCCGTGTTTGCACGGAAGGGCCACAACTGGGCACGCATCGTCGTCACCGTGTTCGCCGGGCTTTCCCTCTTCGGCCTGATCGGAATCAACGGCTCCCTCGAAGGTATCCTCAGCCTTGTTTCCATCCTGCTGGTCGTTGCCGGCGTGGTGATGCTCTTTACCGCCCCGGCCAGTGCCTACTTCAACCAGATGAAGCAGTACCGCCAGGCGAAGTCCCTGGGCTACGCCGGCTAGGCCGCTACACCGCAAAACCGTTTCTCCGCTGGCCGGGCCACCTCCAAGGTGTCCCGGCCAGCGGCCTTTGGCGGACCCGTTGCCTAGCCGGCCGCAGCCCGGCCGGCAGCTCGTCCGCTGAACAGGCACCCGCCGAGGAACGTCCCTTCCAGCGAGCGGTACCCGTGCATTCCGCCGCCGCCGAACCCGGCGGCCTCCCCGGCTGCGAAGAGGCCGGGAACCGGTGTGCCGTCGTCGGCCAGGACCCGGGACTGCAGGTCCGTTTCCAGCCCGCCGAGGGTCTTGCGGGTCAGTACGGACAAGCGCACGGCGATCAGCGGTCCGGCCTTCGGATCCAGGATGCGGTGCGGTGCGGCGGTGCGGATCAGCCTGTCCCCCAGATAGGTGCGTGCCCCGCGGATGGCGGTCACCTGCGAATCCTTCGTGAACGGGTTGCGGATTTCCCGGTCCCTGGATTCCAGTTCATGCCGCACCGATTCCGCCGACAGTTCCGGCGCGTCGCCATGCACGGACGAGCCTTTGGCCAGCAGGTTCATGCCGGCAACGAGCTCCTCGACCGAATTGGCGGTAATGAAATCCTCGCCGTGGTCCAGGAACGCCTGGACGGGGGCAGGCACTCCGGCCGTGGCCCGTTTCAGGACGTCCCGGACTGATTTTCCGGTGAGGTCCGGATTCTGTTCGGAACCGGAAAGCGCAAATTCCTTGCGGATGATCGCCTTGTTCAGAATGAACCAGCTGTAGTCGGAGCCGCTGCGGCGCAGGTGCTCCAGGGTCCCAAGGGTGTCGAAACCCGGAAACAACGGCACCGGCAGGCGGTTTCCGGCCGCATCCAGCCACAGCGAGGACGGACCGGGCAGGATGCGGATTCCGTGGTTCTTCCAGACCGGGTCCCAGTTCCGGATTCCTTCCACGTAATGCCACATGCGGTCCGGGTTGATCACCCGCCCGCCGGCAGCCTGGGCAATTCCGATGCCCCGCCCATCCACATGCTCGGGCACCCCGCTGAGCATGTTCGCGGGCGCAGGTCCCATTCTCCGGGGCCACGCTGCCCGGACGGCGTCATGGTCTCCGCCGATGCCTCCGGTGGTTATCACCACGGCGGAGGCACTGAATTCGAAGTCCCCGACTACGGTACGGCTGGAAGCGGTGCCGCGAGGCGCCGTCGTCGGCTCCAGGACGCTGCCGCGCACGCCGGTCACGGCTCCCCCGGTCAGGACCAGGTCATCGAGGCGATGGCGGAAGGCGAAACGCACCAGCCCGCGTTCGACGCCGTCGCGCACCTTGGCCTCGAAAGGCGCGGTGATCCCCGGCCCCGTGCCCCAGGTGATGTGGAAGCGCGGAACGGAGTTCCCTGGTCCGTTGGCGCCGTATCCGCCGCGCTCGGCCCAGCCCACCACCGGGAAGATCCGGTGCCCCATCTGCTGCAGCCAGGCCCGCTTCTCCCCTGCAGCGAAATGCACGTACGCTTCGGCCCACTTCCGCGGCCAATGGTCCTCCTCGCGGTCAAAACCCGCGGTGCCCAGCCAGTCCTGCCAGGCAAGCTCCACGGAGTCCTTCACCCGGAGCCTGCGCTGTTCAGGCGAATCCACCAGGAAAAGCCCGCCAAAGGACCACCACGCCTGGCCGCCCAGCCCCTGGGATCCCTCCTGCTCAAGCAGGATCACCGAGCGTCCGGCGTCCACGAGTTCGGCTGTGGCTACCAGGCCGGCGAGCCCGGCTCCAACAACAATGACGTCCGCGTCTTTTGGCTGCATCCGGCTCACGCTACCGGCGACGACGGGTACTGGCCAGCAGCTTGGTGCAGGCGTGTCCGCAGCCGCCCCTCGAGGCCGAGTGTGTCCCTAAGGGGTTCTAGGTTCGGGCAGAGGTTTCTAGACTGGAGGTAGGGCCGCTAGAGCCGGCGGATGCCGGTGTCGGCTGGACATGAATCGGAGAAACCGCATGAGCGAACAGAGCGCCAACAAGGAAAAGGACTCCAACCGGACGCATTCGCAGGAGCCGTCCGAAGGTGAGACCAACGAGCAGGAAAACGAGCAGCGCGAGCACACCCAGGAGCCGGCCGAAGGTGGCGAAGACCAGGGCTGAGTAGGGCAGATCCGCCCGGGGCTGGAGCATGCGCCCGGCAGTAAGGAAGCGCTGCGACAACGGAACAGGCCTCCGGTTCCCGGTTAGGGAGCCGAAGGCCTGGTTTGTATGTTCGTCTTCTCGTCAGCTGGCTGCTGCCTTGGGGGCCGAGTTCTTGGCTTCGCCCAGCACATCCGAATCCCGGCTCTGGTCGACTACAGGACCTGTTCCTGCAATCTCCCGCAGCTGCGCGATCCCGGCCGCTGCTTCCCGCTTGGTTTCAAAAGTGGTGGATACTGCCATCAGCGTTCCGTCGCCGGCAATGAGCTTAATGCGGAAACTTCCCTCGTGGGCGTCCACCAGCTTGAAGTAGCCCGACATCACTTACCTCCTTGTAAGGGGTCTATCAGTGCCTTCAATACTAAGTCACCTTATGAGTTTGCGGATCCCCCGCCGCAAGAATCGAGTAGTGCGAAATGCAATTGTGATCTGTTCCTAGACTGGATCCATGGCCGATACCGTCAGTCCGGAGCAGCGCAGCCGCAACATGTCGCGCATCCGGGGCAAGAACACCAAACCTGAACTCCTGATCCGCGGCATCCTCCACGCCGCGGGTTACCGGTTCCGGTTGCACGGCTCCTTCGGTAAGTCCAGCCTTCCGGGCAAGCCTGACCTGGTTTTCGCCGGGCGCAGGAAAGTCCTCTTCGTCAACGGTTGCTTCTGGCACTTCCACTCCTGCCGGGCCGGGCAGCACGCTCCAAAGACCAATAGCGAGTTCTGGGCCGCGAAACGCAAACGCACCGTCGAGCGGGATGCGGCGGCCCAGGAACGGCTGGCGGCCGGAGGTTGGGACGTCCTGGTGGTCTGGGAATGCGAACTTCGGGACCGCAGCATCCTCGAAGAACAACTGCGAACCTTCCTGGGCCCGCCCGGACAGGTTCGCGCGACGCCGGCAGCCACCGGTGCCAACGGGTCGACGTCGGCGGAGGCGTCGTCGGCGGCGGCACGGCCACTAGACTTCGAACCAGACGAACCAGACAGGCTCCAAGGAAACTGAGGCACACACCATGAGTAATTTGGACAACGACAAGCGCGGCGTTCTTTTCGACGTAGACGGAACCCTGGTGGATTCAAACTATCTGCACGCCGTCGCGTGGTGGCAGGCCTTCCGCCGGATGGAACATGACGTTCCGATGTCCGCCATCCACCGCGCCATCGGCATGGGCGGCGACAAGCTCGTGGAGCACCTGCTGGGCGAAGACCGCAACAAGGACGAGGATGAGCAGCTTGATGCCACACACGGTGCCATCTTCTCCACCTGGTGGCCCTCGCTTCGGTCTTTCGACGGCGCCAGCGAACTCCTGAAGGCCTGCTCGAAGAAAGACCTCACCGTGGTCCTGGCATCCTCCGCTTCCGGAGCCGAACTCGAGTACCTGCGCACCGTCATCGACGCCGACTCCGCGATCACCGATGCCACCAGCTCCGCAGACGCCGAAGCCAGCAAACCCTCCCCGGACATCCTCGAAGCTGCCCTGGAGGCCGGTGGCCTGGAAGCCGCGAACACCGTGTTCGTGGGCGATTCGGTGTGGGACGTCAAGGCAGCCGGGAAGCTCTCCATTCCCACCATCGGCCTGACCTGCGGCGGCACGAGCGAAGCCGAACTGCGCGAGGCAGGCGCCCGCGAAGTCTACGAAAATCCGCGGGCACTTCTTGCTGCCCTGGACACCAGCCTGCTGGGCGAACTCCTCGCCCAGGGCTAACCGAGAGGACATTGTGACTACTGAACCCACCGGCCCCGCAAACGACGCCGAGGACCCGCTCGGTCCCAGCGCCCCGCAGCCCGGCCCCACCGGCGAACCCCGGAGACCAGGCAGCGCCTCGCATTCGGCCGGCAACATCCGCGACGATCAGGGAACTTCACCCGCCGGCGCGGTCCCTGCCGCACAGGACAAGGCCGACGAAGCAGCCGAGGCTGAGGGTCCCGCAGAGTAACCAGCAGGCTGCAAGAGGCGACGGTCGGGCTATTTCAGCAGCCCGGCCGCCCGAAGCGCATCCGCCATGGCCCCGGTGGGCGCGCTGGCCTTCGGCGAGCTGGTTTTCGGGGCGCTGGCCTTCGGGATGCCGGCGGCACCTTGAGCCTTGGCCTGGTTGGACCTGCCCGGATTGGTCCTCCCCGTGCCGGGTTTCTCGGCCCTGGACCTGGCGGTGCCCGGCTGGGTAATGCCGGGCTTCGCGCTGCCCGGCTTGGTGCTGCTCGGCTTGGTGCCCTCGGCTTTGCGGCTTCCCTGCGGAGGGCGTCCGGACCGCCCGCCGGGCTCCGCGGCGTCGTCGTCAAGCCGCAGCGTCAGCGAAATCCGTTTCCGCTCCGGGTCCGCCTCCATCACCTTGACCTTCACCACCTGTCCGGACCGGACCACCTCCCGTGGGTCCGAAATGAAGGTGTGCGACATCGCGGAGATGTGGACCAGCCCGTCCTGGTGGACTCCCACGTCCACGAAGGCGCCGAAGGCAGCCACGTTGGTGACCACGCCGTCGAGGACCATTCCCGGACGCAGGTCCGAGATCTTCTCGATTCCCTCCGAGAAGCTGGCTGTTTCAAAAGCGGGCCGCGGGTCCCGCCCCGGCTTCCGCAGCTCGGCGATGATGTCCAAAACGGTCGGAAGGCCTACCTGGTCATCCACGAACGCTGCGGGGTCCACACCCTCCAGGGCCGCTCCCGACGCGCTCATGGTCGCCCCGGCCGCAGCCAGGACCTTCCGGGCAATCGGGTAGGACTCCGGGTGGACGCTGGTCCCGTCCAGCGGTTCCTTTCCGCCGCTGACGCGCAGGAACCCGGCACACTGTTCAAAGGCCTTCGCCCCGAGCCGAGGCACCTTCATCAGGTCCTGCCGGCGGGCAAACGGCCCGTTCGCATTGCGGTAAGCCACGATGTTTTCGCTGAGCAGCGGACCGACGCCGGCCACCCGGGTCAGCAGCGACGGGGAGGCTGTGTTCACGTCCACCCCCACGGCGTTCACGCAGTCCTCAATCACCGCATCCAGCGAACGCTCCAGCTTCGCCGGCGTCACGTCGTGCTGGTACTGGCCCACCCCGATGGACTTCGGATCGATCTTCACCAGTTCCGCCAACGGATCCTGCAGCCGCCGGGCAATCGAGACGGCGCCGCGCAGGGACACATCCATGCCGGGCAGCTCGGCCGAGGCAAGGGCGGACGCTGAGTACACGGACGCACCGGCCTCGGACACCACCAGCTTGCCCAGCGACCCGCCCGGGACCAGCTTCATCAACTCGGCAGCGAGCTTATCCGTTTCCCTGGAAGCGGTGCCGTTGCCGATGGCAATCAGTTCCACCCCGTGCTGCTTCACCAGACCGGCCAGCGTGGCCAGGGCGTCATCCCAGCGGCGCACAGGCGCATGGGGATAGACCGTATCGGTGGCAACCACCTTGCCGGTGCCGTCCACCACGGCAACCTTCACGCCGGTACGCAGCCCGGGATCGAGTCCCAGAGTGGTCCGGTTTCCGGCGGGTGCGGCCAGCAGCACATCCCGCAGGTTGGCCGCAAATACCCGCACCGCCTCGGTTTCCGCCTCCGTAAAGAGGCGGACACGCAGATCCACCGAGAGCTTGGCGAGGATCCGCCGCCAGGCCAGCTGCACGGTGGTCATCAGCCACGGGTCAGCGGGACGCCCGCGGTCCGCCACCCCCAGACGGGCCGCCACGGAGCGTTCGTATCGGGCGCGGGCCGCAGCCAGGACTTCGGCATCGGCCGGATCCCCCTCCGTCAGGGCCAGTTCCAGCATGCCTTCCTTCTCGCCGCGGAACAGGGCGAGGACGCGGTGTGACGGCATCCCGGAGGGAGACTGGGAAAAGTCGTAGTAGTCGGTGAATTTCCGCCCTTCGGCTTCCTTGCCGGGACGCACCTGCGAGCGCATCCGGCCCTGGCGCCAGAGCTTCTCGCGCTGTTCGGTCAACAGGTCCGCGTCCTGGGAAACCCGTTCGATCAGGATGGCGCGTGCCCCGGCGAGCGCCTCGGCCGCATCCGGGATCCCCTCGCGCACGTACCGCGCGGCCTCAGCGTCCGGGGAACGCCGGGGATCGGCCAGCAGCGCTTCCGCCAGCGGTTCCAGTCCCGCTTCCCTGGCTATCTGGGCCTTGGTCCGCCGCTTGCTGCGGTAGGGAAGGTAGATGTCTTCCAGGCGGGACTTGGTCTCGGCGCCGACGACGGCCTCCCGCAGTTCGTCCGTCAGCTTCCCCTGGGCAGCGATGGCCTCGAGGATGGCCCGCCGCCGGTCCTCCAGTTCGCGCAGGTACCGCAGCCGCTCGTCCAGGTCCCGCAGCTGGGCGTCATCCAGCGTGCCGGTGGCCTCCTTGCGGTACCGGGCGATGAACGGAACCGTGGCGCCGCCGTCGAGCAGGCCCACCGCCGCCCGGACCTGCCAGGGCGCTACCCCCAGCTCGGCGGCCAGTTGGGCAATCACCTGCTCATCGGTGGATCCGGAAACATTGACTGGTTCTACGGTGCTAAGACTCACCCGGCCAATTGTTCCCCATTTATCCGGCGGATGGGCGGATGCGGAGCGCGGTGGCTAGTCCTGCTCGGTGAACAATTGACGCCGGGCGCTCAGCAACTCCACTTCCGGCCGGCCCGCCACCAGCCGTTCCGCGGCATCCAGCACATCCACCACGTGGGCACGGTCCGCCGCCACAATGCCCACGCCTATCCCTGACCGGCGGTGCAGGTCCAGGGAGCTGACCTCTGCGGCGGAGACATCGAATTTGCGCCGCAGTTCCGCAAGGATGGGACGGACGACCGACCGTTTCCCCTTGAGGGAATGCACGTCCCCCAGCAACAGGTCCAGCTCCAGCGCCCCTATCCACATGGCTCCCATCCTTGCCGCAGACGCCGTGCATGTCACGCACCCCTGCGGCCGGCGCCGTGCCGGTGTTATGTTCGAATCATGAGTTCTCCCCTCCGCGAGCGCCGCTCTCCGCGGCGGCGCAACCTGGTTTCCGGCTTGCTTTTCGGGATCGGACTGGCTGCCTTCGTCGACGAAGTGATCTTCCACCAGCTCCTGCAGTGGCATCATTTCTACGACCGCTCCACTACGTCTGCGGGGCTGTTTTCGGACGGGCTGTTCCATGCCTTCGGCTGGTTCGCCGTTGTAGCCGGCCTCTTCCTGTTCGCCGATCTGCGCCGGTGGCATGAGGCTCTCCTGCAGCGGTGGACCGGCGGCGTCCTGCTGGGTGCCGGCATGTTCCAGCTCTACGACGGCACGGTGCAGCACAAGCTCATGGGGCTTCACCAGATTCGCTACGAGGTGGATCTGCTTGTGTACGACACGGTTTGGAACGTCATCGCAGTGCTGTTGATCATTGCCGGCGCGTTCCTTACCTACCGCACCCGCGCTGCCGTCCCGCGGGAATCGACAGCCTCAGCCGATGCATAACCACGGCAGCGGCTTTCCCGTAGAGTCGCTGTTCTTCATTCCCGCCGTAGTTGCCCTGGTTGTCTACTGGGCGGGCGCGCGTTCGCCGCGCTCCGGCCGCTGGCCCTGGTACCGGACGGTTTTCTTCACGCTGGGTGTGGCGGCCGTGCTGGTTACGGTCCTGAACCCGTTGGCGGAACTGGCGCATCGGGATTTCGCTGTACTGAGCTTTTCGCATCTCCTGGCCGGGATGCTCTCGCCCCTGCTGCTGGTGCTCTCCCGGCCGTTCACCCTGGCACTACGCACCCTCGATGTTTTTCCGGCCCGCCGGCTCTCCCGGGTGCTGCGCAGCCGGTTCGCCCGGTTCCTGTCCTTCCCGGTCACCGCCGCGCTGCTCAACACCGGCGGCATGATCCTGATGTTCCGCACCGGGCTGCTGCAGGCAATGCAGGAGTCGATGCCGGTGCACTGGCTGGTGACCTTCCACCTGCTGGCTGCCGGCTACCTGTTCACGGCTTCCATCGTGGGACGGGATCCCTCCCCGCACCGGGCCGGTTATCGGCTGCGGGCAATCGTCCTGGTGCTTTCCATCGCTGCGCACAATATCCTCGCCAAGGGCATCTACGCCGACCCGCCTCCCGGGATCCCTGCCACGGCCGCGGAACACGGGGCGCTGGTGATGTACTACGGCGGTGGAATCCTCGAACTGGTGCTGATCGTGCTGTTGTGCCGCCAGTGGTACGCGTCAGCGCGGCCACGCGGCAAGGTCGCGTCCGCCGTCCACCCTCAGTAGCGTGAACTCCTCAAGCCGCGAAACCAGTAGCCGGGGCTGATCGTTCAGTAACCCCAACCATTGTGCAGAGCATCACCATCCCTTAACAATGGACTATGACGGTTACCCTCAGGTCCCTGGAAACTGCGATCCCGCCCACTGTCCTGGTGCAGTCCGAAGTCCGCGACGCATTCGCAGCCCAGCCCGGCCTGACCCGGCTGGGTGAGCGGCTGGTGCGTACCTGCTTCGATTCGGCGGCCATCGACACCCGCCGTACGGCGCTGGCGGAACTCTCGCTCACCGACACCTCGGAAAATCCCAAGTTCTACGATGCCCGCAGCGGCCTGCTGCTGCGGCCCAGCACCAAGACCAGGAATGACATCTTCGCGGTGGAGGCCACGAAACTCTTCATCGAAGCCGCCTCCAAGGCACTGGACGCCTGTGCCGGTATCGCCCCGTCGGATATCACCCACGTCGTCACCGTGTCCTGCACGGGCTTCTTCAACCCCGGCCCGGATTACAAGGTGACCCGGGCGCTGGGGTTGAATCCGTCCGTGCAGCGCTACCACCTGGGCTTTATGGGCTGCTACGGAGCCTTCCCGGCCATGCGCGCCGCCAAATCCTTCTGCGAGTCGGATCCCGACGCCGTGGTGCTGGTGGTCAGTGCGGAGCTGTGCTCCCTGCACGTCCGCACGTCGAATGACCCGGACGCCATCATGGGGTCCTCACTCTTCGCCGACGGTGCAGCAGCGGCCATCATCACCGCCCGCGAAGACCTTCCGGACTCGGGACCGGCCATCCAGCTGGACCACTTCGAAACCATCCTGACCCCGGTGGGTGAGGAGGCCATGGCCTGGAACATCGGCGACGAAGGCTTCGAGATGGTGCTGGGCACCTACGTCCCGCACATCATCGACGACCACATTGTCGGCGCCCTGGAACCCCTGCTGGCGCACGACGCATCGGTCAGCGCCCGGCCCTACCGGGAGATCGGGCACTGGGCCATCCATCCCGGCGGCCGCAGCATCCTGGATAAAGTCGAGGCGAAACTCGAACTGAGCGAACAGCAGCTGGTGCCGGCCCGGGAGACCCTGCGCACCGTGGGCAACATGAGCAGCGCCACCGTACTGTTCGTGCTCAAGTACATCCTCGAACAGCCCTTCAGCGGCGGCAACGAACGGATCTGCTCCATGGCCTTCGGCCCGGGCCTCACCGTGGAGACCGGATTGTTCACCCGGGTCGGCGGACCGGTGCAGCCTTCGGCAGCGGTGTCTGCGGAACTGGCAGAGCCGGCGGGGGCAGTGCCGGCGGAGGTCCCCGCCGCAGTATGATCACTGTTTTTCCCTCCCTGGCCACCCGGGCAGTAGACGCGGTGGAGGAAATGGACCGGCCCGACGCCGATCTGCAGCGCCTCGAGCGAACCTACGCCCAGTTCTGGCTGGTCAACGCGGTGGTCTCGGGGTGGCGGCGCAACTATGTCCGGTACCTTCGTCCGATCTTCGCGGCAAAAGGCGGTGGCACGCTGCTGGACATCGGCTCCGGCGGAGGGGACGTTCCCCGCTGTATTGCGCGCTGGGCGCGCAGGGACGGGTTGGCCGTGGAAATCACCGCCATCGACCCGGATCCGAGGGCGCACGCGTTCGCCTCCGCGCTGCCGCCGTTGCCGGGATTGTCCTTCCGCCAGGCGTACAGCAGTGAACTGGTTGCGGAAGGGCGTTCCTACGACGTCGTGATTTCCAACCACATGCTCCACCATCTGGCACCGGCGGAACTGCAGGCGCTGCTGGCGGACTCGAGGCGGCTGGGCCGCAGGCTCTGCCTGCACAGCGACATTGAGCGCAGCCGCTGGGCCTACGCCCTGTTCTCCCTCGGAACCTTGCCGTTTTTCCCCGGCTCATTCATCCGGGCCGACGGGCTGACCTCCATCCGCCGCAGTTTCACCGCGGCGGAGATCGCCGAGGTGACGCCCCTGGGCTGGCAGAGCCTGCAGCAGCGGCCGTGGCAGAACCTGCTGCTTCATTCACCGCACTCCCGGGGAGCTGACCACCGTGCGGGTTGACCTGCCGTCCCTCGCCGCGGAAGAAGCCGCCTCGTCCGTTCCCCGGAGCGTTCCCCGCCGCTCTTCCGAAGTGGTTGTGGTGGGCGGCGGGCCGGTGGGCATGTATCTGGCCGTCCTGCTGCTCCAGGAGGGGGTGTCCGTCCAAGTATTGGAACAACGGCTGAACCGCAGCAGGCATTCGCGGGCCATCGGGGTGCATCCTCCGGCCCTGGCGTCACTGGCACAGGCAGGCATCGCCGACACCATGACGCGGGAAGGGATCCGGATCACGCAGGGGGAAGCCCGCAGCGCCGGGCGGACCGTGGCCCGGCTGGACTTCGCCGCGGCGTCGGCCCGGTACCCCTTTGTGCTGACCCTGCCGCAGGTGAGAACCGAGCAGCTGCTGGAGGAACGCCTCCGAGCCCTCGACCCGGGAGCACTGGTCCGCGGCGCCCTGGTTGAGACCTTCAGTGACAACGGCGCCGCCGTCCGGGTGCACGGGATCCACGGTGAAGAACCCTTCACCACCCAGGCGTGCCTCCTCGTGGCGGCCGACGGCGCCCGGTCACCGGTCCGGTCCGCACTGGGCAGCGGCTGGGCTTCGCGCGAACTGCCGGACACCTATCTGATGGGCGACTTCCCGGACGGCACCGGTGACGGGACGCTGGCCGTGCTGTATCTCGAGCCGGACGGGATCGTGGAGTCTTTTCCACTGCCCGGCGGCCTGCGCCGCTGGGTGGTCCATACCGACGCACTGCAGCAGGATCCCACCGCCTCCGGTCTCGCGGAGCTGGTGCGGCAGCGGACCGGGCACCGCCTGGAGGTGGCCGGAAACTCCATGCTGAGTGCTTTCGGCGTACAGATCGGCCGGGCGCGCCGGTTGGTTTCCGGACGCACGGTCCTGATCGGGGACGCGGCACACCAGATCAGCCCGATCGGCGGACAGGGGATGAATCTGGGCTGGCTGGACGCCGCTGCCGTTGCGCCGATCATCGCGGCATCCCTGCAGGGTAAACCGGTGGGCAGGGAACTGCGGGAGTTCGAACGACGGCGCCGCCGGGACGCCGTCGTCGCCTCCGCCCAGGCACAGATGAACATGGTGCTGGGCCGGCCGCTGCCTGCGGGGGTGATGGCCCTGCGCAACGCCGGGCTGGAACGGATGTTCCAGGTCCCGGCGCTGGGCGGGGCCGTTGCACGGCGTTTCACCATGCAGTAGGTGCTTACGGCGCGGTGGTGCCGGCCTTTTCCGTGCCGTCGGCGGTCCGCGGTGCGGACTCCCGGCTGCCGGCATCCGGCACGGTAGCCGGTTCGACGGCGGACATGGCACCGGTGTGCAGCATCTCCGCACCGCCGGCCAGGCCCGGTTCGACCGGGTTGGAGGAGGTGGGCTTGATGTCGAGGGTCCGGCGCAGGGCCTTCTCCTTGATGAACAGCACCGCAACCAGCGCGATGATAGCCACCGCGGCGGCGATCTTGAAGATATCCGCCGTGCCCTCCGCATACGCGATCCGGAAGAACATCTGGACCTCTGGCGGGAGCCCACCCAGGTCCAGCGTGGCGGTGGTGCCGCCGCCGTCGGTCGGCATGCCGGCCTTGTCCAGTTCCTCTGTGACTCGCCGGCTGACGGAGCTGGAAAGGACCGCGCCCAGTACCGAGACGCCGATGGCGCCGCCCACGGTGCGGAAGAAGGCAACGGACGCGCTGGCGGAGCCGACGTCGGTGACCTTGACCGTGTTCTGCACGGCCAGCACCAGGTTCTGCATCAGCAGGCCCATGCCCACACCGAGGACGAAGATGAACAGGCTGACGAGGATCATGTCGGTTTCATGGTTGATGAAGCCGGCCAGCGCCGTCCCGAGGATCACCAGGACCGTGCCGATGATCAGGAACCGCTTCCACTTGCCGAAGCGGGTGATCAGCATGCCGGACCCTACGGACCCGAGGAGGTTGCCGGCAATCATCGGCAGCATCAGCAATCCGGCCTCGGTGGGCGTGAAGCCGCGTGCCAGCTGGAAGTACTGGCCCAGGAACGTGGTGGAACCGAACATGGCGATACCTACCGCAACCGAGGCGATGATGGCCAGGGCGGTGGTCCGCTGGCTGATGATCTTCAGCGGAATGATCGGCTCGGCGACCTTGGACTCCACCAGCACCAGCAGGGCCAGCAGGATGACGGATCCGCCCACCATGGCGGCCGTTTCCCATGACCACCATTCGTAGTAGTCGGGCTTGCCGGCGAAAGAGACCCAGATCAGGAGCAGGGAGACGCCTGCGGTGAGCAGGATCGAGCCGAGCCAGTCGATCTTGGCGGGACGGCGTACATGCTGCAGGTGCAGCGTGACCTGCAGCAGGAAGAGGGCGACGACGGCGAGCGGAACACAGAGGAAGAAGGTCCAGCGCCAGCCGAGCGGGCTGTCCACGATGAAGCCGCCCAGCAGCGGGCCGCCGGCGGTGGCCACTGCCATCACGGCGCCCATGTAACCGGAGTACCTGCCGCGTTCCCGCGGCGGAATGATGGAACCGATGATTGCCTGGGCCAGTGCCGTCAGGCCGCCCATGCCCAGGCCCTGGATGACGCGTGCGGTCAACAGCAGGTCCATGGAATGGGAGAAGCCTGCGAGGACGGACCCCGCAACGAAGATGACGATGCTCAGCTGCACCAGCAGCTTCTTGTTGAACAGGTCCGCAAGCTTGCCCCAGATCGGGGTGCTTACGGCGTTGGCCAGCAGGGCGGCCGTGACCACCCAGGCGAAGTCGGTCTGCGTTCCGTGCAGGTCGGCCATGATGGTGGGCAGCGCATTGGCCACGATGGTGGTGCTCAGCATTGCCGTGAACAGCGCGGCCAGCAGGCCGGTAAGGGCCTGCAGGATCTGTCGGTGGCTCATGTCACCGGGGACGTGTTTCTTCCGGGCGGTCTTGGAATCGGTCACTTAGTTGTTAGCTCCTGCGGATCGGATACGGGGGTTTCCAGCGTCGGCCCGGCGGCTCCGGGCGCTCGGCGGATGGAGGTGAAGAGCGCTTCTGAGAGCGCTCCAAGGGTGTCGGACGCGAGCTGCGCCTGGTCCTCGGACCAGGCGGCAAGGGCTTCCTGCAGCAGGACGGCCCGGGCCTTGAGTGCTTCGCGGAGGACTGACTCCCCCAGCTCGGTCAGGCTGATCAGGTAGGCGCGGCGGTCCTGCGGATGCGGGCGACGCCGGACGTAACCGAGTTCTTCCAGTTCTGCGACGTGGCGGCTGAGTCCGGCAGGGCCGACACCGAGTTTTGCGGCAAGCTCGGTCGCCCGCAGCTCGCCGTCTTCGCCGATCATCCGCATGACGCCCTGCAGCGCCACGCCGGGTCCGCCGATGTCGGCGCTGTGCTGGGTCACGCACCGCAACGTACGTTGCAGGGCGAAGATCTTCCGGATCAGGTCATCCGCCGTTTCCTGTTGCATGGGCATGGGGATGGGTCTCCGGGAGGTTGGTACTGATAGTTGACCTAGGCAACTATACGCGGAAATTTGCCTAGGTCAACTAACTAACCGGGCCCCCCGCTCCCCGGATCCGGCGGCCTGCAGGACTAGGCCAGGTGGGTGGGAGCAAAGAGTCCTATCCGCGCTTCAACCACAACTACGTTGGGGCCTTCTCCGGCAAAGGCCTCTTCCAAGGCCGTCCGGATGTCCGCGGGAGCGCAGCGGCGGGCCGGAACGCCGAAGGATTCCGCAAGCTTCACGAAATCCGGGCGTGCCAGTTCCGTAGCCGTGGCCTTGCCGAACGCATCCTCCATGTATTCGCGCAGGATGCCGTAGCCGCCGTCGTCGACAATCAGCCAGGTGACGGGAAGGTTATGCTGCCGGGCCGTGGCCAGTTCGGAAATGGAATACATGGCCGAACCGTCGCCGGACACGGCAAGCACCCGCTCCCCCAGGCCCACAGCACCGCCGATTGCGCCCGGGTAGCCGTAGCCCAATCCGCCGGCACCCTGGGCGGAGTGGAACTGGCCGGACTTCGCATCCCAGCAGCTCCAGGCCCAGTAGGCGGAAATGGTCATGTCCCAGTAGGTCTGCATGTCATCGGGGACAGCGGCGCGGATGTCCGCCATGAAGCGGCGTTCCAGGTCGAGGCCCTGGGTATCCAGCCGGGCCTGCACCCGGGCCAGGGCGCCGGCCACCAGCTCCTCGGCGCTTTGTCCGTGCCAGTCGGGAACGTGTTCCGCGGCCGGAAGGGCGGCATCCAGCGAGTCCAGGGCCTGCCGGGCGTCGGCGCGGATACCCAGCGCCGGCCGGTTGGACTCCAGGACCCGGGGTTCGGCGTCGATCTGGATGATCCGGCCGCGGGGTGCCATGGTGAAGTAATTGGACGTCACTTCGCCGAGCGAGGAGCCGATGACCACCAGTACGTCGGCGTCCTCGAGCACCTCCGTCATATGCCGGTCCTCCATCCAGGACTGCAGGGAGAGCGGATGGTTCCAGGGGAAGGCTCCGTTGCCGCCGGGGGTGCAGATCACCGGGGCATGCAGCTTCTGGGCAATGGAAAGCAGTGCAGCCTCGGCACCGCTGCGGCGCACTCCGCCGCCGGCGATGACGGCGGGCCGGCGGGCGTCGGAGAGCCAGCGCACGGCTTCCTTGACCAGTTCACTGCGCGGGGGGTTGTCAAACGGTTCCGCCAACGCGTCTTCCACGGCAGGCACCATGACCGGGTTGAGCAGCACGTTCTGCGGGATCTCGATCCATACCGGCCCCGCCGGGGAGGAGATGGCTTCCGTCCAGGCGTCCTGGATGGCGGACGGGATGCCGGATGCATGCTGGATCAGCCGCTGGCTCTTGGTGACGTTGGCTGCGGAGGCCTTCTGGTCATCGAGTTGGTGCAGCATTCCCCGGCGCCGGGCTCCGAGCCCGTCAATGGGGATCTGGCTGGCCACCACGATCATCGGCACTCCCGTGGCATAGGCCTCCTGCAGCCCGGCCAGCGAGGTCAGGGCGCCGGGACCGGTGGACAGGAACAGCACCCCCACCTGTCCGGTGGCCCGGGAGAAACCGTCGGCCGCAAATGCGGAGTTGTTTTCCACCCGGGAAGAGATGAATTCCAGCCGCGAGCGGGAGAGGGCGTCGAACAGTCCCAGGGCATGCTGGCCGGGGATCCCGAATACCTTGCTGGCACCGAGGGCTTCAAGGGTTTCCACCACCAGGTCGCCGCCGTTGCGGACGGGTCCGGCTCCGGGGACGGCCTCGCCTGGACCCGGGACAGTGGAATCGGCGCTCATGCGGACAGTCCCATCAAGGTGATCAGGTCGTAGGCCACGTGTGAGGCGGCCACGGCGGTGATGTCCGCATGGTCGTAGGCAGGGGCGACTTCGACGACGTCGGCGCCCACCAGGTTCAGTCCGCGCAGCCCGCGCAGGATCTCCAGCAGTTCGCGGCTGGTGATGCCGCCGGCCTCGGGGGTGCCGGTCCCCGGGGCGTGGGCCGGGTCCAGGACGTCGATGTCCACTGATACATACAACGGACGGTTGCCGATCCGGTCCCGCAGCTTTGCCACAACCTCATCCACGCCCTGGCGGTAGACATCGGAGGAGGTCAGGATGCCGAAGCCGAAGCGGCGGTCATCCTCAAGGTCCTTCTTGCCGTACAGCGGCCCTCGGGTGCCCACATGGGAAATGGCCTCGGTGTCCAGGATGCCTTCCTCGACGGCGCGGCGGAACGGGGTGCCGTGCGTGTACTCGGCGCCGAAATAGGTGTCCCAGGTGTCCAGGTGTGCGTCGAAGTGCAGCATGGCCACCGGAGAACCGGCACGCTCAGCGGCGGCGCGCAGCAGCGGCAGGGCGATGGTGTGGTCTCCGCCCAGGGTCAAGAGCTTGGTGCCATGCTCCGTGAGGTCCAGGGCGTTCTGCTGGACCGTCTCGATGGCTTCATTGATATTGAAGGGGTTCACGGCCATATCGCCGGCATCGGCCACCTGCAGGTTTTCGAACGGGGAGGCATCCAGGGCCGGGTTATACGGACGCAGCAGCCGGCTGGCCTCGCGGACATGGTTGCCGCCGAACCGGGCGCCGGGCCGGTAGGAAACCCCGCTGTCGAAGGGCACTCCCACCACCGCGACCTCGGCCTGCTCCACCTGGTCCAGGCGGGGCAGCCGGGCGAAGGTGGCAGCCCCTGCATAGCGCGGGACCTGCGCCGCGTCCACGGGTCCGATGCGGCCGTTCGCGTTCACACGGGGAAGGTTGTCCATAGGTAGTCTCCGGTTCCGGGATGGGCGTCGTCGCCCGGTGTGCTGGGTTACCTGAGGGTAACCAAAAGTTTACCCAAAAGCTAAAGTGGAACTGCGGTTGGGGTCAAGACTAGGCTGAGGACATGGCGGCTCACGATAACAGCGAAGACCCTAACTACGACGTCGATGTCCTGATTGTGGGCGCCGGGCCTACGGGCCTTGCACTGGCCGCCCAGCTGGCCGCTTTCGGCGCCAGTTTCCGCATCATTGACCGGCGCCAGGCCCCGGGAACCGAATCGCGGGCCATTGCCATCCAGCCGCGCACCTTGGAAGCACTGCGGCCCTTCGGCGTCAGCGGCGAGCTGGTTGCCGCCGGACGCCCCGCCCGCGAACTGCACCTCCACCTGCCGGAGGAAACGCTGGAAGTGGACCTGTTCGACACGGGGCTGGAGGATTCAGCGTTCCAGCAGTTGCTGTTCCTGCCCCAGACGGAAACCGAGCGCATCCTGACCCAGCACCTGCTTTCCCGCCGGGTACGCATTGAGCGCGGCGCGGAGCTCCAGGACCTGGAACGCCTGGACCCCGAGGACCCGTTTGCCGGCATGGAAGCCAAGATCCAGCGGATGGACCGCGGCATCGAGCGCATCCGTGCCCGTTACGTGGTTGGCGCCGACGGTGCCGGGAGCACGGTCCGCGCCAAGGCAGGCATGGACTGGCGCGGCGGAGCCTACCCGGACACCTTCATCCTGGCCGACGTCGAAATTGACGGCGCGGAACAGGATGCAGTGCATTCCTACCCCACCGAGGACGGGTTCCTCTTCCTGTTCCCGCTCGGCGGATCCGCCACATGGCGGATGATCGCAATCAAGCCGCCGCATCGCCCTGCCACCCTTGAAACAATGCAGGAGCTGGCCGATACCTTTACGCATGGCGCCCTGCATGTGCGGGATCCGAAGTGGATCAGCACCTTCCGCCTTTCGCACCAGATGGCCGAGTACTTCCAGCAGGGTTCGGTGTTCCTGGCCGGTGACGCCGCCCACGTCCACTCCCCCGTTGCCGCCCAGGGTATGAATACCGGCATCCAGGATGCACTGAACCTGGGCTGGAAACTCGCCCTCGGCGCCCGCGGGCTCGCCAGCGATGAACTGATTGACAGCTATCACGCCGAGCGCCGGCCCGTGGGCCAGGAAGTCATGTCCACGACGGACCGGATCTTCAAGCTCGCCACCAGCCGCAACGGCCTCAAGAAGCTGCCCCGCACCAAGCTCCTGCCCGCGCTGGCCCCGAAGGCCATGGGCTGGGACGGGCTCCGCTCGCGGCTCTTCCGGACGATGGCCCAGTTGAACATCAACTACCGCGGCAGCAGCATGGTCGACGCCGGAGATTCCCGCCGGCCGGCGCTCCTGGCCCGCGGCGTCCGCCCCGGCGACCGCCTGCCCGACGCCGACGTCATCCACCAGGACCGGGAACGGCGCCTGCAGGATCTCGTGGCCACGCCCGGCTTCTCCATCCTCCTCAGCGGACCCGGCTGGCCGCAGGACGCACCGCACCAGCTCCGGGCGGCACTGCCCCAACTGGCCGGACTGCTGAATATCCAGCAGCTGACCGTCGGCAGCAGCCTCATTGCGAATTCTCCCGGCATCATCAAGGACGTCAGCGGCCTGGCCTTCCACCGCCTGGGCCTGAGCTCGCGCCGGCCTGAACTGCTGGTCATCCGCCCCGACGGCTATGTCGGCTACCGGTCCTCCGGCCGGGACATCACCGGCGCGGTGGAGTACCTGCAGCGCTTGACCGGTGAATCCGTGGCCGAGCCTGCGGCCGGCGAAACCCTGTCAGCCTAGGCACCGCTGCGCCTGGCTCCGCGGCCTAGGCGCCGCCCGGGCTGACGAGGGTCCAGAGCACAATCGTTTCCTCGTCGGACGGGTTGTGCCATGAGTGCGGCTCCCGGCCGGGGAAGGTGACCGTGTCACCGGTCATAAGTTCGATCCGCTCGTTGCCCAGGATGAGTTCGAAGCTGCCCTTGGCAACGTGCAGCACCTCCACTTCGCAGTCCACCGAATAAAGATCCGCTTCTCCGGACCCGCCGGGGGCAATCACGGAGCGGACCATTTGGACGCGCCGTTCCGTCCGGGCTGTGACCAGCCGTTCCACGATTCCCTCGCCGCCCAGGCTGATACGTGGGGCATCCGCCAGGCGCGTCACATTGGTTTCCGGTGCGGCAAAGAGGTCGCCGATGGAAATGGAAAGCACCTGGCACAGGGTCAGCAGGGACGCCACTGACGGAGAAGTCAGGTCCCGCTCCACCCGGCTGAGGAAACCCTTGGTGAGGCCGGTGGCTTCAGCCACCTGCTCAATGGTCAAATGCCGGGCCTGGCGTGCGGAGCGGATCCGCACCCCAATCGCCACCGGAGCGTTGGTCGGTTCTACGGGCAAGGCCTTCATGCTTATGAGCATACCGAGGGAAACATACACGTAATGCGATGGTATTGCGGGGCGGCTAAATTGACGGCGTGACTGAAAGCACACTAACTTCAGTAAACACTTGTTGCCTGCCAGGCAATTCGACGCCGGTTTCCTAGCTCGAGGACTGCAATGGAATACATCAACGGGACCATCGTGGTCCTTTACCTGCTGGCAATGTTGGGTTTCGGATGGTGGGGCAAGTCCCGCACGAAGAACGTGAGCGACTATCTGGTGGCCGGCCGCCGGCTGGGGCCGCTCTTTTACACCGGCACCATGGCCGCCGTCGTCCTCGGCGGCGCCTCCACGGTCGGCGGGGTGGGGCTTGGTTACAAGTACGGCATCTCCGGCATGTGGCTGGTGGTCGCCATCGGCACCGGAGTCCTGCTCCTCAGCCTGCTCTTCGCCTCCACCTTGCAGAAGCTGCGGATCTACACGGTGTCGCAGATGCTGTCCCTGCGTTACGGGACCGAATCCACGAAGGTCTCCTCGATCGTGATGCTGGCCTACACGCTGATGCTCTGCGCCACCTCCACCGGCGCCTATGCCACCATTTTCGTGGTCCTCTTCGGCTTTGAGCGGTGGCTCGCCATTGCGGTGGGCGGCGCCGTCGTCCTCGTCTACTCCACCATCGGCGGAATGTGGTCCATCACGCTCGCCGACATGGCGCAGTTCGTCATCAAGACCATCGGCGTCTTCGCCCTGATGCTGCCCTTTACGCTCTCCGCCGCCGGGGGCCTTGACGGCATCCGGGAGCGGGCGGGAGCGGAATTCTTCAGCATCACCGGTATCGGCGCTCAGAGCATTATTACCTATTTCGTGGTCTACACGCTGGGCCTCCTGATCGGCCAGGATATCTGGCAGCGGGTCTTCACGGCACGCACCCCGCTTGTGGCCCGCTGGGGCGGCACCGCGGCCGGGATCTACTGCATCCTCTACGGCGTGGCAGGGGCACTGATCGGCATGGGCGCCAGCGTCGCTCTTTCCGCGGTGGAGTCCCAGGATGACGTCTACGCCGATGTCGCCATGAACCTGCTGCCCGTCGGCCTCGGCGGACTCGTCCTGGCCGCTGCGGTTGCCGCCATGATGTCCACGGCCTCGGGGGCGCTGATTGCTGCGGCCACCGTCGCGCGGACCGACGTCGTCCCCTTCGTCCGCGGATGGTTCCGCCGGGGTTCCGACAGTTCCACCGCCCGGAGCACCGCCACCAACCCGGAGACCGGGGACGACGCCGGCGAAGACATCGCCTCCAACCGCTACTGGGTACTCGGGCTGGGCGTCGTCGCGATCATCGTGGCCATAGTGGTCCAGGACGTGGTCGCTGCACTGACGATTGCGTACGACATTCTGGTGGGTGGACTGCTGGTCAGCATCCTGGGCGGACTGGTGTGGAAGCGCGGCACCGGACTGGGTGCCGCCGTGTCCATGGCTGTCGGAACCGTGGTGACCCTGGGAACCATGATCTATCTTGAGATCCGGGGGGCTGCCCCGTACGACGGCGTGTACGCCAATGAACCGATCTACTTCGGGCTCGCTGCGTCGGCCGTTGCCTACTGCGTGGTTTCGCTGCTCTCCCGGCCCACGGACCCCGAGGTCCGTGCCGCCTGGGACAAGCGGGTGGCCGGCACCTCCACCGCCGAGGCGGAAGAAGTGCCAGCCGTCTAAGCCGCGGCTACTTTTCCATGGATTCCATTTCCGGCTGCTCCTCCGGATCCGGGATCTCCTTCGCGTCGAGATCCTCGCCGTCGTCTTCGCCGGTCCAGACCTTGATCACGGCCCAGCCCACTGCCGCGATCGGGACGGCCAGGATGGCGCCGATAATGCCCGCCAGGATGGTTCCTGCGGTCAGGGCGAGCAGGATCACCAGGGCGTGGATGCTCAATGACTTGCCCATCACCACCGGTTGCAGGAAGTTGCCCTCCAGCTGGTTCACCGCAATGATCACCACGACGACGATCAGGGCAACAACCGGTCCATTGGCCACCAGCGCGATCAGGGCTGCGAAGACACCGGCTGCGGTGGCGCCGACCAGCGGGATGAACGAGCCGACAAAGACAATCACGGTCAGGGGCAGGGCCAGCGGAACCTGCAGGATGAACAGCGCCGCGCCAATGCACACCGAATCGACCAGGGCCACAATGGCGGTGCCGCGGATGTACCCGCCGAGGACCTCCATCACCCGGAAGCCGGAGAGCCGGGCCTTGTCCCGGCGGTCACCCTCCGGGAACATCCGCAGGAAGAATGCCCAGATGCGGTCACCGTCCTTGAGGAAGTAGAACAGCACCACGGCCATCAGCAGGAACCCGGTGGCAAAAGTCGTGGCCGCGGAGATACCCGCAATGGCGCCGCTGCTTACCGTGCTGCTGGTAGCAAAATCGATCACCGCGTCCCGCCCGTTGGCGAGCATCTCCTGGTCGATCGGAAGCGGGCCGTTAAGGACAAAGTCGTAGAGCTGGTCGAAGCCTGCAACAGCCTGGTCCACCAGGTCGCTCCATTCGCTGCGGATAGCGAACACAATCCCGGTCACCAGCCCGCCGAAAATGCCGAGCAGCAAGAGGAACGACAGGCCTGTCGCCAGCGCGCTGGGCCATCCCTTGCGGCGGAGCCAGTTCACGAACGGAGCGATCGCCGCGCCCAGAATCAGCGCCAGCAGCACCGGAATCACCACCAGCGTGACCTGCAGCAACCCGTAAACCGTCACCGAAACCAAAAGCAGGATCAACAGGATCTGGGCGGAGCGCTGCCCGGCGTGGCCGAGGGGGCCGCTCCAGTACCGTCCGGGCCTGGTGTGATCCGGCTGGGTATCCCGTTCAACCCTGTTGGGGCTTGATGCGCTCATGTTCGCTACTTCCTGGTCAGGGCTTGTTCTGGAGATCGGTGGGGGAATTCGTTTCTGCGGTGCCGTTGGCGGTGGCGGAATCTGCGGTGGCGGAATCTGCGCTGGCGGAAACGACGCTGCCGTCCTGCAGGCTGTCGCGGACGTGCCTGCGAAGGACTTTGCCGATCATGGACTTCGGAAGCTCCTGGATCTCAACGATCCGTCGCGGCACCTTGTAGGCGGCCAGCTCCTTGCGCACGAAGGTCCGCAGCTCCTCGGCACTAAACCGGGCGCCTGCCTTCCGCACCACGGCCGCCACAACGTCCTCCCCGCCGCCGGAGCGGAGCAGGCCGACGACGGCGACGTCGTCGACGGATTCGTGGCGCTTCAGGGCGTCTTCCACTTCCGAGGGTGAGACGTTGAAGCCGCCGGTAATGATCAGCTCCTTGATCCGGTCCACGATGGTCACAAAGTGGTCCTCGTCCACGGTGACAATGTCCCCGGTACGGAACCAGCCGCCGTCGAGCAGTACCGCTTCGGTTTCCCGCGGCTTGTTCCAGTAGCCGGCAAAGACCTGGGGGCCCTTGATCAGCAGTTCGCCCCGCTGGCCCTGGGGAACGTCGACAGTAGGATGCTCGGGATCCACAACCCGGATGTCGGTCAGGGGGAAGGGGACACCGACTGTTCCCGGTTTCCGCGACTTGGCAAAGGGGTTGCCCAGCGCGATGGGAGACGTTTCGGTCAGGCCGTAGCCTTCGATCAGGAGTCCGCCGGTGGCTTCTTCCCAGATTTCTACCGTTCGAGGCGGGAGGTTCATGGCACCGGAAATGGCGGACCGGACGCCCTTGAGCGAAATGTTCTGTTCCTTGGCTCCCGCGGCCAGCCGCTCGTAAATCGGCGGTACGGCCGGGAGGAAGGTGGCCGGGGTCTTTTTCATGGCCTTGAGCGTCATGTCGACGTCGAACTTGGGGAACAGCACCACCCGGGCCCCCAGGCTCATGGCGGTGGTGAGGCACAGGGTCAGCCCGTAGGCATGGAACATGGGCAGGACGGCGTAGAAGGTTTCATTGCCGGGCTTCAACCCGGGAACCCAGGCGCGTCCCTGTGCCGCGTTGGCCACGAGGTTGGCGTGCGTCAGCATCGCACCCTTGGGATCTGCGGTGGTTCCGCTGGTGTACTGGATCGCTGCCAGGTCCGACGGCTCCGGACGCGGATGGCGTTTGCGCAGCGGGCGGTTGTCCAGCAGCTCATTCCACCTCACCACTCGCCGCGGCCCACGGGGCGGACGCTTGGACGGGGAAAGGGCGGCCCGTGCCTCGCGCAGGGCGGGAACGGGGAGCTTCAACGCCAGCCGGTTGATCAGCGGCATGGCCGGGATCAGGTCGACCGAAACAATGCTGCGCACCGGAATATCCGCCGGCAGCTTCTGGACGTTCTCCACAACCTTGTCCCACACCACGGCCACGGTGGCGCCGTGATCCTCGAACTGGTGGCGCAGCTCCCGGTCCGTATAGAGGGGGTTGTGTTCCACCACCACGGCTCCCAAGCGGAGGACCGCGTAGAACGCCACCACGTGCTGCGGCGAGTTGGGCAGCACAAGCGCCACCCGGTCGCCCTTGCGCACGCCGAGTTTCATCAGGCCCGTCGCCGCACGACGGATCTGGTCCCCCAGTTCCTCGTAGGAAGTGGTGGCACCGAAGAACTGCAGGGCGGTCTTGGATCGGTATTTGCGGACCGAGCTCTCCACCACGTCAACGAGGGACTCATCCGGGAGGCTGAAGCCTTCCAGGACTCCCTCGCTGTAGTGGCGGGTCCAGGGGCGGGCAGGATCCGTAAGAGGGAAGTTTTTGCTCACAATCTGACTCTAGCGCCTGCCCGTCACGGACAAAAAGTCAGGGTGCTTAGGGACAAAACCGGGGTCGGGCGTATCGCGGAGTTCCGACCGGTACAGCCGGTGGATTCGACTACACTTGGACACGCGAAGGGGAGTAGCTCCGGTGGGGCCTTCTGGTTCATTCCAGCTGGTTCATTTTCCGCCGAGGCCTGTCGACATACTGGACGCCGCGGCGTCCCGGCAGTCCACCCGCCGGCATCCGGCCGCGGGCGAGCGAGACCTTCGGTCAGAAGAGTTGCCTTTTACTTTAAACTGACCGGATCCCCCCGTTCCGGTCCCTGTCAGGAGCACCGTGAATTCCCATTCCTCGCCGGAGCCCGCATTCAGCGAATCCAGCGTTCCTTCCAACGCCGACAAAAAGCGATGGCGGCAGTACCTGGCCGATGAGCAGGCCGAAGCAGCGACCTACCGGTATCTGGCTGAACGCCGCGACGGTGAGGAACGCGACATCCTCCTGGCACTCGCCGAGGCTGAGGGCCGCCATGAAGAACACTGGCGCACGCTGCTGGGCGACGACGCCGGGCGCAGGGCCCGTGCTTCCTTCCGCAACCGGGCCCTCGGCCTGCTGGCCCGCCGTTTCGGCTCGGTGTTCGTGCTGGCCCTGGCACAGCGCGCCGAGGGCCGCTCCCCCTATGCCAAGGATCCCAACGCCACCAGCGCCATGGCCGCGGATGAACAGATTCATGAGGAAGTGATCCGCGGGCTGGCCACTCGGGGACGGACCCGGTTGTCGGGGAACTTCCGGGCAGCAGTTTTCGGCGCCAATGACGGCCTGGTCAGCAACCTTGCCCTCATCATGGGAATCGGCGCCACCGGGGTGTCCAGTACGTTCATCCTCATCAGCGGTCTGGCCGGCCTGCTTGCGGGGGCGTTGTCCATGGGCGCGGGAGAGTATGTCTCGGTCCGGTCCCAGCGTGAACTCCTGGATGCCTCCCGGCCCACCCAGATCACGCTTTCGGCTGCGAAGTCACTGGACATCGATGCCAACGAGCTGGTGCTGGTTTACCGCGCACGCGGGATGACCAAGGACGCAGCCGAGCACCGTGCGGCAGAACGGATGGGCCTCTACAGCTGCGACTGCGATCCGAGTTTCTCCCTCAACCCCGAAGCGGACGACGCTGAAAAACACGATGAGCACGAGTCCGTAGGGACGGGCTTGGGCGCTGCCGCCTCAAGCTTCTGCTTCTTCGCATCCGGCGCGGTGATTCCGGTGCTCCCCTACCTGTTTGGTCTCACCGGAATGACCGCCGTCGTCCTCTCCTGCGTCCTGGTGGGCCTGGCGCTGCTGATGACCGGCGCCGTCGTCGGCCTGCTCTCCGGCGCCTCGCCCCTGAAGCGGGCGCTGCGGCAGCTGGCGATCGGGCTGGGTGCCGCAGGCGCCACCTATCTGCTGGGCCTGGTTTTCGGGACGACCGCCCTCTAGGACACGCAACATGGGCAGTTCTCCCCATGTACGGATTCCCTCCGGCGGGTTATGTTCTTCCTGACATTCAGGGGGAACTGTCATAGTGCGGCTCTCCCGCCGCCTCGCGACTGCAGCATTCATACTGCGGTCCGGGGCCTGTACAAGGGGGAGAAAATGGGCGCCTATGACATAGACGCTGCAGCAGTAGGCAGGATAATCACGGACACCGAGTCCATCCTGTTGCAGAACGAGAGTCTTTTCCTCGATCTTCAAGACCGGATCGACGGCGTTGAAACCGCGCTCGGCAAAAGTGGGGCAATCGCTGGGTTCTCGACGTTCGCTGCAGAGACGGTGATGCCGGGCGCCAAGACGGTAATCACCCGGAGCGATAATGCCGTCCTGGCAACCCGGCGGGCCCTGAACGCATACGTTCAGGGCGACGAGGAGATGGTGGCGAATGCGCAGCAAGCGGCAGCGAGCATCGCGCCGCTTGCCATCGGCGCAGGAGCCGCTGCAATCTCCCGCGGCAAGTTGGCACCCAGCGTGACTCCCGCACCGGCACCTGCTCCCGCTCCTGCACCCGCTCCCGTGCCAGCACCAGCGCCGGCCCCGTCACCGAGTGTGCGCATGCCGGTAGCTCCTGCCCCCGTTGCGCCCGCTCCGATTGCCCCTGCCCCGGCGCCAGCCCCGGAACCGGCACCCACGCCGGGCCCGGCAGCGGATGCGCCGGCTGACTGCTGTGAACCCGGGTGTGACTGCTGCGGACCGAAATCCCCGGGAGATGAACACCCCACCCCGCCCGACTACATCGGCAACCCACCCCGCATGCCAGAGCATCCCCTGCCCGGTCCCGTCCGAAACCTGCCATGGCTGCCGGGTCCAGGAAACGTACTCCATCCGCTGCCGGCGCCCCTCCCGGAGGCCAACCCGGGTGGACACATCGCCGAGCCTGCCCCCTACTACCCGGGCAACCCGGGTGGAAACATACTCCACCCGCTGCCGGCGCCCCTCCCGGAGGCCATCCCCGGTGGACACATCGCCGAGCCGGCGCCCTACTACCCGGGCGACCCGGGCCGCGGCGCTATGTGGCCCGGAATAGACCCCGGATTCTGGGCCGACCCTTCGCGTCCGGGCTTCGAGCGCCTTCCCGTCGAACTGCCGCAGGAGATCACGAAGATGCCCGACGTCATCCATGCCGAGCCGTGGATGCCGGAAGTCATCCCGTTCGAGCCAAGGCCCGACGTCATCCATGCCGAGCCGTGGATGCCGGAAGTCATCCACTTCGAACCAATGCCGATGCCCGAGATCATCGATATCAAGCCGATGCCGCTGCCGGAAGTCATCCACTTCGAGCCGATGCCGGATACAGCACCCGGCGACTTTGGGGGCGCCGGCGTCACACCCGAACCCACCCCCGTGCCGCGGGAAATCAACGGCATTCCAGTAGTCGACGCGATCCTCCTGGCTGACCAGGCACCGTCCGACGCGGAGCCCAACAAGACCCGCGGAAGGTGGGGTTTGACGTGAGCATCAATGTTGATCTGAGTGGTACCGATAATCTGCCCAACGAGGCGGCGCTGCTGGCTGCTGCCGCCAGGCTGGACAGACGCGTTGAACGCATGGCTGACACCTTGGACGACGCCCAGGCCAAGTGGCAGACCGTCGATTCCTTCTACCGCGCCCCGGAGGCGAGCCTCGTGCACACGGCGATGGACAAACCACGTGACAACGGCGAGGAGATCCTGCTTGCGGTGCGCTCCTCAAAACAGGCGTTGGAGGTCTTCGCAGAAGAGATCACCGCAATCAAGGCAAAACGCGCTGAACTCAAGGCCAAAATCGCAACTGCCCAAGCGCAAGACAAGCGCGAAGCCGAAATCATCGATGGAATCGGAGAATTCGGCTTCCTCGGAGAGGCTGTCAGCAAAATCGGGTCCGTCATGGACTCCGCGGACGCTTTCATAGATCAGTTCATGCTCCAGAGGGAAGCGGACCAGCTGGCGGCCGAACTGCAAAAGGCGGAGGAGGAGTGTAACCGGGCACATAGGGCCTTGGTCCGCCCTACTGCTGATGTTCCGCCAATCAGCAAGGAAGCCCTGAACGAATGGGCTATCCAGGATGCCACCCAGGCCTACAACCGGGTGCAGAACTCCATCGGTGACCCGAGTGTAGCCATGCAGCAGTATCTTGCGCTCTTGGCCGGGCTCAGGCCCGACCAGATGGAACAGTTCCTGGCCCGTAACCCGGAGGCTGCGCTCTCGCCGCCGGCTCTCGGATCGGATCCCCGGAAAAACAAGGAAGCCTGGGAAAAGCTCACCCCGGAGCAACGCGCTGTCATCAGCCAGAAGGTGCCGTCCCTCGTAGGCAACCTGGAGGGCATTCCTTACTCAGACCGAACCGCTGCGAACAACGTGGCGCTGGACCTGGCGCTGGCCCAGAAGCCGCTTCCGGATGCACAGCGGGATGTCCTCAAGGAAATAAAAGCGGCCGTCGATGCGGGTCGTGACGACACAACCGTCCGCGGACTCATTTCCTTTGATCCCACGCACCCGCCGCTGGCCGCCCTGGCTATCGGAAATATGGATACTGCTGACAACGTCACATGGAATGTCCCAGGGATGGGAACGACTGCCGGGTCCATGGACAATTGGGCCGAGGGATCACAGAACATCTACGATGCCCAACTGAAGCTCGGCGGCGGCGAGCCGGCGGTAGTTGCCTGGATCGGTTACCACACACCAGGCATGCCGCCCTCCACCGAAGTCTTGGGCAACGAACATGCCCTGGACGGAGGTGAGCGCCTCGCCTCATCACTGAACGGCTTCAACGCTGCCAGCGACGGCCGCGACACCTACGTTTCGGTGGCAGCGCACTCCTACGGCACCACGACCACCGCCCACGGCCTGACCGGGATCGATTTTGACGTGGACTCCGTGGCGTTTTATGGCTCCGCTGGCCTGGACAACACGGCCCTGGCGGACATGCGCATTAAAGACGGGCCCGAGGGACAACCGGCACTCTTCGCCACCCAAGCATCCCAGGACCAGGTTGCCTGGACCGGCAACGTCCTCTCGCGGCGCACCAACCCATTGGGGGACGGTTTCGGGTCACATGAATTCAGTTCGGAAGGGGACGCAGAGCGGGAGCTCAAGCAGACCCTCGGGCACTCCGCCATCGGGGAGGACGGTGACAAATGGAATCCCCTGCACACCTACGATGAACATGGGTATCTGGACAATGGAACACAGAGCCTGGATTCCGTCGCCAAGATTACAACCGGAAACGGTGATGAGGTCCTACAGCGCGAGGAAGAATTAGCGGATACTTCGAGAGCCTTTGAAGAGAGACGGTCTGAGATGCCTTATTACCCGCACAGTTTTGGCAGACGATGAACCGGCTGACCCTGGCGGTTGGCTCGATCGCCCTTGCCCTAGCCCTAACGGTGGCCGGCTGCGCCACCCCGTTCGATTCAGAGGACACCATGAAAAGTGAAAACAGCGAAGCCGTGGATCAGTCCAGGCCTGCCTCGGAGCTGCTCGCCAGGATGCTGGAGCTGAGCGACGAAACCACCAAGGTCCACGGTGGACAGTGGACCTATTCCAATGATGCACGGTCCGCCTGGGACGGTACGAAAACAAGCGGGTATGTTGCATACACCTGCACGAGGCTGAAGCCCGGAAGCGGCGAGAAGCGCTCCTACCGTTACAGAACGATGATCATGGGCCCCGCAGTGGAAGACCCGGAAGCCGCCATGGAGAAGTACGTCTCGCACTTCGAACAGCAGGGATTCACCGAAACCAACCGCTACGATTCCCCAGTGCCTAAGTCCGTGGGATCGGGGTACTACATCATGGTTACCCTTCAGGATGAGGAGGGAAGCAAATTGGTTTACCAAGCCGGGAATCATCTCAGCAGCCTGACTTATGAAGGACCATGTTCCTACGATCCCGAGATGGAATTCCGGACCACCTAGGAAGACGACCAGCTCCACGGCGGCCGGTGGGTCCATGGCGACCCAGAGGGAAACATCCTGGTTTACCAGGCGCCCGTGGCCTAAGGCACAGCCGTCCCGTACGGCTCCTTATAGGGTGCTGTCCAATTTGACTTGGTGCGCCGCAGGCCGCGAGTCTGGAACTAACACTTGCGAATTATGTAAAGGGACGCAGAGGCTAGGCAGCGTTACTTTATCGATTCCGGAGGGACGGCGTACCGTCCGTCACACGCTCAAATAAAGAGTGGCTGCCATTCTGCCTGCCCGGGTCCCCCAACGAGGGGCTCGGGCCCTTTTGCGCTGACATGCTGACATAAGGAAGGCCTATGGCTACCACAGAAGGTCCACCGCGCGACGCCGGGAGGCACGCGGCGAATCCCGTCGCCCCGGTTCCCGCCACCACCCACTCCTCCGTTGCCCCGGAGGATCCCTCCACTTCGTCGATGCCCATCGTGGAGCAGGAACACGAACTCGTCCAGCAGTTGATCGAGGGACAGCGCGAGCAGGAAGCGGCGCTCAGCCGCGGCGTGCCTGCGAAGCTCGACAAGGTGATCTTCGCCATCACCGGTGCCCTTGCGCTGGCGTTCATCGCGTGGGGCTTCTTCGGGACAGACAGCCTGTCCGCTGTCTCCTCGACGGCACTGGACTGGGTTATCACTAACGCAGGCTGGTTCTTTGTGCTCCTTGCCTCGTTCCTCGTGGTCTACGTGATCTGGCTGGCTGTGGGACGCTACGGCAAGATTCCCCTGGGCCAGGACGGCGAGGAACCGCAGTTCAAGACGATCTCCTGGATCTCCATGATGTTCGCCGCCGGCATGGGCATCGGCCTGATGTTCTACGGCGCGGCCGAGCCCCTGTTCTACTACATCTCCCCTCCCCCCGGCACCGTTGACGGCCAGACCCCCGAGGCCCTGCAGACCGCCATGGGCACGTCCCTGTTCCACTGGGGCCTGCACCCGTGGGCCATGTACGCCGTCGTCGGCATTGCCATGGCATACGGCACCTACCGTCTCGGCCGCCGTCAGCTGATTTCGTCGGCCTTCACCTCACTCTTCGGCGTGAAGCGGGTAGAAGGCCCGCTGGGCAAGGTGCTGAACATCTTCGCCATCTTCGCTACCCTCTTCGGCACCGCGGCTTCGCTGGGCCTCGGCGCCCTGCAGATCGGCAGCGGCCTGCAGTCGGTCGGGTTCCTCGGGACCGCCGGAACAACCGTCCTGGTCGCGATCGTCGCGATCCTCACCGGTTGCTTCGTGGCGTCCGCGGTTTCCGGCATTTCCCGCGGCATCCAGTGGCTGTCCAACATCAACATGGTCCTCGCGCTGGTGCTGGCCGCCATCGTTTTTGTTGTGGGGCCGACCCTGTTCATCCTCAACGTCATTCCGGCAGCGATCGGTGACTACGCCACCAACCTGGCGCAGATGGCCTCCCGCACCGAGGTGTCCGGCGATGAATCCATGCGCGCCTGGCTCTCCAGCTGGACCATCTTCTACTGGGCCTGGTGGCTGTCCTGGACGCCGTTCGTCGGTATGTTCATTGCCCGCATCAGCCGCGGCCGCACCATCCGCCAGTTCGTCACCGGCGTGCTGGTGGTTCCCTTCGTTGTCAGCGTGGCCTGGTTCTCCATCTTCGGCGGCGCCGCGATCGGAACGCAGCAGGAAGCGGCAGCCAACGGCACACCGGGACTCACCACAATGGTGGACGGTGAACCCACCATTGATTTCGACGGCTCGCTGTTCGACCTGATTGCAGCCCTCCCCATGCCGAACCTCCTGGCCACTGCGGTGGGTATCCTCGCCATGGTCCTGGTGGCCATCTTCTTCGTCACCGGAGCGGATTCGGCTTCCATCATCATGGCGTCGTTGAGCTCCAACGGGGCCGAGCACCCGTCCCGCGGTGTCGTTATCTTCTGGGGCGTCCTTACCGGCGCCGTGGGGGCAGTGATGCTGCTGGCAGGCGGCGACGACCCTGCCGCGGCGCTGGACGGCCTGCAACGGATCACCATTGTGGCCGCGCTGCCCTTCGCCGTGGTTATGCTGCTGATGACCATCGCCCTGGCCAAGGACCTGGCCAAGGACCCGCTCTCACTGCGGCGCCGGCTTGCCGTTTCCGTGGTGGACCGGGCCATCCAGGCCGGCGTGGACGAACACGGCTCCTCCTTCGACCTGCACACCACCGAGCACGACGACGGCCCGGACGCGGCAGTGTCGGCAACCACCGCCCCGGAACGCAAGTAGCTGCCCCGGTCGCTAAGCAATACGCGAAGGTCCCCGCACATAATCAGTGCGGGGACCTTCGCGTATATTTCCCATCAGTCCAACCTCATCCCGGGTCCACAGGGTGCTAAACCACAACACGGCACCGCACAATAGACGCCGTCGAAACCGGACCCCCAACGGGTGGATTTGCCTGCTGGCCTTGTGCCCTCTTCCTCCTCCTCATACCCTGCAGAAAGTTACCAACCGGTAACCACTCGCACTTTCCCGCAGACAATGAGGTCACCATGAGGAAACATCTGGGCATTTTGGCGGTGTCCGCCGCGCTTCTGGGTTCGTCCCTGGCCGCCGCGCCCGCCATCGCAGCGCCGGCGGCACCGGCTGTCGCTGCACCCGCGCCTGCCATCCGCACCGACGTCGTTATCACCAGCTTTGACGGCACCCCGATCCACACGAACTTCTTCCCCGCCACCGGCCTTGCCTCCGGCCAACAGGCACCCACCGTGATGGTGGGACCCGGGTTCGGGCTGCCCGGCGGGCGTATCCCGCTGAGTACCACCAGTACGCTGATCGGCTCCATCGGTATTGCTCCCCTGCGGGACGCCGGCTACAACGTGGTGACCTGGGACCCCCGCGGTTTCGGGCTCAGCGGCGGTGAGGCCTACGTCAACAATCCTGCCTATGAGGGCAGGGACGGGTCCGCGATCATCGACTACATTGCCGCCCAGCCCGAAGCACAACTGGAGTCCCCGGGAGACCCCGTCCTCGGCATGGCCGGGGCGTCCTACGGCGGCGGTATCCAGTTTGTCCTCGCCTCCCAGGACCAGCGCGTGGACGCCATCACCCCCACCATCGCCTGGAATGACCTGACCACCAGCCTGTACAAGGCCGGTTCCTTCAAGACCGGCTGGGGCGCCCTGCTCTGCGCCGAAGGAACGGCGCTGGGACAGCTGGGCTCGCTCGTGGGCAACCAGGGCGCCCTCTCGGCCCCGGTCCGCAAGGCCTGCCAGGAAGGGCTGACCTACCCCAACCAGCTCAGCGCCGAGTCCATCGCATACTTCGAATCGTTGACCCCGGACACCCTGTTCACCTCGATCACGGCTCCCACCCTGATCATCCAGGGCACGGCGGATACGCTCTTCACGCTGGATGAGGCCCGACGCAACTATGACCTCATCCGCAGCACCGGCACGCCTACCAAGATGCTGCAGTTCTGCGGCGGCCACGGGTTGTGCAATTCCACTGCCGGACCGGACCGGATC
Organism: Arthrobacter sp. zg-Y1171; assembly: GCF_025244845.1. NCBI lineage: Bacteria > Bacillati > Actinomycetota > Actinomycetes > Micrococcales > Micrococcaceae > Arthrobacter > Arthrobacter sp. zg-Y1171. The sequence goes on along the minus strand of NZ_CP104264.1, from coordinate 580,916 downwards.
ACTCCCGCAGTGTTGAACTGGTTTGCCCGCTATCTGCGGAACGAACCGGTGGATACCGGCGCGGCCTTCCAGTTCATCGACCAGGCCGGCGTGACCCGCGGAGCGCCCGGGTACCCGCAGGCCACCGGCGCCCTGACCGGTACCGGGAAGGGGTCGATCATCCTCTCCCCCGCTGCCATCAGCGGGGCAGTCGTGGCGGCCGCCGTCGCTCCGGTGGCAGTCAACGTCCCCATCAGCGCCCCCACGGTGACGACGTCGGTCTTCGGCGCACCGCAGCTGACGCTGACCTACCGCGGCTCTGCCCGGCAGGTCAACACCCATGTCTATGCCCAGATCATTGACCGGTCCAGGTCCTCCCTCGTGCTGGGCAACCAGGTCACACCGGTTCCGCTGATCCTGGACGGGAAGGAACACACCCTGACCATCCCCTTGGAAGAGGTTTCCTACACTGCCGATCCAAGCACCCGGCTGGTCCTGCAGGTCACGCCCGCCACCTCCGTCTACGCGCTGCCGAAGGCGACGGCGCTGACCAGCTTCACGGCGTCTGTCACCGTGCCCACCGTGGCCGCCTACCCGGCGATCCCCTAGGGTCGATTAGCGCACAAAGAAGGGAACCTGCCGGCGGCAGGTTCCCTTCTTTGTGCGCGGGTTCCTATTTGGTACCGGCAACCCGGAGCTGTTCTTCCACCTGCTCCAGGCTCTGTCCCCGGGTCTCCGGGACGAAGCGGCGGACAAATACCAGCGCCAGCAGGCCCAGCACCACGAAGATGAAGAAGGTCTTAGAGATGCCGATGGCGTCCATCAGGATCGGGAAGGAGAAGCCAACGGCGAAGTTGGTCATCCACTGCACGAAGACCGACAGGCCGATCCCCAGCCCGCGGACCTTCAACGGGAAGATTTCCGAGAGCATCAGCCACGTCACCGGCGAAACGGCGCCCTGCTGGAAGGCCAGGAACGTGACCGTCAGGGCCAAGATGATGTAACCGCGTACGCTGCCTTCGGTAACGAAGATGGATACCAGCCCGATCAGCAGCAGCGAGGACCCGGTACCGATCAGTCCGGTCATCAGCATTTGCCGACGGCGGACCCGGCCCAGCAGCCAGATACCGAAGATAGCCGCTGCCACGGACACCACGCCGTTGGCAATGTTGGCGGTGAGCGCCGCCTCGGTACCGAAACCGGCGTCGGCCAGGATCTGCGTGCCGTAGTACATAATCGCGTTCACGCCGGTGATCTGCTGAACGATGGACAGTCCCATGCCGATCAGCAGCACCCGCAGCAGCCAGGGTTCCGCGAAGTCCCGCAACGTGCCTGCCTGTGCCGATTCCTTCTCGGCCAGGCCACGCACCTCGTCATGTTCGGCCTGCGCGTCCTCCTCGCTGCGGATGCGGCGGAGGGCCGCGAGTGTTTCGGCGAAACGCCCCTTGGAGGCGAGCCAGCGCGGGCTTTCCGGAACAAAGCTCATTCCGATCCACAAGGCGATGGCCGGCAGCGTGGCCACCACGAGCATCCAGCGCCAGACCCCCTGGTCTTCGCCCCAGATGTTGCCGATCACCGCGTTGGCAACAAATGCGACCAGCTGTCCGGTGACGATCATCAGCTGGTCGCGGGTGACCATCTGGCCGCGGCGTTCAGCCGGTGCCAGTTCGGCCAGGAAAACGGGCACCAGCGCCGAGGCGCCGCCCACGGCCAGGCCGAGCACAATCCGGGACAGCACCATCACGGCGATCGTTGGCGCCAGGGAGGTGCCAAGGGTTCCAATCAGGAAGACGACGGCGAGACCCATCAGGATCCGGCGCCGGCCGAACCGATCGGTCAGCTTCCCGGAAATAGCCCCGCCAAATGCCGCGCCAAAGAGCAGGCTGGAGGTGATCAGGCCTTCGGTGAAGGGGGTCAGGCCCAGATCGTCTTCCATGTAGGGCAGGGCGCCGTTGATGACGCCGGTATCGTAGCCGAACAGGAAACCGCCAAGGGTGACGATCCAGGACGCACGGCGAAGCGCCCGTCTATGCGGGGAAGCCTTGGAAGCCCGGTCGGGGCCGGCTGTTACTGTGGTGGACATTTGCGACTTTCTTGGCTGCGACGCACAAAACCCCCGTCCCGCGGAAAAATCCGTTGGACGGGGGCGTGCAGTTACTGAACTAGAGGGCTGCGTAAACTTCGCGCAGCAGCGTAGCGGTCTCGGACGGCGTCTTGCCGACCTTCACGCCCGCGGCCTCGAGGGCTTCCTTCTTGGCCTGTGCCGTTCCGGCGGAGCCGGAGACGATGGCGCCGGCGTGGCCCATGGTCTTGCCTTCGGGAGCCGTGAAGCCGGCCACGTAGCCGACAACCGGCTTCGTGACGTTGGCCTTGATGAACTCTGCGGCACGCTCTTCGGCATCGCCGCCGATTTCGCCGATCATCACGATGGCCTTGGTTTCGGGATCCGCTTCGAAGGCAGCCAGTGCATCGATGTGGGTGGTGCCGATGACCGGGTCGCCGCCGATGCCGATGGCGGTGGAGAAGCCAAGGTCACGCAGCTCGTACATCATCTGGTAGGTCAGGGTGCCGGACTTGGAGACCAGGCCGATGGGACCCTTGCCGGTGATGTTGGCGGGCGTGATGCCTACCAGCGCTTCGCCGGGGGTGATGATGCCGGGGCAGTTCGGGCCGATGATGCGGGTGACCTGGTTGCCGTCAGCGTCCACCTTGGACTGGGCGTGGGCCCAGAACTCGGCGGAATCCTGCACCGGGACGCCTTCGGTGATGACGACGACGAGGCTGATGCCGGCGTCGATCGCTTCCATCACGGCGTCCTTGGTGAAGGCCGGCGGCACGAAGACGATGGAGACGTCGGCGTCGGTCTTGTCGATGGCCTCGGCAACGGTGCCGAAGACGGGCAGTTCAACGTCGCCGTGGGTGACGGTGGTGCCTGCCTTGCGGGCGTTCACGCCGCCGACAACCTGGGTGCCGGCCTTGAGCATCAGGGCGGTGTGCTTGGTGCCTTCGCCGCCGGTGATGCCCTGAACGATGACCTTGGAGTCCTTGTTCAAGTAGATAGACATAGGTGGGTTCTCTCTTCTAGGTTTCGACAGGCTCAGTTAGCGAGCAGCGTAAGCGAGCTCGGCGGCCTTGTCGGCGCCTTCGTCCATGGTGGTGGCCAGGGTGACCAGCGGGTGGTTGGCCTCGGCAAGGATGCGGCGGCCTTCCTCGACGTTGTTGCCGTCGAGACGGACAACCAGCGGCTTGTTGGCTTCGTCGCCCAGGATTTCCAGGGCCTTGACGATGCCGTTGGCCACGGCGTCACAGGCGGTGATTCCGCCGAAGACATTCACGAACACGGACTTGACCTGGGAGTCATTCAGGATGACGTCCAGGCCGGCGGCCATGACGGAGGCGGAGGCGCCGCCGCCGATGTCCAGGAAGTTCGCGGGCTTCACGTTGCCGTGCTTTTCGCCGGCGTAGGCAACGACGTCGAGCGTGGACATAACCAGGCCTGCACCGTTGCCGATGATGCCCACTGCGCCGTCGAGCTTGACGTAGTTAAGGTCGTTTTCCTTGGCCTTGGCCTCGAGCGGATCCGCAGCGTCCTTGTCTTCCAGCGCGGCGTGGCCGGGCTGGCGGAAGTCGGCGTTTTCGTCCAGGGTGACCTTGCCGTCGAGGGCCAGGATCTCACCGCTGCCGGTCTTCACCAGCGGGTTGACCTCGACGAGGGTGGCGTCTTCCTTGGTGAAGACATCCCACAGCTTGATGATGGCGTTCATAACGCCCTCGCGCAGCTCGGGGGCGAACCCGGCGGCGTCGACGATCTCGGCGGCCTTGGCGGAGTCGATGCCGACGGCGGGATCGACGGCAATGCGGGCGAGTGCGTCGGGACGCTCCACGGCCAGCTGCTCGATCTCCATGCCGCCCTCAACCGAGCACATGGCCAGGTAGTTGCGGTTTGCGCGGTCCAGCAGGACCGAGAAGTAGTATTCCTCGGCGATGTCGGCACCCTGGGCGATCATCACCGTGTTAACGGTGTGGCCCTTGATGTCCATGCCGAGGATGTTGGATGCGTGCTCGAAAGCTTCATCGGCGGTCTTGGCAACCTTCACGCCGCCGGCCTTGCCTCGGCCACCAACCTTGACCTGCGCCTTGACGACTACAACGCCGCCGATCTTCTCAGCAGCAGCTTTGGCTTCTTCAGGGGTGTGCGCCACGATTCCGGCGAGCACGGGTACTCCGTGCGCCTCAAACATATCGCGCGCCTGATATTCAAACAGGTCCACGGGCTAGTGTCCTTCTACGTCGAAGTAGGGGTTTACATGCGATCTGGCGATCGCAGAGCAGATGCATCCGGCCGGTCTGCCCCACGAGGAACTTTAGTCCCTTGGGGCAGAACGCCGATCCCAGACTACCCCTTTAGTGATAAAGCACACAGTTCTATCGTTTGTAGAAAATGCCCGGCCTGAGTTATGAAAACGTCCCCGCTCAGCTCTCTTTGGTGAGCGGCGCGTAACGCAGCAGCAGGCGTTTTTCGCCGACGTCGAATTTCACCTTCGCCACCGTCTTGTCCCCTGCGCCTTCCACCGCCAGCACAGTGCCGGAGCCGAAGGAGGTGTGGTTGACCCTGTCGCCTGCCGACACGGACACCACTTCCTTCTGCGGCTGCACGCGCCCGATGGCCTTGGCTACGGGCGAGTTGGCGGTGCTGCCGCCGGTGCCGCTCGCCGCTCCGGCGCCCCAGGAGGATCCGCCGTAGCCGCTCGAGGTGATGCTGCCGCCGCCGCCCCAGGTGGGACGGTCCATGCCCTCGCGCTTCCACTCAATCAGCTCGGGCGGCACTTCACCCACAAACTGGCTGGCCGGGTTGTACTGGCTCTGGCCCCACATGCTGCGGACCTCGGACCGGGTCAGGTACAGGCGCTGCCGTGCCCGGGTCAGTCCCACGTAGGCCAGCCGCCGTTCCTCGGCCAGTTCGGCCGGGTCAGTGGCCGAACGCTGGTGCGGGAACAGGCCCTGCTCCATGCCGGTGAGGAAGACCACCGGGAATTCCAGCCCCTTGGCGGTGTGCAGGGTCATCAGGGTCACCACACCCTGGCGGCGGGATTCCTCGACGGCGGCCGCGACTTCCTCCGCCGAGCCCCCGGGGGCATCGGGGATGGAATCGGCGTCTGCCACCAGGGAGACCTGCTCCAGGAACTCGCCGAGCGAACCCTCTGGATTGTCCCGCTCATATTCACGGACCACTGCCACCAGTTCGGCCAGGTTCTCCACCCGGGATTCGTCCTGCGGGTCGTTGCTGGAGCGCAGCTGGGCGAGGTAGCCGGTCTGTTCGAGCACGGCTTCCAGGGCGGCGGACGCGCCGGATCCGCTCGCCACCTCGGCGAGGTCGTCGATCAGCTTGACGAAGCCGTTAATGGAATTGAGTGACCGGGTGGCCAGGCCCGGAGCCTCCTCGGCACGCCGCAGGGCTGCCATGAAGGAGATCCGCTCGCGTTCGGCCAGCGCGGCCACGGAGTACTCGGCACGGTCGCCGATGCCCCGCTTGGGTTCGTTGAGGATCCTGCGCAGGTTTACGACGTCGTCCGAGTTCACCAGCACGCGCAGGTAGGCCAGCGCGTCCTTGATTTCCTTGCGTTCGTAGAACCGGGTGCCGCCGACCACCTTGTAAGGCAGGCCCACCCGCACCAGGACGTCTTCCAAGGAGCGGGACTGGGCATTGGTGCGGTAGAAGACGGCGACGTCGCCGGGGCGCAGGTTTTCCTCGTCCTGCAGGCGGTCGATCTCCTCCGCGATGAAGCGGGCTTCCTCGTGCTCGTTTTCGCCCACGTAGCCGATGATCTTTTCGCCGTCGCCCTCCGCGGTCCACAGCCGTTTTTCGGGGCGGTTGGGGTTCCGGGAGATGACTGCGTTGGCGGCGTTGAGGATGGTCTGCGTGGAGCGGTAGTTCTGCTCGAGCAGGATGGTCCGCGCGCTCGGGTAGTCCTTTTCGAAGTCATTGATGTTGCGGACATCGGCGCCGCGGAAGGCGTAAATGGACTGGTCGGAGTCGCCCACCACGGTGAGTTCGGCCGGCGGTACGTCCAGCGTCTCGTCGTCGCTGCCCACCAGTTCGCGGACCAGGGCGTACTGCGCGTGGTTGGTGTCCTGGTACTCGTCCACCAGGATGTGCCGGAAGCGCCGCCGGTAGTACTCGGCGACACCGGGGAACGCGCGGAACATAAACACGGTCTGCGCGATCAGGTCGTCGAAGTCCATGGCGTTGGCCTGGCGCATCCGCTGCGCGTAACCCTTGTAGACGTCTGCGACGGCCTGCTCGAAGGGATCGGAGTAGTTGGCCGATTCCGCATAGGACTCTTCGTCAATGAGTTCGTTCTTCAGGGCGGAGATCTTGTTCATGATCGACTTGGGCGTGAAGCGCTTCGGGTCCAGGTCCAGCCCCTTGGCCACCAGCGTGATCAGGCGCAGCGAATCCGCCGAGTCGTAGATGGAGAAGTTCGAGTTCATCCCCACGGTCTTGGCTTCCCGGCGCAGGATCCGCACGCACGAGGAATGGAAGGTGGAGATCCACATGGTCTTCGCGACGCCGCCCACCAGGTTTTCGATCCGCTCGCGCATTTCAGCGGCGGCCTTGTTGGTGAAGGTGATGGCGAGGATCTGGCCCGGGTTGGACCGCCCGGTGGCGAGCAGGTAGGCGATCCGGTGGCTGAGCACACGGGTCTTGCCCGAGCCGGCGCCGGCCACGATCAGCAGCGGGGAACCGGCATGCTTCACCGCTTCCTCCTGCTGGGGATTCAACCCCTGCAGCAGGTCCGCGGCCCGGCTTTCATCCGCGTAGGAGGAGCCCCTTCGCTCGGTGCCGGAATGCGGCGCCTTTGCGGCAGGCGCCGGTTCAGCTTTGCGGGGTGCGGGAAAGAGTGGATCAAAGAGATAGTCCATGATGGCTTTAAGTCTAGGCGCTGCGGCCGACATTCCGGTGAGCGTCCAAACCGTCCGCTCCGGCGGGAGCGTCCCGGGCCGAACCGGTCAGCCGGAGGTGAGGGCTGCGTGGATCTCGCGGACGGCGGTGGCGGTGCCGGCAATGTGCCAGCGGAAGCCGTGGACTTCGACGACGGCGGTGCTGCCGCCGGCGGCTCGGACTATGGCCTTGCCCGGCAGCCAGTCCCATTCCGGGCAGCTGTGCTGGAACCAGGCGCCGGACTGGCCGGTGGCTACGCGGGCCAGGTCGCAGGAGCCGGACCCCATCATCCGGATGGTTGCGGCCCGAGAGGCCGCCGCAGTCCAGGGACCGGTCACCTCGGGGCGCAGCAGCCAGGTGGGGTGGATATAGGTTCCCGCGGACAGGCGGTCCAGCGGTTCGTCGTCGGGTGGAACAATAACGGATCCGTTGAGCATGGCCGGGAACCCCTTCCCGCCGATCCACAGCCGGTCTTCCTGCGGCTGGTAGATGGCGCCGAGCAGGACATCCGGATCTCCGGGAGAGTCGTGCGGACCGGGTTCGGACCGGAGGGCGATGGCCGAGCACCAGTACGTGGACCCGGCGAAGAAGTTGTAGGTTCCGTCCACCGGGTCGATGACCCAGGACCGGCCGGAGGTGCCCTGGTGGCTGGCGCCCTCCTCCCCCACAATCCCGTCGTCCGGACGCAGCTGCCGCAGCCGGTTTACCACCAGGGCTTCGGCCTCGCGGTCCGCGGCGGTTACGACGTCGGACACCGAGGTCTTCTCGCTGGCGGTCAGCCCTTCCGAGCGCATGCGCAGGGCAAGCTGCCCGGCCTCCTGCACCAGCTCGGCGGCGAGGTCGAAGTCTTCGGGGGATGCAACGGCACTCATAGCCCCCAGCGTAGCCGTCCGCCGCCGCTCCGGACAGGCGCACACGGGGCGGCTCATCCTGGTGCGGGGCCGGTGCGGCCATACTGTATCTATGGGAAAAACCGCCGCGCAGCGCGCCGCCAAACACGGACTCCAAGCCGGACAGCCCCGCCCGGGCGGCCCGGGACCAGCAGGTATGCCCGCCGGGCCGCAGGGCAAGAGCAGTCCGGGGCTGCTTGTCATTGCGGGCGTGGTGGCAACGCTGTTCCTGTTCTGGTACCTGCACCTCATGGTGCCGGGCCAGTTGTCCCAGCTGGCGGACGGCCTGTCCATGCCCGATTCCATGGTGTTCGGCTACGGCGAAGACCATCTGGCCGCCCTGCGCAGCGCCATGGACGAGGAGGCGCTGGGCCGGCTCAGTTACGTGCACAAGACGGCCGGGACGCTCTTTCCGCTGATCTTCGGCCTGACCTGGCTATTGATCATCGGACTGAACACCCAGCGCCGGGCGTTGCGCTGGGTGCTCTTCAGTGCGCCGATCCTCTTTGTGGTGGCCGACCTATGGGAGAACATTGCCATTGACAATGCCCTCGGTGCGGTCGAACTATCGAGCGGAGATGCCGCCCTGGCCGGCACGCTGACCGTCGCCCGCTGGATCCTGCTGGGGCTCAGCCTCGTGGCGTCCGTGGTGTCCGTCTTTACCCGCGGGGTTGGACGGCCACCAGAACTTGTCGCCGAGGACAAAGGTTAGGGCCGGGACCACGACGGTCCGCACCAGCAGCGTGTCGAACAGGACGCCGATGGCCACGATGATGCCCACCTGGGTCAGGGTCACCAGCGGCAGGACGCCGAGGACCGCAAAGACGGCCGCCAGCAGGATGCCGGCGCTGGTGATCACGCCGCCGGTGGAGCGCAGTGCCGCCAGCATCCCCTGCTTGGTGCCCATGGTCGCTGCGTTCTCCCGGGCGCGGGTGGTCAGGAAGATGTTGTAGTCCACACCCAGGGCCACCAGGAACAGGAACGAGTAGAGCAGTGTCTGCACGTCCATGGCCGGGAAATCCAGCACGTTCTCGAACAGCAACCAGCTGAGACCGGTTGCGGCCAGGAACGTCAGCAGCACGGAGGCAACCAGCAGCACCGGCGCCACCAGGGAACGCAGCAGGATCATCAGCACAAGGAACACCAGGGCGATCACGGAGGTGCCCACCAGGACGGTGTCGTGCTGGTTCGCTGCCAGCTGGTCCACCCGTTCGGCCGCCTCGCCGCCTACCAGTGCCTCATAGTCCTCACCGGCCAGGTCGTTCCGCAGGTCGGTGATGAAGGTGTTGGCTTCGTCGGTGCCGGCCTCGTATCCGGTGACCAGTTCCACCCGGGTACGTCCGTCATGCTCGGTGCCGGGGGTGGCTGCGGTGACGCCTTCGATGCCCGAGAGCTGCGCGACGGCGTCATCCGCTGAATCGGTATCCACCAAGACGGTGACCGGTGAGGATGAGCCGGCCGGGAAACCTTCGGAAAGCGTCTCCGCGGCGGTGACCGCCTGAGGCTTGTCCCGGAACTGCTCGTTTTCGCTCAGGCCGATCTGCAGGGTGAACAGGGCGCTGCCCAGGGCCAGCAGTACCAGGACGGCAGTGCCGGCAATGGTCTTGGGCCGGCGTGCGGTGGCTTCACCGAGGCGGCCCCAGAACTTGCCTTCCTTGGCCGGGTCCCCGACCTTGGGCACAAAGGGCCAGAACAGTTTGCGCCCCAGCAGCACCAGGGCCACCGGCAGCAGGAACAATGCGCTGAAGATGGCCAGGACAATGCCGATGGCTGCCGAGAACCCGAGGCCGCGGTAGCTCTGGGTATCGGCGAACAGCAGGGTGAGCAGGGCCAGGATGACGGTGCCGCCGCTGGCAATGATCGCTTCGCGGGTACGGGTCAGGGCTTTGCGCATGGCCTCGTACACCGAGTCGTGGACGCGCAGCTCCTCCCGGTACCGGGCAATGAGCAGCAGGGCATAGTTGGTGGCGGCACCGAAGACCAGGACGCTGGTAATGCCTACGGCGGACGGATCCACGGTGATTCCCGTGGCCGGGGCCAGCAGGTCCACTACCTTGGCGGCCAGCTGTTCGATGGCGCCGACAATCGCCAGCGGCACGATCCAGAGCCACGGGGAACGGTAGGTGATCAAAAGCAGCACGGCGACGACGCCGGCGGTGACGGTCAGGAGCACAAAGTTGGCGCCGGAGAACACTCCGGCCAGATCGGCGCTGAACGCCGCCCCGCCGGTCAGCTCTGCCTTAACGCCCTCCGGGGCGGCATCGGAAACGGCCGTCCGGAGTTCTTCGACCTCGGCAGAGACGGCGTCGCCGTCGTCGGCGGCTGCCTGCAGCGTCAGCGGAACAATTGCGACCAGCCGGTTCTCGGAAACCACCGGCGGAACCTGCGGCGGCGGGCCCGAGGCCCCGACCTCCGTGGCCGCTGCGTTGATCCCGGCGATGCCGGCAGTATCCGCGTCCGTCAGCGGACCGCCGTCCTCGCGGGAAACCACCACAATGGCGGAGGATTCCTGCGCGTCAGGGAACTCCTGGAGCAGATCGGCGACCTGTGCGGACTGGTACTTGTCATTCAGTCCGCCCACGTCGGTGGCGTCGTTTTCCTGTGCCGGCAGGGCGAACAGGCCGATGATGACGGCCACCCCGATCAGCAGCGTGACCCACGCCGTCTTGGCGTTCTTCACTATCCCTGCATACATGCGCTTCTCCAAGCCGTCTAAAGTATCTCTGTTCGAAAGTATCTTAGATATAGAGATACTTCAATTCCCAGTTACTATTAGTTTGTGGAGGACAAAGAGCTACGGCGGGATATCGTCGACGCGCTCCGCGGCATGAGCCTGGATGGACAGCGTGTCGCGGACGCTTTCGCGCACTCGAACGGCCTGAATGCCACCGACATGCGTGCCTTGGTGCTCATCATGGAGGCCGAGATGCGGCATGAGGCCCTAACCGCCGGGCAGCTCAGCGCCCGGCTGGGCACCTCCTCCGGAGCCACCACAGCCGTGATCGACCGGCTGGAGCGCATCGGGCACATTCACCGCAACCGCAGCCATGCGGACAGGCGGAAGGTCACCCTGCACTTCGAACCCCTGGCCATGCAGCTTGCCGGCGCCTACTTCGGCCCCCTGGGCGCCCTCACCGACGAGGTCATGTCGCGGTACACGGACACTGAGCTGCGCACCATCCTGGGCTTTATGCAGGCCATCCGCGACGCCTATGACCGACACATTAACGACCGGCAGTCCGACGGCGCCGCCGCCCCCGTCACCGGCGGCGCTCCGAACGGGCTGCAACCACCCAGCGCGAGAAACGGGTAAGCTGGAACCGCCCGCCGGCAAGTCGGCGGTCCGCCCTCGTAGCTCAGTAGGATAGAGCGGCCCTCTCCTAAAGGGCAGGTCGTCGGTTCGATTCCGGCCGGGGGCACATTTTTCTTTAACGGCCGCGTGGGCGGCCGACGGTGGCGGGTCACGCGGAGCTGTTCCAGCAGCGGGAACAGCAGGCCGGTGCGGGCCACTCCGGCCCTGGCACCACACTCCAGGTGGAAGGGATCGTATCCGTCGAGAGGTGCTGTTACCCGTTGGGGGCCCTATCAGTCCATATGCCGAAAGACACCCCACATGAATCTTGGAACGTTGCGAACCAGCGGTCATCGCCGCCGAGGTCGGTTCTGCTTCGTTCGACTTGGCCGCCAAGCTCTCTGACTCGTGAGAGGAAGCCTTCGAGGTCATCAGTTTCGAAATAGACCCGGGTTCCGGCCGTAGGCGCTGTCCCTTCGGTTGCACGCTGAAGACCGCCAATTCCCGACCCGCCACTTCTGATGATCCAGTAGCTCGCATCGAGCTCTGAATCCTCGAAGGCGGGGGCGAACGTCCAACCTTGGAGATCGCAATGGAACGACATGAACTTCTCGGGGGCTTCGGTCTCGACTTCCCACCAGACGACGTTCATAAGGGCATGCTAGCGGACGGCCAGCGGCCTTGGTGCCGGGGCCCGCTTCAGCCCGCACCCCGCGTACTGGACCGAGTGGGCTCACGGTGCTCGACCCGCGCTTCCCGGTCCAGACGAGGACTATGACCGACCGGCTGCCGTTCGCGCCTATTTAACGGCGCCGGCCGTGAGCCCGCCGATCAGGCGCTTCTCGATAACCGCGAACAGGATAATCACCGGCACAATCGCCACGATCGAAACGCCAAACACGTATTGCCAGCTGGTGGCGTACTGGCCGATGAATTTCGTCAGCGCCACGGACAGCGGCTGGTTCTCCGCCGTGGACATGATGACCAGACTCGCCGCGAACTCATTCCAGGACGAAACGAAGGTGAAGATCACTGCCGTAACGATCCCCGGCCAGACCAGCGGCAGATTGATCCGGAAAAGCACCTTGAGCCGCCCCGCGCCGTCGATCTGCGCCGCTTCGTCAATCTCGCGGGGAATTGCGGCAAAGAAACTGTGCATGATCCACAACGCGAAGGAAAGATTGAAAGCCGCATTGATGAGGATCATGGCGAGCCAAGTGTCGTTGAGGTCCAGCCACAGCATCTGGCGGAAAAGCCCCGCGGTCAGCACCGCCGGCTGCAGCATCTGAGTCACGATCACCAGGAACAGGAAGACCATCCGGCCGGGGAAGCGGAACCGGGCCGTGTAATAGGCCGCCGGCGTGGCCACCAGCAGCACCAAAAGGGTGGCAAACACGGCAATGATGATGGTCGAAACCAAGTTGTAGCCCAGGGGCGTTTCCGGCGTGTCCCACATGGACTGGTAGTTGCCGAACTGCAGGCCCTCCTGCGGAAGATACTCAGGCGGAACCGACAGGATTTCCGGGCGGGTCTTCAACGAGCCGACGAGCATCACCAGATAGGGCGCCAGGAACAGCAGGGCGATAACGGCACCGGCAGCGGTACGTCCCCACATCCGCCGGGCACTGACATTATCCGCATACCGGCGGGGGCGCGCGGGTGCCGGAACAGCAGTGCGGATAGGGGCCGGAGCAGCGATGGCCACTTCATGCCTCCTTCATCGGTTTGACGATCTTCACGTACGCGGCCACGATCACCAGCACGACGGCGAAGTTCACCACGCTGAGCGCGCTCGCCACGTCCAGGCGCCGGTCAAACTGAAGCACTTTGAAGATGTACGTCATCAGGGTGTCCGCGCTGTAGCCGGGAATGGATCCCGTCATGATCCGCAGGATCGGGAGGTTATTGAAGACATTGATGATGTTGATCAGCACGGCGACTGCGAGCGCCCCGCGCAGCTGGGGCAGCACCACGCTGAAGTAAGTGCGTACCGGTCCGGCGCCGTCCATTTTCGCTGCTTCCAGGGCATCCCCGGGAATGGCCTGCATCCCGGCGAGCAAGGTGTAGGTGGTGAACGGAAGGGACACGAACACCCCCACCGCGATGGCCGCGCCGAGGGCGGTGGCAACATTCTTGGTGAAACCGTAGGAGGCGTCCAGCAGCCCGACGTCGACCATGAACTTGTTGATGATCCCGTAGTCCCGGTCCAGCCCGTAGTAAAACACCGTCGTGGTCATGACTACGCTGGCTGCCCAAGGGACCACAACCGCCATCCGGACGAGCGTTCGGCCCGGGAACGGCTTGTTGAGGAAGTTCGCCAGGGCCAGTGAAATGACCACGGTCAGGGCAACCACAACCGTTACCCACACGACAGTGTTGAGGAGGACCCGGGGCAGGTTGGGATCCTCGAACACCGTCCGGAAATTTGCCAGCCCTACGCCTTCCACGTTCGTACCGGCCTGGCTGATGCGGCGGGTGGAGCTGTAGATCATGTAGCCGGCGGGAAAGATCACCACGCCGAACACGAGGACCAGCACCGGCCCGATCCATGGCAGGGCCGCCCATCCACTTTCACTGTTCCGAAGCTTCTGCCGGCGCACCCCCGGGTGGCGGACTGTACTCATAGGCTCAAACCGTTCTGGACCGGGAGGGGCCGCATCGGTGGACACGGCCCCTCGGGACGGGTGTCAGGCTGCGTCGGCCTTGGACTGGATCTGCTCCAGTACTGTCTGTGCGTCCTGGTCCTCCAGCTGGCCCATAAGGGACTTGAACGCTCCGTCGGTCGCGTTCCAGGCGGGGTTGGTGGTCGGATAGAACTCGGCGGTCGGCAGCATGTCCAGGAACGGCTTCAAGCTTTCGTCCGAGCCCATCGCCTCGGATCCGCTCTTGGTGGTGGGCAGGAAACCTTCAGTCTCCACCCAGTCCACGTAGTTGTCTTCGGTGTAGAAGAAGTCCATAAACGCCTTGATGGCCTCCTGCTTGTCCTCATCGTTCTTGAAAGCCATCAAGCGGTCCGCGACCCCGAGGGTGGAAGGTTCGCCGCTGTTGGTGGGGACGCTGGCAATCCCGTAGTTCAGGTCCGGATTCTCTTCCTCAATCTGGCCAACGGTCTGCGGCAAGGCGTAGACCATCCCGATCTGCCCCTGTGCGAAGACGTTGATCATCGGAGTGCGCTGGGTGGCGCCCGGATCCGGCTGGGTGACGCCGTCGGAGATCATTTTCTTCATGAACTCTGCTGCCTCGAGGTTCTCGGGCGTGTTCACCGCGATCTCCGACTCGTCCCCGAAACCGCCGCCGTTGCCGGCGAACCAGATGAGGCTTTCGCCCTGTGCCTCTTCCGAGCCGAGCGGCATTCCGTACCCGGGAACACCGGTGGCCGAAATCTCCTGGGCGGCTGCATGGAGCTCGTCCCAGGTGGTGGGAGGGGCTTGGATGCCTGCAGCATCGAACAGATCCTGGTTGTAGAACAGGGCACGCACCGAAGCGATCAGCGGCAAGCCGTACTGGGTACCGTCGAGCATCTCGTTTTCTGCGAACGACTCCTGGAAGTCGGCGATGGTCTCCTCCGAGGCCACCTCGTTCGCCGGATAGAGCAGCCCCTCATCCGCAAAAGCAGAAAATGCGCCGCCGTTGTAAATGTCGGGTGCCTCTCCGGCCTGGATTTTCGTCTGCAGCACCGATTCCAGGTTTTCCCAGGACTCCACCTGCAGGTTCACGCTGATGTCCTCGTTGGCGGCTTCGAAATCTTCGATGACCCCTTCCCAGAGGGCCTTGGTGCCGTCGGAATAGCTGGGAACAAGCAGGTCCAGGGTAGTAGCCCCGCCTTCCTCGCCCGAGTCCCCGCTGCCCCCGAAACCGCAGGAAGACACCGTGAGCGCTCCCGCCGCGGCTAGGGCCATCATGCCGGTTCGAAAGTTGCTCTTCATTGGATCCTCTTTCAGACAGTCACGGCCGGGCCGCGAATCCGAGCCACGACGCCGGGGCCGTCAGACGGCCTGAGCACCCTTGGCTGATGATGGAACTTGATAGCAAAACGGGTAATTCGATCAGCGAACATCAGTTGATGGAAGATACTGGGCCTTCCGGCCCCGGCCCGTCAAGGGGTTCGCCGCAGGACGTGCTCGGATCTTTGTCTGATTGGTTCTGATCTATAGACAGCAACTTCAATCAGAGCCCATCATTGACCAACTTTCGTCCAACGGGGAGGAACTCCGATGACCCTCACCTCCACACGTGCGCTAATGGACCGTGCTGCTGCGGCTGGAACGGCCCGCGGGAGCTTAAACGTGCTGCATCCGGACCATGCCGATGATGAAGAGCTGGTCTGCGAAGCGGCCCGGCTGTCATCCCTCTTCTCCCGGGCCGAGCCTACGGACCTAGGCTGAAACCGATGGAGAAGACCGAGCGGCTCAACGCGATCCTCGACCTCCTTGCCGCCCGCGGGCACGTGCAGGTTGAGGAAATAGTAGTGTCGCTCAAAGTGTCCCCGGCTACTGCCCGGCGGGACTTGGACAGCCTCGCTGCCCAGCGGCTCTTGAGCCGGACCCGGGGCGGGGCAACCATGGAAGCAGTCGCCTATGACCTGCCCACGCGCTACTCGCGCGACGAGCATACCGCTGAAAAGCAGGCCATAGCCCGGGCTGCGTCCGCCTTGGTGCCCAAGGGTGCCGTGATCGGCTTGTGCGGGGGAACCACCAGCACCGCCATCGCCCAGGCGCTGGGCATGCGGCGGGATCTCATGGAACCGTCAAACCGGCCAACCCTTACCGTGGTCACGAACGCCATCAACATCGCTGTCCAGCTGGTCGTCCGCCCCAATATCCGGGTCATGGTGACCGGCGGGGTCGTGAATCCGCGCTCCTATGAACTGGTTGGGCCCTACACCGACGTCATCCTGCAGCGTGTGGCGCTGGATCTCGCGTTTGTCGGGGTCAACGGCCTGGATGCCGAGGTGGGTCCGACGGTCAGCGACGAAGGGGAAGCAGCCGTGAACTCGCTGATGTCCCGGAGGGCCTCGGAAACCTACGTCGTCGCCGATTCCTCGAAAATCGGAACCCGGAGCTTTGCCACGCTCAGCGGATACGTCTTTAGCAACCTGATCACGGACAGCGGTATCTCCGACAGCGACAAGGCTGCCTTCGAGAGCCGCGGCACCCGGGTCCTCGTAGCGCCGAGGGAAAGCAACATCAGCTAGCTATCAGGACAGGTCCGCGGAGTTCCGTTCCTCGTCCCGGGCCACGGCGAACTGGGTGTTGTACAGCTCCGCGTAGCGTCCGTCCCGCGCCAGCAATTCCGCGTGCGTTCCCTGTTCCGCGATCCGGCCGCCCTCGATAACCAGGATCCGGTCGGCATTGCGGATGGTGGAGAGCCGGTGCGCAATCACGACGGCGGTCCGCCCCTGCAGCGCTTCGCCCAGGGCGGCCTGCACAGCGGCCTCGGACGTGGAATCCAAAGCGGCGGTGGCCTCGTCCAGGATCACGATCCGCGGCTGGGCCAGCAGCAGCCGCGCGATGGTCATCCGCTGGCGCTCCCCGCCGGAAAGCCGGTAGCCGCGCTCCCCCACCATCGTTTCCAGCCCGTCCGGCAGGGACCGCACCATATCCTCCAGCCGCGCCCGGCGCAGCGCATCCCAGACTTCCTCTTCACTGGCTTCGGGGTTGGCCAGCAGCAGGTTGGCCCGGATGGTCTCGTGGAACAGGTGCCCGTCCTGGGTCACCATGCCCAGCGCCTGCCGGATGCCGGCGAAACTCACGTCCCGCACATCCGTACCGGAGAAGCGCACGGCACCCGAATCGACGTCGTACAGCCGTGCCAGCAGCTGCGCAATGGTCGATTTGCCCGCTCCCGAGGTTCCAACCAGGGCGACGGTCTGCCCCGGTTCAACACGGAAGGACACTCCGTGCAGGACTTCCTCTCCGCCGCGGGTGTCCAGGACAGCCACCTCTTCCAGCGACGCGAGGGATACTTTGTCCGCGGTGGGATAGGCAAACCGGACGTCGTCGAACTCCACGCTCAGCGGTCCGGCCGGCACCGGCGCCGGGGATTCCTTCTCACGGATCAAGGGACGAAGGTCCAGGATTTCGAAGACCCGCTCGAAGCTCACTACCGCGCTCATGATCTCCACGCGGGCGTTGGCCAGGGAGGTCAGCGGCGCATACAGCCGGGTCAGCAGCAGCGCCAGGGTCACGACGTCGCCCGTGTTCAGGTTGCCCTGCAGCGCCAGGTAACCGCCCAGCCCGTAGACCAGGGCCAGGGCCAGCGCGGATACCAGGGTCAGGGCCGTCACGAAGACGGCCTGCATCATTGCCATCTTCACGCCGATGTCCCGCACCCGGGAGGCACGGAGCGCGAATTCGCTCGACTCGGCGTCGGGCCGTCCGAACAGTTTGACCAGGGTGGCGCCGGGTGCGGAGAACCGCTCGGTCATCTGCGTACCCATGGACGCGTTGTGGTTGGCAGCCTCCCGGCGGAGCGCGGCGAGCCGGCCGCCCATCCGCCGTGCCGGCAGCAGGAACACCGGCAGCAGCAACATGGCCAGTACGGTCACCTGCCAAGAGGTTCCGAGCATCACGATGAGGGTCAGCACCAGGGCGACGACGTTGCTCACCACACCGGAAAGGGTCCCGCTGAAGGCCTGCTGGGCGCCGATGACGTCATTGTTGAGCCGGCTGACCAGCGCACCCGTGCGCGTGCGTGTAAAGAAGGCAATGGGCATCTTCTGGACGTGGTCGAACACCGCGGTGCGCAGGTCCAGGATGACGCTTTCCCCGATGCGCGAGGAAAACCAGCGCGTGGCAAGGGAAACTGCCGCGTCCGCCACCGCGACGGCGGCAATCAGCAGGGCCAGCCGGATCACCACGGCCGGTGCCGTGCCGGCCACAATGGAGTTGACCACCTGCCCGGCCAGGACCGGGGTCGCCACGGCCAGGAACGCGCCCACCACGGACAGCAGAACGAAGCCCAGGAGCCGCGTCCGATAGGGAGCGGCAAAGCGGACAATCCGCTTCAGGGTTTCCCGTGAAATCTTGCCGTCAACGCCCTTGGCGCGGGAGATCTGCATCAGCGAACCCCACGCTGCGCCTTCCATGCTCATGTCTGTTCCTCCGATATCCGCACGTTCCAGCTTAAACCCGTCCGGAGTCCGATCCCTGCCGATCGCTAGTGGCTGAAACCGCAGCGGAATCCGTTCCGGGGACGCAGTGAATCAAGTCACAAGTTTGGCTCCGGGCGCTGGTACACTTCGAATCGCTGCCCCTGGAGCTGAACCGGGCACAGACGAAAGGCCGTAATGCCCCCGGCACTCAAACCCTTCGCCGCCCCCACGGGCGACGCCTCTTCGGAGGGCAACACTCACGGCGCACAGCCGCGCCCCACGGCGCTGGTTGCCGTTGAACAACCCGAGGTCTTCTCCGTCGTGGCCGGAATTCTCTCCGCAGCGGGCTTGGATACAGTCCCCGTGCTGGACCTGGACGAGGCCATGGAAGCTGCACGCGCCGGCTCCCCGGTGTTGGCGGTGGTGGATTCCACGATCCGCCAAGTCGTCGGAATGGACATGCTCAAGCGCCTCCGGCACGAACCGGCCATGACCAAGCTGCCGGTCATCCTCGTGGCAGGCGAAGCCGGGCTGGACATGGAATTGATGGTCGACCTGGGCATCGCCGACTTCGTGGCCAGCCCGGTGGACCCCGAGGACCTGGCACGCCGGATCAACCTCATCCTGGCCACCGCCCGGGCGCGCAGGGACCGGCGGGCCGCCACGTCGCGGCTGCGGGAGGACACACGCCGTATTTCCGCCGCCATCCGGGCCACTAATGATCCGCAGCAAATGGCCGAGGTAGTGGTTCACGGACTCGGAGCCACCTTCGAAGCGGACCATGTACTGCTGGTGACTTTCCCGGATGAGCGCGTTCCGGAACTGGCACTGGCGTGGAGCCGCGAGGAAACCTCCGGAGGCATTCCCGCGCTGAACGCACATACCGCGGGCGAGCTGGCCGAAATGCTCTGGGAGCGGGGCCGGGGAATGGCCGTGGAAGACCATGGCCAGCCCGCCGATGAGCCGGTACCGATAAGCGCGGAATCCCGGGCTGCCGGGCTGCGCACCTCCGTGATTGTGCCGCTCGGCCACGGGGACAAGGCTTTCGGGCTGCTCTGGCTTGCCGGCGAGGGTGCCCCGCGGGACTGGACGAGCACGGAGATCTCCCTGATCCAGCATGTCAGCGGCAACCTGGCGCACGGCCTCGTGCAGGGCAACCTCATTACCGCTCAGCGGATGGTACTCAAACGCCAACGGGACCTGGACCAGGCGAAGACTGATTTCGTGGCCACGGTCAACCACGAACTGCGGACACCGCTGACCTCGATCACGGGCTACCTGGACCTCATCCTGGACGGCTCCGGCGGAGACATCCCGGACGACGTCGCGCAGATGCTCAAAATCGTTGGCCGCAACGCCGTTCGACTCAACCAGCTGATCAGCGATCTGCTGACCATCTCCCGGCAGGATGCGGACGAGATCAACCTCGAGGTGGAGGAAGTGGACCTGGAAGAACTCCTGCGCGCCGTTGCCGCCTCACTGGCACCGGCCGCCGGGGCCAGCAGCCTGGACCTGCGGTTGGAGCTGGGTACCGACCCCTTGCTGGTTGACGGAGACCGCGCCCAGCTGGAGCAGGTCTTCACCAATCTCTGCTCCAACGCCGTGAAGTTCACGCCGGCCGGCGGAACCGTGCAGATCAGTGCCGCCCTGGTCCAGCCGGACGGCGCCGGCCCCGGCGTGCGGGTACAGATCCGCGACACCGGAATCGGCATCCCGGAAGGGGACCTGCCCAACCTGTTCCGGCGTTTCTTCCGTGCCTCCAACGCCACCTCCGCTGCCATTCCCGGTACCGGCCTGGGGCTGGCCATCGTCCAGGACATTGTGCTTCAGCACGGCGGCGAACTGGGGATTGCTTCCAAGGTGGGCGAGGGCACCACGGCAACGGTCCAGCTTCCAGCCGCCCGCTAGGGCCCGGACGGCCCCGGCTAGACGGGTGCGGGGGCCGCAGCCAGGATCCGTTCCGGCGCGGAATAGCAGTTCAGGGACGTACCGCGGCTGAATCCGATCAGCGTCAGGCCGGCGTCCTTGGCCAGATCCACGGAAAGCGCGGACGGTGCACTGACGGCGGCAAGTACCGGAATACCCGCCAGCTGGGCCTTTTGGACCAGCTCGAAGGACGCCCGTCCGGATACCTGCAGCACCATGCCGCGCAGCGGAAGCATCCCGGCACGCAGTGCCCACCCCACCACCTTGTCCACCGCATTGTGCCGGCCAACGTCCTCGCGCAGGCACAACAGCTCGCCGTCGGCGTTGAAAAGACCCGCCGCATGGACGCCCCCGGTCCGGTCGAAGACTTTCTGGCCTTCGCGCAGCCGGTCCGGCAGGGCAGCCAGCATGTCCAGCGGGAGACGCACGCCGTCGGAGGACGGATCGAAGTGCGAGGACTTACGGACGGCCTCGATGGAAGCCGTTCCGCAGATGCCGCAGGAGCTGGACGTATAGACGTGCCGTTCCATCCCGGTGTCAGGGAGCGGGGTACCGGGCCGGAGCTGGACATCCACCACATTGAAGGTCTGCTTGCCTTCGTCATCCACTCCGGCGCAGTACCGCAGGCTGATGAGCTGGGCCGGATCCCAGATCACCCCTTCCGAGACCAGGAATCCGGCCACCAGGTCAAAGTCATCGCCGGGGGTCCGCATGGTGACGGTGAAGGACTTACCCATCACCCGGATTTCCAGCGGTTCTTCCCCCGCCAATACGTCATCCCGCCGGCTGACGTTCCCGTCCAACCGGAAGCGTGTGACCCGCCCTCGCTGGGTAACCCGTCCCATGGTGTCTCCCTGTCTTTAGTGCATTGACTCTGGCTCCGGGTGGCCGGGGGTCCCCGGGTTGTCCCGCTCCGGCTTTACCGGTGTGCGGGCTTATCCGGACGGTGCGCGGTTGACCTGCCACGGCAGGGGCAGCGCCATCACGGCCTGGTCCCTGATGCAGCCCTCCGGCGGCACCACCATAACGGCGTCCGCCTCGGCCAGTCCGCGGAGCATTCCGGAGCGGAAATACGGCGACGGCATGGCCCGGTCTTCCTGGATGCTGCAGGGAACCAGCCGGGTCCGTCCGGGCAATGGTTCCAGATCCACGCCGGCCAGGACATGCCGTTCACGGGAAATCGGTGCCCCGCGGAGTCCGTCCAGCAGCGGTTGGACGATGGTGAAGACCGCCATCATCGCGGCCAGCGGGTTGCCGGGCAGCGCTACCAGCAGGCGGCCGTCCTGCAACCGGGCCAGCATGGTGGGATGGCCCGGACGCATCGCGATTCCGTCAATGAGGAGTTCAGCCTCGACCTCTTCCAAGGCCCGGCGCAGGTGATCCGCGTCGGAACGTCCGGTGCCGCCGGTAGTGACGAGGACGTCGCCGGAAGACATTGCGATGGAGAGTTCGTCCGTGGCTTCGCTGCTCAGCGCCGCCACCACGTCCTCCAGCCGGTCCGGCAGGCGCCGGACGACGTCGATGCGTCCGCCCAGCATCGTGATCAGCTGCGGCAGCTGGGGTCCGAAGGTGTCCCGGACCTGTCCGGGCTCGGGCAGGCCGGCTTCGATGACTTCGTCCCCGGTCAGCAGCAGGGACACGCGCGGGGAACGCAGCACCGGCAGGGTGTCATGTCCGCACACGGCAGCCAGTGCAATATGGGCCGGGTTAAGCATCTTGCCCGCAGGGATGGTGGTCTCCCCCGCTGCCGCCTCTTCTCCGGCCGGGCGGATATGTTCGCCGGCGCGCGGTTCGGATTCCTTGGCGCGGTCGCTGAGCGTCAGCTGCGGCGGCGTTGTGGCCGACACGCTGCCGCTTTCGGAGCGCAGCACGGCTTCGGCGCCTTCGGGGATAAGCCCGCCGGTGAGGATTTCCACGGCCTCGCCCGGCTGGAGCGCGCGGCGTCCCGATTCGCGGTGGATCTGCCAGCGTTCCACCTCGGGTTCCTCATGGGTCATGACAGTCCACGGCGGCGGCCCGGCAACAACCCATCCGTCCATCGCGGCGGAGGCGTAATGCGGCACCGGTTGCAGGGCAGTGGTTTCGAGGGCCAGGATCCGGCCGAGTGCCTCGTCCAAAGGCACCGTCTCATACGGCAGCGGACGGGCCGCTGCGTAGGCGGCGTGGCGGGCCTGCGCCCAGGACGCATTGGGCTGGGCCGGCAGGATAACGGGTGCGGGATGTTCGCTCATTGGGCGTCTCCTTCCGTTGCGGCGTTCCGGCATTGTTCCGTGGCTACGGCCATGGCCGAACGCATGGCGACGCCGTCGTCGGCCTGGCCGCTGCCGGCGGCGAGGCCAGCCGCGTACCCGACAATGAAGGTGGTCAGCGGGGCGGCAGGCCGCACCACGCTGTGCGCAGCGGCTGCAGCCAGATCGAGGACAGCGGAGACATCCACCGGTGTGCCCTCGAGTTCCAGTGCCTGCAGCAGCCTGCCGCTCCACGCCTCGAGTTGTTCCTGCTGGCTTGCCATTCGTGCTCCTTCGTTTCGCTTGGGGACCGCCCGGTGCTACGGCAGGTCCCCGGCGCTCACACCCAGGGTTTGTGCATCGTTCCAGGTGTCAACATCGGCTGTACTCGTCGGGGGAACATCAACACCCCTCCATTGCACCCTAGCAAGCAACGCCTTCATCGACTTGTTCGCTAGACCCTCCGCGGCCAGGGAAGCCACAGCGGCGCGCAGGTCAGCGGTGCGGTACAGCGCTGCCAACGGCTGGCGGTTGCCGCTGGAGTCCACTGCCAGCAGGCTCTCGGCGGGCGGCACAGCGGCTGCATCCAGCAGGGCCCGGACGGCGGAGGCGATCTGCGGCATATCGCACGCCAGGACCATCGTCCAGGGGCTTCGGCCCCGGTCCTTGAGGCCGCCCTCATTGAGGCTGCCGCTGCTCTCGAGGGCGGCGAGGGCGGCGACGGCGGCTCCGACCGCTGCTGCGGGGCCGGCGTAGGCCGGCTCCTCCCGGACCAGCAGGGGCGTCCCCGCGGACCCGGCCAGCTCTATTGAGCTCAGCAGGTTCGACAGTTCCGGCGGCCCCGCAACGGCGATGTTGTGCGCATCCGGCACTGCGGCAAGGGTGGTTTCCAACAGGGTACTGTCCCCGGCCAGGAGCAGCGCCTTGGGTGTGCCTCCAAGGCGCGTGGAACGGCCGCCGGCCAGGACGACTGCATCATACGGAGCGGTAGCGGACATCAGGCAGCCGTGTCATTCTGCAGGAACGGGTCCCACTGCGGTGAGGGACGTTCAAGTTCACGGATCTGCCAGCGCGCACCCCGCGGCGCCTTGGGAGAAACCCGCAGCTCCCAGCCAAGTTGCGCCAGTGTCCTGTCCCCTTTGGTGTTATTGCAGCGCAGGCAGCAGGCAACCAGGTTCTCCCAGCTGTCATCGCCGCCGCGGGACCGCGGGACCACGTGGTCCACGGTAGCCGCCGCCTTCCCGCAATAGGCGCATTCATGGTTATCCCGGCGCAGGACGCCCCGCCGGGTGGCTACGGTGCCCTCCCGGTAGGGAATCTTCACGTACCGGTGGAGCAGGATCACCGAAGGTCTGGGGAGGATTTCGTTGGGGCCGACCACCGGCTCGCCGCTTTCCGCCACCACACTCGCCTTTCCATTCAGGACCAGCACCAAGGCTCGGCGGAAGGTGATCACGGCCAACGGTTCATATCCAGCATTCAGAACGAGAGTGCGCATGCACATACCTCTTCGCCTGCCGCCCGCGAACCGGTGAGTACAAGACACCGCTCCGCCAACGGCACATCGGATTGTCTATGCAAGAGTAGAACGCGATCGCGTTCTTGGCCATTTATGCCGGTGGTACAGGGGTCCGCTCCCTGCCCACGGCACCCCGCCTGCCTCCGCGCCCGGACTGCGGCTTAACAAGGCAAGGCCCCTCCCGGAGGAGGGGCCTTGCCAAGATGCTGTACCGGGAGCTGCCTAGCCGCCTACGCGGATGTAGACGCCGCCGGAGCCAAGCTCGGCCGGAGCTACAACGGTGGATCCACCGTTGAAACCGCCGTGCACTGCCTGTCCGCCGCCCACATACACGGCGATGTGGGCCATGCCCATCCCGCCGTCTGCGTAGTAGATAAGGTCACCGGGGATGGCCTCAGCTGCACTCACCGTCCGTCCAAGGGTGAGGTAGCTTGCAGGCCAGCCGTGGTGGTTGATTCCGGCCGCGGCCAGTGCGTTGGTAACCAACCGGGTGCAGTCCTGGCCGATGCCCAGCTGCGCGTAGGCAGCGGCTGCAATGGTGGATGCCACGCCGGAAGGGGCGCTCTGCGCCGGTGCCGGTGTGCTGAGGGTTGTGGCCTGGACAGCAGGCACCGTGTTGGCAGGAGCACGCGTGCCGGCAGCAACGGCTGCCGGTTTCGCAGCCGCAACGGCAGCAGGCGCCTCGGCAGCCGGGGCTGCCGGTTCCGCCACGGGTGCCGGAGTGGTGCCCGCAATGCTGTCGCGTTCGAACGAAACCGTCGCGTTTTCGGAGACCTGGAGGATCTTGACCGAGGAAAGATCCAGGGTGCTCGTCTGGACGTCACGCATGGTGTCTGCCCCGGACGCATTGGCCGCGACGCCGGTGGTCAGTACCAGCCCGGAGGCTGCCGCAATCACGGCGGCCTGGCGGCCCACCGTTCCGGCGTTGGCACTGACGGCGCCGGCAAGCGCGTTCAGCGTAGTGGTGCGTTCCACCGGCGCCCGGTGGCGGGCGCGCTCAATTGTCGAGGTCATGATTATCTCCGCGTCTCGAATTCCGGGTTAGCTGACGCGGACGAACATGACGCCGCCCAGGTCCGAGAGGCTGTGCAGGCCGGTGTTCATGCCGTTGAGTCCGCCGCTGATGACCTGGCCGTTGCCTACGTAGATCGCGACGTGGCCGCCGTTGACTACAAGGTCGCCGGGAGCCGGGCTGGAAACCTGGGGACCGAACTGCAGGAACTGCATCGGGCCCAGGTCGCCGACGGACTTGCCGACGGAGCGCAGTGCGTTCTCGACCATGGCGGTGCAGTCCTGTGCCACACCGATCTGGCCGTAGGCGGAAGCAACCAGGCCGGCTGCGACGTTGCCGGAAGCCGGAGCTTCGACCGGAGCCGACATGGAGGAGGCTGGCTTTACGGCGGCACCGGAGGCTGCCGGGGCGGCGGTGCGGGCGGCTGCGGCGTTCTTGGTGGCTGCTGTCTGGGTTGCTGCTGCGGCCTGCGAGGCTGCGAGCTCTTCTGCTGCCTGGGCTGCGGCCTCTTCTGCTGCAACCTGTGCGCGGTATTCGGCGCCGGAGGTGGAGCTGGGGGCAACCAGGGGAAGCTCGAACGGTGCGTTGGCGGGAGCGGTAACGCTGCCGGCCACGATGTTCAGGGGGGTTGCTGCGAGTGCCTGGCGGTCCGTGCTTACGGAAGCCTGTGCAGGAAGTCCGGCAGCCAGCACGAGGCCGGATGCTGCAACTACGACGGCGGCCTGGCGGCCTACGTTTCCGGCGTTGCTGCTGACTGCCTTGGAAAGTGCAGTGATCGGGTTGGTCTGTACGGTGGCAGCGCGACGGCGGCCATGAGCGTTTGATGACACAAGTTTGCCTCTCCCAATTGCCTACGAGGTGAGCTGTCGGATTCGGATGGGAGTCACCCGGTTGCCCGGCCAATGGCCTTTTGCAACTTAACCCCAAGGGTTTCTTTCGAAACCCGAAATTGGTTCCCCCGCCTCTGCCATGCGATTCTGCGAACGGACTTCAAACAGTGGCAGAGCTAGGCGATCTGTTCGAAGGTGCCCCACCTTTGGCGAATCGGGCACGAGGATGAGCGTACAGCAACATTTGAGGTATGTCACGTTCCGATCACGAAACGATATTCAACTGGTTACAACCAATTGATTTAAGTGCTTACAACCAATTCAGCGGGTCCACTACTTCGCCGTTAACCATGACCTCGAAATGCAGGTGGCAACCCGTTGAGGAACCGGTTGTACCGCTCGCACCGACCAGGAATCCGCGCTCGACTTCCGTGCCCAAGGTGACGGCAATATTGGAAAGGTGGTTGTACGTGGTCTGGACTCCGTTGCCGTGATCTACCACCACGCGGTTGCCACCGCCGTAGGGATGCCAGCCGGCGAAGACCACGGTGCCGGATGCCGCAGCGTTGACCGCTGTACCGCAGGCGGCGGCGAAGTCCTGTCCGTTATGCATCTCGCCGTGCTCCCCGGTAATGGGGCTGACCCGGTGGCCGAACCCGGAGGTCTGCACCAAAGAGGCATCCAGGGGCGTGGACAGCGTGCCCTTGGCCGCGGCAGGGACCGCATGCGAGCCGGCGGCAACCGTAATGGAGGCCAGCTTGGCGTCCGGGTCGTATTTGCTGCTCAGCCCGGCCCGGGCGAATCCGATATCGGCATTCGGGTCGGCCGAGACGGGTGCGTCGACCGCCACCGGCTCGAGCTGGACCGGATCGTCCGCTGCCGCATGCGTGGGCATGGCAGCCGTGAGGATCAGGCCCGACGTGGCAGCGGTAATAGCCACCTTCTGGGCGGCACCGCCCATGGACACGGACTTTGTTTCGGCGCGCCGGCGGCCTGACGGTGAGGCGTTGCGCGGGCGCACAGGTGCATTAGGAGCTGACGCGCGGCGTCGGCCCGAAGCAGCATGCTTCGACAAGTTTTTCCCTCTCATGGATCGCCTGCGAAGTTAGCTGTCGGATTCGAGTAGAGAAACTCGGCCTTTCCGGAAAAGGGCGGGCCTCACCTGCAACTATGCAGGAAATGCCGCCGGCTTCCGAAAGGCTTCACCCCAAGGCAGCAATGCTGCCGGAAAGTGGGTCCTCCGCCCCTGCCTGGACGAGTTTAGTGCTCCGGTCCGCTGGCAGGGCTCGGCGGACGGACCGGATAACGATGGTGTTTCAGCGTCGGAACTCACTATAGGGTAAATGTCACAAAAGTGACCATTCCGTTACCCAACGGGAGAAACAAAGACGTGGGAGGCCACTTCCGTAGGCAGTTCCAAGGCACCCTCGATGCCGGGAACACGAACGGAGATATAACCGCCGACAACTTCTGCCGTTATCTGCGCTCCGGGCCGCAATCCCGCTTCGTCCAGCTGGGTCAGCAGTTCTGGTTCCACCTGGATGGGTTCCGCCAGCCGGACCAGCCGAAGCTTGGTCCCCGGCTCGGCCGTCGCGACGGTGGACACCAGGTCGACGACGCCGGCGATGAACACTTCCGCCGCCACCCCGCCGATCCCCTCGAGGCCGGGAATGGGATTGCCGTAGGGCGATTCCGTGGGGCGGCCCAGCAGCTCATACAGGCGCCGTTCCACACGCTCGCTCATCACGTGTTCCCAGCGGCAGGCTTCGTCATGGACGTAGGCCCAGTCAAGTCCGATGACGTCCGCAAGGAGCCGTTCGGCCAGGCGGTGCTTGCGCATCACCTCGGTGGCCCGGCGCCGGCCCAGTTCCGTCAGTTCCAGCCGACGCGTCCCGGCAACCACCACGAGCCCGTCACGTTCCATTCGCCCGATGGTCTGGGAAACCGTGGGCCCGGAGTGGCGCAGCCGTTCGGCAATGCGTGCACGGAGGGCAACGATGTTCTCTTCTTCCAGTTCCAGGATGGTCCTGAGATACATCTCAGTGGTGTCAATGAGATCCGTCATGACGGGCCGCTCCTAGCAAGGGAGGAAGAAAGGCAGCGCACCGCTGCCCGGGGGTGTACGCCAACACGTTAGCCTATCCGCCGGACCGCCCGATAATTGCGCGGCACCGGGCACAGTCCCTGGTGGCGGGCGTCATACATCGCGGGCTCCCGAGCCTGTACGGCAGAATGGAAGTGCATATCCGCCACTGTCGAAACCCGCTTGGAGCGTCACACCATGGGCGATACCGCCGCACTGAAAATTCCCGCTGGGCTCCTCCCGAAGGACGGCCGATTTGGTGCCGGTCCTTCCAAGGTACGCCCGGAACAGATGTCCGCACTCGCAGCAGCGGGAGCCAACCTGCTCGGCACCTCCCACCGGCAGGCTCCGGTACGGAACCTCGTGGGCAGCGTCCGTGAAGGCCTCATGGAGTTGTTCTCGGCGCCCGAGGGTTACGAGGTTGTCCTGGGCGTGGGCGGTTCCACCGCGTTCTGGGACATCGCGGCCTTCGGCCTGGTCCAGGAGAAGGCCCAGCACCTTTCCTTCGGTGAATTCGGCTCAAAGTTTGCGGCGGCCACCAACAAGGCTCCGTTCCTCGCGGCATCCAGCATCATCACCTCCGATCCCGGCACGCGCCCCGAGCCTGCAGCGGAGGCCGGCGTCGACGTTTATGCCTGGCCCCAGAATGAGACCTCGACCGGTGTGGCTGCCCCCGTCCGGCGGGTGGTAGGCGCCGACGCCGGCTCCCTGGTCCTGATCGATGCCACCTCTGCCGCGGGCGGCCTGGATGTGGACCTGGCCCAGGCCGATGTCTATTACTTTGCACCGCAGAAGAACTTCGCTTCCGACGGCGGGCTGTGGCTGGGCATGTTCTCTCCGGCTGCGCTGGAACGGGCGGCCCGGATCAATGCCGGGGACCGCTGGATCCCGGATTTCCTGAACCTGCAGACCGCCGTCGACAACTCGAGGCTGAACCAGACCTACAACACGCCGTCGTTGTCCACGCTGGTGACCCTTAACGCGCAGATTGAATGGCTCAACGCCAGCGGCGGACTTGCCTTCGCCGCGGGCCGGACCGCGGAGTCGGCGGGGCGGATCTATTCGTGGGCCGAGAAGTCCCCGGTGGCCACTCCGTTCGTCACCCGTGCCGAGGACCGTTCAAATGTGATTGCCACGATCGATTTCGAGGCGGGCATCGACGCCGCGGCAATCGCCAAGACCCTGCGTGCCAACGGCGTGGTGGACGTGGAGCCCTACCGCAAGCTCGGCCGCAACCAGCTGCGGATTGCCACCTTCGTGGCCATCGAGCCCGACGACGTCAGCGCCCTGCTGGAGTGCATCGACTTTGTGATCGCGAATTCCTGACCCGCAAGGCCGCCCCGCAACAGGGGTCGTGGCAGGACCCGGACGCTAGGCGTTGTCCGGGTCCTGCTGCTTTTCCGGAGTGTCCGTGGTCATGCTCAGCCGGCGCGGCAGGCTCCGGTCATAGTGGAACCGCATGCCGTAGGTGCGCCAGGCCCAGACGAATCCGATCGCTGCGGCCAGCAGACCGGAAGCTGCGGCAACGCCCAGGCTCCAGCGGGGACCGAAGGAGTTCGAGACCCAACCCACCACGGGGGCGCCCAGCGGCGTGCCGCCCATAAAGATGGCGAAGTACAAGGCCATGACCCGCCCGCGCATGATCTGGGCCGTGGTGGTCTGGACATACGCGTTGGCACTGGTCATCAGGGTCAGGGCAAACAGGCCCACGGGGATCAGCGAGACGGCGAACAGGATCAGGCTGGGTGCCATGGCGGACAGGATGCAGGCCAGGCCAAAGGCTCCGGCCGCACCGAAGACAAAGCGCAGGCGGGGCCGGTCCCGCCGCGCGGACAGCAGGGCGCCGGCGACGGATCCGATGGCCATCACCGAATTCAGGACGCCGAAAATACCGGCGTCCCGGCCGAACTCGGTCCGTGCCATGGCTGCTATATAGATAGCGAAATTCATGCCGAAGGTCCCCACGATGAAGATCGCGAGCATCACCATGATCAGGTCCGGCCGGTGCCGCACGTACGCAAGTCCGGCCCGGATGCGGCCCTTCCCCGGCGGCGCCTTGGGTAACACGCGCAGCTCGCCGGCACGCATTTTCAGCAGCGCAATCACCATTGCACCGAACGTCACGGCGTTGAGGACGAAGACCAGGCCCGGACCCACGGCCACGGTCAGGAGACCGGCGACGGCGGGGCCAATCATCCGTGCCCCGTTAAAGGAGGCACTGTTAAGGGCGACGGCGTTGGGCAGGTCCCGCTCGGAAACCACCTCCGAGACAAAGGCCTGGCGTGCCGGCCCGTCGACGGCGGACACTACGCCCAGCGCCAGCGCGAACGCGTAGACGTGCCACAGCTCGGCATGTCCGGAGAGCACCAGGAGCCCCAGCGCCAGACCCAGGCCGCCCATGCTGACCTGCGTGAGCAGGAGGACCTTGCGCCGGTTGTACGTGTCGGCGATCAGGCCTGACCACGGGGCCAGAAGCAGCTGCGGTCCCAGCTGCAGCGCCATAACGATTCCCATGGCCGCCGCGTCCTGGTCGGTCAGGATGTCATAGACAAGCCAGTCCTGCGCCGTACGCTGCATCCAGGTGCCGATGTTCGACACCAGGGCACCGATAAACCAGATGCGGTAGTTGAAAATGCGAAGGGAACGGAACATCAGTCCAGCGCCCCCTTGGGGATAGTGAACCCTGTTGCCGCAACCGTCACGGGATTATTCGTCCTCCTGAGCACCTGTCGCTTCGGCGTGCTGTTCGCCGGCTTGTTCCTGATCAGCCTCGTCCTGCTGCCCGTCGTCGTCCGGGCCGGCAAGTTCGGCCTGTTCCTGGTCAGCCTGTTCCTGGTCAGCCTGTTCCTGCGCGCGCTGTTCCTGGGCCTGCTGTTCCTGTTCGGCAGCAATGTCTTCCGGACGCAGCCGGTCGGACCAGGGCACCCACTCGGGAGCCAGCAGCGCGTCGTCCGAGGGAAGCAGGCCCACTTCGGACACCGTTACCTTCTTGCTCCGGGGCATACGGGCAACCGTGGCGTACCAGTACCACCCGCGGTAGCCGGGACGCAGGGAAGAGAACCGGTGGGTCACCACCCGTTCGGCGTCGGCGGCTGCACCCAGGTAGTTGCCTACTTCGCCTTCAGACACCACTTCCAGCAGTCCGGCGCGGGCTTCGGCCACGGCGGCCGCGAGCACGGCGTCGGGCTTTCCCGGCCGCCGCGGGGCGCGCTTGCGAACCGCCGGAGCAGCAGCGGCGTCGGTGCCGGGTTCAGGGGACGGGTCGGGAGAGGGAATTTCCGGTCGCATAGTCACTTCAGTGCACTTACCTTATATATCCAGATCATCGGCAACGGCCCGCAGGACGGCAGCTACCTTGGATGCGTGCTTCTTATCCGGGTAGCGGCCGCGCCGCAGTCCGTTGGAAATACCGTCCAGCAGCTTGATCAGGTCCTCGGTGATCACGGCCATGTCTTCGGCATCCTTGCGGGTTGCCCTGGCTACCGACGGCGGGGCCTCGAGAATGCGGGCGGAAAGGGCCTGCGGTCCGCGGCGGCCGTCCGCAACACCGAATTCCATGCGGGTGCCGGGCTTGACCTCGCTGACTCCCGCAGGCAGTGCCGAAGCGTGCAGGAAAACTTCCTGCCCATCGTCCGTGGCCAGAAACCCAAAACCCTTACCAGTGTCGAACCATTTGACCTTGCCGATGGGCACTTCGGTTACCTCGTTCTTAGTTTAATCGCAGCAGGACACCTGCTGCAGGAATGGTCGTGACCCGCGTTGGCCCGCCAGGCCCGAAGCGGCGCCGGAGTACCTTTGGTGATACTACGGGGAAGTCTGTTCCCTTTAGAATATCCCGACACGGGAATGGGGCACCAAGGCCTCCCCTTTGTCCCGCGGTTTTCCGCTGTTAGCGTTAATTACCATGAGCAACACCCCACCGGAGAAGGTCCGGGTCCCCGCGGCACGCGCAGAGAAGCAGTTTCCGGCACCCCACACATCACCGGATCCCCGAGTTCCTCCCCGCAAGTCGCCGTTCCGCCGGTTTACTGCCGTCCTTGCGGCCGCGCTGGCACTGTTCGGACTGGGTACGCTCGCTGCGGTGCTGATCCTCTACCTCGGGAGCCAGGCAGTGGCGCCTTGGCTCATTGCCGCATCCCTCTACGCACTCCCCCTCGCGTTCCTGCTTATGGCGGGCCTGGTGATCGACGGAATCAGGCGGCGGCGCCGGGGCTGATCGGTCCGTTTTTCTCCCCACTCAGGTAACGTGGTTTTGATGTCCGCGATTCGAGCCTTGGCCGAAGATTTAGCAGCACGCAGTGATGACCAACTGCGTGAATTGCTCGCGGCCCGGCCCGACCTGGCGCTCCCCGCCGTGCCGGACTTCCAGGCTCTCGCAGCGCGTGCTTCGACACGCGTCAGCGTCCAGCGGATCCTCGAAAAACTGACGGCACCGCAGCTGCAGGTCCTGGAAGCGGTGGACCTGACCACCAACGAAGATTCCCAGCTCAGCACCACCGCTTCATGGTTGAAAACAACAATCTCGGGCTCAACCATCAAATCCCTCGATGCGATCCTGGGCCACCTGCATTCCCTGGCCCTGCTGCGGCGGGCCAAGCCGCACCCCGGAGCACCGAAAGCTGATGCCTCCCGCCGGTTCTATCTACCCGTCTCGGTCCTCGGCGAGGCGCTGGGCGCCTACCCAGCCGGGCTGGGAAGGCCGTATTCCACCTTGGCGGCCCAGCATCCGGAGTTCGGGCAACGCCTGGTAGGCATCGTCGAGGGGCTGCGCAGCAGCGGACTGCCCATAGAGAAGGCAGACACCCCCGCCACCGCCGCCCATTCCCTGCATCATCTGGTCTCTGATCCTGCGGGCTGGGCGACGCTAATGGAGGGCGCTCCGCCGCAGACAGCAGACCTGCTTCGCCGGTTCAAGTATTCACCGGTGGGCACCATCCCCAAGAAAGCCGCCATGGGACGGGCCGTCCTGGACAACCCCTCCCCCACCCCGGTGGAGTGGCTCGTGGCCCGTGGCCTCCTGGTCCCCTTGGACGCGCTTCACGTGGAACTTCCGCGGCCGGTGGGCCAGGCCTCC
This sequence comes from Arthrobacter sp. zg-Y1171, assembly GCF_025244845.1. NCBI lineage: Bacteria > Bacillati > Actinomycetota > Actinomycetes > Micrococcales > Micrococcaceae > Arthrobacter > Arthrobacter sp. zg-Y1171. Next base: position 548,047 of record NZ_CP104264.1, on the reverse strand, counting down.
CGGGGCCATGTAATCGTCGCGGACTTCCAGTTGGAAGCGCCCCGGCCGGTTCCCCGCAACGTCGCCCGCAACCTGCGGGACAACGCCGCGTTTGGAGCGGTGGCGGAAACCCTGCGGCTGGTTACGGAACTGCTGGCGCTTGCGGCCGAGAACCCGATCGGGACGCTCCGCTCCGGAGGCGTTGGCGTGCGCGAAGTGCGCCGTCTCTCGGAATCGCTGCGGCTCGACGGTGCCGCTACGTCCTGGCTGCTTGAGCTGGCGGCCCTGGCCGGGCTGATCACCCTGGATGCTGCAACCTCACGCTGGGGCACCACCGAGGGAACCTGGCTTACCCAGAACCGTGAGGATCAGTGGCGCCGATTGGTGGAAGCCTGGCTGGATGCGGACCGCGCACCGTCCCTGGTGGGCGCACCCCTGCCAGCAGGCGGAGCAGTGAACGCGCTGGCCGCAGAAGTTTCCCGCCCGGACGCCCCCGTCGTCCGCCGTCGGGCACTGGAAATGCTTGCCCTGCTATCCGACGTCGAGGGCGCGGGCGAAAACGAAACTGTCGGTGCCTTCGACACCGAGGACCTCATCAGTGCCCTGACCTGGCACCAGCCGCGGCTGCAGCGGCGTTTTGCCCGGCTGGTTCCGGGCATCCTGAAGGAGGCAGCCCAGCTGGGGCTGCTCGGTTCAGGGGCGTTGACCGTGCTGGGGTCGGCCGTTGCCGGCAGCGACTATGCCCGTGCCACCTCCGTACTGCGTGACGCCCTGCCTGCGCCATTGAACTCCTTCCTGCTGCAGGCTGACCTCACGGCGGTGGCGCCCGGGTATCTGGAGCCCGGCGTCGCCCGGGAGCTGGCCCTGATTTCCACGGCGGAAGGCCAGGGCCCGGCAACGATCTACCGGTTCTCGGCCGAGTCCATCCGGCGGGCACTCGATGAAGGGCTCGACGCCGACGGCATCCTCGCCTTCCTGCACCAGCATTCCGCAACGGATGTCCCCCAGCCGCTGCGCTACTTGGTGGAGGACACGGCAGCCCGGTACGGCCGGCTGCGGGTGGGTGCGGCGGGATCTTATCTGCGCAGTGATGACGAGGCCGGGTTGAACGCCCTGCTGGCGGACCCGCGGACCGCTTCGCTGGGCCTGGTGCGGTTGGCCCCGACGGTGGTCGCAGCCAATGTGCCGGCTAAGGAACTCACCTTTTCCCTTCGGGAGCTCGGCTATCCCCCGGCGCTGGAAGGCCCGGCACGCAAGCCGGTCGGCTCCCATCGGATGATCCCTGTGCCGGCGCCGTCCTCCTCCCGGGCCCGGCTGAATCCGTGGGAACTTACGGATGAGGACCTGGACCGGCAGCTGGCCGCACTGCGCGGCGGAGGACCCGTCCCGCACGCGGGCGAGAGCCAGTCCCTGGTCAGCCTGGAAACCCTGCGCAAGGCCATCCGGACCAAGAGTTCGGTGCGGATGGGCGTGGTGGATGCCCAGGGGAATCAGCGGCAGGAGATTTTCGTTCCCCTGTCAGTGAGCGACGGCAGGGTCCGGGTCTATGACCCGCGCAGCGACGTCGAACGCACAGTGTCAGTACACCGGATTATGGACGTGGAAATAGTGGAGGGTAGCCCGGCACATGGTTGACGGACCGTTGATTGTCCAGAGCGATAAGACGATTCTTCTGGAGGTCGATCATGAACAGGCAACCGAGGCCCGGCACGCCATCGCGGCTTTCGCCGAACTCGAGCGTGCCCCCGAGCACATCCACAGTTACCGGCTGACGCCGCTGGGACTGTGGAATGCGCGGGCCGCGGGACTCGACGCCGAACAGGTCCTCAACACGCTGCTTATGTACTCCCGCTTCCCCGTACCGCACTCGCTGCTGATCGACATTGAAGAAACCATGTCCCGGTACGGGCGGCTGCGGCTGGAGAAGGATCCCCAGCACGGGCTGGTGCTTCGCACCAACGACTATCCGGTGCTCGAAGAAGTAATGCATGCCAAGAAGATCCAGCCGCTGCTCGGCCCGCGGATCGACGGCGAAACCGTCGTGGTGCAGTCCGCCATGCGCGGCCAGCTCAAGCAGCTGCTGCTGAAACTGGGCTGGCCCGCCGAAGACCTGGCCGGTTACGTGGACGGCACGCCGCATCCGATCCTGCTCAATGAGGACGGCTGGGCGCTGCGCCCCTACCAGAAGCTCGCCACCGAGAACTTCTGGGCCGGCGGTTCCGGCGTGGTGGTGCTGCCCTGCGGTGCGGGCAAAACCCTGGTCGGGGCGGCGGCCATGGCCACCAGCTCCACCACCACCCTCATCCTGGTGACCAACACCGTCTCCGCCCGGCAGTGGAAGGATGAGCTGCTGAAGCGCACGTCGCTGACCGAGGATGAAATCGGCGAATACTCCGGCGCGGTGAAGGAAGTCCGCCCGGTCACCATCGCCACCTACCAGGTCCTGACGCTCAAGCGGGGCGGGCTGTATCCGCACCTGGAACTGCTGGACGCCAACGACTGGGGCCTGATCATCTACGACGAGGTGCATCTGCTGCCCGCACCCATTTTCCGGATGACCGCGGACCTGCAGGCCCGGCGCCGGCTGGGCCTGACCGCCACCCTGGTCCGCGAGGACGGCCGCGAGGGCGAGGTCTTCTCGTTGATCGGCCCCAAGCGTTACGACGCCCCGTGGAAGGACATCGAGGCGCAGGGCTACATTGCGCCCGCCGAGTGCATCGAGGTCCGGGTGGACCTGCCGCGGGATGAGCGCGTGGCCTACGCCATGGCCGAAGACGGGGACAAGTACCGGCTGTGCTCGACGTCGGAAACCAAGACCGGCGTCGTCGAAAAGCTGGTGAAGCGCCATGCCGGCGAGCAGACCCTGGTGATCGGACAGTATCTGGACCAGCTGGACGAACTTTCCGAGCGACTGGACGCACCGGTGATCAAGGGTGACACCCCGGTGAAGGAACGCCAGCGGCTCTTCAACGAATTCCGGGAAGGTGCACTGAGCACCCTCGTGGTGTCCAAGGTTGCGAACTTCTCCATCGACCTGCCCGAGGCGTCCGTGGCCATCCAGGTCTCCGGCTCCTTCGGCTCCCGGCAGGAAGAGGCCCAGCGGCTGGGCCGGCTGCTGCGACCCAAGGCGGACGGCAAGGCAGCCCACTTCTACACCGTTGTTGCCCGTGACACCCTGGACCAGGACTTCGCGGCCAAGCGGCAGCGGTTCCTCGCGGAGCAGGGCTATGCCTATTCCATCCTGGACGCCACGGACATCGAAAAGCCGGTGTAGCCCCGGGCACGGCTTCGGCGAGGGACCTTCCCCTCTGCGCCCATAACGCCGTATCGCCAAAAGACCGATGCCGCTTTCCCTCCGAGCGGCATATCCGCCTATCTGGCAAACTGCTTATTGCAAAAGGCCTGGAACGCATATTGGGCGCTTTGGCAATTGCGCTGATGTCCATGGGTAGTTCTCCCCATGGACATGCGCTTGTCCAAGGACATACGGTAAACCGGTGTCGCTGGCGGAGCTTTTTTGCAGGGGGAAGGATAATGGGGGATGTCACTTAATGGGTGGGATATCGACGTCGCGGGAACCCGGGGCGTGATAGTTCAAGCCAGAACAGAACACCGAGAACTTGGCACGGAAGGAAACGTTCTTCGGAATGCCCTGACGGGCGCTGCGGAAAGTGTCAACAGCGGACTTATCACCGGCGCATTGATGGAAGTCTATGAGGGCTACCTGGGCCCGCTGGTAGCGAGTGCAGTTCAGCGCGCCGATAAAGTTCTTGATGAAACCGCAAATGCTATCCATGCGTACATCGACGGCGACCAGGTTATGGCGGAGACCGCCAATCAGCAGGCATCCATCGCTGCTCCCAGCGTAGATCCGGAGGCGGACAAATGAGTGCGGATGCGCTGCCGGTCCTTCCGGACCCGGACCTGATTATTTCCGATGCCGCGCTGATCGCGGCCTCCGGTACCCGTGCCGCCCAGTCCGGAAACGAGCTTGTTACTATCTGGAACGGCGTTCAGCCGCATTATCAGGCCCCGGAACAGGCGCTGGTGTACGAAGCGATGAAGCCGGTAACCGTCTTCACTGACGAAGCGCAGATTGTGACCCTCCTGATCGAATCTGCGTTGAACACCTTCGCGGAGGCGGTCCGCGGCATGCAGGCCCGGCACAGGGAGCTCGTTTCGGCGGCCGGCACCTCCTATCCCGAATCAACTGATGACGATCCTGATTACGGCAAGAACAAGGAAGCTGAAGTTGCCGCCGGCATCTCCGCCCTGGCGCAGGAGTACGCTGCTGCGGAGGAAGCCTGCGCCGCAGCCATCCGGCAGGCCGACCCGGCCAAGCTCCCCGATTCTCCCGGCTTTACGGACACCCCCGCTTGGGACATAGCCAATGATGCGGCCGACAATGTTCTGACCAGGATCCATCAGGAAAGGGTGCGGGTCACTGTTTCCAGCACCGTCCACGTCCAGACCCTCGACATCAGCCGGGTATTTATTACCTATGCAGACGGCACCGTGGTTCCGGCCACTCGGGCCACGCTAACCACCACCGTGGAACTGCGCATACAACAGCACGAATACGAGCGCACCGTTCTGGTGGCCAATGATGAACTGGCCAATATGCCTCCGTGGGCGAAACGGGCGGGTAATGCGCTGGGCGCACTGGACATCGGCCTCTCCATTTATGACAACGTGACCGAAGAGTGGAACCAGGACCTGATAGACCATCCCGAATATGACACGGGCGAGCGGGTAGCGAGTGCGGCCAAAAACGTGGCTTTCGAAACCACGGGATCTGCCTTGGGCGGAGCAGGCGGCGCTTGGGCGGGTGCGGCGGCGGGAGCCGCCATCGGGTCCATTTTCCCGGGCCCGGGAACCCTGATCGGCGGCATCGTCGGCGGCTTTGTCGGCGGATTCTTCGGCGGAGCAGCCGGCGAGGCTGCGGGCAGTTACGCCCAGGACAAGACCGAAGGTAAAAGCCATGAGGACTCATGGAATGGCGCAGTCAAGGAGTTCTGGGGTTCACTATGGTAATGCAGGAATACTTGGTCTGGATCGGTATATATACGGTTGGCGCAGCAATGCTCATATCCGGAATTGCTGCTTACCGCGGTAAGTGGCGGCGGTGGGTCCGCCACATGATGGCATATGAAATGGGGAAACATCCGCAGTTCGGTTTCTTGATGCTTTATGCCGGGCTTGCCGTGGTTTTCGGAGCATCAGCAGGAGTGGCGGGAAGCCTACGTGCGCCTGATTTCCTGGGTATTGGCTTTCAGGCGCTGGGCGGACTGTCAGTCCTCCTGTGCATCGCCGCCGTGACCCGGTTGCCCAGGCCCCTTCTTCCGGCTTGGTACCGCCGGTGGATCGATAACGGCGCCGTGAAGGAAGACATATTGCATACCGGCGGCGACCCGGTCACCACGTGGGTGCGTAAGCGTGCCGGAAGGTAAGGGAATGCTGGAACCACTATTGCGTGAAGAATCCCGGTTTTGTTCCATCGGCAGGCCGCATGACTGGGAAATCGGCGGTCTAACGGATTCCGCTGATCTGGTCCTGGCCGCACCCGTGGTTGCTGAAGGGTCCTTCCGTCCGAGCGTTGTCGTCAACAGCTTTCCGTACACCGGCAGCATGGAGAAACTGAGCACACTGGTCCTCTCCTACGCCCACGCCATGCTGCAGGACGTCTACTTTATTTCCGTGGACAGGTTCCCTCCCGCCCGCGGGGAGGGCCGCATCATCGAGTACACGTATTCCAGCGGCGGACTCGCCGTGCACTGCCGGGTGGATGTGCATCAGACCGCCGGCCACGGAGTCCTGGTTACCACCTCGTGCGCGTCCGCGGAGCTAGGTGCCTACGATGACGTCCTTGAGCTGATGTGCTCGTCTGCGCAGATTAAGGAGCCGGCGTGACCGAGATGTACGTTCCCACCCGCGAACCTTCCCTCGAAGAGGTTGCAAGCCGCCTGGCAGGTGTCCCTCTCGAGCGTTTAAGCGGCCTTCGCGCGAAGCAACCGTTTGCCTCCGACGGACCATGGCTCGATCCGGCGGCGGCGTCCATGCTGCACCGGGTCGCCCAGAACGGCCGGATAGGACGGTTGGAGCGATCGGGCAACGGACCGTCTATCAAGGTCCTGGCCGACGCGGGGCTTCTGGACAGCGCCGGACGGCTTACCCCCGGTGGCAAGGTCATTACGAGGCCGCTCGACCAGCCAGCGGCGGTCCTTCACTTCAGGGCTTCCTCCCTGGGACAAGCGACCGAGCTGCAGGTTTGGTTGGACGGAACCAACGCACTCATGCTCGCCGGCCCCTCGGCGGGCGTGTTGGCAAGCCCGTCCGAAAAACCCGCGGACACCGCCGGAAAGCTGCAGTTGAAGTTCGTGAGCCTCCATGAGCTCTTCCCTGTTCTCGCGGCATGGCTGGGGATTTCGCCGGCGTGGAACCTGCCTGTCTCTCCCGCTGCCTTTCCTGTGGAGATCCTCAACGAGAGGCACCGGGACTCCGGGGCCCCGCTGCCTGAGGGGGCGGACGAAGCCTTGGCGTATGCCTGGTCCCAGCCGTGGTTCCTCTGGCATCTCGTGATGGACCCGGCCACGGACGAGGGTGTGGGGTATCTGAATGCCGGCGGCGCCGGCCACTATCGCGTGGTGGCCGACGAGGACCAGGCAACCCTGGCTTCCATCCCCTCAGCCAATGTCTACCGCCATTTAGTCGACCTCGTCGAGTCCGTTCGTTTCCAGCGTCCTCCTCGGTTTGCGTAGCGCGCTTCACCGGGCATTTCCAGAAATCATCCTGCCCGCCTACAGACAACGTCCAGCTAAATGTAAGAAACTGGGCAGGTGAACAAATCGTCTGCACCCGAAGCACGCCTCCTTGTTGTCGATGATGAGCCCAACATCCGCGAGCTGTTGTCCACCTCGCTGCGGTTCGCCGGGTTCGACGTCGTCGCCGCCGCCAACGGCCGTGAGGCCCTCGCCGCCGTCGACTCCCACAACCCGGACCTCGCGGTCCTGGACGTGATGCTCCCGGATATGGACGGCTTCACGCTCACGCGCCGCCTGCGCGCCGCCGGACAGCACTTCCCCGTGGTCTTCCTGACCGCCCGTGACGACACCGAGGACAAGGTCACCGGCCTCACTGTGGGCGGCGACGACTACGTCACCAAGCCCTTCAGCCTCGACGAGGTGGTGGCACGCATCCGTGCCGTACTGCGCCGCACCCAGCCGCTCGAGGACGACGACGCCGTCATCCGCGTGGATGATCTGGAGCTCGACGACGACGCCCACGAGGTACGCCGCGGCGGCGTCACCATCGACCTCTCCCCCACCGAGTTCAAGCTGCTGCGCTACCTGATGCTGAACCCGAACCGTGTCCTGTCCAAGGCGCAGATCCTGGACCACGTCTGGGAATACGACTTCAACGGAGACGCCTCCATCGTGGAGTCCTACATCTCCTACCTGCGCCGCAAGATCGACCGCAGCCCGGACGCGCCGGCGCTGATCCAGACCAAGCGCGGCGTCGGCTACCTGCTGCGGTCCTCGGAGAAGCGCTAGGACCTTGATAAGGCGCTGGAAATCCGCTTCACTTCGGTCGCAGCTGCTCGCCATCATGGCGGTGCTCATGGTGGTTACGGTGACTATCACCGGCTTCGCCACCATTACCCTGCTGCGCCAGATACTCGTGGACCGGCTGGACGCAGACATCGACGCGAATGCGTCCAAGGTGTCGCGCTACCTGCTGGTGAACGAGCCGAGTACTGATGCCTCGCTGTTCCGGTACTACGGGCTGTACCTGAACGAAGACGGCAGCCATGGTCCGGCCACGCACTCGGAGTCGGCAACGGACATCCCGAACCTCGGTAACTACACCTCCGATCAAGTGGAGGCGATGGGTACCGAGGGCTTCGATGTCCGCGGCACCGAGCCGACGTCCAAGGGCTGGCGGGTACGCATCTACGATTTCGAGAACCTCCCCGGTTCCGTCGCCGTTGCCATCCCGCTGGACTCGGTCGCCGCGACCGTGGACGAGGCGGCGTCGCTGGTGTTTTCGGTCGGGCTGCTCGGAACCCTGGGCGCCACGGGGATCGCCTACTGGGCAGTCACCCGGCAGTTCCGTCCGCTGAGCCAGGTGGAAAAAACCGCTGCCGCCATTGCCGCAGGTGACCTGTCCCGCCGAGTGGAGGTGGGCAACCCGGCCACGGAAATCGGCCGCCTGTCCCGCTCACTCAACGCCATGCTGGCCCATATCGAAACGGCGTTCGCCGCCCGCACCCAGTCTGAACGCAAGATGCGCCGCTTCGTCCAGGATGCCTCCCACGAGCTCCGGACCCCGCTGGTGACCATCCGCGGATTCTCGGAGCTGTACCGTCACGGTGCCCTCCAGGAACCCGAAGAGATCTCCGCCGCCATGGGCCGGATCGAGAGCGAAGCCAAGCGTATGGGACAACTGGTCGAGGACCTCCTGACCCTGGCCCGGGTGGACGAGCAGCGCCCGCTCGAATACGAGCCGGTGGACCTGATGATCCTGGGCAACGACGCCGCACTGGACGCGCGGGCCAGCGCACCCGATCGGAACATTCGGGTGGTGGGGCTGGACGGCCACGCGCCGCAGAGCGCACCCACCATGGGAGACGAGGCCCGGCTGCGGCAGGTCGTGGCGAACCTCATGACCAACGCCCTGCGCTACACACCGGCGGGTTCCCCCATCGAAGTGGCAGTCGGAGTTGCCCCCGTTATCCATGACCGGATGGATGCGGTACTGGAGGTACGGGACCACGGGCCCGGGATTTCCGAGGACGACGCCGCACGGGTGTTTGAACGCTTCTACCGCGCCGATTCCTCCCGCTACCGGGAGACCGGCGGCACCGGCCTCGGGCTGGCTATCGTGGCGGCACTGGTGGCCCAGCACGACGGGACGGTGCGGCTGGCCGAAACAGAAGGCGGAGGCGCCACCCTCTCCATCCGCCTGCCCTACCGCGCTCCGGAGCAGTTCCCCGAGCGTCCGGACGAGGCTGGCGACAACTGACCCTCCCCGGGCGCACGCGGGGGCTCCAGAGGGGCAGGAGGGACCGTGCTGCCCTCCACAACGTGTTCCCCGAGGCAGACCCGCCGCGGCAACTCCACACCCCTTGGTGGTCCGCGCGTTGCCGGCCGTCTGCCGCCCTACCCTTCCGGTATCCGATCCAAGCCGCTACCAGGAGGAAATCATGCCTTTATTTGCCGTGGACAGCGAGGCGCTGGCTGCCAAGAGTGCCGAAGTGCAGGGAACGATCGAACGCCTGCGGGCAGACGTGAACGGTATGCAGGCCGGGCTGGCCTCGTTGAGTGAGATCTGGCGGGGATCGGCGTCGTCCAATTTCCAGCTGCTGGTTACCGACTGGCGGGCTACGCAGGCCCGGGTGGAGGAATCGCTGGACAGCATCAACCAGGCGCTGGCCTTCGCATCGGCGCAGTACGCCGAGACGGAGGCGGCGAACACTTCGCTCTTTATGCACTGACCGCGCCGCCGATGCCGGGGGCTGCACCGGCGCTTGGCAGGGCGGTACGCCCTTAAATGCAAGAAGCGCGGCACCCGGTCCGGGTGCCGCGCTTCTTACTTACGCTTTAGGCAGGAGCTGCGGGGGGCTTAGAAGCCGCCCATGCCGCCCATGCCTGCCATCTCGTCAGCGCCGCCCATAGCGGGGGCCGACTTCTCCGGCTTGTCCGCAACCACTGCTTCGGTGGTCAGGAACAGGCCGGCGATGGAAGCTGCGTTCTGCAGGGCAGAGCGCGTTACCTTTACCGGGTCGTTGATGCCGGCAGCCAGCAGGTCTTCGTACTCGCCGGTTGCTGCGTTCAGGCCGAAGCCTTCGGGCAGGCCGCGGACCTTGTCCACAACAACGCCCGGCTCCATGCCGGCGTTGAAGGCGATCTGCTTCAGCGGAGCGTCGATGGCAACGCGGACGATGTTGGCGCCCGTTGCTTCGTCGCCCTCGAGGGACAGGTTGGCGAAGGCCTTGAGGCCGGCCTGGATGAGGGCCACGCCGCCACCGGCAACGATGCCTTCTTCAACGGCAGCCTTTGCGTTGCGGACAGCGTCCTCAATGCGGTGCTTGCGTTCCTTCAGCTCAACCTCGGTTGCCGCACCGGCCTTGATGACTGCAACACCGCCGGCCAGCTTGGCCAGGCGTTCCTGCAGCTTCTCGCGGTCGTAATCCGAATCGGAGTTCTCGATTTCGGCACGGATCTGGTTGACGCGGCCGGCGATCTCTTCAGCGTCGCCTGCGCCTTCCACGATGGTGGTCTCGTCCTTGGTGACGACAACCTTGCGTGCCTTGCCCAGCAGGTCCAGCGTGGCGTTTTCCAGCTTCAGGCCAACCTCTTCGGCGATGACCTGGCCACCGGTGAGGATGGCAATGTCGGCCAGCTGTGCCTTGCGGCGGTCGCCGAAGCCCGGTGCCTTGACGGCTACGGACTTGAAGGTGCCGCGGATCTTGTTGACCACCAGGGTTGCCAGGGCTTCGCCCTCAACATCTTCGGCGATGATCAGCAGCGGCTTGCCGGACTGCATGACCTTCTCGAGGACGGCAACGAGATCCTTGACGTTGGAGATCTTCGAGTTGACGATCAGGATGTACGGATCCTCAAGGACCGTTTCCTGGCGCTCGGCGTCGGTGACGAAGTAACCGGAGATGTAACCCTTGTCGAAGCGCATGCCTTCGGTGAGTTCCAGTTCCAGGCCGAAGGTGTTGGACTCCTCGACCGTGATGACGCCTTCCTTGCCCACCTTGTCCAGTGCTTCGGCAATCAGGTCGCCGATCTGCTGGTCACCGGCGGAGATGGAAGCCGTAGCGGCGATCTGCTCCTTGGTTTCGATCTCCTTGGCAGATGCAATCAGTTCGGCGGTAACGGCGGCAACAGCCTTCTCGATGCCGCGCTTCAGGCTCAGCGGATCGGCGCCGGCGGCAACGTTGCGCAGGCCTTCCCGGACCAGTGCCTGGGCGAGGACAGTTGCCGTGGTGGTGCCGTCACCGGCAACATCGTCAGTCTTCTTGGCAACTTCCTTGACCAGCTCTGCGCCGATCTTCTCGTAGGGATCGTCCAGCTCGATCTCCTTGGCGATGGAAACGCCGTCATTGGTGATCGTGGGGGCGCCCCACTTCTTTTCGAGGACCACGTTGCGGCCACGCGGGCCGAGGGTCACCTTGACGGCGTCGGCGAGGATGTTCAACCCGCGCTCGAGGCCGCGGCGTGCCTCTTCTTCAAATGCAATGATCTTGGCCATAACGGCTATCGTCCTTCCGGAACAGTCATGCTTGGAGCAAAATGTTGCATTCCTGGCTGGGGTGCCCGCGACGGACGGATCGGCTCGCGCGATCTCTTTACGCGCTCCTCGTTCCTCACCCCAGTGGGTTGCTTGTTCACTCAACACCGTCGGACATTTAGCAGTCATCCGGCAAGAGTGCTAAGTCAATAATTAGCACTCCCACACACTGAGTGCAAGCGATCACGCCGACATGCCACCCGGTTCACATTCGTTCCCGACCGCAGCCGGCGGGCGAATGCAAAAGCAGCGGCAGAGCCGAAGCTCCGCCGCTGCCGATCCCGTCCCCAAGCCGGGAGGGTGTTACTTGGAGTGGCCTACACTGCGCGGACTTCCTCGGCCTGCGGACCCTTCTGGCCCTGGCCGATTTCGAACTCCACCCGTTGTCCTTCTTCCAGCGTCCGGTAACCCGATGCCTGGATGGCGGACCAGTGGACGAACACATCCGTTTCGGCTTCGTCGAGGGTAATAAAGCCGTACCCTTTTTCGCCGTTGAACCACTTGACGATCCCCTGCGCCATGATCTTTCTCCAACCTAGATTCCGATGCCGCCCTCCGGCGGCATGCTTGGACGCCGGAGGCGCCGGATCCGTCCCTCTGTCGGTTCCCGAGGGAGGCCGAGGTCAGCAGCGCAAACCGGCTGGCATCACTCTAACTACGGTGATCCCGATCACATACAGGCGTGTTGATAACGTTATGGTCTTTTAACCCGAACGCCCCGTTTACCGGTATCCGGGGCCCAGGATCACGGTGACGCTGGTGAAGCCGGGTGTTTCCAACGCGGGAATGCCCAGCTGCGCACCGATTTCCTGCGCATTGGCAGCCAGCTCCGGTGAGCTGTAGTAGACGCCGGATCCCTGCTGGGGCGCACCGGCCCAGTTGGCCACCGTTCCAACTGCCCATCCTGCAGCGGACATCCGTCCGGAAACGCCTGCACCAAGTCCGGTCACGCCGCTGGCGTTGAACACTGCAACCGGCTGGGTACGGTCAATCGCGGGCGCAGTCGGCGTCGGCGTTGGAGTGGGCGTTGGAGTGGATGCCGGAGCAGGACTCGGTGAGGCATCCTCGGCCTTCGCCTCGGGAGTCGGTGTGGCTGCAGCTGAGGCGGACGCGGAAGCAGGGGCCGAAGCCTGTGCTTCCGGGGACGGACCAGCGGAACCGGACCCGATGCCCAGCCGCGGCAGGACAAAGTAGGCTGCCAAGCCGATTAGCAGAGCGAGCACACCCACGGTGATCAGCAGCCCCAGCCCGTTGGAACGCGAGGGAATGAGGCGTTCGCGGTGCACGCCCTGCCGCGCGGACGTTTCGGGGACCTTGTCGAACTCATCCCGAGGGTATTGGCTCATTGTGGAGTTTCAATCCTTGTTCTGATGGCGCCGCGTACTGGGCGGCCAACATTGGAGGGAACCGGCGCTAGACGCCTGTGCCCAGGCGGCGGGCGGTACGGGCACGCTGGCGGGTCGTACGTAGTCTACGCAATCGTTTGACCAGCATCGGATCATGGGCGAGGGCTTCCTCGGTATCAATCAGGGCGTTCAGGACCTGGTAGTACCTCGTGGCCGACATCCCGAAGAGGTCCTTGATGGCCTGTTCCTTGGCACCGGCGTATTTCCACCACGCCCGTTCCAACGCGAGCATCTGCTGTTCCTGGGCACCCAACGGGCTGTCCGGGTCCACTGCGTCATCGAGGGAAAACCGCTCGGCTTCGGCCGATTCCGCCACATTCACTCCCAAAAAGATCCCTGTATATATCTACCGCCCATGCTAATTGGGAATAACAGGCTTGTCATTTACGGCAGTCGTCGGCAAGGCACCGCAAACGCACCGGTGACAAAATGGACCAGTGAGCACTGACGAACCCCAGCTTTTTTCCTACACCGGCGAAGCCGCACCGGGGGAAAACACCCCTTTTCCTTTCGCTGCACCCACACGCCTTGAGGACCTCATGGCTCCCGATTGGGCCCATGTGCTCTCCCCGGTGAAGACGCGCCTTGAAGAAATAGCCGCCGAGCTGGACGCGGAGCGCCGCGCCGGTCAGCGCATCCTGCCCGCACCCGGCAACATCCTGCGCGTCTTCCAACGTCCGCTGGCCAGTGCCCGCGTGCTGATCGTAGGCCAGGATCCGTACCCCACCCCCGGGCATGCCGTAGGCCTCTCCTTCTCCGTAGGGAAGGGCGTACGTCCGCTTCCCCGAAGCCTGAACAACATCTTTACCGAGCTCAACGCCGATCTGGGAATCACCCCCTCCCCCTCCGGAGACCTCAGCGCCTGGGCGGATCAGGGGGTGGTCCTGATGAACCGCGTACTCACGGTACGTGCCGGGGAAGCAGGCTCACACCGGAAGCGGGGATGGGAGGAAATCACTGAGCTCGCCGTGCGCGCACTGGCTGCCCGCCGCCGCCCGGACGGCACGCGCGTTCCCCTGGTTGCCGTCCTGTGGGGACGCGATGCCCAGGGCATTGTCCCGTTCCTCGGCGGTGCGCCGACCGTCGAATCCGCGCACCCCAGTCCCCTGTCGGCCTCACGCGGGTTCTTCGGTTCCCGACCGTTCAGCCGGGTTAACGAACTGCTGGCGCAGCAGGGCGCCGACCCCGTGGACTGGCGGCTTCGCGGGGAGCGGTAAGGGCGGCGCGGTAAGGGCGGCGCGATACGGTAGTTACAGGCCCTTTCCTAGGAGACACCCATGCCCGACCCAATGACTTCCCCGCGCCCGCAGGAGCCGGAGTCTCCAGCTCCCCGCCGCCAGCGCCCCCTGCTGACCCTTGAGGTTCTCCGCCGCGAGCAGATCAGTGAGCATATGGTCCGGGTGGTTGCCGGCGGACCCGGTTTCGACAAGTTCCAGCCCAACAGCTGCGCCGATGCCTACTGCAAGATCTGGTTTGGCCCGCAGGGCCGCCCGATTGACGGTACCGAGGACCTGGACACCATTCGGGCGCGGAGCGAACGGGAGCACTGGCCGGTGTCCCGCACCTACACGGTCCGGGACGTGGATCTTGAAGCACGCGAAATCAGCATCGACTTCGTTGTTCACGGAGATGAAGGCCTGGCCGGGCCGTGGGCGGCCTCGGCAGAGCCGGGGGAACCCTTGACCTTCTCCGGCCCCGGGGGCGCCTTCAACCCCGATCCCGGCGCCGACTGGTACCTGCTGGCTGTCGATGAGTCAGCCCTCCCCGCAGCTGCCACCGTGCTCCGCGCGCTGCCGCAGGACGCCGTCGGGCAGGCATTCATCGAAGTCGCCGGCCCCGCCGACCGCCAGCCGGTGCCGAAGCCTGCGGGAGTGGAGCTGACCTGGCTGTACCGCGGGGACGTCCCCGCGGGGCGCAGCCGGATGTTGACCGACGCCGTTTCGGCGACGCCTTGGCGGGATGGAACCGTGCAGGTCTTTGCACACGGCGAGCGGGAGGCAATGAAGTCCCTGCGCGATGTCATGTTCAGCCACCGTGGACTGGAGCGCAGGCAGGTCTCCCTTTCCGGCTACTGGGCTGCGGGACGCACCGAAGACGTCTTCCAGGCCGAAAAGCGCACGCCGGTCGGCAAGATTCTCTAGCCCGGACGGCAAGGAGCCCGGCCCGCTGCAGCAGCGGGCCGGGCTCTTGTCTTTTTTGGTGCTGCTAACGCCGCCGGTTACGCCGGTCGTTGCCGTTGAGGTTGCGGGTGAAGGGCCGGCCCAGGTTATCGCCGAGCACCACGCCGCCGGAGATGGCCAGAATGACGGTGAGCGCGTCAAACAGGCCCACCACACCCTGGTACATCTCGTCGGTGCCGATGCTCAGGCCGTACATGGACCGGAAGATCGCCAGCCCCGGGAACAGGAACAGAACGGCCGGCACCGCCACGATCAGCTGCGGGGCACCCATCCGCAGGGCGACAATGCGGGCCACCATGCCGATGAAGATGGCGGCCACCGCCGGGGTAAGGCGCGGCCCCATGCCGCCTGCCTCCACCAGCTGGTACACCAGGAAACCGGCAGTGCCGATCAGCACCGTGGGCAACACCAGCCGGCGCGGGGACTGTTCGACAATGCAGATGGCTCCCAGCGCAATAGCCAGCAGCAGCAGGGTCACGGCGAAGGAATACTGTGACGAGGCCACATCGGTAACGTTCAGCCGGCCCATTCCCATCAGGGCACCCAGCACGAGCGCGACGGCGATGCCGGCCACCAGTGCGCCGAAGGTCAGGAACGCGGACAGGAACCGGCCGGACGCCGTGACCGGGAATCCGTTGATCGCATCCTGCACGGCCGAGACCAGACGGCCGGTGGGCAGCATAACCAGGATGCCGCCGGCAACGACGATGCCCGGGGAAATGGGCACCTCCATGGACCAGAACAGCATGGCCATGGCCGTGACCACAAAGCCGCTGGCCGCCGTCGTGAAGAAGTCCGGGACCCGCCACCTGCCCAGCACGCGCTGGAGCAGGCTGACCATCACCGTTCCGGCGAATCCCACCAGTGACGCGAGCGGGCCGCCGCCGATAAACCCGACGATGGCGGCTGCGAACACCCCGGCGGATACCGTCACGGCCCAGCGCGGGAAAGGCTTGGGCTGGTGCGTGATCTCGTTGAGCCGGTTGGCCGCCTCGGCGCGGGAGAGCCCCCCGTCGATGATGTCGGTGACCAGCTGGTGGACCAGGCCAAGCCCGGCATAGTTGTTCGTCCAGGAACGGACCACGCGCATCACCGTGATGGGGGTCTGGTCCTTCGGAGAGTAGTTGAGCAGCACCGACTGGTTGGTGATGTCCACTTCGATGCTTTCCAGCCCGAATGCGGCGGTCACGGCAATGATGGCGGTTTCCACCTCCAGCGCGCCGGCACCGTAGCGGAACATGGATTCGGCCATGCCGAGGGCCAGGTCCAGGGTCTTGCGGGCATTCGCGTCCGGCCCGGCGGTGCGCACGAGCGGATTGGCATAGGGGCTGCCGGCCAGCCGTTCCACAATGGACATGGCCTGGGTGGGCGGATTCTCCCCTTGGACCAGCTTGCGCAGCATGCGCCGCGCCGCAGCGGATGAGCGGTCGGCGCGGACGGCGGTCGAGGCCAGCGGCACCGTTCCCGGTGGAACGGTTTTGCGCGTACGGGCAGGCCGTTTCTCGCGAGGGTCGGCCGTCGTCCGCATGCGGCCCGTCGGCGGCCGAAGCACCTTGGAGCCACCCGGGCGGATTACCGACGTGGTGGGAGGAGGCGGCTTGGGCCGGGTGCTGCGCAGGGCAGCGGTGGGCATGTCCATGCCGGTGGCCGGCTGCCCCGGAGCCTTCGACGGCGGGGCCGGCGTCTTGGCAGCCTGCCGCGAAGGCCGCCCGGCCGCGCCTTGCCCCGGCCGGGGTCCCTTGCCGGACTTTGCCCTCTGGGCCTGTGGCTTCCCTGCCTGGGCGCTGCCGGGCTGAGGGTTCCCCGGCCGCACCTTCCCGGGTTCAGGGCTCTCCGGCTGCGCCTTTGCTGGCTCCGCCCGCCGGCGCGCCGGCATGCTGATCAACGGAATGGGCCCCGCAACCGGGTCCGGATTCAGTGCCGAATCCGGATTCGATCCGGGCTTGCGCCCACCCGGATCGGCTGTGTTCTCCAAGGATTCACCCTTTCGCCTGTTCCGGGACCCGCCCGGGTTATTGCCTGGTGGAACTGCTGCTTAGTAGAACGGCTGCTGGTGGCGGCGCCAGTAAATCTGCCGCGCCACGCGTTCGCCGATGGTGTTCCAGATGCGATAGCGGATCGGATCCACAATGAAGTCGTAGCAACCGACAAAATCCGTGACCGTCTTGGAGAAACTGGTCTTGAACAGACCCAGCCCGTGATGCGGGTGGCTCTTGTCCTTGAGCTGGTTGCTCGGCGGTGTGCCGCAGAAGTCGTACTGGACAATGCCGCACTCCTTCTTGAGTTCGGTGATCGCGGTCCACTGGACCAGGTGCGAATCCCCGTACTGGGAGCGCCGCGGCTTGGACCCGCCGTCCTTGTAGGTGCCCTTGTTGCCGTAGGCAATCACGAAGGCACCCACAGTGGGTTCCCCGTCCTCGAATGCGAAGTAGAAGCGTCCCTGCCCGGCAGCAACGAAGTTGGACCAGAACCGGTGGTAGTACTCGTAGGAGCGCAGCCGCGCCGCAGAGCGGTCCTCGATGTGGGCCATCAGGCGGTACATGATCCGCATGTTCTCTTCGGTCGGCTCGACCCGGCGGACATCCGCGCCTTCGCGGATCGCCCGGCGGACCGCGTTCCGGCCCCGGGAGGAGAGGTTCTTGAGCAGCTGCTCCTCGTCCGGCGTAGTGTCCAGCAGGGCAGTGGAGTCGTTGGGCTGCAGGTTGAAGGTCTTGATGAATCCGGCCCCCGTGAACAGGGCCTGGACCTCTTCGCTGTCCACGATGTCCGGCTCAACCTTGATCGCGAAAACCTTGCGGCGGGTCTCCTTGATGAACCGTGCCAGCGCGTTCACCACCAGCGGCACATCTTCGGGTGCGGCGACGTCGGGACCCTTGATGAGGTACCAGAGGCTGCCGAGGGCCGGGACCTTCTTCTCGATCGCCAACGTGTAGGTCACGTAATCGGGTCCGGTGAAGGCCAGGTAGACGGGATTCCAGCCGTGGTGGGACTTCACTTCCGCGAAGGACGCTGACTGAAGGACATTGCCGCCGCCGGGGTTGGCCAGCACGTGCTTGTCCCAGTTGGCGATCTCCTCGGCAGTGGCCAGGCGTGCACTAAAATCTCGCAAAATACCTCAACTAATGGTTTGTTCACTGCATCGTTTTCAGCGCATCGTTACCAACGCGCCGGCCCGCCGCGGAAACGGCCTTCGAACCGGGTCCCAGTCTATCCGTTGCACTGCCGCCGGGCCGAACGCTCAAGTGGACGCAGGAAGGAACCAGCGGACCCGCGGTTCCACTTCGGCCAGGTCCCATGCAGCCTGGATGATCCGGCGGTCCTCCCCCGTGGTCCGCGTCTGTTCCTGCCGCAGGTACTCCCGCCAGGTGGGCACATCGTAGATCTCCCGGAACTGGTCCTGGTCAGTGACCGAGTGCACCAGCTCCCAGTCCGTGGCGCCGGTGCGCATGCGCGACAGCCGGACCGACTGCATAGCCGCCACGAACTCGTCATTGAGGTCCGCAGGCACCTCATAGGAGATCAGGACCGTCACCGGTCCGGCGCCGGGATCCGGTTCCTGGCCGGCAGGAAGCTGCAGTTCCGTGCCGGCTACGCTGCGGTCCAGGCGTCCGGTGCCCGGCAGCAACGGAAGCACCAGGACGCTGGCCCCGGCCAACAACAGCACGCCGGCGGCAAAAGCCAGGGTAGGAGCGTAGCCGGCTCCGGTGGCACCCGATCCCCAGAAAACGGCGCCCACGGCCTGCGTGCCGGAGGCGACCATCAGATACACAGACAGGCCGCGGGCACGCACCCATTCGGGCAGGGTCAGTTGCATTGCGGCGTTCAAGGTGGAGAACGTGGAGATCCAGGCGAACCCCGCGAAGACCAACAGCACGGCAACGGCCCACGCGGGCAGGTAGCCCGAGGCGAAGGCCCCGGCCGCGAAGACCACGGCACTGATGCCCAGCAGTGTGTTGTCCTTCAGGACGGTCCGGAGCCGCGGCAGGAACAGGACACCCAGCACGGCACCGATACCCAGCGCCCCGAGGAGCAGCCCGTATCCTGCCGACCCCAGGCCGAGATGGCCGTTGGCGGCAACGGGCAGCAGCGCATAGAGGGCGCTGGCGGGGAAAATGAACAGACCGGACCGTAGGAGAATCCGGCGGATGAGCGGTGCAGCACGGATGTAGCGGATACCTGCGGCGAGCGCCTCCCCCACGTGTTCCCGTTCGACGGGATCCCGCTGGGGAGCCCGCCAACTGTAGATGGCAATGGCCGTGCCCACGAAGGACAGTGCGTTCAAGCCGAACACAAAGGCTGGACCGGTCAGGGCCACCAGCAGACCGGCAATCGCGGGACCAACGGCACGGGCCGTGTTCATCGCCACGCTGCCGAGCGCCGCAGCCGCCTGGATCTCTTCCCGGGGCACCAGTGCAGGGGTGATGGCCTGCCAGGCGGGGGCGCTCAGCGCCATGCCGCAGCCGATGAGGAAGGTGTAGAGCAACAGCGAATCCGGGTCCAGCAGGCCCATCGCGGCCACGACCGTCAGCACGGTGGCAGCGCCGGCGGCGAAGATGTTGGCGCCCAGGATCAGCCGGCGCCGGTTGAAGGCGTCCGCCAGGACCCCTGCGATAAGGCCCAGCAGAAGGGAAGGTGCGAGGTTGGCAGTCTGGACCAGGGATACAAGGGCGGGGTTTTTGCTGGATTCCACCAGGAACCACTGGGCCCCGACGGTCTGCATCCAGGTGCCGATATTGGATCCCAACTGGGCAAGCCACAGAATGAGGAACATCCGCCGGCGCAGCGGCGCCCAGGGCGATTCCATTCGATTCACTCCCTCAGGGGCTGGACGGGAAGCCTTTCCACGCACGGGCAAAGCGCTCCCGGGCCGATTGGGCAGAGGCCTGTTCCAAGGCGTGCAGCCGCCCGTAGGTAAAGCCGTTCTCACCGGCGGCCAACGCTGTTGCCCCCATCCGCCGCAGATAGGCCTGCGTCACCACGCTGTCCTGGTACTCACCGAGGACTTTCTGCACATGCTCGGCGGCGTCCACCATTTCCTTCGCTTCCTTCGGCTGGACGGGTGCCCAGACCTCGGCTGCGTAGCGGAGCTGTTTTGCATCCTTGCGCGCGTCATGGAGCGCTTCCGCGTAGTCTTCGCCCGCCAATGTCCGTGTGGCCCGTACCCGGCGGTGCAGCCTTTTCCGGTCCCGCCGGACGATGCGGGCAGCGGCCGGACCGGCCGGCTTCCTCGCTGTTTCCGTCCAGAACGGGCGGTCCAGCAGCGCTTCGAGTCCGTCCAATGCCTGGAAGTACCGCTGGGAGTGCAGTGCTTCGCGGACGTGCCCGTAGGCCTGCCGATAGTCATGGAGCAGTTCCTCATCCACGCGGGCGGCAACCGGCCCCATCACCAGGTCAGCGGGTTCAGATGCAATCAGTTCCTGGAGCCGGTGCCGCATCACCTGCGCATCCCGGGCCTCCCCCAACACCCGGGCGATCCACCGCAGTTCCCCGCGCAGCGAGCGCCCCGGCTCGGGGTCCATGGTGCTGCGGTAGCTGGAGAGTGCCGAGCGCAGCCGCCTGGTGGCAACCCTCATCTTATGGATCCCGTCAGTGTCTCCCCGCCGTACGCGTGGATCGTGGCGCAGCAACTCCTCGAACTGTTCGCGCAGATACTCCAGCAGCAGCAGCGCCACCGGGCTGCCGGCGTCCAGGAGGTCGGCGTCTGTTCCGTCCGGCGCTCCCCCGGTGCCCGCGCCGGCCCTCTCCGGGTGCCGGACCGCGTCCCGTCCCCCACCTGCCTCCGGGCCCGCCGGCACGGCACCGGCAGCGAGGAACATGGTTCCAGCCTCCGTGCCCAGCGCATTGTGGTCGGAAGAAATGGTCCAGACCCGCCGGCCCGGTCCGCCGGGCTCCGCTTCTACGTCGTTTGTCCTGGTGCTTTCATCGGTGACCCGGGCAAGCACCGTGCCCGCACTGTCCAGCAGGTCGTACTCCAGGTAGCGCGTGACCAGGGTCTGCACAGGCGCAAGTTCCCGGCCCCGAACCACGGCTTGGACGTCCTCCACCAGTTCCGTCGGAATCCCTGCTTCGGGTTCGGCAGTGTTGCTGGACCGGACAGCAGGCTCCAGAGAGGGGGCGCTGCGCTCCCAGCGCGTGCCGCCGTCGTCGTCGGTATGCCGGGAGAGGCTGAACCGGTGCCTGTGGAGGGAACCGTCCGAAGTGTCATACCGGACCTCCGTGCGCCGGCCTTCCCTGGGCTGTGCCACTTTGGCGACACCCGACAACTCATGCAGCGGCGGCAGCACCAATGCAACATGCACCAAGAAGCGGCTTGCGGTACCTGTTCCGGCGGCCATGTGCGCCAGTATAGGACCGCAACGGCCGCTGCCGGGAGTCCTTGGGCCTCCTCCCTACCGGAGCCGGGGCGCATCCCGGTAGCATCGTGCGGTAATGAACCGGCACTGCAGCAGCGGAGGCCAGCGGATGAACTCGATGACATACGCCAAGCTCGGCAAGTCAGGGGCAACTGTCTCGGCCCTTGGGCTGGGCTGCCTTGCATTCGGCGATCCGGACCGCGGCGCGCACGGATGGACCATCCGCGAGGAGGAGGCCAAGTCCCTGCTGCGGCACGCAGTGGAGCTGGGCATCAATTTCTTCGACACCGCCAACGTGTATTCCGCCGGCCACAGCGAGGAAATCCTCGGAGCTGCCGTCGCGGAATTCTGCCGGCGGGAAGAGGTGGTGATCGCCAGCAAGGTCCACGGCGAAATGGGGCCGGGCCCCAATGGATGGGGATTGTCCCGCAAACACATCCTGTGGCAGGTGGAGCAGAGCCTGCGGCGCCTGGGCACGGACTATATCGACCTTTACCAGGTGCACCGCTGGGACGGCACCACGCCGCTGGAAGAAACACTGGGGACCCTCGACCAGCTGGTCCGGGACGGCAAGGTCCGGTACCTGGGCGCTTCAAGCATGCACGCCTGGCAGTTCTCGAAAGCCCTCTTCCTGCAGGAGCAGCACGGCTGGGCGCAGTTCATCACCATGCAGGACCACTACAACCTCCTCTACCGCGAAGAGGAACGGGAGATGTACCCGCTGTGCGCGGACCGCGGCATCGGGGCACTGCCCTATTCGC
Organism: Arthrobacter sp. zg-Y1171; assembly: GCF_025244845.1. NCBI lineage: Bacteria > Bacillati > Actinomycetota > Actinomycetes > Micrococcales > Micrococcaceae > Arthrobacter > Arthrobacter sp. zg-Y1171. The sequence continues at coordinate 526,070 of NZ_CP104264.1, read as the reverse complement.
CGCTCGCGCGCGGGCGCCTGGCCCGCCCCTGGGGGACGAGGACGGTCCGGCAGGACTACGACGAGCAAGGCCAGATGCTCTATCGGGGTAACGAGGAAGTGGACCGCAGCATCACCGATGCAGTGGGGAACGTAGCCGAAGGACTCGGCGCCACCCGGGCGCAGGTCGCCCTGGCCTGGGTCCTGGCCAACCCGGTGGTCACGGCTCCGTTCATCGGCGCCACGGCCGCTTCCCACTTGAATGAGAACATCCAGGCCTTGGACATCCAGCTCACCGAAGAGGAATTCAGCGCGCTCGAGGAGTACTACCGTCCCCGTCCCGTGGCCGGGTTCTGAGCGACCTGCGCTGCGCCACGCCCGTTATTGCGCAGTTCCCGGACGGCAGACCATGCTTGGGTTGTGATGGTTCCACTGGTTCCAATGGTTCCACCGTGTTGTATGTGCTGACTCCTGCCCGTATACAGAAAGTCGCTTAGGTACCCATGCTGTCTCTGGTCTTGTGGCTTGTTCAACTGCTGTTGGCACTTCTATTTGCCGGAGTCGGCTTCGTAAAGATCTTCCAGGGCTATGCACGCCTCCGGGAGAACCTTCGCTGGCCCGAGGACTTCTCCCCCGCCACCGTGAAACTGATCGGCGTCCTCGAAGTCCTTGGAGCCGCCGGGCTGGTCATCCCCGAGGCGACCGGTGTCCTGCCCGTACTGACGCCGATAGCTGCCTCTGCACTGACCCTCCTGATGGCGCTGGCGGTCCTGGTCCACGCGAGGCGCGGTGAACGCAACCGGATTGCCCTGGGCGTCATTCTGATGGTGCTTTCGCTGGTGGTGGCGCTGGGCCGGTTTGGTGTCTTCGGGTGAGCAGTGCGGATCCGCACTCCCCGCCGCCGCTCGGTGCTGCCGTCGTCGAGCTCTACGCGCTGCTGCCGGCTGAATTCACCGCTGCCCGCAACGCCCGCGCCGCCGACGCCGGGCGGGCCGGGGACAAAGAACTCGCCAAACGCATCAAGGCGCTGCCCAAACCCTCGACGGCGGCCTGGCTCGTGAATCTGCTGGCGCACCAGCGGCGGGAGGACCTGGAACAGGTGCTGGAGCTGGGAGCTGCGCTGCGCGAAGCCCAGGAGGACCTGGACCAGAAGCAGCTGCGCCGCTTAAGCACCGAACGCCAGCGCCTGCTCCGCGCGATTGTCCGCCAAGCCCGGGACCTGGCCTCCGAACTGGACCACCCGGTGAGCGAATCGTTGGCGGCGGAAGCCGAACAAACGCTCTGGGCCGCGATGACCGACCCCTCGGCGGCCGACGCCGTTGCCAGCGGCCAGCTGGTCCGTTCCCTCGCCGCCAGCGGGTGGGAAGAGGTGGACCTGGACGGTGCCGTTGCCGACCCGGACTCGATCTCCCACGGCGCCGGGGGCAGGGCGGGGTCCGGGTCGGCGGCGGACGGGGCCGGGACTGCGAAGGACAAGGGCGGGAGCTCGGACAGCGCCGCAGTACGACGGCGGCAGGCCGAGGCCCGGCGGGCGGTCCGGAAGGCGGAGACGGACCTGGAGGAAGCGGCAGGCGCCGAACGCCGGGCGCAGGAAGCACTGGACACGGCCCAGCGGGAAGTGGATGAGTCCGCCGGCCGCCGGGACGAGCTCACGGATGAAATCGACGAACTGCGGGAGCGGATCAGGCAGCTTGAGCGGGAGGTCGCAACCGTGGACCGACGCTCCGGGAAGCTGGAACGCGAGCGGGACAACGCCCGGCGCACGGCCCGTGCCGCCCGGCGCACGGCGGAAAAGGCCCGGCAGAAGCTCGCCGACGCCCAGGACCTTTCCGACGGCGGGACGCCGTAACTAGCTTCCGTGTCCGGGCAGCTGCTGCAGCATCCCGAACCGGCTGCGGATCCGCGCCAGATCGGTGGGATGGGCTATCCCGGGGAACACGCCGTCGTAATCCGGCATCCCGATGACGTCCAGGCGGCAGCCGGCGTCGTAGAGCACATCCACGACGTTGCCGAAGCGCTGCCAGCCGTAGGGATTCGATCCCTCGGTCGGGGGCACGCCGCTGATTACCCAGTGCCGGTGCGTCTGCGCCAGGTGCAGGTAATCGGAGGTGGCCGACTGCGCATGGCACAGGTCCTCGAAATCGAACCACAGCTGCCCGCCGTCCGCCCGCAGCGCATCCAGCGTCCGGGTGCCCGGGGTCAGCTGCAGCGCTTCCGCTGCGCCTGGCGGGATCAGCCCGGCCGAGGCCAGCAGCACGTCGTCGTCACTGCGCAGGTGATACCCGGCGGCGAAACCCGACGCGCTCCGGGGCCCTGCAACGGCCCGGTAATCGGTGTCCCCGTCCAGCTCCAGGACCTGCAGGTGTCCGGCAATCAGGGCAATGCCGGGTTCGAAGAGATGGTGGAACATCTCATCCGGAAGCAGCTCCTGCGGCGCATAGTTGGACGTCGCCACCAACACGATGCCGCGGTCCAGCACGGTGCGGAGCAGCCGGGTAATGAAGGCTGCATCTGCCGGGTCCTTCACATGGAATTCGTCAAAGCACAGCAGCCGGACCCGGCCCAGCATTTGGTCCAGGGCCGCAGCGAAGGCCGAATCCTGCCGGTAGCCGGGGTTTCCGTAACCGGCGAAAACGAGTGCGTGCAGTTCCCGGAAGAAGTCATGAAAATGCAGCCGCCGTTTCTCCGGAATGTCCACGGAATCGAACAACGTGTCCAGCAGCCAGGTCTTCCCCCGCCCAGGCGGGCCCCAGAGGTAGACGGAGGTATTGTCCGGCGCGGGTTCGGCGGATCGGGCCGCCGCGGCAGCCGCGGCAAGCGCCGGAAGGACGGCCAGCTGGGCGGCATCCAGGGCCAGGCCCTGCGCTTGCGCTGCGAGCTGGAATTCGTCGGCGGCGCCCGGGGCCTGCATTGCGGTCATCCCTCCGTTCTACCCAACCGGACGGCACCGGCCAAACCGGTCAAATAAGGCAGGGAAATTCGCGCTAATTATTCCGGCACCGCGGTGGTACGTTCGAAGCCAGGCACGGAACGAATGACCGCCTTTTGGAGGAACCATGACCGACCACGTTGCCCAGGTGCAGGACTGCACCGTATCCAGCTGCGACTTCAACCATGAGGGATGCACCGCCTACGCGATCACGGTGGGCGGCTCACCCGATCACGCCAGCTGCGCCACCTTCATCGACACATCGGCCACCGGCGGCCTGCCCAAGGTCCTCGCCCAGGTAGGTGCGTGCCAGCGCAATGAGTGCCGGTTCAATGACCACCTCATGTGCGACGCCCGTGATGTACGGGTGGGTCCCGGCGCGGAACTCGCTGACTGCCTCACCTACCAGCCCCGCTAACCGGTGGCATCAGTCCTATTCGAATGGAATCCGGACCTCCCGGATCCCTGGCCCGGCGGTTACGGTCCGGCAGTAGCGGCGGTGAACGACGGCGGGACCTTCCGCCGGAGCATGCCCCCGATGGCCGGATTCCCGCCGGTTGCCGGAACCGAGGTATGGCTCGTACTGCGCGGCAGTAGGCGGGGGCAGCGGGGGCTGGTGGGCCACGGCGTCGTTGTGCCGTCCGGATCAGGGGACACAGCGGACGTCGTGACGGTGGACTTCGACCGGCTGCTGCCCCTTGGTGAGCAAGTACCGGCGTCGCTCCTCGAGGAAGATGTGCCCAACCTGCCCCGGGTCGACGGTGCCGCTTCCGTACCGTCAGCTTCCGTGCCGGCACTGCGGCGGCTGTGGTCGGGATTCCTCGGCGCCGGCCCGGATCCGCTGAGTCCTCCGCCGGGCACCATTGCCGCCGAAGCACTGGGCCTGCAGCGCGTCAATGCCTACGAGCATAACGCCGAGGCCCGCCGGCTGTGCCTGGCCTTCCACGGCAATAGCTGTGCGGCCTGCGGGCTGGTCCCCGCACAGCGGTACGGTCCGGGGACGGAAGCGCTGATGCAGGTGCATCATCTGGTGCCGGGCACGGACCTGCCCGCCGACTACGCACTGGATCCGGCCTCGGATCTGGTGCCGCTGTGTCCCACGTGCCACGCCGTGGCGCATACCCGGGTTCCGGTCCCCTACACCCCCGCCGAGGTGCGCGGCCTGCTTGCCGCCGCACCGGATGCAGCATCACGGGCAGTGGGCGCGGACGCCGTCGTCGTCGGGTCCCTGGTGAGCCCGGAGCAGCAGCAGGCATTGGACGACGCCGCCCGGCTGCGCGGACTTCGCTAGACTCGGAACTCCCATGAGCATTCCAGCGAGCACTTCCAAAACCGTCCGGGTGGATGCCTGGCTGTGGGCGGTCCGCGCCTATAAAACCCGGTCCGCGGCCACAGCAGCGTGCCGCGCCGGCCATGTCCGGTTGAACGGCAATCCGGCCAAGGCAGCGCAGCCGGTGCAGCCCGGGGACACCGTCCGGATCCGGCAGCCCGGCTTCGAACGGATCCTCGAGGTACGGCAGCTGATCAATAAACGGGTGGGTGCCGAGGCGGCATCGCACTGCTTCACGGACACCACGCCGGCCCGCCCGGCAGCTCCGGCACTGGGTATTCCGGTGCGGGACCGGGGCGCCGGCCGGCCCACCAAGAAGGACCGCCGCGAGCTGGACCGGCTGCGCGGGAGCTAGGCCCGCACCCTCGGCTTCGCGCCTAGGGAACCGCGGGCTGCGGCAGGCTGGTACCCGTTTCCACGAACCGCTGGTGGAAGGACAGGGACTCGTCCAGCAGATGCGGGGTGTGCTTGCCGAGGCTGTCCCGGCTGGCGCGCTCGAAGTAGTCCTGCAGCAGCGGCTGGAAGTCCGGGTGCGCGCACTTCTCGATGATGACGCGGGCGCGCTGCTTGGGGGAAAGGCCGCGCAGATCCGCCAGGCCCCGCTCGGTGATGATGAGCATGGTGTCGTGTTCGGTGTGATCCACATGGGCCGCCATGGGCACGATCCCGGAAATCTTCCCGCCCTTGGCCGTGCTCGGGGACATAAAGGCGGAGAGGAAGCCGTTGCGGGCAAAGTCCCCGGAGCCGCCGATGCCGTTCATCATGGCCGTACCGGCAACGTGGGTGGAGTTCACGTTGCCGTAGATATCGGCTTCGATCATGCCGTTCATGGCAATGCAGCCCAGCCGGCGGATCAGCTCGGGGTGGTTGGAGATCTCCTGGGTCCGCAGGATGATGCGCTTGCGGTAGAAGTCGATGTTGGAGTTGAATTCCTCGATGCCGGCCGGGCTGAGCGAGAACGACGTCGCGGAGGCCACCCGGATCACCCCGTCCCGGATCAGGTGCAGCATGCCGTCCTGGATCACCTCGGTGTAGGCCGTGAGCCCGGTGTACCCGGCGGTGGAGAGCCCGGCGAGCACGGCGTTGGCGATGTTGCCCACCCCGGACTGCAGCGGCAGGAGCTTGTTGGTCAGGCGGCCGGCCTTGATTTCGGACTCGAAGAAGTCCAGCAGGTGCCCGGCGATCTGCTGCGAGGTTTCGTCCGGGGCTGCAAACGGAGTCATGCGGTCCGGTGCGTCGGTTTCGACGACGGCAATGACCTTCTCCGGGTCCAGGCGCAGGTAGGGCTCCCCGATGCGGTCATCCGGATTCACCAGCATGATGGGCTTGCGGTGCGGGGGCAGTGCGGTCCCGTAGTAGACGTCATGCATGCCGTCCATGGCCTCCGGCTGCTGGCGGTTCACCTCGATGATGACCTTGTCTGCCTGCTCAATCCATGTTTTGTTGTTGCCCACGGAGGAGGACGGGATGAGGCTGCCGTCCTCGTTGATGCCGACTACCTCGATCACGGCCAGGTCCACATGCCCGTAGAAACCGAACCAGGTGTACTGGGCCACGTGCCCGAGGTGGATGTCGATGTACTCGAGTTCGCCGTCGTTGATCCGCTTCCGAAGCGTGGGATCGGACTGGTAGGGCAGGCGCAGTTCCATGCCGTCTGCCTTGGCCAGCACTCCGTCGAGTTCCGGGGCCGTCGAGGCGCCGGTGAGGACCTTGATCTGGAAGTCTTCGCCCTTTGCGTGCGCGGCTTCCATCTGGACTGCGAGCGCCTGCGGAACGGCCTTGGGATAGCCTGCGCCGGTAAAACCGCTCATCGCCACGGTCATTCCCGGGCGAATCATGGCCGCTGCCTGTTCGGCGGTCATAACGAGTTTCTGGAGTCCGGGATGGGAAATGCGACGGTGCATGGAGAGGCCTTTCAGAGAACGAGATCGAATTCACCCTATCGCCCTGTGAGCCGTGCCTCATAGTCGGGTGTCGGGGCACACGCAGCCGATCGTGCCTAAGATGGTGGCCACAAGCGCCGCCGGCCATGCCCGGCGGATGGCACCCGGGAGGAAACCTGTCATGCCGAAACCCATCATTCCTGCCCCGACGCCGCTGGCGAACCTGCGGGACCTGGGCGGAATTCCAGTGGACGGGGGGAAGATCCGCGCGGGCCTGGTGCTCAGGGCCGACGACGTCGCGACCACCACCGCGGAGCAGGTAGCCGAACTCGTGGAGGCGGGCCTGCGCACCATCATTGATCTGCGCTCGGCCGACGAAGCGGAACGCACCGGACGCGGTCCGTCCGCAGACCACCCGGTGCAGTATCTGGCCCTGCCCCTGACCGATTCCATGGACGCCCCGCCTGAACTGGCGGGGCAACTCCTGAAGTCGGTCCGTTCCCCGGCGCAGGTGGGCCAGTGGTACGCGAAGACTTTCGTCTCCCGGAAAGAGGCCCTGGTGCGGGGGCTGCAGGCTGTGGCCGACTCCCCCGGTGCTGTCCTGTTCCACTGTGCCGCCGGCAAGGACCGAACGGGCCTGTTCGCCGCAGCGCTGCTGACCGTGCTGGGTGCGGAGCCGGAGGCCGTCGTCGAGGACTACGCCCGGACCCAGGCCCGGCTCCCGGAGGTCTACCGACGGCTGGGACTTGCTGAGCTCAGCGGCGGTTATGACATCCCTGCAGATCATCCCGTGCTGGCCGCCCACCCGGCTGCGATGCGGTCCATGCTGGCAACCCTTGACGGCAGGGCGGGCGGCGCTGCCGCGGTGCTTCGTTCCGGCGGCCTCACGTCGGATCTGATCGGCCGCCTGCGCAGCAAGCTGGTGCAGCCGGTACCCGCCCAGGTGTAGCCATGCCGGCCCGCCCGCACCGCATTGCCACCACCGCTGCCACCGGCAGGGGCGGCGCGGAAAAGCGTCCTGCCGCTCTGCTGCTGCTGGCAACCATTCTGGCGGTGCTTTGGGCCAATGCACCGTTTGCCGCCTCCTACGAGGAGTTCTGGGAATCCACCGTCGAGGTGCGTGCCGGCAGCATGGATCTGGAGCTGACCACGCGGGAGCTGGTCAACGATGCACTCATGGCCGTGTTCTTTTTCGTTGTGGGACTTGAGGTGCGGCGGGAGTTTGCCCTCGGGGAGTTGACCAACCGGTCCCGGGCGGTGATTCCGGTGGTCGCCGCGGCCGCGGGGATTGCCGTGCCCGCCGGAGTCTTCCTGCTGTTCACGTCCGGCACGGAGAATGCAGGTGCGTGGGGCGTAGTCATCTCCACCGACACCGCGTTCCTGCTGGGCGCGCTGGCCGTCGCAGGACCTCGGGTTCCCGGCAGGCTGCGGATCTTCCTGCTGACCCTCGCAGTGGTCGACGACGTTGCCGCGCTCAGCATCATTGCCCTGGTCTACACCGACCATCTGGAACCCGTGCCGTTGCTGCTGGCCTTCGTCGGGCTGGCTGCCGTCGCACTGACCCGGTACCTGCCGTACGGTCGCGGCGCCGTGTACGCGGTGCTGGCGGTGCTGGTCTGGCTGGCCTTTTACGCCTCGGGCGTGCATCCGACCCTGGCCGGCGTCGGCATTGCCCTGCTGGTCCCCGTGTTTCCGCCCGCCCGGAGGGACGTGGAGCATGCGTTGGAGCAGACCCGTGTCTTCCGTCAGTCCCCCAATTCCCGGTACGCCCGGGCAGCGGTGCACAGCGTGCGGGAGTCCCTCTCCATCAACGAACGCCTGCACAGTGCCTACACCCCGTACGTGGATTACCTGATCCTGCCCGTATTCGCCCTTGCCAACGCCGGAGTGCGGTTGGACGGGCCAACATTGGAACTAGCCCTGCGTTCTCCGCTCGCCTGGGGCATTGTCTGCGGCCTGGTACTGGGAAAGTTCATCGGCATCTTCGGTGCTGCGGCAGTGCTGCAACGGCTGCGGATCGGCGAGTTCGGCCCCGGCCTGACCCTGGGCCGCATCGCCGGCGGCGCCGCCCTGTCCGGCATCGGATTCACCATCTCCCTGTTCATCATCGGCCTCGCCATCGAAGACCCCGCGGTGCAGAACGAAGCGCGGGTGGCGGTCCTGGCCGGATCACTTCTGGCGTTCGCGGCGGGAACCATCATTTTCCGGGCAGTGGAGGGACGGCGCCCTGCCGTTCCCCCGGGTGAGGTGCTGGCCCGGCCGGTGGATCCGGCACGGGACCATGTGGTGGGCCCCGCAGATGCTCCGTTGACCCTTGTGGAATATGGGGACTATGAGTGCCCGTTCTGCAGCCGGGCCACGGGGACCATCATGGAAGTGCGCGGGCATTTCGGTGCCGAGCTGCGCTATGTCTGGCGCCATCTGCCGCTGTCCCGGGTCCATCCCAATGCCGTTGCGGCCGCCGAGGCGGCAGAGGCCGCGGACCGGCAGGGGCGCTTCCGGGAATACAGCGCGCACCTTTTCGAGCACCAGGACAATCTGCTCCCCGAAGATCTGCTGGGTGCAGCGGAGAGCCTGGGGCTGGACATGGACCGGTTCGAAGCGGACCTGCGTTCGGCAGAGGTCAGCAACCGTGTGCTGGATGATGCCCTGGACGCCGAGTCAATGGACCTGCACGGAACTCCCACTTTCTTCATCGGGCGCCGCAGGCACCACGGCCCCTACGATGCCGCCACCCTGATCCGCGCCCTGGAAGCATCACGTTCCGCCGTACCGTAGGGCCTGCCGGTACGCTCGGTCGATGAGTACAAACACATTGGTCACCGGCGCAGGCCGGGGCATCGGAGCAGCAATCGCAGCCGCCCTCGCGGACGCCGGCCACACCGTGGCGGTGCACGCCGGGCACGACGCCGACGCCGCCCGCCGGGTTGCCGATACGCTGCCCGGAACGGGCCACGCCGTCGTCGTCGGGGACCTGTCCTCCCCCGCGGAGTGCAAGCGGATCTTCGCCGAGGCCGTGGATCAGCTCGGCGGCCTGGATGTCCTGGTGAACAACGCGGGCATCTTCCGGGCCCAGCCGGTGTTGTCCGGGTCTTTTGCCGATTGGCACGAGGCATGGCGGCAGACCATTGACATCAACCTGTTGGCACCGGCGAACCTCTGCCGGCTGATGGCCGAGCACCTGGTCCAACGGCCCGCGGGTCCGGCGGGCGGGCGGCTGGTGAATGTGGGATCGCGCGGCGCCTACCGCGGTGAGCCGGAGAACGCCGCCTACGGCGCCAGCAAGGCCGGGCTGCACTCCCTCACCCAGTCCCTTGCCGTGGCGCTGGCGCCGCATGGGATCTTCTCCGCCGCCGTCGCACCGGGATTCGTGGACACCCGGATGGGCCGCCCCGCGTTGGAGGGGGCCAGCGGTGCAGCCATCCGGGCGCAGAGTCCGTTCAACCGGGTCGCGGAGCCGGAGGAAGTGGCTGCGACCGTAGCCTGGCTCGCCACGGCGGCTCCGGTGTGGGTCAGCGGCACGGTGATCGACGTCAACGGCGCCTCGCACCTGCGCTGACTTCCGCGGGGCCCGGCCCTTAGGCCTGCTGCGGCTGTCCGTTGCTCGCCGTGGTGCCGCCGTCGACGGGCAGGATCGCACCGGTAATGAACCGGGCGGCGTCGGAGGCCAGGAACAGGATTGCGTCCGCTACCTCGTCCGGCTGGCCCGGGCGGCCCAGGGCAATCCGCTCGGCGAACTTCGCCTTCTGCTCTTCGTCGTCCTTCTTGTCCTCGACCAGGTCGGTCCAGATCAGCCCGGGAGCCACGGCGTTCACGCGGACCCCGTCCTTGCCGTGGTCCAGGGCCACCGCGCGGGTGAAGTTGTTTACCCCGCCCTTGGCCGCGTTGTAGGCGCTCATGTTCCAGTCAGCTGCCATGCCGGACACGGAGGAGGTATTGACGATGCAGCCCTTGGATTCGATCAGGTGCGGTATCGCGGCCTTGGTGCCGTAGAAGACGCCCGAAAGGTCGGTCTCGATGACGCGGTGCCATTCCTCGACGTCGGTCTCTTCGACCGGCCCGTTGGCCAGCGTGCCGGCGTTGTTCACCAGGACGTCCAGGTGCCCGTGCTGCTGCACGGTGTCCTCGACCAGTTTGCGGATATCGTCCCAGTTGGCGGAATCGGCGACGACGGCCGTGGCCGTGCCCTCAGGCAGGTCGGCGACGGTGGCTGCAATTTTCTCTGCCACCGTGTCGGTCAGGACAACGGTGGCTCCTTCGGCAACGAAGCCCCGCGCCGCGGCCTCGCCGATGCCGGATCCGGCGCCGGTAACAATGACGACTTTGCCCTCAAAACGGTTATTCATGTGCAAGCCTTCCTCATGTCTAAGCAGGGTGCCAGCGGTAGTGCCAGTCCTTACGAACCTATCACCGGGCGTTTCGGCACCGCGGCCAGTTCATCGTCCACGAACCGCGGGGCGGCTGCACGGATGCCGGCTCCGACCATCACGGCGGCGGAGGCAATCAGGAGTGCCAGCGGCAGGGTCCAGCTGCCGGAGACATCGTGCAGGGCGCCGATGGCGAACGGCCCCATGGCGGCCAGCAAGTAGCCGACGGGCTGGATGAAGCCCGAGAGCTGCGCGGTGACCCGCGGTTCCCGGGAGCGGGCGGTGATCAGTGCCAGCGCGGTGGGGAACGCGAACCCGCCAACGCCCAGGAACAGCGCCCAGAGCCAGGGCAGCGTGTCCGCTGCCAGCAGCAGCCCGCTGTAGCCGGCCACCATGCAGACACCCAGGCCGACAATGTAGGTCCGCAGGCGCGGCGAGCGTGCCACCAGCACCGGCATGATCAGGCCGCCCGGGATACCAAGCCCGGCAATGATCGCGGCCATCAGTCCGGCGTGCGCCTGTTCCAGTCCGGCGTCGCGGTAGATCTGCGCAGCCCAGCCGAACTGGACGTAGGCGTGCATGGACTGAACGCCAAAGAAGATGCTCAGGGCGACGGCGGTGCGTGACGAACGCATCCGGGCGCCCTTCGTCCGGCGCGGCTCGCCTGCCGCCAGCGGGTCACGGCCTGCCCGCAGCGCCACGAGAATCCACGGGATAAACGCCGCCACGGCCGCTGCGCCCCATACCCCCAGGCTCAGCCGCCAGCCGGCCGGATCACTGCCGGCCAGCACGCCGCCCAGCAGCAGCGGCAGGCTGGCGCCCAGGGCCAGCGTGGTGCCGTACACGGAGTTCAGCAGGGCCAGGCGCGACCCGCCGTGGCGCTTGATGAAGGCGGGGACGAGGATGTTGCCCACCGCCATGCCGGCGAAGGCGAGCACGGTAAGCATCAGGAAGAGCACGGCGGAGCCTGCCAGCGCCCGTGCCAGCAGGCCTGCTGCCACCACCCCCAGCGCCAGGACAATGGCGCCGTTGATGCCGGTTTTGCGCGAAAGTGCGACGGCGAGCGCCCCCACCATGGCAAAGGTCAGTCCCGGCAGCGCGGTCAGCACTCCGGCGGCGGTGGCGTCCAGGTCCAGTGCGGCCTGCAGCTCGGCGAGGACCGGTCCGATGGAGGACGCGCCGGGCCGCAGATTGACGGCGACCAGAACCACGGCGATGCCGACCAGCCAGATCGGCAGGGTGCGGCCGCCTGCGGTGGTGTTTGCCGGTGTCCCCTTGGTCTCGCTCACCCGAGTCTTTCTATCATGGCGCCGGCACCCGGGGCCTATGTGTCAGACGGGCAGCCCGGCAGCCGGGCTGAAGCTGGCCGACTCCACGAACGCCGTCGCGGTATCCGGGGCAATCTCCGTCATTCCGGCGTCGACGATCAGCGGTCCGGCTCCCGGGCGGGCGGCGGACTCGGCGAAAAGCTTCCCGGCCGTGAAGCGGACTCCCGCAGGTTCCCCGGCGTCCTGCCACGCCTGCCGGGCGGTCGGGTCCAGCTGCAGGTACCAGGACAGCAGCGCGTGCGCTGCCTGGGCGGAGGCCTTGCCGGTCGACATGTCCAGGTCTGCGTTCAGGACGATCACCGGGGCGTTTCCCGGCCAGGGCACCGGGGCGTCATCCGGCAGCTGGGTGCCGGAAACCTGCAGCTTCGCGAGGTTCTTGGGCATCTGGTCGTAGGTGACCGGTTCGAAGGCGATGGCCTGCGCCCGGCCCACCGTCACCGCCCCCGACGGCGCTTCAGCAGCCAGCCGCCCGAAGGTACTGGGATTGGCCCGGCGGACGGTCTTCGTAAACCGGCCGTACAACCAGTTCTCCCACGCTTCGCTGCCCTCGGTGGATGTGTAGGCCCGGACGCTGGCGACGGCGGCCGCGGCCACGGCGTCGCGGTGGGCGGCGGGATCAGTCTTGTCCACGAGCAGGACGATGGGCTGGACTTTGTCGAACGGCTGCATGCTTCCAGTTTTCCATGTTCCGCCGGGAGACTCCGTGCGGTGTGCCCCGCTCCGGAGACCGGCCCGCCGTCGAACCCTTGGATCTCGTCGCTACTCTGCCCCTGCTCCCGCCGCCGCGGTAGCGTGCGCGGCATGAGCGATCGCGAAACCCGGAAACAACCCCAGAAACACAGTTCCCTTCCCCCGCGGCCGGCACCCGGATTTTCCCCGAGGCTTGGTTCTTCGAGCAATCCTGAGCCTTCCCGCGGCCCTGATTCTTCCCGCAGCCCGGGGAAAGCCGATGCGGTGGGGCCGGAGGCGCAGTGGCAGTCGATGGAACGGGAGGACGGCCTGTACACCGTGGCCCAGATAGCCCAGCAGCTGGGCTTCGGCGGCGGCCCCAATTCGATGGCCCGCCAGCTCACCGGGAAGGGGAGGATCCTGGTGGTCAAGCGGGGAGAGCAGTTCCTGTATCCCGGTTTCCAGTTCGACTGGAATGCTGAGCGGGTGCTTCCCACGGTTAAGGATGTGGTCCGGATGGGCCGCCAAGCCGGCTGGCCGGATGAGCGGATTGCCCTGTGGTTCTACACATCCCACCGGCGCCTGTCCGATAAACGCCCGGTGGATGTGAGGGCCAATGAGGAAGAGCTGATCACTCTCGCAGGGGAAGAGTTCGGGCAGTAACTGATCGCCGGCATGGGTCATTCGCCGGCTAGAGGCGGATGGCCGCAGCCATCTCATTGACGAAGTCCTCGGTCTCGGCCGCGTTCCGGAACCCGTAGGAGACCTCCCGCACCGCCTCCTGCCGGGAACCGGGCACGGCGTGGTATTTGACGGCGGCAAAGTTGCCCGGTTCGCTGACCGGTTCCACCAGCGGACGGCCATTCAGCCGGGCGAACTGGCGCAGGGTCGGGTCGATGCGCCACTGATCCGTCTCCACCCAGAAGTGATCGCCCATGCCCGAGCTTCCGCTGGCCACGCGCACGCCCTCCAGCCCGGCGGAGGCCATCAGCCAGGCAAGCGTGAAGGAAGCGGGGGCACCCAGCCCGGAGCCGTAGGGAATATGGGCCTCGGCTACGGCTGCTGCCTGTTCTGCGAGGGCGGTGGCTTCCTTGAGGCTGAGTGTCTGCATACTTCTATGTTCTCAGCCGCTGGGCACAAACCTTGCCGCCGCCCCCGCACCCTGCCAGGACACACCGCCGGGGCACACCGTGCGGGCACCGCTTCAGGCGGCCGCCCCGGTGCCCGGACGGCGCATCCGATCAGTTGCGCGCCGGACCGGCGGATCGTTTTCGGCGTTCTGCAGCAGCCGGTCGAAGTCCATCAGCCCCACGTCGCCGCACTTGAAGGACAGCCTGGCCTCCGGCCTGCTGCCCGCCGCAGTAGGCTTCCGCCGCCCGGTCAGCGCCAGGCGCAGCTGCCCGCCGCCGTCGTCGTTGACCTGCAGCTGCCGCTTCGCCACCAGTTCACGGACGCCTTTGGCGTCCACCGCGGGTGCGTTGTAGAAGTACTCGCGGACCACTCGGGTAAGGGCTTCTGCGTCCGCACGGTCCTGCCGCGGCCACCGGATGAGTTTGTCCGTGACTGCCTGGACGGGCTGAACGATAAAGCCGAAGGCGATAAGCAGTGCAATCAGGTCACCGCCGCCCATCACGAGGAACAGCATCGCGGCCACGCTCAGGCCCACGATGGTTCGCACTGAGTGGGGGTGCCGTGGACTGAGCGGAACGGTGACCAGTATCGGTTGGATCTGCGCGGCCATCAGGACCACCCTCCCTTCAGCCCGGCCAATGCCTCTGCTTCGCGGGCCAGCCTGGCCGCCTCGTGGAGCTCGTGGTCGGAGCGGCTTCGGTTATAAATCATCGGGTCCTGCTCGACGGCCGCTTCGAGGGAGCGCAGCCGGTTTCGATGGTTCTCCGCCGTTTGCGCCAGCTTCAGCTGCGACTTCGAACTTGTCAGTTTTTGCATCAATTCCTCCACACGGGATTCCTTCGCACGGACAACCTCAAAATGGTGGCGCGCCGTGGCTTCAACGCGTACCGCAAGGTCATGCATGCGGCGCGCGGTCGCGGCGAGGCTGACGGCTTGGCCTGCGGTCAGCCGTTCCTCGGCAACAACGGCTTCCAACGCTTTCAACCGGGTTTCGTAGGACCGCGTGACCGCACCGTAGTGCCGCGCCACTTCCCATGCCGCGCGGACCTGGTTCCGCAGCACGTCCTGGCGTGCCGCGGTGACGGCAATCGCCGCATCGAGCCGGGCACAGGTCTCGGAGTAGCTGTCCGGGGGCTCGGGAACCCCGAACTGTACCTGCACTATCCTTTGGACCCGCCTCAGGTTTTCGCCCACAGCTGCCTCTCTACAGTCTGACCGGGAAAGAGTGCCGCATCGGATTCAAAGCAGAAACGGGTCCTGACGGCGGCAACGGTCATCCGGTCCATTAACCCTGCCTGCGCCCGGGCCGCCCGGTCAATGGATGGAGCCGGTTTGCCACCGTGTGGAAGACTGCGGGCATGGAAATCCGTCCCGCCGCGTTGCTCGGCGGCTCCTACCGGGTGCGCAGGGCAGAGCGCGACGACGTCGGCCCGATCGTTCGGCTGCTGCTGGCCGACACGCCGTCGTCCCCGTCCGATCCGCCGGGCGTCCATCCCCTGGAGCCGTATCTGCGCGCTTATGAGGCCATTGCCGCGGATCCGGCCAACTTCCTGGCCGCGGTCGAGGACCCGGCAGGGAAGATTGCCGGGACACTGCAGTTGACCCTGATCCCCTGCCTGGCCGTCGGCGGGGCAACCCGGTTACAGGTTGAAGCCGTCCATGTGCGGGCCGGTCTCCGGTCCAACGGGCTGGGTGCGGCCATGATGGACTGGGCGGTTGCCGAAGGCCGGCGTAACGGTGCCACGTTGGTCCAGCTCACCTCCAATGCCCGGCGGGAGTCCGCACACCGCTTTTACCGGCGGCTGGGCTTTGAAGCCTCGCACCTCGGGTTCAAGCGTGCCTTGCCGCCTTTGCCGTAGCGCGCGTTGACTACCGGCTCCTTGCGCTGGCACTGTCGTGCCCAAGAGCGGGAGGGCACACCATGCCGGAATCACCTGCAATCGCGGATCAGTTCGCCGTTGTTCCGGGTGGTGGTGCGGATCGATTTCCTATCCGCACCACCCTCCAGCGGCTAATCGATGTAGCGCAGTCCTGCCGCTTCCAGCGGTCCCCGCATCGAATACATGTCCAGTCCGAGTTCTCCCGCGGCGAGGCGTTCGCGTTTGGCCGCCTCGTTGTCCTCCCGCTTCCGGGAGGCCTCGGCCACTTCTGCGGCACGGTCGGCAGGAACGACGACGACGCCGTCCACATCTGCAACCACCACGTCGCCGGGGTTCACCAAGGCGTTGGCGCACACGATCGGAACGTTTACCGAACCCAGGGTCGCCTTGACCGTGCCCTTGGAGTTGATGGCACGCGAGAACACGGGAAAGTCCATTTCCTGCAGGGCCGCAGCGTCGCGGCAGCCGCCGTCGATGACCAAACCAACACCGCCGCGTGCACGCACCGAAGTTGCCAGCAGCTCGCCGAAGAAGCCGTCTTCGCTCTCCGTGGTGCAGGCTGCCACCAGCACGTCGCCGGGCTGGAGTTGTTCAACGGCCACGTGCAGCATCCAATTGTCCCCAGGCTGCAGCAGCACGGTGACCGCCGGGCCGCAGAGTTTGGCGCCGGGGTAGACGGGGCGCATGTAGGGCCGCATCAGCCCCAACCGGCCCATGGCCTCGTGCACGGTACTGGTCCCGTACGGGGCCAGGGCCTCGACGTCGGGCTGCGGGGCACGGGTGATGCTGCGGTGGACCACTCCGAGTTCATGCATGGGTGCTGCTCCTTTGGGGTTCACGGCCCTGCCGGGTCAACAGCGCATCCAGGCGCGGATAGACGGCACGGGCATTGTTCTCGCGGATATCGGCAAGCTCCTCGCCTGTCAGGCCGGCTGCAGCCAGGTACCGCCCGGTGTCATCGAAGTTGAACCCGGTGTCCGGGTCGACGTCGCGCACCGCTCCGATCATCTCGGAAGCGAAGAGGATGTTCCGGGTGGGCATCACCTCCAACAGCAGGTCGATACCGGGCTGGTGGTAGACGCAGGTGTCGAAGAAGACGTTGTTGAGCAGGTGTTCCTCCAGCGGCGGCTTCTTCAGTGCCATGGCCAGCCCGCGGAAGCGCCCCCAGTGGTAGGGCGCGGCGCCGCCGCCGTGCGGAATAACGAACTTCAGCTCCGGGAAGTCCCTGAACAGGTCCCCCTGGATCAGCTGCATCACCGCGGTGGTGTCCGCGTTGAGGTAGTGGGCGCCCGTGGTGTGGAAGGCAGGATTCACGCTGGTGCTTACGTGGATCATCGCCGGCAGTCCGTACTCGATCATCTTTTCGTAGATCGGGTACCAGGAGCGGTCCGTCAGCGGAGGGGCGGTCCAGTAGCCGCCGGAAGGGTCCGGGTTGAGGTTCAGCGCCACGGCACCGTATTCGTTGACGCAGCGTTCCAGTTCCGGGATGCAGGACGCCGGGTCCACTCCGGGTGACTGCGGCAGCATGGCGGCCGGAGCAAACCGGTCCGGGAAGAGTTGGCTGACCCGGAAGCACAGCTCGTTGCAGATGGCCGCCCACGCGGCGGAAGTGGCGAAGTCCCCTACGTGGTGTGCCATGAAGGAGGCCCGCGGCGAGAAGATGGTCAGGTCGATACCCCGCTCATCCATCAGGCGCAGCTGGTTCGCGGAGATGCTTTCCCGCAGTTCATCGTCGCTGATGACCAGGTCCGCCGGGTCCGGAGCAGCCGTTCCGGGATCGGCGAGCGCCGCAATCTGCCGGTCCCGCCAGCCGCCCAGGGCCGGCGGGGCGGTGGTGTAATGGCCGTGGCAATCGATGATCATCGGGTGTTCTCCTCTGTTGCTGCCGCCTCCTGGAGACGGTGCGGGACAAAAACTTCGCCGGCCATGATCAGCCGGGCGGTGCGCAGCAGCGCGGATTTGGTGACGTGCTGGGGGTCCTGCGGGTCAAGCCCGAGTGCCACGGTGAATTCGCCGGAGGGATGCTCCACCGAAACCGTCAGGTCTGCTCCGGGGCCGGCATCAGCAACGGTGCTGACTTCCCGTGCCACGGTGCCGTCAATGACGCACGCGGTGGCAGCGGTGACGGCGGCCAGCACGCCAATGGATTCGTGGCAGACATGCGGGATGAAGCTGCGGGTGGTGATGGTGCCGCCGTATGCCGGCGGGGCTACCAGCGTCATCTTCGGGTAGTTCTTGGCGGTGACGTCTCCCAGCCCCATCAGCTGCCCGCACTGGAGCCGCAGTGCTTCAAGCCTCTGCTTCAGCTCTTCGTCACGGTTCAACTCGGCGGCGGATTCGTAGCCGGTGCGGCCCAGGTCCGTGGCCCGGACCATCACCAGCGGTTGGCCGTTGTCGATGCAGGTGACGCGGACCGGACCTACGCCGTCGAGAACCACCGTGTCGCTGGCGTTGCCGGTGGGAAGCAGGGAGGCACAGACGGAACCGGCCGTGTCCAGGAAGTTGATGGTGACTGCCGCCGCCGTGCCGGGAACGCCGTCGATCCGCGTATCCCCGCCGTACTCGACAAACCGGCCCTGGTCCCCTGCCGGCGTCGCGATGCTGATTTCGGCCACCATGCCCGTGTTCAGCGTCAGGACCCGGGCGGTGGTGGTATCCCCGCCGGGCAGAAGGAGGCCGGACTCCACGGCGAACGGAACGACGGCGGCGAGCATGTTTCCGCAGTTGGCCGTGGTATCCACGGTGTCGGAAGTCGGCTGCAGCTGCGCGAACTGGAACTCCAGGTCCACCCCGTCCCGGCTGCTGACGTCCACGATCCCCACCTTGCTGGTGAGCGGATTACCGCCTCCCAGCCCGTCAATCTGCAGCGGGTGGGGAGATCCGAGGGCGGCAAGCAGCACCTCGTCCCGGCGTTCGCCGTGCAGGTCAGCCGGCAGGTCGGTGCGGCGGAAGAAGGGTCCGCGGGAGGTTCCTCCCCGCATGAACCAGCAGGGGATGCCGAGCTGGCTGCCGCGGACGGAACCCGGCACCGAGGACTTTTCTGTGGTCTGCACCACAAGAATGTACCTCGTCAACCAGATTGTTGACAATAACGGTGACAAAGACAAATAGCGGAGCAGCAGCCGCTAACCGTGCCGCGCGTTCGATTGGCGGCGGCTAGGCATACTACGCGGCATAGTGCGGGGGCGCTGAGCCTGTCCGGCGGATGGCGTCGGCAATGCTCGCCATGTGGGTCTCCATCATGCGGGCAGCCTGCTCGCCCTGCCCGGCGCAGATGGCTTCAATGATTTCCACGTGTTCCGGCAGCGAAACGTTGGCACGCCCAGGCTGGACCGCAAGCCGGAACTGGTGGCGCACATTCTGTGCCCGCAGCCTTTCGATGGTGGCACCGGCGGTTCCCTGGCCGCTGATTTCCACGATCCGCCGATGGAGCCTGGAATTGATCTCCGAGTAGCGCATCAGTTCGCCGGCCTTTACGGCGGACGCCATGTCGTCGGCCATCTGCCGGAGTTCGGAGACCTGCCCGGCATCAATCCGCTCCGCTGCCTTGCGGGCACACAGCGCCTCCAGCACGCCCCGGACCTCAATGATCTCTACGGCTTCTTCCACGGGCACCGACCGCACGCGGGCTCCGCGGTTCTGCACCCGCTCCACCACGCCCTCGACGGCGAGCTCGGCAAGGGCGGAGCGGACCGCACTGCGGCTCGCCTTGAACTGCGTGCACAGGTCCGCCTCCACGAGCCGTTGGGACGGCACCAGCTCGCCGTCAAGAATTGCCGTGCGGATTGCGTCCGCCACCTGCGCAGCGTTACTCGTGGTCGCTGCTGCATCTGCTGTCATTTGAAGCTCCTCGGCGAAACGGCACCCGCCCGCCCTCATTTTTGGTGTCACGCCAAGTTATCACTGCATCACAGTCCCCCAGCCCCCGGCGGGCGGCCGTAGCTTGGAATTGTTGACAATCATGGCAATAATCGGCGGACAGCTACGAGAGGACACAACCATGACTGCGGTGACCGTACTGGGCCTGGGCGAAGCCGGACGCCTGTACGCACTGGGCCTGGCCGAGGCCGGGGCGGACGTACGCGGCTACGACCCGTACACCGACGCACGCGACGCCGGCATCCGCCAGTTCGACTCGCTTGCCGAATCCGTTGACGGAACGGATCTGGCCATCAGCCTGGTCGGCGCCGCCGCCGCGCGCAGCGTCGCGGAGCAGATACTTCCGCTGCTTCCCTCGAACGCCGTGTTCGCGGATTTCAACACCGCCGGTCCGGAGGACAAAGCCGCACTTGCCGAACTCTCCGCAGGCTACGGAGTGGCCCTGGTGGACGTGGCCGTCATGGCGCCCGTCCCCCGGGCCGGCAGCCGAACCCCGCTCCTTGTCAGCGGCACCGCGGCGGACAGGTTTGCCGCCCTGATGGAAGGCTTCGGCACCCCGGTGGAAACGATCCCCGGTGCCCCCGGCGCCGCGGCGGGCCGCAAACTGCTGCGCAGTGTCTTCATGAAGGGACTGGCTGGTCTGGTACTGGAATGCCGGGCAGCCGGAAAAGCAGCCGGCGCGGAGGAGTGGCTCCTGGCGGAAATCGCCGGGGAGCTGGGCCCGGACGGGCCGGACCTGGTGGCCCGGCTCCTTCAGGGCTCGGAAACGCACGCCGTGCGGCGTGCGCACGAGGTCGCAGACTCCTTGGCGTACCTCCGCGGACTGGGCACACCTGCCTGGATGACGGAAGGCACATTCAGCTGGTTGTCCGCACTGGCAGCAGACGGCACCGGCCCCGCCTGACCTGCATTGTCTGCGAAATTGTTGACAATACCCGGGGCCGCTGATTGACTCTCAGCACTGCTTCGGGACCGGCAGGCCGGCAACGAAGCCCGTGCCGTTTCAGCAGACCGCAAAGGAAACCGCAATGCCTGATGCTTTTCGCGACGTAGCCCATCTGGGCTTCGTGGAACTCTATACCCCGGATTTCGACAAGAGCCTGTGGTTCTTCACCGAACTGCTGGCAATGCGCGAAGTCGCCCGAGAGGGCGATTCCGCCTACCTGCACGCGTGGGACGACTACGAACACCACACCATCAAACTCACCGCCCACGAGACTTCCGGCGTCGGACGCCTGGGCCTGCGCGCCGCCAGCGAAGAGGCGCTGCAACGGCGCGTTGCGGCCATCGAGGCGGCAGGACGCGGAGTCGGCTGGCACGACGGCGGCCCGGGCATGGGCAAGACCTACGCCTTCACGGATCCGGACGGCCATCCGATGGACATCTACTTTGACAGCGAATGGCATGTGCCCACCGAAGAGTCCCGGCCGGCCTTGAAGAACCAGGCGGACCGTTTCCCGGGCCGCGGCGTGAACGCCCGCCGGCTGGACCACGTCAATTTCCTCGGCGCAGACGTTGCCGAGAACGGCCGGTTCGTGGAAGAGGTGCTGGGCGGCAAGCCCACCGAACAGATCCGGCTGGACAACGGCAGGCTTTCCGGCCAGTGGTTCACCTTCTCCAACAAGTCCTATGACCTGGTGTACAGCGGTGACTGGACCGGCAGCAGCGGCCGGCTGCACCACGTCGCGTTCGCCACCGACACCCGCGAAGACATCCTCAAGGCTGCGGACATCTTCCTCGAAAACGGCATCCACATCGAAACCGGGCCGCACAAACACGCCATCCAGCAGACCTTTTTCCTGTATGTGTATGAGCCCGGCGGCAACCGGATCGAATTCTGCAACGCCGGTGCCCGCCTGATCCTGGCACCGGACTGGAAAACCATCGAATGGACCGAGGCGGAGCGCGCCAAGGGCCAGGCCTGGGGCATGAAGACCATCGACACCTTCCATACCCACGGCACTCCCCCGGTGGAGCTTCCCGCCGAGTGAGCCCGGCATAACGACGGCGGCCCCTCCTTCGCGGGAGGGGCCGTAAGTCGTTTGTCCTACCGGGCTCAGCGCGCCGCGTCCGGCCGGTGGCCCTTCTTGGCGAGCTGGATCTGCTCGTAGACGTGATGGCGCAGCTCGGTGAAGCGCGGCATCCCCCGGGTCTCCAGCTGGTCACGGTCCTCCGGGAGGTCGATCAGGATGTCCTCCTGCACCACGGTGGGCGAGGAGGACAGGATGATGACGCGTTCACCGAGGTACACGGATTCGTCGATGTCGTGCGTGACGAACAGGATGGTCATGCCCAGGTCCTTCCACAGCCGCCGGGTAAGGTCCTCCAGATCGGCGCGGGTCTGGGCGTCGACGGCGGCAAACGGCTCGTCCATCAGCAGCACCTCCGGCTGGTACGCCACCGCACGGGCGATGGCCACGCGCTGCTGCATCCCTCCCGACAGCTGCCAGGGGTAGGACTTGGGCACGTTCTCCAGCCCCACCGCCTCCAGCGCGTCGGCTACCCGCTGCCGGCGTTCCGCTTTGGGCACGCCGGCGTTCTTCAGGGGCAGCTCCACGTTGTCCGCGACCCGCAGCCAGGGAAACAGGGAGCGGCCGTATTCCTGGAAGACCACCGCCATTTTCTTGGGCGGCGCCGTCACCTTCTTGCCGTCGAGCAGCACTTCGCCCTCGGTGGCTCCGAGCAGTCCCGCGATGCACTTGAGCAGGGTGGTCTTGCCGGAGCCGGAGGGACCGACCAGGCAGGCCAGCTCGCCGTGCCCCAGGTCGAAGGTGAGGTTGCGGACGGCTTCGATGGGGCCGCCGTCGGTGGAGTAGACCTTTTTCAGCCCGCGGACCGAAAGCAGCGCTTCCCCCTCGGGCAGCGTGCGCCCGGACGGTGCGGTGCCTTCCGGTGCCGGAGTGGTTTTGGCGGAGATGGCGTCAGGCTGCATTTTCTACCTCTTTAAGGCCGTGGTACCAGCGCAGCACGCGCCGTTCGCACCATTGGAAGATCAGGGACAGGGCCAGGCCGATCAGGCCGAGCACCAGGATGCCGGACCACATTTCCGGGATGGCGAAGGACCGCTGGAACTGCAGAATAGTGAAGCCCAGTCCCGAGGAGGAACCGAACATTTCCGAAATGACCATGAGGATCAGGCCGATGGACAGCGACTGCCGGATGCCGGCCATGATCGTCGGCGCGGCAGACGGCAGCACCTGGTAGCGGATCCGGTTCATCCCGGAGATGCCGTAGGACCGGGTCGTTTCGTTCTGCACCGGATCAATGGAGCGCACCCCTTCGATGGTGTTCAACAGCACCGGCCAAATGCAGCCGACCACAATCACGGCAACCTTCATGCCGTCATTCAGGCCCACCAGCAGGATCAGCACCGGAACCAGCACCGGAGGCGGCAGGGCACGGAAGAACTCGAACACGGGTTCGGTCAGCGCCCGCAGCGTCCGGTTCAGGCCCACCAGCAGCCCGACGACGATGCCAAGGATGATCGCGATGGCGAGCCCGGCGAGCAGCCTTCCCAGCGACGGCAGGACATCCCCGGTGATCCGCCCCTCAAACCAGGTGGGACCGAAGACATCCACCAGAGCGGACGGGGTGGGTACGAAGAAGTTCGGTTCGCCCCGGGTGGAAGCCCACCACAGGAGCACCAGCAGCAGGGGCAGCGCAACCACGTAGGCAAGGCTCTTGAGCGTCTTCACAGCACCACCTCTCCGCGGACGGACGGATGCCAGGACAACAGGCGCTGCTCGACCTGGCGCATCACGATATTGATCGCCACGCCCAGCAGGCCGGTGGCCAGCACCAGGGCATACATGCCGGAGATGGCTCCGCCGGACTGGGCGTCCGCAATCTCACGCCCGAGCCCGGGCGAGCCGATGATCAGCTCGGCGGTGATGGCCAGGATCAGCGCCACGGAGGCCGCCAGACGGATGCCCGTCATCAGGTACGGCAGCACGGTGGGAAACACCACGTGCCGGATCCGCTGCAGCTTGGAGAAGCCGTAGGACTGTGCCGTCTGCGTTGCCACGTTGTCGACGTCGGCCACCCCGTAGAGCACCTGGATCAGCACCTGCCAGAAGCAGGCGTAGATGATCAGCATCAGCGAGGATTCGATTTTGACGCCGAACAGCAGCACGGCCAGCGGGATCAGGGCCACCGAGGGAACCGGGCGCAGGAACTCGATGGTGGAGTTGGTGAACCGTCGGAGGAACGGGCTCATGCCGATCACCAGGCCCAGGATGCCGGCGGCGACGACGGCGGCTGCCAGGCCAATGGCCCAGGCCATCAGGGTGTGCCCCACGGCCACCCAGAAGGCAGTCAGCCCGAAGTCCCGGACGAGGGCCATGATGACTTCCGAGGCAGGGGGCAGGAAGCGGGGCTGGACCAGGCCGAGCCTTGGAACCAGTTCCCAGATCAGCAGGAAACCGAGGACCCCGACCAGGCCCAGCACCGGTTTCGGCACGGGACGGCGCGCACCCGGCCGGGCTGCGCGTGGCTGCGCAGCCCGGCCGGGTTTCAGCACTTCAGTACTCATTACGGCAGCAACTCATCCAGCTTCGGCTCTTCGCTGATCAAACCGTCACTGAGCGAAAGCTCCGCGAGCGTTTCGACGCCGGCACGATTGATCTCCGTGGTGAAGCTGGGCAGGGTGAGTGCCTTCGCGGTCTCGGCGTCGATCTTCGTGTAGGTGAGCAGGACCTCGCGGACGGCGTCCGGGTTCTCCTCCGCGTATTCCAGGGACTTGTTCATGGCCGCCGTGAATTTCTCCACCGTCTCGGCATCATCCTCGGCCTTCGCCGACGTCGTGAAGTAGGCGGCGACGGTCAGATCGTCTGCGGCATCCACGTAGTTGGAGGCGATCGGAATGGACCCGGCGTTCTGCCCGCCCGTCAGGAAGGGCTCCACCACCTGGATGGCGTCCACCTGGCCGCGTTCCAGGGCTGCCTGCATATCGGGGAAGGCCAGCTCCACGAACTCGATGCCGGACGGGTCGCCGCCTGCCTTGCGAACGGAGGCCCGGACGGTGGTGTCGTTGATGTTGTTGAGGGTGTTTACGGCGACCTTCTTGCCTGCGAGGTCCGCCGCCGTCTCGATCCCGGCATCCGGGTTGACCAGGATGCCGCCGAAATCGGCGCCGTCCTCGCCTGTCGACGCCGCTCCGGCGGACACCACCTGTACATCCAGGCCCTTGGACTTGGCCAGCAGCATCGAGGAAATGTTACTGAAACCGAAGTCCATGCTGCCGCTCATGACGGCCGGAACAATGGCCGCGCCGCCCTGGGCCGGCTGCAGTTCCAACTCCAGGCCTTCCGCTTCAAAGAAGCCTTCCTGGACGCCGAGGTAAATGGGTGCAACATCGACGATGGGAATGACTCCCACCGTCACCTGGGTGAGCTCACCGCCACCGGCCTCGCCGGTGTCTTCGGCCTCCCCGCTGGGCGACCCCGAGCCGCAGGCGGCAAGAGCCAGGACCGCAGTGGAGGCGGCGAGCATCCTAAGAATTGGCTTCATTGTCATTCCCCGGTTTCCGTGTAAAAAGTAAGCTAGGTCACACACACGGTATTTTTGGTAAACATGATTGTCAACAATTCTCAATAACGATCGAGGAGCGGTGCCTGCCGCTCCGGCTGCGGGGCCGGCATGGAGCGGATCAGCCCGCAGGCCACCGCCCGGTCCGGAACAGTTCCTCCAGCACGGCCGTGGCCCGGGCCGGGTCCAGTCCGCGGGACGCCAGCCAGGCGTCGTCGCCGTAGGAAGCGGTGTACCGATCCCCGGAATCGCACACAAGCGAGACGATGCTTCCGGCACGGCCGTCCGCTTCCATGGCGGCGGCCAGCTGCCAGACACCCCAGAGATTGGTGCCGGTGGAGGGGCCGGCATGCAGCCCGGTGAGCCGCCTCAGGTGCCGTGCAGCAGCCACAGATGCGGCGTCCGGGACCTGGATCATATGGTCGATTACCGCCGGAACGAAGCTGGGTTCCGGCCGCGGCCGGCCGATACCTTCAATCCGGGAGGGCCTTCCGGCCGCGGGCTCCCCCGGATTCTGCCAGGCGGGGAAAAACGCCGAGTTCTCCGGATCCACGACGGCCAGGCGGGTGGGATACCGGTGATAACGGATATAGCGGCCGATCGTTGCACTTGTCCCGCCGGTCCCGGCACCCACCACTATCCAGTCCGGCAGCGGATGGTCCTCCTGGGCCATCTGGGAAAAGATCGACTCGGCAATATTGTTGTTGCCCCGCCAGTCAGTGGCGCGTTCTGCGTACGTGAACTGGTCCATGTAGTGCCCGCCGGTGCTGGCCGCGACGGCCTCCGCGGCGGCGTACACCTCCGAAGGCTCCTCGACGAAGTGGCAGCGCCCGCCGTAGTGCTCGATCAGCCGGATCTTCTCCGCACTGGTGGTTTGCGGCATCACGGCCACGAACGGCAGTCCCAGCAGTTGGGCGAAGTAAGCCTCCGAGACAGCGGTGGAACCGCTGGAAGCCTCCACGATGGTGGTGCCCTCGGTGATCCAGCCGTTGACCAGGCCGAAGAGGAAGAGGGAGCGGGCGAGCCGGTGCTTGAGGCTGCCGGTGCGATGGGTGGACTCGTCCTTCAGGTAGATCTGCACGGACCAGCCGGCCGGGACCGGGACCTGGAACAGATGCGTGTCCGCCGAGCGTGCCCCCTCGGCCTCGATGCGGCGGATGGCGGTCTCGGCCCACGTGCGGTCCGGAAGCGTAGGAGTGTTCACGCTCCAAGCCTACGTTCGGTCGGGCACCTGCTGGCCTGTCCGCCCGTCTGCCGGCACCCGGGATTGTCATCAGCACCCTGATGGTCGATATCGTCGAGTCCATGAAGATTGTTGGCATCCGCGCCTTTGGCGGCCCCGAGGTCCTGGAGGTCCTCGACGTGCCCGAGCCCCATGCCGGCCCCGGGGAAGTTCGCATCCGGGTCCGCGCCGCCGCCGTCAGCCCCACCGACACCGTCCTGCGCTCCGGAGCCCAGGATATGGGCGGGCAGGAGCCGCCGTATATTCCGGGCATGGACGCCGCCGGCGTGATCGACGAGGTGGGTGAGGGAGCCGGCTGGCGGATCGGTGACGAAGTCATGGCCCTGGCCCTGCCCCGGGCCGCCCGGCGGGGTGCCTACGCCGAGTACCTGGTGGCGCCGTCGGACTCCATCGCACGGGTCCCGGCCGGGGTTGGGCTGGAGGCCGCCGCCACGCTGCCGATGAACGGCCTCACCGCGGTGCAGACCTTGGAG
This sequence comes from Arthrobacter sp. zg-Y1171, assembly GCF_025244845.1. Taxonomy (NCBI): domain Bacteria; kingdom Bacillati; phylum Actinomycetota; class Actinomycetes; order Micrococcales; family Micrococcaceae; genus Arthrobacter; species Arthrobacter sp. zg-Y1171. Next base: position 499,454 of record NZ_CP104264.1, on the reverse strand, counting down.
AAGCTGGACCTTGCCGAAGGCTCGGTCCTGGCGATTACCGGTGCAGCCGGCACCCTCGGCAACTATCTGATCCAGCTCGCCAAGGAGGCCGGGCTGACCGTTGTCGCCGACGCCTCCCCGCGGGACGCGGAGCTCGTGACCGCGCTGGGAGCGGACTACGTGGTGGAACGCGGCGACGACGTTGCCGACCGGGTCCGCGGGCTATTCCCCGACGGCGTGGACGCCGTGGCCGATGCGGCAGTGATGAACGAGCTGGCCGTGGGCGCAGTGCGCGACGGCGGCGGGTTCGCCACCGTACGCGGGTGGGACGGCGATCCCGGCCGCGGCATTACGGTGCAGGCGATCCGGGTCGGCGAGGAGTACTCCTCCGGCGCGAAGCTGGACCGGCTGCGGGCGTTGGCCGAAGCGGACCTGCTCAGCCCGCGGATCGCGGATGTCCTGCCCGCCGACCGGGCTGCCGAAGCGCACCGCAGGCTGGAGGCCGGCGGCCTGCGCGGCCGGATTGTCCTGACCTTCTGATCCTTCGCTCGACCGCCGCTCAACCGCGCGACGGCGGCACCGGCGCCTCAGGTGCCGCCGTCGTCGTCGTTAATGCATCGGGTTTTTGGGAAAGGGCTATCCCGCGGACGGGCGCGCTGTTATGGTCATCGGCATGGGAACACTGATATTCGAGTAGCGCTGCGCGCTCGAAACCCACCGCAGACACCATCCATTAGAGCTTGTTGAGGCGCTGCCTCCGAGCCCGTCCGTCTGCCCCGCAAAAGCCTCCCCGTAGAACCGGTGTGCTTTCGCATGCCCGGACGGTGTCCCTGACATAACCTCAACGGCCAAGAGCCATTGGAGAACACCATGCGTGCACCTAAAGAGAAAAAGCCCGAATCCGAACAGCCCGTACTGCCGCCGGTCGGGATCCATCTCGCTCCGGCGGCCGAAGCGCGGCTGAGCGAGGCGAGCGCACAGCAGCTTGCCTCCGCTCCGGAGACCGCCCTGCCCGGCTGGCAGAGTCTCGGCAAGGACCACAAGCCCACCCGTGCGACCACGAAGCAAGGCCCGCGGGAACGAAAGGTCCGGTGGTAAGAACGCACGGCCGCCCCGCCCTTCGCGGGCAGGGCGGCCGCACCAACGTCCCGCATCGGGCCCGCGGATAGGCGGCGCGGGCAACCCCAATCGCTGCGCCTGTCTGGCGGGGACCGTGCCGTTCGGGCAAGCTGGATGGGGAGGCGGGAGCCTGCCGCACCGCCCCGCCCGAGAAAGAGCGGCGGACAGCATAATTTCCTGGCGGGCAGATGGCAAATTGGGCCGGCGCTCTGCCAGGGGCGTGGCAGAAGCCACGGCGGAGTGGTCCGCAATACGTCGATATCGTTAATTCCGGTGCCTGATGGGCACTCCCCCATGTCCGCACCGCCGCGGGCCGCTGTAGGAGTACCGGAAGTGGGCGCCGAAATGCCGGAACCGCGGTCCCGGAGCTAGAACCTCAACGAAGCGGAGACGTAATGCCCCACAAAATCATCCTGGATTGCGATCCCGGGCATGATGATGCGGTCGCCCTGCTGCTGGCACACGGCAGCCCGGAGATCGACCTTCTGGCGGTGACCACCGTCGTCGGAAACCAGACCCTGGAGAAGGTGACACGTAACGCACTGGCAATTGCCCGTGTCGCAAATATCACAGGCATTCCCTTCGCCGCCGGCTGCGACCGCCCCCTGGTCCGCACCATTGAAAACGCCCCGGACATCCACGGCGACTCCGGCATGGACGGCCCCGAGCTGCCCGAGCCGACCCTCGAGCTGGATCCCCGCCACGCGGTGGACCTGATCATCGATACGGTCATGGCACACGAGCCGAACACCGTCACCCTTGTTCCCACCGCCGGCCTGACCAACATCGCCATGGCCGTGCGCAAGGAACCGCGCATTGCCGAACGGGTGAAGGAAGTTGTCCTGATGGGCGGCGGCTACCACGTGGGCAACTGGTCCGCCGTGGCCGAGTTCAACATCAAGATCGACCCCGAAGCTGCACACATCGTCTTCAACGAGAAGTGGCCGCTGACCATGGTCGGCCTGGACCTCACCCACCAGGCCCTGGCCACCGACGAAGTGGCCGAGCGCATCGCCGCCGTCGGTACCAAGCCGGCCAAGTTCGTCGGTGAACTGCTCGAGTTCTTCGGCGAGGCGTACAAGGACGCCCAGGGCTTCGATTTCCCGCCCGTGCATGACCCGTGCGCCGTGGCCTACGTCATCGATCCCTCCGTCATGACCACCCGGCGCGTGCCGTTGGACGTGGAACTGACCGGCACCCTGACGCTGGGCATGACCGTGGCGGACTTCCGCGCACCGGCTCCCGCTGACTGCAACACATCCGTAGCCGTCGATCTGGACCACCGGAAATTCTGGGACCTGGTTGTCGACGCTCTTCAGCGCATTGGCGAGGTTGACCTGTGAGTGAAACCGCCCGCCGGCGGGTAAGCGTCGGCGCACTGATGGCGGCCCTGCTGGCCGCCTGCGTGGCGTTCCAGCTGAACGCCTCCATGCTCTCCCCCGCCCTGTTCACCATCGAGCAGGAGCTGGACACCACTTCGGCTGCCGTAGCCCTGACCCAGACGGCATTCTTCACTGCCGCCGCGTTGTTCTCCCTGTTCCTGCCCCGCCTCGGCGACATCATCGGCCGCAAGAAGGTCCTCGGCGGAATGCTGGTGGTCCTGACCATCGGCTCCGTGGTGGCCGCCCTCGCACCGAGCATCGAGGTACTGTTCCTGGCCCGGCTGATCCAGGGCGTCTCCGGCCCCACAGTTGCGCTGTCCATGATCATGCTGCGCGTGGAGATCCGCGACCCCAAGCTTTACGGCACCCTGATGGGTGTCATTGCGGCAGTCAACGGCGGCATCGCCGGCGTTGACGCCATTGCCGGCGGCTATCTGGCGCAGAACCACGGCTTCGCGTCAATCTTCTGGTCCATGGCCGTCGTCGGCGTCATTGCCGCCGCCCTCGTCATCGCCGTCGTACCGGAGTCCCGCGCCGAGAAGAAGGAAAAGATGGACTGGGTGGGCGTTGTGCCCCTGGTCATCTCGGTCGGCACCCTGCTGACCGGCTTCAACGAGGCCGGCAAGCTGGCGGAGGCCAACTGGCCGCTGGTCATTGGCCTGATCGTCATTGCAGTCATCGCGTTCGTAGTGTTCTGGAAGGTCGAGAACCGCACCGAACAGCCGCTGATCGCGACCTACCTGCTGAAGCAGCGGTCCACCTGGGCACTGCTCCTGACCACCGTGCTGACCATGACCGGCGTCTTTGCCGTCATGAACGGCATCATCCCGGCCCTGGCGCAGGACGGTGCCGTGGGCTTCGGGATGGGCGCCGAAGAGTCCGCCTGGTGGACCATCACTCCGTACGCCCTCGCAGGCCTCATCGTGGGCCCGTTTGCCGGCCGCCTGGCGGGCACCTGGGGTTACGCCAAGGTGCTGCGGATCGGCACTATCGGCTCGGTCATCGCCCTGGCCCTGATGCTCCCGGTCGTCGGCAGCGATTCCCGGCTGGGGCTGCTGGCCATTTCCATCCTGGTTGGCATCACCTACGCCGGCATCGGCAACGTAATGCTCAGCGGCCTCGGCGTTATGCTCTCCCCCAAGGAGAACCCCGGCTTCCTGCCCGGCCTCAACGCCGGCGCGTTCAACCTGGGTGCCGGCCTGAGCTTCGCCGTGATCTACGCGGCCAAGACCGCCACCACCGTTACGGACGGATCCGGCACCGAAGGCTACTACGGCGGCATCATTGCCGGCGCGGTCATTTTGGGCCTGGCCCTGGCCGCGTCCTTCCTGATCCCCAAGCCTGCTGTCAATGCGGATCCGGCGGCTGCTGAACCGACCGCCGGCCGAGCCAAGATCGAGGTGAACTCGTGACTGAAACCGCCCGCCGACGGGTAAACGTCGGCGCACTAATGGCCGCCCTGCTGGCCGCCTGTGTGGCGTTCCAGCTCAACGCCTCCATGCTCTCCCCCGCATTGGTCAGCATCGAGGAGGAACTGGAAACGACCTCCGCGGCAGTCGGACTGACCCAGACGGCGTTCTTCACCGCCGCCGCGCTGTTCTCCCTGTTCCTGCCGCGCCTCGGTGACATCATCGGCCGCAAGAAGGTCCTCACCGGGATGCTGGTGGTCCTGACCATCGGCTCCGTGGTGGCAGCCCTCGCCCCGAGCATTGAGGTTCTCTTCATCGCCCGGCTGATCCAGGGCGTTTCGGGACCGGTGGTTCCGCTGACGCTGATCATGCTGCGCGTGGAGATCCGCGATCCCAGGCTGTACGGCACCCTGATGGGCGTCATCACCGCCGTCAACGGCGGCATTGCCGGGGTCGACGCCGTCGCCGGCGGCTACCTCGCGGAAAACCACGGATTCGCCTCCGTCTTCTGGGCCATGGCCATTGTCGGTGCGGTCGCCACGGCCCTGCTCTTCTTCCTGGCGCCCGAATCCCGGGCCGAAAAGAAGGAAAAGATGGACTGGGTGGGCGTTGTTCCGCTGGTCATCTCTGTGGGTACGCTGCTGACCGCGTTCAACGAGGCGGGCAAGCTGGCGGACGCCAACTGGCTGCTGGTGATCGCCCTGATCGTCATTGGCGTCCTCGCCTTCGTGGCGTTCTGGAAGGTGGAGAACCGCACCGAGCAACCGCTCGTGGCCACGTATCTGCTGAAGCAGCGCTCCACCTGGGCCCTGCTGCTGACCACGCTGCTGACCATGACCGGAGTGTTTGCCGTCATCAACGGCATCATCCCGGCCCTGGCGCAGGACGGCGTCGTCGGTTTCGGCATGGGCGCCGAGGAGTCCGCCTGGTGGACCCTTACGCCGTACGCCCTGGCGGGCCTGCTCCTGGGACCCCTCGCCGGCCGGCTGGCCGCCAGCTGGGGTTACGGCAAGGTGCTGCGGATCGGCCTGATCGGCGCCGTCATCACCCTGGCCCTGATGCTCCTGATGGTCGGCAGCGACTCCCGGCTGGGGCTGCTGGGCGTGTCCGTGCTGATCGGCATCACCTATGCCGGCATCAGCAACATCATGCTCAATGGACTGGGTATCGTGCTCTCCCCTCGGGAGAACCCCGGCTTCCTGCCCGGCCTCAACGCCGGCGCGTTCAACCTGGGCGCCGGCCTGAGCTTCGCCGTCATCTACGCGGTGAAGACGGCGGCCACCCCGGCCGACGGCGCGGGATCCACCGGATACTACGCCGGTATCATTGCCGGTCTGGTCATCCTGGCGCTGGCCCTGGCCACGTCCTTCCTCATCCCGAGGCCCGCCGACGCCGAGGTTGACGCCGCCGAGGCCGAGACCGACCACCGCTGATCCCAGCACGCCACCCAAGGAGAATCCCTGCATGTCCGCCGGAAAAGTTGTAGTTGTCGGCTCGCTTAATGCCGACCTGACCGTCCGCACCGAGCGCTTCCCCTCCCCCGGGGAAACCCTGAACGGTTCGGAACTGGTCATTGTCCCGGGCGGCAAGAGTGCCAACCAGGCCGCTGCCGCTGCCCTGCTGGGTGCCGAGGTACGGCTCTTCGGCGCCGTGGGGGCGGACGGGCACGGGGATCTGCTGCTCGAGGCGGCTGCCGGTGCCGGCGTAGACGCCTCCCGCGTCCTGCGCCGCACCGGCACCGCAACGGGCACAGCCATGATCGTGGTGGATGCTGCCGGAGAGAACACCATCATCGTCTCCCCCGGCGCCAACGGCACGGTCACCGGCGCCGAGCTCCCGGCGGACCTGTTCGACGACGCCGCGGTGCTCTGCCTGAGCCTGGAGGTGCCGCTCGAAGCGGTGACTGCCGCGGCGCAGGCCGGGCACGACGCCGGCGCCCAGGTGCTGCTGAATCTGTCGCCGTACCGGGAGGTGCCCGCCGAGCTGCTGGCCCTGACCGATGTCCTGCTGCTCAACGCCCACGAAGCGGCGCTGGTCACTGGACTGTCCGATCCGGCGTCGGACTGGGAACGGGTCATCTCCGCCCTGTCCCGCCTTGGTGTGCGCCGCACCATCATCACGCTCGGCGGCGAGGGCGCCGTCGTACTGGACGGCACCGCTACCGGTGCGGACCGTGTTGTTGCAGTCGCTCCCACCCGGGTAACCGCGGTGGACACCACCGGGTGCGGGGATGCGTTCACAGCCGGCACTGCTGCGCGGCTTGCCGCCGGCGATTCGCTGGTCCAGGCCGCCGAGTTTGCGGCGCGCGCCGGCGCCCTGGCCGCTACCCGCGAGGGTGCGCAGTCCTCGTATTCGGCGCTGCTGGACATGGCGGGCTAACCACCTATCCCGTCCACCAAAGGGGCCCTGCCTCTGCCGCTCGGCAGATGCAGGGCCCCTTTTCCGTATGGCTTTTCGTTAGTTCGTTCTCCGCCGCCTATGCTGGCAGGTACTGCGGCGAATCCGCCGCGGAACCAGCCGGCTTTATGGGGGAAGCATGTCCGAACAAGTGCCGCAGGGCACCAACAACGCCAACAGTTACAATTCCTACGCCTATCCCGGAGCCCCGGGTGTGCCCGGGCCTGCCGCAGCGGGGGTCGCGCCGAAGCGGCCGAAGCAGGTTGATTCAGCTTTCGTGCTGCTGATGGTCACTTTGGCCCTGACCGTGCTGAGTGTCCCCGCGGGCATCTTCATAGCGAACGCGGACGGCAACACGGTCACTGCCGAAGGCGTCGTCTTGTTGGTGGCGCTGGGCGTCATCTGCCTCGCTTTCACTCTGGTAGCCGCCATCTTCATCCGCAAGGGCCATAACTGGGCGCGGATCCTGCTTGCGGTCTACACCGGTCTTTCAGTGCTGTCCCTGTTCACTGGAACAAACCTGCTGGGCTGGTGGGGAATCCTGGCACTGGTCGTGGCCACGGTGATGGTGTACCGCAAGCCGTCGCCGGCGTATTTCAAAGAAATGAGCCAGTACCGGCAGCATAAAGCGCTCAACCAGGCCTACTAGCCACCTCTGCAGTGCAGTGAAGGCGGTGCCTCCCCGATGGGAGGCGCCGCCTTTTTGCGCTGGTGCTAGGCTCTGCCCGCATGGATGAAAAACTGGGGGAATTCCTTAGCAACTTCAACCGCGCCATCGAGCTCTCGCGGGAGCATCTGACGCGAAACGATGGCAGGGAACGCATCCTTGACGTGCTGACAGAGCATATCGGCGTGCCTGCGGCTGACGTGCCCATTGTGTCGCAGGATGTTCCGGTTCACCGGTTCGCGGACCTGGACATTTCCCTGGAGAAGATCGCCGGACGGGATCCGGCGGCCCGGCTCATCGGGGTGGGCGGCGGGCAGCAGCGCCAACACCAATCCCTGGCCGACATCGTTCTGGAAGGCTACGGACCTGTGGGGATCGGCCAGCCCGATTTCGTGAACGTCGCTGTGGGGCCGGAGAGCACCCGTGAGGTGGTGGCTTTGGGGCTGCGGTTATTCGCCTATGAAGGTGTTCCGCTTGCCGTGCTCCAGCGCGCCGCCAACCCCCAGTACGGACGCTCGGGAGCGGACGTGGCTGTGCTGGGCCGGAACCGTGAAGCGTCCGTGGGCTTCCTGGCCGAGCTGCAGGAAGAACTGCGCACCAACAGCATCCTGCGCGGCCAGGTTGTCTCCTTCGCCTTCGATCCGTACGGCCAGCAGGGCGCCGGCGTCACCTTCCTCGCCCGCCCGTCGTTGCCTGCGGAGGAAGTGATCCTGCCCGGTGAGGTGCTCGACCGCGTGCGGCGCCATGTGCTCGGCATCGCGGCCAACCGGGAGGTGCTCCGGGAGCATGGACAGCACCTGAAACGCGGTGTCCTGCTCTATGGCCCTCCCGGCACCGGAAAGACCCACACCGTGCGCCACCTGCTCAGCGCCAGCGAGGGGACGACGGCGGTGCTGCTGGCCGGGAATTCGCTGCACATGGTGGGTGAGGCCGCACGACTGGCCCGCGCCATGGCGCCGTCCATGGTGATTCTCGAGGACATTGACCTGGTGGCCGAGGACCGGAACATGGGCCACGGCCCGCAGCCGCTGCTCTTTGAAGTCCTGGATGCCTTGGACGGGTTGGACGCGGACGCCGACGTCGTGTTCCTGATGACCACCAACCGCGCCGAGGCCCTCGAACGGGCACTGGTGCAGCGGCCCGGGCGGGTGGACCTTGCCGTCCGGATCCCGCTGCCCGGCGTCGAGAACCGTGTCCGGCTGCTGGAACTCTATGCCCCCGCCGGGGTGTTCTCCGATGCCGCACTTCAGGCCGCGGCCGAGCAGTCCGAGGGCGCAACAGCGTCCTTTGCCCGGGAGCTGGTGCGCCGCGCGGTGCTGCGGGCCGTGGATGCCGGCGAGAAACCCGGCGATTCCCATCTGGCCGCAGCGGCGCAGGAGCTGATGGGGCAGGGCGAGGCCCTGACCCGAAGCCTGTTGGGTGCAGGTGGAGACGGTTCCGGGGACGACGACGGCGGCGCCGGTAGCGCGGGCTTCGGACACGGCGGCACAGGTCCGCAGCCCGGGGTCAGCGTGGGGTACACGTTTGGTTGGATGCCTTAGCCCGGACCTGTGTGCGCCGGCCCTTCGCGTGTTCCCGTCCGCCTACGCGGCGGGCCTTGCCCGGCCACCGGCCAGATAGTCCTGTGCTCCCAGGCTGGCTACCGCCGGCGGAGCTTCATTCGGGCCGGTTGCGGCCCGGTGAGCTGGTCCCGCAGTTCCTGGAGGGCCGCCACACGTTCGGCCAGTTCGTCCGGACCCGCTTCCTCCCACTCCTCGAGGCGGCTGCCCTGATCGATCACATCAAGCGCGGCGGCTTTCACCTCGTCGTCGAGCCTGCCCACCTGGGACTGCGCCGCTGCGAGCGCCACCCACAACTCGGCAGCGTTGTCCTCGCGCAGCAGATAACCGAACGATTCGATGACCAGGCGCGTCGCTTCCTCGTCCGGAATCTGGTCCTCGAGATGTTCGCGGTACTCCCCGCGAATGTCCGCCGCCGTGTCATTGGCAAAAATGCCACTCCCCCATGCACCCATGCGGCGAGTATTGCAGATAAATGAATTTACGGGGCGGAAGCCGGTTGGACCTGCTCAGCTCCCGAAAGCTCCCTCAAGGAAATGCCTGTTTGCTTCGGCCCGCTCCAGGAGATCCTCGCTGGTGAAGTATTTCCGGTCGAACTCTTCCCAGTCGCCGACGAACATGGTCCATTCGCCGTCGACCTGAACCGGCCAGCAGCGGCGGACCCAGTTGAGCTTTTCGCGGATGTTGTTCCGGTTGGCCGGATCGGTGCTGGTGTACTGCAGGACCGTGCAGTTGTGGATCATCTGCTCTTTGTCCGCGTCCCGTTCCAGGAACTCTTCGTCGCTCCAGCGCTCCAGCACCAGGCGCGTGGCCCACATGAATTCACCGTGGGTCACCAGAAGGACGTTGTCGCGGGCGTTTTCGCGGTGCAGGGTGCTCAGGATGTTCCGCACCCGGTTTTCGGCGACATTGGCAATGGATTCACCGGCGGGCGGAGCCCAGTACAACGGATCGCTCTCGCGGTAGGCGGCGTTCTGCGAATATTTCTGAGCGAAGTCCTGCTTTGACATGGATCCGATCTCGCCCCAGGAACGCTCGCGGATCACCCGGTTCTCTTCCCAGCGCACGTCCAGCCCGAGGTGCGCGGCGGTCTCGCGGGTCCGGGTGTACACGGAGACCATGGCACGGTCGAATTCGATATTCTGCCGGGCAATCCACGCACCGGCCACCTTGGCCTGCTGGACCCCGAGTTCCGTGAGCCGCCACGAACGGTCCGGGACGGTCATCGTCTCTTCGGTGTAAAGGCTCGGGTCCCCGGCCTTGGCTGCCCTTTGCATTACGTTCGCTTCACTTTGTCCGTGACGGACGAGGAACAGGTTCCGGGGCATAACCAATTGGAGACTCCTAACGCGTGCGCACTGACTCTGTTTTTATCTTATGGCTGTCATTCGATCGCCTTGGACGCACCATGGAGAAGCAGGCCCCCAGCGTCGTGCGCGCGACATCCTTTGTACCCGGAGCGCCGGGGTTTCACGAATCCGCGCGCACAGCGTTTTGGAGGACGGGACTAGATTCCGTCGACGCCTTCAGCTTTTGCCGCGGCCGCATCCCGGGCGGCCAGCTGACGCTTGTACCAGGGGTAGACAGCGAGGGTGCTCAGCGAGACAACCGACATGACAGCGGCCAGAACCCACTCACCGGTCGCGGCAAAGTAGACGGCCAGGGCAAGGCCAACGGCGATAGGTAGATAAAACGTGCGGGTGAGAACCTTTTTGGCAGGAAGGCTGGTCCGGTGGGTGACATAGAGAATCCGGGTCCTGTACTTGCCGTTGGCACGTATGGACCCGGTCCACGTCGTCCAGGCAGTCGACGGGACGCTTCGCGTCTGGGAAATATGTGCGCCCCCGTGCTCTGTCCCCGAGGGATTTCAACCGACACCCGTGGCAAAACCGCCGGAGGGACACCCTGCTGTGGCATTCTTGGGCGCGTCATCCGACACACATCCGGCACACGCCAAGGAACGGTCAGGAACCGCATGAAGAAGAACTTCCCGGCAGCGCCCCTGCTCATAGCGGCACTGTCACTCATGGCCCTGGCCGGATGCTCCTCCTCGTCCAGCAGTTCGTACTCCCTCGAACCGTATTACCCCGAACCCCGTCCTCCCCAGGAGTGCCGGACGCTGCTGAACCAGACGATGGACCACGTCCGTGCCGGGGAGCACTCTGACAGGGTCAACGATGAGGTTGCGCTGCTCTCGGAGGTCTGCCCGTCGGAAATGGATGTCTTTACCAGCTACGCCGCCTCATCCGATATGCCCTTTGACGTGTACTGCGACGAGATTGCCGGCAGTACCGACCCGGAAGCGCTGGTTATGCTTCGCCAGGACGGGCACTGCAAGGGCGGTACGGCACCCGGCGCGGTCCCAGCCGGGGGCTGGCCGCAAGGCGGCCTGGGGTGGGACAGTGCACGGGATTACGCCGGGACCTATCAGCGGATCTGCGGCCCGGTGACGAGCGTGCGCAACACCTACGACGGCGGCTTCGTCAACGTCGGCCTGGACTATCCCGACAACGGACGGTTCACCTTCATCATGTGGGGCGTCCAGCTGGAGCCGATCGCGCCCGGCACGACCGTCTGTGCCGCCGGGAACATTTACCTGTACGAGGGAGGCGTGGCACAGATGGAGCCGGCTGAGCTTGAAACCTGGAAATAGCGCAGCCTGAGGCGGGGAGGGAGCCGGGGTGGCTGCCGCAGACATAGAAGGAAGGTATGACAGCCACAGCTTCCCCAAAGAACTCCTCGCCGCTCACCGAACCGAAAAGCGGCTCGAAGCAGCGTCGCACAACGCGCCGCTGGACCGCTCCGTTTTCCCGGCTTGCGCTGCGAAGCCACCGGAATGATCCACCTCGGGCAAAGTCCCTGACCTACCGCTGTTCGCCGCCGGTGCCGAAGCACTTACCCCCGAAAAACTGGCGGACCGCTGACCAGCGAGGGCACCAGCACCGTAGTCGCGGCCCCCTTCACCCTCTCCAAGCTCAAGTTCATGGCCAACAACATGCCCTCCAACGATTTCGAGTCCCCGACCCGCCGTCTGCGCATCAGCCGCGGTCTGCCCGGCTCCGTGAAGCTGCCGGTCCTGACCGAGGCACTGACCACCCGGTACTGGATGCAGGACGGCCTTGCCGAGAACAAGATCGAGGACTGGGCCGGCGTTCAACGCCAAGGCAAACGGCCTGCGGGCTGTTGACCCCGGCCTTTTACCCCTGCATGCGATGGACGGCCGGGCATGCAAGCTCGTCCCGATGAACCTCTCCCAGCGGACTTGCACGGCCTCAGTGTCCTCCCCGTTCAAGCTCAATGAGGGCCGGGAGGTGCGTCTGACCGACGGAATCCCCATTGCCACGACCACCCTGGAATCCCTGTGCTTCGGCGGCGGTCCGCGAGCAAGACCGGGCCTATGGGCCCACCTCCAAGGGGCACATCGCCATCCTTGATGCCAGCGGCCGCACCGTCACCCACGCCGCAGGGACGCATGCCATGGCGCGTGCTCGGTCCCATGGACTCTTTACTGTTCTACATATTTGTCTCTATGCGGCCCCGCAGCCTGACGGGTGAAAGCTTTTCCGCCGAAAGCGTGTCTAAACGTGTAGTGAGCCGTTGGCAGCCCATAGAAAAACCCCTCCTGGTCAGGCGTTATGCCTGATCAGAAGGGGTTTCGTGGAGCCCCCTGCCGGATTCGAACCGGCGACCCCCTGTTTACAAGACAGGTGCTCTGGCCAACTGAGCTAAGGGGGCATGGCCGGCGGGCTAAAAGTCCCAGCCGGTCACGCCGCCGTCGTCCGCCCGAGCAAACGGGTGCGAACAACAGCGCTAGACAAGATTAGCCCAGAGCGCCCGCCCCCGTGAAACCGGAAAGGTTTCACGGGGAACAGGCGCCGGGCCAAGCCAGGCTTACTTGTTGGCGTCGATGGCGCCCTGGACAGTTTCCACGAAGGTGTTCAGGTCCGCTTCCTCGCCGTTGACGAAGGCCGTCGGGGTGCCGTTGATGCCGTCCACCCGTGCCAGCTGGTCCGCGTACTTCACGAACGGACGGTAGGTGCCGTCGTCGATGCAGTCTTCCATGCCCTCGGTATCGGCACCCACGGACGCAGCCATGTCCACCAGCTCGGCGTTCTTCACTTCACCGGAGGCGTGCTGGGCGAAGATGGCCTTCATGAAGTCCCAGTAGGACTCGGGGCTCTGGTCCGCCACGCATGCCGCTGCATTGGCGCCGCGGGAGGAGTAGTTGGAGGTGGAGTTGCGGTCCAGGAATGCCACGGTGCGGTATTCGTAGGTGATTTCGCCCGCATCCAGCCACTGGGAGATCTGATCGTCGTAGGTAGCGGCGAAGTCTGCGCAGTGCACGCAGTTGATGTCCACGTATTCCACCACCTGGACCGGCTCACCCTTCGGTGCAGCTTCAACCCCCGGCGGAATCGGAGTCTCCTCGGCGGCTTCCTCCGGCGCGGCCGGCAGCGTCTCCGTGTCGAAGTCGAAGGTTTCCGTGGGCTCCAGCGCGGTGGTCGAGGTCAGCGTAAACCCGCCGTACTCATTGGCATTTGCCGGCGAAGTGCCGGTGTTCGCAATGTCCTTGCCCATGCTGTTCACCACAATTACGGCCACAATCGCGATCACCGCGACGATGGCCACCACAACACCCCAGATCACCAGGAGACGGTTGCGCCGCTCCTTCTTCTGCTGGGCCTCGCGCAGTGCGCGCGCCTGCTCGCGGGCAGCAGCAGTGCGTTCCGCCTTGGTCGGCTTGGGGTTCCGGTCAGTCATAATTCCTCATGTCTCTCAACGCCGGCCACGTTTCCGGGGCCGCTCAGCTCATCACCAGTGTAGGGGGAACGGCGCCCACCACCCTTCGACCAACGCCCGCGGGCGGTACAAAGTTTCCCCGCTTCGCTAGAGTGGCAATATACGACCAATCTATAAAGGGGTGCCATTCGTGAACGCTGACGCGGATCCGAGTTCCAAGGAAGACGCTCCGGACAGCTACGGCGACTTCGATTTCATCGTCGTGTCCAACCGGCTTCCGGTTGACCGCGTTAGTGGATCCGACGGCGAAACCTGGCGGCGCTCACCCGGCGGGCTGGTCACGGCGCTGGCTCCCGTAATGGCAAAGGCCGACGGCGCGTGGGTGGGCTGGCCCGGCTCCCCGGACGAAGAAGTGGAACCCTTCGACCACGACAACATGTACCTAAAGCCGGTGCCGCTGAGCACCGACGAAGTGGAACTGTATTACGAGGGCTTCTCCAACGCGACGCTGTGGCCGCTGTATCACGACGTGATTGCCGCCCCGGAGTTCCACCGCACCTGGTGGGATGCCTACCGCACCGTGAACCGCCGGTTCGCCGACGCCGCCGCTTCCGTCGCCGCGAAGGGCGCCACGGTCTGGGTCCAGGACTACCAGCTGCAGCTGGTCCCCCAGCTGCTGCGGCAGGCCCGGCCCGACCTGAAGATCGGCTTCTTCAACCACATCCCCTTCCCCCCGCTGGAAATCTTCGCCCAGCTGCCCTGGCGCCGGAACATCATCGAGGGCCTGCTCGGTGCGGACCTGATCGGGTTCCAGCGCCCGTCCGATGCGAGCAACTTCCTGCGCTGCGTACGCCGCTTCGCCGGCTACACCATCCGCCAGCAGCAGGTGAACGTGACCACGGAAGACGGACTGTCCTACGTTTCCCGCGCCGAGGCGTTCCCCATCTCCATCGATGCCAGCCAGATCGCCGAGCTGGCGCAGCGCGAAGACGTTATTGAACGCTCCAAGCAGATCCGCCGCGAACTCGGCAATCCGGACACGGTGCTGCTGGGCGTTGACCGGTTGGACTACACCAAGGGCATCAGCCACCGGCTCAAGGCCTACGGCGAACTCCTCGAAGACGGCCGGATCACTGTGGAAAACGCCGCCATGATCCAGGTGGCCAGCCCCTCCCGCGAGCGCGTGGAACAGTACCGGCTGCTGCGCGAAGAAGTGGAAGGCACCGTCGGCCGGATCAGCGGCAGCTTCGACACCATCTCCAACACCGCGCTGCGCTACCTGCACCACAGCTATCCGGTGGAGGAAATGGTGGCGCTCTACCTTGCCGCTGACGTTATGCTCGTCACCGCGCTGCGCGACGGCATGAACCTGGTCGCGAAGGAATACGTCGCCGCCCGCACCGGCAATACGGGCACCCTGGTGCTCTCCGAGTTCACCGGCGCCGCGGACCAGCTGCGCCAGGCCGTGCTGGTCAACCCGCACGACATCGACGGGCTGAAGGCCGCCATCCTCACCGCGGTAAACATGCCGGCCAGGGAAGCCAGCCGGCGCATGCGCCTGATGCGCCGGCAGGTGCTGCAGAACGACGTCGAGCGGTGGTCCCGGAACTTCCTGGAGGCCCTCGAACAGGACCAGGACCGGGAACAGACCGAGAATCAGGACCGGGAGTAGTCATGAGTGCACTGGATACCGAGCTGCAGGCGGCGCTGGAGTCCGTGGCCGGCACTGGGAAACTCCTGGTGGCGCTGGACTTCGACGGTGTGCTCGCCCCGTTGGTGGAACATGCCGAGGATGCCCGCCCGCTGGACGGATCGGCCGCCGCTGTCCGGACCCTCGCTTCCCTCCAGGACACCGTTACCGCGTTCATCTCCGGGCGTGCGCTCGACAGCCTGCGCACCGTTGCCTCCCCGGATCCCGAAACCCTGCTGATCGGCAGCCACGGCGCCGAGACCTGGACCGGTCCGAATCAGGAACCGCTGCAGCTGACCGCCGAGCAGGCCCAGCTGCTGGCCAGCGCCCGCACAGCGGTGGAATCCGTGGTCGCCCGGCACCCGGGCTGCCGGCTGGAACACAAGCCGGCCGGCGTCGTCCTCCACACCCGCAGCGTCTCCGAACCGGCCGCTGCCGCCGCCGCCACTGAGGAAGCGCGGAGGGAACTGAGCCTGCTCGACGGCGTTCAGGTCACCGACGGCAAATCCGTCCTGGAGGCCTCCGTCGTCCACACCAACAAGGGCGAAGGCATCCGTGCCCTGCGGGCACTGACAGGCGCGACGGCGGTGCTGTTCGCCGGCGACGACGTCACCGACGAACGCGGTTTCGCGGCTTTGCAGCCCGGCGACGTCTCGATCAAGGTGGGCGACGGGAGCACGGCCGCCGCATACCGGGTCGCCTCCCCCGAGGAGTTCACTGCGGTACTCGCAGAACTTGCCCGGCTGCGTGCCGCCGCCGTCGCCGGATAACAACCCGCACGGGCCGGACGTTCGCAGCTGGACAACGTGTGTAATACTGTCCCCGTGAGCTGCGTCACAGGTCGGTGAAGACCTGCCAGCGGTGATCAACTCAACCACATAGCTCTCCATTCACAACGGATCGTCGGGCACGTACCTGCCCGTGAAGGGAAACACCATGGCAACGGTAACGTTTGACCAGGCAACACGCGTCTACCCGGGGACGGAACGCCCCGCAGTAGACAACCTCAGCCTCGAAATCGCCGACGGCGAATTCCTGGTTCTCGTCGGCCCCTCGGGCTGCGGAAAATCCACCTCGCTGCGGATGCTCGCGGGGCTTGAAGACGTCAATTCCGGGCGGATCCTCATCGGTGACCGTGACGTCACCGATGTTCCGCCCAAGGACCGCGACATCGCCATGGTTTTCCAGAACTACGCGCTGTACCCGCACATGTCCGTGGCGGACAACATGGGCTTCGCCCTGAAGATCGCCGGCATCGGCAAGGAAGAGCGCATGGAACGCGTCCGCGAGGCCGCGAAGCTGCTGGACCTCGAAGACTACCTGGACCGCAAACCGAAGGCCCTCTCCGGCGGTCAGCGCCAGCGCGTTGCTATGGGACGTGCCATTGTGCGTAACCCGCAGGTCTTCCTGATGGATGAACCGCTCTCCAACCTGGACGCCAAGCTGCGTGTGCAGACCCGCACCCAGATTGCTTCGCTGACCCGGCGGCTCGGCGTTACCACGGTGTACGTCACCCACGACCAGGTGGAAGCCATGACCATGGGTGACCGCGTGGCAGTGCTGAAGGACGGCGTCCTTCAGCAGGTCGATACCCCGCGCAACCTCTATGACCACCCCCGGAACGTTTTCGTGGCCGGATTCATCGGTTCCCCGGCCATGAACCTGCTCGAGCTTCCGGTGGTGGACGGCGGCGTGGCCTTCGGCGGGTCCGTGTACCCGGTGGAGAATTCGGTGCTCGGGGCCGCCGCGGGCAACACCGTGACCCTGGGCGTCCGCCCTGAAGACATGGAAACCGTGCCGGAGGGCGAGGGCCTGCGCGTCGAGGTGGACGTGGTCGAGGAACTGGGAGCAGATGCCTACGTTTACGGCCACAGCACCATCGACGGCAAGGACCATGACATGGTGGTCCGCGTTGACGGCCGGCGTCCTCCGATGAAGGGCGACACTCTCCACGTCCGCCCGCAGAAGGGCCACGTGCACCTGTTCGACACCTCCAACGGGGAACGACTGGCGGAACAGGCGTAACCCGACCGGAACGACATGCGGTGGCTCCCCTGCTCAACTAAACTTTTGAGGTGGGGAGCCACCGCTTTTTCGTTAATGCATGCTGAGACGTAAGGGCTTTCGCCTATGACAGATTCCGTACCTGCCAACTGGCAGAACGAACCCACGGACTGGGAGCAGACCGGCAAGCTGCCCCGCACCACGCGCTCCTCGACCAACCGGATCAACACGCTGGGGTCGCTGAACATCACCGCTGCGTCCATGGACCCGGCCCTGCTGGACCTGCCCTGGCACATTCCGCTGGAGGAATGGCCCAAGGAGAACCTGGCCGCCCTCCCCCGCGGAATTTCCCGTCACGTTGTCCGCTTCGCGCGGCTCGGCGATTCCCTCATTGCCATCAAGGAAACCAGCGAACACGTGGCGCGGCAGGAATACCACATGCTGCGCAAGCTTCGTCGGCTCAACGTCCCCGCAGTGGCTCCGGTGGCGGTCATTACCGGCCGTATGGATCCAGCCGGTGAAGAGCTGCAGCCGGTACTGGTCACCCGGCACCTGCGCTTCTCCCTTCCCTACCGTGCCGTCTTCTCCCAGACCCTGCGCGAAGTCACGCTGACGCGGCTGATCGATGCCCAGGCGCTCTTGCTGGTCCGCCTGCACCTGGCCGGCTTCTACTGGGGCGATGTCTCCTTGTCCAACACACTCTTCCGCCGCGACGCCGGCGCCTTCGCCGCCTACCTGGTGGATGCGGAAACCGGGGAGCTCTACCCCGAATTGTCCAACGGGCAGCGCGAATACGACTTGGAGATCGCCCGGGTCAACATCGCCGGGGAACTGATGGACCTGGCCGAGGGCGGCCTGGTCGAGGAGTCCGTGGATCCGCTGGCCACCAGCGAACGGATCATGGACAGCTACCGCCGGCTCTGGGCCGAGCTGACCGAGCGGGAATCCTTTGGAATGGCTGATCGGTGGCGTGTGGATGCCCGCATCCGGCGCCTCAATGACCTGGGGTTCGACGTCGACGAGCTCAGTATCAGCACCACCCCTGACGGGACGCAGGTCCAGTTGCAGCCCAAGGTGGTCGACGCCGGCCATCACCAACGCCGGCTGCTGCGCCTGACCGGCATCGATGCCCAGGAGAACCAGGCCCGCCGGCTGCTTAATGACCTGGACTCCTACCGGGTGACCAACCATCCGGAACTCGACGAAGAGCTAAGCGCTCATCTGTGGGTCACGCAGGTCTTCGAACCGATAGTCAAGGCCGTGCCGCGGGATCTGGGCAGCAAGCTCGAGGCCGCCGAGGTGGTGCACGAAGTCCTGGAGCACCGCTGGTACATGTCTGAAAACGCAAACCGCAACGTGCCCATGGCCGAGGCGGTGCAGTCGTACATGGATACCATCCTTCGCCACCGGCGTGACGAAGCTGCGATCCTGCTCAGCACCGATACCCGGACTATGGAGATCCTGGACGCAGGAGGAGCCCCGGCCTAGGGCCGGGGCTCCTCGGTGGTGCCGTTGTGCGGGTCAGTAGCTGGAACCGCTCTCGGCCGCGACCACCGCGACCATGAAAATGATGAAAAGGATCGTGAAGAGGGTTCCCAGCCCGCCGACAATGATGCCGATTACAGCGGGAGTGTTGCCCATCCCGGCCTTGCGTGACTGGTTCAGCCCCACGATGCTCAGCACCAGGCCCACCACGGAGAAGAAGAAGGACGTGATGAGGCCGGCGATGCCCATGGCCTGGCCCGGGTTCGGCCGCGGCTGGGGGTAGGCATCCTGTCCGTACGCCAGGTAACCAGGCTGCTGGCCGTAGGCCGGCGCTTCCTGGCCGTAGGCCGGCGCGTCATGGCCGGCTCCCGGGTAGGCAGGCTGCTGTCCGTACGCAGGCACTTCCGGCTGCTGGCCGTAGGAAGGATACGCAGTGTTTCCCGTTTCCTGCTGGGACCCGGGGTAGGCGGACGGCGCCGACGGGGGCGGGGCATACTGGCCGCTATCCGAAGCACCATCGTTTGCGGCTGCCGGGTCGCCGCCGGACTGCCATTCTGGTCGGTTCTCTGACACGCGTATTCCCCCTGAAGATGAAGTGGTTAGCGTGGTCGCGACGGCGTCCGTTCGACATCCATCCGACTACGCAAAGTCGGTGTGACCTACGCCAATCCTATACATTCAAGCTGAGCCGTACCATCCATTCCCGGAACGGAGAGCAGACGTCCCGCTTCCTGCAGAGCGTGGCGTAAATCTCCTGTGATCTGCATGACCATCGCCGACTCAGCGGAAGCCGGAGTCGTTAAATGGAACTGTAAGGTGAAAAAATCTGCGCGAAGGATGACGCCCTGAATGGTTGAACAACTGACTACCGCTTCCAGCCTGGCCAGGCTGGTCCCCGTCCATGAGCCGCCCGCCGGCCGTGAGTGGTGGCGGTCCTCGGTGATCTACCAGATCTACCCGCGTTCGTTCCGCGACCTGCGTGGGGACGGAGTGGGGGACCTGCCCGGCATCACCGCCGAGATCCCCGCCCTGGCCGAACTCGACATCGACGCCATCTGGCTCTCCCCCTTCTACCGCTCCCCGCAGAAAGACGCCGGCTACGACGTCGCCGACTACTGCTCCGTGGACCCCCTCTTCGGCACCCTGGAGGACTTCGACGCCCTCGTCGCCGAAGCCTCCCGCCACAACATCCGCATCATCGTGGACCTGGTCCCCAACCACTGCTCCGACCAGCACCCCCTCTTCCAAAAAGCCCTGGCCTCCCCCGCCGGCTCCCCGGAACGGGACCTGTTCATCTTCCGCGACGGCACCGGAGACCACGGACAGAACCCGCCCAACAACTGGCAGTCCCACTTCGGCGGCCCCGCCTGGACCCGGATCACCGAACCCGACGGCACCCCCGGACAGTGGTACCTGCACCTCTTCGACACCTCCCAGCCGGACTTCAACTGGGACAGCCCCGCCGTGCACGCCGAGTTTGAGAAGATCCTGCGGTTCTGGCTGGACCGCGGCGTCGGCGGGTTCCGCGTGGACGTCGCCCACGCTTTGATCAAGAAGTCCGGGCTCCCGGATTGGGGCGGACGCGCGGACGGGTCCTCCTCCGAGGGATTCCCCGGCTCGGACGCACCCATGTTCGGCCAGCCCGGCATCCATGACATCTTCCGGTCCTGGCGGAAAATCCTGGACTCCTACGACGGGGACCGGGTGCTTTGCGCCGAAGCGACCATCGACCCGATCGAGCGGCTCAGCGACTGGGTCCGGCCCGACGAAATGCACCAGACGTTCAACTTCGCCTACCTCCACCACCCTTGGCATGCCCCGGCCCTGCGGCATGTCATCGAGTCCTCCCTGCACGCCTTCGACCGCGTCGGGGCACCAACCACCTGGGTGCTGTCCAACCACGACGTCGTCCGGCACGCCAGCCGCTTCGGCCTGACCGGGGCCGGTCCCCGCACAGGGGACGGGCTCGGACCGCAGGACGAACAGCCCGACCTTGACCTTGGCCTCGCCCGTGCCCGCGCCGCCACCATGTTAATGCTGGCCCTGCCCGGCGGTGTCTACCTCTACCAGGGCGAGGAGCTGGGCCTGCCGGACCACACGATGATTCCGGATGAGTTCCGTCAGGACCCCACCTTCCACCGCACCGCTGGAGTCCGCGTCGGCCGGGACGGCAACCGCGTGCCGCTGCCTTGGAAAGCGAACCTGCCAAGCTACGGCTTCAGCTCCACCGGGGAGAGCTGGCTGCCGCAGCCGCCTATTTGGGGAAGGCATTCCCGGGACATAGAGCAGCGCAACCCCGACTCAACCCTGAACCTCTACCGCCGTGCCCTGGACCTGCGCCGCGAACTGGATCTTGGCAACGGTTCACTGGCGTGGTGGCCGGAGCACGACGACGACGGGCTGGTCGCCTTTGTGAATGGCGGCGTGCTGGTGGCCATGAATATGGGCGATGCACCGGTCCAGCTGCCCGATCTGCCGCTGCTGATGGGCAGCTCGCCTGACGCACTCGAGGGCGCGCGGCTCCGGCCCAACCGCACCGTCTGGATGCGCTTGGGCTAGTGCGGCTCGCCGGGAATAGCCTTCCCGGGGTTAAGGATGCCTGCTGGATCGAACACTGCTTTCACCCTGCGCTGCAGTTCGAGCACCTCTGCCCGCTGCTCCTGCGGCAGCCAGTGCAGCTTGAACTGGCCCACTCCGTGTTCGCCGGTGATCGTTCCGCCCATTGCCAGCGCAACGGTGATGGAATCGTCCAGTGCGGCGTCCAGCCGGTCGCGTCCGCCGTCGTCGTCGTCGGCAGCCTGCACCCAAAAAGTGGGGTGCAGGTTGCCGTCTCCGGCATGGGCCACCACCTTGAGGTTGACCCGGTGCTGTCCCGCCATCCGTTCCAGCTCCGCGACATACCGCACCAGCGCTGAGCGGGGGACGGCGACGTCCTCCCCTACCCGCTCCTGATCCAGCACCGCGTCTCCGCGGCTGTGCCTGCGCAGTTCTACCAGCCGTTCGGCCTCCGCTGCCCCTTCAGTGCTTACCGTTCCGCCCAGTTCGTTGAGTACGCTGCGCACGACGTCGGCCTCGGCGTCGGCTCCGAAACCATCTGTCTGGATCAACAACAGCGCATCGCCGCGGGCGCGGAGGGCGCTGCCGTGGGCTTCGTCCAGAGCGGTCAGGGTGGCACCGTCCAGCAGCTCCATAATGGCCGGCTGCACACGGGCGGTGCCCACCGCCAAAACGCCGGCGGCAGCCGTCGGAAAATCCGGGAAGAAGGCTGCAATGGTTCGGATCGCCACCGGCAGGTACCGCAGGCGCACGGTGATGCCGACAATAATGCCCAGTGTGCCTTCCGACCCGGTGAAGAGGCTGGTGAGGTCGTAGCCGGCTACTCCCTTGAAGGTGCGCCGGCCAGTGCCGATGAGCGTTCCGTCGGCCAGCACGACGTCGAGCGCCAGGACGGAGTCACGGGTTACCCCGTACTTCGCGCAGCGGAGACCGCCGGCGTTAGTGGCCACATTCCCGCCAATGGTTGAGGACAGGTAGCTGGCCGGATCCGGCGCGTACATCAACCCGTGGGCAGCCGCCGCAGCATTCAGGTCCGCGTTGATCACGCCGGGCTCGACGATGGCCACTTCATCCTGCGGGTTGAGTTCCAAGATGCGGTTCATTCGGTCGAGGCAGAGGATGATGCAGCCGCCTGTGGCGTGTGCTCCGCCAGAGACGCCAGTGCCGGCGCCGCGCGGTACCACGGCTGTGCCCGTTGCAGAGGCCCAACGCAGTACCTCCTGCACGCCCTCCACACTGGTGGGCCAGACGACGGCCAACGGCTCTATATAGGCCAGTACCGGCCCGCAGTCTGTGGCATAGGCCGCGAGTACCTCCGGCGATGTTTCGACCAGCAGGTCAGGGCCACTAAGGGTGAGGCCGTGCAGGGCATCCAGGGACATGCCAGCAGACTACCGCGCCCCCATAAAGCGCGCGTAGCGATCCAGGATCTCCGACCATTCGCTTTGCAGCCGCTCATATTCCCGAGGCCCGTCGGGTAGCCGGTCAATGCCCGAGTGGCGGAGCGTCACCACCGTGGAACCGTCAGCTGCCGGCGCGAAGTCGACGCGTACATCCGTGGGGATCCGCGGCTCCTGGCCAGCCACCCAGTCCAGTTCCAGCAACGTGTCCGGTTCCCGGGTACGTACCGTGGCCCAGACCGCGGTTTCGCCCTCGGGTCCTGTCTCGGTAAGTACGCCCCCCTCAAACTCGGCGTGTGTACCTTCACCGAAGTCCGTAAGGTCCTCCGGCCACCACAGGTGAAGGTAATCGGTGAATCCGTTAAAGGCTTCTTCTGCGTCTCGGGGGATCTGCCGAACCGCCACGACGTCCGGAACGGACACGTCTTGTTTGGTGCCCTCCGGGTCCGGGTCGGCGGCGTGGGAAAACAGGGAGGGGCTCATGCTTTCCAGCCTACCGGGACCCGGCCCGGTGCCTGGGGTCGGGCGGACGGCCCCTGCTGCCCCGGCGCCAGCGGCGCCGGCGGGGCCGTGCCTGGCCGGGGCCCGACAAGCCCGGCCCGTTAAAGAGGAAGAGCCCGTACCAGCACTGGTACGGGCTCAACCTGTATTCAAATATTGTCCGGCGGTGACCTACTCTCCCACATCCTCCCGGATGCAGTACCATCGGCGCTGTGGGTCTTAGCTTCCGGGTTCGGAATGGGACCGGGCGTTTCCCCCACGCTATGACCGCCGTAACCCTTCCACCCGCACCACACACCCGAAACCAACAGGGCATGCGTGGGGAAAACAATGGTTACAACACGTCCCGAAACCCCAAAAGGGGTGCCGGCAGTGCGGTAAATATTGGTGAACCCGCCCCCGGACAAGGAGGCGTGATTCGGTGTTCGTTCCTGGTGCAACAACCAACGGTTGTTGTCCGGGAACCACATAGTGGACGCAAGCAGCATGATCTACAACACCCTTTATACTTTGACGGACCGTTTGAAGTCGTGTCCGTCCAGGTGCTGGTGTGGTGTAAGTTATCGGCCTATTAGTACCGGTCAGCTTCACGGGTCTTTAGTCCCCGCTTCCACATCCGGCCTATCAACCCAGTGGTCTGGCTGGGGGCCTCTCACACACAAGGTGTATGGAAATCTCATCTCGAAGCGGGCTTCCCGCTTAGATGCTTTCAGCGGTTATCCCATCCGAACGTAGCTAATCAGCGGTGCACTTGGCAGTACAACTGACACACCAGAGGTTCGTCCGTCCCGGTCCTCTCGTACTAAGGACAGCCCTTCTCAAATTTCCTGCGCGCGCAGCGGATAGGGACCGAACTGTCTCACGACGTTCTAAACCCAGCTCGCGTACCGCTTTAATGGGCGAACAGCCCAACCCTTGGGACCTACTCCAGCCCCAGGATGCGACGAGCCGACATCGAGGTGCCAAACCATGCCGTCGATATGGACTCTTGGGCAAGATCAGCCTGTTATCCCCGAGGTACCTTTTATCCGTTGAGCGACGGCCATTCCACAATGTACCGCCGGATCACTAGTCCCGACTTTCGTCCCTGCTCGAGATGTCTCTCTCACAGTCAAGCTCCCTTGTGCACTTACACTCGACACCTGATTGCCAACCAGGCTGAGGGAACCTTTGGGCGCCTCCGTTACTCTTTAGGAGGCAACCGCCCCAGTTAAACTACCCATCAGGCACTGTCCCTGACCCGGATTACGGGCCGAAGTTAGATATCCAGTATGACCAGAGTGGTATTTCAACGATGACTCCACCCGAACTGGCGTCCGGGTCTCACAGTCTCCCACCTATCCTACACAAGCCACACCGAACACCAATACCAAACTATAGTAAAGGTCTCGGGGTCTTTCCGTCCTGCTGCGCGTAACGAGCATCTTTACTCGTACTGCAATTTCGCCGAGTTTATGGTTGAGACAGCGGGGAAGTCGTTACTCCATTCGTGCAGGTCGGAACTTACCCGACAAGGAATTTCGCTACCTTAGGATGGTTATAGTTACCACCGCCGTTTACTGGGGCTTAAATTCCCAGCTTCGCCCGTAAGGGCTAACCGGTCCTCTTAACCTTCCAGCACCGGGCAGGAGTCAGTCCGTATACATCGTCTTGCGACTTCGCACGGACCTGTGTTTTTAGTAAACAGTCGCTTCCCCCTGGTCTCTGCGGCCCCGATCCCCTCCGGACAGCAAGTGTCCATCAAGGTTGGGGCCCCCCTTCTCCCGAAGTTACGGGGGCATTTTGCCGAGTTCCTTAACCATAATTCTCTCGATCGCCTTAGTATTCTCTACCTGATCACCTGTGTCGGTTTGGGGTACGGGCGGCTGGAACCTCGCGCCGATGCTTTTCTAGGCAGCATAGGATCACCGGATCCCCCCGTGAGGGGGTCCCGTCGGATCTCAGGTTCGTCATCAAAGACACCGTGACGGATTTACCTATCACGGACCCTACGTCCTTAGACCAGGTCTACCATCGCCTGGCCCGGCTACCTTCCTGCGTCACACCTGTTAATACGCTTACCTCCCAGGATCAGGTCCCGTGCTCGGCCAAAACCCTCACACCACAAGGGTGATCGGGCAGGCTCCGGACGGTTAGTGTCCCCTGCTTGGTATGGGCGGTTCTTCGCCGGTACGGGAATATCAACCCGTTGTCCATCGACTACGCCTGTCGGCCTCGCCTTAGGTCCCGACTTACCCAGGGCAGATTAGCTTGACCCTGGAACCCTTGATCATTCGGCGGACGGGTTTCTCACCCGTCTTTCGCTACTCATGCCTGCATTCTCACTCGTGTAGGCTCCACCACTGGTTTACACCGCAGCTTCACTGCCCACACGACGCTCCCCTACCACTCCAGACGACTGAACCACGAAGGCTTATCTATATCTGAAATCCACAACTTCGGCGGTGTACTTGAGCCCCGCTACATTGTCGGCGCGGAATCACTTGACCAGTGAGCTATTACGCACTCTTTCAAGGGTGGCTGCTTCTAAGCCAACCTCCTGGTTGTCTGGGCAACTCCACATCCTTTCCCACTTAGCACACGCTTAGGGGCCTTAGTTGGTGGTCTGGGCTGTTTCCCTCTCGACTATGAAGCTTATCCCCCACAGTCTCACTGCTGCGCTCTCACTTACCGGCATTCGGAGTTTGGCTGACGTCAGTAACCTTGTAGGGCCCATTAGCCATCCAGTAGCTCTACCTCCGGTAAGAAACACGCAACGCTGCACCTAAATGCATTTCGGGGAGAACCAGCTATCACGGAGTTTGATTGGCCTTTCACCCCTACCCACAGCTCATCCCCTCCATTTTCAACTGAAGTGGGTTCGGTCCTCCACGACGTCTTACCGTCGCTTCAACCTGGCCATGGGTAGATCACTCCGCTTCGGGTCTAGATCACGCCACTGCATCGCCCTATTCAGACTCGCTTTCGCTACGGCTTCCCCTCACGGGTTAACCTCGCGACGTAACACTAACTCGCAGGCTCATTCTTCAAAAGGCACGCTGTCACAGCAATCAGAGCTGCTCCAACGGTTTGTAGGCACACGGTTTCAGGTACTATTTCACTCCCCTCCCGGGGTACTTTTCACCTTTCCCTCACGGTACTTGTCCGCTATCGGTCATCAGGGAGTATTTAGGCTTACCAGGTGGTCCTGGCAGATTCGCACGGGATTTCTCGGGCCCCGTGCTACTTGGGATCCTCTCCAAGCGGCAGCATGCATTCCGGTTACGGGGCTAACACCCTCTACGGCCCGGCTTTCAAACCGGTTCACCTATACATCTGCACTCACTTCACCGATCCGGCAGAATCGGTACGGAAAGTCCCGCAACCCCAGTGATGCAACGCCCGCCGGCTATCACACACCACTGGTTTAGCCTCTTCCGCGTTCGCTCGCCACTACTAACGGAATCACTGTTGTTTTCTCTTCCTGTGGGTACTGAGATGTTTCACTTCCCCACGTTCCCTCCACGCACCCTATGTGTTCAGATGCGGGTCACCCGGTCACTCGCGCGCCGGGCGGGGTTTCCCCATTCGGACATCCTGGGATCAAAGTTCGGTTATCAACTCCCCCAGGCTTATCGCAGATTCCTACGTCCTTCTTCGGCTCCTGATGCCAAGGCATCCACCGTGTGCCCTTAAAAACTTGACCACAAAGATCAATTTATTATCGCTATCGAGAAAACCACGGTCTCACCAGGCACCCTTGAGAGGCACCCGGATCTACCAGGTTTTTCTGAAATTGCACTTAATATTTTAAGATGCTCGCGTCCACTATGTAGTTCTCAAACAACAACCCCGTCACACCCATCCCCGCACCCGACCACCCCGCAAAGGGCTGTCAGCGACACGGTTCCGGCCTGCGCAGGAACAAACAGAAACAAACCAGTCAACCCGCAGAACCACCCCCGAAGGGAGAAGAACACGGGTGCCTGTTGCTTCAGGACCCAACAGTGTGCCAAACGACTAACCGGACTTACCAGGGCCGCAGCGGATGTTCCAGGAACCTCCCCAAGGGAAGGAACGTACTGATCCATTACGGCCGGCATGCCGGCGCCTATCCATTGATATTCCACCCTTGAGCACCCACCGGAGAACATATGTCTCCGATATGGGCATCTCCTGCAAAGCACACATCCAACACTGTGGAAGGACATGGTCTTCGAGGTGCTCCTTAGAAAGGAGGTGATCCAGCCGCACCTTCCGGTACGGCTACCTTGTTACGACTTAGTCCCAATCGCCGGTCCCACCTTCGACGGCTCCCTCCCACAAGGGGTTAGGCCACCGGCTTCGGGTGTTACCAACTTTCGTGACTTGACGGGCGGTGTGTACAAGGCCCGGGAACGTATTCACCGCAGCGTTGCTGATCTGCGATTACTAGCGACTCCAACTTCATGAGGTCGAGTTGCAGACCTCAATCCGAACTGAGACCGGCTTTTTGGGATTAGCTCCACCTCACAGTATCGCAACCCTTTGTACCGGCCATTGTAGCATGCGTGAAGCCCAAGACATAAGGGGCATGATGATTTGACGTCGTCCCCACCTTCCTCCGAGTTGACCCCGGCAGTCTCCTATGAGTCCCCGCCATAACGCGCTGGCAACATAGAACGAGGGTTGCGCTCGTTGCGGGACTTAACCCAACATCTCACGACACGAGCTGACGACAACCATGCACCACCTGTAAACCGGCCACAAGTGGGGGACCTGTTTCCAGGCCTTTCCGGTTCATGTCAAGCCTTGGTAAGGTTCTTCGCGTTGCATCGAATTAATCCGCATGCTCCGCCGCTTGTGCGGGCCCCCGTCAATTCCTTTGAGTTTTAGCCTTGCGGCCGTACTCCCCAGGCGGGGCACTTAATGCGTTAGCTACGGCGCGGAAAACGTGGAATGTCCCCCACACCTAGTGCCCAACGTTTACGGCATGGACTACCAGGGTATCTAATCCTGTTCGCTCCCCATGCTTTCGCTCCTCAGCGTCAGTTAATGCCCAGAGACCTGCCTTCGCCATCGGTGTTCCTCCTGATATCTGCGCATTTCACCGCTACACCAGGAATTCCAGTCTCCCCTACATCACTCTAGTCTGCCCGTACCCACTGCAGACCCGGGGTTGAGCCCCGGGCTTTCACAGCAGACGCGACAAACCGCCTACGAGCTCTTTACGCCCAATAATTCCGGATAACGCTTGCGCCCTACGTATTACCGCGGCTGCTGGCACGTAGTTAGCCGGCGCTTCTTCTGCAGGTACCGTCACTTTCGCTTCTTCCCTGCTGAAAGAGGTTTACAACCCGAAGGCATTCGTCCCTCACGCGGCGTCGCTGCATCAGGCTTCCGCCCATTGTGCAATATTCCCCACTGCTGCCTCCCGTAGGAGTCTGGGCCGTGTCTCAGTCCCAGTGTGGCCGGTCACCCTCTCAGGCCGGCTACCCGTCGTCGCCTTGGTGGGCCATTACCCCAACCAACAAGCTGATAGGCCGCGAGTCCATCCAAAACCGCATAAAGCTTTCCACGGACCGCCATGCGGTGGTCCGTTGTATCCGGTATTAGACCCGGTTTCCCAGGCTTATCCCGAAGTCAGGGGCAGGTTACTCACGTGTTACTCACCCGTTCGCCACTAATCATTCTGTGCAAGCACAGAAGTCATCGTTCGACTTGCATGTGTTAAGCACGCCGCCAGCGTTCATCCTGAGCCAGGATCAAACTCTCCGTAAATGTGTTACAGACACAGCACCCGAGCCAAGGAAAATTGGCTGCAGGCACTGCACTAAATTCGAAACCGGCTAAAAAAACCGTCCCATACCCACGGGGTGGGCGGAAACGGCCTGTTCAACCAATCAAAATAAATTGGTATCAATAAACTTGGCACACTATTGAGTTCTCAAACAACAGACGCAATCCGAAAATACTCGGGAAAACAATTGTTTTCCTTTTCTTCTTCGCTGCAATGTTTTATATCTTATTCCATTCCGGCGTTATTTGCAATTCGCGGTTTCCCTTGTCGGGAGCCCGTGAAAGGCGTTTTCCGCCGTTCCGGACCCAGCATCCAACGGAGTCTTTTCCACCGGCCCCGCGAAGGGCGCGCACTGGTTGGACTCTGTTTTTTGTTGGGGTTTGGCCGCCATGCTCGGGCGCTTTTCCAGCGTCCCGGCCGCGGCGACTTAGAAAACTTTACACACGTTTGCCCGTAGCCGCAAATCGTCCGGATAGCTGGAGCCGGCCCCCTACCGGGCGCCGGCTCCTGCTATCCGTCAGCCTCTCCGTACGGGAGGCCCTGGACTAGCTGCTGCGCCTCCGGAAGGAACCCAGGATCAACAGCGATCCGGCCAGGACGGCACCACCTGCTGCCATGGCCATGGCAGTGGCGTCTTCAGCCCCGGTCCGCGGGAGCCGTTCGGTTACCGGCACGGGGGCGTATTCATTGACCACCTCAGCTGTCAGCTCCTGCCCCGGCAGGATGGTGACCTCCGCCGTACCTGAGGAGGAGACGGTGACATCCTCGTTGGCACCTGACGTCTGCTCCGAGACCCGGCACAGAACCCCCGCCGGGATCCCTTGGTACAGCTGGGTAAACGTGCCGACCGTGGTTCCTGCGGGGATCACGAACGTCTCGTCAATCAGCCCGTCACCGCACTGGACGTGCAGCACGATGTCGTCCTGCAGACCGGCTCCGGAGCCGGTGATGGTTTTCGCCACGACCAGGTTACCCGGGTTGAATTCCACGGTATTGGTCACGGTGAGAACATTCTCCCCCTCAGTTATCGTCACCGGATCGGAGAGGGTAGGCGTCACCGTCACCTCCGTGGTGGACCCGGTAGTCTCTTCCGTCACAGAGCAGACCGTTCCAACCGGAAGATCGGTTACGGTTTCGGTTACCGGGGTTGTTGTCCCGGCCGGGATTTCAAAGACGAAAGCCCCTACAGGACCGCAGTCCACAGCAAGGACGATGGCGCCCTGGCTGCCGACTGCCGCTCCGGCAAAGGCCTTATTTACCGTTAGGTCTCCGGCGACGAAGAACTCCGCCGTGGCCTGGGCGTTGGACTCAATCTGTGCGTTGGCCGCCAGGATCAGCTTTTGCGCCGTTGTCACGTCGGGGTTGTTGCCCGCGTAGAGGTAGACGTTGCCTGTCTCTACGGTCACCACAGCACTTGCGGTGATCACAGCAGGGTCCGTGGTTTGGGCCGTACTGCGTACCCAGACCTGGCTGCCGGACTCCACCGGGTTAACGAGGGGAACGGTCCCCGCGGGATCCGTGAACAGAGTGAAGCCCACGGGTGCCTCCACTGTCAGTGCCGCGCCGCCGCCGGCGGTCACGGTGAAGGGCCCCGTCACGCCGTCCACTGGTCCGGCGGCTACAGGGGGATCAATACTCACGTCCGGCGGCGGCGGTTCAGTGAGTGGCCCGGCGGCAAGAACAGCGTCGATAATTCCCTGAGTCAGCGGGCGGAGCGGATCGGTGTCCTGCAGGACGAAGCCGTCGCTGAAGAACCAGATTGCTGCCTGGACCGCTGCAGCACGAATACTGTCATTCGCTGCTTCGGCAGGGAGGCCGGGCTGGTCCGGGTAGTAGCTATTCAGGACCCGGTTCACGTATCCCACGTTGGGAACGTTGGCCTCACCCCACGTACCGCTCTCATACCCCAGCCCGGAGTAGGTGGAGGTACGGAT
This sequence comes from Arthrobacter sp. zg-Y1171, assembly GCF_025244845.1. NCBI lineage: Bacteria > Bacillati > Actinomycetota > Actinomycetes > Micrococcales > Micrococcaceae > Arthrobacter > Arthrobacter sp. zg-Y1171. Next base: position 468,874 of record NZ_CP104264.1, on the reverse strand, counting down.
GTCGATGCAGTACATTTCCTGGATGTTGCCCTCCGCATCCTCGGTGAGGATGGTGCCGGCGAAGGACGGATTATCGGTTTCGTAATCTGCCGGTACGTCCGGGGGATAGGCACTGATATCAAATGCCGCTCCTACGGGCGGCAGTCCTCCCGTTGCGGCGGTCCCCAACCCCTGACCGGTCATTGTGATTTCGACCTGGGCGGCGGGAACGGCATCACCAGGCTGCGGGCCGGAAAACACGGCCTGCGCCGGCAACGCCGTGACCACCAATGCGGCCAGCAATGCGCCAACCAGACCAAGCAGGTTCCTAAAATATCTGCGTCTGTTACTCCCCCTCCCCCGATGCCCCCCAAACTGTGTGAGTGCTGCAATCCGACTCATAAGGTTCCGCCTTCTCTCTGGCTTATTGAGAGGGGCCACTGCACCACCAGCAGTTTGGCAGCCGCAGCCGTCTGGCCCCGAGGTCGCGACGCTATCCCCACAAGCTGCGATTTGTAAGGGTAAGAGTGGACCATGCAACGTTTAAACCCGAGAATCGGCTGTTCCGGCGATATCGGTAATATCGGCAATATCGCAGGGCTTACCCCGATGCGGCAGAGCTCCCACACGAAGGTCCGAAAGCGGAGCGGTGGGAGGGAGATCGATTCTGCACGCTCGGGGCACGCAACACGTCCAAGAGACGGGGCCCGGCCCGGTGCCTGGGGTCGGGCGGACGGCCCCTGCTGCCCCGGCGCCAGCGGCGCCGGCGGGGCCGTGCCTGGCCGGTGCCCGACAAGCCCGGCCCGTTAAAGAGGAAGAGCCCGTACCAGCACTGGTACGGGCTCGACCTGTATTCAAATATTGTCCGGCGGTGACCTACTCTCCCACATCCTCCCGGATGCAGTACCATCGGCGCTGTGGGTCTTAGCTTCCGGGTTCGGAATGGGACCGGGCGTTTCCCCCACGCTATGACCGCCGTAACCCTTCCACCCGCACCACACACCCGAAACCAACAGGGCATGCGTGGGGAAAACAATGGTTACAACACGTCCCGAAACCCCAAAAGGGGTGCCGGCAGTGCGGTAAATATTGGTGAACCCGCCCCCGGACAAGGAGGCGTGATTCGGTGTTCGTTCCTGGTGCAACAACCAACGGTTGTTGTCCGGGAACCACATAGTGGACGCAAGCAGCATGATCTACAACACCCTTTATACTTTGACAGACCGTTTGAAGTCGTGTCCGTCCAGGTGCTGGTGTGGTGTAAGTTATCGGCCTATTAGTACCGGTCAGCTTCACGGGTCTTTAGTCCCCGCTTCCACATCCGGCCTATCAACCCAGTGGTCTGGCTGGGGGCCTCTCACACACAAGGTGTATGGAAATCTCATCTCGAAGCGGGCTTCCCGCTTAGATGCTTTCAGCGGTTATCCCATCCGAACGTAGCTAATCAGCGGTGCACTTGGCAGTACAACTGACACACCAGAGGTTCGTCCGTCCCGGTCCTCTCGTACTAAGGACAGCCCTTCTCAAATTTCCTGCGCGCGCAGCGGATAGGGACCGAACTGTCTCACGACGTTCTAAACCCAGCTCGCGTACCGCTTTAATGGGCGAACAGCCCAACCCTTGGGACCTACTCCAGCCCCAGGATGCGACGAGCCGACATCGAGGTGCCAAACCATGCCGTCGATATGGACTCTTGGGCAAGATCAGCCTGTTATCCCCGAGGTACCTTTTATCCGTTGAGCGACGGCCATTCCACAATGTACCGCCGGATCACTAGTCCCGACTTTCGTCCCTGCTCGAGATGTCTCTCTCACAGTCAAGCTCCCTTGTGCACTTACACTCGACACCTGATTGCCAACCAGGCTGAGGTAACCTTTGGGCGCCTCCGTTACTCTTTAGGAGGCAACCGCCCCAGTTAAACTACCCATCAGGCACTGTCCCTGACCCGGATTACGGGCCGAAGTTAGATATCCAGTATGACCAGAGTGGTATTTCAACGATGACTCCACCCGAACTGGCGTCCGGGTCTCACAGTCTCCCACCTATCCTACACAAGCCACACCGAACACCAATACCAAACTATAGTAAAGGTCTCGGGGTCTTTCCGTCCTGCTGCGCGTAACGAGCATCTTTACTCGTACTGCAATTTCGCCGAGTTTATGGTTGAGACAGCGGGGAAGTCGTTACTCCATTCGTGCAGGTCGGAACTTACCCGACAAGGAATTTCGCTACCTTAGGATGGTTATAGTTACCACCGCCGTTTACTGGGGCTTAAATTCCCAGCTTCGCCCGTAAGGGCTAACCGGTCCTCTTAACCTTCCAGCACCGGGCAGGAGTCAGTCCGTATACATCGTCTTGCGACTTCGCACGGACCTGTGTTTTTAGTAAACAGTCGCTTCCCCCTGGTCTCTGCGGCCCCGATCCCCTCCGGACAGCAAGTGTCCATCAAGGTTGGGGCCCCCCTTCTCCCGAAGTTACGGGGGCATTTTGCCGAGTTCCTTAACCATAATTCTCTCGATCGCCTTAGTATTCTCTACCTGATCACCTGTGTCGGTTTGGGGTACGGGCGGCTGGAACCTCGCGCCGATGCTTTTCTAGGCAGCATAGGATCACCGGATCCCCCGTGAGGGGGTCCCGTCGGATCTCAGGTTCGTCATCAAAGACACCGTGACGGATTTACCTATCACGGACCCTACGTCCTTAGACCAGGTCTACCATCGCCTGGCCCGGCTACCTTCCTGCGTCACACCTGTTAATACGCTTACCTCCCAGGATCAGGTCCCGTGCTCGGCCAAAACCCTCACACCACAAGGGTGATCGGGCAGGCTCCGGACGGTTAGTGTCCCCTGCTTGGTATGGGCGGTTCTTCGCCGGTACGGGAATATCAACCCGTTGTCCATCGACTACGCCTGTCGGCCTCGCCTTAGGTCCCGACTTACCCAGGGCAGATTAGCTTGACCCTGGAACCCTTGATCATTCGGCGGACGGGTTTCTCACCCGTCTTTCGCTACTCATGCCTGCATTCTCACTCGTGTAGGCTCCACCACTGGTTTACACCGCAGCTTCACTGCCCACACGACGCTCCCCTACCACTCCAGACGACTGAACCACGAAGGCTTATCTATATCTGAAATCCACAACTTCGGCGGTGTACTTGAGCCCCGCTACATTGTCGGCGCGGAATCACTTGACCAGTGAGCTATTACGCACTCTTTCAAGGGTGGCTGCTTCTAAGCCAACCTCCTGGTTGTCTGGGCAACTCCACATCCTTTCCCACTTAGCACACGCTTAGGGGCCTTAGTTGGTGGTCTGGGCTGTTTCCCTCTCGACTATGAAGCTTATCCCCCACAGTCTCACTGCTGCGCTCTCACTTACCGGCATTCGGAGTTTGGCTGACGTCAGTAACCTTGTAGGGCCCATTAGCCATCCAGTAGCTCTACCTCCGGTAAGAAACACGCAACGCTGCACCTAAATGCATTTCGGGGAGAACCAGCTATCACGGAGTTTGATTGGCCTTTCACCCCTACCCACAGCTCATCCCCTCCATTTTCAACTGAAGTGGGTTCGGTCCTCCACGACGTCTTACCGTCGCTTCAACCTGGCCATGGGTAGATCACTCCGCTTCGGGTCTAGATCACGCCACTGCATCGCCCTATTCAGACTCGCTTTCGCTACGGCTTCCCCTCACGGGTTAACCTCGCGACGTAACACTAACTCGCAGGCTCATTCTTCAAAAGGCACGCTGTCACAGCAATCAGAGCTGCTCCAACGGTTTGTAGGCACACGGTTTCAGGTACTATTTCACTCCCCTCCCGGGGTACTTTTCACCTTTCCCTCACGGTACTTGTCCGCTATCGGTCATCAGGGAGTATTTAGGCTTACCAGGTGGTCCTGGCAGATTCGCACGGGATTTCTCGGGCCCCGTGCTACTTGGGATCCTCTCCAAGCGGCAGCATGCATTCCGGTTACGGGGCTAACACCCTCTACGGCCCGGCTTTCAAACCGGTTCACCTATACATCTGCACTCACTTCACCGATCCGGCAGAATCGGTACGGAAAGTCCCGCAACCCCAGTGATGCAACGCCCGCCGGCTATCACACACCACTGGTTTAGCCTCTTCCGCGTTCGCTCGCCACTACTAACGGAATCACTGTTGTTTTCTCTTCCTGTGGGTACTGAGATGTTTCACTTCCCCACGTTCCCTCCACGCACCCTATGTGTTCAGATGCGGGTCACCCGGTCACTCGCGCGCCGGGCGGGGTTTCCCCATTCGGACATCCTGGGATCAAAGTTCGGTTATCAACTCCCCCAGGCTTATCGCAGATTCCTACGTCCTTCTTCGGCTCCTGATGCCAAGGCATCCACCGTGTGCCCTTAAAAACTTGACCACAAAGATCAATTTATTATCGCTATCGAGAAAACCACGGTCTCACCAGGCACCCTTGAGAGGCACCCGGATCTACCAGGTTTTTCTGAAATTGCACTTAATATTTTAAGATGCTCGCGTCCACTATGTAGTTCTCAAACAACAACCCCGTCACACCCATCCCCGCACCCGACCACCCCGCAAAGGGCTGTCAGCGACACGGTTCCGGCCTGCGCAGGAACAAACAGAAACAAACCAGTCAACCCGCAGAACCACCCCCGAAGGGAGAAGAACACGGGTGCCTGTTGCTTCAGGACCCAACAGTGTGCCAAACGACTAACCGGACTTACCAGGGCCGCAGCGGATGTTCCAGGAACCTCCCCAAGGGAAGGAACGTACTGATCCATTACGGCCGGCATGCCGGCGCCTATCCATTGATATTCCACCCTTGAGCACCCACCGGAGAACATATGTCTCCGATATGGGCATCTCCTGCAAAGCACACATCCAACACTGTGGAAGGACATGGTCTTCGAGGTGCTCCTTAGAAAGGAGGTGATCCAGCCGCACCTTCCGGTACGGCTACCTTGTTACGACTTAGTCCCAATCGCCGGTCCCACCTTCGACGGCTCCCTCCCACAAGGGGTTAGGCCACCGGCTTCGGGTGTTACCAACTTTCGTGACTTGACGGGCGGTGTGTACAAGGCCCGGGAACGTATTCACCGCAGCGTTGCTGATCTGCGATTACTAGCGACTCCAACTTCATGAGGTCGAGTTGCAGACCTCAATCCGAACTGAGACCGGCTTTTTGGGATTAGCTCCACCTCACAGTATCGCAACCCTTTGTACCGGCCATTGTAGCATGCGTGAAGCCCAAGACATAAGGGGCATGATGATTTGACGTCGTCCCCACCTTCCTCCGAGTTGACCCCGGCAGTCTCCTATGAGTCCCCGCCATAACGCGCTGGCAACATAGAACGAGGGTTGCGCTCGTTGCGGGACTTAACCCAACATCTCACGACACGAGCTGACGACAACCATGCACCACCTGTAAACCGGCCACAAGTGGGGGACCTGTTTCCAGGCCTTTCCGGTTCATGTCAAGCCTTGGTAAGGTTCTTCGCGTTGCATCGAATTAATCCGCATGCTCCGCCGCTTGTGCGGGCCCCCGTCAATTCCTTTGAGTTTTAGCCTTGCGGCCGTACTCCCCAGGCGGGGCACTTAATGCGTTAGCTACGGCGCGGAAAACGTGGAATGTCCCCCACACCTAGTGCCCAACGTTTACGGCATGGACTACCAGGGTATCTAATCCTGTTCGCTCCCCATGCTTTCGCTCCTCAGCGTCAGTTAATGCCCAGAGACCTGCCTTCGCCATCGGTGTTCCTCCTGATATCTGCGCATTTCACCGCTACACCAGGAATTCCAGTCTCCCCTACATCACTCTAGTCTGCCCGTACCCACTGCAGACCCGGGGTTGAGCCCCGGGCTTTCACAGCAGACGCGACAAACCGCCTACGAGCTCTTTACGCCCAATAATTCCGGATAACGCTTGCGCCCTACGTATTACCGCGGCTGCTGGCACGTAGTTAGCCGGCGCTTCTTCTGCAGGTACCGTCACTTTCGCTTCTTCCCTGCTGAAAGAGGTTTACAACCCGAAGGCATTCGTCCCTCACGCGGCGTCGCTGCATCAGGCTTCCGCCCATTGTGCAATATTCCCCACTGCTGCCTCCCGTAGGAGTCTGGGCCGTGTCTCAGTCCCAGTGTGGCCGGTCACCCTCTCAGGCCGGCTACCCGTCGTCGCCTTGGTGGGCCATTACCCCAACCAACAAGCTGATAGGCCGCGAGTCCATCCAAAACCGCATAAAGCTTTCCACGGACCGCCATGCGGTGGTCCGTTGTATCCGGTATTAGACCCGGTTTCCCAGGCTTATCCCGAAGTCAGGGGCAGGTTACTCACGTGTTACTCACCCGTTCGCCACTAATCATTCTGTGCAAGCACAGAAGTCATCGTTCGACTTGCATGTGTTAAGCACGCCGCCAGCGTTCATCCTGAGCCAGGATCAAACTCTCCGTAAATGTGTTACAGACACAGCACCCGAGCCAAGGAAAATTGGCTGCAGGCACTGCACTAAATTCGAAACCGGCTAAAAAAACCGTCCCATACCCACGGGGTGGGCGGAACGGCCTGTTCAACCAATCAAAATAAATTGGTATCAATAAACTTGGCACACTATTGAGTTCTCAAACAACAGACTGCTTCCGGCACCAGCAGGCGATCCTCAAGGGGATCTAAGCTCTGCGTCGCTCCGGAGCAACTTTTCTATCTTAGCCACACTGTCCGGTGGGTGTCAATCCGGCCGTTGATCCGTCCGGCGAACCGGCGGGAAGCTAGTTCCCGGACCCACGACTGAAGGTTTAAACCCGTGGGATCCGGTCTCCTGGTTCAATGTCCAGGATCTCGTTTCCCTCGATCAGCGCGGGTATTAACTCTAGCACGGTTTTTGGGCGGCTGCGCACCCGGTGCAGGCCCGGCCTCTTTCAAGGAGGCCGGGCCGCGCGGAGATGCTTACGGCTTGGGAACCAGGTACAGCACGCCAAGCGGGGGAACGGTCAGCGTGGCGGAGGCCGGCTGGCCGTTGCAGGCACCTTCAACGGCGTGCACAACGCCCATGTTCCCTACCCCGGAACCGCCGAACTCAGCGGCGTCGGTATTCAGTGCTTCCACCCACTCGCCGGCCCACGGCATTCCCAGCCGGAAGTCCTGGTGCGGGGCGCCGGCGAAGTTGGCTACGCAGACCACCGGATTTCCCTGGTGGTCCCAGCGGATGAACGAAAGGACATTGCGGGCGCCGTCGTTCTCATTGATCCACTGGAAGCCTGCGGGCTCGTTATCCCGGGCGGACAGTGCAGGCGTGCTGCGGTAGATCTCGTTAAGCTGCCGGACCATCAGCTGGACACCCTTATGCTGCGGGGTGTCGGTCAGGTACCAGTCCAGCCCGTACTGCTCAGACCATTCCGCTTCCTGCCCGAATTCAGTGCCCATGAAGATCAGCTGCTTGCCGGGGTGCGCCCACTGGAACGCCAGGTAGGCGCGCAGATTGGCCAGCTGCTGCCACCGGTCACCGGGCATCTTGCGCAGCAGGGAACCCTTGCCATGCACAACTTCGTCATGGCTGATGGGCAGCAGGAAGTTCTCCGTGTACGCGTAGACCAGGGAGAAGGTCAGCTGGGCATGGTGGTAGACCCGGTTGATCGGGTCCTCGGACATGTACTGGAGGGTGTCGTGCATCCAGCCCATGTTCCATTTGAGCCCGAAGCCCAGCCCGCCGGTGCTGGTGGGACGGGTGACGCCCGGGAAGGCAGTGGATTCCTCGGCGATCATCACAATGCCGGGCACCCGCTTATACGCGGTCGCGTTGACTTCCTGGAGGAAGGAGATCGCTTCCAGGTTCTCCCGGCCGCCGTGGATGTTGGGGGTCCACTGGCCTTCCGGCCGTGAGTAGTCCAGGTAAAGCATGGATGCCACGGCATCCACCCGGAGTCCGTCCACATGGAACTCTTCGAGCCAGTAGATCGCATTCGCGACAAGGAAGTTGCGTACTTCCCGGCGGCCGAAGTCGAAGACAAGGGTTCCCCAGTCCAACTGCTCGCCGCGGAACGGGTCGCCGTGCTCGTAGAGCGTCTGGCCGTCGAACTTCGCCAGCGCCCAGGGGTCCTTGGGGAAGTGGGCCGGAACCCAGTCCAGAATGACGCCGATGCCGGCCTGGTGCAACCGGTCCACGAGGTAGCGGAATTCATCCGGATGCCCGAACCGAGCGGTGGGGGCAAAGTAGGAAGTCACCTGGTAACCCCATGACCCGCCGAAGGGGTGCTCGGCTACGGGCATCAGTTCCACGTGGGTGAAGCCCTGCCACTGGACGTATTCGGCCAGCTGGTCGGCCATTTCCCGGTAGTTCAGTCCCAGGCGCCAGGAACCCAGGTGCACCTCGTACACGCTCATCGGCGAATTGTGCGGATCCCGGGTGGCCCGGGTCTCCATCCATTCGGCATCGCCGAACTCATAGGTGGACTCGACCACGCGGGAACCGGTCAGCGGCGGCACCTCGGTGCCCTTGGCCATGGGGTCGGCCTTTTCCCTCCAGACGCCGTCGCTGCAGAGGATTTCATATTTGTAGCGGGCACCCGGTTCCACACCGGGCAGGAAGATTTCCCAGACGCCGGAGCTGCCGAGGGAACGCATCGCGTTGATGGTGCCATCCCAGCCGTTGAAATCGCCCTTGACCCGTACCGCGCGGGCGTTGGGGGCCCAGACTGCGAAGCTGACGCCGGAGATGTCGCCCAGCACGGAATCGTAGTGGTGCAGGTTCGCGCCGAGGACCGTCCACAGGTTTTCGTGCCGGCCTTCACCAATCAGGTGCAGGTCAATGTCGCCCAAGGTCGGGAGGAACCGGTACGGATCGTCGAACAGCTGGGGCTCGCCGCCGTCGTACGTCACTTCCACCCGGTAATCCGGAACGGTGCCCGGGGTCGAAGCCGGAAGGGTTCCTACCCAGATGCCGTTGTACTCGTGCTGCAGCGGTACCCGGTTTTCGGGAGTCACGACCACGACTTCGCGCGCCAGCGGACGCAGCGTTCGAATGGTTACGGTTCCGGAGTCATCCGGGTGGGCGCCCAGGACCGCATGCGGCTGGTAGTAGCGGCCTTCGGACACGGCCTGAAGCACGTCCTCGGAAACCGGAATGGGCTCGGTGGAGACGGGAACGTCGGGCACCTCGGGCTCTGCGGTAGCGGATGTGGACCGCGACTTGCGTGGCTTATTCACTGTGCTCTCTTCCTGGCTCTCGTCCGCGCGTGCTGCGTTCTCGGCCTGCGCCAGAATGTGGCGGACGGCCGTCGCCGGCACGCTGATCCAGCGGGGGCGGTTTCGCATCTCGTAGACAACTTCGTACAGCGCCTTGTCCAGCCACAGGGCCAGGAACAGGGGGTCGCTGCGGTTGATGGTGGTGCCGGTTTCCTTCTCGTAACCGCGAAGGAAGGCGTCTGCCGCGGCTGCTGCCCACCGGTGGGCGGACTCGTTGCGCTCCTGCACGGATGCGGCCGGTTCGCCGGTACCCTCGGCGCCGTCGATCAGGGCGACGCCGGCGGCGTAGTCGATCGAGCGCAGCATGCCCACGACGTCGCGCAGCGGCGCATCGGGGACACTGCGTTCGGCGGCGGGCCGCAGCGGCTCGCCCTCGAAGTCAAGGACGATCCAGCCCCGGTCGGGCACCCGCAGCACCTGCCCAAGATGGTAATCGGCATGGATCCGCTGCAGGTTGGGTAGCGCCTGCAGGTGGCGAACCTGCTCCAGGAGGTACTCCACGGCGTCATCAAAAGGCCCGACGACGTCCCGTGCTTCCGCCCACGCCCACCGAATCCGGGAACTGAGGGATTCGAGGAATTCCTCGCGTTCCACCGGGCTGGGAGGCCGGCTGCCGAATGCTGCTGCCAACTGCTGGTGGATGCGGCCGGTGGCCGCACCCAACTCCTCGGCCTCCGCGGTGAAATCCCGGCCGGCAAGGGCCGCCGAGGAAGCGGTCCGCCAGGCGTCTTCGCTGCCGGGGAAGAATTCCCGCAGCACGGACAGGTGCCCGGTCAGCAGTATCTCGCCGGAGTCGTCCGCCGGGTCCGTCCAGGAACCGGTCACCCAGCCGTAGGTGGCCGGAACGTCCACCGAGCCGACCTCGGTCAGCCGTGCGCTGACTTCGACGTCCGGACTCTCCCCGGCGGCCACCACGCGGTAGAACTTCACGATCAACGGAGCTTCAGGGGCCTGCACAATCACGGAGGTGTTGGACTGTTCGCCCTTCAGGACCTTGGTGGGCAGCGGCGCCCGGAACGGCGCCCAGTCGGCGAAGCCGTCCAGGGCGAAGCCGTGCGTGTGCCCGTCCAGGGACGACACCTGGGAACGCATCAGTTCCAGCCAGGCGGTGACGAAGACCGGGTCGGCGGTCGCGTCGTACAGCCACCGCTCCCCCAGGTCTTCCTCATGCGCCCGGCCCAGCAGTGCGGCTTCCAGCTCGGGGACAGGTGCGCTGCGGTAGCTCACCGGCACGCTGATGACGTCACGGCGGTCCCCGGAGGCGACGGCGATGAGGTGGACTTCAAGTCCAACCTCGCCGGCCGGATCCTCGAGCCGGATCCCGCCGACCCTTTCCAGCAGGACTTCGCGGCCCTTTGCAGGGAACCAGCGTTGCCCGGGGAGCCAGGACGTCAGCATTTCGGGCAGGGACGGCGTCAACGGACTCATCTCCGTGCCGCCTCCGAGATCGGAATCATGGGAATGGCTTCGGTCTGGGGCGACGAAGTGTCAGACTTCACCGACCGCAGGCGCAGCCAATAGAAGTCGTGGCTGCCCAGGGTCAGCGTCAGGGAACCGTCTTCTCCGATGGTGGGGAAGAGCGTGCCGCCGAAAGCGTCCCGCAGTCCGCGGTTGGCGAACTCCGGCAGCTTCATGGACGCGGAGATGGGGTGCTGGGAGAGGTTGAAGATACACAGCACTGTCTCGCCCACCTCGCCCTCCGGGTTGTTGTCCGGCAGTTCGCGCACGAAGGCCAGGGCTGCTTCGGCATCGGTCGGCACGTTGCGGTAGGACCCCAGGCCGAAGGCCGGGTGGGCGCGGCGGACCATGATCATCTGCCGGATCCAGTGCAGCAGCGAACTCGAGCTGGCCAGCTGCGCTTCCACATTGACGTGGTTGTAGTGGTAAACCAGCGACTGCACCACCGGCAGGTACAGCTTGCCGGGATCGGCGGTGGAGAATCCGGCATTGCGGTCCGGGTTCCACTGCATGGGTGTGCGGGAAGAATCGCGGTCTTCCAGCCAGATGTTGTCCCCCATGCCCAGCTCATCGCCGTAGTACAGGAACGGGCTGCCCGGCAGGGCCAGCAGCATCGCGTGGATCAGCTCGATCTCCGACCGGGAGTTGTCCAGCAGCGGAGCCAGCCGGCGTCGGATGCCGATGTTGGCCCGCATGCGGGAATCCGGGGCGTACCAGCCGAGCATCGCCTGGCGCTCCTCATTGGTGACCATTTCCAGCGTCAGCTCGTCATGGTTGCGCAGGAAGGTTCCCCACTGTGCGCCGGCCGGAATCTCCGGGGTCTCTTCCATTGTCTGGATGATCGGAGCGGCCTTCTGGTCCCGCAGCGCGTAGAACAGGCGCGGCATGATCGGGAAGTGGAAGCACATGTGGCACTCGTCGCCGGTTTCGTCGCCGAAGTACTCCACCACTTCGTGCGGCATCTGGTTAGCCTCGGCGATGATGACGCGGCCCGGGTAGTTCTCGTCGACCATGGTGCGCAGGTCCTTGAGGAACCGGTGCGTGGCCGGGAGGTTTTCACAGTTCGTGCCGTCCTCTTCGAAGAGGTACGGGATCGCGTCGGCCCGGAATCCGTCGATGCCCTGGTCCAGCCAGAAGCGGACGACGTCGAAGATCGCCTCGACCACCTTGGGGTTCTCGAAGTTCAGGTCCGGCTGGTGGCTGAAGAACCGGTGCCAGAAGAACTGCCGGCGGACCGGGTCGAAGGACCAGTTCGATTCCTCGGTGTCCACGAAGATGATGCGGGCGTCTTCGTACTTCTGGTCCGTGTCGGACCAGACGTAGAAGTCCCCGTAAGGACCGTCCGGGTCGCTGCGGGACTCCTCGAACCACGGGTGCTTGTCCGAGGTGTGGTTCAGCGGGAGGTCGATGATGACGCGCAGTCCGCGGGCGTGTGCTTCTGCAACCAGGCGCTTGAAGTCGCTGATGGTCCCGAATTCGTCGAGGACATCGTAGTAGTCGGAGATGTCATAACCGCCGTCACGCAGCGGTGACTTGAAGAACGGCGGCAGCCAGAGGCAATCGATGCCCAGCCACTGCAGGTAGTCCAGCTTTTCGATCAGGCCGCTGAAGTCACCTGATCCATCCCCGTTGGCGTCCGCGAAGCCGCGGACCAGTACCTCATAGAAAACGGCCTTGCGGTACCAATGAGGGTCATTGGTCAAGCCGGGTGCGTGCAGTTGAAACGGGTTGGGCACTAGGAGTTCCTCCGAACTGACAGGATGTGCGCGGGTTCAAAGTGGGCGTCCAGGCGGACGTAATTGTGGGCTCCCCAGCGCCAGCTCTGGCCGCTGATCAGGTCATCCACCCAGAAGGTGCCGTCTTCGTTCAAATCCTGCGGGGCGAGGTGAAGCGCATCGAGGTCGAGCGTGACAGTGGATTCGCGGGCGCTGTGGGGGTCCACGTTAACCACAATAATGAGTGTGTCCCGGCTGGACGGATCGCCGGGGCGGGTCTCTTTGTATTTGGAGTAGACCACGGTGCAGTCGTCGGTGCTGGAGTGCACCGTGAGGTTCTCGAGGTCCCCCAAAGCGGGATGGGTACGGCGGATTTCGTTCAGCCGGGTGATGTACGGGGCGAGGCTGCGGCCTTCAGCTTCCGCTGCGGCGAAGTCCCGCTGCTTGTACTCGAACTTTTCGTTGTCGATGTATTCCTCGGCCCCGGGCCGGGCGACGTGCTCAAACAGCTCGTAGCCGGCGTAGACGCCCCACAGCGGGCTGCCGGTGGCAGCCAGCACGGCGCGGATCTTGAAGGCTCCGGGGCCGCCGAACTGCAGGAATTCGGTGAGGATGTCCGGGGTGTTCACGAAGAAGTTGGGCCGGAAGAAGGCCGACGACTCGCGGGATACCTCGGTGAAGTACTCCTCGATCTCTTCGCGGGTGTTCCGCCAGGTGAAGTAGCTGTAGGACTGCTGGAACCCGGCCTTGGCCAGTGCATGCATCATGGGCGGGCGGGTGAATGCTTCGGCCAGGAAGACCACGCCCGGGTACTCTTCGTTCACCTTGCCGATCAGCCATTCCCAGAACCGCAGCGGCTTGGTGTGGGGGTTGTCCACCCGGAAGATCTGCACGCCGTGGCTGATCCACAGCCGCACGATGCGCAGGATCTCCTGCGAGAGGCCCTCGTAGTCATTGTCGAAGTTCAGGGGATAGATGTCCTGGTACTTCTTCGGGGGGTTCTCGGCGTAGGCAATCGAACCGTCAACGCGGGTCGTGAACCATTCCGGATGGCTGGTCACCCAGGGGTGGTCCGGGGAAGCCTGCAGTGCAAGGTCAATGGCTACCTCAAGACCCAGTTCCCGGGCGCTGCCCACGAACGCGTCGAAGTCCTCGAACGTCCCCAGATCGGGGTGGATGGCATCGTGGCCGCCCTCGGGCGCGCCGATGGCCCAGGGCGAGCCGGGATCCTGCGGGCCGGCAACCAGGGTGTTGTTCGGCCCCTTGCGGTGCGTGGTGCCGATCGGATGGATGGGAGGCAGGTAAATGACGTCGAACTGCATGTCCGCAACGCGCTGCAGGCTGCGAGCAGCGGTGCGGAACGTCCCCGAGGTCCACTCGCGGGTGGCCGGATCCCACTGCGCACCTTCGGATCGGGGGAAGAATTCGTACCAGGCGCCGCGGCCGGCAAGCTCCCGCTCCACCAGGAGGGGGAAGCGGTCCGAGCTGGTGACCAGGTCGCGGATCGGATCGCGGTCGAGAATAGCGGTGACAGCTTCGGTTCCGGCGGCGGCAAGGCGTTCCTCGACCGGCAGCGCGGAGTCTGCGAGCGCTGCCGCAGCGGCGCGGAAGACCTCGGCGTCGGCGCCGCTGCGCTCGGCGGCAGCGGTGATGAACAGCTGGTGGCCTTCGGTGAGCATCAGCTCGACGTCGACTCCGGCGGCGATTTTCACCTCGGCGTTGTGGTGCCAGGTGGCGTAGACGTCCGCCCACCCCTCCACGGCAAAGCTCCAATGGCCCGTGCCGGCCGGGCGCAGCATGCCCTCCCAGCGGTCAAGCCCCAGGCCCACCGGGTGCATCCGGCTGCGGGCCGCGACGGTGCCCTCGGGGTCGTAGAGGACGGCACTGGCCCCTACCAGGTCGTGTCCCTCGCGGAACACGGTGGCCCCTATAACGAGGTCCTCTCCGGGCACGGCTTTGGCGGGGAATCTCCCGTACTCCACTACGGGCGCCACATTGGTGATTGGAATCCGGCCAAACCGGAGATCCTTCGAGGGCAGGTCTTCTGGTGTCAACGCGCTGGATGTGCTCACAGACTAGACGTTATCGAGAATCCGGGCAGAATGCTAAGGCAACGTACTTTTATGGAATCACCGCAGGTCGGCCATGGTTTGGCGGCGTTTTCAAGCAGCCTGGTATTTACCTGATTATTTGTCCGTCATTTTGGTTTATCCGACGCGTTAGTGCGCTAGCGTGACCGGGGTGAAGGCTATCCGCAGATTTACCGTCCGAACCGTCCTCCCGTCCAGCATCGCCCCATTGGGGAAGCTGGCCTCGAACCTCCGGTGGTCCTGGCACCAGCCGACGCTCAGGTTGTTTGAAAGCATCGACCCTGCTGCCTGGAAGTCCAGCGGCGGGGACCCCGTGAAGCTTCTCGGGACCGTGAGCCGGGAGAAGCTCGAGAGCATTGCACAGGATGAGCACCTGGTCTCCGTGATCGCCGATCTCGGCGCGGACCTGGACAAGTACCTCAACGAGCCCCGCTGGTACCAGGGCCTGGGTGACGACGCCCCGGCGTCCATTGCGTACTTCTCCCCCGAGTACGGCATCAGCGCCGTACTCCCCCAGTACTCCGGCGGCCTGGGGATCCTGGCCGGCGACCATTTGAAGGCCGCCTCCGATCTTGGAGTGCCCCTGGTTGCGGTGGGGCTGCTCTACAAGGCCGGGTATTTCAAGCAGGCACTCTCCCGCGACGGCTGGCAGCTGGAAACCTATCCCGTACTGGACCCCAATGCCCTGCCGTTGACCCTGCTGCGCGAGGAAGACGGCACCCCGGCGAGAATCACCCTGCCGCTCCCGGACAACCGCCAGCTTTCGGCCCAGATCTGGCGTGCCGACGTCGGGCGCGTACCCCTGCTGTTGCTGGACTCGGACGTCATCGGGAACGACGACGCCGCCCGCGGCATCACGGACCGCCTGTACGGAGGAGGCGGAGACCACCGGCTGCAGCAGGAACTGCTGCTGGGCATGGGCGGCGTAAAGGCCCTGCGCGTACACCAGCGGCTCACCGGGGCTCCGCCCGCCGAGGTCTTCCACAGCAACGAAGGCCATGCCGGCTTCCTGGGCGTAGAGCGCATCCGCGAACTGATGGACCAGGGCATGACGTGGGAGGAAGCGCTGACCGTCTCCCGCGCTTCGACGGTATTCACCACGCACACACCGGTCCCGGCCGGTATCGACCGGTTCGAGCAAACACAGATCCGCCACTTCTTCACCGCGGGCCTGGCACAGTCGGTCCCCACCGACAAGATCCTGGCCCTGGGCGCGGAGAACTACGAGGGTGGAGATTCGACCAAATTCAACATGGCAGTCATGGGCCTGCGGCTGGCCCAGCGGGCCAACGGCGTAGCCAAGCTGCACGGCGAAGTCTCCCGGGAGATGTTCTCCGGCCTGTGGCCGGGCTTTGACGTGTCCGAAGTACCGATCACGTCCGTGACCAACGGCGTGCACGTCCCCACCTGGATCGACCCGGAGGTCACTGCCCTCGCCAGCGAAAAGTTCGGCGTCGCCACCGTGCACGACCGCGACTGGGGCAGGGCCTACGAGCTTGATGACAAGGATCTGTGGGACCTGCGGCGGAAGCTGCGCAGCAACCTGGTCCACGACGTCCGGCGCCGCGTCAAGCGCGCCTGGCGGCGGCGCGGTGCCTCTGACGCGGAGCTGGCCTGGACGCAGCACGTGCTGGATCCGGACGTGCTGACCATTGGCTTTGCCCGCCGGGTGCCCACCTACAAGCGGCTGACCCTGATGCTGCGGGACCCGGACCGGCTCAAGGCACTGCTGCTGCATCCCACCCACCCCATTCAGGTAGTTGTGGCCGGCAAGTCCCACCCTGCCGATGAACAGGGCAAGAAAATGATCCAGGACCTGGTGCGCTTCACCGACGACCCTGAGGTCCGGCACCGGATCGTTTTCCTGCCCAACTACGACATTGCGATGGCTCAGACCCTGTTCCCCGGGTGTGACGTGTGGCTGAACAATCCGCTGCGCCCATTGGAAGCCTCCGGCACCTCCGGCATGAAGTCGGCCATCAACGGCGGACTGAACCTCTCCATCCTCGACGGATGGTGGGACGAGATGTTCGACGGCAACAACGGGTGGGCCATCCCCTCCGCCAATCCCAGCAAGGGAACGCGGACCCGGGAGGTCTACAACGCGGACCAGCGGGACGACATTGAGGCAGCCGCGCTTTATGACCTGCTGGAGAACTCAGTGGGGCCCATGTTCTACGGGACGGAGCCGCCGGCCGCTGCCGGCGCGGCCGGTCCTTCGGATCCGCCTACTGATTCCCTGCCGCACGAGTGGCTGGAAATGGTCAAGCACACCCTGGCGGATCTGGGACCGAATGTTTCCGCTTCCAGGATGCTCAAGGACTACGTGAACCGGCTGTACCGGCCCGCCAGTTCTTCCGGACGGTCCATGGCGGCGGACGGGTACACCGCTGCGAAGGAACTCGCCCTGTGGATCACACGGGTACGTGACGGGTGGTCCACTGTGCAGGTGGAAAACGTGGATTCCGTAGGCGTCAGCGAAAACCCGCAGATCGGCGACACCCTGACGGTGCAGGCCTATGTTTCCCTCGGCTCCCTGCGGCCGGAGGACGTCAGCGTGGAAGCCGCCTACGGCATGGTGACCGAGAACGACCGGATCAGCGAGCACCGCATCCAAGAGCTTGCGCCGACGGAAGACCTAGGGTCGGGCCGCCACCTGTTCACGGGCACCATCCGCATCGAGCAGGCCGGACCGTTCGGCTACACCGTCCGAGTGCTGCCGAGGCATTCCGGGCTGGCGTCGAAGGCTGAACTGGGGCTCGTCGTCAACGCTTAGCCGCGCCTTGGTGGCCGCGCCCTGGTGGCCGCGCCTTGGTGTCCGCGCCCTGGTGGCCGCGCCTTGGTGTCCGCGCCGGGCGTTCCGGAACGGCGGCAACGAAAATCCCCGCTCGCAGAGCTCGCGGGAATTATTAAAGCCGCCTAACCCGGAACGTCCGGAGCGGATTGGTGGCGTTCCGCACCTAACGTGGGACGGCCGGAGCCGGCCAGAGGCCTTCCTCACCTAACGTGGGACGGATCGTTGCCGTTGCCCCTCGATGGCGGCTGATCTCAGTGCTCAGGCGCGGTAGAGGCTGATCGAGTTCGCAGGAACGAGATCGGTGGTGCCCGACGGACGGATTTGGCCCCGGCGCTCCCCCGGATCCGAAGCGGTGGAGAAGACGAGTTCGTATCCGGAAGATTCACCAGGGGCAGAAATGTCCTCGAAACCGTTGCCCGTTTCGGCGGCCGCGCTGCGGACCGTCGGTGCGTCCGGAAGCCGGACTTCGACGTCGGACAGCGTGCCGTTGAGGACCATCAACCCGTTCAGCGAACCGTCTCCGGAGCCGATCAGGACCTGCACCACACGGGTGGCGGGATCGCTCCACTGTTCCGGTGTCATGGGCTTTCCCTCCTGATCGAACCAGAGCAGGAAGGACTGCCGGCGGTCGGCCGGGAAGCGGTACGGCTGGCTGGCGAGATATTCGCGGCGCAGGCGCAGCAGCTCACGGGTGGTCGAGAGCATGCGTTGCGCGGCGTCGTCGAGGTTCCAGTTCAGCCAGGAGAGCTCGTTGTCCTGGCAGTACGCATTGTTGTTCCCGCGCTGGCTCCGGCCGATTTCGTCTCCGGCCGTGAGCATGGGCACGCCCAGGGACATGGTGAGCGTAGCCATCAGGTTCCGGGCAGTCAGGCTCCGGGCAGCGTTGATCCGTTCATCGTCCGTGGGTCCCTCCATGCCGTGGTTGTAGCTGCGGTTTTCTCCCGTGCCGTCCCGGTTTTCTTCACCGTTGGCTTCGTTGTGCTTGCGCTCGAACATGGTCAGGTCGGAGAGGGTGAACCCGTCGTGGGCCGTGACAAAGTTGATCGAGGCCAGCGGTGTCCGGCCGGAGTGGACGAAGAGTTCGGCGGAACCGGCCAATGCACCCGCCAGCCGCGCCAGGGAACCTCCTTCCCGCCCCGCGGCAACGTCCGCTTGGCCGCGAAGCCAAAAGTCCCGGACAATGTCGCGGAAGTGGTCGTTCCAGTCGGCCCAGCCCTGCGGGAACCGGCCGGTTTGCCAGCCGTCCGGCCCCACGTCCCACGGCTCCGAGATCAGCTTTACGTCCTGCAGCACGGAGTCGGCTGCCACTGCTACGAGGAAAGGGTGCCTCGGATCGAACCGGCCGTCTGCGCCGCGGCAGAGCGAGGGGGCGAGGTCGAAGCGGAAACCGTCCACGTGGTACTCCTGCACCCAGTAGCGCAGGGAGTCCAGCGCCAGCTGGATGATCCGGGGTTCGCTGAAGTCCAGGGTGTTTCCGCAGCCCGTGGTGTCTACGTACCCACCGTCCGGGCCGTGCCGGTAATAGGTTTCGTCTCCCAGTCCGCGCCAGCTCAGCGCGGGCTGGTCGGGCTCACCCTCGGCCGTGTGGTTGTACACCACGTCCAGCAGGACTTCGATGCCGGCCTCGTGAAGGGACTTCACCATCCCCTTGAGCTCATCCTGCACCGCCTGGGCGCCGGCTTCCCGCGCGGCCCGCGTGGCGTAGGCATCATGCGGGGCGAAGAACCCGAGTGTGTTGTAACCCCAGTAATTTGCCAGCCCCAGCTCCTGCAGGTGCAGTTCGTCGGCATGGAAATGCACCGGCAGCAGTTCCACCGCAGTGATGCCCAGGTCCTGCAGGTACTGGACCATCACCGGGTGCCCCATGCCGGCGTAGGTGCCCCGGAGCTCTTCCGGAATCCCGGGATGCAGCATGGTCTGGCCCCGAACATGGGCCTCATAGATGACGGTGTCCCGCCAGGGGGTATGGGGACGGCGGACGGTGCCCCAGTCAAAGTCCCCGGCGGTGTACACCGAGTAATAGACCTGGCTCCCCTGCACCGGATCCGCTTCGATGCCGCGCCCGTAGGGGTCCAGCAACAGCTGGAAGCTGCCAGGCTCTGCCGGAAGGGACCGGCCCCGCGGCCAGAAGCCGTAGCGGCTTCCGGGCCGCAGGCCGTACACCCGGCCGTGGTGGATCCCGAGGACAGTGTCCGTCAGCGGGGCCGTGGACCAGTGGCCGGGAGCCGTCTCGTAGTACACATCGACGGCGGGCAGGCCCGGGGCGTAAACGGAGACATTGACGGCATCAGGGATGTCAGGCACACCTGAAACGGTGTGCCTGACGCCTAGCGGCAAGGGCCGCGAGTCCCGCTTCGAGGCGCTGCCCGCGGTGGTTCCGCCGATCACGTGTTCCATGTACGCCCTTTGCTGCCGGTGACCCCGGCCCGGATTAGGAGGAACGCTGCCGGGAGATTTCGTACAGGGTGATGCCGACGGCCATGGACGCGTTGAGCGACTCCATGGCGGAGTCGATGGGGATGGAGACAATCTGGTCGCAGTTCTCCCGGACCAGGCGGGACAGGCCCTTCCCCTCGGAACCCACCACGATGCAGATCGGTTCCTTGGCCAGCACGATGGCGGGAAGCGATACATCGCCGTCGCCGTCCAGGCCCAGGACGAAAATACCCATCTTCTTGAACGTCTTGAGTGTGTTGTTCAGGTTGCCGGCACGTGCCACGGGGACGCGGACGGCAGCACCGGCGCTGGTCTTCCACGCCGAGGCGGTGACGCCCACGGCCCGGCGTTCCGGAACGACGACGCCGTGTGCACTGAAGGCCGAGGCAGACCGGATGATCGCGCCGAGGTTGCGCGGATCGGTGATGCCGTCCAGGGCGACGAAGAGCGGCGCGTTGCGGATGTGGCCCTTCTTCCAGGCCTCAAGGGTCTCAGAGGCGAGGTCGGTGGGGTCGGCGTACTCGTACGGCGGGATCTGCAGGACAAGGCCCTGGTGCACGGCCTCGTTGGTCATGCGGTCCAGCTCGGGCTTGTGCGTTTCCATCACCGGCAGGCCGCGTTCGGCCGCCATCTTCAGGGATTCCCGGACCCGGTCATCCATGTCGATACGGACGGCAACGTGCAGTGCCTTCGCCGGGATGCCCGCGCGCAGCGCTTCCACGACGGAGTTGCGGCCGGTAACGACTTCCTCAGCCACCTTGCCGCGGACGTTGGTGCCGCTGCGGCCGCCGGCACGGGCATCGCCGCGCTTGGCGTCGCCGTGCTTGGCTGCGGACCGCTCAGCAAGCTGCTTGCTCTTGAACGCCTTGTGGTACGGGCGTTCTTCAGCCTTGGGTGTGGGGCCCTTGCCCTCGAGGGCCTTGCGGCCGAGCCCGCCGGTACCGCCGCTGGGGCCCTTCTTGGCTTTGCGCATTGCGCCGGGACGTCCATTGTTGGCCATCGGTTACACCTTTACTAGAAGAAAGCATTCACTTCCAGTTTACGCAGTCCGCGGCCGGGTTGGCGGACACCGCTGCTGGACTCAGGCGACACTCCATGTAACGCCGTCGGCGCCGTCCTCCACGGTGATGCCGGCGGCAGCCAGCGAATCGCGGATCGCGTCGGCCCGGGCCCAGTCCTTTGCGGCCCGCGCAGCGTTCCGTTCGGCGAGCCGGTCCTGCACCAGGGCGTCCAGTGCGGCGTCGGCGGGACCGGACTGCGCTGCGGCGTCCGTCGCGTCGTCCAGGCCCAGGACGGAGGTCATCGCCCGCACCTGTCCCAGCGCGCGCTGAACGGTTTCATTGTCGCCGGCGGCAAGGGCCGTGTTACCGGCGCGCACGGTTTCATGCAGCACGGCCAGGGCCTGGGGAACATTCAGGTCATCGTCCATGGCGGCGGCGAAGGCATCCGGAACCGCGGCGGGCGCGGCGTCGACCTTCGCAGCAGCCTTGGCAAGGAACCCGTCGATACGCTCGACGGCGGCGGCCGCCTCCTGAAGGGACGTCGGCCGGTAGTCCAGCACCGAACGGTAATGGGCCTGGCCCAGGTAATACCGGACCACGCGGGGGGTGGCCTGCTCCAGCATTTGAGTCGGGCTGATGGTGTTGCCGATGGACTTGGACATCTTCTCGCCCTCGAAGGTGACCATGCCGTTGTGCATCCAGAAGTTCGCGAAGCCGTGGCCCGCGGCCTGGGACTGCGCCATCTCGTTCTCGTGGTGCGGGAAGCGCAGGTCCAGCCCGCCGCCGTGGATATCGAACTCGGTACCGAGGTACTTGGTGACCATGGCGGAGCACTCCAGGTGCCAGCCCGGGCGTCCGCGGCCCCAGGGGCTGTCCCAGGACGCGGTCTCCGGCTCGCCCTCCTTATGCCCCTTCCACAGCGCGAAGTCCCGCGGATCACGCTTGCCCCGGGGGCCGGCGTCGGGCGCTGCCTGCATGTCATCGATGTTCTGGCGGGTCAGCGACCCGTACTTCTGCCAGGAGCGCACATCGAAGTACACGTCGCCGGAAGCGTCCAGGGCCGGGTAGGCGTGTCCGCGCTCGATCAGGGCCGCAATCAGCGCATGCATCTCCGGGATGTGTCCCGTGGCGCGCGGTTCGTAGGTGGGTCGCTGGACGCCGAGCGTGTCGTAGGCCTTGGCGAACTCCTGCTCGAACCGGTAGGCCAGCGCCCACCAGGGTTCGTCCGGGACGACGCCGGGAGCCGGTTCGGCGCCCACGGAGTCGGCTGCCTTGGCCAGGATCTTGTCGTCAATATCCGTCACATTGCGGACCACGGTGACCTGCAGCCCGCGGTAACGCAGCCAGCGGGTGAGCTGGTCAAAGGCGATGGCGGAGCGGATGTGCCCTACGTGCGGGAGCCCCTGCACGGTGGCACCGCAGTAGTAGAGGCTGGCCTTGCCTTCAACCAGGGGAACGAAGTCCCGGACCTGCGCTGTTGCGGTGTCATAGAATCTCAAGCTCACTGCTCTAGGCTAGCCGAAACCGTGCGCCCTCAGTCAGCGGCCGTTGCAGCGGCAGCGACGACGGCGGTAGCCACCGCGGCGATCCCCTCGCCGCGGCCGGTGAAGCCCAGGTGGTCGGTGGTGGTGGCGGATACGCTGACCGGCGCGCCGGCAGCTGCACTCAGGACCGCTTCAGCCTCGGCCCGGCGGGGACTGAACTTGGGCCGGTTGCCGATCAGCTGCACGGCGATGTTGCCGATCTCGAAACCCGCCGCCCGCACAATGCGGGCAGCCTCGCCGAGGAGTACTATCCCTGCAGCGCCGGCGTATTCCGGCCGGTCGGTGCCGAAGTGGGTCCCCAGATCCCCCAGCCCGGCAGCCGAGAACAGTGCGTCTGCGGCGGCGTGGGCCACCGGATCGCCGTCGGAGTGCCCGGCCAGGCCCCGCTCGCCTTCCCACTGAAGGCCGGCTACCCAGAGCGGCCGCGGTGCGTCGTCGGGCGCGAAGGCGTGTACATCGACGCCGATTCCGGTGCGTGGCAGGGCCATTTCAGTCCTCCTGGCGGTGGTGCCCGCCGGCCAGGATCGCTTCCGCGAGCACCAGGTCCAGCGGAGTGGTGATTTTCAGGGACAGCTGTGAACCTTCGACCACGTAGACCTCGGCCCCCAGGGACTCCACGAGCATGGCGTCGTCGGTGACGGCCGCTGCCGTGGCCGTGTCGAAGGAGAGAGCCGCGTCGTGGGCCCGGCGGAGCAGGGCCGCGTCGAAGCCCTGCGGGGTCTGCACGGCACGCAGCCGGGAACGGTCGGGCGTCCCGGTGACAAGGCGCGCGGCGACCGAGGAGGTCCCGGAGGCCGCCGCCTCGGCAGCCGGCACGGGTGCCGTGTCCTTGACGGTATCCACCACCGGTATGGCAGGAATGACCGCCGAGGCACCCGCAGCCAGTGCTGCTGCCACGCGGTGGAACACCTCCGGCGGCGTCAGCGCACGGGCTGCGTCGTGGACCAGCACCGCGTCCAGGTCCGCGGGCAGCGCCTTCAGCGCAGCCCGGACGGATTCGGGTCGGGTGGCTCCGCCGTCGACCGCTTGGACAGGGGCCGGGAACCGGTCACAGATGCTGCGCATCACGGTGTCACCGGCCGGCACGGCGACGGCAATGGCGGCGGCGATATCGGCGGATTGGACGGCGCGGAGGGCGTGGACGAGCATGGGCTCCCCGGCAAGCGGAACCTGGGCCTTGGGCATGCCGTAGCCAAGCCGCTGGCCGGATCCTCCGGCTACAACGACGACGCCGATCCGCGGCGGGCGGGAAGGGGTAGTGGACACCGTTCCAGCCTAATGCCAGCGGGCTGGCGCTTAAACACTGATTGCCGGCCCCGAAGGACCGGCAATCAGTGAAACTGGCTTGGCTGCCTAGCTCGCGAGGACTTCGTCGAGCACGGCCGCTGCCTGGTCTTCATCCGTCTTTTCAGCAAGCGCCAGTTCCGAAATCAGGATCTGGCGTGCCTTCGCGAGCATTCGCTTCTCGCCGGCGGACAGCCCGCGGTCATGGTCGCGGCGCCAGAGATCGCGGACAACTTCCGCTACCTTGACGACATCGCCTGACGCAAGCTTTTCCAGGTTTGCCTTGTATCGGCGCGACCAGTTAGTGGGCTCTTCAGTGAGCTCGGCGCGCAGGACGTCAAAGACGTGCTCCAGGCCTTCCTTGCCCACTACATCGCGCACCCCAACGAGGTCGACGTTCTCAGCCGGTACTTCTATGGTCAGATCACCCTGGGCCACCTTAAGCTTGAGATACATTTTCTCTTCGCCCTTGATGGTTCGCATCTTGATCTCTTCGATCTTCGCGGCACCGTGGTGAGGATAAACTACTGTTTCGCCAACCTCAAAAACCATGTGGTCTTTCCCCTTTCCCGGGGCTCAGTTTATCAGAGATGCGACACGCCGAGTAGAGTTTTCGCAGGTCAGGTACTGGATGGGCTCCGGTGTAGGTAGTATTCCGCCTTTCACGGGTACTTCACGAGCATCTCTACTCCTCAGGAACCACCCTCCGCGCCCGCCCAAGAATCCTGTTTTTCGCTGATTTGCCGATAGGCTAGGCAGCAAAGATAGCCTCAGGTCGCTAGACCGCAATACTTCAGGAGTTTGTGCTGTGAGATTCACACCCAAGAACCGGGTCCGGCGCACCGCTGCGGCCGGTGTCATCGCGCTTGCCATGCTGGGAACGGCAGGCTGCAGCGCTGTGAACGAGCAGGCAACCACCATTCAGTACTCGCCTTCGGACGGCATCGCGGAGAACGTTGCCGACCTGCAGCTGCGCAACATCCTCGTGGTCAGCAACGGCTCCGGGGAACCCGGCCGGCTCATCGGCACCGTACTCAACGACTCCGACCAGGCACAGCGGTTCTCCCTCGACATCGGCGGCACGCCCCTGTCCTGGACGCTGCCGGCGGGCGGCAAGGTCGTCTTCGAGGACGAGGACGAGGAAAACGTCACTGTCGCCACCGTCCGGCAGGAGCCCGGCACCGGCATCAGCGCCGAACTGGCCCTCAACGAAGAAACCAAGGACCTGAACATTCCCGTGGTCAACGGTGACCAGCCGGATTACCGCCCGTACCTGCCGACAGGGTCCGAGTACACGCCGCGACCGGTTGAAACCACCGAGTCCGGCACCTCCGGCGAGGGCCACTAGCAGGACCGGATATCTCCGTAGAACCCGAAAGGGCCGGCGCTGCGGCGCCGGCCCTTTTTCGCACCCTGCCCCGGATCAGGCCTCGAACTTATAGCCCAGCCCGCGTACGGTCACCAGGTGCCGGGGCGCGGAGGAATCCGCCTCGATCTTTGCGCGCAGCCGTTTGACATGGACATCGAGGGTCTTGGTGTCACCCACATAATCTGCTCCCCAGACCCGTTCGATCAGTTGCCCGCGGGTCAGGACCCGGCCGGAGTTCCGCAGGAGCAGCTCCAGCAGCTCGAACTCCTTCAGCGGGAAGGGCACGCTGGTTCCGTTGACCTGCACCACGTGCCGGTCAATGTCCATGCGCACCGGCCCTGCTTCCAGCGCAGCACCGGCAAAGTCCGCTCCCGCTCCTTCCCCGCGGCGCCGGAGCACCGCGCGCACCCGGGCCAGCAGCTCGCGCGAGGAATACGGCTTGGTGACGTAGTCATCAGCGCCGATCTCGAGGCCGACCACCTTGTCGATTTCCGCATCCCGTGCGGTCAGCATAATGACCGGGACATCCGAACGTTGGCGGATCCGGCGGCAGACCTCCGTGCCGGAGAGCCCGGGGAGCATCAGGTCCAGCAGGATCAGGTCCGCGCCCGACTGTTCAAAGGCGGCGACGGCGTCGGTGCCGTTGTCCACGACGCCAACGTCGAATCCCTCCCGGGCCAGCAGATAGGAAAGGGGATCGCTGAAGGACTCCTCGTCTTCGACAATCAGAATCCGGGTCAAGCGGTAGCTCCCTGTTTCGATTCGCGGATATCTGCGGCGTCCATCTCGGGCAGCCGCACGGTGAAGGTGGATCCGTGCCCCGGGCGGGACCACAGGTCCACCTCGCCGCCGTGGTTGGCCACCACGTGTTTGACGATACTCAGGCCCAGACCGGTTCCGCCCGTGTGCCTCGAACGGGCGGAATCGATCCGGTAGAACCGTTCAAACACCCGTTCCTGTTCTTCGGGAGCGATGCCGGGACCCTGGTCGGTTACGGCCACCTGGGCCATGCCGTTGCGGGACTGCAGTCCGATCCCCACCCTGCTGCCCTCGGGCGAATAGCGGATGGCATTGTCGATCAGGTTCCGGAAAGCGGTGGTCAACATGGGGGCGTCACCGTAAACCGCCGCATCCGACCTGCCACCCACGAGTACCTCGATGTTCTTACTCTCGGCGTTCAGCCGGTTGGCTTCGACGGCGTCCTCGAGAATCCGGTTCACGTCCACCGGTTTGGCACGGTCCACGATGTCAGTGCTCTGCAGCCGGGACAGTTCGATGATGTCCTGGACCAGGGCGGTGAGGCGGGCGGATTCCCGGTGCATCCGTTTGGCGAACCGGCGGACCGCTTCTTCGTCGCCGGCGGCGTCGTCCAGGGCTTCGGAGAGCAGCGAGATGGCGCCCACCGGCGTCTTGAGTTCGTGGGAAACATTCGCAACGAAGTCGTGGCGGACTTCCTCGGTGCGGGTGATCTCCGTCCGGTCGTCGGCCAGGATCAGCACATATTCCTCCCCCACCGTCGCCACCCGGACCTGCAGAATGAGGGACCCCTCACCGAGCGGACCCCGGGGAAGCTCCAGCCTGGCCTCCTCGATGACGCCGTCGCGGCGTACCCTGGCGCACAGGTCCAGCAGCCGGTCATTGACGATGGTGTGCCCGCGCACCAGGCCGAACGCGTAGGCACCGGGACTGGCCCGGACAACGCCGTCAATGGCATCGGCAACAATGTAGGCGCGACCAATGACGCCGAGCACTTCCGCAGCACCCTCGGGGACGGTCGGCTCGGAGATCTCGGCCAACTCCCGCCGCTGGCGCTGGCTGGCCCCGTACGCGAGAACACCGAAAGCACCAACAGCCAGGCCGAGGAGGCCGGCCAGCAAGGCCAGCAGTACAGGATTCACTCTCATAGCTTAGGCCGGTCTTCGAGACCGGGAAGGAAAGCCGGTGGCTTTGGACCATTCGTTAAACTAACGTTCATCTAAGGGGCCAGTGTGGTTCACCCCCGACTGACATCCTGCAGGAGCGGCCGTAGGCGCAGGAAGCGCCGGGCCGCACCGTTCCGCAGATCCCATACGATCCACCCGCTTTTGAGAGGACCCTTCAGTGCGCAAGGTTTTCCAGGCCGAGCTTCATCAAATCGGTGAAGAACTGACCCAGATATCCCAGCTGGTAACGGAGGCGATGCGCAAAGCGACGCTCGCCTTTGAAGGCGCCGATATCGAACTCGCGCAGGACGTCATCGCTGCAGACGCGCGGATCGACTTCCTGCAGAATGACCTGGATGAGCGTGCCATCGACGTTCTCGCCCTGCAGGGGCCGGTTGCCAGTGACCTGCGCATGATCGTCGGATCACTGCGCATGAGCGCCTCGCTGGAACGCATGGGTGACCTGGCCCGGCACATAGCCCAGCTGGCGCGCCTGCGGTACCCGGCCAACGTGGTGCCGGACAACATGGTGCAGACCTTCCGCGAGATGGCGCAGCTGGACATCCGCATTTCCGAACAGCTGACCGAACTGCTGGAGACGCGCAACCTGGAGATGAGCAAGGACATCTACGAGGCCAACAGCCGGATCAACGAACTGCACGCCGGGGTTTTCAAGTCCATTGCCTCCCCGGACTGGAACGTTCCCGCCGTGAGCACGGTGGACCTGACCCTCGCCAGCCGCTACTTCGAGCGCTTTGCGGACCACGGGGTTTCCGTCACCCGCAAGGTCAACTACCTCGTTACCGGTGAATGGCATCCGCTGTCCGAGTCAGGCGTGTAGCGGCGGCGACTCAGCTACCGGCTTAGAGCATAAAAGGGCGGTCCCCGCGTGGGGACCGCCCTTTCTCATGGCCGGGATTAATGCCGCCGGCCGCAGGTGCTACTTCTTCTTGCCCTGGTTCGCCACGGCCTTGATGGAAGCGGCGGCGGCCTCAGGATCGAGGTAGGTTCCGCCGGCCTTGACCGGCTTCAGGTCCTCATCGAGTTCGTACACCAGCGGGATGCCGGTGGGGATGTTCACGGCGGCGATATCGGCGTCGCTGATCCCGTCCAGATGCTTGACCAGCGCACGCAGGGAGTTGCCGTGCGCGGCAATCATCACCGTCTTGCCGGTACGGATGTCCTTGGAGATGTCCGACTCCCAGTACGGCAGGAACCGTTCCAGGACGTCCTTGAGGCACTCGGTGCGCGGCAGTTCATCGGGGGCCAGGTCCGCGTAACGGGGATCGTGGGCCTGGGAGAAATCACTGTCATCCGGCAGGGGCGGCGGCGGGGTGTCGTAGGAACGGCGCCAGAGCATGAACTGTTCCTCGCCGTACTCGGCCAGGGTCTGTGCCTTGTCCTTGCCCTGCAGTGCGCCGTAGTGCCGCTCGTTCAGGCGCCAGCTGCGCTTGACGTCGATCCAGATGCGGTCAGCCGCGCCCAGGGCCAGGTTCGCCGTGTTGATGGCCCGCTGGAGCCGGGAGGTGTAGAGGATGTCCGGGAGAACGTTGTTCTCAACCAGCAGCTGCCCGCCGCGGAGGGCTTCCTCACGTCCGAGGTCCGTCAGATCCACGTCCACCCAGCCCGTGAAGAGGTTCTTTTCATTCCATTCACTCTGCCCGTGGCGCAGAAGGATCAGTTTGTAGGTCATATAAGCATGGTATCGGAGTGCGTACCGGGCAGGGAGGGCGGCGGCCCTTTAGCCGGGCAGATGAGCGGGGCCCGAACGCGGGGCCGGAAATCTACTGAGCAGATGACGCGGGTATCAGGCGGGGACCCTCCGGGCGGCGTGCACGGGATCCCACCGGATGGTGCTGCTGTTTCTCCTGGGACCCCTTTGGCCGCAGCCGCACCACTGGGTGGGATCCTCCGTCCACAAGCTGCGGCTCAGCCGCACCCCCGGCGTCCATCGAGTCCCGGCACCCGCGGGTTCGGGGCCCCCTCGGTCAGGGGCATCCCCTTGCGCCCGCTAGCATTGTGTGGTGCAAAAACCGCTAAAACCCGTAGGAACTGTGACCAGGGGCACTACAAATCCCAACCGGCTCCGACGGGTGGACCGCTGGCTGGCCGGACCGGCACGGTGGCGTCTGCGGCAGGCCGCTGATCCGTTGATCGTGGATCTGGGTTACGGCGCCGCGCCTACCACCGCCGTCGAACTCCATGGCCGCCTCGGGCGGGTGCGGGCGGATGTGGAAGTCATGGGGATTGAAATCGACCCGGCCCGCGTCCTGGCGGCCAAACCGCTGGAACGAGAGGGCCTGAGCTTCCGCCAGGGCGGCTTCGAACTGCCCGTGGACGGACGCCGCCCGGTGATGGTCCGCGCCTTTAACGTGCTGCGCCAGTACGCGGAGGAGGACTATGCGCAGCACTGGGACATGGTCTGCTCGCGGCTGGCACCGGGAGGGATTTTCGTGGACGGCACCTGCGACGAAATCGGCCGGCGTGCCACCTGGGTGGAAATGGACGCCTCCGGCCCGGTTTCGCTGAGCATTTCGCTGCGGTTCGGCGCGTTCGAGCGCCCGTCCGATGTTGCCGAACGCCTGCCCAAAGCGCTGATCCACCGCAATGTTCCCGGGGAGCGGGTGCATGCTTTCCTCCAGGCCATGGACCGGGCGTGGGAGGAAGCCGCACCGATGGCCTCCTACGGCAACCGGCATCGCTGGCTGGCGATGTGCAGCGCGCTAAAGGCAGGCGGGGTGCCCCTGCTGACCGGGCCGTCCCGGTGGCGGCTGGGCGAAATCACCGTGGCCTGGGACGCCGTCCGGCCCTCGTAACCGCAAACCCGCCACCCCGCCACCGGAACGGCTGCGCCGAACGGCCGGATAACGCCGAACCGCCGGTTAACGAGGTCCGCCCCGGACAACCCTGGCAGGGTCGGTCCGGGGCGGACTGAAAGTCAGCGGTTTATCGGTGGCTACCAGGGGCCGTACGGGCCCTGGTTGCTGTTGCCGCGGCCGCGGGAGCTGCCGATGGCAGGCTTCACATCCGCGAGGTACACGCAGGCCGCAATCACGGCTGCCAGCTGGAACAGGATCAGGCTCAGTGACGGCACCAGTGCAGACAGCACGCCGACGGCGGCTGCTCCGCCCGTGAGGCCCAGCCAGAATCCCTTGGTCCGCTTGTAGGCACGCTCAAAGTCGGCGGGCTTGCGCCGCGCACAGTCCAGCAGCGCCCAGAGCTCAATGCCCAGCGCCACTATGCCGAGCACCAGGTAGAGGTAGTACTGAATCATGATCATTAGGGCCACAGCGCTAGCCTACCGTGTAAGTGCCCGCTCTAGGTCCCTCCAGAGGTCGTCAACATTCTCGATGCCAACGGAAAGCCGCAGCAGCCCCTCCGGAACGGTGTGCGGCTCCCCTGGCTGGCGGCGCCGCCGTTCGATCAGCGACTCCACGCCGCCGAGCGAGGTGGCCGGCAGCCACAGTTCCACGGCTACGGCGACCTTCTCCGCCGCAGCGGCTCCGCCGGCAACTTCGATGCACAGGACAGATCCAAAGCCCGACATCTGCGCGGCGGCACGGCGGTGCCCCGGGTCCCCGGGCAGG
This sequence comes from Arthrobacter sp. zg-Y1171, assembly GCF_025244845.1. Lineage (NCBI taxonomy): Bacteria > Bacillati > Actinomycetota > Actinomycetes > Micrococcales > Micrococcaceae > Arthrobacter > Arthrobacter sp. zg-Y1171. The sequence goes on along the minus strand of NZ_CP104264.1, from coordinate 438,464 downwards.
CCCGGATAACGCACGTTTTCCACCTGCGGAAGTGCCTGCAGCCGGCGGGCTAGCTCCATGGCGGTGGCCTGCGAGCGCTCCATCCGCAGAGCCAGTGTGCGTAGGCCGCGCAGTGCCAGCCACACTTCGAACGGACCGGCCACGGCTCCGTGCAGCGAGCGGTAACGGAGCAGGCGGTCCCGCAGATCGGGGTCGGATGTCACGGCCGCCCCCAGGACGACGTCGGAGTGTCCGGCCAGGTATTTCGTCACCGAGTGGACGACGACGTCGGCGCCCAGTTCCAGGGGCCGCGTCACCAGCGGCGTGGAGAACGTGTTGTCCGCTACCACCAGCGCACCGGCAGCGTGCGCCGCCTCGGCCAGCGCCGCGATGTCGGCAACCTCCAGCATGGGATTCGTGGGGCTCTCCACCCAGAGCAGCGAAGCGCCGTCGAGCTGCGTTATGACGTCCTGTGTTTCGGCAATATCCACGGTGCGCACGGAAAACCGGCCGTTCGCTGCCTCCTCCGCTGCCAGCAGCAATGATCCCTGGTAGCTGTGCCGCGGCATCACCACCACACCGCCGGCGGGAACCAGGGACAGGGCAGCCATCACGGACGCCAGCCCGGAGCCGAAGACCAATGCGGGAAGGTCAGCGCCTTCGAGCTCGGCGAGCGCCTGCTCGAAGGGATCCCAGGTGGGGTTGGAGTACCGGCCGTAGCCGCGCTCCCCCGGAACGGGCGTGCCCGAGCCGAAGTAGGTAGAGGACAGCACGATGGGCGGATTCACCGGGGCATCGTGCTCGCGGGGAGGGCGGCCCGCGGAGACAACGAGGGTATCGGGGGAAACGGCGTGCCCATGCTGCGGAATGTGGCTCATAAGGAACAGCCTAGACCGCCGGACGGACCGGCCGGCCGCTGCCGTCGGACGGTGTCCGTGACCGTTCGCCCGCCGCACCGGCCTCCCAGCCGGACTAGGTAGGCTAGGCGGGTGAGCAATTCTAATCTCCCCGAAACCCGCGGCCTGTTCATTGCCATGGAGGGCGGAGACGGTGCCGGGAAATCCACCCAGGCGCAGCGGCTGGCCGCCGCACTGCAGGAGACCGGCCGTACGGTCCTGCGCACCCGTGAACCAGGCGGCACCCCCGTAGGCGAGCAGCTGCGCGCGCTGGTGCTTGAACACGGCAACGGCGACATCGACGCACGTACCGAGGCGCTGATCTTCGCCGCCTCCCGTGCCGCACACGTCCAACAGGTCATCGAGCCGGCCCTCGCCGCCGGAACCGTGGTGGTCTGCGACCGCTATGTCGACAGTTCCATTGCGTACCAGGGTGCCGGCCGGCAGCTCGGCACGGACGCTGTCCGAACACTGAATGACTGGGCTACCGGAGGCTTGGAGCCGGACCTCACCGTCCTGCTCGACGTCGATCCTGAACGCGGCCGGGACCGCCGCACCGCCGGCGACGCCGCCGAGGACCGGCTCGAGTCCGAACCGGATGCCTTCCACCTGCAGATCCGCCTGGCGTTCCTTGAGGCCGCACAGGCAGCTCCCGGGAGATACCTGGTGCTCGACGCCGGCCGTCCGGTGGATGAACTGGCCGAAACCATCCTGCGGCGCGTGGAAAAGCTGCTGCCGTGAGCGTGTGGGATGACCTGCAGGGGCAGGATCCGGTAGTGGCCCAGTTGCGCCGCGGTGCCGCGGACGCCCGGCCCAACCATGCCTGGCTGTTCACCGGCCCGCCCGGTTCCGGCCGTTCCAATGCCGCCCGTGCTTTTGCTGCCGCACTGGTCTGCGAACAGCAGGACCCGGCGCTTCGGGGCTGCGGCGAGTGCAAGGCCTGCCGGACCGTACTGGCCGGCTCGCACGCCGACGTCGCCTCCGTCACCACGGAGAAGGTCACCATCAGCATCGATGAGGCCCGCGAACTGGTCCGGAAGGCCCAGGACAAGCCGTCCACCGGCCGCTGGCGCGTCATCATCGTGGAGGACGCCGACCGGATGCAGGAGCGCAGCACCAACGTGCTGCTCAAAGCCATTGAAGAGCCGCCGCCGCGGACCATCTGGCTGCTCTGCGCCCCGAGCCCCGGCGATGTCCTCGTCACCATCCGGTCCAGGTGCCGTCCGGTGGGGCTGCGGCTGCCGCCGGTTGAGGATGTAGCGGAACTGTTGATCCGGCGGGACAGCATCGACCCGGACGTGGCCCTCAATGCTGCGAGGGCCGCGCAGAGCCACATCGGCGTCGCCAAGCGCCTGGCCACCGACGAAGGCGCACGGCAGCGCCGCGAAAGCATCGTGCGGCTGCCCCTGTCGCTGCGCAATGTCTCCGGAGCCATGAAGGCCGCGGCGGACCTCGTGGCCCTGGCCGAAGCGGAAGCCACCAGTTCCTTTGAACAGCGGGACGCCGCCGAGAAGGAAGCACTGCTCGCCTCCCTGGGCGCACCCGCCACCGGAACCCTGCCGCCGTCGCTGCGCAGCCAGGTGAAACGGCTCGAAGAAGACCAGGTGCGCCGGGCCAAGCGGTCCAAGAACGACTATTTCGACCGGGCGCTGACTGACCTGCTCTCCTTTTACCGCGACGTGCTGATGATCCAGCTGGGCAGTGCCGGCCCCCTCGTGAACGAGGGACTCCGCCGGGAGCTGGACGAGTTTGCCGCGTACGGCTCTCCGGAACAGACCCTGATGCGCATGGAGGAGATCAACACCGTGCGCCGCCGCCTGGTGACCACGAATGTGGCACCGTTGCTGGCCATCGAAGCGATGGCCCTGAGCCTGCTGTAATGTCCAGTTATCCACCGCCTTCCGCCAGCCCGGCTGGTCCGCGCACCTAGCCGCTCCAGGAGTAAGAATGACCACCGCCACTGCCCGCCGCCGTTTCCCCCGGCTGGCCGCCGCCGCCGCCTCGGTGGTGCTGCTGGCGGCCTCCACCGCCTGCACCACGGACTCCGAACCGGGCGCAGAAGGCAGCGGCGGCGGGGACTCCTCCACCACCGCCCCGGCAGACGTGATTGGCGACGTGCCCGAGGACCTGCAGGAGTTCTACAGCCAGGATGTCACCTGGTCCGAGTGCGAAGAGAAGTTCCGCTGCGCCACCATTACGGTCCCGATGAATTACGCAGACCCGGACGCCGGGACGGTGGAATTGTCAGCCATCCTGGCCGATGCCGACGGGGAGGCCAAGGGCACCATCCTCATCAACCCGGGCGGTCCGGGCGGATCCGGTTACGACGTGGTACTCCAGTCGCTGGAAAACGTCACCAGCGACCGGCTGCGGGAGAACTTCAACATCCTCGGATTCGACCCGCGCGGCGTCGGCCGCTCCACCCCGGTGAAGTGCCTGAGCGACAAGGAAATGGATGAGGCCCGCGCCGAGTACATCGACGCGAGCACACCCGAAGGGCTCACCGCCTCGCGGTTGAGCGCGAAGGAATTCGCCGATACGTGTGCAGAAGAGACCGGCGAGCTGCTTGGGTTTGTCGACACGGCCAGCGCTGCCCGCGACATGGACATCCTCCGGGCCATAGCCGGGGACGAGAAGCTGAACTACCTCGGCTTCTCCTACGGCACCTACCTCGGCGCCAGCTATGCCGAACTGTTCCCAGACAAGACGGGGCGGCTGGTGCTCGACGGAGCCCTGGACCCCGCCTCCACCAACGAGGAAATCACCCTCGGCCAGGCCGCGGCGTTCGAAAAGGCCATCCGCGCCTACGTCGAGGACTGCGTGACCGGCAGCAACTGCCCGCTTGAAGGCAGTGCCGACGAAGGCATCGCAACAATCCGGGAGCTGCTGGCCTCCGTCGAGGCGAGTCCGATGACGGCAGCCGACGGGCGGGTTGTCACCATCTCCACCTTTGTCAGCGGCTTCATTCTCCCGCTGTACGACGACGGCAACTGGCCGGTGCTCTCGCAGGCCCTGGAGACTGCCCTGGACGGCGACCCGACCTACATGCTCCGCCTGGCCGACATCAGTGCCGACCGTGCGGAAGACGGCACGTACCGGTCCAACAGCACCGTGGCATTCAACGCGGTCAACTGCCTGGACTATCCCATGACCAGCGATGATGCGCAGATGGCCGCCGACGCCCTGGAACTTAAAGCGGCGTCCCCCACCATCGGCAAGTACCTGGCCTACGGCGGGGTCACCTGCGAGGCGTGGCCGCACGGACCGGTGAATGAACCGCACCCCATTGAGGCTGCCGGTGCGGCGGACCTCCTGGTGATTGGAACCACCGGGGATCCCGCCACCCCCTATGAATGGTCCCAGGCGCTCGCTGCACAGCTCGAATCCGCGGTACTGGTCACGTGGGAGGGCGAAGGACATACGGCGTACGGACGCGGCAGCCAGTGCATCGAAGACACGGTGGACGACTACTTCGTGGACGGAACGGTGCCGCAGGACAACGTGGTCTGCTGATCACGGGGGCCGGGGCGGACCCTGCGGGACGTTGCCGCCGGCCACCGAACGGCTCGGTCATGCGCGGCCATTTTGACCCGCACCGCCGGGACGTATAAAGTAGTTCCTTGTGGATTCTGCCCGGCAACGGACAGCTGAAGCCCGCCTCCTTAGCTCAGTTGGTAGAGCGTCTCACTCGTAATGAGAAGGTCGCCAGTTCGATTCTGGCAGGAGGCTCAGTACCCCCCCAGAAAGCCCTCGGCATCTTGTGCCGGGGGCTTTCTGCTTTCCTGTCCACGGCAACGACGCGGCGGTCCCGCTGGACGTCTTCGACAGCAGCGCAGCCGATCCGGTTGTGGAAACGCTGCGCAGAAATTCCGGTTTCCTTGCGGATGGCTTTAGGGTTTCCTGTCGCCCTGCGCCCTATCCTCGGGACATGAAACCGCAACGGCAGGACGCCGGCGGGACGAGGGGGATCACCATGGACGGAGCATCGACGGGGCTCACTACCCGCCGCTACACGCTGGTTCAGCGCGAGAACTTCATTTCCCCGCTCTGTGCCGAGTGCAACCGCCGCATGATCCCGAACTGGGTGGAGGACCGGGGCCGGTGGATCATCAACGGCTTCCGTTACCCGGGCGTCCGGTGCAGCACCCACGAACGCCGCGTCCTTCCCGAGTATTTCGGGCTTTCCCAGCACGTCCCCGCCCCGAACGCGCGGCGGGACACCGCAACGTCTGCCCGGAGCTCCAAAGCCGGCAGCCGGTTCCTGGGGTTGGGTGCCAAACGCGCACAGCGCAGCACCTAGCCGCCGGTCCCTTGATACGCCCGGCCGTCCCCGGGCAATAGACCGGGAACCCTCGTCGTTTTCCCCAAGAAACGGCGGGGGTTTCTGCTGTCCGGTGTACCCGGAACACCCGGCAGAAGAGGGCATGGAACAGTCCGGCCCAGCAGACAAGGGGCAACCGAGCAACCGAGGCGTAACAGGCTAAGGCCACCCGGTCAGGAAGCGGGTTTGTCGCTTTCCGGGGGCAGCATCCGGCCGGCCAGCAACGCCTTGATGCGGTCTTCCGCATCCGGCAGGGCGGCGGCGCTGGCGGCCACATTGGCCTCTTCCACGGCGCGCAGCACCTCGTGGCGCTGGATCTTGACCCCGCGGGGGGCATCGATGCCGATGCGTACGCCGTCACCGCGTGAATCCAAAACGGTAATGACAATGTCATCCCCGATCAGGATCTGCTCCCCGGACTTGCGTGTTAGCACCAGCATCCGCCCACTCTACCCCAAGCCGGGGCCGTTCCCGCCGAAGCTGAGGATCGCTTCAGTCCGGCGGGTTACCCGTGGCTCAGAGCACCGGCGTCGGCGAGGGTCCGCCGTCGAGCCACCCGATGGGCAGGCCAAGCGCGTTCACGGACTGCGGCGTGCCGGTGGTGTCAATGCCTTCGACGGCGGCGGCGTCCACCACTGCTGCGGACCGCACCGCCCCGACCCAGGCTGCGGTGTCTTCCGGTTTCCGGCCGGCGTCGACCACCACCCAGATTTGATCGGCGGCCAATGCGGAGATCAACGTGGAATGCCGGGCCATTTCGGTACCCGACCGCCCCAGCCCGTAGGCCAGGAAGATGCTGTGTCCGGCCATAACGCCGGCGGCACGTGCGGTTGCCACCGCACGCCGGTCCGCGGCCCGGCCGACGCCGTCGGTCTCCAGCACGCCGGCCACGCGGACGGCTGCGGCACCCGTGCCGGAGAAGTCGGCCATGGAGCGGCACACCTCCAGCGCGTCGTCGCCCAGGCCGACCACCATCACCAGGTCACCGGCTCCGGCGAGCGGAGCAGGCGCCATCGGCACGGCATTGCGCTGGACCGGCTCCGTGCCTTGGTTGATCCGGCCGGAACCCGCCTGGCTGAGCGGAACGTGGTTCACGGCGTTGGGCGGCTGCATGGCCTCCAGCCCGGGAGTGAACGCGGCCGCGGCCTGGCCCTGCACGGGGGTGCCCGTGCTTGCCGCGAGGGTATCCATAAGTTCGGCGAACGCATGGGACCCCGTGGATACGGACGGAGCGGGCTGCGGGGCCGGATCCATGGGTACAACCGGGATGACCGCGGCCGCCGGGTGCAGCGTGGATTCGGCCCGCTCTGCCTCTTCCAGCAGTGCGGATATGCCTGCCCGCCCGGAGTCGGTTCGGCTGGGCAGGTCCGGTTCCACCGGTGCCCGACGCCGGCCGCTGGGCGGCAGCTCCACCGTCACCTCGTAATGCTGGCGGGACAGGAATCCGCCGATCCCGCCCACGGTGACCTTTTCCGCCGCAATTATCCGGGCCCGCGGGCCGTGTTCGGCCAGCACCTGGGCTTTTAGCGCGTCAAGCGACGCCCCCTCAAGCTGAAATCGTCTCACTTCCACGCACCACCCCTACAGTCTCGATACCGACATTACCCGCTGTGGCTTCCTGGTAGGACAGTACCGGCAGGCCGCCGGTCTGTGCCGAGACCAGCCGCCGGATGGCCGGGCGCAGGGCCGGGGCACAGACCAGCACCGCATTGAACCCGGCGTTCTCGGCGCCCGCCACGGCAGCTTTCAGCGACGCCAGCACGGCATCAACCCGGGCAGGGTCCAGCAGGATCTGGCTGCCCTGCTCCGAGGGGCGCAGCGCTTCGAGCATGGACTGCTCCAGCGCCGGATCGATCATGATCACCCGCAGGACTCCGTCGGCGATGTACTGCGCGGCCAGCGCCGGCCCCAGTGCCGTCCGTGCCGTCTCGATGAGCCCCTCCGGGTCCGCGGAAACCTTGGCCCGCAGCAGCAGGGACTCGTAGATCCTCGGCAGGTCGTTGATGGGGATCTGCTCGGCCAGCAGACCCTGGAGCACCCGCTGCACTTCGGCAAGGGACATCACATTGGGGATCAGTTCCTCGACGGCTGACGGGTTGACCAGCTTGACCCCCTCGGTCAGCACCCGGACGTCTTCGCGGGTGAGCAGCCGGGCAGCGTTGGCGGTGATGACCGCGGAAAGGTGCGTGACCAGCACCGACACGCGGTCGATCACGGTTGCCCCGGACATCTCTGCCGCGTGCTGCATTTCCGCCGGAACCCACTTCCCGGCCAAGCCGAACACGGGTTCCACGGTGGCAGTGCCCGGCAAACCCTCCAGATAGTCCCCCAGGGCCAGGATCTTGCCCGCAGGGGCGTCCCCGCGGCCGGCTTCCACGCCTGCGATCCGGATGACGTAGGTGGACATTGGCAGGTCGACACTGTCGCGCGTGCGGACCGGAGGCACCACAATGCCCAGCTCCATGGCGATCTTGCGGCGCAGTGCCCGAACCCGTGCCAGGAGATCGTCGGACCCGCCGGTGACAATGTCCACCAGATCCGGTGCCAGCATGATTTCCAGCGCATGGACACGCATCTGTTCAATCAGGTCCTCCGTGGTCTCGGAGGTGGCGGGCGCGTCCAGCGCCGCCTGCGCAGAATCCTTCTCGGCCTGATCGGTGGTTTCCTTTCCCTTGATTTTCCAGGAAATGAAAATCAGCAGGGCACCGATGGCGATGAAATAGAGCTTCGGCATGCCCGGAATCAGGGCCATCACGATGGCCGCGGCGCCGGCAATCATCAGGGCGTTCCGGGACTGGCCCAGCTGCGCGCCGGCCGTGGTTCCCATGTCCGCCTCGGCATTGGACCGGGTGACGATCATGCCGGTGGAAACGGCCATCAGCAGGGCAGGGATCTGGGTGACCAGTCCATCGCCGATGGTCAGGAGGCTGTAGGTGCTCACCGCTTCGCCGGCCGACATGCTGCGCTGGATCATTCCGATCGCGATGCCGCCGATGAGGTTGATGATGATGATGATCAACCCGGCGATAGCGTCGCCCTTGACGAACTTCGACGCGCCGTCCATCGCACCGTAGAAGTCCGCTTCCGCGGAAACCTCCGCCCGGCGTTCCCGGGCCTGGGTGTCGGTGATCAGGCCGGCGTTGAGGTCTGCGTCAATGGCCATCTGCTTGCCCGGCATGGCGTCCAGGGTGAAGCGGGCTCCCACTTCGGCCACGCGTTCGGCACCCTTGGTGACCACCACGAACTGGATGACCACCAGGATCAGGAAGATCACGGCGCCGATGATCAGCGAACCGCCCACGGCAACGTGCCCGAACGCTTCGATCACCTGCCCGGCGTACCCCTCCCCCAGCACCAGTCGCGTGGAGGCCACATTCAGGCCCAGCCGGAACAGGGTGGCGACAAGGAGCAGGGACGGGAACACTGAGAAGTCCAGCGGCTTCCGTACGAACATGGTGGTCAGCAGGATCACCAGTGCCAGCAGGATGTTGATGATGATCAGCACGTCCAGCAGTTCGGCGGGGATGGGTACCACCAGCAGCAGGATGATGCCGATGACCCCGACGGGGACGGCGAGTTTCAGGAGGTTGCGGTTGCGGTTCACGACGCGGCCTTACGGTGTTGTGGGGTGGTTCCGGGTTCGGGCGGTGCGGCTGCCATGGTGTGCATGCCCCGGGCGGCGCCGCGCCGCTTCAGGGCCATAACGAAGGCGAGGACCCGGGCCACGGCGTTGTACAGTTCCACGGGAATTTCGGCGTTCAGTTCGCAGGCGCTGTGCAGGGCACGGGCCAGCGGAATGTCGGAGACCATGGGGACGCCCTGCTTTTCGGCCTCTTCACGGATCCGGGTGGCAATGTTGTCCGCACCCTTCGCTACGACCCGCGGCGCGGACTTGCCCGGCTCGTATTTCAGGGCGACGGCCACGTGGGTGGGATTCACGAGCACGACGTCGGCATCCGCCACGGCGGCGATCATCCGGTTCCGGCTCATGGCCAGCTGTCTGGACCGGCGCTGCGACTTGATCAACGGATCGCCGTCGCTGTTCTTGTTTTCGTCTTTGACTTCCTTCTTGGTCATGCGGGTTCGTTTGCGGTTGCGCTTCATAACCACGAAGATGTCCGCTGCGGCGAGGATCAGGCCCGCGGCGACGGCTGCCTGCAGCAGTAACGCGGTACCGCCTCCCGCAGCTTCCAGGACGGCGGAGATCGGCAGGCCGCCGGCGGACATCAGCACCGGCATCAGTTGCTGGATCACCGCGTACAGGACCAGTCCCACCACGGCGGTCTTGAGCAGGGATTTCACGCCGTTCCACAGGGCCTGGGCGCCGAAGACGCGTTTGACGCCGGCGAACAGGTTGAACTGCTCGAACTTGCCCTTGAACTTCTTCACGTGGATACCGCCCTGGACGGCGGCGGTGAGCAGGACCGCAGCGGCAACTACGCCCAGCAGCGGGCCGAGGATAAAGGCCAGGGTGCCCAGGCCCTCGTTCATCTGGATCAGGGCGAACTCGGGATCGGGGTTCGCGATGGTGGTGGCGACGCCGGCCAGGATCTCGCCGGCAGCTTCGGCGCCCCGGGAGATGGTCAACGGCATCATCAGGGCGGCCGTGCCGACGCCGACCCAGGCGGTGAGGTCCTCGGACCGGGAAAGCTGGCCCTTGGAACGGACCTCTTTCATCCGTTTGTCCGTGGCCTGCTCGGTCCGCTCCCCTGAGGGCTGTTCCGGCATCTATCCCACCCCCGTCAGCGCGCGCTCGATAGTGGAGACCAGCCCGGAGACGATGCGGGGCAGTGCCAGGAAGACAACTGAGGCCAGGGACAACGTCAGCAGGATCTTCAGGGGGAAGCCGAGGGCGAAGGCGTTCAGGGCCGGGGCCACGCGGGTGAGCAGGCCCAGTCCTGCGTCGGCCAGGAACAGGACCACCAGCAGCGGTCCGGCAATCTGCACCGACGCCAGGAACATCTGCGATACCGCGGCGGTCAGGGCGGACACCGGCGAGGACAGGTCCAGTCCCCCGGTCAGCGGCAGTGCGGTGAAACTGCGCAGCAGCCCGCCGATGATCAGCTGGTAGCCGTCCGAGGCAAAGAGCAGCGCCAGGGCGGTGATCTGGAAGATGCGTGTGAACTGGGCGCCGTTGACCATGGACTGCGGATCGAAGGCCTGCGCCAGCTGGAAACCGCCGAAGGTATCGATCAGGTTGCCGGCGGACTGCACGGCGGAGAAAACCACCATCACGAGGAACCCCAGCACAAACCCCACCAGCAGCTCCATCACGATGGCCATGAAGAACGCCCCGGTGCTCAGGGCGTTGTACCCCTCGCTTACCTGCGGGGCGATGGCCAGCCCCAGGCCGAGCCCGAGCATGGCTTTGATCCGCGCCGGGAACGCGTTGTAGGAGAACGGGGGTGCGATGACCAGGAAGGCCACCATCCGTACCGAGGCCAGCAGGAACGCCTCGATCCAGTCCTGGTCAAGGGTGATGTTCATCTAGCCGCCGCCGAGCAGGGACGGGATCCTCTGGAACATCTCGTGGGTGAAGGACACGATTTCCGAAATCATCCAGTGTCCGCACACGAGCAGGGCGAGGGCCACGGCAAGGGCCTTGGGCACGAACGAAAGCGTGACTTCCTGGATCTGGGTGATGGACTGCAGCAGCGAGATGCCGAACCCGACGACGAGCGCGGTGATCAGCACCGGGGCCGACAGCTTGGCCGCAACCCAGAGTCCCTGCATGGCGATGTCCAGGACCGCGTTTGTATCCACTAGGTGCCGCCCTGGTAACTGTTGACCAAGGACGTAATGATCAGTCCCCAGCCGTCCACGAGGATGAACAGCAGGATCTTGAACGGCAGCGAGATCATCACCGGCGGGAGCATCATCATGCCCATGGACATCAGTGCTGCGGACACCACCAGGTCGATGACGAGGAACGGCACGAAAATCACGAACCCGATGATGAACGCCGCCCGCAGCTCCGAGATCATGAACGCCGGGATCAGGGTGGTCAGCGGAACGGACTCGGGGCTTTCGGGGTTCTCCTGCCCGGCCGCGCGGGTCATCAGTGCGATGTCCTCTTCCCGGGTGTGGGCGAGCATGAACTGCTGCAGCGGCCCGGACCCGGTGTCGAGGGCGGCATCGAAGTTGAGCTCGCCGTTGAGGTAGGGCTGCACGGCGATCGTGTTAATTTCGCTGATGACGGGCGCCATGATGAAAAGCGAGAGGAACAGTGCCAGCCCGGCCAGGACCTGGTTGGGCGGGATTGAAGGCAGCGACAGGGCGTTGCGGGTCATGGCCAGCACCACGAAGATCTTCGTGAAGGAGCTGAGCATCAGCAGCAATGACGGCGCCACCGAAAGCAGGGTGATGCCGATGAGTGTGGTCACGGCCGTGGAGGGCCCGCCGTCCTGGCCATTGATATCGATGCTCAGCCCGCCGCCGTCGTCCGGCTCCGTGGGAGCGCTGGGGTCGGTAGGCGCAACGGGCGCGGCGGGATCGAAAGTGGTGGCGTGCCCTGCTGCGGCCCCGAGCAGGAGCAGGGCGGCCACGGCGAAGAACAGGGCAGCGGCCAGGGTAAGCGCGTGCCGTGCCCTGCGCACGTCGACGGCGGCGCTCACCGTTTACGTCCCCGGCCCAGGGCCGCGCCGGCCTGGCGCCAGGTTTCGGGGGCCAGGATGGATCCGGCCAGCGCCGATTTGGCGGGCACCGGGTGTGCGGAGGGAAGGGCATGTGCCCCTCGCGCGGCGCGGCGCGGGGGCAGGCCGGAGTAGGGGTCGGCGGCATGGCCGCCCTCCGGAGAGGACCCGGAGGACTGCTGGGCGGCTTCCAGCGACGCGGCAAATCCGGTTGCGGGCACCTGTTCGGATTCCGGGGGAACCTCTGTGGTGTGCAGCAGGTTTACCGAACCTTCGGCCACCCCGAGCAGGAGCCGCTGTCCGTCGGTTTCCACCACTACCAGGGAGGCCTTGGGGCTCAGCGGCTGGCGGCTGACCACGCGCACGGCGGGCTGGTTCGCACCGGCAGAACCGAGGGTGCGGCTAAAGCGGCGCTGCAGGAACCACAGGAGTCCGAGCACGGCGCCCAGTGAAACCAGGACACGGAGTCCCAGAAACAGGGTTTCCACTAATTGAGCCCCTCGACCACGTCCAGGATTTTGGTGATCCGCACGGCGTAATCCTGGTCAATAACCACAACTTCGCCGTTGGCGATGAGCCGGCCGTTCAGCAGGATGTCCGCGGGGGCACCGGCGGACCGGTCCAGCTCCACCACCCGGCCGGGTTCGAGGTTCAGGACGTCGCGGACGGACATGCGGGTGTGCCCGATTTCCACGGTCAGTGCCATCTCGATGTTGTTGATGCGGCCCATCTTGCCGACGATCGAGGGGTCGTTGTGGCCGCCGGAGGTGCCGGGGGTGTCCCGCAGGCGGATGGCGAACCACCCGGCGGTGCCCTCAGGGGAGCGCAGTTCGAAGACGACGCTGTCCGGATCGGCAAAGAGTGCGGCGGCATCCTCGGTGCGGGCTTCGCCGAGCACGCCGACGCCCAGGGTGGCACTCGCTGCTTCGAGCGAGGGACGCAGTACGTCCGCGGCCGAAACGAGCGCGGAGTCGGTGCCGGCGACATCGGCCAGCGGCGAGGAACTGTCCAGGACCAGGGCCAGGTCCGCCGATTCGGTGCCCACGAAGGAAGCGGTGACCGCCGTCGCGGTGTGCGACGCCGGTACTCCCGCCCCGTTATGCGGGATCGGTTCCAGGACAAGGGGGGTGGGCAGGCCGCGCACCAGGGCGGAAACGGCGTCGGCGTGCAGGCTGTGGGGGCTGGACATAGGTTACTTCTCCTCGATACTGACGATGCTGCCGGCAAGGCGTGACCCGCTGGCTCCTACTGCTGCCTGGGCCAGCGTCTGTCCGTCAACGGTGACGTTCAGCGGGCGGTGGCGGGGGTGGCCCAGATTCAGGACGTCCCCTACGGCAAGGTTCAAGACCATGGCGGGCTTCACCGTGATGGGTTCCAGCTGCAGGCACACCTTCACGGGCACGTGTGCAAGCTGCAGCTGGACAAGTTCGGCCGGCGTGGCGTTACTGGACTGGGCGCCCAGCGGGTCCAGCTGCGGCAGCAGGGCCGCGGCCGGGATGGCCACGGTGGCGGGAGCGGTGGTTTCACCGACCACCATCTCGAAAGTGGCCACGATCATCGGGTCGCCGGAGGCCGCCGCCTGGGCGAACTGCGAGTTGTACTGGACCGAGGACAGCGTCAGCGGGGCCGAGAGCAGGTGGCCGAGGGAGTAGTGCAGGTCCTCCACGGCGTCGTCCATGATCTTGCCCAGCAGTGCCTGCTCGATATGCGTGAACTTGCGCTCCGGCGCGGTCTGGAAACCGGTGCCGCCGAGCATGTGTCCCACCCAGGACAGTGCTGCGGCCATGGGGAACTGGATGACGGCCTTGGCGGAGGTCGTGGAGATGTTGAAAAGCACCATGCCGGTGTTGTCCGGCAGCGCGGCGGCGTACTCGTCGTAGCTCAGCACCTGGACGTCTTCCGAGGTGACCTGCGACAGCACCCGCACCTTGGCGGTCAGCTGCGTGCCCCACTGGCGGGCGAAGGTATCAAAGGCCATTTCCAGGACACGCGCATGCTCACGGGCCAGCGTAGTGGGCCTGCTGAAGTCATAGACCTCTACGGGCTTTGCTTTCGCGGGCATGCTTAAGGAAGGTGAATCTTGGACCATCACAACCCGCACTATCGGCACTTGGAACGGCTGCGTAAGAAAAGCCGCTAGGTGCCTGCAGCGGTTTCACGCTCGGCCACGATTTGGGGGATGAGGGAGCGGACGTCTTCGCTTTGTCCGGACAGGACCACGATGTCCACCCGCCGGTTCTGGGCGAGTTCAGCGGCGTCCCTGCCGGGGGTCAGCGGGCGGGACTCGCCGTAACCCACTGCCTTCATATGGTCCTGCTTCACTCCCCCGCCGGAGACGAGGTAGCGCAGCACGTTCACCGAACGGGACGAGGACAGTTCCCAGTCCAACGCGTCGTCGGCGTACTGGCGGACCTGGGCTGTGTGGCCTTCCACCGACACCTGGTAGGTGGTCGGCGCGAGTGCGGGACCTACGGTGTCCAGCACCTGGACGGCCTCGTCGGTGAGGTCGGCCAGGTCCGGGGCGAAGAACATTTCCGAGCTGACCAGCCGGATGGTCAGGCCCCGCTCATCCATTTCGAAGCGCACGGCGTCTTCCATGCCCTTTTCCTGCAGGCCCGCGTAAATTGCGTCCTGGAGCGCTGTGAGATCGTCGACTTCCTTGGCGGCCAGGGCGGCGTCGGGTTCAACGGTCTCTTCGCTGTCCACCTTGTCCGGCGGCACGATGATGCCGACGGCTGTGTCCACCGTGTTGCTCTCCTCGGCGCCGAAACCGGTGGCCAGGGACTCCTTGAGCTGTTCGAACTTCTTCGCGTCCACAGTGGACATGGCGAACAGGACAATGAACATGCACATCAGCACGGTGACCATATCCATGTAGGAGGCCATCCAGCGTTCGTCCGGGTGATCGTCCTCCTCGTGCTGTTTCGGACGCCGGCCCTTGGCGCTCACGCTGCGTCCTGGACCTTGTCCGCGGCATCGGACTTGTCTGCCTTGTCCGCTTTGCCGCCCAACACGTGGGCCGGGACCATCGCGCGCAGCCGTTCCCCGAGCAGGCGCGGCTGGCTGCCGGCCTGCAGGGCCAGGACACCTTCCATCAGGAGGTTCATTTCATCCGCTTCGAGCTCCGCCAGCCGTTTCAACCGGGTGCTGATGGGCAGCCAGATGAAGTTGGCCGAAAGCAGCCCCCAGAGTGTGGCCACAAAGGCAGTGGCGATCATGGGCCCCAGGTGGTCCGGCGTGGAGAGGTTCTCCAGGACGTGGGTCAGCGAAACAACGGTGCCGATGATGCCGATGGTGGGACCATAACCGCCCAAGCTGTTGAAGAACTTCACCGCAATCTTGTCGGTGGCGGTCTTGGTGGCGATTTCGTCTTCGAGCAGCATGCGCAGCTCCTCGCCGTCGGTGCCGTCGGCGATGTTCTGCAGGGCCGTGCGCAGGAAGGGATCTTCGACCTCCGCGGCGTCCTGCTCAAGGGACAGGAGGCCTTCGCTGCGGGCCTTTTCCGCCAGCAGGACCACTCGGTCAATGGTCTCCTGCGGCCGGGGGGTCTTGCCCATGAAGGCCCGGGGCAGGGACTTGAAGGACAGGATGAAGTCCTTGAAGGTTCCTCCCGCAAGGCCCACGGCAATGGTGGCGCCGAATACGAGGATCATCGGCGCCGGCAGCAGGAGCGCGGACACATGGGCACCTTCGAGGGTGATCATGGCATAAAGCGACCCGAAGGCGAGGACTAAGCCGATAATTGTTGCTGGATCCATTAGTCGTTCCTAGGGCGAAGGGGCACTGCATTGCTGGGGGGAGCTTTCTCCGGGGCTGCCGGAAAAGCGTCGGGCACGAGCCCAAGGGGACGCCCGGGAACGCGGGGAGGGATATCGCGTGCCATGGAAATCACCTGCGCCCGGTAGGCCGCAATGCGGTCGATAACTTCCTGCAGGCTCTCCGTCACGATGTATTTCGCGCCGTCGACCATCACGAGGGTGGTGTCCGGGTTGGAGTGGATCCGCTCGATCAGGTCAGGGTTGATCGCAAACTGAGCATCGTTGAGACGCGTTAGAACAATCATTGCCCCGTCCTGGCTGGTTCCGCAGGACTCCGATAGGCCCTCACCCCTACTTTCGGCCGTTACGGCCCCGTCGTTAGGAAGGTCCGGTACCGGACGTTGCATCCCAGGGGTACAGGACGGCAAAACGGCCCCGCCGGCAGCTGCCGCAGGCGGGGCCGTTCGGTTCAGCGAAGGCTAGCGCTTCAAGTTGGTAAGTTCCTGCAGCACTTCATCCGAGGTGGTGATGATTCGGGCGTTGGCCTGGAAGCCGCGCTGGGCGACGATCAGGTTGGTGAACTCCTGGGACAGGTCCACATTGGACATTTCCAGCATGCCGCTGCCGATGCCGCCTGCACCGGCCTCGCCGGGACCGGCGATGACGGGGTTGCCGGAGTTCACCGTAGCGGTGAAGCTCGAGTTGCCGGTCTTCTCCAGGCCGGCCGAATTGGTGAAGGTGGCCACGGCGATGCGGGCAAGGGCCTGCTTTGCACCGTTGGTGAAGGAACCGATCACCGTGCCGTCCTTGCCGATGGAGAAGGACTCCAGCGTGCCCGCACTGCGGCCGTTGCTGGTGACCGAGGCCGTGCTGACACCGGCGTAGCTGGAGAGCCCGGTGAGGTTCACGGCCACGCCGCCAACGGTGATGGTGTCGGCGTTGGCATCGGCCTGGGCGCCGTCGGCAAAGGTCAGGTCCACGGCTGTCGCGTCCTTCCCGCTAACGCTCCAGCCGCCCGCGGTACGCGTGAACGTCAGGGGAACCGTTGAGGGGTTGCCGTTGGCATCGTAGACGTCCATGTCGCGTACAACCGTGCCGCCGACCGGGGTCTCCGAGGGCAGGTTGCCGGTCATGGTGGCTTCGCTGGTGGCCGCGGCCGGGACGATGGCGCCGTCGGGCAGGACAATGTTGCCCACTGCGCCGCCGGTGTTCAGGGTGCCGTCGGCATTGGCAGTCCAGCCCTGGACAATGCCGCCGTCCGTGGAGACCAGGCGGCCGGCTCCGTCCAGGTTGAACGCGCCCGCGCGGGTATAGGTGGAGGTGTTGCCCTGGCGGGTGATGAAGTAACCCTCGCCGTTGATCATCAGGTCCTCGGCCCGGCCCGTGGCCTGCGCCGAACCCTGCGTGAAGTTGGTGGTGATGCCGGAGACCAGGACGCCGAGGCCCACCTGCGCCGGGTTGCCGCCGCCGTTGTTGGCGCCGGGCGCGGTGGCGCCCTGCGTCAGCTGGGACAGGGTGTCCTGGAACTGGACGGCGGTGGCCTTGTAGCCCGTGGTGTTGACGTTGGCGATGTTGTTGCCGGTGACGTCGAGCATGGTCTGGTGCGAGCGGAGTCCGGAGATACCGGAGTAAAGGGAGCGAAGCATTGGTGGCGCCTTTCAGCTTTGGTGGTGCCGGGAGGGAGGGTTATGCGGTTGCTGCGGGTGCTTTGGGTGCGTCGGGGGTTTGATCTGCTGCCCCGTCGACGACGCCGGAGATTCGGTCCAGCAGGACGTCCTCGCCGTTGATGTTGACGGTCGGGACGCCGGCGGCGTAGGAGACCGATTTGGCGGTTCCGGTGACGGCGACGCCGTCGTCGTTGGTATAGGTGACGGTCTGGCCGATGAGCGCAGCGGCGGCGATACGCATCTGCAGGGAGAAATTCTCTTCGTCCATCTTCGCCATGGCGGTGAGCTGTTCCATGGATGCCAGCTCGGTGGTCTGCGAGATCATCTGGTTGGTGTCCATGGGCGAGCTGGGGTCCTGGTTGCGCAGCTGGGTGACCAGCAGGTGCATAAAGACCTCGCTGTCCATGGTTTGCTTGGGCTCTCGAACTGCGGTTCCGCCGGCGGTAATGCCGCCTGCAGCCGCTACTCCTTCTACGGGCACGTGGTCTCCTCTTCTAGGCCAGGAAGTCGATGGTTGATGCCGACGCGGGGAATCCCGGCCGGTAAGTGCGTGGGGCCGGGTCCGCCGGCATCCGCTCGGGATCGGGCGGGGCCTGCGTTGCAGAACCCGGTTCCGTTCCGTGCCCGCGGCGTTCAGCGCCCTCGCCCGGGGCGTCCTGGGCGGAGAGGGAAAGGTTGGCGTTCATGCCCGAGCCGGCAAGGTCCCGGCGCAGGTCCGTCATGAGGGTGCGCAGCGCTTCGCGGCCGGCCTCGGACGGAGCGAAGAGCTCGATCCGAACGCCTTCTGCACCCACATGGGCCCTGACGGTGACCGGCCCGAGGTTGTCCGGGGTGATACTCAGCGTCATCACGTGCTCCCCCTGCGCGGCCGTTGCGAGGGAAAACAGCGGCTGGGACACCTGTGGCAGCAGCGGGGTGGCAACGGGCGCGGCCGCCGGTGCCGCCGGCATGGCGGCCGCTCCGGAGACAGCCATCTGGGGCTGCAGCGGGGACGGCGTGATAGCCGGCCCGACAGCCGGGGCTTCTGCTGCGCCCGCGGGAACCGGTGCGGCGGAAGCTGCAGTATCGGCAGTTCCGGCGGTTCCGGCGGCGGGCATTGCGGCGGCGGGCATTATGGCGGCGAAGGCCAGGGGCGCCTCGTTTCCGGCGCCTGCACCGGAGACCGGCACGGAGCCGGGAACCACTGCACTGTTTGCTGCCCCGGCCGGCGCGTTCGACGCCGGTGCGGCGCCGCCGGTTGCCGGGAGTCCTGCCACCGGTGCGGCGGCATCTGCTTGAACGGTACCTGCGGTGACGGCGTTCGCCGGCGTGGCTGCGGTGGCGGCTGTGGCTGCGGTGGCGGCTGTGGCTGTGGCTGCGGTGCCCGGCAAGGGACTTCCTCCGGTCACCACGTTGGCCGCAGCAAAGGCGGTGACGGCATTCGCCTTCGGGGTACCGGCGTCTGCCGTGTTCCGCGGAACTGCCGTTGCTGCTGCCCCGGTGGTGACGACGGCGGCGGCGCCGGCAGTAGCCGCGGCCATGAAACCGCCCGGGGTGGAGGGGGCGGCCGTGGCTGCCGCACCCGATGTGGCTCCTCCGGCAGGAACGCCGTCAACAGCGTCGGAATCGCTGGACCCGGCACTGGTCGAGGCTGCTGCCGGCAGGGAGTTACCCGCAAAACCGGCAAAAGCCGTTGCCGGAGCGGAAACCTGGGGCTGCACCGATGATCCGGACGCGGGCATTACGGACGCAGGCTGCAACGGGGAAACCGCGGCGCCCTCGTCGGCGACGGGCGCGTCGGCAAAATCTGCAGGGGCTGTCGCGGCAGCCTGTCGGCCAGCCTTTTGCTCCGGCGCGGCAGCAGCTTTTCCGGCGTCGCGGCCAGCGTCGCGGCCGGCGTCACGGCCGGCGTCACGGCCGGATGCCGCCCGGTTCGAGGCGGCAAGGGCATCCTCAAACGTGGACCCGAACTGGTCCGCACCAACGCCGGCGGAGGCGGACCCCGGGACAGCGGTCCGGAGGGAAGCAGCGGGGGCGGCCGTGCGCGGCATGCCTGCGGAGACGCTCATGCTGCCGTTCCCATCATGGCCGCCTGCGCAGCGCGGGCGGAAGCCACCAGGTCGGAGAGACCCGCGGCACCGGCAGCGCCGGCACTACCGGCGGCACCGGCGGATTCCGTCGGCAGGATGCGGCGGATAGTGGTCAGGTTGGCGTCGGTTTCCCATGCATCGCGGATGGCAATGGTCTGGCCGGGCTGCGGCGCGTCCACTGCCTTTCCGTTGCCCAGGTAGATGGCAACGTGTCCGCCGTCGTGGCTGAAGAGCAGGTCCCCGGGCTGTGCATCGGCCATGGAAGCGACCTCGGTCCCCGAGTTCATCTGGTCCCAGGTGACTCGCGGAAGGGTGAAGCCGAGATCCTTGTAGACGTTCTGCACGAAGGAAGAACAATCCAGACCCTGCGCTGGATCGTTGCCGCCCCAGATGTAGGGCAGGCCAAGGTATTTCTGGACGGCGTCGAGCACCTTGCCGTCCGCTGCCGCGCCGCCGGAGGTGCCGGTGTCCGTTCCCGCCGACGCCGCAGAAGTCAGCGCGGACAGAGTGGAAGCGAACTCCGCATCCGACCCGGCCGCCGTGGCCGTGGTAGTGACGGCAGCCGCCTTTGCGGCTGCTGTTCCGGAGAGCTGGCTCAGCGTGCTTCGGATTTCGTCGATCCGCCCCAGGGCGTCCGTCATGCTCATTAGTTGGCTTCCTTCTGCCGGCGGTGCCAGGCGGAGCCGGCGAGTTCGTCCAGGATGGTTTGTTCGGTGCGCAGGTCCTCGGCGGCTTCTGCCTCGGCGAACTTGCCTTCAAGCTTTTCCAGGCCCACGGAGCGGGCGCGTGCGGAGGAAAATTCGGCGCGTGCCGTTTCCACTTCCGCGGCATGGCGCGTGTCCAGCGCGTTCAGATCGGCGAGCATGCTGCGCGAGGAGGCCCGGGCCGCCGCAATCGCGTTCATGGTTGCCGCATCCACCGCCTCGCTGTGGGAGCTTTCGAGGGAGTTGTAGGCCTCTGCACGGGCTTCGCGGATTTCCCGCATGCGGACGTTGGCCGCCGCGAGTTCGCCTGCGGCACGGTCCTGCTGCAGCTGGCGCAGGCGCAGCAGGCCGGCGAGGGGGAAGGCACGGGACATCAGGACACCCCCAGCATCCGGGTGAGATTGTGCAGCTGCGCCCAGGCGGTCTCCGCCGGCGTCTGTTCATCCATGCGCTGCTGCAGGAAGGCGTTGATGGCGTCCTGGTTGTCCACTGCCGCGTCCACCAGGGGATTGGATCCGCGTTGGTAGGCGCCGACGTCGAGCAGATCCTGCGCAGCCTTCCGCGCAGCCATTACCCGGCGCAGCGTTGACGCGGCATCGCTGCGTTCCCGCGGGTTTACGCGGGAGGCAACGCGGGAAATGGAAGCCAGGGCGTCAATTGACGGGAAGTGCCCGGAGACGGCCAGCTTGCGGTCCAGGACCACGTGTCCGTCGAGGATGGAGCGGGCGCTGTCGGCAATGGGCTCGTTGTGGTCGTCGCCGTCCACGAGCACGGTGTACATGCCGGTGACGGAACCCCGTTCGCCCGTACCGGCGCGTTCGAGCAGCTGCGCGAGCAGGGAGAAGGTGGAAGGCGGATAGCCGCGGGTGGCCGGCGGTTCGCCTACGGATAGCCCGATTTCACGCTGGGCCATGGCCACGCGGGTCAGGGAATCCATCATCAGCATGACGTCGGCACCCTGATCGCGGAAGGATTCGGCAATCCGGGTGGCCACAAACGCGGCGCGCAGGCGCATGAGCGCAGGTTCGTCCGACGTCGAGACCACCACGATGGACCGTGCCAGGCCCTCGGCGCCCAGGTCGTCTTCGAGGAACTCGCGGACTTCACGGCCGCGCTCCCCTACCAGGGCAATCACGGACACTTCCGCGTCCGTGCCGCGGGCAATCATGGACAGCAGCGAGGACTTGCCGACGCCGGAGCCGGCGAACAGGCCCATACGCTGGCCGCGCCCCACAGTGGTGAGGGTGTCCATCGCCCGGACGCCGAGCTGCAGCGGGGTATTGATCCGGGTGCGCAGCATGGCGGACGGGGTTTCGTGGTCCAGCGGTACAAAGGCCTCGACCTGCAGCGGACCCTTGCCGTCGATGGGGCGGCCCAGGCCGTCCAGCACCCGGCCGAACAGCCCGGTGCCGGTGGGGACCAGCAGCGGTGTGCCCTTGGAGCGTGCCGGAGTTCCGGCGGTCAGGCCGGTGAGCCGGCCGAAGGGCATGCAGCGGATGCCGTCACGGGTGGCTGCCACCACTTCGGCGTCCACCTCGGACCCGGGGTGCCCGATTGACACCAGCTCGCCTACACCGCAGTCGAGGCCGGCAATTTCAATGCTCAGCCCCAGGACGGAGGACACCCGGCCAATGCGCTGCGGGGCGGCGGAGCGCAGGGCTGCCGTAAAACGGTCGGCGCGGGGGCGCCACGTGGTGACGGTCATGAGTCCTCCCCCAGCAGTGCCGCGCGGACACGCTCGACGGCGGAACTCAGCGAGGCGTCCAGGTAGCCGTCCGGGAACTCGGTGACGGCGTCTCCCCGCCGCAGGCCGGCGTCGCCCACGAACTCCACCCGTGCGCGGCGGAGCGTGTCTTCATCCAGGGATGCGAGGTCCACCGGATGCATGCGGACGCGCTGCACCAGGTCTGTGTCCACGCCTTCCAGGGCACGGGCCAGCGCTGCGCGGGCGGACGTCTCGCCGGAAGCGAGTTCCCGGCCCAGCAGTGCTTCGGCCAGGTCGATTGCTGCGGCGGCCAGGGCGTCCTGGACGTCGGTGATCAGGGCGACGGTGCGGCCTTCGAGGCTGAAGACAGCGGAGTTAAGGGCGGAAAGGCTCCGGTTGATGCGTTCCTGTCCCCGGCGCATTTCGTCGTCGTACTGCTCCCGCAGGGTGCGGCGCAGCAGGTCGGTGTCCGCTGCGGCGGCCCGCAGGCCGGCGGCGTAACCGGCGGCATGGCCGCGGGCTTCCACCTGCGCGTTGAGCTGTGCTTCGTCCGTGGCGCCGAGGGAGGTGTAGATCAGGCGGGAGAACGTCTGCTCGTCAGTAGACATATTCTTCCTCGTCCGCATGATGCACCTCGATGATGCCCTGGGCTTCCATTTCGCGGATGGCCCGGACAATGTTGGCGCGTGCTTCTTCCACCTGCGAGAGGCGGGCGGGACCGGAAACCTTGATTTCGTCGTCGAGCAGTTCGCGGTTGCGCTCGGAGACGTTGGTGCGGATGGCGTCCAGCACCGCCTCGGAAGCACCCTTCATGGCCAGGGCCAGGGTGCCCACATCGATGCCGCGCAGCACCAGCTGCACGTCCCGGCGTTCGAGCTTGACCAGGTCGGCGAAGGTAAGCATCCGGGAGCGGACTTCTTCCGCCAGCTCCGGATCGCGTTCCTCGAGCGCCTCGAGCAGCGCGCGTTCGGTGACTGCGTCGGAGCGGTTGATGATTTCCACCAGCGGCTGCACGCCGCCGATGGCATCGGTGGCCTCGCGGGCGGCGCCCAGCGCCGAGGCACGTGCCCGCAGCGTTTCGGCGACCACGCGCACGGCTTCCGGGGTAGCGCGGGCCATGGTTGCAATGGCCTGCGCGACGTCGGTGCGCAGCTCCGCGCTCAGGCCGGTCAGCACGGCTGAGGCGCGCTGGGGACGCATATGCGCCAGGACCAGCGCAATGGTCTGCGGCAGCTCGCCGTCCAGCAGGGAAATCACCTGGTTGGGCTCAGCGGTTTCGAGGAATTCGAAGGACTTGCCCGCCATCGAGGAGGCCAGTCGTTCCATCACGCCGGAGGCACGCTCGACACCGAAGGACGCTTCAAGCAGTCCCATGGCGACGTCGCGGCCGCCGTGGGCGCGGCGGCGGCCCTCAATGGTCATCTCGTAGAACTCGTTGATGGCTTCCTCGGCCACGGAAGAGTCCACCCGGCGAAGCCGGACAATCTCCGCCGCGATGGCCTGCGCCTCGGCCTCGGTGAACTGCTGCATAACCACCGCGGCCCGGGAGGTTTCCAGCTGCATCAAAATGATGGCAGCCTTCTGGGTGCCGGTCAGCTCGCCGGATCCCGCATCCGTCCGGGCGCCGCTTAGGGCAAGGGCGGACCCGTTCGAGGCGGCGGCAAAGGGCAGTCCGGCCGGGGCAGTGGCAAGGTCGGTCATGCTCGGGTGTCCTCCATGAGGTTGCGCAGGTAGTCAGCGGTGCGAACCGGGTCCTGTGCTGCCAAGGCGTCGAGTTCGGCCCGCTTGCGGTCCTGGTCCACGGCAGCAGCCACAATCTGCATGGAGGCCGTGTCCGTGGAAACGAGCGGGGCGGGTTCGCTCAGCATGGTGAGGCCTGCGGCCGGTGCCAGTGGATCCAGCTCCGGCAGTTCTCCAATGTCGATGGCTTCGCGGTTCTGCCGGCGGGAGCGCATGGCGTAGGCGACCAGGGCCAGGATGACCACCAGGACGATGCCGGCCACGATGATTCCCATCTGGAGCATCTGTGCCCGGCGTTCGGCTTCTTCTTCTGCCTGTGCCTCGGCCAGGGCATCCCGCGCGCTGGTGGCGCCGTCTGCGTTGAAGGAGACCATTTCGACCGTGATCTCGTCACCGCGCTCGGCGTTGATGCCGGCGGCGGTGGCGACCAGGGCTTCCAGGTCTGCCACGTTCAATCCGGCGGCCGCATTGGTATTCAGTGCCACGGAGATTGTCTGGCGGTTCAGGGAACCGGCCGGGATGTCCCGGGTTTCGGTCACCTTGTTCACCGCGTTGTTCTTGGTGCTCGTTTCGGAGCGGAAGGCGCCGTCGTCGTTACCTCCGTTGGGCACCGCGATGTTGTCCGGACCCAGGATGCCCGCGGCGCTGCCGTTGGCACCGCCGGTGTATTCCTCGGTGCTGGTGGCTTCGTTCAGGGCCGGGGTGTCCTGCGGCGCGGTGAAGGATTCCTCCACCCGGTTGGCGGACTCATAGTTCATGTCGGCTGCCACGGCTACGGTGGCGTTGCCGGGACCCACTACGCGGTCCAGCATGGTCTGCACGGAGGCGGTAACCCGCTCCTCGTAATCGGTGGCCTGCTTGTCGGCCGAACCGACAGTGCCGGTGCCGACGGCGGACAGCACGGTGCCGGTGGCATCGATAACGGCGACGTCGGTGGACTGCATACCGTCAACCGAGGCTGAGGTCAGGTGCACGATGGCGGAGACCTGGTCCGAGCTGAGCGTGGTCCCGTTCTGCGTTTCCACGAATACGGATGCGGTGGGATCGGCTTTTTTGGAAACGAACACGGTGTCTTCGGGGATGGCCAGCTGCACGGAGGCGTTCTTCACGCCGTCGATGGCACCTACGGTCTTGGCGATCTCGCCTTCCAGGGCCCGCTTGTAGGTTACGGACTGCTGGAATTCCGAGGAGGTGACTCCCATTTCGTCCAGCAGCGAGTAGCCGCCGCTGGATTCGGACGGCAGGCCGGCGCCTGCGGCCTTGAGCCGCTGGTCGTACACGAATTCCTCCGGCACCATGATGGTGCCGCCGCCGTTGGCAACCTCGTAGGGAACGCCGTCGGTCTTGAGCTGTTCCACGATGCTGTTGGCATCCGTGGCTTCGAGGCCGGAGAACAGCGGGGTGTACGCCGGCTTGGTCAGCCAGGAGGCAAGCAGCGCAATGCCCAGGGCCACCACGGCAATACCGATAATGGCGATGGTCTTCTGCGCCAGGGTGAACTGGCCTACCGTCTTGCCCAGCCGGCCGGTCATCGCGCTCATGGGTCCGGGCATCAGGCCTGCATCCGCATGATCTCGTTGAACGCGTCAACACCCTTGTTCCGCACTGCGGCGACAAGTTCCAGGGTGACGGAGGCCCGGGTGGACGCGATGGTGGCTGCGTGGATGTCATCAAGGTCGCCGGTCACGGCCTGCACGGCGAGTGTCTTGGACGTGGACTGCAGTTCGGTGACGTTGTCCACGGCTCCGGTGAGCTGCGTGGCAAAGGAGGAACCGTCAGTGGAGACGGCGGGCTTTACGGCTTCCACGTATCCCGTCGGCGTGGTGCTGCTGACTGCGGCGATGGCGGGAACGGGCATTAGGAGCGTCCAATCTGCAGTGCTGCTTCGTATGTGCTCTTGGCACGGTCAACCACGGCGGCATTCGCTTCATAGCCGCGCTGGGCAAGGATCAGGTTGCCCATTTGCTCCGAGAGGTCAATGTCCGGGTAACGGACGTAGCCTTCGGCGTCGGCGAGGGCGTGGTCCGGCTGGTAGACCATCCGGCCTTCGGCGTCGCCGTACTCCACGCCTGTGACGTGGACTCCGCTGCCTTCCCGGCCTTCCTGGGCTACAACGTAGCGGGCCTGGAAAGCAGCACCGTCGGTGCTGGAGACATTGTTGGCGTTGGCCAGGTTGTCGGAAACTGCGTCCAGCCACTTACGGTGCGTGGTGAGTCCGGTTGCGGCAATGCCGATGGCATCGAAAGTCATTAGTTGGTCCTCAATGCCGTGCGGAGGGAATTGGCTTCTCCGCCAACGGCTTGGGTGGCGAACTGGTAGCGCAGCACGGTGTCGATATTGGACAGTGTTTCGGTGTCCAGGTTGACGTTGCTGCCGTCCAGGCGGGTGGGTTCAAGGGAACGCGAGGTGGTGGCGGCGACTGCTCCATTGCCGGCTTTTACCGACTTAGCGAGGGCGTCCTCGAAAGTGACGCGCTGGGCCTGGTAGCCGGGGGTATTCACATTCGCAATATTGTTTGCGATGGTCCGCTGACGGAGGGCAAGACCGTCCAGGGCGCTTTGCAGCGCAATGGAGGAGACGGAATCGAACACAGTGAAACCCAGTTCTCGCTAAAGGGACAGTGCGGCCGATCCGTGGCCTCTTTCGTGAGCTATCCGTGCTCGTTAATGGTTATCGGCCGAATTAACGAGTAGGTAAGCGGTAATCAAGTAATTCTTTTGGATTTTTGCAAGTATGCGGTATAGGAAAAGTAAGCAGTCTTCCGATTTCGCTGCTTTTAGCCGTCAACTTCGAGATAAACGGCCGACGCCGCGGGGCCGGGGACACTGCGAATCAGCAGGGACTGCTTCCTATTGGTCCGCGACTCGCTGCGCAGCTGGGCGTATGCCCGGGTCTGCGCCTTGGACAGCATCCGGGCACGGGTAAGGAGTTCCTCGGGGAGCGGGCCGAGTTCCGCCGGAGGTTCCCAGTCGGCGGCCACCTCCCGGGCCTGTTCCGTAAGGGACTGTCCTTCCAGGAAGGATTCCAGATTGTCTTCGAGCTGCGTGAGGACGAATTCCCAGAGCGCGATGTTGGCCAGTTCCTCGGGGCCGCGGTAGGGCTCTGCCGATTCAGCCGACACCGAGAACCCCTCCCGGTGTGCCTGCGGCTGCGGGTGTTGCACCGGCAGCGGGGAGCTGTGCCGCCGCTTCATGCCAGGCCAGGCGGATCGGTTCGAGCAGGTCGATGCATTCCCGGGTCAGCTTTGCGTCCCGGCCGATGTTCGCGTTCATCAGGTTCGCCAACGAATAGGTGTAGATCCCGTGCAGGTTTTCCCCGCCCTCCCACACCTCGGTCTTCAGCGTGCCCATCAGCTCGGTGATGATGGCCTGGGCATGGAGCAGGTTCTCCGAAGCCACCGGCCACTCGGCATTCTGCTGCGCGGTTTCGGCCCGGACAAGGTCCAGCAGCAGCCGGTCGTACAGCATGGTCAGGAGCCGGGCAGGCGAGGCGGAGAGCACGGCATTGCGTGCGTATTCGGCCCGTTTGGCTGCCATTGAGTAGTTCACGGTCACTTCTTACTCGAGGAGGCGGTGAGGGAGTCGAGCTGGCCGGTGAGCCAGTCCATCTGGCTGTTGAGGGAGCCCAGCTTGACTTCAAGGTTGGTCCAGACGAGCTTCAACGTGGATTCCCGCGAAGCCAGCCGGCGGTCCCATTGCTCAACCTGGCTGTTGAGGGACTTCACGGTGGATTCCTGGCTCTGGATCCGCTTGGTAATGGAGCCGTCGTACTTATCGGAGGCTGTCTTACCTACGGCCTCAACGCGGCTGGCAATTGCCTGCAGCGAAGCCTGGGTTTTTTCCGGATCCGCTGCGAGGGCGGCGGCGAACTTGTCGGCGTTGAACTCCACGGTGCCGTATTTGGTGAGGGTAATGCCGATGTCCGACGTCGAACGCCCGTCCAGCGAGCCGGTGGCCGCACCCATAATGGACTGCTTCAGGGAGCGGGTGGCCGAATCCCCGGTGAATACTCCACCAGTGGTCTTGGTGACGCCGTCGGAGGTATCGATCGTCACGGCGGAGTTCCGGTCCATGTAGCCGAAAACATCCGTCAGGGTGGCCACCAGAGATGCCGCGACGGCCGAAATCGCCTTGACGTCCCGGCTCACTGCCACGTTGACCGGATCGGCGGACACCGCGGAGACCGTGATGTCCACACCGGGCATCAGGTCCGTGAAGGTGTTGGTGGCGGAGGTGATCTTCGTTTCGGCTCCGGCCACCCCGGCCCACAGGGTGACCTCGGCGTCCTGACCGGCGCGGATGGCACCCAGGTCCGTGCCGTTCTGCGAGACGGTAAACGCACCGGCCGAGCCCGTGGCGGAGGCACTGAACTGCATCCGGTACTGGGCGACGCCGTCCACGCTGCCGGCAGCGATCTTGACGGCGGTGACACCCAGGTTGGCTTTGTTGACGGTGCTGATGACCTGATCCAGGCTCTTGCCTGCCGTGTCGAGCTCGGTGATGGTTCCGTTGGCGGAGATGGAAAGGGCATCGCCGTTGGGCCACGCCGCCATGGCGCTGGAAAGGGAGACCTGTGCCGTGGCCAGTTTGTTCACCGTGATGTCCAGCGAGCCTGCAGCAGCGCCGGCCTTGGTGGTGGCCGTGACGCTGGCGGAGCCGGTGACGGCGGCGTAGCGGTCCGTTCCACCTGCCTTGGCGATCTTCCCGGCGGCTTCGGTCAGCGAAGCGATCTTGGTGTTGAGGTTCTGCAGGGCGGTCACAAAGAGCTGGTTGCTCTCGACCTTGTCCTTCAGGAGCTTCTGCGGGCGGGCTTCGATCTTCATCAGGTCCGCAATCATGGCGGTGGTGTCGATGCCGCTGATCAGCCCGTCAATGCCTAGCGCCATGAAAATGCTCCTTGAGAAGTCCTGCCGTGTCCTGCTGGTGTCTTACGGGATCCTGCTGGGTCATGCTGGGGTTGCATGTCCTGCGGTGACAAACAGAAGGCAGGGAATGGGCTGGCGGCGGGAAGCGTGAGGTCCAAGTCATGTTTCCCCGCCGCCAGCGGCCATTCACCTGCCGGTTCTGCGGTTACTGCTGATGAATCTGGTCAGGCGCTGCTACTACTGCAGGAGCGACATAACGCCGGAGTTCATCTGGTTGGCCTGGGCCAGCATCGCGGTAGCGGCCTGGGAGAGGATCTGGGACTTCGTGAAGTTACCCATTTCCGCAGCCATGTCCGTGTCGCGGATGCGGGAGTTGGCCGAGGAGAGGTTCTCCACGGACACCGCGATGGAGCGCGAGGTGGACTCGAGGCGGTTCTGCTGTGCACCCAAGGTGGCGCGCTGATCCGAAGTCGACTTGATGGCAGCATCCAACTTGGTGGTCGATGCGGCAGCATTTACCTGCGAATCGACGGTCAGGTCGCCCATCGTGGTGAGCGTGGCGGCCACGTTGGCCATCGTGACGTCGATGGTCTCGTTGGCATCGGCGCCGACCTGGATCTTCAGCGTGCCGGCCGTTGCACCGGAGGTTACCGTGTTGTCCAGCAGCTGGATGCCGTTGAAGTTTGTGGTGTCCTTGATCCGGCCCAGTTCCGAGGTCAGCGCGGTGACTTCGGTCTGGATCGCCGTACGCGACTCAGCGTTGTTCGTATCATTCGAGGCCTGAACCGTCAGGTCACGCATACGGTTGAGGATGTTGTGGACCTCGGTCAGGGCGCCTTCAGCGGTCTGGATGAGGCTGATGCCGTCCTGGGCGTTGCGGCCGGCCTGCGTCAGACCGGAAACCTGGTTCTTCAGGCCTTCGGAGATTGCCAGGCCTGCAGCGTCGTCAGCCGCACGGTTGATGCGCATACCGCTGGAGAGGCGCTCCACCGACTTGGCCTGGTTCGTCTGGTTCAGGTTCAGGTTGCGCATGGCGTTGAGCGACGAAACGTTGGTGTTGATTGTGAAACCCATGATGTATTCCTCCGTGAGTGGGCTGTACTAACAGGCCCTTCCGTGGGCCTGCAACCATAGCTATCGGCGGAGCACCGACGGGTGTTAGCAGTTCTGAAAAAGAATTCGAAAAAAGATTTAAGTGCGGCGGTAAGCCTAGGAAGCGGCCGGATTGAAAGTTGCCGGGCGGCCCGGAACACCCGTAAGTCCGGGCACAAAAGCCTGCGCGCCGGGAAGGGCCGGGGCCAGATGGTGCCGGGTGATGCCGCCGGCGGTGCGTTCTCCCACTGAGGTGAGATAGGCGTTGCGGCGCGCCGGTGCAATCCGGGACTGGAGTTCCGGTGCCGCAGCAGCGTCGGAGTAATGCGTGCCCAGGCCGTCCCGAAGGAGGCGGACCGCTTCGGCCCGCTGCTGGGACACGGCCGAGTGGGTGCTGCCGAGCTCTTCGGCGATTTCCTTGACCGTGCGGTCGTGGAAGTAAATCTCCTCCACTACATACCGCATCTTTTCCGGCAGGGCGGCGACGGCGGCCTGCAGGTACTTCAAGCGCTCGGAGGCCAGGAGGGAACCCTCGGGCGACGGCATGTCCGCGATCAGGAAATCCGTCGCGGATTCGTCCAGGCTGGACACTGTGCGGGAAGCATCCGACAGTGCATCCTCAGCCACAGTGCGGTCCACACCCAAGGCGGAGGCAATCTCGTCCACATTGGGAGTGCGGCCCAGGGCGCCGGTGAGGGTTTCCTTCACCGCGAGGGTTTCCTTGATCCGCCGGCGGGCGGATCGCGTGGCCCAGTCATTGGAACGCATTTCATCCGCAAAAGCACCGACGATGCGTCGGCGGGCATAGGCTCCAAAGGGAACACCCAGGTCCGGATCGAACGAATCTGCGGACGTTATAAGGGCGATGGATCCGGCTGAGGCCAGGTCATCACGCGAGAGGTGCGTGGCCTTGGCGCAGACTTCGGATACGAGATAACCAACCAATGGCAGATTTTCCACCACCATGGCATTACGTTCGGCGCGATTCAATGTGGACCCCCAAGCCCTTGTTTCCCAACTGTCCCCATACTGCGACCAGTTACGCCTGCTTCGTGGTCAGTGGCTGAGACCGCTGGTGAATCCACGCTTAAGCGCTTTAGCTGAAACATACCACTAACATTGAAGATGAACCGGCCGATAGTGATTTGTGGCGGACGTATTGGAATGCGGACGCCAAACCAAAGACTTTTGCCGCAGGTTGGGGCCTGAAATCAGACGTCTTATTCCGCTTTAGAGACATTCAGTGCACCACCTAGGAGGTGAGCAACGCATGGGTACCCAGAAACTCTCGGCCCTTCTTTGGGAAGAGCGCGAGTTGTTGGAACTTCTTGTGTTCAAGCTCGAAGAAGAACAACTGCTGCTCACCTCCGGAAAAACAAAATGGCTGACGCACGCCACGCGCGAGGTTGAACAGGTCCTCGAGCGCCTCCGCGGAGCCGATCTCGGCCGGGCTGTTGCCGTTGCCGGACTCGCCGTCGAATGGGGCACCTCCGAAAACGCCACGCTGCGTGAGCTGGTAGCCGCAGCTCCTCCCGGTCCGTGGACGGAAATCTTCAACGCACACCTGCAGGCCATGACCGAGCTGACCGTGAAGATCCGCGAACTGCGCGACATCAACGAACAGTTCCTGCGCACTGCGGCACGCTCGGCCCAGGAAACGCTGGCGGGGCTAAGCCCGGAAGCGAATACCTACACGGCGTCCGGCACCTCGGCCGCCCCCACCTCAGCCGCCCGGCTGGTTGACCAGAGCATTTGACGTTAAGGACTCCTAGAGAATGAGCACCTTCAGCGGCCTGAACACGGCGTACACCGGCCTCACCGCCGCCCGCAAGGGCCTTGACGTCGTCGGCCAGAACGTGGCCAACGCCAACGTGGCCGGCTACACGCGGCAGCGCCTGAATACTTCCGCAGCGCCCTCCCTCGCCCCGGCCGGCAGGTTCGCCGCCCCTACCGGGGTAGGCCAGGGCGTATCGGTGGATTCCATTGCCCGGCTGGGCAGCCAGCAGCTGGACACCCGGGTACGCAGCACCGCCGCCGTCGCAGGCTATTCCGCCGTCCGCGCCAACGCGCTGATCGAGCTGGAAGACGGCTTCAACGAGCCGGGCAAGAACGGGCTCTCCACGGCGCTGCAGAACTTCTCC
Source organism: Arthrobacter sp. zg-Y1171 (assembly GCF_025244845.1). Lineage (NCBI taxonomy): Bacteria > Bacillati > Actinomycetota > Actinomycetes > Micrococcales > Micrococcaceae > Arthrobacter > Arthrobacter sp. zg-Y1171. The sequence goes on along the minus strand of NZ_CP104264.1, from coordinate 406,896 downwards.
GCCGCTTGGGACGGCATTTCCCACAATCCCTCGGACAACACGGCCGCCGCCGTACTGCTCAGCGCGGCCAGTACCGCCGCAGGCCAGATCGCCAACGGCTACAACGCGGTCCGGGACCAGTGGAACAGCACCCGCAGCGGGCTCAATGACATGGTCACTGAGCTGAATTCCAGCGCAAAGCAGCTGGCCAGCCTTAACGGGGCCATCCGCTCCACGCTTGCCTCCGGCGCGTCGGCGAACGAACTCGTTGACCAGCGCAACGCCCTGGCCACCACCATCGCGGCGCTTAGCGGCGCCACGGTGCGGGAATCCTCCGACGGCATGGTGGATGTCCTCATCGACGGCAATGCACTGGTGTCCGGCACGAATGCCCGTTCGCTCCAGGTCACCGGCGGAAAAACCATGGACGATGCGCAGGAACCCGTGGTGGGCTGGACCGACCGGCCCGGCTCGGCAGGCATTGGCAAGGGCGAAATTGCCGGCGCCACGTCGATCCTCGCCTCGGCCGGCAACGGCGGCGTCTTCGCGCAGGCCGCAGCTTCCTACAACGAGGTTGCCGCCTCGCTGGCTTCCAGCGTCAACGAGCTGCACCGTCAAGGCGCAACCACAGCGGGTATCGCCGGCGGAGATTTCTTCAGCGTGGGCACCCCGGCCGCAACCACCCTGGCCACTGTGCCGACCGATGCCTCCGGCATTGCTTCCGGCCGGCCGGGCTCGGGAACACTCGACGGCGGCATCGCCGACCAGATTGCCCAGCTGGGTTCCAAGGCCGGGTCCGCGGACAAGGTCTGGAGCGCCTTCGTCACGGCCACCGCGTCGCAGAGCCGAGCCGAACTGCAGCAGGCAACGCTGGCCGACGTCGCGTCCTCCTCCGCACTGGATCTTCAGCTTTCCAACGCCTCGGTGGACCTGGACGAAGAAAACGTGAACCTGCTGATGTACCAGCACGCCTACCAGGGTGCCTCCCGCGTCATGAGCGCCATTGACGAAATGCTTGACACCCTCATTAACCGCACCGGAATTGTTGGAAGGTAACCCGTGATCAGCCGCACCACGAACCAGACCATGGCCCGCACGGCCCAGCAGAACCTGCAGGCCAGCATGTCCCGGATGGCCAAACTGCAGGAGCAGGTCGCCTCCTCCGCTGCCATTGCCCGCCCGTCCGACGATCCCACGGGGACCGCCAATGCACTGAAGGTACGGTCGGAAATCCGGGCCAACGTGCAGTACACGTCCAACGTGAGCGACGCAGAGGGCTGGCTTACCGTCACCGACAATGCGCTGACCAATACCACTGACATCCTGCGCCGGGTCAAGGACCTCACGCTGAACGCTGCCAACGGCACGCTTTCGCCGACCGACCGCAAGGCCATCGCCACGGAACTCTCCGGCCTGAAGACGGATCTGCTGCGCGAGGCCAACACCACCCACCTTGGCCGCACGGTCTTCGCGGGCACCTCGGACACCGGCAAGGCGTTCACCGAAACGGACGGCGCCTACACCTACAGCGGCAGCGGAACCCCCACCACCCGCCGGCTGGACAGCAGTACGCAGATGCGCGTGGACACCGACGGTGAGGCCGTTTTCGGCAAGGGAGACAACTCGGTCTTTCGGATGATGGACAACCTCGTGGCGGACCTGGAAGCGAACAACGACGTCAGCGGCTACCTCACAAAGGTTGACGCGGCGGCCGACACCGTCCTCATGGAACATTCCGCGCTCGGCGTCCGGCATGCAGCCACACTCAATGCCAAGGACAACCTGGCCGAGAAGTCCATCAGTCTGGAAACCCGCCGCTCGGGGATCGAAGATCTGGACACGGCGAAGGTCATTCTGGACATGAAGCTGCAGGAAGTCGCCTATCAGTCGGCCCTCGCTGTGACGGCCAAGGCACTTCAGCCGACGCTCATGGACTTCCTGCGATGAGCACCGGCCTGACGTTCCTGACTCCTCCTCCGGGGCTGGCTCCGGAGGTGCACTTCGACCTCGAAGAGATCGACGGCGCCGCCGGCCTGTTCGCCATGACCGCGGCCGGAAGCGCCGACGGCGGCAGCAGGCGCCTCTACGTGCTGGACGCCTCCGTCTATCTTCCGGACTACCACCCGGAAATCACCGACGAACAGCGTTATCAGCTGGAACTGGAGACTCCCGAGGACGCCGCCGTGCTGGTGGTGGCCAATCCGACGGTCGGCGGGACCACCGTGAACCTGCTGGCGCCGATCGTGGTCAATCTGTCCACGGGCAGCTGCGCCCAGGTGATCCTTGAGGGCCAGGACTGGCCGGTCCGTGCTCCCCTGGAGCCGGTGGCCGCATAGGTTTCCAACGCAAAAAGGCGCACGTTCCGCGGAACGTGCGCCTTTTGTACTTAAGCCGGAAGGCTTATGCGAAGTCGGCCGTGGCCGGATCCGCGCCGTAGCGGGTGCCGTTGTCGAGCGCGTTGATCGCCTCGATGTCTTCGTCACTCAGCGTGAGGTTCAGGGCTTCCCAGTTTTCCCGGATACGGGATTCCGTGACGGACTTGGGGATCACAATGCTGCCCAGGGCCAAGTGCCAGGCAATGACGACCTGGGCCGGGGTGGCGCCGTCGTACTTCGCAGCGATCTCAACGAGCTTGGGATCCTCGAGCAGGCCCTTGCCGGAGCCCAGCGGGGACCAGGACTCGTGCAGGATGTTGTGCTCGGCCTCGAAGGCACGCAGGTCCGCCTGGTTCAGGTACGGGTGGGTTTCCACCTGGTTCAGGACCGGGACAACGCCGGTGGCGTCGATGATTTCCTGCAGGGCTTCCTTGGTGAAGTTGCAGACGCCGATGGACTTCACGCGGCCCTGCTTCTGCAGCTCGACCAGCGCCTTCCAGGTGTCCACGTACTTGTTCTGCTTCGGCTGCAGCCAGTGGATCAGGTACAGATCGAGGGTTTCCAGGCCGAGGCGCTCCATGGAGGCGTCGAAGGCCTTAAGGGTTTCTTCGTAGCCCTGGTCCGCGTTCCACACCTTCGTGGTGATGAACATGTCCTCGCGGGGGACGGAGGTGGCGGCGATGGCGCGGCCGACGCCGGCTTCGTTGCCGTAGATCTTGGCCGTGTCGATGTGGCGGTAGCCAACCTCGAATGCCTGTCCCACTACCTTTTCGGCAACTTCGTCCTCAACCTGCCACACGCCGTAGCCGAGCTGGGGGATGGTGTTGCCGTCATTGAAAGTCAGTACCGGTGATGTAGTCATCTCCTCATCCTTGCCCTGATGCCGGGCAGGACAAAGCGGATAAGCTCACCGCGAAAACCCCACGTAACGTATTCCCGGATTTCCAGGTTTCTTTTGCGGTATTACCGGTATTTTCAGGAAACCGCTTCCTACTTCCGCGAAATCCCGGTTTCCTGCGCGCTGAGCAGCGCGCGTTCGGCTTCAACCACGTCCTCCTGGACGAGTTCCGCCCGCCGCCGCACATTGTCCAGGCCGGCGGACGCGATCCCCCAGCGCTCCCCTTCGAGCCGCGACATGGCGGCGGCTTCGGCGGCGGCAGCGAGGGAATTGCCGCTGCGGGACAGTGCCCGGTGCACTGCGGTCAACGCTCCGGGTATGTTCTGTCCGGTACTGGGCAGCTGCAGCTGGGCAGAGGCGCACACCTCCCGGACGCGCGGAAGCAGCCCGGCGAGCTCATTGGCCACGGTCACCAGCTCGTTGTAGATGGCGTCATCCTGCACGCCCTCGAGCATCTGGTAATAGCGGTCCAGGCCCCGCGTAAAGCGGTCGTGCGCACGGCGCCAGACACCCTTGCCGAGCTCCGCGTCGTCTTTCCGCCCCTGCCGGGCGGCTGCAAAAAGTACCATCAACGTCCTACAAGTACTGGCCGGGGCCCGATTGTGGTTCCTGCCGCGGACTGCCCGTCCCCTGGGAAGCGCGGTGAGGTTCCCCATCGTCTCCGATAACAACACCCGGCGCCAGTATGGTTCCGGGCGGCAGCTGGCGCAGCTGCAGGCGCCCGGCCGCGTGGCTGGCGGTCTGCTGCGCGGCAATGGCCGTCTGGATGCCGCGGAACAACCCTTCCAGCCATCCCACCATCTGGGCCTGCGCAATCCTCAGCTCGGCGTCGGTAGGGGTGGAATCGTCCGTGAACGGCAGGTTGATCCGGTGCAGCTCGTTCACGAGTTCCGGGGCCAGCCCGTCCTCGAGTTCCTTCAGGGACCGGGAGTGGATCTCCGCCAGCCGGTTGCGTGCCGCATCGTCCAGCGGTGCGTTGCGGACTTCCTCCAGCAGCTGCTTGATCATGGTGCCGATCCGCATGACCTTTGCCGGCTCATCCACCAGTTCGTTGAGCTTCGCCGGTCCGGCCTTGCCTTTACCGTGCCCGGGCGCTTCCCGGCTGTCCCCGGCGTGGTTCACCGCTCCGGCGTCACCGGCGGGCGCAACGGCGCGGGCCGTGCCATCGTCCGCCGGTGTCTGTTCTGACTTCTGCCCAGTCCCCGGAGCCGCCTCGCGGCGCTCGGAGGATCCGTTCTGTTCAGTCATGGCATTAATGCTCTCACGGTTGGCGGCGGTTGCCCCGCGGGCGGGCGGTTTTCCGGTATCGTCCTCCCGTTTTGGCGTTTTCTCCGGTTCGACAGGCCGGGCCCAGGCGTCCCAAGGGGGAAGCAACAAAGCGAAACAACGACGGCGGCACCGCAGCTGAGGCAATCAGCTGCGGTGCCGCCGTCGTCCTTATTGCCGGATCGCCCGCCTTGCTAGCAGCAGCGGCCCTCCGGATTGGCATCCTGCCGGTCCATCTTGTCCCGCCAGAACTCGCGTTCGCTCATCAGCGGCGAGGTGCAGCCGGACGAGGCATGGAAGTCCGTGTACTTGCGGTAGGCGTCCTCCCCCATCACGTCACGGAAGAACCGGACGAACCCGGTGACCCCTTGGCGGACGGCGACGGCGGCACTCATGTGTGCGCCGCCCTCTTTGCGGGCCGGTCAGCCTCCGGCAGCGACTCCCACTGGGCCAGGATCTCCTTTTCAGCCGGCGTCGCCAGGAAACCGGCCGGTGCGAAGGTGCGGGACGGAACGGCCGGATCCTCAGCGCTCGGGGCGCCGCCCGAACGGAAGGACCGGATGCTGGCAATGATGGCCGTGATGATGACAATGATCGCCAGGGTCACGAACACCACCGAGAGCGTGGTCTGGATGAGCGTGTTGCGCACCACCGCTTCCATGGCCTCCACGGTCTTGGCCGTGCCGAAGCTGGTTTTCCCGTCCGCCAGTGCCTGCTGGAAGGCCTCGTGGTTGGCCCAGTAACCGACGCTCGGCACCGGCGAGAAGATCTTGTAGAACGACGCCGTGATGGTCACCACTGCGGCGAACGCCAGGGGAAGTGCCACGATCCAGAGCCACTTGAATGCGTTCTTCTTGGCAATGATCGCCATGCAGATGGCCAGCGCAATGGCGGCCAGCAGCTGGTTGGCGATGCCGAAGAGCGGGAACAGCGTATTGATGCCGCCCAATGGGTCCGTGACCCCCATGATCAGGATCGACCCCCAGCCGGCGACCATGATTGCCGTACATATCCAGGCTCCGGGACGCCAGGACATGTCCTTGAACTTCGGGGCCACGTTGCCGATGGTGTCCTGCAGCATGAACCGCGCCACCCGGGTGCCGGCGTCGACCGCGGTGAGGATGAACAGGGCCTCGAACATGATCGCGAAGTGGTACCAGAACGCCATCATGCCGGGGCCGCCGATCAGGCTCTGCATGATCGTGGCCAGGCCGACGGCGAGGGTGGGCGCGCCGCCGGTGCGCGACACAATGGATTCCTCGCCCACGTTGGATGCCAGCGACGAGAGCATGTCCGGAGTGAGGTTCACACCGGCCAGGCCCAGGCCGTTCACGAAGGCGACCGCGCCTTCCACCGTTCCGCCGGTGGCGCCGGCGGACGAGTTCATGGCGAAGTAGATGCCCCGGTCAATGGAGATGGCAGCCACCAGCGCCATGATGGCCACGAAGGACTCCATCAGCATGCCGCCGTAGCCGATGAAGCGGGTCTGGCGTTCCTTCTCCAGCATCTTGGGGGTGGTGCCGGAGGCAATCAGGGCATGGAAGCCGGACAGGGCGCCGCAGGCGATGGTGACGAAGAGGAACGGGAAGAGCGGTCCGGCGACCACCGGTCCATCGTCCCGGCTGGCAAACTCGCTGACCGCCGGAACGCTGATCTCCGGGCGGACAATGATGATGGCCACGGCCAGCATCACGATGGTTCCCACCTTCATGAAGGTGGAGAGGTAGTCTCGCGGGGCCAGCAGCAGCCAGACCGGCAGGACGGCGGCAATGAAGCCGTAGATGATGATGCCCCACGCAATGGTGGTCGGTTCCAGGGTCAGGGCGTCGCCCAGCGGGGTCCCGGCAACCCAGCCGCCGGCAATGATGGCGGCGAGCAGGAGGACGAAGCCGATGATGGAGACCTCGGTGACCTTGCCGGGACGCAGGTAGCGCAGGTACACGCCCATAAACAGGGCGATGGGGATGGTCATGCTCACGGAGAAGACACCCCACGGGCTTTCGGCGAGGGCGTTCACCACCACCAGGGCAAGGATGGCCACGATGATGATCATGATGACCAGGGTCGCGATCAGGGCGGCGGTGCCGCCGATAAGTCCGAGTTCATCCCGCGCCATCTGGCCCAGGGAGCGCCCGCCGCGGCGCATGGAGAAGAACATCACCAGGTAGTCCTGGACGGCACCTGCCAGCACCACGCCCACGATGATCCAGATGGTGCCGGGCAGGTAGCCCATCTGCGCGGCCAGGACCGGTCCGACGAGCGGTCCGGCGCCGGCGATGGCGGCGAAGTGGTGGCCGTAGAGGACCCGGCGGTCCGTGGCGGCGTAGTCCTTGCCGTCCGCCTTGTATTCGGCGGGGGTGGCGCGGCGGTCATTGGGCTTCAGCAGCTTCGCTTCGATGAGCTTTGAATAGAAGCGGTAGCCGATGAGGTAGGTACACACGGCGGCGAACACGAACCAGATGGCGTTCACGGTTTCGCCGCGGACTACGGCGAGCATGGTCCAGCTGAAACCGCCCAGCAGGGCAATGCCGGCCCAAACGGCGATCTTCGCGGGCGTCCAGCGGCGGTCCTCCGCCTCGAGGACTTCCGGGTCCACGGCCACCGGCGGCAGTGCCGGGTCCTGTTCCAGGACGTCGCCGTCCAGTGGTTGCCGGTTGTCGGCCCGGCGCCGTTGGTTCTCGCTCATGATGATCCCTTTTGTCAGCGGTGACTTGTCTGCGGTGGCTTGTCTGCATTGACATACGTACCGAACGGGGGCAGGGAGTGGCCCTGCACCTTGAGATTACCAGCGCGTGAGGCGGCGGTCACAGACATACGTGACGGCGGCCGCACAGGTGCGCGGCCGCCGTCGTCGTCGGGGATTCTGCCGGGCGGGATGCCGCCCGGCGGGTTGCTTGCCTAGCTCGTCAGCAGGATCTTTCCCGCGTGCTGCCCGGAGTCGAAATACTCGTGCGCGGCGGCGGCGTCGGCCAGCGGGAAGGTGCGGTCCACGAGGGGCCGGATCTGGCCGGAAACCAGCAACGGCCAGACGTACTCGCCGACGGCGGACATGATGGCGGCCTTTTCCTCCACGGGCCGGCCGCGCAGGGTGGTGCCGATGACGGCGGCGCGCTTGGTCATGAGCTGGTTCAGGTTCAGCTCCGCCTTGGTGCCGCCCTGCAGCCCGATGATCACCAAACGGCCTGCGACGGCGAGCGCGTCCAGGTTCCGCTGCAGGTATTTCGCACCGACGACGTCGAGGATGACGTCCGCACCGTGGCCGTCAGTGGCTTCATGCACCGCCTCGACGAAGTCCTGCTCCTTGTAGTTGATAAGGACCTTCGCGCCGAGCGATTCGGCCAGTTCCAGCTTTTCGGCCGACCCTGCGGTCACCATCGGAACGGCGTCGAACGCGGCGACCATCTGGATGGCCATGGTGCCGATGCCGCCCGTGGCGCCGTGGATGAGGACGTAGTCCCCCTCCTTGACGCCGGCGGCCATAAAGAGGTTGGAGAACACGGTGGCGGCGGTTTCCGGCAGGGACGCGGAGGTCACGGCGTCGAAGCCGTCCGGGAGGGGCAGGACCTGCCCGGCGGGGACGGCAACCTGCTCGGCGTATCCGCCGCCGGTCAGCAGTGCCACCACTTCGGTTCCCACTGCGAAGCCTTCAACGCCCTCACCCAGCGCAGCAATGCGGCCGGAGACTTCCAGGCCCGGATACTCGGATGCTCCGGCGGGCACCGGGTAGTAACCCTGGCGCTGCATCACGTCTGCGCGGTTGATGCCGGCGGCAATGACGTCGATCAGGACCTCGCCCGGTCCGGCCTCGGGAGCAGGAACATCCTGCAGTTCCAGTGCTTCCGGTCCGCCGGGTGTTCCAATAACGATGGCTTTCATGCTGTCCTTCCAGGTTTAGGGAATTTTGGTGATTTCATCCCTTCTGCCAGACTACATAGTGAGGAAGGTTGTCCGAGCGGCCGATGGAGCTGGTCTTGAAAACCAGTGTGCGGTAACCCCGTACCAAGGGTTCGAATCCCTTACCTTCCGCCAGACAACAAAGAAGCGGCCCCTGATCAGGGGCCGCTTCTTTTGTTTAACGGCCAGGCTCTGCAGGCCCGGCACCTCCTTGTGTACAGCTGATGCTGGCTAAGTGGGTTCCAGACCGCCTTTGCTGTACAGAAGGGACCGCTCATCACGGCTTCCCTCTAGGTCCATGCCGGCGAAGGCGGCAATCACTTAGGGTTGTCCTAAGTAATTGCTTCCGCAGTCCCTAACCGCATCGGAGCCCCAGCATGTCCCGCCGCACCTCTTTCTCTTTTTCGAAGCCGGTCCGCCTGGCCGCACTCACGCTGGGCCTGGCCGCAGCGCTCAGCGGATGCGCTGCCGGAGACGACGGCGATCGTGACGAATCGGCGTCGAGCACCGGAATGCATGGGGTCCCCGAACAGACCGCCGAGCGGGTGCTCCAGGTCAGCTCCATCCATCCGGAAACCGGCATGACCCTCATCGAAGGCCCCACGTTCGGGCCCGACGGCGGCCTGTTCGTTGTCGATGTCACGGCTCCGGCCGGCGAAGCCAAGGTGATGCGGGTGGACGTGGAGGATGAATCCGTTTCCCGCGTCTACACCGAGGGCAACGGCGCCTACACCTCAGCGCAGTTCAGCCCGAAGGACGGCCGGATCTACCTGACGGACTTTGCCGGCGGAAAAATCGACAGCATCACCGCCGACGGCCAGGATCACAAGACCTTCTTTACCGGCGACGTCGACGGCGCCCCCATGCGCCCGGACGACCTGGCCTTCGACGAGGAGGGAAACCTCTTCGTCAGCGATTCCACCGGCTACGCGGATCCGGCATGGGAAGCCCAGGGCCGCGTGGTGCGGATCGATAAGGACACCGCCGAGGCCACCGTCCTCGCCGAGAACCTTGCCGCCCCGAACGGCATCTCCTTCAGCGAGGACTTCAAAGCCCTGTGGGTCAGCCAGTACATGGACAACCGGATCGACTACCTGGTTCTCAACGAGGACAAAACCGAAGTCACCACCTCGCACCCCGGCATGCACTTTGACGGCGGCACCAGCCAGACGGATTCAAACGCCGTGGACGCCGACGGCAATGTCTACCAGGCTGTCCACGGACAGCCCCGCATCTTTGTCTACAGCCCCCGGGGCGAACTCCTGTCCACCGTCACCGTCCCCGGCGAAGACCGGGAAGGCCTCACCTCGGCCACCAATATCGCCATCAAGCCCGACACCAACGAGGCCTACCTTACGGTCAGCGGCCCTGCCGGCGGCTTCATCTACGAATTCGAATCCCTGTCCACCGGCATCCGCCAATCAAACGGCGGCTAACCTCCCCCCACCCAGAACAGCACGCACGAAGGTGCGCGCCGCCTGTCGGTGACTGCACCGCTGACTACCAGGGGTGACATACACCCGTAGGGGCCTGGCGGAGGCGGCTTTAATATTCCAAGCGAGCTCTGCGAGCTCTGGAATTTCGTTGCCGCCGGAGCCAGGCCCCGCAGGTGAGCGGGGGTGCCGAGCCCCGCAGGTGAGCGGGGCTGAGGCACAGGGTGGCTACCCCTCAGTCACCAGCACCTCGTCGATGCTTTCCTCACGCCACTGCTTCAGCAGCCGGTGGAACACCACCGGCCCCGGGCTGAAGGAGAAGCTGACGGGCGGCGGGTTGCCCTCGCGGTTGTAGTAGCCGGGCGTGCATTCGGCGGCGAACTTGCGGTTGTCCGCGGAGGTCCGCTGGATGGTTTCGCCCCAGGCGGCCTCGGCTTCCGCCGTGGGTTCTATGTAGCGGGCACCCACCTCGCGCGCCCTGCCGATGACGGCGCCGATGTGGTTGGCCTGTTCCATCAGGATGTGGACAAAGTTCACCGAGTTGGCGTTCTGCAGCGAGCCGAGGTGGAACAGGTTCGGGAAGCCGTGCGTGTAGAAGCCGTGCAGCGTCCGCGGGCCCCGGCCCCAGGCTTCCAGCAGGGTCTGGCCGCTGCGCCCGGTTACCGGCATGGCCCCGGAGGTGACACCGGAGACGCCTACCTCAAAGCCGGTGGCGAAGATGATGCAGTCCACCTCGTATTCCTCGTCGCCCACCACAATGGTGTTCTCGGTGATGCGGGTGATGCCGCCGAAGTCCGCCGTATCCACCAGCGTCACGTTGGGCAGGTTGAAGGTCTCCAGGTAGTAGTCGCTGAAGGTCGGACGCTTGCACATGTAGCGGTACCAGGGCTTGAGCAGTTCAGCCGTCTTCGGATCGTAGACTTCCTCGTCCACCCGGGCGCGGATGGAGTTCATTTTCCGGAAGTCGACGAGTTCGTCGAGGCGTTCGCGCTCCTCCGCGGACACGGATTTGTCGACGGCGCCGCTGATCATCTTGCGGTGCAGCTGCGGGACGGAGGTCCAGCCGTCCCGGGTGAGGTCCTGCTCCACCGGTTCCCCGGAGACCACGGCAAGGAAGTTCTCCATGCGTTCCTTCTGCCAGCCCGGCTTCAGTGAGGCGGCCCAGGCCGGATCGGTGGGGCGGTTGTTCCGGATATCCACGGACGACGGCGTGCGCTGGAAGACCAGGAGCTGCTCGGCGTCGCGCGCCACCATGGGAATCACCTGGATGCCCGTGGCACCGGTGCCGACCACGGCCACCTTCTTGTCCGCGAGTCCGGTGAGGTTGCCGGACTGGTCTCCCCCGGTGTAGCCGTAGTCCCACCGGCTGGTGTGGAAGGTGTGCCCCTTGAAGGAGTCGATGCCCGGGATGCCCGGCAGCTTCGGCTGGGTGAGCGTTCCGGAGGAGGTGATCACGTAGCGGGCCCGCATTGAGTCCCCGCGGTCGGTGGTGACAATCCATTCCAGCGCTTCGTCGTCCCAGGTCAGGCCGGTGACGCGGGTGGAGAAAACGGTGTCGCGGTACAGGTCGAAGCGTTCGGCGATGGCCACGGCGTGCCGGCGGATTTCCTCGCCCCGCGCGTAACGCTCGCTGGGCATGTAACCCACTTCTTCGAGCAGCGGCAGGTAGACGTAGGACTGGATGTCACAGCGGATGCCGGGGTAGCGGTTCCAGTACCAGGTGCCGCCGAAGTCGCCGGCTTCGTCCATCATGCGGATGCTTTCGACGCCTGCCTCCCGCAGCCGGGCTCCGGTCATCAGCCCGCCGAACCCGCCGCCGATCACCAGCACCTCAACGGTGTCCGTCAATGGCTCCCGCTCGGTGCGGGGAGTGTAGGGATCAGTGGCGTAGTAGCCGAATTTTCCCTTGGCGGGCTGGTACTGGGTGGCGCCGTCCGGGCGGATCCGCCGGTCCCTTTCCGCCTTGTACTTCGCCCTCAACGCCTCGACGTCCAGGCCGTCTTCTATGCGCTCGTACGCTATGGGGGTTTGCGTGCTGCTCATGTAGTGTCCTCGCTTCGCTTGCGCGTTCCCGTGGCCCAGGGCAGAGCGGGAGGACTACGACGCCGGTGCGCTCGGAGTCCGTCTCACTCCGAACTGCAGCCGCGGGGACGCCGGTATATCTCAAAAACCGATAAACGGTTAGCCTCACCCTAACTAATTTGACTGAGGGTTCGCTGACCCCTGTGTTTGCCGACACGTCCGCGGCCACTACGGTGAACTCATGACCGAAGGAAGCAATGAGCAACAGGAGCGCGAACGTGTGCTGCTGAATCTCGAAGAACTGGCCGATTCCCTGCAGTCGACGGCCCTACCCGCCTTCCTCGATCCGCTGCTGTCCACGGACCTGACAGTGCGCCAGTTGAAGGTCCTGACCGTTCTTGTCACCGCCGAGGAGGGTGCCACCGGCCGGGGCCTCTCGGAGTCCTTCGGAGTCTCCATGGCGTCCATGTCCGGCCTGATCGACCGGCTCGTTGCCCAGGGCGTGGCCGTCCGTTCGGAGGATCCCCTGGATGCACGGGTACGCCGGGTGAAGGCAACGCCGCTGGGACGGACGGTGGTGCGCCGGCTCGTGGCCGGACGCCCCGAACTTAATGTCGATATTCTCTCCCGGCTGTCGATCAATGACCTGCGCGCGCTCGAACAGGGCATGCGCGCCGTCCATGCCGAGATAGGCCGTGGAGCGGACGCCAAGAAATGACGGGTCTGCCGCCGCGCATCATCTCCGGGGCGAACTCGTTGGTCCAGGCGGCAAGCCTTATGGCTCTGGCCTATCTCCTCCGCGTGCTCCAAGCCAGCGGGACCCTGCTTTACCTCGGGGCGGGAATCGGCACAGGCCAGTTGATCGTGGCTGCACTGGTGGCGGCCTGGTGTTTCTTCCTCGGAGCTTCCTGGACACTCATTCCCTGGTTCAGCGGCCTCTTTCGCCATGTCTTTCTGCGTCGGGCCGCCGGCTTCCTCGGCGGCATCATCACCTGCGCATGGTTGCTCCTCCTTGCTGGATATGGATTCCTCACCCTTTTCTTCTCGGGGCTCGGCTACCAAAGAATCTCAGCGCCGGCGGGAGAGCACACACTGCTGATCAACAACCAGAGCATTTTGTTGATCGGCTCGCATGCCGTCTACGAACAGGTGCAAGGCCCGGTCTACGCATACCGGGACCAGGTGCTGACCGATGACGGCTACGATCCGTTCAGTGGCGGAGCCTTTTCCGTGCAGTGGGGTGAAAAAACCGCAACGATTTCCTTCGCGGTGTATTCGCAGGGCGAGGACGGCAATGCGGGCGACCGGAGCGGCCGGGCAGTCATTCCCCTCAGGGCCGGGTGACCCGGATCCGTCCGGCCCCGTCCGCGGGAAGCACCGTGAACAGTGCAGGCTCCCGGAAACCTCTACCCGCGAAGGCCCCCCGCACAGCCGCACGGACCTGATCCTCGTCCTCCTGCCGGACCAAGGCAATGACCGAGCCGCCGAATCCCCCGCCGGTCATCCGGGCACCCAGCGCACCGGCGGCGAGCGCCGTGTCCACGGCCAGGTCCAGCTCCGGGCAGGACACTTCGAAGTCATCCCGCAGCGAGGCATGGGAAGCGGTCAGCAGGTTCCCGATGCCGGCGACGTCGCCATCCCGCAGGTGCCCGACAACCTGCAGCACGCGTTCGTTCTCTCCAAGCACGTGCCGGACCCGCCGCCGGGTTTCCCCGTCCAACCGGTCCAGGGAGGTACCGGCAGGCACCTCCCGCAGCGACGCCGCACCCAGCGCCGCCGCTCCGCGTTCGCAGGACGAGCGCCGGGCGCTGTAGCCGCCGTCGGCGTGGCTGTGGACCACCCGCGTATCGATGACCAGCACTTCCAGTCCGTGCCGGGCCAGGGGCAGCGGCACGGTTTCGGAGTCGAGGCTGCGGCAGTCCAGGAACAGCGCACCGCCCGCCTGTCCCATCAGCGATGCCGACTGGTCCATGATGCCCGTGGGCGCACCGACGAATTCGTTTTCGGCGTACTGGGTCAGCCGGGCCATCCGCGGCCGGTCCATGCCCAGCTCCAGCAGCTCGTTCAGCGCCACGATCACGGCCACTTCCACGGCGTGCGATGAGGACAGGCCGGCACCTACCGGCACGCTGGAATCCAGCAGCAGGTCAAAACCAGGAACAACGACGCCGGCGCTGTGCTCCAGTGCGAACACCACACCCGCCGGATACGCCGCCCAGCCGCCGGCCCCGCCCGGCTCCAGCCCGCCGGTACGGAACTGCGCACGGGACAGCTCCCCACCCTCGGGTGCATAGGTGGAGGCGAGGCGCACGACGTCGGGCTCCCCTGTTTCCCCCGGCCGGCGCAGCCGCACGGCCACGAGGGCACTGCGGTCGATGGCGAACGGCAGGACGAAGCCGTTGTTGTAGTCCGTGTGTTCGCCGATCAGGTTCACTCGCCCGGGAGCCCGCCACACGCCGTCGGGCTCGGCGCCCTACACCTCGGCAAAGCGCCGGACAAGGTTCTCCGCCCGGGACTGCACCGGCTGAACCGGCGCGCTCATACGCGCACCTCCCGAAGGCGGGCGGCGGTCTGCTCCGCAGTGGTGTCGTTGATGAAGGCACCCATCGCCGCCTCGGAGCCGGCCAGGAACTTCAGTTTGTCCGCTGCCCGTCGGGGACTGGTGAGCTGCAGGTGCAGCCAGCCCGCCTCCCGATCAGCGGCATTCACCGGCGTCTGGTGCCAGGCGGAAATGTACGGGGTGGGGGTGCCGTACAGTCCGTCCACCCGCTGCAGCAGTTCGAGGTAGACGGCAGCGAGTTCGTCGCGCTCCTCCCGCCTGAGCGCGGCCAGGTCCGGGACCTGGCGGTGCGGCACCAGGTGGATTTCCAGCGGCCAGCGGGCTGCGTACGGCACATACGCGGAAAAGTGCCTGCCCGCCAGGACCATACGGTCCCCGGCCTCGGACTCGTCCCGGAGCAGCTCGCCCATCAGTGCCCGGCCATGCTCGGACAGGTGCTGCCGGGAGCGTTGGGCCAGCCGGGCGGCATGGGGCGCCGCATACGGATAGGCGTAGATCTGCCCGTGCGGGTGGTGCAGCGTGACGCCGATGTCCTGGCCCCGGTTCTCGAAGGGAAACACATGCGCAATGCCCGGCAGGGCCGAGAGTTCCCCGGTGCGCTGCGCCCAGGCCTCGACGACGGTGCGGGCGCGGGTGTACGGCAGCGAGGCGAAGGAGCCGTTGTGCTCCGGGGTGAAGACCACCACCTCGCAGCGGCCGAACGCGGGCGAGGGGCGCCCCCACAGCGCACGTTCATCCCCTGTCCCCTCCGGCTCCGGCTCCGGCTCCGGCAGGATGCCGAGTTCCGGTCCCAGGGAGGGGAAACGGTTCTCGAAGACCACGACGTCGAAATCCTCCGCCGGGATTTCCGACCTCCGTCCCGGACGGGTGGGGCACAGGGGGCACTGGTCGGCGGGCGGCAGGTAGGTCCGGGCCTGGCGGTGGGCGGCCACTGCCACCCACTCCCCCGTTAGCCGGTCGAAGCGCACCTCCCCGTTGCCGGAACGGGGATCCAGCGGACGGGCATCCACGACGGTTTCCACCGGTCGCCCGCCGCGGTCGGTGAAGAACAGCGACTCCCGGCCGTCGGCGAGCCGGTGCCGGCGGTGGACGATCGGTTGCACAACCGCACCGGAATCAGCAGCAGGGAACTGGCCGGACACGTATTGGCCTCCTCTTCGGCGGATAGGAACTCGTTTTGCGTTCACTACGACCATAAGGGGCCGAACCTTCGTGGCACCCTCGGTGAGCGGGCGTTCCTTTGTTACTCCTCGGTACCTCGTGGCAGGAAGTGGGGGTGTGAGGCCGTACACTGTGCTGGCGATCACTTTTCCGCCTCCTCGGGGGACGCGGCGGAACCTTCCCGAAGCTCATGCATGGACGCATGTCACCGGACGGACACCTGCTCGTAACCCGCCCCGCCTAGCATCACCCTTCGTAATCACTCGCTGTATCCCCTGCCGCCGTTTCCGGCGGCCATTACCTGTCGGCCCGCACGGCCGACCAAGGAGTATGAGGCATGAGACCTTTCCCATGGAAGGCCGCGCTCGGGACCGCTCTGTCAGCAGGCCTGCTCGCCGCCCCGCTGACCGCATTCCCGGCCTACGCACAGGACGGCAACGCTGCCGTTCCCGGCATCATCATCAACGAGGCATATCTTTCCGGCGGCAGCGCCAACGCCCCGTTCAACACCAAGTTCGTGGAGCTTTACAACCCCACCAGTGAACCGGTGAGCCTGGACGGCTGGTCCCTCCAGTACCGGTCCGCGACCGCCACCGCGGCGCCCACCGGCATCGGTACCCTCTCCGGCAGCATCGCTCCGGGCGGGTATTACCTGGTTTCCGGCGCCAGCAACGGCACCACCGGCGCGGCCCTCCCGAACGCCGACGCCTCCATCGGCGCCAGCTTCGCCGGAGGCGGCGGCACCCTGATCCTCTCGAACCAAGGCACCCGCGTTGACCCCCTGCCCACCGGCTCGGTCATCGGCGCTCCCGGCGTGGTCGATCTGATCGGCTACGGCACCTCCAACACCTTCGAGACCGCAGGCGCGGCCGCACCCGCCGGCAACTCGGATCCGAAGTCGCTGAACCGCACCGGGTTCTCAGATTCGAACAACAACGCCGCCGACTTCACCCTCAGCACGTCGGTCACCCCCACGTCTTCGGCCGGCACGGCTCCCACCGAACCCACCCCCACGCCGACACCCACACCCACACCCACGACGCCGGTACCGGTGCCGGTCCCGGGCGACGCGGTTCCGATCGCCGAGATCCAGGGCACCGGTGCGGCCAGCCCGCTGATCGGCCAGACGGTCACAACCCGCGGCAAGGTCACGGGCGTCTACGCCACCGGCGGCTTCAACGGCTACTACATCCAGACCCCGGGTACTGGCGGTGACATCAACCCGGCCACGCACACCGCATCGGAAGGCATCTTCATCTTCTCCGCGGCAACTGCAGGCCAGGTGACCGCCGGCGACTACGTCGAAGTCACGGGTACCGTAGGCGAGTACTACAACCTCACGCAGCTGACCGTCGCCGACGGCGCCATGACGAAGCTCAGCGAAGCAGCGCCCGAGGTCAAGCCCGCCGCCGTAGCCTGGCCGGCCACCGAGGAACAGCGCGAGACCTTTGAGGGCATGCTGCTGGCGCCTCAGGGCGAGTTCACCGTCACCGATAACTTCTCGCTGAACCAGTACGCAGAAATCGGCCTCGCAGCCGGCAATTCCCCGCTTGTCCAGCCGACCGCCGTAGCTGCCGTCGGAACCCCGGAGCACGCCGCCGTCGTGGCGGACAATGCTGCCCGTGCCGTGAAGCTCGACGACGGTGCCAGCACCAACTTCCTCAACGCCGCCAACCAGGGCAAGCCCCTGCCCTACCTGACACCGGAAAACCCGGTCCGGGTAGGTGCCGCAGCAACCTTCAGCACCGGCGTGATCCTCGATTTCCGCAACAGTGCCTGGAAGTTCCAGCCGCTGACCGAACTGACACAGGCCAACGCGGCGACCGCCACCCCGGCGTCGTTCACCAACACCCGCACCGCGGCGCCCGAGAGTGTCGGCGGCAACCTGAAGCTCGCGTCCTTCAACGTGCTGAATTACTTCACCACCACCGGTGACACGCTGTCCGGCTGCACCTTCTACAAGAACCGCAGCGGCGAACCCGTGACCGTCAATGGAGGCTGCGACGCCCGAGGCGCCGCCAACGCAGCGAACCTGGAACGCCAGCAGGCCAAAATCGTGGCCGCGATCAACGCCCTGGGCGCTGACGTCGTCTCGCTGATGGAGGTGGAGAACTCCGCCAAGTTCGGCAAGAACCGCGACGATGCGCTGTCGCGCCTGGTGGCAGCCCTCAACGCACAGGCACCGGGAACCTGGGACTACGTCCGCTCCCCGGCGGCTCTGCCTGCCGATGAAGACGTGATCCGCTCCGCCTTCATCTACCGCACCGGAACCGCCGAACCTGTCGGCGAATCCACCATCCTGGACAACGAAGAGGCCTTCTCCAACGCCCGCGAACCGCTGGCCCAGGCCTTCCGCCCCGCCGGCGCGGAAGACGGCACCGAAATCCTCGCCGTCACCAACCACTTCAAGTCCAAGGGTTCGGCACCCTCCTCCGGCGAGAATGCCGACACCGGCCAGGGCGGCTTTAACGCAGACCGCGTCCGCCAGGCGCAGGCACTGGTGGAGTTCGCCGGGACCGTATCGGAAGCAGCCGGCACGGACAAGGTGTTCCTGCTCGGAGATTTCAACGCCTACCACGCGGAGGATCCCATCAAGGTGCTGGTTGACGCCGGCTACGTTGACCTCGGCGCAACCACGGGCAAGCACTCCTACGCCTTCGGCGGGACCGTCGGCAGCCTGGACCACATCCTGGCCTCCCCGGCAGCCAATGAAGCTGTCACCGGCGCGGATATCTGGAACATCAACTCCGTGGAGTCGGTGGCCTTCGAATACAGCCGCTACAACTACAACGCCACCGATTTCTACGCACCGGATCCCTACCGGGCCTCGGACCATGACCCGATCCTCGTCGGCATGGACCTGACCGCCGAAGGTACGGACACCGCCACGCTGAACCTGCTGAACATCAACGACTTCCACGGACGGATTGATGCCAACACGGTTCCGTTCGCCGGAACCGTTGAGGAACTGAAGGCCGGCGCACCGGAGGGCAGCTCGCTGTTCCTCTCCGCGGGCGACAACATCGGCGCGTCCCTGTTCGCTTCCTCGGTGCAGCAGGACCAGCCCACCCTTGATGTCCTGAACGCCCTCGGGCTGCAGGCCTCGGCCGTCGGCAACCACGAGTTCGACGGCGGTTTCGCGGACCTCACCGGCCGCGTCGACGCGGGTGCACAGTTCCCCTACCTGGGCGCCAACGTCTACACCAAGGGCACCACCACGCCTGCACTGCAGGAGTACGAGATCATCGACGTCAACGGCGTCGATGTTGCCGTTATCGGTGCCATCACCCGGGAGACTGCAAGCCTGGTCAGCCCGGGCGGAATCAGCAACCTGGACTTCGGCGATCCGGTGGAAGCGGTCAACCGCGTAGCCGAACAGTTGGTGGAGCAGGACCTCGCCGACGTGATCATCGCCGAATACCACGAGGGCGCCGGCAGCGGCACCCCCGACGGAGCCAACCTCGATCAGGAGCTGGCGGCCGGCGGTGCGTTCGCGGAGATCGTCAATGACACCACCCCGCTGGTCGATGCCATCTACACCGGGCACACCCACAAGCAGTACGCCTGGGATGCAGCCATTCCCGGCGGCGACGGCAAGACCCGTCCCGTGGTGCAGACCGGTTCCTACGGTGAATTCATCGGCCAGATCCGGCTCGAATACAACGCAGCAACAGACGAGGTCACGTCCTACACCGCAGCCAACGTGGCCCGCACCAAGACGGCCGCACCGGAACTGGTAGCCGCCTACCCGGCAGTGGCCGAGGTAAAGCGGATTGTCGACGCCGCCCTGGCCTACTCGGCCGAGGTGGGCAACCAGCCCGTCGGCTCCGTCACCGGAGACATCACCTCGGCCTTCGTGGGTACTGCCCGCGATGACCGCAGTTCCGAATCCACCCTTGGCGCGTTGGTGGCCGATTCACTCCTGTCCACCCTTGCCGCCCCCGAACGCGGAGGCGCCGAGATCGGTGTCACCAACCCGGGCGGCCTGCGTGCCGAGCTCTACTACGGCGAGGACGGCGTCATAACGTACGCCGAGGCCAACGCGGTCCTGCCCTTCGTCAACAACCTCTGGACCACCACGTTGACCGGTGCCCAGCTGAAGACAATGTTGGAGCAGCAGTGGCAGCCGGACGGCAGTTCACGTGCCTTCCTGGCCCTCGGCCTTTCGGACAACATCACCTACACCTTCGACCCGGACCAGCCCCGCGGCTCACGGATCCAAAGCGTCACCATCAACGGTGCCGCCATGGACCCGGCCCGCGATTACCGGGTGGGTACGTTCAGCTTCCTGGCCCAGGGCGGCGACAACTTCACCGTCTTCAAGGAAGGCAAGAACACCCGCGATACCGGACTGGTAGACCGTGACGCCTGGATCAGTTACATCTCGGCCAACAGTCCCCTGTCTCCCGACTTTGCCCGTCAGGGCGTAGTCGTCAAGGGTGCACCCACCACGGTCAAGGCAGGCACGGCAGCGACGTTCACCGTCGGCCAGCTGGACCTGACATCACTCGGCAGCCCTGCCAACACCTCGCTGGCAGTCAGCTTCGTGAATGCTGCCGGCACCTCCACGGCCCTGGGCACGGCACCGGTCAGCGCCGGTGCCGCCACAGTGACCGCGACGCTTCCCGCGTCGGCCTCCGGCGCCGGATCCCTGGTGCTGACGGCTGCTGGTTCCGGCACCACGGTAACCTTGCCGGTCACGGTCGAGAAGGCTGCAGCGCCGGCGCCGGCGCCGGTCTGCAAGGCGCCGACCGCTCCGAAGCAGTGGTGGGACGTTCGCGGCTGGGTCCGCTACGCCTACGAACTGGCGCAGTACATTCTGTGCCTGGCCGGACGGAAGTAACCGGCTAGCAAAGCAATGACAGAAGCGCCGCCTTGGGTTTACCCGGGGCGGCGCTTCTGCGCTGTGGACGGCTATCGTGGTGATCCATACCTGCAATGGTCCGGAAGCCGGCGTCGGAACAGGAGACATTTTCATGGAGCAGCACCACAACCGGTCTTCTTCTCCCCTGCCGCCGGATCCACCCCCGCATGGGGCACGTCCCGACGGCCGGCGGATCACGGTCCGAAGCCAGGGCTCGGAACTGGCGGTGTACCAGCACGGGAGTCCGGATTCCGCAGTGCCAAGTATCCTGCTGGTGCACGGCTACCCGGATGACCATCACGTGTTCGACGGCGTAGTGGAACGGCTGGCTGCGGACCGGCACGTCATTACGTACGACACCCGCAACGCCGGCGCCTCGCGGGTTACAGGGAACGCCGCGGACCGCGGTTCCTTGGCGCCCTACCGGCTGGAGCTGCTGGTGGAGGACCTCTATGCCGTCCTCAACGCCACCGGGACCGGACGAGTGCATCTGGTAGGCCATGACTGGGGATCCATTCAGGGGTGGGCCGCGATACAGGACCCGAGGGCACAAGGCAGGATCCTCAGTTACACCAGCATCTCGGGGCCGGACCTGGGCCACTTCCGGCGCTGGTTCAGCACCCGGCTGCGCTCACCCCGCCTCTGGCCGCAGGCCCTTTCACAGGCGCTGCGGAGCTGGTACGTTGCAGCCTTCCAGGTCCCGGTCCTGCCCGACGTTGCTTGGAAGTACCTGCTGACCCCCCGCTACGAGAAATACGCCGGCCGGAAAATCGGCGACAGCGGAGTGCGGGGCCTGCAGCTTTACCGAGCCAACATGTTCCGCTCGGGCGGCGCGGTACCCGACGGCGGCTATCCCGGCCCGGTGCAGGTGGTCGTTCCGGTGCAGGACCCGTTCCTTTCGCCGAAGCTGGTCTCCGGCCTGGACAGCCGTTTTCCCCGGGTGGAAGTCCGTGAGGTGGCCGCCGGCCACTGGTGGCCGGAGCGCAGCAGCGGGGACTTCGCGGCGGTGCTGGACCGGTGGATGGCGGAACACTCCGACCGCGCCGGATGACCACCCCTAAACCACCGCAGGCCGCCGGAGGATTCCGGCGGCCTGCGGTGCTGGTGTGAGACTGGTTCGGATCAGCGGCTGCTTTTGCCTCCGCGGCCGCTCCCGCCTTCACCCTCCATGTCAATCTGTTCCTTGCTGACCTCTTCGGTGACGGTGGCCTCTTCTGTCACGGTTTCAGTGTCCAGCCGGACACGCTCGACCGGGACTGCCTCCTTTTCCACCACGGGCTCCTCGGCGTGGAGGGTCACTTCGTGTTCCTCCTCGCTGATCGTTGGTCCGTCCATGGCGGAGCCACGGTTGGCGTCCGTGATGGGCTCACGCTCAATCCGGGCTTCCTCGTGGCTGACCGGAACCGTCTTGGTGACGTTCTCAGTGGTGACGTACTTACGCAGGCGGGCCCTGCCTGACTCCCGGCTCTGCTTCCCAACGTGGAGCTGCTCCTCGGAGCGGGTCATCGCGTCGTCCGTAGTGGGGCCGGAAGTGTCATGCCCCACCTGGCCGTGGTCTGAACCCCGGCTGCTTTCCGTCCGGCCGGAGGTTCCGCCGCTCGAGGTTCTGCTTCCGCTCGAGGTCCCGCTTCCGCTCGAGGTTCTGCTTCCGCTCGAGGTCCCGACGCCGGATCCTGCAGAGCTCCGCTGGCCCGAGGTACCGGAAGTACCGGAGCTACCGGACGTGCCGATGGAGTAGTAGCTGTAAAGCTCATCCTGCTCCTGGTCGCTGAGGTGTCCGTCCTTGTCCACCCGCGGAGCGTCCTTCACCATCTCTTTGGAGTACGGCACCCGCACAACAGATCCCTCAACCGAGGCTTCGGCCAGGGGCACAAAGCTCTCCTTGGAGCCGAAGAGCCCGGTCTTGGTGGTGACCCATGCCGGCTGGCCCGACTCGTCATCCAGGTAGATATCCCCTGCCGAGCCGATCTTTTCCCCGTTCGGACCTTCCACGGTTCCGTGGTTCATAATCGTGTCGATCTGTTCACTGGTGATCACGTTGTTCTCCTGTGTTCCGCGCCTCGCGGGCGCATGGTGCTGCCTCGGTAACTACGTCCCCCGCTTCCCCCCACGACTTTTCCGCCGGTTTCCTTCGGGCGCCGGCCGGTTCGCCCGGCCGGTCAGTCCCCCAGCCCGGCCTTGTCCACCCGGCGGTGGAAGCGCATACCACCCAGACCGCCGAGGATGGCCCCGATCAGGGCCACAGCTGCGGCCACGATGGCGGCAATGATTGTCGACGCCGTTGCGTTGTCACCGAACATCGGAATCTGGGGGAATCCGTTGAGTTCAACCAGGATGTTGAACTGGTCGCCCGCAATCGCGGCCAGGATGGCCGCCACAATGGCGATGACCACTGCCCAGACCCAGACTGCAATGCCCTGCTTCATCCCGTTAAAACGGGCCATTCGTCCCGCGACGTACCCGCCGCAGTAATAGGCCACGAAGAGGATCACGAGCAGGATGATGGTCCCGGTGATCGTGATGGCTGTGGCATCCGGGCTGTCGTCGTTCAACAGCACGGCCGCGCCGAGGGCGGTGGCCAGGGCACTCAGCAGCACCGTGGTTCCGATGGCGGTCAGCCAGCCAAAAAACGCCGAGCCGATCTTCACTCCACCGAAGGTTGCTTTCTCACGCTCAACCACCCGCCGGCGGCTGGAGTTGTCCATCGCGTCGCCCCGCGTGCCGTCCGGAGTCGGGGCCGCACCGTCTCGGCGCTCTCCGGACCCCTGGCCGGCAGCCTTTCGTCCGCGGTCCCCTGCCGCACTTGCACTTGTGCTCATGAAGGTGTCCTTTGCGGTAAGAGCAGCCGGGGAATTCCCCTTTTGGCCACTGGTACTCCCAACGCTAGGCTGATCGGGAGGAAATAAAAAGGGTACTTAGTATCTGGAGCCCTTGACAGCAGGTCTCCTCCCTTCGACCGTGACCGCTCTCTGCACCTTTGGGAATCCCCGTCGGGAATTGATCCGGCCCCTCCCGGGTTGTAGCCAGCAATACACCGTCAAGATTCATCTAGGAGAAATCATGACAACCCAGCTCGAATCGACTTCCCCGGCCCTCACCGACTGGATCCCCGCCAAGCAGTTCATTGGCGGGCAGTGGCGCGACGGCCGTTCGGAGAAGACCCTCACGGACACCAACCCCTTTGACGGTTCGCAGCTGATGACCATGCAGCAGGCCTCCCGCGAAGACCTGAATGACGCGTACTCCGCAGCAGAGGAAGCCCAGAAGGATTGGGCAGCCAAAACCCCGAATGAGCGCCGAGCAGTCATCGCCCGCGCCGCAGAAATCTTCGAGGAACGCCGGGACGAGATCATTGCCTGGCTCAACGCCGAATCCGGCAGCACCATGCTGAAGGCCAACATTGAAGTTGCCTCCGCCGCCTCCATCACCCGCGAGGCAGCCACCTTCCCGCACCGTGTGTCCGGCAAGATCATGGACTCGGACACCCCGAACAAGGAACTGCGCGTCTACCGCGCACCGCTGGGCGTGGTCGGCGTCATCAGCCCGTGGAACTTCCCGCTCCACCTCTCCCAGCGCTCCGTGGCTCCGGCACTGGCCCTGGGCAACGCCGTCGTCCTGAAGCCTGCCAGCGACACCCCGGTCACCGGCGCCCTCATCATCGCCAAGATCTTTGAAGAGGCAGGCCTGCCCGCGGGCGTGCTGAACGCCGTCGTCGGAGCCGGCTCGGAAATCGGCGACGCCTTCGTGGAGCACCCGACCCCGCGCATGATCTCCTTCACCGGTTCCACACCGGTGGGCAAGAACATCGGTGCCCTGGCCGCCACCGGCGCCACGCTGAAGTACACGGCACTTGAGCTCGGCGGCAACAGCCCGTTCGTGGTTCTTGCCGACGCCGACGTTGATCAGGCAGTCCGCGCCGCAGCCATGGGCAAGTTCCTGCACCAGGGACAGATCTGCATGGCCGTGAACCGGATCATCGTCGAGGACGCCGTCTATGACGAGTTCGTCGAGAAGTTCACGGCGCACGTGAAGACGCTGAATGCCGGCGATCCGACCGACCCGAAGAACGTCGTGGGCCCGATCATCAACGCCAAGCAGCTCGAGGGCCTGAAGACCAAGATCGAGACCGCGAAGTCCGAAGGCGCCCGCCTCCTGCTCGAAGGCGAAATCAACGGCCAGGTACTTTCCCCGACCGTCTTCGCCGACGTTACCAAGGACATGGAACTGGCCCGCGAGGAGATCTTCGGCCCCATCGCCGGGATCATGCGCGCCAAGGACGCCGAGGACGCACTGGCCCTGGCCAATGACACCGACCTCGGCCTCTCCAGCGCCGTCTTCACCGCCAACCTGGAGGAGGGCGTCAAGTTCGCCCGCCGCATCAAGGCAGGCATGACGCACGTCAATGACTTCCCGGTCCAGGACGAGGCGCACATTGCCTTCGGCGGCGAGAAGAACTCCGGCCTCGGCCGCTTCAACGGCGAGTGGGCCATCGACGAATTCACCACGGACCACACCATCAGCGTGCAGCACGCTCCGCGGGAATACCCGTTCTAATCCGGTAACGGATACCGGCAGGTAAACGACGACGGCGGTCCGCACCAATAGGTGCGGGCCGCCGTCGTATTACGTCTTGGCTACACTTGAACGCGACACACCCCAGGGCGTCTGGCGCACTGTTAGTCTCCCTCTCACCGGCCCGGAAACTCCGCGCCGAACTACTGGGGGAATTGATTGGATTGACCGCTTCTTTTTCACGCCGGGCCCGCATATGCGCCTTGGTTCTCGCGTCCGCTGCCTTACTGACCGCCTGCGGCGCGGAGACGGCCGCCGAGCCGGCACCGTCGAAGAGCCCGACGGCCACACCGTCCACTTCGGCAACACCGTCGGCGACGGCGTCAGCGACAACGCCTGCTGCAACACCGTCAGCGACGCCGGCGCCCACGGAAACGCCCGTTCCTGAACCGGCAGCACCGGTCACCGTCACCACCCCCAACGGGCTGCACAGCTTCACCCTTCCGGCCGGATGGTCGGCCGTTCCGACCGAACCGCTGCCCATGCTTGCCCATAGCGTCGGTCTGTCACCGGCGGCCTTCAACATTTTGGACTCAACCGGGAACCCGGTAGCCAAGTTTGAAAGTGGAGCCGACCTCCACAACATCTCAGTAATTAGCCCGGGGCACATCATGTACGACGTACAGGAACTGCCCGGCTACACGAACAAGGTTGGCGAGCCTGTCTATTTCCAGTTTGAATCCCGTCCGACCTACGCAGCACCGGGATCTCCCAGTCGCGGCTACTATGTCCAGCTTGAGGATGACGGCTTGCCGGACGCGGATGGTATGGATGGCGGCAATGCCTACGGCACGGTTTTCATGTCTGACGGCGACATCAGGTTCGAAGCCCTCATTGATCCCGGAGCCTTCGCGGACGACGCCGCAGCCCGGGCCTGGATGCAGACCGACATCTACCAGCAACTGAAAGCTATGATGCTTTCGCTGACCTACAACGGCTAGGGACAGAACGACGGCGGCTGCGCACCTTGGAAGGTGCGCAGCCGCCGTCGTTAACGGTTATTCGCCGTTAACAGCTATTCGCCGAAGCGGGCCACCAAGCGCCCCAGCACCTGGTTGTTCTTGAGCCGCTCAAGCCCGTCACCGACCTGGTCGAAGCTGATTTCCTCGTACCCCGGAGTGATCTCGCCGCGGAGCATCAGGTCGAAGACTTCCTCGATGTCTTCCACGGTGCCGCCGAGGGAACCCTCAATGGACTTGCCGAGGATGGTGTTGGTCGCCACCGTGAAGGTGGGCTTGCCGAGGCCAACCTGGACCACCTTGCCGCCGCGCCGGACCGCATTCACGGCCTTCTGCGTGGTGTCGAACCCTGCGTAGTCAACGATGAGGTCGAAGTCGCCGCCACGCCGCGGGTCGGTGACCCATTCCGCGGCGTCCTTGACGCAGGAAACTACGCCGGCCTCCTTGGCATTG
The DNA here is from genome assembly GCF_025244845.1 of Arthrobacter sp. zg-Y1171. NCBI lineage: Bacteria > Bacillati > Actinomycetota > Actinomycetes > Micrococcales > Micrococcaceae > Arthrobacter > Arthrobacter sp. zg-Y1171. The sequence continues at coordinate 380,460 of NZ_CP104264.1, read as the reverse complement.
GCCCAGGCTTCTTCCTTCATCTCGGCTACGTGCACTTCGGCACCGGCCAGGACGGCGGCGCGGGCGCCGATCTGCCCCAGGCCGCCGAAGCCGATCACGCCGACCTTCATGCCCTTGGCTGCCTTCCCGACTTTGATCATGGCGTGATAGGAGGTCATGCCGGCGTCCGTGGCGAGGGCAGCGAGGGAAATATCGAGGCCCTCGGGAACGCGGGCCAGGTCGCGGTAGTCCGCAGCGAGCTTGTCCGCGAAGCCGCCGGGAGTGAACATGCCGGTAGGCGGCTGGACTCCGGAGGAGCATACGCCGACGACGTCCCCGACCTGGAAGCCGGTCACCTCGGATCCCAGCGCGGTGATCACGCCGGCGTTTTCATGCCCCTGCGTCATCGGCAGGAACGGCATGGCGGATTCTCCGACCTCCATGTACATCACGTCGGAGTGGCACAGGCCCGCCGCCTTGACGTCAATGATGACCTGCGTGGGTGCCGGAACGGGCTCCGGGATTTCGTTCAGCTGGATCGGTTTGCGGTCCCCCATGTACTGCCAAGCTTTCATCACAACGTGTCCTCTCGGGTTGATTCGCGAGGCGGCTGCCGTGCTGGATAGGAGCACGAAATGGAGTGGTTCAGCCCCGCTGATGCCGATTTTATCGGCGCGGCACACTCTGGCAGGGGCCAGGTTCACCCGCCGCTGAGCGCTGGGCGCGCCGCTCCGGCGCCCCTCACCGCCACTGTTACTGTGCGACGTGCAGGCTTGAAAGCCGGGTTCAGCCCAGCACAGCAGGTTGGTCCTGGCCGGCCGACGGTTCCGGGGCCGTGGCCCGCGAATTCGGAACCGCAGCGGTGGACGCGGCAGCGGACAGCACCGCAGCGGCTATCGCGTCGGCGTCCTGCAACGTCCGTGAACCTTCCGCTGCCGGAGCGCCGGCCTCGGCGGCAATCGCCGTTCCCCACTGGACCGAGGACAACTGCAGCCCCAGCACAAACAGGTTCTCCACCGGTTCGCCGCTGACGCCCACCGCCCGATAAGGCGGCAAGGTAACGTCCAGCCCGGGAGTCATCACGGGGGTACCGTCGGCGGACATCATGACCTTGGGTCGGGCCAGGCCGTCGCGGATCAGTCCTGCCAGCAGCGGTGAGACGCTGCGGTCCACCCGGTTGGGCGGCATCATGGCCTCCATCAGGGTGGAAGCTGCGTATTCAGTGCCCACCCAGGGGGATGAGGCCGTGAACATGCCCCGGGCCTCGTCCACGTCAAAGCGTGGATCCGGCCCGACAAAGTGCACCAGTCCGGCGCGGACCAAGGCCGCCAGCTGTTCGATCCGCTCCGGCGGCGGACCGCTGGCCAGGCCCTCGACCAGCGGCTCAAACCAGCCCCGCAGCTCGGTGAGCCAGGAAGGTTCGGCCAGGCCGCCGTCGGCCACTACTGCTTTCAAGAGGCTGCGTCCGGCGTTCAGGGCCCCGATTGCCATCTTCAACGGGTCGTCTTCCCCGGCGGCGCTTCCGGCGGCGTCCTCCTCCAGATAGGCCAGGACGGCGTTGTCCGCGTCGGCGGCACCCTTGAAGGGGCGGCGTCCCAGCGGCTGGGCCAGGGCTTCAAGATTGGTGCGGCGGTTGGACGGGACGTAGGCGTCCAGCACCGCTTCCTTCGCGGCATCCCACTCCGGGCCCGGAAGGTTAAGGGCAGCTTCCAGCTGGTCAGAGAATTGCGCGGCGGTGCCGTTCAGCTCGCCGGGGGCCACCCGGGCGAGCGTGCTGTAATACGCCCAGACCGCGTCACGGTGCAGCAGGGGCCAGAGATCGTGGTCAAAACCGGGCAGCAGGCCGTCGGCCCGGAAGGCGAGCGCCCTCTCGCGGGTCAGCCAGCGGAGGTGCACTCCGCGGGGGACGTAGGAGTCCAGCTTCGCCTTGGCCCGGTAGGGGGTGCCGCGGCGTGAGGCAGCGATCAGCTGCGGTTCCCGGCCCGAGGGTTCGTAGCGCAGGGCGCGGCCGGCGGGCTGCCCGGTGGCGACGTACCGCCCGCCGCGGCCGACGGTGGCGGCAGCCATCACGTCAAAGAAATTCAGACCCAGTCCGCGCACCAGTACCGGTTCCCCGGCGGGCAGGCGGGAGAAGTCGACGTCCGCCGGCACGGCAGGCGGAAGGTAGGTCAGTCCGTGGCGTTGGGCGGCGTCCTGCAGCCGTGCCTGTTCCGGGGAAAGCAGTGCGGGCAGGTGCCCCAGGGCCAGCACCACGGCGTCCGTTGCCAGGACCTGCTGTCCTTCCAGCTCGACGATCAGCCGGCCGTCCGCTTCGCGGGAGATGCCCAAGGCTTCGGTGCGGCGGTGTACGAGCTCCACGCCGTCGTCGGCAGCGGTTTTCCGCAACTGGTCGTAGGTCCACTCCAGATACCGCCCGTACAACGGACGGCTGGGGAAATCCGCGGGACCAAGCGCGGCCAGCTCCTGGCGGTCACCGGCGGAGAGACCATCCGCCGCACGGGTGCCGGCACCCATCAGCTCGCGCCACTGGTTAAAGGAGAGTCCGGCGGGCGAGGGCAGCAGGTCGCGGACCGTATCCCCGGCCGGGACCACGGTGGGGAACAGCGCCGGTGTGTTCATCAGGAAAAGCCGCGACTGATTGGTCCGCCAGACGTGGCCCGGACCCGGGTTAAAAGGGTCAATCAGCTCAATCCGGAGGGGCTGGCGCTGCGCACCGGCCCGCCGGTTGGTCAGAAGCCGGTCCACTACGGAGAGGCCGCGGGGTCCTGCGCCAATGACAGCTACCCGGAAACTCTGCGTGTGATCCATCCATCTAGGGTATCCGGAGCCGGAGCGGCGCGGGTTCGGGCAGGCGGGCACACCCCGTCGAGCACGACTGGAAAGCCTCGGTAGCTAGGATGGGCGCATGACATCCCCGAACCTCGACGCCGCCGATTCAGCCCCTACCGACGAGTTCCTCTGGCTGGAGGACATCTACGGAGATAAGCAGCTGGACTGGGTCCGCTCCGAGAACGCCGTGACCGAAAACCTGCTCTCGCGCACCGGATTCGAGCAGACGGAGGAACGGCTGCTCGAAGTCCTGGATTCCACGGACCGGATCCCCATGGTCGCCAAGCGCGGGGAGCACTATTACAACTTCTGGCGCGACGCAGAACACCCGAAGGGCCTGTGGCGCCGCACCACGTGGGAGAGCTACACGGCAACGGAAACCGAGTGGGAGGTGCTGCTGGACCTGGATGAGCTCAGCGCGGCCGAGGGGATCGAATGGGTGTGGGGCGGGTCTATGTTCCTGCGCCCGCAGGACGGCGTTTCCTACCGCCGTGCATTGGTGGCCCTCTCCCCCGACGGCGGTGACGCGGCCCGCTACCGGGAGTTCGACGTCGTCGACCGCGCTTTCGTGCCCGGCGGCTTCGACATTCCCGCGGCCAAGAGCCGGATTAGCTGGGCCGGTGAGGACAGCCTGTATGTGGGGACGGACTTCGGCCCGGGTTCCATGACTACCTCCTCCTACCCGCGCACCAGCCGCATCCTGCACCGGGGGCAGGACTTGTTGGACGCCGAACCCTTCTTCGAGGTTCCGGAAGACCACATGATGGCCGTGGTGCAGCGGGACCAGACGCCCGGCTTCGAACGGGACCTGGCCGTGGACATCATCGACTTCTACAACACGCGTACCTTCCTGCGGGAGGGCAGCGACTGGGTGCAGCTTGATGTCCCGCTGGACGTGAACGTGGATGTTCACCGCCAGTGGCTGCTGCTGCGGCCGCGTACCGACTGGGAGCTCGACGGCGTCACGCACCCCGCCGGTTCCCTGCTGGCCGCGTCGCTGGACGAATTCACCGCCGGAAACCGGAGCGTCCACCGCATCTTCACCCCGGATGCGTCCACGTCGCTGCAGTCCTGGAGCTGGACCCGGGACCGGCTGCTGCTGAACCTGCTGCGCGATGTCAGCTCCGAAATCCTGGTCCTCACCCCCGAAGACGGCTGGCGGGCGGACATCCTGGACGCCTGCCCGCCGCTGCACTCGGTGGACGCGTACGCCGTGGATGACGAGGATGAGGACGCCGGCAACGACTACTGGCTGATCAGCACCGGCTTCCTCACGCCCTCCACGCTGTCCCGCGGCACGCTCGCCGGTCCCGGTTCCCCGGACGGCCGCCGGGCCGAAGCGGTCAAGACCTCACCCACCATGTTCGACGCCGCGGGACTGACGGTCGAACAGCACTTCGCCGTGTCCGCGGACGGCACCAAGGTTCCCTACTTCCAGGTGGGCCCGCAGGATCTGGTGCTCGACGGCGGCAACCCCACCCTGCTCAACGGGTACGGCGGATTCGAAGCCTCCCTGACCCCCACGTACAGCGGCGTGGTGGGCCGCGGCTGGCTGGAGCGGCGCACCACGGACGCCGACGGCGTCGAACGGCACGGAGTCTATGTGCTGGCCAACATCCGCGGCGGCGGGGAATACGGACCCGAATGGCACCGTGCCGCCCTGCAGGAAAACCGGCACCGGGCCTACGAGGACTTCGCCGCCGTGGCCGAGGACCTCGTGGCCCGCGGCGTTACCTCCCGGGAACATCTGGGCTGCACCGGACGCAGCAACGGCGGACTGCTGGTGGGCAACATGCTCACCACCTATCCGCACCTGTTCGGTGCTGTGTCCTGCGGGGTGCCGCTGCTGGACATGCGCCGCTACACCAAGCTTTCCGCCGGCTATTCCTGGATCGCCGAATACGGTGACCCGGACGATCCCGCGCAGTGGGAGTTCGTTCAGACTTTCTCCCCCTACCACCTGATCAAGGAAGACGTTTCCTATCCGCCCACGCTGATCTGGACGGCCACCAGCGATGACCGGGTGGGTCCGGTGCAGGCCCGCAAAATGGCTGCCCGGATGAAGGCCATGGGTGCGGACAAGGTCTGGTTCCACGAAGCGTTGGAGGGCGGGCACGCCGGTGCGGCGGACAACCGGCAGTCGGCCCGGATGCACGCCATGTCCTACGAATTCCTCTGGGAAGCGCTCACCGGAAGACTGGGCTGAGGCGTTTTGCCCTAATCGGCAAGTTGCCGGTAGTCTTGTCAGGCTGGCAGCGGAAGTTGCCGGCGTTGCAAGTTGGAGACGTGCCAGAGCGGCCGAATGGGCTTCACTGCTAATGAAGTGTGGGCCTAAAGCCCACCGGGGGTTCAAATCCCCCCGTCTCCGCGCTGAAACCCCCGGGCAACCGGGGGTTTTTTTGCGTCTACCCTAGATTCACCACCGAATCGCTTCAGAAGGGCACGCAGCTATGGCACGGGACAGCCTCCTGCTTCACGGACCGCGGGTGACGCTGCGGGATTTCCGGGCCGACGACGTCGACGCCGTGCACGCGTTTACCTCCGATCCGGTGGTCACGCAGTGGTCCACGTGGGGGCCCAATACCTGGTCCGATACGCGGGCCTTCGTCGCGGATGCTGCCGCTGAACCTGCTGCCCTGGAGAGGACCCGGTTCACGCTGGCCGTGCTGTTCCAGGACCGCCTGGTGGGGACGGCGGCGGTGTGGACCACCAGCCCGTCCGACCGCAACGGGGAACTGGGATATACGCTGGCGCATGATGTGTGGGGGCAGGGCCTAGCCACCGAGGCCGCAGCGCTCCTGCTCGGCCATGCCTTCGGTCCGATGGGGCTGGTGCGGGTGGAGGCCACCTGCCATCCGGAGAACGCGGGTTCGGTCCGGGTGTTGGAAAAGAACGGCTTCGCCTTCGAAGGCCGACTCCGGGAACACCGGCTGGTGCGCGGGAAGCGGCGGGATTCGCTGTTGTTCGCCGCCCTGCTTTCGGACCGGGACCTTCCGGGCCGGGACCTCTGGGACCGGGAGCTTTCAGACCCCTCGGCGGATAAGCTGGCAGCCGGTTCACCAGCTTCCCTACCGTGAAGGAACTATCCATGGAAATGCGACTGCTCGGCAACAGTGGAACCTCGGTCAGCAACTATGCGCTGGGCACCATGACCTTCGGCAACGAATCCGATGAGCGGGCCTCGCACGCCATCCTCGACGATTACGTCCGGGCCGGCGGGAACTTCGTGGACACCGCGGATGTTTACACAACCGGTGCGTCCGAAGAGATCATCGGCCGCTGGCTGCACGCCCATCCAATGGAAGCGGCCGACGTCGTCCTGGCCACCAAGGGGCGCTTCCCGATGGGCGGCGGGGCCAACGACCTGGGCACGTCCCGGCGCCACCTGCGCCGCGCGCTGGATGACTCCCTGACCCGGCTGGGCGTGGACCACGTGGACCTGTACCAGCTGCATGCCTGGGATCCCTGCACTCCGCTCGAGGAGAGCCTGGGCTTCCTCAATGACGCCATCACCGCGGGGAAGATCAGCTATTACGGGCTTTCCAACTTCACCGGCTGGCAGCTGACCAAGGCCGTCTATGTGGCCCGCGAACACGGATGGGCGTTACCGGTCACGCTCCAGCCGCAGTACAACCTGCTTGAGCGGGAGATCGAATCCGAGATTGTTCCAGCTGCGCTCGACGCCGGGCTGGGGTTGCTGCCCTGGTCGCCGCTTGCCGGCGGCTGGCTCACCGGCAAGTACCACCGCGAGACGGTACCCGCCGGAAACACGCGCGTGGGCGACAACCCCACGCGGCAGTTCCAGGGGTGGGACCTGCGCAGCCACAACGAGCGGACCTGGCGGATCGTCGACGAACTGCGGACGGTGGCTGCCGCACACTCCGCCACGCCGGCACAGGTGGCACTGGCCTGGCTGGCGGACCGTCCCGGAGTGACCTCGGTAATCCTCGGCGCGCGCACGACGGACCAGCTCGCTGACAACCTGGGGGCGGCGTTCCTGGTGCTGGCCGACGAGGAAAAGCAGCGCCTGACGGAGCTGAGCGTCCCGCAGGTCGGCAACTATCCGTACGGTCCGGACGGCCGGAACCAGCGGGAGCGTCTGCTCGAGGGCGGCCGGGCCGGGCGATAACGCCTGCTGTGCTTCTGGGAGTTCCGGGGCCCCTGAGTGCCCTACGGCTTGAGGAAGTCCTCGGGGCGCAGCTTCTGCGCCCATTTGCTGATCTCTTCTTCCCGGACCGCTTCTGATTCTGCCCCGGCTGCGGGTTTGGCTGCATCCGGCGCGGCAGCACCGGGCTTCGCGGCGTCGGGCGTGGCCGCGGACCCGGGGTCCGGAATGGGCCGTACATACGGCTGCGGGTGCGCAGCCATGTTCGTGATGGCAGCCCCCGAGGCACGGATGCCGGCGCCGGTGAACATCGCGTAGAGCTTCAGCGCCTTTACCGGCTGGCCCTGTCCGAGGGCGGCATAGATCTGCCGGTGCTGATCTGCGCTCAGCAGCGCGGCAGCATCCCTGGCGGCCTGCGGCGACGTGCCGGTTGCCGCCGGCTCGGGACGGGGACGTGCAGGCCGTGCCGGCCGCGCCGGGCGTGCACCGCCCGAACCGTCGGCACCGCTGGAAGCGCCTGCCTCCGGCTTGGGGTTGGCGGCGCGGCGCTTCTCGAACCTGCCCCAGAGCGCACTCAAAACAGCGATGGATAGGACGAAGAGGATGATAACCGCAAGCTCCATACCTTGATCCTAGCTTTGCTTTCTTCGGGCCTTAAAACGACCGGTATATTGACGTCCAGCACAATGACGCCCAAATCAACGGAGATGCCATGACGTCCAGCGCCGCTTCACTGCCTTCCCTGAAATCCCTGAGTGTCGAAATTCATGACGGCGTGGCCGAAGTGCAGTTGATCGGACCCTCCAAAGGCAACGCCATGGGACCGGATTTCTGGGTCGAGCTGCCCGCAGTGTTTGACGCGCTCAGCACCGACGACGCCGTCCGGTCCGTCCTGCTCTACGGCTCCGGCGGGAGTTTCAGCTACGGCCTGGACCTGCCCGCCATGGCTCCGGTGTTCGCGCCGCTGCTCGCCGCCGGCGGCATGGATGCCAAGCTGCGCGAAGGTTTCCGCCGGCAGATCAAGGACCTCCAGGACGCCGTCACCTCGCTGGCCCGCTGCGCGAAGCCGGTCATTGCAGCGGTGGACGGCTGGTGCATCGGCGGAGCCATTGACGTTATTGCCGCAGCGGACGTCCGTATTGCCTCCCGCACCGCGCGCTTCAGCGTCCGTGAGGTTCGGGTAGCCATCGTGGCGGATCTCGGCTCGCTGCAGCGGCTGCCCGCCATCATCGGTGAAGGCGCTACCCGGCAGCTGGCCCTGACCGGAGAGGATTTCGACGCCGACCGCGCCGCGGCCCTCGGCCTGGTCACGGAACTGGCGGACGACGTCGTCGCGCGCGGACGCGAGCTGGCCGTGCAGATAGCTGCGAATCCCCCGTTGGTGGTGCAGGGCGTCAAACAGGTGATGAACCGGCGGACCCAGGCGCAGGTCCAGGATGGGCTGGATTATGTGCAGGTCTGGAACACGGCGTTCCTGGCCAGCCACGATTTCGGCGAGGCTACCGCTGCCTTCACTGAACGGCGTCCGCCGGTTTACCGCGGCCGGTAGGGTTTCCGGAGGGCGAGGTTCTGCCCGGCCGCACCGCGATCGAGAGGGCGGCAACGGTCACCAGCCCCAGCATCACCGGCGCCCCGGGCAGGTCAGGAAACACCGCAGGCACGATCGCTGCAGCAAGTGCCGTGATGCCCATCGCCGCAGTCCGGGCATCGCGGGTCCGCACCGCAAGCAATAGCAGGGCAGCCCCGAAAACCGGGCTGAAGACCAGATCCGGGGTGAAGGGAACGCTGAACACTGCGAGTCCTGCGAGCGCTGCCAGGGCTCCCCGCTGCTGCCGGATCCCCCGTCTGCCCTCCCACCGTGCCGTGAGCACCCAGGCGACTACGAGCAGCGCCGCGGCCAGGATCCCGGCGCCGAAACCGACAAGCAGGGAGCCGAACCAGTTCTGCGGAAGGAAAGGGAGATTGCCGGCGAGGTGCCAGGCCGCGCCCAGCACTGCTCCGGCACCTGTCGCCGCCGCCAGCCACCGTGTCGCGTTGTGGTCCGCCCTGCGTTTGGTGCCCGGCTCTTGCGAATCATCCTGACGCATGCGCTTCCCCTCCCGGCTACACGTGCCGCCTCCCGGATAGAGTCTGCAGCATTTGCGGGCAGCCCGCACGCTTACCGAATGGCGTTCCTTCTCTTAGCATCTTCCTCGCAACGGGAACGGCCGTTCCCGCCCGATCCGAGAGGGGAACCCCTGATGGGTTACATCGAAGTTGGCACCGAAAACAGCACCGCCATCCACCTCTACTACGAAGACCAGGGCGCCGGCCAGCCGGTAGTGCTGATTCACGGGTATCCCCTGGACGGCCATTCCTGGGAGCGCCAGACCCGCGAGTTGCTCGCGGCAGGCTACCGTGTCATCACCTATGACCGGCGCGGCTTCGGGCAGTCAAGCAAAGTCGGCTCCGGCTACGCCTACGACACCTTCGCGGCGGACCTCAACACCGTGCTGGAAACCCTCGACCTGCGCGACGTGATCCTGGTCGGCTTCTCCATGGGCACCGGGGAACTGGCCCGCTACGTCAGCCGGCACGGCCATGACCGCATTGCCAAGCTCGCTTTCCTCGCCTCGCTCGAGCCGTTCCTGGTGGCCAAGGAAGACAATCCCGAGGGCGTGCCGCAGGACGTGTTTGACGGCATCGCAGCAGCCGCCCGCGAAGACCGTTACGCCTGGTTCACCAACTTCTACTCCGATTTCTACAACCTGAAGGAGAACCTGGGCAGCCGCATCAGCCAGGAGGCCGTCACCGCCAGCTGGAACGTGGCCATCTCCAGCGCGCCGGTCGCCGCCTACGCCGTGGTGCCCACCTGGATTGAAGACTTCAGGGCCGACGTCGATGCCGTCCGCGAAAGCGGCAAGCCCGTGATGATCCTGCACGGCACGGCGGACAACATCCTGCCGATCGACGCCACGGGCCGCCGCTTCCGGAAGTTGGTCCCCGCAGCGGACTACGTGGAGATCGACGGCGCGCCCCACGGCCTCCTGTGGACGCATGCCGCCGAGGTCAACGCAGCCCTGCTGGAATTTGTTGGCAAATAACCGGTGGGAAGTCAGCGGCGGCACGGGTTCGCCCGTCCCGCCGCTGTTGCACCGCAGGGCGCCGCTAGGCCTTCAGCGCCAGCACGAACGGCAGCACCGCTTCGGCCCCGGCTTCCCGCAGCACCCGCCCGGCTTCGGTGAGGGTCCAGCGGCTGTCCGCGAAGTCGTCCACCAACAGCACCGGTCCGGGGTTCGCGGCGAACCAGGCGGCCCCTTCCGGAGGAACCGCAAACTGGTCCCAGACGGCGGCCAGCCGGAAGGCACTGTTGCCGCCGGGGCCGCCTGCGGGTCCGCCGTGCGGCAGCTGGAGCGTCCCCAGATACGGAATCCGGCCAAGCTCCGAGAGGCCGCTCGCGAGCGAGTCCACCAGCTGCGGCCGGGACCGGGACGGAATGGACACAATGGCCACCGGGCGTTCGGCCCAGCCCCACTGCGCCAGGACCTGCACGCAGCCGTGAAGCAGTGCCGAGTCCACCGGCATGTCTTCGGAGCCCGGGGCGAAGATCTCCCGCAGCCGTCCGCCCCAGCCCAGGTCGGTCAGCCGGGCCAGGGCACGCCCGCTGGAAACCGTCCGGTCCGGCTTGATCTTGCCCTTGACCGGCACACCCAGCCGGTCCATGCCCGAGGGGTACATTCCGCGCGGATCCACCTCCACGCCAACCTTGTCCAGCGCCTGGGCCGCGTTGTCGGTGGCCTCCGCCGCGACGTCGTCGCCGAACCAGCGGCCGGCACAGTTGTCGCAGCGCCCGCAGGGCGCGGCTGCCGGATCGTCGAGCTGCTGGGAAAGGAACTGCATGCGGCAGCCGGTGGTGCTCTCGTAATCGAGCATCGCCTGCTGTTCCTTCACCCGGGCAGCGGCAATGCGTTCATAGCGTTCCCTGTCGTAATGCCACGGCTGCCCGGTGCCCCGCCAGCCGCCGGACACCTTTTCGACGGCGCCGTCCACGGACAGGACCTTCAGCAGCAGTTCCAACGGCGAGCGCTTCAGGTTGACCCGGGTCTCCAGCACACCGACGGACAGCACCTCCCCGGAGGCCAGCTCGGAGAGCACCGCGGTGGCCGGACCCTCGGACGGCATGGAGGATGTGGCGAAGTACTGCCAGATATCACGGTCCTCCGCACCCGGCAGCAGCAGCACATCGGCGTTCGGGGTGCCACGGCCGGCACGACCCACCTGCTGGTAGTACGCCACCGGCGACGACGGCGCGCCCAGGTGGATCACGAAGCCCAGATCGGGTTTGTCGAAGCCCATGCCCAGCGCACTGGTGGCCACCAGCGCCTTGACCCGGTTCTCCTTCAGGGCGGCTTCGGCCTCTTCCCGGTCCGCCGGGTCGGTGCGGCCGGTGTAGGCAAGGACCGGATGTCCGGCCTTCTGCAGCAGCCGGGCGGTGTCTTCGGCGCCGGAGACGGTCAGCGCGTAGATGATGCCGCTGCCGGGCAGCTCGTCCAGGTGCGTCAGCAGCCAGGCCAGGCGCGCCTTGGGGTTGGGCAGCCGCAGGACACCGAGCCGCAGGGATTTGCGGGCCAGCGGGCCGCGGATGGTGAAGACGTCTTCGCCGCCGGCGGCGAGCTGTTCCTCAATGTCCTTCACCACGCGGCTGTTGGCCGTGGCAGTGGTGGCCAGCACCGGAACCGTGGAGGGCAGCCGCTCAATCAGGTGGCGGATGCGGCGGTAGTCCGGACGGAAATCATGGCCCCAGTCGGAGATGCAGTGCGCTTCATCGATCACCAGCAGCCCGGAGCGCCGGATCAGCTCGGGCAGGTGCTGTTCGCGGAACCCCGGATTGTTCAGCCGTTCCGGGGATACCAGCAGCACATCCACCTCGTCGGCCTCGAGTTTCGCGGAAATGTCCTGCCACTCCAGCTGGTTGGCGGAGTTGATGGCTACCGCGCGGACACCGGCCCGCGCGGCGGCGGCCACCTGGTCCCGCATCAGCGCCAGCAGCGGGGAAACAATCAGCGTGGGACCTGCCCCCCGTGCCCGCAGCAGCAGGCTGGCGACGAAGTACACCGCGGACTTGCCCCAGCCGGTGCGCTGGACCACCAGGGCGCGGCGTCCGCCGGCCACCAGGGCCTCAATGGCTTCGAACTGGTCCTGGTGGAACTCCGCGGAGTCATTGCCCACCAGCGCCCGCAGCAGCTCCACAGCCTCGCTGTGCAGCGAACGCGTGCTTTCGGAAACAGTGTCAGAAGCGGTGCCTTGCGTATCAGTGCTTTCCATACCATCCACTATCCCAGCCCCTTGGAACTGTTCCCTGCACCGGATTTGAACTGTGGACAAGACCGCCGCGGCGGGCGCCCCCTATAGACTGGCCAACGTGAACAATGCATTCGACCTCTCCGCGTCCTTCAAGGCCTACGACGTCCGCGGCGTCGTGGGCGAGACCATCACCCCGCAGATCGTCGAGGCCGTAGGGGCCGCGTTTGTAGACGTCCAGGGCCTGTCCGGGCAGACGGTACTGGTTGGCGGTGACATGCGTCCGTCCTCTCCCGAGTTCATCCGCGACTTCGCGCGCGGCGCCACCGCCCGCGGCGCCGATGTGCTCCTGCTGGACCTGATTTCCACCGACGAGCTCTACTACGCCTGCGGAGTGATGAATGCGGCCGGTGTGACCTTCACCGCAAGCCACAACCCGGCGCAGTACAACGGGATCAAGATGGCCAAGGCCGGCGCCGTGCCCATCTCCTCGGAGACCGGGCTCAAGGAGATCCAGGCCCTCGCCGAGCAGTACCTGAACGAGGGCGTCATTCCGGCGGCGGCGGCCACGGGTTCCATCTCCGTCCGGGACGTCCTGTCCGACTACGCCAAGTACCTGCGCAACCTGGTGGACCTGTCCGGGATCCGGCCGCTCAAGGTAGTGGTGGATGCGGGCAACGGCATGGCCGGCATGACCACCCCCGCAGTGCTTGGCGACAGCATCCTGCCCGGGCTGCCCCTGGACATTGTTCCCCTCTACTTTGAACTGGACGGGTCCTTCCCGAACCACCCGGCCAACCCGCTGGAGCCGGAGAACCTGCGTGACCTGCAGGCCGCCGTCGTCGAACACGGCGCCGACATCGGCCTCGCCTTCGACGGCGACGCCGACCGCTGCTTCGTGATCGACGAAAAGGGCGAGCCGGTCAGCCCCTCCGCCGTCACCGCCCTGGTCGCACGCCGCGAGATCGCCCGGGCCAAGGCCGCCGGCGAAGAGACACCCGTGATCATCCACAACCTGATCACCTCCCGCGCCGTGCCCGAACTGGTGGCGCACGACGGCGGCCGTGCCGTCCGCACCCGGGTGGGCCACTCCTTCATCAAGGCAGTGATGGCCAGCGAAGGGGCCGTCTTCGGCGGCGAGCACTCCGCCCACTACTACTTCCGCGACTTCTACAACGCCGACACCGGCATGCTTGCGGCCATGCACGTGCTCGCGGCCCTGGGCGAGCAGCCCCGCAGCCTCTCGGATCTGGCCCGCGAGTACGAGCCGTACATCTCCTCCGGCGAAGTGAACTCCCGGGTCGAGGATGTCCCGGCCGCCGTTGCCCGCGTCCGCGCCGAATTCGAGCGCGACGGCGTCACGGTGGACACTCTCGACGGTGTGACGTTCACCGCCGACGACGGCTCGTGGTGGTTCAACCTCCGCGCGTCCAACACCGAACCCTTCCTGCGTCTGAACGCTGAAGCAGAGGATCTGCCCACCATGGAGCGGGTCCGCGACCACGTATTGAAACTAGTAAGGAAATAACAATGGCTGATGTAGAACTGAACGGATCAGAGCCCTCCGCCGAGGTCCAGGAGGACCTGAACTCCCTGCTGGGCACCGCCCTCGGCGTGACGCAGGAGCAGCTTGAGGCGCAGGGTGCGTTCCTGCCGGCCGCGCTCGTGGTGCAGAACGACGGCGAACTGCGGATGATCGCCGTCGCCCCCGAGGACAGCGACGAGGACCTGGATGCGGACTCGATGATCGAGGACCTGTACACGGTGCTGACCGAGCAGAAGGGCGAAAACCGCGCGGTCGCCGTGTTCTCCGACATCCACCTGCCGGAGGAAAACACCGACGCCATCCACATCGTCACCGAACACTCCGAAGGCGTCTGCATCTCCGCCATCCAGACCTACTCGGAGCAGGACGGCGAGTGGACGTTCAACGAACCCATCTGGGAGGGCGGCGAGCCCATCGTCTGGGCCGACGCTGAGTAACCAGCCCTAGCACTGCAAAAGGGAAGCCCCGCCGGCGTTTCGGCGGGGCTTCCCTTTTGCCTGCGGGTCAGGCGGTGGCGAAGCGGTCCTTCAGCTCGGCCAGCCGGTCCTTCAGTTCCTGCGGCAGGGTGGGACCGAAGCGGTGGTACCACTCGTCGATGCCGTCCAGCTCGGTGGCCCACTCCTGCGGATCCACGCGGACGGCCTGCTCCACGTCCTCGGGGGTCATGTCCAGGCCGGTGAGGTCAATGGAATCCCCCGTGGGCACAAACCCGATGGGGGTTTCCACCGCATCCGCCTTGCCCTCGAGGCGTTCAATGACCCACTTGAGCACCCTGGCGTTGTCTCCGAAGCCCGGCCAGGCGAACCCGCCGTCGGCCGTGCGGCGGAACCAGTTGACCAGGAAGATCTTCGGCAGCTTCTCCTGGTTGGCCTTGCCGCTGAGTTCGATCCAGTGCCGCAGGTAGTCGCCGGCGTCGTACCCCATGAACGGAAGCATGGCCATCGGATCGCGCCGGACCACGCCCACCTGTCCGGCGGCGGCAGCGGTGGTTTCGGAGGACAGCGTGGAGCCCATGAAGATCCCGCTGGCCCAGTCGCGGGCCTCCGTCACCAGGGGAACGGTGGTCTTGCGGCGCCCGCCGAACAGGATGGCCGAGACCGGAACCCCGTTCGGTGAGTGGTATTCGTCTGCCAGCATGTCGATCTGGTCGATCGGCGTGCAGAAGCGCGAGTTCGGATGCGCTGCCGGGCGGCCGGCGTCGGGCGTCCATTCCTGCCCGAGCCAGTCGGTGAGGTGCGCCGGCGCCTCATCCGTCATGCCTTCCCACCAGACACCGCCGTCGTCGGTGAGTGCCACGTTGGTGAAGATGGAGTTGCCCTTGGCGATGGCACGCATGGCATTGGGGTTGGTACTCCAGCCGGTGCCGGGAGCGACACCGAAGAGGCCCGCCTCCGGGTTCACCGCACGCAGTTCGCCTTCTTTGCCGAACCGCATCCAGGTGATGTCATCACCCAGGGTTTCGACCTTCCAGCCCTCGATGGTCGGGTCCAGGAGCGCCAGGTTGGTTTTGCCGCAGGCCGAGGGGAAGGCGGCGGAGACGTAGTAGTCCTTCTTCTCCGGGCTGGTGAGCTTGAGGATGAGCATGTGCTCGGCCAGCCAGCCTTCGTCCCGGGCCATGATGGAGGCAATGCGCAGGGCGTAGCATTTCTTGCCCAGCAGCGCGTTGCCGCCGTAGCCCGAACCGTAGGACCAGATGGAGCGGTCCTCGGGGAAATGCACGATCCACTTCTCGTCGCTGCAGGGCCAGGTGACGTCCTCTTCGCCCTCGGCCAGCGGGAAGCCTACCGAGTGGAGTGCCGGCACGAAGAAGGCGTCCAGCTCTTCCATCTTGCGCAGCACGTCGGTGCCGATGTTGGCCATGATGCGCATGGAGGCGACCACGTAAGCACTGTCGGTGATTTCGACGCCGAATTTCGGGTCTTCCGCGGCAAGGTGGCCCATAACGAAGGGCACCACGTACATGGTGCGCCCGCGCATGGAACCGGCGAAGAGGCCGTTGAGCTTGGCCCGCATCTCGCCCGGGTCCATCCAGTTATTGGTGAAGCCGGCGTCTTCGCGCTTTTCGGAGCAGATGAAGGTCTGCTCTTCGACCCGGGCCACGTCCTTGGGGTCCGAGAAGGCAGCAAAGGAATTCGGGAAGGTCTCGGGGTTCAGCCGCACCAGGGTGCCCGCATCCACGAGTTCATTCGTGAGGGCCCGGTTTTCCTCTTCGGAACCGTCGACCCAGTACACGCGGTCAGGCTGCGTCAGCTCGGCTACTTCTTTTACCCACGCAAGGAGGGCCTGGTGGGTGGTGGGTGCAGCAGCCTCTCCCGTGGTGCTGTCCAGCGGCTGGCTTGCAGCATTCTCGCCGTTCTCATCGAGAACTAGCTGACGCGCGTCATGGCCCATGACTCTTCCCTTCGTTGGGTCAGTGGTGTGTTTTGATGCTAGTTGTGCCTTTCGGGACGCTTTGCCGGTAAAGATCGCACCTTTATTGCCGCATTCGTGATCGGTCCCACAAATCCAAGAGAATCAGGGCCTCTCCCCTACTCTAATGTGACCAAGGTCACGTAGACCGGTCTAGTGACATAGACGACATGCTTCTCGATTGGTGTTGCCCTCAAAAGCCCGCTATAGTTATCTACGGCCAAACAGCCACGGAAGAACTTGAAAGAAACCGATGAGAATCGGTTTTGATACAATAGTTCTTATGCGTGCGTAGCTCAACGGATAGAGCATCTGACTACGGATCAGAAGGTTGGGGGTTCGAATCCCTTCGCGCGCACCACTCGGACCCGGTCCGATCAGGACAACTGATCGGGCCGGGTTTTTTGTTGTCTCTGGATACCCGCTCCTGCCCTGCGTAGGGTGGTCGGTAAGCAACCGGGCCGGCAGCCTGCGCCGGAAGGCCTTTCCCGCAGCCGTCGGACCCCTAAGGACGCCGGTATGCCCAGTCCGAATTCCACGCAGCTGCCCTCGGTACTCATAGATCTGGTGCTGGAGAGCCCGGATGTACAGGATTTCCTCAACAGGTCAGCAGTCCTGGCCTCCCGCGAATTCTCCGGGCCGGACGGCCCCGTCTCCTGCGCCGTGACGCTCCTGCACAAATCCCGGCCCCGTGTCGTTGCCAGCAGCAGCGAGGAGGCCAGGCACCTGGATGAGATCCAGTATTCCTACGGCGATGGCCCCTGCCTCACCGCAGCACGCAGCGGCACAACGGTCCTTGTGAAGGACCTGGCCGCCGAGCAGCGCTGGCCCGACTACACCAGCGAGGTTTCCCGTCGCGGCCTGCGCTCCATCCTCGCCGTGCCCATTGCCCTGTCCGGCGACTACCTCAGCGCCCTGAACCTGTACGCAGACCGCGAAAACGCCTTTCCCGACGCCACGGTGCAGGCGGCTGAGAGTTTTGCCCGGCACGCTGCGGCAGCCGTACGGCTGGCCATCCGCATTACCGACACAACCGCAAGGGCAGAGGACCTTGTGGCCGCCATGCGTTCCCGCACCAGCATCGATATTGCCATCGGCATCATCATGGGACAGAGCCGCTGCTCCCAGCAGCAGGCCTTCGATGTCCTGCGTGCAGCCTCCAGCCACCGGAACATGAAACTGCGCGAGGTCGCCGAATCCGTGGTGGCCTCGGTGAACGGACGACCCGCAGAAACGTATTTCGACGGGTAGGACAAGCTACCCGGTTGCCCCGCTCCCGCCGCGGTGCAAGGCTCATGTCCATGACTGAGACTCTGCAGACCGACGTAGTGGTGATTGGTGCAGGCGCCGTGGGAGAGAATGCGGCAGACCGCATTGTCCGCGGCGGGCTGGCCGCCGTCCTGGTGGAAGCGGCCCTGGTGGGCGGCGAATGCTCCTACTGGGCCTGCATGCCTTCCAAGGCGCTCCTGCGGCCCGGCACGGCGCTGAAGGAAGCACAGTCGCTGGCAGGTTCCCGTGAGGCGGTCACCGGCACGCTGGACGCCGATGCCGTCCTGGAGCGCCGGAACTCGTTCACCTCCAACTGGGATGATGCAGGCCAGGCCGAGTGGGTCGCAGGCGCCGGCATTGAACTGGTCCGCGGCCGGGCACGGCTCACGGGAGAACGCGAGGTGGAAGTGGCCGCCAACGACGGCCGGACCCTGCGGATCTCCGCGCGGCACGCCGTCGTCCTCGCCACCGGCTCCACCCCGTCCGTTCCACCGATCGAGGGCCTGGATACCACTGAGTACTGGGGCACCCGGGACGCCACCTCCGCCACCGG
The DNA here is from genome assembly GCF_025244845.1 of Arthrobacter sp. zg-Y1171. Taxonomy (NCBI): domain Bacteria; kingdom Bacillati; phylum Actinomycetota; class Actinomycetes; order Micrococcales; family Micrococcaceae; genus Arthrobacter; species Arthrobacter sp. zg-Y1171. The sequence goes on along the minus strand of NZ_CP104264.1, from coordinate 362,490 downwards.
GATTCCCGGCCGCCTCGTCGTCATCGGCGGCGGGGTGTCCGGCGTCGAACTGGCGCAGGCCTACGCGCGCCTGGGCTCGAAGGTAACACTGCTGGCCCGGCACGACATCCTGGGCTCCTTCCCCGACCCGGTACGTACGCTGGTGCGGGAAGGACTCGAGGCCGACGGCGTCAACGTGCGCACTTCCGCCTCCCCCGCGTCCGTGCGGAAGTCCGACGACGGCGGCGTGGAAGTATCGCTCGAGGGCGGCGACACCGTGGGCGGGGATCGGCTGCTGGTTTCCACCGGGCGCCGTCCTGCCCTGGACGGGCTGGGCCTTGAGGACATCGGCCTGGCCCCGAAAGCGCTGGACACCGACGATTCCGGCCGGGTGCTGGGCGTCGACGGCGGATGGCTGTACGCCGTGGGGGACGCCGCGGGGAAGGTGCTGCTCACCCATCAGGGCAAATACGAGGCGCGGGCAACCGGCGACGTGATCGCCGCGCGGGCCAGGCAGGAACCCGGCAGCGCCGAACCGGCTGCCTGGACCCGGTACACGGCAACCGCGGACCATTACGCCGTGCCGCAGGTGGTGTTTACCGACCCGGAAGCGGCGATGGTCGGGCGGACTCTCGAGCAGGCCAGGGCGGACGGCGTCAACGTCTCGGAAACATCGCTGGAAATCGCCGTCGCCGGCTCCTCGCTGTATGCGGACAACTACCGCGGCTGGGCGCAGATGGTGGTGGACGAGGACCGGCGAGTGCTGGTCGGGGTGACCTTCGTGGGACCGGGCGTCTCGGAACTGCTGCAGGCGGCAACGATTGCCGTCGCCGGCGAGGTGCCGCTGGACCGCCTCTGGCATGCCGTGCCCGCGTACCCCACCATCAGCGAGGTGTGGCTCCGGCTGTTGGAAAAGTACGGTCTCTGACATCATGCCGGTCCCGGTGTGGCAGACCTCTCCGCACCCCTATTTGGACTGACTAGTCAGTTTCCCGTAGGTTGGCAGATGCGCCTCTGAAGCGTGCCAGGCGCACCGCGACCCTAAGGACCCAAGGCGAAGACCATGCTCAGTGCGGAAACCCTCTTTATGAAGGGGCGCCACAGTGCCCTCCTTCCTCCGACAACCCTTGAGGCGGATACCGGAGGGCTGCTGCTGGTCTCCGGCGATGACCAGTCCACCCGTACTGCCCTGGCCCTGGTGCTTGCGGGCAGGATGCGCCCCACCTCCGGCAACCTCGCATGGGGGCACAGTGCACGGCTTGAGCATCTGCGCCGTTCCGCGGCACTGATCGATTCGCCGGAGGTCAACGAACCCGAACGCCATTTCCGCGTGCGGGACCTGGTTGCCGAAGACCTGGCGCTGATCCCCCGCCGGAACCGGCCGCGGGGAAAAGCCGCCGACTGGCTGTCCGACGAAGGCCTCTCGGATCTGGGTCCCCGGTGGGTCGAGGAGCTGGAGCCGCACATCCGGCTGGATCTGCTGACCCGGCTGGCACTGGCGGATGTCGACGTGGAGCTGCTGGTCTTTGACTCTCCCGACCGCCACGACGCCGATCCGGAGGCTTGGCTGCCCGTGCTGACCGGCAGCGTGTCCTCGCCCATACGGCTGGTGACCGCCGTTGCGGTGGTGGCGCAGATCCCGCCGGACTGGACCGGACCCACTGCTGCTGCGGGGGCCGCCGCGGACACCAACGCAGCCTCGGGCACCGCCGCCGCCGAGGAGGTCTCGGCATGACCGCCTTCCGCCTGGCACTCAGCGAGCTTCGCCGCATGACCAGCGGCACCCTGCCGAAGCTGGCCATCCTCGCCCTCTCATTGGTCCCCCTGCTCTACGGCGCCGTCTACCTGTATGCGAACTGGGATCCCTACGGAAACCTCGACGGCGTCAAGGCCGCCCTGGTGGTCGACGACGACGGGGCCGACACCGCTGACGGCCGGCTCGACGTCGGCGCCACGGTCCGCGAAAACCTGCTGGAGGACGGGACCTTCGACTGGGAGATGGTTGACAGTCCCGCTGCCGCGGAACGCGGAGTGAAGGACGGCACCTATGAATTTGCCCTGACCATTCCCGGGGACTTTTCCGCGAACCTGGCCTCGGCGTCGGATCCGGCGACCGCCCGGAAGGCGACCCTGCACGTCACCACCAATGAAGCGAACAACTACCTGCTCAGCAGCATCGTGGACAAGCTGACCTCTTCCGTCCATGACACCGTGGCGGCGGAAGTCGGCGAGGAAACCGCCAGCCAGTTGCTGACCGGATTCAGCACAGTGCACGGCCAGCTGGAACGGGCCGCCGACGGTGCCGGGCAGCTCGCCGGTGGTGCAGCGACCGCGGATTCCGGGGCCGCCGAGCTCGTCACCGGGCTGGGCACTCTGTCCTCCGGAGCGCAGGCATTGGTCTCCGGGCAGGAGCAGCTGGTAGCCGGAGCCAACCAGCTGTCGACGGGCGCCGGTGAGCTGTCCGCGGGAGCGAATCAGTTGTCCTCAGGTGCGGCCGAGCTTTCCTCGGGCCTGGGCCAGCTCTCCTCCGCCACGGCACAGCTGCCGCAGCAGACACAGCAGCTGGCAGACGGCGCCCGGCAGGTGGCGGCCGGGACGGCCGGCGTGGAGGCCGCCGTAACGGCTTCGGCCGACACCGCCCGGCAGGGTGTCACCGATGCCGTGACGCGGCTGGTGCAGCGGGGCGTCCTCACGCCGGAGCAGGCCGCGGCCCTGCAGCAGGAGCTTGCCGGAACCACCGCCGGAACCGGCGGGCTGGAGCAACTGAAGGCGCTCTCCGACGGGGCTGCAGCAGTCTCGGCCGGTGCGGACCAACTTGCAGGCAGCGCTCCGCAGCTCGCCTCGGGCATCAGCACTGCGAACGACGGCGCTTCCCGGCTTTCCGCCGGCGCAGCGGACCTGTCCACCGGCGCCGCCGAGCTGTCCTCGGGGGCCGGCGGGCTCGCGGGCGGAGAGCAACAGGCCCTGGACGGCACCCGGGAGCTGGCGGCGGGAGTCGACGCCGCCGCCGCCGGTGCAGGCAGCCTCCAGGACGGATTGGGGCAGCTACGCGACGGATCGGACGATCTGGCTCGGCAACTGAAGGACGGCGCGGGTGAAATCCCCAACCCGAACGATGAGGAACGGGCCAACGGCTCCGCGGTAATCGCCGATCCGCTGACCGTCAGCACGGTGGACCAGGCCGAGGCAGGCAGCTACGGTGCGGGACTGGCTCCCTATTTCCTGACGTTGGCCATGTGGGTAGGTATCTTCATGCTCGCGCAGGCTCTGCGTCCCATCAGCCGCCGGGCGCTGGCCTCCAATGCCCCGGGCTGGAAGATTGCCCTGGGCGGCTGGCTGCCGTTCCTCGGTGTCTCGCTGGTCCAGGCAACGCTGCTGTACGCAGTGGTGCGGTTCGGGCTGGGACTGGACCCCGTCCATCCGGTACAGGCCTGGGGGCTGCTGTTGATGGCTTCCATGGCGTTCTCGGCGTTGATCCAGGGCATCGTGGCGCTGCTGGGTTCGGTCGGCAAGTTCGTGGTGCTGGTGCTGCTGGTGCTGCAGCTGGTCTCCTCGGGCGGTACTTTCCCGTGGCAGACCATCCCGGCGCCCCTGCATCTGGCCCACGACGTGCTGCCGATGGGCTACACCGTGACCGGGCTGCGGCAGCTGCTGTACGGAGGGGACCTAACCCAGGTCACCGGCGTCGCCGTCGGGCTGCTCGCCTACACCGCCGTCGGACTGCTGCTCTCCCTGCTGGCTGCCCGACGGCACCGGCTGTGGACCCTGAAGACGCTGCAGCCGGAAATCAGCATTTAGGCCCGGCGCACCACGAAGTCCGTGATGCGCGCGTCGCGTCCGTCCAGCTCGGCCCACGGCAGCGCGTGTTCCATGACGGTGAGGCCCGACGTCGGATAGCGGGTGGCCATTTCCATGACGGCTTCTTCGTCCGAGTCCGCCGAGGCAAGCCGCATGGCCAGGTCCTGGACGCCGGGGAGGTGTGCGATTACCAGCAGGCTGGTGACCGTTTCCGGAACGTGGTTGATGAGGCTGAGGATCCGCTCCGGCGTCGCCGCGTAGAGACCGTCTTCAAGCTTCGCGGTCGGTGCCTTATCCCCGAGTTCCTTGCAGACCCAGGTGCAGGTCTGCCGCGCGCGCAGGGCCGACGAGCAGAGGATGAAGTCGGGAATGCTGCCGTGCTCGCGCATCCACTGCCCGGCCAGCGGCGCGTCCCGGTGTCCGCGCCCGGAGAGCGGGCGCTCGTGGTCTGCGACGTCGCGGGGCCAGTCCGCCTTGGCATGGCGCAGGAGCTGGAGTTTCTTGAGGTGGTGGCCGGTCATTAGCCAAGCTTAGCCGCGGACGGAGCCCCCGCTCCGTCCGCGGCTGCGGCCCTAAGGACCGCGGCTGGCAGCTAGATGCTGTATTCCGGCGCGGCCCAGACAACAACCTCGGGGTGCTCGTAGAAGCGGTACCCCTGCCCGCGGACCGTGCGGACGGTGTTGGCCAGCCGGCCCAGCTTGGACCGCAGCCGCCGGATGTGGACGTCGATGGTGCGTTCGTTCGGCACCTCTTCGGCGTTGCGCCACAGGCCGGCCAAAAGCTCTTCACGCCCGACGGTCCTGCTGGCGTTCTCCACCAGGTAGTTCAGGAGCTCGAATTCCTTGAAGGTCAGGTTCAGCGTGTCCCCGTCGAGGTGCACCTCGCGGCGGGACAGGTCAATCAGGACTCCGGAGGGCCGGATAGCTGCCGGAACCGGGGGTGCCGGGACCTGCTGCGGGGCCGGCTGCCGCCGGACCGTGGGGTCCCCGAGCGCCTGCCGGACGACGTCGATGTCCGAGCCGACGGCTCCGGCAGGGGCAAGCGCCACGGCCGCATGGCTTTGGGCGCCGGGCACCAGGGTCTGCACGTAGGCCCTGATTTCCTGCGCCAGCTTGCTCAGTGACGTGCCGTTGGCCGCAGCGGTTTCTTCATCGAGGCCTACATAAATAACGAATCCACGGGCAGCCGTGTCATTGCTGACCGGCTGCGGCCCGGGAATACCGTTCGGAGTGACCACCGGCATGGGGGCGGTCATGGGGCTGGCATCCTGGCTCTGAACTGCACGGAGCGGACGGGCTCCGGTACCGCTGGAGGCCGGGATGCCATAGGACTGGTTCCCAAACGGCTGCGCGCCGTATGAGCCGGGGAAACCGCCGACGGCGGTCTGGCGCTGGGAACCTGATCCGGCGCGGTTCTGCGCGTTGCGCAGGGAGATGTGGACGTAACCGGATGCTACTGACATGTGGGACCTCATCGTGACTTGACGTCATCACGGCTCGATTGCTGGGGGTGTGCCCGGTCGAGACGGCGCCTATTATGCCCATAGTTGGGCCTGAGTCTTACCTCGGGATAGGGGTGGTTCCAGAGGTATGCATTCGACAACAACCAGTTTCCTTCGCGGCCCGGAGGCCACTCGGGAAGCCTGTGACTGCTGCTGCCGTGTTGGTGTTCACACTCCGGATTATTGCATGTCACAAAGGGATACATGCAAGTAACAAAGGGTCCGTTGTCTCACATAGTGGACGTTATGGGTCGTTTTGTGACGTAGTTCACAAAAAGACACAATGAATAGCTATGCATAAATATGTATAAGACCTAAATCTATTTCGCACCACTTCGCGGCACTGTTCGGCCATATCGAACGGCATTAAGAAAAAAGGCACCTACTCCGCAAGCAAGCTTACGAAGCAGGTGCCGTCAAGCATCGAAGCAATTGTCCACATAGTGGACAGGGTTCCGGAGCTTTTTCACTGGCGGAAGAGCCGCCGTCGCCGGCGGCCCTTCGGACGAGGTGGTTAGACGACGCCGTAAAGCCGGTCGCCGGCGTCGCCGAGGCCGGGAACAATGTAGGCGTTCTCATCGAGGCGCTCGTCGATCGAGGCGAGGACCACGGTGACGTTCGCGTCCTGGAGTTCCTCCTGGAGCACCGAGAGGCCTTCTGGGGCGGCCAGCAGGCAGATGCAGATGACTTCCGCGGCACCGCGCTGGAACATGAACTTGATGGCTTCGCGCAGGGTTCCGCCGGTGGCCAGCATCGGGTCCAGGACGAAGACCTGGCGGCCGGTGAGGTCATCCGGAAGACGCTCGGCGTAGGTGATGGCTTCCAGTGTTTCTTCATTCCGGGCCATACCCAGGAATCCGACCTCGGCCGTGGGGACCAGGCGGGTCATGCCTTCGAGCATGCCGAGGCCGGCACGCAGGATGGGAACCACCAGCGGGGTCGGCTTGACCAGGCCCGTGCCGACGGCGGAGGTGACGGGAGTCTCGATCGGAACCGGCTCCACGCGGACGGTTCGGGTGGCTTCATAGGCCAGCAGGGTGACCAGTTCTTCCGTCAGCTGACGGAAGATCGGTGACGGGGTGTCCTTGTCGCGGAGAACGGTGAGTTTGTGGGCAACGAGGGGATGATCCACTACAAGTACGCGCATGCTTCAAAACTACCATTGCGCCCTGCCTCTCTCCGCGTTCGCCCGTGCGCGCGTGAATGGGAGACGATGGCAGGCATGGAGTCCCTTTCCCGAACACACGAAACCTGGATGGACCTCGCCCTGGCCGAAGCCCGCAAGGCGCTGGAGACAGGCGACGTGCCGATCGGCGCCGTCGTACTGGCCCCCGACGGCGAGGTGCTGGGTACCGGGCGCAACGAGCGTGAGGCAACCGGGGACCCGACAGGCCACGCCGAGGTGCTGGCCATCCGGAAGGCGGCTGCCGCCGTCGGCGAATGGCGGCTGGAAGGCTGCACCCTGGTGGTGACGCTCGAACCGTGCGCCATGTGTGCCGGGGCGATTGTCCTGGCGCGGGTGCCGAAGGTGGTGTTCGGCGCCTGGGATGAGAAGGCCGGGGCCTCCGGTTCTGTGTTCGACATCCTGCGTGAGCGTCGCCTGAATCACTGGGTGGAGGTCTTTCCCGGTGTGCGCGAAGAGGAATCGGCACGCTTGCTGCGGGACTTCTTCGGCTCAAAGCGCAACTCCTAGCGTTCCGCCCGCTTCGGTTTGTACGTAGGCTTACTGATTCCGGAACGCGACAACTAAAGGAGTTTCCGTTATGGGATCAGAGCAGGACGGACGGGACACCGTCGTCAAGATTCTTGAAAAGGCTCGAATCGCCACGCTGACCACGGTGGACCTGCAGGGAAACCTGGTCAGCCGGCCGCTGCAGCTGCAGGAGGCGGACTCGGACGGCAACCTGTGGTTCTTTACTCCGGACCCCTCCCCCAAGGCCGACGAGGTCCGTGCGAACCCGCACGTGAACGTGGCCATCAGTGATTCCGAGGGCTTCCTGTCCATCAGCGGCACGGCCACTCTGACAAAGGATCAGGGCAAGATTTCCTCCCTGTGGAAAACCTCGGTGGAGGGCTGGTTCGAGCAGGGCCGCGAAGACCCGTCGGTGGCGCTGCTCAAGGTGGACTCGCATACCGCCGAATACTGGGCATCGGACGAACCGAAGATCGCCAGCCTGTTCAAGATCGGCAAGGCAGCAGCAACCGGCGGCACTCCCGATATCGGCAAGAACGACGTCGTCGACCTCTAGTTCCAACTGGGCGCCCAGGCCCTGGCGGGACTGCTTTTGGGTGTTGGGCCTTCCACCCGGTAAGGTTGACGCGTTGGTGACGTGTCCGAGCGGCCGAAGGTGCAACACTCGAAATGTTGTTTGGTGTAAAAGCCAACGTGGGTTCAAATCCCACCGTCACCGCCAACGAAAACCCCCGGGAAACCGGGGGTTTTCTGCATTCTACGAGCCTTCGTGGTGCGTGTTTCAGGTGTACAGGAATCGCACGGCGTGAAAGAAGACCGGCGCCGCAAAGCAGAGCGAGTCCAGGCGGTCCATGATGCCGCCGTGCCCGGGGATGGTGGAGCCGAAGTCCTTGATGCCGCGGTCGCGCTTGATGGCAGACATCACCAGCCCTCCGGCGAAACCCATCACACAGGAGATGAATGCCAGGAGCGCGGCCATCAACGGGGTGAACGGTGTGACCCACCATAGGGCCGCCCCCAGCGCGGTAGCCGAAAGCACTCCCCCGATGAACCCTTCCCAAGTCTTGTTGGGACTCACGCTCGGCGCGATCGGGTGCTTCCCGAGCGTCTTGCCCCACACATACTGCAGCACATCGGAGCCCTGCACCACGATCAGCAGGAACAGGAGCAGATGCGCGCCGGTAGCCCCACCAGTCCCAGGCGCCGAGCCTTCGGCCGCATCCCGGCCTGCCTCCATGGCCAACGGAAGCTGCAGGAGCGCCGGGGCGTAACTGATGGCGTAGACGCATACCATCAGCGCCCACTGAATGGCTGCGGTTCGCTGCAGGAACCCGGTGGTCTGCCCGGCGAGTGCATTGCGCGCCGGCAGGAAGAGGAAGGCGTACACCGGGATGAACACACTGAACATGCCGTACCAGTGCTCCCACAGGAACCAGTAGTGCGCCGCGGGGATGATGAACACCAGCCACACGAGCACTTTGTGATCTCCGCGGCCGGTTGGGGAGATGGTGATGAACTCGCGCAGTGCCAGAAGTGACAGCAGCAGGAACAGCACAATCGTCACCGTCTCGCCGGCTGCCAGGACACCGCCTATCAGTGCGACCATCAACCACCAGGCGTTGATGCGCTGCTTCAGGTTCACGATGGTGCTCGTGGTGCCCAACCGGCGGCCCAGGAGCCACGCGATCACGGTGGCTAAAACCAGAACAAGGACGACGCCGCCGAGGAGTTTCAACGACGTCGAGTCCAGCAAACCCAGTTCCCAGTCGTTCACGGGTTGTCCTTCCGGGCCTGGCTACGAGGCTCCGAGCCGCCGTCGTCCTGTTTAGGGGTATCTGTGGATTGCGGCCCTTGGTGCTTAGCCAGGCCTTCCACGAGAACCTGCCGGGCGCGGGTCAGGAACGTCTGCCTGTCCTCATCGGGATCCAGGTGGAGGGGCTCGCAGAAGATGACAGTCGAGAGGTGCGGCACCGGGATCACCGCACCTTTGGGGAGGATCCGTCCGAGGTTGGCGAGCGTCACGGGGACCACAGGCACCTCGGGGTGGAGACGAGCCAGTTTGTACAGTCCGCCGTGGAACTGGGCGATCGTATCGCCGTCTCCGCGGGTGCCTTCAGGGAAGATAATCAGCGAACCACCGGCGGCCAGCACCTCACCCATGCCCTCCACCTGGCCCTTGGGGCTGACCCCCGAGTCCGACGTGCGTTGCCGGCGGCTGCTGGAGCCGTGGCGTTCGACCAAATAGGCGTTGAAGATCTGTTCGGCAAAAGCCTTACGCACCCCGGAGCCCCAGTAGTCCTTGGCTGCCACCGGGCGGGCGCGTTGCTGCAGCTCTGCCGGCAGCGCGGCCCAAATGGTGAGGAAGTCCAGGTGGCTTGAGTGGTTCGCGTAGTAGATGGCCTGCTCGGGCAGATCCAGCTCTCCGGCTGCAGCCACTACGCGCGCACCGGCGAAGGCACTGATAAGTTTCGCGAGGCTGCGCCGGGAGGCCCTGCCGACGTTCATGATGGCAAGTCCTTGCTGCGGGCACGCAGCGCAGCGCTGACACGGCGCAATCGGCGAATACAGGTGAGCAGGGAGCCTAACGCGATGAGCGCCAGCGTGCCGAACAGTGCCCATCCTTCCGACCAGGGAAGCCATGGTTCGGCGATGCCCACCAGGACGCCGATCATCAGCAGCCACATGCGGTGCGGTTTAGCCAAGGGCCCGTCAAAGAAGTTTCCCGTGCCGAGGGCTGCTCCGAGGCACCGGATGTAGGCGGTGAGTACGGCGAGTATCGCCGCAAGGAATCCCAGCGTCACCCCGAAATCAACTCGGTCGGCGGTCACCAGCCCGGCGGTGGCGATGCCGGCTGCCCCTAGGAACAGCACATCGGAGATCCGATCAGGCAGTTCATTGTAGATATCACCCACCGGTGAGCTCATACCCTTTTCCACGGCCAGCATTCCGTCGAGCATGTTCAACAACAAACGCAGCGGTATACAGGCAGCAGCCGCGGCCAGAAGGACAGCACGAATTATGGCGTCGTCGGTATGTGCCGACCAGATCAACGCAGCGGCGCCCACTGCAGCGAATACCACTGAACCGACGGAGATCTGATTGGGGGTGAGTTTCGCCGCCGCAAGAATATCCGCAGATTTAGCCGCCCATCGGCTGCTGCGCTGCGGAATTTCCCGCCTGTCCGTTCCTTGGCTCATGTAAAGTGTCCGTTCATTTGGCCCTTTGTCGTAGCTCATACGCTAATGCGAGCCGAGCGGCGGAAATGGCAGCAACCCGCGATCAATCCCGTGGTTCCACTTCACCATTCATTAGAGTGTAAGCATGAGGCGCAAATCACCCTCCAGGAACGCCCTGCGGGACCACGGAATCGCCGGCGCCTGGGGCTTCGCAGAAGCGACGTTCTTCTTTGTGGTCCCCGATGTGTGGACATCCTGGGTGGGGCTGCGCCGACCGAAACGCGCGCTCGGCACCACGGTCTCAGCCCTCGGCGGCGCAATGGCCGGAGGGGCAGTGACGTACTGGTGGGGCCGCAAGGTAGCCGCAAACACCTCGCGTAAGGCGTTGGTGAAAGTGCCGGCGGTCACGGATGCCATGATCAGCGAGGTGGAGCAGGAGATCGCCGAGTCGGGGGCCGCTTCTTTGCTGCGGGGCCCCACGCGTGGAATCCCGTACAAGCTCTACGCGCGGGCAGCCGGGCTGCAGCGGACCCCGCTGCTGACGTTTCTTGCCTGGAGCGTGCCCGGCCGGATGATCCGGTTCGTAGTGGTGACAGCGGCAGTATCCGGGATTGCTGCCCTGGGCCGCCGCAGGCTCCTTGGACTCTCTGAACGGAGCATCTCAACCGTCTTCTGGATCTGCTGGGGTGCGTTCTACGCGGTATTCATTCCGTTGAAGGCCCGTCGCGGGTCATCCCGCAATTAACCGGAACTTGATAGAGCGCGAATTGCGCTGGCTTTAAACTGAGAAGAACGCCTTAGGGCACAACAGGCTTTGACACCGTCTCCATCTAAGTCATCGCTGCATGCACTGCACTCTGATTTATAGCCGCTCGACGCAGGGCTAGAGGTTCGTCGTCATTTTGAGCAGGAGGTCTGGCACATTTCAAGGTCACCTCGAGGGATATTGAATAGGATTTTATCGGCGCGGTTGCAATCATGCTAAGAACGATTGTGCGAGTGTGTTGTGCATGAAGAACCCGCCGATCTATACGTCCGAACCAATGGCAACTCGTGCCCTCGCTGCAGAGATCCGTCAAGCACCTGAGAAGTTCATAGATCTTCTCGCGCGTCGCTGTGGAATTGTTGGGCTCAACCGTTTTCAAGGCGTGCGGTGTGAAGCCTCTGCCAGACTTGATCTGGAGCTCGAGTTCGCGATTCCTGAGTCTTTTATCGTGGGAATCGAGGCAAAGTTCGACCACGAGCTCACTCGGGACCAGGTCGACAGGCAGCTTCGCGTCGCCGATCACCTCGTGGTGCTCCTCCTCGGAGAAGAAGCAGCACCCTCCTGGCTCGTCAGCCTCGACCGCGTGCACGTCCTCACATGGGCCGAGGCACTCGCCTGTTTCGTCGATTCGCGACTCACGGTCGAGGACATCGCATCCATGCCGGTCCCGAAGTCCACAGTGGAATCCTGCTTCCGGGCGCAGCATCTGGACCAGCGCTTGCCCGAGGGCTGGCGGGTCGACGTGCGACGAGGAGGTGGCGGCATGCCGGCGGTCGAAATCGAGTCGCCAATCCTGCCCAACGGGCGGACACTGCGCGGGCAGATACAGGTAGCTGGCCGCGGAATGCCCCAGCCCGGCAAGCCGATCCTTGTCGAGTACAGCATCGGCGTTTCAGTGCCTGCTACCGCACAGGAGTATCCTGACCCAGAGCTTCCCCACCCCGAGCCCGGCTGGGTCGAGCCTCTACGGGCTCTCAACCGGGAGGTCCTTTGCGGTGAGGAGCAACGGCTGCTGGTGAGCACCCGCATGCCCGGCAAAGGTAACTCCGAATTCGGCAAGCGCAAGATTCCCCTCGCCAAGAAATACTTGCACGACACCCTGTGGCTGGCCAAGGGGTACACAGATGGATGGGCACTCGGCATTAAGTCGGTGAACCGACCGCTCGGAGAACTCGACGAAATCGCTTCGGCTACTGTGGAGATCTTCACCCGCTGGTATATGGCAGAGACCGAACGGCTGGCTGCCAGTACTCATGCCTTCGGGTGATTCACAACGTGCCCACGGTGGGCGCAGGATCAGCGCGTGAAAAAGCATGAAGCTCCGCGATTAAAGACGTAGCCCGCAACCATCGCTGAGGCGAACGATAAATGCCCGGACGCAAAGCGTCCGGGCATTTATCGCTTTGCGGATTATCCGCAGGTGCGCAATTACTCGCGGTTCAGCTTGTCCTGAACCGTGCCGGCGACCGGCCGGTTTTCCTGTTGGACCCATCTCCACGACATGATCCCCACGAGCCCTGCCCTGCCCGACTTGCCTTCATCCGGATCCGCCGTTTACCCTAAATTTCGAGGCCCAGCAGTGCGCCCCGGAACTCCTATTTTTTTGGAATCCTGTGGACCACAAACTGCGCCTACTCGTTCGGCTCGATGCCGACCCTTCCTCCGCTGTCCTTGAAGCAACGGACTGCCTCGCGTCCGCCGGAGCGGCGAAGCCATGACTCTTTTCCGCTCCCGGCACGCTTCTGCCTTGTCCCTGTTGGACCTGCCGGCAGATCCCTTGGATGTCCAGGCGCTGGCCGCGCTGCCCCAGGGGACTTTGGAAGGCCTGACAGACCGTGTCTACCGGCAACTGGATTCCGAGCATCCTTCCGCCTACGCGCTGGAGTGGTACAGCGCATTGACCCATGAATGGGCGAGGCGGATGAGGTCCGGCGCCCGCCTGGAGGCTCCGGCCCACCATGGCGGGGCGGGGGATCACGAGGAACCGTGAGGCTCCTTGCCGGGCGTCCCCTGCGCTGCGTCACCGAACAAGCCGCGAGGACTAGCACCGCCTCGGCTTGGGTATCCGGCCTGCAAATTGTGTCCCGGAGAGCCTTTGTAGGATGAAGCATGGACACCAACGAACCACAGCCCACTATTGCCCAGCTGCGTGCACGCCAGACCGACCTCGTGCTCGCCCTGGCGACTGAGTCCCGCACCGACCGCCTGCAGCAGTACAGCGACGAACTGGAGTTCCTCGTGAAGTACATCAAGGAGCGCGAAGAAGCCGAGGCCGCCGAAGCGGAAGCGCCCGCCGGTGCCTCGGCAGCCTCCCCCGCCGCTGACACCGCTCCCCGGGCCGACGGCGTCGAGCAGCGTGAAGACGGTGTGGTGATTGAACCGGGCTCCGATCTTGAGGCCGACGTCGACCGCGACAACCGCTAGCCGCTAGCCGCTAGCCGCTAGCCCTCCGGGAGGGCTACCCCTCCCAGAAGCGCCGGACGACGTCGGCCATCTCCTTCGCCTGCCGCCGGCCAGCCGCCACGGAGGGACGGCGGGTGGAATCCAGCAGCATGTTGGTACCGAAAGCCTGCAAAGCCAGCGCGTCGGCTTCGATCAACAACGGCTTTCCGTCCTTCCGGATCGTTTTCAGCGCCTGCGGCAGGGTGGGTCCGAAGGGACTCTGCGGCGCCTCGAGGCCGCAGGAAACCACGAGTACCTTTCCAAAGCCGGCGGCGACGTCCGCATTGGTACCCGACCGCATACCGCCGTCCATGTAGACCCGCCCGTTGATGTGCACGGGCGGCCACACCGTCGGGACAGTGCAGCTGGCGGTGACCGCCAGGCCAAGGTCCACGCCGGAATCGCCGTCGAACACCTTGAAGCTGCCGTCTTCAGCGTCCACCACCGTGACGCCCAGTGCCTTCTCCGGCCAGGCCGGGAAGGGAACCAGTGAACGGATGCTGTTCACCCACGCTTCCTCGGTCAGCTGCGTGTCCGCTTTCAGTGCCAGCTGGCCCAGCCGTGCGCGGGCGGCCTTCTCTCCGCCGCCGCCGAAACCGGCCGCGCCCATGAGGTTCATGAACCGCTCGCCGTCGAATGCGTCCGGCTCCTGGTAATCCGGAGCACTGGCACCTTCCTCAGCCGTCTCCTGGGCGAGCGCCGCGGCCGGCACCTGCCCGAAGCGAAGCGCCGTTCCCACCACGGATCCGGCCGATGTACCGACAACGAGGTCCGCCTCGTTCAGGTCGATGCCCTGGTCCAGCAGTTCCGCCAGCAGGCCGATCTCCCAGGCGATCCCGGCAACTCCGCCGCCGCCCAACACCACCGCACGCGATTCCAACACGTTGTAACCTCCTGGCCTGCGCCGTCGAAGTGCCCTTCCATGTCCCCGCAGTGTAAGCCCGGCGCCCGCCCGGTTACCGGACCTCGGCGGTTCCGGGCTTGAATGGTTGCATGGCATTAAAAGTTCTGATGGTGGGCCGCAAGCACGAGGACTGGGTGGTTGACGGGATCCGCCGGTATGAAAAGCGGCTGAAGAAACCCTTCGACCTGACCTGGGTCCCCATTCCGCATTCGGCCCGCGAAGGCGACGCCGCCCGCAAGGAAGAGTCCGAGCGGCTGCTGGCGAAGGTCGGATCCGACTACCTGATCCTGCTGGACGAGCGGGGCAAGGCCATCACCTCGCCGACGCTGGCCCAGACGTTGCAGAGGCCGCTGGATTCCTCCCGCAACGTCACCCTGATCATCGGCGGGGCCTACGGCGTGGACCAGAGCGTCCACGACCGCGCCGACTTTGTCTGGTCCCTCTCACCCCTGGTGTTCCCCCACCAGCTGGTCCGACTGATCCTCGCGGAGCAGGTGTACCGGGCCCAGGAGATCGCCGGCGGACGCCCCTACCACCACGAATAGGACAGGGGACGGCGGCGCTTGCCGCCCTGGCTCCGCGTGCGCCGGTTCTTCGGCTGCACGGTAAAGTAGGAGCAGTTTTTCAGCAGTCCGGCAGGCTCCGAGCCGCGGCCGGCGGGACCGGAAGGGAAGCATGCCCCAGCGCACCGATCCCTTCCGGCTGCTCCGCGCCGGCGTCGCCACCGCAGTCATTTTCGCGCTGGCCACGGGTGCGCACCTGGCCGGCGGCGGGATGCTCCCCGAACCGGTCCTCCTCTTTGCCCTGGTGGCCTTCACCCTCGCCGGAGTCAGTATTACCGCCGGGCGACGGTTCCGGCCCGGCAGCCTCTTCCTGGTCCTCGGCGCCGCGCAGCTCGGGCTCCATGAAGCCTTTGGCCTCCTGACCTCCGGCGTCCAATGCCTGCCCGGTGCTTCCTCCCACCACGGCGTTGCCGTGGTCTGTCCGGAGGCGGCGCCGCTGCCCGGGACCCAGGACGCCCTCTCCGGTCTCCACGCGCTCCAGCACGACGCCGGCCCCGCCCTGTTCCTCGCGCACCTCGCCGCCGTGGCGCTGTCCGCGCTGGTGCTCGCCCGGGGCGAGGACGCCCTGCACGCCACGGCCGCCTGGCTGCGGCCGCTGTTCACGCCGCCGGCCCCGGTGACGTTCCGGCCCGTCCGGCCGCCGGCGATTTCCGGTCCCGCCGCCGGAACCCCGCGCGCCCGGTACTGCTCCGCGCGCCCGCTGCGCGGGCCGCCGTCGTACGCATTGGCCTAATTCCTTTTCCAGTATTTCCCGCCTCCAGCGCGGTTTTTTGGCAATGCGCCACCGAAAGGCTTTTCCATGCGTACCTCCTCCTCTGTCCTCCTTGCCGCCGGCGGCACCGCCGCTCTGATGGCGCTTGGCCTGGGCCCCGCGGCCGCCCATGTGCATGTCACCCCCGACACCACCGGCGCCGGCGAGTCCGCCCTGCTGACCTTCGACCTCTCGCACGGCTGCGAAGGCTCCCCGACCACGGCCCTGACCTTCACTCTCCCGGACGAACTGGCGGACGCCACCCCCACGGCCCACCCCGGCTGGGACATCAGGAAGGTCACCGAGGAGCTCGCGGAGCCGCGGACCCTGCCCAACGGCTCACAGGTCAGCTCGCGCACCAGCGAAATTATCTACACGGCCAAGGAACCGTTGGCCGACGGCATCCGGGACACCATTACCCTCGGCGTCGACCTGCCGGACGCCGAAGACACCACCCTGGCCTTCCCCGTGCTGCAAAGCTGCGAAAAGGGGGAAACGGACTGGTCCCAGGTTCCGGCCGACGGCCAGTCCGGCCACGACCTCGACTCCCCGGCGCCTACGGTCACCATCACCGAAGCGGACGACGACGATGATCACGCCGCCGGCGATGAGCACGGCAGCACCTCCGGCACGCCGGAAAGCGCCGATGACCGGGATGACGACGTCGAGGCCGCCGAAGTTGCCGGCTACGTTGGCCTGGGTGCCGGGTTGCTGGGCCTTGCGGCAGGTGTCACCGCCCTGATCCGCACGCGCGGCCGCGGCCGGGCCTAGCCCGCGGACCTGAGCGGGCGCCGGGCAGCTTGCTTCCGGCGCCCGTAACGGTTTTGCGTCATTCCGTTCCGCCGGGCGGGGCGGATTGACGCGCCCCCGCCCGACGGGAATGGTGAGAGCATGATCACCTTGGCACCTGCCTCCCCCGTCAAAAAGTCCTCCCCGTCCCGCAAGGCACTAGCCCTGGTGGCTTTGCTGACTCTCTCCGGTTCCGCGCTGGCCGGCTGCGGCGGCTCAGGGAACGACGGCGACGCGTCGGTGTCCCCGTCTGCGTCAGCCAGCGAGACCACGCCCGCTCCGTCCCCATCGACCGAATCTGCTTCTGCTCCGGCGTCCTCACCGGCCACCGGAGGCGGGGCAGCGGCCGTTGGCCCCGTTCCCTGCACTGCCGACATGCTTGCCGGCGTTGTGGAGAACGTTCCCGGCGGCGCCGGTGCGGACGGTATCTCCCGCGTCCTGGTGCTGACCAACATCTCCGCTGACGGTACCTGCACCGTGGCCGGCTATCCGGGTGTCTCCTACCTCGACGCCGCCGGACAGCAGGTGGGCGCACCGGCCGCCCGGAGCGAGGGCGCGGCCGGTGCGCCCGTCACGCTGGCACCCGGCCAGGCTGCGGCCGCCGAGCTGCGGGAAACCGTGGCGCAGAAGTACGGAAACTGCCAGGTGCAGGAGACTGCGTCCCTGCTGGTCTACCCGCCGGAGGACACCGCTTCCCTGACCGTCCCCTACCCCTCCACGGGTTGCACCAACGCGGATATCGAGCTGATGCAAGTGGGTATCCTGCAGGCACGTTGATTTTCGGCCTGCAGCCGAACCCCCGGTGGCAGCGGCCAAACTGTCACCGGGGTGGGGAAGAATAGTGCCATGACATCGGCATCTTCGGTGCTTGCCAAGTTCACCCCCGCCACCCGGGAATGGTTCGAGGGTGCCTTCACCGCGCCCACCCCGGCGCAGGTAGGAGCTTGGGATGCGATCTCGGAGCGGGCCAATGCGCTGGTGGTCGCCCCCACCGGGTCAGGCAAAACCCTGGCCGCGTTCCTCTGGGCGCTGGACAGCTTTATTGCCTCTGCCGCCGCTGCCGGCCCCGAAGGCCTGCCGCCCGCCGAACTGCCGCTTCCGGAACTGCCGGAAGCCGCTCCCAAGCCCGCGGGACGGAAGCGCACCCGGGAACCCAAACGCAAAACCAAGGTCCTGTACATCTCCCCGTTGAAGGCCCTCGGCGTCGACGTGGAACGCAACCTCCGCTCGCCGTTGATCGGCATTACCCAGACGGCCAAACGGCTGGGCCTGCCGGCGCCGTCCATCACCGTGGGCGTCCGGTCCGGGGACACCCCGCAGAATGAGCGGCGCGCCCTGCTGACGCGGCCGCCGGACATCCTCATCACCACGCCCGAATCCCTGTTCCTGATGCTCACATCCTCCGCCCGGGAAACCCTGGCCGAAGTGGAAACCGTGATCGTGGATGAGGTGCACGCCGTGGCAGGCACCAAACGCGGCGCCCACCTGGCCGTGACGCTGGCGCGGCTGGACGCCATGCTGGAAAAGCCCGTGCAGCGGATCGGGCTCTCCGCCACGGTGGAGCCGCACGAAACCGTGGCGCGTTTCCTTGGCGGCAACGCTCCGGTGCGGATCGTGGCGCCGCAGTCCCGGAAGAACTGGAACCTCACCGTCACCGTTCCGGTGGAGGACATGACGGATCTGGGCAACGCACCTACCACTGAGGACACCGTTGAGGGCGGTTACGCTCCGCAGGCGAGCATCTGGCCGCATGTGGAGGAGAAGATTGTCGACCTCATCGAGGCCAACCGCTCCACCATCGTGTTCGCCAACTCCCGGCGCCTCGCCGAGCGCATCACCGCCCGCCTGAACGAGATCCATGCCTTCCGGCTGGAGGCTGCGCAGGCGGCCACCGGAACGGACGGGATCCCGGCCCCGGCAGCACCTGCACGTCCGCCGGCCCAGATCATGGCACAGGCCGGGGTGTCCGTGCTGCGGCGCGAGGACCTCGCCGTCGAAGACGACACCCCCGTGCTCGCACGGGCGCACCACGGCTCGGTGTCCCGGGACCAGCGCGCCCTGATCGAAGACGACCTGAAATCCGGCCGGCTGCGCTGTGTGGTGGCCACCAGCTCGCTGGAGCTCGGCATCGACATGGGGGCCGTGGATCTGGTGGTGCAGGTCGAATCGCCGCCGTCGGTGGCCAGCGGCCTGCAGCGGGTGGGCCGGGCCGGGCACCAGGTGGGCGAAATCTCCCAGGGCGTGATGTTCCCCAAGCACCGCGGCGACCTGCTGAACTCGGCCGTCACCGCCGAACGGATGCTCGCGGGCCAGATCGAACCCCTGGCCATACCGGCCAACCCGCTGGACATCCTCGCCCAGCAGACCGTGGCCGCCGCCGCCCTGGGCTCCATCGACGTGGAGGAATGGTTCGACGTCGTCCGCCAATCCGCGCCCTTTGCCGGCCTGCCGCGCTCCGCGTTCGACGCCACCCTGGACCTGCTTTCCGGCCGCTACCCCTCGGACGAGTTCGCCGAGCTGCGGCCGCGGATTGTCTGGGACCGCACCGAAGGCACCATTACCGGCAGGCCCGGAGCGCAGCGCCTCGCCGTCACCTCGGGCGGCACCATCCCCGACCGCGGCCTCTTCGGTGTCTACCTGGTCGGCGATTCCGAAGGAAAGAACAGCCGCCGGGTCGGTGAACTTGACGAGGAAATGGTCTACGAATCCCGGGTCGGGGACATTTTCGCCCTGGGTGCCACGAGCTGGCGGATCGAAGACATCACCCATGACCGGGTGCTGGTCTCCCCCGCCTTCGGCCAGCCCGGCAAACTGCCGTTCTGGCGCGG
The DNA here is from genome assembly GCF_025244845.1 of Arthrobacter sp. zg-Y1171. Taxonomy (NCBI): domain Bacteria; kingdom Bacillati; phylum Actinomycetota; class Actinomycetes; order Micrococcales; family Micrococcaceae; genus Arthrobacter; species Arthrobacter sp. zg-Y1171. The sequence continues at coordinate 343,300 of NZ_CP104264.1, read as the reverse complement.
GGATACCCTCGGCCGGCCGGTGGAGCTGGGCCGTGCCCTGGGCGCCTTCGTCCGTGAGATGGCCGCCGCTGATGACGCAGCGGCCCGGGAACGCCTGACCGCCGTCGGGCTGGATGATTGGGCCGCCGGCAACCTGATCAATTACCTGCGCGAGCAGCAGCAGGCCACCGATGTGGTGCCCAACGACCGGTCGCTGGTGGTGGAACGCTTCCATGACGAACTCGGCGACTGGCGGGTAGTCCTGCACAGCCCGTACGGCATGCCTGTCCATGCGCCCTGGGCACTCGCTGTCGGGGCGCGGCTGCACGCCCGTTACGGGCTGGATGGATCTGCCATGGCATCCGACGACGGCATTGTGCTGCGCGTGCCGCTGATGGAGGACGAACCGCCCGGCGCCGAGCTGTTCCTGTTCGACCCCGAGGAACTCGATTCCATTGTCACCGCCGAGGTTGGCGGCTCGGCGTTGTTCGCCTCACGGTTCCGGGAGTGCGCGGCGCGAGCGCTGCTGCTGCCGCGGCAGAACCCCTCCAAACGCACCCCGCTCTGGCAGCAGCGGCAGCGGTCTGCGCAGCTGCTGGATGTCGCCAAAAAGTACCCCACGTTCCCGATCCTGCTCGAAACGGTCCGTGAATGCCTGCAGGATGTCTATGATCTGCCGGCCCTGAAAGACATTGCGTCCGGGATTGAACGGCGCGAGATCCGGTTGGTGGAAACCACCACGCCCTCGCCGTCGCCGTTCGCCCGCTCCATGCTGTTCGGCTATGTAGGTGCGTTCCTGTACGAGGGCGATTCGCCGCTGGCCGAACGCAAGGCCGCCGCCCTGTCCCTGGATCCCACGCTTCTCAATGAGCTGCTGGGCCGGGCCGAACTGCGCGAACTGCTGGATGCGCGGATCATCGCCCGGATCGAAAGTGAACTCCAGCGCCTGGCTCCGGACCGCCATGCCCGCGGACTGGAAGGCGTGGCGGACCTGCTGCGGCTGCTCGGCCCGCTCTCCGTTCCCGAGGTCGCCGCCCGCCTGCAGCCGGTGGAGCTCCTCACGGGCGACACCGGGACGGCAGTGGAACCGGCTCCGGCCGCCGCCGCTCCGGAGGATGCCGAAGAGCTGCTCGAGCAGCTGGTCCGCGCCAACCGGGCCCTGAAAATCGGCATGGCCGGCAGCACCCGGTATGCGGCCATCGAAGACGCCGCCCGGCTGCGGGACGCCCTCGGAGTTCCGTTGCCGATGGGCGTGCCGCTGGCGTTTATCGAACCCGTTGCGGATCCGCTCGGTGACCTGGTGGGCCGGTATGCACGAACCCACGGGCCTTTCACCGCCGCCGAAGCCGCCGCCCGGCTGGGCCTCGGCGTCGCCGTCGTCACCGGCACCCTGCAGCGCCTGGCCGGCGAGGGACGCGTCGCGGAGGGCGAATTCCGCCCGGCCGAAACGCTGCTTCTGGACGCGGCCGACGGCGTCGACTCCACTCCCCCTGCCACCGTCACCGTTCCCGGCTCACCCGCCGGAACCGAATGGTGCGACGTCGAGGTGCTGCGGCGGCTGCGCCGCAGTTCGCTGGCGGCCCTGCGTTCCGAGGTGGAGCCGGTGGACCCGGCCACCTACGGGCGGTTCCTGCCGGTCTGGCAGAACGTGGGTTCGGCGCTGCGCGGGCTCGACGGCGTGGCCACCGTGATTGACCAGCTTTCCGGCGTGCCGATTCCGGCATCGGCCTGGGAACCGCTGATCCTGGGCTCCCGGGTGCGCGACTACGCCCCGGCCATGCTGGACGAGCTGACCGCCACGGGCGAAGTGGTGTGGTCCGGCAGCGGTTCCCTGCCGGGCAACGACGGCTGGATTGCCCTGCACCTGGCCGAAAACGCGCCGCTGACGCTCAACCCCTCCCCCGATTTCGAGCCGGGCGGGCTGCACCAGCGGCTGCTGGAACTGCTGGGCAACGGCGGCGCGTACTTCTTCCGCCAGCTCGGCGACGGCCTCGCCGCAGACGGCATGGCCGAAACGGATGCGAACATCATTTCCGCGCTCTGGGAACTCGTCTGGGCCGGGCGGATCAGCAATGACACCTTCACCCCGGTGCGGTCCCTGCTTTCCGGCGGGAAAACGGCCCATAAGCAACGGGCCGCCACCCCGCGTGCCCGCACCGCACGGATGGGACGGCTGGGCCGGGCACCCGGGGCGTCGCTGACGGGCAGCTCCATGCGGCTGGCGGCCGGCGGCGCGTCCGCCCCGGCACTCCGCAACGCTCCGCCCCTGGTCGCGGGGCGGTGGAGCATGCTCCCCGCAGTGGAAACCGACGCCACCCTGCATGCCCACGCCACGGCCGAGCTGATGCTGGACCGCTACGGTGTGGTCACCCGCGGCTCCGTGGCCAGCGAAGGCACCCCGGGCGGTTTCGCCCTGCTGTACCGGGTGCTGGCCCGGCTGGAGGAAATGGGCAGGTGCCGGCGCGGCTACTTCATCGAGCAGCTCGGCGCCGCCCAGTTTGCCGTGCCCGCCACCGTGGACCGGCTGCGTTCCTTCTCCGAAGACGCGCAGTTGAAGCAGCCCGAACCGTCCGCCGTCGCCCTGGCTGCCACCGATCCGGCGAACCCCTACGGCGCCGCCCTGCCCTGGCCCACACTGGAGGGCGGACACCGGCCCGGCCGCAAGGCCGGGGCACTGGTGGTCCTGGTCGACGGCGAGCTTGCACTGTACGCCGAACGCGGCGGTAAGACCCTCCTGACCTTCACCGAGGAGCCGGCCGCCTTGGAGCTTTCCGCTGCCGCCCTGGTGCGGATTATCCAGCGGGGCGCGGCGGAGAAAATGGCCATCGAGAAGGTCAACGGGACGGATATCCTCGATACGGACGCTGCGCGTGCACTGACCGCTGCCGGCTTCTACACCACGCCGAAAGGGCTGCGCTACCGTGTCTGACGTGCTGGCCCAGTGCGGAGTCGAACCGGGGAGGAACCGTGCCTGAGGGCGATACCATCTGGCGGGCGGCGAGGGACCTCAACGCCGTCCTGGCCGGCAAAGAGCTCACCCGGTGCGATATCCGCGTCCCGAAATTCGCCACCACCGATTTCACCGGCTCCGCCGTGCAGGACGTCGTGTCCCGCGGCAAGCATCTGCTGATCCGCGGCGGCGATCCCGTGGACGGCTGGATCCTCCACTCCCACCTGAAAATGGAGGGGCTTTGGCACGTTTACGCGCGGGGGGAGAAGTGGCGCCGGCCCGCGTTCAAGGCACGCTGCATCCTCGAAACGGACACCCACCAGGTCGTCGGCTTCGACCTCGGGTTCCTTCGGGTCCTGCCCCGCTCGGACGAGGACGAGGCCGTCGGCTACCTCGGCCCGGACCTGCTGGGACCTGACTGGGACGCCGAAGAAGCGCTGCGCCGCCTCTCCGCCCAGCCGGACCGGCCCATCGGCCTTGCCCTGCTGGACCAGCGGAACCTCGCCGGGATCGGCAACATCTACCGGTGCGAGCTGTGCTTCCTGGCCGGCATCCACCCGCTGACCCCGGTCTCGGACGTACCGGATCTACCCCGCCTGGTGGACCTGTCCAAGCGCCTCTTGGAGGTCAATAAGGCCCGCTCCCGCCGGATCACCACCGGCGCCATGGGCCGGGACCAGCTCTGGGTCTATCGCCGGGAACGGCGGGGCTGCCTGCGCTGCGGCACCAAGGTGGCGCATGAGCTGCTCGGCGACAACGAGATGGAAATGCGGGACCTGTATTACTGCCCGCACTGCCAGCCGTTTCCGAGTTAGCCGGGGTCGGGCTTCCTCACCTGAGCTGCCGGCCGGCTCGCCGGATTGAGTCACCGATGCGGTGCAGCCGTTCCGAGTCCAGCTTCCAGGCCTGCCAGTACAGCAGGACGTCCCGGTGCGCACGCTCATCGAGCAGCACCAACGTCCCGTCCTTGAGCCCGTTACCCAACTGCAGTTCCGGCAGCATGCCCCAGCCGAGTCCTGCACGGACCGCAGCCACGAAGGCCTCCGAGGACGGGATCGTGTGCCGGGGCGGTCGTCCGTCAACGCCGCGTGCCTGCAGGAACCGGCGCTGCAGATCGTCCTTGGCATTGAATTGAACCACCGGCATGGCTGCCCAATCGACACCGTCTTCGCGCGTGAAGCGCTGCTGCAGGTCCGGCGTGGACACCGGGAGGTAACGCATGGCGCCCAAGGCTTCGACCCTGCAGCCGTTGACCGGTGTCGGATCGGCAGTGACGGCGCCGATCACGTCCCCTTGGCGCAACAGCTGCGCGCTGTGGTCCTGGTCTTCGACGTGCAGGTCCAGGGTGCTGTCCGTCCACTCGGCTGCTTCGGAGAGGACCGGGACGAACCATGTGGCGAGGGAGTCCGCGTTGACGGCCACCGGCGTCGGCGTCCGCGGTGACGTGCCACCCGAGAGCGCGGAACGGGTTTCCCCTTCCAGCAGCTGCACCTGCCGTGCCATGCGCAGCAGAACCATGCCCGCATCCGTCGGAGTGCAGGGTGTCCCCCGGCGAATGACGACCTGGCCCACGGAGCTTTCCAGTGCCTTGATGCGCTGGCTTACCGCGGACGGACTGATATGCAGCCGATCCGCCGCCGCTTCGAACGTGCCCTCGTCTACGACGGCGGACAGTGCGCGGAGATGCTCAAAGTTCATGAAGCAAACCTAATGCATCCTTCAAATCATTCGTTTGTCTGTACCACTGCAGCTGGTTACCGTCGAGGAATGCTAAGTATTTGGGCAACCGGAATGGTCACCGGTTTCGGACTGATTGTGGCCATCGGGGCGCAGAATGCCTTCGTCCTGCGGCAGGGACTGCGGCGGGAACACATCGGCGCGGTAGTGGCCCTGTGCATCATCAGCGATGCCCTGTTGATCTTCGGCGGCACCGCCGGAATCGGGGCATTGGTGTCCCGTTTCCCGGCGGTCCTGGACATCCTGCGCTGGGCCGGCGCCGCCTATCTCGCCTGGTGGGGTATCCGCTCGCTGATCTCCGCCGCCAGACCCTCGGCGCTGGAAGCACAGGCACCGCGGGCCAAGGGCACCGTCATCCTGACCACCCTTGCCCTGACCTTCCTGAACCCGCACGTGTATCTGGACACCGTGGTGCTGCTGGGCAGCCTGGCAAACCAGTACGGTTCCGACACGCGCTGGATTTTCGCCGCCGGCGCCGCCGTCGGCAGCCTCATCTGGTTTACCGCGCTGGGCTACGGTGCCCGCAGCTTATCTGGGCTGCTGAACCGGCCGCGCACCTGGCAGATTGTGGACCTGCTGATCGGCGTCGTTATGCTGTTCCTCGCCGTCCGGCTGGTCTTGGGCTGATCCGGACCGCGCACTCCGACCGGCCGTGCGTGCTCGCCGACTAGGCCCGCGCGGCGTGCGTGGCCGTGACCCAGCGCAGCAGCGAGTACAGCAGCTGGGAAGCACCGGGCATAAAGCCGGATCCGTGGTGGTAGACCGGGTCCATGGTGGTCACCAGCAGGCGGGCAGGCTGGTTTGCCTCATCCACATACAGCAGCGTGCCGGATTCGGCGCCGTCCTCTTCCATCACCACCAGCGAGCGGGCACCGGGGCGCGGATGCAACAGCCCGTGATGATGCCAGGACACCGACCAGGGGGTGAAGAACTCCCACATCGGATCCTCAGGCAGCCGAAGCCGGGTGCCGTTGTCCTCGCCGGTGCGCCACATCCAGAACACCGTGGGGCGGAAACTGTAGCCGACGCCCGGCAGCCACTGTTCTACCTTGTTCTCACCAAGCACGATCACGGTTTTCCCCGGGTCGGACAAAGCGGCCAGGATGGCCGGAACAAAGCGCCCAAGCTGGCCCTGATGCAGCCGGTCGCTGACAATCACCACGTCCAGGTCCGCGAGTACGGCCGGATCGGCGTCCGGAAGATAAACGGACTCCAGCCGGTACGTCGCCAGGGCCGGGTCGGCCAGGGTCCGCAGGGGCTGGAAGGTGCCGCAGTGCAGCAGCCCGATCCGCGGGGCGGCTGATCCCTCCGTGCCTGAAACGGCGGAGGGCCGGGGTCCGACGGCGGCAGGAGCGGGGGCGGACGCCGGCTCGGCCGCGGTGCGTTCCCCGGCTTCCAGCCACTGCACCAGGTTCGGGCCCAGCACGCGGGTGGAATACTGATCGTCGCTGAAGCTCTCCAGGTCATTGCCGCCGTGCACCAGCACTTCGCCGGAGCCGATCCTGTAGCGGTAGTCCAGCGGGAGCCGGTACTGGCCGATGCCGGTGACCACGGTCGCGCTCTCGGGCAGGTCCAGGTGATAGCCGCGGCCGTAGAAACCGGCGACGCCGATCTCCTCCAACCGCTCGTAGCTGTGGGTTCCGGGCACCCCGGTGCGGTAGTGCAGGTCCCGGTAGTCAATGCCCGCCCACACCGCGTGCGGAGAGACCGGATGCGGCCGGACGTCCTGCGCGCCGCGGAATTCCAGCTTGCGCCAGACCGCCAGCCCGTCGATGAAAGGCTTAACCACCTGGCCGTTGACCAGTACCCGGCCGCCGGCGCGGACAAAGCCGGTGAGCGCTTCGCGGTGCTTTCCCAGCAGGAGATGGTCCACGCCGCCGCCGATCACCAGCCCGTCGGCCGAGAGGATCCGGGCGCGGGCGGCGTCGTCGTCGAGGTCGTAGGCGTCGACATCCTCGAAGGCGCCGCGCCAGGTGGTGTCGGTCTGGCCACGCATCGGCGTGCCGCCGGTCAAGCGGATAATCACGGGTGTTCCTTTCCAAGGGGTGTTCGTATTTCCACCGGAGTCGGCCCTGGCGCCGGTGCCCCGACTGCGCCGGGCACCGGGCAGGCACGGCAGGACGGGCCGAAATCCGGGACCGCGATCACGCGTTCGCCGGATACCGTGCCCACGGTGGGGGTGCAGATCGGCAGGCCATAGACCTCGGAGAGGGCGGGACCGGTGAGCAGCTCCTCGGTAGGTCCCCAGCGGACGTCATGGCTGCCGACAAACAGCAGTGCGTTGCGGGACACGTGGAGTGCGTGGTCAGGATGATGGGTGGTCATGATGACGCCCATGCCCTCCGCGGCCAGTCCGGTGAGCACGCTCAGCACGCGGGACTGGTTGTTCAGGTCCAGTGCCGACGCCGGTTCGTCCAGGACGAGCAGTTCGCAGCCCGAGGCCACGGCCCGGGCAATCAGCACCAGCTGCCGCTGCCCGCCGGAGAGGGTGGAATAGTCGCGTCCGGCCCAGCCGGCCACGCCTACCCGTTCCATGGCTGCATCGGCGGCGGCATGGTCCTCCGGGCGCGGAGTCTGATAGGCGCGCAGGTGCCGGGTGCAGCCCATCAGCACCATGTCGGCGACCGTGAAGGACGGACCCGCGCCGTGGTCCTGGGGCACGTATCCGATGCACGGCGCACCGCGAACCGTTCCCTCACGCGGGGCAAGCAGCCCGGAGAGGCACTTGAGCAGCGTGGTTTTGCCGCGGGCGTTGGGCCCCAGGATGGACAGGACCTCCCCGCGTTCCAAGGAAAATTCCAGGTTCCGGAAGAGCCACGGACGCAGCCGGGAGTAGCGGAAACCGAGGCCGGTGGCCTGCAGCAGCGGCGCGGAGCCGGCCGCCGGGCTGCCCGTCAGGGGATCCCCGGGAACCGGGCGGGGCAGGGAAACGAGGGTCATGAGAGCTCGGCTTTCTTCTGCGAACGGGCCAGCAGCAGCACGAAGACCGGGGCGCCGATAATGGCGGTGAGGATGCCGAGCGGCAGTTCGCTGCTGCTGATGGAACGGCTAAGGGTGTCGATGAGCATCAGGTAGGTACCGCCCAACAGCAACGACGCCGGCAGCAGGATCCGGTGGTCCGGTCCCACCCAGAGCCGGGCGAGGTGCGGAACCACGAGTCCCACCCAGCCGACGGCCCCCGCCACGGCGACGGTGCCTGCCGTCATCAGGGCAACGGCACACAACAGCACCACCCGGGAGCGCTGCGGGTTCACGCCCAGCGCGGCGGCGTCGTCGTCCCCCAGGGACAGCACATTCAGGCGCCAGCGCAGGGCCAGGACGATCACCGCGCCGATGGCCACCGGGACCAGTGCGGTGAGCACCTTGTCATAGCTGGCCGCGGCGATGGAACCGAGCAGCCAGTGCACGATCGAGGGCAGTTCGGAGTACGGGTCGGCCAGGTAGGTCATGAAGGAGACCAGCGCGTTGAAGAACGCCGCCACCACAATCCCGCCCAGGACGATCATCAGCATGGCGTTGTCCCGTCCGCCCAGCCGGCCCAGCAGCAGGACGCCGGCGAGTGCGGCCAGTCCGAACCCGAAGGCACCGCCGACCATCCAGCCGCCGGACAGGCCGAGGGTGAGCACCAGCACCCCGCCGAAGGACGCCCCGGCAGTGACGCCGATAATGTCCGGGCTGACCAGCGGATTGCGGAACAGCGCCTGCAGGCAGGCGCCGCCGAGCGAGAGCGCTCCGCCCACCAGGAAGGCCAGCAGCACGCGAGGCAGCCGTACATCCAGGACCACGGTGGCTTCCTGGTCGGTCCAAGTCCGGCGGAGCATCCCCTCGCCGCCGAAGAGTGCGGTGACTTCGTTGAACAGGATGCGCAGGATTTCGTTCGGCGGCACCCAGTACCGGCCGGCGGCCATGGAAACCAGGGCCACCGCACACAGGATCAGGACGCAGAGCGGCAGGATCAACCGGCGGCGGGCCGACGACGGCGGGGCACCGGCCGACGACGGCGATGTCGAGCCGTCACGGGCAGGTGCAGGTGCGCCGGAGCTATGCGGAGCCGCCATCTCAGCCGCGGAAGACGTCGTAGCCAACGCTGGCACCGTTCAGGTCCAGCCGCAGTGCGGCATCAATCTGGGCTTCGCTCACTTCGTACCCGTAGAGGTACGCAATCTTTTCCTTCATGGCGGCGCGCAGGGTGTTGCTGGTGCGGCCGGGATGGAACACCTCGGCTGCCCACTGCCACATCAGCGGGGACTCGGCGCAGGGAACCTCCCAGCGGTACCCACCCAGCGGGGCCTTGTAGACCCGGCGGTTTTTCACGGCAGACACGGAGGCGAGGGAGGGATCCGCGTAGACCTCGGCCGGGGTGCGGGTATCGAAGCCGCCCAGCGTGATGACCTCGGGATCCCACTCGATCAGCTGCTCGGCGCTGACCACGTTCTCGGCGGAAAGGTTCTCCGCCGCCATGTTCTGCCCGCCGGCCAGCTCCATCCAGTAGTGCATGTAGGAGGACTTGTTGGAGGCCGAATAGCCGTCGCCGGACTGGCCCAGGTGGACCACCCGCACGGGCGTGGAAACCGCGGCGAGTTCATCCTCCAGCCGGCCGATTTCGGCGTGCATCCAGTCCACGATTTCGGTGCCGCGCTCAGGCTTGCCGAGGATGGTGGCGAACAGGGACACCCAGGTTTCCAGGTATTCCTGCGTTCCGTAGAGCAGGCAGACCGTTTTGAAGCCGGCGTTTTCCAGCGGCTCCACAAGTCCGTCGCCCTGGTCCGCCCACTGGAACACAACGTCGGGCTCCAGTTTGGTGATGGTCTCGATGTTGGGGGTGAAGCTCGACGGCGCGATGGTGGTGGTGGTTTTCGAATCGGGGAACATCTCCCCGAACAGGCCCTGCCGGTTGGCCTGCAGCGTGGATTCATTGATGCCCACGATCTTGGCGTACCCGCCGTCCACGGCAGCCAGCATGGAGGGAGAGGGGATGACGGTGGTGGCGATTTTCTGCACCGGCCCGTCGAAGGAAACCTCGACGCCGCGCATATCAGTCACAATGAAACCGCCGGATCCTGCTGCATTCCCTGCCGCCGCCACAGTGTCACGGGTGGAGCAGGCCCCCAGCGCCAAGGCCAGGAAGCCGAGCCCGGCTCCGCCCAAGATATTGCGGCGCGAGGGTCCGGTTTTGGGACCGGACGGGGAGATTTCGGGTGCAGTCAAGGACGTTCCTATCGCAGGCGAGAGGTAAGGATTACCTAAGGGGACACCTAACATCTGACCACAGCCGAAGAGATTACATCACGTTTTTATGCCCTAATTGCAGTGTGAAATGCATCGCATTAATTCCTAGGCGTCCTACCTTCCAGCGAGGCTAGGATTGGACGAATGGACACCCCGAAACAGCTCCCGGAGCAGGACGGCTACTGGTACGGCCCCGATCCGGAGCACCCAAAAGCCCGCGCCGTGCTGGATGCAGTGCGCAGCTACCGCGCCGCCGAGACCCTGGTCCGCCGTCGCACTCAGGATGCCATGGGGATGAACGAAAACGACCTTCTGGCCATGCGCTGCCTGATGCAGGCCCGGCAGGCCGGTGAAAGCCTCGGCCCCAAGGACCTGAGCCGGCTCCTTGGGATCTCCACCGCCTCCACCACTGCACTTATCGACCGGCTGGAACGCGGCGGATACGTCCGACGGCGTGCCCGGCCCAATGACCGCCGCGCCTGGGAGATTGTCCCCACCGACGCATCGGACGCCGATGTTCGCCAGACCGTGGGCGATATGCACCGGCGCATGATGCAGGCCGCGGCAGAGCTGTCGCCGGAGGAAGCCGGGATTGTCATTTCCTTTATGGACCGCCTGCGTTCTGCGCTGGAGGAACCGAAGCCGGATCCGGGGAAGCCGCAGCACTGATCCCGCCCGGGATTTGTCGTCGCACCGGGAATCCAGACCCGAAAGCTGGACTCAACTGCGCACCCACCCTATCGTTAGCCGGATTAGTAAATAGAAAAACTAGCTAATAATCCGGGGGCGGCATGGACAGGTATCCAGCATCAAGAACCGCAGCATCCCCTGTTTCCGACGCCTCGGGCTTTAGCGCCCATGTACTCATCGGCGGCCGGTTCTGCCTGGACGAACCTATCGGGCGGGGCACTGCCGGCTACGTCTGGCGGGCTACCGATCTGGCGTCCCTGGAGAAGGTGGCAGTAAAGATCTTTTCCGCGCCGCTTGGGCACAGGCCGGAGGGGCATGAAGCCATCCGGGAAGCGGCCGCGCTGCGGGCCGTCGAGAATCCGCACGTGGTTCGGATGATTTCCACGGGCACCATCAGCCACCCCGGCACCGGCGTGCAGACGCCGTATCTGGTCCTGGAACTGGTGCAGGGCACCGACCTCCGGCAGAACCTCTCCGGCGGGCTGCCGCCCAGCGACGCTGCGCGGCTCGGCGTCGAGCTCGCCGCCGGACTTGGCGGCGTGCATGCTGCGGGGTACATCCACCGGGACGTGAAGCCCTCGAACATCCTGATGGATCCGGCAACCGGCCACGCCAAAATCACGGATCTGGGCATCGCCGTCAGCAGCCAGGGGGGCGGGGATAAGGAACCGTCCTACGGGAGCCTGCCCTACATGAGTCCCGAGCAGGTGCGGCGCGCACCCCTGACCTCCGCCACGGATATTTACTCGCTGGGACTTGTCCTGCTCGAATGCCTGACGGGGGTCCGCACCTTCGACCTGCCGCAGGTCGAATCCATGGTGGCCCGGACGGTCCGCGGGCCGGTGATCCCGCCCGCGCTCCCCGCCGGATGGCGGTCGCTGCTGTCCGCCATGACCTCGCTCTCGCCGCGCGAACGCCCCAGCGCCGAGCAGTGCCGGGTGGAGCTGGCCTCCCTGCAGCAGCCCGCACTCCCCGCTGCGGCCTGAACCCGTCCGCGCGGTCGCGGCCGGCAGCTAGGGCAGCTTGCCGGCCATCCGTTCGCGCATCGGGCCGCTGGCCTCATTCAGTCCGGTGATCCGCACCTCGGTTCCGCGCCGCCGGTACTTCTCCGTCACGGCGTCGAGCGCAGCCACGGTTGACGCGTCCCAGACGTGGGAGCCACTCAGGTCAATGACCACATTCCCCGGATCCAGGACGTACTCGAACTGGGAATACAAATCATTCGAGGAAGCGAAGAACAGCTCGCCGTTCACCGTATAGACGGCGGTGGCATCGGCGTCGTTCCCGGTGACCGTGCGATCCACGGTGACGAAGTGCGCCACCCGGCGCGCGAACAGCACCATGGCCACCAGCACCCCGACGCCGACGCCGCTGGCCAGGTTGTGGGTCCAGACGGTCACGGCCACGGTGGCCAGCATGACGGCGGTTTCACTCTTGGGCATCATCTTCAGCGTGGACGGGCGGATGCTGTGCCAGTCGAAGCTGGTGACCGCCACGAAGATCATCACAGCAACCAGGGCTGCCATCGGAATCAGGGCCACAACGTCTCCCAGGACAACCACCAGGAGGAGCAGGAATACCCCGGCCAGGAACGTGGAAATCCGGGTTCGGGCACCGGAGCCCTTCACGTTGATCATGGTCTGGCCGATCATCGCGCATCCGCCCATGCCGCCGAAGAATCCGGTAATGAGGTTGGCTGCACCCTGGCCCCAGGCTTCGCGGGTCTTGTTGGAGCGGGTGTCGGTGACGTCATCCACCAGCTTGGCCGTCATCAGCGATTCCAGCAGCCCCACAAATGCCACGGCCAGTGCGTAGGGGAAGACCACCTGCAGGGTGTCGAGGCTGAAGGGCACATCGGGCAGCAGCAGCGACGGCAGGCTGTCCGGCAGTTCGCCTTTGTCCCCGACGGTCGGGACGGAAAGGGACGCGAACACCGTGATGGCCGTGAGGACCACGATGGCCACCAACGACGCCGGCACCGCAACCGTGAGCCGGGGCAGGCCGAAGACGATCAACAGCCCAAGCGCCACGAGCGGATAGACAAGCCAGGGCACCCCCAGCAGTTCGGGCACCTGGGCGATGAAGATCAGGATGGCCAGCGCGTTAACGAAGCCGACCATCACCTGGCGCGGAATGAAGCGCAGGAGTTTCGCCACGCCAAGCAGTGCCAGCAGCACCTGGAAAACCCCGGCCAGCAGCACGGCGGCAATCATGTACTCCACGCCGTGGGAGGCCACCAGCGGTGCAATCACCAGGGCCACAGCCCCGGTGGCGGCGGAAATCATGGCCGGACGGCCGCCGAGGAACGCGATGGAGACAGCCATCGTGAAGGCCGAAAACAGGCCGATCCTCGGGTCCACCCCGGCAATGACCGAGAAGGCCAGGGCCTCGGGGATGAGCGCAAGGGCCACCACCAGTCCGGCCAGGACCTCCGTCTTGAGCAGTTTCGGCGAACGCAGGGTACGCATGACCGACTGGCGCTCTTCCGGCGTCAGGGCCGGCGTCGTCGTTGGAGGCGGCGCTGTCCGCGTCGGCTCCTTCTGGTCAACAGGAGGAAGAACTGGTTCGGTGGCCACCGGGCTCCGTTTCGGATGGGGTTTCTGCGGCAGGATCTGCCTGGATTGCGAGGAGGGCGGGCCTGTTCTACCCAGAACAGCCAAGCCCAATTTAAGCCCGCACGCGCGATATCCTGAAACCGTGATGCAGTCCCCGCTTCCCGTGCGCAACGGAGTCAACGCCACCCGCCTGCGCCTTCCCGGTGAAGGACCGTGGGACACCGCCATGGACTACGTGCTTGAACGGTTCGGCCATGTGGATCCGGACGGAATCATAGAGCGGTTCGAACGCGGTGAAGTAGTGGGCCTGGGCGGCATTCCGCTGACCGCGGCCACTCCCCTGACCGAGCACACCTTCATCTGGTACTACCGCGAGCTTCCGCCCGAAGAGCGGATCCCGGTGGAGATCGGCATCCTGCACCAGGATGAGGACCTGCTGGTGGTGGACAAGCCGCATTTCCTGCCGACGACGCCGGGCGGCATGTACGTGGCCGAGTCGGCCCTGGTGCGGCTGCGGGTCCAATTGGGGATTCCGGACCTGATTCCCATGCACCGCCTGGACCGCATGACCGCCGGCGTGCTGCTGTTCTCCACCAACCCCGAGACCCGGGGCAAGTACCAGACCCTCTTCGAGAAGCGCCGGATCAGCAAGGAGTACGAAGCGGTGGCTCCGGTCCGGGAGGACCTCGAGCTGCCGCGGATTGTCCGCAGCCGGATGATCAAATCCCGCACCTACCTGCTGGCCCAGGAAGTCGAGGGCGAACCCAATGCGGAGACCCGGATCGAGCTGATGGAGACCAGCGGCGGGCTGGGCCGGTACCGGCTGCTGCCGCATACGGGGAAGACCCATCAGCTGCGGGTGCACATGGCATCGCAGGGCATCGGCATCTTGAATGATTCGTTCTACCCGGAGCTGCTGCCCCAGGCGCCGGACGACTATTCCCGGCCGCTGCAGCTGCTGGCGCGGTCCGTGCAGTTCACCGATCCGCTGACCCGCCTGCCGGTGGAGTACCGCAGCCGGCTTTCCTTGGACGCTTTCCCCGGCGCCTAGGGCCGTCCTTTTACAGCAGGTCCTCCTACAACACCGTCCAGCGTCCGCGCATCCGCCGGAGCACACGCAGGTCCTGCCCGTTCGCTACTTCTTCCACTGCGGCACGCATGTTGATGGCGGCGCGGCGGGCCCGTGAGTTTTCCACGGACCATTCATCGTCCGGGACGGTGAAACGCAGCGTGATCCGCGGAATCCCGGAGACGATATCCAGCTGGTTTGCCTCCACGTGGTGGGCGGCCCCCAGGGCGGCGACGGCCGTTTCCATGACGGCCTCGGGCGGATTGCCCGGCTTCAGTCCGAGAATATTCAACTGGACGCGGAAAGAAGGCATGGATCCAGCCTAGTGCGGATGCCGGGGGTGCCTGCGACGCCGTCCATCACCGGACCAGCACCCGGTCCGTTACGGGCAGGAGCCGGGCACAGGCATGGGGCCCGGCGTCAGTCCGTAGACCACTATCGCCGGACCCCATGAACGTTTGCGCTGTTGCCTGGGGCGTCGTCGGCTTAGACGTCATCCGGGTTGAAATCGGCAAGCGGGTCGCCGCCGCGGTGTGCGGGGTCATCGCTGGCGTCTTCGTCGCCTACCGTCGGGTCGCCGAAGTCGACGTCATTGGCGGCCTCGCCGATGGTCGGTGCTTCCGGCGGAATCTGCGTGTCCCCGTTCAGGAAGCGCTCTTCGGCGGTCTCGTCGCGGAGGGTCTGATCGGAGAGCTCACCGGGTTCGTTCAGCGGTGCTTCCTCGCGGATCAGCGGGTCTTCCTGCCAGTTGTCCGGGTTGTCTTCTGCTGCTCCGGGGTACGTGAGGTCTTCAGCGTCCACCAGCTCATCCTGCTCCAGCAGCTCGTCTTCGGACACCACCGTCAGCTCGTCCGGAGTGGCCACAGCGGCGACGTCGTCGGCGAGAACCGGATCGTCGCCCAGCTCGGGATCGGGAATGCTCTGCTCGGTCATAAACCATGCCTTTCACGTCCGGTGAACCGGGCCGCTGTTCCTGCGGCCCATTTAGTAAGCCTACTGATCCTGAGGGCGGCATGCCACCCGGCCGTTCCGCCGGGCAGCAAATGGTGCCCGGCCGTCAGCGCCAAGTGCAGGCCTCGAAACCGTGGAAATCAACACTCTGGCCCGGTTCTATCCCGGCCAGCCAGCTCCCTCTGCGCCGGGGCGGGCAACCACCCGGGGCGGGCAACCACCCGGGGTGGGAAACCCTGCGGTTTGGGGCAATCCCTGGGGTTTGTGTCGATCCCTGCGCCGCGCGAAGCGGGGAACCCGACAAACCGAAGGGATTCGGACAAATCGTAGGGAAACGCCCGGAAACGGCCTGCGGCAAAGGCACTTCGGCACGCAGGACTGGGGCCCCTGCTTCCCGGGCAAGCCTTTCGGCCAGCGGCCGTGCGATTTCCGCCTGGTTTGGGAATTTGCTGCCGGTTTGGGAAAACGCTCCGCTGCGCAGCGGCAGGGATTTCCCAAACCGGCAGGTTTTTCCCATAACGGAGCAAAACCGGATCGCTTCGGAGCGACCTTACGGGCCAAACACCCGAGTTAACCGGTTCAGCGTTCGGCCCGGCTCCTTTCAGCCACCCCGCAGGCGGAAACCCTGCGGTTTGTTGCAATCCCTGCGCCGCGCAACGCGGGGAACCCGACAAACCGAAGGGATCTGCACAAACCGAAGCGTCTGGAGGAAGGCGGCACGCCGGGGCGGGCAACCACCCGGGGTGGGAAACCCTGCAGTTTGGGGAAAACCCTGCAGTTTGTGGCAATCCCTGCGCCGCGCAACGCGGGGAACCCGACAAACCGAAGGGATCTGCACAAACCGAAGCGTCTGGAGGAAGGCGGCACGCCGGGGCTCCGATGCTGCCTGCACCAACCGGGGCTCCGGAGGGGCCTGGATAAGGCGGGGCTCCGCTGCTGCCTGCACCAACCGGGGGCTCCGGAGGGGCCTGGATAAGGCGGCTTTAATATTTCCCGCGAGCTCTGCGAGCGCGGAAATTTCGTTGCCGCCGTTCCAGGCCCCACGGGGACCCACCCCGACGCACGCAGCAGACCCCACCCCGCAGGATCCAGCGAGGAACCCTTAACGCAGGGCCGACACCCCGGTGATGTCCCGCCCGACGATCAGCGTGTTGATCTCACAGGTGCCTTCATACGTGTAGATGGCCTCGGCGTCGGCGAAGATCTTGGCCATCCGGTAGTCGGTGACAATCCCGTTGCCGCCGAGGATGCTGCGGCCCAGCGCCACGCTTTCGCGCATCCTGGCACTGGCGTAGGACTTCGCCAGCGCGGCCCTCGCCATATCCCCGGAGGCTGTGCCGGCGACGGGCGCTTCGTTACCGGGTACGGGGTAGCCACCGTGTTCGAGCTCGGTAACCCGGGCCAGCATTCCGGTGCTGGCCACCGCATTGCCGAGGATCTGCACCAGCTGCTGCTGGATCAGCTGGAAGGCTGCCAGCGGGCGGCCGAACTGCAGGCGTTCGACGGCGTACGCGCGGGCGACGTCGAACGCGGCCAGCTGGGCTCCCACCGCCTGCCAGCCGACCATGATCCGGGATCCCTGCAGCAGCTGCTTGGTGTCGTCGAAGCTCTCCACGCCGGCGAGCAGGTCAGCGGCGGGCACCCGGACGTCAGTCAGCACAATGTCCGCGTTCTGCACCGTTCGCAGCGCGGTCTTGTTCTCGATCCGGGTCCGGGTTACTCCGGGCAGGTTCGCGTCGAGCAGGAAACCGCGGGTGTGTCCGGTTTCCGGTTCCCGCGCCCACAGGACCATGTAGTCGCAGAACGTGCCGTTGCCGATCCAGCGTTTGGCACCGTTCAGCACCCATGTGTCGCCGTCGCGCACCGCGGTGGTGGACATGCCGCCGGCAACATCGGAGCCGTGTTCCGGCTCGGTCAGCGCGAAGGCACCGGTAATCCGCAGCGCACGGGCGTCGTCGAGCAGCCGGGACTTCTGCTCCTCGGAGCCAAAGACATGCAGCGCTTCGACAAACAGGTCATGGTGGACCATGAAGAAGGTGGCGAGCGAGGTGTCGGCGCGCGTCATTTCCGCGATCACCAGGCCTGCGAACAGCGGCGAGTAGCCCTGCTGGACAGGCGTGGAAAGTTCCAGCTGTGCCAGCTTCGGCAGCAGGTCGGAGGGGAAACGCGCCTCGTTCCACCAGTCCACGGCGTGCGGCAGCACTTCCTCGGCGAGGAAGCGCCGAAGTTCGGCAAGCTTGGCTTTCTCGGTGTCGCTGAGCAGGTCTTCGAAACCGTAGAAGTCGGCGTCGGGCAGTTGGTGCAGTGGTGCGGAGGAGCTCATGAAGGTCAGCGCGGTCCCATCCGGATGGCGCCGTCCAAGCGGATGGTCTCGCCGTTGAGCATCTGGTTTTCAATGATGTGGGCTGCCAGGGAGGCGTATTCCGTGGCCCGGCCCAGGCGCGAAGGGTGCGGCACCTGTGCGGCCAGGGAATCCTGGGCGGCCTGCGGCAGTCCCGCCATCATGGGTGTTTCGAAGATTCCCGGCGCGATGGTGACCACCCGGATCAGGTGCCGGGCCAGCTCACGCGCCAGCGGGAGCGTCATGGCGGCCACGCCGCCCTTGGAGGCGGAGTAGGCGGGCTGGCCGATCTGGCCGTCAAAGGCGGCAACGGAGGCGGTGTTGATGATGACGCCGCGTTCCTCGGTCCCGTTGGCGGTGACCGGATCGGTTTCGGCCATGGCAGCGGCGGCGAGCCGGGTGACATTGAAGGTGCCGATCAGGTTCACGCTGACCACGCGGGCAAAGTCCTCCAGCGCAAGGACACCGTCGCGGCCCAGCACCTTGCCCGGTGTTGCGATACCCGCGCAGTTCACGGCCACCCGGAGCGGTCCTGCAGCCATGGCTGCTTCGACGGCGGCCTGCATCTGTTCCGGGTTGGTGACGTCGCCGGGGACGAACCGGGCGTTGTCGCCGAGTTCCGCTGCATAGGCAAGGCCCTCGGACTGCGGCAGGTCCACCAACACCACGGAGGCGCCGGCGTCGTACAGCCTCCGCGCCGTGGCCCGCCCGAGTCCGGACGCTCCCCCTGTGACTATGGCCGATGCGCCTGCGATGTCCATGCGTTCCTCCTGGCAGATTTGCTCACCGGCAGTGTCGTCTATGTCACACCGGCAGTATCCGAGCCTACTGTGCGTTGGCCGGTGCCGCATCTTCGGCGGCTGGCATAGGGTTGGCGCATGCTCTACGAGGATTCCGACGACCGCGCCGAGACCGCCGCGCGCACCGTGAGCGCCGCGTTTGGCCGTTCGTTTGCCGGGTTGCCCGGGACCCATCTGGCTGCCACCAGCCGCCCGGCCTCGCGGCTGCAGCAACTGCGCCAGCCTTGGCATTACTGGTGGCAGGCACACTACCTCGATGCCCTGATCGACGCCGGCCTGCGCGAACGCCGCACCGGCACGCCGTTCCGCGGGCCGGAGCATCCCTCGGCTGCGGACCTGGCGCCGGCGCTGGTGCGGACCATCGGACTGCGGAACCGGATGCACTACACCAACCGTTTCTACGACGACATGGCGTGGCTGGCCCTTGCCGTCGGCCGCCTGAACTCGTTGTCGGGAGCGCGGGACCGGCAGCGCCCCTACCGGAAAATCCTCTCCACCCTGAACACGGCACTGGAGTCCGCCCACACCCCGGAACTGGGCGGCGGCATCTACTGGAACAAGGACCGAAACTTCAAGAACACCCCGGCCACCGCTCCGGCTGCCCTGCATTTTGTCCGCACCGGGTCACGGGATCGGGCGCAGGAGCTGGTGGATTGGCTCAACGCCACCGTGCTGGATCCGGAAACCGGACTGTATCTGGACGGGGTCAAGGTGGTCCGGGGCCGTCCGCAGCTGGAGAGCACCGTGTTCACTTACAACCAGGGGCCTGTCCTGGGTGCCCTGCTCGAGCTCGGCGGCAGTGCCAACCTCACCCGCGCTGCGGAACTGGTGCGCGCCGTCGACACCCACCTGACCGACGACGGCGGCACCTCGCGCGTGCTGCGCACCCACGGCACCGGCGACGGCGGTCTTTTCACCGGCATCCTGGCGCGCTACCTGGCCCAGGCCGCCGTGTCCCCCGCCCTGCCGGAACCGTCCCGCCGGACGGCGGCCGCGCTGGTGGAAGCCACGGCGACGGCACTGTGGGAGGGCCGGAGCAAACGGGCGGACTGGATCCTCTTCTCCGCCAAGCCGCTGGTACCGGCCGCCGTATCCTACCCGGGCGGCTCCGCCGTCGGGCTTTCCACCCAGCTTCAGGCCTGGATGGTCCTCGAAGCGTCGGCACGGGTGCAGCGGGCCGGGGCGGACCTCACCTGAGGCACCGCATCAACCCGTCTTGAGCGGGTGCTGCGACGCCGCCGCTGCCGGGTCCAGATCCGCCAGCGTGATCAGGTGCTGCGGGTGCTGCGGGAGCGGAAACGTGCGCAGGACATTGAGGTCGCTGTCCACATGCAGCATTTCGCCGGAGTCCAGCAGCCGCCAATTCGGGTTGGCATCCATCTTTTCGGTGGCCACCAGCACTTCCGGCCGCTTCTCCTCGCGTATCTGGTCACTGTGGACGCTGATCCGGCTGCTCCGCTTCTCCCCCACCGGGCCGCCCGGCCCCTGCTGCAGGACGTACAACGGATGGGTGTCCGGGTAGCGCACGGCCCACAGCTCCGTGGCGGTGGTGAGGATGATGTTCACCGCGTACAGCCGCAGGTTCTGCGCAATCCAGGTCAGCGTTGATGCAATTGCAGCCGAAACGTCTCCGCCGTTCACCCTCGCTGCGCCGGTGATAAGGGCGAAGACCCGCTCGCTGTCCGTCTCCCCCTTGACCAGGTGGTACATCTCCAGCTGGCGCAGCCGGTCATCGAGCTTGTCCAGGTCCTCCACCACCCCGTTGTGGGCCAGGAGACGGTTGTCCTGCTCAAAAGGGTGCGTGTTGACGTCCGTGTCCCCGCCGGTGCTGGCGTAACGCACGTGCGCCAGGAAGGTGGTGCTTTCCAGTTCCCGGGCCTCCTGGGCGTACTGCACATCCTGATACGCAGCGATGGGCGCTTTGTCGACCACCGGGCTGCCGTCGGGGGCGAACGTTCCGATCCCGAAGCCGTCCGCTTCCTTACGGCTCTGCTGGGCCAGGCTGTCCGGGGCCGTGAGCAGCCAGAACGTTGCCCGGACCGGATCCTTCCCGGCATGCATACCAAAGAGTCGGCACATGTGGACCTCCTGGGGGCGGTTCTGGTGGACGGACGGGGCCCCGGGTGAACCGGGGAAGCCAAGCCGCGGCGGCTAGGCGTTAGGCGCCTGCCCCACCGCTGACGGAGGTGACGGCTTCCGTTTCTGCGGATAGGGCGCGCGGTGTTCGCTGAGCATCTGCACATAGTCCGCGATCCAGCGCTCGCGGGTTGCCTGCGTCTTGAGGCCTTTGAGCCGGATGTACATGGCGAAGCGGTTCTGCGATGTCAGTACGTCGAACATTTCCTGGGCTGCGGGAACGGCGGCGATGGCCGCCCGAAGGTCCTCCGGGATTTCCGCTGTTGCCGATCCGGCGTAGGCGGCATCCCAGCGGCCGTCCACCTTCGCGCTGAGAACGGCGTCCCGTCCGGCCGGATGCATTCTGCCTTCCGCTTCCAGCCGGTTGATGTAGCCAACGTTCCGCAGCGACCAGTTACTGCGCGGACCGCGCGGCTGAAACCGCTGCAGGTAGCTTTGCTCGTCGCGCCGGTCAGCCTGCGCATCGATCCAGCCGAAACAGAGTGCTTCCTGAAGGGCCTCGCGATACGTCAACCGGGTGACGCTTCCGCCCTTCTTCCCCAGCACCAGGCGGACGCCGACGGATAACCCGTAATTGTGCTCCAGCCACTCCCGCCAGGCCCCGGCATCCGGCAGGAGAAGCTCCGGGAGGTCCCGTGTCATAGCCCAAGTCTAGGGATGCACCCGCCGGGCTGAAAGGGTCCGGGCCGGTTCAGCCGATGGCCGAAGCGTAGCGTGCCGTGTGACGGGCACGGCACCTTTGGGGTAGAACACTGCTATGAACGTTCGTACTCCTGACCCGTATCCAGGCTGGCTCTCCGAGGAAGATCTCTACGAGGCCAGGCAGCGCCTGCCCATGGTTTACGTCGAGGCGGTGCCCGTGCGGTGCGACCCGCTGGGCTACGTCACCGAGGTTGGGCTGCTGCTGCAGGCGACGCCGGAAGGCCAGATGGTACGTTCCTTCGTTTCGGGCCGGGTGCTGTACCGCGAAACCATCCGCGGGGCCCTGCTGCGCAACCTGGAGAAGGATCTGGGGCCGATGGCGCTGCCGCAGCTGCCGCCCACCCTGGTGCCGTTCGCCGTCGCCGAGTATTTCCCCTCCCCTTCGCAGAGCGGGCTGACGGATGAACGCCAGCACGCCGTGGCGCTTGCCTATCTGATTCCGGTGACCGGTGAGTGCAATCCCCGCCAGGACGCACTGGAACTGTCCTGGCTGACTCCGGACGAAGCACTCAGCCCCGCGATCTACGCCGAGTTCTCCGGCGGACGCGGAGACCTGCTGCGCCAGGCACTGGCCTCGGCCGGCTGGGGCCGCTGAAAAAGTCGCAGCTGACAAGCTTTATATACTGGAGGTTCTGGGGAGCCGAGGTCCAACCACGAAGGAATCGCCATGTCTGAGAGCCTGCCGGAAACGTACGCGTTCCGGGTCAACGCGGAACTGCTTGCCCCCGGACAGATCCTTGTCCCGGGTGAGGGTGCTGCAGAACCACTGGCTCCGGTAGCCGGAACCAGTGTGGAGGCCGATGATTTCGGTGTTCCCGCGCTGGTGCTCGCTAAATTGGACGACGGAACTTCGCTCCGGCTGGCCTACGGATCCGCCGTCCGGGTACAGGCTCCGGCTCCCGAAGGTGCGCCGTCGGACGCTGTTCGACAGGTGCCTTCGGAGGAAGACAACGCGGCCGAAATCATTGCCGACGCCGCGGCCGCCCACCCGGAAAACTCAGCCGTACAGGAGATTGCAGCTCGCCTGGACCGTGGTTTGAACGTGAAATCCGGCAGCCACCTGCAGGATGTCCGAGATTTGGCCCACATTCTCTATATCGATCTCGGTGATGCTGAAAACGCCCTGAGGGTCTGCAACGTCATCACCGGGCTCCCCTTTGACGGGAACTTTGGCCGTTGGAACTGGATTCAGGGCGCTTTGGCCCTGGCGGCGCACATCACCCATGAGGCCGGCGACGCCGAGAGCGCGGCGGCGTACAGCCATGCCGTGCGTGCTGCGGACACGTCCGAGACCGACCCGATGAAGGCCAAGCTGGCTGCCGAGCTGCTGCAGCGCCAGCTGAACGAACCCAACCTGTACGACCGCGAAATCCACCGGGCTGCCGAGGCCGGAAAAGATGCCAGCGAACGGGAATGGCGGGTCCTGCGCCTGAACGCCCTGCTCTACCTGCGCTCCCACGGCGGTTCGCAGACGCTGTCCGACGCGGAGCTGGACCGGCGCATCCGCACCGAGCTGATTGCCGTGCGCGGCTAGGCGGACTTCCGCTTCTTTTGCTGCAGCTGCTTTTGCCGGACATGGACGGCCACCACCACGGCCATGCCGACGACGGCGCCGATCAGCGTTTCAATGCCGCGGTCCCGCAGCAGCTCCATCGGGTTGCTCGGGTGGGCCAGCTCCGTGCTGACCAGCGCCAGCGGCGTGACCACCACCTGGGCCAGTGCGTATTGCCGGGCGATGAACATCTCCGCCCCGAACTGGCAAGCGGCAATGACCAGGACCATCTGCCAGGGCTCCAGGCCCGGAAGCAGGATCAGTGCCGTCAGCAATAGGCCGCCGAACGTGCCCAGGATGCGCTGCAGGCCGCGGTGGACCCGGTGGCGTACTGTCGCGCCGATCAGTGGAACGGTCGCCGCGACCATGGCCCAGTAGTTGTGGCCGATGCCCAGCAGGGTGGCGATGGATCCTGCCACCACTGCGGCCACCGCATACTGCAGCCCGTCAATGTAGATGAGGCGGCGCTGGGCCGGCGTGAAGCGCAGGCGTTCCGGTGGTTTCCATTCCGTGCGGTACTTCTGCACGAGCATCCCGGACAGGCCCAGCAGGATGGAGAAGGCCACCGTGAGGACTGCGGTGAGCATCCCCTGCCAGAGCGGAGGATGGTTCGGGACGGAGGATATGGCGGCGAAGGCGAAGATATGGAACAGGGAGCCGACCGGGCGCAGCCGCCAAAAGCCCGTGGCAATGGTGCCGAAACCGGCTACTGCCGTGGTGCCGATGACGGTTCCCCAGTCATCCAGGTCCAGGCGGGCGCACAGCGCTGCCGCCAGGATGACGGCCAGCATAAGTGTCCCGGCGCGGCCCTGGTGGCCCAGTCGCTGGCGGTGCGGTTCGTTCCGGCCGTAGATCCCGGTGAAGGCACCGAACGTGGCGAAAATGGCCAGGTCGATCCGCCCCAGGAAAAGCAGCAGGAGAAGCGGAACGCCCACTCCGATGGCGCAGCGGATGGCCGCGTGGTGGTCGTTGTGTGCCGGAGCGATCCTGAACATTTCCTGCAGGTGCGTCAACGCGGGTGGCCTCTGCCTTTCGTGCCGTAGGCATCGGGGGTGCGGGGATATTCCGGCGGCGGGGTGCATGGCCGGTTGAATTCCGCCAATCCAACCTATCCCCGGGAAAGCACCAGCAGATATAAATGTGGTGCATCTCCCAGCGGCCAGGCCCGGCGGAAGGCCGGCGCGGAGTAAGGCAAAATGGAGGGGTGTCTTCCTCAGCCTTTTCCTTCACCCTCGGTAAGCGCCTGCGCGAAACCGCCCCTGCAGCGGCCGAACAGCGAGTCGAGGCGAACGGCGGCGGCTTTCAGGGCCGCACCGGCACCATCTCCACGCCGCACGGCGAGATCGCCACTCCGGCGTTCATCGCGGTAGGTACCAAGGCCACGGTCAAGGCTGTGCTCCCCGAGTCGGTCGCGGAGCTCGGCGCCCAGGCCGTATTGGCGAATGCCTATCACCTGTATCTGCAGCCCGGCCCGGACATCCTCGATGAAGCCGGCGGTCTGGGAAAGTTCATGAACTGGTCCGGCCCCACCTTCACCGACTCGGGCGGATTCCAGGTGATGAGCCTGGGTGCGGGCTTCAAGAAGGTCATCAACATGAATGCCGACGGCACAACGCACGCCACCGGGTCGGACGACGACGTCGCGCCCGGCAAGGAACGCCTGGCACATATCGACGACGACGGCGTCTGGTTCAAGTCCCATCTGAACGGCGACAAGCATCGCTTCAGCCCGGAAATCTCTATGCAGGTGCAGCACAAAATCGGTGCCGACATCATGTTCGCCTTTGATGAGCTGACCACGCTCATGAATTCCCGCGGGTATCAGGAAATGTCGCTGGAACGCACCCGGCTTTGGGCCCTGCGGTGCCTTGCCGAGCACCAGCGGCTGACCGAGGAACGCTCCGACAAGCCCTACCAGGCCCTGTTCGGGGTGCTGCAGGGCGCGCAGTACGAAGACCTGCGGCGTAAGGCAGCCCGGGATCTCGGTGCCATGGACTTTGACGGCTTCGGACTGGGCGGGGCGTTCGAAAAGGAAAACCTCGGCACCATTGTCCGGTGGTGCACGGAGGAGCTTCCGGAGAATAAGCCCCGCCACCTGTTGGGGATTTCCGAGCCGGATGACATCTTCACCGCCATCGAAAACGGCGCCGACACCTTCGACTGCGTTTCTCCCACCCGGGTGGCCAGGAATTCGGCGTTCTACACGCCGTACGGCCGCAAGAACCTGTCAAATGCCAAGTTCAAGCGGGACTTCGGGCCGTTGGTGGAGGGCTGCGACTGCTATACCTGCACCCATTACACCCGCGCCTACATCCAGCACCTGTTCAAGTCCAACGAGATGGTCAGCCACACGCTGATTTCCATCCACAATGAACGCTTCACCGTGAAGCTCGTTGACGACGCCCGGCTGTCCATCGACGACGGCACGTTCTTCGATTTCAAGGCGGAGGTCCTGGGCAAGTACTACAGCGGTAAGTAGCTGGTCTACCTACCGCTGTAATCCTTGCGTGCGACGTGCCGAGTTCCAGGGGTTCTGCGGAAAGCCAAGCCGGCTAGGAATTGTCCGGCTTAGCCTGGGTCGATTCATCCTCTTCCAAGGCGGGCTGGGCATCCCGTTCCTCGTCTCCGGGGCTCGAATCCTTCTCCTGGGCGTCTTCGATCATTGCCTTGGTGACTTCGTCGTTGAATTCCTCCGCGGTTCCGGCAAGATTTTCATCTACTGCCTTGGCACCGGGGTTCGGGACTGGTTCCTGATTGCTCATGTTTGTCTCCTGCCGTACGGGGGAAGTGAAGCTCTGGCGTTCCCCCACCTTTGCACACCTGGGCAGGGATTTCGCCCGGTGACCTGATTGGCGTTTCCCCGCACGGTAGGGCCCGTTGCCGCTAGGCTCGGAGCGGAGGCCTGGCGGTCTTGCAACGGCTATTCGAAGGGGTCAGCATGGCGGAAAAGCAGGGGAATCCTGTAGTGCGGCGCGGGCACGGCACTGTTGGATGGACCATCCAGATCCTCGTTACGCTCTCCCTGCTGCTGGCGCTGGTAGTGGTGGCGGTATGGAAGCCACCCTCCCAAGCGATCATCACCGTCGTCATTTCACTCGTCCTCGGGCCGCTTCTGATGTTCATGGGGACGCGGCGGAGCAGCGGACGCCGCGACGAATCGCGGCAGTGACGGGGAGCACCGAACCCGGTCCCCGCCCCTACGCTGCGACAGGCTCCAGCAGCGGCTCCACGTAGCTGGGTTCGCGCTTCTTGATGACCCGGATGACCAACGCCGTGACCGGCACAAAAAGGTACTCAATGAGCGTCTTGTAGAGGAAGCCGAACAGGACGTAGTTGAAGAACCCGCCGGCGTCGGTAATCCCGATGACCGGAGCCGCAATGGCACAGAAAATCAGGGTGTCCGCAAACTCCCCTACACCGGTGGATAGCATCAACCGTCCGGTCAGTGCCTTCTCACGGAACCGCTCCTTCATCCGCACCAGCACCATCGAGTTCAGCAGCTGGCCGGCCAGGAACCCCAGCAGGCTCGCCAGGACAATCTGCCAGACCGGACCGAGAGCTACTTCCAGTGCAGCCTGCTTCTCCAGCCCGTAGGCGTCGTTGAACCCCGGCAGCGCAATGATCACGGCAAAACTGACGACGGCGAGAAGTGCCATCGCAAAGCCGGTGAAGATGGCGCGGCGGGCGGCTTTGAAACCGTAGACCTCGCTCACCACGTCGCCGAGAATGTACGCGAGCGGGAAGAGGAAGAAACCGCCGTCGGTGACAATGTCCCAGCCGCCGGGGAGGGAAAACTGTACGCCCTTGGAGGCGCCGATATTCGAAATGACGATGACCACGCACATCAGGGTGAGGATCAGGTCGTACTGGGAGCTCCCGCGGGAGGCGTAGGCTGCAGCGTTTTTCACAGCTGCCCGTGGCTGTGCGTTCATGGCATTTCCGTTCGGTTAGTGGTTCGCCTGGCTTTCGCCGGCTGTATTAGCACTGTGCCCGCTGCCCCGGGCAGCCCCGCAGGGCCGCATCCATTCTGCCACGCCCGGTCCGCTCCTGCCGCGCACACGATTTTGAACACGTTCAAAAGAATGGTCTACTAAACGCTGAAAATACTGCAAAGGGAGCATCATTGGCCGTCACCGCCAAGAGCGAACAGACGCGCCGGCTCCTCATCGACACCGCGCTGCGCCTCTTCGCCTCACAGGGCTACGAAAAGACCACCATGCGCGCTGTCGCACAGGAGGCAAACGTTTCGGTAGGCAACGCCTACTACTATTTCCGTTCCAAGGATGACCTCCTCCACGAGCTTTACCGGTCCCTCCAGGATGAACACCGCTCCCTTGCGCTGCCGCAGATCCGCGAGGGCCACAACCTGGGCGAAAACCTGGCGGTCATTCTGTCCACCGGCCTGACAACCATGGAGCCGTACCACGCCTTCGGCGTGCATTTCCTGCGCGACGCCATGTCACCGAACCGTCGGGAGGACGACGCCGTCGGGCGGGGGAAATCCATCGCGATGTTCCGGCAGGCGGTGTCGACCGCCCGGCCGCAGCCGCCCGTGGCTATCCGCGACGATCTGCCCGAACTGCTCTGGCTGATGCATATGGGGATCACCTTCTTCTGGGTGTATGACCGCTCCCCCGGACAGCGCAGGTCCCACCGGCTGGCCGCGAATCTGGCCCCGCTGGTGGCCAAACTCGTGATCCTGTCCCGGCTCCCGGTGGTCCGGAACATCATGGAGGACGTAGTCCGCCTGCTCCGAGGCGTCCGCGGGGACGGTTAGCCCGCAGCGCCGCCGGGGCACGGCGGCGGCGCGCCGTAACAGCGCGTCTTACAAGGGTGGCCGGTTCCGCCGTTTTGGGTGGAAGATGGAGCCATGTCTGCAAACACATCCTCTTCTGCGGCCTCAGCTCCGGCCGTCACGCTCACCATCGCAGGTTCCGAAGCCACCGGCGGCGCCGGCGCCCAGGCCGACCTGAAGACCTTCCAGGAACTCGGCGTCTACGGCATCACCGCCCTGACCTGCATCGTGTCCTTCGATCCCAACAACTCCTGGAACCACCGGTTCGTCCCGGTGGACCCGCAGGTCATCACCGACCAGCTCGAAGCCATCATGACCGCCTATGACCTCGACACGGTCAAGATCGGCATGCTCGGCACCCCGGCAACCATCGACGTCGTTGCCAAGGCGCTGCAGGCCCAGGACTGGAAGAACCTCGTGCTGGACCCGGTGCTCATCTGCAAGGGCCAGGAACCCGGCGCGGCACTGGATACCGACAAGGCGCTCAAGGCCCAGATCCTCCCGCTGGCCACCTTCGTCACCCCCAACCACTTCGAGTCCATGTCCCTGTCCGGCATGGATTCCATTGAGACCGTGGAAGACCTGCAGGAAGCAGCCCGCCGCATCCATGAAGCCAGCGGAGCCGTAGTGCTGGCCAAGGGCGGAGTCCGGCTGGAAGGCGACGACGCCGTCGACGTCTTCTACGACGGCGAAACCATGGAGGTCCTGCGGGCACCCAAGGTAGGCGAGGTAGCTGTCAGCGGTGCCGGTTGCACCCTCGCTGCGGCTATCACTGCTGAACTGGGCAAGGGGGCCACGCCTCTGGAAGCGGCAAAGACGGCGAAGGCGTTCGTCACGGAAGGTATCCGCAACCGCGTTTCCTCCAACGCACCGTTTGATGCGCTGTGGCAGGGCAACGCCGGCCAGGGCCCGGCGCTCTAACTGCGTCAACCCGCCCAAACACAAGCCAGAAGAATCATGGAAGGAGCCGTCCCCCCAACGGGGCGGCTCCTTCCGGCGTTTATTCGACCCGCAGGCGCTGGAATTTACAGCCTGAATTGCAAAAAAACAAGGGTCAAAGAAGTAATTCGCTATTAATAGGTCCAACCTTTGCACTGGGCGTTTGCTCCTCTATTGTGACCCTACGGCTGCTTGGTTTGGGGGCCGTTACGTGCACGCTGACACTCCTTACGGGGGTTGGAGGCACAACGGAAAACCTGCCGCAGTGTGTCAGCAGCCGTGCAATTGTCTCTTGGACATGCCCGGTAGCGCTCGGTGGAATGTTCAAGGAGCGCAATGAGATTGTCCATCCATCACAAACCCGGCGCGGTTGTCACTGCCGCATTCGCCGGGATCGCACTCACAGCGGGCCTCGGCCTGAGCCTGCCGGCGCAGGCCACTGAGACACCTGCCGGCGGCAATGAACTCACCGAGGGCATCTCCCTCGAGCGGTTCGCCGAACAAAAAGTGTCCCCCAGCCTGCGGGACGCCACCGGCCAGGTTTCGGTTTACGTGCAGTTCACGGGCGAAGGCGCCTTTGAACAGACCCAGCCCGAGGAGGTCAAGGACGGAAAAGCGGAGCCGGTGGTGAACAAGCCCCTGGTCGAAGAGATCCGCAGCGACATCACTTCGCAGGCAGAATCAGTGGCACAGGAAGCTGCCGCGAGCACCCTCTACACAACCACCAACACGCTCCCCGGCACCGCGATCGTCGGCGACGCCGAGGCCATCCGCGAGCTGGCCGGCCGCTCGGACGTTGCCCGCATCACCAAGATCGTTCCGAAGCACGTCGACAACAAGGGCGCGGATATTGACACCCGGGCCCTGAACACGTGGGTGGAGCGCAAGCAGACCGGAGAAGGCATCACCATCGCCGTCCTGGATACCGGCCTCGACTACACCCACAGCGATTTCGGCGGCCCCGGCACCATCGAGGCCTACCAGGCAGCACAGGCTTCGGCCACCATTCCCTCGGCCGGGAGCGGCCTTCTTGATTCCAATAAGTTCATTGGCGGCTACGACCTCGTTGGCGATGACTACGATGCCGATCCCGACTCCCCCACTTACCAGCCGGTCCCCCGGCCGGACCTGAATCCGCTCGACTGCGGCGGGCACGGCACCCACGTGGCCGGCACTGCCGCCGGGTACGGGACCAACAACGACGGCTCCACCTTCCGCGGCGACTACTCCACCCTCACGGCGGAGCAGGTCAATTCCATGCGGATCGGCCCCGGTTCCGCACCGGATGCCCAGCTCGTGAGCATCCGTGTCTTCGGCTGCGCAGGCTCCTCCGAGGTGGTCGGCCAGGCTCTGGACTACGTGCTGGACCCCAACGGCGACGGCGACTTTTCGGACCGTGCCCAGGTAGTGAACATGTCCCTCGGCTCCGACTACAGCCCGGTTGACGATCCCGAAAACGACATCGTCAACAAGCTCACCGAACAGGGCATCCTCTCCGTTGTCGCTTCGGGCAACGCCGGAGACGTCTATGACATCGGCGGTTCCCCGGGGAACGCAAAGTCGGCCCTGACCGTGGCCAGCACCATCGGTTCCCGGGTCACTCTCGACCGCGCCGACGTCCTCGCTCCAGCCGAACTGGCCGGATCCGTCGCCGGGCAGTACTCCTCCAACTTCAATTACTCGGACCCGGCAGTTACCGAAGCACAGCTCACCGGCAATGTGGTGATGGCTCCGGCAGACAACCGCTTTGGCTGCAACGCCTTCCCTGCCGGTTCCCTGACCGGTAAATGGGTCTGGATCCAGTGGGAAGAAGACGCTGCTTTCCCCTGCGGCTCGGGGGTCCGGTTCAATAATGCCCAGGCCGCCGGAGCCACCGGCGTGGTGCTCGATTCCCCGCGTGCGGTCTTTGAATCGGGTATCGGCGGAAACGCCACCATCCCCGGCATCCAGCTCAACGCCGAATCCTCGGACCGACTGCGGCCGTCCGCAGAAGCGGGGACCTTGACCCTGCGCCTGTCGCCGGCCTACATGGCCACCGCCAGCGCCCCCTCGGGCGCCGGTGACACCGTCAGCCCGTTCACCTCCCGCGGAGTGCACGGTTCCAACGGCATCGTGAAGCCCGACGTCGCGGCGCCGGGTTCGGCTATTGGATCAGCAGCCGTCGGCTCCGGCACCGGTGCAGCCGTCAGCAGCGGCACGTCCATGGCCACCCCGCATGTGGCCGGTATTGCGGCCCTGCTCTACGCGGCTACGGATTTGAACCCGTACGAGGTCAAGACCGCCATCATGAACACCGCCACGCATGACCTGCTCACTGCGTCCGGTGCCGTTCAAGGGCCCAACCGGGTCGGTTCCGGCCGGGTAGATGCCCTTGACGCCCTGAACAACAAGGTCCTGGCCTACGCCACGGAGGACCCGGCCCTGACCAGCGTCAACTTCGGCGTCCTGGAGCTCGGCAAGGAAGCCCTCGTGCTGACCCGGCAGGTCACGGTGGAGAACAAGTCCGACCGCCCTGTGTCCTACAACGTCAGCTACCTGCAGGCGTCCACCATGCCCGGCGTCGTCATCAGCACCACACCTTCGGTGAACGTGCCGGGCAACGGCAAGGCAACCGTGGACGTGACCTTGAGCATCTCCGATCCGGCTGCACTGGCCAAGACCATTGACCCCGCAGCCGAGACCGACCAGTTGAGCATTACCAGGCAGTTCCTGGCGGACGTTTCCGGGCGGGTGCAGTTTGCCGGCAACGGCACGCCCACTCTGCGCGTACCCGTCTACTCGGCCCCGAAGCCGACGTCGGATATGAGTGCCGGCAAGGAAATCGCCTTCGCCGACTCCGAGGCATTGAAGAGCACCGTGACCCTGCAGGGCCGCGAACTCAACCAAGGCACGGGTGCCTCGCGCTACCTGTCCCTGGTTTCGCCTTTGGTCCTCGGCGCGCAGAGCCCGCGGCTGGAGTCCGTGAAGATGGATTCCATGTACGCGATGGACCTGCAGGCCGTGGGCGCATCTTCCACGATTCCGACGCTGAAGGCTGCCGGCGGCAATCTTCAGACGTCCGTCGTGAACTTCGGCGTCAGCACCTGGGCCAACTGGCCCATGCTGGGCGGTGCGTTCGAGATTGACGTGGAGATCGACACCAATGGTGACTCGGTCCCGGACTTCGTCACCTTCACCTCCCGCGCGGCCGACGTGGACCTGGTTCTGGCTGCGACTTACCGTTTGACCCCCGGCGCTGCTCCGGTAATGGTGGACCAGACCGGTGCCAACGGTGTCCAGGGCGGCACTGATACCAACACCTTCGATACCAATGCGGTTACCCTGCCGGTTTCAGCAGCGGCCCTGGGCCTGGATGTAAACGCGGCATCGGCACCGTTGCGGTACCGGGTCACCACCTGGAACCCGTACAGCGTGGATGAACAGGGCGAGAGCGTTCCTGTCGACACCACCGAGTACATCCCGTTCGACGCGGCCAACCCGGCATTGACCTTCGCGGGCGCCACGCCTGCCAGCCTGTTTGCGGACGTCAACGGCGGCAAGATGGATGTCACCCGCAGTGCGGGCAACACCGACGCCAAGGCGCTGTTCCTGCACCTGCACAACGCCACCGGAGACTTGAGCGGCACCAACGGTGACGGCGGCAAGGCGGAAGTGGTCCCGATCAAGGTTCCGGCCAAGGTGGTTCCGACACCGACGCCGACACCTACCTCTACGGCCACGCCTAAGCCGACGGTGACACCGAAACCGACCGCGACACCCAAACCCACTGTGAAGCCGACGCCGGTCAATCCGATCAGCGCGGTCAGCAAGTGCTCGGGTTCGGGTGCCGAGATTGCGGTGACGGTCAAGAACACCGGGACCAAGCAGGCCAATGTGACGGTGAAGTCCAACTACGGCACCGCTACGGTGAACAAGCTGGATCCGGGCAAGAGCAAGTCGGTGGTCATCAAGACCCGCCAGTCCTCCATCAAGGCAGGCGACGTCACCGTAACCCTCACCTCCACGGGTAAGGGCAAGGTCGAAAAGGCCACCTACAAGGCTCACTTTGAAGCCCAGAAGTGCAAGGGCGGCAACGGCCACGGCGGCGGCAACGGCGGCGGCCACGGCAACGGCGGCGGTCGCGGCTAGGACATCATGCTGACCTAGCCAACCAATAAGGCAGCGGGCCCCGGAGAAATCCGGGGCCCGCTGTTTTTCTGGGTCGGAAGCCCTGCCGCGCAGCTACTTCAGCAGCCGGGACATCCTCCGGTCCGCCAGCAGCTTGCCTCCGGTCTGGCAGGTAGGGCAGTACTGCAGGGAGGAATCCGCGAAGGCCACCTCCCGGACGGTGTCCCCGCACACCGGGCAGGGCTCACCGGTCCGCGCATGCACCCGCATGGCCTGCCGCTTGGAGTCCTTCAATTCCGCGGCGGGACGCCCGGACGCATTCTCGATTGCAGATTCCAGGACGGCACCCATGGCTTCGAACAACCGTTGGACCTCGGCCGGTCCCAGCTTGGCGCCGATGGCAAACGGAGACAGATGTGCTGCATGCAGGATCTCGTCGCTGTAGGCATTGCCTATCCCCGCGATGGCTGATTGGTCCCGCAGCAGCCCCTTGATCTGGCCGTGATGGGAGCCGACCAGCTCCCCGAAAGCCGCCGGGTCGACGTCGAGCGCTTCCGGCCCCAGCCGGGCAATCCCGGGGACGTCGGCGAGGTCCCGTACAACGTACACCGCCAGCGACTTCCGGGTGCCCGCTTCCGTGAGGTCAAAGCCCGGTTGCGCCGAGCCGTCCTCCGTTGCGAACCGCACCCGCAGCGCCATCGCTCCCCGGCCCGGCCGCAGCCGGCCCGGCTTCAACGCATCGGACCAGCGCAGCCAGCCCGCCTTGGCCAGATGCATCACCAAATGCACTCCCCCGGCGGTGACCACCAGGAACTTCCCCCGGCGTTCGACGTCGGTCACCGGACCGGCATAGAGCTCCTCCAGCGGCACCGCCGCGGTTTTCAGCACGGGGAAAGACAGCACTTCGACGTCGGCGATCACCAGTGCGGGGGCATCGGGCGGGAGCAGCTTTGACCGCAGGTAATCAACCAGTCCCTGCACTTCAGGCATCTCGGGCATGCCAACACCCTAACGGTGGTCCGGTGGTGGCGTCACTGCTCCGAATGCGCCTGCAGGAACGAATACACCTCGGTCTCGTCGACGCCGGGGAACGCACCGGGCGGCAAGGCAGCCAGCAGGTGCGAATGCGCCCGTGCGCTGGGCCAGGCAAAGCCGGACCACTCGGACGCCAGCTCCCCCGGCGGGGTGCGGCAGCAGTCCGGATCGGGACAGCGCGATTTGGACCGTTCCGTGGTGTCCCGGCCCCGGAACCACTTCACGTGCTGGTACGGCACCCCGATGCTGAGCGAAAACTTGCCGGCCGAACCCCGTTCCGTACGTGCCGTGCACCAGTACGTGCCGGCCGGAGTGTCGGTGTACTGGTTGAACGCACTGAACTGGTCCGGCACGGAAAAGACCTCCCGAGAGGTCCAGTACCGGCAGATCGGCTGGCCCTCAATGGCGCCGGTGTGGTCCGCAGGGAACGTCACGCCGTCATTCTCGTATGCCTTATAGACAATGCCGCTCTCATGCACCTTCTGGAAATGGGTGGGAATACCCAAATGCTCGGTGGCGAGATTGGTGAACCGGTGCGCAGCAGTTTCATAGGACACCGCGAAGGCGTCCCGGATGTCCTCCACGGCAATCTCCTTGGCGGCCTTGGCCCGCTGCAGGAACTCGACCGTCGCCTTTTCCGGCAGCAGCAGCGCAGCGGCGAAGTAGTTCGTGGCCACCCGCTGGCCCAGGAACTCCCCGTAGCTGCTGGGCGTCTGGTGCTGAAGCACGTAGTGTCCCAGCGCCTGCAGCAGTACGGACCGGGGATCGTGGTCCGATCGCTGGGACTGGGTCAGGTAGATGCGCCGGTTCTTCAGGTCGGTGACCGAACGCGTGGAGTGCGGCAGGTCGTTGACATGGTGGAG
Source organism: Arthrobacter sp. zg-Y1171 (assembly GCF_025244845.1). Classification (NCBI taxonomy): domain Bacteria; kingdom Bacillati; phylum Actinomycetota; class Actinomycetes; order Micrococcales; family Micrococcaceae; genus Arthrobacter; species Arthrobacter sp. zg-Y1171. The sequence continues at coordinate 308,870 of NZ_CP104264.1, read as the reverse complement.
GCTGAAACCCAGGTGCGCCGCAATATCGGCGATCACGTGCTGGGACAGCGGACCGGACGTGTGCCCCACCGAATCCAGCACCTTCTGCGCCTCGGCCTCGTATTCGGGGAAGTAGTTGTTCCGCTCGCGCATCATGGCCCGCAGTTCGCCGTTGGCCCGGCGGGCCTCCTCCGGGGTGGCCACCTGCTCGTTGAGCCGGCGCTCGAGCTCGGCCTGCAGCCCCACCAGGGATTCGAGGACGTCGATGGGCAGCCGTGAACCAATCCGCACCTTCGGCAGGCCCAGGGAAGCATAGAGCGGGCCGCGCTGTGCCCGCTCTAGTTCGATTTCCAGCGCGGCACGCCGGCTCGGCGGCTCCGCGCCCAGCAGGGAATCGATGCTGACGTCCAGCGCAGCGGCCAGCGCCTGCATCATGCCGAGCTTGGGCTCGCGCTTGCCGTTCTCGATGAGGGACAACTGGGACGCCACGGTTCCGACGGCGGCGCCCAGGTCATCGAGCGTCATGCCCTTGGCCTTGCGCAGGTGCCGGACGCGGCGGCCGAGGCTGATGACGTCCAGCGTGCGCTCGGCGTCGGGCCCCAATCCGCCCTTCGGGGAGTCAGGAGCGGGTCTATTCCATGTAGTAGGCGTCACATTTTCAGATTACGCGAAGAATCGCGTTTCTTTCCATAGAAAACCCCTAGAAGAGGGCTTGTTGTTGGCACAGGCTTAGTTCACAGCAGGAAATTCCGGTTTGAAGCGGACCGGTTTGAATGAATGATTTCAAGGAGATACAAGCATGAGCCAGGACCAGTCCACCGCCCCCACAGCAGAACAGCTCACTTCCGACTGGGAGACCAACCCCCGCTGGGACGGCATCGAGCGCGACTACACCGCCGACGACGTCGTCAAGCTGCGCGGCCGCGTCCAGGAAGAGCACACGCTGGCCCGCCGCGGTTCCGAAAAGCTCTGGGACCAGCTGCGCAACGCCGGCGATGAGGGCTACACCAACGCCCTGGGCGCCCTCACCGGCAACCAGGCCGTCCAGCAGGTCAAGGCCGGGCTCAAGGCCATTTACCTCTCCGGCTGGCAGGTAGCCGCCGATGCGAACAACTCCGGCCACACCTACCCGGACCAGTCCCTCTACCCGGCCAACTCGGTTCCCACCGTGGTCCGCCGCATCAACAACGCCCTGCTGCGCGCCGACCAGATCGAATTCGCCGAGGGCATCCAGAGCGTCGACGACTACCTGGTGCCGATCGTGGCTGACGCCGAGGCCGGCTTCGGCGGCCCGCTGAACGCCTACGAACTGATGAAGGCCATGATCACCTCCGGCGCATCGGGCGTGCACTGGGAAGACCAGCTTGCCTCGGAGAAGAAGTGCGGCCACCTCGGCGGCAAGGTCCTCATCCCCACCGGCCAGCACATCCGCACCTTGAACGCCGCCCGACTCGCGGCCGACGTCGCCGGCACGCCCACCGTTGTGATTGCCCGCACCGACGCCGAAGCAGCCACGCTGATCACCTCCGACGTCGATGAGCGCGATCAGGAATTCATCACCGGCGAGCGCACCGCGGAAGGCTTCTACAAGGTCCGCAACGGCATTGAACCCTGCATCGCCCGGGCCAAGGCCTACGCACCGTACTCGGACCTGATCTGGATGGAAACCGGCACGCCGGACCTGGAGATGGCCCGCAAGTTCGCCGAGTCCGTGCGGTCCGAATTCCCCGACCAGATGCTGGCGTACAACTGCTCGCCGTCCTTCAACTGGAAGAAGCACCTGGACGACGAGACCATCGCCAAGTTCCAGCGCGAACTCGGCGCCATGGGCTTCAAGTTCCAGTTCATCACCCTGGCCGGCTTCCACGCCCTGAACTACTCCATGTTCGACCTGGCGCACGGCTACGCCCGCTCCGGCATGAGCGCCTACGTGGAACTGCAGGAAAAGGAGTTCGGCTCCGAATCCCGCGGCTACACCGCCACGAAGCACCAGCGTGAGGTTGGCACCGGCTACTTCGACGCCATCGCCACGGCGCTGAACCCCGAAGGCAGCACCCTGGCCCTGGCCGGCTCCACGGAGTCCAGCCAGTTCCACTAAACCCGGTCCTGCGGGGGCGCCGGCTGCATCCGCAGCGGCGCCCCCGCGGCAACACCGCCACAGTTTTGAAAGACCACTAGGAGAACGCCATGAATGACCCGATCACCCTGAACGGCATTTCCCTCACCGCTCCCGCAGTGCGGCGGCAGGAGGAAATCCTCACCCCGCAGGCGTTGGACTTCGTCAAGGCGCTGCACCGGGCCACGGCCACCCGCCGGCAGGAACTCCTTCAGCAGCGCCAGGCCCGCCGGACGCAGATTTCCAACGGTGCGGACCCGACGTTCCTGCCCGAAACCCGGAACATCCGCGAGGACGACTCCTGGCAGGTGGCCCCCACGGCTCCGGGGCTGGAAGACCGGCGGGTGGAGATCACCGGTCCGGTGGACCGGAAGATGACCATCAACGCCCTGAACTCCGGTGCGAAGGTATGGCTGGCCGACATGGAGGACTCCTCCACGCCGTCGTGGTCCAACGTCATCAACGGCCAGTTGAACCTGCGCGACGCCCTGGACCGGCGCATCGACTTCACCTCTCCGGAGGGCAAGGAATACCGGGTACAGGGCGCCTCGCTCACCGACCTGCCCACCATCGTGGTCCGCCCCCGCGGCTGGCACCTGCCGGAAAAGCACATGCTGGTGGACAACACCCCGATCGCCGGCGGTCTCGTGGACTTCGGGCTGTACTTCTTCCACAACGCCCAGCGCCTGATCTCCCAGGGCCGCGGCCCCTACTTCTACCTGCCGAAGATTGAAAACCACCTCGAGGCACGGCTCTGGAATGACATCTTTGTCCTGGCCCAGGACCTGCTCGGCATCCCGCAGGGAACCATCCGCGCCACGGTCCTGATCGAAACCATCACCGCCGCGTTCGAGATGGAGGAAATCCTCTACGAGCTGCGGGACCACGCTGCAGGCCTGAATGCCGGCCGCTGGGACTACATCTTCTCGGTGATCAAGAACTTCCGGACGCGGGGACCCCGGTTCGTCCTGCCGGACCGGAACATGGTCACCATGACCGCACCGTTCATGCGTTCCTACACCGAGCAGCTTGTCCGCGCCTGCCACCGCCGCGGCGCCCACGCTATCGGCGGCATGGCTGCCTTCATCCCGAACCGCAAGGACGCCGCAGCCAACGACGTCGCCATGGAGAAGGTGCGCGCCGACAAGACCCGCGAGGCCGGCGACGGTTTCGACGGATCCTGGGTGGCGCACCCGGACCTGGTGCCCGTGGCCATGGAGGTGTTCGACGGGGTGCTCGGCGACCGTCCCAACCAGCTGGAGAAGACCCGCGAAGACGTGGTGCCCAACGACAAGGCGCTGCTGGACATCGCTTCCACGCCCGGCGTCATCACCGAGGCCGGCATCCGCAGCAACATCGAGGTGGGCATCCGATACATCGAGTCCTGGCTGCGGGGCAACGGTGCGGCCGCCATCAACAACCTGATGGAAGACGCCGCCACCGCGGAAATCTCCCGCTCGCAGATCTGGCAGTGGATCCACTGCTCCGCCGTGACCGACGAGGGCGACGTTGTGACCCACCAGTGGGTGGAGGAACTGCTCGACGAGGAGTTCACGAACCTGCAGCGCTTCGAGGGCGACCGCTTCGACGATGCCCGCGAGCTTTTTGAGGAAGTTGCCTGCGGGGAACATTTCCCCACCTTCCTCACCGTGCCGGCCTACGCCCGCTTCCTGCATGAATCGCAGGAGCTGGCCGCGGCCTAACCCCTGGGGGGGGTGACGCGGATACCGCTTCAGTATCCGCACCGGCAAGGGCCGGGAGTACTTCCGCTGGTGTTCGAACACTGCGGGAATTGCTCCCGGCCCTTTCTGCGTTGCACCCGATATGAAGATTGATATCTGGTCCGACATTGCCTGCCCGTGGTGCTACATCGGCAAGCGCCGCTTCGAGGCCGCCCTCGCCCGTTTCCCGCACCGGGACGAGGTGGAAGTCCACTGGCACAGTTTCCAGCTCGATCCGTCCCTGCCCGACCACTTTGACGGCACCGAGGTCCAGTACCTCAGCGAACGCAAGGGCATCGACCCCGAACAGCTCGCCGGAATGCTGGACCAGGTGTCGGTCCAGGCGGCGGGCGAAGGCCTCTCCTACGACTTCGATTCCCTCGTAGTGGCGAACAGCTTCTCCGCGCACCGGCTGATCCATCTGGCCAAGGCGGAAGGCGGCCCGAAGGCTGCCGATGCCGCCAAGGAAGCACTGCTTTCGGCCCATTTCGTGAAGGGAAAGGACATCGGCGCGGCAGATGACCTGGTGGAAATCGGCACCGGCATCGGGCTGCCCGCGGACCGGGTGAAGGCCGTGCTGGCCAGCGACGAATACGCCGACGCCGTTCGCGCGGACATTGCCCAGGCCCGCTCCCTGGGGATCAGCGGCGTCCCGTTCTTCGTGCTCGATGACAAGTACGGCATTTCCGGTGCGCAGCCTGCCGACTTGTTTGCCTCCGCCCTGGAACAGGCCTGGCAGGAATCGCACCCGCTGGTTCACCTGACACCGAAGTCAGCGGACGGACCTGCCTGCGGACCTGACGGCTGCTAGGCCCTGAAGACGGCTGCCGGGACCGTGGGTTCGAACAGCCACGGTCCCAGCAGCCCGCTGGCCGAGACACCGGCGGCGGCATATGCCTTGTCGGCAAGGTCCAAAAAGTCAGAAGTACCGGCACAACCGTGCCGGTACTTCTGCGTCCACTCCTGCAGCAGCTCGAAGAAGATCCCGTCGCCGGCGCTGCGCCGCAGGACATGCAGGGTCAACGCTCCGCGCCGGTAAACCCGTTCATCGAACATGGCCGCCGGCCCGGGATCGGCCAGCTGCAGGTCCTGCCGCTGGTGCCGCAGCCACTCCAGGTCGGCCGCGGCCCGCTGGTCGCTGCCGGCGCCGTCGGCCGCCTCCGACCACAGCCACTCTGCGTAGGTTGCGAAACCCTCGTGCAGCCAGATATCCCGCCAGCTGCCCGCCGTGACCGAATTGCCGAACCACTGATGCGCAAGTTCGTGGGCCACCAAAGACGCCGACCCCGAATCCAGGTGGTTGCATCCGAAGATCGACACCGACTGCGCCTCCAAAGGGATCTCCAACTCGTCGTCGGTCACCACCACCGTGTACCGGCCGAAGGGATAGGGCCCGAACCGTGAGGTAAACAGGGTCATCATGGCGTCCTGCCGGGACAGCGCGGCACTTGCGCGGTCGGTCAGGGACGGGGGCGCAACGACGGACTGCGGTACGTCGCCGGGCAGTTCCAGGTACTCGTACCGGCCAATCTGGACCGTCGCCAAATAGCTGGACATGGGGTCGGGTTGTTCGAAGACCCAGGTCTCCCGGCCGCGGCGGTCTTCGCGGGAGACCAGCTCTCCGTTGCACGTCACCCGGTAGCCGGACTCCACCGTCACGCTGATCCGATACCGCGCTTTGTCCGCCGGCAGGTCGTTACAGGGAAACCAGGACGGAGCTCCGGTCGGCTGTCCGGCAACGAGGGCGCCGTCGGTCAATTCCTCCCAGCCGATGTCTCCCCACAGGCCGTTGCCCGCACGCGGCTTGCCCTGGTAGCGGATGCCCAGCCGAAACGTGTCACCGGCCTTCAGCTCCCGACTGGGCGTGATCGCCAGTTTGCCGCGTCGCTGCCGGAAGGAACGGACGTCCACCGGAGTTCCGGCGCACCAAAGCAGGACTTCTTCCACCCGCATCGGCCGGTCCAGGTCCAGGATGAGCTGTTCAATGTCGACCAGGGCCGAGCCGGCGAGGCGCGCCAGCCCCTTGAGCCGGTTGGGGCCGACGTCGTAATCCAGTGTCAGGTCATACTCGGTGATGCTCAGGTCCGTGGAGCCTGACGCGGGGGTATAGGGATCGGGCGCGTGGTGCTGGTGTTGGTGGTGGGATCCGGTCGGCCACATGGCGGACATCCTGACACGGCGCAGCGTTTTCGCCACGGGTAGCTCCGGGAACCGGCCTTAGTTTTCAGCGTCCCGGGCGTATTGGCGCCAGCGCTGCCGGTCCGCTTCGGGCAGGTCCTCCCAATCGGGTGCCGGGGGCATCCACAACCCGGGGAGCAGCGCCGCCCGTTCCTCGTACAGCAACCTGCCCTCGTCGGCTGCGTCGGGGTCCGTCCAGGCCGTCCCGTCGCCGGCAGGTGTTTCGCTCACGCTTAAACTCTAAGCGACACCGCAAAAACGCATCAGGGATTATGTGAAGAAACATCCTCCCGCGGTTTCCCTTCGCGCCCGCTCTCCAGCGGCCGGTCCCGTGTTCGGTCCAGTGTTCGGTCCAGCAGCGGGGGGTTTTCCGCCGGTGGAGACCACCCCGTATGGGTCCGTGGTCTTGCCGCAGTCTGGCGGTCCGACGCCGCCGGCTTGGCGAGTGTGCCGGCGCCGGGCGGCGAGCCCCGCGGCGTCCGCCGACGCCCGGCCCTTTTGAGCGCCAGCCGGATCAGCAGCCCCAGCGCCGCCAGTACGCCGAGGGTCGTCAGCGTGCCGGTCAGTGTCTCCAGCCTGTGCTCGACTGCCGCTGCCTTCTCTTCGGCCCGTGCGGCAGCGGCGGCAGCTTCGGAGGCGGCACTGGACGCCGTGAAAACGTCTTCCACGGTCCCCATAACGATGCGGTCACCCGGGACGGCCCTGCGCAGCAACCGTGTGACCGTAGCCAGGTCCGTGGAAATGCATCCCCACGTTGGTGCGTACCCGGCATGGAAGAAGATCGCGAAGGAGGCACCCTGCCGGGTCGGCATATCCGGCGGGCGGTTCCAATTGATCACGGCTGCCTGTTCATAGAGGCCCTGCTCCATGTACCGCCAAAGGTTTTCGTCTGCTCCTCCGCCTTCCCCTTCGAAGTACTGGTTATAGGTCTCTCCGTGCTGTCCGCCCCACCGGGAGGATGGTTTCAGCTCGTGATATTCCAGTTCAGTGCCCGGGTTGCTGCGGCCGAGCGCCTCGGTGAAGCTGAAGGACCCGGTCGGTGAATACAAGGTGTTCTCCCACATGCTGCCCGGGGGTGCAAAGCCGTTGCGGCCGCTGAAGCCCCAGGACTGCCATTCCTGCACATAGCCCCCGTCCTCGAAGACGCAGCCGGTGAGGCGGGTTTCCGCAGCTCCGTACTTTTCAGCCGTCGCGAAAGTGACGCGCTTGGCTTTCTGGACGGAGTAGCGGACCTCCCCCGCGTTGAGCCTCGCACAGGGGTCGTGCTCCTGCTCCGCGCCGGCGGCCGGCAGCGGAGGCAGCAAAAGGGCGGCAAGCAGCACCGAAGCTGCCGCAAGCCCGAAGCGGCGTGCACGACTCAACAGCATCAACTGCGCTGACGGGACCGGTGACGGGCCCGGCCTTCCGGCTCCGGCGGCGCCGGCGGATAGGGCGGGGCGGGTGGGTACGCCACCTCGCGCGGTGCCGACGGGGACGGGGCAGCCGGCTCAGCCGGCGTTCCCGCAGCCGCTGGGGCAGCCGTTGTCGGCGACGTCCGGCTCTTCCGCTGGCCTCCGGCGCGCTCCAGGTATCTGTTCCGCGCCCACTTCGAGGCTTCGGCAACTCCTTTCTCCAGCGGCCCCTGGGCGGCGTACCGCAGCCAGATGGCGGCGAAAGCCGAAAGGATGGCCAGCTGGAGAATCATTGCCGGCACTGGCTGGTCCGCCAGCAGCCCGGTGGCCAGGAGTATCAGGTGCAGGGAGTACAGGGTCAGGGTCATCTTTCCCAACAGGGCCAAGGGCTGCAGGAGCCGCCCGCTTGCCCGCCCCAGCAGCAGCAGGACCGCCAGGAACGCCGCCGAGGTGCCGATGGTGTTGGCCAGCACCAACGGCGTACTGGAATAGGGGGCCAAGGAGGCGAGCCACCACCACGAATCTGTCGGCATCACCGGGTCCGGCCCCCAGATCAGTATCTCTTCAACGGTGTCCTCGGGGGCCGAGGACCATACCGACGTCGTGTCCACCAGTTGTTGCCGTCCGCCGAAGGGGCCGAGGATGAGGGCGGAAAGGACTGCTGTTGCAAGGGCAAGGCTGATGCCGGCCGCCAGCAGCCGAATCTGCACCACCCGTTCGGCCAGGTCCAGCCGACCGATGGCCAATCCGACGCAGACGTACGCCATCCAAGGCAGTGCGGGATACGTGCCCGAGAGAAGGACCTGGCCAAGGACACCGCCGGGGGCTTCGACGAGCGTGGTGAAGGTGGGTTCCACTCCAAGCATGTCCGGCAGCACATCCCTGGTGGCGTGCATCAGGATGGGGCCGGCGGCAGCGATACCTGCAGCAAGAACCAGCAGGGTCCGCACGCGCAGCCCGAGCAGTGGAAGGGCGAGCAGGAACATCACTCCGTAATAGACGAGGATCACCTGGGCGTTGATGGCGAGGTAGCCGAGAAACAGCCCGATGACGGTGATGAGGGCAGCGCGCACCGCAAGTCCGTATCGGACGGCAGCCATCTCCCGTCCCCGCGGCGGGTGCTTGCCGCCTGACATAAAGGCCAGCGATATCCCGGCAAGCAGGGCAAAAAGTGCGGCTCCTCGGCCGGCGAACAGGAGCCAGGTGAGCGTGGGTGCGAACTCCTCGTTCCAGGCGGGCAGGATGTGGATTGCCATCATGGCAATCAGCGCCGCTCCCCGGGCAGCATCGACACCGGTGACCCGCCGTTTGCCCACCCCTGCCAGAGCCGACCCGCTCATGCTTCCCCCTTTGCTCAATGCGCCCGTGCCAGAGTTTCGGGGAGTGCGGGGGCGGGCGCAAGCGTAGTCGGCAATCCCGCGGCGGCGAGGTCCGCCACAAGCAGTTCGGTCTCCTCTTCGCTCAGGTCCGTCAGCGGCCCCCTGACGGGGCCGGCGGGCAGCCCCAGTTTCCGAAGCGCCGCCTTGGCCGATGCCGCGCCGGGGCACCGGAACATACCGGTGTAGATCGGCAGCAGGTCACGGTGAATCCGCAGCGCGTCATCCACCCGGCCCTGCCGGTACGCGACTGTCAGGGCACGCAGCCGGTCAGCGGCGACGTGTCCGACCACCGAAACGACGCCGACGGCACCAACGGACATCAGGGGCAGATTCAATGCGTCATCACCCGAGTAATAGACCAGCTCGCTGTGCTTCATGACCCAGGAGGAGGATACGAGATCCCCCTTGGCGTCCTTCACCGCAACGATGTTCGGATGGCGGCCGGCCGCCACCAAGGTTTCGGGGGCGATTGCGACGCCGGTGCGGGCAGGGATGTCGTAGAGCATCACCGGCAGGTCGGTGCTGTCGGCAATGGCTTCGAAGTGGCGCAGCAGGCCTTTTTGCGTGGGGCGTGAATAGTACGGGGCAACCACCAGCAGCCCGTCTGCCTTCTGTTCGGCCGCGGCCCGAGCCAGCTCGATGCTGTGCCGTGTGTCGGTGGAGCCCACTCCGGCGATAACCCGCCGCTCGGTGCCCGCGGTGACCCGCTTGGCGGAATGGATCATCGACGCTTTTTCCCAGTCCGAGGTTGCGAAGGACTCCCCGGTGGTGCCGTTGACCACCACGCCGTCATTCCAGCCGGTCCGCAGCAGCCATCGGGCCAGCTCCTCGGCGCCGGTCTGGTCCAGTTGGCCGCGTTCGTCCATGGGCGTGACCATTGCGGTCAGCACGGTGCCGAACCGCCGGGAGACCGTTGTCCCTGCGTTGTCCGTAGATGTACTCATAATCCTGCTCCTACAGTTTTGTACTCGATCGATTTACGGTGGCGGGCACGGCGTTCCGTGGGGCGGCTCTGGCCCCAATGTGCCAACGGGTTCCCGCACCAGGCGCTGTTCGTTGGGACGCTTTCCCCGCGCATCACCAACGAGCAGCCACCAACGGTGCCGCCCACTTCGATGGCGCTGCCCGGCAGCACGATGCTGTTGGGTCCCAGCGTGGAACCGTCGCCCAGCGTTACTTCGTCCAGGCGCATGATCCGGTCATGGAAAAGATGGGTCTGCAGTACCGTGCCGCGGTTGATGCTCGCTCCGTCGCCCACCTGTATCAGGTCGAATTCCGGCAGCCACCAGGTTTCGCACCAAACGCTGCGGCCGATCCGCGCCCCCATCCAGCGCAGCCAGGCGTTGAGCATCGGGGTGCCCAGACTCATCCGCACCAATCCGGGAACGGCGAGGGATTCCGAAAACACGTCCGCCAGCTCGTTCCGCCAGACAAAGGAACTCCACAGCGGGTACTCCGAAGTTTCGAAACGGCCCACCAGCAGCCACTTCGCCATGACGGCGATGAGCGCTGCGGCGATCCCGCTCAGCAGGAGGACCGGACCGGACCACAGGACGGCCGTGAGGAACCCGAAGGTGTCATACAGTCCGGCCAAAGCCCACACGGTCAGCAGGGCCAGCCAGGCCGTGATCACCGCCGGCAGGATCCTGCAGGCTTCAACTGCGCTTCGGGCAACCAGCAGGCGTCGGGGAGGATCGTAGGTCCGTGCGGTGTCCCCCACCTGCACCGGCCGCGGAAGCTCAACCGCCGGACGCCCGAACCAGGACGTACCCGCCGGCATATTCCCGGGAGCCGAAGAAAGTACCGCGATCAGGGAGTTCCCCGGCACATGTGTGTCCGGCCCCACGATCGCCGAGTTCCCGACGAAGGATTGTTCCGCGACACTCGCGGGACCGAGGTGCAGCCATCCCTGCCGCACCCGCCGCGCCGACATCATGGAATGGTCCGCCAGGAAGGTCCGGTCCTCCAGCCGCGTCAGGTGCGGCACGGTTTCCATAGTGGAGATTTCCACGTGCCGGCCGACCTTCGCGCCCAGGAGCCGCATCCACACCGGCGTGAGCACGCTGGCATAGATCGGATACATCGTAATCAGCGACCGGCTAAGCATCAGGTTGCTCAACCAGGACGCCCAGCCTGTCATGCCGTCCGCCGGGTGCATGCCCGGCGGCATCAGGTGGGCGGTACCGCGGACCACGGCGGCGGTGAGCGCGAGGAACATCAGCATGGAAATCACCACGAAGACCGGTGCCCAGACGGCCAGGATCCACAACGCATCGGTGAAAGAGGAAACACCGTTCAGCAACCACAGCATCAGGGCGGACCCGGGTGCTATGGAAAGGAGATTCAACAACGCGATGCCGGCCAGGGACGCCGGGTAGAGCAGCCGCACGCTTCGGGATTCAGCGGCAGGCGCTGCTTCCTCGGGCCATCCCGCCCCGGCGCTGCCGGTCTTCCGCATCTGGGATCCTGCCCAGAGCTCATAGGCGGGGATTTCGCCGGAGACCAGGGTGCCCGGTTCCGTTTCGGCTCCGCGGCCCACTTTCGCCCCGCCCATCAGCGTGGACCGTGCACCGATCCGTACGTCTTCACCGATCTGGATCCTGCCGATGTGGAGCTGCCCGCCTTCGATCCAGTGGCCCGCCAGGTCTACTTCGTATTCGATGGAAGACCGGTCGCCGATCGACGCAAAACCGGTAACGGGCGGCATGGCGTCAAGGTGCACGCCTTCGCCGATGTTGCAGCCCAGCTGGCGGGCATACCATGTGCCGAGCGGGGATCCCATGATGGGTTCGAGCTTGCAGTACGTCACTATCCGCTCCGCTGCCCACAGCCTCAGGTGGGTGCTGCCGCCGCGCCGATAAATGCCGGGGCCGATCCCCAGGAGCAGCAACCTGGAGGACACCACCGCGGCGATCATCCGTGCCGGCAGGCTGTACAAGGCCAGCCAGGCCGCAAGGGTGGGAACCACGGGTGGATCCGGGGTCCAGGGGCTGCCCACGACATGGAACATCACCATGCATACGACGGCGATGCCGGTGACGTACCGCAGGCCCGTAATCCCGTAGAGCGCCACGATCAGCGGCGCCTGGACCAGCCCCAGCCACCAGGGCGATTCGGGGGTTTCGCGGACGTCCAGGGTTGAATCGCGCAGCGACGCCAAGTGCTCGGACATCGTGATCAGCGTCGGGTGCTCGTAGATATCGGCGACCGAGACCTTCGGGTAACGTTCCCGCAGTGCAGAGACCAATTGGGCGGCGGCCAGGCTGGCTCCGCCCAGGGCAAAGAAATCGCTTTCCTCGGTCAGCGGCAGCGGGCCCAGCAGATCGGTCCACCGCTGGCCCAGCCAACGCAGATCGGCGTTGAGCTCCACCCGGACGTCGGTGGGGGTTTCCATCACAGGCAGGGGCCAGGGCAGGGCCTTGCGGTCGACTTTCCCCGAGGCCTTCATCGGCAGCTCATCGACGATCCCCAGCGACGGGACGATGGATGCCGGCAGGTTCTGTGCCAGTTGGGCCCGCGCGGCGCCAAGGTCCAGGGTGGCGCCGGCCGCCGGGACCAGGTATCCAGCCAGCACCTGGTTTCCGGACTGGGTGGAATGGACGGCGGCTGAAGCCGCGGCCACGCCCGGCAGCCGGCTTAGGGCATCGTCAATCTCGCCGAGTTCAACCCGCCGGCCGCCCAGTTTGATCTGCTCATCCACTCGCCCCACGAAGACGAGGCCCTCTTGGTCTGCACGGACATGGTCTCCGCTGTAGTAGGCCCGCTCCCATCCGAGGGCGGGAAGCGGGGTGAATTTCTCGGCGTCCTTTTTCGGATCGAGGTACCGCGAAACCCCTACACCGCCGATGACCAGTTCGCCCACTTCCCCCCAGCGCACGGGGTTCCCGTCTTCGCCGATGACGGCGAGGCTCCAGCCGTTCAGCGGCAGGCCAATCCGGACGGTGGACTGTCCATCTAAAAGCGCGCCGCAGGCTATCACCGTGGTTTCAGTGGGGCCGTAGGTGTTCCAGACCTCCCGCCCGGGGGCTGCCAGACGCCGGACCAGGTCCTCCGGGCAGGCTTCTCCGCCGAAAATCAGCAGCCGCACGCGGTCAAGGGTCTCGGTGGACCAGTGCGCGGCAAGGGTGGGCACTGTTGAAACGGCAGTGATCCTCCGTTCAACGAGCCAGGGGCCGAGGTCGGCTCCGGACCGCACCACGGATCGAGGCGCCGGAACCAGGCACGCACCGTGGGCCCACGCCAGCCACATCTCCTCGCATGAGGCGTCAAAGCTGACGGACAGCCCGGCCAGGACCCGGTCCCCTGGGGAAAGCGGCGCACCGGCGCAGTAGAGCGAAGATTCGGCATCCACCAGGGCAGCCGCGGAGCGGTGGGTGACGGCCACGCCCTTGGGCTTACCCGTGGAACCGGAAGTGAAGATGATCCACGCATCGTCTTCGGGGTGCGGTTGGGGGCTGTGTCCGCCGCTGGGGACGCCCTGGAGAAGGTTCAGCTCCAACCCTGCTTCAATTACCGCGCAGACTCCGCCTTCGGCCCACACCGTTTCGGCACGGCCGGCCGGTTCGTCCGTATCCACCGGGACGTAGGCGGCCCCGGAGTACAGCACCCCGAGAATAGCTATGTACAGGTCCACGGAACCGGAGGGGACATAGATTCCCACCCGGTCTCCTGCACCGATGCCGCCGGCCCACAGCCGTTTCGCGAGGTCCTGCACACGGAGCTCAAGTTCGGCGTAGGTCAAGGAGACGGTTCCGTCATCGATGGCGGGTGCGCCCGGATAGGCGGAGACCGTTTCGGTGATGATATCGACCAGTGTCCGCTGCTCCGGTGTGCGGCCCCCGTGAAGCACCGCCAATCCTGCGGGAACGTGACCGGGGCTTGCTACTGATGGTTCCCTTTGCGGAAGGAGTGGTGCGGTCTTGCTGCCGGAGGCGGCCGGGTGCCGGATGGCTAATGGTCCTGTCGCCACGGCTTGCGGGTTTTCGGGCGTGTTCATAGAAAGCAGTTCTCCCTGCTGGTACATCTCATATCCGTGGTCGAGGGACCACAACCTGAGCCCGGCGACGGCCGGGGCGATGCAGGGAAGACTAGGAAAATGACGGCGGGTTCACATGAGTACCGCGGGCACGCAGGAGTCCATTCGGTACGGGGTTAATTACTTCCCCACCTCCGCGGCTACTCGGACCACTACCCGAACTGAATTTCGTTCCATGGGCGTCCCGCGTCAGGACGGGCAACCAGGGCACAGGTAAAAACCGCTTCCGGTGCTTCACAGCCTGCGCTTAGGTTTCCGATAGGTTACGGACAGATGCCGTTGGTTGTGTGGTCCACCCCGGCACTCGACAGGGGCGCTGGACAACACCTGCCGATGGGATCCAAAGCATGTCTTCCGTAGCTACATCGAGGCCCAGGCTGTCAGGAGTGGACGCTGCGCGCGGGCTGGCGCTTTTCGGGATGATGGCGATCCATGTCCTGCCTGCCGCGGACGAAGACGTCGAGCCGACGCTGACGTGGCTGCTGTTCGCCGGCAAGGCGGCCGCGCTCTTTGCCCTTCTGGCCGGGGTGACCTTGGCCTTCACCACCCGAAAAGCCCGGACGGAAGGGGGACACTTCCTGGCTGCGGCCCGGTGGAGCCTGGCGGCAAGGGCGGGACTGGTCACCGCCCTTGGCCTGGCCATCGCCTATGTGGACATGGACGCCTTCATCATCCTGGCGTACTACGGCGCCATGTTCCTGCTGGCAGTTCCGCTGCTGGGGGTATCCACCCGGACGCTGCTCATCGCCGCGGCGGGGTTCGCGCTGCTGGGGCCGGCCCTGATGCAGGGCCTGCGGGATTACCTCCCTGCGCCCGGGTACGACCCCACGTTCTCCACTGTGGTCACCGAACCCGGCGTCTTGGCGAGCCAGCTTTTGCTGACAGGAACCTACCCTGCCATTCCATGGCTGGCCTACATTGCCGCCGGGCTCGCTATCGGCAGGATGAGCCTGGACCGGACCAGAGTGCAGCTGGTGCTGCTGGGGTCAGGCGCGGCACTTGCCGCGGCTGCCTGGTTCGGCTCCCGGCTCTTGCTCGCCGGTCCCGGGTTTGACCGGTTGCTGGCATCGGAACCGTATCTAGGTTCCGACGATCTCCAGGGCATCCTGGTGTGGGGCACCGACGGGTACCTTCCCACCAGCTCCTGGTGGTGGCTGTCCATCGCCGCACCGCACAGCACCACACCATTCGACCTGCTGCACACCATGGGAGTTGCCACGGGCGTGCTCGGCGCCATGCTGCTGGTCGCACGCTTTGCGGGCAAGGCGTTGCTTCTCCTGTCCGCGCCCGGCCGGATGACGCTTACCCTGTACTGCACCCATCTGCTTTTCCTCGGCACCGGGGCACTGGCCGACCTCCCGGAATTCTCCCTCTGGCTTCAGATCATTGCATTCGTAATCTTCGCGGTGATCTGGCAGCGGGCGGGGAAACAGGGGCCGTTGGAGAAACTCGTCTCCCGTGGCGCCGCTTCCGCGCGGGACTCCGTCCTTCGGCGGCACCCGGACACCCGTTCCGCCAAGCGGGGCCGCTAAGCCAACCCGTCCGCCTTACCCGCGTCCACGGCGTAGGACAGCGCAAAGGAGGCGGGCAGCCCCAACTCCTCCGGCTCGACGTCGTACGCGCGCAGCCCGGTGAACCCGACGCCGTTTCCGCGCCCCCGTTCGCCGAAATCCGTTTCCACACTGCGGGGATCAACCCGCAGCCCCTGCCCGGACGCCTTCAGCAGGGCTTCCTTGCGTACCCAGATCTGCGCCCGCAGGCGGGGGCGGTTCGGAACCGGGACGGCGGCGATGGCCGCCTTTTCCGTATCGGTGGCCATGACGTCCTCGACCGCCGTATCCGCGAAAGCCCGTGCGGCTGCGTCTTCCAAATCCACTCCCACACGCGTCTCGGCGAGCGCCGCCGCGAGCCAGTTCCCGGAACGGCTGAAACTGACCTTGAACGGGATTGGCTCGCCCGCAATGAAATAGCGCGGCTCCCCGTGGCTTCCGTCATTGCCGTGCAGGCAGTCGGGACAGTGCGCCGCTGCGCTCACCGCATCCTCGGGTGCGTGCAGGTACGCTGCCACGAAGGACCGCGCGGCCAGCCGTCCGGCCAGGAAACGACGGCGGTCCTCCTCGTGATGGAACCCCTCCGCCCGTGCGCGCACGGCGGCGCCCAAGCTGTCCGCTGCCCGAAGGTCCACCGTGTCCAGCGGCCATACGGCCAGCCGCAGCAGTCCCGGTTCCTGCCGGGGTGGAAACGTGTGTGTTTCACTGTGCGGCAGGCCCACCGCGGTTACTGTCCGTCCGGCGTCGAAGTGCCTGGACAGCTCAGGGCACCCGGGCCCGCTGCCACGGCCTGTTCCGCCGGGAGAAGTTCCTGGAATCCGGAGCCGATCACCACGTCCACCGATGCGTCCGTCCGCTCGTCCATAACGTAGTCCGTGCCGGGAATGTGCTGCTGCAGCGTGTAGGCAGCGGCGGCCCCGGAGGGTCCGGAAAGCACCAGCGCGGTCATGCCGGAACGGTTCACGCTGCTGTTGCCTACCCGGTCCACCCGGAAGCCGCGCTCATTCAGGGCGTCTCCGACGGTTCCGCCCAGGCCCGGCGACGCCGTCGCGTTGTAGACATTGACCGTCACGGTGGCGGGGTCCAGATACGGAAAAGGCCCGGCCGGACATTCGTCCACCGGACCCGCAGAGGTACTGGGTGCTGCCACGGGCAGCCGTACCCACCCCGAAATCAATCCCTGCGCCAGGATCACCGCGGCCACCAGGAACAACGCCAGGATCCCGACCACTGAATTATGCAGCCGGCGGCGCCGTCTCGCGCGCCGGACCAGCTCCGGTTCGTCGGTCGGTGCAAATACCGCACCGAGGTCGCCGCCGGTGATGATCCGGTGCCCGTGCCATTCCCTTGGATCGTTCCTCGCCGGGTTGCCGCGGTGCCGCCCCTCAAGGGGCTCCTTAGTCATCGAGGACCAGCACGCGTGCGTGCAGTATGGTCCGCTGGTGCAATGCCGTCCTTACGGCCCGGTGCAATCCGTCTTCAAGGTACATGGTGCCCTTCCATTGGACGACGTGCGGGAACAGGTCTCCGAAAAAGGTGGAATCCTCGGCCAGCAGCGCGCCAAGGTCCAGTGTGGCCTTCGTGGTCACCAGTTCATCCAGGCGAACCTGCCGGGGAGGTACCGCTGCCCAGTCCTTCGGTGTTACGTATCCATGGTCAGGGTAGGGGCGTACGTCGCCAACAGCTTTGAAGATCACTAGTACAGAGTAGATAACATCCGCACCCAAAGAAACAGCGGTGCTCGGGCGCGCCGTCCCCAAAAGCCCCGATTAGGCCGCTGTTTACCCCCCAGACACGAAAATGCGGTCCGGACAGTAGACACGGGATACTGGGAAGGTGAACACCTCTGCTCCCCGAATCGGTCTCCTGCTCGACGTCGACGGCCCCGTGGCCAGCCCTGTCTCCCGGAGCGTCCGTCCCGCCATCATCCGGGACCTGGTTACCCTGGCATCCGCAGGCTGGCCGGTCATCTTCAATACGGGCCGGTCCGACGCCTTCATCCGCGAGCAGGTCATGCAGCCGATGATGGCCGCGGGGCTGCCGGAAGGGGTGCGGCTGCACGCCGTGTGTGAAAAGGGCGCCGTCTGGTTCTCCTTCGACGGGACCGGATCAGACCAGCCCCAGGTGGACCCGGAATTGAAGGTCCCCGGCGACTACGCCGAGGCCATCCGCGACCTGGTGGCCGCCAAGTACTCCGAGACCATGTTCTTCGACGAAACCAAGCTGGCCATGGTCTCCGTGGAGCAGCACGTACAGGTGGACAACTCGGATTACCTCACGGACCAGCGCCGCTTCGACGCCGACGCCCTGGAACAGATGTCCCTGGCCGGACTGGGCGGCCGACGATTGGAACATGCCATTCCGGACGCCCGCGGAGCCGTCGCTTTCCGGATTGATCCCACCATCATCTCCACCGACATTGAAGCCATGGGGGTGGGCAAGGACCTGGGTGCACGGCGCGCGCTGTCCCTGCTCGAAGCGGACGGCACGCCGGTTCCGCACGCCTGGCGGACAGTCGGGGATTCCCGCACCGATTACGCCATGGCTGACGAACTGCACGCGCTGGGGTACGACGTCGCGCACGTGGACGTGCGGCCGGCGGACGGTGTCCCGTCCACGCCCTATCCGGTGCTGACGGCCGGGTCCCTGATTCACGACGACGCCGGCGCGGCCTACTTTGAACGCTGGGTGGCAATGGCCGCCGGGGAAGCGGAGGACGACACCGTCGTCGCCTAGCACTCCCCCGGCGCCGAAGCCCTACTCCAGGCGCAGTACCGCTTCCACGGATTGCTGGATTTCCGGTGCCCCGGGGGCGACGGCGGACGCGAAGCGGCCCACAATCTCGCCGCTGTCGGTGATGAGGAACTTCTCGAAGTTCCAGCCGATGTCGTCGCCCAGCTCGCCGTCATGGAACCGGGTCAGGGCTGCGTAGAGCGGGTGCCGGTTCGGTCCGTTGACATCGGCCTTGGCGGTCAGCGGGAAGGTGACGCCGAAGTTCCGCGAGCAGAACTCGGCGATTTCTTCGTTGGTGCCCGGTTCCTGCCCGGCGAAGGAGTTGCTGGGCACGCCGAGGATGCTGAAGTTCCGGTGCTCATACGTTTCGTAGAGGGCCTGCAGTCCCTCGTACTGGGCGGTGAACCCGCAGCGCGAGGCAACGTTCACCACCAGCACGGCCTTACCGCGGAACAGTTCTCCGAAGGTGGTTTCGGTGCCGTCCAGCATGGTGAGGGGAATGTCGTACAAGTTGTCGTTCACGGCGTTGGTCTCCACGGAGCTCCCTTTCGATTGGCCTGCTTCCATTGCATCCCATTCCCGCCGCAATACCGAATTCCCGCCTCCGGGGCCTGCCGAACGAAACACCGGGACGTGATTCATAGCACTTCGTAATATGCGGTTCGAACTTGACATACCCGGTGATAGCTTGCCGCTATGAGTGTGATTCCCGAGTCAATTCCCGTCCTGGACCTGAGCACGGCACGCAATGCCGACGGCTCCTTCAATCCCGGCTTCATCGATCAGCTGCGCGATGCCACGCACCGGATCGGGTTCTTCCAGCTGGTCGGCTACGGTGCCGCCCAGGCCCGGGTCGAGGAACTGTTCGATGTCACGAAGCGGTTCTTCAACCTGCCGCTTGAGGACCGGTTGGCCCTGGACAACCGTAATTCCCCGCACTTCCGCGGCTACACCCGGCTCGGCACCGAAATCACCAAGGGCCGCCCCGACGCCCGCGAGCAGGTGGACTTCGGCCCGGAACGCGCACCCGTGACGGACTATCCTGCGGACCAGCCGTACTGGCTGGTCCAGGGCCCCAACCAGTTCCCGGACGAGGTGCTGCCCGAACTGCGCTCCACCGCCATGGACTGGGCCGCGGCGATGAGCTGGGTGGGTGCGGAGCTGCTCAGCGCCATCGCGGTGTCCCTGGAACTACCCGAGGACCACTTCACCGAACCCTTCGAGGACACTCCCGCCTGGATGGCCAAGCTCATCCACTACGTGGGCGGCGTCGTGAAGGAAGCCGGCACCCAGGGCGTCGGCGCGCATGCCGACTACGGCTTCATCACGCTGCTGCTGCAGGATTCGGTGGGCGGCCTGGAAGTAAAGCCGCACGAGTCCGACACCTGGCTTCCGGTGGAGCCCATCCCCGGCGCGCTGGTGGTGAACCTGGGCGAAATGCTCGAGGTGGCCACCCAGGGCTACCTCTCCGCCACCATCCACCGTGTCCTGGCGCCCGCTCCCGGCGTGGACCGGTACGCCATCCCGTTCTTCTGGTCGCCGCGGCTGGACACGGTGATCAACCCGGTGCAGCTTCCCGCCGAGCTGGCCGCGCAGTCCCGCGGCATTTCCGATGATCCGGACAACCCCATGCTGGCTTCCTACGGCGCGAACGTCCTGAAGGGCTGGCTGCGGGCGCACCCGCAGGTGGCCAAGCTGCACCATCCGGAGCTTGCGGGGTAGTAAAGGGCGGCTAAGCCCGACGGCAGCGGACGCGGGAACCATGTGGTTCCCGCGTCCGCTTTCAGTTCGGCAGGCGCGCTAGTCGACGGCGCCGGCCTTCACCTTGCCCGAAGGCTCCTCCTCCGGGCCCTCCACGACGTCCGGGTCCTGCACGTTGTCCGTGTACCACTCGGTGAGGGCGGGGTCGTCGCTCTCGAAGTCGGCGCCGGCGCCTTCGGCTTCCGGCACGTGCGCGGTGCCGAAGACGAAGTCGTCTCCGTGCTCGTCGATGCCGCGGCGCACGCCGCCGCTGATGGCCTCCAGCGCATACCGGCGCCGGATCATCAGCGGGTCATTGCGCAGGTCCTTGGCCCACGAGACCATCACGCCGACGAGGATGACGGTGAACGGCAGGGCGCAGGTCACCATGATGGCCTGGAGTCCCGAAAGGGCGTTCTGGCCTCCGGCCAGCAGCAGGAACAGGGCGATCAGCCCGAGTGCCGCCGACCAGATGATGGTCACCGATTTCGAGGGCACGGGCCGGCCCGACTGGGACATCGAGCCCATGACGTTGGCGGCCGAGTCCGCGGCGGTGACGAAGAAGACCACAATCGCGAGCATGCACACGATGGCCGTCACGGAACTGAACGGCAGGTTGGCCAGCAGATCGAACATAACGTTCTCTCCGGAGCCCTTCATGGTCAGCTCAAGCCCGTTCTGGTTCATCCAGATGGCGGTGCCGCCGAAGACCGTGTACCAGCAGACGGAGATGGTCATGGGAACGAAAACGACGACGGTGACGAACTGGCGCAGGGTGCGGCCCTTGGAGATCTTGGCGATGAACATTCCCACGAACGGCGACCAGGAGATCCACCAGGCCCAGTACAGGGTGGTCCAGCCGGTCAGGAAGGCCTCCTGCTCGGCGCCCTGGCCGGCGAAGACGGTCAGCATGTCCGGCATGTTGCCGACAAACGCGATGAGCGAGGCCGGCAGCAGATCGAGCAGGAAGAACGTCGGCCCGGCCAGCAGGACAAAGAGCGTCAACAGAATGACCAGGGTCATGTTGAGGTTGGAGAGCAGCCGGATGCCCTTCTTGATGCCGGCGACCGCGGAGATGGTGAAGACAACCGTCAGCAGGCTGATGGCGACGACGACGAAGCCGTTGCCCAGCTCCTGGCCCGTGATGATCGAGACTCCGGTGCGGATCTGGAGCGCGCCGATGCCCAGCGAGGTCGCGGTGCCGAACAGTGTCACCAGCACGGCGGAAACGTCGATGATCTTTCCCAGCACCCGGTTGTTGCCGTCGGGGAAGACCGGTTCGAACAGCGACGAAATCAGCGGCAGCCGGCCGCGCCGGAACGAGGCGTAGGCCAGGGCGCCGCCCACCAGGGCGTAGATGACCCAGGCGAGACTGGCCTGGTGCAGGAAGGTGGTCGACATGGCCGGCAGGATGGCGGCGGAGGTGCCGGCCTCGGCATCAGTCGAGGGCGGTGGGGAGAGGAAATGGCTGAGCGGTTCCATCGGCCCGTAGAAGATCAGCGCGATGCCCAGACCAGCGGCGAACAGCATGGAGATCCAGGACGTCGTGGAGTACTCCGGCGTGCTGTCGTCGGCCCCCAGCCGGATCTTGCCGGTCGGCCCGAAGCCGACCACCAGCATGAAGATCGCGGCGGCAACCATGGTGGCGTTAAACAGCCAGCCGAAATGCACAACCACCCAGCCCTGTATGCCGGTGCCCACGGAACTGAGGTTGCTGGGCGCAAAAATCGCCCACGCCAGAACGGCGAGAGAGATGGCCATGGCAAGGATGAACACGCTGCGCCGGGTCGGATAGCTGACCCCGGTGTCCTCAACGCTGATGCCCGGAACCAGCCCGGGATGGAGGCTAAGCGCCGGGGCGGAAGCAGCAGTACGCAGCGCTTTTTTCACACGTTCAACTGGGCGGCCGGCGGGTTTGCGCATCGGCGACCCGGTCACGTTTGAACCGTCGGTGGTGCCTGCGACGGGCGCTGGGGGTGAAGATTCGGAATTCATAACGCTAAACTTTAGGGTATAAAACGCCAATTACAGTAAATCTTGGATCCCACCAGCGCCCTCCCGATCGGTCGCAGAACCGCCCGCATAGCACTAATACCGCGGTAGGACCAATCGAGCGAAAGCGCTCGATCCATGCTCCACGGAGAGCCCTGCGCCCCGGAAGTATTGCATTTTACTCACCGATGCAATCGATAGAAATAGCAAAAGTCCCGATAATTATATCTCTTTATAGTTTCTTCCGATAATTCGCGGAAAACAATTCCAACCGGCCGAATATCGCCATCACTCACCTACCGTTGACTCGCTCCCGCCCCGTCCCTAGGCTGTCGGGCAAGCCGGAGCGGCACCGCCATTTCCATTCCAGGACGCTCCCTCGGTGATCGAAAGGCTTTCGACATGCCGCTCTACGCCTATCGCTGCGTTGCCGGCGGTTCAGCCGGGTTAATCTGCGCCGATTTCGAGGTCCAGCTCGCCATGGGCTCCGCCCCTGCTTCCCTCCCCTGCCCCGCCTGCGGGGCTCCCGCCCGGCGTCGCTTTACTGTGCCCAACCTCTCTCGCGCTTCCTCCACCGCGTACCGCCTGATCGAGTCCACGCAGCGCTCGGCGTCGGAGCCCGCCGTCGTCCGCTCCCCCGGCCCCGGCACCCGCCCGGCCGGCAATATCACCACCAATCCGCTCCACCGAAAGCTGCCCCGCCCCGACTAAAACTCCGCGCAAGAGACCGCCCCGTTGAAGGAGAAGCCATGCCCAAGACCGTCTTTCCCCTTGATTCGTCCCGGAAGTTCGAGGACCAGGAAAAGCTGGGGCACAACCGGTGGCATCCCGAAATACCGCCCGTCGCGGTACTCAAGCCAGGTGAGGCCTTCCGGGTGGACTGCCGCGAGTGGTTCGACGGCGCCATCGTCAATGACGATTCCGCCGAGGACATCCTCAACGCCCCGCTGCTGACCGTGCATAAACTCAGCGGCCCGTTCGCGGTGGAAGGCGCCCGTCCCGGCGACCTGCTCGTGGTGGACATCCTCGACGTCGGCCCCATTCCGCAGGAAGATACCGGCCCGCTGGCGGGACAGGGCTGGGGTTACACCGGGATTTTCGCCCGCGAGAACGGCGGCGGGTTCCTCACCGAGCAGTTCCCCGACGCCTACAAGGCCGTCTGGGATTTCACGGGCCAGACCGCCACCTCGCGGCACGTTCCCGGCGTCTCCTTTACCGGCCTGATCCATCCCGGACTGATGGGGACCGCGCCGTCGTCGGACCTGCTCGCCACGTGGAACCGGCGGGAAGGCGACCTGATTGCCACCGACCCGCACCGGGTGCCGCCGCTCGCGCTGCCGCCGGAGGCCGAACACGCCGTTCTCGGGGGCCTGCCCCGGGACCAGTGGGAGCGGGTGGGCGCGGAAGCTGCCCGCACGGCGCCGCCGCGGGAGAACGGTGGAAACCAGGACATCAAGAACCTGTCCAAGGGGAGCCGGATTTTCTATCCCGTGTTTGTGGACGGCGCGAACCTCTCGGTGGGTGACCTTCACTTCTCCCAGGGCGACGGCGAAATCACCTTCTGCGGCGCGATTGAAATGGGCGGGTTCATCGATCTGAAGGTGGACCTTATCAAGGGCGGCATGGAGACCTACGGCGTCTCCGAAAACGCGGTCTTTATGCCGGGCAACGTGGATCCTCAGTTCAGCGAGTGGATCGCGTTCTCGGGCACCTCGGTGACGCTCGACGGCGAGCAGCGCTACCTCGACTCGCACCTGTCCTACCAGCGGGCCTGCCTGCACGCGATCGACTACCTGACGAAGTTCGGTTACAGCCCGGAACAGGCCTACCTGCTGCTGGGCGCCGCACCGATCGAGGGCCGGCTGTCCGGAGTGGTGGACATCCCCAATTCGTGTTCCACCGTGTACATTCCGACGTCCATTTTCGACTTCGATGTCCGCCCGTCGGCGGCCGGACCGTTCCGGATTGATCCGGGGATCGGAGCGCCGCGGGCAAGCCGCACTTGAGCCGCGGGGCCGTGCGTTTACGGTGTACACAACCGGGCTAAAATACCCCTGTGAATACCAAAAACTTCCCGCACCTCATGGCCCCGGGGCGCATGGGCCCCATGGAAACGCACAACCGCATCGTCCTGCCGGCGATGGACATGAACGTCTCCGAGCACGGCGAGATTGAACAGCCTGAAATCGACCACTACGTGGCCCGTGCCGCGGGAGGCGCCGGACTGATCATCACCGGTGCCTGCGCCATCGCGTTCCCGCACGGCGCGGCGTCCATGAAGGAGCCGGGACTGTCGGATGACAAGTACATTCCCGGTCTCAAGGCGCTGGCCGATGCCGTCCACGCCGCCGGCAGCAAGCTCTGCATCCAGTCCACGCACCACGGCAAGGTTGCCCGCGTGGACGTCGCCAATGACCGTCCGGTGCTCGCACCCAACCAACCGGACTACTCCTATGACATGTCCGCCCTGGCGGACAGCACCCGCGAAGAGCTCGGCAAGATGGGCGCCGCCACCGCCGGCAAGAAGACCGCCTACCGCGAGATGACCGCCGAAGACATTTCCTGGCTGGTCTCCACCTGGGCCGACGCCGCCGAACGCGTCGCCAAAGCCGACGCCGACGCCATCGAGATCCACGTGGCGCACGGCTACATCCTCGGCGTCTTCCTTAACCAGCGGGACAACCTGCGCACGGATGAATACGCCGGCTCCCTGGAAAACCGGGCCCGGCTGGCCTGCGAGGTCATCGGTGCGGTCAAGGAACGGGTGGGCGATCGCCTGGCCGTCCTGGTCCGTGTGGCCGGTGAAGAATACGGGCAGGAGGGTGGCCTGACCCTCGACGAGGCGATCGAGGCCTCCAAGCTGTTCGAAAAGGCCGGCGCTGACGCCATCCACGTCACCGGCTGGGGGCGTAACCCGTTCGACAACTTCACCGACGGCCCGCTGCCCAACAAGGTGGGTGCCTACCTGAAGAACGCCGCGGAGATCAAGAACCACGTCAGTGTTCCGGTGATCGCCGTCGGCCGGATGCTGCCGGAGGTGTCCGAGAAGGCGCTGGCCGCCGGACAGATCGACTTCGCCGCCATGGGACGCCAGCTGCTGGCCGACCCGGAACTGCCGAACAAGCTGCGCGACGGCAAGTTCGACCAGGTCCGCCCCTGCATCAACTGCTACCTCTGCGTCGCGGAGAACTTCTTCGACGACACCCCGTTCTGCGCGGTCAACCCCGCACTGGGCAACGAGGCGCTGCTGCCGCTGAAGCCTGCGTCCGCGACCAAGCACGTAGTGGTTGTCGGCGCCGGCCCCGCGGGCCTGGAAAGCGCCCGCGTCCTGACCGAGCGCGGCCACCGGGTCACCGTGGTGGACAAGTCGGACCGCCTCGGCGGGACCATGTGGTTCTCCACCATGACCACCCCGGACAACGAACGGCTGCTGAAGTGGTTCAAGTCCGAGATTCGGCGCCTGAACATTGCGGTGAAGCTGAACACCAAGGCCACGGTGGAATCCATCCGGGCCCTGCACCCCGACCACGTGATCGTGGCCACCGGCGCCGTCCGGCCCAAGCCGGACTTCCCCGGCGGCGACCTGCCGATCGTGCAGACCGGCGACACGCTGCGGGCCATGATGCTCGGCACCGCCACCGCTGAGGAAGCCGGCGCCGTGTTGAGCACCCTGGGCAAGCTCGGCCGCCTCTCCGGTGTGACCAAGAGCCCGGAGTTTGTCCGCCAGTTCACCAAGGTCTGGCTGCCGATGGGCAAGGACGTCGTGGTGATCGGCGGTTCCCTCGTGGGCCTGGAGCTGTCCGAGTTCCTTGCCGAGCGCGGCCGCCGCGTCACGCTGCTGCATGAAAAGCAGCAGCTCGGCCTGCCGCTGGCCATGCCGCGCCGCTGGACCGCCGTGAAGGAATCCGAAAAGCACGGCGTGAAGATCCACCGCAACGCCTCGATCACCCGCATCACCGAGAAGAGTGTCGAGTGGACCGTGGGCGGGGAAAGCTTCTCCGCCCCTGCGGACATGGTGGTCTACGCGGACGGCACGACGTCGGCCTCACCGCTGGCGGATGAGCTGCGGGCCGCGGACATCAGCTGCGACGTCGTCGGCGACGCCGGGGAGGTCAACTACATCCACGGCGCCATCCACTCATCCTGGAAGGTGAGCACCGAACTCTAGGCCGGCATTGCCTTCTCCTTCGGAGGCGCGAGAAGCCGGCAGGCCGCTGTGATGGCGGCCTGCCGGCGTCGTTCGCGGGCGGCGTCGGAATCCTCGGCCCTGCCGGTGTAGAGCAGTTCCGGGGACTGCGCCCATGCGGTGGCCAGCGAAAAAAGCAGGGTCATCAGGTCATCCGGATTCCAGGCAGGATCTATGATCCCCTGCGCCTGGGCGGCGGAAATATCGGCGGATGTCGGCCCCGGGCGGCTGCTGGGGGCCAGCACTTCCGGCGCCCCCTCGAGCCGGGCCCAGTCCAGCATGCGCAGATGCTCGGGGTGCTCCACCGAGTGGTCGTAAAGGGCGCCGACGAACCCGGGAAGATCCAGCGCATCCCGCGGAACCTGGTCCGTGGTCTCCTGCAGGTTCGTCGCCAGCACTGCGGCGAACAACGCATTCTTCCCGCCGAAATACGCATAAAGGCGTTCCTTGCTGGCGCGTGCCTCTTCCGCAATACGGTCAACACGGGCACCGGCCAGCCCATACTGTGCAAACTCTTTTCGTGCTGCAGCCAGGATCCTGGCCCGCGTGGCTTCGCCGTCGGTTCTCATACCTGTAGTCTAGCTAAGCCAACCAACCAGTTCGTTTGATTAGGATTTCCCCTTCATGGACCGCACCACCCCTTCCGGCCTGCCCCGGGCCGCCGCCGTCGACCACTCGGCACATCCGCACCGCTGGCTGCTGCTGGCCGTCCTGGCGCTGGCCCAGCTGATGGTGGTCCTGGACGGCACCATCGTGAACATCGCACTGCCGGACGCGCAGCGCGAACTGGGCATGTCCGACGGCGACCGCACCTGGGTGGTCACGATCTACGCACTGGCCTTCGGCTCGCTGCTGCTGCTCGGCGGACGCATCGCCGATTACTGGGGCCGCAAGCGCACGTTCATGGTGGGAATGGCCGGCTTTGCCGTGGCCTCCGCCATCGGCGGTTTTGCGGAAAGCACCGAAATGCTCCTGGCTGCCCGCGGCCTGCAGGGCGCCTTCGCCGCACTGCTGGCACCGGCGTCGCTCGCCATCCTGACCATCACCTTCCCCTCGGGCAAGGACCGCATCAAGGCCTTCGCCGTGTACGGTGCCATCGGCGGCGGCGGCGCGGCCATCGGCCTGCTGCTTGGCGGCGTCCTGACGCAGTACGCCAGCTGGAACTGGTGCCTGCTGGTCAACGTGCCGATTGCGATTGTCGCCATGGCCGCCGCCCTGCCGCTGATCCGGGAGAGCAAGGCCCACGGCAACACCCGCTACGACCTGCCGGGCGCCGTTCTCGTGGTGGCCGGACTGGCTTCGCTCGTGTACGGATTCTCCCAGGCCGAAAACGGCTGGGCACGTGTTGAAACCATTGCCTTCCTTGCCGCCGGCGTGCTGATCCTGGCGCTGTTCGTGTTCGTGGAAAGCCGCGTTTCCAACCCGCTGCTGCCCCTGCGCGTGCTGACCAACAAGGTCCGCGGCGGCGCGTTCCTGACCTCCACGCTGACCGGCGCTGCCCTGCTGGGCGGCATCCTGTTCCTGATCTTCTACTTCCAGATTGTCCTGGGCTACTCGCCGCTGAAGTCCGGCCTTGCGTCGCTGCCCATGACCATCGCCATCACCGTCGGCGCCGGCGTCCTGTCCAAGTTCCTGCCGCGCACCGGCGTCCGCCTGCCCATGACCGTGGGGCCGATCGTCGGCGCTGCCGGCCTGATCTGGCTCTCCTTCATCACGGTCGAGGGGAACTACGCCCTGGAGGTCCTCCCCGGACTGGCGCTGCTGGGCTTCGGCCTCGCGATGATCTTCGTGCCGCTGCAGAACGTGGCCCTGGCCGGCATTGACGAGCACGACGCCGGCGTGGCCAGCGCCGCTGTATCGGCCACCCAGCAGATCGGCGGGTCCATCGGCACCGCACTGTTCACGGCCGTCTACACGGCCGGCATCACTTCCTACCTGAGCAGCAACGGCGGCCAGCCTGCCGCAGAACTCGAAGCGCTGGTGAACGGTTACTCCACCGCGTTCGTCTGGGCCGGCGTCGCACTCTTCCTTGCCGCCCCGATCGGCTACTTCATGATCCGCCCGTCCAAGGAGGACCTGCTGAAGGTTCCCGAGGTAGCCCCCGTCGGCTAAGGCGGTCCCACCTCTGATGACCGGAACCGGTCCCGCGAAAGCGGGACCGGTTCTTTTTTATACGCCCGGAGCACGTGCCGGGCAGGAAACCTCCGGAATTATTCGGCACCCCACCCAGTTAGCTTCCCCATGACTACTATCGCGATCATTGGTGCAGGACGCGGCCTGGGTGCCGCCGTGGCACGACGTTTCGGCGCAGAGGGATTCTCCGTTGCGCTGATCTCCCGAAGCCAGGCCAAGGTGGACGCCCTTGCCGAAGACCTCGGCAAGGCCGGAATTCCGGCCCGGGGCTTCGCCGCCGACGTCCGCAATCCGGAATCGATCGCCGCTGCCCTCGAGGCTGCGGCCGAAACCCTCGGCCCGGTCGAGGTGCTGCAGTACAGCCCCCTTCCGCAGAAAGACTTCATGCGGCCCGTCCTTGAGACGACCGTAGCGGACCTCCGGGGTCCTGTTGAGTTCTCCATCTACGGGCCGGTGGCCGCAGTCCACCAGGTGCTGCCCGGAATGCGGTTCCTTGGTGAAAACCGAGGCACCATCCTCTTCGTCAACGGCGGATCAGCAGTGAAGCCCGGACGCGGTGTCACCGGAACCTCGGTGGCGTTCGCCGGCCAGGCCGCTTACGCGCAGCTCCTCAACGAGGTCC
Source organism: Arthrobacter sp. zg-Y1171 (assembly GCF_025244845.1). Taxonomy (NCBI): domain Bacteria; kingdom Bacillati; phylum Actinomycetota; class Actinomycetes; order Micrococcales; family Micrococcaceae; genus Arthrobacter; species Arthrobacter sp. zg-Y1171. Next base: position 280,115 of record NZ_CP104264.1, on the reverse strand, counting down.
TCGGCGAGGAGGGCATCCACGTATCGCAGCTCATCATCGGCGGCCGCATCATCGAGGGTGATCCGGAAAAGGATCCCGACGTTCTCGCCGGTGTCCTTTGGGACCTCCACACCCGTCGGGACACCTTCCGCCGCCAGATCAGCGCGGACTGATCAGCGTGAGTGATCAATCGAGTGAGCCGCCCCGCCGGCGAACTTGATCACGGCACTTCAGAAAGAGGCCCGGGCAACCGGGCCTCTTTCTCTGTCCGGAGCAGCGTTTTCGGTGTATTCAGTGTTGCCTGTACCGCGCAGGTGCGACAGTCTCGCGGAAACTCGAACCCTCACATCGCAGAACGGACCGGCTGCCATGAAATACGCGATCCTCGTTTATTCGAACCCTCAGCCATGGGGCCACCCAACGGGGAACTATTTGCCTGCGTTCCAATCCTTACCGAAGTCCGAGCGGCAGCGGATGGACACCGAATTCGATTCGTTCCTCACCGAGCTGCAGGAGGCCGGCGAGCTTCTCGGCGGTGAGGCGCTGGGGGGATCCGGCTGGCGCGCAACTGGTCCGCTGGGAAGAGGGGCCGGTCATCAGCAGCGGACCGTATGCTGCACCCGGGGAACATCTCGCCGGGATGTTCTTCATCCAGGCCGGCACCCCGCAGCGTGCGGAGGAGATTCTGGCCCGGTTCGCCTCCCCCGGCGAAACCGTCGAACTGCGCCCGATCGCGAATATGTGATTATTCCTTTATGGAGAACTTCGAGCGCCCAGTTGCCTTGCGCGCGACGGCATTCATCCGCCCGTCCAAGTGGCTGCACCGGCCGGTGCGCGCAATCCGCTACGACGCCTATTGGCGGGACGGACGCCTGGAGTTCGGTGTAGACCTGTTCAAGTTGCTCCGCGGCATGCACACCACGGACTCCTCGACCCTACAGACGAACCTGCGCGCCACCTGCCCGGAAGTCGGCCGCGGCAGGTGGGTGCACGAGTCCGGCAGCGTCATGACGGAACCCGTTCCACCGGGGCCAATGCAGGGCACGGAGCTTTAGCAGCCCCTGCAGTCCGGTCCGCCGTAGATCTCGACAATTCGTCAACTCCTATTGACACGGTCCCCTCCGTCAATCTAGGTTGACGCTTATGGAAGACCATTCCCCCTTGGCCGCCGCGGCGGCGAGTCCCGATCCGGCTACCGGGCTGCGCGCCGTCGTCGCCCTCGGCAGGCTGCGCGACCAGCTCGAGGCCGTGCAGGTTGCCAATGCCCGGGCGCAGGGCTGGTCCTGGCAGGCCATCGCCGACCAGCTCGGCATCAGCAAGCAGGCAGTGCACCAGAAGTACAACCGGAAAGCGAAGTAGCGCCATGTTTGAACGGTTCACTCAGCAAGCCCGCCAAAGTGTCGTCTCCACCCAGGAAGAAGCCCGCACCTTGGAGGCGACCCAGATCCTCCCGGTGCACGTGCTGATCGGCGCGGTGTCCACCGTGGAAACATCCACCCCTCGGCTGGCGTCCGTGCTGGCCGAGTGCGGCCTCACGTCAGCGCAGCTGCGTGCGGACCTACGCGCCATGGGCCCGGACTCCGGGTACGACGACGCCGCCGCCTTGGAATCCGTCGGTATTGACCTGGACGAGGTGCGCCGCGCCGTCGATGCACAATTCGGGGAAGGCACCCTGGACGCCGCCGCCGGTCCCGCCCCGCGGCGTCGTCGCCTGTTCGACTCCCTCAAAGGCGGGCACCTGCCCTTCAGCAGCGGCGCGAAAGCCGTACTGACGAACAGCCTGCGCGAATCAACGGCCCGGAAGGACGGCTACATCGGGACGGAACATCTACTGCTGGGAGTCCTCCGCGGCGCCGATCCCGCAGCCATGTCCCTGATCAGCCGACACGTGGGGCCGGAAGACCTGAGGGTTCGGATTCTCGGCACCATGGACGCCGCGGCCTAGGTCCCGGCGCCCGTGCCGAGCCCGGTTCACCAGTCCGCCAGCTTCGTGTCCGGAGCCAGCGGCCCCCGGCCCGCCAGCCAGGCCATGAAGCTGCGCTGCTGGTTCGGGGACCCGAGCCGTTCCAGAACGGTAGCGAGCAGGACACGAAGGTCCCACGCGACGTACTCCTCGGGCCAGTCCGCGGGTGCATAGCCGAGCCCCAGATCCACGTGGTGCATCTCGACTTCGCGGAGCCGATGCGCCGGACAGGCAGCCACGCCGTAGGAGTCATCGCCCCGCCCATGAGGTGGCCGTTGGGCCATCCTGCCGCCTCGGACAGGTTCAGGACCTCCTCGAGGTGCAGCATGCTGGAGCTGAGGTCGGCGATGATTTCTGCGGCGGCCCGGCCGGCACCCTCCTCGATCTCCCGGGTGCGCTGTTCGGATCCGCCGGGATATCTCGGAACATCGTGGCCTTCGAGGGCGCCGGACAGCCGGCGGGCGTGGGCATCGGCGTTCCGCGCCAGATGGGTCAGGACGTGACCCACGGGCCAGCCAGGCAAGCGGCTTGGCGCCAGGACGTCCGTGTCGGTTAGGTCTGCGACACGATGCATCAGACGCGCCTGGGCCGCAAAGCATAGTTGCGCCGCCCGCTGAGGATCCTCTTCCAGATTCACAATGCCCCGCCTTCCCGCCGGCTCCCGTTTGGACGTTATTGTCCATCGCCGGGGTCGGAACGGGTCTCAGGCGCGGCCCAGCACCGCCACCAGGAAGTCCGACTCGGGCGTAAACGGCCGCAGGTCCCACGTGGAGAACCGCTGCTGGACCTCAAGGCCGGCCGCGGCGGCGTCGTCGAAGAAGGCCTCGAAGGCATACCCGCGGTTTCCGCCGAACCCGATAACCACCCGGCCGTCGGCTGCAAGGTGCTCGCGCATCCGGGTCAGGACGTCGACGGCGGTTCCCGGTGCCAGGAAGGTCATCACGTTGCCAGCGCAGACAATGAGGTCGAACGGTTCGGGAATGCCTTCGGCGGGCAGGTCCAGTTCCGAGAGGTCCCCGACGAACCACTGCAGGTCCGGGAAGTCCTGCCGGGCGGCGTCGATAAGTTCCGGATCGACGTCGACGCCGACGACGGCGTGGCCGCGCCGCGCCAGTTCCCCGCCCACCCGGCCGGGACCGCAGCCGGCGTCGAGGATCCGGGCGCCCCGCGGCAGCATCGCGTCGATCAGCCGGGCTTCGCCGTCGAGGTCCTGGCCCTGCTCCCGCATGGCCTCGAACCGCGAGATGTACCAGGCGGAATGCCCGGGATTCTGCCGCTTTTTCGCTTCCCAGAGGGTTTCGTTTCGCATCTTCCAAGCCTACGTCGCGAAACCGGCGGCCGGTCAGCCAACAGGGCTGCCGGCCGCCGGGCGGAGACGCCTCGGCTAGGCCTGAACGGCCTTCTTGCCCTTGCGGTACTGCCCCATCGACTTGAAGTAGTGATTCGACGGGGTCAGGAACAGCAGCACCGTTGCGGCCAGCGTCAGGAGGACGGATATCAGCGTCACCCAGGCTGTTTCGTAGACCGGGATGACGCTTGCGAAGAACTGCACGCGCGAATTCAAGGCCGTAAGCACCGCAACAACAATGAGGACGATCCGGGGCCAGCCGAGGCCCATCCGGGACAGCAGGGCAATCGCTGCGAGGATGACGGCGGTGATGACTCCTGCCCAGACATAGTCGGAGATTTCGTTGCGGATCCAGATGGGGACGTTGTCCGGGCCCAGGAAGCTCTCAATTTCGGACTTATGGTCATCCTTATTCACGGCCATGATTCCCACCGGAATCCGGATCAGCACCAGGGCCGCTGCCGCCAGCAGCAGCCAGAAGGCCATTTCCACCGTCTTCGGACGTGCAGGTGCGTTTCCGGGTGCTACCGGCTGGGCTCCTGCGTAAGGATTCTGGTTGGCGTCCTGCGCTATTTTCTCGGTCATGCTTCCCCCATAAAACTGGCTGATTCCGCGGCAGATTTGCCGGGCCGGTAGGTAGCCTATCCGACCCCCGGAGCGCTGTGCGCCCAGCGCTTAGCGGTGCAACGCCACCACCCCGCAATAAAAAACACCTGCACCCGGGGTTCCATCCCGCCATTGTGGGGCAGGATGGGTGTACCCAGCCGGGGCCGCATGAGCCCCGGACCGCACAGAGGGAAGGCATTATCCAATGGCAGATCTAGGCGGCATGGCAGACAAGGCGAAGGACGCAGCCAAGGACAACCCGGAGAAGGTTGACCAGGCTAAAGACAAGGCGAAGGACGCCGTCGACGGAAACAAGGACGACAAGAAGTAAGCAACCGTCGTTCAACAGAGCCGGACCGTCCCCGCGGGGGCGGTCCGGCTCTTTACGGGCGTCAAGGGAAATGGGGGAAGAGTGTCGCTGAGCACGTCGCGGGTGAGCATCGTTGCGGATCTGCGCTCATATGGTGAAGACGCCGCTGCACAGTGGGCGTGGGAAGCGCCCCGGGAGGTGCTGGAGGAGGTTCTGACCGTCGCAAGCTGGGTGCTTTATAACGGTCCTGGCCTAGCCGACGGTTCCAGCATGCTGATCAGCAAGGCGGTCGCCCTGGCGGGGGTCTACGTTCACGAGTCCCGTCCCCGGGACCTGCACCGCAAGCGGAGGGACTTGAGGGTCCACTCTGCCACCGTCGCCAATGACACCCCTTACGCACGGGAGCGCTTCCTCGGCAGCGATGACTACGATGCCGTCGGTCCGGATGCACGCAGTTATTGGGGCCAACAGCAGCTGCCGCAGGCGAGCACCTGACCCGGTTATTGTCCGCACCGGGGAATAGAACGCAGCCCGGGTTTCTTGTACCGCCCATGAAAGCAATCGTGTACTCCGCCACCGGCCCCTCGTCCGTCCTCTCCCTCGTTGACCGCGACGCCGCCGCCCCCGGCCCCGGCGAAGTGCGGGTTCGGGTTACCGTTTCGGGCGTGAATCCCACCGACTGGAAGGCCCGCGCCGGCAGCAGCCTGGCGTTCCCCGAGGTGGTGCCGAACCAGGACGGCGCCGGGATTATCGACGCCGTCGGCGAGGGCGTGACCGACCTTCAGGTGGGCGACCGGGTGTGGATCTACCTCGCAGCCCACGGCCGTCCGACCGGGACCGCCCAGGAATTCACCGTCCTCCCCGCCGACCGGGCGGTGCGGCTTCCGGACGGCATCGGCTTCGACGTCGCCGGCAGCCTCGGTGTGCCCGCGATGACCGCACACCGAGCCCTCACCGTCCACGAACACGGCCCGTCCCGGCTCGCCCCCGGAGCCCTCGCAGGCCGCACCGTCCTGGTTCAGGGCGGCGCCGGAGCCGTAGGCCACGCCGCCATCCAGTTCGCCGCCTGGGCCGGCGCCACCGTGATCGCGACGGTCAGCAGCGACGCGAAGGCAGAGCTCGCCACCGCTGCCGGAGCCCACCACATCGTCCGCTACCCGGACGACGCCGAAGCCGACCGGATCCGCGAACTCGCCCCGGACGGCGTCGACCACATTGTCGAAGTGTCCCCCGCCCAGAACGCGGCCCTTGATGTGGACGTCATCGCCAACCACGGCAGCATCGCCTACTACGCGAACAACAACGGCGAGGAATTCACGGCGCCGATCGTTGCGAGCTTCGCGAAGAATGTCCGTTGGCAGGGCGTCCTTATATATACGGTGGGGACCCAGGCCCAGCACGCCGCGGCAGAGGACATTACCGCAGCACTGCAGGACGGCGCGCTGCCTGTCGGTGAGTCCGCGGGACTGCCCCTCACCTGGTTCCCCCTCGAGGAAACCGCCGCTGCGCACGACGCCGTCGAGAACGGAACCACCGGCAAGATCCTCATCCGCGTTGGTGACGAGAACGCCTAGACTCCGGATCTTTCGCGGAGGTGTACACCCCGTTCCTGAGGGATGAACCAAGGTTGAACAGGTAGCATGACGGTACTATTCTTCTTTGACCCCGAGATCGGGTCGGATGTCAAGGGTGCCCGGCGAAAACGCGGGCACCTGGAACGCGAGGTATCTTCATGTCTGGCCAGATTCTTGACGTGACCCGACGGGTCGGCGTCGTTATGGGACGCGTCTTGGTCTACGTCCTGATCTGGCTCGGGTTGGCGATGCTTATTGCGGCTGCGGGTATCCGGTTCTTCTGGGGGGAAATCTCCGTGGGCCAGATGCTCCTGAACCTCGTCTCGGTGGAGACCGACGGCGGCGGCGGGGGCATTGTCTGGCTCGGCATCCTGGGCGTCGGCGTCCTGCCCCTGCTCATCACCGGCGGGATCGCCCTGTGGCAGTACTTCCGCCGCCGCAAGCGCCGCGACGGGGAGGACACGCCTAACCGCTCACCGTGGATTATGCGCACCGTCTCCACCCTCCTGGTGGTCGCAGTGGTCATTGGCGGCACCACGGCCTTCGCCAGCACGGTGGGCATGGCCGACTACATCAAGGCGGCGAACTCCAAATACAACATCGGCGACTACTACGTGGAGCCGACCGTCACCGGGGCGGAGCAGAAGCGCAACCTGGTGCTGGTTTACCTCGAGTCCGGGGAAGCCACCCTCGCGGATGACCAGCTGTTCGAAAAGGACGCCTTCGTTCCACTCAAGGACACCACGCAGCCTTCCAAGGGGTGGCAGAGCGTGGAGAATTTCCAGCAGTACGAGGGCGGCGGCTGGACCATGGCCGGCCTAGTCTCCACGCAGTGCGGCGTCCCCCTGAAGGGCGTGGGCTCCTCCGACGAGAGCAGCGACGCCAGCAAGCTAGACGACGACGGCGACACTTACCTGGGCGGGTCAACCTGTCTTGGGGACGTCCTGGAAGAGCAGGGGTACACCAACGTTTTCCTGGGCGGCGCCAACGCCTCCTTCGCCGCGAAGGACACGTTCCTGGGCACCCATGGCTACTCCGAAGTGAAGGACCTCTCCGACTGGCGCGACGCCGGCGAACCGGAAGAGAACTTCCGCAAGGACTGGGGCCTGAGCGATGAACGCCTTATGGCACATGCCAAGGAGGAGGTCGACAGGCTGCATGCCGAGGCGGAGGAAACCGGGAAGCCGTTCAACCTCTCCATGCTGACGCTGGACACCCACGAACCGGTGCACGTCTACGACTACTGCAACGTGGATACCGAGAACAATGTGACCTCCGTGTTCTCCTGCTCCATGACCGAGGTGGCCGGATTCGTGGAATACATGGAACAGCAGGGGTACCTCGAGGACACCGCCGTGGTAATCATGGGCGACCACCTCAAGCACATGAGTGCCGGCGATGCTTTCCACGAGCAGCTGGACCATCACACCAACCGCACTATCTTCAACCGGGTCTGGGTTCCAGGCCAGGCAGCAGGCACCACGCTGCGCCCCGGTGCGGACCAGCTGAGCATGTACCCGACCATCCTCGAAGCCGCAGGCCTGACCCTCAAGGATCGTCAGGCCGGGCTGGGGGTATCCGCCTTCACCTCGGAGATTCCGGCCGAATCGGCGCAGGCCATGGAGCGGGATGCCTACGTCGAACTGCTGGAATCGCTTTCCCCGCAGTTCTACGCGGAGGCCTGGGCCGGGCGGTAGGCACCAACAGGCCCTGTTCGCTCCGCCTCCAAGCGCCCGGCTGCGGTGCATGTATGGTTCAGAGTCAGGAACCGCCTCGGTTCCGCTACAGGAGCGAACATGTCTGACAAGTCCCCGCGCCAAGCAGCATCGAAAAAGTCCGGCAAGTCCATCAAGGAAAAGCGTGCCGAGAAGAAGGCCGCCGCGGCTCCGCCCGCCCTCGACAAGGCCGCCGGCACCAAACCCGCACCGCCCAAAAAGAAGTGAACCGCCCCGTGGAGCGTCTCACCCTCGGCGTCCTGTCCAGCACACGCAAGCCCGATGAGCGGCGGCTGGCCATCCACCCGCTTCACCTGGAACGCATCGCCCCGGAGGTCCGGCGGCAGCTGCTCCTGGAAGAAGGCTACGGAGACAAGTTCGGCGTTCCGGACATGGAGCTGAAGCCGCTCGTTGGTGCTGTGCTCCCGCGGGCGCAGATCCTGGCGGAGGCCGACGTCGTCCTCCTGCCCAAGCCGCAGCCCGAGGACCTCGCCGAGCTGCGGGACGGGCAGACCCTCTGGGGCTGGCCGCACTGCGTCCAGGACCGCGCCGTCACCCAGCTCGCCATCGACAAAAAGCTCACGCTGATCGCCTTCGAAGCGATGAACCATTGGGCTGCCGACGGCGGTTTCGGCCTGCACGTCTTCCACAAGAACAACGAGCTGGCCGGGTATTGCTCCGTCCTGCACGCCCTCAGCCTGACCGGGTCAACCGGCGACTACGGGCGCCGGCTCAGCGCCGTCGTCATCGGCTTCGGCGCAACGGCACGCGGCGCGGTCACTGCCCTGAATGCGCACGGCATCCATGACGTCCAGGTCCTGACCAACCGCGGCGTCGCGGCGGTCGGGTCGCCGATCCACTCCGCGCGGATTGTTCAGTTCGACCGTGACGACAACTCGCCGTTCCTCAGCGAGGTCATCACCGAAGACGGCCGGGTGCCGCTGGCCCCGTTCCTTGCCGAGAGCGACATCGTGGTCAACTGCACTTTGCAGGATCCCAACGCCCCGCTGACCTACCTGCGCACCGATGACCTGGACGCGTTCCGGCCCGGCAGCCTGATCGTGGACGTGTCCTGCGACGAAGGCATGGGCTTCGAGTGGGCGAAAACCACCACGTTCACCGACCCGATGTTCGAGGTGGGCGAGCACATCAACTACTACGCCGTCGATCACAGTCCGTCCTACCTTTGGAACTCCGCCAGCTGGGAAATCAGCGAGGCGCTCCTGCCCTTCCTGGAAACGGTCATTGCCGGTCCTGCGGCGTGGACGGAGAACGAAACCATCCGGCGGGCAATTGAAATCCGCGACGGTGTGATCCTCAACGAGGACGTGCTGCAGTTCCAGCAGCGGGAGCCCGCCTACCCGCATCCGGCGCTGGATTCCTAGCCCGGGCCAGGGGTCAGGCGCCGCGGGAGTCGTAGGCGGCGCGCTCGGTGAACACGTCATCCATGTGCTGTTCCGCCCAGGCCTTGATGCCGCGGGTTAGTCCGTGCAGGGAGCGCCCGAGATCGGTGAGCTCATAGCTGACGGTCACCGGCACCGTGGGGGTGACGGTGCGGGTGAGAAGACCGTCCCGCTCCAGTGAGCGAAGTGTCTGGGTGAGCATCTTCTGGCTTACGCCGGCCAGCACCCGGGACAGCTCGGAGAAACGCAGCGGGCGGGGATCGCCGTCGCAGTCCGGCCCGCTGCCGAGGGCGGCCAGGGCCAGCGTGACCCATTTATTGGAGATCCGGTCCAGCAGTTGCCGGCTGGGACAGGCATCCAGGAACGCGTTATACGCATCTTTCTCCTGCGCTCGTTTCTCTGCCGCTGTCATCGTGGCCATTGCTGCCCTGCCTTCCGGGTTACTTGGGCACTTTCAGGTGCCTACTTCCTGCGGGGAAGTTGCGTCTCCATAGTGGACTGCGGAAGTAAGGATCACCACCCCTGAAAGGCAGAACATGAGCACATTTACCACATCGCTTCCCGGCGGCACCTGGACCTTGGGCGACCTCGAGGTGTCCCGCTTTGGATACGGGGCCATGCAGCTCGCCGGGCCGGGGGTGATGGGACCTCCGCCGGATTACGACGGCGCCCTCTCGGTCCTGCGCGAGGCCGTCACTCTCGGCATCACCCACGTCGACACCGCAGAGGCGTACGGGCCGCACATCACCAACTCGCTCATCCGCGAGGCGCTGCACCCCTACCCCCGGACCCTGCATGTGGTGACCAAGGTGGGGGCCGACCGCGACGACCAGGGCGGATGGACCCCGGCACGGAAGCCCGACCAGCTGCGCCGTGCCGTCGAGGAGAACCTGGAGACACTCGGACTGGATGTACTGGACCTGGTGAACCTCCGCATGGGTGACGCCCATGGAACCGTGCCCGGGGCCCTTGCCGAAGCGCTGGAGACACTCGCGGAGCTCCAGCAGCAGGGGCTCATCCGGCACCTCGGCGTGAGCAACGTGCTGCCCGAGCAGGTAGCCGAAGCACGCAGCGTTGCCCCCATCGTCTCGGTGCAGAACATGTACAACCTTGCCTTCCGCCAGGACGACGGCCTGATCGATTCCCTCGCGCAGGACGGTATCGCCTACGTGCCGTTCTTCCCGCTGGGAGGTTTCAGTCCGCTCCAATCCGAGGAACTCTCCGCCATCGCCGCACGCCTGGGTTCAACCCCCATGTCCGTGGCCCTGGCGTGGCTGCTGCAGCGTTCCCCGAACATCCTGCTTATCCCCGGCACCTCCTCCGTAGCGCATCTGCGGGAAAACGTGACCGGCGCTGCACTGATGCTGTCCACGGAGGATGTCGCGGAGCTGGACACCATCGGCGGGTAGCGCGGGTTCCTGCCGCGTATCTGGAACGATGGCCTCCATGAGTTCAACCGCGGCGCCCTCGAATGCCGATCAGGCAGACCGGGAGGCCCGCGTGGCCCCGAACAGCGGTTCGGCCGCGCGGGCCAGCGCTGTTATGGCAGCCGGCACCGTCGTGTCCCGGGTGCTCGGCCTGGTCCGGACGGCGCTCCTCGCCGCTGCTATCGGCGCCTCGGGTGGGGTGTCGGACCTGTTTTCCTACGCGAACGCCCTGCCGAACTTCATCTACCTGATGGTCGCCGGCGGGGTGTTCAACGCCGTTTTGGTGCCCCAGATTGTCCGGGCCAGCCGGCAGCCGGACCGGGGCGCAGATTACGTCAGCAGGATCCTGACCCTCGCCGTAGCGGCGCTGCTGGTCCTCACGGTGCTGGTGACGCTCGCGGCTCCGGTGATCATCGATGCGGCGACGCGTTTCACCGACGGCAACCTCGCCCTGGCCACGGCGTTCGCCTACTGGTGCCTGCCGCAGATCTTTTTCTACGGGTTGTACGCCGTGCTGGGCCAGATCCTGAATGCCAACGGCTCCTTCGGTCCGTACATGTGGGCTCCCGTGGTGAACAACCTGGTGTCCATCGGCGCATTGGTCGTGTTCCTGTCGCTGATGGGCGCCGAACAGGCAGAAGGGTATAAACCCGAAACGTGGACGCCGGAGCATACGTTCCTGCTGGCGGGAGGCATGACGCTCGGCGTCGCCCTTCAGGCGCTTCTGCTGTTTCTCCCGCTTCGACGCCTGAGACTGGGACTGAAGCCGAAGTTCGGCCTGCACGGCACGGGGCTTGGACGCACGGGCCGGCTGGCATCCGTCACGATCATCACGATGCTGGTCGGCAACGGCCTGTACTTCGTCAATCTCTACGTTGCCACCATCGCCTCCGACGCCCGGCAAACACTCACCGACTCGGGCCGGCCGGACCGGATCGCGGGCCTGGCGAACCTGGACATCGGGGCCATGGTCTACCAACTGCCGCACGCCGTGATCGCCCTGTCCCTGGCCACGGTAATGTTCAACCAGCTTTCCGCTGCCTATGCCGGCGGGAACCTTCCGGAGGTACGCGCGGTGCTGTCCCGGGCGCTGCGCATCACCGGTGTTGCCACGGTGTTCGGCGCGGCGGCCTTGCTGGCATTCGCCGGGCCGCTCGGAATGCTCTTCAGCGAATCGCCCGAGGTGGCCACCCTCCACGGAATCATCATCGCCATCCTTGCCGTGGGAGCCCCGTTCCTGAGTGCCAACTTCCTTCTCGGCCGGGTGTTCTATGCCGGTGAGGATGTGAAGACGCCGCTGAAAATCCAGCTGATCCTGTCCGGAGTTGGGGTGGTTCTCGCCGTTATTGCGGGCGTACTTGATCCCCGGTTAATTGTGCCGACGCTCGCCGCCGCCTATTCCCTCGGCAACGTGATCGCCGTCGTCGTCAGTCACCTCTTCCTCACGCGGGCGATTGGTCCTTACGGTGCCGGGCAGGTCTTTGACGCGCACGTCCGGTTCACGGTTGCCGGCATTGTCGCTGCCCTCGCCGGGACGGCCGTGTTCTGGGCGTTCGGAGGTTACGACGCCGGCGGGTACCTTTGGCAGTCGAAGTTCCATGCCCTTGTGCTGCTCTCCGTGGGCGGGGTCGTGATGGGCGGCGTGTACCTGGGCATGCTGAAACTGCTGCGGGTGGCCGAACTCGGCCAGCTTGCCGGGTCGCTGCAGGCGTTGGTCCGGCGGGGCCGCACCTGACCGTCGCTGCGCCCCGGTTATTTGGTGGGCCGGGGGCGGTGCGTCCCAGCGCCCGTTAGGGCACACTGGTCGCGTGAACGCGATCCCTTGGGTGCTGCACGTCGACCTCGACCAGTTCATCGCCGCCGTCGAAGTGCTCCGGCGCCCGGAACTTGCCGGCAAGCCGATCATTGTCGGGGGCCGGGGCGACCCGACCGAACGTGCCGTGGTGTCCACTGCTTCCTACGAGGCCAGGGCGTTCGGCGTCGGGTCCGGCATGCCGCTGCGGATCGCGGCCCGGAAGGTGCCCGACGCCGTGATCCTGCCGGTCGATGCCGAGGCCTACCTCGAGGCTTCGGACACGGTGATGGCCACGCTGCGCGCCCAGCCCGGCGCCGTCGTCCAGGTTTTGGGCTGGGATGAGGCCTTTGTGGGTGTGGAGACTGAGGACCCGGAAACCTACGCCCGCCAGCTCCAAGCCGACATCCTGGACCGCACGCAGCTGCACTGCAGCGTGGGCATCGGCGACACCCTGATCCGCGCCAAGAACGCCACGGATTTCGGCAAGCCCGCCGGCGTCTTCCGCCTCACCACCGCGAACTGGCTCGACTTCATGGGCCAGCGGCCCACCAAGGAGCTGTGGGGCGTCGGGAACAAGATCTCGGGCCGGCTGGCGAAGCTGGGAATCAATACTGTTGCCGAGCTCGCCGCGGCCGATCCGCAGGCGCTGGTTCCGGAGTTCGGGCCGAAGATGGGCCCCTGGTACAACGAACTGGGACGCGGGGACGGCACCAGCGTTGTGGACGACACCCCGTGGGTCGCCCGGGGACACAGCCGGGAGACCACCTTCCAGCAGGACCTCACCGAGCCGGCGCAGGTAGACGACGCCGTGCGGGAGCTGACCGCGCAGGTCCTGAAGGATGTGGCGTCCGAAGGGCGGCCGGTGATCGGGCTGGCCCTCAAGGTCCGGTACGCGCCGTTCACCACCAAGACGCATGCGCGGAAGATCCCCGAGACCTTCGACCGGGAGGACGTCCTCGCCCGGGCCCTGGATCTCGCCGGCGCCATCGAACCCGGCCGACCGATCCGGCTGTTGGGCCTGCGGGCCGAAATGGCGATGCCCGACGACGCCCGGAAGGGTCACACGCCTACGCGTGGCGGGTGGTGAAGGGCCTGCACCCGTTTTGACGCTCCCGTGTGACTACTGCCATAGTCTTCGGGTGAACTTGTCAGGGATCCGAACAATCGGACAGCATGAGTTAGCTCCTGCGAGCGCCCCTCAACGCACTCTGCGGCGGTTTAGAGGCTGAGCAGGCGCCTGACAGAACACATCGAAGAACCCCCGCCTTTCCCTGCCCTAGGGCCGCACGCCCTGATCCGGCGCAGGGAACCCGTACCCCGGACCGGGCCGCCCGCCGGCGAGCAGCCCCCCGAACTCTTCAGCCCGCAGCACCCCGCGGGGCTGAGCAAGCAAAGGACCCCCATGACACAGCCATCACCGGTCACGCAGAGGCCGGCGATCCCGGACTCCGCGCGTGCGGCGAACGCCCCTGAACCCACCTTCCACCACGAGGAAGAGGGCTATCACAAGGGACTCAAGCCCCGCCAGGTCCAGATGATCGCCATCGGCGGCGCCATCGGCACCGGGCTGTTTATGGGTGCCGGCGGCCGCCTGGCCACGGCAGGGCCGTCGCTGGTCATCAGCTACGCCGTCTGCGGTTTCTTCGCCTTCATGATTCTGCGGGCCCTCGGCGAGCTGGTTATGCACCGGCCCTCCTCCGGCTCGTTCGTCTCCTACGCCCGCGAGTTCTTCGGCGAGAAGGCCGCCTTCGTCACCGGCTGGCTGTACTGGCTCAACTGGGCGATGACCGCGATCGTGGACATCACCGCCGTCGCGCTCTATATGAACTTCTTCCGGAAGTACTGGCCGCCCATCGCGGATGTCCCGCAGTGGACCTGGGCCTTGGCCGCCCTGATCCTGGTGCTGGGCCTGAACCTGGTCAGCGTCAAGGTGTTCGGCGAACTCGAGTTCTGGTTCGCGCTGATCAAGGTGGTGGCCCTGGTTTCCTTCCTGATCGTGGGCATCTGCTTCGTCATCTTCGGCACCCCCGTGGACGGCCAGCAGGTCGGCTTCAGCCTGATCTCGGACAACGGCGGCATGTTCCCCAACGGCCTGCTGCCCGCCGTCGTCGTAATGCAGGGTGTGGTGTTCGCCTACGCCTCGATCGAGCTCATCGGCACGGCCGCGGGCGAGACCGAGCACCCGGAAAAGATCATGCCCAAGGCCATCAACACGGTGATCGTGCGCATTGCGGTGTTCTACGTCGGCACCCTGGTGCTGCTTTCGCTGCTGCTGCCCTACAGCTCCTACAAGGCCGGCGAAAGCCCGTTCGTCACGTTCTTCGGCTCCATCGGGGTGGACGGTGTGGACGCGATCATGAACCTGGTGGTCCTGACTGCCGCACTGTCTTCGCTCAATGCGGGCCTATATTCCACCGGCCGCATCATGCGCTCCATGTCTGTTGCCGGCTCCGCCCCGAAGTTCGCCGGGCGGATGAACAAGGCGGGCGTCCCCTACGGCGGTATCGCCCTGACCGCGGTCGTTGCCCTGCTCGGCGTCGTCCTCAACGCCGTTGTTCCCGCCCAGGCCTTCGAAATCGTCCTGAACGTCGCATCCCTGGGCATCATCAGCACCTGGGCCATGATCGTCCTGTGCCAGATGGAGCTGACGAAGCGGGCGCGGCGCGGCCAACTGTCCCGCCCGTCCTTCCGGATGCCCGGCGCACCCGTGAGCGGCTGGATCACGCTCGCGTTCCTTCTCGCCGTGCTGATCCTGATGGCCTTCGACTCGCCCGTCGGCACCTGGACCATAGCCTCCCTGGCGGTCATCATCCCCGCGCTGATGCTCGGCTGGCGGCTCTGCCGCGACCGCGTCCTCGAACTGGCCGCGGTCCGCGACGGCGACGCCGGGTTGTAGCGCCCGTAGTTCCGGCGGCCCCTCCATTTCCGGGTCCAATCAGGTAATCTCACTGCATCCTCAGTCCATCGCCCGGCTCCGCGTTTCTCCGGATGAGCATCATCCCTGCGGAAGGATCACCATGACGGATATCAGTGAGCACCCCGCCCAGCGCACCGGTGCCGTGCCGCGTCTCTCCGACTCGCAATGGGCAAGGCTCCTCGGCATGGCCGAACCCGCCGACGTGAACGCCGGCGACTATGTCTTTCGTGCAGGGGATTTGAACTATCCAATGATCCTCGTCGAATCGGGGTCCATTGAAATGGTTCGCGACCCTTTGTGGTGGGACGACGAAACCGTTCTCAGCACCCTGGGGCCACGCTCGTTCGGCGGTGAACTCGGGCTGCTCAACGGACAGGCCGCGCTCCTGTCGGCGCGGGTGAAGGAATCCGGGCGCATCCGGCACCTGGCCCGCGAGGATCTGCGGCTGGTCATGAACCAAGACGACGACCTCGGCGGGATCGTTCTCCATACCCTGTGGGAACGCCGCGAAGCACTTCGTCGGGGCCCTGCCGCCATGACGCTCAAGTTCATCGGGACGGAAGCGTCGAGTGAGCTGCTGGCTCTTCGCCGCTTCGCTGAACGCCTGGATTTGATCCATACCGTCTTCGTCGTCCCGGCGGACGGCATGGGTGCCCTCGATGGCCACGGCATGGCAGCCGAGGACCTGCCGGCAGCGCTCATCCAGGGCAAGCTGATAAAGCGTGCGACGCCGGGGACTATCGCCGAGCGCCTCGGGTTGAGTTACCAGCCCCATCAGGAGGGCTCGACGGACCTGCTGGTCGTTGGCGGCGGACCTGCCGGGCTCGCGGCGGCCATCTATGCAGCCTCCGAAGGGCTGAGCACGGTGGTGCTCGACGCCGTCGCGCCCGGCGGCCAGGCGGCGTCGACATCCCGAATCGAAAACTTCCTTGGTTTTCCCTTCGGAGTGGCCGGCGGAGACCTCATCCGCCAAGCGACACTGCAGGCGATCAAGTTCGGGGTGAGGATCTGGGCGCCCTGCGATGCGGTGTCGCTCGAGACGATGAATGACGGCCTGCAGCTCACGCTGGGTGACGGGGCTATCCTCCATACCCGCACCGCATTGATTACGTCCGGGGCCTCCTATCGAAGTCTCGGAGTTCAGGGGTGGGAGGACTTCGAGGGACACGGAATCTACTACGCCGCTACCAGCCTCGAGGCGCGCCAAGTCGCAGGGCACCCTGTGGTTGTGGTGGGCGGGGCAAACTCAGCCGGCCAGGCCGCGCTCTATCTCGCCTCCCATGGATGTCCGGTCCATCTGGTGGTGCGGGGAACAGAGGTTGGGGCGCGGATGTCCTCCTACCTCGTGGACCGCCTGCGGGAGAATTCCCGGATCTCCATCCATACCGAGTCGAACATCATCGGTTTGGAAGGTGGCTCCGCCCTGGACTCGGTCCGGATCGATACCGCCGGTGCGGTGGATGCGCACGGATTGTTCTGCTTCATCGGAGCCGACCCGGCCAGCGCCTGGCTGCCCACCCTGGACAGGGACACTGCGGGCTTCATCCGCACCGGAACCGACATCGCCATCCAGTCCCTGGATCAGTGGCAGCCGCTGGGCCGCGAACCGATGCCCTTTGAAACCTCCACCCCACGCGTTTTTGCAGCGGGGGATGTCCGTCACGGGTCCATGAAACGCGTCGCGGCAGCGGTCGGGGAAGGGTCAAGCGCCGTCGCGTCCGTGCACCGGGCCCTTAGCGACCCTGCCAGCCCGCTCGCCCGCCCGCCGCGTTCTCCCGCTGACCGGAGCAGCTGACCGCGTCTCGGAACTCGCGGGCTGCACGCTACAGCCGGACGGTCCCCTCGATGCAGCTCATGACCTGTCCGCCGACCCAGATTTTCCCGTCGCGGAGACTGATGTGCACCCGGCCCCGGCGTCCGAGAACTGTTCCCTGCGATGCAGTGAAGGGCGGGGTGGCCAGCCCTGTGTCGATCAGCCAGCGTGCCAGACCCGCGTTCAGGCTGCCGGTCACGGGGTCTTCCCAGACGGGGTCGCCTCCGACGAAGGCACGCACCTCGAACTGGGTTTCCCCCGTAGGTTCGTGCGGTCCCACCACACCGATTTCCAGATCGCCGGCCTTTCCCGGGTCGGGCTGCAGGCTCAAGACTTCCTGTGCGGAGGAAAGCCGGACGCCAATCCATCGAGGACCATTAACCAGCCACGACGCATCACGGATGTTCTCCCGCGGGATTCCCAGAATTGCCGCTATTCGTTGGGCCAGCGGCTCGTCCACGGGTTCGTAGCGGGTCAGGGGCGGCGCCTCGAAGGCCAGTTGATCCTCCGCTACACGGATCGGGATCAGCCCTGCCTCGCATTCCTGGATGAGAGTCCCGTCGAGCCGTGGCGATCCCCCGGCGTCCAGCCAGGCCTCGGCGGATCCAAGCGTTGGATGACCCGCGAAAGGCAGTTCTGCCATGGCGGTGAAAATCCTCACCCGGTAGTCGGCCTTCGGGCTGCTCGGTGGCAGGAGGAACGTCGTCTCAGAGAGGTTTGTCCAGGTGGCGAACCGCTGCATCTCCTCGGCGCTCAGCCCGTCGGCGTCGTGAACAACAGCCAACGCGTTGCCCCGATACGGCTCAGAGGAGAACACATCGACTTCGCTGTAGGGACGGACTTTCATGCCGCCACTGTAACAAGGTGCCTCCGACGGGCCTGGCGCTGAGGCCCGCGCCAATCCATCCTGGTGTTCAACCTCCGGGAATTCAAAGTCTGCCGGGACGGTTATATAGGGGTAGAACATCTGCTTTTGGCGGCAGCCTAAACCGGGACCGGAGTCCACAGCCGATGACCGGGGTGTAGTTGTAATCTGGCCGTAGGTGGCTTGCGGCTCCGCCACTATCCATTCACGAGAGGATCATGATGTCTCGCCTTACTGCGGGGAACATCTTCAAAGTCACTGTCGCTCTTCTTTTCTTCCCCTTTATGCCTCTTCTGGTGCTGATGATCGGGGTGCGCAGGAGTAACTGGAAAGTGATCCTTGAGGGTGGCCTGTACGTTGCGCTCGTCCTGGCGGCCGTCGCCCTGCCCGGGACCGCAGCGCAGTTCATCCTCTCGTTCTTCGTGGTTCTCGGGCTCATAGCCGTAGCGGGCATGCGGTCCTACATGCTCCGGGACCTATGGCTGCACCCCAGGACCCGGGGACCGCAGGTTATGACCCAGTCCCAGCCAGGGGCAGGGACCACGCCGCCGGAGGAGTTGTCCTCCGCTTTGGCCTGGTCTGCCGCGCTCGCGAAACGAAACAGGAGCCGTCTTCCGTCCGAGGCGTACGCCAGCATTCTGGAAACCTGCCAGACGCTGGACGCGGTGATCGACGCCGAAACTCGCCAGCCGCTGGGCGATCCCCAATTTGAGTACGAATTGTCCGCCACGGTGCGCGACTACCTGCCGAGTGTCCTCCAGAATTACGTGGCCATCCCGCCGAAGATGCTGGAGACCAAACAGGCGAGCGGAAGGACCCCCAACGAGGAACTGGTCGAGCAACTGCAGCTCCTTGCCGGACAGGCCGAGACGCTGCACGCCAGCCGTCACCGCCGCACCTCCGCGGAGCTGACCAATACGGGCAACTTCCTTCGGGAGCGGTTCGGGCACCGTCAGGGCGGCTACGACTTCGGGATTAAGTAGTCCCGGCTCGAAGCCGCGGATCCGGTGCTGCCTGCCGGGGTGTTGCTAACACTGGTTGCGACCGGGTGAGCTTACAGTGACGTACATCACATAAGCCCGGACACATCCACCTGCTTGGAGCGCCAATGACGACAGTCCACCGCACACCGCCCACCGACGAGCTCGGCAGCGGCGAGCGCGACCGCGTGTGCGTCATCGGCGCGGGCTGCTCCGGAATCACGGCGGCCAAAGTCCTCCACGAACGGGGACTTGCCTTCGACTGCTTTGAACTCTCGGACCGGGTCGGCGGCAACTGGGTATGGGGCAACAGCAACGGGGTGTCCGCGGCCTACAAGTCCCTGCACATCAACACCTCGCGCAGCCGGATGGAATTCAGCGACTTTCCCATGCCCGCGAACCTGCCCAATTTCGCACGCCACGACCAGGTCGCGGCGTACTTCGACGCCTACGTCGACCACTTCGGGTTCCGGGACAAGATCACCTTCAACACCGGTGTGGAGCACGTGCGCCCCCTGCCCGGCGGCGGCTTCGAGGTTCGGCTGAGCACCGCCGAGACCCGGCGCTACGGCTCGGTCATAGTGGCCAACGGCCACCACTGGGATGCCCGCATGCCGGAGCCGGCCTTCCCCGGCGCCGAAGGCTTCACCGGCGAGCAGATGCACTCCCACGACTACACGGACGAGCAACAGCTCACCGGCAAGCGGATCGTGGTGCTCGGCATGGGCAACTCGGCCATGGATATCTGTACCGATGCCAGCTACCACGCGGCCGAGACCTACCTCTCCCACCGACGGGGCGTGCACATCATTCCCAAGTACGTCTTCGGCAAGCCCTTCGACGAGATCGGAGCGCACGAGAAGATCCCGTCCCGGGTCCGCTGGGCCGTCGCCCGCGTGGTCATGCGCGCCGCCACCGGCCCGATGTCGCGTTACGGCCTTCAGGAACCCGACCACAAGTTCGCCCAGGCCCACCCGACCGTCTCCAGCCGGATACTCGACCGGCTGGCCCACGGCGACGTGGTCCCGAAGCCCAACATCCAGCGCTTCGACGGCGACAGCGTCGTCTTCACCGACGGCACCCGCGTCGCGGCCGACCTGGTGATCTACTGCACCGGTTACAAGATCTCGTTCCCGTTCTTTGACGCCGGCTTCCTCGACCCCTCCGGGGATAACGAGATCCGGCTCTACCAGCGGATGTTCCACCCGACGGTGCCGGGGTTGTACTTCATCGGACTGGTCCAGCCCCTCGGCGCCGTCATGCCGATCGCCGAGCGGCAGTCCGAGCTCGCCGCCGACCATCTCCAGGGCCGCTACGCCCTGCCCGAGCGGGCCGCGATGGACGCCGAGATCGACCGCCACCGCAAGGCGATCACCAAAAGGTACGTCGCCAGCAAGCGGCACACCATCCAGGTGGATTTCGTCGATTACATGCGTGCCCTGCGCAGCGAGCGCGATGCCGGAGCGCGGCGCGGAACCGCTGCGCAGGCCGCAACCGACCGTGTGGGGGCCTGACATGGCCGGGAACACTGAGCAGCACTCACGCCGCATCGCCGTCGTCACCGGCGCCGCCCGCGGCATCGGACATGCCACCGCGGCCCGACTGTTGCGCAATGGTTGGAAAGTCGGCGCGTTCGACATCGAAAGTGAGGGCCTCGCCGAACTCAAGGACATTGCTGCCGCCCACGGCACGACGGTCGTCACCGGAGCCCTCGATGTCCGGGACGCCCAGCAGTGGCGCGAAGCCCTAGCCTCCGTTTGCGAGGACCGTTTGGACCTTCTGGTCAACAACGCCGGACTGCTGGCTGCCGGGCCGTTTGTTGATACCGATCTTGAACGGCACCGCGCGCTCGTGGACGTCAACGTTCTCGGCACCATCAACGGTGCGCATACCGCGTTCCCGTACCTGAAAAATGCTGACAGGCCGGTGCTGCTCAACCTGGGATCAGCCTCAGCCATTTACGGGCAGCCCGATCTTGCCACCTACGGCGCCACGAAGTTCGCGGTCCGCGGCCTGACCGAGGCACTGGAACTGGAATGGGCGGAGCATGGCATTGCCGTGCTCGATCTGTGGCCGCTGTTCGTCAACACCGGGATGGTCAAGGGCGTCAGTATCGGGGCGATCCAGTCGCTCGGCGTGCGGCTGAATGAAACCGACGTTGCCGCAGCTGCTGTCGCCGCCGTGGAACGCAGCATTAGGTCCCGTCGCAATCGGAAGTGGCCCCGCAACGTCCATCACGCCGTCGGACCGCAGGCACGCTTCCTGGTCATGCTCTCCCAGATGACTCCGAACTGGGCCAACCGGCTCATCACCGACCGTCTCACCCGGCGGCCGGCTGACTGACCCCCCCCCAGTGTTCTGCCGAGTTACATGGCCATGCCATCCAAGATGCTGGACAATAAAACAGGCAAGCGGAAGTGCCCCCAACGACGGATTGCTCGGGCAGCTGCAGGTTCTCTCCGGGCAGGCCGATTGAACACCCAGCCCCGCCTAGCTGAGGAGAACCCGCATGTACCGAAGCCGCATCTCCGCGCCCGTGCTTACCGCCGTCGCGGGCCTGGCACTCATCACCGGATGCTCCGCTGATCCGGCGCCGACACCCGAGGAAACCGGAACCCCATCATCAACCAGCGTCGGAACACCGGAGAGCACGGCCACGGCTTCCGCGACAGACCCAAGCGCATCAACGGCATCCGGCGGCGCCGGTGCGACGATCACCCTCAGCCGGGGGCAAGAACATAAAATTACGGAAGCGAACACCAGCGTCAGCATTACCTGCTCCGGCGGCGGGGACATCGACGTCGAGACAAATGGCTCCACCGTCCGGACCACTGGTCAATGTGAAGACATCGACATCCGGGGCAATAACAACACCGTCAGTGGCGAGGACGCGGAAAACCTCGACATTGAGGGCAACAATAATGAAGTCACCCTCAGCAATGTGCCCGACATCGATGTGGACGGAACCGCGAACACTGTCGCCGTCGAGGTGACCCGTGACATCGACGTCGAAGGAGAGAACAACACCGTTACCTACACCTCCGGGGACCCCTTGATCGAAACCGAGGGTACGAACTCCGTCTCGGCCCGATGAACACGAGCATGGGCGGACGAGACGGCGGCGAGGTGAGCCGCGGGCTGAACCTTTAGCACTCTGGGCGCCTACCCCAGGCTCTCGAACACCATCGTCGCCTGGATGCGGTCGCCGCCGCCGAATCCCTTGCTCCCGCTGCTCGCGGTGGTGATGGTGTGAAGCCGGTAGCCTTTCGCGGCCTGATCATTGATGGCCTTTTCCATCCTTCCGTTCCTGACCGATTGGGCGCAATTCTACTCGATACAGGCCGCTGGTCCTTCGGTCGAATTCCGCCGTTTTCAGACGCGAGCAACGATTTTTCACCTGCCCTTAAAGACGTTTCTGAATCCTTGTGGCCTGAGTCGTGGATATCGGCGGATAGACTGCAATTCAGCTTGATTCCAAGGAGTACTACATGTCGCGTCTCACCGTGGGGAACGTCCTCAAGGTCATATTTGCCGTCCTTTTCTTTATTTTTATGCCTCTGATTGTGCTCATGCTCGGCATACTCAAAAAGAACTTGAAGGTGATTCTCGAGGGCGCCCTTTACGTCGTCCTCTTTGTGGGCGCCTTCTCCGTCCCCGCGGAAAGCCCCTTCTACACCGCGGCGTCCTTTGTAGGTCTCGGCTCCATAGGAGTATCGTCCCTGCGGTTCTACATGCTTCGCGATCTTTGGTTGAGCCGGAGGGTTAAGAGCCCCGGACGTAACGTCACCGGCCAGCCGAATGCACCGTGGCCGTCTGCCCCCACCCCCTCTCCGGCAGGGGCACCAACCGCTCCGTCCGCACAGGACCTGTCCCAGTCTTTGGCATGGGTTGCCGCGCACGCCAAGCAGAACAAGAACCGGCTTCCCGCAGACGCGTATGTCAGCATTCTGGAAACCTGCCAGACGCTGGACACAGTTATCGACGCGGAAGCACAGCAGCCGATGGGTGATCCCCAGTTTGAGTACGAGCTGACCGCCACCGTGCGGGAGTACCTGCCGTCCGTCATACGTGGATACTTGGCCGTTCCTCCCAGCGTGGTGGACAACCGCCAGGCGAACGGGAGGACCGCCAACGAGGAACTGGTGGAGCAACTTCAGCTCCTCGCCCGGCAAGCCGACACGCTGCACTCCAGCCGTCACCGCCAGACGTCGATGGACCTGGCCAACACCGGGAACTTCCTGCGTGAACGGTTTGGGCACCAGCAAGGCGGCGGGTTCGACTTCGGCATTAAGTAAAGGATGAAGGCGGTGAGGTGCCGGCGGTACCTGAGCTAAACCACGCTCGTCAGCACACCCCCGTCCACCCGCACCGCGGCACCGTTCGTCGCGGATGCCACGGGGTTGGCGACACTCCCCCGTTAGCGTCCGCGACCTGCTCTTGCCCGTGCCTTGATCGCCAGGATGACGTCGGTCTTGGCGTCGGCGTAGTCGTTCATGTCCTCCCACTGCCTGCTGAGCAGGGCTCTCTTGGTGCTCTCATAGAGGGCGCGGTCGTCCGCATTTGCCCGCAGGTGGTCACGCAGGATGAGGTATTCGTCCACGGCAGGATCGTCCCGCCCATACAGGTGCACGTGCACGTCACGGGCCGGTGTGCGTACGAGGCGATGTCCCGGTTCGCGTACCCGCAGTTCGTATCCGGCGGCGATAAGCGGATCGAGGTAGTCCTCTTCTGCGGTGATGTCCTCTACCGCAACCACGATGTCGATGATCGGCTTTGCTGCCAGTCCCGGAACCGCCGTCGAACCGATGTGCTCGATCCCGGCGTGCGCTGTCCCGAGGGCAGCCTCAATGCGGTGACGGTGAGTGAGATAAATTGCCGGCCACCGGTCGTCGTAGCTGTGGAGGGGAAGTTCGAGTCTCTCCGGCCCCCCGATCAGCTCCAGCGTCGTCACGTCCGGTCGTCGCGGTTTTTGGCTTTTCATCACCAGAGCATTCTTGCAGGGCATCCGCTGACCCCGCGATCCGCCGTTACACGCGGTGCGTGCTGGCCAGCGGGCACGCCCACGTATCGACCCCGCCGCGGCCCACCCTGTTGATATAGGCGGTGACGTCCTTCAAGGATTGGCCAAACCCGGTTTCGGTGTACCGAACCCCCAGCTGATCACAGTACTGGCGGACCAGCGGGGCAACTTTGCGCAGATTCGGGCGGGACATGGAGGGAAACAGGTGGTGCTCGACCTGGAAGTTCAGGCCGCCCATAAAGGTATCCAC
This sequence comes from Arthrobacter sp. zg-Y1171, assembly GCF_025244845.1. Classification (NCBI taxonomy): domain Bacteria; kingdom Bacillati; phylum Actinomycetota; class Actinomycetes; order Micrococcales; family Micrococcaceae; genus Arthrobacter; species Arthrobacter sp. zg-Y1171. Next base: position 256,150 of record NZ_CP104264.1, on the reverse strand, counting down.
CCACCGGCCGCCGGTGATGTTACGGCTCATCAATACCTGGCGGCGCAGGAAATCGATGCCCGCTTCCCGGGGCGCAATCGGCATGCCGATGTGGTTCGGGGCGAAGGAAATACCCATGTACAGCCCGAAAACGGCGAGCTGGACGCCGATGAACGCTGCACCCTTGCCCGGTGAAAGCACGAGGAAAACCAGCGCCACGTAACTGACCAGGCGCACAGTGATGAAGCTGAGCTCCACCCACCGCCGCTTGATCCGGCCCTTTCCCAGTACCCGCTTGATGCCCTGCACATGCAGGTTGACGCCCTCGAGCAGGAGCAGCGGGAAGAAAAAGTAACCCTGTTTGGTGGCAAGCCAGCGCGTGAAGCGGTTCTTACGCGCTTCGGCTGCCTCGGGGGTGAAGGCCAGGACGCCGGGAGCGATGTCCGGATCCGTGCCGACCTTGTTCGGTGCAGCATGATGCTTGCTGTGTTTTGCATTCCACCAGCCAAGGCCCATGCCGGCGAAGAGATTAACCACGATCAGCGAGACCCACTCATTCCACTTCGGCGACACGAAGATCTGCCGGTGCGCGGCGTCGTGCCCCAGGAACGCGATCTGCGTCATCAGCAACGCCAGCACCACCGCGGTCACCATCTGCCACCAGGTGTCCCCCAGCAGGATGAAAGCCAGGGCCAGCACCAGGCCAATCAGGGTTACCCCAATCAGCTTGGCCCAGTAGTAGCCGTAGTTCCGGCGCATATAGCCGGCTTCCTGGATCTGTCGGGTCAACGCCGTGAAGTCGCTGGTGTGCCGCTGGCGGGCCGGGCCAGCCGGCCGGCGTTTGCCTTCTCCACTCGCATCCACACTGGTACCCGTCATAACGGCGTCGTCCATAATTCACTTTCATATCGGCGGACAAAGTCCATGTCATATTAGCGAACAGCACCCGATTCGCTCCTCGGCCTTCGCCTGGGGTGCAGATCTGGTGCTGTGTGCATTTCCGGCTGGGGGCCGGTCGATCCTAAGTGTGCTTATCGTATATGCAAGACGTCTTTTTCGTTTCATTTCCGTGGCGGAACGCTGAGCCGTGTTGATGCATAAGCCGATCCGTCTCCGGATCCTCGACACCCGCTTTCAGGAGGCTCTCAGCAACCAGGAAGCGAACGGCAAGCGGCTTTTTCTACCGTGTTGACTATGAGATCTTCCGGAACCACCGTTACCCTGCCCGCGGCGTCGTTGGTACGACGGCGCGCCCTGCGGGTCGTCTCACTCCTCCTGGCAGGCGGCCTCGCCCTCACCGGCTGCGCGGCCGACGTCGCTTCCACCGCCGGCACCGCGTCCCCTTCGGCTGCGAGTGATTCGAGCAGCAGCACGGCCGCGGAAACAGGCACGGAAACGACGTCGCCGACGACAACCGAAGAGACGATTTCCTCGACGGCAGCTGCCGCTGAGGCATTCCTGGCGACGCTGAGCGATGAGCAACGCGAGACAGTCCTGTATGACTACGGCGACGCGACGAAGACAACCTCCTGGTCAAACTTTCCCGTGACGTTCGTCCAGCGTGCCGGCCTGAATCTGGCCGACCTGAGCGATGAGCAGGAGACCGCAGCATTGGCGGTGCTGCAGGCGCTGCTTAGCGACGAAGCGTACGACACGGTGTCCGGCATTATGGGTGGCGACGAGTACCTGCAGCAGAACAGCAGCAGCACCGAGCAGTCCCTCGGCCAGTACTACATCGCCTTCTTCGGCGAGCCGTCTGACACCGGCGCCTTCGAAGTGCAGTTCGGCGGCCACCACCTCGGTATCAACGCGACCCTCGACGGCGCGGGTGACGCGATCACGTTCGCTCCCACCCACCTCGGTGTGCAGCCTGCCGTTTACACCGACGCCGACGGCAACGAAGTGCAGCCGTTCGACGGCATCTACACCGACGCGTTCGCATTCTTTGACAGCTTGACGGGGGAACAGCAGGCTGCGCTCACGTCGGGCGACGTCAGCATGTGTGCCCCTGGCGATACCTGTGATTTCGACGCCGGAGCCGGCCTCACCGGCGCCGATCTGACCGACGCTCAGAAGCAGTTGCTCCTCGATCTCATCGCGAACTGGTCCGGCATGGCGGACGAGCAGACCACTGCCGATTCCCGGGCGAAGATCGAGGCCACCCTCGGTGACACCGTCATCGCGTGGTCCGGGGAGACCACGTACGACATGAGCACTGGGGACGGTATCTCGTTCTCCATCTCGGGGCCGAACGTTTATGTCGCCTTCCAGGCGCAGCAGGGCTCGGCAGGCGCGGATGTCGACGGAGTGTCCACCTCCGGCTGGGGACACGTCCACACCATTTACCGCGACCCTACGAACGACTATGCCAACACTGTGGTGCAGGAAGCGGGCTCCGGCATGGGCGGCGGCAACGGTCCCGCCGGCGGCACACCCGGCGGTGGCACCCCGCCCAACGGTGGCCCACCTCGTTAGCTACTAGCGTTCACGCGTTCCTGGCGTTTGCGTCCGGCCCTGGCAGCGAGGAACAACAAGGATCCGACCACTGCGTAGGCGGCGGCGCCGAGCCAGACGATCCCGGTTTGTTGTGTGAGGAGTGCGATGCTCGCAATGATCGCGAGGATCGGCATAATTCGGGGGGCTGAGAAGTGGTCGTGGTCCACTTTGTCCTTTTTGAGGACGAGGACGCTGACGTTGGCAGAAAGGAACACCAGGAGTAGGAGCAGCACGGTGGTTTCGGCCAATGTGGCGACATTTCCGAGGAGGGTAAGGACGATCGTCAATCCGGCAACCACAATAATGGAGACCCAGGGGGTGCGACGGCCTGGCAGCACGCGGGCGAAGGCGTGAGGGAGCAGTTCTGCTTCTGCCAATCCGTAGCCGACACGGCTGGCCATGACCATGAACAGCAGTGCTCCGTTGGCAATGGCGATCAGGGCGATGATGCTGAACAGTCCGGGCGGGATTCCGACGCCGCTGGCGGCGACGACGTCGAGCAGAGGACCGGTGGAGTCGGCCAGTTCGGCCGGGGGCATGACAATGACCGCACCGAGAGCGATGAGGAGGTAGACCACTCCAGCGGTGCAGATGGCACCGAAAAGTGCGCGGGGGTAGGCCTTGGATGGGTTACGTACTTCCTCGGCCATGTTTGCTGCGGCCTCGAAGCCCAGGAAAGAGAAAAACGCGACGATCGATGCGGCGAAGGCACCTTGGAAGGGCGGTACGTCCGGCGCGAACTCGAGGAGCCGGGAGGGGTCCCCGTTGCCGGAGGCGAGGACGATGGCGGCGACGACGATGACGATGACGAGGCCGGTTACCTCGATGACAGAAGCTACGAGGTTCGCGGCGAGGGACTCCTTGACGCCGCGAAGGTTGATCAGCGTCAGCAAGATAATAAATACGATCGCCGCGGGGGCAGCTGGCACGGCGATGAGCGCGGTGAGGTAATCGCCCGCGAAGGCGTTCGCGAGGGCAGCGGCTGTGGTGATTCCTGAGGCCATCATCAGGAAGCCGACGATGAATGACACGTAGGGGATACCAAAAGCCCGGTCTGCGTAGCGCGCGGCTCCTCCAGCGTGCGGGTACTTGGTGATCAGTTCCGCGTAGGTCGCGGCAGTAAGTAGCGCGACGACCAGTGCGATCAGCAGGGGTATCCAGATCGCGCCGCCGACGTCGGCGGCCATGGTACCCACGAGGGTGTAGATGCCGGCCCCGAGGGTGTCGCCCACGATAAAGGCGAACAGCAGCGGCACACCGATTGCCCGCTTCAGCCCGGGCTGTGCGTTTGATGTGGTCGTGCCGGGATCCTTCGTCATGGGGCTATTGGATTCTGTTTGTCGTCCCTGCGCAACTACTTTGGCGAAATCCAGTGCACCAAAAGCGTTGAGGCAGGTAGTCGAGCATTTTTTTCCGGCTCGCAGGCCTATCGTCATTCCGCCAGGGAGTGTTTCCGGTCTGCCGGAGCCGGGTGAGTCAGACGGGGAGCGGCCCCGGCGAACAACTGATATTGGAACTTCGGTCGCCGGTAGCGCTGTAATGCTGGCATGGACACCTCAAGGCGCAAAGCCGGTCATTCCCACTCTGCGGGCACCGTTCCCGTTTGCCCCTGGTGCCCAACATTGAAACGTTTGACTCTATGAGGCCTTTCCCAACCGTCGTCGTCAGCACCTTCGCTGCTCTTGTGATGATCATCGTTCTCGATACCTATACAGACATCCAGATGCTGTTTCGTTGGGTCATCGCAATCTTGGCCGGACTGCTCGTCACCATCTGCCTCAGCCAATGGTTTAAGAAGCGCCGAGGGCAGGACGCGCGTAGCCAAGCAACTCGCAGTCCATAGGCGGGTCCGTTCGCGGCACAGGTGCTGCTAGAGACGCCAGGGCATCGCAGCCGTCGTCATGATGTTCTGAATTGATCCTTGCAAGCAGTCCCGTAAGCCGGTCCCTCACTGCGACAGAATCGACTCAGACCGAGGCAACGGGCACGTCCCGGCCGACGATCATGGCCAGGAGGTCGTCCAGGGTTCCGTGGCACCTCTCCACCTCGGGTAGGTGGTAGAACGTGCTGGTGGTTTCAGGGTTTTTGATGTCCTCGTCCGCCGAATGCAGGACTATCCTTCTGCCTTGAGCGATGGCGATGCCAAGCTCAACATGCGTGCCCTTCCCGCCTGGAAGCAGGATAACGACGACGTCGGCCCCCATCACTGCATCTCTCTCCTGCTGCCCGATGGAGCGCAGATCATCGAGGGTGACGGTGCCCGCATCGCGCGCCGCCGCGTTCCGGGTCCAGTCGTACGCGTTGACGTAGCCCTTGCTTTCCAGGGTTTGCGCAACGTACCGGACGTTGGCGATGTTTCTGAAGCTCGACGCAACATAGAACCTTTTCAAAGCTTCTCCCTCCTCATTGGAACTGCGGCCATTGTTCCTTACTGAGCCGGCCCGGCGCCCCTAGCGAGCACACCCAGCACCGTTCACTTCCGCGCCCGGACGTCGCCGACATGACTAGGCTTGGGGGATGGCAACAGTAATCCTCGTGCGGCACGGCCGCACCACAGCGAACGCCACCGGTGTGCTGGCCGGCCGGACCCCCGGCGTCGAACTCGACCAGGCGGGCCGCGACCAGGCCGCAGCGACCGGCGACCGGCTCGCCGTCGTGCCCGTCGTCGGCGTGGTGTCGAGCCCGCTCGAGCGCTGCCGGCAGACCTCCCAGTTCATCCTCGACCGCCAGACCGGCACCCCGCACACGCCGGTCGACGACGATCTCACCGAGTGCGATTACGGCTCCTGGCAGGGCCGCACGCTCGAGGAGCTCGCGAAGGAGAAGCTGTGGGCGGCGGTGCAGTCGCAGCCCTCCGCCGTCACCTTTCCCGGCGGCGAGTCGATGGCCGCGATGCAGGCCCGCTCGGTGGCGGCGATCCGGCGCCACGATGCAGCCTTCGAGGCCGAGCACGGGCCGGGGGCCGTGTGGGTCGCGGTGAGCCACGGGGACATCATCAAGTCGGTCCTCGCCGACGCGCTCGGCATGCACCTGGACATGTTCCAGCGCCTCAATGTGGGCCCGGCCTCCGTGTCGATCGTGCACTACGGCACGGGACGCCCCACCGTCCTCGCGACCAACACCGACGCCGGGGACCTGTCCTGGCTGGCGGTCAGGCCGACATCGAACGATGCCCCGGTGGGCGGTGGTGCAGGTCACGCGGCACCGCCGGCCCGATGAGCCTAGAGTAGTTCTATGCCTACAACCGTTCACGATTTCGACTGGCCGGACCGCGTCGTCGTCGGCACTGTCGGCGTTCCGGGCCAGCGCACGTTCTACCTGCAGGTCCGCGCCGGGAAGCAGATTGTCAGCATCGCCCTGGAGAAACTGCAGTCGGCCCAGCTCGCCGAGAAGATCGACGAGATCCTCGACCAACTCATGACCGTCGACGGCAACCCCTTCCACGTTCCCGCGAGCACTCCCCTGGAGCTCGTGGACAATGACGATCTCGAGGCGGTGCAGGAACAGTTCCGCGCCGGCGTGATGAGCCTGGGCTGGGATCCGACGACGGCGCAGGTCGTCATCGAGGCCTACCCCCTCGAGGACGTGGATGAGGACGACGACGGCTTCCTCGAGGATGACGACGACGAGACGGACGACGCCGAAGAGGTGCTGCGGGTGCGGATGCCGGTCGGCACGGCCCGGGCCTTCGCGAAGCGCACGCGGGAAGTGGTGGGCGCCGGGCGTCCCATCTGCGTGATCTGCGGCCAGCCGATCGACGCCGACGGGCACACCTGCACCTTCCCCGAGGCCTGATGCCCGCGCCCGATTTGGTGACCGCCGAGCTGACGCTCACCGGCAGGCTCACGACGGCGTCCAACGCCACCTTTCTGGGCAGCATCGGCGACGCGGCCGTGGTCTACAAACCGATAGCCGGCGAGAAGCCGTTGTGGGATTTTCCCGACGGGTGCCTGGCGCACCGGGAGGTGGCCGCGTATCTGGTGTCCGAGGTGCTGGGCTGGAACATCGTGCCGCGCACCTGGCTGCGCGACGGTCGATTCGGTGAGGGCATGGTCCAGCTCTGGCAGGAGACCGACCCGGAGCAGACCGCGGTGGACCTGGTGCCGGAAGAGGACGTGCCGGAGACCGGATGGAAAGAAGTACTCCAGGGCCAGGATGAAAACGGGCGGATCGTTTCCCTCATTCATGAGGACACTCCGGCGCTGCGGCGGATGGCCGTGTTCGATGTCCTGGTCAACAATGCCGACCGCAAGGGCGACCACATCCTCGCCATGGCCGGCGGGCACCGGTACGGGGTGGACCACGGGCTCACCTTCCACAGCGAGCACAAGCTGCGGACCGTGCTGTGGGGCTGGATCGGCGACGTGCTGAGCGCCGAGGAACTTGAGGGTGTTGACCGGGTGCTCTCGGGGCTCGAGGGCGAGTTGGGCTCGCAGCTGGCGAAGCTGCTGACCGCCGAGGAAGTTGCTTCGTTTGCCGCGCGCTGCGTCCGGCTGCGTTCGGCCGGGGTGTTTCCGGCTCCGAGCGGCGACATGCCTGCGGTGCCCTGGCCGCTGTTCTAAAGGACATGACTAGCTCCGTGGTCGGACGTCCCAGAGGTGATGGAGCGCATCGTGGAGGAAGTAGCGGACCAGGTAATCCACGGTGAAAGCGCTGCCGCCCGCGCGCAGTCCCCATCGGGTCAGCTGGGCGGGGTTGGAGGGCGGAGGCTGCAGCTGTCAGTTCCGCTTCCGCGGCCAGTTCCCTGGCCACTGCCGCTGGACCCTGTTCTGCGTACCGTTCGAGGTCCAGTTCTTGGTATCGGGGCATACCCATGTGCACAAAAGGAACCTTTGGCCCTAGATATGGACGAAAGCCGCGAGATGAAGCACTGCGCGGTAAAAGCGCTGTTGGCCATGCGGTTCACATCAGCGGACCGCCTTGCTCCATAGGTGCACTTGATTATCTTGCCATGGCATGGTGCTGGGGATGTCGAACAGCTCCGTGTCACTCACTGTCCGTAAAGTGGGGTGTCTCGAACTGCGGAATTGGGGAAACGATGAGTAAATATGTTGTTATCGAACCGGGTGCCGTCGGCTATATCTTCCGGACCGAGAGCCCTGACTCTGACTGGCTATATATCGGCCAGAGCACCCGACTAGATCCCGAACATGTGAGCGGCTATTACGGCAGCGGTGTCCACATCAGAGAAGCCCTCGCCCAAAACGGGTCAGAAGGGCTCAAAAAGAGCGTTTTGGCGACGGCGACGAGCGAGCTGGATCTGCATTATCTGGAGATGCTCCAGATAGCAGAAGCACGGGCTGCTGGATCGGTCCTGCTCAATGGGGATTTTGGTGGCCCTCGACCCTTCCCAACTTTTCAACGGCTGCTGTGGGAGGAAGCTCCGGAGGTGATGGGTGCCGCCGGGGATGTTGCACTATTTCATCGAGCTCTCTTGAAGAATCGCCCCCAGGTTGAGGCAGCTATCACACGTGCAATGGCAATCATGCCGGATGAATTTTATGCGGGATACGAACGCGACCTACTCGCGGTAATGGACCTTTCCCATCAGTGTCCATTCTGCGGCTCGCCAGCAGGCGCTGTTTGTCGTACCAACTCGAAATCGCCCACGATGCCGCACAACCCCTGCAGTAACCACAAGAAAAGGCCTCGCGCGATCTCACAATGACCAATTACAGATCTGGCGGAACACCGATCGTTCAAGTCACTCGGTCATGCAGATCTATTTGAGGCGCAACTGCTTTCGAGCGGCGACGGAAGCAACAGAAGATGTTTTTAGGCGGAGAGTCTCGGCCTGGCAAGATTGTTAGACGTTGGTATGCGTTCTCGGGTCGAAAACAGAATATGCTTTTCCCTTACGGCAGAACCTATTTGACGGTCCGGCCGAACAGCTAAGGAAGCAATATGAGTGGATTTCCCTGGGTCACGGTGATCATCGCCGGTTCGGTCCTTCTAGTCTTGGCGGTGGGGTTCGCCCGCATACTGCGAAAGAATTCTGTCGAGCGAACACGGATTGCATCCATGTCCCCGGCCGATCGCGCAGCCCATGACGCCCGTGTAGCAGCCGAACAAGCTGCACGAGAAGCTTTGTCCGAGGCCAAGATCGCCCACCGCAACGCATTACGCGAGTACAAGCAACGCGTATCCGATGCCGAGAAGGAACACCGTCGGGAGAGCAACATTGTCGCGGCCGAGCTAAAACGTGCGCAGCAGCAGATGAAGGCGGCCGAGGCGACCGGTAGGAAATTGGTGCAGGTCTATCGAGGCAAGGACGGATCCGCAGAGCTATTTGAGCACCAGATCGTCATCAAGGGCCAAACCTTTACGCTTGGCCTCGACGTGAACGCGACCGTTGATTCCTCCGGGAACCTCGCGCGAACGAAAAGAGCGACTCTGACACGCATGACCGCCGGAGGCATGATGCTGGGATCGGTCGGGATACTTGCCGGTGGGATGCTTCAGAAGAAGAAAGTGCACGACGACCGAGAACTGTACCTCTTGCTCGAAGGACAATCCTTTGCGGCCCTGATCACCTGTAACCCGGACCAAGGAGCCGTCGTCCGAAGATTCGCAACGAACGTCAACAACACGGCCAGGAACGTTGAAGCCGCGAACACCGCGCATGAGGAAGCAGTCAGAGAAGCAACCACCAACCTTTCCCACCAAAGAAGCCGCACCAACGACGCCATCCCCGTCATCGACAAAAAACTAGCCGCGGTGAAGGCTGATAACTCGCACCTCAAAGAGACCGAAGGGAAACTCGCCTCGCTCACCCACCCACCTACCCATAAACCAGAGCTCCCCAACAGCGCGTAGGCCGTCCCACATAAGTGCCCATATGGCATAGCGGGTGCCGCCGAAGCGTCGAAGACTGCACGCAGCGGCAACACGGAACGGCGCCACGCCGCCGAGGTGCTGTGGGTACCGGCGCCCGATCTGGTGACCGCCGAGCTGACGCTCACCGACCGCTTCACAAGGGCATCCGAGGCCACGTTCCTGGCAGCATCCGTGATGCCGCAGCGGCCTGCAAGCCGACAGCCGGCGAGCAGCCGCTGTGGGACTTTCCCGACAGATGCCTGGCGCAGCTCTTCTAGGGGGTCTCAAGGCTGCCGAACTACCTCGTCGAGGACGAGGGATCCGGCACCTTCTCGTCACACGGTCAAGGAGATGCCCGCTCAGAGCAGCTGGCGCGCGTTGGCTTTCGCCAGATCGATGAGTTCGCGGCCGTTCCCGGCGAGCACCGTGCGCATCGCGTAGACCGCAAAGCCCGTGGCCTGCTTCGCGTCGATCTTCGGCGGCATGGAGAGTTCCTGCCGCTCCACCGCGACTGAGACGAGCGCGGGGCCGTCGTAAGCGAATGCACGGCGCAGGGCGCCCTCGAGGTCTTCCGGGCGCTTTACGCTCTCGCCGTGCATCCCCACCGCCTGCGCGACCGCACCGAAGTCCGGGTTCTCCAGCCCGGTACCGAAGTTGACGATGCCCGCCGCCTTCATCTCCACCTCGACGAAGCTGAGCGCCGCGTTGTCGAACACCACGATCTTGATCGGCAGCCGATGCTGCACCGCCGTCAGCAGCTCGCCGAGCATCATCGCGAGGCCGCCGTCGCCGGCGAGGATCACGACCTGCCGGTTGCGGTCCACCGCCTGGGCGCCAAGGCCCAGCGGGGTGGCCGCCGCCATGGTGCCGTGCCAGAAGGAGCCGATCAGGCGCCGTCGCGCGCCGATGTGCAGGTGCCGGGACGCCCAGATGACCGGGGTGCCGACGTCGGGCAGGAAGACCGCGTCGTCGTCCGCGAGCTTGTCGATCAGGTGGGCGAGGTGCTGCGGATGGATGGTGCCCGGGCCCTGCTTCTCGAGGTCGTCGAGCTGCGCGCGGGTGCGGCGGTAGTGGTCCAGCGACTTCTCCAGGTGGGTGCGGTTGGACTTACGCTCGAGCAGCGGCAGCAGCGCCGACGCCGTCTCCCGCACCCCGCCGACCATGCCCTGGGTGAGCGGCACGCGGCGGCCGAGCTGCTCGCCCCGGATGTCGACCTGCAGGATCTTCGCCTTCTTCGGGTAGAACTGCTGGTACGGGAAGTCGGTGCCGAGCATCAGCAGCGCGTCGCAGTCCTCCATCGCCCGGTATCCCGACGCGAAGCCGAGGAGCCCCGTCATGCCGACGTCGAACGGGTTGTCGTGCTCGATGATTTCTTTGCCGCGCAGGGCATGCACGATCGGTGCTCCCAGCGCGTCGGCGAGGGCGAGGACCTCCTCGCGCGCCCCCTCGACGCCGGCGCCCGCCAGGATGGTCACGTTCCCGCAGGAGTTCAGCGTGGCGGCTGCTTCCTGCAGCTCCGCCGGGGAGGGCACGGTGACCGGGTCGGTGCGGCGGACCGTGAAGACGCGCTCGTCCACGGCGTCTTCCAGCGCAGTGTCGCCGGCCATCACGAGCACGGCGACGCCCCTCTTCTCGATGGCCGTCCGCATGGCGATCTCCAGCAGCCGCGGCATCTGCTCGGGGCTCAGGACCATCTCGCAGAAGACCGTGCAGTCGCGGAACAGCTCGGTGGGCCGGGTCTCCTGGAAGTACTGGCTGCCGATCTCGTCGCTCGGGATGTGCGAGGCGATCGCGAGCACGGGAACCCGGCTGCGGTGTGCGTCGTAGAGCCCGTTGATGAGGTGCATGTTGCCGGGGCCGCAGCTGCCCGCGCACACCGCGAGCTCACCCGTCAGTGCAGCCTCCCCGGCGGCAGCGAATGCAGCCTCTTCCTCATGCCGGGTGAGCATCCACTCGATGCCCTTCTCCCGGCGGATGGCCTCGGTCACCGCGTTCAGGGAGTCCCCGGGAACTCCCCAGATCCGCTGGATCCCATTGGCGGCGAGGTTATGGACGACGGTCTCGGCGATCGTGGGCATGCTGCTCCTCCGTTCGGCGCGCTCAGACGGCCCCGTCAGTCTAGGCGGCGGGATCGGGTGGGGGTAGAGGGGGGTGTCTATAACGTCCCGCCTGATCAGCGGGTAGAGGCAAAACGGAAGAACGCTGCGTAGCGGCGGGCCGCACCCGCTTTACACATCCTGATTGACAGGGTGTCCATGTTTGGCCAGCGCTGATTCCCAACGGAATTTGCGTTCTACTGTCCAGCCAGGCTCTATATCGATGGCGAACGCCAGACACCCGTCAACATGGTTGATCATGGACAAGGCCGAATGAAAGCGTCTCTCCTTTGCATGAGCAACTGGACCGTACCGTTCCACGCAACGAATGTGGTTATCGAGTGCGTGTCTGAATTCTGGCATTAGTCTCACCGCCTCCGGAGTCAGCATTAGGCCGAGGACGATTTGCCGGGCGCCAGGAGTAACTATGCGCGTCTTTCCCCTATGCGCGTTGAACCCTGCGCGCGAGATTGCCAGCTCGATTTGGCCCACAAGTTTCGAGCCCGCGCTACGAGAGAGGGCCTGCGGTGATGAGAAGGTGAGATCGTCGGAGTACCGCGTGTACGCCATGCCGCCCTGCTCAGCGATTGAAGTCAGTACTGTATCTAAATCGAAAGCAACAGCGTTTGCCAGGGCGCCACTGGTTGGCCCTCCCTGTGGAAGCACTCCCTGGTAGGGCGCACCATAGGCCTCTACACCTCGGCCGGAAAGCCAAGGCTTCCACTCAGGAGGTGGCATCACCCTCGTACAGATTCTCGTCATCTCAAATGCCACAAGTGCTGGGTACCCCAACCCTCTTAGTACGGTATAGATTCGCGATTCATAAATGCTTCCAAAAAAATCGTGCAGGTCCATCTTCAATAGCCAACGCGCACCTAAATGTACTTCAGCACAGTGCTTGATGGACAGGCCACGACGATAAGCGAATGCGGCCTCGTGAATACGAAGCCCAGTCAAGACCCGTGAGAGAATCCATCGCTGAACATGCATGAGTTCCGCATTAGGTGCTGAGATCTCTCTGAAGGTTCCGTCTTGCTTTCGCCGCCGAATGGAAGAGTAATCATTCAACCGCCGTTCCACGATCGACCTTAAGTATCCCCATTCAGTCCCGGTCTCCCGGGCCAAGTGCCGCAACGTAAGAATGGGGTATACGTTGTTGGTCAGAATTACGCGTTCGTAAGCCACAGCACGCGCAAGCGTCTCCGCGTCACGGCCAAGCGCTCTGCCTTCGTTAATGTAGAGGTGAGGAGATGGCAAATTGACCTACTCTGATTGGAGATCCCGGAGGGATCCACGGACAGGAAGAGCCCGAAGGCGCACGCAGGGCGGCCTGTTCGTGCTTGCACACGTTGCGTGAGCTATTCCGAATACACCGGCAATCCGGCGTACCATGGTTCCTCTCACAAACCAATTGAGCTAAATTCGCTCAACGAGTCACGGCGACGCCGTGACTTCATCTCTAGGTTCAACTTGATCCATCTCCTCATCTCAGTGACTCAGGATAGTAAGGAGTCAAGCCCGTGGGGAACGATTTGGGCACGACACGCCGCGGCCTTCTTTTGCCAGCAATCAGTTCTGCAGTTCCGGCCGGGGTCAAACTGTTGTCACCCGCAATCAAACCCTGAGACAAAAGATAATTCAGCAGTGAGGTTACTTCTGTTTGAGTCAGACCTAACGCAACCCCCAGGAGAGCAGCCCGCTCAGGTGAGACCTTCAGGAGCGCTAGAGCGGTAAGAATATCTCGGTTACTCGCTCGCTGCTGTTTATTGATGCTTATCGATAACCGCTCTTGTCGAACCGCCGCTAAGAGATCGTCGTGCTCGACGGGTCCATTCGATGAACCTAAGAGTTCGCTGATCATTCCTGTGGGGACCAGCCGGCCACTTCGTCCTTCGAATAGGGGTACCCAATTTTTGCCGCTCTGGCGGAAGATTGTGGGCACTGTGTTTGGAACACGATCCTGGAAACCGAACAGGCTAGCGTGATCGCCATAGCCAAGAGGATTTGAACCCTGGCCATATCGACGGCATAGAGAGATTGCATTCTCTACCTCGGGGGAGGCCCAAGGCAAAGCTCTTACGGTGGGCGCGCTCCGAACAAACCGAACGAAGTCTGCCACCGACGAGCCTGAAAGTAGCTTCCCCCCCTCGCCGGAAACGGCATACGCAACGATACCGACCTTTATCCAGCCGAACGATTTCCAGCTCTTTAGTGTCGGATTTCGCAGTAGCGCCTGCACGTACTTCGCAACCTGACCACCTGTTTCAATCGTATCGGTGACCACTAGGATGGTGCTCACACGCTTTCTGCGAAGCTCTGCCAATGGTGCCGTCGACGGCAGCACGCCAGTTCCTTGGATGTCTCGTAGGAGGTGGCCGATGATGCCTTCGCTACCGGGCATCGATGGGATATCCATGCCCGGCTGAAAATTCTTGAACGCGATCAGGCTCTCGTTCCCAGCCAAACCGTTGGCTTTCCGAATATCGCCACTATCCATTGCCGGAATGACCCAGACAGCTCCGGAACTCTTGACGATATCTATTTCGCTACGGAGCAAATCGAGCAATTTTGCGCGTGCTTGGGTCCAACTGTCGAGCGCGAATGAGTCGAGCAACTTCCGCGCGAGTTGGCGGTCTTCGTGCAGAAAGTTTTCTAGCCACATACCTCCAGCTTCAGTGTCAGACAAAGTCACGTTTCTCCTTCGGGCGGGCTATAAAAGTGCAGCGTGCGTCATCATACTTACAGAATTGCTACTGATGACTGCGGACGGCAGCCATCTTTACCCTGTCCGCGCCCGTACGCCCCTGAAGCTCGTCGACAATGACGATCTGGAGGAGGTGGAGGATTGGTTCCGGGTCGGGGTGGTGAGCCTAGGCTCGAATACGACGACGGCACAGCTGGTCATTGAGGCCTACCCCCTCGGTGGGCTGGATGACGACGACGACAGCCCGGCGACGGAATGGCCGAGGCATAGCAGGAACTTGCTGGAGTAGAACGCCGTGGGCCTCAGGGCCAACGACGTGCCGGAGAGCAACTGGAAAGAACTGCCACAGTGCAGCGCGATGCAGGACGGTCGCCTCACCCTTCGAGGACGCCCCTGCCTTGCTGCGGATGGCGGCGCTCGATGCATAGGTCAACAATGCCGAACGCGAGGGCGACCGGCTCCCCGCCAAACCCGGTAGTCACCGCCAAGGCGAGAAGCAGTGCAGGGTGCTGTGGAATGGCCGGTGACATGCCCGACGCCCCCTGGCCATTGCGTTCTACACCATAGCTACGGAGGACAGCTTCGGGGAATAGACACGGAAACAACCTCCGGTTTGCGCAATGGGTGCGTCGACTTTTGTAACGGCGTTCATAACCCAGCAAGAGGTGTCTCTACAGTGCCGCCTTTCGATCCGTGCCCCACGATTCAGTAATCCCAGACTCGGCCCAAGGCGGGAAGCTCAGTCCGTGTCGGAGAGACGTAAGTTCCACGTTAAACAGAGACGGTTCGACTACGATTGCGAGTTATGACTTTGCCTGACCCGTTGCAGGGCATCCCCGCATTGCCCTCCGGGGATGACTTTGAGGCGTTTGTGTGGAGCCTACTTCAAAGACGATACCCGCCAGAGAAGTTGCGCTACTTTCCTGCCGAGATGGGTGGCGATAAAGGGCTCGAAGGCTTCTCAACCGATGGTATCGCCTACCAATGCTATGCCGACAAGGACTCGCTCGACTTGCGAGCTCGCACCCAAAAACAGCGAGCCAAACTCAATCGCGATACCCTCAAATTACAAAAGAACAAAGATGACCTACCTCAACTCCTTGACGGGCTTATAATCCAGAACTACTTTTTAATTGTTCCGCAATATCATTCAACCGAGCTTGTCGCCTACGCTAACAAACGTGCTGCGACCGTGCGCTCATGGGGATTGTCTTTTATTTCGACTGATTTCTCTATCACGCTTAAAACACCACAGGATTATCAGGGAGAGTACCAGGCCGCTTTGAGTGATGCCGCTGTGCAGGTCCGCCTTCCCGAGCCCGTCGTATCAGACGGTGCGGTCTCGGGGTTTGCCGGAACTCAGCCTATGCTCACCACGACGCTGTTGAGAAAACTACAAGACTTGAAAAATCACCACCCGGCAGCGGATATCCAGACCATGCGCAAGTCTTTAACCAAGTGGTTCCTCGCCAAGGAAGAAATGATGGAAAATCTGAGAGACTTTCCGCAGACGCGTGAAGCCATCGAAGCCCAACGACGTTTGCAACAGGAAGCTCTGGAATTCGAGAACGGGTTCGCAGTTACTCAGCCTCACGATCGTGTCCTCAAAGTTGTGGACGACTATGCTAACCAACTCGAATCGGTTGTCGCTGGGCTGAGGAAGGGTGATGCACAACGCCTATCTCGCGGGCAGGCGGGCGAATGGTTGATGCGTTGCCCGCTCGAGTTCCAGGCACTGCCATGACCGAATCATCCCA
Organism: Arthrobacter sp. zg-Y1171; assembly: GCF_025244845.1. Classification (NCBI taxonomy): domain Bacteria; kingdom Bacillati; phylum Actinomycetota; class Actinomycetes; order Micrococcales; family Micrococcaceae; genus Arthrobacter; species Arthrobacter sp. zg-Y1171. The sequence goes on along the minus strand of NZ_CP104264.1, from coordinate 240,302 downwards.
ACTTATCGATGGGGAGTCGGAAACATTGAGGTGGCTGGACGCCCCTATGAACTTCGTTCCTCGCCCCGATCCAGTGTCACCTGATTTTCGTCCCGAACTACGCATTGCGGTTTGCCTTCTCATCGTTGAGAAGAGCCGTGCAGGGAAGGCAACTTGGAAGGCAATGCACGTCCTGAGTTGGGCGCTCCAATCCGCGAAACGTGTCGAAATGTTGGCGAACATCAAAGTTGGCACCGCGCTTCTGGATACGCCTCTCGTTCGTTTCGAGCCCGCCCTCGATCGAGCTCTCGACCTCGCGCTCGGGTTGGGTTTTCTCTCGCGTGACGGCCTCGGACCATTCGAGCTGACCCAAAATGGCCGCGAGGCTCTCAACGAGATCCGCAGCGCGGGTGTACTCGAGCGTGAATTGGTTGCGTTGGCGGCCGTAAACGGAAAAGTTTCCAACAAGGATATCGAACGACTACTTGAATGGCGATCCCTATGACCTTGAGAATCCGTAATCTGCGCTTACGGGTCCAGACAGGACAAGGCCTCTATGGGGCTGACATACCTTTCAATAATGGACTCATGATTATCCGTGCAGAAAACTCGCGCGGCAAGTCAACAGCGGTTCAGAGTATTTTGTTTGCACTCGGCTTGGAAAGGATGATTACTAACCAACCTGCCAGCGCACTGACGTCCGCAATGCGTGATCGCCTCATCTACGATGCTTCCAGCAAGGCCGAGACTAGTGTTCTCTCTTCACATGTGACCGTTGAAATCGAGGGTCATAACGGCGCGATTGCGACGGTAACTCGGTGGGTACGCCACGATAATTATGGAACTAACCTCGTTAGGGTTCAGCACGCTGCTCTTAATGACATAACTTCTGCTACGGATGTCGATGACTATTATGTTGGGCGCTCCGGAGGAGCTTCCCGCGAGCGAGGTTTTCACGTCTGGTTGGCCAGGTTCATGGGTTGGTCTATGCCCGAGTTGCCAGCTCGTGAGGGCCGGACATCCCAATTGTATATGGAACAAGTCTTTCCATTGTTGTTTGTCGAACAGCGACGCGGTTGGGGCGGAATCCAGGCGCAGATGCCTGCTTTTAGCGGCGTAACCGAGGTGCGCAAACGCGCTGTAGAGTTCCTTCTTGCACTTGAGGTTGGTCAGTATGAGCTGACCCGCCAACGGCTTCATGCGCGGGAAGTGGAATTAGCAGAAAAATGGCATCTCGCGGTTGCTTCATTTGGGCAGTCACTCAGCGGAAGCGGCCTCAAGTTGTCCGGACTTCCTGAGCGTGTCCAGACGATATGGCCGGATGAAGCTCGCCCTGCCGAGGTATACGTTTCTCGCGGTGATGACGACTGGAAAGCATTAGATTCTTACATTGAAAGTGCGAATGCTGAACTAGCCAGACCAAGCTCGATTAAAGCGGTCGATCTTGACGGTGACTCGAATATATCGACACGAATAATTGAAGCTCTGGACGACTCTCGCCGGATTCGTGCAATGGACCTTGCATTACGGGAGGAACTGGTTCGCCAAGAGAATGAACTTCAGGCGATCTCCCGCCGCATCGAATCATTAACTGAAGATCTGCGTCAGCACCAAGACATCGTGGTGCTGCAATCATTAGGTTCAAAGGTTACTGAGCAGCTTGCGGAGGACTGCCCCGTATGCCACCAGCACCTCCCAGCATCGCTTCTCCCGACGGACGTGCCGACCATGACGGCCCCCGAAAGTGTGGAGTACATCAAGAAGCAGCTTGACCTGTTTTCTTCAATGCGGAGTGACGCCGAACAGGCGGTACTCGCCAAGCGCGAACGATGGGTGGCCTTGCGACAGCAAGGCGACGCGTTGAGCGTTTTAGTTCAAGCATTGAGAGATGATCTTGTGGGTGGACCCACCGAGGAGACGTCCTCTGCAGAACAGGTCGCCGCGCGCATCGAACTTCGAGATCGGCTGCAGCGTTTGGAAAGTGTCAGGGAGCGTTTCGATGAGCTTCAGATGCAGCTGGAAGAGCTCGCCACTGACACAGCATCCATAAAGTCCAAGTTGAAGGCCTTGCCCAAGGATGAATTGTCTGATGAGGACCGCCAGAAGTTACGAGACTTGCAGCGCTCGTTCGTCGATCAATTGCAAGCTTATGATTTCGGCTCCTTCAGTAACGACATGATTCAGATAGCGGACGATAACTATCTGCCACGCCGGGACAACTTCGATCTTCAAGCTGATATCTCTGCCTCGGATTCGGTTCGCGTCATTTGGGCATACCTATTGGGCTTACTTGAGATTGGCGAACAGTGCGACACGAACCACCCTGGCCTTGTCGTATTCGATGAACCCAAACAGCAAAGCGCAAAAGACCTCTCTTTCAAAGCCCTGCTTAGGCGCGCCTCAGGCGACAACGCAAATAGACAGGTTATTTTCGCGACTTCCGAGCCACTCGAAACCTTGAATTTGATGTTGGAAGGAATCGAACACTCCCTCGAGGTTGTCGCCGGTTACCTGCTGAAGAAACTCAACTAGGACAGTCTGGACGGCGCCGTCTAAATTGACTCGATGGCTGCTCGAGACTGTCCTTGGTTTTAGTCAATTCCCTGGCTTTTCAGGACTTACGTCTCGCAGGGAGAAGGTTCCTGCAGCCATGCGCCCTATCCTGCCGATCTCTTCGCCGCTGTCGGAAGCGTAGAGACTCAGCAGTAGCTCCGAGGTGAGGAGAGCAATAGTGCCGTGGGACTGCCTGCTGCCGGTTATTCCCCGTTAGCTTCTCAGCACGCGCCTCACCCACCCCGCCCTCCCACCCGGCTAAAATCGAGGAGGCCCGTTTTTCCCCACCGCACGGGCGGAAAGCGCAGAATGTCCTTCATCGAGAACGCCGTTGCCCGCTGGGCCGAACTGCAGCGGCTCCAGGCCTCCCCCGGCTGGAAACTGACCAACGCCAACGCCTGGGTCCCGGCGCTCTTCCGTGAGGCCTTCACCCGCACCCGGCCCCGGGTTCCGCTGGACGATTTCCACGCCATGACGGACTCCTTCCTGAACCGGCTTCGCATGGACGGCGTGCAGCTGCGCGAAGACTGGACCGGACGGAACTACGCCGACGACTGGGTGGCGCGACGCTTCCTGGCCCGGCCCCGCGCGGACGGGAAGTTCGTCTACGAACTCACCGAATCCTCCGCCCGCTTCCTCTCCTACCTGGACGGCTACACCAGCGACAAAACGTCCCTGAACTCCTCCCGCCTGGCCACCCTGCTGGACCGGGTGGAAAACCTCGCGCAGGAATCCAACCCGGACCCGGCCGCCCGCATCGCCGTCCTTAAAGAAGAGGTCGCCCGCCGCGAGGAAATGATCCGCGCCCTGGAATCCGGCGAGGCACCCCCGCCGCTGCCGGACGACACCGCCGTCGAAGCCGCCCGCGACATCCTCGACCTCGCCGCCGCCCTGCCCGCCGACTTCAAGCGGATGCGCGACGGCCTGGAGAAGATGTTGCATGACCTGCGCCAGGAAATGGTGGAATCCAACGCCGCCAAGGGCCTGACCATGGGCGAAATCCTCGAGGCGGACAAAAAGCTGCGCAGCACTGCCGAAGGCCGCACCTACGAGGGCTTCACCGCGTTCCTGAACGACGCCGACCAGCAGGCCCGCTTCCGCGCCGCCATCGCGGAGGTGCTGGAACGGGACTTCGCGGACGACATGAGCCCCGAGGACCGGCAGAGCCTCTACCGGCTGATCAGCGACATGCGGGACCAGGCCACCGAAATCCACCGCATCTACGGCCGGCTCTCCGAATCCATGCACACCTATGTGCAGAGCGACGAGTACCGCGAATCCGTGCAGCTGCGCCAGCTCATACGCGCCGCCGAAACCGCGATCCACAAGGCTCCGCGCGGACGCCGCCGGGCCGCCGTCGTCCCCGCACCGCAGCTGCACGGCTCAGGCTTCGAGTCGCTGAGCATGGTCCGGGTCTACAACCCCGAAGACCACGCCGCCCCGCGCACCCTGCCCGATCCGCCGCAGTTCACCGAGGCGGACATCCACCGCTCGGTCCGCACCCCGCGCGCGGACCGGCGGGTGCTGGCCGACGCCGTCTCCCGGGCGACGTCGACACGCACCAGCGCCACCGTGGCCCAGGTCTTCGAGCAGCTGCCGCCCGAACACCGGCACCTGAACAGCATCCGTGCCCTGCTCGCCGGCGGTAGCGCCGATTTCGATGCAAGCAAACCCCTTGAATCCGTCACCTTTACCCAGATCGACGGCAGCGAGCGCACCGCGCTGCTGCCCGCCGTCGCCGTCGCGAAAGCCCCCGAAAAATGAGCGAGACCACCGCAGAACTGTCCGAATCCCCGGAGGAATTCGAGCCGGACCTGGAAGAAGAGCACGCCGAGCACGCCCCGCGGGACCTCCTCGTGGACGGCCCGGAACTGTTCCCCGGCGACACCGGCACCCTGCCGCTGAAGCTGCGCCAGGCCCTCATCCGGCTGCTGCGCGGCCCGTACCTGGACGCGAACTCCTCGGACAACGTGTACGAGACCGTGGTGGACAACCAGGAGCAGCTGCGCGCCCGGCTGAGCGAACTGTTCCTCACCCTGGTCATTGACGAGGACCGCAAGGTCGCCCTGCTGCGCCCGGTGGAGATGGCCGAACCGCACACCTCCGCCCTGCAGCGCCAACGCGAAATGACCCGCGAGGAAACCCTGCTGCTGCTGCGCATGCGGCTGATCCTGGACCGCCACAACGGCACCGGGAACGAGGCCACCATCGCCCGCCAGGACATCATCGAGGTGCTCGAGGGCTACGTGGATCCGGGCCAGCGCGACGCGAAGTCCGTGGAGGACCTGGCCGACGCCGCCATCCGCAAGCTCGTGCAGGACCGCCGGCTGCTGCTCCCCACCGAGCTGGACAACGTCTGGGTGATTTCCAATGCCCTGCCGCTGGCCCTGCCGTACAGCCAGATCGGCGACATCATCACCTTTATGCAGACCCTCTCGGGGCAGGATCCAGACGGCACCCCCGCTGACGAAGAGAACGACGGCGAGGAGCCGGCATGAGCATCGAAACCACCCTCCCCATGGGAGACCTGATCAACCCCGGCCAGAACCGGCTCGCCTCCGTGCAGATCGTCAACTGGGGAACCTTCGACGGCGCGCACACCATCCAGGTGGACCGTGCCGGTACCCTGCTCACCGGCGACTCCGGCGTCGGCAAATCCACCATCTTCGACGCCATGCTCCAGGTGATGGACGCCCGGCCCCGGATGAACGAGGCCGCGCAGAACAACTCCGGCACCAACGCCGAGGAAAAACGCAACGCGTTCTCCTACATGCGCGGACGCCTGGGCACCCAGGGAGCCGACGACGGCGCGGGCACCGCCTATCAGCGCCCCGGCGCCACCTGGTCCGCCGTCTGCCTGACGTTCGACAACGGTCTGGGTCAGATCACCAGCCTCTCTGTCGTCATGGACCTGCCCGCCACCGGCACCGAGCACAACCTGGGCCGCTACTACCTGGTGCACAACCGCCCGCTGGACCTCAAGGCCCTGCAGGCCGGCATGCGCGGCCGCTTCACCAAGGGAAGCCTGGAAACCCTGCTGCCCGGCGCCGCAGTGTTCGATTCGCACAAAATGTTCGCCGAACGCTACCGCCACGCCCTGGGTGTGGAGGATGAGAAGGCCTTCAACCTGCTGCGCATCCTGCAGACCGGCAAGGGTCTGGGCGGCACGGTCAATGACTTCTTCCGCAACAACGTGCTGGACACCCCGCGCACCCTGACCGCCGCCGAAGAGGCTGTGGAGGACTTCAGCCACCTGCGCAGCATCCGCCGCCAGCTAGAACGCGCCCGGCAGCAGCGCGACCACCTGCAGTCCGTCCCCGAATTGCACACCCGCTACCGCGAAGCGGCCGACGCCCTGGCGCACAACCGCGCCCTGGCGAAGGAAGGCCTGCCCGCCTACCGGCAGCGCCTCGCCCTCGAAGGCGCGCAGCGCACCGCCGAGAAGCTGGAGCAGGCCGCAACGGAAGCCCGCTCCGAACTCTCCGCCGCCGAAACCCGCCGGGCCACGCTGAAAGACCAGCGCGATGCGCTCAGCACCCGGTACACCGAGGAGGGCGGTGGAGCCATCGCCACCCTCGAGCGGGAACTCGCGGCCGCTGCCGCGCAGCTGCGTTCCCGCGAAACCGTGGAGAACGCCGCGAAGGACGAGCTTGCCGCCGCGGGGATCGACGTCGACTTCTCCCCCGCCGGGCTGGTCACCGCCCGCAGCCGTGCCGCGGAGCTGGTGAAGTCGCTCGGCACCGAGCTCGACGCCGCCCGCGAGCGCAGCAGCAACGCGCACGGCGAGGCGTGGTCCCTCAAGGGGCAGATCGCGAAGCTGGAAAACGAGATCGGCTCCTTCCGCCGCCGCACCTCCAACATCCGGCAGGACTCCCTGGACCAGCGGACCCGGATCTGCGCCGCCACCGGCATCGACGAAGCAGACATGCCGTTCGCCGGCGAACTGATCGACCTGCCCAACGAGCACGTCCAGTGGCGTCCGGCCGCCGAGCGTACGCTGCGCTCACTTGCCACCGCCCTGCTGGTGCCGGGCGAGCACATGGCCGCCGTGACCCGCTACCTCAGCGAGAACGACATGCACGGGTACGTCCGCTGCATCGACGTCTCCGTGCCCGTGGACGGCCCCACCGAGCCGGGCCCCGATGACCTGATCACCAAGCTCCTCACCCACGACTCCGCCATGGGCGACTGGGTGCGCCGGAAGATCACCGCGCACTACGACTTCGTGTGCGTTGAGGATCCGGCCGGGCTGGCCGACGTCGCCAAGGGCGTGAGCCTCGGCGGCGCGGTCAAGCGCAACCGCAGCACCACGGAAAAGGATGACCGGCACACCAAGGCCTCGGACAACGTCCTGGGCTTTGACAACAAGGACACCGTCGCGGCGCTCGGCAACGAGCTGCTGGCCCTGCGCGGCGTCTTCGAGGAAGCGGACAACCTTTCCCGGCAGCACGCGCAGGAACAGGACGAGCTGGTCCGCCGGCTCGCCGCCGTGCGTGCCATCGCTGCAGATGAGCGGACCTGGGAGGACCTGTCGGCCGACGCCGCACGCGCCGCCGTCGCCGTCGCCAATGACCGGCTGGAATCCGCCCGGGATGCCAACGCCGATCTGGAGCAGATCCGCTTCGAACTCGACACCGCCGAACTGGACCTCACCGCAGCCACCGAGAAGGTGGGCGTACTCAAGGGCGACGCCGCGAGGCTCGACGCCGACCTAGCCGCCGCCGTCGAGCGCCGCACCGCGCTCTCGGCGAAGGCACCCGAGGCCCTGTCCGAGGGACTGCGTTCCGCGCTGGCCGAGCTGTTCGAACCCTTCGGGGAACTGACCGACCCGGCCCGCCTGAAGGAGGCCGCCGGCGAGGTGGAACGGTCCCTGATCACCGAGCAGGCCCGGCTGGAGAAGACCCTGCTGGAAACCCGCGCGAAGCTGGAACGCACGTTCGAGACGTTCAGCGACAAGTGGGGTTCGGACTTCGGCACGTCGGTGGAATCCGCCGGTGCCTACGAGGACCGCTTCGAGGACATCATTTCCGAGGGCCTGCCGCAGCGCGAAGCCGAGTTCCGCGAATACTTCAACAACCGCACCTACGAGCGTTTCAGCGACCTGCTGCAGCTGCTCGACGAGGAACGCCGCAGCATCTCCTCGCGCCTGCTGCCGCTGAACTCCGTGCTCCGCCGGGTGGAATACTCCGCCGGCAGCCACCTGGAGATCGAGGTCGCCACCACCGTTCCGGACGCCGCGCACAAGTTCCGCACGGAACTGAAGAACGCGCTGCCGATGATGGGCTCGCGGCAGGATAAGGCGGACATGGACGCCCGGTACGCTGCGCTCGAGGGCCTGGTGGACCGGTTGAAGGATCCCGAGGAGAAGCGCTGGCGGGCCGAGGTGCTCGATGTCCGTTCGCACGTGACCATCACCTGCACGCACCGCCTTGCCAGCGGGCATACCTACACCAACCTGCAGGCGTCGCTGATGTCCGGCGGCGAGGGCCAGCGGTTCACCGCGTTCATCATGGCCTCCGCGCTGGCCTACCAGCTGGGCATCGTGTCCCAGGGTTTCAGCACCTACGGCACCGTGATGATGGACGAGGCGTTCGTGAAGTCGTCGCTGTCCTTTGCCGAGGCGTCCATCAACGCGCTGCACGAGTTCGGCTTCCAGCTGCTGCTCGCGGCGCCGGAGGACAAGGTGGACCTCTCCCGCTTCCTGGGGTCGGTCACGGAAATCCTGCGCGACGACGTCACCAACCGTTCCGGCGTGATGGAACGGGCCATGGGCAACTCCCGGTCGGTGGATATCCTGCTGCGGTAGGTTCCCGGCTGCGCTAGGCGAGTTCCGGCGTCGGGCCCCTCTGGCACGACGTCGGCGTCGGGACGAGACTGGGGAAGATGAGCGCTCTTCATCTTCCCCGGTTCATCGGTTCCTGGCGCCGCCAGCTGATCGGCACGTTCAGCAACAACGCCGTCGAGATTCCGCAGTGGGAGCTCGAGCTGGCGGAGGGCGACGACGCCGGCCACTTCGGTCCGGACTCCGCGGTCTGGGCGGTGCACGGGTCCATGACGCCGATCATCGCCGGGGTGCGGGCCCTGCTGCTGCAGGCGCTGCATCCCGGGGCAATGGCCGGGGTGCACGATTTCTCCGACTATAAGGAGGATCCGCTGGGCAGGCTCGCCGGGACCATCCGCTGGATCTTCACCGTGACCTACGGGGACACGGCCGCTGCCAAGGCGGGCTCGGACTGGGTGCTGCGGCTGCACGAACGCGTGCACGGCACTTATGTGGACGCCGACGGCGCGGTGCAGCCGTATTCCGCCAACGATCCCGAGATTGCCCGCTGGGTGCATCTGGCCTTTACCGACGCGTTCCTTTCCTCGCACCAGCGTTACGGCGGTCCGATTCCGGGTGGGGCTGATGCCTACGTGGCGGAGTGGGCGGTGGCCGGTGAGCTGATGGGGATTCCGGATCCGCCGCGATCCGAGGCGGAGCTGCGCAAGCAGATGGCCGGCTACGATACCCAGCTGCGCAATAGCGCGTATGTGCAGGAAGCCCTGAAGTTCCTGCAGCGGCCTCCACTGCCGCGCAACCAGCTTCCCGGCTACAAGGTGCTGTTCGCCGGGGCGGTTGCCAGCCTTGAGCCGAAGCACCGGGAGCTGCTGGGGCTGCGGGCTCCGCACCTTGGTCCGGTTCCGCTGCCGGTGAGGTTTCCCGTGAAACTTGTTTTGGGTGTTATCCGGTTTGGGTTGGGCACGCAGGGGCCCAGCGAGCGGTCGGCCCGGGAACGGCTGGCGCGGCTGGACCGGCTGGCGGGCGGGCGCTAGCCGGGCGGCTCTCGCTTGCTCCAACGCCGGCACCGGCTGTCTCCATGGGTAGTTCTCCCCATGTACCTTTCGGGAAAACTCAGGAATACTCTGGCTTGATCGTTATTCGGCCAGGGGGACCCATGACGTATGAAATACTTCCCGATCAAATCCACGGAACGTTGACGGCTATTGCGGCGGATGGAAATGCCATGCATCGGGCGGCCACCGACGCCGGGACATCAGCCGCTGAAATTGCGGGGACGTTCGGCGCTGCCACGGAAGTCGCCTCAGCCTTTACCGCATTCTGGTCACCGCGCGATGAAACCGCCCAACGGGTCAGCAGCCTCCTCTTCCGGAAGGCCACAGCGGTTGCGGAAGCGGCTCAGGCCTTCATAACGGCCGACGGCGAGATGGCCACCACCGCGACGGCCGCCCTGTCTTCCCTGCCCGCAGACTATGCCCCGCCACTGCAGCGGGGCCACGGACGGTTTTTGGAGTAGATGATGAACGTTGCCTATGTTCCCGTGATCACCACCTCCTGGGATGATCTGCGCCGTCACTCCACAGACTTGCTGAACCGCGCCAATGCCGCCTCCTCTTTTTTTGAGCAGGCGTCTATCAACTGGACCCGTTTCCGGTCCGCATATATCCATTCCGCCACCCAGGAGCAGGTATATACCGCTTTGGATGAGCTGGGCGCCCCGATGCAGGAATGGGCCGGCGCGGTGTCCGCCGCGAACCGCATCCTCATCGACTTCTGCGACTCCGGCAGCGCTCTGCAGGCACGTGCCGAGGAACTTACCGAGGAGAGGCCCGGGATCTACGCCAAGTACCAGGAGGCGGAGGAGGCGGGAGAGGACGCGGACCCCGCGGACGCCGCTGCTATCAGCGCGTTCAACGAACGGGCTGTCCAATTGAAGGCCGATTGGGACGTGCTCGTCGAAAACACTGCCTCTTCCCTGCGGGCTATCTCCGGAGGGACAGATGACATGCTGGCCGCTCATGCAGGGCTGGGTGAGCGGCTGCTGCCGGAAGCGGACTGGGTTGCCTTGTCATCCGGCCTGAACGAGCGGTTCGGCAATATGTCGCCGTTCACGCTCGCTCATATGTTGAGCGGCCTGTCCGCGGATGAGCTTCGCCTCTGGGCCGATGCCAATCCCGAAGCCGCTGCAGTGCTCGCAGGAAATGAGTTGATGGGCCCCTACGCGGCCGATTCGCCGGAGCACATTATGATGATGGCCATGCGGGACGGAGCCGATCTGACCGAGGCCGGGGTCATGGGCATCCGCAACGCCTGGGACAGCCTGGACCAGGCTGGTCAGGAAAGGCTCCTGCTGCTCTTCCCGGCAGTCTTCGGGAGCCTCAACGGTGTTCCCATGGCTGCCCGCGCCCGGGCCAACACCATCACTGTGCCGGGCGTGCGTGAAATCAACGAGCAAGCGATCCGGGACCTCAAGCGGCCCCAGCGCCCTGCGCTGGATAATTTGAATGAGATCCAGGCCAATCAGGCCGCTATCGATTACTCCATCGCGGAGCAGGCCTACCAAGACGAACTGAATCGGCTGGAACAAATCCGCAAGGGGTTGGACCACGCAATGCTGAAGGATCTGCAGGTCGTCGCAGTCGGTCTGGAGGGCAACGGACGGATCTTGGTCATGAACGGCACCCCCTCTCCAGCTACGACAACCGCCGCGGTCCTTGTTCCCGGGACGGGAGCAACCCTGGGTTCGTTGGAGGATTACACGGGCAAACTGGCTAATGTTGACCGGAGCCCCGCTCCGGACCACGTGTCCTTCTACTATCAGGACGTTGACCTGCCCCAGCGCCTCATCGTGGACAACGCCACCTCCGCCTTTAACGAAGCGGCTGCTCCCCGATTGGCGGCGTTTGACTACGCTTTGGATCTTGAGGTTCCAGCGGAAACCCGCAGCACCTATATCGGCTACAGCGCAGGAGCCGGCGCCCTGGGGACAGCAGAACGGGTGGGATTGGATTCCAGCAACATTGTTTATGTGGCGCCGTCAGGGACAGGCCATGAGGTGGGTTCGCCCCAAGATACGGAAAACCAGGATGCCAATCGTTACTGGGTTCAGTCCAGGGATGACACCATCGCCATTGCTCAGGTAGTGGGCGGCGCTGCGCAGGGTGACGGCGGTCCCAGCGATCCGGTCGGACAAATGGGGGCGCAGCGGCTGGAATCCGGTTTCCTCAACCACGACAAAGGCGGACCGCTCGTTTCAGGGCACAACGAGTACTTCCGGCCAGGATCAACCAGCGCCCTTAATATGCAGGGCGTTATTCGCGGCACCAGCGTCTATCCGCACATCCCCGAAGAAATACACACTTATATCGGAGGGTATTGGATAGACAATCCCATGGAAACGCGTCCCGAGGATTACGCTGGCGTGAAGATGCAATCGATCCCGACTGAGAGTTGCCCGGCACAATGACTCGTCTCCGGCCTACGGCTTGCGCCCTGTTCCGAATTTCAACCGTCTCAATGCTGATTCTTATTTTGGGAGCCTGTGCGATGAATACACCAACCGATTCGGCCCGCTCTGTGGATCCCGTCAATGAATTGGAAACGATAATGCGCGGGCTGCTCGATGAAGGCAAAGGGGTTCTGACGATTGAGTCATTGCGTGAGGAGTCCTGCCTGGCCCCTGAAAGAGTGGATCATCCCGAAGTCGAGACCGGATGGATTGGTCAAGCCGCAGGGACTTTACCTTCATCGGAGGAGGCAGACGCTTCGCTTGAACGGATCGCGACATACCTCCGGAATGAAGGCTGGGAATTGAAACAGGACGCCACGGACAATAGCCCCAATGCGAGGGCAACACGATTGGTCAGTTTCCAGAAAGACCCGATGTTTATCACCGTGGAGTATCTGAATGAAACGTCGGGTGCCCGGCTGGATTTCCTGCTGACGACGGACTGCCGGGAAAACCCGGAAGGCCATCAGGTCGTCCGCTCCGAACTGGACCCCGACTACGGCACGCCCAGCAGCATCTATTCCGACAGCGAATGAAACCCGCGGCTCCGCTTCACGCCATGACCCGTCGCAGCCGTATGGTGCCGGCGCTTATGCTCCTCGTCCTTGCGGCGCCACTGCTGACATTAGGAGCCTGTGCAGTGAACCCGGCATCTTCCAACGGACCTTCCAGCCCATCTTTTATTCATCAGCACGCCGTGCCATAAGAACCCCGAAGGGCATCCGTTGGTCCGGTCCGAGCTGGACCCCGACTACGGCACACCCAGCAGCATCTATTCGGACGGCGAATGACGCCGGCGCAGTCCTAGGAATCCGGTTGCCTGGCCCTGCCGTGTTCCGCGCAGCCAAAATGTGCGTCCGCATGACCGCCTCGCCCCCTTCGCCGTCGCGCTCCCGTGCGGCAGCCGCCACCAGTTCGCTCAGCACAGCAGGGCCGGCCCGACGACGTTGTAGCCGGAAAGCGCTGCCTGCAGCGCGGAAGGCCCCGGCCGACGTCGTCCTTCGCCCTCTCAGAACCCGTCTTGCTGCGCTTTCCAAACGGGGTGGGCGTGAGTCTTCGGTGCTCCAGGATGTGTCCTTGTACAGGTAGGTAATTGCGTTCAAAAGACGGGTATCGAAGGTTTCCTCAAGCTCTGTTTTCGGCCTGATTAGAGCCCGGAAATGTCAGTGCCGGATGAAATCCTGAGGTATGGATCAGCTCGGAAACACCGAACGGATAACCAAAGAGCCAGGCAGGGAGAACCAGCAGCCGGAAGGCACCACTGGTGAAGCAGATGCGCCCCGTGCGGCCTGCACCCTGTCGGTATACCGGGCTGGACTGGATGCCGAGCCCACCGAGCCTGCTGACGCGAGTACCTCTGTTTCTGATACCAGCCCCGACAACGACGCCGAGGCGGCACCTACAGCTCCTGCCGCAGCCGATGGTGCCGCTCAAGTTGGAAGTCCTGCCTCCGCTTACCCGGACGGTTTCACCGGGACGTTGGCGCTGCAGAACCTTGAAGCCTTCGACGACCAGATGGTGGGCGATGCCCTGTCCCGGATGGCACATTTGGTGTCCTGGGTGCAGGCGCAGGAAGCCCGGCTGATGATCCGGATGATGGAGATCTTCCGGGACAGCTACCACGCCGCTTCGGGGCGGCTCGAGCCCGGGATGGCGCTCAGCCTGGCAGCGTCAGAATGTGCAGCCATCCTGAACATTCCGCAGGTCACCGCTCAGCGCATGATGCTCGAGGCGGACAAGCTGTGCAGTACCCATACCGCCACGCTGACCGGCCTGGAGGAAGGGAACCTTAGCTATCAGCACGCCCAGGTGCTGCTGGACCAGTGCCAGAACGTTCCCGCCACGGCGCTCCCGGAATTCGAGGCCGACCTGCTGGCAGCAGCTCCAGGGCACACGCGGGCCCAGTTCGCCTGTAAGGCCCGGCGCCTGCGCGAGAAACAATATCCGGAGACCGTGACCAAGCGGCATCTAACCGCATTCGAACAGCGCAAGGTCACTCTGGACCGCGAGGAAGACGGCATGTCCTGGCTCTCCGCCCATCTGCGGGCCGAAGACGCCCAGCAGATCTACACGACGCTCAGCACCGCAGCGCAGGGCGAACAGACGGCCGGGGATTCCCGGACCACGGATCAGCTGCGTGCCGACATCCTGGCGCAGCTGCTGATGGGCGGCACGGGTTCACTGCATGTGAGAGATACCAGCGGGGGCGGCCGGCCGGTCCGTAGTGGCGGAGCGGGCCGGACTGTCTGCGATGATTCGGAAATCATCCCACGGGCGGAAATCATGGTCCTGATCAATGCCGAAACCCTCTTCGGCGCCGACGACCAGCCGGCAGAACTCCACGGCTACGGCCCCATCAGCGCGGAAGCAGCCCGACGGCTCGCCCGCAACGCCGTCGGATGGACCGGGCTCGCCCAGAACCCGCACAGCGGAGAAATCCTCGGCGTGGGGAGGCGGAGAAAGGTGCCGGCCGGGCTCCGACGCTGGCTCCGCGCCAGGGACGGAACGTGTCGATTCCCCGGCTGCCGGGTCAGCACCGCAAACGCGGACATCGACCACACCATCGACTGGGCACGCGGCGGCCCCACAGACCACGGAAACCTGGAACACCTCTGCCGCCGACACCACCGGTTCAAAACCCTCGGGTTCTGGAAAGCGCGCCAGCCCACCCCCGGGGTGATCGAGTGGACCTCGCCGTCCGGACGCGTCTACCGGACCGAACCTCTCCTGAAACTGGAGCCACTCCACCCAGCCCTGGATCCACGCATAGAGCATGGGCAGACGGCGCCCAGATTGGAAGCGATACCGCGGTTTTGAGCAGGCCCGGTCCTACCTTGCTGGAGTCAGAATTCTCTGAGGATCTTGCTGAACAGCACATATTCGCCGTCTTGGCCCGTGGTCCCGTAGCCCGCGCCCTGGTAGAGCTGGCGTGCCTGGTTGCTTCGGTGAACGCCGAGCTCCGAAACCCGAGCGCCGCTTGAGCCGACCCTCTGTTCGAACGCATCGAGGAGGAGACGCCCGAGTCCTTGGCGACGACGGCTGTCGAGGACATTGATCGAGACCAAGGTTGCGGTGTCACCGTCTAGGCTCCACATCGCATACCCGAGCGGGTGCCCATCTGCATCAACACAGAAGAGCGTGGAGGGAAGGCATTCGATCCAGAACGCGAGGTTCAGGTCCAGAGCTGCCAGCCACCCCTGGTGCGCATCCGGCTCGATGGTCTCCATGTACTCGCGCTCCTGGCGGAAGATGAACGGCAGATCGCTTACTTCCGCGAGTCGAAGGCGTGTTGGCAGGGTCATGGACAGGAGCATCTCACATCACTCCGACGGGAAGTGACGCCGCCGGGCGCCGGCTGAGGAAGCCGGACAGTTACCCCCTCCCCGCCGCCACCGCCACCAGCTCGGCCGCTACACCGGTCAACCGCCGTGGACCCGACCAAACGGCAGTCAAGGGTCGGCTGATTCCCTCTCCTTCGAAGGGAACCCGCAGCAGCTCCCCGCTGGCAAGCTGGTCGCGGACCACCAGTTCGCTCAACACGGCAGGGCCGGCCCCGGCAGCAACAGCAACCCGCACCGCAGCATTGCTGCTGAGCACCTGGGCCGGCTCGACGCCGTCGTACCCGGCGAGAACTTCCTGCAGCGCTTCGCGGGTACCGGACCCGGATTCCCGAACCACCAGTGGGGTTTCCGCCAGTTCCTGCAAAGTGATCCGGGTCCGGTTGGCCCATTCGTGATTCGGATCAACCACCACCACCAGCTCGTCCTCGCGGACCACCAGGGCGTTCAGCCGCACCGGAAGATTCGGAGTCTCCACAAACCCCAGTTGGAGGGTGCCCCGCTGCACCTCCTCGATGACCTGCGCCGAATTTGCCACCTGAACATCGACGCGGGCCTGCGGCAGCCGGCGCTTTAGCTCGGCAAGCCAGGCGGGCAACAGCATGTCGCCGATGGTGAGGCTGGCGCCCACCCGGAGTTCCAGCGTCTCGCCGCTTCGGCTGGAACGCACCACGCTGTTGAAGCGCTGTGCCGCCTCCAACAGTTCCCGGGCCGAGTCCGCCAGCAGGAGTCCCATCGCCGTGGGCACCGAACCGCGCGGGCTGCGTTCCAGCAGGGGAGCCTGCAGCTCCGCTTCCAACTCGGCAATAGCCCGGCTCGCATTGGGCTGGGCCATACCCAGTTTCCGCGCCCCGGAAGCCACGCTGCCCTCATCCACTACGGCAACAAACAGTTCCAGCACCGAAAGGTTCGGCCACGCATGAGCCATATCAAAAGCATATAAACCCATGCCGGATTGCAGGCTACCGGACGGTCGGATCCGGTGGGACCATCAAAATTAGTGGGCGCAGCCTGGGCCTCACGGGTGGACATCGCCTCGCGGGTGGGACATCGCCTCATGCCGGCACCGCCGTTGGAGGGCTTCAGAGCGCGCCGAACCGCGAACCCTGACACCTCACACCGGAAGGAACTATGCGCAAGAGCATCCTCGCCCTGCTGATTGCCTGGCTGCTCGCAGTCGGCACCCTGGTCTCCTGTGCGGCGTCGGATTCCGAATCATCGGGAGGCACCGCCACGGCAGAAGCATCAGCCAGCCCGTCGGCGGAAACTTCCATCCCGGCTGACCGCAGGGAGCAGGTGGCTCCCGCGGATGCGAGGGCAATCACCGACCCCGCAGACCCCAAAGCCACCCTCGTGCTGTTTACCGACTACCAGTGCCCCTACTGCGCCCAGATGGACACGCTGATCCAGCAGGCCAAGAACGATTACGGAGATGAGGTCCGCATCCTTGTGCGGAACTACCCGCTGCCCAAGCATCAGAACGCAGCGCCGGCTGCCCGGGCCGTGGAAGCCGCCGCGGAACAGGGCGCCCAGGAGGCGATGGCTGCGTCCATCTTTGAGCACCAGCAGGACTGGAAGAACCAGAGCGATGTCGATGACCTCTTCGTCTCCTACGCGGAGGACCTGGGCCTGGACACCGAGAAGTTCCAGGCCGACTACACGTCGGACGCTATTAGGGATCGGGTGGTCCAGGACCTGGAAGACGCCCAGGACCTCCAGCTTCGCGGCACCCCGTCGCTGATCCTCGATGACCGCATCCTGGAGCTGGACTCCGTGGATTACGGCGCCATCCAGGAACAGCTGGACGCAGCTCTGAACAAGTAGGGCCGGGTCCCCGGCGCCGGCCGGGTGCAGGCTCCCGGGTCAGGCAGGACGGAAACACGCCCCCCGGTGTGATCGAAAGCATACTGAGGGTGGGGGTCCTTCGATAACAGGTTTATACCAATCTTGGGATAAAAATGTCTCATGACTATCGAAGCCGGCTCCGTCCGCCCTGCCTGGCGCCGCCTCTTCGGCGTCCCCCTGATTGTGTCGGTCCTCTTTACCGTGGTCATGCTGGTGACCGCCGTGGTGACGGGTCTGCCCGTCCGGGATCCGGAAGGATTCCTGGGCCCGAGTTACGTGCGCCTGCCGCTGATGGTGCTCCTGATGATCGCCGCCGACGTCGTGCCTCGGGTATTCGCTCGACGCCGGGAGCTGGGCGGCGTAGGAGCCGCGACGTCCGATGTGCTGCGGACGCGCTGGTCCGGACCCCGGCTGGCTGTGGCCGTGGCGGGACTGATCACCTTCTACCTCGCGTACATGTCCTACCGGAACCTCAAGAGCTTCCTGCCGTTCCTGCAGGACCACCTGACGGACCGGCTGCTGGAGGAATCGGACAAATGGCTGGCCGGCGGAAGCTACCCCGGCGATGTCCTGCATGAACTGCTGGGCACCGGCTTCAGCGCCGACCTGCTCTCCGGCGTCTACATGCTTTTTATGGTCTTCGTTCCGGTCTCCCTCGCCGCGGCGCTGGTGTGGTCCAACAACCTGCAGCGCGGGGCCTGGTATGCCACAGCCCTGTCCTTCAACTGGATCCTCGGCACCGTCAGCTACTACGCCCTGCCGTCCCTGGGTCCGGTCTACTACGACGCCGCCCCGTTCAGCGACCTGCCGGAAACCGCCGTCTCAGGCCTGCAGGACAGCCTGTATGAAAACCGGATCGAAGTGCTGGCGAATCCGCTAGCCACCGACGCGGTCCACGGCATTGCAGCCTTCGCCTCCCTGCACACATCCATCGTCTTTACGGCAGCGCTGGTGGCGCACCTGACCCGCCTGCCGAAGGTGGCGCGGTGGGTTATGTGGATCTACCTACTCCTGACCACCCTGGCCACGGTCTACTTCGGCTGGCATTACGTCCTCGATGTGTTCGCCGGACTTGCCCTCGGCGCTGTGTCGGTGTGGCTGGCCGCGAAGGCCGTAAACGCCGGGAACCGGAAGGCGCCGGCAACACCCGACGTCGAGCCGGAGCTCGCCTCGTCCGTGCGGTAGGCTTCGTCAGCGGGAACCACCCCTACTGAGAGGCGGCACGTTGAGCCAACATCCAATCGTGCTGCCTGACTACCTGGCTCCCAAGCCACGCAGGTTCAGCCCGCTCAAGGTGGCAGTCGTAACCTTTGTGAGCCTGTTTGTGGTGGTCGCCCTTGTTGCCGCCTATCTGTGGGTCGAGTACTCGACGTATACCGAGGCCGCCGAGGATTCCCGGGCGGAAGGCTACATAGTGGTGACCTCGCGCAGCACTGTGCATTACGCGTCGGACCCGCTCCCCGCAGACATCAGCGAGGAAGACTACGCGGCCTTCTGGGCTGAACCTGCCCTGAACACCCCGGACGCCCTTGCACTGCTGGACGTCATCAACGAGGGATGGAAGGCGCGTCTCCAAGAGGACGTGAAGCACATGGAGTACAGGGTGGACGGGATCGTAGACCCAGCCAAACGTGCCAACGCCCAGGCCGCCGTGGACGAGATAGCCGAGCTCGCCTCACACGGCACGGTCCAGGGTGCGAAGAGTGCGGTTTATGACGACTTGGCACAGCTGTCCAGAAAGACCTGCCACCGCTGGGACACGGACGACGTCTCCTACCAGGCCAACGGGCATCCCATTCGAAACTGGACTACCACCCAGCCCCAGATCCTGTCGCTGCTGGAATCGGAGGACTCTACAAGGCAGGCAACCAGCCTGGTGGCCAAGGTCTACCCGGCTGCCTTTGAAGCCGCCCACCCCCGTTTCTGCAAGTTACCGATACCGCCGGAGAGCAGCCATCCGGGCGATATGAACCTCCTGTTCTCGGTTACCCATGAGGCAGATATGCTGCTGGAATCCCTGGAGACGCACCCCAACGCCGCGGGGCAGCTGACGGCGGAGGATTACGAGGCCTTCTGGAACAGCCCGGTGATGACGTCACCGGAAGTCCAGGCCTACCTGGACCGGGTGGGGGAAAAAGCCGTCATCGACCACCGCGGGGCGGCGGCCTACAGGCAGAAGCGCGAGACCGATCAAATCGTGGATCCCGGCGTGCGGGAGCATGCCCAGCAGTACACCGACTGGGTTCTCGATGAGGCCGCGAAGGATAACGGCAGAAGGCTGGCCGTCGGTATGGTCTATGCAGATCTCGTGGAGTACTGGGATGCCGCCTGCACCGGGGAACCGGACCGTTGGCTGCATCCGTCACCGGTAAAACGGAACATCTGGAACTCTCGCCTGGAACCCGACTTCAATACGGACTACGTGTCGTCGGCCTGGAGTAGCCGGGACAGCGAGTGGAGTGACGCAACCTTCAAGTTGGCCGTGGAGTTCTATCCGGAGGCTTACGCGGCCGGCGTCGACTCCTACTGCAAGTAGCGCCTGCGGGAGGAACGTCAGGTCACAGGACCGAAGGCCGCCACAGCGTTTTGGCCGCCGAAACCGAAGGCGTTGGTGAGCGCGTAGCGGACGGGAGCCTCACGGGCGGCACCGGGAACATAGTCCAGGTCGCACTCCGGATCCGGTGTGGCATAGTTCAGGGTCGGCGGGATGACACCCTCGACTATCGCCATCACGCAGAGCAGGGATCCGAGGGTCCCCGCAGCACCGATGAGGTGTCCGGTCATGGACTTGGGTGCCGTGACCGCAAGCGACGACGCGTGCTCGCCGAAAGCCGTGTGCAGTGCAAGGGTTTCGGTCCGGTCATTGGCCTGCGTGGAGGTCCCGTGGGCGCAGATCAGGTCCACATCCTCGGGGTTCAGCCGGGACCGGTCCAGGGTGCGGCATATAGCTTGGGCCGCATACTGTCCGCCGGGTTCCGGGGCCACAATGTGGAACGCGTCGGACGTCAGTGCGCCGCCCAGCAGCTCCGCGTACACCTCGGCACCACGGGCACGGGCATGGCTGAGCAGTTCCATCACGCACACCACGGCTCCCTCGGCAAAGACAAAACCGTCCCGGTCCGCATCGAAGGGACGGCTGGCTTCCTGGGGAGAATCGTTGTTCCGGGACAACCCGCGCATGGCACTGAGCCCGGCGAACATCACGGACGTAATGGCTGCATCGGTTCCGCCGGCCACCACCACGTCCGCTTCGCCGGCCAGCAGGGTGCGGCGTGCCTCCAGCAAAGCCTGGGTACCGCTGGCACAGGCCAGGGCGCTGGCATTCACGGGACCGTGAACCACCAGATCGATGGCCACCTCGCAGGCTGGCATGTTCGTCAGCGACGACGCCACGAAACTGGGGCTGATGGGCCGCAGCCCGTCACGGCCGAAGATCTCCGTGGCGGACTGGATTTCCGGATACCCGGAGACAGCACTGTTGATGATCACCGCCGCGTCGGTGTTCTCCAGCGATGGTCCCAGTCCGGCGTCGGCCACCGCCTCGCGTGAGGCCGCCACTGCCAGCTGGGAGGCGCGGGAGGACCGGCGCAGCCGCTTGACCGGCAGGTACTGCGCCGGATCAAAGTTCTTCACCTCCCCGGCAATCCGGGTGGGAAACTCAGAGGCATCGAAGGCAGTGATCTTGTCGATCCCGCTGCGCCCGTCCTTCAGTCCCGCCCAGGTTTCGCCCCAGGTACCGCCGAGCGGCGTCACCGCCCCCATGCCGGTGATGACCACGCGCTCGTCCATCTACTCCGCCTTCCGGACCGGCGCCGGTACGTGCATCCGGCCGTCCAGCCAGTCCTGCGCCGCGGAATCCGCCACCTTGTAGTGCATCTTCTTTCCGGTGGCGGTCATCGGCACTTCGTCGACAAAACGGTAGCCGCGGGGCCGCTTGAAATCGGCCAGCCCGGGATGGGCCAGGCAAAACGCATCCAGCCCGTCGGCGTCGAGCTCCGCGTCCCGGCGCACCACGTACGCCACCACGCGCTGGCCCCACCGGTCATCCGGCACTCCCACCACCACGGATTCGAGGACGCCGGGATGGTCCGCGAGCGCGGCTTCCACCTGCACCGGATGGATGTTCTCCCCTCCGGAAATGATCATGTCATCGGTCCGGCCCATGATGGTCAGGTAACCTTCCGCATCCCAGGTGGCCATGTCCCCGGGGTAAAGCCACCCGTCGTGGAACTTCTCCTCCTCGACGTGGGGCAGGTTGGCGTAGCTGAACCCGGATTTCGGCGAGCGCATGATCACCTCGCCGATTTCGCTGCCGTCCCGGGCGGCCAGTTCGTGCGGCTGCCCGCGGCGGCCTTCAAACACGCGGACGACGGCGACGTCGTCGTCCGTGCACGCCCGCCCGGCACTGCCGGCATGGGCGGGGAGGTCCTCGGGCCGCAGGAAGGTGTTCCAGAAACCCTCGGTGGTTCCGTAGCCGTTGAAGATCCGCGGCGTCAGCAGTTCCTGGTACCGGATGGCAGCGGCGCGGTCCAACGGTGCGCCCATGGTGACGATGCCCCGCAGGGTCTCCAGGTTCCGCGGATTCTTTTCCTGCTCGACGGCGATCATCTCCAGCGTGGTCGGGGCGCCGATCAGATACGTCAGCCCCTGCTCCCCCACCCAGTCCAGTACCGTGGCCGGGTTGAAGCTGCGCAGCGGCACCACGGACCCGCCGATGTAGAACACCGGGTTGGGCCCGCCGGAGTGCAGGCCGCCGCGGTGGAACCACGGGGTCATGTTCAGGGTGCGGTCCTGCGGGCTGAGCGGAAAGTGCATGATGACGTCGTGCGCGCTCATCAGCTCGGCGATGGACGGCAGCGGCACCCCCTTGGGCATGCCCGTGGTGCCCGAGGTGTAGAAGCGGGTGCTTTCCTCGAAGGTGGAAAAGTCCTCGGGGAGGTCCGGCAGGTCCCCGGCGGCCTGCTCGACGGCGGTGTCGAAGTCCTGCCCCAAATGCCCGGAGCCCAGTCCCCACGCCCCGGAGTCGGGAGCGCCAGCCACCAGGACCAGCGGCGACACCCCGGCAAGCTCCAGCGCCTGCGCAGCCGTCTCGGTGTGCTCGGCGTCCACAACGAACACCACCGGATCACTGTCCCGCAGGATATGCGCCGTCTCCGCGGGCGCCAGCCGGTAGTTCACCGGAACGAGCCCCCAGCCGCTGGGTCGCCAGGTACAGGAGGGCGAATTCGATGCCGTTGTAGAGCTGGTAGAGCACCCGGTCCCCGCGGCCCACGCCGCGCTCGGCCAGGGCACGCGCCACGGAGTTCACGGCGTCGCCCAGCTGGGCGTACGTGAATTCCCGGCCCGACGGCGGATCGGCGAGGGCAACGCGGTCAGCGTACCGGGCCACATTGCGTGCGAAGCCGGCCGCATAGGTCAGGGAGTGTTCGAAGTAGTTCCGGTAACGGGCGGGATCGTAGCTCACTGATGCTTCCTTTCAGTCCGGACGGCGCCCTTACCGGCTGCCGCCTCGGGTGGGCCGGGTTGGCCGGTCCGGCAGGGCGACCGGCGGGCCGGACGCGTCGGAATGGAACGGCGGGGCAATGACCGAGAGGCCGCCGTCGACCGCCAGGACCTGGCCGGTGATGTACTCCGCACCCGGGGAGAGCAGGAACTCCACCGCGGCGGCCATTTCATCCACGGTGCCGGGACGGCGTTTGGGCAGGCGGGAGATGACGCTGTCCATGGGCGCCATGCCGTCCATGGAGTAGAAGTAGTCCAGCGAATCGGAATCGATCAGCCCGCCGTTCACCGCGTTGACGTTGATGCCGTAGGGGCCGAATTCCACCGCCATGAACCGGACAAAGGACTCCACTGCGGCCTTGTAGGAGCCGAGGGCGGCATAGGTCGGGAAGGCCCGGGTACTGCCGTAACTGGTGAGCGCGACTATCCGGCCGCCGTCGTCCATCAGTTTCACCGCTTCCTGCGCGCCGAGGACAAACGGCCGCACGTTCACGGCGTATGCACGGTCCAGATGATGGGTTTTCAGGTCCACCACGTTCTTGAACGCGGCGGCAGCGGCGTTGTTGATGAAGTAGTCCAGCCGGCCGTATTCGTCCGCTGCGGCATCGAAGAGCCGGACAATGTCTTCGGGGTTCTCCACATCGGCCTGCACCGCTATGCCGCTGCCGCCGAGTTCCTGCAGCGTGGTGACCACTTCCTTGGCCAGCTCGGCATTCCGCCGGTAACTGACGACGACGGCGGTCCCCTGCGCCGCGAGCCGCTCCGCCACGCGCCGGCCGATTCCCCGCGAAGCACCGGTGATCAGCGCTACCTTTCCGCCGCCATGTCCCACGTGTGTCCTCCTGCGCCCGGCTGTAGTGCATCACACCTTGTCACCGGTGCCGTCCGGGAAACAAGACCCGCAACGAAACCTGCGCTACGCGAGTGCCCGACCCGGCTACGTGCCCTGCGGCACCCGCCGGTCAGGAGCGGAGGTACGCGAGAGTCGCCAGCACCCTGCGGTGGCCGCTGTCCGACTGGGCAAGCCCGAGCTTCGCGAAGATATTGCCGATGTGTTTGCTGACCGCGGTTTCGGAGACGGAAATGGCCGAGGCAATGGCGGTGTTGCCCAGCCCTTCGGCCACCAGCCCCAGCACTTCGAACTCGCGCGGAGTCAGCGACCGGATGGGATCCTGGTTGCTGCGCCGGCTGAACAGCTGGGCGATGACCTCCGGGTCCATTACGGTGCCGCCGGCAGCCACACGCCGCAGTCCGTCCACGAATTCGCCAACGTTGCCCACCCGCTCCTTCAGCAGGTAGCCCACGCCCTGGGCGCCGGAGGCCAGCAGCCGGCTGGCGTACCGGTCCTCCACATACGCGGAGAGAACCAGCACCGGGAACTCAGGAACCCGGGACCTCAGTTCCAGGGCGGCCCGCAGCCCCTCGTTGGTGAAGGTCGGCGGCATCCGGACGTCCAGCACGGCGCCGTCGGCGCTGCCGGGTTCGAAGGCCGCGAGCAGGTCATCGGCGTTGTCCCAGGAACCCACCACGTCGAACCCTTCGCTCTCGAGCAGCAGTTCCAGCCCGGCGCGCAGCAGGGCATCATCTTCGGCGATCAGAAGGCGCATGGCAGTTCCACCCTTATGTTTGTTGGTCCGCCCTCGGGGCTGTTCAGCACCAGCCTGCCGCCGAACGCGGCGGCACGGCGGGCGATCCCGGCCAGACCTGTGCCGGAGCCGTTGGCATCAGCCGTAGCCTGCGCGCCGGCGGCCGGATCCACCCTCGCGCCGCCGCGGCCGTCGTCGTTCACCAGGATCACCAGGACGTCCTCCCGAGCCATTGATTCGGTGCGGAGCACCACGTCGATCCGGGAGGCGCCGGAGTGTTTCGCAGCATTGGTCAGGGCTTCGGCCAGGACGAAATATGCCGCCGATTCCACTGCTGCCGGCGCGCGCAGCAGACCCTCCACGTCCAGGGAGCAGGGTATGGGCGAGCGGCTGGTGAGGGCCGAGGCCGCACCGCCCAGGCCGAGTTCGTCCAGGACCGGCGGATAAATATCGTGTACTGCGGCGCGCAGTCCGGCGAGTGCTTCCGACGCGGCATCCTGTGCCCGCCCGATGAACGGTACGGCGGCCGCCGGGTCGGTTTCGGCCGCACGCTGGGCCAGTCCCAGCATCATCACGACGCCGACCAGCCGGTTCTGCGCGCCGTCGTGCAGTTCGCGTTCAATCCGGCGCAGCTCCGCTGCATGGGCGGCCAGGGCACTGGCCCGGGCCGCCGAGAGGTCGGAAATGCGGCGGGCCAGGTCCGCATACCGGCGCGGGGAAAGGATCCCCAGGGTCGCCGCACTGAACCGCCGTGCCAGCCAGGGCAGCAGCAGCCATGCCCCGGCGGCGTATATGAGTCCCAGCAGCATCATCAGGACGGCATCGCCCCAGCTGCGGACGAAGATGGTCAGTTCCAGCGGTGCGTCCGGCGGGAACAGCTGCCACAGGGGCGCCGCCGCTACATAGAGCACGGCACCGAAGGGAAGCGCCAGGGCCAGCGCCGCTGCCAGTACGGCAAATGCGCAGTGGAAAAGCAGCCAGGAGAGGTCCCGCTTCGTTTCCGGAGCACTCAGCAGGGCGGCCAGCTCGGTGAACGAATACCTACCGGTGAGGCGGCGCCGGTCAAAGGGAATGACAGCAGAGGAGAACGCCGCCGAACGGGCCTGCGCCCTGGCGGCCAAACGGTTCAGGAGGTCCAGGAGGGTAGGCACCGCATACAAGCCCACCCCCAGGGCCACGAACGGAAGCAGCCCAATACCGGCCACCAGAACGGTCAGGGACGCCAGCCAGTACCAGCCCTCGCGCACTAGGAAGGCCGCATCCCGGAGACGGGTCTTGGCGCGGCTGGGAAGTCTCACCCGTTGAATTATGCCCGACCCCCATCGGGCTGTCGGTATAGCCAGCTATACCCCAAACCGGGCTATTGGCTGTATCGGATCCGGTTTCCGGAATCCGTAGCGTCGAAGTCAGCAGGTCAGCTCACCCCACGAACCCGCACCCCTCGACCAAAGGATGACCCGATGTACTCCGACGCCTCCGAATTCTCCGGCCCCGCAGCCCTCCAGCTGCAGGGCGTGTCCAAGAGCTACCGGTCCGGCAACACCAGCGTGCCGGCCCTTCGCGATGTGTCCCTGGCCGTTCCGGCCGGCACCTTCACGGCCATCATGGGACCCTCCGGTTCCGGCAAAAGCACGTTGCTGCAGTGCGCAGCCGGACTGGACGCCCCGGACAGCGGCCGGGTGCTGCTGGGCAGCACCGAAATCTCGAAGCTGCACAGCAAGGCCCTGACCCGCTTCCGCCGGGACCACGTCGGTTTTGTATTCCAGTCCTACAACCTGCTCCCCCAGCTGACCGTCGCGCGGAACGTGACACTGCCGCTGCTGCTGGCCGGACGGGGCACGGACAAGGCCTGGCTGGACTATGTGCTGGAGGCAGTCGGGCTGTCCGGACTGGGTGAGCGGAAGCCGCAGGAACTCTCCGGCGGCCAGCAGCAGCGGGCGGCCATCGCCCGGGCACTGATCACCCGCCCGGATGCCGTCTTTGCGGACGAACCCACCGGCGCCCTGGACTCCGGCACTGCACGCCAGGTGCTGGACCTGCTGCGGCACACCGTCTCCGCGCTGGGCCAGACGGTGGTGATGGTGACCCACGACCCGGTGGCAGCCGGGCACGCAGACACGGTCATTTTCCTTGCGGACGGGCGCCTCGACGGCAGCATGACCGGCGCCACCGCCCACGACGTCAGCGAACGCATGGCCAACCTCGGGGAGCGCTAACATGTTTTCCCTTGCCAGAGCATCCATCCGGCACCACCGCGGCGGATTCGCCGGGGTTTTCGTAGCCGTGTTCCTGTGCGCCGCGCTCATCACCGCGATGGGCGTCCTCATTGAGTCCGGAACCCGCGGCGGCATTGCCCCGCAGCGCCTGCAGGGGGCCGACGTCGTCGTAGGTGCGCCGCAGGCCCATCCCGTAGTCGAAGACATGGACGCCCCGTTCGCCGAGCGCGTCCTGCTTCCCGCCGAAGCGGTGAACGAAATCGCAGCCGTTCCCGGCGTCGAACGCGCCGTGGGCAGCATCGAGCTTCCCCTGGCCACCACCGACGGTACGGCGGTTTCCGCCGCCGCCTGGGACTCCGCGGCCCTGACTCCCTACACACTGACCTCCGGGGAAGCTCCCGAACGGGCAACCGAAGTGGTGGTGGATGAATCCTTCGGAGCAACTCCGGGCACCTCGCTTACCCTTACCCACGGCGGGGAACCCACCGAGTACACGGTGTCCGGCGTCGCCGCTCCCGAGTCCGGAGTAGACACCGGCCCTGCCGCTTTCCTGAGCACCGCCGGTGCCCAGGCCCTGTGGCCGCACGGCGACACGGTGGCCACCGTCGGCGTGATCGCCGAATCCGGCATCCGGCCGGCGCAGCTCTCCGCCGATATCGAGGCGCAGGTGGCCGACGTCGTCGGCTATACCGGGGACCGCCGCGGAGACGTGGAGAATCTCGGCGGGTCCGCCGCCCGCTCCACGCTGCTGCTGCTCAGCGGGTCGCTGGCAGGTGTGGCAGTGATGACCGCGGTCTTTGTGACTGCAGGAACCCTGTCCCTGTCCATCATGGCGCGGCGCCGGGAATTCGCGATGCTGCGCGCAGTGGGAGCCGGAGCGAACCAGACCCTGGGCCTCGTGATGCGTGAAGTCCTGCTGGTGTCCAGCGCTGCCGCCGTGCTGGGCGCGGCACCCGGTTTCCTGCTGGCATGGTTCCTGGGCAACCAGTTCGTTGCCGGCGGCGTGCTTCCGGAATCCTTCGTCCTGGCCTACAGCCCGCTGCCGGCCCTGGCTGCAGTGGCCATCAGTGTCGCCGCAGCAGTGGGTGCCTCGCTCGTCTCGGCGCGGGGTACGGTCCGTGCGGCGCCGACGGATGCCCTGCGGGACTCCGTGACGGAGGCTTCCCGGCTGGGCCGCGGACGCGTCATCACCGGGCTGTCCCTGCTGGCGGCCGGTCTGGTTGCGGCTTTGGTACCGATTGCGGTTCCAGGCACTGCGGGCCTGGCGTCGGCAGCCTCCAGCATCCTGCTCCTGATGATCGGCGCGGGCCTGCTGGGGACGTGGCTGGTGACGGGTGCCTTGAGACTGGTGCGGCCGCTGGTCCGCCGCAGTCCCTCCGCGTCGCTGGCCCTGGCGGAGGCCAACGCCAGCGCCTTCCCGCGGCGGCTGGCCTCGGGAATCGTTCCGCTGGCGCTGGCCATTGCGCTCGGGTCCGTGCAGTTCTTTATGCCGGCCACCGTGGCAACGGAAGCCGCGCGGCAGTCCCGTGACGGGGTGGTGGCCGGGTATCTGGTCAGCGCTCCGGGGTCAGGAGTGTCCGAGGATCTGGCCGATCAGGTGGCTGAGCTTCCCGGGGTGGAGTCCACCTCGCCGGTGGCCCGTTCCGCGGTCCTGGCCAAGGCCGGCTTCGCGGGGATGGAGGATGGCGTGCAGCCCTATGCCGTTCAGGGCCTGGCGGACCTGAACGGAACCCTGGACCTGGACGTCAACGAAGGGTCACTGGACCGGTTGACGGATGCCGACACCGTGGCACTGAGCGTGGACCTGGCCCGGGAATCCGGTACGGCTGTGGGTGAGGACTTCGACTTCTACTACGGGGACGGCACCGAGGCGACCGCCGTCGTCGTCGCCACCTACGAACGGGGGCTGGGATTCGGGGATGTGGCGGTGGCGAATGAGACGCTGCGCAGCCACACCACTACGGGGCTGAACGACTACCTGCTGGTCAGCACGGCGGCGGATACCGATCCGGGAGAACTGGCCTCTGCCGTGAGCGGCCTCGGGCTGACGCTCCTGGATAAGGAGGAGTTCGGGGCGGCCGGAGCCGCGCAACGGGATGCCGACTCATGGGTTTCGGTGATCGCCATGCTGGTCCTGCTTGGGTACCTTGCCGTCTCCGTGGTCAACACGTTGGTGATGGCGACGGCCCGGCGCCGGCCGGAGATGCTGCTGCTGCGGACCCTGGGGGCGTCGGATACCCAGCTGCGGCGGATGATGGGAGCCGAGTCCCTGCTGATAGTCGCGGCCGCCGTCGTCATCGGCACCGTCCTGGCCCTGCCGCCGCTGATGGGAATCGCCGTGAGTATCTCGGGGGTGCCGCTGCCCACGATCGTGCCGGCCGTGTACCTCGGCCTGGCCGGTGCGACGGCGGCACTCGGGCTGGGCTCCATTGCGGTAGCCACGCGTGCCGCGCTGCGGGCCGAGCGGTAGCTGTTCGGGCAAAAAGAAATACCCCGGTCCGAAGACCGGGGTATTTCTTTGTCCTGGCGGAGGATGGGGGATTTGAACCCCCGAGGGCGTTAACCCAACACGCGTTCCAGGCGTGCGCCATAGGCCGCTAGGCGAATCCTCCAGGCTTGCTCCCGTAGAAGCAGATATAAGACTACCCGACACAGGCCCAAACCAACGAATCGACGTCATTGAGGGGCAGCTTACGCCGAGCCGGTTCGTCTGCGGCCGAGACCATGGAGCAAGCCATTGATAATGACAATTCCCAGCCAGGACCAGATCGCCGCCTGCGGACTCCACAGGATGGCAATGGGAATCGACGCCAGGAAAACCGCAGGGGTGACCGGGGCGCGGACCTGCGCGAATGCCGGAAGCCGGGGATCCACGTCATCCCGGAAAAGGCCCGTACGGCTGCAGTAGATCCACAGCCCGGTATTCGCGGTGCCGATAAGCCCCAGGGCCGCCGCATAAATCACGACGCCGAGCACCTGGTCTCCGTAAAACGCCAGCATGTCGGTGGCGTACCCCAGCAGCGCGACGAACAGCAGCAGCACCAGGTTCAACTGCTGCAGCCGGCCGGTGAATCCCCGAAGGAGCCGGAAGAGCCGGTGGTGGCTCAGCCAATAGGCGGCGGTCACCACAAAGGACAGGACGTAAGCGCCGAACTCCGGAAGCTGCGCGGCCACGGCCGCCCCCAGCTCGTTTGCCGGCACCTGCGGAACCCGGATATCCACGGCCAGCAGCGTCATGGCGATAGCGAAGACGGCGTCACTGAAGAACATGGTGCGGTCCAGGTCCGGACCTGAATTCACTCGCGCAAAGCCTTTGCTGTTGCTGTTTTCGCCGGCCACCGGACCATGCTTGCGCACATCCCTCAGCGGGTCGAGCCTCGGCTGGAAAAAACGGCCCGGGAGGTGGAGTTAAACAGATAAGGACCCGCACATCCTTGTGCGGATCCTTATCCCAACGTATGTCCGGCGGTGACCTACTCTCCCACATCCTCCCGGATGCAGTACCATCGGCGCTGTGGGTCTTAGCTTCCGGGTTCGGAATGGGACCGGGCGTTTCCCCCACGCTATGACCGCCGTAACCCTAGCCCCGCCGGCTAATGCGGCAGGAAATCTTCGGTTACAGGCTGCCCTTTCGGGTTCTGTTCGTTAATCTTACCGCGTCTTCCAGGCGGTTTTGACCACCGCGGGGCAACCGGGCTTGTCCTGGATGTCGGAAGAAACACAGTACTGAACAACAGAGTGCCGAACCCAGCAGGCCCCTGCGCCGGCGGGTTCTGCCTGGCCTGGCCCGTTAAAGAGGAAGAGCCCGTACCAGCACTGGTACGGGCTCACCCTGTATTCAAATATTGTCCGGCGGTGACCTACTCTCCCACATCCTCCCGGATGCAGTACCATCGGCGCTGTGGGTCTTAGCTTCCGGGTTCGGAATGGGACCGGGCGTTTCCCCCACGCTATGACCGCCGTAACCCTTCCACCCGCACCACACACCCGAAACCAACAGGGCATGCGTGGGGAAAACAATGGTTACAACACGTCCCGAAACCCCAAAAGGGGTGCCGGCAGTGCGGTAAATATTGGTGAACCCGCCCCCGGACAAGGGGACATAGTGGGTTCGGTGTTCGTTCCTGGTGCAACAACCAACGGTTGTTGTCCGGGAACCACATAGTGGACGCAAGCAGCATGATCTACAACACCCTTTATACTTTGACGGACCGTTTGAAGTCGTGTCCGTCCAGGTGTTGGTGTGGTGTAAGTTATCGGCCTATTAGTACCGGTCAGCTTCACGGGTCTTTAGTCCCCGCTTCCACATCCGGCCTATCAACCCAGTGGTCTGGCTGGGGGCCTCTCACACACAAGGTGTATGGAAATCTCATCTCGAAGCGGGCTTCCCGCTTAGATGCTTTCAGCGGTTATCCCATCCGAACGTAGCTAATCAGCGGTGCACTTGGCAGTACAACTGACACACCAGAGGTTCGTCCGTCCCGGTCCTCTCGTACTAAGGACAGCCCTTCTCAAATTTCCTGCGCGCGCAGCGGATAGGGACCGAACTGTCTCACGACGTTCTAAACCCAGCTCGCGTACCGCTTTAATGGGCGAACAGCCCAACCCTTGGGACCTACTCCAGCCCCAGGATGCGACGAGCCGACATCGAGGTGCCAAACCATGCCGTCGATATGGACTCTTGGGCAAGATCAGCCTGTTATCCCCGAGGTACCTTTTATCCGTTGAGCGACGGCCATTCCACAATGTACCGCCGGATCACTAGTCCCGACTTTCGTCCCTGCTCGAGATGTCTCTCTCACAGTCAAGCTCCCTTGTGCACTTACACTCGACACCTGATTGCCAACCAGGCTGAGGGAACCTTTGGGCGCCTCCGTTACTCTTTAGGAGGCAACCGCCCCAGTTAAACTACCCATCAGGCACTGTCCCTGACCCGGATTACGGGCCGAAGTTAGATATCCAGTATGACCAGAGTGGTATTTCAACGATGACTCCACCCGAACTGGCGTCCGGGTCTCACAGTCTCCCACCTATCCTACACAAGCCACACCGAACACCAATACCAAACTATAGTAAAGGTCTCGGGGTCTTTCCGTCCTGCTGCGCGTAACGAGCATCTTTACTCGTACTGCAATTTCGCCGAGTTTATGGTTGAGACAGCGGGGAAGTCGTTACTCCATTCGTGCAGGTCGGAACTTACCCGACAAGGAATTTCGCTACCTTAGGATGGTTATAGTTACCACCGCCGTTTACTGGGGCTTAAATTCCCAGCTTCGCCCGTAAGGGCTAACCGGTCCTCTTAACCTTCCAGCACCGGGCAGGAGTCAGTCCGTATACATCGTCTTGCGACTTCGCACGGACCTGTGTTTTTAGTAAACAGTCGCTTCCCCCTGGTCTCTGCGGCCCCGATCCCCTCCGGACAGCAAGTGTCCATCAAGGTTGGGGCCCCCCTTCTCCCGAAGTTACGGGGGCATTTTGCCGAGTTCCTTAACCATAATTCTCTCGATCGCCTTAGTATTCTCTACCTGATCACCTGTGTCGGTTTGGGGTACGGGCGGCTGGAACCTCGCGCCGATGCTTTTCTAGGCAGCATAGGATCACCGGATCCCCCCGTGAGGGGGTCCCGTCGGATCTCAGGTTCGTCATCAAAGACACCGTGACGGATTTACCTATCACGGACCCTACGTCCTTAGACCAGGTCTACCATCGCCTGGCCCGGCTACCTTCCTGCGTCACACCTGTTAATACGCTTACCTCCCAGGATCAGGTCCCGTGCTCGGCCAAAACCCTCACACCACAAGGGTGATCGGGCAGGCTCCGGACGGTTAGTGTCCCCTGCTTGGTATGGGCGGTTCTTCGCCGGTACGGGAATATCAACCCGTTGTCCATCGACTACGCCTGTCGGCCTCGCCTTAGGTCCCGACTTACCCAGGGCAGATTAGCTTGACCCTGGAACCCTTGATCATTCGGCGGACGGGTTTCTCACCCGTCTTTCGCTACTCATGCCTGCATTCTCACTCGTGTAGGCTCCACCACTGGTTTACACCGCAGCTTCACTGCCCACACGACGCTCCCCTACCACTCCAGACGACTGAACCACGAAGGCTTATCTATATCTGAAATCCACAACTTCGGCGGTGTACTTGAGCCCCGCTACATTGTCGGCGCGGAATCACTTGACCAGTGAGCTATTACGCACTCTTTCAAGGGTGGCTGCTTCTAAGCCAACCTCCTGGTTGTCTGGGCAACTCCACATCCTTTCCCACTTAGCACACGCTTAGGGGCCTTAGTTGGTGGTCTGGGCTGTTTCCCTCTCGACTATGAAGCTTATCCCCCACAGTCTCACTGCTGCGCTCTCACTTACCGGCATTCGGAGTTTGGCTGACGTCAGTAACCTTGTAGGGCCCATTAGCCATCCAGTAGCTCTACCTCCGGTAAGAAACACGCAACGCTGCACCTAAATGCATTTCGGGGAGAACCAGCTATCACGGAGTTTGATTGGCCTTTCACCCCTACCCACAGCTCATCCCCTCCATTTTCAACTGAAGTGGGTTCGGTCCTCCACGACGTCTTACCGTCGCTTCAACCTGGCCATGGGTAGATCACTCCGCTTCGGGTCTAGATCACGCCACTGCATCGCCCTATTCAGACTCGCTTTCGCTACGGCTTCCCCTCACGGGTTAACCTCGCGACGTAACACTAACTCGCAGGCTCATTCTTCAAAAGGCACGCTGTCACAGCAATCAGAGCTGCTCCAACGGTTTGTAGGCACACGGTTTCAGGTACTATTTCACTCCCCTCCCGGGGTACTTTTCACCTTTCCCTCACGGTACTTGTCCGCTATCGGTCATCAGGGAGTATTTAGGCTTACCAGGTGGTCCTGGCAGATTCGCACGGGATTTCTCGGGCCCCGTGCTACTTGGGATCCTCTCCAAGCGGCAGCATGCATTCCGGTTACGGGGCTAACACCCTCTACGGCCCGGCTTTCAAACCGGTTCACCTATACATCTGCACTCACTTCACCGATCCGGCAGAATCGGTACGGAAAGTCCCGCAACCCCAGTGATGCAACGCCCGCCGGCTATCACACACCACTGGTTTAGCCTCTTCCGCGTTCGCTCGCCACTACTAACGGAATCACTGTTGTTTTCTCTTCCTGTGGGTACTGAGATGTTTCACTTCCCCACGTTCCCTCCACGCACCCTATGTGTTCAGATGCGGGTCACCCGGTCACTCGCGCGCCGGGCGGGGTTTCCCCATTCGGACATCCTGGGATCAAAGTTCGGTTATCAACTCCCCCAGGCTTATCGCAGATTCCTACGTCCTTCTTCGGCTCCTGATGCCAAGGCATCCACCGTGTGCCCTTAAAAACTTGACCACAAAGATCAATTTATTATCGCTATCGAGAAAACCACGGTCTCACCAGGCACCCTTGAGAGGCACCCGGATCTACCAGGTTTTTCTGAAATTGCACTTAATATTTTAAGATGCTCGCGTCCACTATGTAGTTCTCAAACAACAACCCCGTCACACCCATCCCCGCACCCGACCACCCCGCAAAGGGCTGTCAGCGACACGGTTCCGGCCTGCGCAGGAACAAACAGAAACAAACCAGTCAACCCGCAGAACCACCCCCGAAGGGAGAAGAACACGGGTGCCTGTTGCTTCAGGACCCAACAGTGTGCCAAACGACTAACCGGACTTACCAGGGCCGCAGCGGATGTTCCAGGAACCTCCCCAAGGGAAGGAACGTACTGATCCATTACGGCCGGCATGCCGGCGCCTATCCATTGATATTCCACCCTTGAGCACCCACCGGAGAACATATGTCTCCGATATGGGCATCTCCTGCAAAGCACACATCCAACACTGTGGAAGGACATGGTCTTCGAGGTGCTCCTTAGAAAGGAGGTGATCCAGCCGCACCTTCCGGTACGGCTACCTTGTTACGACTTAGTCCCAATCGCCGGTCCCACCTTCGACGGCTCCCTCCCACAAGGGGTTAGGCCACCGGCTTCGGGTGTTACCAACTTTCGTGACTTGACGGGCGGTGTGTACAAGGCCCGGGAACGTATTCACCGCAGCGTTGCTGATCTGCGATTACTAGCGACTCCAACTTCATGAGGTCGAGTTGCAGACCTCAATCCGAACTGAGACCGGCTTTTTGGGATTAGCTCCACCTCACAGTATCGCAACCCTTTGTACCGGCCATTGTAGCATGCGTGAAGCCCAAGACATAAGGGGCATGATGATTTGACGTCGTCCCCACCTTCCTCCGAGTTGACCCCGGCAGTCTCCTATGAGTCCCCGCCATAACGCGCTGGCAACATAGAACGAGGGTTGCGCTCGTTGCGGGACTTAACCCAACATCTCACGACACGAGCTGACGACAACCATGCACCACCTGTAAACCGGCCACAAGTGGGGGACCTGTTTCCAGGCCTTTCCGGTTCATGTCAAGCCTTGGTAAGGTTCTTCGCGTTGCATCGAATTAATCCGCATGCTCCGCCGCTTGTGCGGGCCCCCGTCAATTCCTTTGAGTTTTAGCCTTGCGGCCGTACTCCCCAGGCGGGGCACTTAATGCGTTAGCTACGGCGCGGAAAACGTGGAATGTCCCCCACACCTAGTGCCCAACGTTTACGGCATGGACTACCAGGGTATCTAATCCTGTTCGCTCCCCATGCTTTCGCTCCTCAGCGTCAGTTAATGCCCAGAGACCTGCCTTCGCCATCGGTGTTCCTCCTGATATCTGCGCATTTCACCGCTACACCAGGAATTCCAGTCTCCCCTACATCACTCTAGTCTGCCCGTACCCACTGCAGACCCGGGGTTGAGCCCCGGGCTTTCACAGCAGACGCGACAAACCGCCTACGAGCTCTTTACGCCCAATAATTCCGGATAACGCTTGCGCCCTACGTATTACCGCGGCTGCTGGCACGTAGTTAGCCGGCGCTTCTTCTGCAGGTACCGTCACTTTCGCTTCTTCCCTGCT
Organism: Arthrobacter sp. zg-Y1171; assembly: GCF_025244845.1. Classification (NCBI taxonomy): domain Bacteria; kingdom Bacillati; phylum Actinomycetota; class Actinomycetes; order Micrococcales; family Micrococcaceae; genus Arthrobacter; species Arthrobacter sp. zg-Y1171. The sequence continues at coordinate 205,004 of NZ_CP104264.1, read as the reverse complement.
GAAAGAGGTTTACAACCCGAAGGCATTCGTCCCTCACGCGGCGTCGCTGCATCAGGCTTCCGCCCATTGTGCAATATTCCCCACTGCTGCCTCCCGTAGGAGTCTGGGCCGTGTCTCAGTCCCAGTGTGGCCGGTCACCCTCTCAGGCCGGCTACCCGTCGTCGCCTTGGTGGGCCATTACCCCAACCAACAAGCTGATAGGCCGCGAGTCCATCCAAAACCGCATAAAGCTTTCCACGGACCGCCATGCGGTGGTCCGTTGTATCCGGTATTAGACCCGGTTTCCCAGGCTTATCCCGAAGTCAGGGGCAGGTTACTCACGTGTTACTCACCCGTTCGCCACTAATCATTCTGTGCAAGCACAGAAGTCATCGTTCGACTTGCATGTGTTAAGCACGCCGCCAGCGTTCATCCTGAGCCAGGATCAAACTCTCCGTAAATGTGTTACAGACACAGCACCCGAGCCAAGGAAAATTGGCTGCAGGCACTGCACTAAATTCGAAACCGGCTAAAAAAACCGTCCCATACCCACGGGGTGGGCGGAACGGCCTGTTCAACCAATCAAAATAAATTGGTATCAATAAACTTGGCACACTATTGAGTTCTCAAACAACAGACGCAATCCGAAAATACTCGGGAAAACAATTGTTTTCCTTTTCTTCTTCGCTGCAATGTTTTATATCTTATTCCATTCCGGCGTTATTTGCAATTCACGGTTTCCCTTGTCGGGAACCCGTGAAAGGCGTTTTCCGCCGTTCCGGACCCAGCATCAACCGGAGTCTTTTCCACCGGCCCCGCGAAGGGCGCGCACTGGTTGGACTCTGTTTTTTGTTGGGGTTTGGCCGCCATGCTCGGGCGCTTTTCCAGCGTCCCGGCCGCGGCGACTTAGAAAACTTTACACACGTTTGCCCCCAGCTGCAAATCGGATTCGGGGTGACTCCGGACACGCATTTCCCGCCCGATTCCGGCGTCGTTTCCGGCGCCTTCCCGCAGGCATCAGACGGCCGCCCGGCACGGGTTCCCACGGCAGGCCCCACCCTATCCGGGCGGAAGCAGGGCTTCTTCCAGGCCCGCCAGCCCGGAGGCCGCTGCCTCATCCGTGATGACAGTGACCCGCGGATGCAACTGGAGGATGGAGGCCGGGCAATCAACACCCACCGGTCCGGTCAGTGCCCGAGCCAGGATTCCTGCCTTATCCCCGCCGCGGACCAACAGCAGCAGGTGCCTGGCACGGCGGATGGTCCCCAGCCCCTGGGTAATGCAGAACTGCGGAACCTCCCCCGTGGAAGGGAAGAACCGGGCGTTGGCCCTCCGCGTGGTTTCGGACAAGCGCTGCACCCGGGTACGCGAATCCAAGGATGAGCCGGGCTCGTTGAAGGCCAAATGGCCGTTATGCCCGATCCCCAGCAGCTGAAGGTCCACTCCCCCGGCACTTTCCAGCCGGCGTTCGAAGGCTTCGGCCGCTTCGGCGGGGTCCTCCGCACTGCCGTCCGGAACGGACACACAGCGCGGATCCAATCCGAGGGGGCGTGTGACCTCCCTGTCTATAACGGCGGCATAGGACTGTTCACTGTCGGCCGGCAGTCCAACATACTCATCCAGGGCAAACGCCCGTACCCGGGACAGGTCCAGTTCATGCTCCGCCAGCGCCCGGTACACCGGCAGGGGCGAGGACCCCGTGGCGAGCCCAAGTACGGCATCCGGCCGGTCCCGAACCAGCACCTCTATAAAGGAGGCACCAAGCGCGCCCAGCCCGGCGGCGTCGGGAACCGTATATAGGGCGAGACTCAATGCGGCGCCCCGGGAACATCGCCGGCCCTATATAGGGCGGGAAAGTCGGGACTCGATGCGGGTTCGCTCGGCAGGTCCGGCAGCACGGGAAGCGCAGGGGCTGCTGTCCGGGCTGTCTCTACCTGCATAGCTGGGGAACGCTGCATGGGCACACTCCTGATCCGGCGGGTTTTCCAGTATGGCTCCGTACCCGCAGTATGGCTCTATACCCCGGAGATACACCCCGGATCCGCTGCGAGTCGAGGCCCGGAATTTTCGGGTAGACTGGTTCCCGGCCCCTCATGTGGTGTCATCCTGTGAACTCCCCCAGGACCGGAAGGTAGCAAGGGTAAGCGGGCTCTGGCAGGTGCATGGGGGGTCTTTAATTTTTTTGAGGAAGTGGAGTTTCCACCGTGCCTGCCGCCGGAGGAAAAACCGTCAGTGCCAACCGATAGGCTTCTATCTGTGAGTACAGCCCTTTACCGCCGCTACCGTCCCGAGAGTTTCGCAGACGTGATCGGCCAGGAGCACGTCACGGAGCCGCTGATGGCGGCCCTGCAAAAGAACCGCGTTAACCACGCGTACCTCTTCTCCGGCCCGCGCGGCTGCGGCAAAACCACCTCTGCGCGCATCCTTGCCCGCTGCCTGAACTGCGCCGAGGGCCCCACCCCGGTCCCCTGCGGCAAGTGCGACAGCTGCGTTGAACTGGCCCGCGACGGGTCCGGCAGCCTCGATGTCATCGAGATTGACGCGGCCAGCCACGGCGGCGTCGACGACGCCCGCGACCTCCGGGAGCGCGCCACCTTCGCCCCGGTCCGGGACCGCTACAAGATCTTCATCATCGACGAGGCCCACATGGTCACGTCCGCCGGCTTCAACGCCCTGCTGAAGATCGTGGAAGAGCCGCCGGAACACATCAAGTTCATCTTCGCCACCACGGAGCCGGACAAGGTCATTGGCACCATCCGGTCCCGCACGCACCACTACCCCTTCCGCCTCGTTCCGCCGGAGCCGCTGCTGGCTTACCTTGAAAAGCTCTGCGCGCAGGAGAACGTAGCGGTCGCCCCGGGCGTCCTTTCCCTGGTGATCCGCGCCGGCGGCGGGTCCGTGCGCGACACCCTTTCCGTCCTTGACCAGCTCATGGCCGGCGCCGGCCCCGACGGCCTGGACTACGAATTGGCCGTTTCGCTGCTGGGTTACACCCCGGTGTCGCTGCTCGACGACGTCGTCGACGCAGTTGCCGCCGCAGACGCAGCTACCGTATTCCGCGCCGTGGACCGTGTCATCCAGACCGGCCAGGATCCCCGCCGGTTTGTGGAAGACCTGCTGGAACGCTTCCGGGACCTGATCATCGTCAACGCCATGCCGGACAGCGCATCCACCGTGCTCCGCGGCATGCCGGAAGACCAGATCAACCGGATGCAGACCCAGGCCACCCAGCTGGGCAGCAGTGAACTATCCCGCGCCGCAGACATCACCAACACTGCCTTGACCGAGATGACCGGTGCCACGTCGCCGCGGCTGCACCTCGAACTGCTCTGCGCCCGTATTCTGCTTCCGGCCGCAGACCAGGCCGAACGCGGGACGGCCGCACGGGTGGACCGCTTGGAGCGCCGGCTCAGTTATGCAGGTGATCCCACCGAGGCCATGGGCCGCGCTGCAGCTGCAGCGTCTCCGGTGAACACCATTCCCGCGGCCGCACCCACGGCTTCGCAGGCAGCTGCTTCAGCTCCTGCGGTGGACGAAGCTCCGGCATCTCCCCGGGGAACCGACTTTGCGGCAACGCCCGCCCCGGATGCAGCAGCAACCCCTGCCGCACCGGCAGCCTCCAGCCAGGACAGCAAGCCCGCCGGAAGTTCCCTGGACTGGGGCGGCACGTGGTCCACCCCGGCGCAGGCGCCTTCCCCGGCGGATGCCCCTGCCGCTTCAAGCGCCGCGCCCGCAGCGGGATCCAACGGTTCCCGCCCTGCCGCTGGCGGACCGTCGCAGCCAGCGCAGTCGCAGCCCGCCCAGTCGCAGCCGGTGTCCCAGCCCGCGCAGTCGCAGCCGGCGCAGCAGGCACCGGCCCAGCAGGTCCAGCCTCAGCAGCGGCAGGCTCCGGCCGGCGGTTCCCCTTCGGCACCAGCCGGCGGAAGCGGGCAGATCGAGATGATCCGCCGTGCCTGGCCGGAAATCATGGATGCCCTGACCAGCATCCGCCGTGCCACCTGGCTGAACGTCAGCAAAAACTCCAGCCCGCGCGCCTTTGACGGCAAGGTACTTGAACTTGCCTTCACCAACCCCGGCGCGGCCACCAACTTCAACCGCCCCGACCATTTGGAGAACCTGCGCAAGGCGATCCATCAGGTCCTGGCGCTGGACTGCCAGATCAATCCGATCCATGACAGCTCGGCGTCAGCGGGTGAGTCGGGCCCAAAAGCCGATAGCCGGCAAGCGCCGGCATCCGCACCGGCCGCCAAGGCACCGGTAGTTCAGGCACAACCGGCTCAGGCACGACAGGCGCAGGCGCCTGCAGCCCAAGCTCCGTCGGTGCAGGATGGTCGAAGCACCACGGCTGCCGTCGCTCCTTCCAGCGAAACCGCCAAGGTGACCGGGGCTGCTGCCCCGGACTCGCGCGCAGCGTCGGCTCCGGGCCCGGAATCGGCCCCGAAGGCAGCGGCGCCTGCGGCAGCGGCTTCCACGCCGGAGCCAGCAACGCCAGCGAACCGGGCAGTTCCGACGCAGCAGGATCAGGCCGTTGCAGCACCGGTGGCCGCACCCGAACCGGCGGCACCAGGCGCGCCGGTCAACGCGGCTACGGCTGCCCTCCGGCGCCGCGCCGGCAGTTCCAACGGCGGCGGAACTCCGTCCACCGGTCCGGGCCGGGCCGCCCGCGGAACCTCCGGCCGGAACGGCAGCGCTGGCACCCCCGCCGGCGCACGAGCTGCAGGGCGCTCAGCCGGAAACCGTCCTTCCGATGAGCCCTGGCCGGACGAGCCCAGCGATCCGTTCAACGACGCACCCGAAAGCAACGCCTGGGAAACCGCCGAAGCGCCCGTGGATGTGTACTCCGGCGGACACCTCTCGGACTCCGAATGGGCGAGTACTGACTGGGCCGGCACCGGGTCCACCACCCGACCGGCCGGCGGAAACTCCGCGGCGGACAGCCGGGCCGGCGGCGGTCAGACCTCCCCGTCATCAGCCGTACCCGCGGGCGCCCCGCGGGCTGCGGCACCGGCTGCGGCACCCGCGTCGGCACCGGCGTCGGCCGCCCCCGCCGGCTTGACCGCCCGGCCCGGAACCACGACGGCGCCGGGCCAGGACCGGGGTGCAGCAGCACCAGGCGTCCGGACATCCGTTCCGCCGACGACGACGTCCCCCGCCGCCCCTTCCGGCGGTGCTCCCAACCAGCCGCTGAGCCGTTATCAGAAGCTCCTCAATGAAGCTGCCCAGCGCGGCGGCGGAGCCCCCGTCCGGGGGAGCCGCCCAGTAGACTCGACCTACGTCGAAGATGTTCCCAGCGCGGATGACATCACGCTTGAGGATTCCGGTCTGGTGGGGCGTAAGGCGATCGAACGGATTCTGGGCGGGCGGCTGATCGAGGAACGCAGCCTGGACGGCCGCTGACCAGCGCTGGTCCCCCGTAAGACGCCCGCTCCGGGGCCCGCAGCATGCGGAATACCCCGGTAACAGCCAGCTATAAACGCAGTTCAACCCAGCAGAGAAGGTTACGTGTACGAAGGTGCCGTTCAGGAACTCATCGATGAACTAGGCCGTCTTCCCGGCGTCGGGCCCAAGTCCGCCCAGCGCATCGCGTTCCACATCCTCGAGTCCGATCCCGATGACATGAAGAAGCTGGCCACGGCCATTGTCACGGTCAAGGACCGGGTGAAGTTCTGCAGTGTCTGCGGCAACGTCACGGAGCAGGAAACCTGCACCATCTGCAGGGACCCGCGGCGGGATCCGACCATGATCTGCGTGGTCGAAGAGTCCAAGGACGTGATTGCGGTGGAGCGTACGCGGTCCTTCCGCGGCCGCTACCACGTGCTGGGCGGCGCCATCAATCCGATTGCCGGCATCGGTCCGGACCAGCTGCGCATCCGGGAGCTGCTCAGCCGGCTGTCGGATGAGCAGATCGCCGAAATCATCATCGCCACCGACCCGAACCTCGAGGGCGAAGCCACGGCTACTTATCTGGTGCGGATGCTCAAGACCCTGGGCATCAAGGTCACGCGCCTGGCCTCCGGGCTGCCCGTGGGCGGAGACCTGGAATACGCGGATGAAATCACCCTCGGCCGCGCCTTTGAGGGCCGTCGGAGCATGTCCTAAGCCAGGACGCTTCCATGGGCCACTAGGCGATCCGTGTCCCGGCAGCGAGCTTGCGGACCGGTGTCCGCAGCTTGCGCCGGCCCAGGAAAACCAGCGCCGCAGCCAGCGCGGCCTGGAGCGTGAGCCCCAGCGGCCAGATCGGCGGCACGTCGGGTTGGCCGCCCTCCCGGACTTCGCCGTTGATGCACGGCGTGCTGAAGTCCGGTCCGGCCTGGGCCAGGCGCACCACTGTGCTGATCCCCTCCATCACTCCGCTGGCGGTGTAGCCGTTTTCGTCCCGCTCCGACGTGACGGGAATCGAATCGGCCACCACGACGAAGGGGTTGACCGCAAGGATCCACGCGATTCGCTCCGTGTGTGCCACGGACACGTCCATTAGCGGACCCGAACAGGTGTATTCCTCGGCGCCGTTTCCACCGTAGGAATAGGAGGCGGAACTGCTGACCTTAACGGTCTCCTCGGTCAGGAAGCCGCTCAACCCGAACGCGATCAGGGTGCCCAGCCCCAGCAGGGCCACCAGCATGTAGGTGACCACAATGGAGAACAGCGGACGGGCGGCCAGGGCGGAAACGCCCACCCCCACCGCGCAGACGATCCCCAGCTCCACGGCCAGCATAACGACCGCCACCACGGCGGAGAGCGGCTGGACACCGCCCAGGGCCAGGGCCCACAGCAGGAAGGGAATGCTGGCCACGAGGAACCCCATGGACGCCAGCCAGGACGCCAGCCACTTCCCGGCGAGGATCTGGCCGGGGTGCAGGAGGGTGACCTGCAGGATGGCCAGCGTTCCGGCGGCACGGTCGCCGTTGACGGCATTGGCTGAAAGCGCCGGTGCCAGCAGCAGTCCAAAGAGCAGGATGAAGCCAACCATCAGCTCGTAAAGCACCGGGCCCTGCGGCCCCGAGGTGGCGGAGGAACTCAGCGCCGTCAGGGTGGCCACCAGCCCGATCACCACAAACCAGACAACCAGCAGCACATACCAGCTGCGGGAGCGCAGCCGCTGCTTCATCTCCAGTGCGAAGACGGAACGCACCCCGCGCCAATAGCCGAGCGCCGGGGCATCAGGGGTAAGGGTCTGCGTACTCATCCGCGATCAGCATCCAAACTCATGTAGGTCTCCTCCAGGGCACCGCCGGCCGGCGCAAAGGCCGTAACGGCGACGTCGGCCAGCACCAGGGACCGCAGCAGCTCGGCCGCGGCGGCGTCCCCCGCCAACCGGACCTGGACCTCCGGCCGGGCGGCGCCGCCCTGCTGGCGATAAGGGATGCCGCGCTCGTCCACCTGCCGCAGCAGGGAACCGGTGTTCAGGGAGCGGATGGCGTACCAGCGTTCCTGCGCATCAGCGTCGGCCAGTGATTGGGTTTTCACCGTCTGGCCGCGGGCCACGAAGACCGCCCGATCCACCATTTCGTCCAGTTCCGAGAGCACGTGCGAAGACACCACCACGGTTTTGCCTTCGGCAGCGAGCCGGCGCAGCAGCACCCGCAGGTCCACCCGGGATCCCGGATCGAGCCCCGACGCCGGTTCATCCAGCAGCAGGACCGACGGGTCATGGATCAGCGCGCGGGCCAGGCTCAGCCGCTGCTGCTGGCCGCGGGAAAACACGCGTGCCGGTTTGTCCGCGAAGTCGGTGAGATGAACGGTTTCCAACAGCTCGGCCGCCCGCTGTCCGGCCAACGAGCGCTCCATTCCGTAGAGGCCGCCCACCGTCACCAGGATTTCCCGCGCGGTCAGGGATCCCCAGGTGCCCAGGGTGTCCGGCATCCAGCCGATCCCCGCGCGCACCCGGCGCGGGTCCACCAACGGGTCGAAGCCGTTGATCCGCACCGATCCGGCGTCGGGGGCCAGCAGGGATGCCAGGATCAGCAGCAGGGTGGTCTTCCCGGAGCCGTTCGGACCGATCAATGCCGTGACCTCGCCGGCGGGCGCGGTGAAGTCCATGTTGCGGATCGCTGCGACATTTCCGAAGCTGCGCTGAATCCCTTCGGCGACCACGCCGGTGCCTGTGACGACTCTCTTCCCCATGGCGCCCACCCTAGGGGCCGGGCGTCGTGCACTGCGCCCGGACTCGCCGGTGGGCCGCAGGTTACGCACGTGTATTTCGGGACTTCCCGACGGCGGCGATAGACTTTCTGGACGGACGTTGTGGGTAGTACCGCCCGCTTTCCGGGGAGAACAGTTCGAAGCCGCGCCGAAGATGCCGGGCACCAGCAACCACAATGAAACTTGAGAAAGTGTACGCATGAGCCTGATAGTGCAGAAATTCGGCGGTTCCTCCGTAGCGGACGCCGACGGCATCAAGCGCGTGGCGAAACGCGTGGTGGATACCCATGCCGCCGGAAACGAAGTGGTGGTTGTCGTCTCCGCCATGGGCGACAGCACCGATGAGCTGCTGGACCTGGCCGGCCAGATCACCACCCAGGGCAATGCCCGGGAAATGGACATGCTGCTCAGCGCCGGGGAACGTATCTCGATGGCGCTGCTGGCTATGGCCATTAACCAGCTCGGCGGCTCTGCGCAGTCCTTCACCGGCAGCCAGGCGGGCATGATCACCGATGCGATCCACGGCAAGGCCCGGATCATTGACGTGTCCCCGCACCGCATCAAGACCGCCATCGAGCGGGGCGATATCGCCATCGTGGCCGGCTTCCAGGGCGTCAGCCAGGACAGCCACGACATCACCACACTGGGCCGCGGCGGTTCGGACACCACGGCGGTGGCCCTGGCCGCAGCTCTGGAAGCCGATGTCTGCGAGATCTACACCGACGTCGACGGCGTGTACACCGCCGATCCGCGGGTGGTTTCGAGCGCCCAGAAGATCGAGAAGATTTCCAGCGAGGAAATGCTGGAGTTGGCCGCTTCCGGTGCCAAGATCCTGCACCTGCGCTGCGTGGAATACGCCCGGCGCTTCGGCGTTCCCCTGCACGTCCGCTCATCCTTCAGCTCACACGAGGGAACCTGGGTTCTGCCCAGCCCCGATGACAAGATCAAGATTCAAGAGGGAGAACCCTTGGAACAGCCCATCATCTCCGGCGTTGCCCATGACCGTTCCGAAGCCAAGGTCACGGTGGTGGGTGTTCCGGACATCCCCGGCAAGGCCGCGGAAATCTTCGGCATCGTGGCGGGCGCCAACTCCAACATCGACATGATCGTGCAGAACGTTTCCACCCAGGGTTCGGGCCGGACGGACATCTCCTTCACGCTGCCCATCATCGACGGCAAGGAAGCCATCGACGCGCTCAACGCCGCCAAGGCCGAGGTCGGTTTCGACACCATCCACTACAACGAGCAGATCGGCAAGCTCTCCCTGATCGGCGCAGGCATGCGGTCCAACCCGGGCGTCTCGCACCGCTTCTTCGAAGCGCTGCACACCGCCGGGGTGAACATCGACATGATCTCCACCTCCGAGATCCGCATCTCCGTGGTCACCAGCGCCAAACTGCTGGACACCGCCGTACGCGCGGTGCACGCGGCCTTCGGGCTCGACGGCGACAGTGAGGCCACGGTGTACGGCGGCACCGGACGCTAGGACAGCGATGGCCTGACATCGGGCAGCAAAGAGGCCGGCACCCACGCGGTGCCGGCCTCTGGCGTATCCGGAGCACGTTCGGAGCTTATTCGGGCTTCCGCGAGACGATGTAGCTGCTTCCGTCCGGCCGGGTGACGGTTTCCCACATCGCCTTTTCCTGGGCCTGCTGCTCCTTGAGCAGCGCCTGGTTTTCCTCCGTCATCGGATGGTCCAGCGACCCCTGCTGCGCGGGTCCGAAGATCAGCCGCACCTTGCCCGTGGTCCGCATGAACCGGGTTACAAAGCTTTCCTTCTCAACCATGCTGCACCTTTCCGACGGGCATTACGCTCCTATCGTACTAACGATCAGGTTGGTATTTTCCGTCAACCAAGCCCTGCCTGAACCAGCGGATGACGGGCGTACCGCGAGGCAGGATAATGGAACGGTGATTGCTCCCGCCCACCCCACCGTCCTCAGCGAGGACCAATGGCTGCCGCGGCAGTCCGCGCACGAAGAACGCGTCCGGCCCTTCACCGAAGGATTCCTGGCACGGCGCTCGGCCGGGCGGAAGCACCCGGTGGAGGACTTCCTCTTCACCTACTACTCGCAGAAACCCGGCCAGCTGCTGCGCTGGCACCCGGGCGCCGGCGGCGTCCTCACCGGTCCGTCCGCACTCGAGCGCACCGGGTGGAAGTTCTACCGGACACTGACGGAAGCGGAACGGGACGCCGCGGGGATCGACGCCGGAACACCCGCCGTCATTGTGGACGCCGATGGGTTCGCCGCGGTGCGCGGAGACGCCCTGGGGTTCACCACCATGCTGCTTTCCCGCACGGCCGCCCGGAAGCCGGTGCTCGGATGCTTCGGTATGCACGAGTGGGCCATGGCCTACAAGTCGGAGGACAACGGCATCCGGCACGATTACCTGCAGCTGCGGCTCGGTGCCGCCGGGACGGACGAACTGGTGGAACGCAGCAAGATCCGCTGCACCCACTTCGATGCCTTCCGGTTCTACACCCCGGAAGCAGTGCCCCTGAACGAGCTCAAACCCACCCGCGAGAACCAGCGCGACCTGGAACAGCCCGGCTGCCTGCACGCCAACATGGACCTGTACAAATGGGCCTACAAACTGGTGCCGCTGCTCCCCAGTGAGGTGGTTATGGACGCCTTCGAGCTGTCCTGGCGCATCCGGGAAATGGACATGTGCGCCTCCCCTTACGACCTGGCCGATTGGGGTTACACCCCGATTGCGGTGGAAACTCCGGCCGGCCGGGCGCAGTACGCAGCCGCACAACGCGGCTTCGCCGAGGAATCGCAGCAGTTGCGGGCGCGCATCCTGAGCCTGCTGGAACCCTTTGGAGGACAGCTATGCAGCCAGAACCGACCGGCCGGGTTATCCGCACCGGACCCGAGTCCTACGACCTGATTCTCCACCGCAGTTTTCCCGAACCGGCTGCGGCCGTGTGGCCCAGCTTTACCGACCCCGAGCTGACGGCCCAGTGGTTCGGCCGCTGGGAAGGAACCCCGGGCAGGGGCGGCACCGTTGACCTGCAGCTGCTCTTCGAAGAGGGCCTGCCCTGGAGCCGGGTCCGGATAGCGGAGTGCGTCTCTCCGGAACTGCTGCGCCTGCTGGTGGAGGATGAATACGGCGGCTGGGACCTGGAGATCCGGCTCCGGGATGATCCGGCCGGCACCGCACTGGATTTCATCCACCATCTGGAGGACCCGCAGGCCGCTTCAAGCATCGGGCCGGGCTGGGAATACTATCTGGACCGGCTGCTGGCCGCCCGCAGCGGCGGCCCGGCGCCGGACTTCGAAGATTACTTCCCAAGCCAGGATGCCTACTTCGCGGCGCAGGCAGACGCTGCTGCGGATACGACCGACCCTGCTTGACAGCGTTGGCTAGGCTGGTGGCTCCGCTACCAATGGAGGCCGAACAGTGCGCAACATTCGAGGAATAGCAGTAGTCCCCATGCTGCTGTGCTCCGCCGTCCTGTTGGCAGCCTGCGGCGCCGATTCCGGCCGTTCTCCGGATTCCGGGGAATCCACGGGCTCCCCCAGTGAGTCAACGACGGCGCCGGCCTCGCCTGTCGGTTCGCCCACACCGACCGGCTCCCCTACCCCCGCTCCCGGGACCGGCGGGACCGCGGCGGAGGCACCGGTCTCGCTGACCGTCGAGTTCAGTGCGGACGGAACGACGCCGAGCAGCACGTGGACGCTGCAGTGCGACGGCGCCGCGCCCCGGGAAGGCTCGACCGTACCGGATCCTGCCGGTGCCTGTGCCGTGCTCGCGGAACAGGGGGCAGCCGCCCTCGCGGAGCCGGCTGCGGGCTTGATGTGCACCCAGGAGATCCGCGGAATGCAGCGCGCACACGTCACCGGCATGGTTCGCGGCGAGGCCGTGGACACAACCTTCTCGCTGACTGACGGGTGCCAGATTTCACGCTGGGAACGGCTTACCGCCCTGCTGGGCCCCGCGGACGGCTCCCTCTAGTTACCGGCGCACGCTTTCCCGGCGGGCCAGGATCACCAACGTGCAAATGGGTCCCAGCACGGGGAATATCAGGCAGAAGAGAAGCAGTCCGAGCCGCTCCCCGGCAGTGACTGCGCTCGAGCGGGCCAGGCGGACGACGGCGACCACCAGCAGGATGATCAGGGCCGCGGAAATTCCGGTGACCAGGAACTCCCAGCCCGTCGGGATCAGGGGGTTCGCTCCGTTATTCATTGCCGTTTCCTTCCGTAGACACTGCCCGGTCGCGCTTGAGCCGCACGTAGACCTGCTTGCGGACCCGTGCCACAACGTCGCCTGAACCGTCGGTAACATCCACCGAGAACCACTCAAGTACCTTGTCGCCGCCGGCCGCGAGCTTGCGCAGCCGCCCGACGTCGGCCCGGTCCAGGGTGAAGCGGACGGTCAGCTCGCCCTTTCCCGGCTTCAGGAACTCAATCTCCGCGGCACGGTCCCAGACCACGTGGTCGCGGCCGAGGTGGTGGAGCAGCATCATCATCCAGAACGGGTCCGTCATCGCGAACAGGGAGCCGCCGAAATGCACGCCGGCCACGTTCTTGTTCCACCAGTAGGACCGCAGCCGCACAGAGACACCCAGGTATTCAGGGTCCAGTCGGGTGATCCGAATGCCGGTAAAGGCAAAGGGCGGCCACGCGTTCATTAGCCGGCGGACCGTGGCCGGGCTTGCTTGCAGGAGTCTCACGGCCCCACTCTAACCAGAGGTAATCCAGCTCACACAATGGCCCCCGACCCTACACCTCATGGCCTACTATTGAATAAGCATGCTTAGTATTCTCCCGGACAACGGAGTTCCGGACCGACTGAAAGCGCGAAAATGTCTATAGAAGTAAAGGACCAATACCTCTGGGCACGAGGGATCCTCGAGTCCGACGACGCCGAGTACATGCACTGCGGCGAACCCATGCAGCCCCGGGACAGCCGGCAGCTCTCCATCTTCGAACCGATCACTGTGGAATCCATGCCGCAGGAACCGGTGGATGTACAGCTGGAAACCACCGTGCTCCGCTGCGTCTGCGGCTTCCAGCTGGAGATCCCGGCCTAGGGCCCGGAGTCGTCACCGTAACGCAGGTAACGCGGCTAGAATGGCAAGTGCAAGCTCGCGGAGCGCTGAATCAGCGTGAGACGGCAAGGTCCGCGGCCACCCATCTCGTTTAGAGGAGCTGCCGGATGCCCCGGATCGTTGTTGATGTAATGCCCAAGCCTGAAATCCTCGATCCGCAGGGCAAAGCCATTGCAGGGGCGCTCCCCCGCCTGGGACTGACCGGCTTCGCCGGAGTCCGCCAGGGCAAGCGCTTCGAGCTCACCGTAGACGGAGACGTCACCCCCGAAATCCTGGAGCAGGCCCGCACCGCCGCCGCTACCCTGCTCTCCAACCCCGTGATCGAAGACGTCACCCGCGTTGAAGTAATCCCGGAGGCCTGATCTTGAGTACCCCCCTGATCGGCGACTTTTCCGTTGCCCCCGAAAACGACGCGCTCCGCGCGGTCCGGGTGGGTGTCATCACCTTCCCCGGCACCCTGGATGACCGCGACGCCGCCCGCGCGGTAACCATCGCCGGCGGCACCGCCGTCGGGCTCTGGCACGCCGAAGCGAATCTGCAGTCAGTGGACGCCGTGATCATCCCCGGCGGGTTCTCCTACGGGGACTACCTGCGCGCCGGCGCGATTGCCCGCTTCGCACCGCTCATGGAAAAGGTAGTGGACGCCGCCGCCGGCGGCATGCCCGTACTGGGCATCTGCAACGGCTTCCAGATCCTCACCGAGGCGCACCTTCTGCCCGGTTCCATGATCAAGAACAACCACCTGAGGTTCTCCTGCGCGGACCAGCTGCTGCGGGTGGAAAACAACAGCACCGCCTGGACCTCCGCCTACGAACCCGGCGCCGGCATGGTTGTTCCGCTGAAAAACCAGGACGGACAGTACGTCGCGGATGAGAAGACGCTGGACGAGCTGGAAGGCGAAGGCCGGGTGGTCTTCCGCTACGACGGCGGGAACCCCAACGGGTCCCGCCGCGGCATCGCCGGCATTTCCAACGCAGCAGGGAACGTCGTCGGGCTGATGCCCCACCCCGAACACGCCGTCGAACCCGGCTTCGGCCCGGATTCCTCCGCCTACGGCGAGGTCGGCCTGGGCTACGGCACCGACGGGCTGCGCATCTTCAGCTCTGTACTCAACTCGCTCGTTGCCGGAGGCAAGTCATGACCGTTTCCCCCAGTGCTGCCGCTGAGCAGAAGAAGTTCCGCATCGACACCGTTGAGCACGCCGCCGCCACCCCGGACACGGAACTGCCATGGGCCGAGCTCGGCTTGAAGGAAGACGAATTCCACCGTGTCGTGGAGATCCTGGGCCGCCGCCCCACCGCGGCGGAGCTGGCCATGTACTCGGTGATGTGGTCCGAGCACTGCTCCTACAAGTCCTCCAAGGTGCATTTGAAGCAGTTCGGTGACAAGGTCACCGACAAAATGAAGGAACACCTGCTGGTGGGCATCGGCGAGAACGCCGGCGTCGTGGACATCGGTGAAGGCTGGGCTGTGACCTTCAAGGTCGAATCGCACAACCACCCGTCCTTCGTGGAGCCCTACCAGGGCGCCGCCACCGGCGTGGGCGGCATTGTCCGCGACATCATCTCCATGGGCGCCCGCCCGGTGGCCGTGATGGATCCGCTGCGCTTCGGTGCCATCGACCACCCGGACACTGCCCGCCTGGTGCACGGCATCGTCTCCGGCATCGGCGGCTACGGCAACTCCCTGGGCCTGCCGAACATCGGCGGGGAACTGGTCTTCGACTCCGTCTACCAGGGCAACCCCCTGGTCAATGCCCTGGCTGTGGGGGTAATGCGCCACGAGGACATCCGCCTCGCCAACGCGTCCGGCGCCGGCAACAAGGTGGTGCTCTTCGGCGCCCGCACCGGCGGCGACGGCATCGGCGGCGCGTCCGTGCTGGCCTCCGAATCCTTCGACGCGGACAAGCCCTCCAAGCGTCCCGCCGTCCAGGTGGGCGATCCGTTTGCGGAGAAGGTGCTCATCGAGTGCTGCCTGGAACTGTTCAAGTCCTCCGTGGTGGAGGGCATCCAGGACCTGGGCGCCGCCGGCATTTCCTGCGCGACGTCGGAACTCGCCTCCAACGGCGACGGCGGCATGCACGTGGAACTGACCAACGTGCTGCTGCGCGATCCCACCCTGACTCCGGGCGAGATCCTGATGTCCGAGTCCCAGGAACGCATGATGGCCGTGGTGACGCCGGAGAACGTGGAAGCGTTCGAGGCCATCATGGACAAGTGGAACGTGGAGTACTCCTGGCTCGGCGAGGTCACCGGCACCGGCCGGCTGATCATCGATTGGGACGGCGAAACCATTGTGGACGTGGATCCGCGCACGGTGGCGCATGAGGGACCGGTGTACCAGCGCCCCATGGCCCGCCCGGCCGCACAGGACAGCATCGAAGCCGACTCCTTCAACGCGGAACGGCCCTTCGGCAGCGCCGCGGTCAAGGACGCCATCCTGGAACTCATGGCCTCACCGAACATGTGCGACAAGTCCTGGGTCACCAACCAGTACGACCGCTATGTGCAGGGCAACACCGCCCTGGCCATGCCGGACGACGCCGGTGTGGTCCGCGTGGATGAAACCACCGGACTGGGCGTCGCGATTTCCACCGATGCCAATGGCCGCTACTCCTACCTCAACCCGTACGAGGGCGCGAAGCTGGCCCTGGCCGAGTCCTACCGCAACGTGTCCACCGCCGGCGCAAAGCCCCTGGCGGTCACCGACTGCCTGAACTTCGGCTCCCCGGAGGACCCCGAGGTCATGTGGCAGTTCGCCGAGTCCGTACGCGGACTGGCCGACGGCTGCCGCGAACTCGGCGTGCCCGTCACCGGCGGCAACGTCTCGCTCTACAACCAGACCGGCGGCGTCGCTATCCATCCCACCCCCGTGGTGGGCGTGCTGGGCGTGTTCGACGACGTCGCCCGGCGCACGCCGTCGGGCTGGCGGCAGGACGGCCAGGCCATTTACCTGATGGGCACCACGCAGGACGAGCTGGACGGTTCCGAATACGCGAACCTGCGCGGCCACCTGGGCGGGCAGCCGCCGAAGGTGGACCTGCAGGCGGAGAAGCTGCTCGGGGAACTGCTGGTCAATGCCTCCCGCGACGGAATGATCGACGCCGCGCATGACCTCTCCGAAGGCGGCCTCGCCGCCGCCCTGTCCGAAATGGCCCTGCGCTTCGGCGTCGGTGCTCGGATCGGCCTTGGCGAAGTCTGCGAACGCGACGGAGTGGACCTGTTCACCCTGCTGTTCTCCGAGTCCCAGGCCCGCGCCGTCGTCGCGGTGGCCCGCAGCGAAGAGGTCCGGTTCAAGGACATGTGCTCGGCGCGCGGCTTCGCTCATGCCCGGATCGGCGTGGTGGATACCGAAATCGGTGCCCTGGACTTCCAGAGCAACTTCACTCTGCCCCTCGATGAGCTGAAGGCTGCGCACGAAGGCACCCTGCCGAAGCATTTCGGCTAGTATCCCGCGGCCGCACGGGCCCGGCAGTTCATGGCCGGGCCCGTGTAGGCTCCAGCAGCCCACGACGTCCACCGGGCTATTCGGACTCCTCCTGGCGAACTCGTTTCGGATGCTCTTCGTACCTGTCGGGCACCAAACCAAGTAGTGCCCTCCGGGTCCGGGTGCGCCGAATGAAGCAAAACCCGAAAGTACGTGCAAAATTAGCTCGTGAGCATAATCCCCGAGAACCTGGCCGCAGACGCTGGCATTCCCACGCAGCGCCTGTCGCTGGACCTGATGACCGTGGCGGAAGTGGACGCCCTCATCATCCAGACGCGCCACCCGGACTGGGCGGAGGACTTCCCCCAGCCCACCGACTACGACGCCGCCCGCCAGTTCTTCGAGGCCGGATTGCTCGGTCCCGCTGCGGCAACGTTCGGCACCCGCCTGATCCGGGAAATATCCACCACGCTGGTGGTGGGAACCATCGGCTTCGCCGGCCTGCCGGATGAAGGCACGGTGGAAGTCAGCTACAACGTTGCACCCTCCCGCCAGGGACAGGGCTACGCCACTGAAGCGTTGGTGGCCTTGGCGCGGTTTGCGCTCACCCACCCGGAGGTGGACGCGATTATTGCCTACACGGAACCGGGCAACGACGCGTCCCAATCCCTGCTCCTGAGCGCGGGCTTTATGCCGGAAGAGGAAAACGGCCTCACCCTGAAGTTCACCCTCCGGCGGGATCAGCTCCCGGAAGCCAGCCGGTAGGCAGCAGCAAAGTACCGGTTGGTGTAGAACTGCTGGACCCTCACGTTGACGGCGTTCGCGGCACCCACCAGCCGGTTGCCTGGCCGGCTGTAGGCGGCGGTCCGGAAATACAACCGGCCCTGCTCGTCCAGTTCGGCATAAAAGCCTTCTTCGCCGCGCTCCGGGTGTCCTGCCAAGGTCCCGTAGCCAAAACCGCTGCGCTGCCCGCGGACCGGCGAGCCGTCGTCGTCGACCACCGCTTCCGCTGCCCAGATCACCCGGCACGGCGCGTAGTAGCGCACCCGCCAGAACCCGACCCCCGACGCCATGTCGACACCGGGGGCGGCGCGGGGCGTGCCGGGGGGCACCGACAGCCCCGCCCGGCGATGCAGGTCCCAGTCCAGCAGCCCGTTGGTGAGGCGGAGGAACCCGGCCCGCGGATCGGCCACCTCCAGTTCTTCCTTGCGCAGCACCAGCCGGTAACCCGCCGGCCAGCGGTCCGTCATCGGCACCGGATAAGGCCGCTCGGTTAGCCCCTGCTCCGCGTAGGTGAAGCCGGTGTTGCCCCTCATCCGCCCGCCAGGCCCTTCCACTCGAGTGATTCCCGGTCCTTTCGCGGCAGCGACGCCACCACAAGGTCATAGGAGTCCTCCACCAGGTCCCGGATCATGCCGTGCGGCAGGCCGGAGGCAACTTCCACCTGGTTCCAGTGCGTCTTGTTCATGTGCCAGGCGCCCGTGATTTCCGGATGGGCGGCGCGCAGCTGGAGGGCCAGCTCAGGTTCGCACTTCAGGCTGATCATCAGGGGCTCGCCGGCGAGGGCGGTCAGGGCAAACATTTTCGCCTTGCCGCCGGCAGCCCGCACCTTGAACACCGAGGACTCCGGCCCGAAGGGGAAATCTTCAAACGCTCCGGGCAGGGACAGGCACAATCGTTTAAGCTCACCCGCATCCATGTGGAAAGCCTAACGCCGCCGTCCGTGCGGTGGCACTGCCGCACCCCATGGGTGGCAGGATGGGAGGAACAGGTAGGAAAGCTGCGGGCATGCCGGCAGCGGAGCGAAGGACAAAACGGTTTGAAGCAGAACAACCGCAGTACCGGCCCCGTCAGCCAGGCCGCCGAGCGCGCCGCCGATTCCACGGCCTTCGAGCGGTTCGCCCGGGTGGGCTACGTGGCAAGCGGGATCGTACACATTGTCATCGGCGCGATCGCCCTGCAGATCAACGCCGGAGGATCCGGCAACGCGGACACCAGCGGAGCCGTAGCCGCTGTGGCCAAACAGCCCGCCGGGTACGTGCTCCTCTGGTTCTGCTTCCTCGGCTGCTACGCCCTGGCGCTGTTCCAGCTCAGCCGCATCTTCCTTGCCGGACAGCAGCTGAAGGAAAAGGAGCTCTGGAAGGACCGGGCCAGCAACGCCGGACAGGTGCTCGTTTACGGGGGTATCGGAACCATTTTCGCTTCGTTCGCCCTGGGCCGCGGCAGCAACGGCGGCAGCTCTTCCTCGGTCAGCTGGACCGCCCGCCTGCTGGCGGTACCAGCGGGCCAATGGATTCTGGGCCTCGCCGGACTGGTAGTGGTGGGGATCGGCGGCTACTTCATTTTCAAGGGCGCCACCCGCCGCTTCCGCCGGAACCTCACCGGCGTCCCCGGCGGGCTCTGGTCAAAGGCCGTGGACATCACCGGCGTGGCCGGCTTTATCGCCAAGGGAGTGTCGCTTGCCATCCTGGGGGTGCTGCTCACCCTGGCCGCCGTACAGGCGGACCCGGAAGAGTCCACCGGCCTCGACGGTGCGCTGCATACGCTGCGGGACCAGCCCTTCGGCGTGGTGGCGCTGGCAGCAGTGGGAATCGGCCTGATGCTCTACGGGCTGTACATGGGAATCATCCGCGCCCGGTTCGCCAAACTCTAGAGCCCGAAACGCGGTGCTTCGATGACCGGGCAGGCGTCCATCACGACGTCGAGCCCCGCCGCTGCTGCACGCGCGGCTGCCGCTTCGTCCACCACGCCGAGCTGCATCCAAACCGCCTTGGCGCCCACTTCGATGGCCTGGTCCACAATGTCGCCCACGCGGGCGGAATTCACGAAGCAATCCACCACGTCGATGCTTCCCGGGATTTCGCTGAGCCGGCGGTACCCCTTGTTGCCGTGCACGTCATCGCCCTTCAGGCTCACGGGAATGATCTCCATGCCCAGATGGTCCTGGACAAAGCGTGAGACGCCGACGGCGGGGCGGAGCGGGTTATTGGACAAGCCCACGATCGCCCACCGGGCCGGTTTGTTCCGGAGCAACCGCTCCATTACCGCAGGGTCGTTGACGTGTGCGCTGCTGTCGCCGTTGAACTGGAACATCTGCCGTCCTTTGCTGAGCCCGAAGATTCGGCTTCAGCTTACGCCCGAGCTGGCTAGCCCAGGAAAGACTCGATGGCATCGGTCAGGGCCGCGTTGGGAACGCCGCCGCTATCCGATTCCAGCAGCAGGAACTCCCCGGAGTCCAAGGCGTCCGCGGTCTGCCGCGCCAGGTCCTGGGTATCCTCGCCGCTGCTGCTGCCGGCCATAACCAGAACGGGGATCCGGACACCGGCGAGGCCCTCGATCTCGGTCTGCAGGACCATCAGTTCGTCCTCCCCGTCAGCGAGGGACAGGGTGGGTTCCAGGGCCACCACCCGGCTGACCACCGTGGATTCCTCCGCGGCCCTTAGGGCCAGGAACGCCCCTTCATCGAACCCGTAAAGGTCGGTTGTTCCTCCCGCCACCTGGAGGACAGCCAGCAGGTCGTCAACGTCCGATTCCGCGGTGTATTCCTCGCCCATGCCGCTTTCCCCGATGCCCCGGCGGTCATAGGTGTAGACCGTGTGGTTTTTCGAGAGGGCGTCCGCCA
Source organism: Arthrobacter sp. zg-Y1171 (assembly GCF_025244845.1). NCBI lineage: Bacteria > Bacillati > Actinomycetota > Actinomycetes > Micrococcales > Micrococcaceae > Arthrobacter > Arthrobacter sp. zg-Y1171. The sequence continues at coordinate 184,779 of NZ_CP104264.1, read as the reverse complement.
GGACCACCGTCGCGGGACTGCTGCGGTGCGCCAGCAGGGGTCCCACGATCGCCAACGGTGGGCCGCTGCCTTGCCGGGACCACGCAATGGGCGTTCCATCGGCGGACATCACGATTCCGGAGGCACCCGAAGCTGATTCCATGGCAGGCTCCTGCTGGTTGGGGGTAGGAAGATGCAGGAGAGCTGACGAGCCCGCCTTAACGCACCGTGTTCCAAAATTAGGAGCCGACGGCGCGCGCGGTCAATGCCCGCGGCCTGCAGGTGCACGGAAGTGCCGCAGACGGCAGGACCGGCGACGGCGTGGAACATTTCCTTATGTGAACGGGGCGTACCTGACCGGGCTTGTCGGATCCGCGGATACGGCGTTTAGTAGTCCTTGACCATCCCGAGCGGCTGAGAGACCTGGATCGATGAAGCCGCAGCAACCCTGGTTGCCGCATTTCCTCCTTGAGAGGCGGCAATAACGAGGCTGGTGTCGCAGGAAGCCGTTATCCCGGCTCAGGACACTTTCCGTAGGGTGCTACTGCCAGGATCGATGGAGCGTTCCTATGACTGCAGTATTGCCCCCTTCCACGTCCACCCCGCCTACGCGCACCGGACAGCCCGCCCCCACCGGGGCCGCCCTGCCGGTTCGATTCGCCGGGCTCAGCCGCAGTTTCGGCACCGGCCCGGATGAACACGTTGTCCTGCGGGACATTACCTTCGACATCCATCCCGGCGAGGTGCTGGCCATCCTCGGCCCCAGCGGCTGCGGCAAGTCCACGCTGCTGCGTGCAGCCGCCGGCCTTGATCTTCCGACGTCCGGCAGTGTCCTGATTGACGGCAGTACCGTCAACGGAATCGATGACCGCTGCGCCGTCGCCTTCCAGGAACCGCGGCTGCTGCCGTGGCAGACGCTGCAGGCCAACATTGCGATCGGACTCCCGAAGTCCGCGAGCGCCAGCCGGGGGAAGGCCAAGGTTGCCGAGCTCCTGGACCTGGTAGGCCTGTCCGCCTTCGCCAAGCACCGGCCGCGGGCGGTTTCCGGTGGCATGGCCCAGCGGACTTCCCTGGCCCGTGCCCTCGCCCGGGAGCCCGGCGTTTTGCTGCTCGATGAACCCTTTGGCGCCCTGGACGCGCTGACCCGGCTGAAAATGCAGGACCTGCTGCTCACCCTGCACCGGGCGGCGCCTGCCACCGTGCTGCTGGTGACCCATGACGTAGATGAAGCCCTGCAGCTGGCGGACCGCATCATTGTCCTCGGCCCCGAGGACACTGCTCCCGGCGCCACCATCACCGAGGTTGTCACCGTCCCCGGCCGCCGGCCTCGGGACCGCGCCTCGGCGGAGCTGGCCCGAATGCGCGGCGAGCTCCTCGCCCTGCTCGGCGTAGACCGCCACTAGCCCTCCCGCGCCTCCCAGGCCTTCCTGGCCTTTCGCAACGGGCACCGCCCTGTCCCGTCAGGGCACGGCACCCCTCTGCCCTCTCCACACGCAAACCCTTACTGCGCTTTTGCGCACCCTCCTCCCTTAAGGAACCATCATGAACAGCCGTTCCCACCTGTCCCATCTGTACCCCCTTCCCCGCCGGACGTCCCGCATGCTCGCCGCCGTCGCAGCTGCCGCCGCGCTCACCCTCACCGGATGCGTTGCCGGGGAAGACACCACCGGCGTCTCCGCCGTAGAGGACGCCGACGGCGGGACGCTCACGCTCGACTTCGCCACGTATAACCCGCTGAGCCTGATCATCAAGGACCAGGGCTGGCTGGAGGACGCTTTGGCCGATGACGGGGTCACCGTGGAATGGGTCCAGTCCGCCGGCTCCAACAAGGCCAATGAGAACCTGCGTTCGGGTGCGATCGACGTCGGCTCCACCGCTGGTTCGGCCGCCTTGCTCAACCGGGCCAACGGCTCCCCGATCAAGGTGATTGACGTCTTCTCCCAGCCCGAATGGTCGGCCCTGGTGGTCGGTCCCGATTCAGGTATCAGCTCGGTAGCCGATCTGGCCGGCAAATCGGTGGCCGCAACCAAGGGCACCGATCCCTACTTCTTCCTGGTCCAGGCGCTGGACGAGGCGGGGCTGGCCCTCTCCGACATCACCGTGGAGCAGTTGCAGCATGCCGACGGCCGCGCTGCACTGGAGAACGGGTCGGTGGATGCCTGGGCCGGACTGGATCCGATCATGGCCGGAGCCGAGCAGAACGGTTCCCGGCTGGCCTACCGCAATCTGGACTTCAATACCTACGGGCTCCTCGCAGCGAACGAGTCCTTCCTGTCGGAAGACCCCGAGCAGGCGCAGGCCGTGGTCAACGCGTACGAAAAGGCCCGTGCCTGGGCAGCAGCAAATCCCGATGAAACCGCGCAGATCCTGGCCGACGTGGCCGGGCTGGACCCCGCCGTCGCCAAAACGGTGATCGGCGAGCGCAGCAACCTGGATGTGGATCCCGCACCCGGTGAAGCCCAGCGCAGCGTCCTGGCGAAGATCGGTCCCACCCTGGTGGAGACCGGTGACGTGGCCAGCCAGGAGCAGGTCGACGATGCCCTGGCCAGCCTCCTGGATGACTCCTATGTCCGGAACGCGGATCCGGACTCCCTCGGAGCCTCCTCATGAGCACCCCGGCCACATCCCCGGCCCCGGCCCGCACCCGCAAAGCGTCCCTTCGAACGCCGGAAGCAGCTGCTAAGGCCGCCTGGCCGGACCGACCGATCCCCCGGCTCGGACTGGGCCTGTTCGTCCCGGTGCTGCTGCTCGCGGCCTGGCAGCTCACCTCAACCACCGGAGTCTTCAGCCCCGTGCAGCTTCCCTCCCCCGGCGCCGTGTACAACGCCGCGGCGGACCTGGTGCAGCGCGGCCAACTGGGCCTCCATATCGCCATCTCCACCCAGCGGGTGCTGACCGGCTTTGCCATCGGTTCCGCCCTGGGACTGATCCTTGGCGCCCTGCTGGGCCTGTCCCGGCTGGCCGATGCCCTGCTGGGCCCGGCCATCGGAGCCCTCCGGGCGGTTCCGTCCCTGGCGTGGGTACCGCTGCTGATCCTCTGGATGAAAATCGGCGAGGATTCCAAGATCACGCTGATCACCATCGGCGCGTTCTTTCCGGTCTTCACCACCGTTGCGCTGGCACTGCGCCACGTGGACCGGAACCTGGTGGAGGCAGCCCGCGCCTTCGGGCTCCGCGGCGTGAAGCTGCTGGCCACCGTGCAGTTGCCGGCGGTGGTACCGGCCGTCTTCTCCGGCCTGCGGCTCGCGCTCGCCCAATCCTGGCTGTTCCTGGTTGCGGCGGAACTGATTGCGTCCTCGATGGGACTCGGCTTCCTGCTGATGGACTCGCAGAACAACGGCCGGACCGACCGCATGTTCCTGGCCATCATCACTCTGGCCGTTATCGGCAAAGCCACCGATGCCCTGCTGGGAATCGCGGAGCGAAAGGCGGTCCGGAAATGGGCCTGACCCCTGCACTTGCCACCGTGGAAACCTCTCCGGAGCCCGTCACCGAAACCGAACGTATTGCCTTCTGGGAGGCCGCGGCCCGCCGCCTGCAGTGGGAGGAACCCTGGCAGACCGCCCATACCTTCCACCGGCCGCAGCGGATCAGCGGCCCGGAAGTTCCGGAAGCAGAGGCGGATTACACCGTTCCGAGTATCGAGTGGTTTGCCGGGGGCCGCCTGAATGCCGCCGTGAACTGCGTGGACCGGCACGTGGCAGCCGGGCACGGCAGCCGGGTTGCCCTGCACTTCGAGGGCGAACCCGGAGACCGCCGCTCCGTGACCTACGCCGAACTGCTGCAGCAGGTCTGCCGCGCCGCCAACGCCCTGCAGGCCCTGGGCGTAGGAGCCGGGGACCGGGTGGTGATCTACCTGCCGGTCCTCGTCGAGACAATTGTCATCACCCTGGCCTGCGCACGGATCGGGGCAGTGCACTCGCTGGTGTTCGGCGGGTTCTCCGCCGAGGCGCTGAAATTCCGCGTCCGGGACACCGGTGCGAAGCTGCTGGTCACCACGGACGGACAGTACCGACGCGGCCGCGCCGTACCCGTGAAGGACAACGCGGATGCCGCCGTCGCCGGTGCCGACTCCGTTGAGCACGTCCTGGTGATCCGCCGGACCGGATCTCCGGTCCGCTGGGTGCACGGCCGCGATGTGTGGTGGCACGAGAGCGTGGACATGGCGTCGGACGTTCATGAAGCCGCCGCGTTCGACGCCGAGACGCCGCTGTTCATCATGTACACCTCCGGCACCACCGGCCGGCCGAAGGGCCTGGTCCACACCACCGGCGGCTACCTGACCCAGGCCGCACAGAGCTACGACTACCTCTTCAGCCATCCGGACCCCGCCCAGCGGTCAGCGGACGTGCACTGGTGCACCGCGGACCTGGCGTGGGTCACGGCGCACACCTATGAGATCTACGGACCGCTCGCCAACGGCGCCACCCAGGTGATCTTCGAAGGCACCCCGGACACCCCGCACCCGGGCCGGCACCTGGAAATCATCGAACGCTACGGGGTGACCAGCTACTACACCGCCCCCACCCTGGTTCGGTCCCTGATGGGGTGGTTTCCCGACGGCGTCCCGCCGCACTATGACCTCTCCTCGATCCGCCTGCTCGGCACCGTCGGCGAGGCCGTGAACCCGGAGGCCTGGCGCTGGTTCCGGGAGCAGTTCGGCCGGGGCGGGGTTCCGGTGCTGGATACCTGGTGGCAGTCCGAAACGGGTGCTGCCATCCTCACCCCGCGGCCCACCGACCGCACGTTCAAACCCGGCTGCGCCTCTCGCCCCATGCCCGGCATCGGCACCCGGGTAGTGGACGGCGACGGGGCCCCGGTCCCGCCGAATACCCCGGGCTTCATTGTGGTGGACCGGCTGGGACCCGGCATGGCCCGCACGGTTTGGGGCAACCCGCAGCGCTATCTGGAGTCCTACTGGCGGCAGTACGCACGGCAGGGATGGTTCCTGGCGGGCGACGGCGCCCGGTCCGACGACGACGGCGACACCTGGATCCTGGGGCGGGTGGACGACGTGCTGAATGTTTCCGGGCACCGGCTCTCCACCATCGAAATCGAATCTGCCCTGGTCTCCCACCCCTGGGTGGTCGAAGCCGGCGTCTGCCCGGTTGCCGATCCCCGCACCGGGCACGCAGTCGTTGCCTTCGTGGTGCTGACGGGGGCAGCGGAGGCCGCACGCGCCGGCGACGTGCTGCGGGCACACGTGGCCCGGGAGATCGGACCGATCGCCCGGCCCGCCGCCGTCGTCGTGGTTCCCGATGTGCCCAAGACGCGCTCCGGAAAGATCCTGCGCCGCCTGCTGTCCGAGCTGTTTGAGGGCGCACCGCTCGGCGACACCAGCAGCCTCCAGAACGAGCCGTGCATCGAGCCGATCAGGGCCGTTTGCGCGGCGCGGCGCGGAGGGACGGCCTAATGCTTCCTGGTCAGCGTGACCCGGTCCATCACCACGGAACCGCCCATTTCCTCCTGGACCCGCAGGAATTCGGTGGCCGAGACTTCCAGGACCATGGTCCCGGGGCGGGCCACCAGCAGTTCCTCGTGTCCGCCGTCCATCAGTTCCAGCAGCAGCTGGGTGGCCTCGGCCTGGGACATCGCCCCGGTGAAAGTGATCGTGTGGGTGGCTGCAGCACGCCGGTAGCCGGTTTCAATCACGATTACGTACTCGTCCATCGCCCGCCACCCTCGCTTCGGTCCGCCGCAGGTCCGTGCGCCCTACCGGCACCCGCCCTGCTCCCCATTGTTTGCCTGACGGCAACAATTCTTCAACGGTTCCCGCGTTTCCAGCCCTCCATACTCCCCAGGAAGGAGCACTCAGCATATGAGTGAACACCAGTTCGGTTTCCGCACGCGTGCCCTGCACGCCGGCGGAACCCCCGATGCCCTGCACGGCGCGCGCGCCGTTCCCATCTACCAGTCGACCTCGTTTGTCTTCAAGGACACGGACGACGCCGCGAATCTGTTCTCGCTGCAGAAGTACGGCAGCATCTACTCACGGATCGGCAACCCCACGGTGGCGGCCTTCGAGGAACGCATCGCATCACTGGAGGGCGGAATCGGGGCGGTGGCGACGGCGTCGGGCATGTCCGCGGAATTCATCACCTTCGCCGCGCTCTGCTCCGCCGGGGACCACATCGTGGCGTCGGCCCAGCTGTACGGCGGCACCTTCACCCAGCTGGACGTGACCCTGCGCCGGTTCGGGATTGACACCACCTTTGTGGCCGGCACCGATCCGGCGGACTACGCCGCGGCCGTGCAGGAAAACACCAAGGCCGTCTACGCCGAGGTGGTGGCCAATCCCAGCGGCGAAGTGACGGACATCGAGGCACTGGCCCGGGTGGCGCACGACGCCGGGGTGCCGCTGATCCTCGACGCCACCCTCAGCACCCCCTATCTGGTCCAGCCCTTCACCCACGGCGCGGACATCGTCATCCATTCCGCCACCAAGTTCCTGGGCGGACACGGCACCACCCTGGGCGGCGTCGTGGTGGAGAGCGGCCGGTTCGACTGGGGCAACGGTAAATTCCCGGCTATGACGGAACCGGTACCCAGCTACGGAAACATCTCCTGGTGGGGGAATTTCGGCGAATACGGGTTCCTGACCAAGCTGCGCTCCGAACAGCTGAGGGACATCGGACCCTCCCTCAGCGCCACCTCGGCTTTTGCCCTCCTGCAGGGAGTGGAGACGCTGGCGCAGCGGCTGGATGAGCACCTGCGCAACGCCCAGGCGGTGGCTGAATGGCTGGACGCGGATCCCCGGGTGTCCTGGGTCAGTTACGCAGGACTGCCCTCACATCCGCATTACGAGCGGGCCCGGAAGTATCTGCCCAAGGGACCCGGATCGGTATTCAGCTTCGGCGTCCGGGGCGGACGTGCCGCGGGGCAGGCGTTCATCGAGGCGCTCCAGCTGGCCTCGCATCTGGCGAACGTGGGCGATTCCCGCACGCTCGTGATCCATCCCGGGTCCACCACGCACCAACAGCTCTCGCCGGAGCAGCTTCGCAGTGCAGGAGTACCCGAGGACCTGATCCGGATTTCCGTGGGCCTTGAGGACCTGGAGGACATTCTCTGGGACCTGGACCAGGCATTGTCGGTGGCCTGCGGGGGCGCAGGCAGCCGGAGAGTTTCCACCGCCGCACCCGCCCTCGAGGAGGCCGCCCATGTCCGCTGACACCGCCGCACAACGTTCCTGGACTGGACCAACGGCACCGGAACGGCTGGCGTTGCTGCGCTCGGCCGAATCCATCGCCATTGTCGGCGCGTCTGCCAAGGCCTCCCGGGCGTCCTACTTCGTTGCCACCTATCTCCTCTCCTCCTCGCGGTACCGGGTCTATTTCGTGAACCCGGCAGCGAAGGAGATCCTGGGCCGGCCGGTGTATCCCTCGCTGGCGGACCTCCCGGAGGTGCCGGACATTGTGGACGTGTTCCGCCGCCACGAGGACCTGCCCGCAGTGCTGGCCGAGGCCCGGACGGCCGGCGCGAAAACACTGTGGCTGCAACTGGGATCCTGGCACGAGCAGGTGGCCCGGGACGCCGAACAATCCGGATTAAAGGTGGTGATGGACCGCTGCATCAAGATCGAGCATGCGCGCTTCCACGGCGGCTTGAACCTGGCCGGCTTTAATACCGGGGTGATCTCCGCCAAGCGGCAGCTGACCGCGCAGTGACCGGGCCGGCACTGAATTCCTAGCGGCCCCGGCCGGACTGGCCGTGGCCGTGGGAGTTGGACGCGCCTTTGCCCCGGCCATTTCCCGGGCCCGAGTCCTGGCGTGATGCTCCACGGTCACCGGCGGGATCCGCTCCGGCGCGCTTGGAGTCCTGTCCCCGGCCGGCGGCATTGGGGTTCCCGTGCAGGTCATCGCCGCGAGGCGGGTCCGGAACAACTGCTTTGCCGCCCCCAACGCCGGGAAGGGGAGGGTTGCCCGGCTCCACGCCCGGAGCGGGGACGATAGCCTGCTCCGGTTCCGGTTCCGGCTCGGGGACCGGCGCAGGTACCGGGACGGCTTCCACGACCGGGGCGGGCTCCGGCGCCGGAACATCAGCAGGGGCCAGCGGATCCGTGACGGCCTCCGGGGCAGCGGGCTCGGCTCGTTCCAGCGTGGGCGCTTCCGGCGTGAAGGTGACCTCGGGAGTCGGATCCGCCCGGATCAGGAAGTCAGGGTTGGCCGCCACGCCGCCTGCACCGACGGCCATGGCCCCGATCAGGGCTGCCCCGAGAATCACGCCGCGGCCGCGGCCGCGCCGGGGGCGAAGCGGGACGGGGGTCCCGGCAAACAGGGCAGCCAGCTCTCCGTCCGGTTCCGGCGCGGGCACGCGGGACTGCATGCGCAGCGCGAGCAGCTGCTCAACCAGGTCGGGAGACTCCGCTACGCCGGATTCCGCCAGGAGGCCGCGGACATGAAGCGTGTCCTGCGCTTCAGGATGCTCGTTCATTGTCCGGTACCTCCTTCCGTTCGAGTTGGTTCTTGAGTACGCCCAGTGCGCGGCGCTGAAGCTGCTTGACCGCTCCGGCACTGCGTCCCATGATCTTCGCCGATTCATCAATGGAAAGATCAGCCACCACACGCAGCAGCAGGACTTCCTTTTGCTGCGCCGTGAGCCCCTCCAGCAGCGCTGCGGCTCCGGCATCGGTGCCGAGCACGCTTTCCTCGGCGGATTCTGTTTCACGGCGGTCCAGCTCCGGATCGAACACTGCCATCACCGGCTCGCGCTCGCGCCGTCGAACGTCGTCCACCATGCGGGCGTGGGCAACGGAGAAAGCGAAGGTTCGAGCGCCGCGGAGGCCTCCGTTAAGCGTGTCCAGCTTGGAGAACAGAGTCAGGAAGACTTCCTGCGTGAGTGCTTCGGGGTCGTCGCACCCCTTGGAGCGGAGGTAGCCGAGGATGCCGGGCGCGAAGTCGTCGTAGATTTCCCGCAAAGCCGCCGGTTTTCGGGCACGGGCATCACGGAGCGTTTGCTCGGTAAGCGGTGCAGGCACGGCGGATTCACTTTCCTGGGAAGCGGGAGTGGTCCAAATGCTACCGTGTCCGCCGCCGTAGGCATGCGTGCAACGGCCGCACCGATGCTCGTTGGGGGGATAAGCCTCGGCGCGGCCGTTACAAACAAGTAATCGGGAACGGGTAGGAAAAGGTTACGCACCTCGCGGAAAATCTTTTCAGCGCCGGCCTCCCGGGCCTAGTGCGCCTCCACAATCCGCGCATTTCCGGCAAAACGGCGGTTCTTCAACACCGGCAGGAACTGGCGGACGTCGTCGATCCGCTGACGGGTGACGTCCGCCGTCACTACCGCCTCACGCTCTTCCTCGAGCGCCGCCTGAGGCACTCCCATGGGGTCCAAAATGACGGAGTGGCCCACGGTATGCCGGCTGGATGTTCCCGCCGCGGCAACCCACAGCGTGTTCTCGATGGCACGGGCCTTGAGCAGGGTTTCCCAGTGGTCGATCTTGTGCTCGCCCTTGAACCAGGCCGCCGGCACAGCCAGCAGATCTGCGTCCAAGTCGGCGAGCGCCCTGGCCAGTTCCGGGAAGCGCAGGTCATAGCAGGTCATGACACCCACCCGGAGATCACCTACCTGCATAACCTTCACACCGCCGTCGCCCGGTTTGATCCGGGTCGATTCGGCGTAGGAGAACGCGTCGTAGAGGTGCAGCTTGCGGTAGGTGTCCACAATCCGTCCGGTCGCATCGATGAGGACCAGGGTGTTGAAGGGCCGTTCCTCACCGCTGGACTCGTAGCCGCCGGCGATCACCGCGATCCCGAGCTCGGCGGCAAGCAGGGACAGCTGGGAGACGAAAGTGGTCCAGGAGGCGTCGACGGCGGCGGCCAGCGATCCTTCCACCTTGCCGATGCTGAACATGGATTCTTCGGGGAAGATGATCAGCTCGGACCCCTCGGCGCGGGCCTTGCCGGCCAGGGAGCGCATGGTGTCCAGGTTCTCCCGGACCTCACCGGCGGGGCTGAACTGACCGACGCTGACTAACACTTTCGACCACCTTCGTTTCGAGCTCGCTTGCCCCCAGCCTAGACCAGGTCCTCGAAGTGGAGGACGGGTTTCAGGACGCTTCCGCTCTTGGCTGCCGCGGCCGCCTCATTGATGTCCCGGAACGAGTACCGGGTGATCATCTTTTCCAGCGGGAACCGGCCCTGCTGCACCAGGTCCACCAGCGCCGGCAGGAACAGCTGCGGGTTGGAATCCCCCTCGGTAATTCCCAGGATCTGGCGCCCGTTGAGCATGAAGTTCACGTCCAGGCTCATGGTGCTGCCCGCGGCGGGTGCACCGATCAGTCCGAGCTTGCCCAGCGGTGCCAGCACCGAGGCGGCGGTTTCCGCCACCTTGACGCTGCCGGTGGTTTCCAAGGCGTGGGTGACGCCCTGGCCGCCGGTCAGTTCCATCAGCGCCTGGACGGCGTCGGTGTTCCCGGAGTTCACGACGTCGGTGGCCCCCAGTTCCCGGGCCAGTTCCAGCCGGGAATCCACCAGGTCCATAACGATAATGCGCGTGGCCGGGGACAGGGCGGCGGCCATTACGGCGGCCAGGCCTACGGGGCCGGCGCCGAACACGGCCAGAACGGATCCCGGCTCGGGCTTCAGGACGTTCAGCACGGCTCCGGCGCCGGTCTGGATGCCGCAGCCCAGCGGTGCCAGCAGGGATAGATCCGCGGCCGGATCCACCTTGGTTACGCCGCGTTCGTCCGCCAGGACCAGGTTGGAGAAGGATGACTGGGCGAAGAAGTGCCCGTGCAGGTCGGTGCCGTTTTCCGAAAGGGTGGAGCTGCCGTCCGCGCGTTCCCCGCCGAGGAGGTTGCGGGACAGGAATTCAACGCAGTACGCAGGGTGGGCACTGCGGCAGTTGCGGCACACTCCGCAGCTGGTGAAGGTCAGCAGGACGTGGTCTCCGGGCTGCACCGAAGTCACGGCACTTCCCACGGCTTCCACCACGCCGGCACCTTCGTGGCCAAGGACACCGGGCAGCGGAAAAGGAATGTGGCCTGCCTGCACACCCAGGTCGGTGCCGCAGACTCCGCTGGCCACCACCCGGACCAGTACCTCGTCCGGACGGGGATCATCCAGCGTCACTTCTGCAAGTTCGAAGGGCCGGTTGGTGCCGCGCAGGACGGCGGCCGTAGCTGTGCTGGTCATGTCTGCCTTTCCCGGCCGGATCGGGACACCCGACACTATCTGCGGCGGCGTTCCGGCACGTCTTCACCCTACGCTCGCCCTAGACTTGGGCGGCATGGATGAAATCACCGCCCCCGTTGACCTCGGCTCACCTGCCGGGGTGCTCAATCCGGCCGCCGTGGGCTTTGCCCGCCGCGCCCTGCACCGTCCCGTGGTCCCCTCCGGCGCCAAAGGCGGCTGGCGGACCAAGCGCTGGGAGTACTGGGGCATCCTCACGCCCGAGCTTGCCGTCGGCCTGACCATTGCCCACCTGGATTACGCCTCCACCCTGCAGCTCTACGTGTTCGAACGCGGCACGGGCCGGGAGACCAGCCTGGAGCCGCTGAAGATCCTGCCCTCCTACGCGGACGTCTCCCTGCCGGATACGCTGCCTCCGCTCACTGCCTTCGGCGCCTTTGGCGGTGCCGGCCTGCGTTTCCACGATGCCGACGGCGGCACCCGCCTGCAGGCCTCGTCGCCGCGGATCACCGCGGACCTGTTCGCCGAAGCGGACGGGGATGTCCTCGGCGTGGTGGTGCCGTGGTCAGCAAGCCGTTACCAGTACACGCTGAAGGACGTAGCCCGCCGGGTTTCGGGCACCGTCACCGTGGACGGGCGCGAGTATCCGGTCGGCGGAGAAGATTCGTTTGCCGTGCTGGACCGCGGCCGCGGACGCTGGCCGTACTCGCAGCGCTGGAACTGGGGGGTCGGCTCGGGCACGGTGGACGGTACCCGGCTGGGACTGCAGGTCGGCGGGAAGTGGACCGCCAACACGCCGGCCACGGAGAACGCCCTGATCGTGGACGGGCAGCTGCACCATTACGACGGCGAACTGGAGTTCGAGTACGACCTCGCCGATCCGGCGTCGACCTGGCGGGTGCATGGACCGTGGATCGACGCCACCCTCACCCCGTTCCACCGTCGCACCGCGGCAACGAACGCCGTCGTGATCAGCGCCCGGACCTGGCAGGCCTTCGGCACGTGGACCGGCGCTGCGCGCACCCCGGACGGCACGGAGTATTCCCTGGACGGGCTTGGCGGCTGGATCGAGGAGGCCCGGAACCGCTGGTAGCCGGGCACCGACCGCACCGGTTCCGGCGCGGGAATCCGGCCGTTGACCGGTGTCCCGGCCCCTGTTAGCTTCGGGAATCATTTCCCTCGCCGGACAGGAGAACTCCATGGCCCTTGTCATCTCATCCATTGCCCTCGACGCGGCAGATCCGCCGCGGCTGGCGGAGTTCTGGACCCAGGCGCTGGGCTACCGGATTGCGGAAACCAACGACGCCGACGTCGTTTCGCTGGTTCGGGCTGACGGCAGGGCCGGTCCGGACATCGACATCATCCCCGTGCCCGAGAGTAAGACGGTCAAGAACCGGCTGCACTTGGACCTGCGTGCAGCGCACGGCAGTACCCAGGACCAGGAAGTGGAACGGCTGCTCGCACTGGGCGCGGTCTGGACCGACGTGGGGCAGGGAACCGAGGTGGACTGGGTGGTGCTGGCCGATCCGGAGGGCAACGAGTTCTGCGTGCTGAGCCGCTCCGAAGCGGCCCCGGATCCGCAGGCCGCCCGGTAGGCACACGGAAGGCCCCCAGCCTCAAGGACTGCGGGGCCTTCCGTGCGTGGTGGCTTTACTCGTTGATGAGGTCCCGCACCACGATGGTCTGGTCGCGGTCCGGGCCCACGCCGATGGCGGAGAAGCGCGTGCCGGACATCTTTTCCAGCGCCAGCACGTAGTTCCGGGCGTTGTCCGGGAGGTCCTCAAGGGTCTTGGCCCCGGTGATGTCCTCGGTCCAGCCGTCAAAGTACTCGAAGATCGGCTTGGCGTGGTGGAAGTCGGTCTGCGTCATCGGCATCTCGTCGAACCGCACGCCGTCGACGTCGTAGGCCACGCACACCGGGATCTTCTCGATGCCGGTCAGGACATCCAGCTTGGTCACGAAGTAGTCCGTGAAGCCGTTGACGCGGGAAGCGTGGCGGGCCAGGACGGCGTCGTACCAGCCGCAGCGGCGCGGGCGGCCGGTGTTCACGCCGAACTCGCCGCCGGTCTTCTGCAGGTACAGGCCCATGTCATCAAACAGTTCGGTGGGGAACGGGCCGGCACCGACACGGGTGGTGTAGGCCTTGATGATGCCCACGGAACGGGTGATCCGGGTGGGGCCGATACCCGAGCCCACGGACGCGCCGCCCGCGGTCGGGTTGGAGGACGTGACGAACGGGTAGGTGCCGTGGTCCACGTCCAGGAACGTGGCCTGGCCGCCCTCCATGAGGATGACCTTGCCCTCGTCCAGGGCGGAGTTCAGCTCGTAGGTCGAGTCGATGACCATGGGACGCAGCCGGTCCGCGTAGGAGAGGAAGTACTGGACCACCTCTTCGGCGTCGATATCGCGGCGGTTGTAGACCTTCAGCAGCAACTGGTTCTTCTGCTTCAGGGAGCCTTCGACCTTCTGGCGCAGGATGGACTCGTCAAAGATGTCCTGGACACGGATACCCAGCCGGGCCACCTTGTCCATGTAGGCCGGGCCGATGCCGCGTCCGGTGGTGCCGATGGCACGCTTGCCCAGGAAGCGCTCGGTGACCTTGTCCATCACCTGGTGGAACGGGGCCACCAGGTGCGCATTGGCGGAAATCCGGAGCTTGGACGTATCCGCACCGCGGGATTCGAGGCCGTCGATCTCGGCGAAGAGCGCCTCAAGGTTCACCACGCAGCCGTTGCCGATCACCGGAATCGCGTTGGGGCTGAGGATGCCTGCGGGCAGCAGCTTGAGTTCGTATTTTTCACCGCCGACGACGACGGTGTGGCCGGCATTGTTTCCGCCGTTGGGTTTGACGACGTAATCGACGCGGCCGCCGAGCAGGTCGGTGGCCTTACCTTTACCTTCGTCGCCCCACTGGGCGCCGACGATGACAATAGCTGGCATGGGATCCTCCCCCATTAGATACGGGACGGAGCTGCTTGGTTGCAGATCCGCTACCGTGCATGAGAACGCCCCTGAACCTGCGTCTCCTGCCTTACGGCGTACTTCGGCGCAAGTTGCGGGGCTCTTACCTGCCAAGTTTAGCCGATCATGCTGTTGCTCACTTGAAAATACGCTGCGGGGGCATCTATCTTCGGTGCTTCGCAGGTAGCGTGGCCGGATGGACCGATTCCGCGGCTACATTGCAGGGCTGGGTACTGCCTCCGGTACGAGGCTGGTGATTGGGCACTGGCTCGAGTCCCCGCTGGGCGCTTTCACCGACGTGATGGCCGAGGACGACGCCGGCGTGCGGACGCTGCTGGCCCCGTCCGACGCGGCGGCCCGGTATATCGGCGAAACCTACAGTTTCGACCGGACCGTGGTGGCGCCCGTGGACGCAGTCCTTTCCCGAGAGGCGCTCCGGGTGGCCGCGGGACCCTTGCGGCTTGAGGCCGTGCTGGGGCCGGTGACCTTCCTGGGCCGGGTATTGGAGCATGTGCCGGGTCCGCTGGCCGTGGCTCCATGGTGGCTGCGGCTGATCAATCCCGTCGCCAAACTGCTGGCTCCGGGCGTGCAGACCGCCGGATCGGCGGGCGGCGACCGGCGGGAGTTCTACGGCGTCCGGTCCATCCGATCGCTCGTGTCCGCCACCGCAGCGTGGGACGGCGCCGATCTGGGCGGGCTGCGGCCGGTCCAGCCGCCGGTGAACTTCGGCTTCAGTTCCGTTCCGGCTGCCCCGCGGATTGTTGCCGTCACCACCACCATCCTGCCCTGAGCTTTGTCGGGGTCTCTCCCCGTCCCGGATCCCTGCGCTTTGTCCGGGCTCCTGCGCTTTGTCCGGGCTCCTGCGTTTGTCCGGGCTCCTGCGCTTTGTCCGGGCTCCTGCGCTTTGTCCGGGCTCCTGCGCTTTGTCCGGGCTCCTGCGCTTTGTCCGGATCCCTGCGCCGCGCAGCGAGGGGATCCGGACAAACCGCAGGGATTGGGACATATCGGAGGGATTCGACGGGAGTCGGCACCATTCGATGCCAGCACGCAGTCTCCGTCTCCGAAGCTGTTGCGTGAGGGCAACCTTTGCCCCGGCGAACTATTTCGGCTCTGCCGTGCCCAATTTCCTGCCCGGGGGAAGCGGGGCGATTGCCCGGATACCTACGCTTTCAGAGTCATCCACCCCCTGGATGCCCTTCTTTACTCAGAAAGCAGGGAATCAGATGAAAAAGACGACAGCCGGCCTCACACTGGCGGCCATCACCGGATTCGGGCTCCTTTCGGCGACGCCGGCGCTGGCCGACGAACCAGCTCGCACCTATACGGCGCCGTATCCCAACTGCACCGAGGCGGCAGCCGCCGGAGCGTACAACATTCCTTCCACCGATCCGGGCTATGGCCCACATCTTGACCGCAACATGAACGGCATCGGATGCGAGGATTCCTCCCGGCCCATGCCCCAGCCGCAGGGGCATCTGGACAGCGACGGGACCTGGATTCCGTCTTATGTGGAACAAATGCCCGCCCAGGTGGGCAGGGTGCCCGCAGGCGGCGCCAACACCGGAATCACGCAGGAGCCGGAGGAATCCGGCGCCGGAGGCCTTGCCCTTGGCGGCGGCCTGGTGCTCGCGGCGGCAGCCGGCGGCACCTTCATGGTGCGGCGGCGCCTCGCCGGCCAGGAATAAGCGGATCCCGGTGACCGGATCGAGATGAGGAAAACTCCGGGCGGCCGCCGCAGAAGCCTTGGTGCGGCTGCGGCGGCCGCACTTCTCCTCGCAGGGGCCGGCAGCGCCGGTCCCGTAAGCGTCCGTAACGCTGCAGCAACAGCCCTTGTCCCGGCTCCAACTGCCTCTGCACGGACCGCCCCGGAAACGGCCGTACCGGTACCCGCGCCGCCGTCGCCGTCGCCGTCGCTACCACCTGCCGCGGCGCCCTCCCCATCGAACGTCCAGAGCGCGGGACTGCCGGAATCCTCACCGGCGACGTTGCGCATCCCTTCGATCGGGGCGTCGTCGAGACTTATCCGCCTGGGCCTGGACGACGACGGCGCACTGCAGGTCCCTCCGGGCAAACCGGGTTCACCCGCCGGCTGGTACGAGCATTCCCCAACCCCGGGCGAAACGGGTCCGGCCGTGCTGCTTGGCCATGTGAATGCCGAGGGAGGTGGTCCCGGGATTTTCGCCAACCTCCGCCGGCTCTCCCCCGGCGACCGGATTGAGGTGGTCCGGGAAGACGGCAGCACGGCCGTTTTCACGGTGCTCAGCGGCGAGCAGTATCCCAAGGACAACTTCCCCACGTCACAGGTGTACGGCAACACTGCCGGGCCGGAACTCCGCCTGATTACCTGCGATGGCTACGATCCCAAAACGGGCCGCTTCGACGACAACTTCGTGGTGTACGCCGCGATGGTTCCCTGAAGCTGCGCTGCCGTCCTGCTGACCGGAAAAGTGCCCGGCATGAGGCATCGACTTTTTGGCCGCGCTGGTCTGCCTGTCGGAAGCCGGCCGAAAACCGCTCTAACTCAGAGTTCGATGCTACGGACCGGCTGGCGCAGAACCGTCCGTAGTTTCTCCGGAGCCGCCCGCCTCGGGTCGCTGAGGTACACCTCGTGGTGGTCGCCGTTGAAGGTCAGCCCTCGCTCGGGCATCCAGGAGCCGTGCAGCCGGGCCAGGACCGGACCCTCGTCGTCGTAGGGTCCGATGTACAGGATCTGCGCCGCGAGACCCTCCGTGAGCGTCAGCAACCGCACCTGGTCCAGCCCGGGAACCTCTTTCTTGGCGGCGACCGAAGCAACAGCCGCGTCCACCATTTCCGGAGTGATCCACTCCGGCTGCGCAATGAGCATGGTCCAGTCCCAGGAGCCCTTGTCGCGGCGGCTAAAGGCCTCCGGATCCTCGGCACGCCACAAACCTTCCAGCGGGCCGACCGTAAAGTCCGCCTCCAGCTCATCCTTCGAGGCGAACTTCAGTGAATACGCCACCGGATAGAGGCGCTCAAGGGCCCGGGTGTATTCGGGCGAGGTGTTGGGGTCACCGTGCCCGTCGACGGCGAGGTAGTGCATGATCGGCACGTCCACCAACGTGAAGTCCCGGCCGCCGGGCGAATAGAGCTCGGGGTAGGAGCGTTTCAGGTCGAACTTTTCCATGCGCTGTCCACCTTTCGAGCGGCTTCCAGCGTAGGCGTGTGCACCCGGGTACCGGGAGGCCCGGCCCCGCAAGGGCATCCCGGCAGGGCCAGAAAGGAACCGCAGGCGCCAGAACGGCGGCCCCCGGAAAACCGGGGAACCGCCGTCGTTGTGGTGAAGCCGAGGAGCCTACAGGCTTTCGATAGCTGCCTTGGCCTGCGGATCGGAATCGTCCAGGAACTTGCGGATCCGGTCCACTTCCTCGGTCTCCCCGATGGCCGCAGCCGCGCGGCCCAGCGCGTACAGCGAGCGCAGGAAACCGCGGTTGGGCACGTGCGACCACGGGATGGGGCCGACGCCGCGCCAGCCGGCACGGCGCAGGGAATCCAGTCCCCGGTGGTACCCCACCCGGGCGTAGGCGTAGGACTCGATGTTCCGACCCTCCTCGAACGCCTCATCCGCGAGCGCGGCCCACACCTGCGAGGAAGTGGGGAACTGCGCTGCGAGGTCCACCGGTTCGTCACCGGCATCCATGCGGGCGACGACGTCGGTCTCCTCGGGGAGATAGGTGGCGTCGGGGCCGAGCAGGTTCTTGCGGAATTCGTCTGACATTAGAGTGCCTTGCCTGCCGATCCGAGGTTCTGTGCTGCTTCCACCACGCGGGCGGCCATGCCCTTTTCAGCGGCTGCACCCCAGACGCGCGGATCGTACTGCTTCTTGTTGCCCACTTCGCCGTCCACCTTCAGCACGCCGTCGTAATTGCGCAGCATGTGGTCCGCCACGGGACGCGTGTAGGCGTACTGGGTGTCGGTGTCGATGTTCATCTTGACGACGCCGTAGGAGACGGCGTCGGCGATCTCCTGGGCGGAGGAACCCGAGCCGCCGTGGAAGACCAGGTCGAACGGCCGGTCCTTGCCGATGGAGCCGCCCACCGCGTCCTGGATTTCCTTGAGGATTTCCGGGCGCAGCTTCACGCCGCCGGGCTTGTACACGCCGTGGACGTTGCCGAAGGTCAGGGCAGTGATGTAGCGGCCCTTGCTGCCGTCGCCGAGGGCTTCGATGGTGGCCATGCCGTCCTGGACCGTGGTGTAGAGCTTGTCGTTGATGGCGTTCTCCACGCCGTCTTCTTCACCGCCGACGGTGCCGATTTCCACCTCGAGGATGATCTTGGCGGCCGCCGTGCGGGCCAGCAGTTCCTGGGCGATGCGCAGGTTGTCTTCAAGGGTCTCGGCCGAGCCGTCCCACATGTGCGAGTTGAAGATCGGGTCCTCGCCGCGCTTCACGGCAGCTTCGGAGGCGGCCAGCAGCGGCAGGACAAAGTCATCCAGCTTGTCCTTGGGGCAGTGGTCGGTGTGCAGCGCAATGTTCACGTTGTAGCTCTTGGCTACTTCCTTGGCGTAGGCAGCGAACGCGAGGGAACCGGCGACCATGTTCTTCACCGAGGCGCCGGACCAATAGGCCGCACCGCCGGTGGATACCTGCACAATGCCGTCCGAACCTGCTTCGGCGAAACCTGCGAGCGCGGCGTTGAGGGTCTGCGAGGAGGTGACGTTGACTGCCGGATACGCGAAGCCCCCTGCCTTGGCTCGGTCGATCATCTCGGCATAAATCTCCGGGGTTGCAATAGGCATGCTGACTCCAAGGTCGATACGGCAGGGCCTTCAGCCCTCGTTGGCTCCTTACATCCTAGCCACAAGTGTCCCTGCGGCATCAGGTACCGGCGCCGGATTACGACGCCGGTTTCCGGGGTGCGCTGCTAGCCCACCTTCTGGCCGAACACATGCCGGCGGATCCAGCCATGCATCGCGATGGCGGCGGCGGAGCCGGCGTTGATGGAACGGGTGGAGCCGAACTGGGCAATCGACAGGGTGGCGTCCGCTGCGGCGTGGACTTCCGGGCTCAGCCCGGGCCCCTCCTGGCCGAAGACCAGCACGCAGTTTTCCGGGAGTTCGTAGGTTTCCAGCGGCACCGAGTCCGGGAAGTTGTCGATTCCAATGATGTGCAGGCCTTCGCTGCGGGCCCACTGCACAAAGTCCTCAACGGTGGGGTGGTTGCGGATGTGCTGGTAGCGGTCGGTGACCATGGCACCGCGGCGGTTCCACCGGCGTCGTCCGATGATGTGCACTTCCTTCGCCATAAAGGCGTTGGCCGTGCGCACCACTGTGCCGATGTTGAAATCGTGCTGCCAGTTCTCGATGGCCACGTGGAACGGATGCCGCCGGGTGTCCAGGTCCGCCACGATCGCGTCATGCTTCCAGTAACGGTATTCGTCCACCACGTTGCGTGCGTCCCCGTTGGCCAGCAGTTCAGGATCCCAGTGATCCCCTTCCGGCAGCGGCCCCTCCCAGGGACCCACACCCACCTGATGCAACGGTGCGGCGGCTTCATCTACGGTGTCATTGCTGACTTCTTCGGGGCTGTCTATCACCCTTCCAGCCTAAGGTGAAAGACTGGCAACGCCCGCTTCCGGCGCCTCCGGGACAGGTTCCAAGGCCGCGCGGCGCGCTGTAAGGCGAGGCAGTAATGCAGTATGCGAGAAATGGGAGACCGTGGGCGAAAACGAGAACATTGAATGCTGGCTGACGGACATGGACGGGGTCCTGGTTCACGAAAACCACCCCATCCCCGGTGCCGCTGAGCTGATTGAGCGCTGGGTCTCCACCTCCAAGCGGTTCCTGGTGCTGACCAACAACTCCATCTACACCCCGCGGGACCTTGCCGCACGCCTGCGTGCCTCGGGGCTGGAGGTGCCGGAAGAAAACCTCTGGACCTCCGCGCTGGCCACGGCAGAGTTCCTCAAGGACCAGGTGAAGAACTCCGGCACTCCGGGGCGCTGCTTCGTGGTGGGCGAGGCCGGATTGACGACGGCGCTGCATGAGGCAGGCATGATCCTCACCGACACCACTCCGGACTATGTGGTGCTGGGCGAGACCCGCACCTATTCCTTTGGCACCATCACCAAGGCGATCCGGCTCATCCTGGACGGCGCCCGTTTCATTGCCACCAACCCGGACGTCACGGGTCCTTCGCAGGAGGGACCGCTCCCGGCCACCGGCGCCATCGCCGCACTGATCACGGCGGCCACCAAGATGGAGCCCTACATTGTCGGCAAGCCGAACCCGATGATGTTCCGGTCCGCGATGCGCAAGATCGACGCCCACTCCGAAACCACGGCCATGATCGGCGACCGGATGGATACCGACATCGTGGCAGGCATCGAGGCGGGACTGCACACGGTGCTGGTGCTCAGCGGCATCACCCAGCGCGAGGACATCAACCGGTATCCGTTCCGGCCCACGCAGATCATGAACTCCGTCGCGGACCTGATCAACACCATCTGAGGACTCCCGGAACCTGGCCGGGCGGGGTTATTCCTCCGCCCGGAGACCTCCCGAGGGTCCTGGCGGGTCGAAGAGCGGTGCACTTCCAGCACTATGTCCTCATAGACCGCGGGGTTCCACTGCGGGCTGGCGTGGGCCGGACGGGCTCCTTCGGTGACCAGCGAGCTGGTCAGCAGGTTCTCCGGGAACGCTGCCTCCCAGCCGGCCCGGGCCGTGCCGTAGTCCACCGTTTGGTCCTCCGGGTTTCCGATGAATGCCAGCTTCGTCCCGCCCAGCGATCCCGAAAACCGGGGAGCCGTGAAGTGGTAGATGTAGGACGCCTGGGACTGGATAAGCCGGCTGGACGGGGCCAGCGGCGAAAGCTGTTCCAGGGTTTGTTCCGCGACCGTCCGCCAGGACCGTTCATTCCTGTGCAGCATGCGCTCCCCCAGTTCGTAACCGCCGCGCAGCCCGGTGGTGATCCGGTAGCCGTTGTCGTACAGGAACACCGCTCCCTTGAACATGGCCTGGTCGCGGACGGCATTCCGGCCCGACGGGCTGGAGTCCAGGACAATCAGGTCGACGGCGACGCCCCGGCTGGCCAGCCCGGCGGCCACCTGCACCGCCAGCATCCCGCCGAAGCTGTGCCCGTAGAAGTAGACACGCGTCAGCGAGTGTTCCCGGATGGATGCATGCACCGCCTCCAGGATTGCCGGGACCTTCAAACCCCTGTTGGAATACCCGATCCCGGCGAGCTGTCCCCGCGTGGCCAGGGCCGGGCGCAGGGAGCGCAGGAGCCAGCCGGTTTCCTCCCAGCTGGTCTTGTAGCCGGGGAACAGGAACCACATGGCATGCGGAAACCGGCGTTCGGCGTCGTCGTCGGGCACGCGCAGGATTTCCAGCTCTTCACGGTAGTGCTGGACGCGGTCGGTGACCACAAGATCGGTGCTGAGCACAATCCCCGCCAGCGAACCGGCCAGGAAGCGGCGCCGGGATACCCGGTGCAGGTCTGCCGTGGTCCGAAGGAGTTCCCTCGGATCGGGAGGTGCCGGTTCCATCGAACCGGTGCCGCGGCGGTTGCTGCGGCTATCCGAGCCCGAGCTCATCCTTGCCGAACGCAAACAGATAGGGAACGCCAGCCTCGGCCTCGATGCGTTCCTTCGCTCCGGTGTCCCGGTCCACGATCACTGCCACGGCCACCACGTTGCCTCCGGCGTTGCGCACGCCCTCGACGGCGGTCAGCGCCGACCCGCCGGTAGTGGACGTGTCTTCCAGGACCACCACGTTGCGGCCGGCGACGTCGGGGCCTTCCACCTGGCGGCCCATGCCGTAGGACTTCTGTGCCTTGCGGACAACAAAGGCGTCCACGGCGCGGCCGGCGCGGGTGGCCGCATGCATAACGGCGGTGCCCACCGGGTCCGCGCCCATGGTCAGTCCGCCGGCGTTGGTGAACTCAATGCCCGCGCTGTCCAGCAGTTCCAGCATCACGTCACCGACCAGCACCGACGCTTCGTGCTGCAGCGTGACGCGGCGCAGGTCAATGTAGTAATCCGCCTCGGCGCCGGAGGAAAGCACCACTTTGCCCCGCACCACCGCCAGCTCCATGATCAGTTCGAGCAGCCGGGCGCGGGACGGGGCGATTGCGGGCGAAGTCATGGCTCAATCCTAGCTACGGGCACCGGCAGGACAGGGCTTTGGTCCCTTATGCGAATGTGGCGCCGGTCGATTCGGACAACCCGGGCCTGCGGCGGCGCAACTCGCGCGGCCGTTCCCGGGCACGGCGGGACCGTCGGATATAGGCTGTGATCCATGCGGAAACTACAAGCGGAAATCATTGCCGAACTGGGAGTTCAGCCCACCATTGATGCGGCCGCGGAAATCCGCCGCCGGGTGGACTTCCTCAAGGACTATCTGCACGCCTCACACTCCAAGGGGTACGTCCTGGGCATCAGCGGCGGCGTGGATTCCACGCTTGCGGGCAAGCTTGCCCAGCTGGCCGTGGACGAGCTGAAAGCCGAGGGCACCGACGCGGAGTTCATTGCCCTCCGACTGCCGTATCGGGTCCAGCATGACGAAGCGGACGCCCAGGCAGCGCTCGAGTTCATCGCGCCGTCCAAGTCCCTGGTCTACAACGTCGGACCGGCAGTGGACGGCTTCGAAGACGAATACGTGAAGATGACCGGCGAGAAAATTACCGACTTCAACAAGGGCAACATCAAGGCACGGGTACGCATGACCGCGCAGTACGCAATGGCCGGCCAGCACAACCTGCTGGTGATCGGCACCGACCACGCCGCCGAGTCCGTCACGGGTTTCTTCACGAAGTTCGGCGACGGCGGCGCGGATCTCCTGCCCCTTTCCGGCCTGGACAAGCGTCAGAACCGGGCCCTGCTGGCCGAGCTGGGCGCCCCGGAAACGCTCATCGCCAAGGCGCCCACCGCGGATCTGCTGGATGACAAGCCCGGCCAGACCGACGAAACCGAATTGGGCCTGAGCTACGACACCATCGACGGCTATCTGGAAGGCGGGGACACGCCTGCCGAAGACGCCGAAAAGATCGAGGCACGCTTTGTGATGACCCGGCACAAACGCACCGTACCGGTCACCGTTTCCGACACCTGGTGGAAATAGCGTCAGCTTCCGTGGCGTGCACCCTTCTAAGCGGGCGGTCCGTCCATACCGCCCGCTTACCCCGTGTGGCGCGGGGCGCAGTGTGGAGCCGGACGGGATTCGGTAACGTAGCAGTGTGAAGATAGCTACCTGGAACGTGAACTCCATCCGCGCCCGAGCCGACCGCATTGAGGCCTGGCTGCAGCGCTCCGACGTCGACGTCCTTGCCATTCAGGAAACCAAGGCGAAGGACGACAACTTCCCCTGGGAGCTGTTCGAAAAGAACGGTTACGAGGTGGCGCACTTCGGGCTGAGCCAGTGGAACGGTGTGGCCATCGCGTCCCGCGTGGGGCTCGACGACGTCGAACGCACCTTCCCGGACCAGCCGATGTTCGGCAAGACCGAAGAAACCACCGTGGCCGAGGCCCGCGCCATAGGTGCCACCTGCGGCGGCGTGCGGGTGTGGAGCCTGTACGTACCCAACGGCCGCGCCGTGGATGATCCGCACATGCCCTACAAGCTGCAGTGGCTCAAGACGCTCAAGGACCACGCGGCGGAGTGGATCACCAAGGATCCGTCCCTGGAACTGGCCCTGATGGGTGACTGGAACATTGCCCCGGAAGATGACGATGTCTGGGACATCGACTGGTTCCGCGCCCAGAATGCCACGCACGTCACCGAACCCGAGCGGCAGGCCTTCAACGAGTTCCTTGACGCCGGGTTCACCGACGTCGTCCGGCCTTTCCATCCCGGCCCCGGCGTCTACACCTATTGGGACTACACCCAGCTGCGGTTCCCCAAGCGCCAGGGTATGCGCATCGACTTCGTCCTGGGCTCCCCGGCCCTGGCCAAGCGCGTGACCGGTGCCGTGATCGACCGGGAAGAACGCAAGGGCAAGGGCGCTTCGGACCACGCACCCGTGATTGTGGAACTGGACTAGCCGTGGCGCGGCATCCGCAGCAGTCGCTGTACCGCACCTTCCCGTTTGTCTCCTACCTCCGCGTCTACGAACCGCTGGACGCCTTTGATGACAGCCAGCAGCTGGCAATCATGGAGCAGCGCGCCCGCGGACGCCACGAAACCGAGGTCCTGGAACGCACCGACGCCGTCCGCCGGCTGGTCCGGGTGGTCTCGGACCCCTTCCCGCACAACGCCACGGACCTGGTCCGAGTGCTGCATTATCCGGCGCAGGAAGGGGTCACCAACCGGTTGTACTGCCCCAACCAGCTGGCCGTGCGCACTTCCCTGGCGGCGGAGTCCCTGGGCGAGTCCATCCGCGGCCCCCTGGTGGACGTGCTGGTCCCTGAAGTGGCCCGCGAGGCCCACGCGGCGCGGCTGGATCCGGATTCCTTTGCCGACTCGCTGGCGAAGCTCCACACCCGCTCCGCCACCTGGGGCGTGCCCTTCGGCTGGTTTGTCCTGCTGCACGAGGAGGACCACACCGAGGTGGTGGAGGATGACGGGCATGTCCAGACCGTCCGGCTCTCCGCGCCGGTGCTGCAGTGCATTGACCGGGCGCGTGCAGCCTCGGCAGCCTTAGCCATAGCTGCTCCGGAACTTGACCTGCTGGACGAGCTGGCCGAACTGACAGCCTGGCTGGAAGTCTTTGATCCGGACGCCGTGCTGGAGCTGGACTACGGCCCGGTGGCGGACCTCGTCTTCCCGGACGACTCCCCCTCCGATGTGCGGCTGGGGATCGAGTCCCTGGCCGACGGCGATATGACCGGCGCTGCCGCCGCGTACCGCCGGCTGGCGTCGCGGTGGATCCCCATCCGGCAGTTGGCCCGGGCCTCCTAGGCAGTCCTAGCGGACCCGGTCCTCCCGGCCGAAGCGCAGCCGGCGGCCGGCCTCCAGGCTCAGCAGCACCGGGGTCTGGTGTCCGAGGACGGTGTCCAGGGTTTCCACCAGCGCGGTGGCGTCGGCGGCAATCAGGTGCGGAGCGGCCCCCTGCCGCGGGGTAATCCGCACCCGCAGGGCGCTGCGCCCCTTCACGGAGTACGTGCTGACGGCGGAGGCGGCAACATCGGGGTTGTCCTGCAGAGCGGTGCGCAGGGCCTGCTCGGCCACGGTTCCGCTGATCGCGACCCGGCCGGGGGCGCCGTCGTCGTCGTACTCGGAGACAAGTGTTCCCGTCCGGCCGCCGCCCTGGCCGGCCATCCACACCGCCATCAGCACGATGCCCAGGAAGCTAAGCACGGCAAGTGCGACCCAGATCCAGCTGCCGCCGCCCCCGGGCAGTGCCGTTGCGGAGAGCGCTGAGTCGATGGCCTGTCCGGCGTCGGCTGCAAACCTGTGCCAGACCTGCGCCGCGGCAGGCCAGACGGAAATGAGCACCAGCCCTCCGCCGATGCACATCAGCACGAACCCAAGAAGCCCAAGCAGGAAACGGTTCAGCGCGCGAGGTGTGGCGTTCACTGTCCAATCACCCCGGTTTCGGCAACCCGTACGCGGACCGCCGGCTGCGGGTCCAGCTTGGTCAGCAGCAACTCGTCCTCCACTGCGCCCCGCACCGCCTCGGCATCCACGGGAGTGCCCGACGTCGGGCGGATCTGCACCTCCACCAGTGTCCTTCCCACCGTTACGAGCACCTGCTGCGGCGTGACGTCAGCACGCATCCGGGCGCACCGGGCCAGCGATGCGGCCAGGACTTCGCCGTCCACAACGACGGCGGCACGCGGGTTGGGCAGGGCATAGCGGGCGCGGCGTCCGGGCAGCACAGCCGGCAGGAAGAACAGCAGGCCGGCAAGGAAAATCAGTGCACCGGATAATCCGAGGATCACCGGGTCCGTACCCG
This sequence comes from Arthrobacter sp. zg-Y1171, assembly GCF_025244845.1. Taxonomy (NCBI): domain Bacteria; kingdom Bacillati; phylum Actinomycetota; class Actinomycetes; order Micrococcales; family Micrococcaceae; genus Arthrobacter; species Arthrobacter sp. zg-Y1171. Next base: position 158,859 of record NZ_CP104264.1, on the reverse strand, counting down.
CGGGAAGATCCGCCAGCCACCGCCCGAAGGTAGGCGGATCGATCAGCCACGCCTCCTGGCCCAGCGCCTGGAGCACCGATTCCAGCAGCACATACGCGAAAAAGAGAATGCCAAGGACGGCCGCAAAGGACGACGCGGCGGTGCGGGCCGAATGGGTTTCCCGTCGAAGGATTCTGTTGGTTACGTCCAGGTCCGCCTGCTTCACTGCACCCGCCTTCCTTCCACCGGCAGCGCGCCGGTGATGCGGATGTCGACCCGGGAAAGCCGGGACCCGGTAAGGTCAGCCACCCGTCGGAGCAAAACAGGTTTGGCGGCGTGTGCCCGCTCCCAGACCGTCCCGCCGGCGCGCTGCAGCATGGCGGGAGTGAGGACCTGCAGCGGCGGCAGCGCAATGGGCAGGGATACCGAGAGCGCGAGCAGCCCGCGGTCATCGGTCCACTGCACGCGCACCTGCTGTGCCGGCACGCCGAAGTATTCGGCCGCGGCCGCCTTGGCGGTGCTGGTCAGCGCCTGGGTGCTGATCCGGTTATGCCCGGCCAGCACCGACCCGGTCTCCATCGCCGGCGGCGCGGTCATCCCGGCGGCGCTCACGAAGAGGAGCGGCGGCCGGTCAGCGCATCGGAAACGCTGCGGAAGTCGATCTTTCCTTCCGCAGCGCGGCCCAGCAGCGCTCCGACTGCAATGAACAGGGCGGTCAGCAGAAAGCCCCAAAAATCGAATATCAGTGCGGCGAAAGCCAGTACGGCCCCGATTGCCATTCCCACGACTGTTGGTTTCATTTCCCCTGCCTTAATACCTGCTCCACATAACCCGGTGCGTCCTGCGAGGAACGTGCTTTGAAGCCTATACCGCTTTCGCGCCGCCGACCTGTGCGGAACCGGTTGGCTCGGTGGGAAGCTGCACGTCCGAAATTTCCACGTTAACCTCCACCACGCGAAGGCCCACGAGTTTTTCCACGGCACCGTAGACCGCGGCACGGACATTGTTCGCAACTACCATCAGGGCATTGCCGTAGACGGCGGTCAAACTGATATCGACGGCGACTTCGCGTTCGCCGACCTCCACGTGCACACCGGAGGTGGCGTTTGAGCCGCCGACGGCGTCGCGCACCGCACCGAGCGCCCGCCCCGAACTGTTGCCGAGGGTGAAGACGCCGGGAACCGCCCGGGCGGCAATTGCGGCAACCTTGGCCACCGCCTGCTCGCTGATGGAGTTCCGGCCGCCGATCACGGCGGCATCGCCGGTGCCCGTTACGGCGTGCGCCGGGCCTGCCGGTGCGGGGGCGGTTGGTGCCGCAGTGACGGGAGCGTTCGCTGATATGTTCCGGGGCTCATCCATGGGATCAGCGTATCCCGGGAGCGGAACGTTTTGCAGGCCGCAGCAGCAGCCGCTGATCCGCGCCGGGGGGCCGGAGGGCCGCCTCCGCGGGGCAAAAAGAAAAACCCCGTCCTGTCTCCTGCGAGACAGCTACGGGGTTTTAGCTGGTGGCTCCGACCGGCGTCGATCCGGTGACCTTTCGATTTTCAGTCGAACGCTCTACCAACTGAGCTACAGAGCCTGGCATCATCAACCGATGATCACCGAGATCTTCCAAATCGCTTCAGAAAATCTGAGCGACCCTGACGGGACTTGAACCCGCGACCTCCGCCGTGACAGGGCGGCGCGCTAACCAGCTGCGCTACAGGGCCTTGCATTTCACGAGTGTAAACTCTACCAGATTCTCACCGGCTCATTTACCACTCCTGAGTACCCCCAACGGGATTCGAACCCGTGCCGCCGCCGTGAAAGGGCGGTGTCCTAGGCCGCTAGACGATGGGGGCCAACAGAACACACATGGAATGAAGCGGCTGGTGAACCAGTCGTTTCGCTCCGTTGTGGACTCTAAAACTATAGGGCTTATTTCCGGAATATCCAAAACGCTTCCGGTGAGGCCTGCGCCACTACAGTGGAGGGGTGCCAATCGAGATGAACCCGGACGAGTTCGACGCCTGTGTGGAAGCAGCCCTCGACTCCATTCCGGCGGACCTGTCCCGCGCCATGAACAACGTGGCGGTCTTCATCGAGGACGAGTATGAGCCGGGTCCGCACGAAGATCCGGACACGGAACTGCTGGGGGTCTATGAAGGGACCCCGCTGACCGAGCGGGATTCCTGGTGGGATGCGGGTTCCCTGCCGGACCGGATTGTGGTGTTCCGCGGACCCTTGCTGCGGATGTGCGACAGCCGGGAGGAAGTGGTGGACGAGGTCCGCATCACGGTCATCCACGAGGTGGCCCATCACTTCGGCATCAACGACGAACGGCTGCACGAACTGGGCTGGGGCTAGCCTTTAACCATGAGTGAACATCACGGGCACAGCCACGGGCTGGGCACAGTCACCGCTACCGGTAAGCACCGGCGGCGCCTCCTGATCGTTTTCCTCATCACCATCTCGGTGGTCCTGATCCAGGTTGCCGGTGCCCTGCTTTCCGGATCCCTGGCCCTGCTTGCCGACGCCGGCCACATGCTCTCCGACGCGGCCGGGGTTTCCATTGCGTTGTTCGCGGCATGGATTGCCGCCCGCCCGGCCACATCGCGGCGGACCTACGGCTACCAGCGGGCCGAAGTACTGGCCGCCCTGGCCAATGCCGTGCTGCTGATTGTGATTGCCGTAGTGATCTTCGTCGAGGCGGTCCGCCGCCTCGGCAGCGAGACCGACGTCGACACCGGGCTGATGCTGCCCTTCGCCGTCGTGGGCGGCCTGGCGAACCTCATTTCCCTGCTGGTGCTGCACGCCGGCCGCAAGGAATCCCTGAATGTGCGCGGCGCCTACCTGGAGGTGCTGGGGGACCTGCTGGGCTCGGCCGCCGTGGTGGTGTCCGCCGTCGTCATCATGACCACCGGCTATCAGCAGGCGGATACCTGGGCCTCCATCCTGATTGCCCTGATGATTGCCCCGCGGGCCTGGTCGCTGCTGCGGGAAGTGATCGACGTGCTCCTGGAAGCCACCCCGCAGGGCGTGGACGTGGGCATGATCCGCGACCACATTGTGTCGGTGGACGGGGTGTCGGACGCGCACGACATCCACATCTGGACCATCACCTCCGGGGTTCCGGTGTTCTCCGCACACGTGGTGCTGGAGGAGGAACACCTCACTCCGGACGGCCTGGACACCATCCTGGACCGGCTGACCAGATGCCTGAGCAGCCACTTCGACACCGAGCACTGCACCTTCCAGCTGGAGCCGGCCAGCCACGCCGTACACGAAGGCCAGCAGCACGCCTGACCGCGTGCGGCCGGTTACTCGGCGATCATGGGGCCGAAGTTCGGCCGGTCCAGCAGCCGGGGATCGTCATGGTCCGGCACCACCATCAGCGGCCCCTTTGCATGGTGCAGCACGCTCTGGCTGGTGGACCCCATCAGCATGCCGGCAAAGCCGCCGCGGCCGCGGGTGCCCAGCACCAGGAGCTCGACCTTTGCGGTGCGTTCAATCAGGATCTCGCCCGGGGCCCCGTCCACCAGCTCAACGGTCATTTCCAGTCCGGGGAAGTGGCTCTGCAGCCAGTCCCGGCCGGCGTCGAGCTGTTCATGCAGCTCCGCATGCAGCGCCTCGATGTCCAGCGGGGCAGGCACCCAGGCCAGCGAGCCGGTGAACGGCGGCAACGCGCACAGAATACGCAGGGGCAGCCCCATGCTCTGCGCCTGTTCGGCCGCAACCAGTGATGCGGCACGGCCCTGTTCCGAACCGTCCACGCCGACGACGACGGCGCGGTGCACGGCGTCCGGATCCGGCGAGTTGGCCGGCGGCCGCACTCCCGAGTCGGGAAGCCGCCCGGCGGTCCGCAGCGGCACCACGACCGTGGGGCACTTCGCGTGTGCCGGGAGGGCGCTGGAGACCGAACCCAGCAGGCGCCCGACAAAACCGCCGCGGCCGCGTGATCCCACTACCATGAGGTCCGCGTCTTCGGAGAGCTCCAGCAGGACGGCGGCCGCATCTCCGGTCTCCACCCGCGGGATCACTTCCACCCCGTAGTGGCTGATCCGCTCCACGGCCTCGTCCAGCACCTGCCGGGCGCCGTCGCGGATCATTGCGTCATCAACAGTGGTGTAGCCGGCGTCCATGGAGGAAGCGGCGAAAATGGGCACGGTGTACGCCGTCACGACGTGCAGCGGACACTCCCGCCGCCGCGCCTCCCGGGCAGCCCAGAACAATGCGCAGATACTTTGGTCGGATCCATCCACACCGACGACGATGCCCGCAGGCCCGTCGGCACCGGCCCCTGCGCCCCAGGTCGAATCAGTCATATGCCGCTCCCTCTGGTCCCCAACCGGCGTCATCCTCCGGCTGTCCTTGGCAGTAGCGTACCGCGCCGGGCAGCGGGCTACGCTACCGCAGCCGGGCAAGTGCCTATATGGTTCCGCCTCAGGACCGCAGCCTGTGGGGAGGTTCCAAAACCGTCGGAAGGAACGACTGCGTGGATTCTTTCCCGAACGCGCAAACCGGTTCCGCTGGGCAGAAGGAAACAGCGCACGAGGAAACGGCAACGGAGCTAACCGAGGCCGTGGTGATCGGCTGCGGACTCAGCGGGTTGGCGGTGGCCACCGAACTATGCCGGCAGGGGGTGGACTCGATAGTGGTCCACGGACCGGCGCCGGCTGCTGCCACCATCAGGGAGGCAGCGTCAGAGCCGGAGGTCTTCCCGGAACGGTTGGAACTGCTGCGCGTGCTGCACGCCTATGCTGCCAGCCACCGGCTGGACGTCCGGGAGGATTCCGCAGCGCAGGAAATGACCTTGGCTGCTTCCGCCGGCCTGCTTCCCTCGCCGGCGGCTGCCCCCGGCAAATGGGCCATCCGCACCGGCAGCAACCTGCTCCTGGCCGACTACGTGGTGCTCACCAGTTGCTCCAGATCGGACCTGCGGAAGCTGGCCCGGGCGCTGGGCGTGACCGCCGGACCGGAAGCAGTGGAGGCGTTGCGGGGAATCGGCGTGTACCTCGTCGGCGTGGGCGAGAACCTGCTGCCGTCCCTCCGCGGGCTCATGCGCCAAGCCAAGGCGGCCGGCGAGGCCATTGCGGACGCAGGGTCACCTGCCCCGCAAGGCCCTGCCCAGGGGTGAGCGTTAGTCCTCGCGCAGCCGCCGGCGCACAACCAGGGCAATCAGCACTGCCACGGCGAGAAGCACCACCGCTGCCGGTACGACCACCGTCCACGGGGATCCGGCATCGGCGGACTGGTTCAGCACCGGGCTTTGGGTCGCTGCGGGCGGCAGGGGCGCAGCAGTAGACGGAGCGGCGGTGGCGGTTCCGGTGCCGCCACTGCCCGCCACCGTAAACCCGAATGTCCCCTCGATCGGGTGGGCATCCGAGGACACCACGCGCCACTGAACCGTGTAGCTTCCGGCGGGCGCTCCGGGGCGGAGCGGCTGGGTGGCGGTGTTGTCCAGGATCCGCACCTGGCCCTGGGCCCAGTCCGTTCCTTCCTCATCCAAAACCCGCACCTCGGAGCCGATGGCCGCCGGAACGTTTGAGAAGGTCAGCTCCACGGACTCCGGAGCCGTGTCCACCACTGCACCGTTGCCCGGAGTGCTGCCCGTGAGTTCATCGTGGGCAGCAGCAGGCGGGGCGGAGAGAAGCAGCCCCGCGCAGAGGGCCAGCAGGAAGGCAGCAGCCACAGCGGCGAAACCGGACTTGGAAAGGTAATTGCGCACAAGGTTCGTCACCGTTTCAGCCTAACCGCCAGTTCTTCGCGGCACTGCCGCGTGCCCGCGATAAGATCTAAATGCTGGATTCCCTCACCATCCCCACCACTGGTCAGTTCAGAGGACGCGTCATGCTCAAACAAGGTTCAAAGCTGGACCGTTACTTCGAAATCACCAAACGCGGTTCCTCCGTATCAGCCGAAATACGCGGCGGCTTGGCCACGTTTTTCGCCATGAGCTACATCGTGGTCCTTAACCCGCTGATTCTCGGCGGCGAGGACTCGATGGGCAACACCATGCCCGGCCCTGCAATTGCCGCGGGCACTGCCCTGGTGGCAGGCATCCTGACCCTGATTATGGGCATCTGGGCCAAGCACCCGTTCGCGATCGCCACGGGATTGGGCGTCAACGCCTTCGTAGCCGTGACGGTTGCCTCCAATGACGGATTGACCTGGCCTGATGTGATGGGCCTGGTAGTCATCGCGGGCCTGGCGATGGTGATCCTGGTGCTCACCGGATTCCGTACCGCCGTTTTCCGGGCAGTTCCGCCCAGCCTGAAAACCGCGATCGTGGTCGGCATCGGCCTGTTCGTAGCGCTGGTCGGCCTGGTCAACGCGGGCTTTGTCCGGCGCAATCCGGATGAGGCCGGCACTACTGTTCCGCTGGCCCTGGGCAACGGCGGCCAGCTGCTGGGGTGGCCCACGCTGGTGTTCGTGTTCGGCCTGCTGCTGACCATTGTGCTGCTGTCCCGCAAGGTCCGGGGCGCAATCCTCATCGGCATCGTCGCCTCGACCGCTTTCGCCGTCATTGTCGAATGGTTGGCCGAACCGGGCAGCCAGGGTGCCGGAGTGGCTACCGGCTGGTCGCTGGTGACCCCGAGCATGCCGCAATGGGCTGCTCCGGATCTCTCCCTGATCGGCGATGTCAGCCTCGTAGGGCCCTTCCAGACCCTGGGCGGAGTTGCCGCCTCGCTGCTGGTCTTCGTGATCCTGCTCAGCATCTTCTTCGACGCGATGGGCACCATGGTGGGCCTCGCCACCGAGGCCGGCAGCATCGACAAGGACGGCAACATCCCGCGCGTGGAGCGCGTCCTCCTGGTGGATGCCGCAGGTGCGGTGGCCGGCGGCGGTGCCGGTGTTTCCTCCAACCAGATTTTCGTGGAGTCCGGCGCCGGCATCGGTGAAGGTGCGCGCACCGGGCTCGCCTCCGTGGTGACCGGCCTGCTGTTCATCGTGGCCATGTTCCTGACTCCGCTGATCTACCTGGTGCCGTTCGAAGCCGTGGCCCCTGCCCTGGTGGTCGTGGGCTACCTGATGGTCTCCCAGGTGGGCAAGATCGACTGGAGCGACATCGGGCTGGCCCTGCCGTCCTTCCTCACCTTCACGCTGATGCCGTTCACGTACTCAATTGCTGACGGTCTGGGTGCCGGGTTCATCTCCTTCACCGTCATCCGCGTCTTCCAGGGCCGGGGCCGAGAGGTCCACCCCCTGATGTACGTGGTGGCAGCGGCATTCGCCCTGTTCTTCGGCATCGGCCCCATCAGGGAGCTGGCGGGGATCTAGGGAGCGATTCCACCCGGTACTGCCAAACACGAAGGGATCCGCGGCCGCGGATCCCTTCGTGTTTTAACCGGTTTCGGCACCGGCACCGGCAACCGCATCAGCTATGCAGCAGGAAAACGCTCCCACACCCGGTGGTTCGCCAGGAGCGCGGTAACGCCGGAGGCAACCTCGGCGGCTCCGCCTACAACAACGCCGGGTGTTTCAGCGGGGATGCCGGCGGCCGCAAGGACCGAAGCGCCGTCCCCCCAGGCCCCGATGGCCTTGGCATGGCGGAAGGCTTCCGTCAGGAGCAGGGTGACCCTCGGGTCAAGGGAGGGGTGCCCGCCGGGATTGCCCGCCTTGGCATCCAAGCTGTCCACCGCATCCGGTGCCGCGGCACCCGAGGCCGCAACAACCACGGCATCGAATTCGGTGGAACGGGCCGTCAGGTAGGTCCGCTGGACAGTGATTTCAGCGCCCAGCTTGCCGCCGTGCGGTGCAATGACCAGCGGGACCATGCCCTCTGCATGGACAGCTGCCAGGACCTCGGAAACCGAGGCCAGGTCGGATGTTTCATCGGCGACAACACCGACCACCCGGCCCGCTACCGGCCAGGAGCCGCCGAGCTGGCTGAGGGCCGGGCTGGGGGCTGTGTCGGCAACGGCGAGGGCGGGAGCCGGGGCGGTCAGGCCCAGGCCGGCAGCCACGTCCTCGGCAAGGCGCTTGTCGATATTCGCAAGCGACTGGAGCTGGCGCAGCCGGATGTTCTCCTCATAGCACTTGCCCAGTTCAAACGTGTAGGCCTGAACCACATGGTCCTGCTCCACCGGCGTCAGGGAACGGAAGAACATCCGCGCCTGGCTGTAGTGGTCATCAAATGTCGCCGGATTCTCGCGCACCTTGCGGGCCGCGGGCACCTCGACAGGAACGTCGATGAAGGCACCCATGTCTGCTCCGGCCATAAAGGGGCAGCCGCCGTCGAGGGAGTTGGGCTTATACGGCGCCACGCCGGAATGGTCCGCACTCTGGTGGAACCCGTCCCGGAGCATGTCGTTGACGGGTGCATGCGGGCGGTTGATGGGAATCTGGCTGAAGTTCGGGCCACCCAGCCGGGTCAGCTGGGTATCGATGTAGGAGAACAACCGGCCCTGCAGCAGCGGGTCATTGGTGACGTCGATGCCCGGCACCAGGTGTCCGGGGTGGAAGGCCACCTGTTCGGTTTCCGCGAAGTAATTCGTGGGGTTCGCGTTGAGCGTCATGGTGCCGATGACCTGGACGGGAGCCAGTTCCTCGGGGACGAGCTTCGTCGGGTCCAGCAGGTCGATGCCCTCGAACATTTCGTCTTCGGTGTCGGGGAAGACCTGGATGCCCAGGTCCCACTGCGGGAACGCGCCGGCTTCAATCGCGTCTGCGAGGTCGCGCCGGTGGAAGTCCGGATCCATGCCGTTGATGATCTGCGCTTCTTCCCAGACCAGGGAGTGCACACCCTGCCGGGGCTTCCAGTGGAACTTCACCAGGGTGGTTTCGCCCTTGGCGTTGATCAAGCGGAAGGTGTGGACGCCGAAGCCCTCCATGGTGCGGTAGGACCGCGGGATGCCGCGGTCGGACATGTTCCACATGGTGTGATGCTGCGCTTCGGTGTGCAGCGAGACGAAGTCCCAGAAGGTGTCGTGGGCGCTCTGGGCCTGCGGAATTTCCCGGTCCGGGTGCGGCTTCCCGGCGTGGATCACGTCGGGGAACTTGATCGCATCCTGGATGAAGAACACCGGAATGTTGTTGCCGACCAGGTCATAGTTGCCCTCGGCGGTGTAGAACTTGGTGCTGAAACCGCGGGTGTCCCGGACCGTGTCCGCAGATCCGCGGGAGCCGAGCACGGTGGAGAAGCGCACAAAGACGGGGGTTTCCACGCCCTTGGCCAGGAAACCGGCCTGCGTGACTCCTTCGGCCGCGCCGTTGGCGGTAAACACGCCGTGGGCGGCAGCGCCGCGGGCGTGGACCACGCGCTCGGGAATGCGCTCGTGGTCGAAGTGGGTGATCTTTTCCCGCAGGTGGTGGTCCTGCAGAAGCACCGGGCCCCGGGGGCCGGCCTTCAGGGAGTGATCGGTGTCCCGCAACCGCGCACCCTGGGCAGTTGTGAGGAATTGTCCGCTCTGCGCGGTGGAGGCCTTCGGCGCCCCGGTGGCCACACCTGTGGCAGTCACGGTCTCCGGTCCATCCTGGTCCGGCTTGGGCGGCAGCGGTTCGCGCGGCTGCGTCGGTTCGGCCAGTTCCGGGGCCTGCGGCGCCGGGGCGCCCGGTACGGGCAGGTCGGGTTCGGATGTGCTCTTGCTGAACATGTAGCCTCCATCGTGGTTGGTCCAACCGCCGCCCGAAGGCCACGGTCATTCTCACCACCCTACTGAAGTAAGCATGCTGATTGTCAACGGAGCTGCCGGGCGGCCACCTTCGGCAGGTACTCCCCGGGGACGCTACCGGCGGGGGGCCGGGACCGACTGTTCCGCGGGCACTTCCCGGACAGGATCGTCATGCAGCGGCCGGGAACCGGCCGCGAAGCTGCGCACTTTTGCGTCATCCCACAGGTGGGCCGGCACCGCTCCCCCCAGCAGGGTGCGGGGCAGGGACGGATCCTCCGCAAACGGGGTGTCGCTGCCGGCCAGGATGATATTGCCGTAACGACGCCCCTTCAGCATGGCCGGATCGGCTATCGCCGCGGTGTACTCAAACGCCGCACAGATGGTGGCGGCTTCGGCGCGGGCGCCGCGCAGGTCCGGGGTGTCACCGCAGTTCACCACGTAGACGCCGCCGGGAGCGAGCACCCGGGCCACGTGCGCGGTGAATTCCGCCGTCGTCAGCGGCACCGGTGTCTTGGCGCCGGCAAAGACATCGCGGATCACCAGGTCGCGGCTGTCCTCGTGCAGGGTCTCGGTGACTGCACGCGCCTCCCCCACCCGCAGCCGAAGCAGGGGTGCCCGGGGCAGGTCAAACCACCCGCGGACCAGCTCCGCCAGCCTGCCGTCCAGTTCCACGGCAACCTGCCGGGCACCGGGATAGACGGCGGCCAGGTACCGGGCCAGCGAACACGCCGCCGCTCCCAGGTGCAGGGCACGCAGCGAGGCGTCCGGACGCCAGCGGGATTCCACCAGGGCAACGATCCAGCGCATGTATTCGAAGTCCAGATGCCGCGGGTCGGCAAGGTCGATATGCGAACTGTGCACTCCGTTCACCATCAGGATCCAGCCGTCGGAGCTGAAGGAGTCCGGAACCAGCTCACACGTTCCCGTGTCGATCGGATAGGTGCCGGCGACCGGGCCGGTGCCGGCCACGGCGTCCACCGGATCCTTGCCGGGGCGCTTGCGCCCCATCAGTGCCTCACCATCCGGATTTCCACCATGCCGGTGCCGGCCCAGACCTGCGGCAGGTCCTTTGACGTTCCGTCTGCCACGAAGCCGTTGCGCCGGTAAAACGCCTGGGCACGCGCATTGTCCTCTAGCACCCAGACGTAAGCGGGTTCCTTGTCCACGGCCTGCTCCAGCAAGGCCTGCCCAACACCCTTTCCGTACGCTTCGGCGAGGATGTAGATGGACCAAAGTTCCAGCGGAACGTCCGAGTCGCTGTCCCGTGCGGGACCGGCGGACGCGAAACCAAGGAGCCGGCCGTCTTCCGAGTGGGCCAGCCAGTTTCGAATGGCCGGCTCCATTGCCTGTTCGGTCAGGGCTGCCCGCCGGTGTTCGACGGCGGCGCTGCGGTCCGCTTCCCGGCGCCGGAACACCTCATCCCCCAGTACATGGGCGTAACTCTCCCGCCAGGACTGCAGATGGACGGACACGAAGTCCTCGGCGTCGCCGGGGAGGGCGCGCCGGATACTAAAGCTCATATCTCCAGCTTAAGTCGGCACCGGCTGCGTCCCTGACCGGGGAGCGTCACAGCACCACCGCCAGCGCAAACCCGTCCCACCCCTTGCTCCCCACTGTCTGGAGGGCCGTGGCGTCCAGCCGCGGATGCGAGCCCAGGATGTCCACGGCAGCGCGGGTGCCCTGCACCGCTTCGTCGCCCCTGGGGTCCAGGACAGTGCCGCCGCGCACCACGTTGTCCAGCACAATCACGCTCCCCGGCCGGGACAGTTTCACCGCCCACTCCAGGTAGGCGGGGTTGTTGACCTTGTCCGCGTCAATGAAAAACAGGTCGAACGGCTCCGCCTCGGCCAGATCCGGCAGGGTGTCCAGGGCTGCACCCACCTGAATGGTCACGCGGTCCATAAGCCCGGCCGCAGCCAGATTGGCGCGGGCCACCTCCGCATGGCGGGGTTCGTATTCACACGTGATGAGCTCGCCGTCGTCGGGCAGCGCCCGGGCGAGCCAGGCCGTGCTGAACCCGCCCAGGGTGCCGATCTCCAGGATCCGCCGGGCCCCCGAGATGCGGGCCAGCAGCATCAGGAACTTCCCCTGCGCGGCGGTTACCTCGATTGTCGGCAGCCCCGCGGCCCCGGTCGCAGCAACGATGGCCTTCAGCTGGTCATCCGGCCGCACCACGCGGCTGCTGAGGTACTCCTCGACCTGCTCCCACTGCGACATCCCCTGCTCCCGTTCCGCCGGTGCGTCCGGCCGCTGCGTGCCTAGGCGTGCCCGCTGTACTCGTCCAGGTCGCCGAGCGCCTTTTCCAGCCGTTCCACCTTGCCGGTCAATTCACCGGTGTGCCCCGGCCGGATATCCGCCTTGAGCACCAGCGACACCCGGCTGCCGTACTGGCCAACCGCTTCCGTGGCCCGGCGGATGACATCCATGACTTCGTCCCATTCGCCCTCAAGGGTGGTGAACATGGCGTCCGTGGAATTCGGCAGGCCGGATTCCCGGACGATTCGAACGGCGGCGGCCACGGCGTCGTGCACCGAGGCCGAAGGACCGGCGGCTGGGGTCTGCGGTCCGGTACCGGACGGAGCGACGGAAAAGGCTACAAGCATCTGCCCAGTGTGCCACTGCAGGCACCAAAAAACCCGCGCAGGCCGCCGGAGCGGCCTACGCGGGTTTGGAGGTTTCCCGGCGGACCGTTCGGCCCGCAGGGCTCAGACTGCCGTGTCCCGGCTTGCACCGGCGGCGGCCACGTCATGGAACTTCTCGTTGAGACGCGAATGCCGCTGCCCGTAGGCGAAGTACAGCAGGAAGCCGATGACCAGCCAGCCCGCGAAGTAGATCCAGGTCTCAACCGCCAGGTTGGTCATCAGGTACAGGCACAGCACCGCGGAAAGGACGGGGATCACCGGGCCGAAGGGCACCCGGAAGGCCGGGCGCAGGTCCGGACGCTTCTTCCGCAGCACCAGGATGCCCAGGCTGACCACCACGAACGCGGAGAGCGTGCCGATGTTGATCATTTCCTCGAGTACGTCCACCCGCGTGAACCCTGCCACCACGGCGACCAGGGCGCCGAGGATGATCTGCAGCCGGGCCGGTGTGGAGTGCTTGTCGCTGGTCCGGGAGAGCGAGCGGGGCAGCAGGCCGTCCCGGGACATCGCCAGCACCACGCGGGCAAGGCCCATCAGCAGCACCATGATCACCGTGGTCAGGCCAATCAGGGATCCGACGGCTATGACCGATGCCGCACCGGTGTTTCCCACGAGGGCAAAGGCCGTTGCGAGGTTGGGGTCTTCGGCTGCGGCCAGGTCGGTGTAGGGGACCATGCCGGTCAGGGCCAGGGAGACGCCGATGTAAAGCAGCGTGACCACGGCCAGGCCGGCGAAGATGCCCCGCGGAAGGGTCTTGCCCGGATCCTTGACCTCTTCGGCAGAGGTGGCCACGACATCGAATCCGATGAAAGCGAAGAAAACGATGGCGGCACCGGCAAAGACACCGAACAATCCGTACTGCGCGGGGGCGGCACCGGTGAGGAAGGAGAACAGGGACTGCTGCAGGACCCCCGAGCTTCCATCAGTGGCGGTGGCGACCGGATCCGGAATAAACGGCGTGTAGTTCTCGGCCTTGACGTAGAAGAAACCGGCGACGATCACGAAGAGCACCACGCCCACCTTGATGATGGTGAAAACGTTGCTCACCTGGGCGGAAAGCTTGGTACCCATGACCAGGAGGAAGGTAAAGATTGCGACGATCAGGAACGGTCCCCACGTCAGCGAAAGCACGCCCAGGTCCAGCGTTGCGGGAATGTCCCAGCCGATCAGTGCAAAGACCTCGCTGAGGTAGATGCCCCAGTACTTCGCGATCACTGCCGCTGCGGTGAACAGCTCCAGGATGAGGTTCCAGCCGATGATCCAGGCCACCAACTCACCCATCGTGGCGTAGGTGAACACGTAGGCGGAGCCTGCCACCGGGATGGCCGTGGCGAACTCCGCGTAACACATGATGGCGAGCGCGCAGGTGATCGCCGCCAGCACGAACGAAAGGGTTACGGCCGGGCCGGAGAACTGCGCCGCAGCCCGGGCGCCTACCGAGAAGATGCCGGCGCCTACGGCCACCGCGACGCCCATGATCATGAGGTCCCAGGTGGTGAGTGAGCGCTTTAGCCGACGGCCGGGCTCGTCGGCATCCGCAAGGGAACTCTCGATGGGTTTTGTACGGAAGAGACTCACGTGGATCCTCGCCTTATCTGAGGGAAATCTAACCGATCAATCGTAGTCCGGGCGCCGTGCGGCTCTTATTTTAGTCTCACATGCTGAGACAAAGGATTTCAAAAAGCAGCGGCTGCGGAACGGGCGCCGGGGCGCTGGCTGGCAAGTGCCGCTGCCTTTTGCGAGGATGGATATGACGTACGCCACTCGCTTGTCAGGGGCGGCTAACCCAGGTTTTATCCCGGCAACGAACGGACAAGCAGCTATGGCCCGTGGAATCTATGTAAGCGCCATGACGCCCGGATCCGGCAAGTCCTTGATCAGCCTGGGGCTGGCGGACATGCTCGGCCGGCACGCAGACCGGGTGGGCTTCTTCAGGCCGATTGTCGAGGGCGACAACCCGGCACAGGATCCCATGGTGGAGCTGATGCAGCGCCGCTTCAACCTGGGTCCGGCCACCTGCCGCGGCGGCCTGACCCGGACTCAGCTGCGTGCATTGCTGGTTGCCGGGGAGCGCGGCGAGGTTGATGCCCGCTGCCTGGCCGTCTACAGCGAAATCGCCGCAAACTGCGACGTCGTCATTGTCGAAGGCACCGATCTCTCCGGGCACGACGTCGCCCTGGAGTTCGATCTCAATGCCCGGCTGGCCAATGACCTGGGCACTGTCGTGCTCGCCGTCGTCAACGCCCAGGAAACCACTGCGGCGGAGACGGCCGACGCCGTCGATGTGGCCCGCCGCCAATTGGCCGACGCGAAGTGCGACCTGCTGGCCGTGATGGTCAACCGGGCAGCACCGTCCGACGTCGAGGCCATCACCGCCGCTATCCGGCCCGGACAGAGCGGCCGGCCGGTCTACGTCATTCCCGAGCAGAGTGAAATCTCCCAGCCGTCGATCGCCGAAGTGCAGACGGCACTGCGGGCCCGCCAAGTGGCCGGCAGCGCCAACCTTGAACGCGACGTTTCCGCAGTCAAGGTTGCCGCCATGACCGTGGGGAACTTCATCCCCCAGCTTTCGGACGGGACCCTGGTGATTGTCCCGGCCGACCGCGCCGACGTTATGGTCGCCACCCTGGCATCCTCCTTCTCCTCGGACTTTCCCGTGGCCAGCGGCATGATCCTCACCGGCGGCATCGATGTGGAACCGGCCATCCTGGGGCTTCTGGCGTCGGCACCCTTTCCCGTCTTCGAAGTTGAGACGGACACCTATATCACTGCGCGCAGGGTCAGCAGGGTCCGGGGCGAGATCTCCAGCGGCAACCGGCGGAAGGTTGCCGCTGCCCTGGGCACCTGGTCCCGGCATGTGGATGAGGCCGAGTTGCTGGAACGCCTGGCGCTCCCCCGTCCTGCCACCACCACACCGCTGCGGTTCCTCAACGAGCTGATCGTGCGGGCCCGCACCAGCCGGCAGCGGATCGTGCTGCCGGAAGGACTGGACCTGCGGGTGCTGCAGGCCGCAGAGATCCTCAGCCGGCGGGACGTATGTGCACTGACGGTGCTGGGTCCGGAGGGCCAGATCCGTGAACTGGCAGCAAGCGAGGGTATTGACCTGTCCAACATCAACCTCATCAACCCGGCCACCAGTGCCCTGCGGGAGGAATTCGCCCGGGAATACGCCACTCTGCGCAAGCACAAGGGCGTATCCCTGGAAGACGCCAACGAACGTATGCTCCACGGGGCATATTTCGGCACCATGATGGTTCAGCTGGGCAGGGTGGACGGCATGGTCTCCGGCGCGGCCCACACCACCGCCAACACCATCCGGCCAGCACTGGAGTTCATCCGGACCCGGGAGGGAGTCAAGATCGTCTCCTCGGTGTTCCTGATGCTGCTGGAGGACCGCGTCCTGGTGTACGGCGACTGTGCCGTGAATCCGGACCCGGACGCCGAGCAGCTGGCGGACATCGCCCTCGCCTCCGCCGCCACCGCCGAGCAGTTCGGTGTCACCCCGCGGGTCGCCATGCTCTCCTACGCCACCGGCTCCTCCGGAAAGGGCGGCTCGGTGGAACGCGTCCGGCAGGCCACCGAGCTGGTCCGCCGGGCCCGCCCGGATCTCCCGGTGGAAGGACCCATCCAGTACGACGCCGCCGTCGATGCCTCCGTAGCGGCCTCCAAGGCACCCGGGTCCTCAGTGGCGGGACAGGCCACGGTATTCATCTTCCCCGACCTGAATACCGGAAATAACACCTACAAGGCCGTGCAGCAGTCCGCCGGAGCCGTGGCCGTGGGCCCGATCCTGCAGGGCCTGCGCAAACCAGTCAACGACCTCAGCCGCGGCTGCACCGTCGAGGACATCGTGAACACCGTGGCCATCACCGCAGTGCAGGCACAGGAGGATTAAATGCTGGTTCTTGTCATCAATTCCGGATCCTCTTCGCTGAAGTATCAGGTCCGGGAGACCGATACCCAGGAACTGCTGGCCAAGGGGATCATCGACCGGATCGGCGACGTGGTTCCGGACCACGCGTCCGCGCTGGAAGAACTCAGCAGCCGGCTCCGCGATGAGCTGGACGGACGCACAATCGACGCCGTGGGGCATCGGGTGGTGCACGGCGGGGAACGCTTCAGCGAACCCGTATTGGTCAACAACGAGATTGTCCGCTCGATTGAACGGCTCAGCCCGCTGGCCCCGTTGCACAACCCCGCGAGCGCCATGGGCATCCGCGCCGTCCATGAAAAATGGCCGAAGATGCCGCAGGTGGCCGTCTTCGACACCGCTTTCCACCGCACCCTGCCCGAACACGCGTGGCGCTACGCACTGCCCGACAGCCTGTACCGGCGTCACGGCATCCGCCGCTACGGCTTCCACGGCACCAGCTACGCCTACGTCGCACCGGCGGCTGCACGCTTCCTGGGCATCGAGCCGTCAAAGTTCGACGGCGTGATCGCCCATCTGGGCAACGGTGCCTCGGTGGCGGCCATCAAGGACGGCAGGAGCATCGACACCTCCATGGGATTCACTCCCTTGGAGGGCCTGGTGATGGGCACCCGCAGCGGAGACGTTGACCCGTCGATCCTCGTTTTCCTGGCCCGGCAGGGGTACGACGCCGACACCCTGGACAACCTGCTCAACCGGGAATCCGGGCTGCGGGCCCTGGCCGGCGAGTCGGACATGCGCGGAATCGAGGAAGCGGCCGACAACGGCAATGAGCAGGCTCGGCTGGCCCTGACCGTGGCCGCCTACCGGCTGGCCAAGTACATCGGCGCCTACCACGTGGCCGTGGGCGGCGCGCAGGCGGTGGTTTTCACTGCCGGGATCGGCGAAAACGGCTGGCATTTCCGCCGGCTGGTGGTGGACCAGCTGGGCCCCCTCGGCATCCGGCTCGACCCCGAAGCCAATCTGGCACCCGGCAAGCAGGCCCGGCGGATCAGTACGCCCGACTCTGCCATTTCCGTCCTCGTGGTGCCCACCGACGAAGAGGAGGCCATTGCGGAGGCAACCGCCGCCGTCGTCGAACACCACAAGGAATCCGCAGCTACCTTTTGACGGTTTGCAACCGAAATCCGCTAAAAGGGGAAGAACGGCAGACAGCAGGACATCCGCGTTGGTACGGTTGCAGACCCGGTTAAGCAGCGGCCGGGGATACCTGTCGGCGTGGAGAAGACATGGAAAATCCGCTGCGTGTTCTGGTCCAGATAGATACGCGGAATGCAGCCGCCTCGATTGAAGTCCGTGGAGAACTCACGGGCGCCAGCTGCGAGACCCTGCTGAACATCCTCCAGCACACCGCCACCCTGGGCGCTGACATCTGCGTGAACCTCACGCGCACCGTCCGGATTGAGGCCGCCGCTTTGGAGGTGCTCGCCGGGGTCGCGGACGACGTCGAACGCTCAGCGCCTGCCAACCTGCAGCTGCGCGTGCATATCCAGCTTCCACCGGACGCCCTGCCCGGCCATCCGACCGCGGGCGGCCTCCTCCCGGGGAGCCGGGAAGCACTGGATAACGACACCGCACTGGCAATGATCCTGTGCCGGGATACCCGGGTCCTTGCCGGGGCCCGTGAGCCCGGACCCGGGGACGCCGCGATACCCGCCGGAACCGCACCTCAGTGGCGTGTCCTGCCGGGCCGCCGCCCCTAGCCCGCTCGCCGCGCACCCTCCCGCCCACCCGGAGGCAGCATTCTGCCCGAACAAACAGCTGTTTTGTCAGTACGCTTATGAATTGACACAATGGAGTTAGTTCTTTCAACGCACTCAGAATGCAACTAGCAGGAGGTTCGCACGTGAAAGCAGTTACATGGCAGGGAAAAGAGTCCGTCAGCGTAGAGGTGGTTCCGGATCCGGTGATCCAGGAACCGACCGACGCCATCATCCGCGTCACTTCCACCGCCGTATGCGGCTCCGACCTTCACCTTTACGGCGTGCTCCTGCCGTACATGAAGCCGGGTGACATCCTCGGCCACGAGTCCATGGGCATCGTCGAGGAAGTCGGCTCCGCTGTCACCAGCCTGAAGAAGGGCGACCGCGTGGTCATCCCCTTCCAGATCGCCTGCGGCGAGTGCTTCATGTGCCGCCAGGGCCTGCAGACCCAGTGCGAGGTCACCCAGGTCCGCGAAAAGGGTTCCGGCGCTGCCCTGTTCGGCTTCTCCGAGCTGTACGGCTCCGTTCCCGGCGGACAGGCCGAGTACCTCCGGGTGCCGCTGGCCGACTACAACCCCATCAAGGTCGGCACCGAACTCCCGGACCACCGGTACCTGTTCCTCTCCGACATCCTTCCCACGGCCTGGCAGGGCGTCCAGTACGCCAACGTGCCCGACGGCGGCACCCTCGCCGTGTACGGCCTGGGCCCGGTCGGCCAGTTCGCCGCCCGCATCGGCACACACCTGGGCTACCGTGTCATTGGCGTCGAGCCGGTGGAGGAACGCCGGAAGCTTGCCGGCCAGTACGGCGTGGAAACCCTGGACCTGCACAAGGACGTCGCCGACGAACTGCGTGAAATGACGGACGGCCGCGGACCGGACTCTGTGGTGGACGCCGTCGGCATGGAGGCCCATGGCTCCCCCGTGGGCAAGGCAGCCCAGACCGTCGTCGGACTGCTGCCGGACAAGCTGGCGCAGAAGGCAATGGAAACCGCCGGAACGGACCGCCTGTCCGCCCTGCACGGTGCCATTGACGCAGTCCGCCGCGGGGGCACGGTGTCCCTGAGCGGCGTTTACGGCGGCACGGCCGACCCGATGAACCTGATGGCCATGTTCGACAAGCAGCTGAACCTGCGGATGGGCCAGTGCAACGTCAAGCGCTGGACCGAGGACCTGATGCCGCTGGTCGAGGATCCCGCCGATCCGCTGGGCGTCACCAACCTGGTCACCCACCAGGCCTCCCTTGAGGATGCACCGGAGCTGTACGAGAAGTTCCAGAAGAAGGAAGACGGCTGCATCAAGGTTGTCTTCCAGCCCGGTATCCAGAACTAACCGACACCGGCTCTGCCGCAGAAGGCCAGGACCCGCCGCAAGGCCGCGGGTCCTGGCCTTCTGCGGTTAACCGCCCCGGCAGCCCGCCGGGGACGGGTACGCGGATGTAATTCGCACCACACACCCCTGTGGCCCTACACTCATTGAGGTTCTTCAAACGAACACCCGTTCGGCATGCGTACAAGCGTGGCCGGTCCCCCGCCCCCAGAGCAAGTTAGGTAAGGCCCATGGAAATCAAGGAACGCATCGAAGCGGCTCCTATGAAGCGCATGCAGGTCGGCATTGTCGCCATCTGCGTCGCCCTGAACATGATCGACGGCTTTGACGTCCTGGTTATGGCTTTCAGCGCCAATTCGATCAGCGAGCACTGGGACCTCACCGGTGCCCAGTTGGGCATGCTGCTCTCCTCGGCCCTCTTCGGCATGGCGGTGGGATCCATCCTGGTGGCCCAGGTGGCGGACATCATCGGCCGGCAGAAAACCATCCTGATCTGTGCGCTGGTGATTTCGGCGGGGATGTTCGCCTCCGCGTTCGCTCCGACCTATGCAGTCCTCTTTGTGCTGCGCTTCATCACCGGACTGGCCATCGGCACCATGCAGGCGAGCCTCAACGTCTTCGTCTCCGAGTACTCCTCGGCCAAACGGCGTTCCACCGCGATCAGCTTCTACAGCGCCGGGCAGCCTATCGGCGGCATGCTGGGCGGCATCATTGCGGGCATCCTCATCGCGGCCTACAGCTGGCACGCGGCGTTCATTTTCGGCGGCATCATCACGCTGGCCATGATTCCGTTCATCCTGAAGCTGCTGCCCGAATCCCTGGACTACCTCATGACCAAGCGCCCGGCCGGCGCTCTGGAGAAGACCAACCGCATCCTGGCCCGCCTGGACCAGCCGCAGATCACCGAACTGCCCCTCATTCCCCAGGGCACGGCGCTGACTGTCGGCTCACGCTGGAAGTCCCTGTTCTCCGGCAAATACGCGGCGACCACGGTCTTCCTGTCCATCGCATTCATGATGCTGATGGCGAGCTTCTACTTCGCGAACTCCTGGACGCCCAAGCTGGTCGCTTCCAGCGGTTTCACGGCACAGGACGGCATCGACGCCGGCGTGCTCTTCAGCCTCGGCGCGATCATCGGTTCCATCGTCTTCGGACTGATCGCCGCCCGATTCGCCGTCAAGTGGGTCCTGGTCACGTTCTTTGTCCTCGCCGCAGGCGGCTTCGGCGTGTACGCGGTCTCCACCGGTGCACTGCCCACGGCCCTGCTGGCGGCGGCCCTGCTGGGCTTCCTGGTGAACGCAGGCATCGCCGGCATGTTCTCCATCGGTCCCGTGTACTACTCCTCGGACGTCCGCGCAACGGCGGTCGGGTTCATCACCGGCATGGGCCGGGTGGGTGCCATCATCTCCCCGATCGTGGCCGGTTCCCTGATCGACGGCGGCTGGGAACCCGGCAACCTTTACTTCCTCTTCATCATCCCGATGCTTGTGGGCGGCGGAGCGATCGCCTGCCTGCGCACCGGCCGGCGCAAGACGGCCGAGCCGGCCGCCCTCCGCAAGGACACCGTCCCGGCCTGACCGGGCACCGCGGTGCCGCACCGAAAGGCGCGGCACCCGGAACGTTGCCTAGGAACGCCCGATCCCCCGCGGTGGAAGCCGCCGGAGATCGGGCGTTGCCGTTTTCCCGTCAATCTCCAGGCGCAGGTAGGTGCAGAACGGCTGGCGTCGGCGGTCTGTGGGGGACCCGGGGTTCAGCAGGCGCATCCCTGCAGGTGTTACGGAGTCCCACGGGATGTGGCTGTGGCCGAAGACCAGCAGGTCCGTGTCCGGGAACTGGGCGTCCATCCGTTCTTCCCGCTTTGCGGCGGGACCTGTCTCATGCACGACGGCGAGCCGCACCTCTTCAACCACCGCCCGGGCCACCAGCGGCAGCCGGTTCCGCAGGTCGGCGCCGTCGTTGTTGCCGTAACAGGCGATCAGCCGCCGTGAGCGGGACTGGAGCTGGTCGAGCAGCTCCTCGTTCACCCAGTCACCGGCATGCACCACAATGTCGGCCGCTTCAATGTCCGCCCAGAGGACCTCGGGAAGCACTTTCGCCCGCTTGGGCAGATGGGTATCCGAAAGCAGGAGGAGCTTCGTCGACATCCGCTATTTCCGCAGGTTCCATGCCCAGAGGATCAACGGCAGCTGGAGCGGGAGCCGGACACTGTGGATCAGTTTCTCTTTGTCCCCGCCGCGGGGGCCGAAGGCACGCTGCAGGGCAGAGATATGCCCCGCAATGAAGGCAACATACATGGCCGCCGTCCCCGTTGCCGCCAGCCGCCGAGTAGCCGGCAACAGCAGTCCGGCAGCGGCCGCGAACTCAATGACTCCGCTGACGTGCGTCCACTGCCGCCGGGTCAGCACACCGAACTTCCCCTCGGTATCGGTGCTGATGCTGCGCGGAACCACCGCGTTGTAGAAGCGCGGGTTGCGGAAGTGGTTGACGGCGCTGGTGGTCAGCAGGGCCGCCATGGCAGCTGCTGAGAGCGTCTGTCGGTTCATCGGGTTCCTTCGGTTGTGGGGACGGCCGCCTGCCGGGATGGCGCGGTCGGCACTTGTGCCGCGACGGCAACGGCAATTGCATCGGCTGCTCGGACCAGGGCCAGGTGGGAAAACGCCTGCGGAAAGTTGCCGGCCATGGTGTTGTTTTCTGCATCATATTCCTCACTGAGCAGACCAAGCTCGTTGGCGTACCCCACCAGCTGGTCCATCAGCCGCCGAGCCTCGGCGAGCCGGCCCGAGTGGGCGTACTGTTCCACCAGCCAGAAGCTGCACGCCAGGAAGGGGTTCTCCCCCGCCGCCAGTCCGTCCACCCCGGTTTCGGTGGCATAGCGCAGCAGGAGTCCGGAGCCGTTGACCAGCTCCGACTCCAGCCGGGAAACCGTGCCCAGCATTTTTTCGTCGTCGTAGGCAACGAAACCCACGTGCGGCAGCTGGAGCAGGGCGGCGTCCACGGTGCCGCTGCCGTAGAACTGGGTGAAGGAGTTCAGGTCGGGATCCCAGCCGCGTTCCATCACTTCGTCGCGCAGTCCGTCCCGCAGCCCTTCCCAGACCTCCACCGGCCCGTCGAGGCCGTAGGTCCTGGCGGCCTTGGCCGCGCGGTCGAAGGCAGCCCACATCATGACGCGCGAGTGGGTGAAGTGCCGGGGCGTCCCGCGCATCTCCCAGATGCCGCGGTCCGGTTCCTCCAGGTGCTTTTCCAGGAAGGTCAGCAGCGCCCGCTGCAGCGGCCAGGAAAAGTGGTCCTCCGGCACGCCCCGGTCCCGCAGCCGGTCCAGGGCCACCATCACTTCGCCCACGACGTCGGCCTGGTACTGCCCCACGGCCCCGTTGCCGATGCGCACGGGTGCAGCTCCCGCATAACCGGGAAACTGCGGGAGGATCCGTTCCGGAAGTTCCCGGCCCCCGTCCACGGCATACATGATCTGCAGGTCCTCCGGATCTCCTGCCACGGCACGGAGGAGCCAGCTGCGCCACTGCAGGGCCTCGTCCTCGTACCCGTGGGTCAGCATGGCTTCGAGCGTCAGGGCGGCGTCCCGCAGCCAGCAGTACCGGTAGTCCCAGTTCCGGTCCCCTCCTGCCGCCTCGGGCAGTGAGGTGGTGGGAGCGGCGACAATCCCGCCGGTGTCCTCATGGGTCAGGGCACGCAGGACCAGCAGCGAACGCCGTACCGCGTGTTCATAGGGGACGTTCTGCGGGCACTGCCGGCCCCAGCCCTGCCAGTAGGCGACGGTCCGCTCCAAGGCCGCGTCAACGTTCTGCCGGGGCGGTACCGGCCGGTGCGAGGGGTACCACGTGAGTTCCAGGTCAACGCATTCCCCGGCCCGGACTTCAAAGCGCCCTACGTGGCGGTGGTTGTCCGCTTCGGGCAGGCTCGGCCCGCGCAGGACCAGGGCACCCGGGCCCGCGATGGCGGAAAGGTGTTCGCCGTCGTCGTCCCACCCCCGGAAAACCCAGGGAATGACCGTGCCGTAATCAAAGCGGATCTCCAGTTCCTGCCTCATGTCCACAGTGCCGCTCAGGCCCTCGATCCGGCGGGTAAGGGACGCCCGGCGGTCCTTCACCGGCATGAAGTCCGTGACCCGGACCGCTCCGGAGGGTGTCTGCCAATGGGTACGCAGCACGAAGGTGGACTCAACATACCCGCGGTGCGTTACGGTCGCTGCGGGATGTTCCGGCGCCAGCAGCCACCGGCCGTGGTCGCTGCTCCCGAGCAGCGCACCGAACACCGAGGGCGAATCGAACCGCGGCAGGCAGAGCCAGTCCATGCTGCCGGTCCGCGATATGAGGGCTCCGGTATGCAGGTCCGAAACCAGCGCATAATCCTCTATGGGGGATGCCATGGCACTACTCAACCACACGGTGCCGAAGCAGATGCCCCGGTTCGTAGCGCAGCTGCGGCAATCACTGATTAGATTGGGGTGGTCCCGCGCAGAAGTTCCTTGCAGCGGATCGGCAGCGGGACCGGCACTGGATTAGGGAGCGGTATTGAAACACGCGTCAACCTCGAAGATGTCCTTCTCAGTGAAGGAGGTACACGCGTGAGCGTGGTTGCCCAGCCCACCGACGAGCAGCGCGCCTATGCCCTGCGGCGCATGAAAATGCTGGCCACGGGCCTGCTGATCCTCCTGGCCGTGATCTTCCTGTTTTCCTTCGCGCTGCAGGACAGGTACCCCTGGCTGGAATACGTCCGCGCTGCGGCGGAGGGCGGCATGGTGGGCGCCCTTGCCGACTGGTTCGCGGTCACCGCCCTGTTCAAGCATCCGATGGGGGTGAAGATCCCGCACACAGCCATCATCCCGGAGAAGAAGGACCAGATCGGGGCGTCCCTGGGCCAGTTCGTGGAACAGAACTTCCTGGCCGAAGACATCATCCGGGCCAAGCTCGATTCCATGCAGGTTGCTGCGAAGGCAGGCACCTGGCTGGCGCGGCCCGAGGGAGCCGAACGCGTCGCCACCGAAGGTGCCGCAGCCATCCGCGGGGCCCTGAGGGTGCTCGACGACGACGCCGTCCGCGACGTCCTGGAATCCATGTTCCGCCGCCACGTGGTGGACCCGCAGTGGGGGCCGCCGGCCGGAAAGATGGCCCAGCGGATCTTCGAAGAGGGCCACCACCACCAGCTGGTCAACCTGATTGTGGACAGCCTGTCCGACTGGGTGCTGGCCAACCCCGAAGTGATCGGCCGGCTGGTAACCGAGCGTTCGCCGTCGTGGGTTCCCGCCTTCGTGGATGACCTGGTCGGCGAGCGCGTGCAGATCCAGGCCGAACGGTTCCTGATCGACGTGCAGGAAAACCCCAACCACCAGCTGCGAGTGGCCTTGGACAACTACCTCACCGGAGTGGCCCGGGACCTGCAGGAGGACCCCAAGACCATGGCGAAGGCCGATGCGGTGAAGGAGCAGGTCCTGGATGATCCGCGCGTGCGCGAATTGATGACCTCCACCTGGACCACCATCAAAAACGCGCTGATGACGGCCGCCGATGACCCGGACAGCGAACTCACGCGGAACTTCAAGTCCGCGCTTCAGGACTTCGGTACGCGCCTGATCAACGAGCCGGAGCTCGCGGCCAAGGTGAACGGCTACGTGGCGGACGCTGCGGGCTACCTGGTCCGCACGTACAGCAACGACATTGCCGCCGTCATTACCGAGACGGTGGAGAACTGGGATGCGCAGGAGACCTCGGAGAAGATCGAACTGCAGGTCGGCAAGGACCTGCAGTTCATCCGGATCAACGGCACCGTGGTTGGTTCGCTGGCCGGACTGGCGATCTTCACCATCGCCACGGCTGTATTCGGCTGATCCGGGTCCGGAGAAAAGGAACGCTTAGGACAGAAAGGCCCGCCGGCAAATGCCGGCGGGCCTTTCTCCGTCGAGGGACAGTTGCCCTAGGCGGACTTCTCCAGCTGGTCCAGTTCGCCTGCCAGCTGTCCGGGGATCGACGCCGGCGGTTCACCGAAGGCGGCCCGGGTCGCCTTGATAACACCCTTGCCCATGGCACGGTTGCCCACGCCGCCGACGACGGCGCCCACACCCAGCGGCAGGGCACGTCCAAGCAGGGCTGTGCCCTGCTTGGCCATGACCCGCTTGAGGAACTGCTTGCGGATGCTGCCGCCCACCGAGCCCATCAGGCCGGAGGGCATGCTGCCCATGCTGCTGCCCCAGGCCTGTGCGGTTCCGCGTCCGGACAGGGACTGCATCATGGAGGTCCCTTCCTCGCCCAGCATGATGGCCATGACCATGGTCCGTGACTTCTCCGGATCGGCCAGCCGGACTCCGTGCAGTTCAGCCACCGACTGCGCGTACAGGGCTGTCGCCTCGAGGAACCCGACGGTCGCTGCGGCTGACAGGCCAAGTGCCGCGACGGTTCCCACGCCCGGAACCACGGCGGTGGCACCGATGGCCGCGCCGCCGCCGGTCACCACGTTGATGTAGTGCCGGTCCAGGATGCTGATCAGCTCGGCGGCATTGGCGGACGGGTTCTTGCGCTGCATCCTGCGGATGTTCGCCAGCACCAGCGGCCGCTGGACTTCCACGGCACGCTCAATGGCCTTCACAACCTGCGGCTTGGGCTTGCCGTCCGCGCCCATAGTGGCTCGTCCGGCCAGTTTGGCTGCGGGATTGAACTTACGTCGCTTCACAGAACTCTCCTCGGGGAAATCCGGTACAGGCTTCACGCCTGCGGTATTACTCCAACACCAGCGGGTTTTACCTAAAGCAAAGGGCGGGGTCCGGCGGAATATTCCGCCGGGGCCCCGCCCTCTAAATCAACGCCGCGTCAGCGGCGCTTACGCGCTAATTAGGCGCGGTTGCCGCTCTTGCGGGTGACGAAGCCGTAGATCACGAGGACGACAATGGCGCCGACGATGGCAACGAGCCAGGTCTGGATGGACCAGAATTCTTCAAGACCGACGCCGAAGATGGCGCTGCCGATCCAGCCGCCCAGCAGAGCGCCGATGACACCCAGAACCAGAGTGGCGATCCAGCCGCCGCCCTGACGACCCGGGAGGATCATCTTTGCAATTGCACCTGCGATGAGACCAAGAATAAGGAACGCAATGAAACCCATGAGATTCTCCTTGCTATGTGAGTGACAGTGATTTGAAGCACGACCTTGTGAGCCACGCTTTCCTCCAGACTACTTGATCAGCAACCTTACGTCACAGTCCGGAGGGAATTCCCATTCAGCCGGGGGTGTGTTAGGTACCGCGGGTGTGCGCCCAATTCCAGCTATTGTCCCCTGGGGCGTGTCGGCGTTCCCTACGGCGTGTCGGGGACAAGGTATCGGCGAAGGAAAACCGCTACATCCGTCATTTCACGCGTACCTATGGAATGCCCCATTCCCGAATAGGTCCGTGCCGTCAGCGCCACATTCTCGTCAAGCCACTGCGCGGTGTAATCCACTGCGTCTGCATTAATAACCCAGTCCTCCCGGTCCCGCCCCCAAAAGAACGGCACCCTTACGGGCAGCGGTTCCGCGGCGGCGAGGAGTTCGTTGCGGGCAATAAAACCGGAAAGGCCGACGACGGCGCGGAAATCCTGCGGCCTCAGCCGCAGCAGCGTGCCGGCCATGGCCATGCCCTGGGAAAATCCCACCAGCGAGATGCCGGTGAATCCGTATTCCGTCCGGGTCCGGTCCAGCCAGGCCAGCAGCGAGAGGGCGGATTCCAGGACCTCGGCGGTGTCCGAGTTCAGGAGCGGATCCAGCAGGAACCACCCGCTGGCTCCGCCCACGTCCAACGGCCCCCGCACCGCGGCTCCGACAGCAGAAGGCGGCAGGGCAATGAAGAGGCGCTCCATTGCCTGCTCGCCGGATCCGTAGCCGTGCAGAAAGACCACCAGTTCGCGCCCCCGGCGCCGCTCCGCCGGCTCGGACCACGTTACGTTTTCCATCGGTTCAGCGTAGCGCTGCACGCCGTTTGCAGGCCGTCGGCGCGGCGCCGCCCGAGGGCCATTGCCACGGGTGGTGCGGCAAAAGTAGAGTCGCATTCAGCGCATATACGTGGCAATTGCCACAGATCGCGGGCGTGCATGTATCCGAGCAAAAGCCACCAAAAGCACCGGGAACCGCACCGGCAAGCCGTTCCCCACCCAACAGCGGCCGGCCCTGGCAGGCACGGCCTGGACGGATCCCCTTCATGATCCTCACCCTTACCGCCAATCCCAGCCTTGACCGCACCGTCCAACTCCCCGGAGTACTGGAGCGGGGAGCCGTCCAGCGCGCCGTTGCCGCGGGGGAAGAACCGGGCGGCAAAGGCGTCAACGTCTCCCGGGCACTGACCGTCTCCGGCATCCGGTCCGTTGCCGTCCTTCCCGGCGCCGACACCGATCCCGTCATGGCCGGATTGCGGCAGGCGGGAGTCGAGTACTTGAACCTGCCCATCACGGCACCGCTGCGCAGCAACATCACGCTCACGGAGCCGGACGGCACCACTACCAAGATCAATGCTCCCGGTCCGCCGCTGAAGCCGGTGGAGCAGGAAGCACTGATCTCCCTGCTGGTAGGGGCCTGCACCGCCAGTGACAGCGGCCCGGGTTCCTGGCTGGTGCTGGCAGGCTCCCTCCCCCCGGAAGTGCCGCCGGACTTTTACGCTTCGGTGGCCCACACCGTGAGGGACCGGCTGGGGGCCAAGGCACCCCGCATAGCCATCGACTCCTCCGGACCGCCGCTCATGGGCGCGCTGCTCCACGGAGCGGAGCCGGACCTGCTTAAACCCAATGCCGAGGAACTCTCCGAAGCCACGGGGTTTTCCTCCGAAGCGGAGCTGGAAGCCGACCCCCTGCTGGCGGCGCGGGCGGCGGGGATGCTGATTGAACGCGGCGTCGGCGCTGTCCTCGCCACTTTGGGCGCCAGGGGCGCACTGCTGGTCACCGCGCACGGAAGCTGGCTGGCCACCCGGCCACCCGTGCAGGCCCGCTCGACGGTTGGCGCAGGGGATTCGGCCCTGGCCGGGTACCTGCTTGCCGACGTCTCCGGTGCGGCGCCCCCGGACTGCCTACGGCAGGCCGTGGCCCACGGTGCCGCCGCTGCTTCCCTTCCCGGAACCACTGTCCCAGCCGTTACAGCCACTGATCCCGGAGCGGTAACGGTCACCACCCTCAACGGCACCCGGGGCACCCCCCGGGGAGCTGCCGCCGCAGGGAGCGCCACCGCTTCGCCGTCGTCGTCGTCGTCTTCGAAGGAGGAAAGCTGATGTCGGACCTCATTACGCCGGATCTGGTCACGTTGGACGAGAACCTGGGCACGGACAAGACCGCTGTTATCGGCCATTTGGCCCGGGGCGTGGTGGCCGCGGGACGAGCCACCAACTACGAAGACCTCTACGCGGATGCGATGGCCCGTGAATCGAAGACCGCCACCGGCGTGCCCGGCGGCATTGCGATTCCGCACTGCCGATCCGCGGCGGTCACCCAACCGACGCTCGCCATGGCACGGATCCGCCCCGCAGTGGACTGGGGAGCGAAGGACGGCCCCGCCGACATCGTCTTTTTCATTGCCGCTCCGGAAGGAGCGGACCAGGAACACCTCCAGCTGCTCGCAAAGCTGGCCCGGTCACTCATCCGCAAGGACTTCACCGCCTCCCTGCGTTCGGCTAGCTCGCCGGTGCAGATCGTGGAACTGGTCGACGGAGCCCTCGGGCTCAGCCCGGCACCGGACAGCGCCGGAAGCGCCGCCGGTGCGGGCGGCGCCGCTGCGGCTGGTGCGGCCACCGGCGCGACTGCCGTGGGCAGCGACGCCGGCTCCCACGACGCCGGCTCCCGCAACGGGGGCTCCCGCGACGGGGGCCAAGCGGACGGAACCGGTGACGGCGGACACGGAGCCGACGCTCCTGCGTCCGCGGGCGGTACCGGGGCAACCCAAACCGACACCTCGAGGTCACGGCATCTGGTCGCCGTCACCGCGTGCCCCACCGGTATTGCGCACACCTACATGGCCGCTGATTCCCTCGCCGCGGCAGCTGCCGAGCGCGGCGTCGACCTGCAGGTGGAAACGCAGGGTTCCGCCAAATCCACTCCCCTGGACCCCTCGGTGATCCGCAACGCGGAAGCGGTGATCTTCGCCGTCGACGTCGATGTCCGGGACAAGGGGCGCTTCGCCGGGAAACCGCTGATCAGCGGACCCGTGAAACGCGGCATCGACGAACCGGGCGTGATGATCGACGAAGCCCTCAACGCAGTCAATGACCCGAATGCCCGGCGCGTGTCCGGGGGCGGCGGCGGCGGGGAGGAGAACGAAGGCGGGTCCGGCTCCGGCGGCGAAGGCTTCGGCGGACAGCTCAAGCGGGCGCTGCTGACCGGCGTCAGCTACATGATTCCGTTTGTTGCCGGCGGCGGCCTGCTGATTGCCCTCGGCTTCCTCCTGGGCGGCTACGAGCTCGCCCTGTCGGTCGACGACGTTGCCAACGGAGACCGGATGCTGGACGGCACGTCCCTCCTGAATCCGCCGCCTGAAGGGATAATCGCCTATCTCGGGGCCGTGTTCTGGAAGATCGGCTCCCTGTCCATGGGCTTCCTGGTGCCTGCCCTGGCCGGCTACATTGCGTATGCCCTGGCCGACCGGCCCGGCATCGCACCGGGCTTCACTGCAGGCGCCGTGGCGGTGTTTATGGATGCCGGCTTCATCGGCGGCATCATCGGCGGCCTGCTGGCCGGTTACGCGGCCCGCTGGATCGGCGGCTGGAACGTTCCGTCGTGGATGCGGGGGCTGATGCCGGTGGTCATCATTCCGCTTTTGGCGTCGATCATAGCCTCCGGCCTGATGATGCTGGTCCTGGGCGGACCCATTGCCGCCTTGACCCTGGGACTGAATGACTGGCTGACCGGCCTCACCGGTGTGGCGGCCATCGGCCTGGGCATCATTCTCGGCCTGATGATGGGTTCCGATCTGGGTGGCCCGATCAACAAGGTGGCGTACGCGTTTGCCGTGGCCGGGCTTGGGGAAGGCAGCTTCGAGAACCAGGTGCCGTGGGAAATCATGGCAGCGGTCATGGCCGCCGGCATGGTCCCGCCGCTGGGCATGGCCTTTGCCTCCACGGTGCTGGCAAAGAACCAGTTCAGCATGGCCCTGCGCGAGAACGGAAAGGCTGCGTGGCTGCTGGGCGCGGCCTTCATTTCGGAGGGCGCCATCCCGTTTGCCGCTTCCGATTTCTTCCGGGTCATTCCCTCCACCATGCTGGGCGGTGCGGTGGCCGGTGCGATCTGCCTGGGCACCGGGGTAACCTCACAGGCACCGCACGGCGGTATCTTCGTGTTCTTCGCCATCGGCAACCTGCTGATGTTCATCGTCGCCATACTGGCCGGAGCAGCTGTTACCGGGTTCGTTTACGTGGCTTTGAAACGGTTCGTGAAGCCCCGGAAAAAGGTGGAGGAACCAGCAATTGCCTAAAGCACAGTCGATGAAGAGGAAGGCTTAGATGATGCGGACCATCCAGGGAATCGGAGTCAGTGCCGGACGCGTCCTCGGCCCCTCGCGCCGGATGCCGCCTCCGGTGCCCGAGCCTGACGCCGAGGCGAAACCCGCCCCGGGCAGCACGGTGGACGGGGAGAAAAGCCGCCTCAAGGATGCCGCTGAAGCAGTCCGGGGGGACCTTAAGCACCGGGCGGAAACTGCCTCGGGCGACGCGAAAGCCGTATTGGATGCCACCGCCATGATGGCTTCCGATCCCATGCTGCTCAAAGCGGCGGGCAAACACATCAACGCAGGCATGGCTACGGACCGGGCCATCTGGGAAGCGGGCATGGAGGTAGCCGCCATGCTCCAGAGCCTCGGCGGCTACATGGCTGAACGGACCCAGGACGTGCTGGATGTCCGCGCCCGGATTGTCGCCGAACTCAACGGACTGCCGGCACCCGGGATTCCGGCTTCCGATGTTCCCTTTATCCTCACGGCCGTGGAGCTGGCACCGGCCGACACCGCAACGCTGGACCCGGCAATGGTGATCGGCCTGGTCACCAGCGAGGGCGGCCCGCAGTCCCACACGGCAATCCTCGCCCGCTCCCTGGGCCTGCCCGCCGTGGTCGGAGCCCCCGGCGCGGACGAAGTTCCTGATGGAGCCGAGATCTATCTCGACGGCGCGGCCGGCACCGTGGTGGTGGAACCCGGGGCAGAGGAACGGGAGGCCGCGCACAAATACGCTGCACGCTCCGCACTTCCGGCGTTCAACGGCACGGGCTCAACCTCGGACGGGTACCTGGTGCCGTTGTTGGCCAACGTGGGGTCGGGGAAGGACGCCCGGGCCGCGGCAGAGGCAGGTGCCGAAGGAATCGGGCTGCTCCGCACGGAGTTCTGTTTCCTCGGCAGGGATACCGAACCCACCATCGAGGAACAGGTTGCCGCCTACGGTGCGGTGTTCGAAGCGTTCCCCGGCCGGAAGGTAGTGATCCGGACCCTCGACGCCGGCGCGGACAAGCCGCTCCCGTTCCTGACGGACGCAACGGAGCCCAACCCGGCGCTGGGGGTACGCGGATTCCGGACCGACCAGGCCACACCCGGTGTCCTTGCCCGCCAGCTCGAGGCTATTGCCGCTGCCGCCGGGGCCTCCACGGCGGATGTCTGGGTCATGGCACCGATGGTCTCCACCGCAGAGGAGGCCGCCGACTTCGCGGTGATGTGCGCCGGAGCCGGTCTCGGCATGCCCGGGGTGATGGTGGAGGTGCCGTCGGCGGCCATCATGTCCGAAGCCATCCTTTCGCGGGTGAGGTTTGCCAGCCTGGGCACCAATGACCTGACGCAGTACACCATGGCCTCGGACCGGCAGCTGGGTTCGCTTGCGTCGCTGAACGACCCGTGGCAGCCGGCTGTCCTGCAGTTGATTTCCGCCACCGTGGCGGGTGCGGCAAGGGCCACGGCACTGGACCCGGCTGCCGGCGCCAGGACCGTGGGTGTTTGTGGTGAGGCAGCCGCCGACCCCGCACTCGCCGTCGTCCTGGCCGGCATGGGGGTGAACACGCTGTCGATGACCCCCCGGGCGTTGTCCACCGTGGGGGCGGTCCTGGCTTCCGTGACCCATGACCAGGCGAAAGAGTTGTCCGCGAGGGCCCTGGCGGCACACTCCGCGGCCGAAGCGCGGACCATCGTCCGCAGCCGGCTGCCCATCCTCGAACAGCTCGGCCTGTAGGCGGGCAAGGCGGAACAAAAGCCAGCAGCTAAACCACGGAAGGAACGAAAAATGGCAGAACGCAAAGCCACAGTGGCCAGCAGGGTGGGACTCCATGCCCGGCCGGCATCGATCTTCGCGGAAGCGGCAGCGGCCCAGCCCGTCGACGTGACCATAGCGATGGAAGGGGAACCCGCCGAAGAGGCAATGGATGCCTCGAGCATGCTCTCCCTGATGAGCCTGGGTGCATCGCACGGAGATGTGGTGGTGCTCCGCTCGGACGGCGCGGGTGCGGAAACGGCCCTGGAGGAACTGGCCAAGATTCTCGAGACGGATCTGGATGCGACCTAGGCAGCCCGGGCAAGAGGCGGGGCGCCGATCCGTTCCATGATTGTCCCGCCTTTTGCCTTCAGCACCGGTTACTTCCGGAAATGACGAAGCCAGCGGCAGTGCCGCTGGCTTCGTTGCAACTTCACGCTGACCCCCCACAGGCAGCGGACGTTACATATTCATTATTCTGGCATACAAACATGAAATCGTGAACAACTTTACCTAATTGTCATCTTGTGTAGTAAGGAGTCAGCAGGCTTTGCTTTTCCTTCTTTTTTGAGGCGATACCGAACAGGCCCACGGCAGCGAGCCCCGCCGTGAGAACAATGACCGAGGAATGCGGAAGGATATAGTCCCAAACACCGGTCTGCTGTCCGGTTACCCACAGCACCGACCAGATCAGGATCTCGGCAAGGGCAACCCCTATCAACGCCGATCCGACCCGCAGCAGGGCCGGCCGCCTCGCGGTCGCAGCAACCCGGAAAGCGGGGATGATCAGGCAGGCGGCTATATAGGCGGGATAGATCCGCCCGAGCACTGAGTAGGCCCAGACATGCTCCTGGTGCATATAGCCGTTGAGGCCCGGCGAAGAGACAGGCATTTCACACATGCTGAACAACACGGTGGTGGCGATGACGGTAGCAGCCAGCACTACGAGTCCGGGTAGCCCAAGAATGATTCGCCGCACCTGGGGGGCCCGGAAGGCTGCAGCGGCACTTCCGCCAATGAACGCTACAACTCCGTAGGTCGCATAACGGAGAATCAGGTTCGCATGGTTTGCTCCGCCCAGCAAAGCATCCACGGGAAGGTATATCGACGGAATGCTCAGCGCAACTCCGATGGTGGTAGCTGCGAGCCCCCAAAAGAGCATTGGATTGCGCCCCCGGATAGCCAGCGGCAGCCGAACCAGGGTAAAGACAGCCACAACGGCCAGCGCGCCAAACTGAATGGCGGAGGCTATATTCATCCCAGGTTCTCCAAGAGCGTTAGATCATTTTCCACATCGTGTTCAAACTTCCTTAGTTGCTTTCCCGCCCCGTCCAAGCGGTCCCGGGCCAGAAACAGGAGTTCGGAATCGGTGAGCGCAGCCAGAGCTTCCTGCTGGCCCTTCTGCGGCCAGCCGGCCTCCTCCGGCGTGACCAGCCCGGTGGCCACCAGGCCGCCCGGCAGCGAAGCGCCCGCAATCCGCGCAGCTTCCACGGCCAGCTCAGGTGCCAGCCGGGCCGCGGAAAGCTGGGCCGAAATATTCTGGGGTGCAACGCCGGTCCGGGCGCTAAGCTGCTGGCGCAGGTCCCCCGGGTCTACTGCCTCGAACCAGGAACGGATCGCGTTCCGGTGCGGATGCTTGGCAAGGTCGGGGCATTCCGGGGGTCCACTCTGGGTGGCCCTGGCCAGGATCATTTGCAGGATGCAGATGTAGGAAACCTGGCTGATGAGTTCCGCGGGGTTGGGCCGCCACGGCCCGCCGAGCAGATCGGAGTACTCCTCGAAGTCAGAAAGGGCCTCTACCGGATTTTTCCCGTACGCCCGGGCTACCCGGACCACGGTAATCTCCGCTACTTTGCCCCGGACAACCTGCTGGGCCAGGGTGGAGCGCTTGATCCCCGTCCGGCGGCAAACGTCCGCATTGGATTCACCCGGAGCCACTGCGGTGCGCCAATTTTGGAAAGCCTTGGCAGACACCGCCATTTTGGCCCCCCTCGATTGGATTTACCCGAACAAATGGAATTATACTGTTGGAACTGGCTTCCCCTTCTGCGTTCCCCCCATATGCAGAGCGGGAAGCCAGCTTCAATTAACGCGCGGCCTGCCGCTCCGGCTATTCCTGCGGCCAGGACACATGGTGGCTGTATTCCGGATGCTTGCCAAGGTACGCGGCCATGTAGGAGCAGTACGGCTTGACCCGTCGCCCGCCGCTCACAATGTCCTCCACGGCGTAGCGGGCCAGACGTGATGAGTAGCCCTGATGCCGGAAATCCGGCTCCATTTCCGTGTGGGTCAAAGCGACGCCGTCCGGCTCCACCTGATAATCGGCCATACCCACGAGGGTGCCGTCCAGCCGCAGTTCGTACCGGTTCAGCGCTTCATTGCGCGTGACACTGATGTCTTTGCTAGTCATGGCCCGAGACTGCCACGCATTCCCACCACGGTCCAGTCCCCGCCGTCAGGCCGCCCGCCCGCCGTCAACGGTCGCTTCCGCGCGTCGCAGCGAGTCTTCCAGCACGGTGACGGCTTCGGCGTAGGCAGCAGCCTCCGCCGCGGTTCCCGCTTCGGGGCGGAGCTGCTCGGCAACCTTCAGCGCCCGGATAAAGGTCCGTGTTTCCGGGGTGCGCAGGTCCAGCAACTGCGGGTTTTCCGCCGCGAGCCAGGGGTCCAGTTCATAGGCACTCCAGCGGGCCAGGACGTCCCGGTGCCGGGCGGCAGCGGCATTTACAACTGCCTCCAGCTGTTGGCGTTCGCGGTTCCGGCGACGACGGCGGTCCCGCCGCCCCACCCAAAGCGCCGCTGCGATACTGCCCGCCACCACAACGGCTCCGACGGCGGCCGATGCGGCCGACGTGGCAGCCAACACCCAGGCAGCGGTCAGGAGCACTCCCAGGAACGCGGGGAACCCGACCCAGAAGAGGTTTTCCCCGTCCCGGGTACCAAGCGCACGGTCCACACCGGCAGACCCGGCCACCAGCACTGCCGCCAGCAGCAGCAGCGGCAGAACCGTTGAAGGATCCGTACCGGGCATATCCACCCTCCTGCGTATTGTCGTTTGCCTCCATTGCACCGAACCCGGCGGCAAAGGTCAATGCCGGCCCCGGCCGCCCGGCAAAACAGGCCCCGCGGGGCCACACCAAGTATGCTGACGGTTGGATTCGTTCCAACCAACCCATGAAACCCGCCGGAAAAGCACCCTGTAGTGCGTTGTAAGGAAAGCAATGAAGATTCCCGCCCCGAGAGGGCCCGTCAGCGCCACCTTGATTGACCTCCTCCAGAACCGCGGCGGAACAGGTCATGCCAACGCCTACGGTTCCTTGAACCTGCTGGTGGACGAAGCACTGGCTGCCACTGCGGACCTGTTCCGTGACGAAGACCTCCAGCTGGCCCTGTTCTGCCTGTACGAGCTGCATTACAGCGGACTGGACGGAGTTGAAGACGCGGCAGAGTGGGATCCCGAGCTGATCCGCGTGCGGGCACGGCTGGAGGCCGCCTTCGAGGATGTGCTGCGCCGTACGGTGCCCGTCCCCGAGCTGCCCGCACCGGAAAGCGAAGCCGTCGCGGAGACCCTCTTCCGCCTGGCAGCCGAAGACGACAGCCCCAGCGTCTCCCGGTTTATTGCCAGCAAGGCCAGCGTGGAACAGCTTCGCGAGTTCCTGATCCTGCGCTCGATCTACCAACTGAAGGAAGCGGATCCGCACAGCTGGGCCATCCCGCGCCTGCCGGTGGGCCGCGCAAAGGCGGCGTTGGTCGAAATCCAGGCCGATGAGTACGGCGGCGGGCGGGTGGAGCGGATGCACTCGAAGCTGTTCGGCACCACCATGGAAGGCCTGGACCTGGATTCCGGCTACGGGTACTACATTGACCAGGTTCCCGCCCTGACCCTGGCATCCTCCAACGCCATGTCGCTTTTCGGACTGAACCGCCGGCTGCGCGGCGCCATTGCCGGGCACCTGGCGGCGTTTGAGATGACGTCCTCGATCCCCAACTCGTTCTACGCCCGCGGGTTCCGCCGGCACGGGTTCAGCGACGATGTCACCTACTACTTCGACGAGCATGTGGAAGCGGATGCAGTGCACGAACAGATTGCCGCACGGGACCTGGCCGGAGGCTTGGCCGAGGCTGAACCCGATCTGCTCGCCGACGTCATTTTCGGCGCCGCAACTGTCCTGGCCATCGATGCGATGCTCGGCGAAGACCAGCTGAATGCCTGGCAGGCGGGCGAATCCGCGCTGCTGCTTCCCCTGGTGAACGACGGCGGCAAGGCAGCGCTGGCCGCAACCGCAGCGGCCGACGGAGTAACTCCGTGACGGCTCGGGCGGCCGGCCCCGTAGATGAGAAGGACGCCGCGCAGGCCGCACTGACGGAGGCGAACGCCGAACAAGCGGACGTCCAGGCGGAGCAGGACGTCGCCGACGCGTGGAAGACACGGGAAGGAGCC
Source organism: Arthrobacter sp. zg-Y1171 (assembly GCF_025244845.1). NCBI lineage: Bacteria > Bacillati > Actinomycetota > Actinomycetes > Micrococcales > Micrococcaceae > Arthrobacter > Arthrobacter sp. zg-Y1171. The sequence continues at coordinate 122,069 of NZ_CP104264.1, read as the reverse complement.
GCTCCCGCTTCGATCGTGGCCTGCCCCAACGGTCCCCTGCTGGTCCGCGGCGACTTTGAAATTGTCACGCCTGACGGGGTTCCGGTACCCCGTGACCGGGAAACCGTTGCCCTGTGCCGGTGCGGCGGTTCGGCCATCAAGCCGTACTGCGACGGCACCCACAAGCTGATGAAGTTCGATACCGCCCGCCGTCGTCCGGTTCCGGCACCGGCGCGCAAAGCGGCGGAAGAGGCGTAACCCGGCGGTGCCGGATACAGGAATGGCTTGCCTTCAATGAAGGCAAGCCATTTCTGTTCGGTGCGCCCAGCAGGGCTCGAACCTGCGACCCACGACTTAAAAGGACGTTGCTCTACCAACTGAGCTATAGGCGCTCCACCGGCCCCGGCTTTTGACAGCGCGCGGACCGACTGTCCCACTTTATCGCACACCACACAGATCGTGGAAAACCCCGGTCTGGAGCACGGCAGGGTACCCCGGGGACCGCCTCGATTTCCGCGTAAGTGCCGGAGTATTCTTCCAGTATGAGTGAGTCCAATTCAACGCCGCGCCATCACAAGCCAAAGCCTCTTGCACCTGTGGACTTCGCCAATTTCCCCGGCGGTGCCGATCCGGCACGCGTTTCGGAGGCGGCCCATCTTGCCGCCCAGGCGCTGGTCCACCACGGCCGCGAGAGCACCGATCCGGAAGTCACCCGCCGGCTCGTGGAACTGACCGACCAGCAGGGGGTGGAAGCGGTGGCCGAGATGTGGGCTGAAAGCCCCGCCCGGTCCCTGCCCGGCGCCCTCTGGCGCCTGTATGCCCTCCGCGCGTCCATCCAGCGGAACCCTGAACGGATCGCCGCCTACTACGCCGCAGGCAAAGACGTTGCCCAGGTATCCAAGGTAGTCGCCGGAGTAGCCGAGCCCCTCGGAGCGGACGAAATGCGGGCCATGGCGGACACCATTCTTTCCGGTGCCTTCGAGGGTGACTTCGACGTCGCGCTGGAGCGTTTCGCCGCGTTCTGCCGCGTGGTGGCCCTCGGCCAGGCCAACCATGCCGATGCCTCGGAGGCCTCCAACGGGGACCGGGCCACCCTGCTGACCCGCAACGCGCGCCAACTGGTGCACACGGCCGAGGACCTGGAGCACTCGGCGGCCGCCTGGCGGCGCGGAGAGCTCGACTAGCCGTGCCGCGGCGGGCACAGTGTCAAGCCCCACAGTGTCAAGCCCCACAGTGGCGCTCCGCACAGTGCCGCCCCGGCCTGCAGGGCCGTGTTGACATCACCGGCCGAGCGTAGAAAACTGAAATCGGTGTCGGACTGCGGAACCCCCGGGCTTCAACTCTGAGCCGCTTCGAGCGGCCTTCCGCCGAGAGGCGCTCCCGGTCCGGCACCGTTACTTTTCCCCAGCTGGTTCCCAGCGGGATTCTTTCGCGGGCGTCCCCGTAATTCCAGCCCCGCCATCGGATATTCTTGGGGCTGTGAGCACCCTTACCTCCCCGGCCGACGTTCGTCCAACGTGAAGCTTCAACTCTTCCCCCAAGAGAATGCCGGGCTTGAGCTGCTTTCCCGGATGGCGTCCCAACTGCTGCGCGGCACCAGCGTGCTGGCGGAGATCCTCGGAGCAGAACCGGAGGAATTCGACCGGCTGACCGAGCAGCTGCATCAGATCGATGCCGAAACCACCGATCTGCACTTTGCACTGATGACGCAGATGCGGACCAGCTTCATCAACCCGCTCCCCCGTGAAGACCTGTACGAGCTTTCCCTGCTCCTGATGTCCGCCATGGAGTGCCTGGACGCCTCAGCGGAAACCATTTCCCTCTACAAGCTCACAGGGGTGTCCCGCCGGGCGTCCGAGCAGCTGGAAGTCATCGGCCGGCAGGCTGAGTTGACCGCCGCCGCCATGCGCCGGCTGGCTTCGCTGGAGGACCTGGAAGAGTACTGGATCGAAATGCTCCGGCTGGCCCGCCGGGCCGAGCGGTCCCGGCGGATCTGGGTGGCGGAACTGATGCGCGAGTACAAGCCAATGGCCTATGCCCGGCACCGGGACCTTGCCGACCAGCTTTCGGGAACCTCGGCGCAGCTGCGCTTGGCGGCCACATTCGTGGGCGGCGTCCTCGTCCGGGAATCCTAGGGTGGCCACCCTCCTCCTGGCCGGCGTCGTCCTGCTCGCCGGAGCCTATGCCTTCCTCAACGGCTTCCATGACGCCTCCAACTCAGTGGCCACCTCCGTCCGCACCCGGGCGCTGACCCCCACCGTGGCCATTCTGCTGGCCGCCGGCTTCAATCTCCTGGGTGCGTTGGTGAGCACCGCATTGGCCGTGGCGCTGACCGTCCGGTTTGTGGATCTCCCGGCCGGGCCAGAGGGCCTCGGCATCCTGATTGCCGGGCTGCTGGCGGCGTGCGGATGGGGGGTGTGGACCTGGTGGCGGCGGATGCCGTCATCATCCACGTCCGCCCTGGTGGGCGGGCTGGTGGGTTCCGGCGCGGCCTCAACCCTGGTGGGCGGGCACAACATAGCCGAGTCCTACCGGTTGATCTGGGAGCAGATAGCCCTGCCGCTGCTGCTGTCCCCCCTGATCGCCTTTGCACTGGCCTACCTGCTGGTTTTTCCGGCCACGTGGCTGATGCGTTACAGCTCTCCGCGCCGCGGGGACGCCGGAAACCGGATAGCGCAGTCCGTCTTCACCTCGGCCTTCTCCCTGGGGCACGGAATCCAGGACGGGCAACGGACCATGGCCGTGGTGGTGCTTGCACTGCTGGCCGCGGGGCAGACAATTGAAACCGACATTCCCCTCTGGGTGCAGCTCTTTGCGGCGCTGGCCCTGGCCGCCGGCACGCTCTTCGGCGGCTGGCGGATCACTCACACACTGGGGTACCGGCTGGTCCGGATGGACCCGCTGCGGGGCATGAGCGCCCAGGCGGTCAGCTCCGCGATGCTGTTCCTTGGTGCGCTCTGGCTGCACATTCCGCTCTCCAGCACCCAGACCATGACGTCCGCCATCGTCGGCGCCGGCACCAACCAGCGCTTTTCCACCGTCCGCTTCATCCCGCTGCGGGAAATCCTCGTCACCTGGCTGGTCACGGCGCCCATAACCGCGCTGCTCGCCGGGATCCTGCTGCTGGCCCTCAGTCCGCTCCTGTAGCCGCCGCTTATCCGAAACGTCCGGAGACGTAGTCTTCCGTGGCCTGCTCGGCGGGGTTGCTGAAGATGACGGGAGTGTCGGCGTATTCGATCAGCCGGCCGGGCTTGCCGGTGCCGGCGATGTTGAAGAACGCCGTCTTGTCCGACACCCGCGCCGCCTGCTGCATGTTGTGGGTAACGATGACCACGGTGTAGTCGCTCTTGAGTTCCTCGATGAGGTCCTCGATGGCCAGCGTCGAGATGGGGTCCAGGGCGGAGCAGGGCTCGTCCATCAGGATCACCTCCGGCGACACCGCTATGGCGCGGGCTATGCACAGGCGCTGCTGCTGGCCGCCGGAGAGCCCGGAGCCCGGCTTGTCCAGGCGGTCACGGACCTCTTTCCAGAGGTTGGCGCCGGTCAGGGACTTTTCCACCAGGTCATCGGCGTCGGACTTCGAGATGCGCTTGTTGTTCAGTTTCACGCCTGCCAGCACATTGTCCCGGATGGACATGGTGGGGAACGGGTTGGGCCGCTGGAACACCATGCCCACGTGGCTGCGGACGGTCACCGGATCAACGCCCGGGCCGTAGAGGTTCTCCCCGTCCAGCAGCACTTCACCTTCGACACGTGCGCCGGGGAGTACCTCGTGCATCCGGTTCAGGGTGCGCAGGAAGGTGGATTTGCCGCAGCCCGAGGGGCCGATGAAGGCGGTCACGGAGCGGGGTTCAATGTTGATGTTGACGTCCTGGACGGCAAGGAAATTGCCGTAGTAGACATTCAAGTCTTTGACGTCGATGCGCTTGGACATGGTTTCCTTCTCGGTAAATCGCTGTACAGGGCTAGCGGGAGGTCCGGGGGGCGAAGATCCGGGCAATCAGGCGGGCGCCCAGGTTCAGCAGCATCACCATGATGATCAGGATCAGTGCTGCCGCCCAGGCCCGCTGGGTACTCGGATCTGTGTTGGTCGGGGAGGTGGGGCTCATCAACTGCCGGTAGATAAAGGTGGGCAGCGTGCTCATCCAGCCCGCAAACGCGTTGAAGTTGATGGTGTTGACGAAGCCGGCGGTGACCAGCAGGGGTGCCGTTTCCCCGATCACGCGGGCGATCGCCAAGGTGACGCCGGAGGCAATGCCGGAAATCGCTGTGGGCACCACTACCTTCAGGATGGTCCGCCACTTACGCACGCCCAGGGCGTAGGAAGCCTCGCGGAGCTCGTTGGGCACGATCTTGAGCATTTCCTCGGTGGAGCGGACCACCACCGGGATCATCAGCACGGAGAGGGCGACGGCGGCAACGAATCCGGTGCGGGTGCCCGGCCCGAAGACGAGCCCGAAGAACGCGGCGGCAAACAGGCCGGCCACAATCGAGGGGATACCGGTCATCACATCCACAAAGAACGTGATGGCCCGCGAAAGTGTTCCGCCCCGGCTGTATTCCACCAGGTAGACGGCGGCGAGCAGGCCCACGGGCACCGAAATGACCGTCGCCCAGAAGGTGATCAGCAGGGTGCCGACAATGCCGTGGTAGGCGCCGCCCAGGACCGCTGTCCCGTTCTCCGTCGTGGCGTTGTCCACGGCCCCGGTCATGCCGCCCATGGAGGTGAGCAGGAAATCCGGGCTGAGGCCGGGCAGCCCGCGGACCAGGACGGTGAAGATCACCGATACCAGGGGCAGCAGCGCCAGCAGGAAGGCACCGCAGACCAGGTTCGTGGCGAGGCGGTCCACTGCATGCCGCCTGCCCTCCACGACCCAGGTGGCAACCGTGCCGCCGATGACGAAAAGCACGGCGGTGAAGATTGCGAAGGACGTGATTGAGAAGCCGATGAGGGCGGACAGTGCCGCCCCCAGGATCAAGGCAGCGGCCAGCACGACCCAAGGCGTATAGCGGGGCAGCCTGTTCTTGGTCAGCAGGGACCCGGGACGGCTGAGGGCGGAGGTTGTATCGAGCATCAGTTGGCTCCAGAGAATTCTTTGTGACGGCTGATGATCCAGCGGGCAATGATGTTGACCGCCAGCGTGATCAGGAACAGCACGAGTCCTGCAGCGATCAGTTCCGAGAGCCGGAGCCCGAATGCTTCAGGGAAGTTCAGGGCGATCTCGGCGGCGATGGTCTGGTTGCCGGGCCGGATCAGGCTGGCGATCAGGCCGCCGGAGGAGAGCACCAGGGCCACGGCCATGGTTTCGCCCAGCGCACGTCCCAGCCCCAGCATGACGGCACTGACGACACCGGGACGGGCGAAGGGGAAAACGGCCATCCGGATCATTTCCCAGCGCGTGGCGCCCATGGCCAGGGCCGCTTCCTCGTGCAGCTTGGGCGTCTGCAGGAAGATCTCCCGGGTAAGGGAGGTAATGATCGGCAGCACCATCACGGAAAGCACAATTCCGGCCGTGAGCATGGTTTTGCCGGTCTGGCTGGCGGGACCGGCGAAAATCGGAATCCATCCGGCGTTTTCGGCCAGCCAGTTGTACGGACCCACCAGTGCCGGGGCCAGCACTGTCATGCCCCAGGCACCGTAGACCACCGACGGGATGGCCGCGAGCAGGTCCACCAGGTAGCCCAGTCCCTGCGCGAGCCGCCGCGGGGCGTAGTGGGAGATGAACAGGGCGACGCCGATTCCCACCGGAGTGGCGATCAGCAGGGCGATCAGGGCGGCAATCACCGTTCCGATGACCAGTGGCAGGATGTACTGTCCGAACCCGCCGCCGCCGGAGATGTCCGCCGGATCGGCCATGAACGTTGGCAGCGCCTGCCACATCAGGAAAACGGCCACGCAGAACAGGACGAACAGGATCAGGCACCCGGCTGTCACCGTAATGCCGGAGAAAACCTTGTCTCCGGCACGGCCCGCGCCGCTTTCTCCCGTTATGGACTTGCTGGACACTACTCACCCTTCGAAATGCGTTGCGTGCAGACTCTTTTATCAGTGTAGGGACTCCGCCTCGGAGCGGCCCCTGCCCTCCCCGTGCTGAGACCCGGGGAGGGCAGGATGGCGGTCGGGCTAGGAACGCACCTGGATGGACTCCAATGCGGTTTCGGCCTTGCTCCGCAGGCTCTCGGAGAGCGGCGCGCTGCCCGCGGCGTCGGACGCGGCAGCCTGGCCTTCGTCGCTGACCACGTAGTCGCCGAAAGCACGGACCAGGTCCACCGTCTGCTGGTCCTCATAGCTGGTGCAGAACACGTGGTAGCTCACCAGCACCACGGGGTAGGCACCCGATTCTGCCGTGTCGCGGTCCAGGTCCATGGCCATATCTGCTTCCGGACGACCCTCCCCTGTCACCGGGGTGGAGGATTCGACGGCGAGGGCGGCGGCGTCGGCACTGAACGGCACATAGGTATCGCCCACCTTGACGCTGACCTTGCCCAGGGAGCCGGCTGCCGACGCGTCGGCATAGGTGATGCCGCCCTCAGTGGAAGTCACCGTGGAAATAACGCCGCCGGTGCCGGAGGCGCTTTCCCCGTTCGGCAGCCCGGCCGGCCATTCACCTGATGCCTTATCCGTCCACTTTTCGGGTGCTGCTTCGGCCAGGTATTCGGTGAAGTTCTTGGTGGTGCCCGATTCGTCGCCGCGGTGTACCGCCGTGATGGCGGTGTCCGGCAACTCAACTCCTTCGTTCTGCGCGGCGATGGCCGGGTCATTCCACGTGGTGACCTCGCCGCGGAAGATCGCTGCGATGGTGTCTGCGTCGAGGTTCAGGTCCGTTATGCCGGGAAGGTTGAAGGCCACGGCGATCGGCGAGATGTAGACCGGCACGTGGATGGCGCCGTCGGGTCCGCAGACTTCGGCGGCCGCGGCGGTTTCCTCATCATCAAGGTAGGCGTCGGACCCGGCGAACTGGACGCCGCCGGCCAGCAGCGCTTCCCGGCCGGCGCCCGAGCCGTCCGGTGAATACTGCACCGATGCTTCCGGATTGGCTGCACCGAAGCCGGCGATCCAGGCCTGCATGGCCGCATCCTGGGAGGAGGCACCGGCACCGGAAAGCGTGCCCGTGACGGAACTTTCCGAACTCCCCGCAGTCGGGGCCGCGGAGGGTGCAGCGCTGTCCGTGCCGCAGGCGGCCAGGCCGAGTGCGGCAACAAGTGAAACTGAAAGTACGGATGCAGCGCGGTTCAAAACCTTCACTATCGTGTCCCTTTCGAGGGGTTTCATTCGGCGCGGATGCGCCGGGAAGCTGATTGCGGAAAAGCAGTCGAGCACGCGGAACCTCCAGCACGTTCCTGTTCAAGGGTGGCGAAGCAAGGTGAACGGAAAGTTAACGCCCGCCGGGCAGCCGAAGAACATCCGTTGCCGCCGAATGTAACGCCGGATACAGGTTGCCCTCAGCTCCCCCTAGACTGGTTTCATGCCCCAACGCAGCTCCTTCGCCAAAAGCCGGGGTTTCCTGCAGAACCGGGCCCGCGTAGGGCTGCAGCGCAGCCGCAATTCCGTGGTGCCGGCCCTCCAAATGACCATCTGCGCCGTCGGAGCGTACGCCTTTGCCGAGTACGTGCTCGGGCACGAGGGCCCGTTGTTCGCCGCGACGGCCGCCCTGATTTCCCTGGGCTTCTCCCGGGAACCGCGGACCCGCCGGGTGCTGGAGGTGGGAATCGGCTGCACGCTGGGAATCACCATTGGGGAAATCCTGCTCACCCTGCTGGGCAACGGCCTGGCCCAGGCCGCCGTCGTCCTTTTCCTCTCGGTGATGCTGGCCCGCTTTCTGGACCGCGGCGTTATCTTCACTACCCAGCTGGGGCTGCAGTCCCTGCTGGTGGTGCTCCTGCCCGCCCCGGACGGCGGTGTGTTCACCCGCAGCGTGGACGCCATAGTGGGCGGCGTTTTTGCCCTCGTGGTGACCATGCTGGCGCCGCGGGATCCACGCCGGGAACCGAAGTCCAACATCCGCGAGCTCCTGCACGAACTGTCTGCCGTGCTGCGCCAGTGTTCCGAAGCCATCGCCAAGAGCGATTCCACCATTGCCTGGCATGCGCTGGTCCGGGCCCGCAACACCCAGCCCCAGCTGGACACCCTGGCCCGCAGCGTCCGGGATGCACGGGAAGTCGCCCGGATTTCGCCCGCCTACCGGCGGTACCTGGCGGAACTGGGAGACCTGCGCGGCTCCATCGGCTATCTGGACCTGGCGGTCCGCAACAGCCGGGTTTTCGCCCGCCGGACGACGTCGGTCATTAACCATGCGTCGCTGGGTGACGAGGCCATTGAGAACGTGTCGGAGGTGCTGAACGAGACGGCCGATGCCGTGAATGTCCTGGCCCGCGCGCTGGGCGGCGGGGAAGGCCCGGACACCCGGCTCCGGCACCTTCGCCAGGCCCGCAACGAGCTGGCCGCGGTGGGGAGCCGCCTGCACCCGAAGTCGCTGGGCATCACGGATCTGCAGGGCGACGCGCTCATCATGCTTTTCCGCCCCCTCGTGGTGGACCTGCTGGAATCCACCGGACTCACCCACGAAGAGGCGGTTACCTACCTCTCGGAGGTCTGAGCCGCCGGAAAAAAGTGTCAGTGCCGCGGGATAGCCTGATTCCATGGCAACAAAGACTGCACGGCCCAAGACCGCCAACTTCCGCTGCTCGGAGTGCGGCTGGACGACGGCCAAATGGGTTGGACGCTGCGGCGAGTGCCAGGCCTGGGGAACGGTGGAGGAATCCGGCGAAGTCCTGGCCCGGACCACCGCCGCCACCGTGGTTGCCCGCCCGGCCCTGCGAATCGGCGAGGTAGACGCCACCACTGCCGCGTACCAGGCCACCGGGGTAGGCGAACTGGACCGCGTCCTGGGTGGAGGCCTGGTTCCCGGGGCGGTGATCCTGCTCGCCGGGGAGCCCGGTGTGGGTAAGTCCACCCTGCTCCTCGACGTCGCCGCCCGCGTCGCCGGACTGGGCCGCGATGTCCTGTACGTCACCGGGGAGGAATCCACGGCGCAGGTGAAACTGCGGGCCGAGCGCATCGGCGCCGTGTCGGAGAACCTCTATCTCAGCGCGGAAACGGACCTCAGCCAGGCCCTGGGCCAGGTGGAGCAGGTCTCCCCCGGGCTGCTCATTGTCGACTCCGTCCAGACCCTGAGCAGTAGCGCCGTGGACGGCAGCGCCGGCGGCGTCAGCCAGGTCCGCGAGGTGGCCGCGTCTTTGATCAACGCTGCCAAGACCCGGAACATGACCACCCTGCTGGTCGGCCACGTCACCAAGGACGGCTCCATCGCCGGCCCCCGGCTGCTGGAGCACCTGGTGGACGTGGTGTGCCAGTTCGACGGCGACAGGCATTCGAGGCTTCGGCTGCTGCGTGCGGTCAAGAACCGCTACGGACCTACGGACGAGGTGGGCTGCTTCGACCTGACCGAAGACGGCATCGAAGGGCTCGCCGACCCCAGCGGACTCTTCGTCTCGCGTACCAAGGACCCGGTCTCAGGCACCTGCATCACGGTCACGCTGGAGGGCAAGCGGCCGTTGGTCGCGGAGGTCCAGTCCCTGGTCGCCGAAACCGGAAATGCCCAGGCCCGCCGCGCCACCAGCGGCGTTGATGCCTCCCGCGTTGCCATGCTCCTGGCGGTTCTGCAGCAGCGCGCCTCCATGAGCCTGGCCAAGGATGACAGTTACGTCTCCACCGTAGGCGGCGTGAAGCTTGGCGAGCCCGCCACGGACCTGGCAGTGGCGCTGGCGGTGGCGTCGGCGAAAATGAACAAACCGCTGCCGGCCCAGCTCATAGCCTTCGGCGAGGTCGGACTGGCCGGGGAGGTGCGTCCGGTTCCCGGTATCGCACGGCGGATCAACGAGGCCGAACGGCTCGGTTTCACGCACGCCGTCGTTCCGGCTTCCCCGAACGGACCGGGAAACGTCCCCTCCGGCTTCAAGGTCCGGGAGGTCTCCACGTTGGCCGAGGCCCTGGAGCTGCTCTTCTAGCACTGCCGTTTCCGAAGATCCCGGGGAGCCGCCGGTGAGCGGTATCACCGCAGCTGTCTCCAGCGGCCTGCAGGCGGGCCCGGTCCGGGACGTGCCGTGGTTCACGAGTTGGATGGTCTACCCGGATCTCCCACTAGTATAGGGACGGGCAAGCCTCAGCCCAGATCATCCAGGCCCCCGGGCCGGAAGGAAGTGACCATGGCCCGCAGTCCCGAAGACGCGCTTAAAGCAACCCTGGCGCGGGTCGCACCCGGGACCGAGCTCCGCGACGGACTCGAGCGCATCCTGAGGGGCCGCACCGGCGCCCTGATCGTCCTCGGCTTTGACCGCGCGGTGGACAGCATCTGCTCCGGCGGGTTTGATATCGGCATCGACTTCTCCCCCACCAGGCTGCGGGAGCTGGCCAAAATGGACGGCGCGATCGTCTGCGACCGCGACGCCGGGAACATCCTGCGCGCGGCGGTGCAGCTGGTCCCCGACCACACCATCGAAACGCATGAATCCGGCACCCGGCACCGGACCGCCGAACGCGTGGCCATCCAGACCGGCTTCCCCGTGATTTCGGTCAGCCAGTCCATGCGGATCATCCAGCTCTACGTCGGCGGACTCCGCCACGTCCTCGAAGGATCCGAGCCGGTACTGGCGCGTGCCAACCAGGCACTGGCAACCCTCGAGCGCTACCGCGCCCGGCTGGACCAGGTCACCAATTCCCTGTCCGCCTTGGAAATCGAGGCAATGGTGACGGTCCGCGACGTAGCGGTCACGCTGCAGCGCCAGGAAATGGTCCGCCGCATTTCCGAGGAAATCTCGCAGTACGTCCTCGAACTCGGCGTTGACGGCCGCCTGCTGTCCCTCCAGTTGGAGGAACTGACCACCGGCCTCGGCCCGGGCAGCGAAATGATCCTGCGCGACTACGCGGACCTGAATGACGGAAAGCGCAACATCGAGGAACAGATCTCCACGCTGCAGAACATGAGCTCGTCCGAAATGGTGGACCTGGGCAAGATCGCCTCGGTGGTCGGTTTCCAGCCGGGCCAGGATTCGCTCGAAGCCGTAGTGCAGCCGCGCGGCTACCGGCTCCTGAGCAATATCAAGTCGGTTCCCCCCGCGGTATCCAACCGGTTGGTGGACCACTTCGGCGGCCTGCAGAACCTGATGGCCGCCAACATCGATGACCTGATGACCGTCGACGGCATCGGCGAGCAGCGCGCCCGCACCGTCCGGGAAGGCCTCTCCCGGATCGCGGAGACCAGCCTCCTCGACCGGTTCATGTAGGCCTATTCCAGTTCGAAAACAGCCGTTTCGCTGGTGACTTCCCCGAGCCTGGCAGTGAACACGTAGTAGCCGGGGTTCGGGTTGGAAGCCACGGCAGCGCAGCCCGGAGCCGACCGGTTCCGGTCCCAGGTGAAGTTGGCTGTCTCGGATGCGCCCGGTTCCACCGTCTTGAGGTAGTCCTCGCCGCCGTCCTGGCAGTCAGTGGAAGAGAAAATCCGGTCCGAGCCGCTGGCTACCGAAAACTCCATCTGCGAAGTGCCTACGTTGATCTCGCAGGCGGATTTCCCCGTGTTCGTGACCGTCAGCGCCAGGATCGGTGTGGCACCGGCCGGGTAGACCTGGGCATCGGTGGCAGCAGTAACCAGGACGGACTCTGCGGGGCAGGCGGACTCCGACGGGGTCGCCGCGGGTTTCGGAGCCTTCGACGCTTTCGTCTCGGCCGCAGGCGTGGCGGCCGGCGCAGTAAGGACCGGAGAGGGGACGGTGGCGTCGGCTACGGGCTGTTTTTCCGGTGTCAAAGCGCCGATCACGCCGGCAACCGCGAACCCGAGTCCCACCAGGAGCAGCACCGCGAGGATGCCTGCAACCAGCCGCCGCCGGCGGTAGACGGCGGGGCTCGGACGGCGCGGACCGGGGCGTGGTCCGGCCGGCTGCTGTCTTCCCATCCCATCCATGGTTCAAGGCTAGGGATCAAGACAGCGATTACGAGGCGCACCACGCCGGTTAGTAGAGTATTGCTGGTCATATGCAAGGGAGTGCAGCATGGATTCACAGGTGGAAGACCTGCACCGCCGGATTACCGGGTGGTTCGCCGGCAATGCCCGCGAGTTGCCCTGGCGGGACGCCGGGCGCACGCCCTGGGGTGTTCTGGTCAGCGAAATCATGCTCCAGCAGACGCCGGTGGTACGGGTGCTGCCCGTCTGGACTGAATGGCTGCAGCGCTGGCCGACGCCGGCCGGGTTGGCTTCGGAGCCCAGCGGGGAAGCCGTCCGGGCCTGGGGCCGGCTGGGCTATCCCCGGCGGGCCCTGCGGCTGCACGCGGCGGCAAAGGCCATTGTCGAGGAGTTCGGCGGCGAGGTGCCGTCCACTTATCCGGAGCTGCTGCGGTTGCCGGGAGTGGGTGACTACACCGCCGCCGCTGTGGCTGCGTTTGCCTTCGGGCGGCGGGAAACGGTGGTGGACACCAATATCCGCCGGGTGCATGCCCGGGCAGTAACCGGGAACGCCTTGCCCTCACCGTCCCTTACCGCTGCCGAGATGCGGCTGGCCGCTTCCCTGCTGCCCCTCGACACCAGCGACTCCGTGGCCTGGAATGCCTCTGTCATGGAACTCGGCGCACTGGTCTGCACCGCCCGCAGCCCTCGATGCGGGGAGTGTCCGATCTTGGACCGCTGCGCCTGGGTGGCAGCGGGCAGGCCGGAGCCCCATTACACGGCCAAGGGCCAGGCCTGGGCCGGAACGGACCGGCAGGTCCGCGGGGCCATGATGGCGGTGCTGCGCTCCGCGGACGGCCCGGTCCGCCGGGAACTGCTCCTGCACGCGCCGGTGGACCTGGCCGGCCCGCGGCTGACGGCCGACGTGGATCCCCTGGGCGCCCTGCACCGGCTGCAGGCGCCGCAGGAGCAAATGGAGCGCGCTTTGGCCGGCCTGATCGCGGACCGGCTGGCGGCAGAAAACGCCTACGGAGTGTCGCTGCCGCTTTGACCGGCGGCGGGCTCAGATTTCTCCGAACCCGTTGCGCACCTGCTCGGCCACGAGTTCCACCGCCCGGGCCGCATCGGGTCCGGTGGCGGTGGCGCTGAGCGTTTCGCCCGGCCGCAGGCCCAGCGTCATAAGCATCATGACCGATTTGCCGTCCACGCCGTTGATGGTGATCTCTGCGTCCAGGTCCGCCAGCAGTTGCGCCAGGACTGAGGCCGGGCGGGCATGCAGGCCCATCGGGTTTATCAGCGTCCAGGCCCCGCTGGCGGAGTCGGCCGCGGCCGGCGCCGGCTCCCCGGAGGCAGGCGGCTCCCCGGAGACAGGCGGACCGCCGGCGGCTTCGTCGGAGGCTGCACTGTCCGGGGTGTAGGACGCTCCCGCGGACTCCGCGGCAGCCGAAACCTCGGCAACATTCCTTCCGGTCTGTGCCGCTACGGCTGCGGCCACTGTGCCCTCGACCAGCGGCGCGTTGGCCATGAGTACCCGCTGCTGCTGCTCCGGGTCGAGGAACTCCAGCGCCGATTCCGCCGTCATCACAGCGGATCCGAGGTCTGTCAGCAGGACCGCACCCTCGCCGGAGTCGGTCGCGGCAATACCGGCCATGATTTTTTCCAGGCTGGTGCCGATGCCGTCGTCGTCGGTACCCCCTGCCGGGACTATCCGAACGTCCGCGGCCATCTGCGCCGCAAGCTCGCAGACGCCCTCGGCCAGCTTCCGGCTGTGCGAAACAACCACCAGGCCGACACTCACGCTGCCGTCTCCGCCGCCGAAACCGCTGCCTGCAGGATCAATGCCGTGGACGCGGCCCCGGGATCCAGGTGCCCCGCACTGCGCTCCCCCAAGTAGCTGGCCCGGCCCTTGCGGGCGACGAGCGGCTCGGTGCCGGCCAGCCCGGCGTCGGCCGCGTTCGCGGCCGCCGTCAGGATCTCCACCGGACCTGAACCCGCCGCCTGGGCCGTAACAGCGGCATCCACCGCGGGAGTCCAGGCATCGATCATGGTTTTGTCACCGGGTTCGGCCTTGCCGCGGGCGACAATTCCGTCCCGGGCAGCCGTCAGGACGGCCACCAGCTCGGCCGGTCCGAGGGCGGACGCGCTGCCCGCCGCGGTGGAGGCGCGCAGGAATGCGGTCCCGTACAGCGGTCCTGCGGCGCCGCCCACCTTCGACATCAGGGTCATGGCGACTGTTTTGAACACCGCCCCGGGTGTCTCCGGCACGCCGTCGGCGTCCAGTTTCTCCACCACCGCGCTGAATCCGCGCTCCATGTTCTCGCCGTGGTCGGCGTCGCCGATCTCCCGGTCCAGGGTGGTCAGCCGCTGGCGGTTCTCGCTCAGGGCGGCGGCGCTTAGGCGCATCCATTTATCCGCCCAGGCTGCGTCCAGTTCCATGCCTATACTCCCCACCGCAGGGCCGGAGTGTTCACCGGCGAGTCCCAGAGTTCCGTAAGTTCATCGTCCAGCCGCAGGACGGTCACTGATGCCCCTTGCATTTCCAGGGCGGTGATGTAATTGCCCACCAGGGAACGCTCCACCCGGGCACCTCTGTCTGCCAGGATCCGGGCCGCCCGGCGGTAGACAATGTACAGCTCGCTCAGCGGAGTGCCGCCCATGCCGTTCACGAAGAGCAGCACCCGCTCCCCGGACGCCACCCCGAGGTCGCTGAGCACGGCTTCCATCAACTGGTCCGTAATGGAATCCGCCGTTGTCATGGCCACCCGGTGCCGCCCGGGTTCGCCGTGGATCCCTACACCCATTTCAATTTCGTCTTCGGCCAGGGTGAAGCTCGGCTCACCGGCATGCGGCACCGTACAGGGTGCCAGGGCAACACCCATGGACCGTACGTTCGCGTTTACGCGTTCGGCGATCTCCGCCACCTTGGCAAGGTCATCTCCGCGCTCCGCGGCGCCGCCGGCAATCCGCTCCAGCAGCACGGTCCCGGCCACACCGCGCCTTCCTGCCGTGTACGTCGAGTCTTCCACCGCGACGTCGTCGTTCACCACGACTGTGCGGATGTCGATGCCTTCGACGCCGGCAAGTTCGGCAGCCGTCTCGAAGTTCAGGATGTCGCCGGTGTAGTTCTTCACCACGAGCAGGACGCCGGAGCCCGAGTCGCTTTTGACGATGGCCGGCAGGATCTGGTCCGGGGTGGGCGACGTGAAAACGGCTCCCGGTACGGCAGCGGTGAGCATGCCCGACCCCACATAGCCGCTGTGCAGCGGCTCATGGCCGCTGCCGCCGCCGGAGACCAGGCCTACCTTGCCCTGTACCGGAACGTCGCGCCGGAGGACGTAGTCCGGGTCCAGATGGATCTGGACCAGGTCGTGGTGGGCCAACCCGAAACCTTCGAGTGATTCTGCCACCACCGAGCGGGGATTGTTGATGAGTTTCTTCATGACGCCGGGCTCCTTAGCGGTCGGACTGAGGAGCCCCGCGAGCACGCCAAGGCTCCCTCTCCCCCACCGACCCTACCCGCGCCGGAAGCAGTGCAACAGGGTGCCCGCGTGCCAGCCGCACCGGCAGCGCTCGAGAGTCCGAAAAGCCGCCCGGGCAGCAAAAAAGCGGGAGGGGCGAACCCCCTCCCGCTTTTGAATAAAGCCTTACTTGCCCTTGAAAGCGTCCTTGACGTTCTCGCCGGCGTCCTTCAGGCTCGACTTGGCCTGGTCGCCGTGGCCTTCGGCCTCCATGCGCTCGTTGCCGGTGGCCTTGCCTACGCCTTCCTTGACCTTGCCGCCAAGATTTTCGGCCTTGTTCTGCATCTTGTCATCTGCGCCCATTGCTGAACCCGCTTTCTGATCGTGGCCCGTGCAAACGCGAAACCGCTGCTGGTTCGCAACCGTTTACTGCTGCGTTCCCCGGGACCGTTGATGATGCTAAGTATCCTGAGCTTATCCAGTTTCGAAGACAAAAGGCCAGCACGGCCCTCCCGGTTACTCTCTCTGCGAACGCGCCCCGGACGGCTGCCGGATCAGAACGAGCGGATCATCCGGGTGTTTCCCAGGGTGTTCGGTTTTACCCGGGCGAGGTCCAGGAACTCGGCAACACCCTCATCGGAGGAACGCAGCAGCTCGGAATAGACCTCCGGATCCACGGCGGATTGGTTGGCCATGACGGCGAATCCGTGCCGCTGGAAGAACTCCACTTCAAAGGTCAGGCAGAATACCCGCCGCACACCGATTTCCACCGCATCAGCGAGCAGCTGTTCCAGCAGGAGATGGCCGATGCCGCTGCCGCGCAGGGCGGGGTCCGCGGCCAGGGTGCGCACTTCGGCCAGGTCTTCCCACATCACGTGCAGTGCACCGCAGCCGACAATCCGCCCGTCAGCGTCCTCGGCGACCCGGAATTCCTGCAGTGCCTCGTAGTAGGCAACAGCCTCCTTGGCCACCAGGATCCGTTCCTCGGCCAGCGGCGCCACCAGGGCGCGGATGCCGGGAACATCGGAAGTGCGGGCGCGGCGGATGGTCATGGCGGATACGGAAGTCACCGGCCCAGTCTAGGACTGTCAGGGCAGCCGCACCCAAACTTCGTTTCGGCGTTCGACGCCGGAGGGCCGCCCTGCGAACGCCAAAGGACCCGGCGGGCTGCCTGCCCGCCGGGTCCTTTACCCGTGCATTGGTTGTACTGAGCGGCTGTTAGTCGCTGACGCCGGCTTCGATTGCCGGGGAAGCTTCCTCAATGGCCTTCGGAACGCCGCTGCCGACGAAGGTGAACTTCGCTTCGTCGCCTTCGCCCTCGACATCCACCGAGATGACTTCGCCGGGCTTCAGCTCGCCGAAGAGGATCTTCTCGGACAGCTGGTCCTCGATTTCGCGCTGGATGGTCCGGCGCAGCGGCCGGGCACCCATCGCGGGATCGTAGCCGCGCGTTGCCAGCAGCACCTTGGCGGCCGGGGTGAGCTCGATGCTCATACCCTTCTCGGCCAGGCGCTCACTCAGCCGGTTCAGGAACAGGTCCACAATCTGGACAATCTCGTCCTGGGTCAGCTGCGGGAAGACCACGGTGTCATCAACACGGTTGAGGAACTCGGGGCGGAAGTGCTGCTTCAGTTCTTCCGTCACCCGTGCCCGCATCCGGTCATAGCCGGTCTTGGTGTCCGTGCCGGACTGGAAGCCCGTCATGACGCCCTTGGAGATGTCCCGGGTACCAAGGTTGGTCGTCATGATGATGATGGTGTTCTTGAAGTCCACCATCCGGCCCTGGGCGTCGGTCAGGCGGCCGTCTTCGAGGATCTGCAGCAGCGAGTTGAAGAGGTCCGAGTGGGCCTTCTCCACTTCGTCGAACAGCACCACGGAGAACGGACGGCGGCGGACCTTTTCGGTCAGCTGCCCGCCTTCTTCGTAGCCCACGTATCCGGGAGGAGCACCAAACAGGCGCGAGACCGTGTGCTTCTCGGCGTACTCGGACATGTCCAGCGTGATGAGGGCGTCCTCGTCACCGAACAGGAACTCCGCAAGGGCCTTGGCAAGCTCGGTCTTACCGACGCCGGTGGGGCCGGCGAAGATGAACGAGCCGCCCGGACGCTTGGGGTCCTTCAGCCCGGCCCGCGTACGGCGCATGGCCTGCGAGATGGACTTGATGGCCTGGTCCTGGCCGATGACGCGCTTGTGCAGTTCGTCTTCCATCCGCAGCAGGCGGGTGGACTCTTCCTCGTTCAGCTTGACCACGGGGATGCCGGTGGAGTTGGCAAGCACCTCGGCGATGAGTTCCTCATCCACCTCGGCAATGTCATCCAGGCCGCCGGACTTCCACTGGCGTTCCTTCTCCGCACGCTGATCCTGGAGCTTCTGCTCCTTGTCGCGCAGGGAGGCGGCACCTTCGAAGTCCTGGGAGTCGATTGCGGACTCCTTTTCCATCTTCAGCGCCGAGATCCGCTCGTCGATTTCCTTCAGCTCCGGCGGAGCCGTCATCCGGCGGATCCGCAGGCGGGCGCCGGCCTCGTCGATCAGGTCGATTGCCTTGTCCGGCAGGAACCGGTCACTGATGTACCGCTCCGCCAGCGTTGCTGCTGAGGCAAGTGCGGCATCGGTGATGGAAACGCGGTGGTGCGCTTCGTAGCGGTCACGCAGGCCCTTGAGGATCTCGATGGCGTGTGCCACCGAGGGCTCGGCAACCTGGATCGGCTGGAAGCGGCGCTCCAGCGCGGCGTCCTTCTCGATGTGCTTGCGGTACTCGTCCAGCGTGGTGGCACCAATGGTCTGCAGCTCGCCCCGGGCCAGCATCGGCTTCAGGATCGAGGCGGCGTCAATGGCGCCTTCGGCGGCACCCGCACCCACAAGGGTGTGGATCTCGTCGATGAACAGGATGATGTCGCCGCGGGTGCGGATTTCCTTGAGGACCTTCTTCAGGCGTTCCTCAAAGTCGCCGCGGTAGCGGGAACCGGCAACCAGCGAACCGAGGTCCAAGGTGTAAAGCTGCTTGTCCTTCAGGGTCTCGGGCACGTCGCCGCGCACGATCGCCTGGGCCAGTCCCTCTACGACGGCGGTCTTGCCGACGCCGGGCTCGCCGATCAGGACAGGGTTGTTCTTGGTCCTGCGTGACAGCACCTGCATCACGCGTTCCATTTCATGCTCGCGCCCGATAACCGGGTCGAGCTTGGATTCACGCGCGGCCTGTGTGAGGTTGCGGCCGAACTGGTCCAGCACCACGGATCCGGCGGGCTGGCCTTCCTGCTGCTGGCCACCGGTGGAGACGGGCTCCTTGCCCTGGTAGCCGGAAAGCAGCTGGATGACCTGCTGGCGGACACGGTTCAGGTCAGCACCGAGCTTGACCAGCACCTGCGCGGCTACGCCTTCACCTTCACGGATCAGGCCGAGCAGGATGTGTTCGGTGCCGATGTAGTTATGGCCGAGCTGCAGGGCTTCACGGAGCGAAAGCTCCAGCACCTTCTTGGCGCGGGGGGTGAAGGGGATGTGGCCGGTCGGGGCCTGCTGGCCCTGACCGATAATCTCCTGCACCTGCTCGCGGACAGCACCAAGCGAGATGCCCAGGGATTCAAGGGCCTTAGCAGCGACACCTTCACCCTCATGAATGAGCCCAAGCAGAATATGCTCGGTGCCGATGTAGTTGTGGTTGAGCATGCGGGCCTCTTCTTGGGCAAGCACGACAACGCGACGGGCACGGTCGGTAAATCTTTCAAACATGAGGCACACTCCTAGCTAACGCGTAATTCGATGCTACGTGCCCCAGGGGTGCTTAAGGAGCTTGTTCGCCATGGGCGTGAGACCTAGGCGGTATGCCTAGGACTGCGCGGCCCGGTAGGCGTCGATGATCTCGCTGTTCACGCGGCCGCGCTCGGAAACCGTGTAGCCGTTCTTGCGGGCCCATTCGCGGATCTGTGCCGCTTCGTTGCTGCGGGCCGAGCCGGTGCCGCGCGGACGTCCGGTGCGGCCTCCGACCTTGCGGCCGGCATCCACATAGGGCTTCAGTGCATCGCGGAGAGTTTTCGCATTGTCTTTCGACAGATCAATCTCGTACTGTGACCCGTCCAAGGCAAACCGTACGGTCTCATCCGCACTTCCGCCGTCGACGTCATCCACGAGAATGATTTTTACCTTT
Organism: Arthrobacter sp. zg-Y1171; assembly: GCF_025244845.1. Lineage (NCBI taxonomy): Bacteria > Bacillati > Actinomycetota > Actinomycetes > Micrococcales > Micrococcaceae > Arthrobacter > Arthrobacter sp. zg-Y1171. The sequence continues at coordinate 102,555 of NZ_CP104264.1, read as the reverse complement.
TGCGCCATGACAGGCTCCTAAGCAGCTAAAAATGGGAAGACTAATTATGAGACCACTTAGAGTATGACGCAATTGGTAAAGCCCCGTCAAAGTACTTGGCTATTTATTCTCTTCTTCACTCGGTTTTTTCAAAGCTTCATGGTCTACACTCTGGTCAGCTTCCCGTTCTGCCTCGGCAAGGGCCTGCCGCTCCGACCGGTCCGAGTTAAGCAGGGCCCTCATCACGAAATAAAAGAGAGCTGCAACACAAATTGACGGCAGGAGGACTTCTACATATTCCATGGCTAACCCATTTCCGGCTTAAGGAGGGGAAACAGAATTGTTTCCCTGATTCCTGTATTCGTGAAAAGCATCACAAGGCGGTCAATTCCCAGACCGATGCCGCCCATGGGAGGGGCACCATATTCCAATGCCCGAAGGAAGTCCTCGTCCAGGGCCATGGCCTCGTCATCGCCGCCGGCCGCCAGCAGGGACTGCTCGGTGAGGCGTTCACGCTGGATAACCGGGTCAATCAATTCCGAGAAAGCCGTGCCGCGTTCCATGCCGCCGATGATGAGGTCCCAGGCTTCGATCAGGCGGGGGTCCTCGCGGTTAGGACGGGCGAGCGGCTGCGCGGACGGCGGGTAGTCGTACACGAAGGTCGGCTGCAGCAGCGTCGGCTCCACAATTTCGCCGAATAGTTCGATAACCAGCTTTTCCGCGTCCCACTTCGGATCCACCTTCACGCCGTGCTTTTCCGCAATATCGCGGAGCACGGCTGCGTCGGTGTCCGGGGTGATCTGTGTGCCCACCGCTTCGGACAGGCCGGGGTACACACTCAGCCAGCGCCACTCGCCGTCCAGGTCAATGGTGCCGGCCGCCGTTTCGATCTGCCGGCTGCCCATGAGGTCCGCACAGTGCAGGATGATTTCCTTCATCCGCTCGGCCATCACGAACTGGTCCGCGTAGGCCTCGTAGCATTCCAGCGTGGTGAATTCGGGGGAATGCGTGGAGTCCACGCCCTCGTTGCGGAAAATGCGGCCGATTTCGAACACCCGCTCGATCCCGCCGACCACTGCACGCTTGAGGTACAGCTCCGTGGCGATGCGCAGGGTCATCTTCTGGTCGAAAGCGTTCAGGTGCGTCTCGAACGGCCGGGCAGCGGCACCGCCGTGCACCAGCTGGAGCATGGGGGTTTCCACCTCCACATAGCCGTGTCCGTGCAGGGTGTCGCGGACTCCGCGGATAACCGCCGCGCGCTTGTAGACCATGTCCCGCGCTTCATCGCGGACCATCAGGTCCACATAGCGCTGGCGGACGCGGGTTTCCTCGCTCAGTCCGGCGTGCAGCACCGGCAGCGGGCGCAGCGCCTTGGAGGCCATCGACCAGGACTGCGCCATCACCGAGAGTTCCCCGCGGCGGGAGGAAATCACCTCTCCGCGGATAAAGACGATGTCGCCCAGGTCCACCAGCGACTTCCAGTCCGCCAGGGATTCCTCTCCGACGACGGCCAGGCTGAGCATGGCCTGCAGCCGGGTTCCGTTGCCTTCCTGCAGGGTGGCGAAGCAGAGCTTTCCGGTGTTGCGGATGAACACCACGCGGCCGGTGACGCCCACGGTCTCGCCGCTGGCTTCGTCGGCCTCGAGGTGGCCGAACTTTTCGCGTACTTCCTTGAGCGAGGCGGTGCGTTCCACCCCTACCGGGTAGGCCTCATCCCCCCGGTCGATGAGCCGCGCGCGCTTCTCGGCACGGATGCGCATCTGTTCGGAGGTGTCTGCGGCTTCGGGAACGGGGTTAGATGTGGTCACGGTTATTAAGTTTACAGAGCAAAGCACCGCTCCCGGTTCCTGCGCTCCGTGCACCCGCACCGGGTACGCACGGAGCGCAGGTACTTTTGCTACGGCAGCAGGGTGTTGTCGATCAGGCGGACCGGACCGACCCGTGCGGCCAGCAGTGCCAGCGCGGTTCCGGCCAGCGGTGCGCCGGAAGTATCCGTGAGCGGTTCAAGGGTCTGCGGGTCCACCACCTCGAAGTAGTCCAGTTCCACTCCGGGCTGCGACGAAACGAGTTCGACGGCGTCGGGCAGGTCCAGGGGCCGGCCCGCCGCAGCGCGTTCCTTCAGCAGGTTCAACGCCCGGGACAGCACCAGTGCCGCCTGCCGCTGGCCGGCGTCGAGGAAGCGGTTCCGGCTGGATTCGGCGAGTCCGTCGGCCGCCCGGACAATCGGCACACCGGTGATCTCCACGTCGAAGTTGAGGTCCGCGACCATACGCCGGATCAGGGCCACCTGCTGGGCGTCCTTCTGCCCGAAGTAGGCCCGGAAGCGCGCCGGTACCGGCGGAGCAGCCAGGTGGAAAAGCTTGGCGACCACGGTCAGCACGCCGTCGAAGTGTCCCGGCCGGACGGCACCTTCCCAGCGGGTGCCCATGGTGCCGGCGCTCACGCGGACCAGCGGCGCTCCGCCGGGGTACATTTCGGCCTCGGACGGGGCGAAGACCAGGTCCACTCCGGCGCGGCCCAGGAGCTCGAGGTCCGCATCGAGGGTGCGGGGGTACCGCTCGAGGTCGGCCGGGTCGTCGAACTGCAGGGGATTGACGAACACCGAGGCGGTGACGACGTCGTTGTCCGCCCGCGCGGCACCCATCAGGGAGGCGTGCCCTTCGTGCAGGGCACCCATAGTGGGAACCAGCGCGAGGGAGGGAAGGCGGGCGGGGTTGGCTGCGGCCGCTTTTTGGAGCAGCTCCTCCGTGGCGGAGCGCAGTTCGGCGGCGGTGGTGACGAGGCGGGGGGTGTTCAACGCTGTCCTTCTATGGGGGTTCGTTCGGATGTTCAGGGTTCCTGCGGGTCCCGGAGGGCGGCCAGGATGGCTTCACCCTGCCGGGGGGTGAGCAGTCCGCGGTCAACGGCCCGGGAGGCCGTCGCGGCGGAGAGTGCGGCGTAGGCGGCGCGGAGGTCCTCCGCGCCTGCCTGGGCAAGGGCGCGGGTATGTGCGGATACGGTGCCGACGTCGCCCCGGGCCACCGGGCCGGTGAGGGCACCCTCGCCGGAGGCCAGCGCGTTTTCCAGCGACGCGCGCATGAGCGGCCCCAGGAGCCGGTCCGGATGTTCGACGCCGAGGCCTGCCAGCAGCTCTGTGGACTGAGAGGCCAGGGTGACCAGGTGGTTGGAGGCATGGGCGAGGGCCGCGTGGTAGAGCACGCGGTCCGCTTCGTCGATGACCACCGGTTCGGCACCCATCTCCACCACGAGTGCCTGGGCGATCGGCAGGACGGCGGCGGGGGCGCTGATGCCGAAGGAACAGTCCGCCAGACGGGTCAGGTCCAGGCTCATCCCGGTGAAGGTCATGGCCGGGTGCAGTGCCAGGGGAATGGCGCCCGCTGCCCGCGCCGGGGCAAGGATTTCCGTGCCGAACCGCCCGGAGGTGTGGGCTACCAACTGTCCCGCCTGCCAGGCGCCGGTTTTCGCCAGTCCGGAGACCAGCGGGCCCAGGGCATCGTCCGGAACGGCGAGCAGGACGAGTTCGGAGCGTTCCACGATGTCCGGAATCTCAAGGATCGGCACTCCGGGAAGCAGGTTTTCCGCCCGTTCGCGGCTGGCGTCGGACACCGCGGAAACCCCGACGACGGCGTGCTCGGCCGCGCGCAGGGCAGCACCGAGGACGGCACCGACCCGGCCGGCACCGATGACGCCGACTCCCAGCCGGCCGCGGCGCCGGCGTTCTTCGACGCTGGCTGAATCAGCGGTGTTCATGGGGAGGCTCCTCCTTGGAGACGGGTAGCGGCATCACCGGGGTGGGCGGCGGGTTGGCAGGGGTGGACGGCGGATTGGCAGAGCTGGGCGGGGCGGTCGGTACCGGGGCCGGAGCGGCAGGCGCGGACTTCGCCAGGGACGGACCGGTTCCGCGCAGCCACTGTTCCGGGAGGTCCCGGCGGCGGGCGGTCCGGGCGCGCAGCGCCTGCTCGTGGAGCAGCTGCCGGGCGGTGTCCGCATCGATTTCCACCACTCGAGGGGAAACCGGGCCGGGTGTGGAGTGCAGGACCAGGTCTGCCAGGCGCAGGCGGCGGGCCACCGGGCCCTGCTCCAGGGCAAGGGACTGGGTCCTGCTGTGCGGAACCACCTGAAGCGACCGCCACAGGAATCCGTGCCGGGACAGGATCGCCGTCTCCGTGACGAGGTAGCCGTTCCGGCGCCGGGAAAGCGGGGACAGCCAGCGGGCACGCCGCGGTGAGACGGTGAAGCCCGCTGCCGGGCCGGTCCCGTTCATCCCTGCGGTGAACACTCCCACCGGATCCTCGGTACCGGGATCCGGGACAACCAGGGCCAGCATCTGCAGGACCTCTTCCGGGGTACCCGCGGGCAGCAGCCGGGTGCGCGCGGAGGATTCACTGTCGGCGCCGACTCCGTACCCTGCAACGTTCACGGAGATCGAATACCAGCCGGTGATCCGCCACAGCGGCGGCTGCCGCACGGCCAGGGCCTGGATCCGGCCCGGCGGTACCGTCTGCGTGCGGGTGTCCAGCAGTCCGGAGCGGATGCGGATACCTTCCCGTGACACGGAGGCACGGAAGTTGAAGCCGGAACTGAACAGGCCCCAGTACGCACTGCCGAAACCGAAAATGATCGGGACCATGGCCGCAATGGAGGCGGCCTCGCCCGTGAGCGCCGTCAGGACAATTACTCCCGCAACGGCCAGGATCAGGAAGACGGTGGTCCCGGACAGCAGGACGGAGGCAATCACGCGTCCGGCCGACAGTGCCAGCACCTGCCGTTCTCCAGGCACTGTTGCCTCGCCGGCACCGTTGCCGCCGTCGGACTGTTTTTCGTCGAGGCCGGAGGCATCCTCGAGGATCCGAGCCCGCAGCTGCTGTGCATCCGGCAGCCGAAGGAAAGCCAGGCGCACTGCCGACTCACCGGCGTCGGCTACCTCAAAGCGCAGTTCGGCCAGCCCGAAGATCCGTGCGAGCAGGGGCTGGACGATGTCGATGGCCTGCACCCGGTCCAGCCGTGCCTGGCGTTGGCGGCGCACCACCACACCCGAACGCACGCGGATGTGGTCATGGGTCAGCTGGTAGCGGGTAACCCACCAGGAGAGGAAGAAAGAGCCGGCGATCACCACCAGGGCGATCCCCAGGGCCAGTACCGTCCAGAACAGTGCCGTACCGGCGGGCAGGTCCATGCGGCCGTCGGTAAACCACGACTCAACCTGGTCCCTGCCCACGAAATAGGCGAGGGCGGCCAAGGCTATCCAGCCGCGGACCAGCGGGGAAACCGGGTGCACCCTTTTCCACTCGGGTTCCGTCTCGATAACCGAATCGATGCCGGCGGTTTCGGGGTCCTTGCCCGGCCCCCGGGCGGCGCCGGCGGTCACAGCCCGGCCAGCTGCGCTTCGCCGCGGGCGGACAAATGCTCCCGCAGGCGGGCACCCTCGTCAGCAGGCAGTCCGGCAATGCCGGCGTTGGTGCCCGGGGCGGCGGTATGGAGTTTCAGCGTGCACAGCCCGAAGGCCCGTTCCAGGGGTCCCACTGCCACGTCCACGTACTGCATCCGGCCATAGGGAACCACCAGGGTGCGCTGGAAGAAGATGCCCCGTCGAAGCAGCAGGTCCTCGTTGCGTTCGGCGTAACCGAGGGCACGGACCTGGCGGGGAAGCAGGATCCCGCGCCACAGCAGGGTTACGGCAAAGAAGATGGGCAGCCCCCACGCCAGCCACGCCGGGTATCCGGGCCAGATTCCGGTGAGGCGCAGCACCAGCGGAAGGCCGGTCACCACCAGCGTGATTACGGTTTCAATGCCCCAGCTCAGCAGCCTCAGCCGCAGGTACTTCGGTGAGACGCGCTGCCACTGCACTGCTGCGGGGTCGATTGCCTCGCTAGGCATATTCTCCTCCATCCCCCGCTCCATCTCCGGAGCCGCCTCCTGGGCCGGGCTCGGACCCGGTGCCGTCCTTGTCCACAGGGGGCAGCTTACAGAACCGCTCGACGGTAAGCCCCGTGGCAATCATCAGGATCCCGCCTACGCTGACGGCGAGGGAGGACCAGGTGCCGGCGTGACCCGGCCGCAGCGACCACAGGGGCAGCTGGGTGAGGAAGATCGCGGCATGCCAGCCGAGCAGCAGGGCACCGGCGTAGGCGAGTGCCTGCGCCAGGACAACCGTGCGGGCGGCGGCAATGGGGTCAAGCTCCCGGTCCCGCCGGCCGTTGCGCCAACTGCGCACCCGCAGCCCGAGGAAGAGGGTGGCGCCGGTCACCAGGATGATGGCCACCAGCGCCACCGAGCTCAGCACGGGTGCGGGATAGCCGTTTTCCGACAGGAAGTAGTTCGCCGTCCAGCCCACAACGCCGGCAGCGAAGCCGATGACGGCCAGCCACCGATACTGGATGCTGCTCACGGGCTCATTCTCCTTCGAAGACTTCGAGTCCGGGGAGGTCCTCGGCACGGGCGGCCAGCTCGGCCACGGGCACCGAGTCCAGCCGGGCGTCGGGTTCCATCCAGGCCCAGGGCTGCAGGACAAAGGCCCTCACGGCGGCACGGGGGTGCGGAATGGTGAGGTCCTCCTCGTCCAGTCGCAGGTCCCCGTACGTGATGATGTCGACGTCGAGGGTCCGCGGGCCCCAGCGGACAATGCGTTCGCGGTGGTGGCGTGCCTCGACGGCCTGGCAGTGCGCGAGCAGGGCGTGCGGTTCGAGTTCGGTTTCGATCGCCACCACGAGGTTGAGGTAGTCGGGCTGTTCAGGGCCGCCGACCGGACGTGTACGGACCACGGGGGATACAGCGCTCAGCCGTACCTGCGGATGGTCGGCCAGGTCCGCTACCGCCGTGGAGAGGGTGTCCCGGCTTTCGCCGAGGTTGCTTCCAAGGGCAAGGACGCAATGGACGGCAGTCATGCGCGCTCCCGGTGGATGGTCACCGCGACGTCGCCGAATTCCACCGTGATCGGCGCCTTCGGCTTATGCACCGTGACCTCAACTGCGGCAAGGACGGAGAAGGAAGCCAGGACGGCGTCCGCAATCCGGCCCGCCAGCGCCTCGATCAGGTTCAGCGGTTCCCCGGTGATGATCTGCACTACGCGTTCGGCAACCTCGCCGTAATGCGCCGTCAGGGTCAGGTCATCCGTGGCCGCTGCCGGCCGCAGATCGGTAAACAGGACCAGATCCACAGCGAAGGGCTGGCCGTCCCGCCGCTCGTGGGGGAAGACACCGTGGAAACCGGTGGCAGTGATGCCGCTCAGCGTGATCCGGTCCCGTGTTCCGGGGGCCGTTCCGGAACCTCCGGTGCTCAGCATCCGGCTACGCTTTCCATGCCGCGGCGACTTTTACGGCATCAAGGCTGGCCGGCACGTTGTGCACGCGCACGGCCCAGACGCCGGCGGACGCCGCCAGCGCAGTCACCGCGACCGTAGCGTTGTCGCGTTCCAGCGGCTGGGCCGCCTTCCCGTAGCTGGTGAGCAGCGAGCCAAGGAAACGCTTGCGGGATGCACCGATAAGGACGCGGTGGCCCAAGGCGTTGAGACGGTCGATTCCGCGCAGCAGCTGCCAGTTGTGTTCGCCGTCCTTGGAGAAGCCCAGTCCGGGGTCGAGGATGATCTGTTCGGGGGCCGCACCGGCGGCGTAGAACCGGTCACGGACCTTCAGCATTTCCGCTGCCACCTCTTCGACCACATCGGCGTAGCTGGCGTTGGGGTCATTGCTGCGGACGTTGCCGCGGCTGTGCATAAGGATGTACGAGACCCCCGTACGGGCAACAAGCCCGGGCATCCCGGGATCGGTTTCGGTGCCGGACACGTCATTGATGATCGCGGCGCCGGCCTCAATCGCCTTTTCCGCCGTGGCCGCATTCATGGTGTCGATGCTGACGAGGGCTCCTGTACGGACCAGGGCCTCGACCACGGGCAGGACCCGCTCCTGCTCCGCTTCCGGGGAGACGCGGACGGAGTCCGGCCGGGTGGATTCACCGCCGACGTCGATGATGTCGGCGCCTTCGTAGTGCATCTTCAGCCCCGCACGGATTGCCGCGTCGGTATCGGCGAATTGCCCACCGTCGCTGAAGGAATCCGGCGTGACGTTGAGGACACCCATAACCAGGGTGCGGTCAGTGGGAAGGTCGGAAAGCCTGCGCGCCTTGCGGGCGGGCCGCAGTACGGGCAACGGGGAGGTTGCCGGTCCTGTGCCGGGTGCGGCAGCGAGTGAATCCATGGTGGTCCTATCGTCCTAGTATCAGGCTCATTGCTTCGGCCCGGGTTGCGGTCTCGCGCAGTTGGCCGCGCACCGCCGAGGTCACGGTCTTGGCGCCTGGCTTGCGCACCCCGCGCATCGACATGCACAGGTGCTCGCATTCAATAACCACTATGGCACCGCGGGGGGAAAGATTGGTCATCAGTGCGTCCACGATCTGGGTGGTCAACCGCTCCTGGACCTGGGGCCGCCGGGCGTAGATGTCTACCAGCCGGGCGAGCTTCGACAGGCCGGTCACCTTGCCCTCATGGGAGGGGATGTAGCCGATGTGCGCGGTGCCGTGGAACGGCACCAGATGGTGCTCGCAGGTGGAATAAAAGGGAATGTCCTTGACCAGGACCATTTCTTCGTGGTCCAGGTCAAAAGTGGTTGCCAGCAGGTCCGAGGGGCTCTGGTGCAGGCCGCTGAAGATCTCTGTATAGGACTTGGCCACCCGGCTGGGGGTTTCCCTTAAACCGTCGCGGTCCGGGTCCTCCCCGATCGCGAGGAGGATTTCCCGGACCGCCCGTTCAATCCTTGGCTGATCCACCGGGGAATCCGCTGCCGCTTCGGCGGTCAGTAGTTCATCATCGAAATCCGTCACTGGTCGATCCTATCGCGCCGGTACTTCGTTCCCCGGCTATGCCGGGCGGCCCCGCAGGGCCGCCCGGACCTACGCCTCGGGGGGCGTGCTGCCGTTGCTTCCGCTCCGGCCGGGATGGCTGCCGTTCCCGCTGCCCTTGGGCAGGCCATTGCTGGACACATCGAAGTCCTGCGGCAGGTCGGCGTCGGCAATCTGGTCCTGCGGAGCAACCGAGGCCGGATCCGGGGCACCGATTTCCTTGGCCTGGCGCCGTTCCTTCTGCGAGACCACCGGCGGCATGCTGTGGACGGGGCGAGTGGGCTTGGACAGCCAGACCTCGCGGACATCGCGCTTGCGCACATCGGAGAAGACCTCGGCGATCTCCGCCTGGTTCAGGGTTTCCCGCTCCAGCAGCTCCAACGCGAGCCGGTCGAGGACGTCGCGGTTCTCGGTGAGGATCTGGTACGCCTCGTCATGCGCGTTGTCCAGCAGGCGCCGAACCTCCTCGTCAACCACATAGGCCACCTGGTCGGAGTAGTTGCGTTCCTGGCCCATGTCCCGGCCCAGGAACGGCTCTCCGCCGCCGGAGCCGAGCTTGACCGACCCGATCCGCTCGCTCATGCCGTACTGGGTGACCATCTTCCGGGCCGTGGACGTGGCCTTTTCGATGTCGTTGGAGGCCCCGGTGGAGGGATCGTGGAAGACGATCTCTTCGGCGACGCGGCCGCCCATTGCGTAGGCGAGCTGGTCCAGGAGCTCGTTGCGTGTGATCGAGTACTTGTCGTCCTGCGGCAGGACCATGGTGTAGCCGAGTGCCCGGCCGCGCGGCAGGATGGTCACCTTGGTGACCGGGTCCGTGTTCCGCAGTGCCGCAGCCACCAAGGCGTGTCCGCCTTCGTGGTAGGCGGTGATCTTGCGTTCCAGTTCCTTCATCACGCGGCTGCGCTTCTGCGGGCCGGCGATCACGCGGTCGATGGCCTCATCCAGTGCGCGGTCGTCAATGAGGTCTGCGTTGGAGCGGGCGGTCAGCAGCGCCGCTTCGTTGAGCACGTTGGCCAGGTCCGCACCGGTGAAGCCCGGCGTCTTGCGGGCAACGGTTTCGAGATCCACGCCGGGAGCCATCGGCTTGCCCTTGGCATGGACCTGCAGGATGTGCAGGCGGCCCTGCATGTCGGGTGCCTCGACGCCGATCTGGCGGTCGAAGCGGCCCGGACGCAGCAGTGCCGGGTCCAGGACGTCGGGCCGGTTGGTGGCAGCGATCAGGATGACGTTGGTGTTGCCGTCAAAACCGTCCATTTCCACCAGCAGCTGGTTCAGCGTCTGCTCGCGTTCGTCGTTTCCGCCGCCCACGCCGGCGCCGCGGTGGCGGCCGACGGCGTCGATCTCGTCCACGAAGATGATGGCAGGGGCGTTGGACTTGGCCTGCTCGAAGAGGTCGCGGACGCGGGAGGCACCCACGCCTACGAACATTTCAACGAAGTCCGAGCCGGAGATCGAGTAGAACGGCACACCGGCCTCGCCGGCGACGGCGCGGGCCAGCAGGGTCTTGCCGGTGCCGGGAGGGCCGTAAAGCAGCACACCCTTGGGGATCTTTGCGCCCACGGCCTGGAACTTGCCCGGATCCTGCAGGAATTCCTTGATCTCGTGGAGTTCCTCGACGGCTTCGTCGGCGCCCGCGACGTCGTCGAAGGTTACCTGGGGCATGTCCTTGTTGGTCAGCTTGGCCTTGGACTTGCCGAACTTCATGACCTGGGAGCCGCCGCCCTGCATGCGGGACATCAGGAACCAGAAAATCAGGCCGATGATGATGAACGGCAGGAACAATCCGAGGAAGCTGGTGAACCAGTTGGTCTGCACCGGCTGGTCCGTGTAGTTTGCCCCGGAATCGTTGACCGCCTGGACTATTTCCTCGCCGCGCGCAGTGCTGAAGTAGAACTGGACGTCAGTGACGCCCTTGTCATCAACGCCGCTGTCATTCAATGTCAGGTCGACCCGCTGCTCGCCGTCATAGATCTTCGCCTGCGAGACTTTGTCCTGGTCGAGAAGCTCTATGCCTTCCTTGGTGTCCACTTGCGTGGCCCTGGTGGCAGTAAGGCTCGGCACAAGGATCAAAAGAGCGGCCAATGCCAGCGCGATCCAAATGACCGGCCCCTTGAAGAAGTTCTTGGATTTCATTCGTCGTCAGGGCTAATGCCCCGTCCCTCCTGGTCAACAACGCTGGTATGCGCGGAATTTACCTACTAGCTATACACCGTCCCTCAGAAGAACACGGTCAGGGGAAGGGATTAGTTCCCTCAGGGCGTAGAGCGTTGCATCCGTGACGGTCCCTTGTCAGGGACGGGGAGGAACGGGGCCGGAAACCGTTATTCGTAAACGTGCGGCGCGAGGGTGCCGATGAAGTCCAGGTTGCGGTACCGCTCTGCAAAGTCCAGGCCGAAACCGACCACGAACTCGTTGGGGATTTCATAACCGACATACTTAACGTCGATTTCCACCTTGGCTGCCTCCGGCTTGCGCAGCAGGGTGCAGATTTCCACGCTGGCCGGTCCGCGGGATTCCAGGTTGGTGCGCAGCCAGGAGAGCGTGAGGCCGGAGTCGATAATGTCCTCGACAATCAGCACGTGCTTGCCGAGCAGGTCCGTCTCAAGGTCCTTGAGGATGCGCACGACGCCGGAGGACTGCGTGCCGGAGCCGTAGGAGGACACTGCCATCCAGTCCATGGTGACGTGGCTGTGCAGGGCGCGGGAGAGGTCAGCCATAACCATCACGGCTCCCTTGAGCACGCCAACCAGCAGGACGTCGCGGCCGGCGTAGTCGCGGTCAATTTCGGCCGCCAGTTCATTGATCCGGGTTTGGATCTGTTCCTTGGTGTAGAGAACGTGCTTGAGATCTGACTGGACGTCGTGTGAATCCACGAATGACTCCCGGGTGCGAGGTGTTGCAGCTTTGGATGTTAGGTGCTGCTCTTTTTCCTAAACACAAGATTGCCATAGCTTGAGCCGCCGTGGTGAACCGTTTTAGCGCGCGGCTGGCGGTAGACACTGACTTTCCCCACCAGCTGGACGGGTCCCGCCGACCCGGTTCGCCGCAGCAGCGACTGGACCGCCGCGAGGCGCTCGTAGCTCGGCTGGGCACCGCCGAGTTCGAGCGCGGCGAGGGCCAATACGCGCTGGCGGACGGCGGGGGCAAGGTTCCGCAGCTGCTCTTCGGGCAGGAGCAGCTCCCCGGAATCCGGGACGTCACCGGCCGGACCGGCGACGCGCAGCTCCGCAAAGGCCTGCGCCGCGACGGCGTCCAGATAGTCGGCGTCGGCGGAGAGGATACGTGAGGAACGGAACAGGGCTTCGGCGATGCCGGGGCCCAGCTTTTCTTCCAGGAACGGCAGCACTTCGGTACGGACCCGGGACCGGGCGTACGCGGGATCCCGGTTGCTGGGATCGTGCCAGGGGTCCAGCCCGGCATGCTCGCAGATCTCGACCGTCTGTTCGCGGCGCAGGCCCAGGAAGGGCCGCAGGTATTTTCCCCGCACAGCGGGCATGCCGGCCAGGGACCGGGTGCCGGAACCGCGCATCAGGCCCAGCAGCACCTGCTCGGCCTGGTCGTCAAGGGTATGGCCAAGCAGGACGGCGTCGGCGTCCAGTTCCTCCACTGCGGCGTCCAGGGCGGCATAACGGACCGTGCGTGCCGCCGCTTCGGGCCCCATGCCGGAGGCCGGCACTTCCACCTTCCGCACGAGGACGGGTTCCAGGCCCATCCCTTCCAGCTTGCCCCGCGCAGAGGCGGCCACGTCTGCACTGCCGGGCTGCAGGGAGTGATCAACGACGACGGCGCCCACCCGGTAGTCCCCCCGCCGGGAGAAGAACGAGGCGGCCAGCGCCAGGGCAAGGGAGTCGGGCCCGCCGCTGCAGGCCACCAGGATCAGCGGCGGATGGTCTCCGCCCGGGGCCAGGCCGGCGTCGCGCAGGGTGTCACGGATGCTGTTCCGGGCATCCCCCAGCGTCGGAAGGAGCCGTTTGCGCACCCGCGGCGCGGGCCGGGCGGCGGCATGTGCCGCGGTGTCCGCTGTGGAGGCGGTGTTGTTGGAGTCGTTGGAGTCGTTGGAGTTTTCGTCGAGCACGTGCGGTTACAGTCCCATCCGGGCAATCCATAGGTCTGCGGAGTGGATCTCCGCTTCGGTCGGGAGGTTTTCGGGGCGCTCCCACACCCGGTTGAAGCCTTCCATGCCCACCCGGTCGGTGACGGCGCGGACAAAGCGCGCGCCGTCGCTGTACTGGCGCATCTTGGCATCCAATCCCATGATCTGGCGGAAGAAGCGGTCAATCCAGGTGCGCTTGGCGCCGCGGTTGTTGAACCGCTGCCGGATGGTCTTGACGCTGGGCACGATGCTCGCATCCACGGCGTCCATCACCACGTTCGCGTGGCCTTCCAGAAGCGACATCACGGCCGTCAGGTGCGAGAGGCGTTCCTTGTCCTCCGGATCCTGCAGCAGGGAGAGCAGGTCCACGGACTTGTGCGGCACGCCGTCGGCGTCCACGCCGCCCTTGGGGGCTGCCAGCGCCTTCACGGCGGAGCCCAGCCGCTCGGAAATGGTCTGCGCCTTGTCCATCATGCCGTTGGAGAGCTGGCTGATCTGCTCCAGCATGTGCCCGCGCAACCAGGGAGCGGCCGCGAACTGCACCCGGTGCGTCTGCTCGTGCAGGCAGACCCAGAGGCGGAAGTCGGCGGGTTCCACGTTCAGTTCGCGTTCCAGCGTGACGATGTTCGGGGCCACCAGCAGCAGCCGCCCGCCGGGTTTGCCGACACCGCCCAGCGCGGCGAAGGGATCGTACTGGCCCAGGACCTTGCTCGAGAGGAAGGCGAGGATAGTGCCCAGCTGCGCACCGGTCATGGTTCCGCCCAGTGCGGTGTTGGCGGCGGCCAGCTGTTCCGGCCGGGTTTCGGCCAGGTGCTGCAGGGCCGGGCCCATCAGCACCGAGAAGCTCTGCGAGTTGGCGCGGGCCCAGGATGCCCGGTCCACAATCAGCACGTCCGAATCCCGCAGGTCCCGGGCGGCGTCCAGGCCGGTGATGCGGTGGACGTGCGCAACGGAGGCGTCGGCGGCGGCCCGCAGGTCCGCCACGGCGTCGCGGATCTCGCGGGCGGACATCTTCGGTCCGGGCGCCACCATGGCCGCAGCGGTGGAAGCGGCCAGGTCCCAGTTCACCAGGGACGGCGCCCCGCCGGCAGACGGGTGGGCGTCGGTATTTTGCCCTGCAGGGGCGGAAGGCGCGGGGACGGGGGTCGGACGGCTTCGCTCGTTGCTCTCCATTGCTCCATTCGACCACATTGGCTTCCGGCGCCACACCACCTCGGGGGAAGGAACCGTCCTTGTTTCGTCAGCGGCAGCCGCATCCGGCCAGCACCGCGGCGGCGGAATCCACCGCGTCCCGTGCCTGCTGGGTGTTTCCGTCCAGGCCGCTGGCTATGAAGGTGAAGGCCAGGACCCGGCCGTCGGCGTCGGCGGCGTACCCGGTCAGCGCGGTGACCGCCAGCAGGGTTCCCGTCTTGGCCCGCACAATTCCCGCCGCTCCGGAATCGGCGGTCTCGTCATACCGCCCGGCCAGCGTTCCGCTCAGGGCCGCAACGGGCAGCCCGCCCGCCACCGCGCGCAAATCGGGGTCGGTGGTGGTGAGGAGGATCTGCATCAGCGAGTTCAACTGCGAGGCGGACACTGAGGTTTCACCGGACAGGCCGCTGGTATCCCCGAGCACCATTGCTCCGGTGTCCACGCCAAGGGCGGTCACTTCGGCGACAACGGTTTCGATTCCCCCGGCAAAGGATGCCTCCCGGTCCGTCGCAGCGGCGCTGAGCCGGGCCAGTACCTCCGCCAGGTAGTTGTCCGAGTTCAGCAGCATGTAGTCGACCTGTTCGGCCAGCGGTGCGGAACGGACCTCGGCGAGGGCAACAGCATCTGCCGGAGCGGCGCCGCGTTCAACAGACAGCTCGACGTCGATGCCCTTGGGTGCCAGGGCGGCAGCCAGCGCGGCGCGGTAGGACTCACCTGCGGACAGGGCGGCGTCGTCGACGCGGGGCCCAGGCCCGGTGCCCTCCTCTGCCCACGCCGAGCTCACCGCAAGGGAATGGATCGGGGCGATCTCCCCGGCCGCGACGTCGGCTTCCCCCCACGCGTCCGAGAGCGCCGGGCCGGTGAACAGCGAATCATCCACCAGCACCTTCACTGGTCCTGCGGTTTCCTTGTCGGCAAGCGCCGCGGCGGTCTTTTCGGCCAGGGTGGCCAGCCCGGCGTGGCCCGCCACGGAATCGGGATCCGACTCTCCAGCGGTGAGCAGCACATCGCCGCCTCCGCGCAGGACCACCGTGCCGGGGTCCTCTCCCGGCAGTGCGGTGGTGGGAAAGCGTGTCCCGCCGTCCATCGCGGACAGAGCCGCGGCGGCAGTCAGGACCTTGAGGCTTGAGGCGGGGGCCAGCCCGGCGGCGGCGTCGCGCTCATAAAGCACCGTGCCGGTGAGCACGTCCTGCACCACGGCGGAGAAGGTGCCGCTGCCGTCCACGGCCAGTTCTGCGTCCAGCAGGCGCCCCAACTGCTCCGCATCCGGCATCGGGTCCGACGCCTTCGGAGCAGACACCAGCGCCCTGTCCGTGAGCTTCACGGGTGCCTGCTGGTAGCGCGGAACCACCTCGGCGCGCTGCAGCCGCGGTTCGGTCAGGGACTGGGCAACCGGCGGGAGGGCATAGCAGGCCAGCGGAACCAGCAGCACTGCGAAGGCCAGGGCCAGCAGAGTGCCGGAGAACATCCGAGACATGTCCCACCGACTCTTTCTTTTCCGCCGGCTTACCCGGCCCGTTCCGGCCCTGCACACGTTCTGTGCACAGGACATATATCTTTAAGACTAGACCGACGCCGGCGCCCGCCCCCATCTTTCCGGTCGCGGGGCATGCCGGCGCATGATCGCCAGCCAAATCTTTCCAGTGGTTCCTCCGCGGGCCACGCCAGTGAGGAGTCGCAATGTCCGAAACGCCCATGACGCTCGACGTCACCATCGAGATCCCCAAGGGATCCCGGGTCAAGTACGAAATTGACCACGAAACCCACCGCCTCCGCCTGGACCGGGTCCTGTTCACGTCCATGGCCTACCCCACCCACTACGGGTACTTCGAGAACACCCTCGGTGAGGACGGCGATCCCCTGGACGCGCTGGTAATGCTGCAGGACTTCGACCTGATGCCCGGCGTCCTGGTGGAATCCCGCCCCATCGGCGTGTTCAACATGGTTGATGACGGCGGCGGAGACGCCAAGGTTCTCTGCGTTCCCGTGGACCCGCGCTTCAACCACATCCAGGACCTCTCGGACGTCTCCGACTTCCTGCTCGACGAGATCAAGCACTTCTTCACGAAGTACAAGGACCTCGAGCCGGGTAAGTGGGTTGAAGCCGCTGACTGGGCCGGCCGCGAGGACGCCGAAGCCGAGGTCAGGGCCTCCCTGGAGCGCTTCAAGGCACACGGCGAAGGCCACGAAGAGGACGAGGCCCAGGGCCGCGACGTCGACGCCAACCCCGTCAACAACTAGTTCTTCCTACCGGCCCTGCCGGTACGACGGCGGCTGCGCCCTTCGCGGGGGCGGCCGCCGTCGGCGTTTAACCCGGCAATGTCAGTTGCCGCGTGCCTTGCGCCGTGCCCAGGCGCGCAGGTCTCCCGCGTGGGTCCTGGCCGGGACAACCGCCACCAGTACGGCTGCCGCAAGGACAATCCAGCTGGACGTCAGCCATGCCGCCCACGCGCCCAGGAGGACAACGCCCGCTCCGAACAGCAGGCGAAGCAGCGGGCGGCGATCCGGGCTGGGCGCTTGGTCTTGGCTGGTCATGCGCCCGACTCTACCGCTAGGGCGCGCCACAACCGGATTCGGTTGTTTTCCCCGGAAATCTGACATGCTGATGCCATGCATTTTGTGCTGACCATCAACCAGCGGGACTCCCGCGAGGTCGGGGACCTGGTTCCGGGCCTGATCCGCTCCCTTCGGCATCTGCCTGCTGCCGTTCCCTTCCAGCGCACCGTCGGCGACGAAGCCCAGGGGGTGCTGACGGATGCAGCCACCGCGGTGGAAGCCGCGCTGACAGCGGTCCGGCAGCGCCGCTGGCATGTAGGGGTGGGCGTCGGCGAGCTCCAGGTTCCCCTGCCCGAGGATCTGTTGGACGCACGGGGCTTCGGCCTGGTCTACTCGCGGCGTGCCGTGGAGCGCGCCCAGCGCACCGGCGACCGTGTGCCGCTAGCGGTGGAGGGGCCGGATGCGGAACTGGCGGCGGAGGCGGAAGCCGTGCTGCGCCTGCTGGGCCTGATTGTGGCCGCCCGGTCCGAGGCCGAGTGGAAGGTGCTGGACCTCATGACCCCGGGAGCGCGCGGGCAGCAGAAATTCGTAGCCCAGGAGCTGGGGATCACCGCGCAGGCCGTGAGCAAGGCGGTGGTCCGGTCCCACTGGAGTGAAGAATGGGCCACCCGTCCGGCCGCCGCGCGGCTGCTGGGACTGGTCTACGGCCCGGCGTCGCTTCCGCCGGCCGCGCTCCCCTACCGGGCGTGAGCTAGGACTCGTCCAGCACGCTGGACAGCACGCTCGCCGCACCGTCCTCGTAGACCGTGCCGGTGACCTCGGAGGCTGCTGCCAGGACCTCGTCCGGCGCCTGCCCCATGGCCACTCCGCGGGCGGCCCAGTCCAGCATCTCAATGTCGTTGCGGCCGTCGCCCAGGGCAATGGTCAGCGTCGGATCGACCTCCAGCCGGCGGCGGACCAGTTCCAACGCGCTGGCCTTGGTGACACCGGACGCGGCGATATCCAGCCAGGCAGTCCAGCCCACCGAGTACGTCACGCCGTGCAGGCCGATCGCCTCCACCGCTTCGCCGAATTCCTCCGCGGTGCTGTCGGTGCTGAAGACCACCACGCGTACGGCCTGTGCCTCCAGCATCGATTCGAAGTCCACGGCGAGGGCTTCGGCGCCGAAGCTGGCGTCCTGGAAGCGCTCGGTGGACAGGAAGCGCCCTTCAGCGTCCTCCAGGGCGAACTTTGCGGTTGGAAGCTTCGCCCGCAGCGCGGCCAGTGCCGGTTTCGGGTCGAAGACCACACGGTCCATTACTTCGTAGCCGTCTTCGAGGGAGGGGTCCAGGCGCAGGGTCACGGCGCCGTTGGAGCACACGCAGTATCCGCGGGTCAGGCCCAGGAGTTCGAGGATGGGCAACGCGGCCCCGTAAGACCTGCCGGTGGCCACCACCAGGTGGTGCCCTGCCGCCAGGGCCTTTCGTGCGGCCCCGCGCACGCCCGGGGACATGTGCCCGTCGTGGTCCACGAGGGTTCCGTCTACGTCGAGGGCCACCAGGTGCCGCTTGTCAGGGGTTCGCTGGTCTTCGATGCCAGCGGTACTCAAAGTTGTCATCGTTTTATCTAAGCAGATGGGTAAGGAAGGCGGCTAGGACAGCCGCCACAGGACGTACCGCCGGACGGCGGTTGCGTGCCCGGGCAAACGACGGCGGGACCGAAGGGCAGTGCCCATCGGTCCCGCCGGCTTGGGAAGGAGCTAGAGGACCGGAAGGACTTCCAGGCCGCCCAGGTACGGCTGAAGCGCAGCCGGGACATTAACCGAGCCGTCCGGGTTCTGGTGGTGTTCCAGGATGGCGACGATCCACCGGGTGGTGGCCAGCGTTCCGTTCAGGGTGGCGACCGCACGGGTGCCCTTGCCCTCGGCCTGGCGTTCGCGGATGTTCAGGCGCCGGGCCTGGAAGGTGGTGCAGTTGGAGGTGGACGTCAGCTCGCGGTAGGCATTCTGGGTGGGAACCCAGGCCTCGCAGTCGAACTTCCGCGCCGCCGACATGCCCAGATCGCCGGCCGCCGTGTCGATGACCCGGTAGGGCAGTTCGACCTTGGCCAGCATTTCCTCTTCCCACGCCAGCAGCCGGCGGTGCTCTTCCGCCGCATCCTCCGGCCGGGTGTAGACAAACATTTCCACCTTGTTGAACTGGTGGACGCGGATGATGCCGCGGGTGTCCTTGCCGTGCGAACCGGCTTCGCGGCGGTAGCAGGAGGACCAGCCGGCGTAGCGGACAGGTCCGCCGTCCAGCTCAAGGATTTCGTCGGCGTGGTAGCCGGCCAGCGGCACCTCGGACGTGCCCACCAGGTACAGGTCGTCTTCGGCCAGGCGGTAGATCTCGGCGTCGTGCGCCACATCGAAACCGGTGCCCTGCATCGTCTCGGGACGGACCAGGGTAGGGGTGATCATCGGGACGAATCCGGCCTTCACCGCCTGGTCCATGGCCATGTTCAGCAGTGCCAGTTCCAGGCGGGCACCGACGCCGCGCAGGAAGTAGAAACGGGAGCCGGAGACCTTGGCGCCGCGTTCCATGTCGATGGCGCCGAGCAGCTCGCCGATTTCCAGGTGGTCGCGGGGCTTGAAGCCCTCGGCCTCAAAGTCGCGGGGGTTGCCGACGGTCTTGAGGACCTCGAAATCGTCCTCGCCTCCGGTGGGAACGCCGTCGGACACCAGGTTGGGGATCCGGCGCAGCAGCGCATCGGACTCGGCCTGGATGGCGTCGGCCTCGGCGCCGGCGGCCTTCACCGCGGCAGCCAGTTCCTTCACCTCGGCCAGGAGGGCCTGCTTCTCTTCGCCCTTCGCGGCGGCGACGCGCTTGCCGAAGGCGTTCTGCTCGGCACGGAGGGTCTCGTAACGGGTCCGGGCGTCGCGGCGGGAAGCGTCAGCGGAAATGATCGCGTCCACAAGGCTCTCGTCGGCCAGCCGGGCGCGCTGCGAGGCTCGGAATTTTTCGGGGTTTTCGCGGAGCTCATTTACATCGATCACGTCTCAAGAGTACCCAAAACCCGCCCGGCCTTGGCTTTGCGGGGCGGCGGCTATTCTGGGAGGCATCATGCCCGTTGAAATTACCCTCCTCCTTGTCCTCATCGCCGCCCTGTTGGCCTCCGCCGCAACCTGGGCCATTGCCGGCACCCGAAGCAGGAGGCAGGCGGCAGCGGACGCGGCGGTGTTCGCCCCGCGCGGAGCGGCCCACCAGCGGGTGGCGATGGTCGTCAACCCGATCAAGGCGCTTGCTGCAGACGCCGAGAAGCTGCTGAGGGCTTCCTGCGAGCTGGCGGGCTGGGATCCGCCGCTGATCCTGGAAACCACCGTGGACAGCCCGGGCTATCTCCAGGCGCTGCAGGCGCTGGAGTCCGGGGCCGACGTCGTCCTCGCCGCGGGCGGCGACGGCACCATCCGCGAAGTCTCCCGCGCGGTGGCGCATTCCGGTGCAGCGTTGGGCCTGATCCCGCTGGGCACCGGCAACCTGCTGGCCCGGAACCTGGATATCTCGGTGGCGGACCTGGCGGGAAACATCCGTAACGCCCTGCACGGGGACGTGCGGCGGATCGACATGGCGGACATTGTGCTCGAAGATGCCTCCACCGGCGGGCGTTCCCACAACGCGTTCCTGGTGATGGGCGGGATCGGCCTGGATGCCCAGGTGATCGCCGCTACCCGGGATGAACTCAAGAAGCGGGTGGGCTGGCTGGCCTACAGTGAAGCCGGCGTCCGGCTGCTGCCGGGGAGGCGCACGCGGATGACCGTCAGCCTGGACGACGGTCCGGCGCAGTCACAGAACGTGCACAGCGTGCTGGTGGCCAATACCGGACGCCTGCCCGCCGGCATCGATTTCATTCCCGACGCCGTGGTGGATGACGGACTGCTGGACGTCGTCATCATCAGCCCGCGCAGCGTCCTGGGCTGGGCCTGGGTGGCAGGCAAAGTGATGACGCGCTACCCCAAGGACCTGCCGGTGATCCGCCACCACCGGGTCCGGAAAGTCACGGTGACCGTCGCGGAACCCACGCAGACCCAGCTCGACGGCGACCTGACCGGTCCGGCCACCACCATCGCGGTGGAGGTGGATGCCGGCGCCCTGCTGGTCCGGGTGCCGCCCTCGCCCGTCCTGCCGCCGGAGGCATAAAAACGGCGCCGCACCGGTGGGTGCAGCGCCGTTTCGGGGGAAGGCGTTACTTGCCGTCCTGGGTGCCCTCGGAGTCGGTGTAACCGCCTTCGCGGCCCTTGTCCGTCCTGGCACCGTCTTTGTCGGTGTACTCGCCTTCGTCCTCGCTGGGGGAGGACTGCTCGCGGATCAGTGCCTCTTCCTCGGCAAAGCGGATGTCGTTGCCCTGGTCGCCGACATCGCCGCGGTAGTTATCGTCATTGGTGGAAACACCGCTGGGCTTCGGGTCCTTGAGCTGCTCTTGTTCGTTCGGGTACTCGCTCATGCCGGCACCTTCCTTCTTGGGGTGGTTGTCCAGTGCGCCAATACTGCGCGCGCCTTCCATCAGCATACTTATTGCCGGTCCCGGCGGAAACCCGGTTAATTCTCGAGCATGTTCCGGGTTGCGGTCTCCGAGGCGGAGAACCCCGTCACGGGGATGACCTGGCCGTCGAAGAAACGGTCCACCACCCGGGGATCAATGTAGGACTTGCGGGCGATTGCCGGGGTGTTGCCCAGGTGCTCCGCCACGTCGCGTGCAGTTGCTGCCACGGCCTTCTGCTTCGCCCGGTTGGTAGCGGCTGCCGGCGCCATCCGGGCCAGGGACATGGCCGCCACCACCGTGGCCTGCCAGGTGCGGAAGTCCTTGGCGCTGAATTCTCCGCCCGTGACCTCCCTCAGGAAAGCATTGAGCTGGGCGGCATCGACGCTGTGCCAGGCGCCGTCCGCGCCGAGGTAGGCCAGGGCCGTGTCCGCGTCCGGGCGGCGGAGCATCGGTTCGAGGGCCGCCGCGAGGTCGGCGTCCTTGATGGAGGTGTGCCACTCCTGGCCGCTCTTGCCGGGGAAGTCGAAACGCACTTCGGTTCCGTCCAGCCGCACGTGCTCGATCCGCAGGGTGGTGGTGCCGTAGGACCCGTTGGCGTCCGCGTACCGGGCGCCGCCCACGCGCAGCGCGCCGGCGTCGACAATCCGCAGGGCCGCGGCCAGGGCGCGTTCCGAGCCGCAGCCTTCGGCGCGCAGGTGCTTGGTGATCAGGCGGCGGGCCGCCGGAAGGGACTGGGCGAACGCCAGGGCGCGGTCGAATTTCTCCCGGTCCTTCATTTCACGCCACTGCGGGTGGTACATGTACTGCTTACGTCCGGCGGCGTCGGTTCCCGTCGCCTGGATGTGGCCGTTGGCGTACGGGCTGATCCAGACATCCGTCCAGGCCGGCGGAATGGCCAGCGAGCGGATCCGCGCCACGACCGTGCGGTCGGTGATGACGTTTCCGCGGACATCCCGGTAACTGAATCCCTTGCCCCAGCGCCGGCGGGAGTAGCCGGGATGTTCGCAGTTGCTTCGCCGCAGTCGGCCCATGGTGCGTCCCTTTCACCCGCCGCGGAACGGTTCGGCCGCAGCTTCCAGCCCTAGTATCCGTTCAGCAGGGACTCGAACCAAATGTCAGCGGCCCGGAACGCCTCGTCGCTGGTGTGCCGGGGTATTTCCGACTCGCGGTGGTCCGCCCGCGGATAGGAGCCCAGGAAACGCAGTTCCGGACTGATCCGGTGCAGGCCCTTCAATGCATCCGCCATCCGGGCATCCGCCACGTGGCCGTCGGCGTCGATGCTGAAGAAATAGTCACCGAGGAACATACCCGTGGGACGGGACTCGATCCGGCTCAGGTTCACCCCGCGGGTGGAGAACTGCTCGAGGATTTCCATCAGGGCACCCGGGTGGTCCTCCGGCAGGGGAACTACGAGGGTGGTCTTGTCGGAGCCGGTTGGTTCGGGGAGCAGGCCGGGCTGGCTGATCATCACGAATCGGGTGACGGCATCGCGGACATCGCCGATGTCCGCCGCCAGAACTTCCAGCCCCAGCCGCTGCGCCACCAGCGGTGCGCAGATCGCCGCGTCGAAGGACGGATCGGCTTCGCTCAGTCCTACTGCTGCCGCTGCCGTTGAGGAAGCGGGCAAGTATTCCGCTGCGGGAATATTTCCCGCAGCCCATTCCCGGCACTGCGCCCAGGCATGGGTGTGCGTGGAAACCGTGCGGATGTCCGCCAGGGCCACCCCCGGCCGCACCGCCAGGACAAAGGTGATGGGGACCAGGATTTCCCTCAGGATCCGCAGCGAGGCACCGGCGGACAGCGCATCGAGGGTGGCACTGACACCGCCCTCCACCGAGTTTTCAATCGGCACGACTGCAGCGGTGGCCTGCCCGGAGCGGACCATTTCCAGTGCGGAATTCACGCTGGGCGCCGGAATGCGGATGGCGTCCCGAGCGCCCGGAATGGTCAGCAGTGCAGCCTCCGTGAAGGTGCCCTCCGGCCCGAGGTAGGCATAAACCACGGTTTCCCCCAGCGGACCGCGGTGATGCGGGGCGGCCTGGGTGTCGGCGGCATGCGTCATTTAACGGTCGGTTCCTGCCCGTTGTCGGAAACCATGGGCTTCCCCGCCTCGAGCCAGGCACCCATCCCGCCGTTGACGTTGACGGCGGAGTAGCCGTTGGCTTCCAGCCACTGGGTGGCCCGGGCGCTGCGGCCGCCGGTGCGGCAGATGACGGCAAGGTCCTGGTCCGGGTCCAGATCGTCCAGGGCCTCGGGCAGCCGGTCGAGCGGGATGTGGAGGGCGCCGTCAACGTGGCCGGCCTCCCACTCGTAGTCTTCCCGTACGTCGAGGATCTTCGCGCCCTCGGGAATGGTGTCTACGGTTACGCTCTGCATCTCACTCATTGCTGCCCTCACTGTCGAACGGAAATGTCGCCCCGCACCACGCTTCCGGGCACGCCCGGGCCCGCCGTACGGTGCCGTTTTGTCCAGCCTATAGTGGGACGCGGTCCGAGAGAATAAACGCCCGGACGCCGCCCGCACCGAAAGGCTCGCAATGCCCGCTCCCCACGAGATGACCGCCGTCGAACTCCGGGATGCCCTGGCCTCCGGCGGGCTCGGCGCGGAGGAAGCCACGGACCACTACCTGCGGCGCATCGAAGAGCTCAACCCGGCATTGGGTGCCTTCCTCACGCCGACGCCGGAACTCGCCGTCGCCGAGGCGCGGGCCGCGGACGCACACCGTGCCCGGGGCGGCGAACTGGGCCTGCTGCACGGAATGCCGCTGGCGCACAAGGACCTCACCGATGTGGCCGGCGTGCGCACCACCATGGGCAGCACGGCCCTGGACCCGTGGACAGCCCGGGAGGACGCGGCCCTGCCGGCCGTCCTTCGCCGGGCCGGGGCGATCAGCCTCGGCAAGACCCAGGTCCCCGAATTCGGGCTCAGCAGCTACAGCGAAAACCGGGTGGGTCCGCCGGCGCGGAACCCGCGCGACCAGCGGCTCAGCCCCGGAGGATCCTCCGGCGGCAGCGCAGCCGCAGTCGCCGCCGGGTTGATTCCCTTTGCGCCGGGCACCGACGGCGGCGGCTCGGTACGCATCCCTGCGGCGGCCACCGGACTGGTGGGCCTGAAGCCCAACCGCGGGCGGATCCCGGCCGGCTCGGGGCAGCAGGACCTGGGGCAGTTCGTGGTGGCCGGCCCGCTGGCCCGGAATGCAGCGGATGCGGCACTGCTGCTGGATGCGATGGTCGACGAACCCAATTACCGCGCCACCAGCGCGGCCCCCGCCGCCGGAACCTTCCTCGAGGCCGCACTGCGGGCCGAGGGCAGGTTCCGGATCGGGATCAGCACCCGTTCACCCTTCGAATCCGGATTGGAGATCCGGCTTGATCCCGAGGCGGTACAGGCGCTCGACGCCGGTATCGCGGCCCTGACCGGCGCCGGCCACGACCTGCTGGACACGGACCTGGTTTATGACGAACGGTATCCGGACGCGTTCCAGGTGGTGTGGACGGCCGGGCTGGCCACCGCCGTCCTGGCACCGGGCGGGGAAGAACGGCTGACCGACCTGGCCGCCGTCATGCGTCAGCGCGCCCTTCAGCGCAGTGCCGCGGACCTGGTGTCCGCCGTCGACGTCCTCCGCGTCTTCGAGGCCGAGACCATCCGGCAGTACAGCGCCTACGACATGATCCTGACGCCTACCCTGGCAATGCCGCCGCGGCCCCTCGGCTGGTACGCCAGCGGCGATGCCGGCGCCGGTGACCGGGCGGACGAGGATTACGCAAGGCAATGCCGGTACTCCCCCTTCACCTCCATGGTGAATGTCTGCGGGCTTCCCGCGATTACCCTGCCGGTGCTGGATACCGCGGACGGACTGCCCATGGGGATCCAGCTGATCGGGCGGCCCGGTGCGGAAGCGGATCTGCTGGCCGTGGCGGCCCAACTGGGCTATTGACCTAGAAGAGGCCTGCCAGCAGCCGGTCGGATTCCCGCTGTCCCTCGACATTGAAGGCGCCGCCGGTAACGAGCAGCTCGTCCGCACCGGAGGAAGCCACCAGGTCCTCGAGCCTGCCGTGCACCTGTTCCGGTGTCCCGTAGACAGAGGTCTCGAGGGTGGCGCGGACCAGGTCCTGCTGCCGTCCGGACAGTTCGGCGGCGCGGTGAGCTGCTGACAGGGCGGGGAACACCCCCTTGGTCCGGGAATCGGCCAGGGCATGTGCCTCGGGCAGCAGCAGTTCCCGTGCCTCTTCTTCACTCCCGGCCGCGGCGATGTTGACTGCCGCCAGCACGTAGGGCCGGGGAAAACGGTCCGAGGGGCGGAAGGCGGAGCGGTACCGCTCCAGTGCACCTGTCTGCCCGGCACTGTTCTGCCGGAACAGCGCCGGGCCGCCCAGGACGACGCCGAGGCCGGCGCGTGCTGCTATGTCCACTCCCGCTCCGGTGGCAAGCACAAACACCGGGGTCCGGCCGCGGTCCTGCGGGCGGGCGGTGATCGGCGCGGTGCCGTCGAGATAAGCGAGCAGTTCCGCCAACTGCCCTTCGAATTCCTCCGCCTCGGCCGGTCCTGCCCGCAGTGCCTTCCGCACCGCCGGAGTGAAACCGAGGGAACGGCCCAGGCCAAGATCAATCCGGCCGGGATACAGGGCCTGCAGCGTCGCCGCCTGCTCGGCCACGACCAGCGGCTGGTGGTTCGGCAGCATCACGCCGCCGGAGCCGATCCGGATGCTGTTGGTGCGTGCCGCCAGGGCGGCCATCAGGACGGCGGGTGCCGAGCCGGCAATTCCGGCCACGGCATGGTGCTCGGCAACCCAAAAGCGCCGGTAGCCCAGCCGGTCTGCCGATTCGGCGCGTTCAAGCACTGCATTAAACGCCTCCGGCTCGGGAAACCCTTCGCGGGAGTTGGCACGGTCAAGGATCGAGACGGGAACGCTGAGGCTTGGCATACCCATGCCAACCCCCTGCCTGCTTAGGGAATTCCGTCGCAGACGTGCAAATCCGCGCGTCATGCAGGCAGGTATGCATGTAACGCGGGCAAAATCATCCTTTTTTCATGTGACCTTCGACATAGCTCACCGGGAAAGCTGCCTAGTCTCCGGCGGATTCTTTCAGTTCGGCCTGCTTGACCCCCGGGAGGGAGTGGGAATATTAACCTCGTGAGCCATACCCCCAGTACCTCAGGCGTACAAGAAGCGCGTAAAACCTTCTTCGGCCATCCCCGGATGTTGGCCAACCTCTTCAGCGTTGAGCTGTGGGAGCGATTCTCCTTCTACGGCATGCAGGGCATCCTGCTGTACTACATGTACTACAGCACCACCGACGGCGGCCTCGGCATCGACGAAGCCATTGCCGTCTCCCTGGTCGGCGCCTACGGCGGTGGCGTGTACCTTTCCACCATCGTCGGTGCCTGGCTCGCCGACCGCGTGTTCGGCTCGGAGCGGGTGCTGTTCTACTCCGCCGCGATCGTGGTCCTCGGCCACATTTCCCTGGCTGTGCTCCCCGGTTCCGTGGGACTGGCCGCCGGCCTGATCCTGATTGCCCTGGGTTCCGGCGGCGTCAAGGCCAACGCGACCTCCCTGGTGGGCACCCTGTACGAGGAGAAGGACGAACGACGCGACGCCGGTTTCTCCCTCTTCTACATGGGCATCAACCTCGGCGCCCTCGTCGGCCCGCTCCTGACCGGCCTCCTCCAGGTCCGCCTTGGCTTCCACTACGGCTTCGGCCTGGCCGCTATCGGCATGGCCATCGGCCTGGTCCAGTACGGCATGACCCGCAAGTACCTGCCCAAGGCAGCCCACGAGGTCACCAACCCGCTGCCGCGCAAGAAGTACCTCCCCATGGGCATCGTCGTTGCCGCAGTCGTGGTCATCGTCGCCCTGGCCGCCGCCTTCGGCCTGCTCAAGGCGGAGAACCTGGCAGTGGTCATGGCCACGGTCGCCATCCTGGCCTCCATCGCGTACTTCATCATCATCCTGCGCAGTCCGAAGGTGGACAGGCTCGAACGCCGGCGTGTTTACTCCTTCATGCCGCTGTTCATCGCCAGTGCCGCTTTCTGGGCGCTGTTCCAGCAGCAGTTCACCGTGGTGGCCCTGTACGCCGACACCTCCCTGGACCGGCACATCTTCGGGTGGGAAATGCCGCCGAGCTGGGTCCAGTCGATCAACCCGATCTTCATCATCATCTTCGCTGCAGTGTTTGCCGCCGTCTGGACCAAGCTGGGCGACCGCCAGCCGTCCTCACCGCTGAAGTTCGCCCTGGGCCTGGCAGTGATGGGCCTGGCGTTCCTGGCGTTCATTCCGTTCTCCGGCGGCGGCGCCAACAGCACCCCGCTGCTGGCGATCGTCGGCATCCTGCTCCTGTTCACGTTCGCGGAGCTGTTCATCTCCCCGATTGGCCTGTCCGTGGCAACCAAGCTGGCTCCGGAAATCTTCCGGACCCAGATGGTGGCCCTGTTCTTCCTGTCCGTCTCCCTGGGCACCACCCTGGCAGGCTGGCTGGCACAGTTCTACGATCCCGCAACTGAGGTCAGCTACTTCACCTTCAGCGGCGTCACCGCAATCATCCTGGGCATCGCCCTGGCTGTGGCGACACCGTCGATCAAGAAGCTCATGGGCGGCGTGCGCTAGCAGGCAGGCACCAAGCGTTTCACTAAGGACGGCGGCACCGGAACTTTCCGGTGCCGCCGTCCTTTTTGCCGTCCCGTCACATGCTTGGCTGCATCCCTGCGGCGTGGTTAGGATGGGTCCCAGCTTCAGGAGACACGGCCGCCAAGCTCCGACTTGGCCGTGCACCAACCCCATGCTTCACGGGTGGTTCGGATGACGAAGCGGCCTGCACCGCCCCTTGGGCATCCGGTGCGGGCAAGAGCACCGATTCCTTAAGGATCACTGCCATGCGCAAAAGCACTGACCGTATTTTGACCACGCACGCCGGTTCGCTCCCCCGGACCCCTGAACTGATTGCCGCGAACGCGGCCCGGGAAACCGACCCCGCGGATACGGAAGGCTACGCCGAACTGCTGCAGGCCGCCGTCGCCGACCTCGTGCGGCGCCAGCGCCAGGCGGGTATCGATATCCCCAACGACGGCGAATACGGGCATGCGATGTCCGCGGACGTCGACTACGGGGCCTGGTGGTCCTACTCGTTTGCCCGGCTTGGCGGCCTGAGCGTTGCCGAGACGGGGATCTGGAACATGGAACCGCACCGCTCCGAGCCCGGAAACGTTGTCCTCACCAGTTTCGGGGACCGCCGCGACCGGCAGCGCTTCGCCGATGCCTACACCGACCCAACCTCCGGCATCACCACCGGGGCGCAGAAGGTCTTTCCCAAGGTCACGGGTCCGGTGGAATACACGGGGTACGACGCCGTGGCCAGCGACATTGCCAACCTCAAGTCCGGTCTGGCCGAGGCAGGTTTGTCCGAGGGTTTCCTCGCCTCACTCTCCCCCGGCTCCTGTTCGCGGATTGCCAACGAGTACTACGCGACGGAGGAGGAGTTCATCTACGCCTGCGCGGATGCCATGCGGGAGGAATACCTTGCCATCGTGGACGCCGGGCTGATCGTCCAGATCGATGATCCGTCCATTGCCGAGAACTGGGACCAGATCAACCCCGAGCCTTCGGTGGCCGACTACCTCAAGTTCACGCAGATCCGCGTCGAGGCCCTGAACTATGCCCTGCGCGGCCTGCCCGAGGAACAGGTCCGATTCCACCTGTGCTGGGGTTCCTGGCACGGGCCGCACACTACGGACATCGAGTTCCGCCACCTGGTGGACACCCTGCTGCAGATTAACGCCGGCGGCTACAGCTTCGAGGCAGGCAACGTCCGGCATGAGCACGAATGGCGGGTCTGGGAGGATACCAAGCTGCCGGAGGGGAAGGTCCTCATTCCCGGCGTGGTCTCCCATGCCACCAACGTGGTGGAACATCCGGAACTGGTGGCGGACCGGATTGAACGGTTCGCCCGGCTGGTGGGGCGCGAGAACGTCATTGCGTCCACCGACTGCGGGCTGGGCGGCCGGGTGCATCCGCAGATCGCGGCAGCCAAGCTGGAGACGCTCGGAGAAGGTGCCCGGCTGGCCAGCGCCCGGCTCTGGTAGGAGGGCCACTGATCTGCGTGAGGGTGCCGCGGGCGGGACCGGCGTCCCGCCTCACCCGTGCCCGGGGCCCTAGCCGTCCAGTCCGGCGCTGACCAGCGCCAGCATGCCGCTTGCTGCCGCCAGGGCACCCAGTGCACAGACGGAATTGAACGCCTCCGCTCCGGCCTGCCGCCGGTCCCGCCCGAAGAGGATCCCCGCCGCGGCCCAGGCCGCCGCGAAGGCCAACGCCGGCAACGGTCCGCTGGCAAAACCCGCGGCGGTTTCCGCCCAGGCCGGTAGTGCGAACGCCGAGCGCTGCGTCCAGAAAAACCAGAACACCGGTGCGGCGCACAGGTAGAGCACGTTGAAGAAAACCATCATGGCCCGGGCGCCGCGGCGCAGGCCGCCATGCGGCAGCACGGAACTACTCGAGGTGGCCATCAGCTTCCTTCCCCCCGCCGCACCCGCGGCTTCGGCTAGAAGCATACGGCTGCCCCTGCGTTTCTACGTGTACGGCGCGTCTGCCGCCAACTGCGTTTCTTTGGCATGCTTAGGGGTATGTCTAATCGTGCCGGCCAACGCGCCGAACCTTCCGACCTTGTAGATCTCACCGCACTCTTGGACGCCTATTACGACGTCGTACCGGATCCGTCCAACGTTGCCCAGCGCGTGGCCTTCGGCACCTCCGGGCACCGCGGTTCCTCCCTCAACGGCGCCTTCAATGAGCAGCACATCGCGGCCATCACCCAGGCCATCGTGGAATACCGCACCTCGGCGGGCATCACCGGGCCGCTGTTCATGGGCAAGGACACGCATGCCCTGTCCGAACCGGCGCAGAACACCGCCTTGGAAGTGCTGGCCGCCAACGGCGTCAATGTGCAGATCGACGCACGCAACGGATTCACCCCCACCCCGGCCGTGAGCCATGCCATCCTGGTGCACAATTCCACGCGCACGGACCAGGCTGACGGCATTGTGGTCACCCCGTCGCACAATCCTCCGGCGGACGGCGGCTTCAAGTACAACCCGCCCACGGGCGGACCCGCCGGATCGGACATCACCAACTGGATTGCCGACCGCGCCAACCAGCTGCTGGAGAACGGCTTGGACGGGGTCCGGCGCATCCCGCTGGGCGAAGCATGCCTGGCGGATTCGGTGGGCACCTATGACTTCCTGGCGCATTACGTGGAAGACCTGCCCGCGGTGCTGAACCTGGATGCCATCCGCAGCGCCGGCCTCCACATCGGCGCCGATCCCCTCGGCGGCGCGTCGGTGGACTATTGGGGTGCCATCGCGGAACGGCACTCACTGAACCTGACCGTGGTCAATCCCAACGTGGACCCGCAGTGGGCCTTCATGACCCTGGACTGGGACGAGAAGATCCGCATGGACTGCTCCTCGCCGTACGCCATGGCGTCGCTGATTTCCCGGGCCGGGGATTACGACATTGCCACGGGCAACGACGCCGACGCCGACCGGCACGGCATTGTCACCCCGGATGCGGGACTGATGAACCCGAACCACTTCCTGGCAACCGCGATTGACTACCTGTACCGCAACCGCTCCGGCTGGAGCGCAGACGCCATGGTGGGCAAGACCCTGGTTTCCTCCTCCATGATCGACCGCGTTACCGCAGACCTGGGGCGGGTCCTCATGGAGGTACCGGTGGGCTTCAAGTGGTTCGTGCCGGGCCTGCTCTCCGGGGAAACCGCGTTCGGCGGCGAGGAATCCGCCGGTGCGTCCTTCCTCCGGCTCGACGGAAGCCCCTGGAGCACTGACAAGGACGGCATCCTGCTGGCCCTGCTGGCCTCGGAAATGACGGCCGTCACCGGCAAGACCCCGTCCCAGCGGTACCGCGAACTGACCAACCAGTTCGGCGATCCCGAATATGCGCGCGTGGACGCGCCCGCCACGCGCGAGCAGAAGGCCGCGCTGGCCAAGCTCTCGCCGTCGGATGTTACCGCCACCACCCTCGCCGGTGAGGACATCACCGCGCGCCTGACCGAGGCACCTGGCAACGGCGCGCCCATCGGCGGCCTGAAGGTGACCACGGAAAACGCGTGGTTCGCCGCGCGCCCCTCCGGCACGGAAGACGTCTACAAGATCTACGCCGAGTCCTTCAAGGGCGAGGAACACCTGCACCAGGTCCAGGCCGAGGCCAAGGCCATCGTGGACGGCGTGATTTCCTAGCTTCCGCCGTAAACGGGCCGTAAAAAACAGAAGGGGTGCACCTGCCGGTGCACCCCTTCTTCCCGTTCTGCAGCCGGTTACAGCAGCCGGCGCAGGAGCCGCTTCTTCAGCCCCGTGTAGGGCGGGTACGCGAACCGGAGGGTGTCCAGCAGCGTGCCCTTGGTGAAGACCGGCCGCAGCTGGCTGAACGTGTCGAAGGTGTATTTCCCGTGGTACGCGCCGGTGCCGCTGGCACCTGCACCGCCGAAGGGCAGGCCGGGTACGGCCAACTGGACGGTGCTGGCGTTGTGGTTGATGCTGCCGGCCCGGACCCCCTCCTCGAACGTCTTCCGTGCCGCCGCAGAGTTGCTGTACAAATAGGCGGCCAGCGGAACCGGACGGGAGTTAATGAATTTCATTGCCTCCGCCAGGTCCCGGACCTCGATGATCGGCAGGATGGGGCCGAAGATTTCCTCCTGCATCACGGGTGAATCCGGGGCCACATCGGTGAGGATGGTCGGTTCCAGGTACAGGCTTCCGCGGTCGCTGCGCCCGCCGGCCAGGACCGTGCCGCTGTCCAGCAGCCCGACCAGCCGTTCCCAGTGCTGTTCGTTGACAATCCGGCCCAGGTCCTTGCTCCGGGACGGATCCTTGCCGAACTGCTCCGCGACCGCCCGCACCAGGTGCTTCTTCAGCGCAGGTGCCGCCTCTTCCGTCACGAGGACGTAGTCCGGGGCCACGCAGGTCTGGCCGGCGTTAAGCAGTTTCCCGAAGACCAGGCGGCGCGCGACGGCGGCCCAGTTGCCGTCCAGCACCACGGCCGGAGATTTCCCGCCCAGCTCCAGGGTGACCGGGGTCAGGTGTTCGGCGGCGGCCTGCAGGACGATCCTGCCCACGCGCTCCCCGCCCGTGAAGAAGATCGAGTCGAACCGTTCCTTCAGCAGGGCGGTGCTGGCTTCCTGCCCGCCCTCGACCACGGCGACGGCTTCCGGGTCCACATAGCGCGGCAGCAGGTCCGCCAGCGCGGCCGACGTCGCCGGGGCCAGTTCGCTGGGTTTGAGGACTGCCGCGTTGCCGGCGGCGAGGGCACCGACCAGCGGCGCCAGGACCAGCTGCACGGGATAGTTCCAGGGACCGATGATCAGCACCACGCCCAGCGGCCGTGGTTCGGTCCGGGCCGACGCCGGCTGCAGGCCCAGGGGAACGGAAACCCGCCGGCTGCGGGCCCAGGTCTCCAGATGCTTCAGTGCGTGTTCGGCCTCCGCCCGCACCAGGGAAAGTTCGGTGACGTAGCTTTCGAGCGGATTTTTGCCCAGGTCCGCTGCCAGGGCGTCCGCCAGCTCCTGTTCCCGCTCGTGGAACAGCCGGACCAGGCCTTCGAGCTGCTGCCGGCGCCAGGCGAGCGGCCGGGTGCGGCCGGAGTCATAGGTTTCCCGCACCTTGGCCAGTACCGAGGGAACTGCTGCGGGGGAACCAGCGGGGTCGGTGGCGGAATCGCGGATGGATTCAGAGAACGCGGAGACCATCTCGCTCATGCCTGGGTGCTTTCCTTGAGGGACGTTTCGTCAGCGGGAGCCGCCGGTTTCCGGCCGGTGAAGTGGTCCATGGACTGGTAGACCTTGAAGACGCGGCCGGCAACCACGTCCCAGGCCGGTTGGGGCAGCACATTGCGCAGGGCGCTGCCCAGGGCCACCGTCCAGGGCAGCTGGATCCGTGCCTTGCCGGCAAGGAGCGCCTCCCACGCCTTGTCCACCACGTATTCCGGTTCCATCAGCGGAGTCATCAGCGGCCCCCTGGCCCCTTCGAACATGCCGGTCTTGATGTAACTGGGGATCAGGGTGGTTACTGCGACGTGGCCGTTGCCGGATTCGGTGAGTTCCAGGCGCATCGAGTCGCTCCAACCGATGACTGCCCATTTCGAGGCCGTGTAGACACTCATTTTCGGGACGGACAGTGTGCCGGAGGCGGAGGCAACGTTCAGGATGCGGGCCGGGGTGCGCCGCTCGATCATGCCGGGCAGGAACGCGCGGGTCACCTGCATGGGGGCGAGGGTGTTGACCTGCATAACGGCGTCGATATCCGCTTCCGGCTCGTGTTCCCAGAAGTACTTGCCGCGCACAATCCCGGCGTTGTTGACCAGGATGTCCGGTACGCCTACCTCCCGGATGACCTGGTCGGCCGTGGCCGTGATGTCCGGCAGGGAGGCAACGTCCACCGCGTAGGGGTGGATTGCCGACGCGCCCAGTTCCCGCAGCTGCGCGGCGGTGACCTCCAGGGCCTCGGCGTTGAGGTCCCACAGCACCACTGCTGCCGCGCCGTCATGCACGGCCCGCTCGGCGTAGAGCCGGCCCATGCCCATGGCTGCGCCGGTGATGAGAACTACGCGTCCTGCAACTGAAATGCCCATGCTGCTCCATCGTCCAATCGGTTTGTGATCAAGGTCCCGCCCTGCACCTTGCATTCTTCCTATGCAACGTAGCATCCCGGTTCGCCGGGACGGCTAGAATTTGGCCTAGACACCCCCTTTCTCCGGAAGGCACCACCATGAGCAGATTCGGTATGGACTGGACCCTCCACGGAGACGGCAAAACCATCCGGCCGGGCAGCTACGTTGCTCCCGAGGAACGCCTGAGCTGGCCGCGGACCATCAGCATCGGCTCCCAGCACGTGGTGGCCATGTTCGGCGCCACCTTCCTGGTACCGCTCCTGACCGGCTTTCCGCCGGCCACCACCCTGCTGTTCTCCGGCATCGGAACCATCCTGTTCCTGATCATCACCGCCGGACGGGTCCCCAGCTATCTGGGCTCCAGCTTTGCCTTCATTGCTCCGATCGGAGCTGCCACCAACCAGCACGGTCCCGGCGGAGCCCTGGGCGGCATCATCATGGCGGGCTTTGCCCTGTTCCTGGTCGGACTCGCCGCGCAGCTTGCCGGCACCCGCTGGATCCAGGTCCTGATGCCGCCGGTGGTCACCGGCACCATAGTGGCCCTGATCGGCCTCAACCTGGCCGGTTCGGCGCGGGACAACTTCGAGCGAGGGCCGCTCACGGCCACCGTCACCGTGGTGGTAATCCTGCTGACCACGGTCCTGTTCAAGGGATTCCTGGGCCGGCTGTCGATCCTGGTTGGCGTGGTGGCCGGCTACGTCACGGCCATGCTGCAGGGCGAGGTGGATTTCCAGGCCATCGGCGATGCCGCCTGGATCGGGCTGCCCGAATTCACCGCCCCCACCTTCCACTTCTCGGTTATCGGCCTTTTTGTTCCGGTGGTCCTGGTACTGGTGGCCGAAAACATTGGACACGTGAAATCCGTGGCCGCCATGACCGGCCGCGACCTTGACCCGTACGCGGGCCGGGCACTGATGGCCGACGGCCTGGCCACCATGCTGGCCGGTTCCGGCGGCGGTTCCGCCACCACCACCTACGCAGAGAACATCGGCGTGATGGCGGCCTCCCGCGTGTACTCCACGGCGGCGTACTGGGTGGCCGGCATCGTGGCCATCCTGCTCAGCCTGTTCCCGAAATTCGGGGCCATGATCGCCACGGTGCCCGGCGGTGTGCTGGGCGGGGCCGGCGTCGTCCTCTACGGCATGATCGGCATCCTCGGCGTGCGTATCTGGGTGGACAACCGGGTCAACTTCTCCAACCCGATCAACCTTTCCACCGCCGGCCTGGGCCTGATCATTGCGATCGCGAACTTCACCTGGATAGTGGCAGGGCTGGAATTCGGCGGCATTGCCCTCGGCACCGGCGCCACCCTGATTGCCTACCACGGCATGCAGGCGATCGCCCGCTGGCGGGGGACGGATCCGGACGAGCCGCAGGAGGACGCGGGAGCCAGGCCCAGCCGGCTCGGCTAGGCCGCCGGCCGGCCCCGGATCAGGCTCCTTCCAGTGCCTGGCGCGTAGCCCACGCCACGTACTTTGCCGCCTGCTCCATGGCATCCTGCGGCCGCTGGACCACATCCAGCAGGCTGACGGCCGCAACAATTCCGTACTCCTGCAACTGGTCCGGGGTCAGGGTGATCCGGCCGGCCACGGCCACCACGGGGATGCCGGCATCCCGGGCCCGGGCCGCCACTTCCAGGGGCGCCTTGCCGTAGCGGGACTGTTCATCCAGCGAGCCTTCGCCGGTGAGCACCAGGTCGCAGCGTGTGAGTGCCAGGTCCAGCCCGGTGAACGCGCTGAGCAGTTCGAACCCGGGATTCAGCGACGCCTCGGTGAACGCCAGGAACCCGGACGGGAAGCCGCCCGCCGCACCGGCGCCGGGAATGTCGACGTCGACGCCGGTCGTGAACTTCAGCAGTCCGGCCCAGTTACCCAGGGCATCCTCGAGGACCGCCTGCGCTGCGGAGTCGGCGCCCTTCTGGCCGCTGAACACGGCCACCGTACCTTCCGGGCCGAGCAGCGGGTTGGTTACGTCGGCGGCGATCTTCAAGTCCACGCCGGCCAGCCGGGGGTCCAGGCCGGCGGCGTCCAGGGACACGGCCC
Source organism: Arthrobacter sp. zg-Y1171 (assembly GCF_025244845.1). NCBI lineage: Bacteria > Bacillati > Actinomycetota > Actinomycetes > Micrococcales > Micrococcaceae > Arthrobacter > Arthrobacter sp. zg-Y1171. The sequence continues at coordinate 66,751 of NZ_CP104264.1, read as the reverse complement.
GCGCCAGGGCCGCTCCCCCGGGCGGCACCGGCGCACCGGCGTCGTCAAGGATCTTCAGGCCCAGGGCCGTCAAGGCGCCGGAGCCTCCGTCCGTCATGGCGGAGCCGCCGATTCCCAGGATGATGGTGCGCGCACCTGCATCCAGTGCCTCACTGATCAGCTGCCCGCTGCCATAGCTGGTGGCCGCTAGTGCGGTCTCGGGGGTGGGGTCCAGCAGGGTCAATCCGCTGGCCCGCGCGGTTTCGATCAGGGCAGTATCTCCGGTGAGTGCCCAGACAGCGGTGATTTCCCGTCCCAGCGGTCCCCGGACCCTGGCGGTGCGGGCCTCGGCCCCTGCTATCAGGGCAGCGTCAAGGGTGCCCTCGCCGCCGTCCGCCACCGGCACAGCGGTGACCTCGGCATCCGGGTAGACCGCCAATACGCCTTCACCCATGGCTGCCGCGGCCTCCCCGGCGCTGAGTGATCCTTTGAATTTGTCCGGAGCAATAACTACACGCATGCCCTCATCCTGCCAGTAGGGACGGACAAGACCGTCCAAGTAGTCGTTACCGCCACTGCCCGCGGTCTTTGAGGACGTCCACGAGGATGTCCGAACGGTCCGTAACGATGCCGTCCACGCCGAGGTCCAGCAGCCGGTTCATGGTGGGCGCGTCGTTCACGGTCCAGACGTGGACCTGGATTCCGGCGCGGTGGCAGCTGCGGACAAAACCCGGCGTGACCACGGTCACGGGGCCGAAGCGCAGCGGAACCTGGACGCACTGGAAACGGCCCAGCCGGGCGAGGAACGCGGCGGCGCCCAGCGGGCCGAGCAGAAGCAGCGCCGCGGTCAGGGCGCTTCCGGCGGAGCTGGCAGCCGGCCGGCCCAACCGGCGCAGGGCGCGAAGCCGGCGGACGTCGGAGAAGGATGCCACCAGGACCCGGTCATGGGCGGAGTGTTTTTCGATCAGGGCCGCGAGCAGTGCTGCCCCGGCGGCGTCCTTGACGTCTACATTGAGCCGCATCCGGGGCCACTCGGTCAGGAGTTCTTCGAAGGTGGGGATCCGTTCCGCCCCGCCCACCAGCACGTCGTCGAGTTCCTTTCGGGTGAGCTGGCTGATTTTGCCCACCACGCCGCCGGAAATGCGGTCCACGGTTTCGTCGTGGAAGGCCATCAGGATGCCGTCGCGGCTGGTGCGCACATCCGTTTCCAGGTAGCTCATCCCCAGGTCCGCGGCCGCGCGGAACGCCAAGAGCGTGTTTTCGTAGCCGTCGGGGGAAAAGCCGCGGTGCGCCAGCGCGATGGGTGCCGGCGATGATTCCGGGGGCGCCGTCGCCTGGTCGCGGGGGGCCCGGAAATATGGATAAGTTGCCAACACATTCGTACCTTACCAAGCGCCGGACTGTGCCCGGACGGGCCACGCCCGGCCGCACGCGCCTAGACTGGCAGCACCGCGACCGGCAGCAGTTTCTTTCGCCGGCTAGTTCCGTGGAGGTCAGTACCGTGCCTGACAAACGTCCCGTGGGGTCCCGCTTCGGAGCACGCTGGCCGCTCCGGCGCCTGCTGAGAAGTGCCGGCAGCGCTCCCGCCACCCTCACCTTTATTGCCTTGTTCTGGATCCTGGGGGCGTCCACATCCTCCCTCCGCAGCGGCCCGGAAGGGCCGTGGCTGGACTGGGCTGCCGCTTCCGTGAACACCGTGGCCGGTAATCCGGCACCCCTGCTTTTCTGCTGTTTTTGGGCGGGCGGCCCGGCCGGCTACCTCGGCGGCACCCTGTTGGCACTGCTGGCCGGGTTGCCCACCGAGCGGCTGCTGGGAACCGGACGGTTCCTGCTGGCCGGGTTCGGCGGTCAAATCGCCGGACTGCTGCTGACCACCGGCTTCGCCTACCTGACCAGCGCCTCCATCGGCGACTGGTCCCGTGCCCTCGTCTCCGAGTCCTTCGTCGGTCCGGTGGCCTTCCTGGCTGCCGCGGGGGCTGCTGCCAGTGCCCGGCTCGGGACCCTGTGGCGACGCCGCCTGCGGGTTCCCCTGTTTGCGTTGCTGATACTGCTGGCGCTCTACGGCGGAAGCTTCTCCACCCTGACGGTCCTGGGCGCGGCCGCGGCCGGCGCACTGGCCGGACCCTATCTGGCGGGCCGCCGGCCGTCGATTCCGCGCAGGCTGGTCAGCAGCCGCCGGGAGGCGCGGGTGCTGGTGGCCCTGGCTGTACTGGCTTCCGCTGTCGGGCCGGTTATCAGCGCACTCAGCAGCCAGGCGGTGGGACCGCTTTCGGTGCTGCAGTATCTCTTTACGGACGTGGAGGTGAGGACCCCGGCCGAGCTGGCCCAGGTGTGCGGTGAAGCGGCGGATTCGGCGCAGTGCATCGCGGCGCGGATCCAACTGCGTGCCGGTCCGGCGGCGTTCTTCCTGGCCATCCTGCCCCTGGTGCTGCTGGCTGTTTTTTCCGACGGCCTGCGGCGCGGGCGCCGGTTCGCGTGGGCCGCCGCGCTGCTGCTGCAGGGCGCCATGACAGTTCTGGCCGCGGTACGGATCGGCCGGCTTTTGGCCGGGAATGAACCGGGCACCCTGGCTCCCGGCACCGGAAATGCGGTTGCACTGGTGCTGCCCATGGCCGTTCCGCTGGCGGTGCTGGTGCTGCTGATCCTCACCCGCGGGCTCTTCTCCGTAACCGCTCCTGCCGGAACCTATCGGCGGTTAGCGGGCACTTCCGCCCTGGCGGCGGTTTTGCTCGCCGCGCTTTACCTGGGTGCCGGTCTGTTAAACCGGAACGGTTTCTCGCCGGCCGCGACGCCGGCGCTGCTCGCCGCGGATCTCCCCGGACGTTTCCTCCCGGTCCTCGAAGTGACCAGCCGGGCTCCCGGCATTGTGCCGGAGAGCCTGCCGGCAGTCCTGCTGTACGAAGGAGTAGGGGTGGCCTTCTGGGTTCTGGTGTGTGTGCTGCTGCTGCGCTCCTTCCTGGTTCCGCCCTACAGTCCGGCGACCGCTGATGCGGACCGCGCCCGTGTGCTGCTTCGGACCCACGGCGGCAGCACCATGGCCTGGATGACGCTCTGGGCGGGCAACAGCTACTGGTTTTCCCCCAGCGGGAATTCCTATGTGGCCTACCGGATGGATCTGGGGGTGGCGCTGAGCGTCGGAGAACCGGTGGGACCGAGGGATGAGCTGCACAGCTCCGTGGAGGGATTCTCGGCTTTCTGCGCCGCGAACGGCACCACCGCGTGCTTCTACTCCGTGGGTACCCAGGTGCGCGACCTCAGCAGCGGGTTGGGATTTTCCTCGCTGCAGGTGGCTGAGGAAACCGTCCTCCGGCTGGGCTCGCTGGCGTTCAAGGGCAAGAGATTCCAGGACATCCGCACCGCCATGAACCAGGCCCGCAAGCTGGGCATCCGGGCCGAGTGGACCCGCTATCCCACGGCACCGCTGGCCGTGAAGGACCAGGTGTACGCCATTTCGGAGGAGTGGGTGGCGGATAAGGACATGCCGGAGATGGGCTTCACGCTGGGCGGACTGGAAGAAGTGGATGATCCGGAGGTGCGCTGCCTGCTGGCCATCGACGAAGACGGCACCGTGCACGCGGTAACGTCCTGGCTTCCGGTGTACCGCAACGGAGCGGTGGCGGGCTGGACCCTGGATTTTATGCGCCGGCGCAGCAACGGCTTCCGGCTGGGGATGGACTTCCTCATCGCTTCCGCTGCACTGTCGCTCCAGGACGAGGGGTTTTCCTTCCTCAGCCTTTCCGGCGCGCCGTTGGCGCGTGCCGACGGGGAGACAGACGACGACGCCGACGGTCCGCCCGTGATGGACCGACTCCTGGACCGGCTGGGGGAAACCCTGGAGCCGGTATACGGTTTCCGCTCCCTGCTGGCCTTCAAGGCCAAGTTCGCCCCGGAGTACCGTCCGTTGTTCATGACCTATCGGGACCCGGCGTCCCTGCCCGCCATCGCCAACGCGCTGGCGCGGGCCTACGTTCCGGATCTGTCCCTGGGGCAGGGCCTGTCACTGGCCCGCCGGATCGTGACCCGTACCGCATGAGGACACCCCGGCCGTGATGGGCCTGTCCCTGATTGACGGGATCCTCCCCGCCCTCGCCCTGGCCCTGGGCGCGGCTGCGCTTCTTTGGCTAGGGATTGCCGGGAGGCGGCTGGGCCTGCGCAGGATCCTGGTCTATTTGGTGGTTGCGGCCGCCTGCACGGCACTTCTTTATGTGCTGGCAGAACTTATATTCCATTGGTGGAATGCTTCTCTTCCACGGATGCTCTACCTGTACACCGCCCTGGCCATCCTGGGGCTTCAGCTGGCGGCCGGGCTGCTGGCAGTTCCAGGCTCCCCGTGGTCCCGCCGGACCGCGGGCGCTGCGGCGGCGTTCGGAATACTGCTGGCGTTGGCCTGCACCGCGAACCTTGCCTACGCCCAATACCCCACCCTCCGTTCCCTCCTGGACCCGCCCTCGGCCACGAATGACCCGCTGCCCCGTCCCGCGGAAACCGGGACCAACCGCCCCGCAGCCTCCGAACGGGACTGGTCGCCGCCGTCGAACCTGCCCGGCGAAGGCCGGGTCTACCGGGCAGAGATCCCCGCGGCAGCCTCGGGATACGCCTCCCACCCTGCACTGATCTACCTCCCGCCCGCCTATCTGGCCGATCCAGGCGCGGTCAGCCTGCCGGTGCTGGTCCTGATCCACGGCCAGCCGGGCTCCCCGAATGACTGGCTGGTCAGCGGCCGCATAGCCGAAATGATGGACGGCTTCGCTGCCCGACATGCCGGCCTGGCTCCGATTGTCGTCATGCCCGACGCCAGCAATGACTCCAACCCCGACTGGCCGCTGTGCCTGGACACGACCGTAAGCGACTCGGCAACGTACCTGGCCCGGGACCTTCCCGCCTGGGTGCAGCAGCATCTGGGGGCCGGAACGGCCGGAGCACGGCAATGGGCCATCGCGGGGTATTCGTTCGGCGGCACCTGCGCAGTGCAGTTGGCGGCGAACCACCCCGAGTCCTATCCGACATTCCTGGACATCGCCGGCGAAAACGAGCCCACCGACGCCGATGGGCAGCAGGCCCTGCTGGACACGTATTTCGACGGCGACCAGGCCGCCTTCGCTGAACAGAACGCCGTGGACCGGTTTCACCGGATGCCATTTCCCGAACTTGCCGGGATCGTCGTCGTCGGCAGCGAGGACAAGGTGTACGCCCCGGAAGGCAGGCAGGTGTACGAAGCGGCCCGGGCGGCCGGCGCGGACGTGCAGTTCCAGGAGCTTCCGGGCGGACACTCCTGGCAGGTCTGGCGGGCCGGACTGGAGAACAACCTGGACTGGCTCTGCAGGCGGCTTGGCATACTTGATCCATGAGCCCCGTGCCCGCACCTCACCCCTCCCCGGCCGCGAATCGGCTCAGGCAGCTGCTGCATGGAATCAGCCGCGCAACCTCGCCGCATGTGGCCCTGTTGGTGATCCTGGCCGTCGGCCTCCTGCCGGCACTGGCCCTGACCCTGGTGTCCGCAGAGGTCTATGAATCGGTCACCGACGCGGACGGCATTGCCGGCCTGGACCGGCCGGTGCTGGAAACGGCACTGGGACTGCGCACTCCCGCGCTGGATTCCGCAGTCACCGGCTTCACCAACCTTGCCGGGACCATCGGCATGCCCGTCATCGCCGGGCTCGTGGTGCTCGTTATGGGCCTGCGCTGGCGTTCCTGGACACCGCTGATCCTCACCGCGGCCGCAGCCGCCGGTTCACTGCTCATGACGGTCACGGGAAAGGCCTTGATCGGCCGGACCCGGCCCGACCTGGCGGATGCCGTCCCGCCGTACGAATCCTCCGCCTCGTTTCCGAGCGGACACACCCTGAACTCAATCGTCATCGCGGGGATCCTGGCCTACCTGGTGATCCTGCACGTGCACAACCGCTGGGCGAAGGCCTCCGCGCTGCTCGCGTCAGCGGTCTTTACATTTGCCGTGGGCCTGAGCCGGGTCTACCTCGGCCACCACTGGCTGACGGATGTGCTGGTGGCCTGGACGCTCGGAGCGGCCTGGCTCGCGGTGGTAATTACCGCGCACCAGCTTCTGCGGAGGCTTCCTGAACATCGAGCAGCCGCTCAAGGATCACCGCCACGCCGTCGTCCGTGAAGCCCGGTGCCGTGAAATCCGCCGCCTCGCGGGCAGCCGGGTGACCACTTGCCATGGCGTAGCCCCGGCCCGCCCAATCCAGCATGGAAATGTCGTTGGGCATGTCGCCGAAAGCTATGGTTTCCCCCGGGTTTATACCCTTCTCCTTGGCGTAGCCGGCCAGGGTGACGGCCTTGTTCAGGCCCGGCAGGGACATTTCCAGCAGCGGCATCCGCGGTGCCGAATGGGTGGTCTCCACCAGTTCGGACACCGCCGGCGCCACCCGGCGCAGGAACTCGTCCGGGGAGATGTCGGCGCCCCGGGCGAGGAATTTTGCCACGCCAGGTGAGCCTGCAAGGGATTCGTGCAGCGGGCCGGGAACTATGCCGCCGAGGAGTTCGACGGATCCGGTGTCCACGAAGCCGTCCTCAAGATGGAGGCCGTCCACCGTCTCCGCCGCGAAACGTGCCCGCGGGAAGAGGTCCCTGATGACCTCCGCGGCGGCGAGCATCTGTTCCAGCGGGAGGAGCCGGGTGGCGAGGACCCGCTCGGCGGCCAGGTCATAGGTGATGGCCCCGTTGGAACAGATCACGGTCCCTGCGTGCCCGATCCGCTCGCGCAGGGGGTCCAGCCAGCGGGGCGGGCGCCCGGTCACGAAGACGACGTCGATGCCCGCAGCCATGCAGGCGCGGAAAGCGTTCACGGTCCGATCGCTGATGCTGTTGTCCGCACCCACGATGGTGCCGTCCATGTCGCTTGCTATCAGCCGTACCGGCCCCCGCTGTTCCTGCATGCCATCAAGCTTACTTCCGGCCGCGGCGGGGGCCGGAACGGTGCGAAGCCTCCCCAACGGGTCTGCCCCGGGGACCCTAGTCCTCCCGGATTTCCGCGGTGCCGATCATCGTGGCCCGCGCCAGGGTGTGGGTGAAGAGCGCAAAGCCGAGGGCAGCCGGGGTGGCGTCCGGCGGGACGTCCAGTTCCTCCGTATCCACGGCGTGGACCACCACGAAGTAGCGGTGCCGTCCGTGTCCTGCGGGCGGGGCCGCGCCCACAAAGCCCGCAAATCCGGCGTCGTTGGCCAGCTGTACGGTGCCGGCGGGCATCTGGCCCGTATTGGCCGCATCGGCGGCGAGGCCCGTGACCGACGCCGGGATGTTGAAGGCCGCCCAGTGCCAATAGCCGCTGGCGGTGGGTGCATCGGGGTCGTACATCGTCACGGCAAAGCTGCGGGTCTGCTCAGGGAAGCCGGACCAGGTCAGCTGCGGCGAGGCATCGCCGCCGTCGGCTACGCCCATCTTGCCGCTGTACTGGGCCGGTGCGAACGTGCCTCCGTTCGCGAATTCTTCACTCTCGACGGTGAACTCAGGTACCTGCGGCAGCGCCTCATACGGGTCTCGGCTTTCCACGGACTTCCTTTCGGGTAGTTGGCATTGGTGCCGCGGCGTGCGGCTGGATCAGGGAACTTCGCGGCGGTAGGGCGGATTGGCTCCGGCGCGGGAAACGGTGACGGCTGCTGCGCGCGCGGCGAAGGAGAGCAGCTCCTTCAGTTCGCCTACGCCGATCCGGGCCAGGTCGCTGCGGCGGGCACCGCCGTCGAGCTCCCGGTCCATCAGCCCCACCAGGAGGGCGGACATAAACGAATCCCCGGCGCCCACGGTGTCCACGACGCTGACGGTGGGTGCGGCCACTTCGCATTCTCCCGCCGCGGCCACGGCCCACGGTCCCTTCGATCCCCGGGTGACCACTACCAGCGACGGTCCCGCGGCGAGCCAGCGCCGGGCGGATTCCTCCACGGGTTCGTCCGGGTAGAGCCACTGCAGGTCTTCGTCGGAGGCCTTGACGACGTCGGCCAGTGCCACGAAATTCTCCGCCTGTTCGCGGGCGTAGGAGGCGTCGGTGATGATGGTCGGCCGGCAGTTCGGATCGTAGGTGACAGTGCAGCCGGGCCGTGCCTGTTCCACGGCGCGCAGCACGTGGCCCGCGCCGGGCGAGAGCATGGAGGCGATGGAACCGGTGTGCAGCATGGTGGTTCCGTCCAGCAGGGCCGGAAGATCCTCCGCAAGGCCCGGCAGCTGCCACTCCAGGTCAAAGGTGTACCGGGCGCCGCCCGCCGGATCCAGCACGGCCGTGGCCACGCTGGTCGGCCGGTCATCGGCTTCGAAGGCGGTCAGCACGGAGTTTGCCCGAAGATGCTCGGCGATCATGGCACCGTAGGTATCCGAGCCGAAGCGGCCCACGAACTGGACGGGACGGCCCAGCCGCGCCACGCCCACAGCTACATTCAGCGGGCTGCCGCCGGGGTGTGTTCGCCGCGGTGCCGTATCGCTGACTACTTCATCAACAAGGGCTTCCCCAATAACTGTAAGCACACTGCCAACCTAACAGAGCGGCCTTTGGGTTTCCTTAAACAACAGGTATTCCGGCGGCCTCGCGGACCGCCGTGACGACGGCGTCCCAGGCCGGCGTGCCGGGGGTGATCATCGCGAAGTGGTCACCGGGAATGAGGCGCAGCTGCGCCGCCGTGCCGCTTGCCCGGGCAGCGTCCACCCAGCTGCTGGAGGAACTGAGCGGCACGGTGCTGTCTTCCCCGCCGTGCAGCGCCCACACCGGAACCTGCAGCGGCAGCGCGCACATGGGGTCCGCCTCCCGGAAACGCCGTGGATTGGAAACAGGCGTGCAGCCAAGGAAGTTCCGCACCGCGCCGTTACTCAGGCCCAGTTCGTGGGCCTCGGCCAGGTTCAGGACTCCGGAGCAGCTGACGACGCCGGCAGGCAGGACGCGCGGATCAGTCCGCCCCGCGGCGAGCACGGCCAGGTGGCCGCCCGCGGAGTGGCCCAGGAAGACCACGCGGGACAGGTCGACGTCGTGCTCCCGTGCCGCCGGGACCAGCGCGTCGATCCCGGCGCAGATGTCCTCGAACGTTTCCAGCCAGCCGCCGCCCTTGCCGACCCGCCGGTATTCCAGGTTCCAGGCGGCAAACCCGCGGGCGGCCAGGTCCGCCGCCAGCGGCCGGCCAAGTTCCGCGTCATAGGCAGCGCGCCAGTAGCCGCCGTGGATGATGACCACCACGGCCTGCGCCGCCGCACCGCTTTCCGGAAGGCTCAGTTCGGCGTACTGGTCCGCGTCCGGACCGTAGGAGAGACGCAGTGCAGGCGCTGGCATGACGATCCTTCTGCTCGCGGGGCTTAATCTGATAGGGAGCCTATCGCCGGTGTCGGAGAAACACCGTGCCATAGGCTGGGGGCAGGCAGGGGAAAGGGAAACAGCTTTGAGCGCGTGGGACACACTGGATGAGCGGCTGCGGCCCATAGTCCAGGCCAGTACCGATGAGTACGCCCGGGTCCGGCCCGGATTGGAAGCGGTCACCGCGGAGATGGAAGCGAATCTTCGGGCTGTCTTTGCCGACAGCCCGGTAAAGCCGCTGTTCGTAGCCTCGCGCACCAAGACCGTTGAGTCCTTCCGGGACAAGGCTTCCCGGATGCTGCCCCCGGAGCACCCCGGCGAACTGCCTTCCCTGCTGTTCCCGGATCCGCTGCGCAACCTCACCGACCTCGTGGGCCTGCGCATCATCATGACGCTGCCGCACGAAGTGGATGAAGCGGCCAACCTGATCAAGCGGCAGCGGGCGGAGTTCGACTGCCGCGGCGACCGCGAGAAGGACATTGGCTCCATCGAATCCGGTACGTACGGCTACTCCAGCCGGCACCTGATCCTGCGGACCATCCAGAATGAGACGGTGCGGAAGTACCACAAGCTGCTGGAACCGGACCAGCGGCCCAACGGCAGCTACCTGTTCGAAGTGCAGATCCGTACCGTGCTGGCCCATGCCTGGTCCGAGATAGAGCACGACATCCGGTTCAAGGCCGGCGATCCGCGGGCCTGGAGCCCGTATTTCGACCGGCAGTTCACGGCAACCGCTGCCATGCTGGAGACGGTGGAAACCGCCTTCGCCGAGCTGCACGAACGCTACGAAACCGTCACCGGCTTCTGGGACGAGGAGGGCCAGGGCAGTGCGCCGCTGACTCCGAACCGGATCCGGGACATCTGGATGACCCTGCTCCCGCACGTCAACCGCAAGTCCGGTGACGACTGGGGCTGGGCCGCGGAAATGCTGGCTGCGCACGGCATGAAGACCACCATGGACCTGGCCGGACTGCTGCAGGCAGACGCCATCACCAAGGTCCGCGCGGCCCTGGACCACCGCTACTCCCCCGGACCGGACCGGCTGCTCGATGACCTGCTGCTCTGGCGTTTCGGCAAGGAACACATCGACCTCACGGCCGAACCGGAGGACGCACCGGTCAAACCCCGCCGGGAGTCCCTGGGCCGCCGCTACCGGTTGATGCAGCTTTACCGGGCGCGGGAGGCGGAACAGGGGCAGTAGCCTGCCCCCTGGAACCTTGCCCCGGCAGCGCTGCGCCACATAGCTTTGCCTCGTGGTCACTTCTCTTTCCGGGCAGGATGCACGGCGGATCCGGCGCTCCTCGCAGCTGCTGGGCGGTTCGGACCTGTCCCCGGCCGACGTCGTGCGGCGGGCCGTCGCGCTGCAGGGCCAGGACCTGCCCGCGGTGCTGCGGGCCATTGCCGTCCGCTCCCGCCCCGGAACCACTGTCCAGGACGTCCGGAACGCGTTCGACCGCGGCGAATTGGTGCGCGGCTGGCCGATGCGCGGCACCCTGTTCGCCACCACGCCGGAGCATCTGGCGACACTGCTGTCCTTCACCGCGGAACGGATCCGCAGCATGGCTGCCCGGCGCCGGGCCGAGCTGGGGCTTGAGGAGACGGTACTGGCCCGGGGCCGGGACACCCTGCGCGAAGCCCTGGACGATCGGCCGCTGCGACGCTCCGAAGCGCTGGAACTTTGGGAAGCAGCCGGGATCGACACCTCCGACGGCCGCGGCTACCACCTGCTGATGCACCTTTGCGTGGAAGGCCTGGCGCACTGGGGACGGTTTTTCGAGACCGGCACCGAGCAGCTCCTCACCCTCACGGCACCGCGCGCCGTCGACCCCGGCGCGCCGAACGACGGCGACCTGTCCGCGGTGGTCCGCGGCTTCGTGCTCGCCCGGGGTCCGGTCACGGAGAACGATGCGGCGTGGTGGACCAAGCTGCCCAAAACCATGGTGCGTAAGGCTGCAGCCGGAGTGGCGGACCTGGTCCAGGTGGAAGTGGACGGCCGGCCGGCGTGGATCATCGGTGAGCCGGAGATTCCGGAACCTTCCGGCGTGTCACTGGTGCCGGCGTTCGATGAGTGGATCCTCGGTTACGCGGACCGTTCCCTGTTTGCCAGCCCGGCGATGCTGGCGGCAATTGTCCCGGGCGGCAACGGGGTCTTCCGTCCTGCGGTGCTCGACGACGGCGTGGCGGTGGGCACTTGGCGGCTGCCCCGCATATCCCGGGCCACCCCGGAACCGGTCATCGACCTGGTGGAACGGGTCTCGGCAGCCAAGCGGCGGGCCATTGAGCAGGCGGTCGCTGACTGGCCGCACGGCTGACCTCCGAACCGCCTCAGGCTCAGGCCGACACGCGCCGCACCAGCCGCACCGGCGGCAGGTCAGCTTCCGCCGGCTGCCCGGAACCGTCTGCTCCGCTTCCCCGCAGCTCCTGTGCCGCATCCAGGGAGGCCACCGCCATCCGCGCAAACCGCTCCCCCAAGGACCGGGCATCGACCGACACGGTGGTCAACGGCGGCACTGCCAGCGACGCCAGCGGAATGTCCTCGGCGCCGATCACCGCCAAATCCTTCGGTGCGCTCAGGCCGTGCGCGGCCAGCCCGGCCAGCAGGGCGAAGGCGTGCTCGTCGTCGAACGCGCAGGCCGCGGTCACCGGCTCCGGTCCTGCCCGCCAACGGTCGACGACGCCCGCCGCCTCCCCGGCGTCCAGGGCCAGACGGGCGACGGCGGGCGGGGGAAGCTCAAGCCGGCGGCAGGCGTCCGCAATGGCCGCCAGCCGGACGTCCACCCGCCAGGCATAACCGGACTCCGGGGGCACCGCCACACCGATCCGCCTGTGTCCGGCCGCGGCCAGATGCTGCACCTGGCATGCCCCGATGCCGAGGTCCGGTCCCAGCGGGTCTTCCAGCGCCTGGTGCAGGGAGGCCACCCGGATGCCGATGGCCGCCAGGGCTGCCAGTTCCGGCTCCGGGAGCGGGGTGGTGAGGATCAGCGCTGCCGGAGCCAGCGACTGCACCAGGGACGGCGCTCCGCCCTGTGCCGGCAGCCGGTGGGCCACCAGGCGCAGCCCCTGCCGTTCCACTTCCTCGGAGGCGGCATCGATCAGGATGGCCAGGGCGCGGCCCAGCGGCTCGGGCGGCAGCAGCATCAGCACCAGGTCGCTGCGGCCGCGGCGCAGGGTGCGGGCGGCGGTCGACGGCGCGTAGCCCAGGTCCCGGGCTGCGGCCAGCACGCGTTCCCTTGTCCCGGAGGAGATGCTCTGCCCGGCACGGCCGTTGAGCACGTAACTGACGGTGGCACGGGAAACGCCGGCCGCCTGCGCAACGTCGTTGGACGTGACCCTGCGGTTCATCCCGTCCCTCTTTCGTCTCGGCTTCACCGACCCGCCGGCAACACCGCGGAAATCAGCCCCTTATCCTCCGGAGATTTCTCCGGTAGTCTGACGATACAGGCAACTTACACGTGTAACCATCGTGGCGAGCTGCCGATACCGGCGGCCGCAGATTACGGCCGCTCCTCCGATCGAAAGGACCGGTTCGTGGCCAATTCGCCCATCACCGCCCAGAACACCGTCCAGCAGTGGCTCGACCACCCCGCCGGCGGTCCCGCCATCCGCGGCATGCTCGCGCAGGCCGGAAGCGACGAGAAGACCCTCGGCCCCGCCCTGACCATGAAGCTGCAGCAGCTGGTTGACCTCAGCCAGGGCAAGTTCCCGCAGGCTGCCGTGGATGAACTCGTGAAGCAGGCCAACGGCGGCGTGATGCCCGAGATCGCCGAAACCGTCCTGCCGACCGTTGAAGGCCGATTCGAAGGCCGCACCATCATCGTCACCGGCGCCGGCTCCGGCATCGGCCGCGCCACCGCCGCCCGCATTGCCCGCGAAGGCGGCCGCGTGATTGCCGTCGACATCGCCGAGGCGAAGATCAAGGAACTCGCCGGAGAACTGGGCGAGGCCATTGTTCCGGTTGCAGGCGACCTGACCGATGCCGCCGCCATCGACCGCATCATGGCCGCTTCCGGCACCAGGATTGACGGCCTGGCCAACGTGGCCGGCATCAATGACGACTTCTCCCCGCTGCACGAGGTCTCCGATGCCATGTGGCAGAAGATCTTCGCCGTCAACGTGGAGGGCCTGATGCGCCTGACCCGCGCCGTGCTGCCGACCATGCTCGAAGCCCGCAAGGGCTCGATTGTGAACATCACCTCCGAAGCCGGCCTGCGCGGCTCCGCTTCGGGCGTGGCGTACACCGCCTCCAAGCACGCCGTCGTAGGCATCACCCGCAGCACCGCGTTTATGTATGCCCGTGAAGGCATACGCGTGAACGCCGTTGCTCCGGGCGGCGTAGCCACCGGCATTCCGATGGGCGGCAAGACCAGCGAGTACGGCGAGGCGCGCCTGTCCCCGGCACGCGTCAACATTCCGGGCCTGGCCTCGGCGGAGGACCTCGCTGCGTCCATCACGTTCCTGCTCAGCGATGACGGCGTGAACATCAACGGCGCCATCCTGCCCTCCGACGGCGGCTGGTCCGCGGTCTAACCTCCGCACGCAGTACGACGGCGGCCGGCACCTTCCCTACGGAAGGTGCCGGCCGCCGTCGTTGTTTGGCCTGTCCTTGCCGCGGGTCAGAACCGGTAAACGGCCAGTTCCTCGGCCGTCTCGAAACCGTGCCGGGCGTAGAAGTCCTTGGACTCCCCAGCCGGAGAGGTGACAATCCGTGCCGCCCCGAGACAACGCGCATAGTCGACCGCCGCGGACACCAGGGAGCTGCCCACCCCGGCGTTCCGGTGGGCGGGCAGCACATAGGCGTTGGCCAGATAAACCCAGACCGACGCCGGTTTGCCCGGCTTCGGCATCCGCTCGAAGATCGACAGGTTCAGCATGCCGATCAGGGCATCGCCGGCATCCGATGCAGCGACGAAAAAGGTACGCGGGTTGGCCGCGAGCCAGGAGCTGAACTCGTCAACAAAGCCCGCATCAGCCCGGCCGTCCCCGCCGGCCTCGGCCACCCAGGCCGCCCGGAGCCGGGCAAGTTCGAGGATGTCCAGCGGTGTGCCTTCTCGAATCATTGCGCCACCCTACAACGACGGCGGCCGGCGCCTTCCCGAAGGAAGACACCGGCCGCCGTCGTGCGTCCTGAAAAACCCTAGGCGCCGGAGACCGCTGCGGCGAGCTTGTTCAGGGATTCCTCGAGGTCGTCCTTGGACACCATCGGGAAGGAGACCTTCTTCAGGGTCTCCTTGTCCGTGACATGGGACCAGTCATAGGTCAGGGTGACCTCGGTGGAGTCGGCGCCGTCGGCCTGGAGTTCCCAGACCCACTGCCAGCCCTTGGGTTCGGTGCCGGCCGGAGCGGTCTGCCAAGCCAGCAGCTTGTTGTGGTCGTACCCGGTGACGTGGTTTTCCGTCTGGTAGTCGCCCATTTTTTCGTTGTGCATGTTCATGGTGAAGACCTGGCCGGAAGCCGTAATGCGGTCGGTCTTCTCGTCCGAAACCACCATGCCGGAGCCGTCCAGCTCGTGGTGGCGCTCGGGGTTGGACAACAGATTGAAGATGTCCGCGGCCGAGGCATCGATGACCCGGGAAACTACAACGCTCGTCTGATCAGTGGTCAATGAACTCTCCTTCGATGGATGGATCGTACTTTTCCACGGCGTGCTGCCCTTTAGGGGCGCCGCCGAAGCCTGTGCGTACCGCGCCTGGCCGGTGGTGCTCAGCCGGGCGTGTCCTGCTCTGCTTCCTGCAGGTTCCAGCCGGTGATGTACGGCGGATCCTGCCCTTCGTCGCGGGTGTACTGCCGGGCACGTGCCCGTTCGTCCTGCAAATACTGCCGGAAGGACGCCTGCGTCGATCCCAGCGACGCTACCCGGTCCAGCACGTCGATGGCCAATTGGAACCTGTCGATCTGGTTCAGCATGGCCATGTCGAACGGCGTGGTGGTGGTGCCTTCCTCCTTGTAGCCGCGCACGTGCAGGTTGTCGTGGTTGGTGCGCCGGTAGGTCAGCCGGTGGATGAGCCAGGGATAGCCGTGATAGGCGAAAATCACCGGTTTATCCTGCGTGAACAGGGTGTCGAAATCCCGGTCCGGAAGCCCGTTCGGATGTTCGCGCGGATCCTGGAGCACCATCAGGTCCACCACGTTGACTACCCGGATCCTCAGGTCCGGCAGCTGGTCCTTCAGCAGCGCCGCCGCAGCCACGGTTTCCAGCGTGGGTACGTCGCCCGCGCAGGCCATCACGACGTCGGGATCGGTCCGGGTGCCCGGGCCGGCGCCCTCGCTGCCGGCAAAGTCCCAGATCCCGACGCCGCGCTCCACATGCAGCAGCGCCTGTTCCGGATCCAGCCAGACCGGAGCCGGCTGCTTGCCGGAGACCACCACGTTGACCCGGTCCCTGCTGTCCAGGATGTTCCCGGCCACGGCCAGCAGGGTGTTGGCGTCCGGCGGCAGGTAGACCCGGATGACGTCTGCCTTCTTGTTCACCACATGGTCAATGAAGCCGGGGTCCTGGTGCGAGAACCCGTTGTGGTCCTGCTGCCAGACGTGGCTGGAGAGCAGGTAGTTGAGCGAGGCGACCGGTTGGCGCCAGCTTAGCCCGCGGCTGACCTTCAGCCACTTGGCGTGCTGGTTGAACATGGAATCCACAATGTGCACGAAGGCTTCGTAGCAGTTGAACACGCCGTGCCGGCCGGTCAGCAGGTATCCCTCCAGCCACCCTTCGCACAGGTGTTCGCTGAGCACCTCGGCGACTCGTCCGCTGCGGGCCAGGTGTTCGTCGAGCTCGTCAATGCGCTGCTGCCAGGCTTTGTCCGTGACGTCGTAGACGGCCTGCAGCCGGTTGGACGCGGTTTCATCCGGCCCGAAGATCCGGAAGTTGGACGGGTTCTTCCGGATCACTTCGCGCAGGTAGCCGCCCAGGTTGTACATCGGGCTTACCCGTTCGGAGCCCGGATGATCGATCTTCACCGCATGGTCCGCGTACTCCGGCAGGTGCAGGTCCTGGAGCAGGCGCCCGCCGTTGGCGTACGGCGTCGCACTCATCCGCAGGTCCCCTTCCGGAGCCAGCGCGGCAATCCCTGCGGCAAGCCGGCCTTCGGCGTCAAACAGCTCCCCGGGCCGGTAGGACTGCAGCCATTCCTGCAGCTGGGCCAGATGCTCCGGGTTGTCGTGGATCTCGGACAGCGGCACCTGGTGGGCCCGCCAGGTGCCCTCGACCTGCAGGCCGTCGACGACGGCCGGACCGGTCCAGCCCTTGGGCGAACGGAACACGATCATCGGCCAGCGCGGAGCGTGCTGCTCCATCGCGTCGGCGCCGGGGATGTCAGGGGTCACCGCGGTCTTTTCGCCGGTGCGGTACGGCGCCTGGATCGCGGTGATTTCCGCCAGGCAGGTCTCCAGGACGGCAGCGAAGTCCTCGTGGGCCTGTCGGACGGCGGCGGGGTCCTCCACCGTCACCACGTAGGGGCGGTACCCATAGCCTTCAAGCAGTTTCAGCAGCTGTTCCTCGGGCATCCGGGACAGGATGGTGGGGTTGGCGATCTTGTAGCCGTTCAGGTGCAGGATGGGCAGCACCGCTCCGTCCACCGCCGGGTCGAGGAAGCTGTTGGAATGCCAGCTGGCGGCCAGCGGACCGGTTTCGGCCTCGCCGTCGCCGATCACCGTGGCGGCCACCAGGTCCGGGTTGTCGAACACCGCCCCGTAGGCATGGGCCAGGGAATAGCCCAGTTCACCGCCCTCGTGGATGGACCCGGGAGTCTCCGGCGCCGCATGGCTGGGGATTCCACCGGGGTAGGAGAACTGCCGGAACAGGGTGCGCAGCCCTTCCTCGTCCCGGCCCACATGGCTGTAGATCTCCGAGTAGGTGCCCTCCAGCCAGGCATTCGCAACATTGGCAGGGCCGCCGTGCCCGGGCCCGGTAATGAACAGGACGTTGCGTTTCTGCTCGCGGATCAGCCGGTTCAGGTGGGCATAGATGAAGTTCAGTCCGGGTGTGGTCCCCCAGTGCCCCAGCAGCCGCGCCTTGACGTCCGATGTTTCCAGCGGTCGGCGCAGCAGCGGGTTGTCGCGCAGGTAGATCTGGCCGGCAGAGAGATAGTTCGCGGCCCGCCACCACGCGTCCACACCGTCCAGGGCGCTGTCGGGATGCGGTTCGGTGCCGGGAATGCGGGCCGTGGAGGCAGCATTGGTCTCGGTCATCTTGGGGGTCCTTTCCGGTCAGGTATCGGCGTGGTGCGCCTAAAGGGTCTCCACCACGACGTCGGACGGTTTCTTATCCGGGCGCAGGCCGCGCCAGACGGGATGGCGCAGTTTTCCGGTGCCGGTGCGTTCGGAGAAGGTCACTTCGCCCACCAGCGCCGGCCGCACCCACTGCGCGTCGGAGGCATCCGCAGAAGGCACATCGTCCAGCGGCGCCGTTTTCCGGGACATTTTCTTCAGGCGCGGACCGATGGTCGCGAGGTCCTTCTCGCTCAGGCCGGACCCCACCCGTCCGATGTATTTCAGGTCCACCCCGTCCGGAATGGCAACCAGGAGGGAACCGACCTTGTTCTGCCGGTTTCCCTGCCCCGGCCGCCAGCCCACCACCACTACCTCCTGGGTCAGCTGGTTCTTCAGCTTCACCCAGTTCTTGGAACGACGGCCGGGGGAATAGGTGCTGCTGCGGCGTTTGGCCATCACGCCTTCCAGCCCCAGTTCCTTGCTGGCTGCCACCGCCTCGTCCATGGACATGTCCAGTGCAGGCGGAACCTGGAGGTGCCCGTCGGGGACGGGCTCCACGGCCTGCTCAAGGATTTCCCGGCGCTGTTCGTAGCTGAGGTCCGCCAGCGAGTTCCCGTCCAGCCAGAGCAGGTCAAAGACCATCAGGTGCACCGGCGTCCGTGCGGCGGCCGCGGCGATTTCCCGCGGCTTGGTCAGGTGCATGCGCGGCTGCAGCAGGCCGAAGTCCGGCCGGCCGGCCTTGTTCAGCGCGACGATTTCGGCGTCCAGTACGGCCCGCTCCCCGTTGAGGTGCGCACTGAGGTCCTGCAGTTCCGGATAAGCGGCGGTCATGTCATTGCCGTTGCGGGAGATCAGCCGGGTGCCTGCCGGCGTCACGGTGACGACGGCGCGCACGCCGTCCCATTTCATCTCGAAGGCCCACTCGTCGTCGTCGTTGATCTCCGCCCGGCTGCCGAGCGTCGCCAGCATCGGCTCGACGGCGGGCACCGAGGCGTCTTCCGCGTCGCGGGCCGCCTTCCCGACGTCGACGGACGAGGTTTTTGCCGGGGCGGCGGCCGTGGCCGGCCGTGTCCGGGCGGCAGCGGCCACGGACTCCGCGGGCGATTCCGGGGCGTCCGCGGGAGCGGCGGCGGGAGCTTCCGGCTGTCCCTTTTCGCCCGGCTTCGGCTGGTTCTTCATCAGGTGGATCAGCCAGTTGTTATTGGCCTTGTCGCCCCCCGAGCCGGTGTGGATCAGTGCGTAGCGCCGGTCGGCTGCCCCTTCCCGAGCCAGGCCGCCGTCGGGCTGACCGTGCAGCACCGCGATGACTTCCTTGCCGTCCCGCCATTTTTCGCGTTCATATGTGCCGTGATCCCAGATGGTGACGTCCCCGCCGCCATATTCCCCTTTGGGAATATGTCCCTCGAATTTGCCGTATTCCAGCGGATGATCCTCCGTCTGTACGGCCAGGTTGTTCTTTCCGGACGTGGACGGCGGGCCCTTCGGCAGCGCCCAGGACACCAGCACGCCGTCGTGCTCGAGGCGGAAGTCCCAGTGCAGCCGGCGGGCGTGGTGCTCCTGGATGACGAAGCTGTTGCCCTCCGAGGGAGTGGACGCTTCCTCCGGGACGGGTTCCGGCGTCTTCGCGGCGTCCCGCATGCTCCGGTACTTGGTCAGCCGGTCCGCGCCGCCGCCCGCGGACCGGACCCCATCCGATGCCCCGCCGGAGTCCTCCGTGGCCTGCTCCAGCGACTCCTCCTCGAAGGCACCGCTCTCCATTCCAGCCAGGGGATCGGATCCGCGGTGGACGCGGTCCATCACCTGCAGATAATCCAGCTGGGCCAGGTCCGGATCCTCGAGTTCTTTCCAGGTCCGCGGGGCGGCCACCGTGGGAGTGAACCGTCCGCGCAGCGAGTAGGGACAGATGGTGGTCTTGTTGCCGTTGTTCTGGCTCCAGTCCACCAACACCTTGCCCACGCGCCGTGTCTTTTTCATGTCGCTGACCACCAGGTCCGGATGGTCAGCCTCCAGGGCGCGTGCCAGCTCGTGGGCCACCGCATTGATGTCGTCGGAACTCTGGCTGCCGTCCAGCGCCGCGTAGAGGTGGATGCCCTTGGAGCCGCTGGTCACGGGCCGGGCATCCAGGCCCATGTCCGAGAGGATGGCCCGGGCCAGGCGTGCCACTTCGGCGCATTCGGCCAGCCCCGCCCCTTCTCCGGGGTCCAGGTCCAGCACCATCCGGTCCGCATTGCCGATCTTGCCGCGCGGCCCGAACTGCCACTGGGGCACATGGATTTCGAGGGCAGCAGACTGGGCCAGCCAGGTCAGCGTGGCCAGGTCATTCACCAGCGGGTAGGTATTGGTGGAGGTTTTGTGCTCGATCGAGGACCGCTTCACCCAGGAAGGAGCGGAGTCCTCGATGTTCTTCTGGAAGAACACCTGGCCGGGGTGCTCGGGCGTCCCCACTCCGTGCACCCAGCGTTTGCGGGTGGCCGCGCGGTTGCGCGAGTGCGGCAGCATGTACTCGGCCACGGCAGCGTAGTAGGCAATCACATCCGCCTTGGTGGTCTCCGTTTCCGGGTAAAGCACCTTGTCCAGGTTGGTCAGGCGGAGCCGGTGCCCCTCCACACTGACGGTCTCGTGGTTTTTCCCTCCGCCTGTCGCCATGCCCCCTAGTCTTACCGGGATACCGGGCAAATACCAGTATTTCATCAGGGGGCTTATCAATCCCGGGGTAACCGCTGCAGCGAACCGGAAGAGTCTTCGGAGGGTTTCGCCCAGAGCGTCCGGCCGCCCTGACCATCGGCGGCGGCGCGTGTGTATGTTGGGAAAATGACAGAAAGCCAGCACATCCTGGTCACGGGGGCCACCGGCTACATCGGCGGACGGCTTGTCCCGCTGCTGCTTGAAGACGGCCACCGGGTGCGGGTCCTGGCACGCTCCCCCGAAAAGCTCTCCGATGTGCCCTGGGCGTCCGAGGTCGAAATTGTCCAGGGTGACCTATCGGACCGGGAATCCGCCGCGGCGGCCTTCGCCGGCATCGACACCCTGTACTTCCTCGTGCACTCGATGGCGTCCGGGAAGGGTTTTGGCAGCCAGGAGTCGGAGATTGCCCATTTGGTGGCCGACGCCGCCGCGGAGGCCGGCGTGCAGCGGATCGTGTATCTCGGCGGGCTTCACCCGGAGGAAGGCGAGTTGTCGCCGCACATGAAATCCAGGACCGAGGTGGGCCGGATCCTGCTCGAAGGCGAGGTGCCCGCCATTGTGTACCAGGCCGGCGTCGTCATCGGTTCCGGATCCGCCTCCTTCGAGATGATCCGGCACCTGACGGAAACCCTGCCCGTGATGCCGGCGCCGAGCTGGGTACGGCGAAGCATCGAACCGATTGCGGTGCGGGACGTCCTGCACTACCTGGTGCGGGCCGTAGACATCCCCGCCGGCATGAACCGCACGTTCGACATCGGATCACGGGAGGTCCTGACCTACGCGGAAATCATGAACGGATATGCGGAGGAAGCCGGATTGCCCCGGCGCCGCATCTACGCCCTGCCGCTGCCGGCGCCGCGGCTGGCCGGACACTGGGTGTCCCTGGTGACCCCGATCCCGCGTTCAATGGCGCTGCCGCTGGTGGAATCCCTGCAGCACGACGCCGTCGCCAAGGAACACGACATTGACCAATACCTGCCGCAGCCCGAGGGCGGGCTCACGGACTACCACGACGCCGTGAAGCGGGCGCTGGGCAAGGAGAAACGCGGCGAGGTGGAAACCACCTGGGCCAACGCCTCGGCGTCGTCGGATCTGGCCTCCGATCCCCTGCCCAGCGACCCGGACTGGGCGGGCCAGACAGTGTACGTGGACTCGCGGCAGCGCCGCGCGGCCGTGGACCCGGCCGCGGTCTGGCAGGTCATCGAGGGAGTGGGCGGCCGGAACGGCTGGTATTCGCTTCCCATGGCCTGGGCCATCCGCGGGGTCCTCGACAAAACCGTCGGCGGGGCGGGCCTCACCCGCGGCCGGCGGAACCCCACCACACTGTTTACCGGCGACGTGGTGGACTGGTGGCGGGTGGAACTGCTGGAACGCGGCACCCTGCTGCGGCTGCGTGCGGAGATGCGGGTGCCCGGCAAGGCCTGGCTGGAGATGCGTGTGGACCCGGACGGCGAGGGCGGCAGCCTGTACCGGCAGCGGGCCATCTATTTCCCGAAGGGGCTGGGCGGCAAGCTCTACTGGTGGCTCATTGCCCCTTTCCACGGCCTGATCTTTCCCTCCATGGCGAAGAACATCACGCGGCAGGCAGCGCGGCTGACAACACCGGCCGCACCCGGAACAGCCGTTTAGGCGGCAATTGGGTAACAGCGTTCGGGAAATCCAAAGAAGCTAATATCATCGGTAGGACAATACGCGCCGGTCGAGCCGGCCCAGCTGCAACTATGCCGGTTCCGTCGTCGTGACGGCTCCCGGCTTGTACTTGAGGGGACTTGGCTGTGCAGGACAAGAAAAGCCGTAAATGGCCAATAGCCGCGGCGGTTGCCGCGGTGCTCGTCATCGGCGGAAGTCTCGGCGCAGCCTTCGCCACCGGCCGGCTGGGCCCTTCCGAAACCGGCTCGTCCCCCTCAGCAGGCGCCTCCGCCTCGGCGTCGCCCTCCGTGCAGGCCGCCCCGGTATCCATCACCACCACGCCGGCTGACGGCGCCGTAGGCGTCAACCCCGCCGAGGTTCCCTCCGTCACCGCCACCAATGCAGTGATCAACAAGGTCATCCTGAAGCCCGAAGCAGGCGGTGAGCCCGTGCCCGGCGTGATGTCCGGCGACGGTGCCGTCTGGACCGCTGATGCACCCCTGGCTTTCAACACCAGGTACGGCATGGAAGTGGTGCTCACGGATTCGGCCGGCAAGGAGACCACGCGCAAGCAGGGCTTCGAAACCGTGCTTCCGGCGAATGAAGCCAATGCATTCATGTATCCGCAGAACGCCGCCAGCGTGGGCGTGGGCCAGCCCATCGATATCACCTTCAGTGAACCGGTCACCAACAAAGACGCGGTGGAACAGGCCATCAAGGTCACCAGCACCTCGGGCCAGACCGGCGCCTTTTACTGGATCACGGACAACCGGGTCCGCTACCGGCCGGAAGCCTTCTGGGCCCCCAACAGCGCCATCACCGTGGACATGCAGCTGTTCGGCGTCGACTTCGGCAACGGAATGATCGGCAACTTCAACGAAACCCGGACCTTCAACACGCACAACACCCGCTTGGCCGTGGTGGACAACAACACCAAGACCATGCAGGTGTTCCTGGACGGGCAGCTGGTCCGGACCTTCCCCGTCACCCTCGGCGAACCCACCTGGCCTTCGCCCAGCGGCTACCAGGTTGTCGTCAGCCAGCACGAGAAGCTGCCCTTCCGCGCAGAGAGCATCGGTCTCTCGCCCGGAGACCCGGACTACTACGAGCCGTTCGACGCCTCCTGGGCCAGCCGCCTGACCAACAGCGGTGTCTTTGTCCACCAGGCCCTCGACGGCGCCGTGGGCGCCCTGGGCCGCATCAATGTTTCGCACGGCTGCGTTGGGATGTCCGCCGAGGGCGCCAAGTACTTCTATGACACCTTCGACGCCGGGGACGTGGTGCAGGTGCTGAACACCGAAGCCGGGCCGGTTTCCATCGACGACGGCTACGGCGACTGGAACATCCCCTGGGACCAGTACGCCGGGCAGCCCTAGGCTTCCACGCGCAGGCCCAACTGGGCCGCGAGCAGCGGAGCCAGCAGCAGGAGCTGTTCTTCGTCCACGGTGAACCCCTTCAGTCCGGCTAATCCGGTGATGCTCCGGAACGCGGATCCGCGCAGGTCTGCATCCACGGCCGTACCGCCGCTTCCCAGCAGCAGGGAGTCGATCCGGCAGTCGCGGAACGCCACCCGGTTCAGCCGCGCGCCGTCCAGGTCCAGTTCCCCGATGATGCAGTTGGAGAACAGCACGTTGGTCAGCGTGCAGCCGCGCAGGTTGAGGAAATCGATCTTGCCGCCCTCCACCCGGACGGAATTCCAGCTTCCGCCGTAAAGCTCAGCGGAACCCAGGCGCGGGTTGGAGATCTCCACGTCCCGGAAGGTGGTCCTGGCCGCCCGGAACACCGGGGCATACAGGTTTTCCAGGGTCGATTCCAGAAACCGTGCAGCGGTGAGGTCGGCGTTGTCCAGGGACACCCCGGTGAGGCTGCATTCGGAGAACACTGCCCCGCGCAGTTCCAAACCGGCGAAGGATTCTCCGGTATAGGCCACCGCTTCCTGGGTACTGCCTACCGGAACATCGGCACCGTCACTCAGGTCCTGCAGGCGAACCGGCTCGAGGACCGGCGGCTTGGTTCCGGTGCTGCGGGAACGCACCATGCCTAGGCGGAGCGCCGGCCGAAGAGGAAGTAGGCGATGGGGCCGGCGAAGTTGATGCCGCACGCGGCCATCCACCATCCGCGGCTGCCGCGGATCTGCTCCTTCGGGCGCTTCTTCAAATCCCGAAGCGCAGCTCCGGCGAGCAGGAACTGGAGTCCGGTCAGGGCTCCGAGGCCCTTTTTCTGTCCGCTGCTCAGGTCCTTGAGTTTTTTCTTTGCCATCGCCGTGCCTTCCGGTGGGTCGTTCCCGACGACGGTCGCCGTACGGGTCTGAACCGATTATCCGCTATTGGCCGCTTCCGGGGGCAACCGAGCCGGCCTGGCCAAGAACGGAGTGCCCGCCCAGGCGGTGATAGGTCCGGTTGTGGTAGACCAGCGGTTCCTGCTCCGTGCTGCCGGGGAGGATTTCCAGGACGGTGGCCGCAATCAGGATGGAGCTGCCCACCGGGATCCTGCCGTCGATCCGGCAGCGAAGTGCCACGGGGGCTTCTTCCAGGAGGGGTTCGCCGCCGGGCAGCGTGCGGGTGCGCGTCGAGCCGAACCGGTCCGCGCCCTGCCGGGCGAAAAGTGCGGCGAGTCCGGCATTTTCGGAGCCAAGCAGGTGGACGACGACGGTCTCCGACGCGGCTATTACACCGGCTGTCCCGTGTGTTGAGGCCAGGGAGAAGGACAGGATCGGCGGCTCCGCCGAAACCGAGGAAACCGAGGAGGCGGTCAGGCCCACGGGGCCGCTGCCGCCGTCGGCCGTAATGATCGCCACGCCCGCCGGATGAGCCCGAAAGGCGTCCTTGAATGCATCCGTTACATTCCGCTCGCACAGAGCCGTATTCCGCGTCATCTCAAGTCCTTCCGCAGACCAACCCATCCAGGGCATCCCTCAACGCTAAAACCTCAACCATAGTTGAGGTCAAATCGGAGGGACTCAGACGTCGAATGCCCGGGCGCCGGTGCCGGTGCCCGAATCGTCGGGATTCACGAACCGGCACTGGGCCAGGGAGAGGCAGCCGCAGCCGATGCAGCCGCCGAGCCGGTCACGAAGTGCCTGGAGGTGGCGGATGCGGGTATTGAGTTCCTGCTGCCAGGCGGCAGAAAGCCGCTGCCAGTCGGCCTGGTCCGGGACCCCGTCCGGAGGCAGTTCGGCGAAAGCCCGGTTGATCACGGCCAACGGAATGCCTGCCTGCTGCGCCGCGCGGATCACGGCCACCCGCCGCAGCACCGACCGGTCATAGCGCCGCTGGTTACCCTGTGTCCGCCGGCTGGAGAGCAGGCCCTGGCGCTCGTAAAAGTGCAGCGCCGATACGCTGACGCCGCTGCGCTCGGCCACCTGCCCCACGGACAGTTCCACACGCGCGGGCCCGGATCCGGATGTATTCGCTTCCACGGCCTCGCCTTCCCTCACAGCACCCATTATCCGCCCGCTGCCGCCGCCGACTTGCCGGAGGCAAATGTGCGGGCGCGCCGGTCCATGGAACCCCGCACTTAGGATCAAGGCAGTTATATTCGCAGCGCAGGCCACTGAATCCCATATTTTTTATAAAGAGGTAATTGTGAAAGTAGAAATCCGCCACAGCCCGGCATACGCAGTAGCCCGCTGCTTCCTTGAACCCCACGAGGCAATAAAAGTGCAGCCGGGAGCAATGATGGCGCATTCCTTCGGTGTAACGCTCGTGGCAAAGGCTGACGGCGGCTTTATGAAAGGCCTGGGGAAAATGATCGGCGGGGAGAGCTTCCACACCACCGTTTTCACCGCCCCCGCCGAGGGCGGCTGGGTCGATGTCATTTCCGAGTCCGTCGGAGACGTGGTTTCCGTCGGGGTGGATAATGCAACGGGCTTCCGCTTGACGAAGGGAGCGTGGCTGGCGAACGACGGGAACCTCGACGTCGGCCCGGACGCCTCCCTGAACGGCATGTTTGCCGGTTCGGGCCTGGTGGTGCTGAAGGTCAGCGGCCAGGGCAACCTCTTGGTTTCCTCCTACGGCGCATTGGACGTTGTATCCCTGAAAGCAGGGGAAGGCTTCACCCTGGACACGGGGCACCTCGTGGGCTGGGAGTCGAGTATCCAGATGAGGACGCGCAAGGCGGCCGGCATCTTCAACTCGCTGAAGAGCGGCGAAGGCCTGGTGGTTGATCTGCAGGGGCCCGGCGACGTGATTATGCAGACCCGCGTTTTCAGTCCCGTGGCTGCCGTTCCCCGCTGACGCTCCTGCACAGCCTCCCGGGCCGTGCCAAGCCACCCGGATTCCGTCCTTCCCTCCCCTTCGCTGGCGGCCGGGACTGCGGCATGTGAAAGTGTCCCTATCGGGCCGAAACCGCTGCCTTGCGCGGTCGGTGAAGGTGCCGCCGCAACGAAGGAGGCAGCCATGGATCCCGCACCCCTCGGACCACCGGAGAAACCCGGAACGCTGGTTTTCCTGCCGGGCACCGGCCAGCCCAATCCGCAGCTCGCGGACCGGATCCGGGAGCAGATGGCAGCGGTGCCGGGATTGTCCGATTACCGGGTGCTGGCGGTCGACTGGGCCGCCGCCGCACCCGACAATGTCAGCTTTGTCCCGGCATTGCCCCCGCGGTATGTCGCCGACGATCCGCCCGGAGTGACCGATACGTCCTTGGCCCTGGCCCTTTTCGGCATGGACCTGGGAGCGGCTGATCCGCTGAAACAGGCCTCCAGCACCGGTGCCCCGCCGGCGCGCCCTGACGCGGCATTCCTGGGCGAGACGCTGCAGGATCTGGTCCTGGGTGTGCTCACGGAGGCGGGGATCCGGCACCGGATCCGCCTCACCGACGCCGCGGGCAGCTTCTTCGGCAAGGTTGCCTTCTATCTGCGCCACGGTCCGGCTGCCTGTGCCCGCATTGCGGACACCCTGCGCAGCACGGACCAGGACGCACCTGTCGTATTGTTCGGCCACAGCCTCGGCTCCGTGGCAGCTGTCGACCTGCTCAGTTCCCCCGAAGCGGACGGCATCCGCGTGGATTTGCTGGTGACCGTGGGCTCGCAGGCGCCGTGGTTCTACCTCCTCGATGCCCTCGCCTATCTCGGTCCAGTCCGCGGCGGTTCAGGGCCCGCAGTCCCCTGGTTGAATTTCTGGGACGAGCGCGACCTGATCTCCTTCTGCGCCGAACGCGTGTTTGCCGGCCGGGAGGTGAACGTGACCGACAGCGAAGTGGACTCCGGCAAACCCTTTCCCGAATCCCATACCGCCTATTTTTCCGATCCGCGTGTGTACCGGCAGCTGTGGGAGCATCTGCGGGAGGCACGCGCAGACAAACCCGGCTCTGGCAACGGAACCGGAATCTAGTGTTCACTGGACTACATGAGAGCGATCTGGAAAGGCGCCATTGCGTTTGGGCTGGTCAACGTGCCGGTCAAGGTTTATGCCGCCACCGAGGACCACGACGTCAGCCTTCACCAGGTGCATGGCAAAGACGGCGGGCGCATCCGCTACCAGCGCCGCTGCGAGATCTGCGGCGAGGTGGTGGAATACAAGGACATCGCAAAGGCGTACGACGACGGCGAGCAGACGGTGGTCCTTACCGACGAGGATCTGGCCTCCCTTCCCGTGGAGAAAAGCCGGGAAATCGACGTCGTGGAATTCGTGCCCAGCGAGCAGGTGGATCCCATCCTGTTTGACCGGACGTACTATCTGGAGCCGGACTCCAAATCGACGAAGTCCTACGTGCTGCTGCGCCGCACCCTTGAGGACACCGACCGCACGGCTATCGTCCAGTTCTCGCTCCGGCAGAAGAGCCGGCTGGGTGCCCTGCGCGTACGCGGTGACGTGCTGACCCTCCAGACCCTGCTGTGGGAGGACGAGGTCCGGGAGGCCACCTTCCCCTCCCTCGACGAAAAGGTGCGGATTTCCGCCAAGGAGCTGGAGATGTCCTCGGCCCTCGTGGATTCCTTCAGCGGGGACTTCGATCCTTCCGAATTCACCGACGATTACCAAGAGCAGCTCAAAACCCTGATCGATGCCAAGCTCGAACAGGGAGAATCGCTCGACACGGAGGAGACCTTCGGCGGAGAATCCGAGGAGGACGAGGGCGGCAAGGTCCTGGACCTCATGGAGGCGCTGCGGCGGAGCGTAGAGAAGAACCGCGATAAAAAGAGCGGCACCGACAGTAAAAGCACCAAAGAGGACGGCACCAAGAAGGCTCCCGCCAAAACCGCGAACTCCAAAGGCACCAAAAGCACAGCCAAAACCCGGAAAGGCGCCTGACCGCTATGGCATCTCGCAATTTCTTCACGGACCGGTTCGGCCGGCAGACTGTTTTCAAGGTGCCCAACGGGCCGCTCATCGGCTGGGGCCTGTTTGGCGTGGCGTCCATGATGGCACTGACGCCCAGGAACGCCGGGCTGCTTAAGACCCTCAGCAAAGGCTGCCTGATGGTCTGGGCCCTTGGGGAGACCTTCCGAGGTGACAGCGGCTTCCGGCGCAGCATCGGTGCCGCCACCCTGCTGCACCAGGTCGCCGGCCCGGCAGACCGGGAAGCTGAAGCCGGCACGCCGAAAATGTCCGTCAGCAGCCGGCAGCAGCACTAGTCCGCTCGGGGCCGGCCGTACGGGATGGTCCCTACTGGCGGTATCCCTCGACTTCACCCACGGGCCGTTCCTGCGCCTCATCCGGGTTCTGCCCGGCGTCGGCCTTGGCCCGCCGCTGGCGGAGAAGGTCCCAGTACTGGTCCAGCTGTTCCTCCACCCGCCTGAGTTCCGCGGCGTGCTTCTCGGGTTCCGCACCCGGATCCGTCTCCCGCAGGGACTGCTCCTGCGCTACGAGTTCCTGGATCCGGTGCTGGATTTCCTGTTCGTCCATGGCTCCAACGCTAACCGGGGCGGGCGGCGGATTCCAGCATCGGACGCGGCAGCCCGGCTAGTTGGGAACTGATCCTTCACCGGGGTTCGGGTTGCTGCGGTACGAGCTCGGTTCGCTCTCACGTCCCAGGAAGATACCCAGCAGGATCATCACCACTGCCAGCACTGCGTGCAGCCAATTGTCCGCCGTGTTGAAGGGAACGAAGTTGGCGTCCGACTCCAGCGGGATGAGCAGCCCGTAAATGAAGAGCAGGGCGTAGAGGATGCCTCCTCCCAGCAAATAGAGCTTGGCCGAGGAGTGCTTTCGCGCCAGGGCCAGCCCGGCGAAGCCCAGCAGCATGTGGACCACGTTGTGGAGCACCGAGACCTGGAATATGCCCAGAAGTGCGGCTTCGGATGCGTAACCCGAGAAGTAAAGCTGGCTGTAATTGATGGTGGCCCCGGGAATGAACCCCAGGACTCCGATAAGCAGGAAAACAATCCCGAATGCAATTGCGGCTTTCTGCGCATTGGTCCTGCGCGCCGAGAGACCGCCGCTGGAACTGTAGCTGGGGTATGCCATGATGACTCCTCTGCTCCGCAGCACCGGAGAACCGGACCGGGAGGATTCGGTGATCAGGGCTTTAAACTGTTGCACAATTGGGGCAAGGTGGGAAGCATGCTGACTTTCCAGGACCATGAGGGGGTACCAGATGGGGTTTGCGCCTAAAACGGCAATAGTCACGGGGTCTGATTCCGGCATAGGACGCGCCGCCGCCGTAGCACTGGCCAAGGCGGGAATGGATGTGGGCATCACCTGGCATTCGGATGAACAGGGTGCCATGGACACTGCTGAGGAGGTCCGTTCGCACGGCCGCACCGCCGTCGTCGCCCATCTGGACACCACCGATCTCCCAGGGTGCGCGGACGTTGTGGATTCCCTGGCGGAGAAACTGGGCGGCCTGGACGTGTTCGTCAACAACTCGGGGACCGGGGACGGGCAGAAGTTCCTGGAGCTGGGCTATGACGCCTGGCGCACCACCCTGGACACCAACCTCAGCGGGGCCTTTGTCTGCCTGCAGCGGGCAGCTCAGCGCATGGTCGCGGCCGGCAACGGCGGCCGGCTGATCGCCGTCACCAGCGTCCACGAACTCCAGCCACGAGTGGGCGCCGCGGCGTATACCGCGTCCAAGCACGGCCTCGGCGGGCTGATCAAGACCATCGCCCTGGAGCTGGGCAGCTACGGGATCACGGCCAATTCGGTGGCGCCCGGGGAAATCGCCACACCCATGACGAGGCAGACGGACTCCGACCCGCAGGCCGAGGACCGCCCCGGCATTCCGCTGGGCCGGCCCGGCTATGCCACCGAGATTGCCGACGTCGTGGCCTTCCTGGCTTCACCGGCGTCGTCCTACGTCACGGGGGCCTCCTGGGCCGTCGACGGCGGCATGCTCCAGATGGGACCGCAGGGCGGCTCCCACATCACTTCGTCAGCTTGGCGGGAAGGATAACTTGAAATCTCTATGGCTCGATACCGCGCCCGTTATACCCTCTGATCCCTTCGACCCCGAGGCGTCCTACGACACCGTGGTGGTCGGCGCCGGACTCACCGGCCTCACCACGGCAGCCCTGCTGGCACGCAGCGGACAGCGCGTGGCCATCCTGGAAGCACGCACGGTAGGTGCGGTCGCTACAGGCAACACCACGGCCAAGGTTTCCCTCCTGCAGGGAACACAGCTGTCCAGCATCACGTCGCACCATAACGCGGAGACTGCCCGCCAGTATGTGGAAGCCAACCGGCAGGGACAAAGCTGGCTGCTGCGCTTCTGCGACGAAAACGGGATTGGCTACGAGGTCCGGGACGCGTACACCTACGCCACCACCGAGCAGGGACTCAAGAGCCTGCGGAAGGAACACGAGGCAGCCAAGGCCGCCGGGCTCGACGTCGAGTTCACCACGGAGACCGAGCTTCCCTTTGAAACCACGGGCGCCCTGCGGCTTCGCGACCAGGCGCAGATCCAGCCGATGACGGTGCTGGCCGGCCTGGCCAAGGATTACCGCGCTCACGGCGGCACCCTGATCGAGGGCGTCCGGGTGACCGGCGCGCGCCACGAGGAGGGTGCCGGCATCAAGGTCGGAACCAGCCAGGGCGAGGTCACGGCGCGGCACCTGGTGCTGGCCACCGGCATCCCGATCCTGGACCGCGGCGGCTACTTTGCCGTCCTGAAACCCGAGCGTTCCTACGCAGTGGCCCTGCCGGTGACGGGAACGGTTCCGCAGGGCATGTATCTCTCCGTCGATTCGCCCACCCGCTCCCTGCGGACCGCGGAGGCAGACGGTATTTCCTACCTGCTCGCCGGGGGCAACGGGCACACGGTCGGGCGGAAAAAGCACACCCAGGAACTGGTGGACGATCTGGTGGACTGGACCGCGGAGAACTTCGCGGTGGCAAGCGCGGCCAGCTATGCCTGGTCGGCGCAGGATTACTCGCCGGCACGCAGCCTGCCCTACGTCGGGCAGTTGCCGCTGATGGGATCCAACATCTATGTAGCCACCGGTTACAACAAGTGGGGCATGACCAATGCCGTCGCGGCGTCTCTGGCCCTGAGCGCGGAGATTCTCGGCGGAGAGAACCCGTGGGCGCGCGAGCTGTACAAGCCCCGGGTGGCCCCGCTGGATGCCGCGTCCACCCTGCGTGACAACGCCGAGGTGGGGCTCTCCATGCTCACCGGCTGGGCCGCCGGACTGGTCAACAGCACCGACACGGCCCCGCCGGAGGGGCAGGGTGTGGTGTCCCGGGAGAACGGCAAGCCGGTGGGTACCTGCACCGTCGCAGGCGAGACCAGCCGGGTGTCGGCCGTGTGCCCGCACCTCAAGGGGGTCTTGAACTGGAACGACGCCGAACAGTCCTGGGATTGTCCGCTGCACGGCTCCCGGTTCACGGCCAAGGGAACGCTGCTGGAAGGTCCCGCGGTTAAGAACCTCGATCCCGCCTGATCTCCGGACCCGGTTTTAACCAAAGACTGCGGATGCCTTGCAGGCATCCGCAGTCTTTGCTTAACCAGCCGGGCAGCTAGAGGCCGGCCCGGGGTCCGCCGGATTCCGGGTCATCCATCGCCGGATCCGCGTCCGGGGCTGCCGCCAGCCGCGATGTGTCGGTGGAGGTAGGTCCTACGGGAGCCGTGCCGGCCGCGCCGGTGGCGGCATTACCGGGGGCGTCAACATTTCCCCGCCACGAACCCGTTTCCGATCCGCGGCTTTCAATGAATTCCTTGAAACGAGCGAGGTCGGCCTTGACCTGCCGGTCATCGGCGCCGACCACGGACCCCAGCTTCTCAACGATGTTTTCGGGATCCCAGTCCAGCTGGACGGTCACCCGGGTCTCGGCGTCGCCCAGGCGGTGGAACGTTACGACGCCGGCATGGGACTTTCCGTCCGTACTCTTCCAGGCGACCCGCTCATCCGGGTGCTGCTCGGTGATTTCCGTGTCGAATTCCCGCTCGACGCCGGCCACCTTGGTGACCCAGTGTGTGGTGGTGTCCGAAAGCTGGGTAATGGAGAGAACGCCGCCCATGAAGTGGGGGAAGGACTCGAACTGGGTCCACTGGTTGTAAGCGGTGGTAACCGGTACTGATACGTCGATTGACTCTTCTACGGTGGTCATGCTGTCCCTCCGGTAGTACGAATCCTGCCTTGGCCGGGCCGTTTCTCACAGGCCCCGTTTTCCTCACCGTACACAGGACGACAAGTCACTTCAACTGGAAGTAAGGTTGCTTATATTAGCTGTCCCGGGAACCGGTCCATTCTGTTCCGAGCTGCGTCCCGGGGTTAGGCTGGGGAACAATCCACCTGCCGGCGGCGCTGTGCACTGCAGTGTCCGGACTTTTTCCGGCAGGTGAGTCCAGTACTCATTTTTCGTCAATATCTGGAGGAAACATGAAGGCATCTGAAGAGCTGACCACCAACCTGCAGGCCGTCCTGGTGGACATGATCGAACTGCACCTGCAGGGCAAGCAGGCCCACTGGAACGTAGTAGGTAAGAACTTCCGGGACCTGCACCTGCAGCTTGACGAGATCATTGACGACGCGCGCATCTTCGCGGATGAACTGGCCGAGCGCATGCGTGCCCTCCGCGCCGTTCCGGACGGCCGAAGCGTGGCAGTGGCCAACGGCACCAGCCTGCCGCCGTTCCCCGCCGGACTGGTTGACACCCGCGATACCGTGACGCACGTGGTCGCCATGCTCGAGGCCGTCGTCAAGACCATGCGCGACGTGCACGACCAGGTGGACGAAGAGGATCCGACCACTGCGGACATCCTGCACGGCTTTATTGCCAAGCTGGAGCAGTACGCCTGGATGGTGGATGCCGAGAACATTTCCGCCACGGCAGAGGTAGTCACACCCGAAGACAGCAACCTGAAACCGACCCGCTAGGACTCCGGCTTCCGGGCCGGCGTATCCCTTTTCCACGGGGTGCGCCGGCCTTTGCCGTCCCCCGCACTGCCGGCAGCCAGCTACGCCCAGTGGCTCGGCTAACCCGCGATCGCCTGCCGTACTTCTTCCAGTAGATCCATCATGTGCGCCAGCGCGGCAGCGCCGTCGCCGGCGGCGACGGCGTCCGCCACCAGCACATGCCCCCGGAGGGCAGCCTCGCTCGGGTTCGCCGGCATCATGCCCTGCCGGGTGCGGCCGGTAAGCACTTCGGCAACCACGTCCTGAAGCGAGGCGAACATGTCGTTGCCGCTGGAACGCAGCAGCAACGTATGGAATTCAATATCGGCCTGCAGGAACTCATCCAGCTCCCCCGCTTCGCCGAGCCTTCGAAGCTCCGCGGCCAGCTCCACCATCCGGTCCCGCTCAGCTGGTGCCGCGTGACTGGCTGCGGCCGCCGCGGCTACCGGCTCCACCCCCACCCGCAGTTCGGTCAGGGTGCGGAACTGCTCCGCCCGGCCCGGCCCGGCCAGGCGCCACTTGATGATCCGCGGATCGAACACATTCCACAGCTGGGGTTCCTGCACCACAATGCCGACCCGGCGCTTGGAATACACCAGGTTCATGGACTCGAGGATCCGCATGCAGTCGCGGACCACGGTTCGGGAAACTCCGAACTCCTGCTGCAGCCCGTCAAGCGTGAGCCGGTCCCCCGGGGCAAGCACGCCGGAGGTTATGTCCTGGCCCAGGACCTCGATGATCCGGGCGTTCAGGACCGCGGCCGGCGGGCCGGCATGTTCGTTCATATCCGCATCTTTCCAGCTACGTTCCTTTGTATATTCCCTAGAATGCATATGAGTGGGGGCGCCTAATCGGCGGGGATACCGCTGAGACCGGCCACCCGCCCCCTGCTTCAGCCTAGCCTCCGAGGCCCGCCTTTGATCAGCCGCCAACGGTGCCCCGATTCATCCGGTCCCGCTCCATCAGTTGGTGATACCTTTGTGCTCAGAAGTTCGGGTCAGCAAACCGGTCCGAACCCGCGACAACGGCGTCCCAAGGAGATTTCAATGTCCCAAACTGCACAGCACCTCGTCATCATGGGTGTTGCCGGATCGGGCAAAACCACCATCGCCAACCTGCTTTCCAAACGGCTCGGATGGATTGCCGCAGAGGCTGATGAGTTCCATCCGGCCGTTAATATTGCCAAGATGTCCGCCGGCGTCCCCCTGGACGACGACGACCGTTGGCCGTGGCTCTACGCCATCCGCGACTGGATGGGTGTCCAGGCGGAAAACGGCCGGTGCA
This sequence comes from Arthrobacter sp. zg-Y1171, assembly GCF_025244845.1. NCBI lineage: Bacteria > Bacillati > Actinomycetota > Actinomycetes > Micrococcales > Micrococcaceae > Arthrobacter > Arthrobacter sp. zg-Y1171. Next base: position 32,411 of record NZ_CP104264.1, on the reverse strand, counting down.
CCATCGTCACTTGTTCCGCGTTGAAACGCACGTACCGGAACGTCCTTGCGCAGGCAACCGGGGACGTTACGTTCGTCCACCTGGACGGGAGCAGCGAGGTGCTTGCCGAACGCATGAAAACCCGAAGCGGACATTTCATGCCGCCGTCCTTGCTTCCCTCGCAGTTGAGCACGTTGGAGCCGCTTTCACTGGACGAGGCCGGTATCCGGATTGAAATAACGGATTCTCCTGCGGAAATCGTGGAGGCCATTCTTAGGCACCTGGGATTCACAGTTGCCTAAGCACCTGTGACCTCGGCCCAAGGTGAACGCAGGCCCGAAGAAACCGTGGAAAAATAGGTAGCTTCAATAAACTCTTTTGGCGCCTGCACCGCCCTCTGGAAGGACTTTTCAACCATGATGGGTGGCCACCATGCCGCTAGCGGCGCTGCGGCCTGGGTTGCCGTCGCCTCCACCGCTCCCCACGCCTTCGGCTGGTATCCGGTGACGCCGCTCGGCGTCGTCACCGGCGCCCTGTTGACCGCCGGCGCTGCCCTGCTGCCCGATCTCGACCATCACAGCGGGACCATTGCCCATTCCCTTCCCCCGCTCACCAAAATCCTTGCCCGCTTTACGGAGGCCGTCAGCGGCGGTCATCGGCGCGGCACGCATTCCCTGCTCGGGCTGGCGGTCTTCGTGGCGCTGGCGACAGCACTGGGCAGGGTGACCACCGAGGTGCCGGTCTTCGGATCAGTGGCGGTGGGCGCGGGGATCCTGTCCGTCCTGCTGATGGGATTTGCCATCAAGGCGCTGAAAATTGCCGGCGGACCGGTTCGCAGCTGGTTCCTCGCCCTGGTTTTCTCGGGGTTCATTGCCGTCTATGCCCCGGAAAACAATGACTGGCTGCCGGTGGCGGTGGGCCTGGGCGTGGCAGTGCATATTGTCGGCGACCTCCTCACCCACCAGGGCGTAATGATCCTGTGGCCGCTGCGGATCAAACGCCCGCGATCCCTGGTCCGATTCCCTGTTGTCAGTAAGCTCTGGCGGAGCAGCGGCTGCTTCTCGCTGCCCCTGATCGGCGCGGCCGGCTCATGGCGGGAATGGGCCCTGATGGTGCCCGTGACCATTTACGCGATTTACGGCGTCACCGTGGACGGCATGACGGCGCTGACCGGCTGGTCCCCCTATACCTAGCCCTTCCGGGGACGGGAGCACACCCGGGCGGGACTAAAGTTGAAGTGTGGAACTGGCTCTTTTTGCTGTAGTGGGCGTTGCCGTCATTGTGACGGTTGCTGCCTTTTCCAAACGCCTCGGGATAGCTGCACCGCTGATCCTGGTGGTGGTGGGGCTGGCCCTTTCCTACACGCCGGGCGTGCCGGAGTTCTCCGTTCCGCACGAATGGATCCTGATGGGGGTGCTGCCCCCATTGCTCTATGCCGCCGCGGTGAACGTCCCCGTGGTGGACTTCCGGCGCAACATCGGTGCCATTTCCTCGTTGTCCGTCTTCCTCGTCCTGTTTTCGGCTTTTGCCACGGGGCTCCTCCTTTACCTGCTGCTGCCGGACCTGAACTTCGCCGCCGCGGTGGCACTGGGCGCCGTCGTCAGTCCGCCAGACGCCGTCGCTGCCACTTCGATCGGAAAGAAGCTGGGCCTGCCGCCGCGCCTGGTCACGGTGCTCGAAGGCGAGGGGCTGGTCAATGATGCCACCGCCCTGGTGCTGCTGCGCTCCGCCGTCGCCGCCTCCGCCGGGGGCCTGTCGAGCATCTGGGCCGGCATCGGCGACTTCGGTTTCGCGGTCGTCGTTGCCGTGATTGTCGGCCTGCTGGTAGGCGCGGCCACGGTCTATGTCCGATCGAAACTCTCCGATCCGGTCCTGGACACGGCAATCTCCTTTGTGGTTCCCTTCATTGCCTTCATTCCGGCGGAGGAAGCCGGGGCCTCGGGGGTCCTCGCCGTGGTCGTGGCCGGGCTGTACACCGGGCACCGCAGTGCCTCAGCGCTGACGGCGCAGGCCCGGATCAATGACAGCATCAACTGGCGGACCATCCAGTTCCTATTGGAAAACGGCGTTTTCCTCCTAATGGGACTCGAACTGCGGCATCTGGTGGAGAACATCGACGCCAGCCTCCTCCCGGTCCTCGATGCCGTACTGATCGGCCTGGCAACCACCGTGCTGCTGATCCTGCTGCGCTTCGCCTGGGTTACTCCGCTGATCTACCTGCTGCGGCTGAAGGTCCGTCACCAGGAACGGCGGACCAAGCGGTTCCGGCTGGGCCTGGACCGGATCAAGGCTGGCGGGCTGAACGACGATCGGCAGCGCAGGCGGCATCGGCGGGCCGAGCTGCTCTACCTCCGCCGCCGGGCCGACGTCGAGCAACTCGGCCGCGAGGGTTTGGGCTGGCGCGGCGGCATGGTGATCTCCTGGTCCGGTATGCGGGGCGTGGTGACCCTCGCCGCGGCCCAGTCCCTGCCGGAGCAGACCCCGTACCACGAGCAGCTGGTGCTGATCGCTTTCACGGTGGCCGTGGCAACCCTGCTGCTGCAGGGCGTCACCCTGCCGTGGCTGATCCGCCTCCTGGGGGTTCAGGGCCGGGATGTGGCATCGGACCAGAGGGAGCTGGCCAAGCTGCTGGACGAGCTCAGCGGTGCCGGGCTCAGCGTCCTGGAGCAGCCTGCGCAATGCCCGGGCGTACGCCGGGAGGTGGACCCGGATGTCGTCGAAAGGGTCCGCCAGAGCACCTTCCTCCGCAGCGAACTGGCCTGGGAACGGGTACGTGCACTCGGAGAAAACGAGGATCCGACGCCGCAGCTCCAATACCGCGTACTGCGCCGCGCCGTCGTCGAGGCCGAACGGGACCAGTTGCTGCTGGCCCGCCGTGAGGGACGCTATGCGTCCCGAACCCTTTCGGAGGCGCAGCGGCTGCTGGACCTGGAGGAATCCCGCCTGCGCCCGCGGCTGGGGGAACGCTAGCGGGGGTACTCCCAGGCGCTGGACGGCGGTCTGGGCACCGCCACCCCCGCGTTAGTCCTGGTGAAGCTGGAGGTAGTTGCCGCAGCCGTCGTCGAAAACCGCCTGGGCGCCCGTCGAATCAAGGGTGGGTTCACCGAGGAACTGGACGCCGAGCCCCGATAACCGCTCATACTCCGCCTGCACATCCGGTACGCCAAGCACCAGCACGGGCAGCTGCTCCCGGTACAGCCCCGTCCGGTACGCTTCGGCAACCGGGTTGTCGCTGGGTTCGAGCAGCAGCCCCGGACCACCCGGATCTTCAGGCGAACAGACAATGAACAGGTTGTACTCCGGCATGGCCATCAAGGGTTCCAGGCCAAGGGTGCCCGTGTAGAACTCGTAGGCACGTTCCGGGTCGACCACATGGATGCCGCTCATTTTGATCCGCATCTGCGAAAGGGTACCTCCGGCCCCGGCCGGTGTCAGCAGTGCCGGATCGGCTGTGGAATCAACGGTGCTTCAACGGCTGCGGCGCGGTTTGCCGTTCTTGCCTGCGCCTTTTCCCTTGCCTGCGGGACGCCCGCCGGACTTTGCCGCGGGCTTGGCTGCGCTCCGGGCCTGGCGCTCCTTGGTCCGCTTCTTGGCCGAGGACTTCTGTTCAGCCTGGATGGAGGGCTGGCGGGAGCTGTTCGCGGTCCGTCCCCGCACCACCCCGATGAACTCTTCGATGTCCGGCTCGTCCCGGTCCTGCAACCAGGCAATTCCGATCCGTGTTGCCGGAACACCGTTCACGGGCCGCGCTGCAACGTCCTTCCGGGAGTGCAGGCGGGCTACGGACATGGGGAGGATCACAACACCGCTGCCGGCGGCAGCCACCTCGAGGGCGACGGCGGCCCCGCCCATCTCGTCAATGTCCAGGATCGTCTCGCCGTCGAGATCGGCGAGGTCGACGGCGTCGAAGGCCGCCAGCGGGTGCTCCTTTGAGGCAGCGGCCACCGGCTGCTCTTCGTACAGCGGAATCACGTTCACACCGTCCGGGCGCGCGAAGCCTTCGGCGGGAATACGGATAAACGCCAGGTCCGCCCGGTTGGAGGCAAGTTCCTCCAGCGCTGCGGGCTCCTCACACTGGAACGTCCTCAGTTCCTGGTCCTGCCGTTCACGCCAGCGGGTGATCCATTTGCCCGGCGTCACGCCCGGTACATAGGCCACGGTCAGCGGCCGCGACGTCGCCCCCTGCAGGGATGCTGATGTGTCTGTGGGCATCAAAACACCTTAGCCCACCGGGAGGTGGCGCGGCGGGCGGATACCCTTGGAATATGACCACCGAGAAATCTCCCCAATCCATGAAGCCTGCCACGGCAGCCAAGAAGCTGGGCATCTATCTGCCCGCAGCGCCGCAGGATTTCCAGGACGGTCCTATTTCGCGGGCCCAATTCGACGAACTGCAGTCCAATCCGCCTGAGTGGCTCACCGAGCTGCGCCGCACCGGCCCGCATCCGCGACCCGTCGTGGCGCAGAAGCTCAACGTCTCGATCGGCGGTTTGACCCGCGCCGGCGTGACCGAGGCCCTGACCACCGAGGAAATCAAGGCACTGCTTGCCGAGCCTCCGGCCTGGCTGGTTGAGGAACGTGCGAGCTTTGCTGCCGTCCGTGCGGAAGCCCAGCGGGTAAAGGAAGCCGAAGCCAAGAAGGCGGAACGCGCCTAGGAGCTTCGGCTCGCCGGATTCGCAATACGCACATAAGGGAGGGGCTGCGCAGCTGCTGCGCGGCCCCTCCCTTTGTCCGTCTCCCCTGCTCCGGGGGATGACCACCCGGGACGCAAAAAAGAATGACCCCGGCCGTTTGGCCGGGGTCATTCTTTTCTATGTGCGCGAGGGGGGATTTGAACCCCCACGCCCTTTCGGACACTGGCACCTGAAGCCAGCGCGTCTGCCGTTCCGCCACTCGCGCATAAATGGTTTCCCGCGGCAACGCTGTGCGGACAATCTCACACGATCCAAGCGGATCCTGTCTGTGATCATTCGTTGCGTTTCCTCGGGAACAGCAGAATCAAGCATACCGGCATTTTGGCCAAACACCTAAACGGCCGCCGAGGCAACCTGAAAACCGCGCTGTTGCAAGGAATCGACGGCTGTTCCCCCGGCCACTCAGGGGACCGGTGTGAAGCGGCAACCGGCTTGGCACATCGGCCGCGCCGGAACGCGGGGCGCCGGGACGGCGGTAAGACAATTATCTGCCGTCACCAGTACTATCGAAGTGGACGTATGTACCTGTGCCCGCCGGAACCGGTCCCGAACCAGTCCCGGCGGATGATTCCGCCCGCACCCCGGTGCCCGGGCAGGTACTGCAGACGAGGCAATTCACTGGACAGGACACGGAAGGAGACGAACTTGGGCATACTCGACAATGTCGAACGCGGCATCGAAAAGATTGTTCGTGGTGCTTTCGCGTCCGGTTCGTCCGGCCGTGTTGAACCGCTGGAGCTTGCCATCGCACTCCGCAAGGAACTGGATCAGCATTCCATGGTCCTGGGCCAGGGCCGGACCCTGGCACCGAATGTCTTTACTGTGCGGCTATCCACCTCGGACTTCACCCAGGCACAGAAGTGGGGCGCACCCCTGGCTGAAGAGCTCTGCGACGTGGTTATTAAGCACGCACGCAGCCAGTCCTACACACTTCAGGGCCCGGTACGGGTTTCGTTTACCCGCGATTCCTCCCTTAAGGCAGGGGTACTTGAAGTGGATTCATCCACTGAAAAGTCCCCCTCGGCCCAAGCCCGGATGCCCTCTCCTCCTGCACCCCGGCAGGGACCATCGGCTCGTATGCAGCCCGTCCTGGACGTTGACGGCCAGCGCTACACCCTCAACGCCCCCTCAGTGGTTCTGGGGCGCTCCTCCGAAGCCGACATCCTCGTGGACGACACCGGTGTTTCGCGCCGCCATCTGGAGATCCGTACCGAGAACGGTGCCAGCCGTGCAATCGACCTGGGGTCCACCAACGGCAGCTTCGTCAACGGCCAGAAAGTTCAAGGTGAAGCAGTGCTTACCGACGGATCCACAATCACCATGGGACGCACCCGAATCGTCTTTCGGCTGCTGCCTGTCCGGACCGGGGGACGTTAGTGCTCAGCGAATTAACTGAAACACTCCTGCGCTACGGCTTCCTGATCCTGCTGTGGATCATGGTGGTCAGCGTAGTCGGCGCCATCCGGCGCGACCTCGCCGTGGGCAGCCGCAACCGGACCGGGACCCCGACGGCCCGCCAGATCCGTAAAGACCCGAACCTTGAACAGCGTGCGCCGGCCCCCGGCAAGGTCACGCCCAGGGAACTCGTAGTGACGGAAGGCCCGCTGCGCGGCACCACACTCGACCTTGCCGCCAGCCCCATCCTGCTTGGAAGGGCACAGGAAGCAACCCTCGTCCTGGAGGACGACTACGCCTCCGGCCGCCATGCCCGCCTCTTCCCCCAGGGCAGCCGCTGGTTCGTTGAGGACCTTGGTTCAACCAACGGAACCTATCTCGGCGGAAGCCAACTTACCCGGGCGTTGCCCGTCGAACCCGGTGTGCCGATTCGCATCGGTAAGACGGTCATCGAATTGAGGCCCTGACAGTGGCCCTGGTCCTCAGATATGCAGCACGGTCCGACGTTGGAATGGTTCGTTTCAAGAATGACGATTCCGCCTACGTCGGCCGCTACCTCGCCGTCGTCGCCGACGGCATGGGCGGCCATGCAGGCGGCAACGTCGCCTCGGCCTCCACCGTGCTCGATCTGGTCCACTTGGACAGCAGTGTCCACGAGGATGAACCCCTGACCGTCCTTGCCGATGAAATCCAAGCGGCGAATTCGCTTCTGTCCGAGTTGGTGACCACCAGCCCCCAGCTCTCCGGCATGGGAACCACCGTCACTGCGCTGCTGCTGCATGAGCAGCGCCTGGCACTTGCGCATATCGGCGACTCCCGCGCCTACCGGCTCAAAGACGGCCGGTTCGAACAGATCAGCATCGACCACACCTTCGTGCAGCGGCTTATCGATGAAGGGCGCCTGCAACCCGAAGAAGCCGAAGTACATCCGCATAAGAACGTCCTCATGCGCGTGCTCGGTGACGTTGATGCCAGCCCCGAACTGGACCTGGCCACTTTCGACGTCGAGCCCGGCGAACGCTGGCTGCTGTGTTCGGACGGCCTTACTGCCGTCCTGCGCGACTCCGATATCGAGGGCGTTCTCCGCAGCACCTCAGACCTGCAGGAGTGCGTGGACACCCTGGTTGAACTCACCCTGGCCGGCGGTTCTCCGGACAACGTGACAGTGGCAGTCATCGAAATAGACGAGGACCCCGACGCCGGCTCCGCACCGGCAACCGCTCCGCTCTCCGAATTGACCTCCCGGGACAATGCGTACCGTCCGACGGCTGCGGTAGCCGCGGCGCCGCCCGTGACCGAGGACGAGTCTGGACACCGCACGGATAATACCGCTGCCCGCGACGACGCCGACGACGCCGAAAGTGAGCGCGAACGCGCCCAGCTGATCCGCCAGGATCTGGCCTCCCGGCCGCACGTATTGGTCGGCGCGGCTTCCCTTGCCACCGAGACCGGTGAAATTCCGATCGTCACGAAGCGGTCCGCCGAGCGGCGCGCTGCCCGCATGCTGACCCACAAGGCGGAATCCGAGCAGCAGGGAGAGCAGGAGACCGGGGATTCGCCCCGTACCGGTTGGAAGCGCTGGCTGCTGCCGGCATTCCTGACCGTGGTTGCGCTGCTGCTCGCCGTCGTCGTGTGGCTCGGCTACACCTGGACGCAGACCCGCTACTACGTGGGCTCCTATGAAAACCGGGTCGCCATCTACAACGGTGTCTCCCAGACCATCGGACCTATCCAGCTCTCGCATGTCACCGACGTCTCCGACATTCCGGTGGACAGCCTCTCCGAATATCACCGGAACCGGGTGGAGGACACCCTTCCTGCCCGGGATCTTGAGCATGCCGGCGAGATAGTCAGCGAGTTGCGGGACACCGCCAAGGCGGTCCTGTGTCCGCCGGTAAACACCGATTCCCCGACTGCTGCGCCTTCACCGGGTGCGACTGCTGCGCCCGAAACCGACCAGAACAGTGCCTGCGGAGGTGAGCAGTAATGTCGGATGTCCTCACCGTGCCTAAACCGCGCCGGAACATCGAAGCCCTCCTCCTCCTCGTTGCGCTCCTGGTCGGAGTGGGAGCCAACATGATTGTCGGCCTCGACGAAGACCGTGCCTTCGACTCCGATTTCTGGGTCCAGGGCGGGACGCTCATGGCCCTGGTAATCATCTTCCACCTCGTGCTGCGCTTCCGTGCCAAATATGCCGATCCGGTAATACTTCCCATTGTGACTGCCCTTAACGGCATCGGGCTGGCCATGATCCACCGCCTGGATATCACCAACGGCGATGATGCAGCTGACCGGCAGCTGTTGTGGAGCACAGTGGCCGTGGCGGCCGGAATCGCCGTGCTGTTCATCATCAAGGACCACCGGATCCTGCGCCGCTACACCTATATCTCGTTGATCGTCAGCGCGATTCTGTTGCTCCTTCCGCTGATGCCGGCACCCGTGGGCCGCGAGATCAACGGCGCCCGGATCTGGATCAACGTTGGCATCGGAACCTTCCAGCCCGGCGAGATCGCCAAGATCACCCTGGCCATATTCTTCGCCGGGTATCTATCCACCAACCGTGACCTCATCCTGCTCGCGGGACGGAAGGTCGGGCCGCTGCAGTTCCCGCGCATGCGGGACCTGGGCCCCATGCTCGTGGCCTGGCTCGTCAGCATCGGCGTGCTGGTCTTCCAGCGGGACCTCGGCTCGTCCATCCTCTTCTTCGGCCTGTTCATGGCCATGATCTACGTCGCCACCAGCCGCGTGAGCTGGGTACTGATCGGCGTGGGCCTGCTCGCGGCGGGCGGATTCGTCGCCCTCCAATTGTTCAGCCACCTGCAGGCCCGCATCCACGGCTGGCTGAACGCCTTTGATCCCGAGGTCTACAACGGGGCCGGCGGCAGCTACCAGGTAGTGCAAGGGCTCTTCGGCCTGGCCAGCGGTGGGCTTGTCGGTACCGGTTTGGGACAGGGCCGCCCGGATCTGGTGACCTTTGCGAACAGCGATATGATTATTGCCGCCCTCGGCGAGGAACTGGGCCTGATCGGCATCTTCGCGATCGTGCTGATGTTTGTGCTGCTGGTATCCCGCGGATTCCGTGCCGCCCTGGGTACCAAGGACGGTTTCGGGAAGCTCCTGGCATGCGGGTTGTCCTTCATCATTGCCTTGCAGTGCTTCGTGGTGATCGGAGGCGTTACGCGCCTGATCCCGTTGACCGGATTGACCACCCCGTTCATGTCGGCAGGCGGATCATCGTTGCTGGCCAACTGGATCATCGTGGCGCTCCTGCTCATGATTTCCGACGCTGCCCGCCGGCCCACGCCTACCGGCCCGCTGGCCACCGATATGGTCCCCGCCATGTCCGATTCCCGGTCCGGCGCTCCTGCCCGTACCCGGCGTTCCCCTAAGGGAGGAGACGAATGAACCAGGCTATCCGTAACAGCTGGGTAGTGGCCCTGGCAATGTTCGTGCTCATTCTCGGTTCGCTGACCTACGTGCAGTTCTTCGCCGCTGAGAAGCTCAACACCAACCCGAACAACAATCGGGCCCTTTACCGTGATTTCGGCGAACCCCGCGGCTCCATCCTTGTGGACGGCAAGGCGATCGCCGAGTCCGTTCCCTCGGACGACCAGTTCAATTACCAGCGGGTCTACAACAGCCCGGAGCTGTATTCGCATCTGACCGGGTATTTCAACCTGAACAACACCACGCAGCTGGAAATGACCATGAACGACGAGCTGTCCGGCAACAGCTCCCAACAGTTCAACGACAAGCTGGTCCAGCTCTTCTCCGGTGCCCAGAGCCAGGGTGCTTCGGTGGAACTGACCATCGATCCGGAACTCCAGCAGCTGGCCTACGACCTTATTCCCGACGGTCAGAAGGGATCCATCGTCATGATGGACCCGAAGACGGGCGATATCCTCGCCATGGTCTCCAAGCCCACATATGACACCAATCTCCTGGCCGGCCATGACACTGCGGTGCTGGGTGCCAACATGGAGGCCCTGACCTCCCAGCCGGGCCTGTCGCCCTACACGAATCCGGCCACGCAGTCCCTGCTGGCCCCCGGGTCGGTCTTCAAACTCGTGGACACGGCAGCAGCCTTGGAGTCTGGAAAATACGACGCCGAATCCGTGATCCCGAATCCGCCGGAATTCCCGCTGCCCGGAACCAACATCTCCCTTCCGAACTTCACCACGGGCGCCTGCTCGGCCCGGTCCGAGGCAGACTTCGCCTTTGCCCTCGCCTGGTCCTGCAATACCGTCTTCGCCCAGGTGGCACTGGATCTGGGACAGGACAACATCGCAGCGCAGGCCAAGAAGTTCGGTTTCGATACCTCCCTCCAGATCCCCAACGAGGTTGTGGCCAGCCATTTCCCCGAGAACGAGGACGAGGCGCAACTGGCCCTCGCCTCGATCGGACAGGGAAGCGTGACCGCCACCCCGCTGGAGGTCGCCATGATTTCCGCAGCCATCGCCAACGACGGCGTGCAGATGACCCCCAACCTGATCCGCAGCGTCCGCGCTCCCGATTTGTCCGTGATCGATGAACCGAAGCCCACTGAATTGAATACTTCCGTCAGCCCCGACACAGCCCGTCAGCTCACCGAGTGGATGGTCGGCGTCGTAGACAACGGCTCGGCCAAATCTGCCCAGGTCCCCGGATTCAAGGTGGCCGGCAAGACCGGCACGGCCCAGGTGGACGGCCGGGGAGACAATGCCTGGTTCACCGGCTTCGCGCCGGCCGACGATCCGCAGGTGGCCATTTCCGTTGTTATGGAAGACGTGGACCTGGCCACCGGTGCCCAATTGACCACTCCAAGCGCGCAGAAACTCCTAGAGGCGGTGTTGAATAAGTGAGGCCTACATCGGGTATCACCTTAGGCGGCAGGTTCCAGCTGACCGACCGTATTGCCATTGGCGGTATGGGCGAGGTCTGGAAGGCACGGGACCTTGTCCTGGGCCGCATTGTTGCCATCAAAATCCTCAAGGAGGAGTACACCGGGGATCCGGGCTTCCTTAACCGTTTCCGGGCGGAGGCCCGGCACACCGCACTGCTCAACCATCCCGGCATTGCCAATGTCTTCGACTACGGCGAAGAGGACGGTTCGGCGTACCTGGTCATGGAACTTGTTCCGGGCCAGCCGCTGTCCAGCATCATCGAGCGCGACAAGGTGCTCTCGCCCGACCGGACGCTGTCCATCATCGGCCAGGTCGCCACTGCGCTTGCCGTAGCCCACAACCAGGGCCTGGTGCACCGCGACGTGAAGCCGGGCAACCTGCTCATCATGCCCGACGGCAAGGTCAAGATCACCGACTTCGGGATCGCCCGCCTGGCCGACCAGGTGCCGTTGACCGCCACCGGTCAGGTCATGGGCACTGCCCAGTATCTGGCTCCGGAGCAGGCCACCGGACAGCAGGCGACGGGTTCCAGCGACATCTACGCGCTTGGTGTCATTGGCTACGAACTCCTTGCCGGCCGCCGTCCCTTCTCCGGTGAATCCCAAATCGCTATTGCCCTGGCACAGGTCAACGACACGCCTCCGCCGCTGCCGGAAACCATTCCGGAACCGGTGCGTGCCCTGATTATGTCCATGCTGGCGAAGGACCCGGCGGACCGTCCGGCCGACGCCGAGTCGCTGGCCCTTGCTGTCGCCGCCATCCGCCGCGGAGACATCCATGCAGCGCAGGAAGCCGTCCCCGGCATGCTGCTCTTCGGATCCTCCACCGGCGCGGTTACGGCCCCGGTGCCCACCACCGGTACGTCAGCCACCCGCGTGGTGGACACCGCACCGTCGACGTCGGCACTGCCCACGGTCGCCGGCGCGTCCGTGGCCGATGCCCGCACGGGTGAGCTTGCCGCGTCCCGTGATTGGACCGACGAAGACGATGTCGATTACGACGACGGCGCCCCGGGGGACGTCGAAGAGGAAAAGCGCCGCAGCCCCTGGACGATCCCGCTGATCGCCTTGCTCGTGCTCATTCTGGCCGGCGTCGTGGCGTTCTTCGTGCTCACCGGCTCCGAGGGAGACGAGGATCCGGCCCCCGCCGCGAGTTCGTCAGCCACCAGCTCGCGCAGCCCCTCGCCTTCCAAGACCACAGCGAGTGCAACCCCGTCCGAAACGCCCGACGAAATCCGCATCGATTCGGCCACCTACGAGGGCCGGCCCGTAAACGATGTCTACTCCGAGCTGATTGCCCTGGGCCTTCAGGTGGAACGCCTGCCGGTCTCGGACGCGACCATCCCGGAAGGTTCCGTCATTGAGGTCAATCCCTCCGGAACGTTGAGCCGCGGGGATGCCGTGACCATCATCTACTCCTCGGGCCCGGAACTTGTTTCCGTCCCTGCCCTGACAGGACAGCCTGAGGCGGCGGCACGCCAGCGCATCGTCGATGCCGGCCTGATGCCGGTCAACGGCGGCACCCAGCAGTCCGATGCCACCCCGGGCACCGTCGTGGGGGTCAATCCCACCGAAGGCGCTACCGTGGCGCGGGGCTCTTCCGTCACCTACTACATCGCAGAAGCCGCCCCTTCAGCTCCGGCACCGGCTCCGCCCACCTCGACTCCTTCCGCCCCGGCGGCTGGGAACGGCGCCGGGACTGGATCCAATCCGGATACCGGTACCAGCCTGAATCAGCCCGGCGGCGCCAGCATGACCGGCCCTACAGGCAGCAGCTAACAGACCATGAGCGCAGAATTCCTTCGAGGGCAGCCCACCCTCAACACTGATAACGTCCTGAACGGGCGGTACGAGGTGGGTGAACTGATCGGACGCGGCGGAATGGCCGACGTCTACCTTGGGCGGGATATACGCCTGGGCCGGACCGTGGCTATCAAGGTGCTGCGGCCGGACCTGGCCCGTGATCCGCTGTTCCAGTCACGCTTCCGGCGCGAGGCACGAGCCGTGGCGGGGCTGAACCACCCCTCCGTTGTGTCCGTATATGACACGGGCGACCAGGAGTCCGCCTCGCCGCGGGACGACGTGCGGCTGCCCTACATCGTGATGGAATACGTTCCGGGCCGGACCCTGCGCGACCTGCTCAAGGCAGACGAGCTCACCATCGAGAAGTCCATTGACTATTCCCTCGGAGTCCTCGCCGCCCTGGATTACAGCCACCGTTCCGGGATCGTCCACCGCGACATCAAGCCGGCCAACGTTATGGTGACCGCCGACGGCGGGGTAAAGGTCATGGACTTCGGCATCGCACGTGCCATGGCGGATTCAGCCGCAACCATGACACAGACCCAGGCCGTAGTCGGTACCGCACAGTATCTGTCCCCCGAGCAGGCCCGCGGTGAAACCGTGGATGCCCGCAGCGACCTCTACTCCACGGCATGCCTGCTGTTCGAGCTGCTTACCGGCCGGCCTCCGTTCATCGGTGAAAGCCCCGTCTCCGTGGCCTACCAGCACGTCCGCGAACAGCCCGTCACGGCCAGCAGCCTGAACCCCGAAGTTCCAGCCGCCCTCGATGACGTCTTGAAGCGCGGGCTGGCCAAGGACCGCGACCACCGTTATCAGACCGCCCGGGATTTCCGGGAAGCTCTGCTTTCGGCGCGCGACGGCGGACCCGTCACCGCTGCAACGCAGGCGATCTCCGTGGCACGGCCGGCGGACCCCGCCACCGTTGCCATGACCCCTGCTCCCGAGGACGAACCCCGGACACGGGCCATGGCCAAAGTGCTCGCCGGCGGATCGCTCCTTTCGGACGATGACCATCCCCGGACGGAAGACCACCCGGTCCTTCCCATCGGATCCACCGGCGACCGCGACCCCCAGCAAAAGGCCCGCCGGCGGGCCTGGATCACCGTCTTCAGCATTCTTGTGGTCCTGGTCCTCGCCGTCGGCGGATTTGTCGGATGGAACATGATCAATGCCAAACCCGCCGCACCCGTAACGGCAGCCGTACCCCAGGTCGAGGGCAAATCCCAGACCGATGCCATGAACGCCATTATCAGCGCGGGCTTCCAACCACCCCGGATCAGCGAGGAATACAGCGACAGCGTGGCCGAGGACCTGGCCATTCGCACCACTCCGGCGGGTGGCGCTGAGGTCGTCAAGGATGAGAGCATCACGCTCTACATCTCCAAGGGCCCTTCCAGCATGGTCATCCCGCAGGATCTGGTGGGAATGACGGAATCGGGTGCCCGCGACGAGCTTCGCGGGCTCGGCCTCAAGGGCGGGGCCACGATCGGGGGCAACAGCTCCACCATGGAGTCGGGACGAGTCCTCGGCACCGACCCTGCTATCGGCGAGACCGTCCCGGCAGACAGCGAAGTCGACATTGTGGTGTCCACCGGACGGGTAACCGTTCCGAATCTCGAGGGGATGCCTTGGGAGCAGGCCCAGGAGAAACTACTCGATCCGGCGCTCCTCCTGACTCCCAAACGAACGGAAGTCGAATCCGCCGATGCGGCACCCGGCACGGTCATCGCGCAGAGTATTCCCGGCGGCACGGACGTGGCCCCCGGAACTTCCGTGGTCCTGTCGGTTGCCAAGGCGCCGGCTCCGGAACCGACGCCTGCTCCGACAGCCTCGCTGTCCAGCACACCCGCCACCCCGCCGGGACGGCGCTAGGCGCGGACGGAAGTCCCGGCCTGCGCTGAGCTCGAAATGAGCGGACTCAGCGTGGCCGCGTGGGCCGCCGCTCCAGTCAGTCCGGCTGACTCCAGCCAGTTGCCCAGCATCCGGTAGCCGCCCTCGGTGAGGACGGACTCGGGGTGGAACTGCACGCCGGACAGCGGTGCTGCCGCATGCTGCAGACCCATGATGATTCCGCTGGCCGTTCGCGCCGTCACCCGCAGCTCGGCGGGAATGCTGTCGTTGACAGCCGCCAGCGAGTGGTATCGAGTGGCGGTCAGCGGACTGGGCAGACCCGCAAACACATCCTCGCCGCCGTGTTCCACGAGCGAGGTCTTCCCGTGCATCAATTCAGGCGCGTGCGTCACCGTGCCGCCGTACGCTTCCGCCAGCGCCTGGTGGCCCAGGCAGATGCCGAGCATCGGCGTTGCAGTAGCTCCGCACCAGCGGATCAGGTCTACCGACACACCCGCCTCGCCCGGCGTGCCCGGGCCCGGGGAAACCAGCACTCCGTTGTGGCGGGCAGCCAGCTCAATCGCGGACTCCACACTCAGGTCATCATTGCGGATCACCGTGGTCTCCGCCCCGAGTTCCTGCAGGTAGCCCATCAGGGTATAGACAAAGCTGTCATAGTTGTCGACCACCAGGATCCGGGTGCTCATGGTGCTAGGAACCGCCAATCGTTGAATCCGTCAGTGAGGGAAGAAGGCTGGTCTCGGCAAGCCAGGGGAAGACATACTCCATCAGGGCCAGCACGGCCGCGGCAATCAGCACCGCGGAGAGCAGAATCCGGAACCACAACGGTCCGGGAAGGTGCCGAAACAACCATCCATACATTTTAGCGACCTCCGGAGGCATTGGCGGCAACGACGTCTGCGATAGCCGGCGGGGGACCGGCGGACAGAGGCTGCCAGGAGTCCAGCCGGGCGTAGGCGATGATGCGCTCCTGGGAGCCGAAACGCGGGTTGCAGCTGGTCAGGGTAAGGAACCGTTCGCTGGGGATCGCTGCGGGCTCTGTCGGGACGGCTGCGATCACATCGACCCGGTCGGGCAGCACTATCTGGGTATTGCGGTAGACGTAGTCGTAGTAACCGTCCGCCGTCTGAACGTAGATGTGGTCTCCGGGTACGAGGGTGTGGATGGGATCCAGGGCCTTGCCGTGGGTCTGCCGATGGCCTGCAACGGCAAAGTTCCCAACCGCCCCGGGCATCGCGGTATCCGGATAGTGGCCCAGCCCCAGGCGGTCCAGCACGGCCGTCCCGACACCGCTGGTCACCGGAGCGGCATAATCCGCCCCGAAGCGGGGAACATAGACGACGGCGAATGTCTCGCCTTCCTCAGTTGGCGGGTCCAGGACCACCGGATCTCCGTAATCCTGGGGCGAGGAAGCCGGCGGCGGAACTGCGGGGAGGTCGAAGTCCTCGAACAACCCGTCGATGGCCTCCTGCTGGGCCCGGTTTGAGTCAATGTTGGTCCACCAGAGCTGCCAGGCGACAAACAGCGCCAGGACGATTCCCAGCGTGATCAGGAGCTCTCCGGCTACCTGGACCACCATCCGGCCCTTTCCTCCCGTACGGCGCGGGGAAGCACTACGCCGACGTCGGTGCTGCGTGGTGGTAACGGATGGCTCGGCCAACGCTCTCCTTTTGGCTGGTACCGGTATTTCACGGCCTCAGGGAACCCGGGACAGCTTGGCCGCGGAATTCGCTAGGATAATCAGAATAGGGATGACCCTAACAGGTCCGCGCATTGAAGGAGACTTCTCCTGCTCGGGATCTGGTCGTCCCGGCCCATGACTACAACCACCGGCGTCTGCAGAGCCGGTTCCGCTAGGAGGATCCGTGCCTGAGTCCAAATCCCGCAAGAAGCCTTCCCGCCCCGCAACCCCCGCACAGACTGCGTCAGTGCCCAAGGAAAACCCTGTTTGGTACAAGCCGGTCATGTTCGGCCTGATGATCCTCGGCCTGCTGTGGATCATCACGTACTACATCACCCAGGGGGAGTACCCGGTGCCGGCTTTCGGTGCCAGCAACATCCTGGTGGGCTTTGGCATCGCGATTGTGGGCTTCCTGATGACGACGCGCTGGCGCTGACGTTCCGGCGTTCGTACCTCGGGCTTCCCGGTGCCGTTTTGGCGCCGGGAAGCCTTTTTCTTTGCCCTGACGACCGCTATCCCCGGTTTTCCACGTTGTTCACAGGTTGTGCACGGAGTTATCCACAGGTGTGGGAAACTCTGTGGGTTACTTCGGCAACTTCCTTGCAAATAAAGGGAAGGAGGTTATCCACACCTGTGGAATTACATGTGTGTAACTCCGTTCAGCCTATGGATAACCCTGTGGATCAGCGGCCGGGCACGAAAATTACAACGATGTAGGTTATTAACACTGTGGGTATCCCTGTGGATAACTTTCGGGTGCCCGGAGCTCCCCGGGGGCTTCGTCCCGGCACCCCGGGCTAAACGGGTAGACACGCCGCAGAGATCGGCGGGCGTTAAACATCTGTGCCCGCCGTCAGTGACGGCGGGTACGCAAGTCGATGTCTTATCCCGTGGGACTACCCGGGGATAATCAGCGCCGGAGGTTGCCAAAGCACACCCGCGACCACGAGTACCAGCACCACTCCCGCAAGCCCGGCAAACTGAATGGCTGTGCGGTGCTTTCCCCTGGGTGTATAGGCCAGGATGGCCGCGCAGGCTGCACCCGTGATCAGACCGCCCACATGGGCCTGCCAGGCGATCCCCGGGACCACGAATCCAAGGACCAGGTTCACCGCCAGCAGGATCAGCAGCGAACGCAGCTCGCCCTGCCGCTGCCGGATCACCACGAACAGGGCGCCGAAGAGGCCGAACACGGCACCGGAGGCGCCCACCACGGCCACCCCGGGATCCGCCAGGTACATCACGCCCACAGAGCCGCCCAAGGCGGAGATCAGGTACAGCAGGGCAAACCTGACGCGGCCGAACAAGGGCTCCAGGCTGCGGCCCAGGAACCAGAGGGCGTAGAGATTGAAGGCAATGTGGATGGGGCTGCCCTGGGAATGCAGGAACGCTGACGTCAGCAGGCGCCACGGCTGATAATCGGTCAGCACGGGTGCGTAGAAGAAAGTGCGCGTAAATTCCGGCAGCAGCAGCTGCAGCACGTAGGCCACGGCACACACCGCCATGATGGTGATGGTCACTACCGGTTTTCCGCCCGGGGCGACGCGCCCGCCGAAGGGAGTCCGGTAGGCAGGCTGGGTCTTGCGCTGCTGGTTGAAGCAGTCCACGCACTGGACGCCTACTGCAGCGTTCTGCTGGCACTCGGGGCAGGCAGGGCGCCCGCAGCGCTGGCAGCGGATGTAGCTGACCCGGTCCGGATGGCGGGGACACACGGGCACCTGAGAAGCCGGCACCTCGGCCGGCACACCATATGACATTGCTGGAACTCCCGGATTGACGAAAAGCCCCGGCCGAGAATTCGGCCGGGGCACTTCGAACAGGCTAGAGCTGTTCGACGGTAATGCTGTTGATAACCACGTCTTCGGCCGGCTTGTCGCGTCCGTCGGTGGAAACCGCGTTGAGCTGGTCAACGAGTGCACGTGACTCGTCGTCGGCAACCTCACCGAAGATGGTGTGCTTGCCCTGCAGCCAGGTGGTGGGCACAGAGGTGATGAAGAACTGCGAGCCGTTGGTGCCCCGGCCCATCTGGACACCTGCGTTGGCCATCGCCAGCTTGTACGGCGCGGAGAAGTCGAGATCGGGGTTGATCTCGTCGTCGAACTGGTAGCCCGGTCCGCCTGTGCCGCGGCCCAGGGGGTCCCCGCCCTGGATCATGAAGTCCTTGATGATGCGGTGGAAGATGGTTCCGTCGTAGAGCGGACGGGTGGTCTTCTCACCGGTCGCCGGATCGGTCCACTCGATTTCGCCGGTGGCCAGGCCAACGAAGTTCTTGACCGTCTTGGGGGCATGGTTACCGAACAGGTTGACACGGATGTCGCCCATGGAAGTGTGGATGGTTGCTTTTGCTGTAGGAATAGCAGTCATAAGGACATTGTTCCACGGCACTTCCGTGTGTGGGCGGAAACGGCCTGGTTCAGCGCACAGTGAAAACCGCGCCCTGTCAGGGCCCTTGATAGCAGAGACCCGCAGGAACACGTAGGCTAAGGCTGAAACGACAACTATCCCGGGAGGTAGTTTTGAAGAAGGACCGCATCACCCATGATCTCGAAGCCAATGTTGCAGCAGGCATCGTGACTGCCCGCGACTGGGCAACACCCAAGGTCGACGCAGCCAAGGGCTGGGCCGTTCCGCGGATTGAAAAGGGGATCGAGACCGCATCCCCGAAGATCCAGGACGGCATCAAGCGCGCTGCTGATGAAATCGCCCAGGGCGTAGCCACCGTCACGCCCCGCATCCAGGGCGGGCTCGAGAAGGTTGGGCCGCGCATCAGCCACGCCGTGGATGAAGCCGCTCCGCGGATCCAGAACACCCTGGACCGTGCCACCCCGGCACTGAACACGGCCAAGGACCGGGTTGTGGATGATTACATTCCCGCCCTGTCCACGCGCATCGGGGTTGCCGCAGACAGCGTTTCGCGCAGCCTGACGGCCGCCAACGTACCCGTGCAGACGGCCGTTGCGAAGGTCACGGGCAACAAGAAGGCACTGAAGCGGGCACAGAAGGCGGCCGCGCAGGCTGCCAAGGAAGCCCGCAAGAGCCAGAAGGGCGGCGGCAAGGGCTGGCTGGTCTTCGGCATCATTGCAGCGGCAGTAACGGCCGGCGTGGCCGCCTGGCGCGCTTCCCGCCCGGTCGAGGATCCGTGGAAGACACCGGCCCCCAAGCCTGCCGCCGGTACCGGCGCAGCGCCCAAGCCGGCTACTACCACCCCGGCAACGGCTCCTGCCAGCACCGGTGCTTCGTCCACCGCTGCGGCTAAGCCGGCCGAGGCCGCCACACCCGTCGTTGAGGTGCCCAAGCCGACGCCGGCAGCCAAGCCCGCCGCGAAGACCACGGACGCTGCTGCGCCCGCGCCGTCCGAAACCGCGGAGACTGTAGCCAGCATCAAGGAAGCAGCCGAGCGCGCTGCGGCCCGTTCCGGCGAGAAGGCCTCCGATGCCGGCAAGCACAGCAAGGAAACCGCAGGAGACGCCAAGGGAGCTGCAAAGCCCTCCGGCGCCCATTCGGAGAACAACACCGGCAAGTAGCAGAACCGGCTCGGGCATCGGCTAGGACCGGTCCCGGGACGAGTACAGAGAAGGAGGGCTCCGCCATAGGCGGAGCCCTCCTTCTCTGCTTCCCCCGCCTAGAGCTGGTCCCCGCCCAGGGCCGGCGGGGCGGGAGGAGCCGGACGGGCATTTGCCCCGGTTCGTCGGCGGAGCCTGCCCTGGCCGGCCACAACCACCGTCAGTCCGACCAAAATCAGTGCCAGCCCCGCGTAAGTACCGGCGGGAAGCTGTTCGTGGAGGAAGACGGCCGCCAGGATGGCCGCTCCCGGGATCTCCAGCAGGATGATCATTGACACGACCAACGGACTGATCACGGCCAGCAGGTGATTAAACACGGTATGGCCCAGGATCTGAGCCACCACGGTTACTCCGAGGATCCCTATCCAGGCCGCCGGCGGGAAGCCGACGATAGGCTGCCGGAAGGCTGCGCACAGGGCCAGCAGGAGCACCGCGCAGGCGCCGTAGCAGAGGGTTGTATAGGTGCCCGTAGACATGGATTCCCGGGCCTTCCCGCCGGCAATCGTGTACACGCCCGCCAGGGCGCCTCCGGCCACGGCGAGTACGTCGCCGATGAGGGCCTCCCGGGACAAACCCAGATCGAACCCGGAAATCACCAGCACGCCTGCAAATGCGGCTGCGAGTCCCGCGAGGACCACGGGCGGAACCCGGATGCCCCTCAGCACATTGAACAACGCGATCCAGCCTGCCTGCAGGCATACCAACGCCGTGGCAGCCGCAACAGACGTCAATTGCAGCGACGTGATGAAGCAGGCGAAGTGCAGCGCCAGCGCCACAGCGGCAATAGCGGTCCACTTGTAGTCCCGGGCAGTGAGCTGTCCGAATTCCCGACGCCGGCCCAACACCGCCGGTGTACCCATCAGCACCGCGCCGATGGCATTGCGCCAGAAAGCGATGGCCAGGGCTGGAGCCGCGGTAGCGGCCATAATGGGCCCGGAGGCGGAAACGCCCAGCACTCCTACCACCGCGAGGAAAATATTCACAGGCCAACACTAGTGCAGGAACCGCGCTGCCCCGGCGCCGCGGCGGGGAGGGATCCCGGCGCTGAGACGGGCACTCCTGACGGTTAAACGCAGAAGGTCCCCGCTCCTAAGAGCGGGGACCTTCTGTATTCGGTGGAGGCACGGGGACTCGAACCCCGAACCCCCTGCTTGCAAAGCAGGTGCGCTACCAATTGCGCCATGCCCCCGAAATGAGAACTTACCCAGTATAACCTACTGTTGCCTCAGGTTATGACCGGAAAGCTATTTGGTTTTAGTCGACCTTGTCGGTCGATTCTTTCCAAACGGCCTTCTCAGCGGCAGTTTCCTGCCACTTCTTGAAAGCAAAGACTCCCGCAGCCGCAGCTGCCGTTACTGCCAGCAACTTCTTCACGGAATCCTCCTTGCCGTTGTGGTCCACCTTTTGCAAAGTGTTCCGTGGGCGTACCAGGACTTGAACCTGGGACCTCTTCGTTATCAGCGAAGCGCTCTAACCGCCTGAGCTATACGCCCCGAACCTCTTCGGGCCGAGATATGACTTTACCGTACCTTCGGCCCGGCGCCAAATCGAGTGGTTTTCCGGTTCCGGAGGCGCTGTTTGAGCTCCTCCGGAACCGGAAAACGCTAGTCGTCCGTCAGTGTCACGCCAATGCCGCCCACCAGGGTGGAGGCGATGTTGTACAACACGGCCGCGAGCATCGACAGTGCCGTCAGCAGCAGGACGTTCACCACTGCGATGATGGTCGCAAAGGAAACCACCTGTCCCAGCGAGGCAAAGTCACGGAGGTCGAAACCGCCGGACTCGCTGCCGGCAATCTCGCCCAGCAGGGTGTTGACGCGGTCAAAGATCCCGGTCAGGTCCAGTACGGTCCACAGCACGATGGCAGCCACCACGGTGACGACGCCGAGTGCCACCGAAAGCAGGAATGCCATCTTCAGGACGGACCAGGGGTCAATCTTGCTGACCAGCAGCCGGGCCTTGCGGGCCTTGGCCTTGGGCGCCGGCTTCACCAGCGGCTGGCGGTTACCCGAGGTGCTCTGACCCCCTCCAGGACGCTGGGCGGGGCGGGCGGGGGTTTTCACCCGCGGCCCGCCGCCCGAGGACGACCTGGGGCTTGGGTTGGTCGAGCTCACTCGCTACCTCCATCTTGTGCTGACTGTGCATCGGGCGCAGCCGTTTCGTCTGTAGACAACGGTACTTCATCGCCTGCGGGCTCCACAGGTTCCGAACCGGCCGCTGCCGGAGCCGCCGCAGTTCCGTCCGCTGCTTCGGCGTCCTCTTCGATGGCGAGGTCGCGCTCGGAGTTCCGGGCAACAGCGATGATCCGGTCATTTTTGTCCGGCTTTGCGAAGATAACGCCCATCGTGTCTCGTCCCTTGGACGGCACGCCGGTGACGGAGGAACGGACTACCTTGCCGCCCTGCATGACCACCAGTACTTCGTCCTCTTCCTGGACCACCATGGCGCCGACCAGGTGGCCGCGTTCCTCAGCGAGCTTGCCAACCTTGATGCCGAGGCCGCCGCGGCCCTGGACACGGTATTCGTCCGAGCTCGTGCGCTTGGCGTAGCCGCCTTCGGTCACTGTGAAGACAAACGAATCCTCGGTGACGACGTCGGCCGCCAGGAGTTCGTCGTCTTCCCGGAACTTCATGCCCGTAACGCCGGACGTGGCCCGTCCCATCGGGCGCAGGGCGTCGTCGGTGGCGGTGAAGCGCAGCGACTGGCCCATGCGGGAGACGAGCATCAGGTCATCCGTTTCGGAAACCAGCTGGGCCGAGACCAGCTCGTCGCCGTCGCGCAGGTTGATGGCGATGACGCCGGCGGACCGGTTGGTGTCGTAATCCGCCAGCCGGGTCTTCTTGACCAGTCCGCGCTTGGTGGCAAGCACCAGGTACGGAGCGGCGTCGTAGTCCGGCAGCGCCAGGACCTGGGCGATGTGCTCTTCGGGCTGGAAGGCCAGGAGGTTGGCCACGTGCTGGCCCTTGGCATCCCGGCCTGCTTCGGTCAGTTCATAGGCCTTGGCCCGGTAGACCCGGCCCAGGTTGGTGAAGAACAGCAGCCAGTGGTGCGTGGTGGTGACGAAGAAGTGCTCGACGACGTCGTCCCCGCGCAGCTGGGCGCCCTTGATGCCCTTGCCCCCGCGGGCCTGCTGACGGTAGTTGTCGCTGCGGGTGCGCTTGACGTAGCCGCCGCGGGTGATGGTGACCACCATTTCCTCTTCGGGAATGAGGTCTTCCATGCTCATGTCGCCGTCATAGCCCATGAGGATGTGCGTGCGCCGGTCATCGCCGTACTTGTCGGCGATTTCCTGCAGTTCCTCGCTGACAATCTGCCGCTGGCGCTCGTCGGAGGCCAGGATGACGTTGTACTCGGCGATTTCCGCTTCGAGCTTGGCATGCTGGTCCTGGATCTTCTGGCGTTCCAGGGCAGCGAGGCGGCGCAGCTGCATGTCCAGGATGGCCTGGGACTGGATCTCGTCGATTTCCAGCAGGCCCATCAGGCCGTTCCGGGCGTCCTCAACGGTGGAGGAGCGGCGGATCAGCGCAATGACCTCGTCCAGGGCGTCCAGGGCCTTGAGCAGGCCGCGCAGGATGTGTGCGGCTTCCTCGGCCTTGCGCAGCCGGTACCGGGTGCGGCGGACAATGACTTCGAGCTGGTGGGTGACCCAGTGCCGGATGAACGCGTCCAGGCTCAGGGTGCGGGGTACGCCGTCCACGATGGCCAGCATGTTGGCACCGAAGTTGTCCTGCAGCTGGGTGTGCTTGTACAGGTTGTTCAGGACCACCTTGGCAACGGCGTCGCGCTTGAGCACAATCACCAGGCGCTGGCCGGTGCGGCCGGAGGTTTCGTCGCGCATATCGGCGATGCCGGTGATCTTGCCGTCCTTGACCAGTTCGGCGATCTTGACTGCCAGGTTGTCCGGGTTGGCCTGGTAAGGCAGCTCGGTGACCACCAGGCAGGTGCGGCCCTGGAGTTCCTCGACATTGACCACGGCACGCATGGTGATGGAGCCGCGGCCGGTGCGGTAGGCATCCTCGATGCCCTTGTGCCCAAGAATCTGGGCGCCGGTCGGGAAGTCGGGGCCCTTGACCCGGCGGATCAGCTCTTCGAGCAGCTCATCATTCGGGGCATCGGGGTTCTGCAGGTACCACTGGACGCCGTCGACAACTTCCCGCAGGTTGTGCGGTGGGATGTTGGTGGCCATGCCCACGGCAATGCCGGAGGAACCGTTGACCAGCAGGTTCGGGAACCGGGAGGGCAGGATGGTCGGTTCCTGGTTGCGGCCGTCATAGTTGTCCTGGAAATCGACGGTTTCCTCGTCGATGTCGCGGACCATCTCCATGGCCAGCGGAGCCATCTTGGTTTCCGTGTAACGGGGGGCTGCGGCGCCGTCGTTACCCGGGGAACCGAAGTTGCCCTGGCCCAGGGCCAGCGGGTAGCGCATGGTCCAGTCCTGGATCAGGCGGACCAGGGCGTCGTAGATCGCCGAGTCACCATGCGGGTGGTACTGGCCCATTACCTCGCCGACCACGCGGGCGCACTTGTTGAAGGAGCGGTCCGGGCGGTAGCCGCCGTCGAACATTGCGTACAGCACGCGGCGGTGCACGGGCTTCAAGCCGTCCCGCACATCGGGAAGGGCGCGTCCCACAATGACCGCCATGGCGTAGTCAAGGTAGGAGCGCTGCATCTCGGTCTGCAGGTCGATCTGCTCAACCCGGTCAGTCAGTGCGGTCCCGGCGAGGGGAGTCTCTTCCCCGGTTACCTCGGGAGTCTCATCACTCATAGTTCTGCTTCCGTTTCTAAGTCGCTAAAGTCCATGCTCTCCGGCAGCCAGTCGCCGGCACTGAATCCGCTAGATGTCCAGGAAGCGCACGTCCTTGGCGTTCTGCTGGATGAAGCTGCGGCGGGACTCGACGTCTTCGCCCATCAGCACGGAGAAGACCTGGTCCACGGCCGCCGCGTCATCCATGGTGACCTGCAGCAGCGTGCGGTGGTCGGGGTCCATGGTGGTGTCCCAGAGTTCGGTGTAGTCCATCTCGCCCAGGCCCTTGTAGCGCTGGATGCCGTTGTCCTTCGGCAGGCGCTGGTTGTTGGCCAGGCCGCGGGCGATGACTTCGTCCCGCTCCCGGTCGCTGTAGACATAGTCGTGGGCGTGGTTGGACCATTTGATCCGGTACAGCGGCGGCTGGGCCAGGTACACGTAGCCGTTTTCAATCAACGGACGCATGTAGCGGAAGAGCAGCGTCAGCAGCAGGGTGGTGATGTGCTGGCCGTCGACGTCGGCATCGGCCATCAGCACGATCTTGTGGTACCGGGCCTTCTCGACGTCGAAGTCCTCGCCGATGCCCGCACCGAATGCGGTGATCATGGCCTGGACTTCGGCGTTGCTGAGGGCGCGGTCCAATCGGGCACGTTCCACGTTCAGGATCTTGCCGCGCAGCGGCAGGATGGCCTGTGTTTCGGGGTTGCGGCCGCGGACTGCCGAACCGCCTGCGGAGTCGCCCTCCACAATGTAGATTTCCGACTTCGACGGATCCTTGGAGGAGCAGTCCTTCAGCTTGCCGGGCATGCCGCCGGATTCCAGCAGGCCCTTGCGGCGCGTGGATTCACGGGCCTTGCGGGCCGCGAGGCGGGCCTGGGAGGCCTGGATGGACTTGCGGATGACGTCGCGGGCCGGGCCCGGGTTGCGCTCGAGCCAGTCACCGAGCTGGTCGGTGACCACCCGCTGGACAAAGCCCTTGACCTCGGAGTTGCCCAGCTTGGTCTTCGTCTGGCCTTCGAACTGCGGTTCGGCGAGCTTAACCGAGATAACGGCGGTCAGCCCTTCGCGGATGTCATCGCCGGTGAGGTTGTCATCCTTTTCCTTGATGATGTTCTTCTCGCGGGCGTACCGGTTGATCAGGGACGTCATGGCGGCACGGAAGCCTTCTTCGTGCGTTCCACCCTCATGCGTGTTGATCGTGTTGGCGTAGGTGTGGACGCTCTCGGAGTAGGCGGTGGTCCACTGCATGGCCATTTCCACGGCCATCTTCTTGTCCGAGTCCTCGGTTTCGAAGGCGATCACATCATCGTGGACAACTTCGACCTTCTTCGCGGAGTTCAGGTACTTGACGTAGTCCAGCAGCCCGTCCGCGTAGAGGTAGTCCACCGTGCGGTGCTTCGGAGCCGCATCCTCGTCAGTGGCCTCGGCGATTTCCTCGGTTTCCTCTTCCAGCGTCCGCTCATCCGTGAGCCGGATGCGCAGGCCCTTGTTCAGGAAGGCCATCTGCTGGAAGCGGGCACGCAGGGTTTCGAAGTCGAACTCGGTGGTCTCGAAGATGTCCGGATCCGGGTAGAACGTCTGGGTAGTGCCGGTTTCGCTGGTTTCTTCGCCCTGGCGCAGTTCGCCGACGGGGTGGCCGCCGTTCGCGAAGCTCTGCTTCCAGACAAACCCCTGCCGGCGTACTTCAGTTTCCACCCGTTCAGAGAGCGCATTGACCACGGAGATACCAACGCCGTGAAGGCCGCCGGACACTGCGTAACCGCCGCCGCCGAACTTGCCGCCGGCGTGCAGGATGGTCATAACAACCTGGACGGTGGGGATGCCTTCGGTGGGGTGCATGTCCACGGGAATGCCGCGGCCGTTGTCCGTGACGCGCACGCCGCCGTCGGCCTGCAGGACCACCTCGATGTGGTCGCAGTAGCCGGCCAGAGCCTCATCGACGGAGTTATCGACCACTTCGTACACCAGGTGGTGCAGGCCGCGGGGGCCCGTGGAACCGATGTACATGCCCGGGCGCTTTCGGACTGCCTCAAGGCCTTCCAGAACCGTGATTTCATTCGCGCCGTATTCCACGGGGGTGGCCTTTTCCGGCACTGCGTGGTCCTCTGGTGTTACCTCTGAGTTGTCCATCTCATTGTCGTTAGCCACAGGTGCTGTCGACTCCTCTTGTGTTCGTCAGAATTGAAGCCTCCCCAGCGGACAGGCATCTCCACTCTCAATTCTACCGCGCCGCAAGGGGCAAACCTGTCCAAAACACCCTCTGGCAGGCCACTAATGATGCTTTGAAGCGAATTGGAGCCGCCCGGATAGGGGCGGATACCAGCAAGGGGGTTCTCCGGCCCCTAACCGGCTCCTGTACGGGCGGGATTTTCGGTCCCTGCCGCACCGAGGCTCCGGATGCCAGGCTGTCCGGCTTACCCGTAGGTATCCCGGGGGCCCCGCCCCTTGACGCTGCGCAGGCCCTTGCGCCAGTTGGGCGCCGCCGGACCGATGACCTCGATCTTGGTGACGACGCCGGAACCGAGTTCAGCGTCGAACCGGGCAATCAGGGTGTCCCTGAGGAGCCGGAGCTGGGTGGCCCAGGCCGTCGAGTCACACCGAACCTGCACCGTGGTGTCCTGGAACGACTCCGGCTTGCAGTGGGCGCTGACCTCGCTTCCCACCAGCTCCTCCCAGCGGGAAATCACCGATCCGACGGCGACGGGAGAGTTCCAGCCGCGTTCATTCACGAACCGGGTGAAGACATTGCCCAGGCCCTGCGGATCCCGCCCGACATACTCTCCGGGAACAAAGGGCGCCTGCCTGCCTCGGCCGGTCTTGCGACGGGTGGCCGGGGTGCGTTGATTCCCGCGGGCAAGGGCTGCCTGGCGCATGCGGTTCAATTGCTCCCGCGCCGCATCGGGCCGTTCCCCGGGATCCTCGCCGGGGGGAACGGGATCAGGAGACGGGCACACTGACGCCTCCCGGGATGACGTTGATGACCCGTCCTGCCAGTGATTCCGGAATGTCGTCACCAACAGCCGCAGTCACCAGCACCTGCTCGGCTCCAGCGACAATTCCGGCGAGCCGCTGCCGGCGCTGCACATCCAGCTCCGCAAACACGTCGTCCAGGATCAGGATCGGCCCGGCACCGGGGGTGGGATCGTCGCTGGTCAGCAGGTAGTACGACCCCAGGCGAAGGGACAGTGCGAAGGACCAGGTTTCCCCGTGGGAGGCGTACCCCTTGGCGGGCGCCTTTCCGAGGACCAGCTCCAGTTCGTCCCGGTGCGGACCCACCAGGGAAATCCCGCGGTCCAGCTCGCGCCGGCGGTTGGCGGCAAATGCCTGCAGGAACCGCACGGTGAGTTCCGGCACCGTCAAGGAATACAACTCGTCCGGATCCTGGGAACCCTCCACGGCGCCGTCGTCGTTGACGGTTCCCTGCAGTGTGGACCGATAGACCGCCCTGGCAGCCTTTGAACCGTCGGTAAGGTCTCGATATGCCGCCTGCAGGTGCGGCTGCAGGCGTTGGAGCGCCTCGAGCCGAGCGGCCACAAGCTCGGCGCCGGCTACAGCCATGTGCTGGTCCCAGACGTCCAGTGTTGCCTCGTGGGCAGAGGTGAAGCGACCTGCGGCCCGTGCTGATTTCAGCAGGGCGTTCCGCTGCTTCAGCACGCGGTCATAGTCCGAGCGGGTTGCCGCATGGCGCGGTACCAGGGAAACAATCAACTCATCCAGGAAACGCCGGCGGCTGCCGGGATCACCCTTGACCAGCGCCAGGTCTTCAGGTGCGAAGAGCACCGTCCGGCACAAGCCCAGGATGTCCCGGGCCCGGACCGGGTTGGCCCGGTTGATGCGGGCCCGGTTGCCGCGGCCGGGGTTCAGTTCCAGCTCCACGCCGGTGGCCTGGGAACCGCGCACCAGACGGCCCCTGATCAGCGCCTGGTCGGCGTCGAAATTCACCAAGGGGGCATCAGTGCTTACCCGGTGTGAAGACAGTGTGGCCAGATAGCCGATTGCCTCGACAATATTGGTTTTACCCGTGCCGTTGGGGCCGACAAACACCGTGACGCCCGGCTCGAGCCGGATGTCCAGCTGCGGATAGCTGCGGTAACCGGTAAGGGACAGGTGGTCAACGTACATGGGTTCCTGGTCCTTTCCTGTCCGTCGAGCCTGCCGCCGACCCTTCCGGCAGCGGATCCGCCGCCGCTCGACATGCCTTTGTCAAATTGTGTTACATCGGCATTGTTACGACGAATTTTTGCGCCGTCCTCCGCCGCTGCCGGATCGCAATGCAGCTGGTCCGGCGGCCAGGCGGCGGCGTCCTACTGGTTCGGCAGGCGAACCGGCATCAGCAGGTAACGGTAATCTGCCTGGTCGTCCCCGTTGAGCTCTTCCTGGGCCGAAATCACGGCCGGTTTGGGCGGCGTCGTGAAGGAGAAGCGGACGTACTTGCTCGGGAACGCGCCCAGGCCTTCGCTTAGGTAATGCGGGTTGAAGGCAACCGTGATGTCGTCGCCTACGAGTGCCGCTTCCAGTGCTTCCGATGCCTGGGCGTCTTCGCCGGTGCCGGCATCCAGGGAGAGCTGACCGTCCGTGAAGGCAAGGCGGACAGGGGTGTTGCGTTCGGCAACCAGGGACACACGGCGTACGGCTTCGACCAGTGCGGAGGTCTCTACAGTGGCGTGAATCGGCGTGTTTTCGGGGAACAGGGAACGGATTTTGGGGTAATCGCCGTCAACCAGAAGCGACGTGGTGCGCCGTCCGCCGCTTTCAAAACCAATGAGTTCGCTGTCATCCGACAGGGCGATGTTGAGGTCGCCTGCCCCGCCAAGGGTCTTGGCCACCTCGTTGAGCGTCTTGGCTTTCACCAGTGCACTGGTGGAAATCCCCGGAGTTGCGGGCTTCCAGGACAATTCGCGCAGGGCCAGGCGGTACCGGTCGGTTGCCAGGAAGGTGATGAGGTCATCTTCGATTTCCATGCGTACACCGGTGAGGATTGGCAGGGTGTCATCGCGGCTGGCGGCAATGATGACCTGGGAGACGGCTTGGGCGAAGGCATCGCCGTCGACGACGCCGCTCACCTCGGGCAGTGCCGGCAGTTCCGGGTATTCGGCTTCAGGCATGGTTGCCAGGTTGAACCGGCTGTTGCGGCAGGTCAGCGTGACCTTGGCCCCGTCAGTCTCCACTTCCACCGGAGCAGACGGAAGGCTGCGGCAGATCTCGGCCAACAGGCGGCCGGAGACCAGGATGGTTCCTTCTTCGCTCACATCGGCGGGAATCTGGAGCCGCGCGGAAATCTCGTAATCGAAGCTGGCAAGACTCAGCGAACCGTTTTCAGCCTTGATAAGCAGCCCCGAAAGGACCGGAACCGGCGGGCGCGGGGACAGGGAACGTGCTGTCCACGTGACGGCCTCGGCCAGGACATCCCGCTCAACTCGAAACTTCACTGAAGGGTGCCGCCTTTCGCAACGTACTTCTCAGTACAACTGATCTTGTCTTGAACTCGTCTTGAGCTGTGTGTAAATCGCGGAAGCATCCGTGGACCGGTCCAGTCCGTGCAGATCCCAAGGATGTAGCCATGGACGGACCGTACTCGTTTACATGCGAATGACAACCATACTCTGTGACAGCTTAGCCCCGTCCGCCGGTGTGCTGCACCGGGTTCTGTCCGGCCAGGGGAACGGATGGGGACCGTGCGAGTGGCGACCCCTCTCGTCAGAGAGGTTTTTTTGGTGTTCATCTCGGAGGGTTTGGAGTGTGCCGGAAGCATAGTTGTTATTTGGTGGAACCGAATTTCTTAAGATCCGTAGTGTTAATAACTCCTGTGGATACTGTGGATAACCCCCCGCACCGGGGCGTCCCGGCTGTTTAAGCCTGTTGATAACCTGTGGACTCGCTGCAGCGTCCGAGTCCGGGCCTGTTGGAAACTTTTTTAGGATTCCGCGTATCCACAGGGAAGTGTGCGTAACCACGGGTTGTCCACCGGGTTATCCACACCCTTGTCCACAAATGTTAATTTTGGGCCCCTGCGGGGCCCTGCCGTCCTACTGGCTCAGGCCTCGCGCTGCTGCTGTTTGATCCTGTTGGTCAGTTCGGTGACCTGGTTGTAGATGGCCCGGCGTTCGGCCATCAGCTCGCGGATTTTCCGGTCCGCGTGGATCACAGTGGTGTGGTCGCGGCCGCCAAGTTCCTGGCCGATCTTCGGCAGGGACATATCGGTCAGCTCGCGGCACAGGTACATGGCGATCTGCCGTGCGGTGACCAGGGTCCGGGTCCGGGACTTGCTGCAGAGTTCCTCAAGGCTGATCTGGAAATAGGCTGCCGTCTGCCCAAGGATGGATGCGGCAGTGATCTCCTGGG
Source organism: Arthrobacter sp. zg-Y1171 (assembly GCF_025244845.1). Classification (NCBI taxonomy): domain Bacteria; kingdom Bacillati; phylum Actinomycetota; class Actinomycetes; order Micrococcales; family Micrococcaceae; genus Arthrobacter; species Arthrobacter sp. zg-Y1171. The sequence goes on along the minus strand of NZ_CP104264.1, from coordinate 1,477 downwards.
CGCCGTCGTCGGTAATCAGGTCCTTAAGGACAATTTCGGCCAGGCCCACGTCTACCTGCTGCCGGTTCAGGCTGGCGAAGGCCGTCACGCGGATCAGTGCGCCTTCAAGCTCCCGGATGTTGGTGGAGATCTTGGACGCGATGTATTCCAGGACGTCATCCGGAGCGCTCAGGCTGTCGCCGATGGCCTTCTTCCGCAGGATGGCGATACGAGTTTCAAGTTCCGGCGGCTGCACATCCGTCAACAGGCCCCACTCAAACCGCGACCGCATCCGTTCCTCGAAACCGGAAAGCTGCTTGGGCGGCAGGTCGGAGGTGATCACAACCTGCTTGTTGTGATTGTGGAGGGCATTGAAGGTGTGGAAGAACTCTTCCTGGGTGGCGTCCTTGTTGGCCAGGAACTGAATGTCATCAATCAGCAGGATGTCCACGTTGCGGTACAGCTGTTTGAAGCTGGCGCCTTCGTCATAGCGGATGGAGTTGATGAAGTCGTTCGTGAACTCTTCCGAATTCACGTAGCGGACGCGGATCCCGGTGTACAAGTGACGTGCATAATGCCCGATGGCGTGAAGGAGGTGGGTCTTGCCCAACCCGGAGTCCCCATAGATGAACAAGGGGTTGTAGGCCTTCGCCGGCGCTTCGGCCACGGCTACCGCCGCTGCATGGGCAAACCGGTTGGACGAACCGATAACGAAGGTCTCGAAGACGTACTTGGGGTTGAGGCGGCCGAATTCCTGGCTGGTGCTCGGCGGCGTCGGGGAAGGAGCACCGCTTTCGCCGGAGGGTACGGGGCTGGGGGCCGCCGGCTGCTCTTCGGGTTCCGGTTCGGCTTCAGCCACGGGAGTGAGGTCCGAGTCGATGACGAACGCACACTGGATATCGGCCTGGAAAACGCCGCGCAGGACTTCATCGAGGATGTTCTTCAGCTGCGTCTGCAGCACTTCACGGGTCAGTTCGTTGGGAACGGCTACCAGAAGGGTCGTGCCGATCAGGCCCTGGGCCTGCGCAAGCACCACGAATCCACGCTGTCGGGGAGTGACCCTGTCATCGGTCTCCAGAGTCCGAATGACCTTGCGCCAAGAGCTGCCAACATCGTTGATTTCGTCCGTACCCACAAAAACCTCTCATGACGCCCTGCGGCTGTCTAAGAAAACTCGGGATCCCGGTGGGGATCCCGGCACTTCATCCACAGAGTTATGCACAGATAGTGGATAAAGTACCCGTCGCCAAGCCTAGAGGATGATTTCCCTTGGTGGTAGCTGGAAATCCGCCTGCACAAGGGCCTGTTGGCTCTCTCACAGGACCTATGGACGCAGGATACCCACAGCAGTTGTCCACAGCTGTTGAAAAATCTGGGTGCACAACCGGATGTGCGGACTATCCACAGGGTATCCACAGTCCGTTGCGGGCTGTGGATTACTCCGGGGCTGAGCCCGGTTTGACTGGTGCCCCCGTCTCACCTAACGTTGAGTAGTCCT